>NZ_CP060717.1:0-2390000 GCF_014396585.1 Sphingomonas rhizophila
CGGCGCCGTTCCCGGCGTCCCAGCCGATCCGGTAGGCGTTTCCGTCGAAGCCATTCATCAGCGCGTCGACATAGGCGTCGCTGATGTCGGTTTCGCTGACCTGACCAGCGCCGTGGCTCCAGTCCGCGCTCGCCGCGCGGCGGCCCAGCGCCTGGATTTCCTGGCCGAACACCGACCGGCCGCCGAGCAGCATCTTGAAACCGTTGTAGTCCGACGGATTGTGGCTGCCGGTCACCTGGATGCCGCCGTCGACATCGAGGGTCGACGCGGCGAAATAGAGCATCGGCGAGGGGCCGAGGCCGATGTGCACGACATCGAGCCCGCCAGCAGTCAGCCCCTCGACCAACGCGGCTTCCAGTTCGGGCGAGTGGGTGCGACCGTCGCGTCCCACCGCGATGCGCCTGGCGCCTTCGCTGACCGCCAGCGCGGCGTAGCTGCGTCCCAGCGCACGGGCATCGGCCGGATGGAGCGTATCGCCGACGACCCCGCGGACATCATATTCGCGCAGGATCGACGGATGAAATTCGTGACTCATGAAACTTGGCCTCTATCGCGTTGTCAGGCCGTGGCCGCGATGGGCTCCGCGGCGGCCTCGTCTGTGGTTGGTATGGCTAGACCGCCGATCATCTCTCTTAGTTCCTGCCGGGCGGCAATATGGGCCAATCCGACTTCGCCAAGCTCGGCCAGGTCGAGCAGGGTGACGCCCTTCGGAAACAACTCGCGATAGATGACGCGTTCGCCAAGGCCGGGGATGACGCGGAAGCCGACCCGGCGGGCAAGCTCGTCCAGCGCCGCGCCGACGCGGCGCAAGTTGTGCGATTCGATGTGCTGCAGGCGGTTGCGGAGCACGACCCAGTCGACGCTTCGCCCAGTTGCCTTGGCACGCTGCGTGCGGCTGTTCCAGATCAGCTCGGCGTAAAAGCTGGGCTTGGTCACCTTGAAGCTGTCAGGATGGACCTGGCCGATCAGGTCGAGGTCGACGAAGCTGTCGTTCATCGGCGTGACCAGCGTGTCCGCCTTGAGGATCGCGGCACGCGCGACCGGATCGTCGCGGCCGGGCGTGTCGACCACGATGACGTCGACCTTGGCGGCCAGCCGGTCGAGCGCGGCCTGCAGTCCCGCCTCATCCTGCTGGTCGAGCACTTCGAACTCGGCCCGGGGCAGCAGCTTGCCGGTGCGGGCGATGGTCGCGTCGCGGTTCTCGAGATAGCGGGTCAGCGTGCGCTGGCGATGGTCGAGGTCGAGCGCGCCGACGCGGTGGCCCGAGGCGGCGAGCGCGATGGCGGTGTGGACCGCCGTCGTCGACTTTCCGGTGCCGCCCTTTTCATTGGCGAAAACGATGAAATGCGGCTGGCTCATGGCCATTGCGCCCCTTATTGAACCCCCGGCGCATCCCCCGCGGCGCGCCATTCGCCAAAGTCAGTATCGAAGGCCCGGAATCGATGCAAATCCTTCGTGAATCCATCGCCTTGCGGCCATTGATCGGGGACTGGAAAGGGGCGGGAGAGAGGGTCGCGCTGGTGCCGACGATGGGCTCGCTCCACCAAGGGCATCTCGACCTCGTCACCGCCGCGCGAAGGGTCGCCGACCGGGTGGTCGCGACGATCTTCGTTAATCCGCTGCAATTCAACGATCCGGCCGACCTCGACCGCTATCCGCGCAGCGAGGAAGCGGATTGCGACAAGCTGCGCGCTGCCGGTTGCGACGCGGTGTGGCTGGGACAGGTCGGCGATCTCTATCCCGACGGTTTCGCAACCACGGTCAGCGTCGCCGGGATCAGCGAACGCTGGGAGGGCGCGCACCGTCCCGGCCATTTCGACGGCGTCGCGACCGTCGTCGCCAAGCTGTTCATTGCCATCATGCCCGACGCCGCCGTGTTCGGCGAAAAGGATTGGCAGCAACTGGCTGTCATTCGCCGGATGACCACGGACCTCGGCCTGCCGATCGCGATTCATGGCTATCCCACCGTTCGCGAGAATGACGGACTGGCGATGTCGTCGCGCAACGCGTTACTCAGCGAGCGCGAGCGGAAGGTGGCCCCGACGTTACATCGCGTCCTGACCGCTACGGCAAGGGCCGTCGAAATGGGCGCGACGATCGAGACGGCGTTGGCCGACGCTGCCGTGAAGCTTGTCGACGCCGGCTTCGGGCCGGTCGATTATCTGGCCTATGTCGATGGCGACACGTTAGAACCGATGGACCATTACCGTGACGGTGGCCGACTGATCGCGGCCGCAGTCCTTGGCAGGGTCCGATTGATCGACAACGTTCGTGTCTAATCGGCCACACTGATTTCGTTTGCCTGCCGCGTCGTTAACCATTTGTTCGGTCTTCGGCGATGAAAACTCACCCAAGAACAAGTGATCAGGGGGTGTTTCATCATGGCAATCAGTCAGAAGGCTCAGGACTTTCTCCTCAACAGCCGCCTTGCCGATGCGGAAGCCGGCGATGTCGATGCGTTGTTCGAACTGGGCGTAAGCTACTCCACCGGACGCGGCGGGATCGCCGTCGACCTGATCGAAGCGCACAAGTGGTTCAATCTCGGCGCCCTGTCGGGTGATGCGCGCAGCCAGGCCTGCCGCGCCGACATCAGCTTCGAAATGACGGCCCGCGAAATCGCCGAGGCGCAAAAGCAGGCGCGCGCCTGGCTGGCGGTCAATTCGCCGCGCCGCTACGCGGCCTAAGCTGAGCCGGAGACCCGGCACGCTTCACGCGTGCCCGGTCCCGACTAGCCTGCTTACCTTACCACCACCGTCACGGCCCGGCGGTTCTGCGCCCAGGCCTGCTCATTCGATCCGACCGCGGCCGGGCGTTCCTTGCCCCAGCTGACGGTAAGCAGCCGGTTGGCCGGCACACCCTGAGCGATCAGGAAATCGCGAGCCGCATTGGCGCGGCGCTCACCCAGTGCAACGTTATATTCGCGGGTGCCGCGCTCGTCGGCATGGCCTTCGATCGAGGCGCGGACGTTCGGATTGGCGAGCAACCAGCGTGCCTGGGCGGCCAGCGTCGCCTGCGACTGCGCATCGATCTGATACTGGTCGGTTCCGAAATAGACGGTGTCCGACCCCGCCTTGGCGACCAGGTCGGCCTGCATCGCCGGCAATTCGACCAGGTCGGCGTCGTCGCCTTCCACGCCAGTGTTGTCGGGATTGGTGACCGGCGGGACGGTTTCGACCGGTGCCGGCGGGCGGCGGCAGGCGCCAAGGCCCAGGGCCAGGGCGGTCATGCCGATCAGGATGGTCTTGTTCATGAGATTATTCTCCTAAGATGTCAGCGCGAAAGCGGGGACCAGCTGGGGTCCGATCCGCCAAGGGGAGTGGGCAGCAGGCGCGGACGGCCGCCGCTGACGGGCACCGCGTACAGTTTGGACGTACCGCTGCCTTGGGTGATTCGGTTGAACATGACGAACTGGCCGTTGGGCGCCCAGCTTGGCCCTTCGTCCTGCCAGGCATCGGTCAGGATGCGCTCGCCGCCGCCGCTGGGCGACATCACGCCGATGCGGAAGGCGCCGCTGATCTTGGTGAAAGCGATGAGGTTGCCCTTCGGGCTCCACACCGGCGAGGCATAGCGGCCGCCACCGAACGTGATCCTCTTCTGGTTCGAGCCGTCGGCGTTCATGACGTAGAGCTGCTGCGTGCCGGACCGGTCGCTTTCGAACACGATGCGGCTGCCATCGGGCGAATAGCTGGGGCTGGTATCGGCGCCCGGGGTCGCGGTCAGGCGGCGCGGGGTGCCGCCGTTGGCGCCGACGACGTAGATGTCGGTGTTGCCGCCCGACGCCATCGAAAAGACGACGTTGCGGCCATCGGGCGAGAAGCGCGGGGCGAAGGTGTGGACCGCGCCGCGGACCAGCAGCCGCTCGGCGCCGCTGGCCACGTCCATGATGTAGACCCGCGGACGGCGGCCCTGGTAGCTCATGTACACTAGCTTGTCGCCGCGCGGGCTGAAGCGCGGGGTGATGACGGTCGACTTGCCCGTGGTCAGGTAGCGGTGGCCGGACCCATCCGAATCCATGATGGCGATGCGCTTGACGCGGGCGTTCTTCGGGCCGGTCTCGGCGACGTAGACGACCTTGGTGTCGAGGAACGGCTCCTCGCCCGACAGGCGCGAATAGACGAGGTCGGCGCACTTGTGGGCGGCGCTGCGGATGTCGTCGGCGGCGACCGCAAAGCCCTGCCGCGCAAGCTCGCGGCCCGCGGTGACGTCGTAAAGCATGCAGCCGACGGTGACCCGGCCATCGCCGCGCGGTTCGATGTAGCCGGACACGAGCGCCGAGGCGCCGGCGTTGCGCCACTGACCGAAGTTGGGGTTGCGCGCTTCGTCGAAGCTGTAGGTGCCGATGCCGGCGGGGCCGAGCGGCGTGAAGGCGCCGGTCGAGCGAAGGTCGGACACGATGATCTGCGCGACCTGGCGGCCGGTGGCCTCGCTGGCACCGGGCGCGGCGGGCATCGCCGGAACGACGATGGCGACATTGCCGCGGACGCTGCCGCCGACCAGCTCGGGCTCGTCCTGGCTTTGCGCGAGCGCGGGTGTTGTCGCGATCAACGCGACGGGGGCGGTCATGGCAACAAGCAATTTTCTCATGGTCATTCTACCCGGTAGATGAAGGTGAAGTCGTTCCAGCCGCCGCTCGGCGTATCGTAAAGCTCGGCCGGCAGGCGGAAGGGGGCGCACTGGGTGAAGATCCGGCGCACCTGGTCTTCCAGAAGCTCGCCATACTTGCTGCGCAGGTCGGCGTTGCCGGCGATGCCGAGAACGGTCGGCGAACTGGCGAGGCGCCCGTTCCGGTTGAAGCGCAGGTTGACGCGCAGGCGCAGGGTGTTGGCGCCTTCGCCCAGAAACGGCTGGTTGTTGGCGCAGGAGCGGGCCTGGCGGATGATCGCCTGGCCGATGTCCATCTTGGCCTGTGCGTTGAAGGTCGGCGCGGACGGCTTCGCCGGGGCCGAGGCGCGTTCGTCGCCACCTTCGATGCCCTTCAGGAAGTCGTCGCCAATGCGCGACCCGCGCGGGGCCGGGCGTTGCTGGGCGCGGGGCGTCGGGCGCGGCGGGGCGGGCTTGGTGACCGGGCGCGGCTTGGCGATCGGCGAGGGCCGCGGCGAAGGAGCAGGGGCGGGAGCGGGAGCCGGGGCGGGTTCGGGCGGAAGCGGCTCGACCGCCTCGCTGATCTCGGGCGCGACGCTTGCCGGTGGCGGGGTCGGGATCGACGTCGGCGCGGTGGCGGTCAGGCCGATCTCGTCGACCAGCTCGACCTCCATCGACGGCGGCTCGATATTGGCGGCGGTGTGGGCAAGACTCATCGACAGCGCGGCGATGAGGGCGACGTGGAGCGCGATCGCCCCCGCCGTTCCCATCATTTCGCCGCGGTCGACGGTCACTGTTCGTCACCTCCGACCGACACAAGCGCGACGCGGTTGAGGCCCGCCTTGTTGAGCTCGCCCATCACCCGCATCACCCGGCCATAATCGAGGCCCTTGTCGGCGCGTAGATAGATGCGGCGGCCTTCCTCGGGTGCGGGCTGCGCGGCGATGGTGGCGAACTGGCGGGGCAGATCGGCTTCGGTGACCGGCTGGTCGTCGATGGTGATCGCGCCCTGCCCGTCGATCGCGACCTGGACCGGCTCGGCCTGCTGGTCGAGCGCGCCGGCGCGGCTTTCGGGAAGGTCGATCGGCACGCCCGCGACCAGCAGCGGTGCGGTAATCATGAAGATGATCAGCAGCACTAGCATCACGTCGACCAGCGGCGTGACGTTGATTTCCGCCATCGGCGTCCGCCGTCCCGGCGTCCGCCGCGAGGGGCGGTTCCCATCGCCATTAGCTTCGAGTCCCCACGTCAACTTCCAGTTCGCGGCTGAGCGTGGCGTGGAAGCGATCGGAGAAACGGCCGAGGCTCGCCTCCAGCCGGTCGAGGCCGTGGCTGAGCCGGTTGTAGGCGATGACCGCGGGGATCGCCGCGAACAGGCCGATGGCGGTCGCGAACAGGGCTTCGGCAATGCCCGGCGCGACCACCGCCAGCGAGGTGTTGTTCGATCCGGCAATGGCGGTGAAGCTGCGCATGATGCCCCACACCGTCCCGAACAGGCCGACGAACGGCGCGACCGATCCGACCGTGGCGAGGATGTTGAGCCGGTCGCCGAGGCGGTCGAGTTCTGCCGCGACGGCTGCGTTCATCCGGCTGGCGAGGCGTTCGCGGGTGCCCGACCGGTCGACCACCGCCGCGCGGGTCGAGCGGCGCCACTCGTCGAGGCCGGCGCCGAGCACCATCGCGATCGGCAACTGCTCGTCCCCGCGCTTCGAATGGAAGGCGTCGATGTCGCTCGCCGCCCAGAAGTCGCGCTCGAACGATGCGGACTGCTTGTTGATGCGTTTCAGGCGGGCGGAGTGGGTGAGGATGATCGCCCAGGTCCAGATGCTGGCGGCGAGAAGGCCGATCATGACGATCTTCACCACCGCATCGGCCTGCAGGAACAGGGCGAGCGGGCTCATCAGGTCGGTGGACGGCTGGACGGTCATTCGTTTCCTTCTTCTGTCGCGATCGAACGGAAGCGTTCGACCCAGTCCGCCGGTTGGCGACGGGGGCGGCCCTCGGGAGTAAGCAGGGCCGCCGTCACCGTCGCCTCGGCCAAGAGTTCCTGCCCGCGCATGACTCGCTGATGAATGGTGCAGGAGGCGGCGCGGACGTTCGTTACCCGGCTGGCGACGACCAGGTCATCGTCGAGCTTGGCCGGCCGACGCCACTTGATCGCCATTTCGCTCACCGCATAGGCGCCCAGCCCCTCGTCGATCGCGGCGCGCTGGTCGATGCCCGCGGCGCGCAGCATGTCGGACCGGGCACGCTCGAAAAACCGCAGGTAGTTGGCGTGGTAGACGATGCCGGCTGTGTCGGTGTCCTCGAAATAGACGGTCAGCGCGAATCGATGCTCGGTCCCGGCGAAGCCGCCGCGATAGGGCTGGTCGAAAGGCGATGATGTCATTGGTCCCAGCCCTTAACCATCCCCTGACTCCCGGTTCAACCCTTGCGCGGCGGATCGTGCATTAGCGTCGAGAGCGCGGGATTTCTGCCGTTCCGGGCGGAACGGCCAGCAAGCCGCAGACAATCACTCGGTTGGCGGGGTCACCCGTCCAAGGGGGCGCGGCGTCAGCGCGGCGACCCGGGCGACCAGGTCTTCCTGCGGTGCGGCGAGGTCGATCAGGTGCATGCCCCAGCCGGGCAGGAAAAAGCCCATCGCCCCGACCTCGCCGCCGACGCGGTCGGTGCGCTTGTCCGAAGGGTCGGCGTTGGTCCGCACCGACAGATAGCCGCGGGGCCCGTCGTTGACGCAGCGAACCGATATCAGGCCCGGCACCTGCACGAACGTCGATGGCGGCGCGCCGGTCGTGGACCAGGTGATCGGGCCGCCGGGCACGGGCAGGGTCGAGCGGGCGTTGACGATGCCGTTGGTCGCGACCCAACCGGTCGCGCCCGGCCGCACCGGGTTGACGCAGCCGACGGTCATGCCGGGCTGGTCGGCATAGCCGAACAGGGCGCCCGGGGGCGGGACGTTGCGTTCGCGAAAACTGACCCAGCTGATGACGCAGCCGGTTTCCGACGGGCTGGCGCACAGCGGCGTGGAGGCGAAGGTTCCGCCGACGCGCTTGCCGGAGGGCACCAGCACGTTGAAGCCGGGCAGGATCGCGAGGGCCATCTGACGCGAGATCGGATTGCCCTCGATCTCGTGCTTGATCAGCAACTGGAGCATCAGCGAGCCCTGGCTGTGACCGATGAGGACGAAGGGGCGACCCTTGTTGTCGTTGGCGAGATAGCGCCGGAAGGCTGCGGCGACATCGCCATACGCCATCGCGGCCGGCGCAGCGACGCTGGCCCCGGTCGCGGCGGCGGCAACCGCGCCCATCGTCATCTGGCGATAGAGGGGCGCGAACGGTCGGCAGACACCAGCGAAGCGGGCGAGCTGGCTCTGCACGGCGTAGACTTCCTCGCGGTCGTCGGCGGCGAGGTCGCTGTTAAGGCCTTGGTCGTGGCTGACCGTTGGGTACACGTAAAAGCAGTCGACCGCCGGGGCCGGAAGCTGCCGTGCGGGGACCCGGTCGCCGTAGCCGGTCGGCAGAAGCGCGGTGACCACTGGCTGGCGGGAGCAGGCGTCGGCGCGGCCCGGGCGGCACAGCCAATTGGCGTCCTTGGCGTAGTCGACCGGTGCCACGGCGGACGCCTGGGCGGCCGCGGGGGCCGGAGCGGCAAAGGCGGCCGCACCCGCGGCAATGGCAAGCAACGCTAATTTCATTTCGGTCCACCCTCCGGATCGAACAGGCCCGACTGACTGCCCGACGGTGGGTTCAGACCCAAATGGGTCCAGCCGCGGCCGTTGAGGCAGCGCCCTCGTGCCGTGCGGGCGATGAGGCCCAGCTGAATGAGATAAGGCTCGATGACGTCCTCGATCGTGTCGCGTGGCTCGCTGAGCCCCGCCGCCAGCGTCTCCACCCCGACCGGGCCGCCGTTGTAGAGTTCCGCGATCATCAGCAGATAGCGCCGGTCCATCGCGTCGAGGCCGAGCTTGTCGATTTCCAGCCGGCCGAGCGCGCGGTCGGCGACGGCCGCGTCGACCGTGTCGCTGCCCGCGGCATGGGCGAAGTCTCGCACCCGTCGCAACAGCCGGCCGGCGATGCGCGGCGTGCCGCGGCTTCGGCGGGCAACCTCGACCGCGCCGTCGTCGGTCAGATCGATGCCCAGCAGGCGGGAGGCCCGGCGAACGACCTGTTCCAGTTCCGCGACGGTGTAGAAGTTGAGGCGGACGGGAATGCCGAAGCGGTCGCGGAGCGGCGTCGTCAGCAGGCCCTGGCGCGTCGTCGCTCCGACCAAGGTGAATCGGGGCAGGTCGATGCGGACCGACCGGGCCGACGGACCCTCGCCGATCATCAGGTCGAGCGCGCGGTCCTCCATCGCCGGGTAGAGCACCTCCTCGACCGCTGGATTGAGGCGGTGAATTTCGTCGATGAACAGGACATCGCCGTCCTCGAGATTGGTCAGCAGGGCGGCAAGGTCGCCCGACTTGGCGATGACCGGGCCGGACGTGGCGCGGAAGCCGACGCCCATTTCGCGGGCGAGAATCCCGGCCAGCGTCGTCTTGCCAAGGCCCGGCGGCCCGAAGAACAGCACATGGTCCAGCGCCTCGCCGCGCGAACGGGCAGCGTTGACGAACACGCGGAGGTTCTCGCGCGCGGCCTGCTGGCCGACGAACTCGTCCAGGCTCTTGGGCCGAAGCGCCGCGTCGGCATCCTCGGCGGTGCGTTCCGGCGTGGTCAGTCGGGCGGGATCAGTGGCCATTGAAAGCCCGGAAGTTCGCAAGGTTCGTACCAGGCAAGGGCCTAAAACGCCTCCTCCCCGACGATGGAGCGGCGGAGGGTCGCAGAGACGGGTGAACGGGGGAGGCGCGCATCAGTCGCATCATGGCGGAAAGCGCCGACCGAGGACAGAGGTTAAGCGCACCTCCCCGTGGGCTCGGCGGTTGGCAGTCGTGGAATACCAGAGAGCAATCGTCTGCCGTCACATCTGGAGTTTCGAGAAGTCGGAGCTTCGCTTCCAACTCTTGAACTGTTCGTATGCCGGGAGATCGCCAGACGGTGGGAGGCGTTCCTGCATTCGTTCCGCGAGCCACTGCAGCCACTCGAACAGGCTCGGCCAGCCGAGCTCGCGCTGCTCCTCGACGTACCGGCGCACCTTTCGCCAGCAAAGCAGTGTGGGGCCCCGGTAGAATTCCGCGAACATTCCGATGGGGACGTGGCCGCGGGCGACAAGGGGGCCGAGGCTTTCCAGCAGTGCCAGGGTGGCAAAGACGGCCTTGAAGTTCGAACCAAGCCGTTGCCGCAACTCGTCGCCGGAAAGATCGTCGGGAAGGCTGTGGAGCAATAGCAGGGCTTCCGCGCTTTCCGATGTCTGGAGAGGGCCTAGCAACTCGAGCCCGGCCTGGACTTCGCGTTGATTGCGCAGTTGCCGGAGCTGGACGAGACCGAACACGACGCCCACGACAACAGCGGTCGTCTCGATCAGCTGGAGGGCGAAACCTATGGTCATCCTGCCTCCCGGCTCTCCACTGCGACGCAGTTTCATCCTGAGACGAGGACGCGGTGATGTCCACTATTCGCCTGACGTGTTCGCAATTCGAAGGTGGGCAGGCGACCATGGGCTCGCCGCCCGCGAGGATGAACAGCGAGCGGGGGTTGCAAGACCCCAAAGGCGCGCTGGACCCGGCGCAGGCAACCGAACGGCGACCCGCCAGTTACGAACCCTATGCCCAACCCGACCTCAGCCGACCGGTGGTGGACGCTCACGCGCGGACCCGGACCGGTCATCGCGACTGCCATTCATGACGGACACGAGCTTCGGCCCGATGTCGCTCGGGCGATGGCGCTATCGGAGGCGGACCGGTTGCGGGAAGAGGATCCGTTCACCGGCCAGGCCGTGACCGGCGTTTCGACGCATGTCATTGCCCATCGGTCGCGCTTCGAATTCGACCTCAACCGCGCGGCCCGCGATGCCGTCTACCGAACGCCCGAGCAAAGCTGGGGGCTGTTGGTGTGGAACGACCAGGCGAACGAGGACCTGTTCGAGGAGTCGCTGCGCATCCATGCCGCCTACTACCGGATGCTGGGCGCGTTGCTCGACGATGTCGTCGCCGAGCATGGCCGATTCGTGCTGATCGACGTCCACAGCTACAACCACCGACGCGACGGGCCGGACGGCGCCCCCACTCCGCAGGACAAGGCGCCAGACATCAACATCGGCACCTTTTCGATGCCGCGCGAACAATGGTCGTTCCTGCTCGACCCGCTGATGGAAGAGATGCGCGGCTTTGACTTCAACGGCCGGCACCTCGACGTGCGGGAGAACATCGCCTTCCAGGGCAAGGGCGAGCAGACCCGCTTCGCCCATGACCGCTACCCGGGGCAAGGATGCGCGATCGCCCTCGAGTTCAAGAAGTTCTTCATGGACGAGTGGACCGGCGCGCCGGACGGGGGCGACCTGCGGGCGATGCGTGAGTTCATCACCTTCACGGCGCGAGCCGCCGCCAACTTGCTGCGGACCTGATGGCCAGCCTCGCCGACAAACAGGATCAGCTGATGGCGAACGACGGACCGCGGCGCCGGAAGGTCGGTGAAACCGGCCGGATGCACCTCGATCGCCGGCTCCCGTTCCTGGTCGTTCACCGGCGAGCCGCTGGCGAGCCGCTTGCCCACAGCCTGGCCCGCCGCGTGGCGCTCAACAGTCCGGCCTATATCGTCTGGGACGAGGGCCCGGACGATGCCAGGGCCCTTGCCTTGCTCGACCGGTTGGCGGTCGAGTTGGGCGAGCCCAACCAGCCGCTGCTGGTGCTCGCGATCGAGGACCTGCAACAATCGCCGGAAAGCGAGGAGAGCGCCGAGCTGACGCCGTTCGTCGCCGTCGTTTCGTCCGGAGAGACCGGCCACGACGCACACGCGACCAAGGCACTCGTCGAGGCGCTGGAATCCGTGGCGATCGACCTGCGGTCGCCCAGGGTCGTCAAGCAGACATTGCCGCCCGAGCATTGGCTTCGGGGCGCCCTGTCGGACGAAGCAGCGGTGACCGTGCCGCTGCTGGTCAGCCTTCCGCGCATCCACCTCCGCGAGGATGGCGGCGTCTATCCCCAGGTGGCGCATGAGCTTGCCGTGGCGTGCGGCGATGCGCTGTTGCGGGCGGCGTGCGCGTACATCGAATCGACGGTGGGTAACCCGCCGGCTCATTATCGCTCGCTGGGGCGGCGCGCCTACCTCAAGGCCGCGCTCCGCGCCGACGAAAAGCTCGCGCGGATTGCCGGCAGCTTCGACTTCCTGCTGTCCGTGTCGCCAATCAACGCCACCGCTGCACTCGAAAAGTTCGTTGCCGATGGGGAGGAGGTCGCTCCCGACTTCCGCTACCGGCCGCTGACCATCGATCCCGACACGGTCAAGCGGCGGCTCTACAACCTCGATTTCTCACGCCTCGAAGATCCGCTGCTGGAACGGCTGTTCGCCGCCAAGCGGCACGAAATCGATGCGCAGCTGACGATGCTGGCGACCCGCAACACGCCGGCCTTCCGCCCGGCCAGCCTTTTCCTCTATGGCGCGGTGCCGAAGACCCTGCTCGACGATGCCCGGCATGTGCTGGCCATGGCGAGGGGACGGCGCGTCGGCGGCGAGATGGTCGGAGCACCGGTCATCGCCGCCGCAGCGCGCGACCTGATCGGGCACTACAACCGACCGGACGCGCCGTTCGACGCGGCGGTGGAGATCCGCGACGACGTTTCCGGCCTGATGGTGACCGGCAACAAATTGCTGGTCGGCACCGAAACGAGCATGCTGGCAAGCCGGCTGGACGCCCTGTTGTCCCACGAGGTGTCGACCCACCTCCTCACCTACATCAACGGCAACGCCCAGGGCCTGTCGATCTTCCGCACCGGGCTTGCGAAGTATGAGGGCATCCAGGAGGGCCTCGGCGTCTTCGCGGAATGGGCGGTGGGCGGCCTCACCAGCACGCGCATCCGGCTGCTCGCCGCGCGGGTGGTCGCGGTCGACGCCATGCAGCACGGGGCGGAATTCATGGACACCTACCGCCTGCTTCGGCGGGACCATGGTTATTCCATTGCCGGGGCGTTCGGGCTGGCGACCCGGGTCCACCGCTCCGGCGGGCTGGCCAAGGACGCCATCTACCTCGAGGGATTCCGCGCAGTCATCGACCATGTCGCGGCGGGCCATACGCTGACCCCGTTCTGGCTGGGCAAGATCGCTCGTACCGACCTTCCCGCGATCGAGGAACTGCTGCAGCGCGGCCTCGTTCACGCCCCGAGATTCCTCCCTGCCTATCTCGATCGACCAGACGTCCAGCAGCGCATCCGGCAGATCAAGGCCGGCGTGGGGCTGGACCGACTACTCTAGGAATAAGGGCCACCCGATGCGCATTGCCTTCTTCGTCAACGATATTGCGACCGAATTCGCCGGCTACACCACCACGGTCCTGGCTCACCAGGCGGCGATGCGCGGGCATGACGTCATGTACATCACCCCGTCCGATTTCATGATGGAACGGGACGACAGCCTGCGGGCGCACGTTCGCCAGATGCCGAAGAAGAAATGGGGAAGCCGCGAGGCCTTCTTCGACGCTCTCCAGGCGACCAAGACCACCGCCGAAGCCGTCAACCTCAAGGACGTCGACGTGCTGTGGCTACGGTCCGACCCGTCGCTCGACGCGACCACCGAACCGTGGCGGGCGGAGGCCGGGATCCTGTTCGGCCGCGAAGCGATCAAGCGCGGGGTCCTGGTGCTCAACGACCCGGACAGTCTGGGCCGGGCGATCAACAAGCTGTATTTCCAGAGCTTTCCCGAAGAAGCGCGGGCGGAAACGATCATCACCCGCGACGAACGCGACATCAAGGCGTTCGCCAAGGCCCACAAGAACAACGTCATCCTGAAACCGCTGCAGGGGTCGGGCGGGTCGGGCGTGTTCAAGCTCGACAGTGAAAGCGCCGGCAACCTCAACCAGATGATCGAGGCGATCGGCCGCGACGGCTACATCATCTGCCAGGCCTATATCCCGGCGGCGAAGAAGGGTGATATCCGGCTGTTCCTGATGAACGGCCAACCACTCGAGGTGGACGGCAAATATGCGGCGCTGCGCCGGGTCGCCGCCAAGGACGATATCCGTTCCAACATCCACGCCGGCGGCAAGGCCGAGGCGGTGGACATCGGCAAGGTCGAGCTGCGCGTCGCCGAGATCATCCGGCCCAAGCTGATCGCCGACGGCATGTTCCTCGTCGGGATCGACATCGTCGGCGACAAAATCCTTGAAGTGAACGTGTTCTCGCCGGGCAATCTCAAAAGCTGTTCGACGCTCGCCGGGGTCGATTTTTCGGAAACGATCATCAAGTCCGTCGAACGCAAGGTCGAGATCGCCGCCGACTACAACCACAGCTTCGACAACCGGCATCTGGCGATGCTGTAGGTTGCGGGAGTGGGCGCCTGTGCGCGTTCCGCTACTTCGCCGCCTTGCGCAGTGCCAGGCGGACGAGGGCGTCGAGCGTCGCGCCGTCGCCCAAATCTTCGACCGCCGCCGCCACTGCGGCGCTGGCATCGGCGGGCTTGAAGCCGAGGTTGGCGAGCGCCGACAGCGCGTCCTGCGCATTGCCGCCGCGCGGCGCGGGCGAGCCGGCGGCACCGGCCAGCGCCGGGCTCCCCATCTTGCCGGCGAGCTCGTTGACGATGCGCTGGGCGAGCTTGGGCCCGACGCCGTTGGCGCGGGCGACCATCGCCTTGTCGCCGCGCGAGACCGCGCCGGCGAGTTCCGCCGGATCGAGCACCGACAGGATGGCAAGCGCGACCCGACCGCCCACCCCCTGCACGCTCGTCAGCTGGCGAAACGCCTCTCGCTCGCCGGCCGAGCCGAACGCGAACAGGGTCATCGAATCCTCGCGCACCTGAAGTTCGGTCAGCAGCGTGACGGCGCAGCCCTCCGGGCCGATGGCGTCGAGCGTCCGGCTGCTCGCCTGCACCAGATAGCCGACGCCGCCGACGTCGACGATGGCGTGGTCGGCAGCGGTTTCAAGCAGGGTTCCGGCAAGGCGCGCGATCATTTCACCAACGCCTAGCGGGAAGCCGCACCGATGGGAACGTGGTATGATCCCGGGGCGGGGGAAGTGGCCTCGCGAGTCGCCTGCGTTGCGTCGGTTCCAGCAACGGAGATCACCGCCATGCCCACCATCATCACCCGCGACGGTACCGAGATATTCTACAAGGACTGGGGACCGAAAGACGCCCAGCCGATCGTGTTCCACCACGGGTGGCCGCTCAGCGCCGACGACTGGGACAACCAGATGCTCTTCTTTCTAGGCAAGGGATTCCGGGTCATCGCCCACGATCGCCGCGGTCACGGCCGGTCGAGCCAGACCGATAGCGGCAACGAGATGGATACCTACGCCGCCGACGTCGCCGAGTTGGCGGCGCGGCTCGACCTTCGCGATGCCATTCACATCGGTCATTCCACCGGCGGTGGCGAAGTGGCCCGATATGTCGCGCGGGCCGAGCCGGGCCGGGTGGCGAAGGCCGTTCTGATCGGCGCGGTCCCACCGGTCATGGTCAAGTCGGACAAGAACCCCGGCGGGACGCCGATCGAGGCGTTCGACGGCTATCGGGCCGCGCTCGCCGCCAACCGCGCCCAGCTGTACATCGACGTGCCGACGGGACCTTTCTACGGCTACAACCGGCCCGGCGCGGTCGTCAGCCAGGGCGTCATCGACAATTGGTGGCGGCAGGGGATGATGGGCGGGACCAAGGCCCACTACGACTGCATCAAGGCGTTCAGCGAGACCGACTTCACCGACGACCTGAAGGCGATCGAAGTGCCGGTGCTGGTGATGCACGGTGACGACGACCAGATCGTACCCTACGCGGATTCGGCGCCGCTTTCGGCCGCTCTACTGAAGCACGGGAAGCTGAAGACCTATCCCGGCCTGCCCCACGGCATGTGCACGACCCACGCCGACATCATCAACGCCGACCTCTTGGAATTTATTCGCGGCGAAGAGACTGCACCGGAGGACAAGATTGTCATCCACCTGACGGCGGAGCCCGCCTAGCGCAGGCCGCAATGACCGCTGGCGAGGTGGTGGGCGTGCGTGATCGCCACCGCCAGCGCGTCCGCCGCGTCGGGTCCGGCGGGCTTGCAGCCGGGCAGCAGGCGCTGGACCATGGCGTGAACCTGCGACTTGTCGGCGCCGCCGGTGCCGACCACCGCCTTCTTGACCAGTGTCGGCGCATATTCGCCGACGTCGATACCGGCGCGAGCGGCGCACATCAGCGCGACGCCGCGGGCGTGGCTGAGCTTCAGCGTCGATTGCGGGTTCTTGTTGACGAACACCTCCTCGACCGCGGCGGCGGCGGGGGCATGATCGGCCAGCAGCGCCTCCAACTGGCTGGCGAGATGGGACAAGCGCCGCGGCAGCGGTTCGCTCGCGTCGGTCTTCAGCTGCCCGTTGGCCACATGGCTCAACCGATTGCCCTCGGCGCGGATGAGCCCCCAGCCGGTCGTGCCGAGGCCGGGGTCGAGTCCGAGGATGAGGGTCAGCCCAGCTTCTCCAAGTCGGCGTCGCTGATGTCGTAGTTGCCCCAGACCGTCTGGACGTCGTCGTCGTCTTCGAGCGCGTCGACCAGTTTCATCAAGGTTGCGACATCGTCGCCGGTGACGGTGACCTCCAGGTTTGGCTTCCACGCGAGCTTGACTGCTTCCGCCGGGCCGAGCGCGCTTTCCAGTGTCTTGGCGACGTCGTGCATGCCGTCCTGCTGGGTCCAGATCTGGTGGCCGTCCTCGTCGGACTGGACGTCGTCGGCGCCCGCCTCGATCGCGGCTTCCATCACCTTGTCCTCGTCGCCCGCCGCGGCCGGATATTCGATCAGGCCGAGCCGTTCGAAACCGTGCGCGACCGAACCTGACGCGCCGAGATTGCCGCCGTTCTTGGAAAAGGCGGTGCGGACGTTGGTCGCGGTGCGGTTGCGGTTGTCGGTCAGCGCCTCGACGATGATCGCGACGCCGCCCGGGCCATAGCCCTCGTAACGAACTTCCTCGTAATTTTCGGCATCGCCCTTCGACGCCTTGTCGATCGACCGCTGGATATTGTCCTTCGGCATCGACTGCGCCTTGGCGGCATTGACCGCTGCGCGCAGGCGCGGGTTCATGTCCGGATCGGGCAGCCCCATCTTCGCCGCGACGGTGATTTCGCGCGACAGCTTGGAGAACATGCCCGAGCGCTTCTTATCCTGAGCGCCCTTGCGGTGCATGATGTTCTTGAATTTGGAATGGCCGGCCATCGTGTCAGCCCAGCTTGACCGCGGTGCCCGACGCCGAAACCATCAGCATCGATCCGGTCTTGCCCAGCACTTCATAGTCGAGGTCGATAGCGATGACCGCGTCGGCGCCGATGTCCTGCGCCTCTGCCTGCAATTCGCTCAGCGCCTGATGGCGCGCATCGCGAAGCGCGTTCTCGTAGGCGCCTGAGCGGCCCCCGACGATGTCGCGCACCGAGGCGAAGATGTCTGAAAAGATGTTGGCGCCGACGATGACCTCGCCGGTGACGATGCCAAGGTAGGTGCGGACCTGCCGCCCTTCGATCGTCGAGGTGGTGGTGAGGATCATCGTCAGGCCTCCAGTTGCTTAGGCAAGCCCAAGGGCGTTGCGATAGGTTTCGAGCAGCGCATCGGCTTCGTCGCGGGCGTGCTTTTCCATCCGGCGCAGGCGGACGATGGCGCGCATCGTCTTGGTGTCATAGCCGTTGGCCTTGGCCTCGGCATAGACGTCCTTCACGTCGTCGGCGATGCCCTTCTTCTCTTCCTCGAGCCGCTCGATCCGTTCGATGAACAGCCGCAGCTGATCCGCCGCGACATTGCCTTCACTCATGTCATTCCCCGCTGGTTCGGCGAATCCGCCGTTAATGGTCGGCGATGCTCCTAGGCGAGGCATTTCAATGGCTCAACCCGGTTGAACGGGTCGCCAGAGCGGCTATGGCGGCTCCCGCAACAGACGAGGTGATCATGGCCGTTCTTCCGGGGCTTCCCCCGCGCACCCGCAAGGTAAAAGTGCTCGCGACGCTGGGCCCCGCCTCGTCCGACCCGGGGATGATCGAGGCGCTGCTTCGAGCCGGCGCCGACGCATTCCGCATCAACATGAGCCATGGTGAGCGGGCCGACAAGGCCAAGCTCGTCGACGCGATTCGCGGACTGGAACGGAGCCTGGGCCGGCCGATCTCGATCGTGTTTGACCTGCAGGGTCCCAAGCTTCGCGTCGGCGAGTTCAAGGACAAGTCGGTGATGCTCGAGACCGGGCAGACCTTCGTCCTCGACCTGGACGAGACGCCGGGCGACGCGACCCGCGCGCTGTTGCCGCACCCCGAATTGTTCGAAACGCTGGCGCCGGGCGACCGGCTGCTGATCGACGACGGCAAGGTGCGCTTGAAGGCGTTGACCGTCGCGCCCGACCGGATCGAGGCGGAGGTCGTGGTCGGCGGCAAGGTCAGCAACAACAAGGGCGTCAACGTTCCCGACGTAGTGGTGCCGATTCCCGCGCTGACCGAAAAGGACCGGCTGGACCTCGAATTCGCGCTCAGCCAGGGCGCCGATTTCATCGCGCTGTCGTTCGTGCAGCGCCCCGAGGACGTGATCGAGGCGCGGGGACTCGTCGGGGACAAGGCGGCGCTGCTCGCCAAGATCGAAAAGCCGCAGGCGATCGAGCGGCTGGCCGAAATCCTTGACCATGCCGACGCGGTGATGGTCGCGCGCGGCGACCTTGGCGTCGAGCTTCCGCCCGAAGGCGTCCCGCCGCTCCAGAACAAGATCGTCGCGATGGCGCGCCAGGCCGGCAAGCCGGTCGTGGTCGCGACCCAGATGCTGGAATCGATGATCGTCAGCCCGACGCCGACCCGCGCCGAAGTCAGCGACGTCGCCACCGCCATCTACGACGGTGCCGACGCGGTCATGCTGTCGGCCGAAAGCGCCGCGGGCGCCTATCCGGTCGAGGCGGTGACAATGATGGACCGCATCGCCGCCAGCGTCGAAAGCGATCCCGTCTACGCGGCGCGCATCCATTTCACGGAAACGCCGAGCGAGGCGACCGCCGCCGACGCGCTGAGCGAGAGCGCCGCGCAGATTGCCCGGACCCTGACGGTCAGGGCGATGGCCTGCTTCACCTCGTCGGGATCGACTGCGCGACGCATCGTCCGCGAACGGCCGCCGGTGCCGACCATCGCCATGACGTCGAGCAGGTCAGTTGCGCGCCGCCTGTCGCTGCAATGGGGCATCCACGCCATCCACACCCGCGACGTCCACAGCTTCGAGGACATGGTCGGCAAGGCAAAGCGCATGGCGCTTCGCCACGCGATGGCGAACGCCAACGACCGGCTGATCATCATGGCCGGCGTCCCGTTCGGGAAAAGCGGCTCGACCAACGTGCTGCACATCGTGCGGGTCGAAGGGACCGAGCTCGACGGATTCGACTTCTAGGCGACCGCTTGGGCAATCAGGGCGGGCACCTCGCCAGGGATCTCGCGCGACAGGAAGCCGACCGGGCCGACCGTCTCGCCGAGCCGCCGTCCCGCTTCGCCGTGGAGCCACACGCCCCACAGCAGCGCATCGAGCGGCGTCGCCCCCCGCGCGAGCAGGCCGCCGACGATCCCGGCCAGCACATCGCCCGACCCAGATACGCCAAGGCCAGGTCCGCCGCCGGCGTAGCGCCAGCAGGGTCCACCGGGCGCGACGATGTGGCTCTTGACGCCCTTGACCAGCACCAGCGCGTCGTAGCGCTCGGCGCATTGGCGTCCCGCCCCGAGCGGGTCGGCCTCGACCTCCTCAATGTCGCAGCCGAGCAGGCTGGCCATTTCACCGGCATGGGGAAGAAGGATTGGCGGAACGCTGGCGGCGCGGGCATCGTCGGCGCGCTGCGGCAGGGCGTGGAGCAGCGCGGCGTCGAGCACGACCCGCTTGCCCGCGCGGCACAGCTCGCCCGCCAGCCGCTCCGCCGCCGGATTGCCGCGCAGGCCCGGCCCGGCGACGACCACATCGATATCCGCCAGCCGCTCGAGCATCGGGGTGACCGCTCGCCGCGAAAAGCCGCCGTCCCGCGCGGTGGCGTAGCCGACGACCATTGCTTCGGGCATGGCGATGCCGAGGTGGACGGCGATGTCGTCCGGCGCGGCGAGCTGAAGCTTGCCCGCCCCCGCCCGCATCGCCCCGTGGGCGGTCAGCAGCGCCGCGCCCGGCACGTCGCGCGACCCGGCGATGATCAGGATCCGCCCGTGACCGTCCTTGTCCGACCCGACCACGGGCGGCAGCGGGTGACGCTTCAACTCGGTCGGGGTCAGGTTGCGCGGCGCCGTCATCGCGATCCGGTCATGACCTCGGGCTCGGCGGTCTTGGGCGTGCCCTGTTCCTCCAGCGGCGCACCGTGGTTCCACAGCGCCAGCGTCGGCACGCACAGCGCCTGCGCATTGGGCTCGAAGTCGAAGGCGGCGATTCCGCAATTGAGAATGTCGGCCTGCTTGTCGATCGCCAGTATCTGGCCTTCGGTCAGCTCCTCGAGGATGTAGCGCATGCACAGCACCACGACCTGGTGGCAGACGACCAGCACCCGCTTGTCGGCATAGTGAAGGTTGATGGTGTTCATCATCGAGCGGAGCCGCAGGATGACGTCGGCCCAGCTCTCGCCGCCCGGCGGGCGGTGGTAGAATTTGCCCATCTTGGCGCGGTGGGCGGCTTCCTGCGGATACTGCTCGCGGATGCCGAGCGTAGTCAGGCCGTCGAACACCCCGAACTCGCGTTCGCGCAGCCGCTCGTCGAGGATCGTCGGCTTGGCCCCGCCGCACAGCCCGCCGGCGGCGCAGATCGCCTCGGCCGTCTGGCGCGCCCGGACATAGGGACTGGACAGCAGCACCTCCGGCTTCTGGTCCTCCGGCAGCGACGCGAACCACCGCCCCGCCGCCTCCGCCTGGGCGTGGCCGAGGTCGGATAGCGGCACGTCGACGTCGCGCAGGTCGAGATCGATCACCGAATGGCCCGCCTCATGTGCGAGGTCGCGGGCGACATTGCCCTGGCTCTGCCCGTGACGGACCAGCCACAACCGTTCGGGCCAATGCTGTCGCTGCGCCATCTGTCCTCCTGTTCGCCCCGACCAACCCCGTCAGGCTGAACTTGTTTCCATCCGCCGGCTAGCCTAGCGCTGGCCGCCCGAAGGAGAGCATATGGCGACGACCATCGACGAACTGGAGAAGCGGCGCGAGGCGGCGCGGATGGGCGGCGGGCAGAAGCGCATCGACGCGCAGCACGCCAAGGGCCGCCTGACGGCGCGCGAGCGTCTGACCGTGCTGCTCGACCCGGACTCGTTCGAAGAAGTCGACATGTATGTGGAGCATAATTGCGTCGACTTCGGCATGGAGAGCCAGAAATTTCCCGGCGACGGCGTCGTTACCGGCAGCGGCACGATCAACGGCCGGCTGGTCTATGTCTTCGCGCAGGACTTCACCGTGTTCGGCGGCTCGCTGTCCGAACGCCACGCGCAGAAAATCTGCAAGATCATGGACGCGGCGATGAAGGTCGGCGCGCCGGTGATCGGCCTCAACGACAGCGGCGGCGCGCGGATCCAGGAAGGCGTCGCCTCGCTCGGCGGCTATGCCGAGGTGTTCCAGCGCAACGTGCTCGCCAGCGGCGTGGTGCCGCAGCTCAGCCTGATCATGGGTCCGTGCGCGGGCGGCGCGGTCTATTCACCGGCGATGACCGACTTCATCTTCATGGTGAAGGATTCGAGCTACATGTTCGTCACCGGGCCTGACGTGGTGAAGACGGTGACCAACGAGGTGGTGACCCAGGAAGAGCTGGGCGGCGCCATTACCCACACGCAGAAATCTGGTGTCGCCGATGTGGCGTTCGAGAACGACATCGACGCCTTGCTGGCGACGCGGGAGTTCTTCGATTTTCTGCCGCTGTCGAACCGCCACGACGTGCCGGAACGGCCCACCGAAGACCGCTGGGACCGGATCGAGGAAAGCCTCGACACGCTAGTCCCGCCGAGCGCGGCAACCCCCTACGACATGCACGAGCTGATCCGGAAGGTCGCCGACGAGGGCGACTTCTTCGAGCTCCAGCCCAAGCATGCTGCCAACATCATCGTCGGCTTCGCGCGCATCGAGGGGCGGACCGTCGGCATCGTCGCCAACCAGCCGATGGTGCTGGCCGGATGTCTCGACATCAATTCATCGAAGAAGGGCGCGCGCTTCGTCCGCTTCTGCGACGCGTTCGACATCCCGATCGTCACCTTCGTCGACGTGCCCGGATTCCTGCCCGGCGTGGGGCAGGAACATCACGGCATCATCAAGCATGGCGCCAAGCTGCTGTTCGCCTATGCCGAGGCGACGGTGCCGAAGATCACGGTCATCACCCGCAAGGCCTATGGCGGCGCCTATGACGTCATGGCGTCGAAGCATCTGCGCGGCGATTTGAACTACGCCTGGCCGACCGCCGAGATCGCGGTGATGGGCGCCAAGGGCGCGGTTGAGATCATCTTCCGCGGCCAGACGGCGGAAGAGCAGGCGGAACGCACCCGCGAATATGAAGAGCGCTTCGCCAACCCGTTCGTGGCGGCGAGCAAGGGCTTCATCGACGAGGTGATCTACCCGCACTCGACGCGCAAGCGCGTGGCGTTGGGCCTGCGCAAACTCCGCGACAAGGCGCTGGAAAATCCGTGGAAGAAACACGACAATATTCCGCTGTGAGCGATTGGTTTCTTCTCGAATGGCTGGATGCAGCCGGTAAGAAGCAGGCCGACATCGCCAATGATCTGGAATGGAATAAATCCAAGGTTAGCATGGTTGTGCGGGGAATGCAGCGGTACACTCGAGATGAGGTGAATGAACTGTCTGCCTATCTGGGCATTCGACCGCACGAGTTATTGATGCACCCATCGGAGGCGATGGCTTATCGACAGCTACGTTCGGCAGCTGAAGCAATTGTGACAGGAAAAAATCAATGAAGCTCGGACGCTTGAACCATGTCGGGGTCGCGACGCCGTCGATCGAGAGGTCGGTCGCGCTGTATCGCGAGAAGATGGGGGCAACGACGGTGCATGACCCGTTCGACCTACCCGCGCAGGGCGTGCGGGTGTGCTTCGTCGATGCGCCGAACATGCAGGTCGAGTTGATCGAGCCGCTGGGCGCGGACTCGCCGATCGTTAGGTTCCTCGAGCGCAATCCCGAGGGCGGCCAGCACCACCTCTGCTTCGAGGTCGCGGACATCGATGAGGCGCGCGCCTGGTACGAAGCCAAGGGCGTGGGCATCCTCGGCCCGACCCGCATCGGCGCGCACGGCACGCCGATCTTCTTCCTCCACCCCAAGGACATGGGCGGCGTGCTGACCGAAATCATGGAAAGCCCGCGCCAAGCGCATTGATTGGCAAGCGGGAACGCCCGCGCTAGGGCCGTTTTCCATGAGTGACGACAAGAAGTCCGCCTGGAAGGCGCTGGCCGACAAGGAATCGAAGGGCCGCGACCTCAGCCGCGAGACGCCGGAGGGCATCCGCCTGAAGACCGTCTACGGGCCCGAGGATTCGGCCGGGATCGACAGCGGTTATCCCGGCGTCGCGCCCTACACGCGCGGGCCTTATGCGACGATGTATGCCGGGCGGCCGTGGACGATCCGGCAATATGCGGGCTTTTCGACCGCCGAGGAATCGAACGCTTTCTATCGGCGTAACCTGGCGGCGGGGCAGAAGGGGCTGAGCGTCGCCTTCGACCTCGCCACGCACCGTGGTTACGACAGCGACCATCCGCGGGTGACCGGCGACGTCGGCAAGGCGGGCGTCGCGATCGACAGCGTCGAGGACATGAAGCTGCTGTTCGACGGCATCCCGCTGGGCGAGATGAGCGTCAGCATGACCATGAACGGCGCGGTGCTACCGGTGATGTCGTTCTTTATCGTCGCGGGCGAGGAGCAGGGGGTCGACCGTCGGGCTCTTAGCGGCACAATCCAGAACGACATCCTGAAAGAGTTCGCGGTCCGCAACACCTACATCTACCCGCCCGAACCCTCGATGCGGATCGTCAGCGACATCATCGCCTACACGTCGCGCGAAATGCCGAAGTTCAACTCGATCTCGATCAGCGGCTACCACATGCACGAGGCCGGGGCGACGGCGGTGCAGGAGATGGCCTACACCTTGGCCGACGGCATGGAATATGTCCGCGCCGCGATGCGATCCGGGCTCGACATCGACGCCTTCGCGCCGCGCCTCAGCTTCTTCTGGGGCATCGGCATGAACCTGTTCATGGAGGTCGCCAAGATGCGCGCCGCGCGCACGCTGTGGGCGCGGATCATGACCGACCTTGGTGCAAAATCGGAAAAGTCGAAGCTGCTGCGCACCCACTGCCAGACCAGCGGCGTGTCGTTGACCGAGCAGGACCCCTACAACAACATCGTCCGCACGACGATCGAGGCGATGGCGGCGGTTCTCGGCGGGACCCAGTCGCTGCACACCAATTCGTTCGACGAGGCGATCGCGCTGCCGACTGATTTTTCCGCGCGCATCGCCCGCAATACGCAGTTGATCCTGGCCGAGGAAAGCGGCGTGACGGCGGTCGCCGATCCGCTCGGCGGAAGCTGGTATGTCGAGGCGCTGACCCGCGAGCTGGAAGAAAAGGCCTGGGCGCTAATCGAGGAAGTCGAGGCGCATGGCGGGATGACCAAGGCGGTCGCCGAAGGGCTTCCCAAGACGCGCATCGAGGAAGCGGCGGCGGCGCGGGCGGCCAAGGTCGATACGGGTGAAACGGTGATCGTCGGGGTCAACCGCTATCGCCTGAAGGATGAGCCGGAACTCGACATCCTGGAGGTCGACAATGCCCGCGTCCGCGCCGGCCAGATTGCGCGGCTGAAGGCCATGCGCGAGGCGCGCGACGAGACCAAGGTGGTCGCCGCGCTCGATGCATTGGAAGCGGGCGCGCGGGGCGGTGAAAATCTGTTGGCGTTGTCGGTCGAATGCGCGCGGGTCCGCTGCTCGCTAGGCGAGATTTCGGATGCGCTGGAGCGAGCGTTCGGGCGTTACGCGACGTCGCCCAATCCGGTCAGCGGCATTTACGGACAGCGGTCAGACGAGCGCTGGACCGGCGCGGTGGCGGGAACGCGGTCGGTCGCCGATCGGTTGGGCCGCAAGCCCCGTATCCTCGTCGCCAAGATGGGCCAGGACGGGCACGACCGCGGGGCGAACCTGGTGTCGTCGGCGTTTGGCGACCTTGGCTTCGAGGTCATCGCCGGCCCCCTGTTCCAGACCCCGCGCGAAGCGGCCGAACTGGCGGTAGAGCGCGATGTTGACGTGGTCGGCGCCAGCAGCCTGGCGGCAGGCCACAAGACGCTGATCCCCGAACTGATCGCCGCGCTGAAGGAAGCCGGCCGCGCCGACATCAAGGTCGTCGCCGGCGGCGTCATCCCGCCGCAGGATTACGCGATGCTGCGCGAGGCAGGGGTGCAGGCGATCTTTGGGCCGGGGACGAACCTTGCGGACGCGGCGGACGAGGTGCTGCGCCTGCTCGGCCACAACAAGCCGCCGGTCGATGAGGCGACGGAGTGAAGAAGCTGATCTTCATTGGCGCATCGATCATTTATGCGATTGTTGACTGTCTCATTTACCTGGGATTGACGTTGCAATGTGGATTGGGTCCAGACAGTCCCATAACCTGCAATGATAATGCAGATCGGCAGGCATTCAGCTTTGCTGTTGGGTCGTTCGTTTTCTATGCCATCCTAAGCGTCGGCTTTTGGCGCTATCGGTCAAAGTCGAAGAGCTGAGATGTTCACAAAAATCCTGATCGCCAATCGCGGGGAAATTGCCTGTCGCGTGATACGCACCGCCAAGGCAATGGGCATCAAGACGGTCGCGGTCTATTCCGACGCCGACGCTCGCGCGCCGCATGTACGGATGGCGGACGAAAGCGTTCGCCTCGGTCCGGCGCCGGCAGCGGAAAGCTATCTCAAGGCCGAGCTGATCATCGACGCGTGCCGGGCGACCGGCGCGGAGGCGGTGCATCCGGGCTATGGCTTCCTGTCCGAGCGGACCAGCTTTGCCGAGGCGTTGAAGGACGCCGGCATCGCGTTCATCGGCCCGCCGGCCAACGCGATCGCGGCGATGGGCGACAAGATCGAATCCAAGAAGCTGGCCAAGGAAGCGGGCGTCAACGTCGTCCCCGGCTACCTCGGTGAGATTGCCGACACCGACGAGGCGGTGCGGATCGCGGGTGACATCGGCTATCCGGTGATGATGAAGGCGTCGGCCGGCGGCGGTGGCAAGGGCATGCGTCTCGCCTATTCGGAGCAGGACGTGCGTGAAGGCTTCGAGGCGACCAAGCGCGAGGGCCTCGCCAGCTTCGGCGACGATCGGGTATTCCTGGAAAAATTCATCGAGGATCCGCGCCACATCGAGATCCAGATCCTCGGCGACCAGCACGGCAACATCGTCTATTTGAATGAACGCGAATGCTCGATCCAGCGCCGCCACCAGAAGGTGGTCGAGGAAGCGCCGTCACCTTTCGTGTCGCCGGAGATGCGCCGCGCCATGGGCGAGCAATGCGTCGCGCTGGCCCGCGCGGTGGGTTACTATTCGGCGGGCACGGTCGAGCTAATCGTCAACGGCGCCGACCCGACCGGCAAGGGTTTCTACTTCCTGGAAATGAACACCCGGCTGCAGGTCGAGCATCCGGTGACCGAGGAAATCACCGGCCTCGACCTCGTCGAGCAGATGATCCGCGTTGCCGCCGGCGAGAAGCTGGCGTTCACGCAGGACGACGTGAAGATCGACGGCTGGTCGATCGAGACCCGAGTCTATGCCGAGGATCCGTATCGCGGGTTCCTGCCCTCGACCGGGCGGCTGACGACCTACCAGCCGCCGCGCCTCGATAGCGATGGCGACGTTCGAGTGCGCGTCGACGACGGCGTGTTCGAAGGCGGCGAGGTCAGCATGTTCTACGACCCGATGATCGCCAAGCTGATCACCCACGCGCCGACGCGGCAAGCGGCGATCGACGCGCAGATCGAGGCGCTCGACGCGTTCCAGCTCAACGGCATTTCCGACAACATCGATTTTCTGTCGGCGCTGATGCAGCACCCGCGCTTCCAGTCGGGCAACCTCACCACCGGCTTTATCGCCGAGGAGTATCCCGAAGGGTTCCATGGCGCGCCGGCGGACGAGGAACTGGTCAAGGACCTAGCGGCGATCGCGGCGATGGTCGCCGCGACCCACGAGACCCGCGCGGCGATGGTCGACGGGCAGCTTGGCGGTCCGGTGTTTCCCGACGGCGACTATGTGGTGCGCGTATCGGGCGACGAGTTCGCGGTCGCGATCGAGCCTTATGACGGCGGCCTGCTGGTCAGCGTCGACGGCGAGGAAGAGATCGACCTGGTCGGCGATTATGTGCCGGGCCAGCCGCTGATCGTTGCCTACCTCGACGACCGCCGCCGCATCGTCCAAGTCGCCAAGGAGGGGCGCGGCTGGCGCCTGACCGCGCGGGGGCGCGTCACGACGTGCAGGTGCTGGCGCCCCATGTCGCCGACCTGACTCGCCACATGATCGAAAAGGAAGCGCCCGACCTGTCGCGCTTCCTGCTGGCGCCGATGCCGGGGCTGCTCACCAAGCTGGAGGTCAAGGCCGGCGACAAGGTCGAGGCCGGCCAGCCGGTCGCGGTGATCGAGGCGATGAAGATGGAAAACATCCTCCGTGCGACCAAGGCGACGACGGTGAAGGCGGTGCCGGCGGGCGTCGGCGACAGCCTGGCCGTCGACGAGGTGATCGTCGAGTTCGACTAGGAGCGTCGCTCGAGGTGGAGCAGCGGGTAGGGGCGGCCCTGTCCGTCGCGCTCGCTTCGGCCGGTGATCGTAAAGCCGATGCCTTCGTAAAAGGAGCGCGCGGGAACGTTGGCTTCGTTGACGTCGAGCGGACGACCGGCTTGCCGGCGGCGAACCGCTCGACCATCGCCCGGCCGATGCCGCGGCCTTGCGCGGCCGGGGCGACGAACAGCGCATCGATGGTGTCGCCCTCGGCAATCATGAAGGCCAGCGGTTGGCCATCTTCGGCGACGGCGAGGTCATATGCGAGGCCGGGCAGCTTCGCCGCCACCTCGGCGTCGATGACGGCGCGATCCTCGCCGCTCAGGAAATCGTGACCGCTCTCGCCGGTGGCGGCTCTCCAGATGGCCAGCGCGGCGGGGCATCCGCCGCCGTCGAACGGCGGACGTGCCAGATCACTTCGTCAGTCTCTTGAGAGGCGGCAGGACCCACAGGGTAATCGCGGTGGCCGCGGTCAGCATCAGCGCGACGTCGTAGCTGCCGAGGCCGACGGCGATTCCGATCGCGCCTGTGACCCACAGGCTGGCGGCGGTCGCGGTGCCGCGAACGCTGTCGTCCTTGCGCAGGATGGCGCCCCCACCGATGAAGCCCATGCCGGTGATCAGCCCCTCGATGATCCGCGCCAGCGCCTCGGGGTTGTCGGCGGCGATGCCCTCCGCGGCCTGGATCAGCCCGCAGCACGCCACCGCGACCAGCGGAAAGGTGCGCAGGCCCGCGCTCCGCTCCTCCTGCTCGCGGTTCCAGCCTATGGGCAAGGCAAGAAGGTAGGCGATCGCCAGTGCCGCCAGGTGAGGCAGGACATTGAAGGACTGCCCGCCCAGGATGTCGCTCATTGATCCGTCTCCTCGCCCGATCGGTTGCGCAATTCGACGCGGCGAAGCTTACCGGTCGCCGTCTTGGGCAGCGCGTCGACGAACGCGATCTCGCGCGGATATTTGTAGGGCGCGATGCGGTCCTTGACGAAGGCCTTGAGCTTTTCGGCAAGCTCGTCGCTGGCCTCCGCGAAGTCGGCGAGGACGATGAATGCCTTCACCCGTTGCCCGCGTTCCGCGCAGGGAACGCCGATCACCGCGCATTCGACCACCGCCGGGTGGGCGATCAGCGCATTTTCCACTTCGGGCGCGCCGATGTTGTAGCCGCTGCTGACGATCATGTCGTCGGTGCGGGCCTGGAACCAGAAATAGCCGTCGGCATCGCGGGCGTAGGTGTCGCCCGTCAAATTCCATCCATTTTGGACGTAATCTTTCTGACGCGGGTCATCGAGGTACCGGCAACCGGTCGGGCCCTTCACGGCAAGGCGCCCCTCGCCTTCGGCGAGCTGGTTGCCATCCGCGTCGAGGATCGCGGCGACATAGCCCGGTACGGCGCGGCCGGTTGCGCCGGGGCGGATTGCCTCGCCGCTTTCGGAGATGAAGATGTGCATCATCTCGGTCGCGCCGATGCCGTCGACGATCGCAATGCCGGTGCGCTCCTTCCAAGCCTGCCAGGTCGCTTGCGGCAGGTGCTCGCCGGCCGAAAGGCAGGACTTGAGGGTGGGCAGCGCCGCATCGATCGACGGTGAAGACAGCATTGCCTTGTAGGCCGTCGGAGCGGTGGCGAGGTGGGTGACGCCGAACCTGGCGACCGTGTCGAGCAATTGCGGGGGCGTTGCCTGCTCGACGGTGGCGATGGCCGCGCCAAAGCGGAGCGGGAACAGCAACGTCGCACCCAGCCCGAAGGTGAAGGCGATCGGGGCCGATGTCAGCGCGATGTCGCCGGGGGTCATCGGGAAGTGGGTGCGAGCGAAGGTGTCGCCGGGACTGAGGCAATCGCGGTGGAAGTGGACGCAACCCTTGGGGATGCCGGTGGTGCCGCTGGTGAAGGCGATCAGCGCCGGCTCGTCCTGCGCGGTGTCAACCGGCGGTAGCGGCGTGAGCGCGGCGCAGCGGCTTTCGAGCGCGCCATGCCCGTAATCGCCGTCATATTTCAGAATGTGTTTCAGGCGGTGGGTCTGGTCCGCCGCCTCGCGCAGGTCGCCGATGAAGCGGCTGTCGCAGATGGCGTGGCTGATCTCGGCCTTGTCGATGATCGTCGCGATCTCGCCGGGGCGGAGCAGCGGCATGGTGGTGACGGCAACGCCGCCCGCCTTGAGCACGCCGAGCCAAGCGGCGAACAGCGTGTAGCCGTTGGGGCCGCGCAACAGGACGCGGTTGCCCGGGACCAGCTTTTCCTCGTCGACCAGCAGGCGCGCGACCCGGCCCGAAAATTCATCAAGGTCCGCATAGGTCCAGCGGCCGTGCCCGTTGACCACCGCGAGGTCGCCGGGCTTGCCGCCGCGCAGCAACTCCGCCGCCGCGTTCAGGCGATCGGGATAGTCGAGCAGGAGGAATTCCGGCTGGTCCTCGAGGGGCGGCAAGTGATCCCGGACGAAATTGTCGCTCATTCGGGCACCACCGCCGTCGCCTCGATCTCGACCCGCGCCTGCGGCTCGACCAGGCGGGCGACCTCGACTAGGGCCATCGCTGGGTAATGGTCGCCGACAACCCGCTTCCACGCCGCGCCGATCGCCTTCAGCGAGGCGAGGTATTCGTCGATCGAGGTGACGTAGCAGGTCAGTCGGACAAGGTGGTGCGGCCCTGCGCCGTCGCAGGCGAGGATTGCGGCGATATTGTCGAGCGCCTGCTCGAACTGGCCGGCGAGGCTATCCTGAGAGAAGCGCTCCTCCGCGTCCCAGCCGACCACGCCGGCAGTGTAGATGGTGCGCCCGGAGACGCTGATGCCGTTGGCGTAGCCTTTGGGCCGCGGCCAGCCCGGCGGCAGGAGCGATTTCATCGGTGGGCCTCCCGGATGAGATCGCGGGCGATGACCATTCGCTGCACCTCCGACGCGCCCTCGTAGATCCGAAGGGCGCGAATTTCGCGATAGAGCTCCTCCACCTTGGCGCCGCGCGTCACGCCGAGGCCGCCGTGAAGCTGGACCGCCATGTCGATGACGCGTTGCGCTTCCTCGGTGGCGTGGAGCTTGGCCATCGCGGCGGCGCGGCGATTGTCCGCGATTCCATTGTCCTGCTGCCAGGCGGCGCGGGCGATCAGCAGGGCGGACGCATCGATCGCGGTCGCCATCTCGGCGAGCCGCTCCTGAGTTACCGGATGATCGGCGAGGGTCGCCTCACCAAGTTTGCGCACGGTCGAGAACGACAGCGCTTCGTCGAGAGCGCGCCGCGCAAACCCGAGCGCCGCGGCGCCGACCGTGACCCGGAACAGGTTCAAGGTCTGCATCGCGATCCGGAAACCGTCGCCCTCCCCGCCGATCAGGGCCGAGGCGGGCAGCCGCACGCCGTCGAGCCTGAGGCGGGCGAGCGGGTGCGGGGCGATGACCTCGATCCGTTCGGCGACGGTCAGGCCGTGGGCCGTGGCGGGCAGGATGAAGGCGCTGAGGCCGCGAGCGCCGTCCTCGGCAGTTCCGGTGCGCGCGAACAGGGTGATGACATCGGCGATGGTGCCGTTGCTGATGTAGGTCTTTTCCCCGTCGACGATCCATTCTTCGCCGTCGCGAACCGCGCGGCAGGCAATGTTGGCGGCGTCGCTGCCGGTGTCCGGCTCGGTCAGCGCAAAGGCGGCGATCGCGCTGCCGGCGGCGACCCCGGGCAGCCAGTCGGCGCGCTGTTCTTCGTCGCCGAACAGGCTGATCGCGCCCGATCCCAGGCCCTGCATGGCAAAGGCGAAGTCGGCGAGTCCGGAAGCGCGGGCAAGCGTCGCGCGGGCGATCGCCAGGCTGCGCACATCGGGCGGCGAGTCCGGCGTTCCGACGCAAAGGTCGAGCAGGCCCGCCTCGCCAAGGTTGTGGACGAGCGCCCGGCACGCCGCGTCGACATCGTCGGCGTGGACGTCATCGAGATGGTCGTCGCACCATCCTTGAAGGTCGCGCGCCAGATCGCGGTGGCGTTGCTCGAAAAACGGCCAGGCGGGGTCGATCATCCTAATTGCCCTCGAACACCGGGTGGCGCTTGGCGGCGAAGGCCTCGTAGGCGCGTGAGAAATCGCGGGTGCGCATGCATTCGGCCTGAGCCGCCGCCTCCATGTCGATCGCGGCGTCGATCGAGACATTCCATTCCGCGTCGAGCATGCGCTTGGTCATGGCGTGGGCGAAGGTCGGGCCGGTGGCGAGGCTGGTGGCGAGCGACAAAGCTTCGGCCTGAACATCGTCGACGATGCGGCTGAAGAAACCCCAGCGCTCGCCCTCGACGGCATCGAAGCTGCGGCCGGTGAAAAGCAGCTCGGCGGCTCGGCCGTGTCCGATGATCCGCGGCAGGATGGCGCAGGCGCCCATGTCCGCGCCCGACAGGCCGACGCGGGTGAACAGGAAGGCGGTTTTGGCATCCGGCGCGGCAAGGCGGAGGTCGCTGGCCATGGCCATGATCGCGCCCGCGCCCGCGCAGACGCCCTCGACGGCGGCGACGATCGGCTGTGGGCAACCGCGCATCGCCTTGACCAGATCGCCGGTCATGGTGGTGAATGTCAGCAGCTCGGCCGTGTTCATCCTGGTCAGCGGACCGATGATTTCATGGACGTCGCCGCCCGAGCAGAAATTGCCGCCCGCGCCGGTGATGATCACCGTCTTCACGTCCGGCGCGTGCTTGAGCGCGCGAAACGTGTCGCGAAGTTCGGCATAGCTTTCGAAGGTCAGCGGGTTCTTCCGTTCCGGCCGATTGAGCGTGATCGTCGCGACGCCACCGGCAAATTCCCAGCGAAAGTGGGCGGGCGAAAATTCCGACGGGTTCATGCGCTGGTCCCGCCGTCGATGGTGACGCAGGCGCCGTTGATCGAGCCGCTCAAGGGGTGGCACAGGTTGACGATCGAGGCTGCGACCTCCTCGGCGGTGACCAGCCGGCCGTTGGCATTGAGCTTGGCGAGCGCGTCGCGGGATTCGTCGACCGACCGGCGCGAGACTTTCGCTATCCGCTCCGCGCTTTCGTCGACCATCGGCGTGTCGACGAACGCCGGGCAGACTGCGTTGACCGTCAGGTTGGTCTTGGCGAACTCCAGCGCCAGGCTTTTGGTCAGGCCGACCGCGCCGTGCTTTGACGCGACATAGGGCGCCGCATAGGCGCCGCCCTTCAGTCCGGCGACCGACGCCACGACGATCAGCCGCTTGCCTTCGCCCTGCAGTAGATCGGGCAGCACCAGTTGCGCGCCGTCGAACAGCGCGGTGAGGTTGGTGGCGATGATCCGGTCGAACGTCTCGCGCGCGGTGCGAAGGAAGGGCGCGCTGTCGCCGATGCCGGCGTTGAGGACGACATAGTCGAACGGACCGTTGGCTTCGCGCGCCTCGGCGAAAGCGCGCTCCATCGCCGCGCGATCGGTCACGTCGCAGGCGATCGCCGTGCCGCTTATTTCGTCGGCGATCGGTTGCAGAGCCTCGAGCCGCCGTCCCAGCAACGAAACCCGTGCGCCTTCCGCTGCAAGCATCCGCGCCGCGGCGGCGCCGATCCCCGTTCCACCGCCGGTGATCAGCGCGTGGCGACCGTTCGCAAAGCCCACTTCCGTCTCTCCCTCTTGGTGCCGACGCTAGGCCGGGGGCGGGCCCGCGCGCAAGCTTGGCTTGCACCGGCCCGCCAGCCGCCATAGGCCTGTCGGCCATGCAAACCGGCACGCTGCTCGCGCTCGCGATCTACTTCATCGCCATGCTTGGCATCGGCTTCTACGCCTGGCGGAAGTCGACCGCGGACACCGAGGGCTATTTGCTTGGGGGGCGCGACCTTGGCCCGGCGGTCACCGCGCTCAGCGCCGGCGCGTCCGACATGTCGGGCTGGCTGATGCTGGGACTTCCCGGCGCGATCTTTGCCACCGGCCTCGGACAGGCGTGGATCGGCATCGGCCTCATCATCGGTGCCTACCTCAACTATCGGCTCGTCGCGCCGCGTCTGCGGACCTATACGGAACTGGCGCGCGACGCGATCACCGTGCCCGACTTCCTCGAGGAACGGTTCCATGATGAAAGCCGTTCGCTGCGCCTGATCTCGGCACTGGTGATCATCATCTTCTTCGCGCTCTACACGTCGGCCGGGATGGTCTCGGGTGGCAAGTTCGCGGTGTCAGCGCTCGGCCTCTCTTACACGGACGGCATCTTGCTGATGGGCGGCGTGGTAGTCGTCTACACCGTGATGGGTGGATTCCTTGCGGTCAGCCTGACCGACTTCGCCCAGGGCTGCATCATGTTCGCGGCGCTGGTGATGGTGCCGCTCGCCGCCTACCTGACGCTTGGTGGCGAGGGGCTGGCGGGCGGCCTCGCGGCGGCGGAAGCAGCGCGGGGCTTGTCGCTGACGCAGATGGTCGGCGGGGCGGTGACGCCGATTGCGATCGTCAGCGCGGCGGCGTGGGGGCTCGGCTATTTCGGACAGCCGCACATCATCGTCCGCTTCATGGCGATCCGCGATGTGAAGGACATGCCGACCGCCCGGCGAATCAATATCGGCTGGATGGCCATCAGCCTGGTCGGCGCCATCCTGACCGGGCTCATTGGCGCCGCCTGGTTCGCCGCGCGGGGCGGGGCACCGGCCGACGCGGAGACGGTCTTCCTGGTCTTGGCGCAGATCCTGTTCCACCCGTTCATCGCCGGTTTCGTGCTTGCGGCGGTCCTGGCGGCGATCATGTCGACAATCAGTTCGCAGCTGCTGGTGACATCGTCGAGCCTGACCGAGGACATTTACAAGACTTTCTTCAAGCGGTCGGCGAGCGAGCGGGAGCTGGTCGCGATCGGCCGCGGCGCCGTGGTGCTGGTGGCGGTCATCGCGGGCTTGTTGGCGCTCGATCCGGAAAGCTCGATCCTCAGCCTGGTGGGCAATGCCTGGGCCGGATTCGGCGCGGCGTTCGGGCCGGCGATCCTGTTCTCGCTGCGGTGGAAGCGGACGACGCGCGAAGGCGTGCTGGCCGGGATGATCGTCGGCACGACGGTGGTGGTGGGCTGGATCATTCTCGGGTGGAGCGCCTGGCTTTACGAGATCGTCCCCGGTTTCATCGCGTCCAGCCTGGCCATCTGGCTGGTCAGCCTGTTCGGCGGTCCACCGTCGCACGCCATCGATATAGAATTTGATGCGGCGGTCGCCGCCTCCAAGGGAGCCTGAATATCATGAAGACCCGCGCCGCCGTCGCGTTCGAAGCCAAGAGGCCGCTGGAAATCGTCGAGGTCGACCTCGAAGGACCGCGCGAAGGCGAGGTGCTGGTCGAGATCATGGCGACCGGCATCTGCCATACCGACGCCTACACGCTCGACGGATTCGACAGCGAAGGCATCTTCCCGTCGATCCTGGGTCACGAAGGCGCGGGTGTCGTGCGCGAGGTCGGTCCGGGCGTCACCAGCGTCAAGCCGGGCGACCATGTCATCCCGCTCTACACGCCCGAATGCGGCAAGTGTAAAACCTGTCTTTCGGGCAAGTCGAACCTCTGCACCGCGATCCGCGCGACGCAGGGCAAGGGACTGATGCCTGACGGTACCACGCGCTTCAGCTACAAGGGGCAGCCGATCTTCCACTACATGGGCTGTTCGACCTTCGCGAACTTCACCGTGCTTCCGGAAATCGCGGTCGCGAAGATCCGCGAGGACGCGCCGTTCAAGACCAGCTGCTACATCGGATGTGGCGTCACCACCGGCGTCGGCGCGGTGACCAACACCGCCAAGGTGCAGCCGGGCGACAATGTCGTGGTGTTCGGGCTGGGCGGCATCGGCCTCAACGTCATCCAGGGCGCGAAGCTGGCCGGTGCGAACAGGATCGTCGGCATCGACATCAATCCCGATCGCGAGGAATGGGGCCGCCAGTTCGGCATGACCGATTTCCTCAACACCAAGGGCATGAGCCGCGACGAGATCGTCGCCAGGATCGTCGAGATTACCGACGGCGGCGCCGACTACAGCTTCGACGCGACCGGCAATACCGAGGTGATGCGCACCGCGCTGGAATGCTGCCACCGCGGCTGGGGCACCAGCGTCATCATCGGCGTTGCCGAAGCCGGTAAGGAGATCAGCACCCGGCCGTTCCAGCTGGTCACCGGCCGCAACTGGCGCGGCACCGCGTTTGGCGGCGCCAAGGGCAGGACCGACGTTCCGAAGATCGTCGACATGTACATGGAAGGGAAGATCGCGATCGACCCGATGATCACCCACGTCCTGACCCTTGAGGAAATCAACAAGGGCTTCGACCTGATGCATGCCGGGACAAGCATCCGCAGCGTCGTGGTCTATTGATTGAACGAGAGGAGAGGCGGGAATGTATAGCCACATGATGGTCGGGTCGAACGACACCGACAAATCGAAGAAATTCTACGACGCGCTGTTCGAGAAGGAAGGCCGGGCCGACGACAAGGGCCGCCTGTCCTATGGCCGAAGGGGAAGCGTGTTCATGGTGTCCAGGCCGATCGACGGCAACCCGGCCAGCATCGGCAACGGCAGCACGATCGGCTTCAATTTCGACAGCCCCGAGGAGGTCGATGCGTGGCACCAGCGCGGTGTTGCCGCCGGCGGCACCGCGATCGAGGATCCGCCCGGCTATCGCGAGAATGCGTTCGGCAAACTCTACCTTGCCTATCTGCGAGATCCGGACGGTAACAAATTGTGCGGGCTGCACCGTCCGGCCCAATGACGCTGGAAACCGTCAGTGAGGTGAAAAGCCACGGCGGGGTGCAGGGCGTCTATCGCCACGCCTCCGCCGCGACGACGACCGACATGGTCTTTTCGCTGTTCCTGCCGCCGCAACCGGAACGCGGCGAGCCGGTGCCGCTGCTGTGGTACCTGTCGGGCCTCACCTGCACCCACGCCAATGTTACGGAGAAGGGCGAATTCCGCGAGGCGTGCGCGCGCGCCGGGATCGCCTTCATCGCGCCCGATACCAGCCCGCGCGGCCCGGACGTTCCCGACGACCCGGAAGGCCTGTGGGATTTCGGCCAGGGTGCGGGCTTCTACCTCGACGCGACCCAGCAGCCGTGGGCGACGCATTTCAATATGCGCCGCTACATCCTCGATGAACTGCCCGCGCTGGTCGCGCAGCATTTCCCGGCGGACATGACCCGCCAGTCGATCACTGGTCATTCCATGGGTGGCCACGGTGCGCTGACGCTCGCGCTATCGAGCCCGGGGCGATTCCGGAGCGTATCGGCATTCGCGCCGATCGTCGCGCCGCGCCAGGTGCCGTGGGGCCGCAAGGCGCTGCGTCACTATCTGGGAGAGGGCGACGCGGTATGGCGCGCCCACGACACGGTCGCATTGATCGAGGATGGCGCGCGGGTCGATGAACTATTGGTCGATATCGGAGAGGCCGACCCGTTCCTTGAAAAGGAACTGAGGCCGGAGTTGCTGGAGGATGCCTGTGCCGACGCCGGGATTCCGCTGACGCTGCGGCGTCAGGCCGGGTACGACCACAGCTATTACTTCATATCCACCTTCATGGCGGACCATGTCGGCTGGCACGCCGAGCGGCTGAACCGTTAGAGTGGACTGGGTCGCCCAGGCACTGGCCGTCGGTGCGGCCCTTGCGGCGGGACTGCTGATCGGGATTGAGCGTGGCTGGAAGCTCAAGGGCCAGCGCGACGGGACGCGGGTGGCGGGTGTCCGCACCTTCAGCCTGCTGGGATTAAGCGGCGGCGTCGGTGGCCTGATCGGTGCGCAGGGCCAGCCGTTTGTCGCGGCGTTCCTTGCCGGCGGCGCGGTCGTCCTCCTGACCCTTGGCTATGCGCGCGAATTGAGGTCGCAGCGTGACATAACGAGCGCGGTCGCGGCGCTGGCCACCGTGGCGATCGGCTTCCTCGCGGGGTCGGGCAGTCAGGGACTGGCGATGGCCTGCGCCGCGGTCGTGGTGACCCTGCTCGCACTCCGCACCGAGCTTCATGGCTTCGTGGGCAATCTGGAAGCCGACGACGTCAAAGCGCTTGCGCGCTACGCGGTTATCGCCGGCGCCGTGCTGCCCCTGCTCCCCGACCGAGACATGGGACCGTATGACGCGTGGAATCCCCGCGAGCTATGGCTGGTCGTGGTACTCGTGACCGGCTTTTCCTTCGCCGGCTACATCGCCAATCGGCTTTTCGGCGCTCGGGTCGGCACGATCGGAACGGCGGTGATCGGTGGGGCGTACAGCTCGACGGCAGTGACCGCATCGCTTGCGCAGCGGCTTGGACGCGGCGAAGCGGGCGTTCCGGAACCGGCAGGGATCGCGCTTGCTTCGGCCGTCATGTATCTGCGCGTCGTGATCCTGGTCGCCGCGCTGGCGACAACGGTTCTGCTGCCATTTGTCATCATCATCGGACCGGCGCTGCTGGTAGGACTCGCGGCGGGGGCGTTGCTGTGGTGGAGGTCGAAACCGGGCGATACGGCCGAGCCGCCGGGCAACCCCATCGCGATCCTGCCGGCGCTGGGCTTCCTCGTCTTCGTCGCCGTGGCGGCGGTGCTTACCGGGTGGGCGGAGGGCCGCTTCGGCCAGCAGGGAATTGCCGCGTTGATCCTCGCCACCGGCAGTTTCGACGTCGATGTCGCCATCGTCACGCTCGGACGCCTGAAGCCCGGGGCGATCGCGCCAGACCTCGCCGCGCTGGCGCTGGCGGGCACGGTGGTCGCCAACATGATTGTCAAGATTGGCATCACCCTCGCCTACGCTCGCGGTAAGGGCCTGGCGGCTGCGGCGGCGCTGACCGCCAGCACCGCCACGCTGATCGGCTCGATCGTGGTCGGTTGGGTTCGCCTCTAAGGCTACAGCGGCGTCGCCGGGCAGTATTTCGCCAGGTAATCGCCGTGCGCCGGCATCTGGCTGACCACGTGGCGAATCGATTGCTCGATCGCATCGACCTCACGGCGCGTGGTCGGTTCGGGCAGCGTGTCCGCCATGACGTTGTGGCCGCCCATGGCGATGCCCTGACCCATCATCACGGCCGCCCAGCTGGTCTCGGTGAACAGTTCGTCCTCCTCGCGGAAGATCTGGCCGTTGCTTCTGAATAGCTCGATCTTTTCCGCCAGCGAGTCCGGGATCGGCATCGTCCGGCAGTGATTCCAGAAGTCGGAATCGGTGCGGCTGGTCGCGCTGTAGTGGAGCACCAGGAAGTCGCGGATGCGCGCATATTCGCGCCCCGTCAGCCGGTTGAACGCGTCTTCCTGCGCCTGCGTGACGCCCGACAGGTTGAGCAGCGAAATGAGCTTGTTGATGCCGGTGTTGATGAGGTGGATCGAGGTTGATTCCAGAGGTTCCATGAACCCGGCGGCGAGGCCCAGCGCGACGACATTCTTGTTCCAGAATTTCTTGCGGCGTCCGGTCACGAAGCGCAGGAAGTTGGGGTCCGCGGTCGGCTTGCCGGCAAGGTTGCCGAGCAGCGTGTCCAGCGCGGCCTCGTCGGAAATATACTCGCTGCAATAGACGTGGCCGTTGCCGTTCCGCTCCTGCAGCGGAACCTGCCACTGCCACCCAGCCGAATGAGCGGTGGCGCGCGTGTAGGGCATCGGACCGCTGCCGTCCTCGCGCGGGCAGGGCAGGGCGACGGCCCGGTCGCACGGCACGAAGTTGCGCCAGTCCTCATATCCGGTCTTGAGCGCCTGTTCGATCAGCAGGCCGCGGAAGCCCGAGCAATCGACGAACAGGTCGCCCGAAATCGTCTCGCCGCCATCGAGGGTCAGCGTGGTGACGAAGCCGGTTTCGCCATCGAGCGCAACGTCGACGACCTTGCCTTCGCGACGAACCGCGCCGCGCTTCTCGGCGTAGCCGCGCAGGAACTTGGCATAACGGCCGGCGTCGAGGTGATAGGCATAGTTGGTCGGCGGCAGGTCGTCGCGGGACCCATAATCCTCGGTTTTGGCAAAGCGCCCGAAGTGGGCGGCCATCGTTTCAAGGTTGAAGACCTGGATCGGCCGCCGGTCGCCGCCCTGGCGATACTTGTGCCAGACATGCGGGAAGGTGACCCCATGCAGTTCGTAGCCATAGTTGCCGAACGGATGGATGTAGCTGTCGCCCAGCTTGCCCCAATTGACGAACTGGATGCCGACCTTGAAGCTGCCTTGCGACGCGGCGAGCATCTCGGCCTCGTCGATTTCCAGCAGGCGGTTGAATTCCACGAACGGGGGGATCGTCGCCTCACCGACGCCGACGGTCCCGATCGCCTCCGATTCGACGACGGTGATTTCGACATTGGTACCGTTGCGCAAACGCGACAGTGCGGCAGCGGCCATCCACCCCGCCGTTCCGCCGCCGACAATGACGATGTGCCGGATTTCCCTCACATTCACCCTCCCCGATGGCGTCGGCAATAGCGCTGAATGAGGCAGATGTGAATGTTCGCACGAGCAACTTGTGAACATTCACATGACAATTTATGGTCAGTCCAAACCGACATACGAATCGGTAACGATAATGACGTCTTGGGGAGGGTCTTTTGTCTCGTCGTCACGATTCCGCGCGCCGCATGCTGGCGCTTTCCACATCAAGCCTGGCCCTAGCGCTGCTCGCCGCGGAACCCGCCTGGGCGCAGCAAACGACCGACACGACAACCGCCGAACCCGCCGCCGATGCGCCGGCCGCGACGGACGAGCCGGATACCGTGATCGTCAAGGGCTATCGCCGTGCGCTCGAAAGCGCGCAGGCCCGCAAGCGGGTCGCCGACACGGTCGTCGACGTCATTACCGCCGAGGACATCGGTGCGCTCCCCGACCGCTCCGTGGCCGAAGCGCTTCAGCGGGTCCCGGGCGTCAACATCAGCCGCTTTGAACAACGCAACGACCCCGACCGTTTCTCGGTCGAGGGATCGGGCGTCATCGTCCGCGGCCTGCCGTTCGTCCGCTCGGAACTTAACGGCCGCGACATCTTCTCGGCCAATGGCGGCCGCGAACTGTCGTTCAACGACGTCTCGCCGGAACTGCTTGGCCGCGTCGAAGTGTTCAAGAACGTCACCGCCGACATGATCGATGGCGGCATTTCGGGCACCGTCAACCTGGTCACACGCAAGCCTTTCGACGCGAAGGGTCTGCATCTCGCCGGAACGCTGGAAGCGAATTATGGCGACATGGCCAAGAAGTGGTCGCCCGGCTTCTCGCTTTTGGGGTCCAACACCTGGGATACCGGCATCGGCACGATCGGGCTGCAGCTTGCCTATTCGCAATCGGAACTCAAGACCAAGACCGACGCGTCGCAGATCACCGATCCCTGCTATCGCGAAGCGTCGCTTGACGGTCCCTGCCTCCGTCTTCGTCCCGTCGGATCGGGCGGCATCGGCGGCGGGTTCAACTATGATCCCGACAATTTCCCGCCTGCCGGGTCGGTCATCGTCCCCAAGGGCGCCGGTGTCCGCACCACCGACCTTGAACGTGACCGCAAGGCTTATTCGGCCGTCGCCCAATGGCAGAGCAACGATCGGCGGGCCCAGCTCACTCTCGAATTCCTGCGCGCCGAAACCAAGGGCCGGCTGAGCGAATTCGCGGCGCTGGCGCTGGTCAATGACGACGCACTCTATCCAGTGCCAGTCGATGAGTGGCAGTTCAACAACGGCATCTTCGAGAGCGGCACGCTGACCCAATCGGGTGGCCTCGGCATACCGACCGAGCTCCTGCGCTTCCAGCGCAAGGACAAGGCGATGACGCAGGACATTTCGGCGCACTTCACCTACGCCGCGACCGACCGCCTGCGGTTCAATTTCGAAGCGCAGAAGATCAAGTCGGACCGTACCGAATCTGGCCTCATCTCGGCGATGCAGACCTACAGCGACCTGTTCATCGACAATTCCGGCGACACGCCGATCGTCCAGTTCCTCCAGCCGACCACCACCGGGTCGCCGGCGTCCTATTACAACGACCCGTCGCGCACCCTGTTCTGGTTCCTGCTAGACAACCAGGTCCACAACGAGGGCGACCTGAAGTCCCTGCGCGGCGACGTCGAGTATGACGTAAGCGAGGACGGCTTCTTCAAGAAGGCGCGGTTCGGCGCCCGCTGGGGCGATCGTCAGCGTATTACCCGCAACGCCAACTTCTCCAACTGGGGCAACCTTGGCGCGCCATGGACGGGCCGCAATGGCAACTGGAATTGCGACGATCCGCAGGCGTTCGGATGCGGCGGCGCCTATGTCGCCGACTTCCCGAGCTATGCTTCCATCCGCAATCCGTTCGGGGACGACTTCCAGCGCGGGAATGTGCCGATCCCAATGGGCGACGGATCGGCCTTCTTCTTCGGCGGCGATGACATGGTCCGCGAATATCTGAGCGGCCTGACCCAGGAGCAGGCGGATGAAATCACCGCCTTCACGCTGACCCCCAACGCCTGGCGCCAGATCGCCAACCGCACTGGCCTTGTCGACGGCCTGCCCTGGCTGCCGGGCGAAATCTCCGACGTCGGTGAAATCACCAGGGCCGCCTACGTCCGCGCCGACTTCGGGACCGAGTTCGAGAACGGGTGGAAGTTCGACGGCAACATCGGCGTCCGCTTCGTCGACACCAAGATCAAGTCGGCCGGCGAGATCAGCTACCCGATTGGCGACCTGTTCGACACCAACGACGACGGTGTCGTCACACAGGAGGAAATCGCGGCCAACTGCGAAGACGTCGAGCCGGGACAGCCAGCGCCAGGCTATTGCAGCCTCAGCCCGGCACGGCAGGCGGAGTTCGCGGAAGCGTTCACGGCCGAGGTGGTCGATGACAGTGCGGACATCAAGTTCAAGCACTGGTTGCCGAGCTTCAACGCGAAGCTGGACGTCGGCCGCGGGCTGCTGTTCCGCGTCGCGGTGTCGAAGGGCATTTCGCGTCCGGACCTGAATGCCTTCGCGACCGGTGGCGCGATTTTCGACAACACCGGCAACCTGCTTGCGAACGGCACGCTGGAAACGGGACCGTTGTTCCAGATTTACACCGGTAACCGCCTGTTGCGGCCGGTGCGGTCGTGGAACTTCGACTTCTCGACCGAATGGTATTTCAACCGTGTTGGCTCGCTCACCTTCGCCCTGTTCATGAAGGACCTGAAGGGCCTTGTGAATTCGGGACAGTCGGTGCGGTCGTTCACCAGCCCCAGCGGTGTCACCACCGACGTCGCGGTTAACGGCCCGGTCAACCTCGACACCGGCAAGATCAAGGGCTTCGAGCTGGCCTACCAGCAGACCTACGACTTCCTGCCGAGCGTGCTCAGCGGGCTGGGGTCGCAGTTGGTCTACACCTACGTCGATTCCAAGTCGCTTGGTAACTCGACGCTTGGTGCGGAACAGAGCCCCTTCGCGGATGAATTGCCGCTGGCCGGCGTGTCGAAGCATACGTTCAACGCGGTGGCCTTCTACGAGAAGGGACCGTTCGCCGCTCGCCTTGCCTACAATTGGCGGTCGAAGTTCCTGCAGACGCCGCGCGACGTGATCTTCCCCTTCTCGCCGATCTACGGGGAATCGACGGGGCAGCTCGACGGGTCGATTTTCTACACGATCAACAAGAACTTCAAGATCGGTGTCCAGGGCGTCAACCTGCTCGACGAGGTTACCCGTACGAGCCAGGTGATCGACTTCGACGGCACCCGCATCACCCGATCGGCGTTCCGCAACGACCGGCGCTTTACCTTCCTCACCCGCGTTACCTTCTGACCTTCGCAGAAGGGCGCGAACTGGCCGTCGGTCGCACGAAAGTGTGACCGGCGGTCGTTTTCTTTATGCCGACAAGCGGCGCCGATGCGCCGTCGGCATTATTGATGAGAACATGAGGGCAGCACGCCACCGAAAATGGTGACCCTACGGGAATCGAACCCGTGTTTCAGCCGTGAAAGGGCCGCGTCCTAACCGCTAGACGAAGGGGCCAACTGGCGTTGCGGTCGCGCGACTAGGGGATGAAGCGCGAACGGTCAAGCCGATGCGGCCTCGTCGCGGCGGTTTTCGGCCGAAAGCTTGTCACACCCGTCAATTCACTCCCCTGAGCGGTACTTTTCTCTCACCGCGCCATGTCGACGGTGCGCGGCAGGTTCCAGGCGTTCTCGTCACGAACGGCTTCGGGAAGAAGGTCGGCAGGCAGGTTCTGGTAGCAGACCGGCCGAAGGAAACGCTCCATCGCGGCCGTGCCGACGGACGTCGAACGCACGTCGGACGTAGCCGGGAAGGGACCGCCGTGCACCATCGCGGTCGACACTTCGACGCCGGTCGGCCAGCCGTTGGCCAGTATCCGTCCCGCCTTCCGCTCCAGCAGCGGCATCAGGCGCCGGGCGAGCGGCAGGTCGCCGTCATCGAGCTGGAGGGTGATCGTCAACTGACCTTCGACATGCCGGAGCAGGTCGAGCAGCTGCTCGTCGCTGTCGAAGCTGACCAGCAGGGACACGGCCCCGAAAATCTCCTCGCTCAATTCGGGATGGGCCAGGAAGGCGGCGGCGTCGGTGGCGAACAGGGCTGCCTGGGCGCGGCCGCCGTCCGCAAGGCCGCGCGCAACCGGCTCGACTTGGGAATGCTGTTCGATCCGCCGGACCCCGACGCAATAGGCCTCGCCGATGCCTGCGGTCAGCATGGTCTGTGCCGGGGCCGCGGCCAGTGCCTCGCTGGCGCTGGCAAGGAAGCGGGAAAGCGCGTCGCCGAGGCGCGCGAACAGCAGCCCGGGATTGGTGCAAAACTGGCCGGCCCCCATCGTCAGCGACCCGACGAAGGCCCGCCCCAGATCCTCGCCGCGCGCGTCGAGGGCATGGTCCAACAGGATGACCGGGTTCACGCTCGACATTTCGGCATAGACCGGAATCGGTTCGGGCCGACCCTGGGCGATCTTGAGAAGGGCAAGCCCGCCGGCGCGCGATCCGGTGAAGCCGACGGCCTTCACGGCCGGGTCCGCGACGAGGGCGGCGCCAAGCTCGCGGCTATCGCCTTGCAGGAAAGAAAAAATGCCGGGCGCAAAGTCGCTGGCCTTCACGGCCGCGCTGATGGCTCGGGCGACGAGCTCGCCGGTACCGGGATGGGCCGGGTGGCTCTTGACCAGCGCCGGACAACCGGCGGCGAGTGCGGATGCCGTGTCGCCCCCGGCTACCGAAAAGGCCAACGGGAAGTTCGACGCACCGAAGACGGCGACCGGCCCGACGGCGACCCGGCGCTGACGGAGATCCGGGCGAGGTAGCGGCTGGCGATCGGGAAGCGCGGTATCGACGCGAACGTCGGCGAACTCCCCGCGCCGGAGCTCGGTCGCGAACAGCCGAAGCTGGCCGCAGGTTCTTCCCCGTTCCCCCGTCAGCCGTGCCTCGGGAAGGCCGCTTTCGGCCATCGCCCGCTCGATTAGGGCCGGACCGATCGCCTCGATCGAATCGGCGATCGCCTCCAGCAAGGCCGCCCGCGATTCGGGCGAGCTGTTTGCAAAGTCATCGAACGCCTCGTCGGCAAGGCTTGCCGCCGCGCGAACCTCGTCCGCCCCGGCATTGGAAAAGTCACCCGGCAGCGGCTGCCCCGAGGCGGCGGCGACGGCCTGAAACGGATTGCCGGCGACCACCTCCGATCCCCCGATGAGGCTTGCGCCATTGAATCCGAACTTTTCCGCCATGACTGTCCTTTCTGCGTCGCCGACGCGCTTTCCCTGTGCGATTGTTAGCGCTATCGTAACGCCATGTCGCTGTGAAAGCGCCGGCAAAAAGACCGGAAAGGGCGACCTGCAGTCGGGGAGCGAGTTGGCGGTGTGGAGCCGGATCGGTGCGATGATGCTGGCGGCTCCGGTGCTGGTCGCGGCTACTGCGCCTGTTCCGTATCGCTGGACCAATGTCACCATCGGCGGTGGCGGCTATGCGCCGAATATCCTGATGAGCAGCGCGGAGCCATCGCTGGCCTATCTGCGGACCGACATGGGCGGCGCGTATCGCTGGGACTCGGCGGCGTCGCGCTGGATACCGCTGCAGGACGATAATGCCGAATCGAGCTTCATGGGCGTCGAGGCGATCGCGCCCGACCCGGTGGATCCCGACATCGTCACGATGGCGGCCGGGATGGGATATGGCCAGCCGTCCGCCATCCTTCGCTCGGCCGATCGCGGTGCCCGCTGGAGCGTGGTGCCGGTGCCATTCGCGATGGGCGGGAACGAGGCGGGTCGCGGCCTCGGCGAGCGACTGTCGGCCGACCCCAATCGGCCGTCGACCCTGCTGTTCGGCTCTCGCCACGACGGGCTGTGGCGAAGCGACGACCGAGGCGCGACCTGGCGAAAGGTCGACGGCTTTCCCCGTCCTGGGCTTGGCAAACCGGAGCGCCGACAGACGCACGGCGGCGTTTCCTTCGTGCTTGCCGATCCGTCGAGCGGCCGGTCGGGCGGCGTATCCCGTCGCTGGTGGGCGGGGAGCGCCGACGAGAGCGGCGATCATCTGTTCCTGAGCGAGGACGGCGCCGTGACGTGGCGGGCGGTTAGCGGTCCGGAGGGCCTGCTCGCCGTGAAGGGAGCGATCGCCGGCGACGGCACCCTATTCGTCGGATACGCCAGCGGGATCGGCCCTAGCGGCGTGAAGACCGGCGCGGTGTGGCGTTTCGGGGCTGACGGACGCGGCACCGCGATCACGCCGGCCGACCATGGCAACGGCGGATTTTTCGAAGTGGCGACGGCGCGAACCTCGCCGGCGACGGTCGCCGTCTCCACAATCAATCGATCATCGGGCGACACTGTCTGGCTCTCGAACGACAGCGGCCGCAGCTGGCGGGATCTCGGCAAGGACGCGCGGCGCGACGTCAGCGCCACGCCGTTCCTGGGGCACGACGGCAAGGACGCCGATTTCGGTCACTGGATCACCGGTCTTGCGATCGACCCGTTCGACGCCCGGCACATCGCCTATACGACCGGGGCGACGGTCTATGCGACGAAGGACTTGGCCAACTGGGCGCCGTGGACCCGGGGGATCGAGCAGACGGCCGTCATCACCCTGGTCAGCCCGACGGACGGGCCACCGCTGGTGTCTGGGTTCGGCGACCTCGCGGGTTTCGTCCATGACGACCTCGAGCGCTCGCCGCGTCCGAGGTTCACCAACCCTTACCTCTCCAACACCAATCGGCTCGATTATGCCGGGCTCGCGCCGCGGCGCTGGGTGCGCGGCGGGAGCCTGTTCGACGGATGGCCGCGCGAGGCTTCACTGGCGATCTCCAGCGACGGTGGCCGAAGCTGGTCGCCGATTAAGCTGCCGCCAATTCCGCAAGCTGACGGTTCGACCCGGCGCGAAGATTTGAATGGCGAAACGCCACCGGCGGTCTCTGCGGACGGCAAGCTGATTGTCGTCAGTGCGTCCAGGCCGATGGTCAGCGACGATGACGGCCGACGTTGGTCGCCGGTGGAGGGCGTTTCGCGCGGGAGCGAGATCGTTGCCGACAAGCGGATCGCGAACCGGTTTTATGCCCTCGATTTCGCTACCGACCGACTTCTCCGATCGAACGACGGCGGACGCCGGTTCCGAAGCATTGACGGTGCATCCTTGCCCGGCCCGCTGGATGGCGCACGGCCGACCCGCGGTCGCGAGAGCCAGCCGCGGCTGGTCGCGTCGCCGTTCGCGGGAGGCGAGCTGTTCCTGCACTGGTGGCAGGGCCTATTCCGCAGCAGCGACGGCGGCAAGTCGTTAGTCCCCGTGTCGGGCGACCTCAAGGTCGAACTGTTCGGGTTGGGGAAGGGCACGGTCCATCCCACTCTCTATGCCGTCGGCAAACTGGGCGACGTTCGCGGGATTTGGCGGTCGGACGATCTGGGACGGAACTGGGCGCGCATCAACGACGACGCGCACCAATGGGGTCTTCGCTTCCGCGCGATCAGCGGCGATCCGCGCCGCGCCGGACGAGTGTATGTCGCGACCGACGGGCGCGGCATTTTCTACGGTGATCCAACGGGAGGTGTGCAGTGATGATCCGCTTGGCCGCCATGATCCTGATGCTGCTGGGGCGGCGACCGTGAACGCCGAGGTGCCGCGCCTCGAAAGCCGCGACGGCCGCCATGCGCTGTTCGTCGACGGGGCGCCCTTCATCATGCTCGGTGCGCAGGTTCACAACAGCAGCAACTACCCGGACATGCTTCCGCTGGTGTGGCCGATGGTCAACCGTATCGGCGCCAACACCGTCGAGGTGCCGATCGCCTGGGAACAGGTCGAGCCGGTCGAGGGCAAGTTCGATTTCTCGTTCGTGGATGCATTGCTGACCGGCGCGCGCTCGAACGGAAAGCGACTGGTGTTGTTGTGGTTTGGGACATGGAAGAACACGTCGCCGTCCTACACGCCGGCCTGGGTCAAGCTCGACAACCGCCGCTTCCCGCGCATGAAGACCAAGGACGGCAAGGATCATTACGTCCTCAGCCCGCATGGCGACGCGACGCTGGCTGCGGACAAGCGCGCGTTCGTGGCCCTGGTGAAGCATCTTCGTGCCGCCGACCCGCAAAATACCGTCATCATGGTGCAGGTCGAAAACGAAACCGGCAGCTACCGCAGCCCGCGCGACTATTCGCCGAACGCCAACCGCCTGTTCGCGCAGCTGATCCCGCCGGCACTGGCGGCGAAGACCGGCAAGCGTGGCACCTGGACCCAGGCGTTCGGCGCACAGGCCGACCGCGTCTTCAACAGCTGGCATGTCGCGTCGTACGTTGAGGCGATCGCAGCGGCCGGGAAGGCGGTCAAGCCGCTGCCGATGTACGTCAACGCCGCGCTGGCCGGCACCAGCTTCCCGTCCAGTCCGGAAGGGACGGCAAGTGGCGGACCGCAGCAGGACGTGCTCGACGTCTGGAAGGCTGCGGCGCCGTCGATCGATTTCGCCGCGCCCGACATTTACGACCATGACGGCAAGAACATCGCCATCTACCTCGACGGCTTCGCGCGTGCCGACAATGCGCTGTTCGTTCCGGAAATCGGCAACAGCGCGGATTTCGCGCGCGTGTTCTACGACGTGATGGGGCGCGGCGGAATCGGCTTCGCGCCGTTCGGAATCGATGGCACCGGATATTCCAACTATCCGCTGGGCGCGAAGACTCTCGATGCCGCGACGCTCGATACGTTCGCATCGACCTACGCCGCGATTGGCGCGAACATGCGCGGATGGGCGAGGGCGGCGTTCGACGGTCCGACGTGGGGCACCTCCCGTCCCGATGACGCAGCTGATCGGTCGGCGAGGCTCGGCAACTGGGACATCGTCGCCAGCTTCAACCAGTGGGAATTCGGCGAGAAGGATTGGACCTTCCTGAAGCGCGACGCGGTGCCTTGGGCGGACGACAAGGTCGGCGGGGTGGCAGTGGTCGCCCTGACGCCGGACCAGTTCCTGCTGACCGGCGACCATGTCCGGGTTCGCTTCAACGCGCCCAAGGGAACGCCCGACAATGCGGTTGTCGTCAAGGTCGAGGAGGTTCGCTTCGACGGCGACCGATGGATCACGACCCGCGTCTGGAACGGCGACCAGACCGATTACGGAATCAATTTTCGCGATCGCCCGGCGATGCTCCGGGTGACGATGGGACGCTACCGCTGACGAAGGAAACCATCATGACCATGACGAAGCGTGCAATTCCGTTGGCGGCGGCGGCGATTGCCCTGTCCGCGGCGTCACCGCCGGGGACGGTTCAGCGCATCGCCGGCGGAGTGATGGTCAATCCGACCGCATCGGATGCCGCGCGCGTCAGCGTGACGGTGCACGGCGACGGCATGTTCCATGTCGTCGCGCAGCCGGCGGCCGCGCTCAACCTGCCGCGCTCGCCAAGCCTGATGGCGCCGTCACCTCCCGCACCCCTGGCCAACGCCAGGATTAGCGAGACGGCGGACAGCGTCACGGTCGCCGGTCCGCGCGGCAGCGCGATCATCGACCGGACGACGGGCGCCGTTCGCTTCCTCGATGCGGGGGGCAAGGAATATCTGGCGACCGCGAGGCCGGCATCGTTCCGGCCGACCAGCGCCGACGGCCAGCGCTATTGGGCCGTGTCGCAGCAGTTCAACCGCGGCAGCGACGAGGGCCTCTATGGCCTCGGCCAGCACCAGAACGCGCAAATGGATTACCGCTGCCAGGACGTCGAACTGGCCCAGCACAACATGGACATCGCCGTGCCGTTCGTGGTGTCGACCCGCGGCTATGGCTTGCTGTGGGACAACAATGGCATCAGCCGTTTCGGCAACCCGCAACCCTACAAGCTGGTCGGTGACGGCCTGCGCGTCACCAGCAACGGCAAGCCGGGGTTCACCGCGACCTATTATCTCGCCGGAAAGGCGGTCGTCACCCGGCAGGAAACGACCATCGATTACCAGTATCTCGACGATCAGTTGAAATGGCCCGAGGCGGCCAAGGCCACGACCACCGCGGCCGCCGGCGGGCAGAACCCGCAAGGAAACGCGGTCGAACCGCAAAAGGTCGTCTGGACCGGAACGCTCCACCCGGACTCCACCGGTCAGCACAAATTCCAGCTCTACGGCTCAAGCTATCACAAGGTTTGGGTCGGCGGGAAGCTGGTGCTCGATCGTTGGCGCCAGAACTGGAACCCGTGGTATTCCAACTTCGACGTGCCGATGACCCGCGGAAAGCCCGTTCCGGTGCGTATCGAATGGCTGCCCAATTCGGGCTACATGGCGCTGCTCCACAACGCGCCCTTGCCAGCGGCCGACTGCAACTCGGTATGGATGACCAGCGATACCGCGCGGGCGATCGATTATTGGGTCATTCCCGGGGGCTCGATCGACGCGGCCATTGCGGGTTACCGGCAGATCACCGGTAAGTCGGCGATGCTTCCGAAATGGGCCTATGGCTTCTGGCAGTCGCGCCAACGCTACGACACGCAGAAGGAAGTCGTCGACACGGTCGCGACCTACCGCCGCCTCGGCATTCCGCTCGACAACATCGTCCTCGACTGGCGGTATTGGCGGGACGACGATTGGGGCAGCCACAAGTTCGACCCGACGCGCTTCGCCAATCCGGACAAGATGATCGATGACGTCCACGCCATGAACGCGCGCTTCATGATTTCTGTCTGGCCGAAATTCTACCCGACGACCGACACCTACAAGGAACTGGCGGCAAAGGGCCTCGTCTATCAGGGCAACATCCGCCAGCAGAACAAAGACTGGGTCGGCCCGGGCTACCTCAGCACCTTCTATGATCCCTACGCGCCCGAAGGTCGCAGGATCTTCTGGGACCAGGTTGAAAAGCGGCTGGCGAAAAAGGGCGTCGATGCATGGTGGGCCGATGCCAGCGAACCCGACATGCACAGCAACCTGTCGATCGAAAAGCGGCTCGATACGATGGGTCCGACCGCGCTGGGGCCGGCGGCGGAGTTTTTCAACAGCTATTCGCTGATGAATGCACGCTCGTTCGCCGACGGGTGGAAGTCGTACAAGCCCGACGTCCGGCCGTTCCTGCTCACCCGCTCAGGCTTCGCGGGCCTGCAGCGCGAAAGCGCGGCGATCTGGTCGGGCGATGTCGCCAGCCGCTGGTTCGACTTGCGGGCGCAGATCAGCGCGGGGGTCAATGCGTCGATGTCGGGCATCCCGAACTGGACCCATGACATCGGTGGGTTCGCGCTGGAGGATCGGTTCTCGACCAAGACGCCGAAGCCGCAGGACCTTGACGAATGGCGCGAACTGAACCTGCGCTGGTTCCAGTTCGGTGCCTTCTCGCCGCTGTTCCGAAGCCACGGCGAGGCGCCGTTCCGCGAGATTTACGAGATCGCGCCGGAAGGATCGCCCATGCGCGCGTCGATGATCTGGTACGACCATCTTCGCTATCGCCTGATGCCCTATATCTACACGCTGGCGGCGGACACCTATGTCAGCGACGGCAGCATCATGCGCGCGCTGGCCGCCGACTTTCCCAACGATCGGGCGGTGCGCAATATCGACGACCAGTATCTCTTCGGCCGTGCGTTCATGGTGGCCCCGGTGACGGATTACCGCGCCCGGTCGCGCAAGGTGACGTTCCCGGCGGGCGCGGACTGGATCGACTTCGCGACGGGCAGAGTTCACCGCGGCGGGACGAGCGCGGTGGTGGCCGCGCCGGCCGAACGAATGCCGCTGTTCGTCCGGGCCGGGTCGGTGGTGCCGATGGGGCCGGTCACGCAATATGTCGACCAGGACCGCGCCGCGCCGCTGACCGTCACGGTCTATCCCGGCGCGAACGCGCAATTCTCGCTGTACGAGGACGATGGGACGTCGGAGCAATACCGCAACGGCGCCTATACCCGCATCCCAATCCTCTACGACGATCGGTCGGGGACGGTGACCATCGGCACGCGGCAAGGCACGGCATGGAAGGGCATGCCGGACATGCGCAAGGTTCGCGTCAAGTGGGTAAGCCCGGGCAAGCCGGTCACGGACGACAATGCCTTCGACGTCGAGGTGGCCTATGCGGGCCGTCCGGTCGTGGTTCGCCGTCCATGAAGCGACTGCTGGCGGCGGCGGCGCTCGCGCTTGCGGCGCCGCTCCACGCGAAGGCGCTGCCGCCGCGCGTGATCGAGATCGACGTGGCGAAGGCCAGCGAACCGGTCGATCGCTTTTTCGATCTGTCGATTGGGTCCGACTATCCCGGCACCTTGCGCCGCGACGACAGCCAGGCGCAGCTCGCGATTGCGGTTCGTGAGCTTGGCTTCCGGTCGGTCCGGTTTCACGCCATCTTCCACGATGTGCTCGGCACCGTGAAGGTCGACAATGGCCGCACGACCTACGACTGGCGGGAGATTGACCGGCTGTACGATGCGCTGCTGGCGAAAGGCATCAAGCCGTTCGTCGAGCTGGGCTTTACCCCGGCGGCAATGAAGAGATCCGACCAGACGATTTTCTGGTGGAAGGGTAACACATCCCATCCCGAACCGAAGGCCTGGGCGGCGCTGGTCGATGCGTTCGTCCGGCACCTGCGCGACCGCTATGGCGCGGAAGAAGTCAGGCGCTGGCCGTTCGAAGTGTGGAATGAGCCGAACCTCGACGGCTTCTGGGAAAAGGCAGACCGAGACGCTTACTTCGCGCTGTACGATTCCACTGCACGGACAATCAAGGCGATCGATCCGCACATCCAGGTCGGCGGTCCGTCGACGGCCGGGGCGGCGTGGGTTCCGGAATTCCTCGATCATGTCGCCAGGAATGGCACGCCGGTCGATTTCGTCACGACCCACAGCTACGGGGTCGACGGCGGCTTCCTCGACGAAGAGGGCAAGCAGGACACCAAGCTGTCGGCGTCGCCCGATGCCATCGTCGGGACGTCCGGCGAGTCCGCGAGCAAATTGCGGCGTCGAAATTTCCCAGACTGCCGCTCTACTTCACCGAGTGGAGCACCAGCTACACGCCGCGCGATTTCGTCCACGATAGTTACATCAGCGCGCCCTACATCCTGACGAAGCTGCGCGAAACGCAAGGGCTGGTGCAGGGCATGAGCTACTGGACCTATTCCGACCTGTTCGAAGAACCCGGTCCGCCGCCGACGCCGTTCCACGGCGGCTTCGGTCTGATGAACCGCGAAGGCATTCGGAAGCCCGCGTGGTTCGCCTACAAATACCTGGCGGCTTTGCGCGGGAAGGCAGTGCCGCTGGCCGATCGATCGGGCTTCGCTTCCGCCGATGAACATGCGGTCGCCGCCGTCGTGTGGGACTGGCAGCAACCGGTGCAGAAGGTCAGCAACAAGCCGTTCTATTCGCGGTTGGTGCCGAATGCCCCGTCGCGACCGCTGTCGCTCCGCTGGGCGCATCTCAAGCCAGGGCGCTATCGACTTGCCGTCCAACGCACCGGTTATCGCCGCAACGACGCCTTCTCCGCCTATATCGATATGGGGATGCCCGCGTCGCTCAGCGCGACGCAACTTGCGCAATTGCAGCGGGGAACTCGCGACCTCCCCGAGCGCGCTCAGACCGTCGTAGTGGGCAAGAACGGCACGGCGCGGACATCGGTACCGATGCGCAGCAACGACGTCGTCCTCGTTACCCTGAAGCGCGAGTGATCAGCGCAACGTCAACACGACGATCGATTTTGCCGGCACCGTCAGCCGAACCCCTCACCGTCCACCCTGGCAGTGGTGAAGGGCGCCGGTTTGACGGCATCGGGAGTCCGGACATCGTTGTGCGCGTCGATCGATCCGGCGGTCAGGATCTGCCCGGTCACGGTTCGTGCCCGCATTCCGGGAAGGTGGAGCGGAAGGGCGCGCCGCGGGTCGAGATTGACGAGCGAGATGTAGGTCCCACCATCCTTGCCGCGCACCGCCGACGCGCTGATCGAGGGCATCGAAAAGCCATGCGCTTCATAGGTGGATGCCTGTACATCGACCGGCAGAACCGTCGCGTCCTGCCATGGGCGGTAGAGCCAATAGGTCCAATAGGTCGGCGTCCGGACCATGGTTGGCCCGTCGGTCAGCAACATTGCCTGCAGCACGTTGACCATTTGCGCGATGGCGCTGATCTTCACCCGTTCCGCATGCTTCGCGAAGATGTTGAGGTTGGCCGCGGCCAACACGGCATCGCGCAAGCTGTTCTGCTGCCAAAGGGTCGGTTGGCCTTTGGTTTCGGCGTACCAGCTGCCCCATTCGTCGACCGCGAGTATCTTCGTCCGCTTAGGGTCGTGCTTGTCCATCACCGCGCTGTGATCGGCGATCAGCTTGTCCATGCGCAGCGTCAGCGACAGGGTCTCCGCCCATTCGCGCTCGCCAAACCCGGTGGCGGGACTCTTTTTCTCCCAGCCGCCCGGCACCGTGTAATAATGCAGCGAGATGCCGTCGACGGTACGGCCGGCCTGGCGCATCATCACGTCGGTCCAATTGGTGTCCCCTTCCGACGGGCCGACCGCAAGCTTCAGCATCGGTCCATTCGCCGATCGCGCAAAGGTCGCGTAGCGCGCGGTTTCGTCTGCCGCATACTCGGGCCGCATATTGCCGCCGCAGCCCCACAGCTCGTTGCCGATGCCGACGATGGCCACCTGCCAGGGTTCGCGATGGCCGTTCGCCGCCCGCTCGTCGCCCAACGACGTTCCCGGTTTGGCGGTGATATAACCGAGCCAGTCGGACAGTTCGTTCGGTGCCGCCGATCCGACGTTTCCGGAAATGTAGGCGTCGGCACCGATGCGTTCGATGAACCCGTAGAATTCATCCGTGCCGAAACTGTTGGGTTCCGGGACCCCGCCCCACGACGCATTGATCCCTGTTCGCCGTTTCGGCCCGACCCCGTCACGCCAGTGATATTCGTCGGCGAAGCATCCGCCGGGCCACCGCACGAATGGGACCTTTAGTTCCTTGAGGGCGGCAATGACGTCCTTGCGATAGCCGGCGTCGTTCGGAATGGCGCTGTCCTTGCCCACCCAGATGCCGCCGTAGATGCCGGTGCCGAGATGCTCGGCGAATTGCCCGAAGATGCGCCGGTCGTAGACGGGGCCGGGGCGGTCGGCGTGGACGGTGACGGTAGCGACTTGCGCGGCGGCGGGTTTCGCCACCGCCGCCGTCACCGCTGCCAAAAATGCCAGCCACTTCATGCTCCAACTCCCCATCGATTTTCAGGACCGGCACGATCCCCAGACCGGCCGGAAGTGTGACGTGAAGCCCGCCATCGTCCTGCCGGAAGGGGAGCGGGCCGCCGCCAACCATGCGCACCGCTGCAACACTCGCGCGGCCCGTCGGAAGCGAATTGACGGTTATCCGTCCGCCGTTCGGTTCAGGCACCAGAACGAGCGCGTAGAGTGAGCCGCCGCGCGTCGTGAAGCGGATATCGCCCGCCGCGAAGCCCTTGAACGCGCCCTCGTTCTGCATGCCGGCGGTGAGGCTGGTCGGCCCTTCACCGAACTGCCGCCACGGGCGGCTGGCGTAGATCGCTTCGCCGTTGACGCGCAGCCAGCCGCCGATGCCGTCGAGGATGGCGTCCTCCTCGCTGTCGATCGTACCGTCGCCGCGCTGCGGCACGGAGAGCAGCAGGTTGCCGTTCTTGGCGACGACATCCGCCAGCCGCTGGATCACGTCGCGGGCCGATTTGTAGCTTTTGTCCGTGAAGCGCCCGCGATTGTAGAACCAATCGCCAAGGCAGGTGTCGGTCTGCCACGGCACCGCGCGCAGCCGGTCGGAAAAGCCACGCTCGACGTCTTCCGTGAAGGCGCCCTCCGATCGAGCCGTCGGTTTCTTTGCGGTCATGACGACTGGCTGCCCGCGTGCCGCCGCCTGGTTCAGGTAATGGGCGGCCGCCACCAGCCCGATCGATCCGAACGGCAATTCATAATTGTCGAAGTAGAGGAAATCGGGCCGGTAGCGTTCCACCAGATCCTTCTGCCGGAGCAGCCATTGCCGGGCGAACGGCCCGTATGGCGGAGCCTCCTCGGTCCACTGCCCGTCATGGGCGTCGTGCCAGTCGTTCATTGCCTTGATCGTCGCCAAGCCGTCGGGCGCAACCATCGACGGTCCGGTGTACAGTTGCTGCGGGTCTAACCCTTCCCACCACCGGCCCCTGCCATCGCTCTTGCGCAACCGGAACGCATCGTAGCGCTGGCCGCGGCGCGGGCCCTCGGGATCGTATCCGTAGGCCGGCTGGTACCAGTGCCAGGAATGGCTGGCATGGTTGGACACGCCGAACTTGAGGCCGGCCCGGCGCGCAGCCCGCGCCCATATTCCGACGACGTCGCGGCGCGGCCCGACGCGCAGACTGTTCCACGGATGATGGCGGCTGGCATAGCAATCAAGATTGTCATGGTGGGAGGCCAGGCTAACGAAATAGCGGGCGCCGGCGGCGACAAACTTCTTCATCAGCGCCTCGGGCTGCCAACGCTCGGCCGTCCAGCGATGAAGGATGTCCATCATCCCGGTGTCGGCGGGATGGCCGTATCGCGCAAGGTGATGCGCGTACATCGGATGACCCTGCATGTAGAGGAACCGGCCATACCAGTCGCCCTGCTCCGGCACCGATTGCGGCCCCCAGTGCGACCAGATCCCGAACTTGCAGTCGCGATACCAGTCGGGTGTGCGATAATTGTCCCGCAACGATTGCCAGCTGGCATAAACTTTCTGCGTTGCGGCGATGGACGGTGTTGCCAGCGCCCCGGTGGCCGCGGCTCCGCCCGCCAACACGACGCGTCGGGACAGGCCAGACGATCCGCGCGTCTCGAATTCCGCCACGAAATCTAGCTGTTCGTCACCGTCCCGCCGCCTATTCGCCATCCGTCTCCCCGCTTTTGGATTTGCGGATGCGCCGCAAAGTGGTAGCGATACCAAAAATAGAGAACGGAGAGGGGCAATGGTCAAGGTCTTTGGCGCGCGAGGCGTTCGCGCGGCCCTGTTGGCGACGATCGCAAGCGGCGTTGCGCTCGGTGTTGCTGACGCTCAAGTCGCCGCCTCCTCACCCTCAAGTGCGGCTGTGCCGTGGCCGAACGTCCGCAGTCGAATCGCGATCGATCCCGCGCAAGAAGCACGAATCACGCGCATCATGGCGCGCATGTCGGTCGACGAAAAAGTCGCCCAGACCATCCAGCCCGACATTTCCACGGTCACTCCGGCCGACGTTAAAAAGTACAAGTTCGGGTCGATCCTGGCCGGCGGCAACAGCTCGCCGGGAGGGAACGAAAAAGCCCCGGCGCCGGAATGGCTCAAGCTGGCCGACGACATGTGGAAGGCGGCCGACTCGGCGTCCTGGTCCGGGGACAAGATTCCCCTGATGTGGGGAATCGATGCCGTCCACGGCCACGGCAACATCGTCGGCGCGACCCTGTTTCCGCAGAACATCGGGCTGGGCGCGATGCGCAACCCGGAGCTCATCCGCAAGATCGGCGAAGTGACCGCTCGGGAAATGACCGTCACGGGGATCGACTGGGACTTTTCGCCGACGCTCGCCGTCGTTCGGGACGATCGCTGGGGCCGCACCTACGAGGGATTCGCCGAGGATCCCGAAGTCGTCCGCAGCTATGCCGGCAAGATGGTCGAAGGGCTGCAGGGTACGCCCGGCACCAAGGACTTCCTGGGCGCCGGCCGGGTGATCGCGACGGCGAAGCACTTCGTCGGCGATGGCGGCACCGCTAACGGCAAGGACCAGGGCGACAATCTGTCGTCAGCGGCCGACATTCGTGACATCCATGGCGCGGGCTACCCGCCGGCGATCGAAGCGGGCGTGCAGGCGGTGATGGCGTCCTATTCGACCGCGCTTGGGCAAAAAATGCATGGCAATGCAGGCCTGCTGACCGGCGCGCTGAAGGGCGACATGGCCTTCAACGGTTTGGTGGTCGGCGATTGGAACGGTCACGGACAGGTTCCGGGCTGCAGGAACACCAGCTGCGCCGCGTCGATGAACGCGGGGCTCGACATGTTCATGGCGCCGGACAGCTGGAAGGATCTTTACGATTCGACCCTGGCGCAGGTGAAATCCGGGCAGATTCCGATGGCGCGGCTCGACGATGCCGTCCGCCGGATCCTGCGCGTAAAGCTCCGCGCCGGACTGTTCGAAAAGGGGGCGCCGTCGACGCGTCCCTTGGCCGGGCAATTCGCGCTGCTGGGATCAGCGGAGCATCGTGCGGTCGCGCGGCAGGCCGTTCGCGAATCGCTCGTCCTGCTCAAAAACCAGGGCCAGATCCTTCCCTTATCGCCGAAGGCTCGTGTGCTCGTCGCGGGCGATGGCGCGGACAACATTTCGAAGCAGTCGGGCGGTTGGACGATCACCTGGCAGGGCAGCGACCTGACCAATGCGGACTTTCCCAAAGCGGATTCCATCTTTGCCGGAATCCGCGAGGCCGTCACCGCGTCCGGCGGAACCGCGACGCTGAGTGTCGACGGTGCCTATTCCCAAAAGCCGGACGTCGCGATCGTCGTCTTCGGCGAGAATCCTTACGCAGAGATGGTCGGCGACCGGCCGACGCTGGAATATAGCCCGACCGACAAGCAGGACCTCGAGCTGCTGCGCAAGCTGAAGTCGGCCGGTATTCCGACGGTTGCGGTGTTCCTGTCGGGTCGCGCCATGTGGGTGAACCCCGAACTCAATGCTTCGGACGCGTTCGTTGCGGCATTCCTGCCCGGCAGCGAAGGCGCGGGCATCGCCGACGTCCTGTTCAAGGATGGCGCCGGCAAGACCCGCTACGATTTCCGCGGCAGGCTCAGCTACAGCTGGCCGAAGCGCGCCGACCAGACACCGCTCAACCGCGGTCAGGCCGGATACGACCCGCTGTTCGCCTATGGCTACGGCCTGACCTACGCCGATCGTGGCGACCTGCCGAAACTGTCGGAGGTCAAGCCGCCGCGGCCGGACGACGGAAGCGACGGCATCTTCTTCGCGCGCGGCACATTGCCGGCGGGCTGGACGATGTCCGCCACGGCACCGGCCACGGTTCGCGGAATCGACCGCCGCAACCAGGAGGATGCGCGGATCGTCAATTTCACCGGCGCGGGCATGCAAAGCCTTCGCCTGACCGCCGCCAGGCCGCTCGACCTGTCGCGGGAAACCAACGCGCAGCTCAGCCTGATGTTCGACATCCGGCGCGAGTCGGGACCGAGCGCGGAAGTGACATTGGCCATGGCGTCGGGCACGGCCGCCGCGCTGCCGATCGGTGGCCGCATCGCCGCGGCGCCCGTGGGACAATGGCAAACGATTTCCGTGCCGCTGGGCTGTTTCCAGCGGGCCGGCCTCGACGTCACGAAGGTCAGCCAGCCGTTTGTCCTGTCGACCGGCGGCGCGCTGCGTTTGAGCATTTCCGATATCCGGATTGCCAGCTCGACCGGCGGGCAGGCGACCTGCGCCTGGCCCAAGCTATGATCGAATGAACTTCGCGGACCATCTTTTCCCGGAAGACGCCGACCGGTCGGTGCTCGCCGGCCGGCTGTTGCTTGCCGACGGTCCCACCCCGGTCATCATCCGGAGCGGGGAGGTGTTCGATGTCTCGCGCGCCGCCGCGACCGTCGCCGACCTGCTTGAGCTGGACTCCCCGGCTACCGTCGAGGGGAAGCGCCTTTTTTCGTCTCGAGAACTGGCCGATCTCCCGGCGCGCCAGTTCCTTGCCCCGTTTGACTTGCAGATCGTCAAGGCGGCGGGGGTCACCTTCGCCGTTTCGGCGCTGGAGCGGGTGATCGAGGAAAAGGCGCGTGGCGATTTTCGCGAGGCGGCCGCGATCCGGGCGCGGTGCGAAGAGGTTATCGGCGGCGCGCTGCGCTCCGTCGTTCCGGGCAGCGACGCGGCGGCACGCCTGAAGGAATCCCTGATCGCTGACGGCCTGTGGTCGCAATATCTGGAAGTCGCGATCGGGCCGGACGCCGAGATTTTCACGAAGACCGCGCCTTTGGCCAGCGTCGGGACGGGCGCCATGATCGGCGTTCGTTCGGACAGCGACTGGAACAACCCGGAACCCGAGATCGTGCTGGCGGTCGACAGCAGGGGGCGGATCCAAGGCGCCACCCTCGGCAACGACGTCAACCTTCGCGACTTCGAAGGGCGGAGCGCGCTGCTGCTGAGCAAGGCCAAGGACAATAATGCGTCGTGCGCCATCGGTCCCTTCATCCGGCTGTTCGACAAGCATTTCTCGATCGATGACGTGCGCAACGCCGTCGTCGAGCTTCGAATCGAAGGCGAGGAAGGCTTCGTGCTGCAGGGCCGAAGCGTGATGAGCGAAATCAGCCGCGATCCCCAGGAACTGGTCCGCCAGGCGATGAGCGAACATCATTATCCCGACGGCTTCGCCTTGTTCCTGGGGACATTGTTCGCACCGGTGGAGGATCGCGACGTGCCGGGCCGTGGCTTCACCCATCGCCGCGGCGATTGGGTGCGGATTTCGACGCCCGCCATCGGCGGCCTGGTCAACCGGGTGACGACATCCGCCGACGCGCCGGCATGGACCTTCGGATCGCGCGACCTGATGCGAAACCTGGCAGAGCGGGGACTATTGGGGGCGACGGGTCAATGAATGTTCAAAAGGAAAGCGGCCCCTTCAGTGACGAGCGACCGTCGATCATGAAAGCGATCTATCCGAGCCTCAAGGGCAAGCGCGTGCTTGTTACCGGCGGTGGATCCGGGATTGGCGCCGGATTGGTTGAAGCGTTTCGCCAGCAGGCTTGCGACGTCTGCTTCTTCGATGTCAGCGCGGAAAGCCGGGCGGTGGCCGACGCGACGGGCGCCACATTCATTCGCACGGACCTCCGCGACATCAGCGCGACCAAGGCCGCCATCGACAGGCTGATCGCGGACGGCGGACCGATCAATGTCCTCGTCAACAACGCGGCCAATGACGACCGCCACGCCATCGCCGACGTCACCGAAGAATATTGGGACGACCGCATTGGCGTGAACCTGAAGCACCTGTTCTTCTGCGCCCAGGCCGTTGCGCCGGACATGAGGGCCAGCGGGGGCGGATCGATCATCAACCTGGGGTCGATCAGCTGGCACCTCGCGCTGCCGGACCTAGTCCTTTACCAGACCGCCAAGGCGGCGATCGAAGGCATGACCCGCGCGCTTGCCCGCGATCTCGGTCGTGACAACATCCGCGTCAATTGCGTCGTCCCTGGCAACGTCCGAACACCGCGCCAGCTGAAATGGTATACACCGGAAGGGGAGGCGGAGATCGTCGCCGCGCAGTGCCTCGACGGTCGGTTGGCCCCGGAGGATATCGCGGCGATGGTATTGTTCCTGGCATCCGACGACGCGCGGCTGATGACCGGCCACGAATATTTCGTCGACGCAGGCTGGCGCTGATCATGGCGGCACCGGCGATCATCTGGGACCTCGAGGCCGAACTCGGCGAAGGCCCGCTTTGGCATGACGACGCGCTGTGGTTCGTCGATATCAAGAAGCCGGCGGTTTATCGCCATGACCCCGCGACCAATGACCGTACGTCTTGGGCGGCGCCGAAGGCGGTCGGGTTTATCGTTCCGCGCAAACGCGGCGGTTTCATCGCCGGGCTGAGCGATGGTTTGTACGCCTTCGACCCTGCACGCGGATCGTTCGACCGGATCGTCGAGGTGGAGCCGCACCTCCCGGTAACCGACTCAACGACGGCTGTGTCGATCCCTCGGGCCGGCTCTGGTTCGGGACGATGGACAATGGCGAAGGCAGTAACAGCGGCGCCATCTATTGCTACGACGGGAAGCTGCGCGAAACGGGGATCAAGGGTGTCACCATCACCAACGGTCCCGCGGTGTCGCCCGACGGCCGAACGCTGTACTGGGTCGACACGCTGGAGCGGAAGATTTCCGCCTGCGCTATCGCTGCTGACGGGTCGCTTGGGCCCTCAAGGACCTTTGTAACAATCGACAAGGGCTATCCCGACGGACCGATCGTCGATTCTCAGGGCCATGTGTGGATCGGCCTATATGCGGGCTGGGTCGCGCGGCGCTACGCCCCCGACGGGACGCTGGTGTCGGAAGTCGCCTTCCCGGTCGGCAACATCACTAAGGTCGCATTGGGCGGCCCGGACCTGCGCACCGGCTTCGCGACCAGTGCGCGCCAGTTCCTGAAGGCTGACGAACTGGCGCGCCAGCCGCGGGCGGGAGCGCTTTTCCAGTTTTCCGTCGACGTACCGGGGGTGCCATGTCCGTCCGTCATCGATTGATCGCCGCCGCGCTGGCCGGCGCGGCAACACCGGCGATGGCTGGAGTCGGCCTTCCCGCAACACTGTCGGATCATGCCGTCATCCAGCGCGGCACGCCGATACCCATTTGGGGAACGGGAACGCCGCGGACCCGCGTGACGATTACGTTCAATGGCAGGACGGCACGCTCGGTCGTCGGCGCGGATGGGCGGTGGCGCGCGCAATTGCCGGCGATGAAGGCGGGCGGCCCCTACCGTCTCGATGTCACGTCCAGCGACGGTTCGCGGGCCAGCGCCGACGATATACTGGTCGGCGATGTCTGGCTCTGCTCCGGGCAATCGAACATGGAATATCCGCTCCGCCGCACCTTGGACGGCGATGGCGAAGTGGCGGAAGCGGATGACCCGCAACTGCGGCTGATGAAGGTCGAAAGGCAATTGGCGGACAGCGCGCAAGCGTCGTTCGCGAAAGCGCCGCAATGGCAACGCTCGACCCCCGGCAGCGCCCGCGATTTCTCGGCGGCCTGCTTCATCATGGCGAAGGATCTGCGCGACAGCGGCGGCGTCGCGATCGGCGCGATCGACGACAGCTGGGGCGGTACCCCTGTGCGGGCCTGGATGAGCGAAGGTGCGGCGCGGGCCAGTGGCAATGCCGAGCCTGCTGCGCTGCTCGACGCCTTCCGGCGCGACCGGCCGACGGCGCTCCGTCAATTTGGGGAGCAGTGGGGGGCGTGGTGGCGCGGCCAGACCGGCGACAAGCCCGGCGAAGAACCGTGGAATGCGCCGGGCCGGTTGGCGTGGAAACAATTTCCGTCGATGGCCTACTGGAACGACTGGGGCGGCGACTGGCCCAAGTTCGACGGGCCGATCTGGGCCTATCGCACTGTCGACCTGTCTGCGGCTGAAGCGGCGCAGGGAGCGACATTGTCACTCGGCGTCATCGATGACATGGACCAAAGCTGGATCAATGGCGTCGCCGTGGGTGGTAGCAGCGATCCCGCCGCGCCGAGGGTTTACAAGATCGCCCCAGGGGTGCTGCGCGCGGGCCGAAACAACATTGTCGTCTATGCCCGCGACTTGTGGGGCCCGGGCGGTTTCAAGGGGCCGGCGGAGGTGCTGGAGCTGACGCTGGCCGACGGAAGCCGTAAACCGCTGGGGACGGGCTGGCGATACACACGAATGGCCGAGAATGACGGCCCGCCGGTGCCCCCCTGGGGCAACTCGTCTGGCGTCTCGACGATCTACAACGCGATGGTCGCGCCGCTCGGACCGATCCGCCTGACCGGCGTTGCCTGGTATCAGGGCGAGGCTGATGTCGGGCAAGCGGGCTACGACCGGCGGCTCTCGGCGATGATGGCGAATTGGCGCACCCAGTTCGGCGACCCGAAACTGCCGTTCCTCATCGTCGGGCTCGCGGCGTGGGGCAAACCTTCGGCCACGCCCACCGACAGCGGCTGGGCGGCGACGATCGACGAACAGCGCCGCGCTGTGGTCGCGGACCGCCGGTCGGCGCTGGTGAGCGCGATCGATCTTGGCGAATGGAACGACATCCACCCGGCCAACAAGACGGACCTTGGCCATCGTCTGGCGTGGGCCGCGAATACGCTGATCGCTGGCGGAAAGTCAGGCAAGGTCGGACCGCTTCCGCTTCGTGCCGTCCGCCAGGGCGGCGACGTCGTCGTGACCTTTTCGAAGCCCTTGCAGGCTCTGAGTTCGTCGCGCCCAATCGGCTTCGAACTGTGCGCGGCGACCTGCCGCTACGCAGAGGCGTCGATTGAGGGGGCGACAGTGCGCTTGAGCGGGACGGGCACCAGCGTTCGCTACGCCTGGGCCGATGCGCCAGTGGTCAACCTCTACGACCTCGACCTTCTGCCCGCGCCGGTTTTCCAGATCCCCGTTCAGTGATTGTGCCGCGGCACCTTCCTGGAGGTGCCGCGATACTTCACCGTGAAGTCGAGCACCGCGCCGTCGGCTAGCTGCCCGGTCATCTGCCGGTAAAGCTCCTCCCACGGGGTATTGCTTTGCGGAATTTCCGGAAGGCCCTCGCCCCGGCGCCGCTCGATCTCCTGCTCGTCGACCAGCGCGTCGCATCGCCCCTTGTTGAGGTCGATGCGGATGATGTCACCGGTGCGTAGCCAGGCAAGGCCACCGCCGGCCGCGCTTTCCGGGGAAGCGTTGAGGATCGAGGGACTGTCCGATGTCCCCGACTGACGCCCGTCACCCAGCGTCGGAAGGCTGGTGATGCCGCGCTTCAACAGGGCATCGGGCGGCTGCATGTTGACCACCTCCGCGCTTCCCGGCCAGCCGATCGGGCCCGATGAGCGAATGACGAGGATGCAATGCTCGTCGATCTGAAGCGCCGGGTCGTTGATGCGGTGATGATAATCGTCCGACCCGTCGAAGACGATTGCGCGAACGTCGAACACGCCTTCGGATCCTCGCGTCGAAAGATACCGGGCGCGGAAATCATCCGAGATGACGCTGGTCTTCATGATCGCGAAATCGAACAGGTTTCCGCTAAGCACGAGGAAGCCGCCGTGGGTCATCAGCGGCTCGCCGTACGGCCTGACGACCTCGCGGTCTGATGATTCCCGCCCCGCTAGGTTGTCGGCCTGCGATCGACCGGTGCAGGTTAGCGCCCCGCCCGAAAGCTTTCCGGCTTGCAGCAATTCCCACATCACAGACGGTACGCCGCCGGCGCGATGGAACCGCTCGCTAAGGAATTTGCCCGCCGGCTGGACATTGGCGAGCAGCGGGATTTCATACCCGTACTCGGTCCAGTCCGATGGCGTCAGTTCGACGCCGGCATGGCGGGCCATGGCGACGATATGCGGCTGGGCATTGGTGGACCCGCCGATTGCGCTCACCGTGCGGATGGCGTTGAGGAAGGCGTCGCGGGTCAGGATCTGCGACGGGCGCAAATCCTCGTACGCCATGTCGACGATCCGGCGCCCGGTTTCGTAGGCCATCTGCGCGCGCTCCCGGTACGGCGCGGGAATGGCGGCATTGCCGGGCAGGCACATGCCGAGCGCTTCGGCGACCGCATTCATCGTCGATGCGGTCCCCATCGTGTTGCAATGACCCGCCGACGGCGCACTGTCGGTGGCGCGGCGGAGGAACTCTTCTTCGTCGATTTCACCCGCGCCGAGCAGTCGCCGCGATCGCCAGATGACGGTGCCCGAACCGACCAGCTCGCCCTCATGCCATCCGTCGAGCATCGGCCCGCCCGACAGGGTGATGGCCGGAACATCGACCGTCGACGCGGCCATGATCCCCGCCGGCGTGGTCTTGTCGCATCCGGTCGTAACCACCACCGCGTCGATCGGGTAGCCGTTGAGAATCTCGACGAGCCCGAGATAGGCGAGGTTGCGATCCAGCGCCGCCGTCGGCCGGCGGCAATTCTCGAATATGGGATGGGTCGGAAACTCCATCGGAATGCCACCGGCATCGCGAATGCCCTCGCGGATGCGCTGCGACAGTTCGAGATGGATGCGGTTGCACGGAGTCAGGTCGCTGCCCGACTGGGCGATGCCGATGATCGGTTTGCCGGACCGCAGCTCCTGTGCGGTCAGGCCATAGTTCATGAACCGCTCCAGGTAGAGCGCGGTCATGTCGCTACGCCCCGGCGCGTCGAACCATTCGCGTGAACGGAACGGGCGGCGGGGCGTACGCGTCACCTTGGTCGTCCCTAGCCCTGCATTTCCTCAAGCTCCTTGCCCTTCGTTTCGTGGACGGCCCACTGGACGAGGAAGAAGCTGATGACGGCGCAGATTGCATAGAAGGCATAGCTGGTGGTCAGGCCGAGGCTCGCCGCCATCACCGGGAAGCTCATGGTGATGAGGAAGTTCGCGAACCACTGGAAGAATCCCGCCACCGCCAGCGCCGACCCGCGGATCTGGTTGGGGAACATCTCTCCTAGCATGACCCACATCACCGGGCCCCAGCTGACGTTGAAGAAGATGACGTACAGGTTGGCCGCGACCACGGCGATGGTGCCGAGTTGCTGCGACAGCTGCAGATTACCGTCCGCATCGAGCGAACCCTGGCTGAAGGCGTAGACCATTACGAACAGGGTGACGGCCATGCCGGCCGACCCGATCAGCAGCAGCGGCTTGCGGCCGATCTTGTCGATTACCGCGACGGTGATCAGGCACGCCGCGATCGAGACCGCGCCCGACACGATATTGATCAGCAGCGACTGGTCTTCGGTGAAGCCGGCCAGCTGCCACAGTGTCGCGCCGTAATAGAAGATGACGTTGATGCCGACGAGCTGCTGGAACACCGCCAGCATGATGCCCGCCCACACCACCGGGCGGATGCCGCCGCCGGGCGACTTGATGTCGCTGAGGCGCGGGCGATGGTCTTCGGCGAACGTGTTGCGGATTTCGACGAGCTTGGCATCGGCGATTTCCGCACCGAACAGCGAGGTGAGCACGCCGCGCGCTTCCTGGTCGCGATTCTTCGAGACGAGGTAACGCGGGCTTTCCGGAATGAAGAATAGCGCGACCAGGAAGATCGCGGCCGGCAACGCCTGCATCAGGTACATCCAGCGCCACGCCTCGATCCCGGCCCAGTGGACGCCCGTCGACGTGCCGGCAGACTTGGCGAGGAAATAGTTGACCACGAACGCCGCCGTCAGGCCGGTGATGATCATGATCTGCTGGATGGTGGTCATCCGGCCGCGAATGTCGGCCGGCGCGACTTCGGAAATGTAGGCGGGGGAGAGCACGCTGGCCGCGCCGACCGCCATGCCGCCCATAATGCGGGCCAGCAGGAACAACGTGTGATCGTGCGCAAAACCCTGAAGCAGCGCGCCGACGAGGAACAGCACGGCAGCGATCCGCATCACGCTGCGGCGTCCGGCAAGGTCGGCGAGCCGGCCGGCGAAGAATGCGCCGATGGTGCAGCCGATCAACAGGGACGCGACCGTAAAGCCAAGGCCGTCACTGATTGAAAAGCTTCCGGGGACGAGGCCGAACGCAGCTTTCAGTCCATCCTGCGTGCCGTTGACGGCGCCGCTGTCGTACCCGAACAGAAAGCCGCCGATGGTCGCCACCGCGACGATCGAGCTTATGAAGCCCATGTTGGCACGTTGCGATACGGTGTCGGTCATTCCACTCCCCTTGAATGCCATCGCCCGTTCGTCCGGGCTTCATTGTTACCGGTAACTTCTCCATCCTTCGCCGCGAAATGCAACCGCGCCGGCAATGAAAATTTGCGCGTGGGTCAGGCCTGCGGCGGGGCAGCGGATTCGCGAATTACCAATTCGTAATCCAGGATGCGTTCCTCGGGCGCCGGCTCCTCGCCGCTTCGGCGCAGGCGCAGGTCCGCCAGCAACAGTTCAAGGGCCGAGCGGGCCATGGCCGACACCGGCTGGCGGACGGTCGTCAGTTCGGGCCACACGGCGGTTGCGAGGTATGTGTCGTCGAAACCGACCACACTGAGGTCGCGGGGCACGTCGAGCGATCGCCGGTGGGCTACGCCGATGACCGCAGCCGCCATGTCGTCGTTACAAGCGAAAATCGCCGTCGGCGGGGTGGGCAGGTCGAGCAGCTTTTCCGCGGCTTCCAGCCCGGAGCGAAAGGTGAAATAGCCCTGGGCGATCAATTCCTCGTCCACCGCAATTCCAGCGTCGGCCAGCGCGGCGCGATATCCGCGCTCGCGCTCGATCGTGGCGATATGATCCGGGCTGCCCTTGATGAATCCGATCCGCTGATGCCCAAGCGACAGGAGGTATTCCGTCAGATCGACGGCCGCCTTGCGATCGTCGATCCGGACATTGAGCGGATTGGGGTGTTGTTCGCCCATCGCGACGGTCACGACAGGCGTCCCGCTCGCCGCCAATTCCTTCAGGATCGGTTCGGCCTCCGACAATGGCGGCGGAAGGATGACGCCTTCAACGGGACCGGTCGCAATATGGCGGGCCACCGCCACCCGGTCGGCGTCCGCGTCGGTTTCGCAGGCTTCGATGACCAGATGGCAGCCCGCCGCCCGCGCACCTTCCAGCGCGCCGACCAGGAACTGGCTGAGGTAGGCGGCGCTGGGGTTGGAATAGATGAGGCCGATATGTGTCGCTTCCCCGCGGCCAGGCTTCGGGCGGCGGTGTTGGGCGTGTAGCCAAGTTCGGCGATGCTGCGGTGGACCTTTTCGCGGGTCTTTTCGCGGACATTCTTTTCGTCGTTGACCACGCGCGAAACCGTCATCGCGGACACGCCGGCATGACGCGCGACATCCTGGATTGTGACCGTGCCGCGGCTGCGGCGGGTCTGCTTTGTCATGGGCCCTCCAGCCGCGACCCTTAGGCTTGGCCCAAAATCATTGCAACGCCACCGGGAGCGCCTATGGTAGCGCTATCAATAAGAAGAAGACGTTCGGAGGGGACATGAGCCGGAAATTGTGGGCGCTGCCAAGCCTGGCGGCCATTGGACTGACGCTGGCCTGGCCCATAACCGGCGCCGACGGCGCCCCGGCGAAGGCCGTTTCGTCCGCGATCTACAAGGATCCGAAACAGCCGATCGAACGTCGCGTTGAGGATTTGTTGCGGCGCATGACCCTCGAGGAAAAGGCCGCGCAGCTGCAGACGATCTGGGAGCAGAAGGCGAAGGTCCAGGATGCCGCCGGGACGTTCGATCGGGCCGCCGCATCGCGTAACTTCCCCGACGGCATCGGCCAATTCGCGCGGCCCTCCGACCGGCGCGGTGTCAGCCAGTCGAACACTGGCGCGGCCGGCGCGGCCAGCGACGGCCGCAACCGTACCGCTCGCGAGACCGCGGACTATGTCAACGCGGCGCAGCGCTGGGCGGTCGAGGAAACGCGGCTGGGCATCCCGATCCTGATGCACGAGGAGGCGTTGCACGGTTATGTCGCGCGCGACGCGACCAGCTTCCCGCAATCGATCGCGCTCGCCAGCAGCTGGGACCCGGTATTGGTCGAGCGGGTGTTCGGCGTCGCCGCACGCGAGATGCGTGCCCGTGGCGCGACCCTGGCGCTGGCGCCCGTCGTCGACGTTGCTCGCGATCCGCGCTGGGGACGGATCGAAGAGACCTATGGCGAGGACCCGTATTTGGTTGGCGAGATGGGTCTGGCGGCGATCCGCGGCTTCCAGGGCAGGACCCTGCCGCTGGCCAACGACAAGGTGATGGTGACGCTGAAGCACCTCACGGGTCATGGCCAGCCGGAAAACGGCACCAATGTCGGGCCCGCTGAAATCAGCGAGCGTACCCTTCGCGAGAATTTCTTCCCGCCGTTCGAACGCGCGGTGAAGGAGCTGCCGATCCGGTCGGTGATGGCGTCGTATAACGAAATCGACGGCATCCCCAGCCATGCCAACCGCTGGCTGCTGACCGACGTCCTGCGCAAGGAGTGGGGGTTCAAGGGCGCGGTGGTCAGCGACTATTTCGCGATCAACGAGATGATCACTCGCCACAAGCTGTACGGCACCACAAGGGTGGCGGCCGAGCAGGCGATCAAGGCGGGCGTCGATAGCGAGACGCCCGATCCGCAGACCTTCCCCGACCTTCCCGCGCTGGTTCGCGACGGCAAGGTGCCGCTGGCGCTGGTCGATGCTTCGGTGCGGCGTATGATGCGTCTGAAGTTCGAGGCTGGCTTGTTCGAGCATCCCTATGTCGATGCAGGGTCGGCGGACTCGAAGACCGCGACGCCGGACGCGGTGGCGCTGGCGCGGCTCGCTGCGCAGCGATCGATCGTCCTGCTGAAAAACGAGCGCCAGCTGTTGCCGCTCGACCCGTCCCGCATTCGCCGGATGGCGGTGCTGGGCACGCACGCGCGGGACACGCCGATCGGCGGCTACAGCGATGAACCGCGGCACGTCGTCAGCGTGCTGGAAGGGCTGCAACGGGCGGCGGCGGGCAAGTTCGCCGTCGACTATGCCGAAGGCGTGCGGATCACCGAGGAGCGCATCTGGGCGAAGGACGAGGTCAAGCTGGTCCCGGCCGACGTCAACCGCCGCCTGATCGCGCAGGCAGTCGCGACGGCGCGCAAGGCGGATGTCGTGGTCATGGTGCTGGGCGGCAACGAACAAACCAGCCGCGAAGCGTGGGCGGACAATCACCTTGGCGATTCTTCCGACCTGAACCTGCCCGGACAGCAGGAAGAACTGGCCCGGGCCGTGCTGGCGCTCGGAAAGCCGACGGTTGTCGTGCTGCTGAATGGCCGGCCTTTGTCGGTCAACTATTTGGCGGAGCAGGCGCCGGCGATCATCGAAGGATGGTACCTGGGCCAGGAAACCGGCCACGCCATTGCCGACGTCCTTTTCGGCGCGGTCAATCCGGGTGGGAAGTTGCCCGTTTCCATCGCCCGCCACGTCGGCCAGTTGCCGATCTTCTACAATCACAAGCCGACGGCGCGGCGCGGCTATTTGTTCGATACGACCAAGCCGCTTTATCCGTTCGGCTTTGGGTTGAGCTACACCCGGTTCGACATGTCGGCGCCGCGCATCCTGACGCCGTCGATTGGCAAGGGGCAGACCGCACGAGTTGCAGTTGATGTGGCAAACGTCGGCGCGCGAACGGGCGACGAAGTGGTGCAGCTTTACGTCCGCGACGATGTCGCGACCATCACCCGGCCGGTGCTCGAGTTGAAACGGTTCCAGCGGATCACGCTCGCCCCCGGTGAGCGTCGCACGGTGACGTTCGACCTGACCCCGGACGACCTGTCGTTCTACAACATCGCGATGAAGCGGGTGGTCGAACCCGGCACCTTCACCGTTTCTGCCGGTCCGAACTCGGTCGAGCTCAAGTCGGCGACGCTGACGGTCAAGGAGTAGAGGTCGCCGGACCCGCGCCCGGGCACATCGTCATCACGCGCGAATAGTCGGGCTCCGGCGGAAGGGCGATGCCCAAGTCGCGGGCGCGCGGCGCGAAGAACTGGTTGCGCGGCGGCAGGCGCGGGTCGTTATCCTCGGCATAGGCCGGATCGGATTGGGCTTCGGCCAGCGACACGAACTGAAAGCCTTCGCGGCGGTAGAGATCGAGAAGGCGCGGCATCATGTGCGCGGTCATGCCGCCGACATGCAGCAGCAGGACGTGCGGGATGTCGCGCCCGTACATTCGCTTCGAGACCAGCCGGCTGTAGTCGATGTCGGCTTTCGCCGCCTCCATGTAGGTCCGCTCGAGTTCGGCCATGGCGGCGCGATCGCCAGCCGCGGTGCAACGCGCGTAGGGCGCCGACCACTGCCAATCGCTGAAGCTCATCGACACGCTGGCAATGCGATAGCCGTGGTCTGCAAGCCAGGTCCGAACGGCAAGGCGCTTGGCCGGATCATCGCCCTCGGCAAGGTAGGGGAAGCGATACCATTTGAAATCGTCGCGGCCATTCAGCGCTGCCAGGACAGGTTCGTTGCGTTCGATCTCGCGTTCGTAATCGGTGACGGTTAGGTCGTTGAGGTTCTTGTGCGACCAGCCGTGGTTGCCGAGCGGGATTCCGGCATCCCGCCACGCGTCCAAAGCCTTTTCGGTCGAAGGATCGACCTCGACCGAGGCGGCATTGACGAACGCGGTCACGCCAGGGACTCGAGCCTTCACCAGCGCGTCGATCAATTGAAAATTGACGTCGTTGGGCGAGACGCCGGGCGGGAACGGCGCGTGCGTCGGAAGGTCGTCGATGGTGATCGCCATCTTCGGGGCCGACGTCGGTGTCGTGGTGGCGGCACAGCCCGTTAGAAGGGCGGCAAGCATCAGCGTAATCGGTTTGGCAATCATCTGGGCGTCCCCGGAATGCTGTTGAAACGGAGCGAACGATAGGTTTCGAGAGAGTGCAAGGGCCGTGCGTGACCAGCGGGGACTTTTAAGCCCGATTGTCGTTCGAAATAGGCCAGCGAAGCGTCACGCCACCATTGCGCTTCGCGTCGCTGCCGGCTGAGCCTTGCCGAGACCGCATCGAACCGCTGGCGATCGACCCGGCCTTGCAGCGACGCCCAATCCATTTGCATCCGATCAACCTCGCCAAGGCCGTGGTCGTACCGGTTGGCCAGTGCCTGCCACAATGTTTCGCCCGACCGCATCCGGTAGGTCCATGGCACGTGGTGGAACCACAGCAGCAGCCGATCGGGCACACAGCCGAGCGATGACCAGCATGAGGCGACGGGCGCGGCATATTGATCCGCCGCGCCGCCGCCGCGCGCGGTCCGGTCGAAGCCGATGCCGCCGCGATCCGCCTGATGATAATAGGTGGGGTTCCAGTCGGGGCGCGGCATGTTGTCGACCCACGGCGCCGGGCCATGATGATGATCGCTTCCCATCAGATGGGTCAGGCCCAGCGGCGTCATGGTATCGACAACCGCTTCGCGCGACCGCAGCATCATCGACCGGATGGTCGCGACGACCGCGGGGTCGAGGCCCCAGGTCTGAGCGATCCATTCGTCGGCGATCGCGGCCGGATCGAGCGACGGATCCCATGCCATGCGCCCGAACGCGTACCAGTTGGCCTGGTCGAAGTCGGATCCGGTCCAGTTGCGATCGTCGCCAACGTTTGAAACGCCGCTCATCGCGGCGAGATGGCCGGCGACGTCGTGGCCACAGGCGGGGCGGCACGTATCCGCGGCCAGCACTTCTTTCCACAGCGGGGCGAGGAACGCGAGGTGGGTGGAAAAGCCGAGGTATTCCTTCGTCACCTGCCCTTCGAAGGCCAGCCGCGTTCGCGGCATCGCGCCGAACAGGGGATGGAAAGGCTCACGCGGCTGGAAATCGAGCGGTCCGTTCTTGACCTGGACGATGACGTTCGACCGGAATTTGCCGTCGAGCGGCGCGAATTCGTCATAAGCCTGGCGAACCCGGTCAGTCGTCCCGGGCGTGTAGACGAACGCCCGCCACATCACGACACCGCCATGCGGCGCCAGCGCGTCGGCCATCATGTTCGCACCGTCGGCGTGGCTTCGGCCGTATTGCTGCGGACCCGGCTGGCCTTCGCTGTTGGCCTTGACCAGGAATCCGCCGAAGTCCGGGATGGCGCGGTAGATTTCGGCGGCCTTCGCTTTCCAGAACGCCCGCACGGCGGGATCGAGGGGTCGGCGGTCGTCAGTCCGCCGATCTCGATCGGCGCGCTGAACCGTGCCGTCAGATAGACGCGCATTCCCCATGGCCGAAGGATGTCTGCTACCGATGCGGCCTTGCGGATGAAGGCCGGCGTAAGTATCGTCGCGCTGGCGTTGACGTTGTTGAGCACCGCGCCGTTGATTCCGATCGACGCATTGGCGCGGGCGTAGTCGGTCAGTCGCCGGTCGGACGATGCTGGCAGCAATGACCACCGGAAGATGGAGCGGCCGGCGTAGCCGCGTTCCACGAACCCATCGAGATTGTCCCAGTGATTGAGCAGGCGGAGTGGGTAGCGCGGCTTGTCCGCTTGCTCGATCCGCGCCCCGGCCGCGCCGGTTTGGACCAGGCGGAGATAGGCGAATGCGCCATAGAGAACGCCGGCCGGCTGGTTGGCCGCAATCACGATGGCATCGCCGCCGCCGACGCGGAGAGTGCGGATCGAATATCCTTCCTGGCCGAGGGCGCTCAGATCCAGTTTGAGCGATGCGATGGCAGGACTGCGCGGCGTCCCGACGATCAGCCTTTCCGGCCGTCCGCTCAGTCCCCGGCGAAGTTCGTCGACCGCCGACCGGATGATCGGGTGACGCTCACTCGCGGCGATCGACGGCGCGGCAGCACCGGGCCGTTCGTCGTGGTAGCGAAGCCATAAGCGATAGCCATCCTCCGCCGCTGCCGGGCTTGCGGCGAACAGGATCAACAGGAGGAACAGGACACGCAATCGATACACTCCGGCGACACTTCCGTTGAGCGACGCGGCGAAGCCTGTTAGCGCTACCGCAAGAAATCAAGCGGAGCCTTCGTCCATGTCGTTTTCCATCGATCGTCGTGCTGCGCTTGCCGGTATGGGCGGTGGCCTGGTTGCTGCCTGCACGCCGCTTCCACCTTCCAGGACCGTCGCACCCGATTCGCTCGACGGGCTGGCGCGGCGCAGCGGGCGGCGGTTCGGTTCGGCCGTCGCCTGGGGCCGTCCGGGCGCCGATCGCGGCAGCTTTGCCAACCCTGCCTACGCCGCGATCCTTGAGCGCGAATGTTCGCTGCTGGTGCCGGAAAATGAGCTGAAGTGGCAGTGGACCCGACCGTCGGCCGACCGCTTCGACTTCGCCCAATTCGACGAGATCGCCGCCTATGCGAAGGCCGGGAACTTCGGGCTTCGCGGACACACGCTCTTCTGGTTTCCGCAAAAATGGTATCCATCCTGGCTCGCGCGCCATGATTTCGGCGCTCGGCCATCCTTCGCCGCCCAGCTTCTGACCAGCCATGTCCAGACGGTTTGCCGGCGTTACGGGAACGCGATTGAATCCTACGACGTCGTCAACGAAGCGATCGAGCCCGCGACCGGCCAGATTCGCGACACCGTCATTTCGCGGACCCTTGGCGGGGAAGCGGCCATCGACCTCATGTTCCAAACGGCGCGGGCGGAGGCGCCTCACGCCGAGCTTGTCTACAACGACTATATGAGCTGGGAGCGGACTGGCGAGGACGAGACGCACATGCGTGGCGTCCTGAAATTGCTCGAAGGCTTTCGTCGGCGCGGGATACCGGTCGACGCGCTCGGCATCCAGTCGCACATCCGACTGCTCAAGAACCAGCCGGTCGCCGCAATCGTTCGCGAATCCGGGGGACCCTGGCGCCGTTTCGTCGAGGAAGTGGTTGCGATGGGTTACCGGATCCATCTCACGGAATTCGACGTGAATGACAAGGCGGCACCGGACGACGTCGCGGTTCGCGATTCGATGGTCGCTGACTTCGCTGGCGCGTACCTTGACCTGATGCTCAGCTTCCCGGCCGTGCGTGACGTCCTGGCTTGGGGAATGGTCGACCGTTATAGCTGGCTGACCGATTTCGACCCGCGTGCGGACAAGTTGGTAAAGCGCGGTACGCCCTACGATTCGCAGTTCCGTCCCAAGCCGCTGCGCGCGGCCATCGCGCGCTCGCTGGCCGCGGCCCCACGCGCGGCCTCTTGATTGATGGCCACGCCAGGTTCAGTTTGATAGCGCTAACGGATCGACGCGAACCATCCGAAGCCGCGTGAGAGGATTGAAATCATGAAGTCGAAAATCCTGGGCCTTATCCTTGCCATCGGCGTTTCCGGCCCCGCCCTCGCGCAGGCCACCGGCGCCGCCGTTCCGGGTGGCGGCGATGCGTCGCGCATCACCAACAACAACCGCCTGGAAAACAGCAATTACAACCGGGTCGTTTCCAAGATCGACCCGGTCAAGCCGGCCGATGAGAAGCCCGTCGCGGTCCGCAATGCCCGGCCGGCCCAGCCCGCCGAGGTGGTGGCCGGCAGCGCGCTTCGCGACGTCAACGGAGTTCCGGTCGGCAAGGTCGAGAGCGTGGAGTCGGATGGCGCGATCATCCTGTCCGGCGAAAAACGGGTGAAGGTGCCGCTGACGGCCTTCGGCAAGGATGACAGCGGATTGCTAATCGCCGTGACGCAGACCAAGCTCAACGAGCTGATCGCGAAGGTTTCGAGCGCGAAGTAGGCCGTAGCCGGGGCAGCGTCGTGGGATTGTCACCGCCAATCACTGACCGGGCGTTGCCGGAAATCACGTCGCTGACAGCCGACGGCCTTGAGCAGGCGATCGGCGATGCCCGACCGCTGGTGTGGCGCGGCGCGGCGAAGCACTGGCCGGCGGTGGCGGCGGGACGGCAGTCGCCAGCCGGCCTTCGCGATTATCTGTCGTCCCTGTCGAACGAGAGCAAGGTGCAGTCGTTCGTCGCCGAACCGACGGTCGGCGGGCGCTACTTCTTCGACCATGGGCTTGATCAGTTCAATTTCGAGGTAATCGAGACCAGCCTTAACCGGTTGCTGCTGACGCTCGACGATATCGATCGCAAGCAACATGGCCACACGGTGTACATGGGTTCGACCCCGACGCGGGCGATCATGCCGCGCTTTGCCGCCGAAAACCCGATGCCCGTCCTGGCGAACAAGCCAACCGAACCCCGCGCCTGGATCGGCAATTCGAGCCGCATCGCCCCGCATTACGACGAGGCGGATAATATCGCGGTCGTGGTCAGCGGACGGCGGCGGTTCACGTTGTTCCCGCCAGAACAGGTCCGGAACCTGTACGTCGGACCGATCGACCGGACGGTGGCTGGCCAACCGACCAGCATCGTCGATGTCGCTGCGCCCGACCTGGAACGATTCCCGCTGTTCCGGGAGGCCATCGATAGCGCGATGGCGGCGGAGCTTGATCCCGGTGACGCGATCTTCATTCCCAGCCTGTGGTGGCATGCGGTGGAAAGCGACGGGCCGCTCAACCTGCTGGTCAACTATTGGTGGGCCGATGGCCCCCCGGACGCCGGATCGCCGATGCATGCCATCGTCCACGGCTTGCTGACGATCAGCCACCTTCCCGCCGACAAGCGGAAGGCGTGGCGGGAGATGTACGACCATTTCGTGTTCCGTCTGGACAGCGATCCGGTCGCTCACATTCCCGAAAATTCGAGGAGCATTCTCGGTCAGACGTCCGAAACGCTTCGCCGCCGCATTCGCCATTATCTGATGAATGTCCTGCGGGCACTCGACCGCTAACGTCACATATTGAGGGGAAGCAGATGATGATCAGGCGACGGGGCAAGTGGCTTTCCGGTTGTCTCGCGGCGGCGCTGATGACCGTCCCGGCGGGCGCGCAGGAATTCGACCCCAATCATTTGCCCCCGTCGAAGGACCCGGCGCGAGTTCCCAACGGCTTGGCCAAGACGCCGCCGATGGGCTGGAACAGCTGGAACAAGTTTGCGTGCGACATCAATGAACAGACCGTCCGCGCCAGCGCCGACGCGATGGTGTCGAGCGGCATGAAGGACGCTGGCTATACCTATGTGGTGATCGACGATTGCTGGCACGGTGAACGCGACGCCAACGGCTTCATCCAGGCCGACCCGGTCAAGTTCCCGTCGGGCATCAAGGCGCTCGCCGACTATGTGCACTCAAAGGGCCTGAAGTTCGGAATCTACTCCGACGCCGGCCGGATGACCTGCGGCAAGCGTCCCGGAAGCCAGGGGCATGAGTATCAGGACGCGCTGACCTATGCGCGGTGGGGCGTCGATTATCTCAAGTACGACTGGTGCTACACGGGCACGCGCAATGCCGAGGAAGCCTACGCACTGATGGCCGATGCCCTAAAGGCAAGCGGGCGCGAGATTATCCTGTCGATCTGCGAATGGGGCACCAACAAGCCGTGGCTGTGGGCGTCGAAGATCGGCAATTTGTGGCGGACTACGGGCGACATTGGCGACTATTGGTCGGGCAAGCGGGAATGGCGTCGCGGGATCCTGGACATCGTCGACGAGAATGAGCCGCTGGCTCCCTATGCCGGGCCGGGACATTGGAACGATCCCGACATGCTGGAAGTCGGCAACGGCGGGATGACCACCGCCCAGTATCGGTCGCATTTTTCGCTTTGGTCGATGATGGCCGCGCCGCTGATTGCCGGCAACGACATTGCCAACATGGACGCCGCCACGCGCTCGATCCTGCTCAACCGCGACGTCATCGCGATCAACCAGGATGTGCTGGGCAAGCAGGGCCGCCGCATCCGTCGGCACGGCGACCTGGAGGTGTGGTCCCGGCCACTGTCCGGTGGACGGACAGCCCTGCTGTTCTTCAACCGCGGCGCGGCGGCGGCGCCGGTTGCCGTGCGCTGGTCGGAGCTGGGGCTGACGAGCGCGCGGCCAAAGGTGCGCGACTTATGGGCACACCGCGAGCTGGGCCGAATTGCCAACGGTCATTCGGCGACGCTCGAGCCTTATGGCGTGGCGATGTATACGCTCACGCCCTGACGGTGGGGAGGGCGCTAAGTTCCGCGGCGTGGCGGCGAAGCAGGTCCTGCGTCGAGGCATCGCCGTCGAGCACGCTGTACCATCCCTGCGGCTCATGCGGGGATCGCCAAGATAGCTGCTGTCGCCGGGCTTGAAGGCGAAGTCGGCATGGGCGGCGCGGCCTTCGCCGCCCCACGCCCAGAAGTTCGTCCCGGCCACCGGTCCGCCGGCGCGCATGCTGTCGAGCGCCAGTTCGAAGATGAGGCCGTAGAAGCGGTCGCGCCATCGCGTCGAGGCCGAGCGCTCGAAACCGCCGCTGTCGCGCGGGAAGCCGAATTCCTCGACCACCAGTGGCTTGCCGAGTTGGCTCGCGATGGCAATCTGTCGGGCGAGATAGGCGCGCGTGTTTGTTTCGACCTTCGGCCAGCTGCCGGCCAGGTCCTTGGGATCGGCCCACTCCCAGTTTTGCGGCCAGATGTGCGCGGTGACATAATCGATCGACGGCGCCGAATGCGCGTTGATAACGCAGGCGTCGTCATCTAGGCATCCTTGAGTCCCCTCGCTTCCGGTCGAGACGAGATGGTTGGAATCGAGCGACTTGATCAGGCGCGACGTGTCGGAAATCCACGCGAGATAATCGCGCAAATGATTCAGTCCAACCTCCTTGCCGCCGCCGGGCCGCGGCTCGTTGGCAAGCTGCCATGACTGGATGGTCGGGTCGTCGGCATAGCGGATGCCGGTCACGCTGTTGGTGCGCGTCACGACGGCGCGGACATAGTCGTGATATTGCGCGACAGCCTGCCGGTTGGCGTAGAACTGCGAGGACATGTCGGCGAATTCCGGCCACGGGTGGGCCGGGTCGTTCATGTTGATGAAGCGGCCGCCGTTGTTCCAGTAGAGATAGGTCATCATCCCGCCGGACCATTCCCAGAAATTGGTCAGGTAGATGACCGCACGGAGGCCGCGTTTGCCCATCTCGGCAAGTGTAAAATCGAGCCCTTTCAGAAGGGTCTCGCTGTAAGCCGACGTTCGATCGCGAAACGTGGGCGTGACCGAATTCTTGAGCGGCGAATCTTCCGACGAACCCAGCAGCCTGATGTTGGTCAGTCCCAGCACGGCGATCCGGTCCAGCTCCCGCTGCAACCGGCCGCGGTCGCCGTACGCCGCCTCAGCACCGAGATAGGCAGCGTACCACATGTTCGTTCCGACATAGCGATAGCGCCGCCCGTCGAGCGTCAGCGCCGTGCCCGATCGTCCGACGAACGGGCGGGCGACCGGGGCACCAACAGGAATGGCGCATGAAGCAAGCGCCGCGGCGGTCCCGCCGACGAAGGTGCGCCGGCCGAGCGGCGTCGACAGAATGTTGCGCGGTGATGTCATGATGGATTTGCTCCCCTGGGGACCCCGGCCTCTCCGGACCGGTTGTGACAAAATTGCTGCACTAAGCGGATGCCGTGTCGCGTTTAATCAGAATGCACATTGCGCGGTTAATTGATAGCGCTATCATTCAAATCGACTCGTAGAGATTGCGGCCACGATTCGTGGACCGCGGCCGGAGTTCATAGGGGAGGGCATCCATGATTTCTCGCTCGGTTCGTCTTCGTGCGCGGTCGCTCGCTGCGGGGCCTCTTCGGTCGTGCTTGCGACGATGTTCCTGCTGCCTGGCCATGCCTTTGCGCAGCAGACCGATGACTCGGCCTCGGCGACGACGTCGGTCAGCGCTCAGACCGACCCTGACGCGGGCAACAATCCGGAAACATCGCCCGCCAATGCAGCGACCGACGATCCGACAACGGTCATCGTGACCGGCCAGCGCCGCGCCCTCGCGACGTCGCGCAACATCAAGCGCAACGCCGACACGGTCGTCGATTCGATTACCGCGACCGACATCGGCGCCTTTCCCGACAAATCGGTGGCGGAAGCGCTCCAGCGCGTGCCCGGCATCACCGTCAACCGGTTCGCCGCGACCAGCGACACCGCGCACTTCTCGGCTGAACCGTCGGGCGTCATCGTCCGCGGCCTCCCGCAGGTCCGCTCCGAATTCAACGGCCGCGATTCGTTCAGCGCCAACAGCTCGCGCGGCCTCAGCTGGGGTGACATTACGCCGGAACTGATGGCGGGTGTGGACACCTACAAAAACCAGACCGCCGAAATGATCGAAGGCGGGATCGCCGGCTCGATCAACTTGCGTACGCGCGTGCCGTTCGATGCGACCGGGCAGCTGTTCCAGGTCGGCGCGAACATGAACTACAACGACCTGTCGAAGAAGTGGACGCCCGACGCGAACGTCTTCTACAGCAATCGCTGGCAGACCGGCATCGGCGAAATCGGCCTGATGGGCAACGCGGCCTACTCGCGGGTCGTCACGGCCTCGCAGGGCATCCAGTATGGCCGTGCCGCGATCATCGACAACGGCTTCGGGCCGGACGGTCCGGACACGGCCTACATCCCCTATTCGATCAACTTCCTCGACAACGAATATGACCGCAAGCGCACCGGCATCGCGCTCGCCGGCCAGTGGCGCAGCAACGATCGCAAGCTGCTCTTCACGACCCAGTTCAACCGGTCGGTGTACAAGAACACCTGGCAGGAACGCTCGTTCGGCGCCTTCGGCCTTGGCCCCGACCTTTTCGGTCAGGATGTTCGCGCCCGCGTCGTCGGACCGCTCAATGGGTCTGGCAATCTGAGCGGACGCGTTCCGATTCCGGCACCGGGGACACCTGACTTCACGTTCGATTCGGACGGGAATTTCCAGTCGGGGACATTCAACCGCGACAACAGCGCGGGCAATTCTGGTGGGGCAGCCCGGACGCGAACCAGGGGTTTGGCGCCAACGACCAGGGCGAGCCGATGTTCAACGCCTGCTATAACTGGGGCGGCGCGGCGAATTGCGAATATCGTGCGCCCGGCCAGCCAAGCTATGCGTCGGAAGTCGGCACCGGCAGCCGCATGAACCAGAACCGCAACATGACGATGGACTTTGCGGGCAACCTGAAATGGGAGGCGACCGACCGCCTGCGGTTCAATTTCGACGGCCAGTATGTGAAGTCGGAAATCGACAACTACGACATCTCGGTCGAACATCACTCATTCGCCAACGTCTTCCTCGATGCGACGGGCGAATATCCGCGCATCGAGCTGTCGGCCCCGACCAACGTCAACCAGTCGGCTGGCGGCCTCGCCAACGCCAACAACTGGTACCTCCGTTCGGTCATGGACCATCTGGAGGAAAGCGAAGGCACCGAATGGGCCTTCCGCGGCGATGCGGAATATGACCTCAACACCAATTGGCTGTCATCGCTGAAGGTCGGCGCTCGCTATGCTGATCGCGACCAGACGGTGCGGTGGTCGACCTACAACTGGGGCAATGTCGCCAACACCTGGGGCGACAACCAGCAGGCGTATTGGAACCTCGACAGCCCGGTTTATCCCAGCGGCCTCTTCGAAATTTCGCCGTTCGGCCAGTCGTTCTTCGGCGGCAACCTCGGCGAATTCCCGTTCGTGCCGGTCGACGCGCTGAAGGCGCACCGGACCGACGAATACAGCTACGACAACATCGGGGTTGGTTCGCAACAGTGGCGCCCGATCTGCACCCGCCTGAACGAACTCCCGGACAGCTGCTTCGTCGACAACGAAATCGCCGACGTGTCGGAAACGACCAAGGCGCTGTACGCCATGCTGCGTTTCGGCGGGCCCGATGCCCAGATCGGCGGGATGACGATTTCGGGCAACGTCGGCGTTCGTTACGTCAACACGAAGAATGTCAGCTCGGGCTACACCCGCTTCCCCCAGAACAACTACGTCTATTTCGAAGGCGATCCGCCCGAGGCCGTTTGCGACGGTGTCCTGGAAGTCGATCCGGAGCAGCCGCCGCCTCCGGCGGGCACTCCGGCAGACCCGGCGTTCTGCTACCTGTCGGACGATGACCTGGCCTTCATCAACGGTGCCTCGACCTCCAGCACGGCCAAGGCTTCGCATCATCAATGGCTGCCAAGCTTCAACGTCAAGGCGGACCTGTCGCCGGGCTGGCTGGTGCGCTTCGCCGCGTCGAAGGCCATGTCTCGTCCCGACATGGGGCTCCTGAAGAACTTCACGTCGGTGACGACCGGCCTGCCCAGCGACGCCAGCGATCCTCGCTACATCCGCGAAGGCAACAGCCCGACCGGCGAAGTGATCGGGGTCACGCCGACGTACGAGGCGAATGCCTACAACCCGTATCTGAAGCCGACGACCGCGTGGCAGTTCGACCTTTCGCTCGAACATTACTTCGGGAACGCCGGCCTGTTCAGCTTTGCCGTGTTCCACAAGAGCTTCAAGGATTACATCCAGTACGGCATCTTCAACCTCGACCTGACGAATAACGGGGTCACGCGGACCGTCCGTGTCCGTGGTCCGGCCAATGGTGGCGGCGCCAAGATCAAGGGCTTCGAAGTGGCCTACAACCGCTTCTTCGACTTCCTGCCGAAGCCGCTCGACGGTCTCGGTATCCAGGCCAACTACACCTATGTGAAGAACAGCGGGGTGCCGAATTCGGCGCTGACCCCGGTGGGTAGCACCGGCGGCAACCAGACGAACGACGGCAACGCCGGAACGGCCTTGAACCCGGGTTCGCTCGAAGGACTGTCGAAGCATTCGGCCAACCTTGTCGGCCTGTATGAAAAGAACCGTCTGGCGGTTCGACTGGCCTACAACTGGCGGTCGAAATATCTCGTCACGGTGGTCGACTGCTGCGTCTATCTGCCGGTGTGGCAGAAGTCGGCAGGCTTCCTCGATGGCTCGATCCGCTACGGGCTTAGCGACAATATCGAATTGAGCTTCCAGGGCAGCAACCTGCTCAACACCAAGACCAGGCTCTTGCAGCAGGTGACCGACGAAGACAGCCCCGAAGGGCGCATCGTCCTGACGCCGAATGCCTGGTTCCAGAACGACCGCCGCTTGACCATGGGTGTCCGCGTCCGGTTCGGTAAGTAATCGTTCGTCACGATCAGGGCGCCACTCCTCCGGGTGGCGCCCTTTTTCTTTCTGCGCCAAAGTGAGGCGGTGAACGCTTGCGCGAACGGTGGGGCCGACAACCGTGAATGAACCGATCGATGTGATCATCCTTGGCGGTGGCACGGCCGGGTGGATGGCGGCGACCGGCCTCGTTTCGCTCCTGCCACCAGCCCGTTGCCGGGTGCACCTGATCGAAAGCGACGAAATCGGGATCGTCGGCGTCGGCGAAGCGACGCTCCCGCAGATGAAGTCGTTCAACGACCTGTGCGGCATCGATGAAGCTGAAATGATGCGGGCGACCAACGCCACCTTCAAGCTTGGCATCCAGTTCGTCGATTGGGGCTCGCTCGGCTCCTCCTACATCCACCCGTTCGGGATTCATGGCCCGCCAGGCACCGAGCATATCTTCCACCACAAATGGCTTCGCGCGTCGCGGGAAGGCCTTCCCGGCCAGATCGACGATTTCAGCTTCGCCTGCCGGGCAGGAGTGGCGAACCGTTTCGACTTCCCGCCCAAATCCAGCCAGTCCATCGGCAGCAGCTACAGCTACGCCTACCACTTCGATGCCAGCCTGTACGGCCGATACCTTCGCACCATCGCCGAGCGCCGCGGCGTCCGCCGGACCGAAGGCAAGGTCGCCAACGTCGAGACCGACGCGGAGAGCGGCAATATCGTCGCGCTTCGACTGGAGAATGGCGAAGAGATTCGCGGCGATTTCTTCATCGACTGCTCTGGGTTCCGTTCACTCCTGCTGGGGCAGACCCTGGACTCGCCGTGGGAGGACTGGACGAAATGGTTGCCCTGTGACCGCGCCCTGGCTGTTCCGACCGAACGCGCCGGCGAGTTGACGCCTTACACAAGGTCGACGGCGATGGAGGCAGGCTGGCGCTGGCGCATTCCGCTTCAGCATCGCACGGGCAATGGCTACGTTTTCTCGTCGCGCTTCATCGACGAGGACCGCGCTGCCGAACAGCTGCTGTCAGCGCTTGACGAACCGACCCTGGCGGAACCGCGACTGCTGAAATTCGGCGCTGGTCGCCGGACTGAATCCTGGCGCAAGAACTGCGTCGCGCTCGGTCTCTCGAGCGGTTTCCTGGAACCGTTGGAATCGACCAGTATCTACTTGGCGCAGATCGCCATCATGCACTTCGTGCCGTTGTTCCCCGAACGTCGCGCGGACCCCTCGCTCGCAGCCGAGTTCAACCGCCGGGTCGACCTTGAATATGATCGCATCCGTGACTTCCTGATCCTCCATTATCATTTGAACCAACGCGACGATTCCGAACTGTGGCGCTATTGCCGGTCGATGAGCGTGCCCGACAGCCTGACCGAGAAAATGGAGCTGTTCCGCCATTCCGGGTTCGTCGAGAAATATCGCGACGGCCTGTTCACGCCGCCCAGCTGGCTTGCGGTCTATTTCGGCCAGGGCCTCAGACCTGAGCATTACCATCCGCTCGCCGATGCCATCCCGGCGGCTGCACTGATGGACGAAATGGACGACCTCCGCGCTGACATCGATGATCGTGTCGACGCCATGCTGAAGCATTCGACCGTCGTCGAGCGCTACGCCGGGATCAACGGATGACGGACCGCGTGCGCCGCCTGGTTGTCGTCGGTCGGGACATCCCGCTCTGGCTTTCAGCGATCGGCCTCCAAAGCGCACTTGGCCGCGCGGATCTCGAGGTCCGGGTCGTCGAGTTGCCAAGCTATCTGCAGCCGACCGACGCCCTTGCCGCCGTCCCGTCGATCGTCGCGCTGCACCGTACACTCGGGATCAGCGATGCGGTGCTTCCCCGGCTGTGCGGCGCGGTGCCGATGGTCGGGCAGCGGTTTGCAAACTGGTCGGGCGGGGCGCCGCCGTTCGTGCTCGGCTTCGACACCGAACCGCCCGGCGACGGCGACATCCCGTTCGCACAATATTGGGCAAAGGGCCGGCTGGAGGGTCTTCGCGTTCCGCTGGAGGACTTTTCCCTCGGCTCGGTGGCCGCGCGTCAGGGCCGGGTGCCCGGCCTGTCTGACGAGACGTCTGGGCCGCTCAATGCAGGTTTCGGCTACCACCTCGAAGCCGGGCCATATGCAGCCGTCCTCCATCGCTTCGGCCAGCAGGCGGGCATCCCGTCCACCTTTACGAACGGCGTAACGGTGGAGCGCGAGGGCGACCGGATCGTCGCGGTCGTCACGGCGGAGGGCGAGCGCATCGAAGGCGACCTGTTCATCGACGCGTCGGGACCGGATGCGGTGCTGTCGTCGCCGCAGCACGACGATTTCGAGGACTGGAGCCGCTGGCTTCCGTGCGATCGGATCCTGACCGCGTCCGCCGCCCAGTTGCCCAACCCGCCAGCCTACAGCCAGGTGTCTGCTTTCGCGCAGGGTGGGTCGGCCTGTATCCGCTCGCTCGGCGAACCGGGGTCATGGCCGCTTTCTCGTCCGCGCATATCGACGAACGGCGCCTTGCCAAACAGCTGCCGGCGCTGACCGGTCTGCCGCTCGCCGGCGACGTCGTGGTCGCGGCGCTGCGCCCCGGCATGCGGTCGCCGTGGCAGGGCAATTGCATCGCCATTGGTGAGGCGGCTGCCTCTCTCGATCCGCTCGATGCGATGGCCATCCACGTCATCCACGCCGGCCTTTCGCACCTGATCGCCCTGTTCCCGACGACCAAGTCGTCATTTCCCGAGGCGGCGGCCTACAATCGCCAGTTGCGCGGACTGCTGACCGGCATTCGCGATTTCCAGGCGGCGCACTACGCCCTGAACCGGCGCTTCGACGAGCCATTGTGGGATGCGGTTCGCGATGCCGCCCCGCCCGAGACGCTGGAACGAAAAAGCCGACTGTTTGCCCTGCGCGGCGACGTCCCCATCCTTGACGAGGAACCATTCGACGCGGCGCGGTGGACCGAGTTGTTCGTCGGTCACGGCGTGGTGCCGGAGTCTTACGACCCGCGCGTCGACCTATTGCCGGATGCCGCGCACATCCAGCGGGTCCAGCAGCGGCTGCGCGATATCGCGACGCTTGTCGAGGCAATGCCGACCGTGACGCAATTCTTGCGCGGCTTCCAAACCGAGCCTGCCCAGTGACCGCAGATCCCGTCCGCGACGTTGTCATTGTCGGCGGTGGAACGGCCGGCTGGATGGCCGCCAGCGCCTTGATCAAGGCGCTGGGAAACAAGATCACCGTAACCCTGATTGAATCCGATGAGATCGGTACGGTCGGCGTCGGTGAAGCGACCATCCCGCCGATCATGTTCTTCAACAAGCTGCTTGGTCTCGACGAAAATGAGTTCGTTCGCGAGACCAACGCGACCTTCAAGCTGGGCATCGACTTCGTCGACTGGCGCCGCCTTGGTCATCGCTATTTCCACAACTTCGGATTGCTCGGCGCGGAGATCCGCAACGGCACCGGCTTCATCCAATATTGGCTGCGATCCATCGCCGGCAACGCCAGCGCCGACCCGTCCACGTTCAGCGCCGAGACGCTGGCGGCCGCGCAAGGGCTGTTCGGGCGGGCCGGCCGCGACAACAGCGGCCTGCCCAACATCAATTACGCCTTCCACTTCGATGCATCGACCTACGCCGCGTTCCTCCGCCGCTATTCCGAACGGCGCGGAGTGGTTCGGCGCGAGGGCAAGGTGGTCGGGGTCGAGCAGGATGGAGAGAGCGGCAATATAACTTTCGTGACGATGGCCGACGGGCGGCGAATCAAGGGCGACCTGTTCTTCGATTGCTCCGGCTTTCGCGGCCTGCTGATCGGCGAGACCCTTGGCTCCGATTACGAAAGCTGGAACCATTGGCTGCTCAACGACCGCGCCATCGCGGTGCCGTGCGAGCGGACCGAGCAGACCACGCCCTACACCCGCGTGACCGCGCGCAAGGCCGGGTGGCAATGGCGCATCCCGTTGCAGCATCGCATCGGCAACGGCCATGTCTTCGCCGACTCCTTCATCAAGGAAGACGAGGCGCGCGACATCCTGCTCGCCAACGTCGACGGCAAGCCGCTTGCCGATCCTCGAACGCTGCGATTCACGCCGGGGCGCCGGCGCCGCTGCTGGGTCAAGAATTGCATCGCAATGGGCTTGTCGAGCGGTTTCCTCGAGCCGCTGGAATCGACCAGCATCCACCTTATCCAGGTGGCGGTGATGAAGCTGATCGCCTTCTTCCCCGACCGTCGCTTCGATCCGATCGTCGTTGACCGCTACAACGACGAGATGAACCTGTTGCTGGAAGCCATCCGCGACTTCCTCATCGCCCATTATCACGTCACCGAACGCGACGATTCCGACTATTGGAATTACCTCCGGACGATGGAAATTCCGACCTCGCTCGCCGACAAGCTGGAACTGTTCCGGACGCGCGGTGAAACCCTGCCGGGTCCCAACGAACTGTTCAGCGAGATCAGTTGGTTCGCGATCCTGTGGGGGCAGGGCATCCGGCCCACTGGCTATCATCCGGTCGCGGACGCCATGCCGCAGGACGACCTCAACCTTACCCTCGACCGTATTCGCGCCGCCATTCAGCAGCGCGTCGCCGGGCTGCCCATGCACGACGATTACATCCGCCAGAACTGCGCGTCGGCGACCTAGCGCCGCGCCTTCGGCAAGCGGGCAAGGACAGGTTCCAGCACGCCCTCCATCGCTCGGTAGCCGGCGATGGTGGGATGGACGCCATCATCGGCGTAGCCGGCCTTCATGCCGCCAGATCGGTCGGCCATCGCCGGGTGATAATCGACGAACGTCAGTCCGCGTCCGCGCGCAAAGTCGCGCAGCCAGCGGTTGAGCGACGCGATCGGCGCCAGCGTTTCGACACCCGGCCGCCACGGGAATGAAGCGGCGGGCGGGATCGACGCCAGGACCAGGCGAACGCGGTGGGCGGCGGCGATGTCGGCGATCATGGCAACGTTATTGCGGCTCATCGCCTCGGTCATCGGCCCGGTGTTTCCGGCGATGTCGTTGGTGCCGGCCATGAAGTGCATCGCCCTCGGCCTCAATTCCACCACATCGGCAATCATCCGCAGCAACATCTGCGATGTCGTCTGGCCGCTTATCCCACGGCCGACCCGGCCAGGGCTGAAAAAGCCTGGCCGCGATCCGCGCCAGCCTTCGGTGATGGAATCGCCAAGGAAGACAATATCGACCGGTTCGCCCGCGGCCAGGATGCGCGCGTTATCGTCGCGATACTTGGCCAACTGGGCGAAGTCGGTGAGCAGGGTGCGCTTGCGCTGCTCTTCCCAACTATCCTCGGCCAGGGCCGGCGTCGCGGCCAATGCCAGCGGCGCGGCGAGGGCCCCGCCAAGGATAGAACGACGATGAAGGCTCATCACAGCCTTTCCAGCTTCGAGCAGATTTCAGGCCGAAGGTCGCCCCGGATCGTTGCGCCGTCGGCGTCGAACAGGACATGCTTGCGGTCCTTGCCGTCGAACCGCGGCCACTCGGGAAGGCCGCGCCCGTTCGGATTCCCAGTGGTGATGAAATTGACCCAATAGGGCTTCAGCGACAACCCGGGCTTTAACTCCCGGTCGCCAAAGGCATAGCCGATTTCGAGCGCGTGGGTCGTACGGCCGCCACCCGGCGCCGCGTCGAATTCGTAGCGCCACACCCGCGATCCGGTCGCGGCGAGCAGGCGGGACAAGGTTCCCGCGGGACAGCGAAACGTCACGTCGGTCGCGATCTGCTGATCGAGTGTCCCCAAACGCGGATGCGGTTCGGGATCGGGCTCGCTCGCCTTGTAGAAGGAGCGGGCGAAAGCATCATTCCTGCCGAACGCCTTGGCAATGAACGCGTCGCGGCGGACCCGGCCCCCGGGCAGGTCGAGCTCCAGCGCATTGCTGCCGACGATCACCGGGCGCGGTGGTGCCGTGCGAAGCAGCCGGTCCGGCGACGCGGGCAGGACCCGACCGTCAATCGTCGTCCTGAGCCAGAGATAGTCGTCCGCTTCCAGCGCATCGTCGTGCAATTGCTTGTCGGCGGCGAGCAGTGCCGGGGCGGACATTTCGCGCAACCGCAAAATGTCGCCGCCGCTGGCCATCAGCCAGTCGAGCTGATCGCCGAGGCGCAGCGCGTCTTCCAGCGGCCGGAAGGGAAGGCCGAATCCCGGCGTCCCGCTTTCCATGATCGCCTGGGCGAACAGGCCCCTGGCGGCCGGCGAGGCGAGCAACAGCGACGTATCCTGCGAGCCGGCGCTTTCGCCGGCGATTGTTACGCGCGCCGGATCGCCGCCAAAGCGCGGGATGTTCCGGTTGACCCATTGCAGGGCGGCGATCTGGTCCATCAGGCCGTAATTGCCGGACGCACCGCCTCCTTCCGCCGCGGCCTGGCGGTGGGACAGGAAGCCGAAGATGCCGAGGCGATAGCGAACACCGACGACGACGATGTCCGGGCCCAGGTTCGCGGTGACGATATCGTTGGGTCCCCCCGCGCGGTTGCTGCCGCCGTGAATCCACACCAGCACCGCCCGCTTGCCGGTGAGCGACGGCGTGCGCACGTCGAGCGTCAGGCAGTCCTCGCTGCCGATCAGGAAGTCGCCTCGGTTCCAGCCATAGTCGTTCTGCAGGCACGACTTCGGTTGGGCGACCGGCGCCCGAACGCCGGTCCACGGCACGGCCGCCTGCGGCGCGCGCCAGCGAAGAGCGCCGATAGGCGGAGCGGCGAATGGGATGCCTCGGAAAATGACGCCGCCGTTGTGCGGACTGCCCTGCACTTGCCCGCTGGCCGTCTGGACCACTTGCGCGTGCGCCGTGGTGGAAATCAGCGCACTCAATGAAAGAAACAAGAATCGGAGCACCGGCACATCCCCCTTGCGATTGAGCCGGACGGTAACGCTACCGTTCGCCCTTGTGCCATCGGTTTTTCGCTGCCACTCCTTCGCGACCATAAAAAGGGGAGGAATGGGTGGTCTCGGAAAGCAAGCCGACCTCTGGCGTCACCGGCGCGTTCATCATCGTCACATGCCTGTTCTTCGCGTGGGGCTTCATCACCGCCCTCAACGATCCCTTGGTCGCCGCGGTCAAAGGCATCTTCACACTGACGCGCTTCGAGGCGCAGTTCGTCGCCTTCGCCTTTTTCATCGCCTACGGCCTGATCTCCTTCCCCGCCGCCGCATTGCTGTCGCGGGTGCGGGCGATGCCGTCGATCATCGCGGCGCTGATCGCGATGATCGTAGGCTGCCTGATCATCCTGCTGGCGGCCAATGCAGCGGTATTCACGCTGGTGCTGGTCGGCCTGTTCGTCCTGGCGAGCGGGATCACGATCCTTCAGGTCGCGGCCAACCCGCTGGTCGCCGCTCTGGGCGATCCGTCGAAAAGCCACTTCCGCCTGACGCTCAGCCAGACGTTCAACTCGCTGGCGACGTTCATCGCCCCGATCCTCGGCTCCCACCTTTTCCTGAAGGGGCTGGAGGTCAAGGAAGGCGTCGTCGTGACCGAAGAAGTGCGGCAACGCGCGCTCGGCGGCATCGACACCGCCTATGTCTGGCTGTGCGGGATGATTGCCGCGCTGGCGCTGTTCATGTGGATTTATCGCCGCACGGTCACCGCCGCGCTTCCCGCCCCGGCGGCTGACAGCGGGCAGGGCGTCGGTGCGCTTATCAGCGACGCCCTCTCATCGAAGTGGGCGCTGTTCGGCGGCGCCGCGATCTTCCTCTACGTCGGCGCGGAAGTCGCCATCGGGACGCAGATGACCGCGTTCCTCAACGACAACGCCATCTGGGGTCTGTCCGACGCCCCGTTCGCTGTTCCATTGCTCGGTGCGACGATGGGCAGCGACGGCATCGCCGGCGTCTCGGTCGAGGAGGCAGGCAAGGCTGTCGGCTTCTACTGGGGCGGCGCGATGGTCGGCCGGGCGATCGGTTCGGTCCTGCTGGCGCGCTTCTCGGCGCCGAAGCTGCTGGCCGTGTTCACCGCCATCGCCGCGGCGATGTGCCTCTATGTCGTGATGGTCGGCGGCGTCAGCGCCGGATTCGTCGCGTTGGGCATCGGCCTGTTCAATTCGATCATGTTCCCAGTGATCTTCACGATCACGCTCGAACGGTCGACGGCCAGCACCGAAGCGACGTCGGGCCTGCTGTGCACGGCGATCGTCGGCGGCGCGCTTCTCCCGCTACTGGTCGGCAAGGTGTCGGAAATCACCAGCTACCACGCGGCGCTGATCGTTCCGGCCGCCTGCTATGCCCTGCTTTGTGTGTTCGCGATTGCGTCGCACAAGGCCAAGGTCACGCTGCGCGACGAACCAACCGCCGCGACGGTTCACTAGCTTGCGACGGCGCGGTCGATAAACTCGGAAGCCGAGGGCATCGACCGCGCCGTGTCGGCGTAGGCCGCTCGAAGTTCCGTCATCGCTGACAGGACGCCGGCGTCGGGCAGGGCGTCCGCGACCGGATCGATCCCGCGCGGGATCAACCCCTGGCCGATCATCACCGCCACCCAGCTCGAGATGTCGAACAGCTCTTCGTTGTAACGGAAAACGCGGCCATGCTCGGCCCACAGGTCGAGCTTGTGCTGCAAACTGTCCGGGACGGCCATCTCGCGGCGCTCGACCCAGAACGGCTCCGTCCGGCGGTTCGCCTTGTAGTGCAGGATGATGAAGTCGCGGATCGGCTCATAGCTTTCGACCATGTGCCGGTTGTACTCGTCCCGCTCCACCGTCATCGACCGCCTGTCGGGGAACAGCGCGATCAGCTTCTGAATGCCGCGCTGGATAAGGTGGATGCTGGTCGACTCCAGCGGCTCAAGGAAACCGCTCGACAACCCGATGCCGACGACGTTGCCGGCCCAACTCCGCTCCCGCCGTCCCGCCTTGAAACGAAGGCGGTTGACCGCCGCGATCGGCTCACCGTCGAGCGATTCAAGCAGCAGCCGCTCCGCTTCGTCGTCGCTCATGTGGGCGCTCGAATAGACATGACCGTTGCCGGTTCGGTGCTGCAGCGGGATTCGCCATTGCCAGCCCGCGGGGCGCGCCGTCGACCGGGTGAAGGGCGTCATCGGATCGGTCCGCGCCGACGGAACGGCCGCTGCCCGATCGCACGGCAGCCAGTGGCTCCAGTCCTGGAAAGGAACGCCCAGCGTCTCGCCCAGCAGCATGCTCCGGAATCCCGAACAGTCGACGAACAGGTCGCCGCGGACCTTGCGTTCCCCTTCGATCGAGACCGCGGCTACATCGCCTGTTTCGCCGTCGCGGTGGATCTCGACGATGCGGCCCTCGATCCGTTCGACACCGCGCGCTTCGGCAAATCCTCGTAGGAACTGGCCATAGAGCGACGCATCGAAGTGGAAGGCGTACGACAAGGCGTTGAGCGGGGAGTTAGGCTGGCCCGTCGGCCAGGCAAACCGGCACTGGGCCGCGGCGGCGCCCGACATCGAATAATCGTCGAGCGGACCGACCCGACTGTCCGAACGGTGCTTCAGCCACAATTGGTAGAGCGCGGATCCCTCGAGCGGATGGCCGATATCGCCGAATTGGTGAAAGTAGCGATGGCCCGGTTCGAGCCATTCGTCGAAAGAGATGCCAAGTTTGTAGCTTGCCTTCGTCGCACGCAGGAATTCGCGTTCGTCGATGCCAAGCGACCGGTTGAATTCCAGGATGGGCGGGATCGTCCCTTCGCCGACGCCGACCGTGCCGATCGCATCCGATTCGATCAGGATGATCCGGCGTCGGCCGCCGCCCAGGAACCGCGACAGCGCGGCGGCGGTCATCCAGCCGGCGGTGCCGCCGCCGACAATCACGATGCGGCGAATCTGATCCTCGCGCGACACGTCACTCCCCCCGATCATTTCAGCGGTAAGGCACCCAGTCCTGCAAGTTGCAGGTGGGCCCGGCGATGATTGCGCCAGGCTCTGCCGCGCGCACGCGATCGCCGCGGCAAATCTCGGACCCGCCGCGTTCAACGATCACCAGATTGTGGGGATCGAGCGACGGGCAATTCGCAAGCAGGGTATTCACCCAGAGGGTGCGCCCGTTCTCGTAGGCGACATGACGCGAGTCGATCACCCGAATGTTTTGTGACGGCGTGGTCGACACGCAACGTTGCGCTGCGCCTGCGGTCCGGCCCGCCAACGCTTGCGCCAGGATGTCGTCGTTCCGCTCGACGGGCACCGCACAGGCGGTGATCGCCGCGATCGCCGGGAGGACAATGGTCGTACGCATGATGGTTCCTCGTATCCTGCTCCGCCGCCGCCATCGATTGAGCACCGTTCCGGCATTCATCGCAAGCGAAAGCATGGCACGGCCATTGCCGCATCGGCCCGGTTGATGATAGCGCTATCACAAAAATGGGGAGAGTGACGATGAAGCGTATATTGGCGGCGCTTGCCGGATTGGCCGCAGCACTCGCTATGCCGGGGGCCGCAGCGGCAAAGGATGCGCCGGCGGCCAGCGAATTCCGGCGGGGCGTCAACGTGCTGGGCTACGACCCCTATTGGAAACACGAGGCGAGCGCGCGTTTCCAATGGCGTCATTTTGCCGCGCTGAAGTCGGCGGGCTTCGACCATGTCCGTTTGAACCTGTTCGTCTTCGACAAGATGGATTCGAAAAACCGGCTTCCGGAGGCGTGGCTTCGCAAACTCGATCGGGTCGTCGACGAGGCGTCGAAGGCGGGGCTGGGCATCATCCTCGACGAACATGACTTCAACGCCTGCGCCAAGGACGTCGCGACCTGCCGCGTAAAGCTTGGCGCCTTTTGGGAACAGGTTGCGCCGCGCTACCGGTCGCGCCCCGCCAGCGTTGCCTTCGAGCTTCTGAACGAGCCGCACGCCAAGCTGGATGCGGCGGCGTGGAACACCATGCTGGTCGAGATGCTGGCGATCGTCCGGCGGTCGAACCCGACGCGAAAGGTCATCATCGGCCCGACCAGCTGGAACAGCTTTCGCGAGCTTCCGTCGCTCAAGCTGCCGGCCGACGACCGCAACCTCATCGTCACTTTCCATTATTACGACCCGTTCCGCTTCACCCACCAGGGGGCAAGCTGGACCGACCTGCAGGAATTGCGCGGTGTGACCTGGGGCAGCGAGGCCGATCACCGGCAATTGTCGGAGGATTTCGCCAAGGTCGCGGACTGGGCGAAGGCCAACAATCGCCCGATCTACCTCGGCGAATTCGGCGCCTACGACAAAAGCGGGACGCCGACCGATCAGCGCGTCGCCTGGACGTCGGCAGTGGCGCGTGAGGCGGAGAAGAACGGCTTCACCTGGGCCTATTGGCAGTTCGACAGCGACTTCCTGCTGTGGGACATGAAAGCAGACCGCTTCGTCGAGCCGATCCGGGGCGCACTCATTCCCCGCTAGGATGGCGTCCAGCGCAGGGGAAAATGCCACGTCCTGCGCTCCCCGGGCGAAAGCACCGCCATCGCTTCGCGGTCGCCGCGGCCCAGGGCATCCGGAGGATGGGTGACGGGCTCCACGCAGAAGTGCGCGAGACCCGTGGGAACGTAGAGGTGAAAGCCGGCGGCGTCGCCGAGCGGGATCTCGATGTCGCCTGCGGGCGCGGAAATGCGAACCGGGTCCGACGCCGGGAAGAAATGGTCGAGGCCTTCCAACTCGTCGACGCTTCGGCTGCCATCAGCGAAGCGCGTGTCGTCGGCCGAGGCGACGGCCAGCCCGCTGGCGTCATTGTCCCATCGCTGCTTGGCGACTGCCGTGACGCGACTGGTGACGAAGCGGGGGAAGTAGGGGTGTATGCCGGCACCGGCTGGCATCGGTTGCGGCGAAAGATTCTCGATGGTGATCGCCGTCCGAAGCTCCAGCGGATCGAGTTCGATGTGCTGGCGGGCGCGATAGGTCCAGGGCCACGCGTCATCGCCGGGCCGTTCGAATTCCAGCATGACCGAACGATCGGACTGGTCGACGACGATCCAGGCGCTTTCCCAGCCATGACCGTGAAGCGCATGCGGATCGGCGACCGGGTGAGGGCCGGGTAAGGCGTCGATCTCGTCGAAACGGAATCGGCCGTGAGCGATGCGATTGGCGAACGGCACCAGCGGAAAGCTCGCCAGTTCCAACGGCGAGACGGCACCGGCCGCGGCGGGCCGCAATATGTCGATCCCGCCGATCCGCCACGCCAGGATCGATCCGCCAAGCGCGGGCGCGACGAGGCACTCGGCCGGGCCGTTGCGCAACGCGACCGTTGGCGTCACCGAAGGCCTTTGCGGACCAGGAACCGCCGCCCCCGGTCCAGCGATCGGACAGCGTCCTGAGGATCGTCCCGTTCGATATAGGCATGGGTCACGCCGGCGGCGCGGGCGGCCCTCATCAGCGCCGGCCAGTTGAGGCAGCCGTCGCCGACGTCGGCAAAAGCGCGCGTCCGGCAATCGATGTCCTTGAGGTGGAGCAGCGGCGTCCGGCGGCCGAGCGACCGGACCAGCGCAACCGGATCGCGCCCTGCCTTTGCCGCCCAGTAGACGTCGATTTCGAAGTCGACGAGGCGCTGGTCCAGCCCGTCGCGGAGTAGGTCGAACGGGACGATTCCGTCCACCTGCCCGAATTCGAAGTCGTGCGGGTGGTAGGCCATCCGCAGGCCGCGACGCCTGGCTTCGAGCCCTAGGCGATTGAGCCGCGCGACCCACACACGCCACTGCGCCGCCGTCGCCCGTTCCTCCGGGGGCAACCAGGCGAGGACGACGAAGCGCGCTCCCAGAATGCGAGCATCGGTGAAGACGGACGCCGGAGTATCGCGGAGTAGCTTCCAGTCGGCGTGGAAGGCGTGGGCGCGAAGTCCGGCGCGGTCGAGCGACCGCCGGAGGCGGGCGGCGGGAACTTGGCCAACGCCAGCAACTTCGACATCGCGATATCCGCTTTGGCGAATGGCGCCCAGGGTCCCGGGCAGATCCCGGGCGAGCGCGTCGCGGGCGGTATAAAGCTGCGCACCGACGATCATGCGCGCCGGGGCCGCCGGTGGAGCGGCGGCGACCAGCAAGGCGGCGAGGCAGAGGCGAAACCTGGTCATGACGCGATCGCTGCGTCTTCGAGATGCATTTCCGCGGCATTGCCCCCGTTCCATTCGTCCCGGCGGATGGTCCCGGCGAGATACCAGCGCGAATCCGCCGGGGCGGACAAGATGGCCTGGCCCAGCGGCGTATCGGCGGCGCGGAAGGCGATCAGCTTGAACGACTTGCCGTCGTCGCCGATTGCAACCGCCCGGACGTGACCGTTGCCGACAACGCCGGGGCGCAGCAGACGTGCCGGACCCGCCGCGACGCGCGGCGCCGGCCAGCCGGCGCCATAGGGCCCCGCCTGATCCAGCGCATCGCACAGCGAGGCCGCGACGCCCCCGGGCGCGACCAATGCGTCGAGCGTCAGTGCACGCTGGCCCCGCGCTTCGGCAATGGTCGCCGCCAGCCGTTCGTTGAGGAAATCGGACAGCGCAGCGACGCCGCCGGGCGCGACGGTCACGCCCGCCGCCATGGCATGACCGCCGCCGGCGACCAGCAGGCCGTGATCCTTCGCGGCGAGCACCGCAGCACCGAGGTCAACGCCGTTGATCGATCGGCCGCTCCCCTTGCCGGTGCCTTCCTCATCCTCGGCGATGACGATGGCGGGGCGTCCGTATTTTTCCTTCAGGCGGCTGGCGACGATCCCGACGACGCCGGGGTGCCAACCGCGGCCCGAGACGATGATCAGCGGCGCGTCGGCCTGCGCGTCGGCAGCGGCGGTGGCCTGTTCGGTGACGATCATTTCGATCGCTCGCCGTTCCTCGTTGAGGCGGTCGAGTTCGGCGGCGATGGTCCGCGCTTCTTCGGGATCGGTGGCGGTCAGCAGGCGCACGCCAAGGTCGGACTTGCCGACCCGGCCGCCGGCATTGATCCGCGGGCCCAGCGCGAAACCAAGGTCGCGCGACGACGGCGGTTTCACCAGCCGCGCGGCTTCGGCCAGCGCGGCAAGGCCGATGTTCTGCCGTCCGGCCATGACCTTCAGGCCCTGGGTCACAAAGGCGCGGTTGAGGGTTTTCAGCTTGGCGACGTCGGCGACGGTGCCGAGCGCAACCAAGTCGATCAAATCGAGGATCTTGGGTTCCGGGCGGCCATCGACGAAGCGGCCCCGGCGGCGCAATTCGCGTAGCAGGGCGACCCCGAGGATGAATGCCATTCCCACCGCGGCAAGGTGGCCATGAGCGGCGCCGTCCTCGCTCTCGTCGAGCCGGTTGGGGTTGATCACCGAATGGGCGGCCGGCAGAGTCGCGGCGCATTGATGGTGATCGCAGACGATGACATCGAGCCCCGCGGCCTTCGCCTCGGCCAGCGCATCGAACGCCTGCGCACCGCAATCGACGGTCACCGCCAGCGAGGCGCCCCGTTCCTTGAGTTCGACCAGCGCGCGGCCCGACGGGCCGTACCCTTCCATCAAACGGTCCGGGATGTAGACCATCGGTTCGACACCCAGCCGCCGCAGCAGCAGGGTTAAGAGGGCGGCGGAGGTCGCGCCGTCGACGTCGTAGTCGCCGAAAATGGCGATCGTCTCTCCGTCGTCGACCGCATCCGCCAACCGCGCCGCGGCCCGGTCCATGTCGGCAAATCGGGACGGATCGGGCAGGAAATCGCGGAGCGTCGGCGCGCGGTGGCGGACAAGGTCGTCCGCCGCGATGCCGCGGGCGAGCAGCAACTGGTCGGTCAGGTCGACGTCAAGTTCATCGCCACCCCGCCGCCGCCAGCGCCACGGCTGGCCGGTGACCGACTGGGCCACGCCGCAGGCCAGGTCGTCGAGCGATTCGCGGATCGATTGGGTCGCCATGTCAGGCCTGAAAGTTTCCTAAGTTTACGGCACGTCCCCCCACCTTGCCATCGCGCGACCGCAGTCGGGTCGGTCGCGCGGGGGAACCCAAGGTCAGCATTCGAGCATCATGGCGCAAAGCAGCAGCGTAGGACAGTGGGCGCGCTGACGTTCTGCTTTGGGTGGAATGCGGACGCGAAGCTTTCGCAGTGCGAGATTACGGCCCCTGCGGTGCCGTATCCACCAAAGCAGTGACCGCATTGTACAGATGCTTGGTCATGCCGATCAGGGCCTCGTCTTCGGCAAGTAAGAGAACTGCTTCGGAGAGCAAAGGAAGCTCCAGCCGGCAAAGACGAAAGCCAATCCGTGGGGTAATCGACTTGCAGCGCGGGCGAGCCAAGCGGGCGATCCGCTGCTCTAATAGTCACGGGAGCGCAGGCCTGGCGAAACATCGCGATCCCGACGGGAAAAAAATTCTTGGCTATCAATTATTTAATTTATCGCTTAAAGCAGGCAAGCTTTCAGTCGCAATCGATGGTCTTCGGCGCTTTGCGGCTCCGCTTCCTTCCCTGGCCTCTCATAGCTGAGGAACCGATGTCCGGTTTCTCAATCGAAGGAATGTATTATGACCACCGGCACCGTAAAATTCTTCAATGACGCCAAGGGTTTTGGCTTCATCACTCCGGAACAGGGCGGGAGTGACGCCTTCGTCCACATTTCCGCCATCGAGCGCGCGGGTATGCGCACGCTTAGGGAAGGCGATCGCGTCTCCTACGACCTCGAAGAAAATCGCGGGAAAATGAGTGCCTGCAATCTGAAGGCCGTCGAGCCTTCGGCCGAGTAGGCTTTGAACAGCAACTCCCTGCAATTTTATCGCGATCGCGCCGACCAGGCGCGCCGCGAGGGTGAAGAGGCTACGCTTTCGCATGTGCGTGAGCGTTGCCTTCGCGCCGAGGAGGCGTGGACGATCCTGGCGGATCGCATTGCCCAGACCGCTGCCAAGCGACAAGCCAACGAAAGAGAGAAGGCGGCATTGCCGCCCCAAGATCATGAACAATGAAACTTCGCGGACCGATCGAACGGTTCGCATCCATCATCCCGATCCGAAGACCTTGCGGTTGTATCCGCCCCAGCGAAACCGGCTGGCATATGCCGCCGCGCTGGAGGTTATCGGCTAACCGAGTAGAACGGTCCGCCGCCCCTAATCCCAAGGGCGGCGGTCATCTGGCCCGTGATTAGGCCCGTTGACCGCACTGTGTTATGAGCGTTCATCGCACGAAATCGTTTCAGGCAATGTGCGACTGAGAGACCGCCCGCGCTCCCGCTTTCCCGGGAGCATTCATGGACCTGAATTTCATTTACCGCGAACATTGCATTGCACGGATCGGCGCCGCGAACGCTCCGTCGGAGCAAGCGCGCGCCGTCCACCAGAGGATTGCAGATCGCCTTTTCGGCCTGATCGAGCGTGCGAAGCTCGACGGCACGATTGGCCTTGCCTCGTGAAGGCGGCTGATCCGGCGCCGGTCGAGCAGCTTCGGGAGGATGCCGAATCGTGCCGCCGCCTTGCCGCAAGCAGGCTCGCATCCGACGGTGGGCAAATCTTCTTGAGCATTGCTCATTATCTCGAAGATCACGCACGCAGCATCGAACGATTGCGCCAGCGCGGATGGTGACCGCGAAGGGCGATGTCAGGCGAGTAGATCTGGGTCGCAATGAGCCGCTTCCCGCACAAGATAGGCTATGGCCGGAAGGCCCCATCAAGAGAATGGCAAATGTTATTTCTGCAAACTTCGAGCGGCTTCATATCCGAACGATTCATCATCAGGCTTGAGGAACGCTCCTCCGACCGATGGGTGGTGCTGTACCAGGTTGGCATGGAAACACGTCTAGCCGACGTGCATGCCAAGGATGCGCGGGCGCTACTCCAGATTGAAAAGCTCAGCGGGCGCTTCCCGGGACGCCGCTCGATCGCCTGATACCTGAACTCGCTTCAGGAGCTATCCGTTAACGCGATGCGACCGCTTCGACCTCGGCCGCTCGCGCGTAAAATTCGCTCTTCAAACTGTAGACTTGAAACGTGCGCGGGTCCGCGCTCTGTGCCGCCAACCGCAGATGGTCAGTCGCTAAACCCACATAGCGCGCGATCCGGTCCGGCGTTGACAGGCCAGATTCGCCAGCCGTCACCAGATTACGCGCCGGCTGGTCAGGGCAAAACGGGCTGCATCGTCCGGCATCAGTTTCGTTCGAAGGCTATGGCGCATCTTGGCCGCGCCATCGATACTCATGCAAACCAGCCTGACCCTCCACCCGGCAGGGGCTCAAGGGTCGAGATGTCGACATCGATTTTCGAACAGGCCGACTTGATGTCGGCGGGCGACATTTGCACGTTCATTGCCCGGCTCATCGGGCGATGCCCTTGTCGGCGCATTCACCGGTGTGATGCAATGCTCCGCCAAGGTTCCTGATCATTTCGCCATAGGCTCGCGACAGCTGTTGATGGGCAATCCGTGCCCCGGGATCGACCGCTGCATCGGCGTTCACCAGCGAAATCTGGTGGCGGGAATAGAGATAATTGAGGTCCATCGTGGCCTCCCATGCGTAAGCGAGAGCGCGACGTCTCCCAGCCCCGCCTGGCCTACAAACCAATATGGCGCGATAGGTCCTTGTAACACATGGCTGACGGATCGCCTAACGGGTGCCTCAGCCTAAGAACGCGATTCTCAGTCCCTCTTATCGTCAAGCACCCGCCGAGCGCCGACTTCGTGGCGGTCACCATCGGGGAAACGGGCGCCTAGGCGACGCCCTTGCGATGTTCACCGGTGATGCGGCGGACGGTGCCGCTGCTGGCGCGCATGACGATGGATTCGGTGCGGATGCAGTGGTCCTTGCGGCGCTTGACGCCTGACAGCAGCGATCCGTCGGTGACCCCGGTGGCGGCGAAGATGCAGTCGCCCCGCGCCATGTCCTCCAGCTTGTAGACGCGGTCGAGGTCCTCGATGCCCCAACGGCGGGCGCGGGCGCGTTCGTCCTCGTTGCGGAACACCAGCCGGCCCTGGATCTGGCCGCCGACGCAGGCCAGCGCCGCCGCCGCCAGCACGCCTTCCGGCGCGCCGCCCTGGCCGATGTAGATGTCGACGGTGGTGTCGGGGTCGGTGGTGGCGATGACGCCCGCGACGTCGCCGTCGGGGATCAGCATGATACCGCAGCCCAGCGCGCGCAGCTCCGCGATGATCGACGCGTGACGCGGGCGATCGAGGACGCAGGCGATGATCTCGCCCGGTTCGACGCCCTTGGCCGCGGCCAGCGCCTGCACGTTGTCAGTGACAGACTTGGTGAGGTCGATCGTGCCTTCGGGATAGCCCGGGCCGATCGCGATCTTGTCCATATAGGTGTCGGGCGCGTTCAGCAGGCCGCCCCGCTCGGCGATGGCCAGCACGGCCAGCGAATTGGCGCCGCCCTTGGCGGTGATGGTGGTGCCTTCCAGCGGATCGAGGGCGATGTCGATCGCCGGCCCGCTGCCGATCGCACTGCCGACCTTTTCGCCAATGTAGAGCATCGGCGCTTCGTCGCGCTCACCCTCGCCAATGACGACCGTGCCGTCCATCGGCAGTTCGTTGAGCGCAGCGCGCATCGCCTCGACCGCGGCGGCGTCGGCGGCTTTTTCATCGCCCCGCCCGACCAGCGTGGAGGCGGCGATGGCGGCCGCCTCTGTCACCCGGACCATTTCAAGGACGAGAACGCGGTCGAGGACCGAAGACGGACGAATCATGACTGGTTAAGCCCCCGGATCAGGCAATGCATACGAATGCACGGCCCGATAGGCGGGCGCCGCGCCCCTGTCGAGCAGGGGCGTCGAGCCCGCCGCCCGGTCCGGCGTTACTTGCCCTTCTTGGGTGCGGGCTTGTCGGCCGCCTTGGGCGTTTCCTTCTTCGGCGGCTTGGGCAGGTGCGCGGTCGCGGCGGCGATCCGCATCATCGCGCCTGGCGCGGCGTATACCATCTCCGGCATCGTCCCCATCATTGAGCGCATCATTTCCGGATCGAACCACAGGCCGAGGAAATGCGCGCCCATCGCCTTGCCGCTGTCGGTCGCCAGGAAAGCGTTGATGTCGGCGAGCTGCTTGTCGTTGAAGCGGCGCGCAATGCCGCGGGCAAGGCCCTCTCGGAGTTTCGGCTCGATCACCACCGACAGCTTGTCGAGCTCGGTCATGATCGCGCCGCGGGTGAGGCGATAACGTTCGTCGAAGTGGGGATCGTCGGCGGCAAGCCGCTGGCGAAGGGTCAGGTTGCTGGTGACCTTGGCCGGCATCGGCTTGCCGTCCTTGCCCACCTTGGGCTTGTCGAACATCTCGAAGTCGGAGCCCTTGAGCGCGAGGACGCGGGTGGCCATCCCGTCCATGAACTCGCCCATTCCCTTGCCGTAGGAACCGGGCGGAAGCAGCGCCATCGCGGTCGATTGCGCCGCGGCCAGCCGCCGGGGTCGGGCGCCGGTAGCGGCGGGAAGAATTTGTCGAACATCTGCATGACCTTCGCCATCTCGGCGAACGGATCGACGGCGGGCGTGGAATCGGCCGGCTCCTTGGCGTCCGATTTCGGCGCGACGGTGATGACCTTCGGCGGCGCTGAGGTGGCGGGCTGGGCGACAGGCGTGGCGGCGGCCAGCGCGACGGCGGCGAAAAGCATGGTCGTGAAAACTCCCCCTTTGAAGCGCTCCTTCTAACGTCGCCGGCGAGGCTCGCCAATCGTCATTCGGCGTCGTCGGCCTGGTGCATCAGCACTTCGGAGCGGATGCGCACCGCGCGGCCGGCAAGCTGCGTTTCGTGGAGGAAGATGGCGAACGCCGCGCCAACCGCGATCATGGCGGCGATGAACAACAGGGCCACCGCCGTTCCCAGCGCCCAGCCGGTCAGGAAGGCGGCGAACAGGAGGACGACGACAGCGCAGATCAAGAGGGCCGAGAGGACCGAGAAGAACACCGTCCGGCTGACGAGGCGCATGCGGCGGTCGAGCAGGCGGATCTCGCCGACCAGCCGGTCATGTTCCGGCCCGCGGCTGGCCAGCAGCCGCGGCTCCAGCTGGCGCGCGCGGTCGACGATGCGCGCGAGGCGGCCGGTGGTGACGTTGAGGAAGGCGCCGACGCCGGCCAGCAGGAAGACCGGCGCGACGGCCTGGCTGATGATCGTCGCCAGTCGGCCAAGGTCGGGGGCGTGGGGCAGGATCGACGGTTCCATGCCCGGGCTATGCCCCAGGCGGCGCGCAAAGGCGAGGCGGTCCTAGCGGTAGGGGTAGGGGCCGTACCCGTCGGGATAGGGGCCGTAATAGCCGTTACCACGCCCCGTCTCGAAGCTGACGGCCGCCGTGCCCTGGCTGCCGATCGGGACGACGGCGGTGCCGAAGGCAGAGCGATAGCCGCCCGTGCCGACGGCGAATCCCATCTCGCCGTGAAGGGGACGTACCGGCTTTTCCGGTTCCAAGGAGGGTGCGATCATGTCGGTGTGCCGAGTGTAACCGGCGTCCTGCGCCTCTCGCTTGGCCGCGGCCTCGTCGAGTACCCTCTGGATCTCCGCTTCGCTCAGGCGGTGTTCGCCCTTGATATCAGCGGCCTGCGCGACACCGGGCGCGGCGAGGGCGATCACCAATACTGCCAATCGCAATCTCACGCGCTTCTCCATTTGGCCAGAAGATGAGCGCCATCGCCTTTCAATCGGATGAACGAGTTTCATGACGTCCTTGTCATTCGTCGTTCTGTGCCATCTTCAGATAATGCCCGGCCAGCGGCAGCACCTCGTCCGGTCGTTCGGCAACGCAGTGCGCGCCGGCGTCGGTTAACTCCTCTCGCTCGTGGTATCCCCAGGCCGCGCCGATGGCGCCGCACCCGGCGTTAATGGCGCAGCCCATGTCCCAGGCAGTGTCGCCGATGAAAACCGTATGCTCGGGAAGCGCCGATGCTTCCTCCATCGCCGCCAGGGCCATGCCCGGCGCGGGCTTGGACGGGTTGCGGTCCGCGGTTTGCAGCGTGACGAAGCGATCGTGCAGGCCGTGACTGTCGAGGCAATGGCGGAGGCCGCGGTCACTTTTGCCGGTGGCGACGCCCAGCGCCCATCCGTCCGCTTCCATCGCATCGAGCAAGTCGACGATGCCCTCGAACAGCGGCTCTTCGACCTGCCCGGCGCCGCGCAGGCCGATAAACGCTTCCTTGTAGGTTTCGGCCAGCGCGACATGGTCACCGTCGGGCACCAGCGCGGCCATTGCCTCGACCAGGCTGAGGCCGATGACCTTGCGGGTCAGCTCGCGCGGCGGGCAGGCGAGGCCGTGGGCGGGCAGCGCCAGTTCCAGCGCACGGTGGATCGTCGCGCCGCTGTCGACCAGCGTGCCGTCGCAATCGAAGATCGCCAGCCGGGTCACTTGCGCTTGGTCGGGCGGCGGGCCGGCCGCTTGGGCGCCGGTTGGCTGCCCCGCGCGCGCCGCTCGCCCTTGCGGGCCTTGCGCGCTGTCTTGGCGGCGGCGGCGGCACGGCGCGCCTTGGTCTCGGGCGCCTTGGCGGGATCGGGCGTGTCGAGCGGCATCATCTCGCCCGCCATCGTCTCGAATCCCAGCGTTTCCAGGCTTTCGGCGAAATGCGGCGGAAGTTCCGCCGTCAGGTCGATCGGCTTGCCATCCATGCCGTCGACCTTCAGCCGGCGGGCATGGAGGTGCATCTTGCGGCTGATCCCGCCGGTCAGGAATGCAGCGGCGCCGCCATATTTGGCATCGCCGATAATCGGGTGGCCGATGGCCGCCATGTGGGCGCGAAGCTGGTGCGTGCGCCCGGTCAGCGGCTGCAGCTCGACCCAGGCGGCGCGATTGCCGGCGCGGTCGATCAACCGGTAGCGGGTGCGCGCGGGCAGGCCGTTTTCCTCGTCGACGTGCATCTTTTCGCCGCCGGTTCCCGGCTGCTTGGCGAGCGGCGCATCGATCTGCCCTTCCTCCAGGCTCGGCACGCCGACCACCAGCGCCCAATAGACCTTGCGCGCGGTGCGACCCGAAAAGGCCTTGGCGAAATGCCCCGCCGCGCGTGCCGATCGTGCGACCAGCAGCGCGCCGCTGGTGTCCTTGTCGAGGCGGTGGACCAGCTTCGGCCGATGCCCGTCGTCATCGGCCAGCCCGTCGAGCAGGCGGTCGAGGTGCTGGACGGTCTTGGTCCCGCCCTGGGTTGCCAGGCCGGGCGGCTTGTTGAGCATGAACCAGTCGCGGCCGCGGCCGATGACCATTTCGCGCACGAATTCCATCTCGTCGTCGCTCAGCGGCTCGACGATCCGCTTCGGCCGCGCGCCCGGCCCCTCCGCCTGGGCGGGTTCGGCCGGAGGGACGCGCAGCACCTGCCCGGCTTCCAGCCGATCGCCCGGGGTGGCGCGCTTGCCGTCGACGCGCAGCTGTCCGGTCCGCGCCCAGCGCGACACGAGGTTGAAGCTGACGTCCGGCAGGTTGCGCTTGAACCAGCGGTCGAGACGAATGCCGTCGTCGTCGTCGCCGACGGTGAAGCTGCGAACATTGTCGCCGGTGGCGGGGGTGGACATGGCGGCGCCTTAGCCGTTCGGCGAACTTTCTGCCATTGCCCAATGATCGAACGTCACCTGTTGCAGTTTTCGAATGAATCGCGCCGCCTGCGGGCCCTCCCACGGACCGGTGTAGCCATGAGGCTTGCCACCGCCGCCGATCCACCAGCCTTGCCCGGGCAGGCCGTCCGACTGGCGAACGACCAGCACCGCCAGCTCCGGCTCACCGCGCTCCGCCGCTTCTTCGTCGACCACGGCCAGCGTCTTGCACAGAGCGCGCATCCTGGGCCGCGAGAAATGGTGGCCAAGCCGTTCCAGCAGTTCCGAATAGGTCAGCGGGTGACCGGCGGCCGCCGCGGCGACGAGATGCGCCCGAACATCGGCCGCATCGCCGATGTTCATGGGGCGGGCTGGTCGGCGACCGGGGTCAGTTCGAACACTTCCAGTTTCGATCCGTCCTGCGGGAACGGAATGACGAGGCGCCAGCGGAACGGCGCGATCCGTTCGAACAACCCGGCCATGTCACGCTTCGGATCGTCGCCATAGGCGCGCGCCTCTTCCTCGTTGCCCAGGGCGAGGGTGCCGAGGAAGACGAGGCGGTTGGGCGAGTCATCCTCCCACAGGCGGCCGGCCGGCCGCTGGCTTCCGGTCTGCTTGACGATGGTGAACAGGTCCCCTTCCAGCCCGATGTAGCAGAAGAACGGCTTGAACCGCTCGAACGTCGGGCCCTTTTTCGAATCGCGGCCCAGGGTGACCAGGCGGCAGCGATAGCTGCCCGGGGTTGGCGCCGGCCGCGGCAGGGCGGCATTCGGCTTCAGCAGGTCTCCTTCGTCGGCGACCTCCTTCGCATGGGCGCGCTTCGCCTCGGCAAGACCTTGCGCCCAGGCGATCGACGATCGGTCGATCCGGCTCTTGTCGGCCAGGCTTGCGATGCCCTGCCAGGCTTTCGCCTTGGTGACCTCCTCCACCGCGACGGGTGGGGCGGACTTCGGCGCGGGCGCCGGGACGCAAGCCGACAGGGCCGCAAGGCCCATCAGTGCAGGCAGGGCAGCAATGGAAATCCGGTGCTTCAGGCGCAAAACCATTCTCCCATCCGCAAACGCCAACGCTCCGGTCCGGGCTCCAAGGTGGCAGGCGGCGAAGCCGCTGGCAACTACCGCGCCATTGACCACATGCCTTGACTTGGCGTTCTCCCGGACTAGCCCGCGCCCGATGAACGACGCAGCCCCCCTGTCGGCGGACCACCACCGCCATCGCGCCCGTGCCGGGGTCGGCTTTGGCCTCGCGGCCTATGGCCTGTGGGGTATTCTTCCGGTCTATTTCAAAATGGTTGCGGACGTGTCGCCGTTCGACATCGTCGCACACCGGGTGGTCTGGTCGATGGTCCTGCTGGGACTGGGCATCACCCTGTTCGGCCGATGGGCGGTGGTCCGCGCCGCAATCGCCGATCGCCGCAGCATTCGCCTGCTGGCGGTCACCGCAACTCTGATTGCCGGCAACTGGCTGCTCTACGTCCACGCGATCAATTCAGGGCACATCCTCGCCGGAAGCCTCGGCTATTACCTGAACCCCCTCGCCAACATCCTGCTGGGCCGGTTCCTGCTGTCGGAGCGGTTGACCAGGCTGCAATGGCTGGCGGTCGCGCTTGCGGGGGCGGGGGTCGCGGTCCTCGCCGCCGGCGCGCTGGAGACGTTGTGGATCAGCCTGACGCTCTGCTTCAGCTTCGCCTTCTACGGTTTCTTCCGCAAGGGAATCGCGGTCGACTCCGTGACCGGACTGACGATCGAAACCATGATGCTGTTTCCACTCGCCACCGCCTGGCTGGCGTTGGGCCTCGCCGACGGCCGCGCGGCGCTTGGAGACGATGCGGCAACCTTCGGGCTTCTGGCCAGCGCCGGCGTCCTGTCGACCGCGCCACTGCTGCTGTTCACCGAAGCGGCGAGGCGCCTGCGCTATTCAACCGTCGGCATGCTGCAGTTCATCGCGCCGACACTGCAATTCCTGCTGGCGGTGTTCATCTACGGCGAGCCGCTTCGCCAGGCGCATATCGCCGCGTTCGCCGCCATCTGGATCGCTCTGGCGCTTTACATTGCCAGTTCGGTTCACGCCGCGCGCCGGGTGCCGTTGCCGGAATGATTCACTCAGGTTAGTCTTCGCGCCATGGCCACGCGCGACCCCCGTATTGACGCCTACATCGCCGGGAAGAATGCGTTCGCTCATCCGATCCTCCAGCACATTCGTGATCGCATCCACGCGGTGGTGCCGGATGTCGAAGAGACGTTGAAATGGGGTGCGCCTGCCTACCTCAAAGACGGGTCGATCCTGGCGATCACTGCCGCGTTCAAGGCCCATGCGGCGCTCAATTTCTGGCGAGGCGGCGAGATTGCCGGTGGCGATGCCAAGGCCGGCGCAATGGGGCAGTTCGGAAAGCTCCAATCGGTCGACGACCTTCCCGCCAATCTTGACGAGATCATCGCGGAAGCGGCAGCCTTGGCGGCGACCGCCCCCGCCTCACGCAGGCCGAAGACGGCGGACAAGGCGCCGGTCGAGCTTCATCCCGAGTTCGCGGACGCGCTCGCCGCCAATCCGACTGCCCGGGCGACGCTTGACGGTTTCAGCTCCAGCGCGAGGCGCGACTATCTGGAATGGATCGCGGAGGCCAAGCAGGACGCCACCCGCGCCAAGCGGATCGCGACCGCCGTCGAATGGCTGGCGGAAGGCAAAAAGCGCCACTGGAAGTATGAGAATTGCTGAGCGTCACGCTCCTGTGCGTACCGGTCCACCTATTTCGCGGGGGTTGCGGGCATGAGCGAGGGCGAGGTTCCACGGCAAGGTGAGCGGCGGCCGCTGAGCTGCGAGATCGAGTTCCGGCGGCGCGGCGATGTCGCCTATCGGGTCGACCTGATCGACCTGTCACCGCAGGGCTGCCGCATCAATCCGCCGATCCGGGTCAATCCCGACGAAGGCGTGTGGCTCAAAATCCCCGGCATGGAAGCCATCCCGGCGCGGGTCGCCTGGGCCAAGGAATGGGACGTCGGCATCGAATTCGAACGGCCGTTCTACCCGTCCGTTTTCGACATGGTCGTGCAACGCCTTGAGGGCTGAGGCCTAGCGGGTCCGGACGTAGCGCCCGGGCGCGTCCTCGATCGCCTTCAGCTTGCCTTCGCCCGGGATTCGAGCGCCCTTCGCCTCGACCATCTTCGGCGCCTGCTTGCGCAGCCACTCGATCCAGTCGGGCCACCAGCTGCCCTTATGCTCGGCCGCGCCGGCGATGAACTCGTCGAGGCTGGCGGGTTCCTCATCGCCGTCGTTGATCCAGTACTGATACTTGCCGGCGGCCGGCGGATTGACCACCCCGGCGATGTGCCCCGATCCCGCGAGGACGAAGCGCTTCGGCCCCGAAAGGACCTTCATCAGCTTCCACACGCTTCGAACCGGCGCGATATGATCTTCCTTGCCGGCCTGGATGTAGGCCGGGGTCTCGATCTTCGTCAGGTCGATGGGCACTCCGCCGAGCGTGATGGCGCCCGGCTTCATCAATAGGTTTTCGCGGTACAGCCGCATCAGATAATCGCGGTGCCATTCGCCGGGCAGGTTGGTCACGTCCCCGTTCCAGTGCAGCAGGTCGAACGGCGCTGGGTCGTTCCCCATCAGGTAATTGTTGACGACATAGTTCCAGATGAGGTCGCGGCCGCGCAGCAGGTTGAACGTCGCGGCCATCACCCGGCCGTCGAGGATTCCCGTGTCAGCGGTGAGTTGCTGGAGCGAAGCCATCGTCTCGTCGCCAAGGAACAGCTTCAGCTCGCCCGCGTCCTCGAAATCGACCTGGGCGGTGAAGAAGGTCACCGACCTGGCCTTGGCTGCCTCGCCCTTGGCCGCCAGCATGGCGAGCGTCGCGGCCAGTGTCGTCCCCGCCACGCAATAGCCGATGGTGTGCACCGCCTCGACGTCCAGCAGGTCGCGGATGGTGTCGATCGCATCGACCTGCGCCGCGACATAATCCTCCATGCCGATGTCGCGGATGCTTTCGTCGGCCGATTTCCAGCTGACCATGAACAGCGAGACGCCCTGCTCGACGCACCAGCGGACGAAGCTCTTCTCCGGCGTCAGGTCGAGGATGTAAAAGCGGTTGATCCAAGGGGGAAGATGACCAGCGGTGTTTCCAACACCGTGTCGGTCGTCGGCGCGTAGTGGATCAGCTGGTAGAGCGGCGTTTCGTGGATGACCTTGCCCCGCGTCATGGCGAGGTTCCGGCCAAGCTCGAACGCGCCCTCTGGACTCTGCGTCACCTGCCCGCGCGAGATGTCGGTGAGCATGTTCTTGAGCCCGGCGAGCAAATTCTCGCCCTTGGTCTCCATCGTCCGCTTCAGCACGTCGGGGTTGGTCGCAGCGAAATTGGCGGGGCTCATCGCGTCGACCAGGCCCTGCGTGGCGAAGCGCAGGCGGCTGCGCGCGGCGTCGTCCAGGCCCTCGATCTCCTCGACCGTTCCGAGCAGCTTGTCGGCGACGGCGAGATAGCCCTGGCGGATAGTGTCGAACATCGGGTTGGACGACCATTCCGGGCTGGCGAAGCGGCGATCGCGCGCCTCGCCGGCCTTGGTCGCCTGGCCGATCATCTGGCTCCACGCCTCCAGTCCCTTCGACCAGGCTTCCGCACCCGCGCTCATCCACTGCATCGGGTCGGCTGCGTTGGCCGGCGCACCCAGGCCGAACCCCGGCATGGTCGACGCCTTGCCGAGGTTGTCGGCCCACGCCTCCATGATCATCTGCTGGGCCCGCGCCATCAGCAGCGTCCAGTGCTGGACGTCCTCGACTCCGGGCATGGCGGTGGTGGTGGTCGTGTCCTCTTCCATGGCGCCGATATAGCTGCTCGCGATCGGGCTGTCGAAGCAGCGCTTTCATGACGCTTCGCGAACGACTAGGGCGACTGACATGGACCCGCCTGCCATCCCGCCCGACGCGCTCGTCCTGCTCGATTATGTCGGGATCGCCGTGTTCGCGGTGTCGGGAGCGCTGCTGGCCGCGGAAAAGCGACAGACGCTGGTCACCTTCATCTTCTTCGCGGTCGTGACCGGGGTCGGCGGCGGCACGTTGCGCGACCTGTTGATCGGCGCACCGGTGTTCTGGGTCGGCACCAATTCGACCCTGCTGATCTGCATCGGTGCTGGAATCGCGGTCTGGATGTTCTCGCGAAAGATGTTCGCAGAGCGTGCGCTGCTTTGGTTCGACGCCGTCGGGCTTGCCGCCTATGCTACCTACGGCGCGGCCAAGGCGCTCAGCTATGCGGTTGCCCCGGTGCCGGCCTTCGCGATGGGCGTGATGACCGCCTGTGTCGGCGGAATCATTCGCGACGTCCTGGCGGGGGAGCCTTCGATCCTGATGCGGCCCGAGCTTTACGTCACCGCGGCGGCGCTGGCGTCGGGCCTTTATGTCATCGCCAGCCTGGCCGGTGCGCCGCCCGCACTGGCGGCGTTGGTCGCCGGCCTCGCCGGCTTCGCCCTGCGCGGTGCCGCCATCGCCCGCGGCATCAGCCTCCCCGCTTACGACCGCTAGCCGGTTGCCGCACTGCACAATCGCCGCCATGATGGGCCGATGACCGACGATTTCTACCGCATCCAGCGCCTGCCGCCGTACGTCTTCGCCGAGGTGAACGCGATGAAGGCAGCGGCGCGCGCACGCGGCGAGGACATCGTCGACCTTGGCATGGGCAATCCCGATGGCGCCCCGCCCAAGCATGTCATCGACAAGCTGGCCGAGGTCGCCGCCAAGCCGACCGCCCACCGCTATTCCGCGTCGAAGGGCATCCCCGGCCTGCGCAAGGCCCAGGCGGCCTATTACAAGCGGCGTTTCAACGTCGACCTCGACCCCGACAGCGAAATCATCGTCACCCTAGGCAGCAAGGAAGGTCTCGCCAACCTGGCGCAGGCGATCACCGCGCCGGGCGATGTCGTGCTGACCCCCAATCCCAGCTACCCGATCCACCACTTCGGCTTCATCATCGCCGGTGCCGCGATCCGCTCAATCCCCGCCGTTCCCGGTCCGGATTTCTTCGACCGGCTGGAAAAGGCGATGCGCTACACCGTGCCGCGCCCAAAGGTGCTGGTGATCGGTTACCCCTCCAACCCGACGGCGCAGGTGGTCGGCCTCGACTTCTACGAAAAGCTTGTCGCCTTCGCGCGCGAGGCGGGACTGATCCTGATTTCCGACCTTGCCTATGCCGAGATCTACTTCGGCGACACGCCGACCCCGTCGATCCTTCAGGTCGAGGGCGCCAAGGACGTCGCGGTCGAATTCACGTCGATGTCGAAGACCTATTCGATGGCCGGATGGCGGATGGGATTCGCGGTCGGCAACGCGCGGCTGATCGGGGCGCTGACCCGGGTGAAGAGCTACCTCGACTATGGCGCCTTCACGCCGATCCAGGCCGCGGCGACCGCGGCGCTCAACGGGCCGCAGGATATCATCGACTTCAACCGCGCCCTCTACAAGAAGCGCCGCGACGTGATGGTCGAATGTTTCGGCCGCGCCGGCTGGGACGTGCCGGTACCGGAAGCGAGCATGTTCGCCTGGTCGCCGATCCCCGAACCCTTCCGCCACCTCGGCAGCGTCGAATTCGCCAAGCGGCTGATGACCGAGGCGCACGTCGCGGTCGCCCCCGGTGTCGGCTTCGGCGAGGAAGGCGAAGGCTTCGTCCGCCTCGCGCTCGTCGAAAACGAACAACGCCTCCGCCAGGCAGCCCGCGGCATCAAGCGCATGATGGCAGGCGCATGAACGCGCCTCGATCGACCGACGAGGAATTGTGGCGGAAGCGGTTTTGGCTGTTTGCGCTGATCCGCGTCGGCGGGATCGCCGTCATCCTGCTGGGCGTCGCTATCGCATTCACCGACATCGTCCGCGACGGCGGGCATCGCTATCTCGGAGCGATCCTGATTGTCCTCGGCTCGATCGACCTGTCGTTCGGGCCCGTCCTGCTCAAGCATCTGTGGAACCGCCAGCCGTGAAGCGGTTCTGGACGTCGGTCGACCTGACCGAGGCGGACAGCGGTTTCGGCATTTCCCTCGACGGCCGTCCCGTGCGCACGCCGGCCCGCGCCTTGCTGGCATTGCCGACGCGCCCGCTCGCCGAGGCGGTGGCGGAGGAATGGCGGACGCAGGGGGAGGCGATCGACCCGCGTTCGATGCCGCTCACCGGGCTTGCCAACGCGGCGATTGATCGCGTCGCGGCGGACCCGACCGGTTTTGCCGGAACGCTGGCGGGCTACGGCGAAAGCGATCTCCTCTATTACCGCGCCGACCATCCCCGGCGGTTGGTCGAGCGGCAACGCGCGGCGTGGGACCCGTTGCTCGCCTGGGCGCGGAGGCGGTTCGACGTCGACTTCAGCACCGGCAGCGGAATCATCCACCTGCCGCAGGACGAGGCGACGCTGGCGCATCTTCGCCATGCGGTCGCGGCGCTCGACCCGTTTCGCCTCGCGGCCCTGTCGCCGTTGGTGACGATCAGCGGATCACTGATCGCCGCGCTGGCGGTGATCGAAGGGGCATTCCCAGTCGACGAGGTGTGGCAGGCGGTGACCGTCGACGACCGATTCCAGATGGACGAGTGGGGCACCGATGCGGAGGCCGAAGCCGCGCTGGAAAACCGCCGCCGCGATGTCGAAAGCGCCGCGCGCTTCGTGTCGCTACTCGCCTAGTTGGGGCGCTCGACCAGCTCGCGGACGAAGCCGAGCAGATAGGGCTGGCGTTCGCGCCGAAGCCGCTCCGCCGCGACGATCGCCTGCACCGCCCGCGTGCATTTCTCGACGTCGTCGTTGATCAGCACATAATCATATTCCGCCCAGTGCCCGATCTCGGCGGCGGCGCGGTCCATCCGGAATCGGATGACTTCCGCATCGTCGGTGCCACGATCCGCCAGGCGGCGTTCAAGCTCGGCCATCGACGGCGGTAGGATGAAGATCCGTACCAGGTCGGTGCGGAAGGCATATTCCAGTTGCTGCGTGCCCTGCCAGTCGATGTCGAACAGCGTGTCGCGGCCGTCCTTCAGCGCTTCCTTGATCGGCTCCTTCGGGCTGCCGTAGCGGTGTTCGAAGACGTACGCCCATTCGGCGAACTCGTCGTCGTCGACCATTTGCTGGAACCGGGCATCGTCGACGAAGTGATAGTCGACGTCGGCCACTTCCCCTTCGCGCATGCCACGAGTGGTCGCGCTGATCGACATGGTGATGGTCGGATCGCTCTCCATTAGCTTGCGGCTGATCGTCGACTTGCCCGCACCGGATGGCGAGGAAAGGACGATGAGGAGGCCGCGGCGGCGGTTGAGGGCGGTCGGGGAATGGTCGGCCATGGGCGCTCTTGCCGTGCCGCACCGCTTGCCGTCAACCCGCGCCCGAAACGAAAATGGTGCACCGCACAAAAAAGCTTGCAACTGTCCGCCGCAATGACTATTGTGCACTGCAGCAAAGGAGTTTTACGTGGCTGACGAAACGAACATCGAGACCAAGGCCGAGACCGTCGTCGACGCCATTGCCGCACCGGTCGAGGCGGTTGCCGCCAAGGTCGAAAAGGCCGTGGCCAAGCCGGCCGCCGCCGTGAAGGCCGTGGTTGCCAAGCCGGTCGCCAAGGCGAAGCGCGCTGTCGCCAAGCGCAGCGCCCGCAAGGCACCGGTTCGTGTCGCCGCCGCCGTGACCAAGACCAACCAGCGCGTCGCCAAGTCGGCGCGCAAGGCGACCAAGGCCACTGCGGCCGTCGCCGCGACCCAGATCGAAAGGACCACCGAAATGACCTACGACTTCAACAAGCTGTTCGCCGGCTTCCAGTTCCCGACCGCCGACAAGTTCCAGACCCTGTTCGCCGATGCCGGCGCCAAGGGCCAGGAATATGCCGCCAAGGGCCAGAAGGCCGCTGAAGAAGTGACGGAACTGGCCAAGGCCAATTTCGAAGCCATCGCCGAGGCCGGCCGTATCGCCGCTTCGGGTGCCAAGTCGATCGGCCAGGACGCGATCGCGTCGAGCAAGGAAGGTCTCGAGCTGGCGTCGCAGAACGTCAAGACGCTCGCCGGCGCGACCTCGCCGACCGAGTTCGTCCAGCTCCAGTCGGAACTGGCCCGCGCGTCGTTCGACCGCTTCGTGACCGAGACCTCGAAGTGGACCGAGCAGGTCGTCAAGCTCGCCGGTGAAGCGATCCAGCCCATCTCGAACCGCGCCAGCCGCAACGCCGAGCGCATCAACGAGCTTCTGGCCTAACCCCTCCCTCTCCATAGGGTTGGACCAGACCGAGCGGCCGCTCCCCAATGTGGGGGCGGCCGTTTTCGTTTCTCGCCATTTTGGGACGCCATGTCGCAACCTCCCTTGCGGGCGCTCGCGGCGATGCCATATTCGCAGGCACAGCATGACTGACTTGACGATTCTGATGGCCGGCGATGAGCCGGGCCGCGGCGACGGGCTCGACGAGATCGAGACCGGCGTCGTCACTCGCACGCGGCCCAAGACGAAGAAGCCGTCGAATTACAAGGTGCTGATGCTCAACGACGATTACACGCCGATGGAATTCGTTGTGCTCGTCCTCCAGAAATTCTTCACCATGGACATCGAGGACGCGACCCGCGTCATGTTGCAGGTCCACCAGCAGGGCATCGCCGTATGCGGGGTGTTTACCTACGAAGTCGCCGAAACCAAGGTCAGCCAGGTGATCGACTTCGCGCGCGAGAACCAGCACCCGCTGCAGTGTACGCTGGAAAAGGCCTGACGGCTTGCGCGCCGCGCCGTGACGCGTAAAGCGCGGCGATGGATTCCATTCGCATCACCGGCGGCAAGCGCCTGGAAGGTCAGATCCCGATTTCGGGGCGAAGAACAGCGCGCTGACGCTGCTGCCCTGCGCGCTGCTGACCGACGAGAAGCTGACGCTTAGCAACCTGCCGCGTCTCGCCGACGTCGACAACTTCTCCCACCTTTTGAATGGCCTCGGTGCGTCGACCTCGGTCGCGGGCGTCAAAAAGGGCGAGATCGGGCGGCGCATGACGCTTCATGCCGCGGAGATCGCCTCCACCGTCGCGCCCTATGACATGGTGCGCAAGATGCGGGCGTCGATCCTGGTGCTCGGCCCGATGCTGGCCCGCGCCGGCGAATCGACCGTGTCGCTGCCCGGCGGTTGCGCCATCGGCGACCGTCCGATCGACCTGCACCTTCGCGCGCTGGAAGCGATGGGTGCGGAGATCGAGCTCGCCGCCGGTTACGTGAAGGCCAGCGCGCCCAAGGGCCGCCTTCCGGGCGGTGAGTATAGCTTCCCGGTGGTGTCGGTCGGCGCGACCGAAAACGCGCTAATGGCGGCGGTGCTCGCCAGCGGCCAGACCCAGTTGTTCAACGCCGCGCGAGAACCGGAAATCGTCGACCTGTGCAACCTGCTGGTGGCGATGGGCGCGAAGATCCAGGGCATCGGTTCGTCGCACCTGATCATCGACGGGGTCGAGGGACTTCATGGCTGCACCTATGCGGTCATGCCCGACCGTATCGAGGCGGGAAGCTACGCCTGCGCCGCGGGGATTACCGGCGGGTCGATCGAACTGGTCGGCGCCCGTCCGGCCGACATGCTGGCGATCACCAACGGACTGGCGGCGGCCGGGCTGGTGGTGGAATTCACCGACCGGGGCATGCGCGTCACTGCCGACAAGCCGCTCAAGCCGCTCGCCGTCTCGACCGCGCCCTTCCCGGGATTCCCGACCGACATGCAGGCACAGTTCATGGCGATGCTGTGCGTCGCCGACGGCCAGTCGTTCCTTGAGGAAACGATTTTCGAGAACCGCTACATGCACGTCCCCGAACTGCGCCGCATGGGCGCGGACATCGAAGTCCACGGGCGTTCGGCGATCGTCCATGGCGGCAAGCCGCTGACCGGCGCTCAGGTCATGGCGACCGACCTTCGCGCCTCAATGAGCCTGGTGCTTGCCGGCCTCGCCGCCGAAGGCGAGACCGAAGTGCTTCGCGTCTACCACCTCGACCGTGGCTACGAACGGCTCGAGGAAAAGCTGAGCGCCGTCGGCGCGACCATCGAGCGAGTGTCGGCAGGCTAAGTCCGCACCGGCTGCTCCACGGCTAAAATCCGGATCCGCCGTTGCTCGCCCGTCCGGTCGGGCCAATCGATCGTCTGGCCTGCGCTCAGCCCGTACAAGGCTGCGCCGATTGGGGTGAGGATCGAAATGCGACCGAGGGAGATGTTGGCGTCGCCCGGTAGCACCAGCGTGACCGTCCGAAGGCGGGCGGTTCGTTCGTCGACGAATTTCACCGTTGCGCCAAGCGTGACTACATCGCCAGGCAGATTGGCGTCGTCATGGATTTCGGCACGGTCGATTTCGGCCAGCAGCATCGCCGCGACCAACGGCTGCCGATGCTCGGCGCGGACGGCGAGGTTGCTGACCAGGTCGGACTCGCGCTCGCCGAGATGAAGCGGCGGCCGCTCGCCGCCGCCGGTGAGGACTTCGTACATTGGATACACTTCCATTCCCGATAATGATGATCGTCGGTCCCCGGCGCAGTCGAAGCACGCGCGCCGGGGTCAGGGTCGCGCGGGAAGCTGGCCCGAATGGAGGACGAAACGCCGGAAGAAGTTCATCACGAGCGGCATGATCGGATGATGGGGATTCAAACGGTCGAAGTCAAAGGACCGCGCGGATGGGCAAGAGTCAGAAATGCTTGGCGAAGCGCAGGCTGGGCTGGTCGTAGCCTAGCGCGGTGTAGAATTTATGGGCGTCGAGGTGGCGCTTGTTGCTGGTGATCTCGATCAGCTTGCAGCCCGCGCGGCGCAATCGTTTCTCCGCTTCCTCGACCAGCATTCGCCCAAGGCCGCTGCCGCGCTGATCCTCGGTGACCACCAGGATTGCAATCCGCCCCACGGGATAGTCGCGATGGATGTGCGTCGTCATGTCGAGGCCGCACAATCCGACGATGTCCTTGCCGAGCGTGGCGACCAGCGTCGGCGCGGCGACCGACTTCAGCCGCTTGCGGACGCCGGCCGCGCTGACGTTATGGTCCAGCAACTTCATCAGCGCGACCATCGCGTCGGCATCGGCCGCCTTCGCGTCACGAACTTCAGGCCTAAGCGGGTCGGGCGGGGGCTTGGGCGCGGCCTTGCGTTTCGCCTTGGGCACCGACGCCAGGCCGAGCGATTCGCTCCAGTCGCTGCTTTCCTGCTGTCGAAGGTATTCGCGGACCTCGTCGGCGGACGCGCTCGGGTGCTTGCCATTGCCGAGGACGGTCGTGCCCTTCGAATCCTGCAACGCGAACTTGCCGAAAGCGCGCTTGCCCGGCGTCCGCACGCGGGAGCGGACGAGCTTCAGGCCGCGATTGCGCGCGGCCTCGGCAAGGGCATCCGCTTCCTCGGTCACAGCGTGTCGGCAGCGTGGAGCAGCAGGCCGACCGTGCCGCCGACCAGCGTGCCGTTGATCCGGATATACTGGAGGTCGCGGCCGACGGCGTTTTCCAGCCGGTCGGTGATCGTCCGCGCGTCCCAGCGGCGAACGGTCTCGCTGACCAGCTTGACGATCGACCCGCCGTAGCTGGCCGCCATGCCGGCGACGGCGCGGCGCGCGAACTGGTTAATGGCGCGGCGCATGCGCGGGTCGTTCTCCAGGCTCTGGCCCATCGATTTCAGGACGTCGCCCAGCTTGCCCGCCATCGCCGCGTCGGGATTTCGCGCGGCGCGGATGATCGCCTCACGGCCCTTCTGCCACAGCGTGTCGATCCATAGGCCCACCGACCTGTTCTCGAGCAGGTCGAGCTTCAACTGCTCGACTTTTTCGCGCGTCTCCGGCTTGGTCTGGAGGTCATTGGCAAGGTCGGCCAGTGCCTGCTCGATCCGCACCCGTACCGGGTGGGCCGGATCGGTGTGCATGTCGGCCGAAAGCTTGCGCAGGCCATCCAGGATCGAGTCGGACAGGCGGGTATCGACCCCGGCCAGCTTCAAAATCCAGTTGGTCCGCTTCTTGACCATGTCGCGGATCAGTTCCTCGTTGGCGTCGAGGGCGCGGGCGATCCAGCGGATCGCGGCCTCCAGCATCGGCACGTGGCGATCTTCGTTGATCGCGGAGGCGAGGGCATGGCCGAGTAGCGGCGACACTTCGGCATTGCGCAGGCGGGTCGAGATGGCGCCCTTGACCAGACCGCCCAATCGCTCGTCGTCGAGGCTTTCGAACAGGTCCGCAATCAGGCGGCTGGCACCTTGGCGAATGCGGGTTTCCTGCCCCTGCGGCGCCTGCAGGAACTTGCCCGCCGCCCCGGCCAGGTCGATGTTGCGCATGCGCCGCGCCACGACCGGCGCAACCAGGAAGTTGTCCTTGAGGAAATTGGCGAGTGAATCGCCGATCCGGTCCTTATTGCGCGGGATGATCGCGGTGTGCGGGATCGGCAGGCCCAGCGGATGGCGGAACAGGGCGGTGACCGCGAACCAGTCGGCCAGGCCGCCGACCATTCCGGCCTCCGCGAATGCCTTGACCCAGGCCAGCCACGGGTAGCTCGCCTCGAACGCCCGCGCCCCGAAGAAGACCACCGCCATGACCACCAGCAGGCCGGTCGCCGCGGCTTTCATGCCGGCGGCGCCGGGCTGGGCCGCGCTGAAGCGGCTGGCGGGCAGGGGGGCGGTCATCTTCCGCCCGTCTAACGCGCGAGCGGTCAAAGTCACTCCGCCGGGACGGGCTCCGCGTCGGGACGATGCTCCTCGCCATTGTCGACCAGGCTGGAGAAGCGCTTTGCAAGCCACTGCTCGATATCGATGGCGATCGAGAAGAAGGCCGGCACCAACAGCAGCGTGAGGATGGTCGAGAAGATGAGGCCGCCGATGACCGTCACACCCATCGGCGCGCGCCAGCTGGCGTCACCGGAGAGCGACAGGGCAATTGGCAACATGCCGGCGATCATCGCCACCGTGGTCATGACGATCGGCTGGGCGCGCTTGTGACCGGCCTCGTAAATCGCCGTGTTCTTGTCCATGCCGTGTCCGATCATCTCGACCGCGAAATCGACCAGCAGGATCGAGTTCTTGGCGACGATGCCGAACAGCATGAGGATGCCGATCAGCACCGGCAGCGACAGCGAGTTGCCGGTGACGAGCAGGGCCAGCGCCGCGCCGAGCGGTGCCAGCACCAGTGAGCCCATGTTGACCAGCGGCGACAGGAAACGGCGATAGAGCAGCACCAGCACCGCGAACACCAGCAGCACGCCGGAAGCGAGTGCGATCCCGAAGTAGTAGAACAGTTCCGCCTGCCACTTCTGGTCGCCCAGGTTCAGGCGAGTGATGCCCTGCGGCAGGTTCTTGACCGACGGCAGTTCGTTGATCTTCGTCCACGCGTCGCCCGAGACGAGTCCAGGCGCGAGATCGGCCGTGACCGCGATGCGCCGCACCTGGTTGGTGCGCTGGACGGTGGTCGGACCGGCGCCGAAGCCGAAGTCGGCGACAGCCTTCAGCGGAACCGATCCGCCGCTGACTGTCGGCACCGGCAGGTTCTGCAGCGTGGCGATGTCGCGGCGGCTCGATTCGGCCAGCGACACCTTGATCGGCACCTGGCGGTCGGACAGCGAGAATTTCGCGCTGTTCTGGTCGATGTCGCCGAGCGTTGCGATGCGGATCGTCTGGCTGAGCGCAGCGGTGGTCACGCCGAGGTCCGCGGCGAGGTCGAAGCGCGGCTTGATCAGGATTTCCGGACGGACGAGGTCGCCGCCGACGCGCGGGGCGCGCAGCTCCTTCATCTTTTCCATGTCGGCGGAAATCTTGTTGGCGTGCTCGAACAGCTTCTCGGGGTCGTCGCCGCCAAGGAACAGCATGATGTCGCGCCCGCCGCCGCCCGGTCCGCCGCCGCCCTGACTTTGGAAGTTGACGCGGGCGTCGGCGATGGCCGACAGTTCGGGCGTCAGTTTGCGTTCGAACTCGGTGCTGGTTTTCTCACGGTCCTTCTTGAGGACGATGTTGAGGTTGCCCGAGCCCACGAAGACGCGTTCGAAGACGCGATCGACGTCGGGATCCTTCTTGATGATGTCGGCGGCGCGGTCGACCACTTCCTCGGTTTGCGCCAGAGTGGTGCCCGGCGGCATCGCGATGCGGACGTTCGAGAAGTCGAGGTTGAGCGGCGGCTGGAACTGCACCGACAGGGACATGAACAGCGCGACCTGGATGACCAGCGCGGCGATGCCGGCACCAACCATGGTGAAGCGATGATCCAGGCGCCACGCGGCGAAGGTTTCGCCCATGTAGGCGTACCAGCGCGAGAAGCCGTTATCGAACATCCCGAGGATGAATCCGATCAGCATCCCCAGCAGGATGAACACGCCGATCGCAACCAGGCAGCCGATGACCATGTTGACGCCGGTCAGCGGAATGAACGTGCCGAGCAGGCCCATCACCATGCCGATCGCCATGAACGAAACGATGACCCGAACGGCCGTCAGCAGGACGCCGAACAGCCAGTACAGCGGCGTGCTGTCCACTGGCCGGAGGGTCGCGAATTTCGCGTCGGCCTTTGACGTGTCGAGGCTCCATTTCAGGATGCCCAGATACTTGTCCATCGCCTTGCCCGACGCGTGCGGCTGGATGCCCTTGGCGCGAAGGAAGTAGGCGGCGATGAGCGGCGTGATCATGCGCGCGACGAGCAGGCTCATCAGCACCGACAGGACGACGGTATAGCCGAAGCTCTTGAAGAACTGGCCGGAGATGCCGGGCATCAGCGCGACGGGCAGGAACACCGCCACGATCGACATCGTCGTCGCCAGCACGGCGAGGCCGATTTCGTCGGCGGCATCGATCGATGCCTGGTATGCCGATTTGCCCATGCGCATATGCCGGACGATATTCTCGATCTCGACGATCGCGTCGTCGACCAGCACGCCGGCGACAAGGCTCATCGCCAGCAGCGACAGACCGTTCAGCGTGATCCCCATCAGGTCCATGAACCAGAAGGCGGGGATCGCCGACAGCGGGATGGCGAGCGCCGAAATGGCGGTGGCGCGACCGTCGCGGAGGAACAGGAAGACAACGAGCACGGCGAGCGCGGCGCCTTCGAACAGGCCCTCCATCGCCGAATGGTACTGCGACTTGGTGTAGTCGACCTGGTTGACGATTTCGGAAAAGTGGATCCGCGGATCGTCCTTCTCCAGCTTGTGGAGTTCCGCCCACGCCGCGTCGTAGGTGGTCGTTTCCGACGCGCCCTTCGACCGCTGGACGTTGAAGCTGATCACCTGCCGCCCGTTCATCTTGGCGATGGTGCGCTGTTCCGAATAGCTGTCCTTGACCTGGCCCAGGTCGGCCAGCCGGACACTGCGCCCGCCGCCGACGGCGATCATGGTCTGCGACAGGTCGTAGGCGGTGCGGGCGTTGCCGAGCACGCGAACCGACTGTTCGCTTCCGGCGATCTCGGCGCGGCCGCCGGTGGCGTTGAGGTTGGTCTGGCGAAGCTGCTGGTTGACCTGCGCGGCGGTGATGCCCTGCGCCTGGAGCGCGGCGGGATCGAGGATCACGCGGATTTCGCGGTCGACGCCGCCTTCGCGGCTGACCGCGGCGACGCCCTCGACGCCCAGCAGCCGCTTGGAAACGGTATTGTCGACATACCAGCTGAGCTCTTCGAGGCTCATGTCGGTCGTCTCGGCGGCGACGAACAGGATCGGGTCGCCGGAAATGTCGACGCGGCTGATCTGCGGTTCGAGGATTCCTTCGGGAAGGTCGCTGCGGATTTGCGCGATCGCGTCGCGAATATCGTTGACAGCGCGATCGGTCGGGGTGCCAATGTCGAACTGGATGAAGGTGTTGCTGGCCCCTTCGTTGACCGAACTGTTGATCTCGTCGATGCCGTTGACCTGACGGACGGCCGCCTCGACCTTCTGCGTGACCTGGGTCTCAAGCTCCGACGGCGCGGCGCCCGGCTGGACGATCGTCACGTTTGCCGCCGGGAAGTCGATGTCCGGGTTGTTGTTGACGTCCATCCGGCTGAACGCGACCAGTCCGGCCAGCATCAGGCCGATGAACAGCACGATCGGCGGCACCGGGTTGCGGATGCACCATGACGAGATGTTGCGGAAGCTCATGACCTGGTCTTCTACTTAGCGGGCGGCCGCGGCGGACGAACGGCGCGGGGCGACCTTCTGGCCGGGGTTAAGGAACGGCCCGGCCGACACGACCACCGATTCCCGGCCCGTCAGGCCGGAGCGGATCGACACGCCCTGCTCGTCGACCGAGCCGATTTCGACCGCACGGCGCTCGATTTCGTTCTTGGCGTTGACGACGTAGACGTAGTTGCCCTTCTCGTCGCTCAGCACCGCGCTCTGTGGCAGCAGCGGGGCGGTCGAGGAACCGGCGCCGATGCGGGCTTCGGCGAAACCGCCCGGCCGGACCGAAGGGTCGTAGGGAATGGCAATCTTGACCTCGCCCTGGCGCGATTGCGGATCGATGATCGGCGCGACTTGCCAGATGGTGCCGCTGAAGCTGCGATCCGTCCCGATCGGCGTCACCGACGCCGGCATGCCGACGCGGACGAAGGCCAGGTCCTGCTGCGACAGGCTGGCGCGGAGCTCCATCTCCCCGCCACGGGCGAGGCGGAACAGGCCGCCGCTGCCCGGGCTGACGATCTGGCCGACCTCGATGCTGCGCGACAGGATAAGGCCGGCGGTGGGCGCGCGAATGTCGAGGCGTCCGACACGGTTGCGCGATGCGGACAGCTGTGCCTGGGCGACGCGGACCCGCGCCGCGGCGGCGTCGCGGGCGGCACGCTTGCGGTCGAGGTCGGCCTTGGAGACGAAGCCCCGCCCGACCAGCGCCTGGCTGCGTTCCAGCTCGTTTTGGGCAAGCGCGGCATCGGCCCGCGCGGCCTGGACCGACGCGGCAAGCTGCGCCGTCTCCTGGACCTGCACCGACCGGTCGATCGAGGCCAGAACCTGGCCCTGGCCGACCCAGCTGCCGGCGTCGACATAGACGTTGGTCACCCGGCCGCCTTCGCCGGCGACGCCGATCGGCTGGTCGCGGCGGGCGGCGAGGGCTCCAGAAGCCGTGATCGTTCGGCCGACCTGGGTCGTGCCGGGAACGACGACAGACACGGTCGGGATCTGCCCGCCACCGGCCCCGGGACCTTTGGCCGCCTCCTCGCTCGCGCCCTTGTCGCCGGCGAAGAAATAAGCGGCAAGCAGGAGCGCTGCGACGGCGACAGCGGCGGCGATGATGATGTTCCGCCGTCGGCGGCTGCGGTCCACCACAATCAGCGTGTCGGAAGCTTGCATCGAGGTTTCCCGGTTCATGGTCGCGTTCGGTCCTATCATTGACGCCGCGGGCGGCGCACCCCCACTGTATTACCGCTATAAGGCAGTCTCGGCAACTGCGCTTGCCCTTTCGGACGCGAAAGGGATTTTCGACCAACGACGGAAACGCTACCACCGACGGGCGTTGATGACCGGGACGGTATCCTTCCGTCGCGATCGAGAGACGCCTGTGAAGGCCGTACTAGTGGACCTTATTAGGGAGTTTAGCAGGCATGATCGAGAGCTATGGCATTTTGGGCTGGATCGTCATCGGCCTTCTTGCAGGGGGATCGCCAAGCTCCTCATGCCCGGCAAGGATCCGGGCGGCTGCATCGTCACCATCCTGCTGGGCGTCGCCGGCGCGCTGCTGGCCGGCTTCATCGGCAAGTCGATCGGCTGGTATGACCAAGGCGAAGCCGCCGGCTTCATCGCCGCCATCGTCGGCGCGATCCTGATCCTGGTCATTTATCGCCTGATCCTTCGCCGGCGCTAAGTCGCCGGCCCGACAGTCGTTCAGCGAGCGTCCATCGCGTCGCGGCCAGCCTGCGGCGCGATGTTTGCTGTCATGGGAGAATGGCCAATGAAAACGAAGATGCTCGCTTTGCTGGCGGCGGCGGCGGTGGTCGCCCCGGCCGTGGCCGCGGCGCAGGACGTGGCGGCGGTGCGCCCCATTTCGGGCACCCGGCTGGACGTCAGTGCAACCGGATCGGTCACCCGCGTGCCCGACGTGGCGATCATCTCCGCCGGCGTCCAGACGCTGAAGCCGACCGCCAGCGCGGCGATCGAGGACAATGCGGTGATGATGGAGCGCGTGCGCGCCGCCCTGAAGCGCGCAGGCATCGCCGACAAGGACATCCAGACCTCGTCGATCAGCCTAAGCCCGGAATACCGCTATACGGATGGCCAGCCACCGGTGCTGACCGGCTATCGCGCGTCCAATTCGGTCAACGTCAAGTTCCGTGACCTCAAGCGGACCGGCGCGATCCTCGACGCGCTGGTCGCCCAGGGCGCCAACCAGATCAGCGGCCCCAACCTCACCATCGACAAGCCGGAAGAAGCCCAGAACGAGGCGCGGCTGAAGGCGATCGCCGACGGTCGCGCCCGGGCCGACCTCTATGCCCGTTCGTTGGGAATGCGGGTCGTTCGCATCCTGTCGATCAGTGAAAGCGGCGGTTATGTCCGCCCGCCGATGCCCTACGCCGGCGATGCGGTGATGGTTTCGAGCCGCGCCAAGACCGAGATCGATCCCGGCACGCAGGATATCCAGGTCGGCGTGTCGATGAGCTTCGAGCTTCAGTGATCCAATGAAAAAGGGCCGCCAGGCAAATGCCGGGCGGCCCTTGTTCTTTCGTCCGGATGGACGGGGCTTAGCGCACCGATCCGCGGCGGACGAGATTGACGATGGCGAGCAGGATCACCGCGCCGAGCAGCGACCACAGGATGTTGGTCAGGTCGAGCGGGTTCGAATTGTTGATGTTGCCGCCGCCGAAGATCAGGCCGGCGATGACGGCGCCGACGATGCCGACGACGATGTTGAGGATGATGCCCTGCTGACCGTCAGTGCGCATGATGAGGCTGGCAAGCCAACCCACGATACCACCAACGACGAGCCAAAGAATGAAACCCATGTTGCAGTCCCTCCTGTTCACGCCGCCAGAATTAAGCAGCGGCTTCCGGCACCAAGACGCCTGATGCCCGCTGATTGTTCCGGATAAAGAACGGGAAGTCCAGCCGGAGCCGTAACGAATTGGGGCCTGCCGTTTCCGGCAGGCCCCCTAGGGTATTTCAGACAGGAATGGACGGATTAGTAACGCTGCTGGCGCTCATACTGATCGCGGTAATGCTTGATCCGCGTGACGCGCAGGCCGGGCATGCCTGAACGATCGACGGCGCGTTGCCAGCTGGTGAATTCCTCGAGGCTCAGCGTGTAGCGCTGGCAGGCTTCGTCGACGGTCAGCAGACCACCGGCGACGGCCGCCACCACTTCCGCCTTGCGGCGAACGACCCAGCGGGTCGTCGATGCCGGCGGCAGCGAATCTAGGGTCAGCGGTTCGCCGAGCGGACCGATAACCTGTGCTGGCCGAATCTTCTGGTTCTCGAGCATTCACGTCCTCAATCATTAACTTGCTGTCGATGGCCCCTTGTTAAACGCAAGGCCTTGCGAAATTTTGAAGCGCGCTGGTAACCGCGACCTTCATTTCCCCTTACCGCCCGTTAACCCTGTCGCCTTCTCGACCGTCCCGGCGAATGCCCCGCCAAGATGGGCCGCGGCGTCCTTCCACCCTTGCCCGCCAGAGAGGAAACAGGCGATTGCCTGCCTCCGCCCTTCGTCGCTCGGGCTGCCCGTCGCGAGTGCCTTGAGGAGCTCGACCTCGTCGATCGAAGCCCCGTCAGCGGCATGAATTTCCCCCTCGAAACGCGACAAGCCGGACACCTTCCCCCTGTTAATCCAACCTTCGCTCTAGCCGGACAGGGTGAATTTCAGGTAAAGAACGACGCAAATGATCCCCGATTTCGGACTTCCTGCCGCCGCCATCCGGCGCGCCCGCATCGTCGTCGCCATGTCCGGCGGGGTCGACTCGTCCGTCGTCGCCGCGCTCGCGGCGCGCACGGGGCATGAAGTCATCGGCGTGACGCTCCAGCTGTACGATCATGGCGAGGCGGTGAAGCGGTCGGGCAGCTGCTGCGCCGGCCAGGACATCTACGACGCCAAAACCGTTTGCGACCGGCTCGGCATCCCGCATTACGTGCTCGACTATGAAAGCCGCTTCCGCGCCGGCGTCATCGACCGTTTCGCCGACGAATATGCCGCGGGTCGGACACCGGTGCCGTGCAGCCTGTGCAACCAGGGGGTGAAGTTTACCGACCTTATCGCCTTTGCCCGCGACCTTGGCGCCGATTGCCTGGCCACCGGCCATTATGTCCGCCGGGTCGAGCGCGAAGGGCGCGTGGAGCTGTGGAAGGGCCGCGATCCGGCGCGCGACCAGAGCTATTTCCTCTATGGCACCACTGCCGACCAGCTCGCCTTCCTGCGCTTCCCGCTGGGCGACCTGCCCAAGAGCGAGGTCCGGAAGCTGGCGGCGGAAGAGGGGTTGATCGTCGCCGACAAGCCCGACAGCCAGGACATCTGCTTTGTCCCCGACGGCGACTATGCTGGCCTCGTCAAGCGCCTGCGACCGGAAACCGCCGCGCCGGGCGACATCGTCGGCCTCGACGGTCAGGTGCTCGGCACCCACGCGGGCGTGGTCCATTTCACGATCGGCCAGCGTCGCGGGATCGAGATCGGCGGCCAGCCCGAACCGCTCTACGTGGTCCGGATCGAACCGGACGAGCGGCGTCTGGTCGTCGGCCCGCGCGCCGCGCTGGCGGTCGCCTCGGCCAGCGTCGACGGCATCAACTGGCTCGCCGAAGACCAGTGCGCCGTCGAGGCCAAGGTGCGCAGCCTAGCGCGGCCGGTGTCGGCGAGTTGGGACGGCGGTACGCTAACCTTCGCCACACCGGAATATGGAGTTGCACCGGGCCAGTCGGCGGTCTTCTACCACGGCGACCGCCTGCTCGGTGGCGGCACCATCGTCGCCACCCAGCCCGCGCAGGCACACGAAATGGCCGCCGCCTGAGGTTGCAACCTCAAGACGACGGCCGGGAAATTTAACGCCTTACGAGTTGGCGCCCTCGAGCGAATGCTTGAGGTCGCGGACGCGGTCATGGCCCTCGACGACCGAGCGATAGGCCGTCTGGATCGCATCGCGGCCCTGCGGCTCGATGTCGTCGGCCTTCAGCGCGGCCTCGAACTTCTCTTTCAGATAATCTTCACCGCGCTCGACCTCGTTGATGATCGCCTTGTCGTCGCGGCCGGTGATTGCGGCCTTCACGTCCAGCCAGCGTTGGTGAAGCGAGCCGAGGACCGATCCGTCGCTGTCGTCGGCGGCCGTGCCGGCCGCGGCGCGGATCGTCGACAGCGCCTGCTCGCGCTGCGCACCAAGGTCGGTGAACAACTGCTTGTACTGCGGATTTTCGACATGCTCGGCGGCGTCGCGGTAGCCATTGACGCTGTCGGCCAGCGTATCGATCAGGGTTTTGAGGACGGTGGTTTCGGTATCACGTTCGAACATTGCACAGGCTCCTGGAGCGAATGGAAGGGGGAGCCCTAAGAATGTTTGCGGTGGCGCCGCGTTCCGCCTGCCTGCTGGCGATCCGCCAATCAGTTCCGAAACAGGGCTCAATGGCGCGGTCGCGACCAAAGGCGTGAATCCAGTCCGGGAGAAGTGAAGCGGGCGTTCGTGCGGCTGGCCTTGCAACTGTCACATACCATTTATAGCGAGCGCGAATGACCAAACCTCCAAGGTTGACCAAGCGCATCGCCGCGGAAGGGCTTGGCAGCTTCTTCCTGTTCGCGACCGTGATCGGGTCCGGGATCATGGCCGCCAATCTTTCCGGCGGAAACGATGCTGTCGCGTTGCTCGGCAATACGCTTGCGACCGGCGCGATGCTCTTCGTTCTCATCACCATGTTTGGCCCCGTCTCGGGCGCTCACATGAACCCGGCCGTTAGCTTGATTGCGGTTGCTCGCGGGGATCTGAACGGGACCGATGCAGCAGCCTACATCGCTGCTCAACTGACGTTCGGTATCCTCGGCGCATGGGCCGCACACCTGATGTTCGACCTTCCGACTCTGCAATTGTCGGTCAAGGCACGGACCGGTCTTGGCCAGTGGATGGGGGAAGCGATCGCGACATTCGGCCTGATCCTCACGATCCTCGGAACGGTGAGACACCGGCCAAATTGGATCCCCGCGACCGTCGCGCTCTACATCACCGCCGCTTACTGGTTCACCTCGTCGACCAGCTTCGCCAATCCGGCGATTACCGTGGCTCGCAGCTTGTCCAACACCTTCGCCGGGATCGCGCCCGATGACGTTCCGATGTTCGTTCTCGCCCAGTTGGTTGGGGCAGCGCTGGGCGCGATCACCGGGAAAGCTGTCTTCGACTAAACGCTGGCTTCACCCTGCGTCGAACTCGGGCGCGGCGGGAATGGGTGGAAACCGGACGCTTCGGCAAGCGCTCAGGTCACCACCGCCAAGTCAACAGCAACGTGCAAAGAGCCAAGACGAATGCAGTGTTCAAAACTGGCTTCCACATTGGCAGCCTGCGTTGCGCGTTGAGCGCGTATCCAGCGCCCGCCGAATGCGACGCTACGACAATGACAGCAAGCACTGCAGCTTCTGCGACGTGATTCAGTGCCATTGTCCCAAGCTCGCATGGGCACCGAATGTCCGCAATGGGTCGAGAGCGGACGCGGTAAGTGGGTGGAACTCGGCCATACGGACGCATACACCAAAGCGTGATCTCTCGAACATGCCTCGTCCCGCTTTGCGTAATCTCGGCGTGCGCCACTCCTGGTGTCAACCAAGGTTCACGTCTCCTTGAGTACGGTTGCGACGATCTCGTCGTCATACGGCCGTCCCGGATACTGGGTATGGAGCCGGTCGAAAATTCCTATCCTCTGCCGAACTGGCAGTCTCTCCAGAGGCTACAGATCGAGATCAAACGTGTCTTACGTGGGTCAGAACAGCGCCTGTCAGTGCCGGCCACTGTGATTTCCCACGGCCAGGCACGTGAGGACTTGGACTTCTTGATGGTCCTGAGCCCGAGGCCTTCAGGCGTTTACGCCTTCAAAACCGGAGCGATTTGGGATGGCGCCCATCCGCAACTTCGCGAGCCTTGTTCCTAACGTCCGCAATGGGTCGAAAGCAGACGCTAGGCCGATAGCAGGAACCGCCCCTCGATCGTCGTTATGCAGTGCCCGCCGAGGATGACGCGGTCGCCCGCCACTTCGCAGTCGAGGTGCCCGCCGCGGCGGCTGGCCTGAAGCGCGGTGAAGCGGGTGCGGCCAAGGCGGTCTGCCCAGAAGGGAACGAGCGCGGCGTGGGCGCTGCCGGTGACCGGGTCCTCGTCGATGCCGTGATAGGCGGCGAACACCCGGCTGGCGATGTCGGTTGCCTCCCCGGGTGCCGTCACGATGACCAGCCGGTCGATCGTGCGAAGCGCGGCGAAATCCGGCGCGACGGAACGGACCGCGGCCTCGTCGGCGAGCAGCGCAATCGCGGCGCCATTCCCGCCGCGACCGAGGTAGGTCGGGGTGCCGGCGGGCAGGCCCAGTGCCGCGAGCAGGCCCGGCTCGGTGGCGGGTTCGACACGGTAGGCGGGCAGGTCGAGCTTCAGCAGACTGCCCTCGCCGCGGGTCACGGCGAGGATCCCCGAGCGGGTGGCGAAGCGCACGCGCTCGCCGTCGATGACGACGTGGGCGCTGGCCAGCGTGGCGTGGCCGCACAGGTCGACCTCCACCTTCGGGGTGAACCAGCGCAGGTCGTAGTCCGCGTCGTCGCGGTCGGAACGGACCAGGAAGGCGGTTTCGGACAGGTTATTCTCGGCAGCGATCGACTGCATCGCCGCGTCGGGCAGCCACTCGTCGAGCGGCATCACCGCCGCCGGGTTGCCTTCGAACGCGCGGCGGGCGAAGGCATCGACCTGATAGAAGGGCAAGCCGCTCATTTCGTCGCTTCGGTCAGGGTCGAGGGCAGCATCGTCTCCCGGTCGGTGTGCCCCTCCGGATCCAGGTGGATGATGATCTCGGTCCCCGGAAACCGCGCCTGGAGCGCTTCTTCGCAGGCGTCCATGCGGTCGTGGGCCTCGCGCACGGTCCAGTCCTCGGGGACCCAGACATGGAATTGCGCGAAGCGGTGAGCGCCCGACGAGCGGGTACGAAAGTCGTGAAGGCCGGCCAGTTCGGGATATTCACGGGCGGCGGCGAGAAAGGCGTTGCGCTCGTCCTCGTTCCACTCGCGATCCATCAGCTGGTCGATCGAATGGCTTGCGGCGCTCCACGCGCCGTAAAGCAGCCAGGCGGCGATGACGAAGCCGAGCAGCGGATCGGCCAGCCGCCAGCCTAGCATCTGGTCGAGCACCAGTCCGACGATCACCGACAGGTTGAGCAGCAGGTCCGACTGGTAATGGACATGGTCGGTCTGGATCGCGACCGATCCGGTTTTCCTGATGACGTGCCGCTGATACGCAAGCAGCGCGAACGTCGCGACCATGGCGATGACCGAAACGCCGATGCCCAGTTCCAGCCCCTGCGTCGCCTCGCCGCGAAGCAGCCGGTCGGCGGCGCGCCAGCCGATTCCGATGGCGGACACGGCGATCAGGATCACCTGGACCAATGCGGCAAGCGCCTCCGCTTTGCCGTGGCCGAAGCGGTGCTCCGCGTCGGCCGGCATCGCCGCCCAGCGCACCCCAAGCAGGGTGACGAAGCTGGCGACGAGGTCGAGCGCGGTGTCGGCAAGACTGCCGAGCATGGCGACGGAACCGGTTTTCCAGGCGGCGTAGGCCTTCAGGAATATCAGGAACATGGCCATCGACACGCTGGCCATCGCCGCGCGGCTGGTCAGCGTCGCTCGTTCGCCGGCCGAGTGGTGGTGGCCGTGGCCGTGACCGTGGCCGTGGGAGTGATGATGGTGGGCGCCGCTCATGGGTAGAGCAGGCCCTCGTCCCAACCGCCGCCGGGCCGGGCCATGAACAGGCGGCGTTCGTGCAGCCGGTTCGGGCGGTCCTGCCAGAATTCGATCAGCAGCGGGACGACGCGGTAACCGCCCCAGTGCGGAGGCCTTGGAACGTCGCCGCCGTCGAACCGCGCCTTCATTTCCTCGAACCGGCTCATGAATTTTTCGCGGCTGGCCAGCGGGCGGGACTGTTCGGACGCCCAGGCACCAAGCTGCGAGTCGCGGCCGCGACTGGCGAAATAGGCGTCGGCCTCCGCGTCCGGCACGCGTTCGACCTCGCCCTCGACGCGCACCTGGCGGCGCAGCGACTTCCAGTGGAAGAGCAGGGCGGCGTGAGGGTTCTCGGCGAGCTGCTCGCCCTTGTGGCTGCGCTCGTTGGTGTAGAAGGTAAAGCCATCCGGGCCGTGGCCCTTGAGCAGCACCATCCGGACCGAGGGCAGGCCGCCGTCGTCTGCCGTGGCCAGCGCCATCGCCTCCGGATCGTTAGGTTCCGACGCCCTCGCCTCCGCGAACCACGCGTCGAACAGGGCGAAGGGGTCTTGGGCGGGATCATCGGCCATCGGCGCCTGACTAGGGAGGGGGCGGGCGGCGGGCAACCCCGCCGGTGCTTGCCGTGGGGCAGCGTACAACCCATCTGGCCATGACGCACGGGTTGCGGCAAGGGGATGCGATGGACCTGTACCAGAGACTTGGGATCAACCGCGGCGCGACCGACGCGGAGATCAAGAAGGCGTACCGCAGCCTCGCCAAGCAGCTTCATCCCGACCGTAACAAGGACAATCCGAAGGCAGCGGAACGCTTTGCGCAGGTGACGCACGCCTATGACCTCCTGTCGGACAATGCGAAGCGGGCGCAGTACGACCGTGGCGAAATCGACGAGGACGGCAACCCAAAGATGCCGTTCGGCGCAGGCTTCGGCGGCACTCGTCCGGGCGGAGGTTATTCGGGCGGATATCCCGGCGGCGGCAACGGTGGCGGCGGGTTCGAGGGTTTCGGCGGCGCGGAAACCGCCGACCTTAGCGACCTGTTCGAAGGATTGTTCGGGGGCGCCAGCGGCCGCCAGCGCGGCGGGGGCGGTTTTTCCAGCTTCGGGCGCCGCGCCGCGCAGAAGGGGGCCGACGTCGCCTACCGGCTGAAGGTACCGTTCGTCGACGCCGCCCGGCTCGAGCCGCAGCGCGTCACGCTGGCGGGCGGCAAGACCCTGGACCTGAAGCTGCCGAAGGGCGTCGAGGACGGGTCGAAGATCCGGCTGGCGGGGCAGGGGCAGGAGGGTCCCGGCGGGCGCGGCGACGCGATCGTCACGGTCGAAATCACGCCGCACCGGGTATTCACGCGCGAGGGCAAGGACATCCGGCTGCTGCTGCCGGTGACGCTGCGCGAGGCGGTGCTGGGCGCCAAGGTCAAGGTGCCGACCCCGGACGGGTCGGTCATGCTGACCATCCCCAAGGGTTCCAGCAGCGGCAAGGTGCTGCGCATTCCCGGGCGGGGGTTTACCGGCAAGGACGGAAAGCGTGGCGACCAGCTGGTCCAGCTGAGCGTCGACCTTCCGGCCGGCGACGCCGCGCTGGAGGAGTTCGCGGCGAAATGGGAATCTCCGGGCAGCCCGCGGGACGGTCTGGGCGTTTGATCCTTTCGTGAAGGAAATGCATCCCCATAGTCCGGAGGAGCGGCGCAAGCGGCTCGCCACCCTCCACGCCCGCTTCGGCGCCGAATATGCCGAGCGCCTGAAGCGCGAGCAGTTGGCGCCTTGGGAGGTCGTCAAGCGCGTCGCCGTCGGCGTCTATGACGACGGCTTCATCCATGCCGGCAACCTGGCCTACCTGGCGATGGTCGCGCTGTTCCCGTTCATCATCCTTGCCGCGGCGATCGCCAGCCTGATCGGCCGGCAGGAGGACGCGCAGCTGACCGTCGCGACGATCCTGGCGCGGATGCCGGGCGAGGTCAGCGGGGTGCTGAGCGGCCCGATCAACGAGGTTCTGGCGGCGCGCGCGGGCACGCTGTTGTGGGTCGGTGCCGCGGTTGGCTTGTGGACCGCCGGGAGCTTCATCGAGACGATCCGGGACATTTTGCGCCGCGCCTATGGAGTCAAATATTGCGCGCCCTTCTGGGAATACCGGCTGGGGTCGATCGCCGTCATCCTGGTGTCCGTGCTGCTGTTGATGGCCGCATTCGGCGCGACCGTGGCGCTGACCAGCGCCCACCATTTCGTCGTCACCTACCTACCCTTTTCGAACGGGCTGGCGCACACGCTGGGACTGTACCGGCTGGTGCCCGGGGTGACTCTGTTCGTCACCTTCTACTTCATCTTCCTGGCGCTGACTCCGTCGCGTTATCGGAAGATCAGCTGCCGCAAATGGCCGGGTGCCCTGCTGGTGACCGTTTGGTGGCTGGTGACGGTCGAACTGCTGCCCAACGCCATCGCGGCGTTCGGTGGCTACGACCGGACCTACGGCAGCCTGGCCGGGGTGATGGTCGCGCTGCTGTTCTTCTTCGTCATCGGGCTTGGCGTGGTGATGGGAGCAGAGCTAAACGCGGCGCTGGCCGACCATGGCGACGTGGCGCTGGAAGGCGAAACATATGAGGGCCCGTACACCGAGGATCTCGAGGTGCAGCCGGCCGATGCCGACGAGAAAGTCGAAGAAGGGGTGATCGGATGACGGGATTGATGGCGGGCAAGCGCGGGCTGATCATGGGCCTGGCCAACGACCGGTCGCTGGCATGGGGGATCGCCAAGGCGCTTTGCGACCAGGGCGCGGAGCTTGCCTTCAGCTACCAGGGCGAGGCGCTGGAAAAGCGGGTCCGCCCCCTGGCCGAGCAGCTGGGCAGCGACGTACTGATCGATTGCGACGTTAGCGACATGGCTGCGCTCGATGCGGCGTTCGAAGCGCTGAAGCAGCGGTGGGACAGCCTCGATTTCGTCGTCCATGCCATCGGCTTTTCCGACAAGAATGAGCTTCGCGGCGGCTATGTCGACACCAGCCTCGACAACTTCCTGATGACCATGAACATTTCGGTCTACAGCTTCTGCGCGGTGGCGCAGCGCGCGCGGGCGATGATGAGCGCGGGCGGCAGCCTGCTGACGCTCAGCTACTACGGCGCGGAAAAGGTCATCCCCCACTACAACGTGATGGGCATCGCCAAGGCCGCGCTGGAAACGTCGGTGAAATATCTCGCCGCCGACCTCGGCCCCGAGGGCATCCGCGTCAACGCGATCAGCGCCGGGCCGATCAAGACGCTCGCCGCCAGCGGCATCGGCGACTTCCGCTACATCATGAAGTGGAACGAATATAACGCGCCGTTGCGCCGCAACGTGACGATCGAAGACGTCGGCGGGGCCGGGTTGTACCTGCTTAGCGAGTTGGCGAGCGGCGTGACGGGCGAGATCCATCACGTCGACAGCGGCTACAACGTCGTCGGCATGAAGGCGGAGGACGCGCCGGATATCACGGTCGCCTGACCGAGCGCAGCAAACGATTGCGCCCGCAATCGCGACGCAGCGCGAAGAGATCAGGCGAGCCGGCCGGCCTGCGGCTCCGCCGACAGGACCGACGTCACGGATTCACTCCGTGATGGCCCACGGAGGACGAACGAAATGACCATCGCTCGCCACGTCATCGTTACCGGGACGGTGCAAGGCGTCTTCTTCCGCGCTTGGACCAAGCAGCAGGCCGAGGCGCTCGGCGTTTGCGGCTGGGTCCGGAACTTGCCCAATGGTTCGGTCGAGGCGCTGGTTGAGGGGGAAGAAGCGGCGGTCGCCGAGCTGGTCGAGCGGATGCGGTCGGGGCCTTCGGGGGCGGCGGTGGCGTCGCTGGAGGTGACGGAGGCCGTGGCTTCTGGCGCTACTCGGTTCGAGGTTCGGCATTAGCCGTCACGGAGTGAATCCGTGACGTCGATCCGGTCGCTGGAGCGCCGGTCGGCCGGCCTTCGCCGTCTCTCGACATAGCGACGCCTGCTTCGCGCCGCTTACGCTATGCTCGGCGGCTCAGGACGCAAAAGGATCCCGGACCAGAATCGTGTCGTCGCGCTCTGGCGAGGTGCTGACCAGCGCCACCGGGCAGCGGATCAGCTCCTCGATCCGGCGGACATATTTGATCGCCTGTGCGGGAAGGTCGGCCCATGACCGCGCGCCGGCGGTGGTGCCGCTCCACCCTTCCATCTCCTCGTAGACCGGGACCGCGCGGGCCTGGTCGGCGGCGTGGGCGGGGAAATAGTCGAGCGTCTGGTCGCCGATGCGGTATCCGGTGCAGATCTTCACCGTCGCGAACCCGTCGAGCACGTCGATCTTGGTGAGCGCGATGCCGGTCACGCCGCTGACCGCCGCCGACTGGCGGACCAGCACCGCGTCGAACCAGCCGCAGCGGCGCTTGCGGCCGGTGACCGTGCCGAATTCATGGCCGCGCTCGCCCAACCGCTGGCCGGTTTCGTCGTCCAGCTCGGTCGGGAAGGGGCCGGAGCCGACGCGGGTGGTGTAGGCCTTGACGATGCCGAGCACGAAGCCCGCCGCGCTTGGCCCCATGCCGGTGCCGCTGCCGGTCGTCCCGGCGACGGTATTGGACGAGGTGACGAACGGATAGGTGCCGTGGTCGACATCGAGCAGCACGCCCTGCGCGCCTTCGAACAGGATGCGGCGGCCGCGCTGCTTGGCCTCGTCGAGGTCGCGCCACACCGGGCGCGCGAAGGACAGGACGAAGTCGGCGATCTCGGCGAGGTCGCGCTTCAACCGTTCGCGGTCGACCGGCGGCTCGTTGAATCCGGCGCGCAGCGCGTCATGGTGGGCGCACAGGCGGTCGAGCTGCGGATCGAGCTCGCCAAGGTGGGCGAGGTCGCAGACGCGGATGGCGCGGCGGCCGACCTTGTCCTCATAGGCCGGACCGATGCCGCGGCGGGTGGTGCCGATCTTGCCCGCGCCGCTGGCGTCCTCACGCATGGCGTCGAGATCGCGGTGGATCGGCAGGATCAGCGGGCAGGTCTCGGCGATCATCAGCACGTCGGGCTCGATTCGTACGCCCTGGCCGCGCAGCTTTTCGACCTCGGCCTTCAGTGCCCACGGATCGAGCACGACGCCGTTGCCGATCACCGACGGCGTGCCAGTGACGATTCCGCTGGGCAGGAGGGAGAGCTTGTAGACCTTGTCGCCGACCACCAGCGTGTGGCCGGCGTTGTGGCCGCCCTGGAAGCGAACGACCATGTCGGCGCGGCTGGCGAGCCAGTCGACGATCTTCCCCTTGCCCTCGTCGCCCCACTGCGCGCCGATGACGGTGACGTTGCCCAACGTGATTCCCCTGACGGTTGCGGCAGCGCCTTAGGGGAGCCGGCGGCGAGGGTCAAAAAGGATGGGAGCTAATGTCCGGAATGGGTGGAAAGCGGGCATTGCGCTCGCCCGACTTCCGGAGCACCTTCCTTAAGGATGGTCAAACATTTCTGGGCCGGCGAGAATTTCTGGGGCGGGAACATTAGCTCTCACGACGCCTGCGCTGACGGCTGTTTCAGCCGCGGGGTGGGACCGGCTTTCCGCCGCCCGAGAACAGACGCGGAAGTTCATCGTCGATGGAGTTCCATCGCTATCGGTAGCAGTTATCCACCGTGGGATCCCGATGTGGGTCGAGGCGTTCGGCTGGGCCGATCGGGATCGACGGCTGCCGGCCCACGCGACGACACCCTATGCGATCGCTTCCGCGAGCAAACCGTTTACCGGCATGGCGGTCGCCAAGTTGATCGCCGACGGGCGTGTGTCGCTGGAGCAACCGATCGAGCGATATATCGAAGGCGTTACCATCAGAGCGCGCGGCGGCTTTCCGGTGACCGTCCGGCAAGCACTCCAGCATCAATCAGGCATTCCGCGCCATTGGCGAAATTTTTTCGCCGGCCAAGGCAGACCACCGACGTTCAGGAACGTCGCAAGAGAGCACGCATTCGCGACCGCAGCCCAAGGCAAGAGATACGTTTATTCAAACATGAACTATGGCCTGCTTGCCGCCGTGGTCGAAACGGTAGCGGGTCGGCCATTTCACCAATTCCTGAACGAGATCATTTTTCAGCCGCTCGCGATCACGACGGCAAAACCACTCGAAGCGCACTTCCCTAATTGGCATGCCGCCGTTCCTTACGAAGAAGACGGCACTCCGATTCCGCCCTATCTCGTTGACGAAACGGGGGCCCGAGATCTCGTCATGACCGCCTTCGACCTTGCTCGGGTCGGCCTCGCTAACCTGAATGGACGACTTGGGCAGGTCAGTCAGTTGATGCTTCGTCACCGAGCGCCATTGAGCCCCAGCGGTGCGAGCAAAGCCTCGTACGGACTGGGCTGGGTCGTCGAGGAAGATAGTCCTGCGGCGCTGTTCAGCTATGGCCACACCGGTGAAGGGCCGGGGGCGGCTGCAAGCCTCACGATCGTTCCTGGCGAAGAACTTGTAGTGGCGACGATCGCCAACCAGCAGGGGGCGCCGGCGTACATGCTGAACGAGATGATCGTGGACGCAATGAGCCCACAGTTTGCCGCGCGCCGAAAGGCGCACCCGTTCGTTTCTGCGCCGGCCGACGAAGAGGCTTTGCAATCACTCGCGGGTCGTTGGGAAGGCCGGGTCGAATCATCGTCGGGTGTGCATCTCGTGTGGATCGAAATTGACCCCTCCACCCGATCTGCATTGTCCATCGGTCAGCAAAAATCGCCGATCACACATCTTGTGGTGCGCGACGGCGTGCTGACGGGGCGCGCGGAAGTCACTCTCCCCGTGCCGGACGCCCGGTCTTGGCCGCATCAATCGAGGTTATCCGTGGAGCTTCGCGCAAACGAACTCGACGGGACGATCGCGGCCTACGCGAATCGAGGCAAAGTTGCGCATGACCAGTTCTGGCTGAGCTATCCCCTACGACTACATCGGGCGTGAACGAAAGTTTCCGCAACGGGTCGAAGCGGACACACCGGCTCGAACCGCATTCCATCAAATCACCAGCGGGACGACCTTCCTCACCCCTTCGAGCGCGCACAGCGTCTTGACGACGTCCGGGCCGATCTTGCCGTCGACCGCGACCAGCGAGGCGGCGTCGCCGCGGGCCTTTCGGCGGCCGAGGTTGAAGGTGGCGATGTTGATGCCAGCCTCGCCGAGCGCGGTGCCGAGCTTGCCGATGAAGCCCGGCGTGTCGGTATTGACGATGTAGAGCATCGAGCCGCCAAGCTCGGCCTCGATCTCGATCCCGAACAGCTCGACCAGGCGCGGGTTGGCGTTGCCGAACAGCGTGCCGGCGACGCGGCGCGTGCCCTTCGATGTCGTCGCCTCGACCGCGACCAGCGTGTGATAGGCGCCCTCGCGGTCGTGGCGGACCTCGCGGACGTCGAGGCCGCGTTCCTTGGCCAGGAAGGGCGCGTTGACCATGTTCACCGTGTCGGAATAGGTGCCCATCAGGCCCGCAAGCACTGCGCCGGTGATCGGCTTCGGATTGAGCTGTGCCGCAGCGCCCTCGACCTCGATCGCCACCGCCTTGATGTCCTCGCCAACGACCTGGCCGACCAGCTTCCCAAGGCTTTCGGCCAGCGCCATGTAGGGGCGCAATTTCGGCGCTTCCTCAGCCGACAGGGACGGCATGTTGATGGCGTTGGTGACGCCGCCGAGGAGCAGGAAGTCGCTCATCTGCTCCGCGACCTGAATGGCGACGTTGACCTGCGCCTCGCTGGTCGACGCGCCGAGGTGGGGCGTGGAGATGAAGTTGGGGGTGCCGAAGAGCGGCGACGCCTTGGCGGGTTCGGTTTCGAACACGTCCAATGCCGCGCCACCGACCTGGCCGCTGTCGAGCGCGTCCTTCAATGCCGCCTCGTCGATCAGGCCGCCGCGGGCGCAATTGATGATGCGCACGCCACGCTTGGTCTTGGCGATGTTGTCGCGGCTCAGGATGTTGCGGGTCTGGTCGGTCAGCGGGGTGTGGAGCGTGATGAAGTCGGCGCGCTTCAGAAGCTCGTCCAGCTCCACCTTCTCGATGCCAAGGTCGACGGCGCGTTCGGGCGTCAGGAAGGGATCGAACGCAACGACCTTCATCTTCAGGCCCAGTGCACGGCTGGCGACGATCGACCCGATGTTGCCGGCGCCGATCAGGCCGAGCGTCTTGCCGGTGACCTCGACGCCCATGAAGCGGTTCTTTTCCCACTTGCCGGCCTGGGTCGACAGGTCGGCCTCGGGCAGCTGGCGGGCGAGCGCGAACATCAGGGCGATGGCGTGTTCCGCGGTGGTGATCGAGTTGCCGAACGGGGTGTTCATGACGACCACGCCGCGCGCGGTGGCGGCGGGGATGTCGACATTGTCGACGCCGATCCCGGCGCGGCCGACGACCTTCAGATTTGTCGCCGCGTCGATGATCTTCGCGGTGACCTTGGTGGAGCTGCGGATGGCGAGGCCTTCGTACTGGTCAATAATCGCAGCGAGCTCTTCCGGGGTCTGGCCGGTGATCTCGTCGACCTCGATCCCGCGTTCGCGGAAGATGGCCGCGGCCTTGGGGTCCATCTGGTCGGAAATGAGGACTTTGACGGTCATTATGCTTGCTCCCTGGCCCAGTCGAGCCACGGCCCGAGGGCCTCGATATCGGCTGTGTCGACGGTTGCGCCGCACCAGATGCGAAGGCCCGGCGGGGCGTCGCGATAGCTGGCGATGTCGAACGCCGCGCCTTCCTGCTCGAGCAGCTTGGCGAAACGCTTGATGGTGTCGGCGTCGGCGCCCTCGACGGTCAGGCAGACGCTGGTCTTCGACCGCGTGGCCAGATCGGCGGCGAGGTGGCCGAGCCAGTTGCGCTGCTCGACGATCCGGTCGAGCGCGGCGGCATTGGCTTCGGTGCGGGCGATGAGGCCGCGAAGGCCGCCGAGCGATTTCGCCCATTCCAGCGCGACGATCGCGTCCTCGACCGCCAGCATCGATGGCGTGTTGATCGTCTCGCCGACGAAGATGCCCTCGGTCAGCTTGCCCTTCGACACCAGACGGAACAGCTTGGGCAGCGGCCGGTCGGGCGTGAAGCTTTCCAGCCGCTCGACCGCGCGCGGGCCGAGGATGAGGACGCCGTGCGCGCCCTCGCCGCCGAGCGCCTTCTGCCAGCTGAAGGTCGCGACATCGATCTTGGACCAGTCGATGTCGTAGGCGAACACCGCGCTGGTCGCGTCGGCGAAGGACAGGCCCTCGCGGTCGGCCGGGATCCAGTCGGCGTTTGGAACTCGCACGCCGGACGTGGTGCCGTTCCAGGTGAACAGGACGTCGTTCGACCAGTCGACCTGCGCCAGGTCCGGCATGTCGCCATAGTCGGCGCGGATGACGGTGGGGTCGAGCTTCAGTTGCTTGACCGCGTCGGTGACCCAGCCTTCGCCGAAGCTTTCCCACGCCAGCGTCGTCACCGGGCGGGCGCCCAGCATCGTCCACATCGCCATTTCGAAGGCGCCGGTGTCGCTGCCCGGCACGATGCCGATGCGGTGGGTGTCGGGAAGTTGCAACATCTCGCGCATCAGGTCGATGCACAGGGCGAGGCGCTTCTTGCCCAGGCCGCTGCGATGCGAACGGCCGAGGACGGCGGTGTCGAGTTGGTCGGGGCTCCAGCCGGGCGGCTTGGCGCACGGTCCGGACGAAAAATGCGGACGCGCGGGGCGCGTCGTCGGCTTGTCAGTCATGTAACTCTCCTCACAGAGAGCGCGCGCCGCGTTGGGACGGCGTGGCCCGACGCCGGAATGGCCGGATTTGCCCGCCGGAGCAAGCGTTTATTTCGCAAGTGCAGCAAGGGATTCGCGTCCGACGAATCGACGAAACGCAGCGAAATTGGCCGAAAATCTTAATCTCGATCAACCGAATCCATCCGTTCATCCCGATGAACGGACGGTTCATCCCTGGAGGGGGAACCGACAGTTGAATTCATTAACCAATGCGGGCCAGTTTCGCCTCTCCAAGACGCGCACGGGCAATTTGCGTATCTGGAACCGGGGCTGGGGAGCTCCAGACAGACGTAAAACCGGTCCGCGCCATTAGCGCCGCGGGCTTGAGGAATGGAGCGATACGGGGATGACCACTTTGACCGGGGCCAAGCAAGGCGTGTTCCGCCGTCGCGACCTGTTCGTGCATGACGGTAGCCACCTGCGCCGCATCAGCCTTACCGCCCCCGTCCAGGCCGCGATGGCCGTCCTCCTTCTTTTTGTCGTGGGCTGGTCGGCCTTTGCCACCGCCCGAATGGTCACCGCTTCCCCGACCGCCGTCCCCAAGCTTCTGTCTCCCCCGAAATCGCCCGCCTCGCCGCCGCCACCCAGGAACGCGTTGCCCGGATCGAACAGCGCCAGCAGCTGATCGCCGCAATGCTCGCCACCGACGAAATCGACCCGGCGATGGTTCGCCGCCTCGTCGCCTCCTCGTCGGCCGAGGGCGCGCAGGGCGGCCCGTTCGAGCCGGTCAAGGGCGGCGACGCCACCTTCAAGCAGCTGTTCACCAGCTGGAAGAAGCTCGACAATCTGGCCGATGGCGCGATCGCGGTCCCGTCGGAAAAGCCGGTGCGCAGCGCCGAATTCACCTCGGGCTATGGCGTCCGCAGCGACCCGTTCAAGGGCCGCGCCGCGATGCACGCCGGCATCGACCTCGCCGGACCGCTCGGCACCCCAATCTACGCGACCGCTGATGGCGTCGTGTCGACCGCAGGCTACAACAGCGGCGGCTATGGCAACCTCATCAAGGTCGATCATGGCAAGGGCATCGAAACCCGTTACGGTCACTTGTCGTCGATGGCGGTCCAGGCCGGCCAGCGCGTCACCCGCGGCCAGCTGATCGGCCGCATGGGCTCGACCGGCCGCTCGACCGGCAGCCATCTTCACTATGAAGTCCGGATCGACGGTCGCGCCGTCAACCCGATCCCGTTCATGAAGTCGAACGATTATCTGCTCGCCATGCAGCAGAAGGGCAATGCGTCCCATTCGATGGACGCCGTCGCGCTGGGCGGCCCGAAGCGCTAAAGCGCTGACGGCACTTGATCCGGGGCGCCCGCCGCCCCAATTCACGACGGTGACCGATACCCCGATCAGCCTGACGTCCAGTGCCGCGCGCCGAGTGGCGACGATCGCGGAAAAGCAGGGCAAGCCCGCCATCCTGCGACTGTCGGTCGACGGCGGCGGCTGCGCCGGTTTCTCCTACAAATTCGGGTTCGGCGAGATCGAGGAGGGCGACGCCATCGCAGTTCGCGATGGGGCGACGCTGGTCGTCGATCCGGTCAGCCTCGACCTGCTCGACGGAAGCGAGGTCGATTACGTCGAAGGTCTTGGCGGCGCTTCGTTCAAGGTGACCAATCCCAACGCGGCCAGCGGCTGCGGCTGCGGGTCCAGCTTTTCGATCTAGGCCGCGTCGGCTAGGGCGAAGGCCATGAAGCTCGCCACGTTCAACATCAACGGAATCCGCGCGCGCATGCCGCGCCTGCTGGAATGGCTCGAACGGGAACAGCCCGACATCGCCTGCCTGCAGGAATTGAAGTGCGCCGATGACGCCCTGCCCATCGCCGACATCCAGGCGGCCGGCTATGGCGCGGTGTGGCACGGGCAGAAAGGGTTCAACGGCGTCGCCATTCTCAGCCGCGGCGAGGATCCGGTGCTTCGGATGACCGGACTACCGGGCGATCCGGACGACACCCACAGCCGCTATATCGAGGCGGAAGTGCACGGGCTGATCGTGGCGTCGATCTACCTTCCGAACGGCAATCCGGTCGGAACGGAAAAGTTCGACTACAAGCTGCGCTGGATGCAGCGGCTGGCCGAACGCGCCGACGAGTTGCTGGCGCTGGAGCGGCCGACGGTTCTGGCCGGGGACTACAACGTCATCCCGGAAGACCGTGACACCTTTTCGCGGCGGGCGATGGCCAACGATGCCCTGTTCCAGCCGGAAAGCCAGGCCGCGTTCCGTTCACTGGTCAATCGCGGCTGGACCGACGCGCTTCGCGCACTCCATCCGCACGAGCCGAAGTTGTTCACCTTCTGGGATTACACCGCCGGCGCCTGGCCGCGCGACGCGGGGTTTCGGATCGACCACTTGCTGTGCTCGCCGCAAGCGTCGGACCGGCTGGTCGGGGCGGAGGTTCACAAATGGGCGCGTGACCAGGAGAAAGCCTCCGACCACGCGCCGGTCGCGATCGAGCTCCTTTAGCCGTTGACGACGTGCCCGCCGTTGGGGTGGAGCACCTGGCCGCTCATGTAGCTGGAATCCTCGCAGGCCAGGAACAGGAACGCCGGCGCGACCTCGTTGGGCTGGCCGGGCCGGCCCATCGGCGTGTCTTCCCGAAGGTCTTCAGCTTTTCAGGTGACGCACCGCCCATCGGGTTGAGCGGTGTCCAGATGGGGCCCGGCGCGACACCGTTCACGCGAATGCCGTCCTCGATCAAATTCTCGGACAGCGAGCGGGTGAAGGCAGTAATGGCGCCCTTGGTCGAGCTGTAATCGAGCAGCTCCTTGCTGCCCTGGTAGTTGGTGATCGAGGTGCAGTTAATGATCGCGCTGCCCTTCTTGAGATGCGGACGCGCCGCCTGGGTCAGGAAGAACATCGAGAAGATGTTGGTCTGGAAGGTCCGGCGAAGCTGCTCCTCGGTAATGTCACGGATGTCCTTGTCGGGATGCTGCTCGCCGGCGTTGTTGACCAGGATGTCGAGCCCGCCGAACGTATCGACCACCTTGGCGACGAGTTCGTCGGCGAAGTCTTTCTCGCCGAGATCGCCGGCGACCGCGATGGCGCGAGCGCCCTCGGCTTCGCACAGCTTCCTGGTCTTTTCCGCATCGTCATGCTCGCACAGGTAGGCGATGGCGACGTTGGCGCCTTCGCGCGCGAAGAGGACGGCCGTGGCGCGGCCGATGCCGCTGTCGGCGCCGGTGATCAGCGCGGTCTTGCCCTCCAGCCGACCGGAACCCGGATAGCGCGGCTCCCAGTCGGGCTTCGGCTGCAGCTCGCTCTCGTGCCCCGGAAGCGCATCTTCGTGAATCATCGGTTCGTGGGTGTCGGACGTCATGGTCATGGCGCGGGATTCTCCTTTCCCGCGCCAACGCGCCGCGACCGGCCCTGTTGCGACCGTTACAGGGCCTTATCGTAAATCCGGTAGACGTGGTTGGTGTCGGCGCCCGGCAACTGGGCGATCGACATCATCCCTTCATTATCCTCGAGAATCCAGCCGAACTCCCCGCGCTGGACGCCGTAATGGTCCCGGCTCGCCTTGCGCACCCGCTCGATCAGCAGGAATGCGAGCTGGCCGGCGAGGCGGCTGCCGTGAAGTTTGCGGAGCACGCCCATCAACGGCACGCGGACCCGCTTCACCCGCGGTTTGTGCAGCCGCCACAGCAGCTTGGCGAAGCCGAACGGGAACAGGCGGCCGTCGAGGTCATCGGTCATCTCGTTGATGTCGGGAATGGTCAGGATGAAGGCGACCGGTTCCCCGTCATACTCGGCGATCTGGACGAGGTCCTCGTAGATGATCGGCTTCAGCTTCTTGCCGGCGTAAGCGATCTCGGCCGGGGTCAGCGGCACATAGCCCCAATTGTCGGCCCAGGCGTCGTTGAGGATGGTGAGGATGGTCTGCGCCTCGGCATCGAAGTTCGACTTGTCGACGTCGCGCAGGCGGATACGGGGATTCTTTTCCCCAATCTCCAGCAGCCGATTGATCGCCGGCGGATAGTCGATGCTGGTCGGCACCTCGTAGGTGACGAGGTCCTTGGCCTTCGCATACCCGGCCTTTTCGATCCAACCGGCATAGTGGGGCAGGTGATGGCCCATCATCACCACCGGCTTGTCGGCGAAGCCCTTGATGAGCAGGCCCGGCTCGTCCCAGATCGACAGCGAGATCGGACCCATGGCGCGGGTCATGCCCTCGCCGCGCAGCCAATCCTCCGCGCGGGCGATGAGAGCGAGCGCCGCGTCCTCGTCGAGCGCGTCGAAGAACCCCCATTGACCGAGGCCCGCCTGCATATGTTCCAGCACCAGATCGTCGACCTGCGCGCTGATCCGGCCGACGACTTCCCCGTTGCGGCGGGCCAGGAACAGCGCGGCCCGGCCATGGCCGAACCAGGGATTTTTCTTCGGGTCGATCAGGCCGCGGACCTCGTCCTTGAGCGGCGGGGTCCAATAGGGATCGTCCTTGTAAACGGTCCAGGCGAAGTCGACGAAGGCCTTGCGGTCGGCCTTGGAAGCGACCGGATCGATGGTGAGCGCGGAAACGGGCATGGGTAAGGGGCTAGCGGGCGATGGCTGCAGCGACAAGCGCGGCTTCAAGCGCGGTTCAGGAGACGCCTGCTACCTCCGACCGCCTTGATGGTGCCATTTTCCTTTGCGAGTGGCGCCGACTGAAACAGCCCATGATGAGCGAAATGGCCCTGCACGATCCCATCGTTGAACCCGCGACGACGCGCGTGACCCGCGACGACAAGGCGATGCTGAAGGCCGCGGCGAACCTGACCCGCGACCTCAACGTCGCCAATCCGCGCGTTTACTGGGCGGACCTGATCGCGTCGGCGACGATCGGCTATGCCGGGCTGGCCGCGGCGATCCTGGCGCCGACGACGCTCGCCGCCGTCGCCTGCGGTCTGGTCGCGGTGCTGGCGCTGTACCGCGCCGGAAGCTTCATCCACGAACTGACCCACATCAAGCCGAACGCCGTTCCCGGCTTTCGCGTGATATGGAACATGATTGTCGGCGTTCCGCTGCTGATCCCGTCCTTCATGTACGAGGGTGTCCATAACCAGCATCACGGCAAGACCTATTATGGCACCGTCAACGACCCCGAATATCTCCCGCTCGCGTTGATGAAGCCGTGGACGCTTCCGGTGTTCCTGGTCGCCGCCCTGCTGGCCCCTGTCGCGTTGCTGTTCCGCTTCGGCGTTCTGGCGCCGCTGTCGCTTTTCGCGCCGAAGCTGCGCGACCTTGTCGTGGCGCGCTATTCGGGGCTCCAGATCAACCCGTTGTTCCGCCGCCAGCGGCCGACCGGGACCTTCGCGCGCGACTGGGCGATCCTGGAAACCGCCACCAGCATCTGGGCGATCGCGCTGGTGGCGATGGTCGCGACGGGCGTCATTCCGCTGCGCGCCTTCTTGATCTTCCTCGCCATTGCGTCGGGGACGATGTTCCTCAACCAGGTGCGGACGCTGGTCGCGCATCTGTGGGAAAATGACGGCGAGCCGATGAGCGTCACGGCGCAATATCTCGACAGCGTCAATGTCCCGCCGCCGGGCACGCTGCCCGCGCTCTGGGCGCCGGTGGGGCTGCGGTATCACGCGCTGCATCACCTGCTGCCGGGCCTGCCCTATCATGCGCTGGGCGAAGCGCACCGCCGGCTGGTCAGGGAGCTGGAAGCGGGATCGAGCTATCACGAGGCAACCCACCGCGGGCTGTCGCCGCTTGTCGCTCGGCTGGCACGCAGCAGTTGGACCTCGGGCCGCTAGCTACTCCTCGCTCCGGATCAGCACCGTTTCGCCGATCAACAGGAACAGGAAGAAGGGTGCCCAGGCCGCCAGCATCGGCGGATAGGCCCCGACATTGCCCAGCGCGAGGCTGAAATTGTCGACGACGAAATAGGCGAAGCCCAGCGCCATGCCGATCGTCGCGCGCAGCAGCACCTGTCCCGACCGCGCCAGCCCGAACGCCGCCATTGCCGCCAGCAGCGGCATCAGGATCGCCGACATCGGCCCCGACAGCTTGTGCCACCAGCCGGTCAGCGCCTCGTCGGTCGGGCGACCGGCAGCCTCCAGCTCTGCGATCGCCTGCCTCAGGTCGAAGAAGTCGCGCTCGGCGGGGACAACCTTGGCCAGCGTGAAGCGGTCGGGGCAACGCCGGGCAGCGCGGCCATCGAGTCGAATCGGCGCACCACGCCCTGCGCGGCGTCGTACCGGCGCCCGTTGCGGAGCGTCCAGCCGTTGGTGGCGGGATCGCGAACGGCGCTCTCGGCTTCGGTGATGCTGACCACCGATCCGCCGCTGCGGCCATAGATGTCGACGCCCTGCAGGGTCAGGCGGGCGCCGCGTCCGGAAAGCTGGTCGACGTGGACAAGGTCGTCACCGGCGCGCAGCCAGACGTTGCTGGTGACGTTCGATTGCGGCGGGACCTTCCGGTAATCGGCATTGCTCCAAGCGGTCACTTCGCGCTGTGAGCGGACGACGACCGTCTCGTTGAAGACGAAGGTGGCGATCGCGACGAAGAAGCTGACGATGACCATCGGCGCCAGGATCTGGTGGGCGGACAGGCCGGCGGCCTTCATCGCCACCACCTCGCTGTTCTGGTTGAGGCTGGTGAAGGCAATCAACGTGCCGAGCAGTACCGAAAACGGCAGGAAGCGCGCGGCGAGCAGCGGCAGGCGCAGGCCCACGTAGCGCCACAGATCCGCCTCGCTGTTCCCGGGCACCGCCAGGATTTTTCCGGATTCGCCAAGCAAATCGAGCGTCATCAGCACCAGTACGAGCGCGATCAGAACCGCAAGCGAGCGGGTCAGGAACAGCCGCGCCATGTAGAAGGTGATCTGGCGCGATGGCAGGAAATCGAAATTGATCATGCCGCCGCCGGCTCCCGCTTCGTGCGCTTGAGCAGGCGCTGGAACGACTTGCCGAGCTTGGCGAACGCGGCCTCCAGCGCGCCGATCGGCTGGCCGCCGGGGCGATGGGCGATGATGTGGTACATCCAGCCGATCAGCGCGACGAAGCCGATGAACGGCACCCACAATGCGACCTCGGGCATCACGCTTCCGCGCGATCCCATGCCTAGCGCGTACTGGTTGATCTTGTGGTAGGTGACCACCATCACGATCGCGACGAAAATGCCGAGCGCGCTCGACGATCGCTTGGGCGGCACCGCCAGCGCGATCGCCAGCAACGGCAGCATCAGCATCATCGCCACCTCGACCAGCCGGAAGTGAAATTCCGACCGTGCCGCCAGCCGGTGCTCACGGGTTTCGTCACCGGATCCGTAGGCGTGCTGCGCCACCTCGGTAATCGTCAGCTCGTCTTCGTCCGACCCGCGTCCCCGGAAGGGGTCGATGGCGGGCAGGTTGATGGGCAGGTCGTAGCTGTTGAACGACAGGGTTCGCGGCGTGACGAACTTGTCATTGTCCTGGATCAGGCGGCCGCGCTTCAACCGGAAGATGATGGTGTCAGGATCGTCGGTCGCCAGGAATTGCCCCTCGGCCGCGGTGGCGGAAACTCGAGTGCCGTTCTTGTCATCGAGCGCGGTGAAGATGCCGTAGAGCTTCGTCCCCTTCTCCTCGCTGCGGTCGATGCGCAGCGTCATCCGCTTGGAGAAGGTATTGAACTCGCCAACCTTGATCGCCGCTCCGAGGGCACCGGAGCGAAGGTCGAAGCGCAGCCCTTCGTAGCGGTAACGCGAATAGGGCTCGGCCCAGCCGACGATGAAGATGTTGAGTGCCATCAGCCCGATGGTGAACATGTAGGGCACGCGAAGCAGGCGGCCATATCCGACGCCGATTCCGCGCAGGGCGTCGAGTTCGGACGACAGCGCCAGCTTGCGGAAGGCGAGCAGGATGCCGAGCAGCAGGCCGATCGGGATGCCGAGCGAGAAATATTCGGGCAACAGGTTGGCCAGCATCCGCCATACCACGCTGACCGGTCCGCCGGCGTTGATGACGAAATCAAACAGGCGCAGCATCTTGTCGAGGACGAGCAGCATCGCCGCCAGGATCAGCGTTCCGACCAGCGGGACGGTGATCGTCCGCGCCAGATATCGGTCGATCAGACCCAAACGTCCCACTTTTTGTCGTTCCTGCACCATGATTTGGCCGCAAAGCAGCCGGAAAACGGCAACTGGCGCACTGCAAGGGCAAGGGCGCTGTCGTGCCTATAGCCCAATGGATGCCGATTTCATGCGGATTTCTCGCTTCCCTGCTGATCCGATGCGCTTCGGCGGTGGTGCGGGCGCCCGAGTCGCAGGCGGCGCCCGATGAGCAACCGTCCCCGCATCGCCCTGCTGTCGAACCCCAAGTCCACCGGCAACATCAATCAATTGCCGAGAATTCGGGCGTTCTGCGACGAGAATCCGGACGTATTCCATTACGAGGTCGAGCGCGCCTCGCAGATCGGCGAGGCGATGGCGACGATCGCGCGCGTCCAGCCTGCGTTGCTGGTCATCAACGGCGGCGACGGCACGGTCCAGGCGGCGCTGACCGAATTGCACAACGGCGGTCACTTTGCCGAAGATGCCCCGCCGGTTGCGGTGCTGCCGAGTGGCAAGACCAACCTCATCGCGCTCGACCTTGGCGCGGCCGGGGATCCGGTGGTGGCGCTCGGCCAACTGCTCGCCATCGCGCGGGGCGACATCAAGGCGCACATCGTGGCGCGGGAATTGATCGCGCTATCGGGGGGGTCGGATTCCTCGCCGCCGGTGATCGGCATGTTCCTCGGCGGCGCTGGCCTGGCCGACATCATGCTGTACTGTCGTCACCGCATCTATCCGCTGGGCCTTCCAAACGGCATCAGCCATTTCATCACCGCGATCGCGGTCATCCTGCGCCAGGTGTTCGGGCTTCGCGCCAGCTTCCTTCCGCCCGAGCCTGCGCAGCTCAGCGTGTCGATCCGCCGCGAGGGCGAGCTTCGCGGACGCTTCGCGCTGATGTTCGTGACGACCCTGGAAAAGATCCTCCTGTCGAGCGAAATTGCCGCCAAAGGCCATGGCGTGCTCAAGTTCGTCGCGGTGGAACAGAAGCCGCTGTCGCTGCTGCGCGCCTTTTTCGCCAGCCTGGTCGGACGGCTGGGCCGGGTGAAGATGCCGGGCGTCCATATCGAGGAAGCGGACGAGATTTCGATCGAGGGCGACCGCAGCGAAGTCATCCTCGACGGCGAGACGTTCCGCGCCGAAATCGGCAAGCCGATCCTGCTGCGGCGGACCAATCCGCTGTCGTTCGTCCGCCTCGCCGCCTGAGCCCATGCAAAGCCTGACCGACCTGGTCGCCGCCGAGCTGGCCGAGCCGGTCGACGCGCGGGTTTCGGCCATGGCCGAGGCGATTGCCGCCCGCCACGGCGCGGCCAGCCGGGCGGTACTGTTCTACGGGTCGTGCCTTCGCGAAAAGCAGCTCGACGGCCTCATGCTCGATTTCTACCTGATCGTTTCCGACTACCGCGCGGCCTATGACAGGCGCTGGCTGGCGACCGCCAACAGGTTGATCCCGCCCAACGTCTTCCCATTCCAGCATGACGGGCTCGCCGCGAAATATGCGGTGTTGAGCGAATCGGACTTCCACCGGCTGTGCGGCCCGGAAACCCGCAACGTCTCGGTCTGGGCGCGCTTCGCACAGCCATCACGGCTGGTGTGGTCAGCCGACGCAGCGGCGCGCGGCGCCGCAGCGAGGGCAGTTGCGCGGGCAGCGCCGACGCTCCTCGCGGCCGCCGGAAAGGTGACGGGGGAAGCGCCGCTCGACTGGTGGCGGCGTGCCTTCGCACTGACCTATTCGTCGGAACTCCGTGCCGAGCGGAAAGGCCGCAGCCAGTCGGTGGTCGATGCCGACCCGGACCGTTACCGTCGATTCAGCGAACCCGCCATTGCGGCGATTCCGGCGAGCGCCATTGGCGGGGGGTGGGCGCGGCGCCGGATCGAAGGGAAGGCGCTGTCAGTCCTTCGCCTGGCCAAGGCCAGCGCGACCTACGCCGGCGGCGCGGAATATATCGCGTGGAAGATCAACCGCCACGCCGGAACGAACATCACACTGAAACCTTGGCAGCGGCGGCACCCGCTGCTGGCCGCTATCAGCCTGCTGCCGCGCTTGGTTCGCTCGGGCGCGATCCGCTAGACCGGCGCGCGAGCGAGGTGGCGACCGCCGAGGCGAGGGCCCCGACCGTGAAGGGCTTGCGAAGCAATTCGTAGCCGATCAGGTCGTCGGTTTCGCCCTCTCCGACATAGCCGGTGACGAACAGGACGGCGATATCGGGCCGGCGCTGGCGAAGCTCGCGGACCAGTTCGGGCCCAGTCATTTCGGGCATGACCACGTCGGAGATGACAAGGTCGAAGTCTTCTTCCGCGAACCGCTCCATCGCTTCGGCCCCGCCGGAACATGCGACCGGCTCGTAACCAAGGTCTTCCAATGCATCGACGGTCGCGTTGCGCACGCGCGCGTCGTCCTCGACCAGCATGATCCGCGCGCCGGGGACGGTGAAGTCCTCATCGACCCGCTGGGCGGCCGGGTGGACGGTGACGTTGGTCGCCTGCGCTTGGGTGCGCGGCAGGTAGAGGGACACCGTCGTGCCCTTACCAACTTCGCTTTCGATCCCGACCTCGCCGCCCGATTGATGGGCGAAGCCGAAGATCTGGCTGAGGCCGAGGCCAGTGCCCTTGCCGACTTCCTTGGTGGTGAAGAACGGTTCGAACGCCCGCTCCCGGACCTCTGGCGTCATGCCGCAGCCCGTGTCCTTGACCGCGATCTCCAGATAGTCGCCGGGCTGGATGTCGCCGACGGCATTGGCGGTCATCGTCCGATTGGCGAGACTGATGGTCAGCGTCCCGTCACCGTCCATCGCGTCGCGCGCATTGACGGCGAGGTTGAGGATCGCGTTTTCAAGCTGGTGGCTGTCGACGAACACCGGCCAGGCGTCGTCCAGCAGATCGGTTTCGACCTTGATCCGTTCCCCGAGTGTACGGTCGAGCAGGTCGCGCATGCCCATGATCAGCATCGGGCTTTCGACCCGTTCGGGAAGCAGCGGCTCGGAGCGCGCGAAGGACAAGAGGCGCCGGGTCAGCGCCGCGGCGCGAGTGGCACCCTCCATGGCGTTGTTAAGGTGGAGCTGAACATCGCGACGCGGCCCGGAAAGGCGCCGCCGGGCAAGGTCGATACCGCCAACGACGACGGCCAGCATGTTATTGAAGTCGTGCGCGATTCCGCCGGTGAGCTGGCCCACCGCCTCCATCTTCTGCACCTGGCGAAGCTGCGCCTCTGCCGCCTGACGTTCTATCGCCTCCGCCTTCAGCGCCTCGTTGGCGTCACTCAGTTCCTGCGTACGTTCGGCAACCGCTCGCTCCAGCGCCAGCGCGCGCTCGGTCTCGTCCTCGACCTGGCGGCGTGCGAGCGCGTTCTGTCGAAGTGCGACCACGGCGACGGCGCCAAGGAAGATCGCCATGACGCCGACGATCAGGCCGAGCCAGCTCAGATAATCGGTAAGCCGGTCGGCACGGGCCGCGAAATATTGGGTTTCCTGGATCCTGTTGGTGAGGGTCTGCCGCTCGGCGTTGGCAATCTCGGCAAGCTTGGCCCGTAGCGCCTCGCCGGTCGCCGAGCGCGACGCGGCGTAATAATATCCGGTGCCCCCGGCCCCCGTCCCGCCGCGGTGGCCCGCGCGGCAAGCGCGAACTCCTCGCCGCGCTTCTGGTAAAGTCGCTGCAACTCCTCGATCCGGGGACGTTGCTCCGGTTCCTTGCGGATCAGCCGCTCGAGTTCGTCAATCTGCTGCCCGGCCAGGCGCCATTGCCCCAGATAGATGTTGCCGCTTCCCTCGACATTTTCGTCGAGGACGAAGCGGCCGAGCGCCGCTTCCGAGCGCGAGATGGTCGCGTCCAGCGTCCGCGTGAGCAACGTCACGTCGTAGGTATGGCGTTCGTCGTCGAGCGCGGTGTCGCGGGCCTGGTTGGACATGGTGACGAGAAACACCATGCCGAGCAGGATCAGCGCGGCGATAAGGCCGCCAGCAGCCGCGCCCCCCCGGCGCCAGTCCATGCGCTCCTCTTCGGCCGTCATCCCGTCGTTCTAGACCTCAGCGGCACGGCGCGAAACCCCCAAGCAACTCAGCCGATGCACCCCGTCGCCCGGCCTGCCGCTTCGAACATGCCGAGGATCTGGTCGACCTGCTCGCTGCTATGTTCGGCACAAAGGGAGCAGCGCAGCAGGGTCATGTTCGCTGGAGTCGCGGGCGGGCGCGCCAGGTTCACGTAAAGACCCTCGTGAAGCAGCGCTTCCCACATCGCCGCGCCCTTCTCGAGGTCGGGCATGATCACCGCGATGATCGCCGATTGCGGCTCGTCGGTGCCGAGTTGGAAGCCGAGCGCCTTCAGGCCCGCGTGAAGCTTCTTCGAATTTTCCCACAGGTGCGCGCGCTTGTCCGCGCCGTGCATCAGCTTGCGGATCGAGGTCGCGGCGGTGGCGACCACCGACGGCGGCAGGGAGGCGGTGAAGACGTAGGGTCGGCACACCAGCCGCATGATTTCGAACTTCGGGTGGTTCGAGACGCAGAAGCCGCCGACGGTGCCGACCGACTTGGAAAAGGTGCCGATGATGAAATCGACGTCGTCGATGCAGCCCTGGGCCTCGGCGACGCCGCGGCCATGTTCGCCGATGAAGCCCATCGAGTGCGCCTCGTCGACCAGCACCATGGCGCCGTGCGCCTTCGACACCGCGACCATCTCCTTCAGCGGCGCGATGTCTCCGAGCATCGAGTACACGCCCTCAAGCACGACCAGCACGCCAGCGCCCTCGGGCAGGCGCTTCAGCCGTTTTTCGAGGGCATCGATGTCGTTGTGGCGGAAGGGGACGATGTTGGCATTGCCCAGCGCGCAGCCGTCATAGATAGAGGCATGGCTGTCGATATCGAGGACGATGTAGTCGTCCTTGCCGGCGATGGTCGAAATGATGCCAAGGTTGGCCTGGTATCCAGTGGAAAACACCATGGCATGGTCCATGGCGTAGAAGTCCTTGAGCGCTTCTTCGCACGCCTTGTGCCCGGCGTAGGTTCCGTTGAGCACCCGGCTGCCGGTCGTGCCCGAGCCATATTCGTCGAGCGCCTGCTTGCCCGCGGCGATGACATCCTGGTCGAACGTCATGCCCATGTAGTTGTAGGTGCCGAGCAGCACCGTTTCACGGCCGTTGCAGATCGCGACAGTCGGGGACACCACCCGCTCCATCACCAGATTGAACGGATCGGTGAGGCCAGTCGCGAGCAATTGCTCACGCGTTTCGATCAGCGGGTCGAACTTGGAGAAGAGGTCGGTCATCGACCGCTCAGCCCTTGAGCTTCTCGACCGCGTCGACCAGCTGGCCGACGGTCTCGATCTCGGCCTGCTGGTTCATCGTGATGAGGATGTCGAACTCGTCCTCGATGTTGGCCACGAAATCGAGGACGGTCAGGCTGTCCCATTCGAGGTCCTGAGCGAAGCGCGTGCTGTCGGTCACCTCGATGCCCTTCTTGTTGAACGGCTCGATAAGGCTTTTGACCTTGGCGTCGGTGTCGGCTCGGTTCGTCATGCGCTGCGTCCTAATCGGGAGGGGCGCCTTTCGCAATCAAATCGGGCGGGAAAGAGGCGCGGGGGCTTGCCTTCGCGGCCATTAGGCTGTTGCATGAGCGCAGGGGGCGCTGATGAGCGAGGATCGGCCGGAGCTATCGTCTGAGAAGGCCGTGATCGCGGCCTCGCCGCCGGCGCCGCGAAAGCCGGTACTCGGCGACCCGGACTATGAATTCCCGAAGGAGGTGCACAACCTCCTGATGGCCGCCAACCAGACCAACATGACGCTGTCGGAAATGGCGGATTCGAAGGCGTCAATCCTGCTCGGCGCAAGCTTCGTCGTGTTCTCCATCTCGATCGGCAACCTCGCCGAGGGCAGGACCGACCTGCCCATCCTGGCGCTGACCAGCTTTTCGTTCATCGCGACGCTGTTCGGAGTGATGACCGTGCGGCCCAACCGAATGCGGAAAGCCAAGGCGCCGATCCCGGCTAGCAAGGTGAACATCTTGTTCTTCGGCAGCTACATCGACTGCCCGCGCGAGGAATATGTCGACGAAGTGATGCGCGTCCTGTCGTCGGAGGAGGAGGTTTACCGTCGGCTGGCGCGCGACCTGTGGGATCATGGCCACGTCCTTCGCGACAACAAATACAAGTGGCTCTACTGGAGCTACACCTTCTTCTTCTACGGCATGGTCGTGACGGCCATCGTCCTGATCTTCCAGCTCGCCATGCGCTAGAGCCAACCCTTGTCCCGATACCAGCAGGCAGTGTCGGCAAGGCCCTGCCTCGTGTCGATGGCCGGCCGCCAAAGCGAGGCATCCGGACGCCGCGCCGGGTCGACGACCCAGTCTGGGTGGGAGAAGTAGGAGGCGCGGTCGGGCGTGAGCTTGGCCCGCGAACCCCGCAGGATCGTATCGGCCTTCGCCGCCCATTGCAGCACGGGACGCGGAGCGGACAGGATGAGCGGCTTGCGGCCGACACTATCGCCGAGGGCTTCGCCGAATTCCCTGTGGCTCCATCCACCGGGACGTTCGTCATCAGGCTCGACCGTCAGTCCACTCGGTGCGTCGGGCCGGGCGAGCGACAGGAGCAAGCGCGCGAGGTCGTCGACGTGGATAAGCGACAGGCGCCCTTCCGGCGGCATCAGGATCACCCCGCGCTTCGCCATCTTGAACAATTCCAGCGTCTCGCGGTCGCCGGGGCCATAGACGGCCGGCGGGCGGACGATGGCCGAAGGCAACGGCGATGCCGTGACCAGCGCCTCCGACCGGGCTTTCGAGCCGCCGTAGTGCGACAATTGCGGCTCGCGCGCCGACAGGGAGCTGACGTGGGCGAAGCGGCCAACCCCGGCCTCGCGCGCGGCGGCAAGGACCATCCCGGTGCCGATGACGTTGCCCGCTTCAAAACCAGCGCGGTCGGGCGCATTGATGACGCCGGCGATGTGGATGACCGCGTCAGCCCCGGTGGAAAGAACGCGCAGGCTTTCGGCGTTGTCGAGGGCGCCCTCGATCCAGTCGATGCCCTCGCGGGGCGCCTGCGGTCGGCGGGTGAGGGCCCGGATGCGGTGGCCGCCGGCAAGCGCGAGGTCGATCAGGCGCGATCCGACGAAGCCGGTGCCGCCGGTGACCGCCAGCGTCACAGGGGCGACCAGGGCTCTTCCTCCGCCGGCGCATCATCGCCGCCTTCCTTGGCCAGCGTCAGCCGGTCGAGCAATGCTTCGAGCACCGCGTCCACTCCGATGCCGCCGGCCGCGCTGAGCGGCAGGACGGGGAGGCCGCTGGCCTCCTCGAGCTCCGCCGACAGGGCGTCGATCAGTTCCTGGTCGAGCGTGTCGACCTTGTTGAGCGCGAGTACCACCGGCTTGTCGGCAAGGCCGGCGTCATAGGCCTCGAGCTCGCCGCGCACGATATTGTAGCTGGTCGCGACGTCCTCGTCATTGGCATCGACCAGGTGAAGCAGGACCTGGCAGCGCTCGATATGGCCGAGGAAGCGGTCGCCGATCCCGGCGCCTTCCGCCGCGCCCTCGATCAGGCCGGGGATGTCGGCGACGACGAATTCGCTGCCGCGATGGCTGACGACGCCAAGCTGCGGCCTGAGCGTGGTGAAGGCGTAGGCGCCCACCTTCGCGCCGGCATTGCTGACCGCGTTGATGAAGGTCGACTTGCCCGCGTTGGGCAGGCCGACCAGGCCGACGTCGGCGAGCAGCTTGAGGCGTAGCCAAACCCACATTTCCTCGCCCGGCCAGCCCAGACCGTGCTGGCGCGGGGCGCGGTTGGTCGACGTCTTGTAGCTGGCATTGCCCCGCCCACCGTCGCCGCCCTTGAGGAAGTGGATGCGCTGGCCCTCCTCGGTGAAGTCGGCGAGCAGCGTGCGTTCTTCGTCGTCGGCAAGGATCTGGGTTCCGACCGGCACCTTGATGACGAGGTCGCGACCACCGGCGCCTGTCATGTTGCTGCCCGCACCGCCCTTGCCGCGCGGGGCGCGGAAGTGCTGCGTGTAGCGGAAGTCGATCAGCGTGTTGAGGCCGTGCGCGGCCTCGAAAACGATGTCGCCGCCCTTGCCGCCGTCACCGCCGTCGGGGCCGCCATACTCGATGAACTTTTCGCGCCGGAAGCTGACCGCGCCGGGACCGCCCGCGCCGGAGCGAATGAAGATCTTGGCCTGGTCGAGGAAATGCATGGCTGCGCCTTTAGGCGAAGCGACGGGCAAAGGCCAACGGAGGAGTCGGTCAGGAGTTCATCGGCGGATGATGAGGACTCCGTCATGGCGCGGGGTGCACGGGCGGCAGCACCGTGACCCCATCTCGAACGAGGGAGGAAATGATGAAGGGACGACTTCTTCTGGCCGCGGCGGCAACATTGCTGGCGCCGACTGGCGCCGAGGCGTCGACGACATTCACTGGAGTCATGAGCGGGCTTGGCGTCGCAGGGCCTTCGGCGACCTGCGCGCCGCTTCCGTTCGGCGGCTCGATCGATCCGGCGACGACCACCGGCACCTCGAACATCGGCAATTTCACCTATGGGCACACCATATGCCTGGCGAGCGCGGCGGGCGGGCCGATCGTCGGGACCTTCACCCTGAGCTTCGCCGAGGGCAATCTGCTGGGCAGCCTGTCGGGAAGTTCCGCACCGACCGGAACGCCGGGCCTGTCGGCCATCAACCTCGACTATCTCGTGACCGGCGGTACCGGCCTGTTCGCCGGGGCGACCGGTGCCTTCTCCGGCATCGGCACGACCAACAGTGCGGTCAGGCCGTCGATCGTCAATTACGCCTTCGACGGCCAATTATCGATCGCGCCGGAGCCGGGGACATGGGCGATGATGTTGCTCGGCTTCGGCGCGATCGGTTTCGGCCTCCGCCGGCAACGACGTTCGGTCCTGCAGGCCGCCGGATGATCAGGCGTCGGCGAAGGCGTCCGCCTTTTCGACGATGGTGATCTCGCGCAGCAGCGCATCGACGCTCTGCGTGAGTTCCGGCAGGAACGTGATCTGGTGCCTGGCACCGCGGTAGGATTCGACCAGCAGCAGCGCGTCGAGCAGGATCGGCACGACCAGCGTTTCGGCATCGTCCATTTCCGAAAGCGCTTGCAGCTTGGCGAGTGCCTTTTGCCGCGCCCGTTCCGGGTTCGACACTGCTTCCGTACGCCCGATCAACCAACCCATCCGACTCTCGCTCCTTCTTGAGGACCAAGGATAGGCGCGATGGGCGGATAAAGAAGTTCGGACTGGCGTTCCGGGGCGCCCGTTCGGCGTAAGCGCGTTAGTCGCGTTTGCCCGCGAGCACCGCGATGACCTGGCTGACGCCGATGTCGCGTGCGGCCGAGCGGGGCAGGCCGCAGGCGCGCGCGACCTCCGAGCCGGCAAGGCTGTCGCCGATGGCAAGCAGGACGAGGCCAAGGGTTGCCTGGTCGAGAGGACGCGAATCGCCGGGTTCGGAAATGTCGCGGACGACCCCGGCGATGGCATCGACGACCGGCTGCAACGCCTCGCGCTGGCGGGTGAGGACCACCCACGCCATCAGCTCGCCAACGCGCTGTTCCTCGAACGCGTCGAACATTTCGCCAATAACGTCGCGCAGCCGAACTTCGCCGCGCCGCATCCGGCCGATCGACCCGGTGATCGACCCGGCGACCTGATGGGCGATGTCTTCGGCCAGCGCCCGGTGGAGGCCGGCGACCGACCCAAAATGGTGGAGAAGATTGGCGTGGGTCCGGCCGATGCGAAGTCCGACCGCCTTTAGCGTGATCGCTGCCACCCCCTCGTCGCGGAGCAGGGCGCGGGCCGCCGCGACCGCCGCGGTACGGCTTTCGTCGGAACTCATCCGTTTACGAATCGGCAATGTTATTGACATTTATGTCAGCAATAAGCATTTTCGAACATCAAGAGAGTGTGGAGTGGTTCGATGACTGCCGCAAGCGTGACCCCGACCGACCTGACCATCATCCCGCGCGATCGCCGTTTCGGTCGCGATGAGCAGACGCCGCGTTGGTGGCTCAATGGCGACCCGGTCGGCACCGCGCTCTACAATGCACTGTCGGCGACCTTCCCGCTGGGCGAGGCCTTTTTCGTGGAGAGCGTCCGCGCCTACCGCGACGGCGTGCCACCGCGCCTTGCCGAGGACATCCGCAATTTCACGACGCAGGAAGTCGTCCACAGCCGCGAACATCTGGCGTTCAATCGACGGGCGGCGGACTCCGGCTACGACCTCACCCGGCTTGAGGCCAAGGTCGCCGAGCGGCTGGCCGTCACCAAGGGCAAGCCGCCGATCGTCAGCCTGGCCGCCACCATGGCACTGGAACATTTTACCGCAATCCTGGCCCACGCCCTGCTTGCCGATCCGCGCCACCTGAAGGACGCCGATCCCCAGACCGCAGAGCTGTGGCGGTGGCACGCCAGCGAGGAGATCGAACACAAGGGCGTCGCCTACGATACCTGGCTCCATGCGACGAAGGACTGGACGCGCCGCAAGCGGTGGACGGTCAAGGCCAAGGTGATGCTCTACGTCACCCGCAACTTCATCGTCGACCGCACCGCCGGCGCGCTCGAACTGCTTCGCCAGGATGGCATCACCGGGCCGCGCGCGGTGGCGCGGATGCTATGGTTCCAGTGGGTCGCGCCGGGCATGTTCCGCAAGATCTTTGGTGCCTGGGCGGCCTTCTTCATGCCTGGCTTCCACCCGTGGAACGAGGACGACCGCGCGCTGATCCGCGAATATGAGGCAATGGCGACCCCGTCGAACCCGTCCGCACGACAGGTTCGCCGGGCCCACAAGGCGGCTTAGGCGGCTAGCGCCGGCGGGGACAGTCCTCGCACCCGCGCGACACCAGCGACAGGCGGTAGAGGTTGGTCACGACCTCGGCTCCGCGGGCGCAGCTGAAGCGGGGCGCGCTCAGCCCGGTCGGACGGAACCCGAGTTTCTCGAGCACTCGCGCCGAGGCGGGGTTGTCGACAAAGTGGCCAGCTTCCAGCCGGTCGAGGCGAAGCGCACGCGCAATGTCGATCAGTGCCGTGCCCGCTTCGCTGGCAAAACCGCGACCCCAATCGCTGCGGCGGATCCAGTAGCCCATTTCAATCGCGCCGGATGGCTTGCGGTTGAGGCCGCAGCCCCCGACCAGGCGCGGCGCGGCGGCCGTCCGTTCGAAGATCAGCATGCTGGGAAGGCCGGGATCCTGCGGCTTGGACAAGCCTGCCTTTGCGTCGGCCAGGCCATAAGGCCAGGGAGCGCTGCCGAGGTTGCGGACGATCTGTTCGTCGGCAATCGCGCCGGCCAGCGCGGGCGCGTCCTCAGGGAAACCGGGTCTCAACAACAGTCGTTCGGTGCGGGCGAACATCACTTCCTCCTTCTCCCGCAGCCCAGCTAGGGCCGCTTCGTGACAGTTTCGGGAGAAGAGTTGGACGCATGAAAAAAGGGAGGAGAGGGGGCTTCCCTCTTCTCCCTTTTCGAGTCCGCTTTCGTGGACCTGTCCGGGCGCCCCCTCTTGGGAGCGGCCCTTTATCGACCGGTCCCGATTACTCCGCTGCCTCTGCCATAATGGCTTCGACGTGTACGAATTTGCGGCCTTGGCGTCCGTCGCGGAAACAGACGCGACCGTCCGTAAGCGCAAAAAGGGTATGGTCCTTGCCCAGGCCGACGTTGTCGCCCGGGTACCAGCGGGTGCCGCGCTGACGCACGATGATGTTGCCGCCGCGAACGACTTCGCCGCCGAACTTCTTCACGCCGAGGCGCTTCGATTCCGAATCACGGCCGTTACGCGACGAGCCGCCTGCTTTCTTATGTGCCATGACTTACTTCTTCTCGGTCTTGCTGGCGGCGGCCTTCGGGGCTGCCTTCTTGGCTGCGGCCTTAGCAGGTGCAGCATCAGTTGTCGACGATTCCTTGACGGCCGCGGGCTTGGCCGCCTTTTCGGCCTTGGCCGGGGCGTCCGCCTTGGTCTCGACCTTGGGCGTGTCAGCCTTGGTCGCGGCTTTCGGAGCGGCCTTCTTTTCCGCCTTCTGGCCGCCGATCGACACGATCTCGAGGATCGTGTGCTGCTGGCGATGACCCCGCTTGCGGCGATAGTTGTGGCGGCGGCGCTTCTTGAACACCGTGACCTTTTCGCCCTTCGCCTGCGCGACGATCTTGGCGCCGACGGTCAGGCCGTCGGTTGACTTCAGGTCGGAACCTTCGCCCGCCAGCAGGATGTCGGTCAGGTCGATCGTGTCGCCGGCTTCGCCAGCCAGCTTTTCGACGACGATCTTGTCTCCGGGGGCAACGCGATACTGCTTGCCACCCGTGCGCACGATAGCGAACATGGGCTCTTTCACTTTCCGTCAGAAATCTTTGCCGCGCGAGGAAAAGCGCCGCGTGGCACAGACGCCCCGCGCGGGAAGCGTGCCGCCTATGGGCTCATGCCGATTCTGTCAACCGCGCGGGAAGCGCGGATCAGTGTTTCAGGCCGGGCTTCAGCTTGTAACGCTGTCCGTCGAAGCCTTCGAACATGGAATCGAGCGCGGGATGGTCGACCTCCTCAGCCTCGTCGTCGAGCACCAGGTTCTGCTGGCTGACGTAGGCGACGTAGCTCGATTCCGCATTCTCGGCGAGCAGGTGGTAAAACGGCTGCTCCTTCGCCGGGCGCATATGTTCCGGGATCGCCTGGTACCATTCCTCGCTGTTCGAAAATTCCGGATCGACGTCGAAGATCACGCCGCGGAAATCGAGCAGCCGGTGGCGAACCACTTCGCCGATGGTGAAGCGGGCGGGGGAGGTGGTGGAAGGCGTGGGCGCGGACATGCTTCATATGTAATGCCGCCAGCGGGCGAGGCAAGCATCAGGCGGGGACCGGATGGCCCTTCCAGTCAAGGCACGCGCCGCTGTCTGCTGGCGTCAGCGCGTCGATGACGCCGATCAGGGCCCGGGCGCTCTGCGTCGGCGTCAGCAGCTGTCCGTCGGGCAGGTTGCGCTGGAATGGCGCCGACAGGCCCGTGTCGACCGTGCCGGGGTGGAAGCCGACCAGGATCAGGCCGGGCCGGGTCCGCGCCAGTTCGATCGAAAAGGTCCGGATGATCTGGTTGAGCGCGGCCTTTGACGCGCGATAGCCGACCCAGCCGCCAAGCCGGTTGTCGCCGATCGACCCGACCCGCGCCGAAAGGATGGCGATGACGGCTCGGCCGTCCGTCCGCATCAGTGGCAGGAAGTCGCGCACGACCAGCGCCGGTCCAGTGGCATTGACCCGGAAATAGCGGTCGAACGCCTGCTGGCTGGTCATCCGGATCGCCTTTTCCGGCTCGATCCCGTCACCGTGGAGCAGGCCGCTGGCAACGGCCAGCAGGTCGAACGGCCCCTTGCCGGACAGCCCGCCGCGGCCGCACCGATCGACGCTTCGTCTTCCAGGTCGATGGCGGGCACCGACCGGCGCGACAGCCCGGTGACTTGATCCCCTCTCACTCCCAGCGCCGCTGCGAGGGCACCGCCGATGCCGCCCGACGCGCCGATGACGATGGCTTTCATGGCCCTTATCAGACCCGCGCGACGCGGGCTTTGCAAGCAGCCAAACCGCTGCTAGAGGCCGCCGCGACCTGAAGCGCCGGCACGTCCGGCCAGCACCGTCTTGTCATGCGGAGAGGTGGCTGAGAGGTCGAAAGCACCGCACTCGAAATGCGGCGTGCCGGCAACGGTACCGTGGGTTCGAATCCCACCCTCTCCGCCACGCACCCCTGAAACCATTCTCTTGTCCGAGAGCCCTTAGCTAAGCCTCGGAACAGGCGCGTACAATTATCCGCGTATCGGGCCTTGGCCTTCCTCGAATAGGCCGAAACAGGGGCAATCCGCGATATAAACCGATGGCCAGTCTCCGGTCGGAGGCTAGTCGGTACCCTTTGACCTGTTTGGCTGCTAACAGGGAAAATTCGTCAAATCGGGCTCCGAAACAGGCATCCTGAGCCGACGCGTGGCGCGTCTGCTATGAAAATTTCCTCGAAAACCGTCATTTCCTGTTCGTCGGAAGCCCCTCCCTCTTATTCGCCATAACAGGGCATTTAATCGACCATATCAGGGTATTTGATCGCTCGGATCAGGCAATTTCGCGGGAAAACAGGTCAGGACGAAAGTTGCTGGATCCAGCGACGCTGTGCGTCCCAATCAGATGGCATGGGGTTGCGGACCAGGTCTTCCAGCTTGAGGCCAGCAGGCTGCCGCCCATCGATGATGTCGCGCTGGATATCGGGCGCCAGGAAGGCGAGCCGAATGACGCGGCGATCGTACCTGGGGGCAGGCACCGTCTCGAGAGTTGGAATGCCATTTCGACAATGGGCAAGCATACCGTGCGCGGCACGAAGCGCCTTGATCAATACGTCGTCGCGCTTCGGTGCAAAGGACTTCGTTGCACGGATCGACGGACCGCGACGAGTCATCCCAAAGGTTGCCGGCACGCGGACGGAAATCAGATCAGCGTCAGTCGGGTGGGGATCGATCGATTGGTCATGGCTGAGGTTCCGTTTCAGCGTTCGCGCGAGCCTCGCCGGAAAGCTAAGAGCCATCTCGCCATCGCTGAGCTGTGCCCTGTACACCGTCTCGATCGGATCGGCTGCGTCGGGCAAGAGCGCCATAACGGTTCCGCGTACAAAGCCCTCAAGCTGCTTGGCCGGAATCCGAACCGACGAGCCTGGCGCACTGGCCCGATGATAGTAGCGATAGCGGACGCCGCGAGCGCCGCGCGAATGGGTCGGTGACAATCGCCGACCACTCGCGTCGAATAGCTTGCCTGCCAGCGGGCTGATCTCGGTAAGCACTATGACCCGTTCACGACGGTGGGAGGCGAGCATCGCCTGAACCTGATCGAACAGGTCAGCATCAACGATGGCTTCATGCTGACCCCGAAGGTCTGGCTCTTGTGAACGATGTCGCCGACGTAAACGCGATTCTGAAGCAGGTGAAACATGGCTCCGCGGCTAAAGGGCTGCCCGCCAAGCTTTCGACCTTTCGCTGTGACCCGCATCTTCGAGCGGATGCCCTCCTGTTCGAGATGGACAAGGAGACGGTGGACCGACTGCAGGTCGAGATAAGTTCGGAAAATCGACCGAACGACCTCCGCTTCGGCTTCATTCACGACCAAAGCCCGGCTACCGTTTGTCGGCAGGTCGTAGCCGAGCGGCGCTAGACCGCCCATCCACATGCCCTTGGCCTTCGATGCGGCGATCTTGTCGCGGATGCGCTCGCCAGTGACCTCGCGCTCGAATTGGGCGAATGAAAGCAGGACGTTGAGGGTCAGTCGACCCATGCTGCTGGTGGTGTTGAACGCCTGGGTGACGCTGACAAAGCTGACGTGGGCGGCATCGAAGGTTTCGACGATCCGCGCGAAGTCGGCCAGCGAACGGGTGAGACGATCTATCTTGTAGACGACCACGACATCGATCTTGCCAGCGCGAACGTCGACAAGAAGCTGCTGGAGGCCGGGACGCTCCATCGACCCGCCCGAGTAACCGCCGTCATCATAGAGTTCGGGGAGAGCCACCCAGCCTTCACAAGCCTGGCTGAGGATATACGCTTCCGACGCTTCGCGCTGAGCGTCTAAGCTATTGAAGCCCTGTTCGAGGCCTTCCTCGGAGCTCTTGCGGGTGTAGATAGCGCAGCGCTTCATGGACGTAATCCGAAGAAGCGGGGGCCATTCCATTTGGACCCGGCAATCGCTGTCGCCGCGGCGGACAGGCTCTTGAACTCCCGGTCGCGCCAGCGGAAGCCACCGGGCGTGACGGTGACCTCGACCTCTTCGCCCTGCCACTCGCGCCTCAGTGTCGCGCCGACGCCAAGGTGCTTGCCCTCGGCCTCGACCGCGCCCCGTCTTCGGAGAGCTGCACGAGTTTCCCCGTCGAGCCCTCCGTGCACGGCTGCCTGCATTCGCCAGGCCAGCATCAGGCGCAGTAGGGTTTCGGACCGGAAGCGTGGCGCAGGACCGAATCTACGTTCCCATTCTGCGCGAAGCTGATGGAGGTCGAGCTGCTCAACGGCCGCTACTTCCTCTTGGAGCAACGTGCTCACGCGGACAGCTCCGTGCGATAACGGCGGATGCCGTCGATCTTTTCGGACGTAACCGTGAAGCCCTTCTTCCTGAGCGAGCCGGACATGGCGCCCCGGACAGAGTGCTTTTGCCATCCGGTGACGACGACGAGCTCATCGATCGTTGCACCGCCCTTCTTGCCTAGCGCCGTGACGAGCAGGTCCAGTTTTGATGGCGGTCGCTCAGGCGCAGTGTGGGCAGTCTTCATCTTCGATTTAGGCTTGGTCATCTTCGTTCTCCGGCTCGGGCGCCAGAAGTTGGCGCCGCTACCGAGACGAGCCCCGCGTCGGGGAGAACAAACCATGCCCAATATCCACAGGCTCATCCAGTCCGAAATAGGTTACCGCTTTGAAAAGAGTGTAGGTTCGCGCTATGTTCCAACGCATGAGCAAGAGTGTCGCGGGGCGCACCCCAGTCGCCGCGATCTGTCGGTAATCTACCGGCCGATCGCTGATCTCAAACCGGATCCACGCAATGCGCGGACCCATCCCAAGAAGCAGATCGAGCAGCTGTGCTCGTCGATCCGGAATTTCGGGTTCACCAACCCAGTCCTGGTCGACGAAACCGGCACGCTTATTGCCGGGCACGGCCGACTAAGAGCGGCCAAGGAGCTTGGCCTTTCCACAGTACCCGTCATTGAACTTCTCGACCTTAATGAAGCGCAGAAGAAGGCGCTTCGCCTTGCCGACAACAAGATTGCCCTGAATGCTGGTTGGGACCTCGAAATCCTCAAACTCGAATTGGCGGACATTGCCACGCTCGACGTCGACTTCGACTTGTCGCTGACCGGCTTCGCTTCCGGCGAGATCGACGTGGTCCTGAAAGCCGCCAACGACCCTGCAGAGGAAATCATCCCGGCTGTCCCGAACGATCCAAAGACGAAAGTTGGGGATATCTGGATCCTTGGGGATCATCGCATCGGATGCGGAGACGGCCGCGATGTCGAGTTCCTCCAGCGGGTCGTCGGCGATGGCCAGTCGATCGACGCCGCCTTCATGGACCCGCCCTACAATGTGAAGATCAACGGCCACGCCAACACCAAAGGCAGGCATCGCGAATTCGCGATGGCGTCCGGTGAAATGACCGACAGCGAGTTTCGCACGTTCTTGCGCGAGACGCTTGGCGCTGCCGCAAAGGTCTCTCGAAACGGCGCAGTTCACTTCATCTGCATGGACTGGCGTCACCTCGACGACGTCAGCGCCATAGGCGCCGGCATTTACGATGAGCTTCTCAACATCTGTGTCTGGAACAAGAGCAACGCCGGCATGGGCTCGCTCTACCGGTCGAAGCACGAGATGGTGTTCGTCTATCGGGTAGGCTCGGCGGCGCATGCGAACATGGTTGAGCTCGGCAAGTATGGCCGCAACCGGACCAATGTCTGGGATTACCCGTCCGTCAATTCGATGGCCGGCAGTCGGCGTGAGGACCTCGCCCTTCATCCGACCGTCAAGCCCGTCGCAATGGTGGCGGACGCCTACCAGGACGTTACGAAGCGAGGCGACCTCGTCTTCGACATGTTCCTGGGATCGGGAACCTCATTGATTGCTGCCGAGCGCACAGGTCGCCGCTTCCGCGGCTGCGACATCGATCCTGCCTACGTCGATGTTGCCGTCGAGCGATGGGCCCAGATGACGGGCGGCACGCCTCGACTGGAGAAGGCGGCATGAGTGGCGGTCGATTTGTCAAAGGACAGAGCGGCAATCCCAATGGCCGTCCCAAGGCACGACGACCAAATGTCTCAGCCTTCGACATCATCTTCGACAAAAAGCTGTCTTCCTCCCAAGGTGGCGTTGAGCAGGAGATTTCGGTCGACGAAGCTCTCGAGTTGCAGACGTATCAAGGAGCTTTGAAGGGCAGCAAAATGGCCGTGCGCGCGGTGCTCAAGATGATCGCAAAGCGAGAGGCGGCAGTCTTGAAGACTGCGCCTCCCGGGCTCCATACGCGATGGAATGGAAGTGGGAAGAAGACCCGCGAAACGCCGACGATGCGATGCTGCTGTTGGGGATAACCGTCCCTGATCCCAAGTGGACCGATCGCCTCTGTAAATATGGCACACGAATGAAGATGTCCGATTGGGCAGCTCAGGCCGGCATCAGCCGACCTGGTCGTCGTGTCCTCGATACCAAGGACATTGAGGGCATTAAGATGTGCGCCCTCAATCCGCAAAATCTTAAATGGTCGCGGGGTTCCAGATAATGACTCAATCAAGGCGTGATGAGCCTGAGCTTGGCTATGGGAAACCGCCGGTTTCTAATCGCTTCAAGAAGGGTCAAAGCGGCAACCCGAAAGGTCGCCCTAAAAATCGGAAGCGGGGCCTCCCGTATGACCACATTCTCGGCCAGATGGTGACGATCCGCGAGGGAGGTCGCGAGCGTCGGGTTACTGCTGCGGAGGCGTTCCTGTTGCATCTCACAAAAAAAGGGTTGGAAGGGGACAGTGCCGCCGCCCGAGCAGCCTTAGCTGCGATCGAGGACGCGCGTAGCAAAAGGCCGGAGGAACAAACGCTAGCGCGCACAATCGTTTGCAAGTCCGTCAGTCCAGGAAGTGTCGGCCAAGCGATAGATGCGCTTGGAATGGCCGTGAAGCTCCATCCCTATACTAAGGACGCACGCTACGCTCTCAAACCTTGGATTGTCCAAGTTGCCGTCAATAGGCTGAAGCCGGGCAAACTGACCTTGGCTGACCAACAGGTCGTGGTAGCCGCCACGCGAACGCCAGAGAAAGTGGTCTGGCCCGACTGGTGGGAAGCGCGTTCCTGAACGCCTGCTTTGCGCCCTTCGCGGTCATTCAGAGCCAAAAATTGCTTTTCGGAAAGCAGACATTCGATCCCGATGCTGCGAAAAGGGGTTTGAACCAACCGGAGGTCCAGTTCCACGCAAACTGGCACAAGATTCGATTTCCGGTCTGAAGAATAAGCGAGTTTCGCAAGCCCCGCCGTCCCATCAAAGATGTTTTAGAGACCGCGTTGCACGCCGCGACGAAGCAAAGGGAAGGCAGAATCATTATTCGAGGCTAGGAATTGCGATGTATCCATGTTCGCAATATCATCAGCGCGCCGGCAGCTGCGCTGCAAACAGCCAAAACTGGCCAATCAGATGAGAGAATCGCAGCCGAAATCAACAGTGCTGCCGGTATCACGCCTGGATTGCTCGCTGGCTTTTTTTCAAAGGCCCGCGAAAGGATTTGAAGATCGGTCGCGGAAATGGTCACGGGTATTTTCCCAGTGCGAGCGAATTTATCGATTTGCCCGATGATTTCCGGAGTGCTCAGCGTTGCACGCGCTAAGGCCACTCCGATCTTCTTTGCTTCCTTCTTGAGCGTGATAAGGCTCGTTCGTTCGGCGATCAGCTCTCGTGCGACCGGCGCCAGTTCATCAGCGATATTGAACGCCGGGTCCAGTCGACGAACGAACCCTTCGGCGGTCAATAACGTTCGTAGTACGAGAGCAAGATCTGGCGGCAATGCCAGCTGAAACTCCCGCAGCAGACGGAAGACCTGCTCGAAGATTTTGGAAAGATCGACGTTCGAGAGCACAACATCCTTGAAGCTATCGATCAATTCGCCCAGCGCGAACTCCAGCCGGTCCCGATCCACTTCAGGATCCCCCGCCCAGATCATCAGGATGTCTGCTACCCCGGCAACATCGTCGGACGCGATAGAAAGGGCGAGCTGGACCAGTTGATCACGCCGCCGCGGCAAAAGCGTACCAACCGCGCCAAAATCGATGAAACCAAGCGACCCGTCTTGCAGCAAAATCACATTGCCCGGATGCGGGTCGGCATGGAACTGCCCGTGGAAGATGATCGACCGCAAGATCGCCTGTGCGTAAGTGCGCGCTACGGCCTGTAAATCGACCCCGGCCTCACGCGCACGATCAAGATCTGTCGCAGGCGTACCGATCAATCGCTGCTGGACGTTGACGCGCCTTCCACTCAACTCCCATTCAAAAGAAGCCGTACGGACGCCTAAGGGGGCGAGAAATGCGCCAATGGAGTCGCTTGATCGCCCTTCGGCCGACAGGTCCATTTCGCGGTCCAGGCTCTCAGCGAATTGACTGAGTAGTTCATCGGGCTTGAGCCTGGCGAGTTCGGGGATGCGGTTTGCGGCCGTTCGGGCAAACCTGCGCAACAGCCGGAGGTCGGCGTCGACGATCGCGCCGATGCCGGGACGGCGAATTTTGACGATGACCGATCGCCCGTCGAGCATCGTCGCGGCATGAACCTGTGCGATTGACGCGGCGGCAAGCGGCTCCCGGTCGAAGCTCGAGAAGTAGCTGTCCAGATCACCGCCGATCGCATCCTCAACCGCCGGAGCGATCTCCTCAAAGGGAACGGCCGGAACGCGGTCCTGCAAGGTTGACAGGGCGTTGATCCACTGAGGGCCGAGCAAATCGCTGCGCATGGCGAGGATTTGTCCAAACTTGACGCCAACCGGTCCGATATCCCTGAGCAGCGCGACGACCGCATCGGGGCGGGCATCGACGAACTGCCCATCGTCTGGTGAGCCAAAACCTAGTTTTGCGCTCAGACCGCGCATCCCGTGCCGCCCGAGAAGTGTGACGAGCTGCGCGAAGCGATCACGCTCCCGCATGCGTTCTGCTTCTTGCCGTCGAGAGCCGGTTGAAGGATTCCGGCTCACTTCGAGGCAGGTTCAATCAGGTCGACCGCCGCTTCGACCTTGGTCAGCATATCAGCAAATTTATTGAGCTCGTCCTCCGACAGTGCGCCCATGGTCCGCGAAAGTATCGTTTCGTAGAGCGGCTGGGCCCGCCCGAGCATGGCTCGACCCTCTGCCGTCAGCTCGAGAAGTTTGGTGCGGCGGTCGCCGGGAACCGGCATACGCCGTAAGTGTCCGGCAGCTTCGAGAGCGTCAATCGCCTGCGTCACGGTGCGGGGCGCCTGGCCGAAGAATGACGCAATGTCCGTTGAGCGCTTCGAACCATCTTCGAGGAATGCAAGGAGACGGATCTTGGCCAGCGAAGCGCCGTGTCGAGAAAGGTTGCGGTCGATGAGGCGCTGCAGGCGAAGATAAACCCAAGCGAACTGTTTCGAAACGGAAATTAGTTTGTGAGGTTCCATATCATATGCTCTTGCTTCATTTGCGAGGATGGGGCAAGCGGCCCTTTTTCTGCAGAAACCTGCGACTCCCAATCCTTCCGAGAACGAATGATGGCCACACAAGTGATGGATGCGAACGAAAATTCTGCCGCCGGGTCTGAGCGCAAGTCTCCGCTGCGCTCGAGAAATGTCCGGATCGCGCTGCTGGTTGTGGCTTTGGCAGCCATCGCTTTCGGAATCTGGTGGTATCTCGACTACGAATCTCGCGGAAAGTATCTGCAAAGCACCAACGATGCGTTTGTTCAGGCGGATTCGGTCGTCGTCGCTCCCAAGATAGGTGGCTATATCGATCGCGTCTTTGTCGACGAGAACCAGACCGTCCGCGCCGGCCAGCCCCTCGCGCTGCTCGATGCGCGCGATTACCGGGCCCAGTCGTCGCAGATCCAGGCCCAAATCGAAGCGTCGCGCGCGACCGCTGACACTGTTCGCGCTCAGGTTGGGGAGCAGCAGGCAGCCTTGTCTCAGGCGCAGGCGCAGTTGAATGCAGCGCAATCGGACGTCGCCTTCGCGAGCGAACAGGTCGCGCGCTTCGAGCCGTTGGCTCGGACCGGCGCGGAGTCGCGCGAGCGGCTTAGCCAGCTGCGAAATCAGCTCCGGCAGGCCCAGGCGCAGGCAGCGACGCGCCGGGCGGCTGTTTTGGCGGCGCAACGCCGCTTCGGCACGCTCGACGCCCAGATCGAGCAGGCGCTCTCGCAGGCCCGGGCGGGCGAGGCGCAGCTGAGGGCCGCCGATGTCAATGTGCAGAGTACGACGATCCGGGCCAGCATCGCCGGCCGGGTCGGGGACCTGGCTGTGCGCGTGGGTCAATTTGTTCAGCCAGGCACGCGGCTGATGACCTTGGTGCCGGTCGACAAAATCTACGTCGAAGCCAACTTCAAGGAGACGCAGGTCGGGCTCATGCGGGTCGGGCAGCCGGTGACCATCAAGGTCGATGCCCTTCCAGGCATTGAGCTGACCGGAAAAATTGCAAGCTTCGCGCCGGGAACGGGGGCTCAGTTCTCAATTCTCCCGCCGCAAAACGCGACCGGCAACTTCACCAAGATCGTGCAGCGGATCCCGGTTCGGGTGGCCATCGACGCCTCGCCTGAAGTCCGGCGGCTGCTGGCGCCCGGCATGTCGGTGCACGTCACTGCCGATACTCGTTCGGCTCGCGGCGAGTTGGATCGGATCCGTAAGGCGCAAGAAGCGAGAAGGTAAGCGAAGTTGGCGGCCTCCATCCCCATCGGCAAGACTGCAGCTCGGGAGGAACGGGCTGATCTAAGCGCTTGGTTGGCAGTGGCAGCTGGCAGCCTAGGTGCCTTGCTTGCTACGCTCGACGTCTCGATCGTCAACTCAGCCTTGCCGACCATCCAGGGTGAGATCGGCGCGACAGGCACCGAAGGCACCTGGATCGCGACCTCGTTCCTCGTTGCCGAAATCATTATTATCCCGCTCAGCGCGTGGCTGGAGCGCTTGCTCGGACTGCGAACGCTGCTGTTCGTCGCGGTGACACTGTTCACCGGTTTTTCAATCCTGTGCGGAGTCGCGGACGATCTCACCACGATGATCATCGGCCGTGCAGGGCAAGGCATCACCGCCGGCGCCTTGATCCCCACCGCCATGACGATCGTTGCGACCCGACTCCCGCCCCATCAGCAACCGATCGGCATGGCGCTGTTCGGCGTGACCGTCATCTTGGGGCCTGTCCTGGGTCCGCTGATCGGGGCTGGCTGACGGAAAATCTCAGCTGGCATTACGCATTCTTTGTCAACGTTCCGGTGTGCATCGTTTTGCTTCTGCTGTTGTGGCTTGGCCTCCCCCATCAACGTCCGGACTGGAGTTATGTGCGCGAGGGCGACTGGTTTGGCATAGCCGGGCTCATTCTGGGTCTGGGTGGCCTCACCGTCGTGCTAGAGGAAGGCCATCGCGAAGAATGGTTTGAATCGCCTCTCATCATTCAATTGACGCTGATGACGCTCGTCGGATTCGCGCTTCTGCTGGTTGGCCAGAAATATGCGCGACGACCGGTCCTCAAGCTCAGTCTCATCTTCACCAGGCAATTCGGCAGTATCGTGATCATGGCGCTGGTGGTCGGCATGGCGCTCTACGGCACCATCTACGTCATCCCGCAATTCCTTGCCCTCATCTCCGACTACAACGCCCTACAGACCGGGTACGTAATCGCGCTGATGGGCTTGCCGGCGCTGTTCCTGATGCCGATCGTGCCTTTCCTCATCACCCGGATCGATATTCGGCTCGCGGTGGGCAGTGGTTTGCTGCTGATGGCGATCAGCTGCTGGATCACCACCAATCTGACGACCGAGGCCGGCGGCGGCGCATTCACGGCCGGTCAGATCCTGCGCGGAGTCGGCATGATCTTCACCATGCTGTTTCTCAATCAGGGGGCGATCGCGGCGGTGTCGAAGGAAGATGCCGGGGACGCATCGGGCATCTTCAACGCCGCCCGAAACCTTGGCGGTTCCTTTGCGCTGGCAGCGCTTGCGACCATTCAGGATCAGCGTCTCTGGCATCATAGCCGCCGGATGGAGGAATCTCTCTCCGCCAACAGCTGGTCCGTGCAGGACTATCTGACGGGTATTCAGGCCGGTCTCGGCAGTGCCGAAGCCGCTATTCGGACACTCGCGGGTTCCATCCAGCAGCAGGCCTTCGTCATGACCTACAATGACATATTTTTTGTCATGACCGTCGTCATCGTCCTGTCCATTCCACTCGTCCTTTTCCTGCGTCCGCTGCCCAAGGGCATGTCGCTTTCCATGCACTGAGGTTTCATGCGCACCGCCTACCTCCCCATCCTCGCCGTGCTGGCCCTTGGCGGCTGCACTGTCGGTCCAAACTACAAAGGTCCCGTGCCCCTTCCTGCCATCGCGAAACCGGGCGAGACTTTCGTTCGCGCCTCCCAGTCCACTTCGTCGAACCAGCCGGCACTGGCGCAATGGTGGACTGCGCTCAACGATCCCGTCCTCAATACACTTGAGGCTAGGGCGCTGGCCGGCAATCCGGGACTGGAAGCCGCTCGCGCGAGAATTGCGCAGGCTCGGCAAAACGTCCGTTTCGAGCGCGCGGATCGACTCCCGGCGGGCTCTGTACAGGGAAGATATGTCTACGCCGACTTGCCGGGTCTCGATCTCGAGCAGGGTGGCGGCTCGACGTCGGGACCGCCAACCTCGCCACCGACCGGCGACGAGGATTCGGAAGCAGGAACAACGATCGACTTTTTCAATCTCGGCCTCAACGCAAATTGGGAAATCGACGTTTGGGGTGGCAAGCGGCGATCGGCCGAGGCAGCGTCCGCCCAGCTTGGCGCGGCCGTCGCCAATGAGGCCGACGCCCAGGTCCAGCTAACTGCTGAAATCGCCCAAGCCTACACGAACGTTCGCGAACGACAGCATCGTCTGGCTTCGTTGAGACTGGCCTCCGATGCTGATCGGACGCTTCTCGATCTGGCCGAGCAACGGTTTCGTCGAGGCGCGACCACCGCATTTGAAGTCGAAAAAACCAAAACTCAACTCAGGGCGACCAACGCCGACATCGAGAAGGTTCAGGGCGAACTCGAGGTCTATCTCAACGCGCTTTCGGCGCTGACCGGCGCAGCACCCGGCGTTGTGGATCCTTTGCTGGCTCCACTCGGCTCGATCCCTCTGCCCCCGGCCTCGGTCGAAATAGGAGACCCCGCGTCGCTGATCGCCCGTCGGCCGGACATTCGTGCTGCCGAGCGCAACCTTGCAGCCGCGACTGCCAGGATTGGCGTTGTCGAGGCTGCACGGCTTCCAAAGATCAGCTTTATGGGAATTTTGGGAATAGGCGGAGCTTCACCGGGCGACCTCTTCGACTTGGGTAACATGAGCAAGATAGCCTTGCCGCAAATTGAGTGGGGATTGCTGGATTTCGGCCGCAGCCTGGCGCGTCTTCGACAAACCCGATCAGCGCGGGACGAAGCTGAGGCCCAGTATCGACAAGCCGTCTTGACCGCGCTCCAGGACGCGGAATCGTCGCTCTCGCGGTTCGGGCGCCAGCGGCAGTCGGTTGCCGAGTTGGCAGAAATCAAAGCGTCCGCCGACCGAAGCGCTGCTTTGATGCGACAACGGTACAACGTTGGAGCTGCCTCGCTCCGCGAAGCGCTCGAGGCGGACCGGCAGAGCCTCGAGGCCGGGCGCAATCTTGTCGCAGCAACGGCTGCGCTCACCGGTAGCTTCATTGCTGTTCAGAAATCACTGGGCCTTGGCTGGCAGCAGCCGCCATCCCCCGGCAGAGGCGACACAGGACGGTAATGGAGACGCGATCCAACTTCCGGTTGGTACTGGCGGTCGTGGCAATACTGTTTCTCGGCCTCGCGTTTTTCGCTTTTTATATTTCGGGCGAATCGCGGTCGCTTGACGCGCGCTATCATGTCCATTTTACGAAGAGCGTATCAGGCCTGGATGTCGGATCCGGTGTCACCTTGTCAGGCGTTCCAGTGGGTCGAATTGAAGCAATCTCAATCGACCCGCTCAATCCAGAAATAGTTTTGATCACGCTGGCGCTGAATGAAAAGGTGCCGATACGACGCGGTGTTCGAGCCGACATCAGCCGATCCTTGATGAGCGGAGATGCGACGCTCGTACTTATTCCGTCTTCTGAGGGGCCGCTAATCAATCCGGTAGGCCGCGATGATATCGGGCGAATATTAGCGGTCAGCAAACGGAGTAGTGGCGACCCCGCGCAGGAAGCTATGAGTGTCGCCCGTAAGCTCGACGGAGTCGTCGACAGTCTCGACGCCGAAGGTCAGCAGAAAATCTCGGCGACGCTTGAGGGGGTGGTGGAGCAGACCGCTGGATGGGAAAAGACCGCCTCACGCCTGACAAGGTCAATCAAACCTCGCAGCATTCGAATGGTGGCGGACGGAATCTCGGGCGCCGGACGAACAGCCGAGCGACTTAGCAGGTCAATTGAATCCGCTGACGGCGATGTCGCCCGCGCACGAGCAAGAATTCGCAGTTTTGGGGAAGGTGCTGACAATTTTTCCCGATCGTTGGAAGAGGCCCGTCCGTCGATCCAGCAGACGTCCCGGCAGTTGCGCCAATCAGAGAAAACTATTCGCGGCATCCGAGCCAACGTCGCGACCGGAAAGGACACCATCGAGGATATTCTGCCAGATGGAAAATGACCGATCACGCGGAGATGGAGTTTGTGCCAGCCAGAAAATCTCCCGTGCCAATTCTGCGATATCAGTCGGCAAGAATGGCTCCTGAGCTATCGCAAAGCAGACGGTCAGCTAACGGCCACTCTCGGACATTCGGTAGGCAAAAGGGCTAGCGTCCGCTTTCGACCCAAATCGGACGCTAGCGGTCGGTCGTGTGGCCGTGCCCGGCTGGGCAAAAGCCAATAGGCTGGTTGCTTGAACCTCGATATCGTTGCTGCGATAAGATTCACCTCATTGAACCGTCACGAGATGCGAGCCGTTCTCGCTTTCAGCGAATGTGCACCGCACCGGTAGGAATCGCGCAATCACGTCGGCAGCCGTTCGGCAGTGCTCGCTCGGTTTGACTGTCGTGAATGATCCGCCTCCGGCCACCGCAAACGGCAAGAGCAATTGGTCGGCCAAGTAAGGTCCCGCGAAAGCGTTCGAGGCGAGGTAGCCCTTCATGCGATTAGCAGCGGTGGCAGCCAGCTTCTCAGCCGACAGGCCAAGCTTACCAAAGCCGCTCACAATCTCGGTCACGTGCTCGAAAGCAGCTTCCAATACGAGGATCGTGCCGGGCCCCTGCTCTTCGGGCAGCTCCCGAATTGCGAGTGCGTCATCGGGCCACTCCGGCAACATTTTGCGCACGACCTTCAATTCGCGCTCGGCGATTTCGCGGGGAAGCGCAGCGAAAGTTGCTGTCGCGGCCTGTGACAACTCGGCCCCGCGCTCCTCACAAGCAATGGGTTGCAACGGCGCCGGATCAATGTGGATTTCAATGCGTCCGCCACCGCGGGGATAGAACCCGTGACGGACAAGCTTTGTATCCACCGTAGGCCCCATCCGATTGATGACCGGCAAAAAGGAGCGCGCGATGAAATCGAAGGGAGGCGCGTAAATGTTATGCGTCCCTCCTTCGAGCACGATCCTTGAAGGGGCATCAGCGAGCAGCAACGGTATCAGAATAGTCTGCAGCACAAGGCTGGTGCTGCCGGCCGTGCCGACCGCAAAGTGATATTCGCCAGGCGATACAGACCCAGGATTAAAGGTGATCTCCGACGTTCCGACGCTCAAACCGTCACACGTTGCACCGCCGATCGCGCACGCGGCCTCGACTGCAGTGACGTGCTGACGCATGAGACCTGGCTTATCGCGGCCCCCGCGTGCGTTGATGATTTGGAACGGCTGGCCAGTGACCAAGGAAAGCGCGCACGCATTGCGCACCACCTGGCCACCACCTTCGCCTTCGGATCCGTCGATGATGATCATGCTTTTCTCAGTACTGGGTAGTGCACGTAGCGGGAGCTACCCCTTTACGCACACCACCTGCTTCAAAGTGTGGACGATTTCGACCAAGTCGGACTGGGCCGCCATGACCGCTTCGATCGGTTTGTAAGCCCTTGGGCTCTCGTCGATCATTCCCTCGTCCTTGCGGCACTCGACGCCAGCAGTGTCAGCGATGTGCTCGGCGAGCGTCACTTCTTTCTTTGCCTGCGTTCGTGACATCACGCGGCCGGCGCCGTGCGAGCAACTGTCGAACGACTCCTTGTTCCCAAGACCGCGGACAATAAACGACTTGGCTCCCATTGAGCCGGGAATGATACCCATCACACCCTTGGCTGCGCGGACGGCTCCCTTCCGGGTTACGAGGACGTTCTCGCCGAAGTGGTTTTCGCGAGTCACGTAATTGTGATGGCAGTTCACCGCCTCCAGTTCCGCGTCGAACGGTTTCGAGATTTGCGTCCGAAGGGCGCGGATGACGTTAGTCATCATCATTCGCCGATTAAGAGCGGCAAAGTCCTGAGCCCATTCGACCGCTTCCACATAGTCGTCGAAGTGATCGGTTCCTTCCGCGAAGTAAGCCAGATCCTGGTCAGGCAGGTTGATGAACCACTTGCGCATGTCCTGCTTGGCAAGCTCGATGAAGAATGTGCCAATCGCATTCCCGACGCCGCGCGACCCGGAATGCAGCATGACCCAAACGCGCTGCTCCGTGTCGAGACAGACCTCAATGAAGTGATTGCCCGTCCCAAGCGTACCAAGGTGCACAACGTTGTTCGTCTTCGCGAGCTTGGGATACTTTGCGATGATCTGATCGAAGCGAGCAGAAATTGTTGCCCACGCCTCCACGATCGCGGGGGGCGGATCTCCCCAAGAACCAGTGTCACGATTGCCGCGCCCAACCGTCCTCCCCACTGGAACGGCACGCTCTATCGCCGCGCGAATTCCTTCGAGGTTGTCGGGCAAATCGCTGGCCACCAGGGACGTGCGCGCGGCCAACATACCGCAGCCTATATCGACGCCTACCGCCGCCGGAATGATTGCACCCTTGGTAGGAATGACTGAACCAACGGTCGCGCCGATCCCCACATGAACGTCGGGCATCACCGCAACGTGTTTGAAGACGAATGGCATCCTTGCAGCGCGGGCGAGCTGGTCTCGAGCCTTCTCATCCACCGGAACGCCGCGGGTCCACATCTTGATGGGAACACCCCCTCAACGTGCTGGAAGTCAAAATTCTCGTTCATTGCTTTCGCCTCTTTTCGGCTTGGGGCGACCGGCCCATTCCGGCCGCCCCTTCCACCGCTGCGTCGGGCTGTTCGATTGCACCCGACCCAATTACAGGTTGCAGGTGATGTGCCAATTGCACCGATATTTCGCGCATCTAACCTAAGTATCTGGATTGCTTAGAATTAAAACATATTCCTTCAAAACCTGCATGTAGCAATCGACTGGCAAATCTATCGACATCGATAAACATTTATATCATGGTATCGCGGTGAAGCCCGTCGTCGTCATCGGTTTTGTTGGTTCTACGCTCGACGCGAGCAAGCGAGGTCCCACGCGCTGGAACCAGTGGCGCCCGAGCGTGGGGCTGACAATGCACGAAGATCTCCGTGTCGATCGCTTCGTCATGATACATGGTGGAGTTCATCGAGGCCTCGTTGATTACCTCGCCGAGGACATTGCGGCTGTCTCCCCGGAGACGATGGTCGAACCGATCCTGATGGACTTCGAAGACGCGTGGGACTTCGAAGAGGTCTACGGTAAGCTACTCGACTTCGTCCGTAGCTATCCGCTCGATCCCGATGCTGAAGATTATCTCATCCACATCACGACCGGGACGCACGTTGCTCAGATCTGCCTCTTCCTGCTGACCGAAGCGCACTACCTCCCAGGTCAACTTCTCCAGACCCAGCCTCGTCGCGGAGCCGTCGATCCGAAAGGCGTGTGGAACACCATTGACCTCGATCTGTCGCGCTATGACAGCATTGCGACGCGTTTTGCCGTGGCGACGGCAGAAAGTACGTCATTTCTGAAGTCCGGCATCGACACTCGAAACGCGGCCTTCAACCGCATGATCGACGAGATCGAGCAAGTGGCCGTTCGGAGCCGTGCCCCCATCCTGTTGATGGGGCCGACGGGCGCCGGCAAAAGCCAGCTGGCCCGGCGAATATATGATCTGAAGAAACTGCGGCACCAGGTGAAGGGGCCATTTGTCGAGGTGAATTGCGCGACCCTCAAGGGCGACGGCGCAATGTCAGCACTGTTCGGACACAAACGCGGGGCGTTCACGGGCGCAGCGAGCGACCGCCCTGGCCTCTTGAAATCGGCGAACACAGGAACGCTCTTCTTGGACGAAATAGGTGAGCTTGGTCTCGATGAGCAGGCGATGATCCTTCGCGCCATTGAGGAGAAGCGCTTTTTCCCCATGGGTGCTGACAAGGAAGTTGAAAGTGACTTTCAGCTTATTGCTGGCACCAATCGTGATCTCGCGAGCCGCGTTACCGAAGGGCGGTTCCGGGACGATCTCCTAGCGCGGCTCAACCTTTGGACGTTCCAACTTCCCGGCCTAGCCGAACGCCGAGAGGACATTGAGCCCAACCTCGATTATGAACTCGACCGCTTCGCTGAACGCGAAGGTGAGCGGGTCACCTTTAATAAGGAAGCGCGAGAGAGCTATCTGGCGTTCGCGACCAGTGCGAGCGCCACTTGGCCCGGCAACTTCCGCGATCTTGCGTCAAGCGTCACCCGAATGGCAACTTTCAGCCCCAAGGGGCGGATCGATAAGAGCTTGGTCGACGCCGAGATAGCTCGACTGTCGGCGGCGTGGCGGCCCACTTCCGTGGCCGAGGATGGTCTAGATGACCTGCTATCAACTGAAACACTTCAATCGTTGGACCCTTTCGATCGGGTTCAATTGAGTCATGTCGTTGAGGTTTGTCGTGGCAGCCGATCACTTTCAGAAGCGGGCCGCTCACTATTTTCTGCATCGCGGGCACAGCGCAGTACGACAAATGACGCTGATCGTTTGCGCAAATACCTAGCTCGCTTCGATCTTACCTGGGCAAACCTCCGTGAGACGAGATAGCGCCTCGCCAAAGGCCGAGGAAAGAGGTTGAGGCGAAAGCCGCCGGATTGAGTCTAATCGGCTAGCGTCCGATTTGGGTGGAAAGCGGACATTAGGTTTGACGGCCCACCAGCCCAGCTTTGTGAACAGCCGCTCGGGCGCGGAAGCGGACCCGAGCACAGCGTTCGGTCAGTTCCTTCGGCGCATCTGGCGGACAATCGCAGCGAGTAGACAGCCAATCAATGTCGGCCGGGTCGAGCCAGAGCGCGATGCGCCCCTGTTGCCGTTCCGCCGCGTCGTCTGTTGGAATAGGCTCATTCCTCATAGAGCTACCTTAGGCCGCGACCGCTAATGGCAGCAATGGGTCGAAAGCGAACGCTAGAAAATGACAAGATGGCCGCCTTCAGGGAATGGTCCACGCCATCCGCAGGGGAAGTGACCACGCTCATACCAGTAGGCTTGGCTGGCGTAGAAACCGGGAGGGAAAACGTCCGCAAACTCTGCTTCCATACAAAGGTGAAGAATATCCCAGTTCACAGTATCGCTGAACGCACTTGGCAAGCTGTGCGCGGCAACAACATACCGCGTTTTGTCGTGGACTAGCGCCATCGCTGACGGCTTCACTGCGTTTACGACATCGTTCCATGTTGAAAAAGCTTGAGGTGAGCGTTCGAGCAGACGCTCGCGATAATGATTAGCCGCTTCAAGGCACAAGTTCTCCCATTCCGGCGAAGAACAACTTGCGATTGCCGACGGCCAATCTGGTAACGTCGCGACAGCGGAAGAGGTTTGGACGCCGACGTTCGCGAACCAATCGGCATTCCTTAGTTGCTCAAGCGTGGCCAATGTTCTCGGATGCATGCAGTCACTTTGGATGCCGACGCTAATGTCCGCAATGGGTCGAAGCCGGACGCGACGGGAATAGGTGGAAAGCGGACACTAGTCCGTTATGGTCTGGGTGTGTTTGGGAGAGCCAGCTTGCAGGACTTCGTGCTTATCTCAGTGCCGTGGATGCTCAATCAACAAGTGACAACACATGACGAGCGTGGAAACATCGTGCCGGAGGATGGTGAGTATCAGCGACATGGGGCGGACGTTGTGTTTGTCTTTGCCGAGTTCCTGAAGGCCAAGGGCTTGCTGAACCCTACAGTGGATGTGAGCCGTCGCCCCGACCTTGAACTTCGGTTCTCGGAGCTTACGCCCATAGGGCAGCAGTTCGCTCGGTTCGCCTTGGACAAATGGATGCGCTCGATAGGCCGAGCGGGGCTGAACAAGCCTGTCAATGACCAAGGGTTGGAGCGCCTTTGGGCGAAGTTCACGCCAAAGACGGCCTGATCCCTAATGACCGGAATGGGTCGAAAGCGGACGCTAGCAAAAATGCGTAGACGTTAGGGCGCATCCCCGATGCGATCCGGGTGAACTCTCCAGAACTCGAACGATTCTCGGGCTTTCTCGCCCATCGCTGCACACTGGCCCTCCCGCTTAATCTCGGGAGTGGCATGGTTTCCAAGCACCGCATCGAAGACGCCGGGCTTATCCGTGTCGATGGAGATCAAGAGCATTTTGGTTTTGTCGGACGGTGCTCCAGCCAACGCAAAGCTGCTTTCCTTTTTCATCAAGCGCGAGAGAGAACCGCCCTGCAATAAGTCCGACGGGTCGATCACATCGAAGGGAGTGCCAGAAGTAGATTCCAGCCAGTTCGGAATGAGAACAGCCAAATAGTCGAATTTCTTGCCGTGCTGGGCCGAACCTTCGACCGGGAAAATGCAGTTGTACGCCACTACATTTGCTGGGGCCGCTGGAGCAACGCTTGGAACGGCAAAGCACGACGCTACCAGTAGCACTTTGAAAATTTCGCTCACGCTCTACTCCACAAAATGGGGTCCAAGGGGACTGGCCTAAGTTCGAATAGCTTCTCTAAAAAGATTCCTAAGCAATACAGCGCCGCCTAATGTCCGCAATGGGTCGAAGCCGGACGCGACAAGTTTGGGTGGAAAGCTGACATTAGCCGTGGCACGGTCGCGGCATGAGGAGTGAGCGCGGGATACCCTTGGGCAAGGCCCACTCATCAAAAAATGCGGCAGAGTTTGTCCGCCTTGGCTGGACGCTCGCGCATGAGTTTCGTGCCGAAGGCGACGAGGAGCCATACGAGTATCTGTTCGAATGGCGGCGCGACACGCCCGTAATCTATCCAAACACCAATTCTATCGATTGAAGCTCAGCTAATGTCCGCAATGGGTCGAACCTGGACGCGGCAAGTTTGGGCGGAAAGCGGTCGTTAGCCGATGGATAGTTCGCCACCGGCCTCGCGATGCAGAAACTCGGCGGCCTTGCGAGCCAAGTCAGGGTTCTCGGAGACGATAGCGAGAACGAGTGGCTCGCTCGCTGCCACCTGATCAACGTCTAAGCGATCGGTTTCGTTGTCTTGAATAGATTGAGCGGAGCGGAGCGTCACGGTCAACTCCGTCCAATCCGTCGCTTCCGGTTGGCTGCTGTTCCCATCGCTATCGAAGTTGCAACCTGAACCCCACAGATGTTCGGCTACCCTGTAGTAGGCTGGGCGAGGACCGGGGGAGGTTAATAGAAAGCGAGCCATTTCCGGCTTCTAAGGGGTCCGCTAATGTCCGCAATGGGTCGTTATCGGACGCGGTGGGAATGGGTGGAAAGCGGTCATTAGCTAGCTACCGTCCAAACTTCCCAATGCACGTCAGGACGGCCCTTTGCATGCACGAAAGCTTCCGCTCTAGCGGCAGCTTCATCGGCTGACAGATTTTCGCCAGAAACGTCGAGCAGCAAGTCCAGAGCGGCAACGAAGCCGTTAGCGACAACGACGAACCCATCAAGGCCAAGTATCTGCACGCCAGCATTCGCGCACTTGCGTATGCAAGCGATAGCATCTGCCGTGTCCAGTCTTGGCGGTGAGCCACTCATGCCTGCACGTTAACGCAAGATCTAATGACCGCAATGGGTCGAAATCGGACGGACCCATGAGCGGGACTCGAACCCGCCAAACACATCAGTTTGCCGATGTGCCCACGCCGACCGCGTCAGGGCCCGCTGGAGTCAGTATTGATGTCACTTAGCGTCCGCAATGGGTCGAAAGCGGACGCCTGAGATTGGACGCAAGATGGGCCGCTTCGCCTTGATGGCTTGGCGATAAGCAAAAAAGCGTAGCCCTTGAATTGGCTAGCCTTTGATCGCGACCAACCGTCCACTGCGAAAGATTCCACGTCGCGTATTAAGATATTCACACGCGTGTGAGTGAATGTTGACAATGCGCGATTTGTCGCGCAGCTTTCGATCAGGAAGCCGACGTACGATCGGTCCGAAGGGGAGATGCTCGATGAAAGCACAGTTGCTCGCGACTGCGTGTGCGATGGCCATAGCTTGGGGGCGCCGGCTTCAGCACAAACTACCGACTCAACGGAAATGCAAACCGCTGACTCCGCCTCCGAGGCACAGGAAGTCGTGGTCACTGCGACTCGCCGCGAGGAGCGGATCCAGGACGTTCCGATCAGCATCACGGCGTTCCAGCAGGAAGAGCTCACCGAAAAGGGCATCGTCGGTTACGAAGGCATCGCCCGTGAGACGCCTGGCGTAGTGCTCAACCGGCCAACGCAGAACTTCAACAACTTCACCTCACGCGGCATCGCGACCAATGGCTACAACGCCAATTTGCAGAGCTCGGTGGCCGTCTACATCGACGAATTGCCGGTCTCGACGATCGGCAATACCACGGTCGTCGACCCCAATTTGTTCGATGTGGAGCGGGTGGAGTTCCTTCGCGGGCCGCAGGGAACCTTGTTTGGGTCGGGCTCGCTCTCCGGCGCACTTCGTATCCTGACCAAGAGTCCGAATCTCAGCAGCTTCGACTGGTCGGGGCTGGTCGACTTTGGGATTACCGGCTCCGACAGCATCCGCCAGCGCTACAACCTGATGCTCAACACGCCGATCGTCACCGACAAGTTCGGCATCCGCGCGGTTGGTTTCTACCGTAACGAAGACGGATACCTCGAGAACGTCGGGACGGGTGAAGAGAATTCCAACACGCTGGTCGACTGGGGCGGGCGCGCTATTGCGCTGTGGCGGCCGACCGAAAGGCTGTCGATCCGGGTGCTTGGTTCGTTCGAGGACAGCGATCCGAAGGATTCGTCGCTTACCAGCCCATCGCTGGGACGCGAAAAGCGCGTTTCGGATCAGCCCGACCGCTTCACGGGCAAGCAGACGATCCTCAACGGCACGATCGAATATGAGTTCGATTTCGCCAAGCTGACGAGTTCGTCGACTTATTCCGATTTCGACCAGCGTTTCTATGTCGACTTGGCCGGCACCTTCCCGGCGCAGGCCATCTATCCGGGCGCGCCGATCGCGTTCGGCCTCGACGCCGACGCCTATGACAAGGTGTTCGTGCAGGAAACGCGCCTGGTGTCGTCGCTGGATGGTCCGTTCCAATTCACGGTCGGCGGCTTCTATCTTCGCCGCCGGCGCGACGTCGACTATTTCTACCGGTCGAGCCCGGAGTTCCTGGAGGAGCGCGGGCTGACCGGCCTTCCCGACCAGTATTACCAGAAGCAATACACGCACCAGATCAGCACAGAACTCGCTGGCTTTGGTGAGCTGACCTATCGGTTCTCCGACAAGTTCTGGCTGACCGGCGGCATGCGCTACGGCGAGACCACGGCGCAAGGTTTCACCGAAGAGGGCGGTTATCTCGCGACCGCGTTCGGCTTCAATTATTACACCTTCGCGCTGCTTAACATCCCGGTGAACTTCACCACTTTCACGCCCTACGAAGCGTCGGAGGGACGCAAGGCCAAGGGATCGAAGCCGTCGTGGAAATTGAGCGCGACCTATAAGCCGAGCCCGGACCTCACCACCTACGCGACCTTCGCGACCGGTTTCCGGGCGCCGATCGTCAATGCATTCGCCGGGCGGCCGAGCCTGGTCGACGACACCGATATCATCATCCCGGACGGTGCCTCATCGGATAGTCTGAAAAGCTACGAGATCGGCGCCAAGGGCCGGTGGCTCAATGGCCGGCTGACCGCCAACGTTGCCGCCTATTGGATCGACTGGAGCAACATCCAGGCGCAGGCCAACCGCGTGTCGGACTCGGTGCAGTTCGCAACAAACATCGGCGCTGCCCGCAGCCGCGGCATCGAGTTGGAGCTTGGTTATGCTCCTGTGAAAGACGTCTTCATCGGTGCGAATGGATCCTACAACGATTCCAAGATTACCAAGCTGAGCGAGGAAGAAGCGGCCATCTCCGGTGCGGTCCTTGGGCACCGCCTGTCGGCACCGCGATTCCAGGGATCGCTGTACTCGTCGTACGGCTTCGACCTTAGCAGTACGGTCAAGGGTACGCTGGCCGCCAACGTCCAGTATGTCGGGCCGTACAACAGCAGTTTCCCAAATACGCCGGGCAATCCGACCCTGCCGCTGTCGACTTTCGGGCGGACCGATGGCTATGTGAACACCAACCTCAGCCTCGGCATCAAGCATCGGGACCTGACTGCGCAGCTATATGTAGAGAACGTCTTTGACGATCATTCGATCGTCTACATCCATCCAGAAGCCTTCCTGGTAAGTCGCTTCGGGACGTTGCGGCCGCGCACGGTCGGGCTCCGCATCGGTTACGGTATCTAACCGAAGCGGGTGACCGCTAGTGAAAGGGGTCGGTGACATGGATCGTGGAGAGCGAACGACGACGGGCCAGCGCCGTGGATTCGTGCTGGCGACCCTGACCTTCGTCTACGTCCTCAACTTCCTGGATCGGCAGCTGATTGGTATCCTTGCCAAGCCGATCCAGGATTCTCTCGGTGTATCCGACGGCCAGCTTGGCCTGATCGGCGGTCTATATTTCGCGATGTTCTATTGCTTCATCGCGATTCCGGTCGGCTGGTTCGCAGACCGGAGCAACCGCGTCCGAGTCTTGGCACTGGCATGTGGCATTTGGAGCGCCGCAACCGCTGCCTGCGGAATGGCCGCTAACTACACGCAGTTGGTGGTTGCCCGCATGGCCGTAGGCTTTGGCGAGGCGGGCGGCGTTCCGCCCTCCTACGCGATCATCACCGACACCTACCCGCCCGGAAAACGAGCCGCTGCGCTCGGCATCTTCAATCTCGGCCCGGCGATCGGTGCCGCCGCCGGGGTCGCGTTCGGTGCGGCGATTGCGGTGCGGTTCGACTGGCGAACGCCGTTCATTGTCATCGGCCTGATTGGGGTGGCGATGGCGATCCTCGTCTGGCTATTCGTCAAGGAACCCGAGCGCGGCGCGATGGATGGTGGCCAACCAAGAACGACGGAAGCTGCGCCGTTCTGGCAGACGCTTCGGATGTTTCTTTCCAATCCGACGCTGATGCTCGCGGCGCTGGGCAGCGGCGCGACCCAGTTCGTGACCTATGGCCTCGGCAACTTCGCGGTGCTCTTCCTTATGCGGGAAAAGGGCATGACGCTGGAGCAAGTCGCGGTCTGGTATGCGCTGGTCCTGCTGGTCGGGATGGGCGGCGGCATGATCGTATCCGGCCGGATCATCGACCGCATGCGCCGGGCGAGCAAGGCCGGCTATGCCACCGCGCCAGCGCTGTCGCTGGCGATCGCAATGCCCTTCTATCTGGGCTTCGTATGGGCACCGGGCTGGCCGCTCGCGCTGATACTGCTGACCGTCGTGATGACCTTTAACTATTTCTACCTGTCGGCGTCGGTCGCCTTGGTGCAGGAAGAAGTGAAGCCGAACCAGCGGGTGCTGTCCGGCGCTCTTCTGCTGCTGATCATGAACTTCATCGGCCTTGGCCTCGGCCCGACCTGGGTCGGCCAGGCAAGCGACTGGTTCAAGGCACACGGCCATGTGAGCAGCCTGCAGTCGGCGCTTTGGACGCTGTCTCCGTTCTACATCGTCGCTATCGTCCTGTTCTGCTGGCTCGCCAGACGGCTTCGGCGGGAAGAGATGGCTTCAAAGGTGTCAGCATGATCAAATCGCTAGTGATCGGTTTTGCGACAGGCCTGAGCCTCATGGCGCCGGCGTCCGCCGCCAATCCGACCGTCGACGCTCCGGCCGGAAAGATGATCGGTACCGCCGACAACGGGGTCTCGCTCTATCGCGGCATTCCCTATGCCGCGGCGCCGGTCGGTCACTTGCGCTGGAAGCCGCCGGTCGCCTTGCCACGCTGGAATGACGTTCGGTCGGCGACTGCGTTCGGCCCTGCCTGCGTGCAGCCGGTCTACAAAAAGCCGAACATCTACACCAACCCGCCTGCACGAATGAGCGAGGACTGCCTGACGCTCAATGTCTTCGCGCCCGCGGGCGCCAAAAAGCTGCCGGTGCTCGTGTGGATCCACGGCGGCGCGCTGGTCACCGGCTATAGCCATGAGCCGATTTACGATGCCGTGCGGATAGCGAAGCAGGGTGGCATCGTCGTCGTCTCGATCAATTACCGCCTCGGCATACTTGGGTACCTCGCCCATCCGGAATTGAGCGCGGAGAATGCCGCTGGCATTTCCGGCAACTACGGGCTGCAGGACCAGATTGCCGCCCTGCAATGGGTGAAGCGCAACATCGGCGCGTTCGGCGGCGACAGCGACAATGTCACGATTGCCGGAGAATCCGCCGGTGCCCTCAGCGCCATGTACCTGATGGTCTCGCCCGCTGCGCGCGGCTTGTTCCACAAGTCGATCGTTCAAAGCGGCTACATGATCAGCTCGCCCGAGTTGAAGATCGCAAAGCATGGCATGCCATCGGCCGAGGCGGCCGGATCGACGGCGATGGGCGCGCTCGGCGCCAAAAGCCTGGCCGACCTGCGGGCGATGGACGCCATCAAACTCACCCAGGACGCGGCGACCAAGGGCTATGGCCCGTGGGGCACGGTGGACGGGCATTTCCTGACCCGTCAGCTGGTCGACACCTGGGACCGCGGCGAGCAAGCGCGGGTTCCGGTGATGGCCGGATTCAATGCCGGGGAAATTCGCTCCCTTGGCGTCTTGCTTCCGCCGGCACCGGCCGACGCGACCGCCTATGAAGCAGCGATCCATGCGAAGTACGACGACCTCGCGACCCCGTTCCTACAGCTTTATCCGTCGTCCTCGATCAAGGAATCGATGCTCGCGACGACCCGTGACGCGCTCTACGGCTGGACCTCGGCGAGACTTGCGATCGGTCAAACCGCGGTCGGCGACCGGGCCTATCTCTACCTCTTCGATCATGGCTATCCCGCGGCCGACGACAATGGCCTCCACGCCTTCCACGCGGCCGAGCTTCCCTATGTGTTCGGCACCGCATCATCGACGCCGCCGAACTGGCCCAAGATCCCCGACGACCTCGCAAACCGGCGCCTGTCGACCGCGATGATGAGCTATTGGACCAGTTTCGCGAAGACCGGTCGCCCGACCGCCGCCGGCCAGCCGGCCTGGCCGGCCTATGGCAAAGACGGTCGTTACATGCGCTTCGCCGGTACGCCGCAACCGAACGTAAAACTGTTTCCCGGCATGTTCGCGCTCCACGAAGCCAGCATGTGCCGCCGCCGCGCGGCAGGCGACCAGCCGTGGAACTGGAACACCGGCATCATCTCGCCGGTCCTGACGAAGGCTGCAGGCTGCCGATGATCGACGGAAGCATGCAGGATTATCCGCTGACGCTGGACAAATTCCTTCGTCATGCGGCGAAGTGGCACCCGCACCGGGAAGTCGTCACTGCGGCCGAAGGCGGCACGGTTCGCACTGGATACGCCGACCTGCTCGATCGCTCGGCTCGGGTGTCGTCAGTCCTTCGCCATGTAGGCGTCAGCGTCGGCGATCGCGTCGCGACGCTCGCCTGGAACACGCATTCACATGTCGAAGCCTGGTTTGCGATCATGGGAATGGGCGCAGTCTGCCATACGCTCAACCCGCGTCTGACCGCGGCGCAACTGGCAGAGATGGTCAAGGCCTCTGGGGCCCGCATCATTGTCGTAAGCGCCGACCTCTTGCCGCTCGCCGAGCATGTCGTGTCGCGCGCCAGCAACGTCGTGCGCCTGTTCGTCGTCGACGGAATTGCGGAAGACAAGGTAAGGGGCGGTGCACCGGTGCGGGGTCTTGAAACAGCTCTGTTGGAGGCCCCGGCTGATCCCGATTGGGGGAACTTCCCGGAAACGTCGCCAGCCGGCCTCTGCTTCACGTCAGGTACTACCGGACAGCCGAAGGGCGTGACCTACACTCATCGGTCCAACTTCCTGCACACGCTCCGAATCTTGCAGGCGGACGTCATGGCCTTTTCCGGTCAGGATGCGGTACTCGCCGTGGTGCCGATGTTCCACGCCAATGCCTGGGGTTTGCCGTTTGCGGTCCCGGCGGTCGGCGGAAAGCTGGTTCTTCCGGGACGGCATACGGACGGCGCCAGCCTGGCTCGCTTAATCGCGACCGAAGACGTCACCGTCGCGGTCGGCGTTCCCACCGTCTGGCTGGGATTGGTCGACCATCTGGACGCCACCGGCGAAGAGCTGCCCAGTCTGAAGCGCATCATCGTCGGTGGCTCGCCAATGCCGCCGGCCCTGATGGAGCGCCTCGAGCAACGTCTGGGCGTGACCGTGCAGACAAGCTGGGGAATGACCGAACTGTCGCCATCGGGAACCGTGGCCATCCCGAACGATGAGGCGCGGACCGCCTCTACCTCGGGCCGGCCAGCGATTGGGGTCGACCTGATGGTCGCCGACAATGTCGGCACTCCGCTGGCGGAGCAGCGGAATAGCGAAGGTCACCTGCACGTGCGCGGCTCGTCGGTCGTCGACCGCTATTTTGGCGAAACAGAAAGCGCGGCGTCAGCGGACGGCTGGTTCCCGACCGGCGACTTGGCGCGCATCGACGTGGCCGGCAACCTTACCATTACCGGCCGGTCGAAGGACTTGATCAAGTCGGGTGGTGAGTGGATCAACCCAGCCGAAATCGAAGCCGCCGTCGGTGCATTGCCTCAGGTCTCTTTGGCCGCGGTGATTGGACGATCCGACGTCAAATGGGGCGAACGTCCGGTGCTGTTCGTCGAATTGAGTTCGAACCAGCCCATCAGCGACGATGACCTGCTTGCGCCCCTGAAAGATCGGGTAGCGCCGTGGTGGGTGCCAGACGCCGTCATTCGGCTGCCGGTGATGCCGCTCGCATCGACCGGCAAAATCGACAAGAACAGCCTCCGAGAACGATACAGTGATGCTTGAGAGTCCTGAGAAGCCTGCCGCATCGGCCAAGAAGGCGACCTCCACCGCCGGTGTCGCGAAGCGCGAGCAGGCCGCGCGGCGCCGCGCGACCAAGGCGGAGCAACGCGCCGAGACCATGGAGCAGATCCTCGACGAGGCGGAGTTTCTGTTTTCGAAGCATGGCCTGCACGGCGTGACCCTGAAGGACGTCGCCAAGCGGGCGAGCGTTCATCACACGCTGCTCAACTATTATTTCAACGACAAGAAGAGCCTGTTTGACGCGGTGTTCGCGCGGCGAGCCGTGGTCACAAGCGAGCGCCGGATGCGCGCACTTGACGAATATGAGGCCGAATGCGGCGGCAAGCCGACGGTCGAGGGGGCATTGCGTGCGTTCCTCGACACTGACCTCGACCTCTACATCGAGGGCGGGGAAAGCTGGAAAAATTACGCCGCGCTCGGCGCGCAGGTTGCCAACACGCCGGAATGGGGCGCGGAGCTGATGGACGAGCATTTCGACCCGGTCGTGCTTCGCCTGATCGGCCTGCTCAAACGGTCCCTGCCCGACTGCAGCGAAGAGAATATCTTCTGGGGATACCACTTCGTCACCGGCGCCCTGATGCTGACGCTGGCGCGGACCGGCCGCATCGACAAGCTGTCGGGCGGTCGCTGCAAGTCGGACGATTTCATCGCCGTCAAAAAGCGAATGGCCTCTTTCATGGCTGCCGGTTTCCTCGGGATCTGCGGACAGAAATAGCGCTCACCATCTCCCCAAATTCGACAGGCCCAGAGGGCTGGAGGCATTTTCCATGAAGCTTGAACATCGCGTGGCAATCGTAACCGGGGCTGGTGGCGGGTTAGGTCGTTCGCACGCTCTTTGTCTCGCCGGGCAGGGCGCTCAGGTCGTCGTCAACGACCTCTCCGAAGATGCAGTCGCGGCGGTGGTCGACGAAATTCGTTCAGCGGGCGGCACCGCCATGGCCGGCGTCGGCTCGGTGACCGACGAGGCGGCGGTGGAGCGCGTCGTCCAAAGGGCGATCGACGATTGGGGCGGCGTCGACCTCCTGATCAACAATGCCGGTATCCTTCGCGACAAGAGCTTCGCGAAGATGAGCATCGAGGATTTCCGGACGGTGGTCGACGTTCACCTGATGGGCGCGGCAATCTTCTCCAAGGCCGTCTGGGCGCAAATGATTGCGCAGCGCTACGGTCGGATCGTTATGACGACCTCATCGTCGGGCCTCTACGGCAATTTCGGGCAGGCCAACTACGGCGCCGCTAAGATGGCGTTAGTCGGCCTGATGCAAACGCTCGGAATCGAAGGTGAGAAGTACAACATCCGGGTAAATTGCTTGGCGCCGACGGCGGCGACGCAAATGACGGCCGACGTCCTGACAACCGAGACGCTGGAAGCGCTCGACCCTCGCTGGTCAGCCCCGGCCTCCTCGCGCTTCTGACGGAGGACGCGCCAACTCGTTTCATTCTCTGTGCAGGCGCTGGACATTTCGCGAAGGCAAACATCACTTTGACCAAGGGAAAGTACATTGGCCGCGATGACGGCGAGGAAGTGTTCGCGAAGCTGGACGCCATTTCCGATCGTCAGGGCGAGCTGATCCCCGCTTACGGTTTCAAGCAAGCCGAACTCGAACTCCAAAGCGCCGGGTTGGGAAGTTCGACGGTCGCTGTGGATCGAACCAGCGCAACCTGATCTTCCGAAAGCCATCCTCTACCAGCGAGGAGGCTATTGCATTTCGTCGCCTTAGCGCGGTCGCTTCGAGCTAGCCTAAGCGATCTCGGTGCGCATATGGGATTCCGTTGCCCACGTAGGGTCCAACCTGCGTACCTCACACCGTAGAAGTAGCGTGCAGCTAGTGTCCGCTTTGGGTCGAAAGCGGACGCGGCAAGTTTGGATAGCAGGCGATCAAACCGCTGACGATGGACGCAATGGTAGGGGATTTATCTGTGCCACGCGGTTACCGAAATGAGGGGTCCTACAATGACGGCTTCGGCGGTCCGGAGCTCCTGGGATGTCTCGGCGGTATAGGTTGCTTCCTCTTTCTGGGCTTGCCTGCAATTTTCAGCGCGACGTGGGGCTTCCTACATGCCGGGGGAGACGGCAAATCTGGGAACGCATTAAGTCTCGTTACTGCCCTTATTTTCGCGACCGCAGTCACGGTCGTTGGTAGTTTTGCTGTCGCGAGGATTTCGCGCGACACTCACGACGACTAGCGTCCGCAATGGGTCGAAATCGGACGCGGCGGATATGGATGGAAAGCGGACGCTAGCGTCGATTATATGCCCGTATGCCCTTAGACCTGCCTTTCATGCAGATCCCGCCTGCCGTAGACAGGGTTCTTACCTATATTTTTATCTGCGCGCTGATTGCTGCCCTTATGCTTGGATACCCAAAGTCAGTCCGTTTGCAGGAGAACGAAAAATTGTCGGGTTGTTTCGTTCGAGGAGACATCCGCTTGCAAATTGGCAAAGACAGCTTCCGAGCGTCTCAGGAGAATAGGCTTGTTCGGGGTCGGGCGAGCTTTTCAAAAGATAAGCTCAGCTATTTTGGCCTGTTCGATCCGCCCTTCAAAGTCGTTCCGACGCCGAACGATCGACTTGAAGTAGATGACGGGCACGGCCGAGATATCGTGAATGTGAGGTATTACAAACCTACTGCGCAACGCATTCGCATCCTGCAGTATCAAGGCCAAGACCTGATATTCGATCGGCTTCCCTGTTAGCCCCTACACTAGTTTGAGCGCCGGGCTTTCAGTGGCTGTGCCCCGGCCACCCTAAAGTCCGGAACGGGTCGAGACCGGACGCCAGCGATCTTAGCGGTAAATTGAGTGCACACGCACCGAGAATGGCTAGATTGAAGATGCCGGCACCAATCTAACGGCCGACAAGTTATCTTCTAAGGGCTTCGCTTGTTTTTTCAGAAGCTGCAACAGCTCAGCCCTGTCCTCCCGAGCATTCGTCAAGTCGCCCATACGTTGATAGGCATCCGCTCGCATTTGCAACGACCAGGCGTCGGACGGGTCGCGGGTCAGTGCCTTGGAAAAGTGATCCACCGCTGCATTTAGATCGTTCGCAAGCAGAAGCAGCAACCCTTCGCCATGGACCAGAACCCTGTTCTGAGGGTCAATGGCGCGAACGGCGGCGAAATCTTGTTTCGCGTGCACAGTGTCCTTTTTCCATGCGTAAGCGAGTCCCCTGTTGGCCAGCGGCCATTCATCTTTTGGATCAAGGTCATGAGATCGGGTGAAATCGCTGATCGCTTCGTCGAAGCTCCGCGTATTCAAATAGATTAATCCGCGACGGAAATAGGAATCGGCGTCTTTTGAATTTTGCGAAATAGCGCTTCCGTAGTCGCGCAGAGCCGCCGACATTTTGCCCGTCTGCTCGTAGGCGAGGGCTCGGTCGTAATAGGCTTCGGGATAGTTCGGTTGCAGCCGAAGGGCCGCCGTGTAGTCGGCGATTGCTGCCTTGGGACGTCCTAGGTCAGCGTGCGCGATGCCCCGAACCAAGAACACGTCGGCGCGAGACCATCCGCCGAGCGATGTCTTTTCTAGAAGCAGTTCGCTGCAGGCTGGGATGACTTCTTGGGGCTTGTGCTTCCTCTCGTCATTGAAACACCGGTCTCGTAGGGGTTGCGTCGCCGCGTCACGGGCCGTCTCAAACGCAACTGAAAGGCAAACGCCGCCAAGGACACCATTCCATGCCATGGACGCCCAAAATCGCTTTGGCTGCGCCCCCGTTCGTATGTGTTGTTAAATCCGCGTACGAAAGGCTCGATCTCGCCCTTCAAGAAGCCCTGAGCCACCGTAAACAAGGACCAGCAAGCAAAGCCAAACAGTAGAGCCGCAAAGAAGCTTGGCTGTTTCGCCAGCTGCTTCCCTGCAGGAGTGTAGGCGATGAACGCAATCCCGGCGACGATCGCCGCGAGAGTAAGATACTGCCAGTACCACTTTTTGGTCGGCCTGGACCGCTCGAGTGGTTCCAAGTTTCCCCGGCCAGTTTGACGCGGGAATGCGCTCCTGGATGCATCCTCTTGTGCGAACCGCCACTTTCGAAATGCCTGAACAGCCGCGAACAATACGAGCCCGCCCCAAAGACGAGCCAAAGCCGGTTCCATCCCGAAAAGACGTCTTGGCGAGAGGTTCCGATGAACGGGATCATCAGCCCGCCGAAAGCTGCAGTCGCAATCTGCCCATATGTCATGCGTTCGAAGCGCAAACGGCGAACTTCGTCTGCCGGGCGTTCACCAGCAATGGGAGTGCGGCTCCCAAGCTCACGGGAAGGCGCAGCCCATGCCCATCGGTAGTAGGCCAAATATGGGACCATCACCAAGGCGACGGCGATGAAGACGGTGGCTTGGGACAAGTCGAGGACTTTGAGCAGCGACATTCCAAGGAGGCAGGCGAAGACCACGCCTAGCCCGCCGTAAATTATCCATCTTGCACTGCGAAGACTTTGGTCGAACTCGTCGACAAACTTGCGCCGTTCGTCCGCGGTGACCCTAATCGCTTTTCCCTTTTGGGATCGGCGGTAGATGAAACTCGCCCCGTCTTGTTCGAATTGATCAGCAAACGTTTGCCGGAGATGGTCCCAACCCTCTGCAGCTGACATTGCCATAGTCACGACGTTAAGTCGTCAGTCTCGGTCGTCAATGGAAAGGCGTAAGTGACCCCGCCTGAGAGCACGAAAGGGTCGAAAACCGGCATAGATAAGTACGGAAAGTTGAGGTCGCGCGTCGATTCAAGGAAAGGCCGTTCGGCAACTGGGAACCCTGATGCAGAGCCAATAATGGAATCAATCCTGCAGTTTGGACACAGAGCCGTATCTTCATTGTCGCACCAGTCTTCAATCTCGGCCGGAGCGCACGTCTCGCAGCAATGGAAGCAGCCGCACACCGCACTCCGCCTTATTTCATCTCGATGGCGGCCACAGTGCTTGTGCGCGGCGGTGAGGATGCTTTCAGGGTTGCCCATCGCCGCTATTATTGTGCGTTGGCTAATGACCGAAATGGGTCGAACGCGGACGCGGCGAGAATGGGTGGAAAGCGGACATCAGCTCGGCAGGTTTTGTCCGCAAAAGTCGATGACCAGGTTGCCTGACTGTCTGTCAAAAGAGCCGAATGCTAGAGCGTAATCGCGGTCATCAGGGTTCACCCACTCCGCAGGCTTTGTGACCTTTCTACCCGCCTTAAATCCGTAAACTCCGGCCTGCCTGTAGTGAAATAGTACCTTGGTCTCATCGACCTCGCGTCTATCATCCAAACCGAAGGAGTAGAGCCGCTCCCACCGTTTCAAATCTCCCACGCACCGGTCTCGAGCGACTTGAGCTTCCACGGCATCAATGAGCTCCACACTCGGCTTTCTATGGCTCGTGATGCGCTCGTAGTGTTCGACCATTTTCGGTGTGAAGCCATCCGGGAGGTCATTACGAGAAGCGGGCGGCTCGCCGCATGAGCCAACGGTCTGGATAAGCAGAGGCGCAATGATAAACCGAAAGACCACCATCATGGCGTTATCTGCTGCGAGGCTAATGTCCGCAATGGGTCGTTATCGGACGCGGCAGAAGAGGGTGGAAAGCGGACGCTACGTACTCGTCTCAGCTTTTCCGCTCCTGCTCTTTGGCCAATAGTTCTCGGATGCGAAGAAGCGCGTCGTCGCAGTCGGCCAACAGCGCCAGCCTGATTTTTCTCGCCTTACCATGTCTCGGCACGATCATGAGGCTGTCACCCTCGATCCTAATATCTGCGAGTTGCGAGAGCGGGTATGTTTTGAACGGAATGGTTCGCACCCGAAGCTCAGCATCGTCAGCGACAAGTGCCGGTCGCCCGATCGCCGACCTGACCGCGTAGAACGCGAACCATGCACTCAGAATCAATGCGCCGGCCGCTGCCGACACGCCAAGCAAAGTCATCCTCCCTCGACCGCCAACGATTGCTCCGACAGGCCCGTCAGTTTGCGGTCCAAGTGCAATCCAAGCTGCACACGCCCCGAACAGAACGGTTCCGAAAAACAAGGGTGCAGCCCGAAATGCGATGCTAATAGGCGGCCGTTGCAGGTCGTATTCCATGCGCCGGTGATCGCACCCAAGCACAACGTCCGCAATGGGTCGAAGGTGGACGCGGTACATGAGGGCGGAAGGTGGGCGTCCCGCAGGAGTCAGCTAAGCAATTTTACGTCGACGCTTGCCCTTCGCAATGCTTCCAATCGATCGTGCGTTCAGGGCGCGCGGTGAATTGGCGCAAGTGAAGATCTGCTCCTCGCGCTTGATGGTCGAATCTTGTGGAAGGCCTTCAACGGACTTCATCCAGCCGATTAGCGCTGGTAAGAATGTCGAATGAGCAAAAACCTGCGCTCTTTCCTTTTCTTCTGATGAAACAGCGCAAGATCGCACTGAAAACCTGCCCGTCTCGCGCCCCAGGAATGAACCCGGCGGATGATAGGAACCACTCAACGCAGGCTCATCCCCAATCCCCCCTTATGCCGTTGATGCAGTGAAACCGGCAGCATGACACCAGCGCGACGGACACTTTCGTCAAGGAGCGAGGGCTTGAGTGCAAAGCTCAATCCGGCCGGAAGCTTCTCCTTAAAAATCTCCATCCCGCAGAGTATGCCGATGCCTCAGATCATGGGCAACTGATCGCGGAGCTAATGTCCGCAATGGGTCGAAGTCGGACGTTAGCCATTACCAAAGACGCAGGTCGTCGATCCGGAATTCATCCGGAATTCAATTGTCAGCCCTCTGCTCGGCGACGAATGAATGCAGCCGCTGCTTTCCCGAAATGGCGGCTAGTCTCCTTCGGCGCCACCATGACCACGGGCGGCGAGGAGGACAGCGAACGGGATGACAGGCGGCTCGTTACTCACTCGATCAATGTCCGGCAAGCTCGCCTCGCTTCGCAGCAAAACGCAATTTGCATTAACCAAAAAATTAATGAGAATGAACCGCCGAGTCGTTGCGTCAGGGGGAATGATATGCGTCGCTTTTTAGCCCAGCTGGGGTTGGCCGCTTTAGTCGTACCTGCAACTCCGTCGATTGCCGGTGAGATGGTCGTTCATACGAACCAATTTACAGCTGCATGGGAAGGAGCGTTTTTCCGCTTTGATCCAGCCATTGGGCAACTCACCGCAGTAAAGCTAGACGTCGATGTGCACGCGACGAGATGGTTCGATTACGTGCCTCCTGCTGATGGCAGCACCTCTGAGACGATCCAGTGGCAATTGGTCAGTCCAACCAACCTTGACGTTCACAATTCAAATTTTGTCAGGCAGGAGAACTTCAAGTTCGACCTCCTCGGGGAGGGCAGTGCTACACTGGCCCCCTACACGCTAGGTGTGGCGGTCGTGGACGCGCAATTTAGCTTTGCGATGAACCCGGCCCTTTACCAGACCGACCTGACCAACAACCCTTTTCCCAATTACGACTACGGGATAAATGACGATGGCGGCCTGGCTGGGGGCGACCTGATCTTCACTACAAGGGACGGAGTTCAGGCTCGCCAGCTCAGTTGCTTTTACACCTTCGGCCAATGCGGCAATCGGATCCTCTACACTCTGACATTTTCTTTCGTCCCTCACGGCGAGCCCGTCCCAGAACCTGGCACTTGGGCAATGATGCTCATTGGATTTGGAGCGATCGGCGCGAGCCTGAGGCGGAAGTCGCGCAACAACGCGAGCCCGGAACTAGCCTAAGCAAGCTTCAGATCTTGATTCGGCTAGGCTGAGCCATTCTAGTGGTTAAAGGGGCTCTGTCAGACCAAATGCACCTCTGAGTAAGGATCGCAGGGTAGGGCGCTGCCATGCCCCGACCACGCAAACCTGCCAGCCCGTTCCGCTATTTCAACAGCTCGCCCGAGATCATCCGCTTGGCGGTGATGCTGTACGTCAAATACCCGCTTAGCTTGCGCAACGTCGAGGACCTGCTGGCCGAGCGCGGCATCGACGTCAGCTACGAGACCGTGCGCCACTGGTGGAACAGGTTCGGGCCGATGTTCGCCGCGGACATTCGCCGGCAGCGGGTGAGCGCGATGCGCGGGATGCGCCAGTGGCGCTGGCACCTCGACGAGATGTACGTGAAGGTGAACGGCGAGATGCGCTACCTGTGGCGCGCCGTCGACCACGAGGGCGAGATCCTCGAGAGCTTCGTCACCAAGGAGCGGGACAAGGCGGCGGCACTGAAGTTCATGAAGAAGGCGCTTAAGCGCCACGGGTCACCGGAAGCGATCACCACCGACGGCCTGCGCTCCTACAAGGCAGCGATGACCGAGCTCGGCAACCGGGACAAACAGGAGGTCGGACGCTGGGCCAACAACCGGGTGGAGAACAGTCACTTGAGCTTCCGAAGACGCGAGCGATCGATGCTCAGGTTCCGGCGAATGAAGACACTTCAGAAGTTCGCATCCGTCCATGCCAACGTCCACAACCACTTCAACTCCGAACGCCACCTCGTCGACAGACAGACCTACAAGGCACTCCGCTCTGCCGCCCTGGCCGAGTGGCGGCAGCTTGCGGGCTAGGCACGCGCCTCAAAGACAGAACTGCGCGCAATCGGAGAATTGTGCGACTTAGTCTGACAGCACCCGCCCAACAGTTCCGCAAGCGCCTGTCGACCAAGGTGCAGCTTTACGCGCTCACCCTCCTCTTCCAACTGCCACAAGTCCTTGGTGTCGTGACCATCAGTGGAAAGTTGCAACGAAACAGGCGCAATGATCTTGCGCCCGCCCAAAGGCGAAAACGGGCCGTTAACCGTCCGCTCGGAAGGCTTCGTCAGGTTGAGTGTGCGCTTCGCTGGGTAGGTAGCTGCGCCGAGGAGCTCCACCAACCCAATCGTGCACTTCAGGCCCGCTTCGTCCGCATGGAAGTGCCAACCCTTTAGGCCGCTCTTTTCAGGCTTGTAGCGCCACAGGTGCACGACGCCCACTTGTCCCCACTGATTGATGGCATCCTTCATCGCGCGACCGTATCACAGTCGCGGAGGCGAGCCAGCCAATGGTCCGCTCCCCACCCATTGCCGCCGCGTCCGATAACGACCCATTGCGGACGCTAGCGCGGCGCCGCATTATCTAACTCATGGCTAGGTTTTGGCGAGCACTGCGGCGATTTTTGGGGTCAGCGCCGCAAAGTGGTTTGGCCGCCGAGGCAATCTCTGAGCGCCTCCTAGATCAGCGGCTTAGGAACCGCCTCATGGAGCAGGTTCTCAGTCATGCAGACTGGCAGGCAAGAGTTACTGAGTCCGATGTCTATGAGCATTTTGAAACTTTCTTCGACTTCTTCCCCTATGACGGAGAGCCCTATCCGAACGACGCGTTGACGAGAGACGAGCGAGCAGCCCTCACGGATGTCCATGCGCTGGTGAAGCAAGCCTATGACTGGCTGCCCCACCTCAAGCGGCGTCACGCGACGTGGGACGAATACATCGCCACCGGTTGGCCACAGCGCATTGAGCCGGTCGCGGACCAGACGCTGAAGCTTATGCTCAAGCGGGGTCGCTTCGCCGAAGACCGTGAGGAAGACGTGCCTTCCAGAAACGACGGATGGCCTTGGCAGGTGCGGTATGAGGCCGAGTAAGGGAACCTCAGCGTTCCGCTCGAACTTGCTGCGTCCGATATCGACCCATTGCGGACATTAGCCAGACTGATAACGCATCACACATGGCGAGAAACGAAATTGGTCTGACTTTGCTGCAGTTGGAAGCGATCCTCGACCCGGTTCGCAAGATTGCGGAAGACGCAAAGCAGGGCCAGGGCGTCGATGTTGCCTTTGACGAAGGGCATCTGTTTGGGATCGGCTCGATAGTGCTCCTGCTGAAGCAGCGACTAAAAGATTTCGGGATTGATCCAGAGGAGACAGCATTAGCTGGTTTGGACGAAGCGTGGTTCAGCGCGATCAGTGAAAAGATCGGCCCGCTCCCGCTCGCCTAGCGTCCGCTTTCCACCCAAATCGGACGCTAGGGTGGGGCGCCCAAAACTTAAGGCCGCCGCATAGGAAACCGCTCGCACCCCACGAGCCTCGCAAACCGTAACATCAGGTGCGCGAAGCCAGCGACCGCAAGCCGCCCTAGATGAGCCTATTTTAGGCGCTCCAGCCGATTGGAGCAGCCATGAACCACGAGACACCTTTACCCATTCGCGGCGGCGCCAAGCTGCCCCTGCGGCCGATGCATGTGTGGGGCATCCGTGTCAGATTGCAGGTGCAAGGCCGGGTGCGCGACCTGGCGCTCTTCGACATTGCTTTAGACAGTAAGCTGAGGGGCTGCGACATTGTCACCTTGCGCATTGGAGACGTGTTCGCGGCCGGCGCCCCAAGGAAGCGCGGGATGGTCGTCCAACAGAAGACGGGGCGGCCGGTGCATTTCGAAATCACCGAGCAGACGCGCCGCTCCCTGGCCGCTTGGCTGGAGCGCCGTGGCGGGAGTGTCGGAGATTGGTTGTTCCCCAGCCGTATGCAGCCTGGTGGTCACATTTCGACGCGCCAGTACTTTCGTCTGCTCAAGCAGTGGATCCGACTGATTGGATTAGAGGCATCTGGCTACGGAACGCACAGCCTGCGGCGGACCAAGGTCAGCCTGCTTTACAGAAAGACAGGCAACCTTCGAGCCTGTCAGCTTTTGCTTGGCCATACGAAGCTGGAGAGCACCGTGCGTTATCTAGGCGTCGAAGTGGATGATGCTCTGCAGCTATCCGAGGCGCTTGAACTCTAGTGTCCGATTTGGGTGGAAACCGGACGCTAGGCTATTTGGGATCCTCGGGCCGGAGCACGTTGATCACGTTTTTTCCTCGACCCTCAAGAAATGTCAGATCAACTGACAATCTTCGCCCGTTGAGATCAAAGCTCTCCAGCGAATATCTGAGGAAGCCTCGTACCACTTTGGAACGCGCGACGTCCTGCATTTCCCGACCCGTCCCATCTGAAATGAAATTGGACGAGGCCGAAACGTCGCCCCGAACGAGGCGGCGCATTGCTTTGAGAGAATAGCCAGAAATCCAGACAAGGATCGCCAACCAGAACACGATGGCTTCCAAAATCCACAATCGCCCACCAAAGGTAAAAACGTTTTCAGCGTCGATTGCCTCACCTCTCGCTCTCGGAAATGCCAGCGCCACCAGCAGCGCCACGATTGGGAATACAATCGCTAATGCGATCTTTCCGTAGTGAGGTTTCGAAGTGGACACGCATTGAACTTGGCAGCCAGTCCTAACGTCCGCAATGGGTCGAAAGCGGACGCGGCGGGAAGACGCGGCGGGAATGAGTGGAAAGCGGACCTAACGGGTTGTAGCTACCCGGGGTGAGAAGAATCCTTCGACCTGACGGCTTCGCCATCGGATTATTCCTGGTCGGCTTAGTCGTGTTCTTTTTGCCGCTCATGTCGATGCCGGGCCTCATCGCCATGCTGTCGGCGCTTACCTACTGGATAACGATGGTGCTCTTCAAAGCTGCTCAGCGCCCACGCGCCTGACTAAGACTGACGTCCGCGATGGGTCGAATGCGGACGCGGTGGATTTGAGTGGAAAGCGAACAGCGGCGGAACAGGATTCAATCACTCAGTCGATGCTGATGACGCAGGTAGGTTCACATTGTTGCAGGCACGCGATGTGAACGTGCCCATTGCGGCTCGTGATTACAAAGTGGCGGAAGTGACTAGGTGTCCACGCACCGCCTTCGTGGGTCAGCTTCTCAACCCATGTTGACTGCAGCACCTCAAGGTATGGCCAACTGCCACTGTAGGGATACGGCGTTTCGAGCGGCACGAAAACGCTATGCTCGCCAATCAAATCCATGTTTTCCTCGAACACGGCGAAAGAAAACGCCCCTTCGAAAATCAGGATGGCGCTCGCATCCCCTTCGCTGCGGTCTGTCGCATACGTAACTGTCGCAATAAGCCTCTGGTGTCCCGCTTGCCAGTTCAGATCAATGAGTGATGCCGGACGCTCGGGCAGTTCAGGACTGGGCACCCACTTGAGCAGCTTTGCATCGGTCATTGATGGAGCATGCTTTGTGCAGCGAATGTCCGCAATGGGTCGAAAGCGGGCGCTGGGCCGGAATAGCGGGAAGCTGGCAGATAGAAGGTGCAGTTGGCCCGCGCGGTTGGCGCGTGTAGCCACGTTGCATGGACGACGACTTTACCTGCCTCAGGTTTGATTATGAGTTGGTGCACGGCCAGCCGGTGCGCAGCGTCGTGGGGGAACCGGCGGAGGGATGTGGCTACTGGCGCATCGGGATAGTCACGGACAATGGCACCATCTTGATCTCCGTTGATGAAGACACTGATCAGGTGTGGGTTTCGCTCACTGCCAAGGAACTTACGACCGAAGATTGGAAGCCGGTGCCGTTTCTGCAGGACTGGCTGGGCCTTGAGTTGGGATGGTCGTGGGTTGGCATCAACTCACAAGGATACAAGGACACTTTCATCCTATCCTGCGCTGGAGTCGACCCTCAATGGGCGTTCGTAGGGGAAGGGTCTTCGCTGACTTGTTATCGTATGACCCAGACAAGGGAGCCCCTGGGCTCGCATCGCGACGAATGACCGCGATTGGTCGTAATCGGACGCGGCAAGTTTGGAGTGTTAGGCGGTCGCTATCGTGCGAAGGCGGATTCGCTTCCGTCGCTAAGATGGAGTTCGCCACCCCTGACCGAGAACCAGCGGGCTGGTTCAATACGCCGATCGACAAGATGCCATCGTGGTTGGCCGTCAGTGGTAGCGAATGAAATGAAGCGCAGGCCCTGATCTGTCGCCACTTGAATCTCAGGCAACCTTCCGAACAACCTGATGCTTTCGACGTGCCCGCCGCGAAGTCGGGCGAAGGATGACTCCCAAAGCCCCTCCTCACTCCAGCTTCCGCTTAGAATGTTGACGTCGTCTTCGATCCGCCAACTCCATTCCACGCTAAGGGACTGCTCTCCTATTGGTTGGGCCGGAGAGCCGTCTCGCTTTGTTCGTTCCGTGAGTTCGCCAAACTCGAGAAAGACAGCTGATCCGTGGCCGCGCCAAATGTGACTAATGGGCTGACCCGACAAGCTCTCGGCCAGAGCTTCAAACGTGGCTCTCGTGTCCATGATCTGCTGACTGCCCGAGCGGTTTAGCGTCCGCAATGGGTCGATATCGGACGCGGCAAGTTTGGGTGGCTGACGCTCAAACTGATGACTATGGACGCGATGGTAGGGGATTTATGTTTGCCACGCGGGTACCGAAATGAGGGGTCCTACAATGACGGCTTCGGCGGTCCGGAACTCCTAGGATGTCTCGGCGGTATAGGTTGCTTCGTTCTTCTGGGCCTGCCTGCACTTTTCAGCGCAACGTGGAGCTTCCTACATGCCGTGGGAGACGGTGAATCTGGGGACGCAGTAAGTCTGGTCACTGCCCTTATTTTTGCGACCACAGTCACGGTCGTCGGTAGTTTTGCTGTTGCGAGGATTTCGCGCGACACTCGCGACGACTAGCGTCCGCAATGGGTCGTTATCGGACGCGGCGGGAATGGGTGAACGCAGCAGCGACAGGATTGGTAGTCTCCAGTCGTTGCCAACCCTGATCTTCAAGCCCAGAAGCCGTTCATGCGCATATCGGTCTTCGCTAACGGTCATTCCAAGCCGATCAAACTGACGATCTACCCAACTGGGGCGGAGTGGGAGATTCCCCATCTGGGTGAAGCTGGCGTGCGCTGCTCATGCGCCGAAACAAGTGATCGTTCGCACGTCTCCGTCGACGAGCACGGAATAGTCTTCTGGTGTGAGGATCCAGCAGTCGAAGTAGACGTCGTCTCTCCAACGCCTCTTCAAATGCTGCTTTGGGACATCTGTGTGAATGGAGGATGGTGTGGCGGATTGGTGGATGGAAAAATGACGCACGTCTATGACCTATGGCCCGACACAGGCATCGTTTCGGCCCATGATTTTGCCCTCATGGTGGTGAAAGCGGACGGTGATGAGAAATGGGAAGGCGCCGCCCGACATATCCCGTGGCTCGAAGACACGTTTGAGAAGCATCTTGGGGCGTCCTCCATCTCTGCGTCAAACCCCCAATGGACAGCAAGACGGCCGTTTGACCAACCCAAACCTATCGGCGCCTCATGACTGCGATGTGTCGAAGTTGGACGCTACCAGTCGATCCCAAGGGCACTCATCACTCTCACGACCATGTGCTTTGCTCGACCATCCCAGCGCACGGGTCCCCAGTTCTCGTCCGCCCAAGCTTTCGCTTCTGCGACCGTTGCGAACGGCCCTGTTCCTGAAACGTAATAGTAGAGGCCGTCCGGCCCTGCTTCCGATGGCCCTTCTCCTGGTTCGGTCCAGCCCTCGGCGTTGTAAAGCTCCCACTGCACGTCAAAGTCGCGCGCAATCACGTAGGTGCGCTTCCGTAAGAGGCCATCGTAATGCCACGTGCCGCTCGCGACGATTTCACCTCTAAGATTATTCAGGGCCACCCGAGCACAATGTTCGCTGTGGCCCGTGTCCGCAATGGGTCGAAACCGGTCATTGTCGGGCGAGCCAAGGCGCAACCTTGCGACGAGCGGTCGGTGCGGTACAAACAAAGAGACAAATTGCTCCCGGGGCTTGTTGCCTCGCGCAGCTGAGGGGGCTCAGCTTATGAAGATCTGCATAGTGGCCTTGATGATTGGCGCAGTGGTCGCCAACTCACAACCCGCAAGTGCTGAACCGACGACGATCGATCATGTCACGATCGTAAACGTCGAGGACGGAACACGATTTGCGGATCATAGCATCACTTTCGACGGCGATCGGATAACCTCGGTTGGTCCGACATTGGCGCGAAGGGCTGGTCGGCATATCGATGGCAAAGGCCTTTTTGTTATTCCAGGCCTGTGGGACATGCATGTCCATTCGCACCGTGAGCGGCGTTGGACCTATCACTACCCATTGTTCCGTGCGTTCGGAATTACCGGCGTCAGGGATGCCGGCTCCCATCTTGGATCAGCCCTTGCGCTACGCGAGAAGGCGAAAACCGATCCGCTTGCCCCACGGGTGATCTGGGGCACTCCCGTCGTTGACGGCGCTCCGCAGGTAAACAGTTTTGGACTGTCCGCCGAGGATGCGACGAGTGGTCGTTATCTTGTCCGAGAGTTGCACCGCCAAGGCTTCGATTTCCTGAAGGTTTATGACCGTTTATCGCCCGGCGCCTATGTGGGTCTCACCTCTGAGGCGAGACGGCTAGGAATGCCTGTCGAGGGCCACGTTCCGCTGGCACTGTCTCCGGACGACGCCATTGCGGCGGGACAGCGACTAATCGATCATTTGACCCTGATAGCGGAGGGGTGTTCACCGCGATCGCTATCCGTTGTTCAGCGCAAAAACGCAGAGGATCCGCGCGAGAGCGACAGTCTCTCTATTCTGATGTCGAACGAGGTTTCTTCAGAAATGGCGGACTTTGACGTCCGCTCCTGCAGATCGCTATTGGAACGGCTTGCTCGCGCGCACGTGTGGCAAGTGCCGACGCTCGTTCAACTTGAGTCCTTCGTTCGTTCGGAGCCTCCAGCCGTTTGGCCGGCGCGGCGAGATTACGTCAGTCCCGGTGTACAAGCCGATTGGGAAACACAAGCGAAGGAAGCCGAACCAGAGGCGCTCGCTAACGGGCGCCGGATGTTCGACATTCAGATGTCGCTCCTCAAGCCGATGGCCGACGCCGGCGTCCCAATTCTTGCAGGCACCGATACATCAAACGAGATCTGGGTCTTCGCAGGCTATAGTCTGCATCGAGAGTTAGAATTGTTCGTAAGAGCCGGTCTGTCACCTCTCCAAGCTCTCCAAACAGCAACTTTAAACCCGCGCATCTACGCCGGCCACAATCGCGGCAGGCCCTTACTCAGCATTGGCGAGCGCGCGGACATTGTGCTTCTTGCGAATGACCCAAGTGCAAATATCGACAATCTCGCGACGATAAGAGGCGTGGTCGCGCGTGGCATGTATTATGATCGCGCGTCGCTCGACGCGCTGCTGCTCGACGCAAAGCGTCACGCGAAGACGGCAGGAAAGTGATCTCGTGAGGCCCGTGTGCCACGAGCATGTCGGCCTTTGGCCCGCCAAGTGTCCGCAATGGGTCGAACTTGGACGCGGCGGGGCTGGGTCGAAGTCGGACCCGGCGGGAATGGGTGGAAAACGGACATTAGATGCCTTGGCGAAGGGACCCTGCGTCGACCTCGTCCGATCCCATATGTTTCACGAAGGCATTGCGGATGCTTCTGCGATAGCCTTGCGCAGTTGCGCTGCTAGGGTCCCATCCTTCGGCTCGTAACACCGCATCAACAAACTGCTCTGCGCGAACGGGTCCTTGTTCGGGAAGGTACATTTCAACCTTCGTAGGCACGCCGTCGATAACGGTTCCACAGAACCCCAGACCAACACAGACCTCCCGCATTAGCTTGTCGTATGCTTTGTTCATGCGGGCAGCCTAGCGTTAGCACTAATGTCCGCAATGGGTCGAAAGCGGACGCTAGCGATGCGGCCAAGGGCCGTCGAACCAATCGGTCTGCGTAAGCCATTCGGAATGTTCCTCGATGGTCACGAGCGCCTGCTCAGGCGACTGTGGCGGAGCGTCGTCGTGTCTGAGGCAAATGAAGGCCTGACCGTCGAAACCGAAGGTGACCATCCTACAGTTGTGAGCAGATCTAACTTCGCCCCCAAAATGGTCGTTCGGGTCGAGGCATCGTCGAACAAGGGCTTCCAGCGTGAATCGATCGGCAATCGACGAGACGGATGGCCGAGTCCCTTGCTCGACGAGCGGACCCTCCCAGGTATGTGCTTGAAGGCTGTCCTCGTCGCCTTGCATTAGACAGCCGCCAACCACACGCGCAACGGCTGCGATCGCGGCGCTGGCAGTCTCTGAGAGGCTGCCTGAGCCGTCAAACACATCGGCCTTAGGAAAGATCGCAAACGCTCTCATAGACGCGTCATGCCGAGCAGTCGTACTGTCCGCAATGGGTCGAAAGCGGACGCTAGGCCGAAAAGCAAATCAGTCGACCAATCGCCAATCAATCACCGGTTCGCGCTTGTTCTCGTAGAATTTGCGCTTTTCAGTGAGGCCGAAAAACAGCGTGCCATGAATGCCCTGAATTTCTGGCTTCGGGATCATCCGATCCCACATCGGCTCCAGGATTGCGGCGGCCGCTTCCTCACCGAGCCGGTCGATCACATCCTCTACGAACTCAATATCTTGTCGCTCCCCTGGGAAGAGTTTCGCAAATTCATCGTCGGAGACGGAATAGATAGCGTACCGGCTGTTAATGGCCTCATCGATAATCTGAACGTTCTTCATCGCTGCAGCCTAACGATCGTCGTGTAGCGTCCGCAATGGGTCGAAATCGGACGCCCGGAGGTGAGCTGACAGATCACTCCGAAAACGATCGATTTCGATACAAATCTACCTTTTGTATCGAAAAATATCTTGACGGCAGTTTCGATACATCACATGTTTCGGATTACGTTTTCGATACAGGAGTTGATTGATGCCGCGCGTTTTTGCCTATTGCCGCGTCAGCACCGCTGATCAGACCGTCGACAATCAGATTCGCGAGATTGAGGCAGCAGGCTTCTTGATCGAGCCGAAGAGATGCATCGCTGAAACAGTGTCAGGTTCGAGAGCGGCATTCGAACGAGAGGGCTTCTCTCGGCTCGTTGACAGACTCGAGGAAGGCGATGTGCTCATCGTGACTAAGCTTGATCGACTAGGACGAAACGCCATGGATGTAAGGGGCACAGTGGAACGCCTCGCGAAAGATGGCGTCCGGGTCCATTGCCTCGCTCTTGGAGGAGTCGACCTGACCAGCGCCGCCGGCAAAATGACCATGGGAGTGATATCGGCCGTCGCGGAGTTCGAGCGGGATTTGCTTATAGAGCGCACGCAGGCCGGACTGACTCGCGCCAAAGCAGAAGGCAAACGCCTAGGTCGCCCGTCGCTGCTTTCAGATCAGCAGCGGCGCATCGTGCTAGAAAAGCGGGCGGCCGGAACATCGATTGGCTCACTGGCGAAAGAATTTGGCGTGACTCGTTCCGCCATTCAGAGGGTTGGTCGCCTAGGTGCCTAGTCCTTTTCGTAAAAACCCATCTGCAGGCGCTGAGATCTATCTCCATGCCGATTGATATTCTCAAACTTCGGCCATTGCTGTGGGCGTAATCATCAGTTTCGCTGCAAGTCGCGGAGTAGTCGATTTGCCAGCCTCCTGAGGCTAACCGCTTTCTTCGTTTCGTTGCCATGCCGATAAGCCCCATTCTCGTCACCTCTCGGTCCGCCGGATCCCTTCGCGCCTCCGTGGATGCGACAACGCGAGCGCCCCCGGATTGCTGGGCATTGGCACGGCGTTCCCCGTCTCGTTCGAGCTAGGCAACGCGGCGCCGATCTCAGATTGGTCAAGCGGAGCTTTCTTCGCCTTTGGTCCATAGGGTCGGCTCCCGTTTTCATTGTCCCCCTGGTGCAGGTGGATATGTTTGTGTTCGTGCTGAGCGTATTTCCGGACAGTTATGCGCTGACGGCTCCCCTTCCCGCGCAGCCGCAGGAAGGTCTCCATTTGGGCAGCGTAGGTCCGGGCTAGTTTGCCTGCAATCGCGCAAGACTTTGGATCGGCGTGACTGTAGCGCAGTGCCTGCGCCGTCAGCTTGAGTTGCATGAGGTGGACCGCCACCATTTGCGCTGCCAAGCATGCTTCTGCTTCATTTCTGGGCTGCAAACTCCGGACAATTTGAACCGCCGCAACGAGCTCATCTTGCACAGGGTGGCGCCCCTGTATGTCGTCATTCCAGACTGTGTCGCAGAGGCTCGAGAGCTGATTCATAAAGGTTCTGAACGTTGCTTGCGACCGGGTGCCAAACGCATCGAACATGAGGGCGACCCAAGCTTCATCGAACTGAGGGTCAAATGGCGATTTGAATGTCCATCCTCCTTCCGCAATGATGATCTCAAGTTCAGGCGTCGCCGGCCGTTTGTAGTGTCGAGAGGTCGCTTTCGTCGCGAGCCCTTGAAGGACGTCTGGCATTGGCTTGGCCGTAGTGCCCTGGTTTTTTTTCGTTCGAGCCATCTTTTCAGTCTTTCCCGGTATGACAGTTGGTGAGATCCAGAGCACAAGGACACAGGACAACTACCCCCGGCTCTAGACCGAGGGATCGGTCCGATGCCGAAGGCAGTCCGGTCCTTGCAGCATGACAGTCGGAGCCGACCCGTCGCATTAGGACGCCGCCGGGCGAGAGGTCGCCGGTAGCTCGGTGGTTGCTTGCGACGCTATCCTCCGCGCCGCCGGTCGCCCCTCCACCTTTCGGACTGGGCTTGCCAATGGGACCGAACCCCCTGGTGTTGGCATGTTGCTTCGCGTCGCCAGTGTATTTAGCTCCCCGACGCGAGCCTTCTCAGCGAATGCCGACCTCCCGTGCGGGAGAAGTGTCCGCAGTCGAATTTGGGTTAGCCATCGGCAAAAGGTCTTGAGAGACATGCTGCCGGTTGATTTCAGCCGGTCGCCTTTCTAAGGCGCTGACTTCATTTGAATGTTGCACCCCTCTTGGGTGCGCCAGTTTTCCCTCTCTGCAGCGCTGGATTGCTGCGGCTGATCCTTGCAGTTTCGTGCAGCATTAAACGGGAACGAACCGGGAAGTTGCGTACACCGGCCGTACACGGTCCTGCCCTGCTTGGTCGCTTGACGGATAGCTCCGCACGGCGTTGATTGGCCGCGCTCGGGTCAGGGGGGATGATGGACGAGGAAGAGCAACAATCGACACCGGGCCCGTTGAGGAGATGTGGCGCGTGGCTCGCGGCTCGTTTTGCCTTCATAAATTCGATTGGCTTCTTCGCCATTTGCTCTGCGGCCGCAGCTGGCCCTCGACGTCGGTCATTTTGTCATTCGACCCGATGGAAGGCCGCAGGCGACTGTTTCGATCAAGAACGTCGGCAATATTACCATCTTCGATGCCGAAGTTTCTGTTCGAACTGCAATTTTCTATGTCGGAGGTACCTCTCTCATTTTCACGATGATGCCTCCTCCTGACACGGGAGTGACGATTGGCCCCACCGAAACCGAAACTCTCACTGCGATAATGGATCCCGCGCCAACGAAAGATGAAATGGCACTCGTAAACGCGGACTTGAAGCGGATCGTAACCGCCGGGCAGATCACCTACACTGACCCGCTCGAACGGAAGCATGAGCGATATATTTGCGCGCAGTACCTCCGAACGTCGAAGGGGGAGTACTTCGGCAATTTTTGTGGCACTCCGAAGCAATTCTGAGCGAGGTCATGACCGAACTTCCCGACCAACCCGCCCTTTTCGAGATCGACGGCACTGACGAGGAGGGCTGCGTCTGGATTTGCTCGATCGCCGGCCGCGACGACTGGTGCCAGAACCTCGGCCCGGCCGATGAGGTAGCCGAGAAGCTGAGCGAGTGGCTCGGGTCGATCGACTACAAGAAGCGCATGTGAGCCGCCGGCGCCCGATCCTGCTGTCGAAAGAATACTGGCGGGGTTTCGCAGCTTGCGCGCTCTTCCTGCTCTTCGCGCTGGTGATCGTCTCGTTCAAAGGTCGGCGGCGGAATGAGGGACTTTTGCCGAGCCGTGACCCGCCGCCTGGGCACGGTCTGACCGACAACAACTTAAGGCGGACAACTTGCTGCGTCCGCTTCCGACCCATTGCGGACGCTACAAGCTTAGCCAACAGGCCACTCGAACGTGTCAGATTAACGGCGGAGACTCATCACATCAGAGGATGAAATCGGTCGCGGCTAGTGCGTGGAGCCCGTCCACACGGATCCAGAAGTCGGCCTTGCCGTCGCCGTCGGTATCGCCCTGGACATAGGTGTTTCCGCTGATCTGCTGATAGCGGAGTTGCCCCGCGACATTGCTGAAGGCGGCGCTGCCGACAAAGGTGAAGGCCTGGTCGAAGCCGACGTTGCTGTTGGCATCGACCAGCTCAAGCGAGATGCGGTCGCCCTGCGCATGGCTAAAGTCGTGGATGCGGTCGGCGGTGCCACTGCCCATCCCGGCGAAATCCAGATTCTCGAACGCGAACAGGTCGGCGCCAGCGCCGCCATAGAAACGGTCGAGACCCGACCCGCCGTAAAGATAGTCGGTCCCGTTTTCGCCGTAGAGGATATCGTTGCCGAGGCCGGCACGGATCGTGTCGGCACCATCCTTGCCGTACAACAGATTGTTGCCGCTGTTGCCGATCATCATGTTGTCGAGGGCGTTTCCGTAGCCGCGAAGGTCGGAGAAGCCGTCGAGGACCAATTGCTCGATATTCGGGCGAAGCTGGTGGTTGATCGAGGTGAAGACCGTATCGTAGCCCTCACCGAGATTCTCGTAGGCGTAGTCGGCAAGATCGCCGACGACGAAGGTGTCGTTGCCGATGCCGCCATACATCCGGTCGTATCCAGCACCGCCCGTCAACGTATCATTGCCGTCCGCACCGAGCAGGAAGTCATCCCCGCCGGCACCGTCAATGGTGTCGTTGCCTTCATAGCCATAAAGCTTGTTGGCGACTGCGTTACCGACAATGAGGTTGTCGGAAGCATTTCCCTTACCGATCGCGGCAACGCCGGTTAGCGTCAGATCCTCGACCTCGGCACGCAGTTGGTGATCGATCGACGAGACCACCCGGTCACGCCCTTCGCCAGCAACTTCGTAGGCATAGTCGTCGGCATCGTTGACGAAATAGGTGTCGTCGCCTGCGCCGCCGTACATCCGGTCGTAACCCGTGCCACCGACCAGCGTGTCTTCGCCCTCACCCCCGAAGAGCCGATCGTCACCCGCGCCGCCCGTCAGTATGTCGCTGCTGTCCCCGCCATACATAAGGTCCGTACCCGCGCCGCCGTTCAAATAGTCGGAACCTTCACCTCCCTCTAGCTTATCATCACCCGCGCCAGCGAAAATCACATCGTCGCCATCAAGACCTTGAAGAGTTTCGGAAAGCGCTACGCCCAGAAGCGCGTTGGCGGCTACGTCCCCGACTAAAAGCGCGCCAGCCGGCTGCATCCAGCGAGCGATCCAGTCGGTCTCGATGACATTGTTAGGGTCATCCCACGAATTGACGCTGGCCCGCACGAAAATGTCAGTGCGGCCGTCTTCGTCAAAGTCACCTGGAAGAAAGGCATAGTCACTATTGGTGAACAGGAAGTCTGCCGGAAGGGCGACGTAGTGACCGGAACCGTCGTTGAGGAAGAACCGGGTCGCATCGCCTGTCTGGAGGATTAGATCCAAGGCACCGTCGCCGTTCATGTCGGCAAGGTGCATGAACCGATGGTTGGACACTCCCGCTGTGGAGGGAAGCCGCTCAGCCGTCTCATCGTTGAAGGCACCGTCGCCGTTGTTGATCAGCACTTGCACCGCATAACTTGCGTAAAGATCGGCACTGAGGATGAAGAGATCGAGATAACCGTCGCCATTCATGTCGGTGGCCATCATGTCGAGAGTGGACGCGCGGCTGGGAGCGAAAATTGGAGCAGGAAGAATGCTTGCCGACGTCTCGACGAAATTGCCCGACCCGTCGTTAAATAAAAGCGTCGACGGCGCCATTTCGGTGCCGTTGAAAAACCACGATGGCCAAGTGCCCAGCAAAAGATCTGGGTCGCCGTCGTGATCGGCGTCAAACAGGAGACTTGAGGTGAAATTGCGACCACCAGTCTCGATTGTTGTGGGTAATCGCGTGTCGGAACGGGAGAATTGGCCAGTACCGTCATTAATCAGAAAATAGCTGCTTGTTCCATTGTAATCGCCAAAATCGTTTCCGAGGTTGCAGACATATATGTCCACGTCCCCGTCGGCATCGACATCGGCGCTGGTCGTCCAATGTGGATATTGCGCATCGTTGGGCAAAGTTGCGCTAGCATCGGTGACACCGCCACTACCGTCCGAAAGCAGCAGTAAGCTACTCCTTGGTTGGGCACTGGAGGTTTCCCAAGTAACTGCGATGTAAATGTCGTCTACCCCGTCGCCATTGAAGTCTGCAACGGTCGACGAGGATGCCGCGTCTGCTAAAGGCGTTCCTGCGGGAAACAGGCTTGTTGTACTATCGATCAAGCCGCCTTGGCCATCACCCAGCAGGACGCGAATAGGAATGCCGGGATCGTCCAACGCCGGGATGTAGGCATACGTAACAAGGACATCGAGGTGGCCGTCGCCGTTGATGTCGTAGACACTGATATCGTTCGGAAAAACGTTCCAATACTCCGGATGATCCGGATAGGTTTGGCTACGATTAAATGAAAACGTCGCATACGACCAATAGTCGGGAACGCCGACGAAACCTTCTTGCGCGGGCGTGGACAGCATTACACCCCCCAGGTAGATGGACAGTTACTTTACGTGAATTATGACAATTGCCAACGATTCGTTGATGTCGGCTAGCTTGCACTCTGCTCGAAATTGGCCGGTGAGTCGCTACAAAGGGAGCAGACCAAATAATCCGATTTACCCCAGCTTCACCCCGATTTCGGAAGGCGGAGCTAGCGCGATGGCAATGTCAGACAAAACGCACTTCTGAGTAAGGATCGCAGGGTAGGGGCGTTTCATGCCCCGCCCACGCAAACCCGCCAGACCGTTCCGCTACTTCAACAGTTCGCCCGAGATCATCCGCCTGGCGGTGATGCTGTACGTCAAATACCCGCTGGGGCTCTGTCAGACCAAGTGCACCTCTGAGTAAGGATCGCGGGGTAGGGACGTTTCATGCCCCGTCCTCGCAAACCTGCCGGCCCTTCCGCTGGCCCTGTCAGACCAAATGCACCTCTAAGTAAGGATCGCGCGGTAGGGGCGTGCCATGCCTCGCCCCCGCAAACCTGCCAGCCCGTTCCGCTACTTCAACAGCTCGCCGGAGATCATCCGCCTGGCGGTGATGCTGTACGTCAAATATCCGCTAAGCCTTCGTAACGTCGAAGACCTGCTGGCCGAGCGCGGGATCGATGTCAGCTACGAGACCTTGCGCCACTGGTGGAACAGGTTCGGGCCGATGTTCGCCGCCGACATTCGACGGCAGCGGATCAGCGCGATGCGCGGCATGCGCCAGTGGCGCTGGCACCTCGACGAGATGTACGTGAAGGTGAACGGCGAGATGCGCTACCTGTGGCATGCCGTCGATCACGAGGGCGAGATCCTCGAGAGCTTCGTCACGAAGGAGCGGGACAAGGCGGCAGCGCTGAAATTCATGAAGAAGGCGCTCAAGCGCTACGGCTCACCGGAAGCGATCACCACCGATGGCCTTCGCTCCTACAAGGCAGCCATGACCGAAATCGGCAACCGGGACACAACGAGGGTTGTGCCGATGGGGTGGTATTCCGGCCTCGAAATCGATGAGATAGTTTCAACGCTGAACCGGGGGTCGAAATGGATCAGGCAAATCTAGCGTCGGCTCTTCACCCAAATCGGACGCTAGATCAACCGTCACGGTCTCCGACCAAACGTCTACCTGATCGTGTCGCCATCTCTACGCCCGGCGGAGAAGCGCGCAGAGAATATCGGGGATCCCAGCAGCTAGGCCAGCCGGAAAGCGCCATAACGCGAGGCGGGCGCTGGTGGACTTTGCCGATCAGAGTGGGGGCTGTGAGGCTCCACCAACAGGCAGGACCCGCGTTCCCAAGTAACCTTACGTTTGAGATGGTGTCCGGCCGATCGCCTTTAGCGTAGCGGTCATTCCAACCGGCAAATCCCCGGCCGGCTTCTGGCAGTCGACCTGACTACCTCGCTGCCTTCTTGCTCTTTGCCCCTTTCCTTTCGGACTTCGACCTGCCTCCATCCTTGCCGAGTCCTGAGGCCTTCGCCAATTCGGCGCGCCGCGCCGAATAGTTAGGTGCTACCATGGGATAGGTCGATGGCAGTCCCCACTTGGCGCGATATTCGTCCGGCGATAAACCATAATGCCGTCTAAGGTGAGCCTTTAGAAGCTTCAGTCGCTTCCCATCTTCCAGGCATACAAGATAGTCAGGCTTGATTGACGCACGGATCGACACTGCCGGCTCTTGTTTTCCAGGCGCTCGTTCGCGCTGCTCAAGCCCAGCCAGCGCGGCGTGAACATTGGCAATCAGGGCCGGCAAGTCACTGTCGGACACCGTGTTGTGCGCCACGTGGGCCGTTACAATATCGGCGGTGAGGCCAAGGAAGCGAGACGGATCCGGCAAGGGAGTGCTCCAACGTTACCTGGCGGTCCAGCCGCGCACTGCGTTGATATGCAAAGAGCGCGCTGCCGCCAAGCACGTCGTTGTCCCTAAGAATGCGTGAGCATTCCCCAATGCGAAACTCGCCCGGGGATCGTCCCAGCGGGCCGGACGCGAAGGCGCGAGCCTAGGTGAGGCTAATCAGCTGTGTCTCGAGATGCCGGATACTTCGCGTTAAGCGCTGCACTTCTGCAGATGAAACGTCGTGGCCATTGCAGCGAAGAGTCATCTGGCCAGTGAGGAATAACTCGAGCGAGCGGCGGTCATTTTCTAGCTGTTCCTGGCACCATTCGAGATGCTGAGCTAATGAGGGGAAGGGTTCGTCTTGCATCCTCAAATGATCCCTCACTCAGAAACTGGCCCCAAGAGGGCGGTAAGTGCACCCTTGCACGACGTATCCCCGCTTTCCACTCGTTTCCGCGGGCTCTGTCAGACCAAGTGCACCTCCGGGTAAGGATCGCAGGGTAGGGGGCGTGCCATGCCTCGCCCCCGCAAACCTGCCAGCCCGTTCCGCTACTTCAACAGCTCGCCGGAGATCATCCGCCTGGCGGTGATGCTGTACGTCAAATACCCGCTCAGCCTCAGGAACGTTGAAGACCTGCTGGCCGAGCGCGGCATCGACGTCAGCTACGAAACCGTGCGCCACTGGTGGAATAGGTTCGGGCCGATGTTTGCCGCGGACATCCGCCGGCAGCGGATGAGTGCCATGCGCGGGATGCGTCAGTGGCGCTGGCACCTCGACGAGATGTACGTGAAGGTGAACGGCGAGATGCGCTACCTGTGGCGCGCCGTCGACCACGAGGGCGAGATCCTCGAGAGCTTCGTCACGAAGGAGCGGGACAAGGCGGCGGCGCTCAAATTCATGAAGAAGGCGCTCAAGCGCTACGGGTCACCGGAAGCGATCACGACCGATGGTCTGCGCTCCTACAAGGCCGCGATGACCGAGCTCGGCAACAGGGACAAACAGGAGGTCGGACGCTGGGCCAACAACCGCGTCGAGAACAGTCACCTGAGCTTCCGAAGACGCGAGCGATCGATGCTCCGCTTCCGACGAATGAAGACCTTGCAGAAGTTCGCATCTGTCCACGCCAACGTCCACAATCACTTCAATTCCGAACGTCACCTCGTCGATCGACAGACCTACAAGGCACTCCCCTCGGCCGCCCTGGCCGAGTGGCGGCAGCTTGCCGGCTAGACGTTCGCCTCAAAGACCCAACTGCGCGCAATCGGAGATTTGTGCGACTTAGTGTGACAGCACCCTCGTCAGCTTTGTCGATGACACCGCGCGCCCAGAAGTCCAAGTGTCTCGCGAAGTTTCGCCCCATTGTACGGCTTTTCAATCACGGCGATGCAGCGATCGTCGACGAAGCGTAACTGCAGGTCTTTGACATTCTTCGGTTCGGCGGCGATGAGGACGGGCAGATCCGCGTGATGCCTGCGAACCTCGCCACTAAGCCACGTGGCATTCTTCTTTTCCGCAATGTCCGAGATGAAAACTGCGTCATACCGACCTTGGGCGGAGCGGATTTTGGACAAAGCTTCGGTGGCGTTCCCAGCCTCCTCAACGCCGTATCCCCGGCCGGCGAGAAGCTCCAATGTCAGTGAGCGGACAGTGGGCTCCTCTTCGACAACCAAGATCCTTCCCGTTCGCCCCGCGTCCAGGACATCGCGCATTTTCTGCGCAAGGGCGGCGTAGCTGAAAGGCTTAGCAATCATTTCGACGCCGGGATCAAGCCGGCCACCGTGCACGATTGCGTTGCGGGTGTAACCCGAGGTGAACAGAACCTTCAAATCGGGCTGCAGCTTTCTTGCTTCGTCGGCCAATTCGCGGCCGGTCATGCCTGGCATCACCACATCCGTGAAAAGCAGATCGACCGGGCCATTCTGCCGTTCCAAAAGGCGGAGCGCCGACGAACCATCGTGGGCTTCCAAAACCTTATATCCGAGCTCGCGCAGGCACTCGACAGTATATGCGCGGACGTCGTCATCATCCTCTACGACAAGAATTATTTCTTCACTGGCGCTCGCCTCGAGTCCTTGGGTAACCGAGCTGCCATCCTCTGCGACGACCTCGCTCATCAACCTCGGCAAATAGATCTTGATGGTGGTTCCCTGGCTCTCCTCCGAATAGATTTTGATGTGTCCCCCGGACTGTTTGACGAAGCCGTACACCATCGAAAGACCGAGCCCGGTGCCCTTGCCTGGCTCCTTTGTAGTGTAGAACGGCTCGAAGACTCGCTCCTGAATGTGCTTGGGCATGCCCGTGCCGGTGTCGGTCACGCAAACAACCACGTACTGACCCGGCGCCACCTCAGCATGTTGCGCCGAATATTCTTCGTCGAGACGCGCGTTTGTAGTCTCGATGAGGAGCTCGCCACCCTTGGGCATGGCGTCGCGAGCGTTCACCGCGAGATTGAGAATGGCGCTTTCAAGTTGATTTGGATCGGCTTCAACCCGCCAAAGCCCGGGCGACGTGACTATCTCGAGCTTTACGGTCTCTCCCAACGCACGATTGAGCAGGTCCGACATGCCTACCACGAGCTTGTCGACGTCGAGTGACTTTGGGGCGAGTGGCTGCCGGCGCGAGAAGGCAAGGAGGCGCTGAGTCAGCGATGCCGCTCGCTCGGCACCCTTCATTGCGTTGTCGAGCGCCCGCTGCGAACGGGGCTCTAGCGTGCCGCTGGCGGCTAGCGATCGCGTCGCCATGTCGATGTTGCCTGTCACAACCGTGAGCAGATTGTTAAAATCGTGGGCGATGCCGCCCGTGAGTTGACCCACCGCTTCCATTTTCTGCGCTTGCCGCAGCGCGGCGTTGGCATGCTCGAGTTCTCGCGTGCGCTCTTCAATCCGTTCCTCAAGCGTTTGGTTCGCGCGCTGCGCTGCCTGGAAGAGCCGGGCATTGTCGACCGCGATAGCTGCCTGACCGGCGAGGCCGACCATCAATTGCTCCGCCTCGCTAGTGAAGACGCCAGGCTCGGGGTGCCCAAAGAAGAGCCCGCCTATGACCTCGCCGGAGCGCGAAATGACTGGGACGGCAAGATAGCTTCGAACCGGCAAATGGTTTTCAGGCATGCCCTTATGGGGTGGGTTGTTTCCGTACCGCGGGTCGGACGTGATATCGTCCGATCGTACGACGCCCTCGCCCTTGAAGGTGGGCGCAAAGACTTGCGTAGCCCGGGGATGGCCAAATTGCTCGAAGTCGGCGCGGTCAGCACCCGAGAGCGTGTAAAGCGTTAACGCTTCGCCAGCATCCCCGACCACATTGTAGAAGAACGCCCCGAAAGCTGCTCCCGTCAGCTCTACTGCCGCATCCGTCACAATCTGCACGACGCGCTCGGTGTCGAGTTCGGCTGCTACGGCAGCACCGGTTTTGTTCAATACTTCTAGTGCGTGACGCTGCTCTTCGAGTTCCTCCTCGGCGACCTTGGCCTCAGTGATATCCTCGACAATTTTCAGAAAGCGCGCTGAGCTTCCCTCCCCGCTGACCTTGGCCAGATTGCTTCGGATCCAGACAACTTGGCCGTCCGGTCGGACATAGCGCTTCTCGAATTTTATGCGCTCGCCATGCGGGGTATTCGCTGCTCTCTTAAGGGCGTCGCCGCTTAGTCCCACGTCGTCGCGATGTGTGAAAGCAAGGCAACTTTGGCCCGTTAGATCTTCGGCTGAAATGCCGACCAGACTGGCGTAGGCAGCGTTCGCCCCCTGAATATTCCAATCGGAATCGATCTCCAGCATTCCAACGGCTGCGTTTTCAAAGACGGTTCGAAAGCGCTCTTCTCGTTCGCGGAGCTGCGTCTCGGCACGCAGTCGCTCGACCACTGAACGTGTCCGCTCGGCGACATCCCGAATGAGGTCCAGCTCCTCAGGCGACCACTCCCGCGACGTGGAATGATTGAGGTAGAGGAGCGCCACCAGTCCGCCACGCTCCCTCACCGGCATGTTCACAACGGACTGCGCACTGATGGCCTTCAGCGCGTCAGCGGTAGCAGCTGTTCGAGGATCCTTTTCAGCGTCCGAAAAGACAACCGTTTCTCCGCGTTTCAGGTCGTCGATATATGACCCATAGTCGCGAAATTGAAGTGTTCCGGCGAGTGACTTTATCCCCGGCGCGTTCCAGTCGCGCTCTATCGTTATTGTCTCGCGATCGGCATCGATCGTCCCGTAACCGGCACGGCTGACGTTCATCGCTTTGCCCAAAACTTCGGCAGCTGCGAACGCAACGTCGGCGGGCTCGTCCAGGTCTCGGATCTGATCGTTAAGCGCTACCAGAGTGGAAAGTCGAAAAGCACTCCAGCTTGCGGGAGCTTGGTGTCTATTAATCAAAATTTCCTCCCAACGCACACCGCAGGCCTTGTGTGACGGAGGGACCAAACCCCACCCCTCCGCGCCTAGCAAACAAGGCGCAGATGAGAATGTTCCTAGTGTGCATGCGATTGGATTTGCCGCGACAAGCGAGCTAGGGACGTCACCGACCGTTTCAAATTAACTGGGGCTAACATGCGGCCAGCTCCACGCTTGGATCGCTACGACCACCCTTTGGTGGCAGTTTCAAAGCGACGGCGACGGATCCCGTGCATCCGTCGCCGCCGCCCCGCTTGGACGATCCTACGGACTAGGGGCGGAGCGTCGTGGATACGCGGGCATTTAACGGCTACCGGGCCCTCACTAACAATTTGTAACTGGCGGTCAGTAGCGAACTGTCCGGGACGTCGCGCTTCTCACCTTCGCTGGCGACCGGCATCGTCGCCGAGACGAAGTAAGGCTTTCATCGACTCCTCATCTATTGGAGCATCAAATTCCATACCGCAGGCACCGGAACGCCACCAAGTCACTTTCCCGAAAAGCACGTAATTGCCTACCGTTAGGAGTAGCTCGGAGCCAACTTCCAATTGCCGTCCAATGGTCAGTCTTGCGCCCCACGACCCGATGTTCTCGATCGTCACGAAGTCAGTATGCCTGGCGGAAGTCGACTTGGCTGCCAGCTTTAAAGATAACCTAGCATAGATTCGCTTCCCGCCCACGCCATCAACTCGATTGCCAAATGTCATCTTGGCGAACTTGGCCCTCGCGGATCGCGGCCTTTGCGTCTCGCGGTCCATCTCAATCCCTCGACCAAATCGATGGTCATAAACGCCCAATTGACGGCTCCATTCTCAAGCTTTCCAAAAAGCGGCCTCCGGCTTCCGTTCCGTGCGCCCAGACGATCTGCCCCTTGGAGCTTAGCCCTTCGCAGTCGACAGAGACTCGATCTCCGATAGCCAGCGCCGCAAGCCGTAGGCGAAAGCCGAACTTTGAAATGTTCAGTATATATCCAGACACGGTAGGCCCGCCATCGGGATGGATCTGGGCCGGAAAGGTCGTCCGGATACGCCCCGCACGGGCCTTATTTGTACGCATCAACATGATGCGATTGTAGATCCTGAGACTTGGATTTCAGTTAATAGCCAAGGCCCGCCAGAGGTTTGCCCGTCGATGATACAAGCCTGCCAGCAGGGCCTCGGTGAGCCCCAACGACTTCCGCGAATTTAGGGACCAGATGTCCACTTCAGCTAAAGTCCGCTTTCGACCCAAATCGGACATTGGAAAGTCGCCAGCGAAGTGGATCCGCCGCTCCCACCAGCAGTTCGGGCTAGACTTTTCGGAGCGGGATTGCGCACTTCGCTCTAAGAAGGCGTTTCCACCCAATGTTGTGGCTTAGTGAGCAGTTTCCTGCTAGCCCCCTCCTATCGTCAGTATTCTTGGCTCTGACGGCTGAGAGACATGTTCCGCTCCCGCCAACTAGCCGGCTGCCTTGAGCGTCCGAGTAACGGGAGTTCCTTTCATGTCAGTCGCCGACACAATACCGTCCAGCGAGGCTGAGCGCATCGCGGCAGTTCGGCGGTACGACATCCTCGACAGTCCGCCCGACGGGCCTTCGATCGTATCACCGCTTTAGCGGCGCGCCGGTTCAACGTTCCGATTGCCATAATCAGTATCGTTGATGAAGATCGGATCTGGTTCAAGTCGCATCACGGCTTGCCCGTGAAGCAAACTGACCGTGAGCCTGGGCTATGTGCATCGGCCATTTTGGGCAACGCCCCCTATCTAATTGAAGACGCCCGGAAAGATCCTCGTTCGCTGGCGAATCCGCTCGTCGCAGGGGAATTCGGCCTGCGATTCTACGCCGCTGTCCCTCTCACCACCAGCGACGGACACAACCTCGGCACTCTGTGCGTGATCGACAAAGAACCGCGCCCTATCAAGCAGGAGCAGATCGAGGATCTGAAGGACCTAGCCTCCATCGTCATGGACCAGCTTGAGCTGGGGCTTTCGTCGCGGCACGCCGTGAGTAAAGCAAACCTAATGGCAAAGGAGATTGATCATCGGGTGATGAACAGCCTTCAATTCGTGTCCGGGTTGCTGACAATGCAAAGTCGGTCTCCCGATGTTGGCGAAGCGGCAACCCACCTGGAACTTGCCGCCCACCGCGTTGCCGCCGTCGCGCAGGTTCATCGCCACTTTTACGCCGATGCGGCAGACGAGGTTTCGTGCGTCGCTTACCTGCGTCGACTGAGCGATGATCTAGCCGCGATTCTCGGCCGTGAGATCGTCGTAACGGGCGACGATGAGATGGTTCCGGCAACCGCGATCCAGCCAATTGGATTGATTACAAACGAGCTTGTGACAAATGCCGCGAAACATGGGCGGGCAAAATCGACGTAGCATTCCGAGCATCGGGCGACTTCAACCGGCTCATCGTCTGCGATGAAGGAGCCGGCCTGAATAGTGGTTTTGATCCCCATTCGCCAGCAGCTGGTCTCGGAATGCGAGTAATCACAACACTAGTCAACCAGCTAAAGGGAACGCTTAAAGCCGGACCGAGATCGAATGGTATCGGAGCGTGCTTCACTATTCAATTTCCCCGTAGCTAGCGTCCGCTTTCCACCCATTTCCGCCGGGTCCGATATCGACCCATTCCCGCCGCGTCCGCATTCGACCCATTGCGGACATTAAAGGCCTTGCGCTCGGAGGTTCTTTGCTAACGCGCGAATCTCACCGAATGAAGCTGGGTTACCGATAACGATAGGGTATTCATTGGACGCATAACGCTCGCCAATTTCTAGTAGCGGCACAATGGCTTTCGCTTCCTGCTCCGCCGCTGGAGACCAACTCATTAGGTCATCGATTTCGAACCCTGTGCCTCGACCCTCTACGTGACGCAAAAGGGCTTCCGAGGCGGGCATAGGATTAGCCAGCAATCGACCGACGAAAGACTTCAAAGTCATCGGCCCATCATAAGCGAGCGAAGTGTCCGCTTTCCATCCAAAACTGCCGCGTCCGACTTCGACCCATTCCGGACACTAGGCTGTCTCCAATCGTTCAGCCCGCCGTGTTGGGCCAAGCGTCACTGAAAGTCTTTGCAACCAAGGCAACTCGCGTGGTTCAGCAACACTTGAATGAACTCAAGGGGAGGTAAGGAGGCGGCCTTGATCCGGCACGGCCGGGTCTCGGCCCTGCGCTCGACCGATGCGGCCACTTCAACCCTTTCTCCAGCGTTTGGAGCTTCGATCTCACCTCTCAGTGGAGGAGCGCGAGGCGCTGCTGGCAATATCGCCGGCCTCACGCAAGTGGGACGCCAAACGCGACCTCGTTCGGCCTCGCCAGCGAATATCGCACGCGACTTTGGTGGCGGAGGGCATTCTTGGCCGCTTTGCCCTCTTTGCGGACGGAAGGAGACAGATCACCGCGCTCCACTTCCCGGGCGATATGGCGGACCTTCACTCGGTTCCCGTCACCATATCTGGCTGGGGCCTAACGGCGCTAACGCCGGCAATCGTTTATGAGGTTCCCCATTCTGACCTTCGCATGATCAGCGAGCGATATGATGCAATCGCCATGGCGTTCTGGCGAGACACAGTCGTCGATTCATCAATCCTGGCGAAATGGGTAAGCGTCATGGCGGCGATGAAGGCATCGGAGCGTTTAGCCCACCTGTTGTGCGAAATTGGTATTCGGCGGCAGATGGCGGGCTTGGGCTCGGGAACATCCTTCGTATTACCATTCCCACAAGTGCAACTTGCGGACATCCTGGGTTTAACCCCAATCCATCTCAACCGCATGATTGGGGAGCTGAGGGCCTTGGGCCTGGTGGAGTCTTTGGACCGCGGGTTGAAGGTTCTCGATCACAGAGGTTTATGTTGCCTTGCGGACTTCGAGGACAGCTATCTCCTTCTACCGCCCCGCTAACAAAAATCAGTGACATTCTTGCGCACGAGGGGTCGGCGCAGCTATATTTGTAGGCATCACCGGCACTTATGACGTTGCGGAACAGGACGATGATCGAAGGGCATAAAGATTGCGACGTTCGCAGTTATTACGCGGAGCGACTGAAGTACGAACGGCAAATGGCGGAGACAGCAGGCGATCCGACGGTTGCTCGCATCCATCGTGACATGGCCGCCCTCTACTCCCGCTCAATCGATCAGCTGGACCGTGACCCTTCCTTTGTGCCCTCGACGCTGGTGGTACGCGATGGCGATTAGTCGGTTACGCCACTCAAGGGGACGTAGGTCACCCCGTTCTTGGACGGACGAGGAACTTGCCGACTTGGCGCGAGGTCTCGGTGAGGGCAAAAGTTTCCCTGAACTCGGCGTACTACTTGAACGCAGCGGGGACGCGGTTCGAGCCAAGGCGATTGACCTCGGTTTGTGGAGCGCCACGGCGCGGCCAACCCCGCAAAAGCGACCTTCTCGAAAAAGATTCAACGCGCTTTTCGGTGAATGATCCAGCCATTTACACTCACTGGTGGCTGCACGTGCGGTTCAATCCGATACGAGATCATGCATGAGCCGTACGACACCGGTTGGTGCCACTGTAAAGTGTGCCAACGGGTATCGGGATCCGCGGGCATGGTGTTCACCACCGTTCCGCGACCAGCATTCCGGATAACGGCGGGGCCGATCGCATCCTTGCTTTCACGCCGACTAGTTTCAGTGAACGCAGATATTGCGGCGATTGCGGCACCCCACTGACCATCCACGTCGCCCATCAGGCTGACGAACTCGACATCGCAGTCGGATCCCTTGATGACCCCTCAGCCGTGGCGCCCGGTTTTCACATCTACATGTCACATGCCCCAGACTGGCTTCGGCCACTTGATGGACTGCCGACGTTCGACGAGCTGCGTCCCGCAACGCGCGGCCTTCCGGAAGGCAAGACGACGCTCCCCGGTTAATGCGCGGTCCCCGTCCGACCGCAACTATCGCGGAACGGGCTTCGACTGTCCGGGTTTCGTGCTTCGATGAGTACAGCAGGCAGCCTCAAACCTCGGCGGGAGTCGGTGCCCAAGTCCGACGCAGTGAGCCCTCATGTCACGGCGTTGCGAAGCTTATTGTCGTCACCGGACCGGCAGATCATTGGTCATTTTCGGTGCGAACCCGGCATCGTCGAAGTCGTTGTCGGGCACGATAGCGTTTGGGCCGTTCTCCGACGCCCCGGACGTGGCGGCTTTGCGCTTCGCAGCGCGTATCTCGCGGGCGCATTTTCTGCCGAATGGCTTGGCCCGACCGACGGCATCCTGGCCCGTCTTCGTATCGAAAGCGCGGCCGGAGTACATGAAGTCAGGTTCGCCAATGGCGATGGCTTCCCCGGCTGTCTCAGGATGACGGTGACGTTGACGCCGTCTCGCCACCTCCTCATCCCCTTCGTCCCTCGTGACCTCTATCCCTTGGACCGGGAAGACGACCCAACACTCTCGCGAGGCAAGGTCAAAGCAGCACAACGTGGTCTCAATGGCGGTCTTCTGTACCTGTCCATCGACAAGCCGGACTTCGGCGACTTGCTCTACTTTCAAAACCTGACCGCGATGAACGACTATTACCGGGCGACGGATACTACGCCCGACAGTGCCGTCGGCGGTGAATGGCCCGAACTTGGCTATCTACTCCCGACGCCACCTCAGAGCGCGTCGCCGCCGGTCAGCCCGCTAAAGGCTCGACGATGCTATACCTTATCGGATGCAATCCTGCTGTTTGGCGACGGCGTTGACGGAGAGCGGCCATCGGCGAAGCGATTTATCGATTGGCTGGGTCGGATCTACCTGATGATTGACCGGCCTACGACCGAATTTCGCGACTGGGTCGGGAGGGCGGAAAGAACCTTACGGGACTTGGACAAGGCGCCCGAAGCAACCATCCGGCACTACGGGCATCGCTACATCCATCCCTACGTCGCCGCCGAATACCCCGATTCCATGGTGCAGCTGGCGACCGTACAGTCGATCCATGAGTGGGGACGTTGGTGTGGACAGCCCCATCCACTTGAAGAGGAATTCGCCGCCGGCTTGGGGCGCTTCTTCGACAAGGCATTGGGGACCGTGCGGCGATATCTGCCCAACGTCGGCAACGACAAGGATGCCGATGCGGTCGACAGCTGGTACCTGTATCACCCCCTCATGAACCTCGGTCGATTGGCGTTGGAAGGATACGACCGGGCGGGGTCGTTATTCCGCGATTCCCTCGATTTCGCGATCAAGGCCGCACGACATTTTCGGTACGAATGGCCGGTACAGTTCAAGGTCACTGATTTTTCAATCATCACGAAAAACGCGGGCGACAGCGGCCGCGGGCAGACTGACGTCGGGGCATCTACGCATGGGTCATGATCCAGGCGTATGAATTGACGGCCAACGACGACTATTTGGCGGAAGCTCTAAAGGCGATCGAGGCGACCCGCGGCCTTCATTTTGATATCAACTACCAGGCCAATCTGACGGCATGGGGCGCGGCTGCCTGCGTCAAGCTCCATCGCCTGACCGGTGAGCGCTTCTACCTGGAGCAGGCTTATGTCTTTTTCGCCAGCTTCCTCCACAATTGCGAGATTTGGGAAAGCGAGATCGGCCACGCCGTCCATTATAGAAATTTCCTGGGCGCGACTGCGCTGCACGACGCTCATTACATGGCGATATACGAATGTTTCGACAGCTTCGCGGCTATGAAGCATATGCTTGCCGACGGCGATGCGACGCTCAGTGACAGTGCCCGGATGCTTGCCAGCGAATATTGCAAATACGCGCTGGACCGCGCGTGGTATTACTATCCCGATGCCTTGCCCCCGAAGCAGTGTCGCCCAAGCAGCGCGACAGCAACGGCCATCTCGATCGCAAGCTCTCATTTCCGGTGGAAGACCTTTACGCTGATGGCCAACAGGCTGGGCAAGTCGGTCAGGAAATCTATGGCGCCGGAGCGGCTTTCTGCTTCGCCACCCGCACGTTTCATTCGATTGGAGGGGCGCCGTTCTGGCTAGCGTGCGATCATTTTGTTTCTGGAATTGAAATTGTCGGGCCCAAGTGTGTGCGAGCGCGATTGGCCGGGGTCCGACCGATGGATGCAGCCGTCTATCTGGTCCGTCGGAAGCATCGGAGGATGCCCGACATCCGGGTCAGCGGGGTCGGCGGAAGTGACGTCCGCTTCCTGCGCAAGGATGCCGACCGGGTCGACTATCGCGTTCCGGCCGGTGGTGCCTTCGAGGTCAGATGGACGTAGCGACGGTCTTCGACTCCCGAAGCTTTGACAGGATCTGGTCCAGCTTGTCGTGGTTGTGGGGCTGCGCATGGCCATGGTCGCGCAGGTAGTAACGGTCGATTTCCTCGATCAGGACCCGACCCTTCTCTCCATGGAGATGAAGCAGCGCATCTACCTTCGCTTCGGTGCGGTCGTCATTTTCTTTCGAGGCCGGCGACCCGACGTAGAGGAAATAGGCGAGACCAACGACCTGCCACAGCAATTGCAGAAATTCTGACTGCCAATTCTCGAATGTGTCTCTAGCCATCTCGTTTAGATAGGCGACTGTCTCGGGCACCTGCCCGTGGCTTCGCGCGTCAGCGGCAAAGGCCTGCCACCCGAAATACCAATGAAGCACTAGGGAAATCGAGAAGAATCCGAGCGTGATCCAAGCGTAAGCGTACTTTCGCATGGCCAGTTCCTCTCTAGCGGTCGCCCTTGTCACCTTCCCCGCGGCTCGGCTTGGTCGCGGAGTCTCGCTTCTGGTCTTGAGCGGCGCTTCGGCCCACATCGTCGCTTTCGCTGAAGCGGCCCTCGTCGTCCCGCCGGATGTATCGTCTGTCAGTGCCAGTATCGATCAGTTCGCGAGGCATTTCTCTCTCCTTTCCGTAACGTAACGGCGCCCATCACGGGCGCGTTCCCAAGGTGCTGTGAATGTTTGCCGGAGACAGGCGCCGGCAGCGGGTCGGCGCCAGGCGCGAGATACGCCAATTGCGCTAGTCCCCGGGGCAAGATTCGTGAGGGTGGGAGAAATGGGGACATGGGATTACGAGCCAAGCTGCGCTTTTCATACGTTCCGAAGCTTGACCTGGCAGGGCGCGGGCGGCCGGAAGTGGTCGGATCTCAAGGAGCCCTCCGCAACCCATCCGCGTTATAGCCACATGGCAACAATCGAAGAGCTCCGTCGAAAAATGGAAAAGGCCGCACTCGCCTTGGATTTCGAAGAGGCAAAGCGATGCCGCGATCAAATCGCAATTTTGCGCGGTGGAGCGACGATCGACGACCTTGAGCAAGCCGATTTCAATGGGCTGGAAAGACAGAAGCCGGGCGCCATGGGATTAGGAACGAGCCAGCAGAAACTGAAACCCCCGCCAGGCTGGAAGCGACCCTCGAAGCCTGATCCGATGACAACAGGGCGATCCTTGCGAGGAAGGCGAACCAAACGATGAGGCCAACGCCGCGCCACCAAGTCGACATGCAGCGCATAGGGCAGGGGGCTTTGTCAGACCAAACGCGTCTCTGGGTAAGGATGGCGGTACGGGGAATTCGAAACGCTGCTTTCGCCGCTACTCGACAGTGACCTTGTCGTGGTCGACGGGAGCTAAAGAACTTTTTGAGGTTTCGCGTGTTGGTCAGCCGGGCTGGCGTCGAATTCGCCCCGACGAACAGGGAGATGGACTTGGCACAAACATCGCCGGCGAGACTTCGGGTTTTTCATCCCAAATGCACGCCGTCCTCCTCGCGGACGTGCTGCCGCGCGGCCTGCTGCCGAGCATGACCATTGCCAAGCCGGACGGCTGGGGCGATCGACGGCCGACAATGCCGGCCGGGTATTAGGTCGCGTCGAGGTGACATCGACTAGCGATTGGCATCCCTATTGCGGCGAAGCGCCAATTCCTCCCGACTGGCTCTGGCGGTGGAATTTCGACGTCGCGCTTTTGATGGTGCTCGGCGCGATCGGGCTTCGCGCGTGGCGCATTGCCGAAGAGAGTTCGCAGCGGCGCATGCTGCTCGGTGCGGCAGGCATCTGCCTGCTGCTTTTCATCTCACCCTTTTGCGCGCTGACCTCGGCGCTGTTTTCAGCGCGGGTCGCGCATCATGTGATCCTCGCGGCGGTGCTCGCGCCGCTGATCGTTCATGCCTTGCCAGCCGGTACGACCCGCTGGCCGGGCTCGCTCGCGGTGTGGACCGCGGTGCAGGCCATCGCCTTCTGGCTGTGGCATGCACCGGGATTTTACGCGGCAGCCCTGTCGAGCGACGTCATATACTGGCTGATGCAGGTTACGATCACGGGACGGCGGCCGGGTTCTGGGCGGCGCTGCGCCGGTCCGAACGGCTTCCGGGGATCGCTGCCTTGCTGGTCACGACCGTCCAGATGGGATTGCTTGGCGCGTTGATCACCTTTGCCGCAAACCCGCTTTACGCGCCACACTTCTCGGTGACGGCGCCGTGGGGGCTGAGCCCGCTTGAGGATCAGCAGATGGCCGGCCTTATCATGTGGGCGCCATCGGCCGGCCTTTATCTCGCCGCAGCCCTGTGGACGGCCGCGCGCTGGTTCGAGCGTGAGGAGCGCGGTGCCGCCACATGATCGAACGACTTCGCGCCTGGGCGGAAAGCTATACGAAACGCGGGCGCTACTCGCCGGTCGGCTTCCTGTTTCACTGGGTGATGGCGGCGCTCGTCCTGTTTCAACTCGGCTGGGGATTTTGGGCCGACTGGGTGATGCCCGGTGGCGACAAGCAGTTCGCCTACCAAGTGCACAGCGCGGCCGGTCTGCCCGTGCTGTTGCTGGCCATTGCGCGGATTTTCTGGAGGATGCTCGTCCCAAGTCCCTTCAATGATGCCGACCGGCAGGGACTGCAGACCAAGATCGCCCACACCACGGCCATCCTCTTCTATATCAGCTTCTTTTCCCTGCCTCTCAGCGGCTGGGTGATGTGGTCCTCTGTGGCTTCGGGCCCCCTATATGTTGCCGGCGTCATGCCTTGGCCGCAGTTGCCGCTCGGTGATCTCGCGCCAATGTCCCGGTTCGCGCTCCTCGACCTTGCCGAGGACATCCACGTCGCCTCCGTCATTCTGCTGCTCGTGCTTGTTCCGGCACATGTAGGGGCGGCCCTGAAGCACCACTTCTGGGATCGCCACGACGTGCTTCGCGGGATGCTTCCGGAGGTGGCTGACTGGACGGACACCCGAAAGGGCGGCGGAATAGGCTGCCAGCGCCCGAGCCTCGGCAGGAGTCAGAAGCTGGCTGATCCGAAGCATCGCCTCGCCGGGGTCGCTGCGCCTCTTGCCCAACCGCCACAGCCGCAGCTGCTCGGCGAGGTAGGGCGCGGGCTGCCCGACAAGGGGAGGGTTGCCGGCGCCGATGCCCTCGCCCCTGTCGCCGTGGCAGGCCGCGCATGCGGGCAAGCCCCGGCGGGATCGCCACGGTGATACAGGTCTACCGTTTGAGCCGGGGCAAGATTGCCGCCCTGCCAAGGAAGCGCCGAGTAATACACGGCGACAGCCTTGCGCTCGTCCCCAGTCAATCGCTGCGCGATCCAGGCCATCTGCGCGTGGCTGCGGCGCCCATCGGCATAAGCCTGCAGCTGTCGTTCGAGATAGCCGGCATCGAGGCCGGCCAATCGCGGTGTGCCGGCCCCGTTGCCCCGTCCGTCGAGACCATGACATGTCGTGCAGGCGTTAGGGGCGCTGGCGCCCGCGCCGCTCAGCGCGATGATGCGCCCGTCGCTGGAGAAGCGGTCGAGCGATGCCGTGTCGGCCTCGATGCAGCCGACGAGAAGGGCTGCCGAGGCCGCAAGGACGAGACTGCGCACCGGGAGGCAACTTCTCGTTCCCTTTTCTTGTTCCGCATCGTGCCCGTCGTCTTGTTGGCCGCATGCAAGCCGCCTCCCGCGCCCGGTGAGGCCTTGGCAGGGGCGGACCCGGCGAATGGAAAGGCGGTGATCGAACGCGTCGGATGCGGCGCTTGCCATGCTGTGCCCGGTGTGCGCTGGCCGCAAGGGAAAGCCGGGCCGGCGCTGGACGGCCTGTCCGGCCGGGCGCTGATTGCGGGCAAGCTTGCCAATCGACCGGATGTGCTTTCCGCCTATATCCGCGATGCACCGGCGATGGTGACGGGGTCCGCGATGCCGGCAATGCCGGTCAGCGAAGCCGAGGCGCGGGACATCGCCGCCTACCTTTACGAACAGGGGTCTGATTGATGTTTGAAGGCTGGCCGCCACCGGTACTCGACCCCGCGGGACCCTACGCCACGTCGGTCACCCTGTTGAGCTGGATCTTGTTCGCCCTCGGAGCGCTCGTGCTGCTGACCGTGCTCGTCGCGCTGTACCTGGCGTTGTTCGGGCGTCCTTCCGCGCAGGAAAGATTGGGCGGGAAGAAGATCATCTTGCTTGGCGGTGTGGCCTTTCCTCTCGTCGTGCTGACCACCTTGTTGATTTACGGGCTCGCGCTGACGCGGCACCTGTCCGAACCCGCCGGTGGCAATGAACTCAGGGTCCGCGTGACCGGCGAAATGTGGTGGTGGCGCGTGTCTTATCTCGACGACGGGGGCGGGAGATCGTCCACGACGCGAACGAACTTCATATCCCGGCCGGACGGCCGATCGTCCTCGAACTGGAATCCGGAGACGTCATCCACAGCCTGTGGGTGCCGCGCCTGTCGGGCAAGCTCGACATGATCCCGGGCCGCCGCAACCTGATGCGCATCCAGGCCGACGAGCCGGGCGTGTTTGGCGGACAATGCGCCGAATACTGCGGAGGACCCCACGCGCTGATGGGCTTCAGGGTGATCGCACACAGGCCCGCCCAATTTGAGCAGCTGATGCGGTTCCGGATGGCCCGACAATCGCCGGATCCAGCGCCGGCCGCACCGTCCGCTGGGGAAGCATTGTTCGAAAGCGCCGGGTGCTCGGCCTGCCATCGTGTCGCGGGCACGGCCGCGAATGGCCTTGCCGGACCCGACCTCACTCACGTCGGCAGCCGCCGATCCCTGGGGGCGGGTATCCTGCCGAACAACCGCGGGACCATAATGGGATGGATCGCCAACAGCCAAGCGATCAAGCCGAACAACCGGATGCCCGCCTACGCCAACCTGACGGCGCAACAATTGACCGACCTCGCGGCCTATCTCGAGACGCTTCAGTGACGTCGGAGACCGGCTTCGACCCCGCGCTGCTCGATCGCTTCCCCACCGCGGAAGCCCGGCCGGACGCTGAGGTCGAGGATCTGAAGCGGATCTGGGCGGCGCCCACCGGCTGGGCCCGGCTGACCATCGTCAACAACAACTATATCGGCCTGTGGTACGTCGCGGCGGCTTTCCTGTTCTTCCTGCTGGCGGGCGTTCTGGCGCTCGTCATTCGAACGCAATTGTCGCTGCCGCTGCTCGGCGTGCTGCCGCAGCAAACCTACAACCAGTTCTTCACCATGCACGGCACGGTGATGATGTTCCTGTTCGCGGTCCCGATCATGGAAGCGCTGGGCGTCATGTTGCTGCCGCAAATGCTCGCTGCCCGCGACCTGCCGTTTCCCCGGCTGTCGGCCTACGCATTCTGGGCCTATTTCGTCGGCGGACTTTGCTTTTTCGCCTCGCTGTTCTTCGGCCTCGCGCCGAACGGTGGCTGGTTCATGTACCCGCCACTGACCAGCACGACCTATTCGCCCGGAATCAACGCCGACTTCTGGCTGCTCGGCATTGGCTTTATCGAAATTTCCGCCATCGCCGGGGCGATCGAAATATTGGTCGGAATCCTGAAGACACGGGCGCCTGGGATGACGCTGGCGCGGATGCCCCTGTTCGCCTGGGCTATGCTGGTGTTCGCCGGCATGATCCTCATCGCCTTCCCGGCCGTCATCTTGGCGACTCTGCTGCTGGAACTCGAGCGGGCGCTCAACTGGCCGTTCTTCGACGCGGCTCGCGGCGGCGACCCGATGTTGTGGCAGCATCTGTTCTGGTTCTTCGGCCACCCGGAGGTCTACATTATCTTCCTGCCGGCGGCGGGTTTGGTTTCGATGATGGTCGCCACCCTCGCGAAGACGGAATTGGTCGGATACCAGCTCATCGTCCTCGCCCTGCTGGCAACGGGCTTCATCAGTTTCGGAGTGTGGGCGCATCACATGTTCGCGACGGGCATGCCGACCCTGTCGGTCGGTTTCTTTTCGGCGGCCAGCATGGCGGTCAGCATCCCCGCCGGAATCCAAGTTTTCAGCTGGATCGCGACGCTCGCGGTGGGCAAGCCAAAGTTCAACACGCCGACCCTGTTCGTGATCGGCGGACTCGTGACCTTCGTCATCGGGGCCTGACCGGGGTGATGGTCGCGATGGTACCGTTCGACTGGCAGGCGCACGACACCCACTTCATCGTCGCCCATCTTCATTATGTGCTGATCGGCGGGGCGGTGTTCCCGGTGTTCGCGGCCTTTTACTATTGGAGCGGCATGACGAGCAGCCGCGCCCTTTCCGAGCGGCTCGGCAGATGGGCCTTCTGGCTGATGTTCGTTGGGATGCAAGTCACCTTCCTGCCGATGCACCTCACCGGGCTGATGGGGATGCCGCGGCGGGTCTATACCTACCTGCCAGGGATGGCATGGGAATGGACCAACCTTCTTTCGACCATTGGCGCGTTCGTCTTGGCGTCCGGCGTCGCCCTTTTCCTGTTCGACCTGGCCCGCAATTTCCGTTTCACCACCGACGATGACGCGGGCAACCGATACGGCGGAGGCACGCTGGAATGGCTCCCGACCGGCCTCTATTCGACACGGAGCATTCCGGTCGTCCGCAGCCGCCATCCCCTGTGGGACAATCCGGAACTGGCGCGCGAAGTTGAAGAAGGGCGGCACTTGCTGCCCTACTCGGCGACCGGTCTTCGGGAAACGCTGATCACCAGCCCGGTCCGCGCCGAGCCGCAATATCTGCAGATCATGATGGGTCCGTCGATATGGCCCTTGCTCGGCGCAATGTTCACCGCCGGATTCTTCCTGTTGCTGACGGTCCAGGCCTATGCGGCGAGCCTCGCCTGCCTGCCGCTAGCCATCCTTTCGATCCTGAGGTGGCTGTGGGACACGGACCGCCCGGTCCCGGAGAGGACGGTCGATGTCGGTGCCGGCATCATGGTGCCAACCTATGTCACGGGTCCCAGCAGTCATGGCTGGTGGGCGACGATTTGCGTGCTGGTCGTGGCCGGGATGATCTTCCTGATGGCGATCTTCGGCTACCTTTTCCTGTACGGGATCCACCCCAGCTTCTGGGTCGTGCCGACGAACCGCTGGTGGGCGTGGATCGTCGTCGCGACGTATGGCGTCGGTGCGGTATCGACGCTCTACGGCCGGCGTTTGCTTCGTCGCGAGGGCTCTACGAACTGGAGCCCAACGGCCGCGGCGCTCTTCGCCTCAATCTTCATGGTCGCCGCGTTCGCCCTCGACTGGCGGAGCTGGCAGGGACAGGGCCTCGATCCCGAACTGACGGGGCAGGGCGCGATGTCGTACGCCATGTTGGCGCTCCAGTCACAGTTGTTGGCCGTCGCCGTCCTGATGGTCATCTACTTGGCGGCCCGGACGGCGCGAGGCCTGGTAACGCGGCCGCGGAACACGACCTTCGACGTCGTCAGCCTGTTCCTGCTATACAGTTGCTTCCAGGGCGCTGCGACGGCGCTCCTCATTCGCTATTTCCCGGCCGGCGGCTGATGCGGACGTGGCTGGCGTTGCTGGGCGGGCTACTCGTTTGGGCGGCGCACTTCTTCGCCGTCTACGGCGTGGCGAGCATCTATCCGGGCAGCGACCGGGCGCGCTGGCTGACCGTCGTCGTTACCTTGATGGCGCTCGGGGCACTTGCCATCCAGTATCGATTAGTCGCGGGCCGATTCCAGGTGGAGGCCCGTTCCGAACTTGACCACTGGTTTCGGGGCCTCGCCAATCTGGGCCTAGCGCTGGCGGCGATTGCCGTCCTTTATCAAGGCTTGCCGGCCCTGCTGTCCTGAAATTCAGCGCCAGCAACGCGATCCGTCAGACGGGCTCTGTCAGACCAAATGCACCTCTGAGTAAGGATTGCAGGGTAGGGCGTTGCCATGCCCCGTCGACGCAAAAGGTAAAGCGTCGGGCTTCGAACCCGAAGGTTGGGGTTCGAGCCCCTCGGAGCGGGCCACCCACATCTGCTATCGGTTTGCCTGGCGGTGATGCTGTACGTCAAATATCCGCTCAGCCTCAGGAACGTCGAAGACCTGCTGGCCGAGCGGGGCATCGACGTGAGCTACGAGACGGTCCGCCACTGGTGGAACAGGTTCGGCCCGATGTTCGCCGCGGACATCCGGCGGCAGCGGGTGAGCGCGATGCGCGGCATGCGCCAGTGGCGGTGGCACCTCGACGAGATGTACGTGAAGGTGAACGGCGAGATGCGCTACCTTTGGCGCGCCGTCGATCACGAGGGCGAGATCCTCGAGAGTTTCGTCACGAAGGAGCGGGACAAGGGTGCTGCGCTGAAGTTCATGAAGAAGGCGCTTAAGCGCTACGGCTCACCCGAGGCCATTACCACCGACGGTCTGCGCTCGTACAAGGCCGCCATGACCGAGCTCGGCACCCGGGATAAACAGGAGGTCGGACGCTGGGCCAACAACCGGGTCGAGAACAGTCACTTGAGCTTCCGAAGACGGGAGCGATCGATGCTCAGGTTCCGACGAATGAAGACCTTGCAGAAGTTCGCATCCGTCCACGCCAACATCCACAACCACTTCAACTCCGAACGTCACCTCGTCGATCGACAAACCTACAAGGCACTCCGCTCGGCCGCCCTGGCCGAGTGGCGGCAGCTTGCCGCCTAAAGCCGCGCCTCAAAGACCGGACTGCGTGCAATCGGAGAATTGTGCGACTTAGTCTGACAGCACCGCCACAGGCCCCTGATCGTTATCTGCCGTTTTCGGCAAACGCTTTGACGCATTGAGCATAATATTCGGACGAAGAATCCCGTCACCTTTCACTATGCTTGCCCGATGAGCCTTGCCGACCAGATTGCCGAGCGAACGCTTCCTGCCGGCCGGATCCGCGGAACCCGAAGCGAGGGGATCATGCGCTTCCTCGGAGTTCCGTATGCCGCGCCCCCAGTGGGCGAAAATCGCTTCAAGAAGCCACTGCCCGTCGAGTCGTGGGTCGGATATCGCGACGCCCGGGATCCCGGTCCAAGCGCTCCGCAGGTCATTCGCGACTTTCCCCGGCTGGACGTGAAATCGCTCGTCGGCGATGGCGGCGAACGCGGCGACGATTATCTGACACTGAATATCTGGGCGCCCCACGACGCCGAGGGCCTGCCGGTGATGGTCTTCATTCACGGCGGCGGTTACGTCGTCGGGAACAAGGATGCGCCGGTTCATGACGGCACCTCGTTCGCGCGCAACGGTGTGGTCAGCGTCGCCATCAACTATCGGCTGCACATCGACGGCTTCCTGCCGATCCCGGGCATCCCGACCAACCTTGGCCTACGCGATATGATCGCCGCGCTCGAATGGGTGCGCAGCAACATCGAGATCTTCGGCGGGGATCCCGCCAACGTCACCGTCTTCGGCGAATCCGCCGGCGCGATGGCGGTCGCCAACCTCATCGCCTCGCCACTGGCGGTCGGCCTGTTCCAGCGCGCCATCGTCCAGAGCGGCCATGGCTCGATGGTCCGGCCGATCCCGGTCGCGCGGCGCCTTGTCGCCAAGTTGGCCAGGATCCTGCGCATCCCCGACACCGCGGAGGGCTTCGCCTCCGTGCCGTTCGAGCGGGCGTGGAAGGCGATGGAGAAAGTGTCGAAGCCGTGGCCCGGCATCGACCTTCGCGACGACAGCGGCCTCGAGCCGGTCTACGGAATCAGCCGCTTCATCCCGGTCATCGGCGACGATGTCCTTCCCGACCATCCATTGAAAGCGCTGGGCAAGGGCGCGGGCAAGGACGTCGACCTGTTGATCGGCACCAACGCGCACGAGATGAACCTCTATTTCGTGCCCACGAAGGTGCGCGACCGGATCCCGGCATTCTTGGCCGGCTGGATGCTGGGCAAGTCCCATCCGCAGGCGCGCAAGGCGATGCAGGCCTATGGACTGGGCCAGAAAGGCCGCCGCCCGGGACAGGCGATGACCGACGCCATGTCCGACCTGGTCTTCCGCTGGCCGGCCCGGCAATTTGCCGCCGCGCACCAGGGGCGGACGCACATGTATGAGTTCGAGTGGCATTCGCCCGCGTGCAACGGCCAGCTTGGCGCCGCCCACGCGATGGAGATGCCGTTCGTGTTTAACACGCTGGCGACCGCGACGGGGCCGAAGGGCATTGCCGGCGAGGATCCGCCGCAGGACCTGGCTGACCGGGTCCACGCGACATGGATCGGTTTCGCCCGCGACGGTTCGCTGTCCTGGCCGGAATTCGACGCCGAGCACCGCCAGGTCCACCTGCTGGCTGCCGACAGGACCATCAGCGAGCCGGTCATGCCGGCGGCCGACTTCCTTCCGCGATAGGGGGACCTCCGATGTATCTCGACAAGTTCCGGCTCGACGGCCGCGTTGCCTTCGTGACCGGCGGGGCGCAGGGCATCGGCCTCGCCGTGGCCGAGGCGCTGGCGGAGGCGGGGGCGTCAGTCACCATCGGGGACCTGACGCAGGGCGCGCTGGACGGGGCCAAGGCGGCACTGTCGGACAAGGGCTACGACGTCGACGGCGTTCTGCTCGACGTCACCAATTCGCAGTCGGTCGACGAGGCTGCGGACGATCTCGTCGCCCGCCACGGCCGGGTCGACATCCTGGTCAACAACGCCGGCATCGCGCGCAGCGAAACGGCGGCGGAAAATGTTGCCGACGAACATTGGCTCAACGTCCTCGACGTCAATCTGAATGGCAGCTTCTGGTGCGCGCGCGCCTTCGGTCGCCACATGCTGAAGGCGGGTCGTGGAGCCATCGTCAATGTCGGGTCGATGTCAGGTTTCATCGTCAACCGGCCGCAGCCGCAAAGCTACTACAACGCCTCGAAGGCGGCGGTTCACCAGCTAACCAGGTCGCTGGCCGCCGAATGGGCGCTGCGCGGCGTGCGCGTCAATGCGGTTGCGCCGACCTATATCGCCACGCAGTTGAACGCCTTCGCCGACAAGACCAGCGAGATGTATCGGCGCTGGATCGACGGGACGCCGATGGGGCGGCTTGGCGAGAGCGAGGAGGTCGCATCGGTCGTCCTGTTCCTGGCCAGCGACGCGTCGAGCCTGATGACCGGGAGCATTGTCCTCGCCGACGGCGGCTATAGCTGCTGGTGAGCGATGGCGCGGCGGATCGCGTCCGCGGTGGCCGTCGTCCCCGCTTGGGTGGGATGGAACGGCGCGATGCCGCCATTGGTCCAGCCGCTGACCCACGGCTCCGCCGAGCACGCGTGATGCGCCGCTGCTAGCCCGTACATGTCGACGACCGCCGCCCGGGCGCGCCTAGCGGCTGCGGCGGTGACGGCGGCGAGCCGGTCGCCGACCCTGCGCATGGCCTGCGCTTCGGCCGCGGAGATCGACAATAAGGCGCAGGTCCCGGCGGGCGGAAGGATGGTCGGATAGGTCGCGACGACGATTCGGGCCGCCGGCGAACGTCGACGGATTGCGCCGAAAACCTCGCCGAGCTCGCGATCGAGACGCGCGAAGTCGCGATCCGCCCACGCCTTTGGCCCAACCCACAGGTGACGGACCAGCCAGCCATAGACCCCGGGCGATCGCCGGGATGCGAGCATCGACAGGTCGCCGATGTAGCCGATGTCGTTGCCACCGACTGTGATGGTCACAAGGCGAGTGGCCGGGCCGACGACCCGCACCTGCGGACCCTGGAACAGCTGTCCGCCGTGGTAAAGGTGGCTGGTCACGGCCCCACCGCAGCTCATATCGACAAGCGACAGCCTGGCGGCCCGCGCCAGCTTTTGCGGGTAACTGTCGATCGTGCGCGCACACATCAGCGGACTATTGTCCTGCAGCGCGCCGAGACCGGGTCCGGCCGCGAACGAGCTTCCCAGGGCGACATATTATGGAACGCCGGGCGGCGTGCGTTGCGCCTGCACGTAGACGAAGGCGGCGGCGATCGCTGCCAATCCGGCGGCCACGCCCGCGATCCCCAGGCACCCGGTCTTCCAACGGCGACGCGGCACGACGATTTCCTCGATGGACTGTTCCGTCGCCCATACTGGCCTTTGCCCGTAGCGAGACGTGTCGTGCGGATCGGCAAACTGATCGAACCGGCCGGCATAGCGAATTACCTATCGGATAGGTTACCTATCATATAGCTTTCCCCAATCAGCCCAAGTGACCGGAAGAGTCGCCACGGCCAGGGAAATCACTGAGAGGACGTCCAATGCACCGCACTTCGACCCTGCTGATCTCGGCCAGCCTGTTCGCGTTCGCCACGCCCGTCTTCGCGCAGGAAGCGGCGCCCGCGACGGACGCTTCGGCGGCGACTCAGGTTGCCGATGACGAGACCGGCTCGGTCGAAGTCGTCGTCACCGCCCGTAAGCGCGAGGAACAGTTGAAGGACGTCCCGATTGCCGCGACCGCGGTCACCGGCGATACGATCGAAAAGCGCGGCCTGACGTCGGTCAAGGAAGTTGCCGCGCTTACCCCCAGCCTCAACATCAACAGCGACGGCGCCGGCCGCGCCTTCGTCTCGATCCGCGGTGTCGGCACCACGCTGATCGACACAATCCAGCCAGGCGTCGGCATCTTCGTCGATGGCATTTACCAGCCGAACACGTCGTACCTCAACAACCCGCTGACCGACGTCGAGCGGGTCGAGGTGCTTCGCGGCCCCCAGGGCACGCTTTACGGCAAGAACACGTTGGGCGGCGCGATCAGCGTCATCACGCGCCAGCCGACCAACCAGTTCGAAGGCAAGGTCATCGGAAGCTTCGCCGGTCCCGACGATGCCTGGACGGCCGGTGCTTCGGTCAGCGGACCGATCATCGCCGACAAGTTGCAGGCGCGGATCTCCTTCACGCACCAGCAGCAGGACGGCTTCATCCGCAACACGCTGATCAACGAGGACCAGAACCCCCTTAATACGGACGCGCTGAGCGGCACTATCGTTGCTCGCCCGGCGGGCGATGTGAAGCTGACCATCAACGGCTATTACACCTGGCTGAAGGGCGGCTCGGTGCCGTACATCTTTGTCGACGGGCCCACCGACTACCGCGACGAAATCAGCGTCAACGCGAACAACTATCAGTATTTCAAATACCGCGGACTCAACGCGAAGCTGCAGGCTCCTCTTGGCGACACGACCGATGTCACGCTGATCGGCTCCTACGATCGGCGCGGGGTCACCACCGACAACGCAGATCCGGATTTCACGCCGTTCGACATCCTTCGCCAGGATGCGACCGACGATCTCAAGACCAGCGCCGCCGAATTACGCTTCGACAGCAAATGGTCCGACAAATTCTCGACGCTGGTGGGCTTTTACTACAGCCACGAAACACGCGTGAAGAACGGCCTGATCGTCGCCCGCGCCAACGTCCCGCCGTTCGGCGACATCACCCAGGTCGTCGCTTCGAACGACGATCGCAAGGGCGACGCCTATGCGGCCTTCGCCAACGCCTTCTTCAAGCCGAGCCCGGACCTCGAAATCGCGCTCGGCCTTCGTCTCGACCATGAAAAGCGCAAGTCGAACGGCGGAACGGGCGAAGCGCTTCTGTTCGGAAGCTTCGAAGTCGACGAGGTCGACCGCCCGGACCTGGTTCCCAACGACGAACTGACCATCAAGTCGACCAAGCTCCTCCCGAAGGCGACGGTGACCAAGTTCTGGAACGACCAGCTGATGAGCTACGTCTCGGTCGCCAAGGGCTATCGCGGCGGCGGCTTCAACGGCCCGGACGTTCCGGCGGCGATCCGCACCTTCAAGGGCGACAGCGCGTGGACGTACGAAGTGGGCGCGAAATACTCGTCGCTCGACCGCCGCGTGTCGCTGGCCGGTGCGCTCTTCTACAACGACTACAAGGATTACATCGGCCTCAACACCATCCTCGGACTCGACGTCGGGTTCACCACGATCGACCTCAACTCGGGCGACGTGAAGAGCTATGGCGTCGAGCTGGAAGGCGTGTTCCGCGCTACGCCGGAGTGGACGCTTAGCGGTGGCGGCTCGCTGATGCATGCCCGCCTGTCGAACACCGACATCTATACCGAAACCACGGGCCGGACACTGGCGTCGGACCGGCTATCGTTCCAGCCGGACTGGAATTTCAACCTGAACAGCAACTATGTCGTTCCGGTCGGCAACGGTTCGCTCGACTTCTACGCCGGCCTTGTCGGCAAGGGCAGCCGCATCCCGGCCAGCATCCGCCAGGAAATCGATGAGCCGGGCTTCCAAGGCAGTCACCCACCGCTGCGTCCGCTCAAGGCCTACGTGCTGGCGAACACGTCGCTGACTTACAAGATCGGCGATGTCGAGATCACCGGTTTCGTCAACAACGTCTTCAACACAAAGTATTTCGAAAGCTACATCGAGCGCACGACCCTGATCCTTGCCGGCCTGCCGAACAGCGACGTGGGCATCATCGGTGACAAGCGGCGTTACGGCATCCGCACCCGCGTCCGGTTCTAGTCCGATGATCGGCATCCCGGCGGTGTCGAACAGCCGAAAGCCGCTCCCGGTTGACCTGGTCGGTGCGCTTTCGGAGCGGTTCGGCGCCCGGTTCCAGATGGGTGAGGCCATTCGTCTGGAACATGGCAAGAGCGAGACCCATTTCGCGCCGATGCTGCCTGACGCGGTGGTGTTCGCGGAATCGACCGACGATGTGGTCGCGGTCGTCAACCTGTGCCGCGACGCGCGGGTGCCGATCATCCCGTTCGGCGCCGGTACCTCGGTCGAGGGCAATACGCTGGCGGTCCATGGCGGCGTGTCGCTCGACCTGTCGCGAATGATGCGGATCATCGCCGTCAACACCGAGGATTTCGACTGCGTGGTCGAGGCCGGCGTCCGCCGCGAGCAACTCAACGAATATCTCCGCGACCAGGGCCTGTTCTTCCCGATCGACCCCGGCGCGAACGCCACTCTTGGCGGCATGGCGTCCACCCGTGCATCAGGGACCAATGCGGTGCGGTACGGCACCATGCGCGACGCGGTGCTTGCCCTCACCGTGGTGACCGCCGACGGGCGGGTGATCCGCACCAGCCGGCGCGCACGCAAGTCTGCGGCGGGCTACGACCTAACCCGCCTGTTTGTCGGCTCGGAAGGCACGCTTGGCATCATCACCGAGGTCACGCTGCGCCTGCACGCCATCCCCGAAGCCATATCGGCGGCGACGTGCAGCTTCGAGACGATCGGCGGCGCGGTCGATACCGTCGTGCAATCGATCCAGCTCGGCATTCCGCTGGCCCGGGTCGAAATTCTCGACGACATGCAGATTCGCGCGGTCAACCGCTGGTCGAAAATGGACCTGCCGGAACTGACCACCCTGTTTTTCGAGTTCCACGGCAGCGAACGCTATGTCGAGGAGCAGGTTGAGACGGTCAAGGAATTGGCGGCGGCCAACGGCGGCGGCGAGTTCCGTTGGGCGCACCGCACCGAAGACCGCAATGCGCTGTGGAAGGCACGGCACGAGGCGTACTACGCCGCGGTCAACCTTCGCCCGGGCGCGATCGGCTGGGCGACCGACGTGTGCGTGCCGATGAGCCGCCTGGCCGAATGTATCGGCGAGACCAAGACGGACCTGGAGCGTAGCACGGTTCCGGCAACGATCCTGGGCCATGTCGGCGACGGCAATTTCCACGTCGTCTTCTCGATGGATCCGAATTCTTCCGCTGAACAGGACGAGGTGGCGACCATCAACCGCCGCCTCGTCGAGCGCGCGCTGGCGATGGACGGGACCTGCACCGGCGAGCACGGCATCGGCCTCGGCAAGCAGGAATATCTGGTCGAGGAACTGGGTGAGGCGGTCGACCTGATGCGGTCAATCAAGAAGGCGCTCGACCCACAAGGGCTGCTCAATCCCGGCAAGATTTTTCAGTGAGCCGGTCGCGGCACCTCGTTGATCCGGCTCTGGCGGGTTTGCTCGAGGCGTGGCCGACCGTGACCCTGACCGCCGAGAACCTGAGCGAGCTTCGCAACCGCGATCTTCCATTGCCGCCGGTCGAGGATTGTGGCGTGGACTGGGCCGAGGAGCAGGTTCCCGGACCGGACGGCGCGCCTGACGTTACGGTGCGGATTTACACCCCGCGCGACGGCAAGGGCCTGCGCGGCTGCATATTGCACATCCACGGCGGCGGTTTCGTTGGTGGATCGGTCCGCGAAATCGAGTTCCTCCATCGGCCGCTCGCGGCGGCGCTGGATTGCGTCATCGTCACCGTCGAATACCGGCTGGCGCCCGAGAGCCCTTTTCCGGGCGCCATCGAGGACTGCTATTCCGCGCTGGCGTGGACGCACCGCAACGCGGCCGGCCTTGGCATCGATCCGCGGCGTATCGGGGTCATGGGGGAGAGTGCGGGGGGAGGGCTCGCCGCGGCCCTGGCGCTACTGGCGCGGGACCGCGGCGAGTTTCCGCTCGCGTTTCAGCACCTCGTTTACCCCATGCTCGACGACCGGACCTGCGTTCGCGACGAGCATCCGTTCGCCGGCGAGTTCATCTGGCATCCGACCAACAACGCGTTCGGATGGTCGGCGCTCTTGGGACATGAGCCGGGCCGGGACGATGTCTCGCCCTATGCCGCCCCGGCGCGCGCGACCGACCTGTCGGAATTGCCGCCGAGCTATATCGCGACTGCGGCGCTCGACCTGTTCGTCGACGAGGACATCGATTACGCGCAGCAGCTGATCCGCGCCGGCGTGCCGACCGAATTCCACATCTGGCCGGGCGCCTATCATGGTTTCGACCTGATGCCGGGCGTCGCGGTCGCGGACGCCGCGCGTGCCTCCAGCGAGGCCGCGCTGCGCCGCTTTCTGGAGAAACAGCCATGAACGCCGACGCCTTGATCGTCGATGCCGCACCGGCACCGAGCATTGGTCGCTCGATCGCGCCGCTGCTGCTCATTTCCTTCGCCATCGCGATCGGCTTCTGCGCGATGCAGAGCTTTAGCATCATGGCGGAAAGCGCCAAGGCGGAACTGCAACTGTCCGATTACGCGCTGGCCTTTGTCCAGGGGTTCGGCAGCGCCATTCCGATGGTGTTGTTCTCGGTCCCAATCGGGATTCTCGTCGACCGTCACAACCGGGTGCGGCTGCTGATCGCGCTCGCGGCGATCTGGACGCTCGGGACGTTCGTCACCGCCATTTCGCCCAACGCGACGATCCTGTTCATCGGCCGGATGCTGACCGGCATCGGCACCACCGGTGCGTTGACCGCGGTGCTGTCGCTGTCGGCCGACCTGTGCCTTCCCGACCAGCGCGGTCGCGGGATGCTGATCAGCACGCTCGGCAAGACGATCGGCATGGCGGCGGGCTTCGCCGTCACCGGGGCGCTGATGACCATGTTCGCGGCCGCCGACGGCCCGCGCTGGTTCGGCGACATCTCGTCGTGGCGGGCCGCGCAATGGACTTTGGGCATCGCCAGTGCGGCGTGCATCCTGCCGCTGTTCCTGCTTCGGGAGCCGGCGCGGCACGAGGTCGAAGCTGGCCCGAATGCCCCGTTCGGGGTCGTGATGGGTGAGCTTTGGACTCGCCGGCGTTTCCTGATCCCGCTGTTCGTGGGCCAGGTCAGCGTCGTCATGGCCGATGCCGCCGCGGGCATCTGGGCCGCACCGGTGCTGGAGAGGGTCTACCAGCTGAAGCCAGGCGATTTCGGCGGCTGGTTGGGTGCCATCATCCTGTTCACCGGACTGTTCGGCGCGATCCTCGGCGGCCTGTTCGCCGACTGGGGGCAGAAGTCGGGCCGTCGCGGCGGCCTGTTGATCGGCGCCGTCATCGCGGCTGCCATCGGCACGCCCGCAGCGTTGTTCCCGATCATGTCGAGTGTTCCCGGCTTCGCCGTCCTGATCGGCGTGCTGATCCTGGCGGGCACGATCACCGGCCTCATCACTTCCGTCGCGCTGACGGTGATGCTTCCGAACGAGCTCCGTGGCCTGTCGATCGGCCTGTTCATCGCCATCGCCGGCCTGGTCGGCTTCGGGTTCGCGCCGACACTGGTAACGGTCGTCAGCTCGATCTTGGGCGGCGAGCAGCATCTGGCGCCCGCACTGTCCATTGTCGGGGTCGTTGTCAGCCTGATCTCGACGGTCGCCTTCTGGTTGGCGATGCGCAATGCGCCGCTTGCCATCGCGGACGAAGCTCACGAACCTATCTGACAGCTCTTGACCAGCTATCAGATAGGTGTCACAAGACTGCATCCTTTGGAGAGGATGCCACAAATGTCCGATTCGCAGTTCGCGCTGGTCGATGTGTCCCATGAGATGACGACGATCATTGGGTGCGGTGACGTGCCGGAGATCAAGCTGCCGATCGAGTCCGCGGTCATGCGCATCCAGTTGTCGACCTCCCCGCGGGTGCGGATCTGCGCCGAATTCGACCCTCATTGTCTTCCGGCCGAAGGACAGGGGCGCTTCGTGACCTTCGTCGTGATGCGCGCTGCGTTGCACCGGCTCTTCGGGTGGTCCCCGCCGATCACGACGGTGAGGAATTCCACCTGTCGCACGACCTCGTCGCCATCGCCGAGCGCATCTGGGACGCCGGTCCGACGCCAGGGGTTACGCAGACTTATCGCCTGGCCAAGAGCATCGAACTGCTGTGCGATATGGTCGGCGCGATCCAGCGGGGTTCGCTGATGCCGTACCACGACCAGGGATCGCTATCGCTCGGCGATGCCCGGCGGCTGCTGGAAGCGCGCAGGATGATCGATGAGGAGTGGGCGGAAAAGCTCACCCTTGGCCAGATCGCACGACGCTGCGGGCTCAATCGCACCAAGTTGTCGCGCGGTTTCCGCGAGCTCTATCATTGCTCGGTCAGCGAGGCGCTGGCCGACCGCCGGTTGCTCGAGGCGCGGCGTCAATTGCTTTCGACCGACCTTCCGATCGGGGTTATCGGGTACCGCAGCGGCTATTCGAACAATGCCAGCTTCACGAGGGCCTTCGGGCGCCGCTTCGGCGTCCCGCCCAGCGACTTCCGCAACGCAGCGCCGGTGGCGGCATGAACGACCCTGGAAGCATCGGTGGCAAGTCGCTGGTCAAGACCGCGATCGACGCGGTCAAGGCGCACATTCGCGACCATAACCTCCACGTCGGCGATCCGCTGCCGAGCGAAGGCTTTTTCGCCAAGGAGCTGGGCGTCAGCCGTGCGGTAATGCGTGAGGCGTTCGGGCCTTGGGCGCGCTGAAGCTGATCGACGTCGCCAACGGGCGCCGCGCGCGGGTCGGCGCGCTCGACGGATCGATCATCGCGGACTCGCTCGATCATGCGATCTCGACCGCCCAGATCGACGTCAAGGACGTGTGGGTCGTCCGGCGCACCATCGAGGTGGAGACGGCGGCGCTCGCTGCCCGTCACGCCACCGCGGAGCAGGCGGCGCGCATCGTCGACCTGGCCGACCGCATGAGCCGCGCCGACGAGCAGGATACCCACACCACCGAGGACGATATCGCCTTCCACCTCGCCATTGCCGAGGCCAGCGGCAACGCGCTGTTCCGCCAGATCGTCGTTTCGTTCGTGCCGCTGATGCGGGTCGCGGTGCCCAAGGCGTGGGCAACGCGCCGCACTCCTGAAGAGCGGGCCGACAGCCTCGATCGCCATCGCAAGCTTGCCCACGCCATCGCCGATCGCGATCCTGAAGCCGCACGCCACTGGATGAGCGCTCACTTCGACGAATCCATCGGAGCGTTGCTGGCAGATCGGGTTTAGCCTGCGATCCCTGCTCATCGGTGCATTCCGTCTGGCACCTCCGGAAACTTCGAGACCAGGTCGCACCAATCTCCGAATGGTCCTAGTCGCAACCGAGTGGCTCCGCGAAAGCACTGATCGGCGGCCCCGTCGCTGCGGTGCGGAAAGCGTCCAGACGCTGAGGGCGGTTCTTGCGGCGGGGCTGTCCTTCGTCAGCTCGGGGAGAGGTTCGGGGCGCAACCCCGACGCCGCACCGTCCAAGACGACCGGCGAGGAGCTGTCGAAGCCGGGTCAAAAGCGAAGAACGTCCCGACCCAGGCACGTCAACCGATACCATCGCATCTTCGGAGGTCAGGGCTTTCCAACGAGGGGTTGCGCAGCAAGGAAAAAGGCATCGCAATCGCGATGCCTTTCCCAGCCCGGCACTGTTCCAGCTCGCTAGGCGAGCTGCAAAAGATCCGGTGCGGTCCGGCGGCGACGCAGGCCCGCCCGATAGCCCGAATCCCAGGAGCATCATCGCCCACGTGCCGGGTTCCGGCACGGCTGCGACGGCAGCGGTGAACGTAATGTCATCAATCGCTTCGTTGAGGGTGCCCACGCCGTTGGCATTCCCAAAGGCGAACGTCGCGGAGTTGAAGACGACCCCGTCGATACCAATCCGCTGGTCGGCGATATTGTTCTGGTTGAACAGGACAAACGTGCTCGCGACCTGGGCCCCGTCCAGGAAAAGGGTCAGGATCGCGCGGTCGGAATTCCAATAGCAGTTTCCGGGCACGCAAGCCTCGTCGTTCCCAAAGGCGAGCGACAAGTCGGTCGAGAGGCCCGCGAAGACCATCTGGATGTAGCTCGCGCTGTCTGCGCCGGCCAGCAGGCCGCGTGTCCCGTTAACCTCGGAGCCGCTATAAACGTACGGCGATCCGCCGCCGATTGCCGAAAAGGATACGCCGCCCAAGGCATAGCCGTTGGCTTTCGAGCCTTGAGTTTCACTCTCGAAATTGATCGTCGTGGAGGCGGACGCAGCGCCACTGAATGACAGCAGCGCCGACGCCGCTACCAGAGCCTTAAGGCCGAATTTCATATTGAACCCCCCTATCACGCAACGAAGAACTGATTCGCCAGGGGTTAAACAGAAAATTAACGAGCCACCAGCCGTCTTAGGAAAGGTCGTGTCCCGCAACGGGAGCCGTCATTGGCGACGGGAGCCGAAGAACCTTTTGAGGTTTCGCGTGTTGGTCAGCCGGGCTGGCGTCGAATTCGCCCCGACGAGCAGGGGAGATGGACTTGGCGCACACATCGTCGGCGAGGCTTCGGGTCCTTCATCCCGTGCATGCCGTCCTCCTTGCGGGCATGCTGCCACTGTTCCTCGGCGCGCTGCTCGGGGACTGGGCATATTCCAATAATTTCGACGTCCAGTGGATCAACTTCGCCGCCTGGCTGAATGCGGGGGCGATGGTCTTTGCCGGTGGTGCGTTGCTGTGGGCAGGAGTCGATTTCCTGCGCAGGGACGTCGCGCGCGACGGCCGTTCGACGCTGTTCGTGCTGTCATTGGTGGCGACCTTCGTCATCGGCTTCGTCGCGGCGCTCCAGCACGCGAAGGACGCTGGCGCGACGATGCCCGGCGCGCTGATCTTTTCCGTCCTCACCCTGCTCCTTGCCGCCGTTTCGGTTTGGCTGGGCTTTTCCACCCTCCGCTCGGGAGCTGGCCGATGAACCGCCCGCAGCTTTTGGCCATCGCGGCAACGGCAATATGGCTTGCCGGCTGCGGCAGCGACCCCGCACCCACGCAGTACGGTCCCAACCCCGACCTGCCCCATCCCAGCCGCGGGCTGCTGCCGAGCATGACCATCGCCAAGCCGGAGGGCTGGGGCGATCGACGGCCGACAGTGCCGGCCGGGTATCAGGTCACGGCGATCGCAACCGACCTCAAGATTCCGCGGCAGACGCTGGTCCTTCCCAACGGCGACATCCTGGTCGCGGAGGGCAAGGGCGGCGGCGATGCCACCGTGAAGCGCCCGAAGGACATGATTGCCGGCTACCTCAAGAAGAAGGGCACCAGTTCGGTGAAGGGCGGCGATCGGTTGACCCTGCTCCGCGATTCTGACGGCGACGGCGTCTATGATGGGCGGACCGTTTTCGCGGAGAACCTCAACGCTCCCTACGGCCTGGCGTTGGTCGGCAATGAGCTCTACGTCGCCAACCAGGACGCGCTGGTCCGGTTCGACTACCGGCCCGGACAGACCCGGAGAAGTGGGCCGCCGGTGGTGGTCGCGAAGCTTCCCGCCGAGATCAATCACCACTGGACCAAGGCATTGGCGGCCAGTGCGGACGGTCGGACGTTGTTCGTCGGCATCGGGTCGAACAGCAACATCGGCGAGCGCGGCATGGCGGTCGAAGAAGAGCGCGCGATGGTCTGGCGGGTGGATGCGCGGACCGGGGCTCACCGGCGCTACGCGACCGGGCTGCGCAATCCGACGGCGCTCGCCATCCAGCCCGGAAGCAACCAGTTGTGGGCCGTCGTCAACGAGCGCGACGAGTTGGGGCCGAACCTTGTGCCTGACTATCTGACGTCCGTCAGGCAGGGCGCGTTCTACGGTTGGCCTTATGCCTATTGGGGTCCGAATCCCGACCGCCGCGTCCGGCCGTTCAAGGAGGACATGGTCGGGCAGGCCGTCCGGCCCGACTATTCCCTGCAGTCGCATACCGCGCCGCTGGGGCTGGCGTTCTCAGCGCCTGCCATGGGCGGCCCGTTCGCCGATGGCGTCTTCATCGGGCTGCACGGAAGCTGGAACCGCGAAAAGCCGGTCGGATACAAGGTCATCTTCGTGCCGTTCCGCGGCGGACGCCCGTCGGGGGCACCGGTCGACTTCGTGACCGGCTTTCAGGCCGACGGGAAGACGTTCGGCCGCCCGGTCGGAGTGACGGTCGATCCGCGCGGGGCGCTGATCGTCGCTGACGATCTGTCGAACACGATCTGGCGCGTGACGCCGACTTCGGCCCGCGCTGCCGAGCCGGCGGTCGCGTCGCGGTAACTTCGGCCAGCGCCCGGTATCTCCGTCACCACGTCCCGCCCAACGCCTTGAACAGGTCGATCTGGCGGTCGGCGAGGTCGGCTTCGACCGCGCTGAGCGCCGCTTGGCGCTCGGCGTAGGTGCGCTCTGCATCGAAGAGCGACAGGGCGTCGACCGTGCCCTCGCGCTGCTGGGCACGGACGATCCGGGCGGCGCGGGCGGCGGCGTCGTTGGCCTGGGCAAGGTCGCGGCGACGTTCGATCGTCCGGCGATAGGCGGACAGCGCTGTTTCGGTTTCCTGGAGCGAGCGTAGCACCGCCCCGTCGAACGCCGCCAGCGCACCGCGCGTATCGGCTTCCGCCCCGGCGACGCGGGCGCGGGCGAGGGCGTGATCCTGGAACGACCAGCTGATCAACGGGCCAAGCAACCATCCGATCGGCCCGCCGCTGAAGAGATTGCCAAGGCTGCCAGCGGTGGAACTGGCGGAGCCGCCAAGGCTGATGCGGGGGTATAGTTCGGCGGTGGCGACGCCGATGCGCGCGGTCGAGGCGGCAAGCCTCCGTTCGGCTGCGCGGACATCGGGGCGGCGCGCAATCAGTTGGGCCCCGTCGCCGACCGGGATGGGCCGGTCGAGCGACAGGGCGGCCGACCGGTCGCCCGCCGCGGCCGGGAGTTCCCGTGGCGGACGGCCGGTCAACAGGGCGAGGCGAAACAGCGCGGCCTCGCGCTGGGCCATCAACTGTGGAATCTGGGCGGCGCGCTCGTGACGGAGCGCGGCAATACGCGCGGTGTCGAGGTCGGTGGTCAGGCCGACCTCGGCGCGGCGACCGGCGACCCGTTCGCTGCCGGCGAGCAGGTCGACGATCTTCTGCGCGATCTGGATCTGGGCGGCGGCACCGGCGGCGTCCGCGTAAGCACGCGCGGTTTCGGCTGCGACCGCGATGCGGACGGCGCCAAGGTCGGCATCTGCGGCGGCAAGATCACCCCCTGCCGCCTCGATCCCACGGCCGATCCGTCCGAACAAGTCGACTTCATAGGATGCCGTGAGGCCGGCATCGAATCGCGCGCCCGTCCGGTCGTCGCCCGGCGCAACCTGGTCGGCTGGCGCGCGAGCGTAGCTGGCGCCGGCGCTGGCGCCGACATCGGGCAGGCGCTCGGTCTTTTGGGCGCGGAGCAGGGCTCGCGCCTTGTCGAGCCGTGCCACGGCTTCGCGGACGTCGGTGTTGTGGTTGAGCGCGTCGGTGACGAGGCCGTCGAGGACCGGGTCGTCGTAGAGCCGCCACCACTGGCCCTCGGCAGGCCTGGACGGATCGACCGCCGGTCCGACCGCCGCCACGAACGGCGCCGCGGCACTGGCCGTCTGCGGGGGCGCGACATAGTCGGGGCCGGCGGCGCAGGCGACGAGCGCAAGCGACGAGGCGGCCGTCATCAATATTGTTGGTTTCATGGGGGCTTCCTTATTCGGCCGGGACGAGCGCGGGGTCGGCAAGATCGTCGTCGCGGCGGCGGCCGAGGCGATCGCCGAGCGCACGGCAGGCGACGTAGAACATCGGCGTGAAGGCGAGCCCGAAGGCGGTCACCCCGATCATCCCGAAGAACACCGCGGTGCCGAGCGCCTGGCGAAGCTCCCATCCCGGGCCGCTCGCCAAGACCAGTGGCAGCACGCCGAGGATGAAGGCGAAGCTGGTCATCAGGATCGGGCGAAGCCGGTCGCGGGCGGCGGCGACTGCCGCGTCAATGGTCGACAGGCCGCGATCCTCCGCCTGCTTGGCGAATTCGACGATCAGGATGGCATTTTTCGCCGCCAGCGCGATGAGGACGATCAGGCCGACCTGGGTCAGGATGTTGTTGTCCAGCCCGCGCAGGTTCACGCCGGTCATTGCCGCCAGCAGCGTCATCGGCACGATCAGGATGATCGACAGCGGCAGCAGCAGGCTTTCGAATTGCGCCGCAAGGACGAGGAAGACGAATACTACCGACATGCCGAACACCAGCATGGCGATGTTACCCGCCGCCTTTTGCTGGAAAGCGATGCCAGTCCATTCGGTCGAGAAACCGGAGGGCAGGGCCGAGGCCAGCTTTTCCATCGTCCCGATCGCCTGGCCCGTCGACACGCCGGGTGCGGTTTCGCCGTCGACCTCGACCGCCGGGTAAAGGTTGTAGCGGGTGACGCGGTACGGTCCGGTCTTGTCGACGAAGGTCGCCAGCGCGCCGACCGGCACCATCGCACCGCTGTCCGAGCGGGTCTTCAGCTGGCCAATGTCGGCGGGGTCGTCACGCGACGCGGCTTCTGCCTGCGCGGTCACCCGGAAGGTGCGGCCGAGCAGGTTGAAATCGTTGACGTAGGCGGAGCCGAGATAGACCTGCAACGCCTCGAACACCCGCGCCGGGGGCACGCCCAGCATGTCGGCCTTGGCCCGGTCGATGTCGGCGTAGACGCGCGGCGTCGCGGTGTTGAACAGGGTGAACACGTTGGCGAGGCTGTTGTCCTGATGGGCCGCGCCGATCAGGCCACCGGTCGCCTGCTCCAGCGCCTGGTAACCGGCACCCCCGCGGTCCTGGACGATCATTCGATAGCCGCCGCCGTTGCCGATGCCCTGGATGACGGGCGGCGGGATGACGAACACCATCGCTTCGTCCATGTCGGCCAGCGCGGCGCGCATGTCGCTTTCGATATTCTGTTCGGTGCGGTCCGTGCCGGCGCGCTCGGCGAACGGCTTGAAGGTGACATAGGCCGCGCCGGCGTTGGACGCCTGCGTCCCCGATGCGCCGTCGAAGCCGCTGAACATCACCGCCGCCTCGACGCCAGGCACCTTCAGCAGCTTGCCGACTGCCTTCTTGAGCACCGCGTCGGTGCGCTCGATCGAGCTTCCCGGCGGCAACTGGATGGCGGCCAGCGCATAGCCCTGGTCCTGGGCCGGAACGAACCCGGCGGGAGTCGCCGCGAACAGGGCGACGGTCACCGCGATCAGGCCAGCGTAGATTCCGAAGCCGCGCCTGGTGGCGCCCGCCGCGCGGGCGACGAAGCGGCTGTAGGCCTCGCTCAACCGGCCGAAGGCGGTGTTGAAGCGGTCACCGGCGTTGCGGATGGTGCGCCCGAACGCGGTGGTCGGCACGTCCTCCGACTTGGGCTTCAGCAGGCGCGCGGCCAGCGCCGGCGACAGGGTCAGCGACATCAGCAGCGAGATGATCGTCGCCGCCGAGATGGTGACGGCGAACTGGCGATAGAATTCACCGGTAATGCCGGTGAGGAAGGTGGTCGGCACAAACACCGCGCACAAGACCAGGACGATCGCGACCAGCGCAGTCGACACTTCGTCCATCGACCGATGCGCCGCCTCGCGCGGGCTGAGGCCGTGTTCCAGGTTGCGCTCAACATTCTCGACCACGACGATCGCGTCGTCGACGACGATTCCGATCGCCAGCACCAGTCCAAACATCGACAGCGTGTTGAGGGAGTAGCCGAGCGCGAGCAGCACCGCGAAGCTTCCGACGAGCGACACCGGAATGGCGATGATCGGGATGATCGCCGCGCGCCAGCTTTGCAGGAAGACGAGGATGACCAGGACGACCAGCAGCATCGCCTCGAGCAGCGTTTCCTGCACCGCGGTCATGCTTTCGCTGATGAATTCGGTCGGGTTCCAGACGATGCGGTATTCCAGGCCCTTGGGGAAAGACTTGGCGGCGTCGGCCAGCTCGGCCTTGATCCCTTCGGCGGCGGCGAGCGCGTTGGTGCCCGGCCGTTGGCTGATCCCCATGATGATGGAATCGGTGCCCGACAGGTAGGCGTTGACGCCATAATCGTCGGCGCCGAGCTCGACCCGCGCGACATCGCGGAGGCGGGTGATGGCGGCGGTCGTGGGATCGGTTCGGATGACGATGTTGCCAAACTCGTCCGCGGTCTTGAAGCGGCCCTGCGTCTCGACGTTGAGCTGTTGCGCCGCGCCGGTGTCGTAGGGCGGCTGGCCAACCACGCCGGCGGCGACCTGGACGTTCTGCTGGCGCAGGGCCTGGACGATCTCACCGGCGGTGAGGCCCAGCGTGGAGGCGCGACCCGGGTCGATCCACACGCGCATCGCATAATCGCGTGCGCCGAAGATCTGCACGTCGCCGATGCCGTCGACGCGGGTCAGCCGGTCCTTGATCTGGGTCAGTGCGTAGTTGGAGACATAGCCGCGATCGAGCGAACCGTCGGGAGACAGGACGTTGACCGCCATCAGCCATGACGGCGAGGTCTTGCGAACGACGACGCCCTGGCGGCGCACTTCTTCCGGAAGCGCCGGTTCGGCCAGCGCCACGCGGTTCTGCACCAGCACCTGCGCGGTATCGAGGTCGGTGCCGAGCTTGAAGGTAACGGTGATTGTCACCCGCCCGTCGCCGGTCGATTGCGAGGACTGGTAAAGCATGTTGTCGACGCCGTTGATCTGCTGCTCGATCGGCGCGGCGACGGTGTCGGCGACGGTCTCCGCCGACGCGCCCGGATAGGCGGTGCTGACGGTGACGGTCGGCGGGACGACGTCGGGGAATTGCGAAACCGGCAGGCCGAAATAGGCGAAGGCCCCGACCAGGGTGATGATGATGGCGATCACCCCGGCGAAGATCGGCCGCCGGATGAAGAAATGACTGAAGCGCACGCGGCGTCTCCTGGATCTGGAATTAGTTCGCCGAGGCGAACGTCGCCTGCGACGCGGCAGGGGCCTGCGCCGGGGCGGCGCCCTGACCAGCGGCCGGATCGACGGTGATACGGGTCGGCTTGGCGTTGACCTTGGCACCCGGCATGGCGAACTGGACGCCCTGCACGATGACCCGGTCGGTCTTGCTAAGGCCGCTGCGGATGGCGCGGAGGCCGCCGACCAGCGGACCGGTCTCGACCGGCTTGGCCGCAACGGTGCCGTCCTTGCCGACCGTCAACACGATCTTGCGCGCCTGGTCGGTGCGGATCGCGGCGTCGGGCACCAGCAGGGCATTGACCGTCCCGCCATCGCCCAGCCGCATGTTGCCGAAAAGCCCGGGGGTCAGGAAATAGGTCGGGTTGGCGACGACGGCGCGGGCGCGGATCGTGCCCGACCCTTGCGTCAGCCCGTTATCGGTGAAGTCGAGCTTGCCGCGCCACTGATAACCGGCCTCGTCCTGCAAACGGATTTCGGCGGTCGGCGCGGTGCCGGCGCGGGTCGCGCGCGACGTTTTCAGGTAAAGCGACTCCGGCACGTCGAAGGTGAAGTAGATCGGATCGAGCGCGTTGATCGTGGTCAGCAGCGTGCCGCTGGCGTCGCCGGCCGACACGAGGTTGCCGCCGTCGATGCGCCGGTCGGAAATGCGGCCGCCGATTGGGGCGCGAACCCGGGTGAACTCGACATCGAGTGCGCGGGCGCGGACCCGGGCCTGGGCGGCCGCCAGCGCTGCACGCGTCGCCCGAACGCGGGCGGTCAGCCGGTCGACGTCGCTGCGGGACACCGCGCCCTCGTCCAGCAGGCGTTGGGCGCGACCGAGATCGGCCTGGGCCAGGGCAAGATCGCTCGATGCAGTCGCGACACCGGCCTGCGCTTCGGCCAGCGCCGCTGAGTAGGGGCGCGGGTCGATGGTGAACAACAATTGCCCGGCGCGGACGACGTCACCGTCTCGGAAGTGGATACCGGTGATCTGGCCGGACACGCGCGGGCGCACCTCGACCGAGCGGCTCGCCTCGAAGCGGCCGACATAATCGTCCCACTGGTTGATCGGGCGTTCGATCGGCTGGGCGACGCTGACCGTCGGCGGCGGGGCGGGGCCGCGGCGGCCGGTTCGTCGCCCAGCAGCTTCCAGCCGGCGACGGCCAGAAGAACGGGTGCCGCGACCAAGGCCGCGCGCTTCGCCGTCCGCTTTCGCGGGGCGTCGTCTGCGGTCACCGGATCGGCGTTGGCGTTGGTGAAGGTGGTGATCATGTTCATCGTGCAGTCCTGAGCTGGAGGCTGAGGGCGCGGATTCCTTCGACCATCAGTTCATATTGCTGGATCGAAAAGCCGGCCTTCAGGAATCGGGCGACGTCTTCGCCGGGGACGGTGAAGCCGTAATGCCAGGTGAGCAGGGCGACCTGCCGAAGCGTCTCGAGCCGCTTGCTGGCGAGCTTCGGGTTGGTGGTGCGGTTGGTCAGCCAGTTGACGAAGCGGCGAAGCCGGCCGGCCGGCCGAAGGGTCCACAGCGGGTCGCGCCGCGCGTCCCTGATGACCCCCCATTCGAGGGCGGAGAAGGCGGGCGCGAGATCCTTGATGGGCTTCGAAGCCGGTCCGACCGGGACGGCCAGCGACATGTCGATGGGGGCGAGGTAGGCCATGGCAAAGATCTCCCGCGCTCTGGACGAGCGTCTCCTGCGACCGCGGCGCCACGCCGACGGCCTCGCTGTTTGAAAGTCAGGACGGCCTGTTCCGGCGGACACCTGTCCGACGGTCGAGGGCAATCCGGGTTCTGGAAAAGTTACTGGCGGGCTTCTGGCTCGCGGTAAGTGATGGTCATTCGCCTGTTCCCCGTTGCTTCGCTCGAAAGCCCGCGGAAAGGCGGAACAGGCTTTCTATACCGCTTAGTACAAAGTGCCCCGCGGCAGGTCAATCGCTTTTTTATACCAATCGATAAAAAATTCTTGCGTGCGCTATTTGGACGGCCACATTGCAAGGCCGGTATCGACCAGACGATCAAGTTCTTCCTTCGTCGCGCCATTCCCGGCCTGCATCGAAATGCCCTGAATCAGCGCGAACAGCAGGCTCGTCAGTCCTTCGACGTCGGTGCCCGCGGGAAGATCGCCTTGGTCGAGTGCAAGTTGGAAGCGGTCGACGATCGCCTGGCGGACGACCTTGCCGCGCTTTAACACCTCGCTGCGGATACCCTGCGCTTCGGCGCCGCACTGCATGGAAGCGATGACGCCCATGCAGCCGTGGGGTTCGTTGCAACTGGTGGCGTTGTCGACGCTGCCGCGAAGGAATGACTCGGCGACCTCTCGCGCCGTCGGCTTCGACAGCGATGCGCCGACATATGTCAGCTTTTCCTGCTCGTAGAGGTCGAGGGCCTTTCGGAACAATTCTTCCTTGTTCCCGAAGGCCGCGTAGAGGCTGGGCCGGGTGATTCCCATGGCGTCGGTAAGGTCGGTCAGGGACGCGCCTTCATAACCCTTGCTCCAGAAGACGCGCAGCGCCTTGGCCAGGGCGGCGTCGACACAAAATTCCCGCGGCCGGCCGCGGGAAACCAGGGATTCGGGTTTATTCATATCGTTCGGTATAAAATGAGTCTTGGCGAAGTTCAAGCACGCAATTTCGGCGACATGCCAGGGGACGGCCGCTCACCCTCGACGTAAATCTGCAGAATCCGGTCAGTTTTGCATTTTTGCATCGCTCGCCGCCGTTTTGCGCCCATGGGTTGTGACGCCCTCAAAACTGACTAAGGGGTAGCCGCGCTCGGTACGGATTGCGCTGCCTTGCTGGTCGCTTGCGACCCTGCAAGGCGCCACGACATCTGGGAAGCCTGCCTCGATCGATGCGGTCGAGGGCCACCTTCCGTCTGACGCCAGCAAATGTTTGGAGTGACCCATCCCCATGAATGAAAAGATCGCGATCGTCGGCCTTGGTTATGTTGGCCTGCCGCTGGCCGTTGCACTGTCGAACAAGGCCGATGTCCTCGGTTTCGACGTCAACCCGCGCCGCGTCGAGGAACTGAAGAGCGGTTTCGACGGAACCAACGAGATCGCGGCCGACGTCCTTGCCAGCTCCTCCCTGCAGCTGACGAACGATGCCCAGGACCTCAAGGGGCGAAGCCTTTTCATCGTCACGGTGCCGACCCCGATCGACGACGCCAACCGTCCCGACTTCGGCGCTATCATGGCTGCCTGCAAGCTCGTCGGTCCGGCCCTGACGAAGGGGTCGGTCGTCGTGTTCGAAAGCACGGTCTATCCTGGCGTCACCGAGGACATTTGCGGACCGGCGCTGGAAGCATCGTCGGGCCTGGATTGCGGATCGGACTTCACGCTTGGCTACAGCCCGGAGCGGATCAATCCGGGCGACAAGGAGCATCCGCTCGAAAAGATCGTCAAGATCGTCGCCGCGCAGGACGACGCCACGTTGCAACGCCTGACCGCCGTCTACGGATCGATCATCACGGCGGGGCTCCACCAGGCGCCGTCGATCAAGGTCGCCGAAGCGGCCAAGGTGCTCGAAAATACCCAGCGCGACGTCAACATCGCGCTGATGAACGAAGTGTCCAAGATTTGCGACCTGGCCGGAATCCGATCGGGGACGTGCTGGCCGCTGCGGGCACCAAGTGGAACTTCCTCAAATTCTACCCGGGCCTGGTGGGTGGCCACTGCATCGGCGTCGATCCCTATTACCTGACCGCCAAGGCGGAGGAGATGGGCTATCACCCCGAAGTCATCCTGTCGGGTCGCCGGGTCAACGACAGCATGGGCGCCTATATCGCGCAGCGGCTCATCAAGCTTCTGTCCAAGCACGACAAACCGCTGAAGTCACTGCGTGTCGGCATCCTAGGCTTAACGTTCAAGGAGAACGTCCCCGACATTCGCAACAGCAAGGTCGTCGACATCTACCGCGAGTTGTCGTCGTTTGGATTGCAGCCGATCGTTCACGATCCCCATGCCAATCCCGGTGATGTCAAATCGGAATATGGTGTCGAATTGTCCACAATAGATAATTTTCTTAACCTCGACGCCCTAATACTCGCCGTCCCGCACTTAACTTATCAGAGCTTTGATGTTAGCGGATTTGCCAACATGATTGCCGAAAACGGCATCCTGATCGATGTTCGCAGCTCCATTCGTTCGGACCAGCTGCGAAACGACATCGATTATTGGAGCCTTTAATTTGGGCGAGTAAAGGTAATTTTAGCGCATCATGCAGAAACTTCGCGTCACCCCGATCGGCACCTGCAGAATCCATAATCCGCTTCGGCAGGCCTCGACGAAGTTTCCGATCGCGCTCGAGCGCGCGGGCATCTACGGTTTCACGCACACCAGTGGCGAAGCGCTTCAGATGCTCCGTTACCTGGCCGGTGAAAAGTCGTTCGACGAACGCGCCAAGGCCGTCATTTTCCGGCCGGACCGGGCCGAGGGTGCCGATTCCGCCCCGGCCGGCTGGACCCCTGCCGACCTGCAGATCGTCGAGATCAGTTCCGCCAAGAACATCAGCGTCGGTGAAGACAGCGTCCAGGTAAATTATCTTTACCGGCAGTTCGCGGACTTCTTCTCGAGCAGCGCGCGCACGCAGCAATATTGGTCGCTGGTCAAGCGTGGAGATCGCGCCGCCCTTCGCGACTTCCTGCGCGGCGAGGCGACGTACAATATCCTGAAGACCGACGATCGCGTCCTGTTGCTCAATCTCCGCATGGAGCAGCAGGACTTCGCGAGCATCAAGTCAGACATGGCGGAGATCGTCGAGCGGACCGGCCGCGACGCCGTCCTGTTCGTGACCCATGTTGACGCCAGGACCGCGGACGGCTCCTTCATCCCGGCGCGCAAGCGGGTCATCCAGTGGGTGAAACTCGCAGCGGGGCAGCTGGACGTGCCGTGCTTCGATCCGACGGCGGCCATGACCGACTTCGGCCAGGAACGCGCGCTGGAGCGCGGCGGGCTCGACCTCACCCATTTCACGCCTGCCTTCGCCGATCGGGTCTATGCGGAGATGCATCGCGAGCACATCGGCCAGCTGATGGAAAGCAAGCCCGGACTGGACCGCGAGAGCGAGGCGCTGGGCCGTCAGCAGATGCTCGCGGACAGCATCGATGCCCTGATGCGGTTCGACGATTTCATCGTCGGCACCCGGCGGCTGCACAGTGCTCTGCGCGCCGAGCCAGGCGCCGGCCCACTCCTCGAGTTGCGCGGCAAGGGGCTCGCGCACCTGGGCGATTTCGAAGGTGCGATCCGCGATCTCGAGCCGCTGGAGCAGGCGGCGAGCCTTTCCCCGGAAGGGCGGGTCGCGCTGGTCGAGGCCTACACCGCAACCGAGCAATGGCAGGCGGCGCTCGCGCTGGCGGAAATCCTTCTTGGTGACGAGTATGAGAATGCCGCCATCTATGCCTGCGCGGCGACGTCGGCCGAGCGGATTGGGCGGATCGACGCAGCCATCGGCTTCTGGAAGCAGGCTTTCCGCCTCGACCATTCGGACCTCAATGCGGCCCTTCATGCGCTGACCCTCCTGGCGCAGCTCGGCCGAAGCGACCAACTGGATACCTGGCGGGACGAGGTCCTGGAAAACAGCGTCGGCGGTTCGGACGGCGCGTTCGACCTAGCGCGATGGTCGGTCGATCACCGCGACGATGGCATGTTCGCAAAGGTGTTCCTGAGCCTTGCGTCGGCCGATGCGGACAGCGCGGAACGGCAACTCGAAACGGCGCTGTCCGTCGGCATGTTCGAGGCCAGCGCGGTCGGCGTCCGGTCGCTGTCGGAAAACCAGGTCGAACTTCCGGCGGCGACGAGGGCGCGGATTGCGGCGCTGGCGGGAGAGGCGTCGGCGGACCGGCTGGAAAAGGAGGACTTTGCGTCCGCCTACCTGCTTTCCAATGCGTCGGTGGCCCTCAAGCCCAATCGGGCCGCCAAGGTGACGCATCGGCGGGCCGAGCGTCATTATCGCGACCGAATCCGCGAGGCGTATCGCGCAGCCCGCTTCGAGGACGTCATCACGGCATGGCAAGACGCAGGCAACGCCCTGGTCCAGTTGGGCGACGCCGCCCGGCTTGCGGCGATGTCCTATCACAAGCTGGGGCAGAACGAGGAAGCGCTCGACCTGCTGCTCGGCATGAATGCGCGCCAGCCCGAGGACCCCGTGACGTTGCGGTGGATCGGGCGAACTTCGGCGCTGCTTGGCCGATTTGAGCTGGCCTATCCGAGCTACAGGGAATTGCTGGATTCGGCGGATCCGGCGGCCGAACGCTTCCGCGATGAAGCCGAACGCTTCTTTGCGGGGGCCGACCGCCGCGCCCTTCGCCTGCTCCGCGTGATGATGGTGGAAGGACAGCTTTCCGAAGCCTTGACGTTGATCGACGCCATCCGGCCTCACTTCACCGACACCGGCCGGCTGCAGGTTGAAATCGATCGTGTCGCGCGACTGCTGCGTCAGCGGCTGCGCGACGTGGAGTCCGGGCTTGCCGAGGAGGACGAACGCGAGCGGACGTTGGCGTTGCTCCTGCGCCTCGCGCCCGACGATCCCGCCATCCTTCGCCGCATGGCCCTGGAGTTCATGCGACAGCAGCGCTTCGAGGACGCAATCGCGCCGTGGACCCGGCTCAACCAGCTGGTGCCGGATACCGAATCCACCCTTCGCAACCTGGAGCGCTGCCGCGTTCTTGCGGCGCGTCAAAGCAAGCAACGTGCCGGCCAGTCGCCGGCGTTCGCGCAATAACCTCGCTGAAAGACCGGTAAGTCATGTACAAGAGTAACATCGCGTCTCTCGGCGGCACGTTCGATCCACCGGAATCGGGAGTACCCTCGTCGCCTGATGAAGCCGCCGCCTTCCTGGTTGCGATCGAGGGGGATGATGAATTCGACGCCTATTGGGCGTTGTTCGAGCAGATTTTCCCGCACGACGAATCCATCAGCCTTGCCCGGATCCGGCGTCTCATTCGCGCGAAATCCTATGCGAAGGCCATCGAACTGATCGACGGCCATGCGTTCAATGAAGACATTGATCCGCTCGCGCTGCAGACCAAGGCTGACCTGCTCTACGATGCCCGCGAGTTCGATCGATCGCATGCCGCGCACTGCCAGCTGATCGGTCACTTCCCGGAGCGAAGGGACATCACCGTCAACTATGCCAAGCGCCTCGTCGCCGACGGCTTCCTGACGCGCGCGTTCGACCTGCTCCAGCCGCTTGAAGGGACATTTGCCGCGGGCTCGAAGAGCGAAGCGTTGTGGATCAAGACATGCAGCACATTCGAGCTGCTGTGCGAGCTCGAGCAGCGGCGCCTCTCCGACGATGAGGACGCCCGGCTGATGGCGATGAAGCATGCCATCCTGTGGTTCGCAGACCGCGAGGTGCCCGCGGCCAACGCCCCGGGCCTTGGCCGGTTGAGCCTCATTACCGGCAGCCTTGGTCCGGGCGGCGCCGAGCGCCAGCTGACACGGGTCGCCATCGAACTTGAACGGGCCCGCAAGGCCGGCCGGACGATCGCGGATCACGAGCTATCGCGCCCGGTCGAGATCATCGTTCGCTCGCATGGCCCGGAAAAGCAGAACGACTTCTACCTGCGTGAAGTGCAGGCGGGCGGCGTGGAGCTAGTCCAGCTGAACGAGGCGACGCCGGTATCTTCTCGAATGCTGGGCGTCGAAAACGAGACGCTCAAGCTGCTGCTCGACTATCTTCCGCCAAGTGTGAACTACGGCGTCAAGCGCCTGTCGCAGCATTTGGTGAATTCGAAGACCGATACGGCGTCGGCCTGGCAGGATGGTGCCTGCCTGTTCGCCGGGCTCGCGGCGCTGGTTGCCGGCGTGCCGCATATCCAGCTGGCGATCCGCGGCCTTCCGCCGATCCTTCGCAAGCACATGTTCCGGCCGGAATATGAAGTGATGTACCGCGCCATGGCGCAAATCCCGGGCGTTACCTTCCTCAGCAACAACCGCGCTTCGGCGCGCGCCTATTCGGAATGGCTCGATATTCCCGTCGACCGCTTCGCGATCGTCTACAACGGGGTCGAGCCGATGCAGGTCCGCGGCACCGAGGAGTGCGAGCGCAAATGGGCCGGGTTCCTGGCCGCGACGTCCGATGCGACGCATACGATCGGGAGCGTCTTTCGGTTCGATACGGACAAGCAGCCCAATCTGTGGATCCGCTTCGCCGCGCGCTATCTCAAGGCCCACCCCAAGACGCGCATCGTCATGGTCGGGGCGGGCGTCTGCTCCCCGGCGCGATCAAGCTGGCGGAAGATCTCGGGATTGCCGACCGGATCCTGTTCACCGACCGGTCCAGCACGGTCGGCTACTGGGTGGCGAAGATGGACGTCTTCCTGCTTCTGTCGCGGTACGAAGGCCTGCCCAACGTGCTGATCGAAGCGCAGTATATGGGCGTCCGCGTGGTCACAACGCCGGCGGGCGGCGCCTCGGAATGCCTGATCAATGGCACGACGGGCTACGTGCTCGAGTGCTGTGAACAGCCGTGCCTCGATAATCTGGTGATGCGAGCCCATGAACTGGCGAACCGCGCCGGGGATCGCTCGCTGTTCGCGCTCGACGGCGCCGGCCGCCGCTTCCTCGACGAGAATTTCTCCATCCCGCAGATGCTGAAGAGCTTTGTGTCGTGCACGGCGTCCACTTGCGCGAGCGAGGCCGACCAGCTTCAATCGCAGGCCGCTTAGAGGGTTGCCCATGATTTGCCGTCTCGGCGCGCTCGCCGCGCTTTCCCTGATGATTGCGGGCTGCGTCATGCCGCGCGCGGGCAGCTCCTACAGCGAGGTGCAGGAGGCGTCGGCGCAAGGCCGAATCAACCTCGTCCCGGTCACGCCGTCGACCCTTCCCGCGGCGCCTGCCGCGACCGGCTCGTTCCCGGCAGAGTTCGTAGCCGCCGAACCGGTGGCGCAGGACGCGCTCGGACCGGGGGATACGGTCAACATCCGGGTCATCGAAGGTGGGACGCCGACCGTTTTCACGGCGAACAACGGTGACCTTGGCGAGATTCCGGTGGACGAGCGCGGACGTGTGTTCGTGCCGTTCGCCGGCAGTTTCCAGGCCGCCGACCGTACCGCGGCCGAGCTTCGCGTGGACATCGCCCGGCGATTGCGCACCGTCGTCCGCAACCCGCAGGTCGACGTCCGGCCGGTGAAGGTTCGAAGCCGCCTGGTGAGCGTCCAGGGCAATGCCGCCAAGGCTGGAACCTACCCGATCGAGCGCGGCCGCACGCGGCTCGGCGAACTGCTTGGTGAAGTCGCACCCGATCTCAAGACGCCGGAGATGATGGACGTCACCGTTCGCCGCGACGGTCGGGCAGGGACGGTGCGGATGGCCGATATCCTCGCCAATCCGTCCCTGGACATCGCGCTCAGGCCTGGCGATTCCATCGTTCTCAACGCCATCGTGCAGCAGGTGACGGTGCTCGGCGCCGCCGGGGCGCAGGGCCAGGTCCGGATCGAGCGCCGCGATTTCAGCGTGGCCGACGTGCTGGGGCAATCGCGTGGATTGAATGACGATGCGGCCGATCCGCGCGGCGTCTACCTTATCCGCGCGACCGGCCAAGGCACGCCGGTGGTCTACCAGTTCGAAATGCGTGACCCTCAAACCGTCGCCCTCGCGGGGCGCTTCCGCGTACGCGACAAGGATACGGTCTACATCTCCAACGCGCCGTTCACCCAGACGCGGAAGGCCCTCGGCGCCATCACCCAGTCGCTCGGCGGAATCCGTTCGGCGGTCACGGTCGTTCCGTAAATGCTCGATCGCGGCGCGATCTCCAAGGCGCACCACGGCCGGGGCCTGGCCGAATGGTGTCGGGTGCAGGTCGACCTGGTGCTTGCCCTCATCGAGCGGGACGTACGGTCGCGCTTCGGTGAAACGGGTGCCGGATACGGCCTGGCGTTCCTTGCCCCACTGGCCTGGATTGGCGCCACCTACCTCGCGTTCTGGCTCATCGGCCGGACGTCGCCGGTCTACGCCGACACCATCACCTTCATCATCTCCGGACTGATCCCCTATGCGCTGTTCCGCTATGCGGTGACGGCGGTCGGTCGTGCCCGTTCGCTGGCGCGGCCACTGATGATCTACCCGACCATCACCGAGGGGCATGTCGCGGCCGCCGCCGCCGTCCTCGAATTCGTCAACGGACTGGTGTTGCTGGGGATCGTCCTGGCGCTGAACTGGGTCGTCTTCGGCGACTTCGAAATGGCAGATCCGTTCGCGTTCCTGTGGGGTATGGTCCTTTGCTGGGCGCTGGGGGCAAGCTACGCCTACGCCCTGCTCAGCTTGTCGCGCATCAACAGCCGGATCCAGTCGATCGGCCTGGTGCTCATCCGGCCGACCTTCTTCCTGTCCGCCATCCTGTTCACTGCCAACGAACTGCCCGAACGGATCCTGGAGGTGCTTGGCTGGAATCCCTTGCTTCACGCCGTCGAGATCGCGCGTGACGGCATGCTATTCCACTATGAATCGCGCGTCGCCTCCGCCGGCTACGCGCTGGCGTGCGTCGCCGGACTGCTTTTGCTGGCGGTCGCCGCCAACGCCGCGCGGCGCGACTGATGTGGGGCTTCGTCAATTGCTCGCGCTACTTCCGCACGGGCGGCGCGCCGATGATCGTCCTCCACGACGCATCGCTGCGCGTCGACACGACGGAAAAGGTCGCCGTCCTCATCCGCGCCGGGCAGGGGAAGTCGACGATCATCCGGATGCTTGCCGGGCTCGAGATGCCCGACAGCGGCACCGTGCTGCGCGACGCCGGCGGCTGGCCGCTTGGCTATTCCGGCGGAATGAACGCCGAAATGACGGGTGAGGCGAACATCCGCACCCTTGCGAAATTCGCCGACGTCGACCCGCTGGAACTGTCGGCGTTCTGCTACGACTTTTCCGAGCTCGGCAGCGCCTATCACCAGCCGGTGAAAACCTATTCCTCGACGATGAAGGGACGACTGGGGATGGCCGCAAGTCTCGGCCTTCCGGCGCGGACCTACCTTGCCGACGACCGGCTGGTCAGCGGCGATGAGGCGTTCCGCGCCAAGGCCGGCGCCGCGCTGGCGGAACGGCTGCAAGACACCGGCCTCATCTTCGTCGCTTCCAATCCGCGGCAGGCGAAGGACGTCTGCGACCGATATTATGTGGTCAATGACGGCGCGTTCGTTGCCTGCGACGATTATGACCACGCCTGCGCGATGCTGGACGCCTCGCAGGTCGACGACGCGGGCAGCCCGCTCGACGCCGACATCCCGCTATTCGACTTGGTCTAGTGCGGCCCCTAATAGGATCAGACGATGAATGAAGACCGCATCCGTAACTGGCAGGAGCGACGCAAGTTCGCGGCCGAGGCCGCAGACCCGGTGGACGCGGCACCGTCGGCAGACGACAAGGAATCGGGACCCGAGAGCCGCCTTGACCAGGCGCGTCGCGAGATCGTCGAGCGACGGCGCCTGCGGTGGCGGTCGAACCTTCGGTTGCTCGCCCTGCTGGTCCTCGCGCCGATTGGCGCGATCATGCTTTACGTCGGCCTGGTCGCGACGCCGCTCCATGAGGGCGAAGCGGTCTTCACCGTGCAGACGAGCAGCAATTCGGGCGCCGCGGCCGGGCCCGGCCTGTTCACCGTGACGTCCGCCAACAGCAGCATCGCCGACGCGTTCAAGGTCCGCGCCTTCATCCTGTCACGGCCGATGCTTGATCATATGGAGAAGCGTCACGGCTTTCTCGACCATTTCGCCGGACCTGAAATGGATATGCTGACGCGGTACCGGGGGCCGTTCGGGCTCAACCGCGATCCGTTCAAATATTACCTCAAGCGCGTGTCGGTGATGGTCGACGTGCAGGAAGGCATCCTGCGCCTGCGGGTGGAGGCCCGCACCCCGCAGGACGCGATCCGCTTCGGCAACGGGATCCTGGCGGCGGCGGAGCGGCATGTGAACGCCGCCTCCGACAAGATCGGCGCCGACCAGGTCGAGGCGCTGACCCGCGACGTCCAGGATGCGGAGCGGCAGGTCGCAAGCTCGCGCCAGTCGTTCGCGGCGGTGCAGGCGCGGCGCGGCGACATCGCGCCGGAACAGACGGTCGCCGCGGTTTACCAGCTGATCAGTTCGCTCAACCTGCAACTGTCCGAAGCGCGGCGGCAACGCGATGCGCTCCGTGCGGAAGGGCTGGTTGACAGTCCGTTGCTGCCCGGGCTCGAGCAGCGCGTTCGCGACATCCAGGCGCAAATCGTCGAGCAGCGCGGTCGCCTGGCCAACCCGTCGGGCGGTTCGCTGTCGCGGACGCTTAGCGATTTCGAGGGCGCGTCCAGCCGCAAGGAAATCGCGCAGGCCCGCTGGCAGTCGACGCTCAACACGCTCCAGCAGGCATACCTCGACCTGATCCAGCAGCGCCGTTATTTCGTCCTCATCGTCGGCATGTCCGCCGACACTTTCGCCCGCGTGCGTGACGTGCCGTCGATCGCGGGGCCGATCCTGCTGTTCCTGGCGATCATCGCGCTCGTGACCCTGCTCGTGCGGCGTTACCGGACGGGCGAGATTTCCGCCGGGGCGCTTCGCGAGCGTTTGCCATGGTAGGCCTCGCCCGGCGCACCGACGACCTTGATCTGCCGATTGCCGCGCTGATCCGCGAAGAGCGCTGGTCGGATGCGTGCCGCCACTTCGAGCGCGACCTCGACCGAGAGGAGAAATTGCAGGCGGAGCAGCGACTGCCCTATGCCATCGCGCTGATCCGGTCGGGCCGGGTCAGTAGCGGAATGGCCGTCCTCGCCGAACTGCCGTTTTCGACCGAAGCCCGGTTGGCGCTCCGCCGCCATGTCATCCCGACCCTGATCCGCGACAAGCGGCTCGACCTTGCCCTGACCTTGACCGGGTGGATCGTCGATCATTCGCCGGAACCGGTCGAGGACCTTCGCCTGCGTGCCAGCCTTCTCGGCCGGCTTCGCCGTGGTGACGAGGCAATGGCCGACCTGGTTCGGTTGATCGAGTTCGATCCCACGGATGCGGTGGCGCAAACATCGCTGCTCCAGCTCTTCCTGCAATCCGACCGGGTCGAGGAAGCGGGGGCGCATGCCGCCACGCTTGGCGCGATGGTGCTTCGGCACGAACGGCTTTGCCTGATGGCGCTGCTGGCCCTGTCCCGGTCGGGCCGTCAGGACGCGGCGTTGGCGTTGGCCGGGCAGGCCGAAAACTTGTGGGACAACGACCCGGAGGTCGCCGCGGCGATTGCGCGGATCTACGTTGACGCCGGGCGGTCCGCCGCCGCCATCGACCTGGGTGAGCGGAGCCTGGCGATCGAACCCGACAACGGCCGGCTTCGCCAGTCGACCGGCGAGGCCTATCTGGCTGGCGAGCGTCCTGACCGCCTGGCCAAGGCCCTTGCGCATTTCAAGGAGGCCGCTCGCCTGCTTCCGCGGGATAGCGGCGCCCAGGCACAATATGGCGAAGCGCTGTTGCGCAGCGGGCAGGCGGCCGCGGCCATCGAGCCACTGGCATTAGCGTGCCGCCTGCGCACCGACCTTCCCAACGCGCGCGCCTTGCTTGCCCGCGCCTACAAGCAGGACGGCCGCCACGCCGACGCGGCCCGTGAGTTCAAGCGGCTGCTCGACCTGCAGCCCCAGTCGCAGCGTTGGCACCGCTTCGCCGCCGGCGCGCTTAGCCAGGCCGGCCACCGGAAGGAAGCGGCAGCACTGTTCGAGACCTTCACCGAGGCGCGGCGGCAACGGCTTCCGGATTCGTTCGAGGACGGGCTGCGCGCGTTGCAAGACGGTGTCGATGACATGGAGATCCCGCAGGCCCGGCTCGATTGGGCCTGGACCCTTCGCCGCGATCAGGGCTTGGACCGGGCCGAATGGGAACGCCGGGCGCGTTGGGGAAACCTTGCCGATCATTACATCCTCGACTGGCTCGAATGTCGCGATGCGCAGGTCCACGAAGCCATGGGGCGATTGGCAGACCTGACGGAAGCGGAACAGGTCCTCGCCACGGTCGACCTTTCGCGTGGCGCGATCCTCGCGTCGGCGCACATCGGCCCGATGTACGCCGGGCCATTGGCGCTGGAATTGCTGGGTGTCCGGTCACAATGGCTGGCGTCGACACCGAGTGTCGCCCGTACATCCTACGCCCGCTCGCTGATCTCGACCAGCGACCAGACCGGGGCGGAAGTCGCCCGCCAAGTGCTCCAGGGACTGCGCGAGGGCAACGCCATCGTCATCGCGGTCGACGGCGCGCTCAGCCTGTCGGCGCCGCGAACGACCTTTGAAGGACAGGAGATCACCTACTCCGACTTCGCGGCGCGCATGGCTCATCGCCAAAAGGTCCCGTCGCTCTTCGTCGCGCCGTACTGGAAGGAAGGCTCGATCCATTTCCTTCTGGAGCGGATGCCGGATCCCGGCGAGGGCGAAGCGGCAGATGATCATGCGGAGAGGTGGCGGACGGCCTATCTCTCATCGTTGCGGAATTACCTCGGGGGGGCGCCCGAAAACCTGCGGCTGAGCGGCGGCATCTGGCGGCATATTCGGTCGGCGGATCGGTCGAGCCAGCGGTGACCCCACTGCGAATCACGGTCTTCACCCGTTCCTACCCAAGCGCTGACGACCTTTACCAATATCCGTTCGTCCACCGGCGCGTGCTGGCTTATGCAGCGGCCGGGCATGAGGTGCAGGTCGTTCGGCCGTCGACCGAACCGGGCCTCACGGAGCACCGGTTCGACGGCGTTCGATGCCTGACCGGCGATGGACCCGCACTTGCCGGGGCGATCGCGAAGTTCGCCCCGGATGTCATCGCCGCACACGGGATCAGTGAGGTGCAGTGGCCAATCCTGACGGCTTCTGCAGGCACGGTCCCCGTCTGCAACTGGCTGCACGGGTCCGAAATCCCCGCCATTGCCCGTGGCAAGGCAGCGCTCGATCTGTCGGGAGACGCCCTGCTCGCTGCCCAGCGCGTGATCGAGGCTCGGTGCAGCTTCTGGCATGACCTGCTGGCGGCGGAGCGCGTGCGGCTATGCACGGTCTCGATGGCCGCTCGCGAAATGACCAGGCCGGACTGGGGGCATCGTGCCGATAGGCTCGCCGTGGTTCCGAACCCCATCGACACCGACCTGTTCGCCTTCGAGGAGAAAGGGCCGGACGATCGCTTCAACATCCTGATGATCAGGCCATTCGATTCCCGCGGCTACGGCAACGACATGGCGGTCGACGCCATTCGGCTTCTCGCCGGCCAGCCGGGCTTTTCCCGGCTCACCTTCACCATTGTCGGTGACGGTCCGCTGTTCGAGGAGACGCTTTCGCCGATCCGCGACCTGCCGAACGTTCGGGCTCATCGCGGCTTCCTGACGCAAAGTGAGATCGCGGCGCTCCATCGCCGGCATGGCATCTTTCTGGTGCCGACCAGGCTCGACACGCAAGGGGTATCGCGCGACGAGGCCATGTCGTCGGGACTGGTGCCGGTGACGAACGCAATCCCGGCAGTGCTGGAGTTTGCCGATGATGCGTGCGCCGCTCTTGCAGAGCCCGAGAGCCCCGCGTCGATTGCCGCTCAATTGTGGAGCCTGATCGACGACCCGGTTCTGTTCTGCGGCAAATCACGGGCGGCGGGCGCGCGGGTCCAGGCGCAGTCGTCCGCAGATCTCGTTATCCCGCGGGAACTGTCGCTGCTCGAGGACGCCTGCCGTGGCTGAGGACTTCCTGCCCGATGGAGTCGCGCCGCCCGACTTCTATATTGCCGCGATGGGGCGGTCGGGCAGTACGCTGCTCTGCAACTGGCTGAGCCGGCCCCCGAAGAAATGGTGTTCATCGAGCCGTCGTTCCTGTCCACCGTCAACACGCGGCTGCTGCGGACCCAGTTGGCCGATTTCGGGATGCCGGTTCCGGACGACGATTGGCAGGCTAAGGACCCGACCGCGACCTCACGATTCCGACGATTGATGGGGCCACGCCTTCGCGGTCGCCGGTGGGCCGTGAAGGAGGTGCTGTGCAGCGAACATGAAGCGGCCATTTCCGTCCTCCGACCGCCGAAGGTCATCATTTCCGTCCGCTCGATCGATGATGTCGCCTTGAGCTTCTTCGAAAAGCATCGGGTCCAGGACAATCTCGATCGATTCAGTGACGAGTGGGTCGTCGATTATTGCCAGCGCGAGGCGGCGGGCCTGGTCGACCTCCATGATTCGCTGGCCGCGCGAGGCATTCCGGCACTGGTCGTGCGCTACGAAGACTTCAGCTGCAGCGATGTTGCCAGGCGGTCGGTCGCCGATTTCACCGGCTGGCGAGGTCATGGGAAAACCGATGCGCATCTCGCCGCCATGGAACGCGGGTTCGAGGTCGAACGTCACGGAAGCTCGATTTCCGGGCGATCGATCCGGGCCGCCGACCGTCGGGTCGATCGTCATCACCTTGAGATGGCAGGGAATCTGCGGGAGCGCTGCCGCGTTTACCAATTAACTTTCGGTTATTAACCGTCTCAATACTTTGCCCGTAGATTAGTCGACTTCGTCTCGATCGGTCGGAAATCGGGCTACAGTTAACAACTTCGCAAGTTGCATCTTTGCAACGGGGACGTGGATTTTCTTCTTTTTACCTCCCGGCGGTGGATCAAGTCCGCCGTTGGAGTATTTCACCCCCAGAAGTAAAGCGAGGAGGAATTATGAATTTGCGTATTAGTTTGCTGGCGGCGGGTGCTGCCATGTGCCTCGCAACGCCGGCAATGGCGCGCGATGGCTCGCCGTACGTCGGCATCGAGGGCGGCGTCATGCTGCTTCGTGACGGCAACTACGAATATCAGGGAACCGACGGCTCGCTCGACGGCCCGTTCACCGTCGACCACAAGCTTGGCTTCGATGGCGACGTGATCGGCGGTTACGACTTCGGCATGTTCCGCGGTGAGCTCGAGCTTGGTTTCAAGCGCGCGGGCATCAAGGACGTCACGCTTCCCGACGCGTTCGATGCGTCGCTGGGTGACGGTGGCCGGGCGCGCAGCGTGTCGGCGATGGCCAACCTGCTGTTCGATTTCGGCGCTGATGACGCCACCAGCTTCTATGTCGGCGCTGGCGTCGGCGTCGCCCGTACGTCGTATCGCATCAATGCGCTGTCGCTCGGCGGCACCGACAGCAACCTTGCCTACCAGCTGATCACGGGCGTTCGCACGCCGATCACTCCGAACCTCGATGCGGGCCTGAAGTATCGCCTGTTCCGCAGCAAGTTCAACGTCGAGGAAGGCAGCGGCGAAGAGGCGCTCGGCAAGTGGCGTTCGCACTCGCTGCTCGCCAGCCTGATCTACAACTTCGGTGGCGCGGTCGCCGCTCCGCCGCCGCCGCCGCCGCCGCCGGCGGCGCCGGAAACGCAGACCTGCCCGGACGGGTCGGTCATCCTGACCACGGAAGTCTGCCCGGCGCCGCCGGCTCCGGAGCCCGCTCCGCCGCCGCCGCCCCGGTCACGGCCGGCGAACGCGGTCTCTAAAGGATCAAGTCGATCGACAAGGGAAGGGCGGGCCGATGGGTCCGCCCTTTTCCTTTGGCTGCCGTATTCAGAAGATGAAATCGCTGGCGACGAGGCTGTGAAGTCCGTCGACCTGGATGGCGACGTCCGCGACCAGGTCTCCATCGGTGTCGGCCCACAGCATCGTGTTGCCGCCGCTCTGGTCGTACCGCAGCTGTCCGGCGACTCCGGTGAAGCTTCCGGTCCCGATGAAGACGAAGTCCTGGATGCCGGCGACCGTTGAATCCGCGTCGGCCAGGTCCAGGCGGATCTTGTCGCCCTCTGCACGGCTGAAGTCGCGGATGATGTCCGCTGCGGCTTGCGTGGCACCACCGAAATCGCCTGCTCGAAACACGAACCGGTCGCTGCCGCTTCCCCCGCTGAGCTGGTCGGCACCGGCGCCGCCTTCGATCCAGTCGCTGCCCTCGCCGCCAAGGACGATGTCGTCACCAAGGCCACCGTACAGCTTGTCGTTGCCGACCAGGCCCGACAGGATGTTGGCGCCATCATTGCCCTTGATGACGTTGGCCAGCCCGTTGCCGGTACCGTCGATCGCGGACGAACCGAGCAGCGTCAGTTGTTCGAAGTAATCGCCGAGCGTGTAGCTGATCGAGGCATTAATCCGGTCGGTTCCTTCGCCCGCCAGCTCGGTCGCGCGATCGCCGGCGCTGTCGATTCCGTAGACGTCGTTGCCGGCCCCGCCGACCAGCGTGTCGTCCCCGCCGCCGCCGTCGAGCGTGTCATTGCCGGCCGCGCCTATGATCGTGTCGTTCCCGCCAAGGCCGTACAGCTTGTTGGACCCGCTGTTGCCCGTCATCGAATTGTCGAGCGCATTGCCCGATCCACTGATCGACAGGACGCCGCTCTGGACCAGGTTTTCGACGTTCGCCCGGAGTGTGTAGGCCACCGAGGCGACCGCGGTGTCGGTGCCTTCGCCCGCCACTTCGACCAGCGCGTCGCTGGAATGGTCGACGATATAGGTGTCGTCGCCCGTGCCGCCCAACATTGCGTCCGCATCCCGGCCGCCGTCCAGCGTGTCATTGCCGGCATATCCGTACAATCGGTCGACGCCGACACCGCCTTGCAGCACGTCTGCGTATGCCGTCGCCTGCAGCGTGTTGGCGCCGCTGTTGCCGACCACGGTGACGGCGTTGGTTAACAGGCGCGCGTCGACGTTGAGTGCCGTCGTTCCGGACAGGGCGGCCGTCGGCCCGGTCCCGGTGCCGACGACGATTTTCTCGATTCCTGTGTCGCCTGCGAACAGGGTCAATGTCCCCGGGGTCGTGGCGGAATAGCGAACTTCATCGATTCCGTCGGCACCGCTGTCGGCGATTTCCGCCGCGCCGTGCTCGCTCGCGCTGGCCATTAGATAGAGATCACTGCCTTCGCCGCCGTCCAGGAGGTCGACGCCCTCGCCGCCGCTAAGAACGTCATTCCCGGCCATTCCGGAGAGCCGATCTGCCCCGTCGAGGCCCGTCAGGCGGTTGCTGGCAAGATTGCCGGTGATCTGGTTGTCGGCGCTGTTCCCGGTCCCGTTGATGGCGTCGGTTCCGGTCAGGACGAGGTCGAATTCTCCCGCGCCGAGCGTCCGGCTGACGTTGCTTTCGATTGTCTGCGGATTGCCGGAGTAAAGAACGAAGCTGCTCGCCGTCAGGACCGTGCCGGGCGCGAGCAGCGCAATCCTGACCCCGCTGACGGTGCCAAGCCCATCGGCATCGTAGAAAAGTTCGCCGGTGGACGAATTGTACGAGATGCGGGTGTCGTTTGCGTAATATTCCCCGTCGAAGCGGAAGGTCGTGGGCGTGAGAACCCCGCCCGCCAGGCCAGTGAATACCGACGTGTCGAGATAGATCCGGTCGACCGCTTCGAAATCGGAAATCCTGTCGGCACTGTCGGCAAGACCGTTGAGATAGAAGCGATCCGCGCCCGCACCACCGGTCAGCAAGTCGAAGCCGCCGCCACCGATCAGACCGTCGTCACCGGCGTCGCCGTGGAGGGTGTCGGACCCTGCGCCGCCATTCAGCCAGTCATTGCCGTTCAGTCCGTTCAGCCAGTCGCTGGCGCTGCCGCCGACAAGGCTGTCGGCGCCGCCCGATCCCTGCACCGGGATCGCCGCCGTCGTGATAAGGTCCGACATATCGACGAAGTCGTTGACGCGGATCGTCATCTGACCCGCGGTCGTATCGACGATGAGATTGGTGCAAGGCTCGAACCAGTAGCTTTGTTCGAAGCGGATCGAAGTGACGGTCAGGGCGGAAAGGTCGATCTTGTCCGCGCCATGTTCGAAGTCGGCGATGGAATCGATGGCCGACGCGGTCGAATCGGATACCGCGGCGTAAACGAAATGGTCGCTGCCAGCGCCGCCACCAAGTGTATCGCCGCCACCAAGGCCGGCAATGACGTCGTTGCCGCCGCCGCCATCAAGGCTATCCGCGCCGCTTCCGCCCGACATCAGGTTCACCTGGTCGTTTCCGACGCCGCTGCCGCCGCGAAGGTTCTCGACATGGTCAGGCATGACGAAGGTCATCTGGTAATAGCCCGGAACGATTTCGATCGTATCCGTTCCACCGCCTTCGCTTTCGATGACCAGGTCATTACGGGCATCGACCCGATAGGTATCGTCGCCCGCCCCGCCCCACATGACGTCGCCGGCTTCCCCCGTGCCGACGGTTCCCGCGAGGCCGCCTTCAAGGATATCGTTCCCGGCGCTGCCGACCAGCAGGTCGAAGCCATCGCTTCCGCTGAGCGACGTGACGTCGCCGCCTGCGATGAGCACGTCGTCACCAAGCGTTCCTGCCGTCGTTCCGCCGGTCAGGATGACATCGGACAGCTTGATCGAACCGCTGATATTGACGGTCAGCGTTCCATTGGCGGTGACCGCCTGGAGGGTCAATCCCGACAGGGTCACCGATGTCGGCGCCAGCGAACGCAGGTCGATCTTGTCGGTGCCGCTGACGAAATCGGTGATCGAAACGGCGGCCCCGCCGGCGCTGTAGGTCGGAAGCACGAACGTGTCCCGGCCAGCGCCGCCGGTCAGGGTGTCGCCGCTGCCGCCGATCAGCACATCGTCGCCGTTCCCGCCGTCAAGCGTGTCGCCGGCAGCTGTCCCGATCAGCAGGTCATTGCCATCCTGGCCGCGAACCGCGCCGACCTGAACGCCATGGGTCCCGTCGTACACATCGCGCCCGCCACCAAGCTCCACGACACCCTTGATCGTCCCGGCGTTGAGGATGACGTCCTCACGCGCGGTCGTCGCGGCGGGGATGCTGCCAAGCTGGATCCGGCCGTTGATCTCGCCGCTGTTGTACAGCCAGACCGAATTGCCATTCACGGTGTAGCTGGTCTGGATCGCGATGTCCGCGGTGATCGTGCCGCTGTTGATGACCCGTTGCTGTTCGTGTGCGTAATAGAAGTAGATGCCGATGCTCTCGCGCCCCGCTTCGGTAGCGTCGGCGAAGATCGATCCGCTGTTGATGATGGTGCTGGCGTGCGTCGCAGATGACACCCCATAGGCGCCCCACGATCCGGTGGCCTGGATTATGCCGTCGTTGACGAGCGTGCCGCCATTCGCCGTATGGACGCCGACCGCGATGAAATTCGTCGACGTCGCGGAAATGGTGCCGATGTTTTGCCCTGGTGCGCCATAGGTCATGTAACCCGTGGCGATGACCTGGTCGGAACTTGCCTCGATCAGTCCGGCGTTCAGGAAGTTTTCGGCCGATCCGCCGAGCCCGACCCCGAACGCGTTGTAGGGCTTATCGACCATGTTGTAGAGGCCGTAGGTGTTGAACGCGGCCTTGTTGTCGGCAAGTTTGCCGGTCCCGGAAAAGGCGGCGCCGGTGATCGTCCCGTAATTTTCAAGCCTGCCGAAGGTGAAGCCGGCGATGGCGACCGCGCCGAGCTCACCTCCGTAGCTCTCCATCGTGCCGCGATTGATGACGCTTCCGGACGATCCGTAGTAACCCGCGATGATCGCCGAGCCGTCGGCCGAGATCCACTGCTCGGGTTCGAAGATCTCCAGCGTGCCGGTAAAATCGACGCCGCTGACAATGACGACGTTCTGGGTGAGCTCTGCGCCGGGGACACTTCCGGGGACCAGGGGGTCACCACCGTCGGCGACCGCGTCGAGACCGATCGCGTTCGTCGGGTCGCTGCCGAGGTTCGCTGCAACGCCGGACTGTACGTACAAGGTCGCGCCACCGGAGGTATATGTTGCAAAGCTGATTCCGCCGACGGATTTGTTCGCGCCCTTCACCCATGTGCCGGCGAGATCGACCGTCGCGGACGGGTCGCCGGAAAGGTACAGCGACGGGCCGCCGGTGAGCGCCATGATGTCACTGGCGTGGACGACCAGTCGTCCATTGGAGGCGAGGGCGATCTTCTCGAATCCCGAGACGCGACCGCTGGCTAGCGTGGCCGACAGGCTGAGTATCCGCCCGTCAGCGGGAAGCATGAGCGTGTCGAATCCGCCGCCGCCGTCAATACTCGCAAACCGGTAGTCGCCCAGTTCGACGATATCGTCGCCAATTCCCGCTTCCACGACGTCACCACCCGCCGTGCTGATCCGGTCGTTGCCGCCTTCACCGTAGATGCCGTCGTTCCCCGCACCGCCCGCAAGGAGGTCGTTCCCCCAACCGCCGATCAGGAGGTCGTTACCATCGCCACCGGACAGATCATCGTCGCCGCGGTCGGCCGTCACGACGTCGGTCGCCGAGCCGCCGATATAGCGGTCATTTCCCCAACCCAGTTCGGCGTCACCGATGTGGATTCCCGCACTATTGTCAAACAGGTCGTCGCCGTCACTGAGGTCGACGTAGCCGTCGATGAGGCCGGCGTTGACGATGGTGTCGTCGCCATAGCCCAGGAACACCTGCCCCTCGATCACGCCGGTGTCGGCGTTATCGACCCATTGTCTCGATTCCTGCGCGGTGATGGCTCCGCCGACGGAGTAGATCGCGACATCAGCACGAATGGTGCCGTGGTTCTCGATGACCACGGATTCCGATTGAAGGCTTTCCGAATAGATCGCGACCGAGGCGGCGTAGGGGTCGGTGGAATGCGCCTCGATTCGTCCGTAGTTCACCAGGTCGACGGCGGCAGGCGGGAAGCCCGGCACCTGGTAATGGCCGCGACCCAGGAAGACGGCGGTGGCGGTATTGCCTTCGGCAAGGATCGACCCGCTTGCGCTGTTGACGATCTCTCCGCCGTTCGCCGCGTAGATGGTGGTTGCGCCGGTGGCGCCGGCGGCCGCGATGATTCCCGAGTTGAACAGGTCGGCACCGCTCGACCAGTACGAGACCGCGAGCGCGTTGCTCGTGTCGGATAGTGCGTAGATCGATCCGCTGTTGGTCAAACCGGTGGCAAAGCTGCTGGTGACCGACAGCGCGTCGGCCACGCCGCCGCTGGAGTGGGCGACGATTGTTCCTGAATTGACGATCGACCCGAGGTTCATCACGCTCAAGACTTCGGCGCCCGCCGCAAAGTCGACCCAGATCGTGCCGGCATTCGACAAGACGTACGACGTGGCATTGGAATCGAAGTCGGCGTTGCCGAACATTCGCCCGAGCGTCGTCGAATAAAGCAACTGGCCGGCGGCGTTGCTGTACCCGCCCGAGATCGGCAATTCGGCGGTGACATTGGAGGCGGCGGTCGGCGCGTCGGGACTGGAGAACAATTTGGCCATGACGCGAACCCCCTTACAATCAGTCGCGACCGAGCAGACTGAACAGTCCGGATAGCAGTCAGACCAGAACCGCCAAAGTGAAAATCGGACGACGACGTCGGGACAATTCGAACGATACTCTTCGATATTTTCGTTGACTGGTTGCTCCCCGCAAAATTGCCCCGGCGAGGGATTGGCATTACCAAGCGGGCCACGGCGCCCCGGCGCTAGGCCCCAATCGACCCCATCTCGAGGCGCGCTGGTGAACGACGGTCTAATGTCCGTGCTCGACGAAAACAGCGACCGGTTGCTGCGCTATTTTCGCGCGCACGGGGCGGGGGAGGCTGCCGAGGATCTTCTGCAGGAATTGCGGGTGAAGGTCATGACGACACCGACCGGGCCGCTGGGCGCGCCGGTCAGCTACCTGTTCCGCGCCGCGACCAACCTCGTCATCGATCGGCGGCGGGCGGAAACACAGAGCCGCAAGCGCGACGATGCGTGGACGGACCTTGCCGACCTTCAGGAAGGCCGCTCGTCGCAGGCGCCAAGCCCCGAGCGCGTCATCGATAGCCGGCGAACCCTGGCGCTGGTCGAAGAGGGCTTGGCCGAACTGACGCCGCGGGCGCGAACAATCCTTCGCCGGCACCGTGTCGAGGGAGAAACCCAGCGCCGGATCGCCGCCGAACTTGGCATCAGCCAGAGCACCGTCGAGAGCGATCTTCGCGAGGCGTATCGCCTGCTGCACCGGATCAGGGAGCGCCTTGATGAGGAATAAGCGAGACGCCTCCGTCATCAGGGGCATGGAGAGCGCATGACGCAACACCCCGATCATTTGCTGGACGCCGCCGCAGGCTGGTTGGCCCGGACCAACGATCCCGAATTCGCGGATTGGGACGGGTTCATGGCCTGGTTGGAAGCCGATCCGGCCAATGCCGACGCCTATCACCAGCTGGCGGACAGCGAGGCCGAACTGCTTCCGGTGGTCGAGCGGCTGGCGCCCGCGCCGGAGCCCTTGTCCGCACCGGCCGTGGCGCGGCCGCGGCGGGGCTGGGCGATTGCGGCCGGCCTTGCCGCCCTGGGCGCGCTGGGCCTGACCGCGGTGCCGATCCTGTCGGGCAAGACCTACACCACCGCGCCCGGCGAGATGCGGACGATCGCGCTGGCTGACGGGGACGAGCTGGTGCTGAACGGCGGGACGCAAATCCACCTCGCCGGGCTCGACCGACGCGACATCCGCCTCGACCGCGGGCAGCTGATGTTAAAGCTTCACGGCCGGGACGAAGGTCCGGTCTCGGTCCGGGCCGGCGACCTGGAGGTCGTCGATGTCGGCACCGTCTTCGAAGTGTCGCGCGACGAGACGGCGACGCGCGTCCTTGTCAGCGAAGGCGAGGTCGTTGCCGATCCCGACGGCGCGCGCCTCCATCTTTCCCGGGGCGAGGGATTGACCGCCAGCGACGGCGAGACGGTGCTGAAGGCCGAGAAGGTGGCGATCGACGCGGCCGGGAGCTTCAGCCGCGGGCAGCTGACTTACATGGGCGACCCGATCGCCCGCGTCGCCGCCGACCTCAGCCGGTCGACGGGAATCGACTTTTCGACGACTCCCGCTATGGCGCAGCGGCCGTTCAGCGGCACCTTGTCGATTGCCGAGGTGCGCCGTGACCCAGCCTCGCTGGGTCCGCTGCTCGGCGTACCGGTCAAATCGTCCGGCCGCGGCTGGATCGTAGGGGAAGGGCCTTAGGGATTCGCACGCCGATCGCGGGCGCGGCATTTGCCGCGCTGATCCTTGTCCAAGCGCCCGCGTCCGCAAGACCGGTTCCGATTGATGCCCCGCGGGGCTCGGTCGGCGACGTCGCGTTCGCCATTGGCCGGCAAGGCGGCATCAGCGTCTCGATCCGCGACCCCCAGGTCCTGCGCCGGCCTACCCCAGCGGTCCGGGGGCGGATGGAGCCGGAAGCGGCGCTCCGCCAACTCGCGCGGCAAAGCGGACTCGACCTGCGCAAGGTCGGCGCGCGCTCGTACGTTCTGGTCGCAAAGGCCGCGCAAAAACCGCTGCGCCGCGCGCCCGTCGCACGGCGCATCCTCCCGGCACCGGTGGAGCCCGAAGAGGCTCCCCAGGAAGTCATCGTCACTGCCAGCAAGCGCGACACGCTATCGCAGCGCTTCGCCGGGCAATGGAGCCGGATCGACGGCGACGATCTGTCGCGTCACGGCGTCAGCGGCACCAATGCCATCGAGGCGCGGTCGGTCGGCTTTTCCTCGACCCACCTCGGTGCGGGCCGCAACAAGCTGTTCATTCGCGGTATCGCCGATTCCAGTTTCAGTGGTCCGACCCAGTCGCCCGTCGGCCAATATTTCGGCGACATGCGCACCGGCTACAGCGGGCCGGACCCCGACCTTCGACTGGTCGACATGGGCGGCGTCGAAATCCTCGAAGGGCCACAGGGAACGCTGTACGGATCGGGCGCGCTTGGCGGCATCGTCTTGTTGAAGCCCAACACGCCACGCCCGGGGCAATGGCAGGGCAGGGTCGCGACCGGTTTGTCCTCGACCCGGCACGGCGATTTCGGTTTCGACCTGTCGGGAATGGTCAACGCCCCGGTTGGCGAAGGCGCGGCGCTTCGGATCGTCGGATATCACGCGACCGAGGGTGGCTATATCGACAATTTGCTGACCGGCGAGAACGACGTCAACGGGCTGCGCATCGACGGCGGGCGGGCGACGTTTACCGCGGAACTGGTGCCCGACTGGCAGGTCGACGTCGCCGGTGTCGGCCAGCGGATCGAGGGCGATGACAGCCAGTACGCCGACGAGGGCGGGCTCGACCGCACGAGCCGGATGGAGCAACCGTTCGAGAGCGATTATGGCCTCGCCAGCCTGGTCGTTCGCAAGGACGGCGGGCCGCTCCGCTTCCGCTCGACGACCGGCGCCAGCTTCCAGGACGTGATCGAGAATTTCGATGCCTCGACCCCAGACACGGCACTAGGCCTTCGCCAGCGGAGCAAGGCGCGCGCGGTCAGTAACGAGACTCGCCTGTGGCGGCCGATGCGTGACGGCTTCAGCTGGCTCGTCGGATTCAGCACCATCGCCCACCGATATTCGGTCGCGCGTCAGTTCGTCGAAGACGGCACGGCCTCGGATTCTTCGGGTTTTGAGAACCGCGTGCGCGAAACGACTCTCTACGGCGAAGTCGGCGTCGCATTGACCGAGCGGGTCGAGGCCAGCGCCGGGCTTCGCTACACTACCTCGACCATCGAGGGGGAAGGGTCGAACCTCAGCCCGCTCGCCTTCGCCTCGCTCCGCCAGGAAGATGCCAAGCGCACCGAGAAGCGCCTGCTGCCCTCGGGCTCGCTGCTGGTTCGCCCGTTCGACGGTCTCGCCCTCTACGCCCGCTACCAGCAGGGCTTCCGCCCCGGCGGCCTGTCGATCGCCAACGATACCGTTCGCCTGTTCCGCAACGACTTGCTCGGCACGGCGGAGGCGGGGTTCCGTTTTGGCCGTCCGCGCAGCGACCGTGTCGATTTGCAGGGAAGCGTCACCTGGAGCCGATGGCGCGACATCCAGGCCGACTTCCTCGACGGATCTGGCCTGCCGGTGACCGACAATATCGGCGACGGACGGGTCGTGTCGGCGACGATCAACGGCGGCTTCAAGCTGTCGGACGAATGGCGCGTCGAGGCCGGCGCCGCGTGGAACGACGGCAAGGTGACCCAGCCGACGATGGAATATCGCGCGCTGGTCGAAAGCGTGCTCGCCTCGCCCGCCGGGACGATGCGGATCCCCAATATCGCCCGCGTCGTCGCCCGGGTCGGACTCGACTGGGCCCGCGGCCTTGGCGGCGGGCGGGCGATCGATGCCGAGCTCTACGCCCGCTACGTCGGACGGTCGCGGTTGGGCATCGGCCCGCACCTTGGTGAGGACCAGGGCGACTATGTCGACTCCGCGCTGTCGGTCCGATTGACCCAGCCAGGTTATGCCTTGTCGCTATCGGTCACCAACCTGACCGACGAGGTCGGCAACCGTTTCGCGTTCGGCGCTCCGGTTATCGAGGGTCCGAACCAGATCACGCCGCTCCGCCCGCGCACCCTGCGCATCGGGTTCGAACGCTCATTCTGAAAAATTCCCAAGGCGGGCCGCGAAGGTCTCCGTCTCGTGGTCATGAAAGGCGCTTTCCGTGGGGGGAGGGCCTGATCACGAGACGAAAAAAGGGATATCATGCGCCATCTGTTCCTGGCATCGACGTGCGTCGTTGCGCTTGCCACTCCGCTCCACGCCCAGACCCAGATCACCACGGCAACCACCGCCCCGGTCCGCTCTTCGACGGTGAAGGCGGGAACGCCTGACGACATCACCATCACCAGCACCGGGTCGATCACGACCAGCGGGCCGGTGGCGGTGACCATCGACAGCAACCACAAGGTCGTGAACCAGGGCAAGATCGTCATCGGCGGCGTCAACGGCGGAACCGGCATCCTTGCCAACGCGGGTGTCACCTCCGGCATCACCAACAGCGGCACGATTACCGTCGACGAAAATTACACGCCGACCGACAGCGACAATGACGGCGATCTCGACGGTCCGTTCGCGCTGGGCAACAACCGCTTCGGCATCCGCACGCTCGGCGCCTTCACCGGCAATGTCGTCAACAGCGGCACGATTACGATCGAAGGCAATGACAGCGCCGGCATCCTGCTCGGCGGCCCGCTGACCGGCAATTTCACCAACGACGGCACGATCAGTGTGCTGGGCAATAACGCGCTTGGTGTCGGCATCAATAACGTCACCGGCAATGTCCGCCTTGCCGGCACGATCACCGCACAAGGTCAGAACGCCACGGCGGTCCGTTCCGCTGGCGACGTCGCGGGGGCGATGGTGCTCCAGGGCAATATCTCTGCGACCGGCTATCGCTACACGACGCCGCCAACCGACCCCAGCAAGCTTGACGCCGACGACCTGATGCAGGGCGGCCCTGCCGTCTCGATCGAAGGCGATGTGACAAAGGGCATCATCGTGGCGATCCCGCCCAAGGACAACAGCACCAGCAACAACGACGAGGACAATGACGGGATCGAGGATTCCAAGGAAGGAAGCGCGGCGATCGTCTCTTACGGCTCCGCGGCGGCGCTTCGCATCGGCAACGCCAGCGAAGCAGTCACCATCGGCGCGACCGAAGGAACCGCGACCAATTTCGGCCTGATCGTCGACGGCGGCGTCGGCGGGCGCGGTGTCTATACCGGTGTCGATGCCAACGCACTGCAGATCGGTGGCATTGGCGGGTCGGTCAGCATCGCCAACGGCATCGGAGTCACTGGTAACATCCAGGCTGTTTCGCTCGACCGCGCCGCGACCGCAGTGCGCATCGGTGCGGGCGCATCGACTCCGGAACTGCGCAACGCCGGCACGATCAGCGCCACCAGCGGCGCCGTAGCAGCGTCGACCGCGACCGCGGTCCTGATCGACGTCGGCGGCAGCCTGCCCGTACTGCGCAACAGCAAGGAAATCAGCGCCAAGACCGGCGCCGAAGGCACCGCGACAGCGATCGTCGACAAGTCGGGAACGCTCGCCCTGATTGAGAACAGCGGCCTGATCAGCGCCAGCGGCGCGACCGCAACGTCGACCCGCAACGTCGCCATCGACCTGTCGGCCAACGTCGGCGGCGCCACCGTCAGGCAGACCGTCGTTGCGGCCAGCTTCGCGCCGCCATCGATCGTCGGCGACGTCAAGTTCGGCAGCGGGTCGGACCTGCTCGACGTGGCCGACGGCACGCTGACCGGCAACGTCACCTTCGGCGCGGGCGCCAACAAGTACCAGCTGTCGGGTGACGCGATCGCGAAGGGCAATGCCAGCTTCGGTTCGGGCGCCGATAGCGTATCGCTCGCCGGCACGTCGGCGCTGTCCGGCGCGATCGACTTCGGCGGCGGCGCGGACTCGCTCAGCATCGGCGGGACCAGCGCCTACAGTGGCCAGCTGACGAACGCGTCGGGCGCGTCGGTCGCGATTGCCGGCGGGACCTGGAACGCGGCCAAGGGCAACAGCATTGCCTCGCTCTCAGTCACCGGCGGCGGGACGATCGGCGTCGTGCTTGACCAGACGGCGGGCAGCAGCAGCACGATCAACGTGTCCGGCACCGCCAGCTTCGCCGACAATTCGAAGCTGCAACTTCGCGTCGCCAACGTCGCGCAGGCGGAAGGAAATTACCTGGTCCTGACGGCAGGATCGCTGGTCGGTGGCGACAAGCTTACGGCGTCCTCGACCACCCTGCCGTTCCTCTACAAGGGCAGCCTGACCCAGACCGGCAACCAGATTTCGGTCGCGATCTCGCGCAAGTCAGCGGCGGAACTGGGCCTCAACGCGTCGGAGACGGCCGCCTACAGCGCAATCTACGAAGCGCTCGGCACCGACGACGACATTGGCGACAGCTTCCTGGCGATCAACGAACAGGGCGAATTCCTGTCGACCATCCGCCAGATGCTGCCCGACCACGCCGGCGGGTCGTTCGAAGCGGTCACCGCGGGTGAACGGGCGGTCGCCCGAATGCTCGAAGATCCCGCCGCTCCCTACAAGGAAGTCGGCAACATGACCTACTGGGCGGGCCAGGTCGCCTGGGGCTCCGCCAAGAACCTCGGCTCGACCGCCGGCTTCAAGGTGGGCGGCTGGGGCGTGACGGCGGGTGCCGAGGTGAAGACCGCAGTCGGCCGGCTCGGTGCGTCGCTGGAATATCTTGCCGGCAAGAACAACGACCGGGAAACGGACAACGGCCTGACCAGCGACCAGCTCGGGGCCGTGGTTCACTGGCGTGTCCGCAAGGGCGGGTTCCAGGCGATGGCCCGGGGCAGCTGGAACCACCTCAGCTTCAAGGGCAACCGCTTCTTCAGCTCGGACTCCACCGGCACGGCGGTCGAACGCACGATCAAGTCGGAATGGAATGGCTCGCTCGTTTCCGCGACGGCTCACGCCTCGCAGCAATTGTGGGCCGGTTCATTCTACATCCGTCCGTCGGTCGGTGCCGACTATTACCGCCTGACCGAAGGCGCTCACCAGGAAAGCGGCGGCGGCACCGCGCTCGACCTGTCGGTCGATCGCCGCAAAAGCGACGAGTTTGCCGTCAACGGGCTGCTCGCCGCCGGGATCGAGTTCGGGCCGGCCAGTGAAGAGGATGGCTATTTCGCGCTCGAGGTCGAAGGCGGCCGTCGCCAGATCGTCGGCGGCAAGCTTGGCGTGACCGTTGCCCGCTTCGCCGATGGCGACGACTTCACGCTGACTCCCGAAGAGCGCGACAGCGGCTGGGTCGGCCGCCTGCGCGGCATCGGCGGCGGGTCGACGTGGAATGTCTCGGGCGAAGTCGGCGCTGAACAGCGCGATGACCGCGTCGCCCTGTCTGCTCGGATCGGCCTCACCCTCGGCCTATGATCCGGGCCGGCCGGCGTTCCCCTCTGATACCCGGGGACGCCGGCCGTTGCCGTTATGACAAGGGTTGAACCGGCCCGGACTATCCGCTAGGCGCGTTTCAGCGTTTTACTACGCTGTAACAAAGTTTAGTGGATGAACGATGCCGAACGTGACTGAGAAACTGCCGATCAATGACCTGGCGGGCGCCCTCGCACAGCTCGATTCGGCGAAGGATGTCGCAAGATTCCTCGATGATCTCTGCACGCCGACCGAACTCCGCGCGCTGGCGGAACGATGGGAGGTGGCTCGTCTTCTCGACCGCGGCGAGCTGACCTATCGCGAAATTCATGACGTGACCGGGGTCAGCACGACGACCATCGTGCGTGTTGCCCGCTTCCTTCGGCAAGAGACGAACGGTGGCTATCGGCTGCTGCTCGACCGGTTGGGGGCCAAGGCATGAGCCCTGACCGCAACCGGCTCCACCTCGCCATCCAGAAATCCGGTCGCTTGTCGGAACAGAGCCGCGACCTGCTGAAAGGCGCGGGTCTGAAGCTCAGCCAGAGCGGCAAGAACCATCTTGCCGCCCGCGCGGAGAATTTCCCGCTCGACCTGATGCTCGTTCGCGACGACGACATTCCGACTTTCGTCGCCGATGGCGTGTGCGAGCTCGGCATCGTCGGCCAGAATGTGCTGGAGGAATATGCACTCGGCCAGCCGGAGCGGCGGATCGAGGAGTTACTGCGCCTCGGGTTCGGCCGCTGCAGCCTGCGGATCGCCGGACCGGAAAGCGCAGACGAATTCGCCCTCGACCGGCTGCAGGGCCAGCGCATTGCCACCAGCTACCCGCGCCTTCTCGGCCGCTTCCTGGAACAGCGGGGGATCGACGCCGAGGTCGTGACGATGCGCGGCGCGGTCGAGTTGGCCCCGCGGCTCGGCATCGCCGGCTACATCTGCGACCTCGTTTCGACAGGCGCGACTCTGGAGGCCAATGGCCTGACCGCGCTGGCGGACGTGTTCGACAGCGAAGCGGTGCTGATCCGCACCCGCCGTCCGATCGACGGCGCGCACGCCGAAAAGGCAGACGCGTTGCTGACCCGCATCGAGGGAGTAATCGCAACCGCAGAGAGCAAATACATCGTCCTGAACGCGCCGGAGGAACGGCTGGCGGAAATCAGCGCCATCCTGCCGGGTGCAGAGGCCCCGACCGTGGTACCCCTGATCGGTCGGCCCGGTCATGTCGCGGTGCAGGCGGTGTGCCAGGAATCGGTGTTCTGGGAGACCCTGGAACGACTGAAAGCCGCCGGCGCCTCGGCGATCCTCGTCATGCCGATCGAAAAGATGATGCTGTGACGACCATCTTCGACTGGAACTCCGCAAGCGACGCCGAGCGCGTCGCCGCGCTGGCGAGGCCATGCGCTCGCGGCAACGCGGCACTGCTCGCGGACGTCGCCGCCATCGTCGAACGGGTGCGCGGTGGCGGATGGGACGCGCTAGTGGCCGAGGCCGAGCGGATTGACGGCGCAGCGCCGCAACTCGTCCCGGTTGCATCGTTCGCGGCCGAGGCGCGAAAGTGTCTTTCTGCGAATGCGGTCGAGGCGATGGAATTGGCCGCCCGCAACATTGAAACCTTCCACCGCGCAACGATGCCAGGCCCGGTATCGGTCGAGGTGATGCCGGGGCTTCGCGTTGAGAAGCAATGGCGCGCATTGTCGAGCGCCGGTCTTTACGTCCCTGGTGGGGCGGCACCCTTGTTTTCCACCCTGCTCATGCTGGCCATCCCGGCACAGGTCACAGGGGTCGAGCGGCTGACCGTGGTCACGCCGCCCCGGCCCGACGGCGGTCTCGACCCGGCGATCGCGCTGGCAGCGGATCTGTGCGGGATCGAGGCCATCTGGACCGTTGGCGGGGCGCAGGCGATTGCCGCGCTGGCGTTCGGGCGGGCGATATCGCGCCGGTGGACCGGGTCTGCGGGCCGGGCAATGCGTGGGTCGCGGCGGCCAAGGCGCTGGTCGCCTCTCTCCCCGGCGGTCCCGGCATCGACCTGCCGGCAGGTCCGAGCGAACTGATGGTCATTGCTGACGACAGCGCCAATCCGTCAACCGTCGCCGCCGACCTGCTGAGCCAGGCCGAACACGACCGGGACGCGCAGGTCTTGCTGGTCACGACGACCGCTGATCTCGGGCGATCGGTGGCCAGACAATTCGACCGGCAAGGCATCGCGATGGGCGGAACCTATGCGCCCCTGCGCATCATCGTCGCGGCCGATCTCGATCAGGCGGCGGCGATCGCCAACGCCTACGCGCCGGAGCATCTCAGCCTGGCGACGGACCAGGCCGACCGGTTGGTCCCGCTGATACGGTCCGCCGGCGCCATCTTCGTCGGGCACGAGGCCGCGGAGAGCTTTGGCGATTATCTCGCCGGGTCGAGCCATGTCCTCCCCACCGATGCGGCCGCGCGGTTCACCGGCGGCGTGTCGACGCTGACCTTCCTCAAGGCGGTCACGGTGCAGCGCATCGCCCCGTCGACGGCGGCTCGGCTCGCGGCCCCCGCGGCGGCCTTGGCCCGTCTCGAGGGCCTTGAGGCGCACGCCCGCGCGGCAGAAGCGAGGGCGGCATGACCATCGCGGAACGTCTCGGGCGGCCGGAAATCCTGGCGCTGCCGCCGTGCGACATCGCTGGCGCGCCGGTGGCCGGCACCGTTCGCCTCGATGCGAACGAAAATCCATTCCCTCCGCTGATCAGCGGTCAGGGCGGGGTCAACCGCTATCCCGAACCGCAACCCGCCGTGCTTCGCCAGCGGCTCGCGGATTTGTACGGCGTTGCGGCCTCACGACTGTGGGTGGCGCGGGGCAGCGACGACGCGATCGACCTGCTGATCCGGGCGTTCTGCACCGCGGGTCGCGACACTGTCGCCATCGTCGAGCCAACCTTCAGCGCCTATGCCCAGTTCGCGCGGGTGCAAGGCGCGCGCGTTGTGTCGGCGCGACTGACTGACGACCTGCGCTTCGATGCCAGCGCGGTGCTCGCCCTGGCGAAGGCCGAACGGCCCAAGATCCTTTTCCTGTGCACTCCCAACAATCCGACCGGGACGCCGGTTAGCGGGGACGAGGTGCGCGCCATCGCCGCCGCGCTGCCCGATACGCTGGTCGTGGCCGACGAAGCCTATGGCGAGTTTTCCAACGAACCGAGCGTTGCGGGGGATGTCGGCGTTATCCCGAACCTGGTCGTGCTCAAGACCCTGTCAAAGGCCTACGGGCTTGCTGGCGCGCGGATCGGCTGCGCGATCGCCGACGAATCGGTCATCGATTTTATCGCCCGGGTCGCGCCGCCCTATCCCTTGCCGACGCCCTCGATCCAGGCCGCGCTCGGCGCGCTGGGTCCGGAACGGATGCCGCTTCATGCCGACCGGATTGCTCGCCTGCTCGCCGATCGATCGCGCCTGGCGAACGCGCTTCGCGCTGCTCCCGATGTGAGAGGTGTTCGCGAGGGCGGCAATTTCCTGTTCCTCGACGTCGACGACCCGGCTGATCTTGCCCGGCGCATGGCCGCCGCTGCAGTGCGTGTCCGCTTCCGTCCGAAGGCGACGCCTGGCGGGGTGCGGGTAACGGTCGGGACTGACGCCGAGAATCGCGCGCTGCTAGCGGTGTTCGGAATTGGCGAACCGGGGAGGCCGGCCCGCCGGGCCGACCTTGTCCGCGACACGAAGGAAACGCGGATCGCGCTTTCGATCGACCTCGACCGCACCGAGCCGCGACGGATAGACACCGGCATTCCCTTTTACGACCACATGCTCGACCAGGTCGCGGCGCACGGCGGGTTCAGTCTCGTCCTCGCCTGCGAGGGCGATCTCGCCATCGATCCGCATCACAGCGTCGAGGATATCGCCATCGCGCTCGGCACCGCACTCCGCCAGGCGCTGGGCGACAAGCGCGGCATCGGCCGCTTCGGCTTCGCCTTGCCGATGGACGAGACGCGCGCCGAGGTGCTGGTCGACCTGTCGGGGCGGCCCTTTGCGCGCTTCGAGGGCGACTTCGCCACGGCGGCAGTTGGCGGCCTGCCCACCGAAATGGTGCCCCACGTCTTTCGTAGCATCGCCGACAGCCTGGGCGCAGCAATCCACGTCCGGGTCGAGGGCGACAACGACCACCACAAGGTCGAGGGATGCTTCAAGGCGTTCGGCCGCGCGCTGCGCAGCGGTCTGGCGCTCGAAGGGGACAGCAACGCCCTGCCGTCGACCAAGGGAATGTTGTGAGCACGCTAGGCATCCTCGACCTCGGCTACGGCAATACCGATTCGATCCGCCTCGCCTTCGCCCGGTTGGGGGTGGAAGCCGACCTCGTCAGCGACGTCGCATCGATCGAAGGTTCGGAGCGGCTGGTGCTGCCCGGCGTCGGCGCAGCCGGTTATGCCATGCAACAGCTTCGGGACCGGGCGCTGGTCGAGCCGCTTCGCCGAAGGACCCGACCGACGCTGGGCATCTGCCTTGGCATGCAGTTGATGTTCGAAGCCAGCGACGAAGGTGACACGGAATGTCTCGCGCTGGTTGGCGGACGGGTTCGAGCGATGGCATCCGCGCCCGGCGCGCCCGTGCCGCACATGGGATGGAGCAAGCTTGAAGTGTTGAGCGACCAGCTCGGCATCACCGACGGTGACTACGCCTATTTTGCGCATGGCTTCGCCTGCGACGACGGACCGGCAACCGCGGCCGCGACAGGCTATGGCGGGAAGCGGATTCCTGCCGCGTTGCGCCAAGGGCCCTTGTGGGGCGCGCAGTTCCACCCGGAGCGATCTTCCACGGCCGGCGCTGCCTTCCTTCGTGCGTTCCTGCAGTCATGATCCTGCTTCCCGCCATTGACCTCATCGGCGGTCGCTGCGTGCGGCTGGCACAGGGCGATTTTAGCCGCGAGACGAGCTATTCGGACGATCCGAGCGCGGCGCTCGATGCGTTCGCAGATGCGGGCGCGACCGAGGCGCACCTCGTCGACCTCGATGGAGCAAAGGCGGGCGCCCCTCGCCAGCATGACTTGCTCAATTACCTCGCGCGTCGAGCCGGCCTCAAGCTCCAGGTCGCAGGCGGCTTCCGGACGGCGGAGCAGGTCGGGGCCGCTCTGGACGCCGGCGTGCAGCGCGTCGTCATCGGCAGCCTGGCCGTGACTGACCCGGCGGCCTTCGCAGCGATGCTGGACCGGTTCGGTCCCGACCGGCTGACCCTGGCACTCGACGTCCGGGTCAGTGACGGCAAGGCGTTCGTGGCGACCCACGGCTGGACGGAGGGCACCGGGCAGGAACTGGCGGACACGCTGGCAGGCTTTCCGACCGTTCGTCACCTTCTGGTCACCGACATTGCCCGCGACGGGATGATGACCGGCCCGAACCTCGCGCTGATGCGAACCATCGCTCGCGACTTCCCGGCGGTCGAATTGCAGGCGTCCGGCGGCGTGTCCCGCCTCGCGGAGCTGGCCGACTTGCGAGCCGCGGGCGCCGCGCGGGCGATTGTCGGCAAGGCGATCTGGGAGGGGCGCTTCACCGTTGCCGAAGGGGTCAGCCATGCCCGCGGCTAGGATCATCCCCTGCCTCGACGTCGCCGATGGGCGCGTGGTCAAAGGCGTCCGGTTCCGCGATCATCGCGACGTCGGCGACATCGTCGATCACGCCCTGCGTTACCGGGACGAGGGTGCGGACGAGCTTGTCTTCTACGACATTACCGCCAGCGCCGACGGCCGGACGGTCGATACCGGGTGGATCCGTCAGGTCTCGGCGGTCATCGACGTACCCTTCTCTGTCGCGGGCGGGATCGGCGACGTGGAGACCGCACGGAGATGCTTGTCGGCCGGTGCGGACAAGATCAGCGTGAATTCACCGGCCCTGTCCCGGCCGGACTTGATCGCTGAGCTGGCCGAGGCCTTTGGCCGCCAATGCGTCGTGCTTGGCATCGACAGTTCGCGTGGCCTTGATGGGACGCTGACCGTCAAGCAATTCACCGGCCGTCCGGAGGCGACGCAATTGACGGGACGTTCGACCCTGGATTGGGCGGCGCAAGCCACGGCGCTGGGCGCGGGAGAGATCGTCCTCAACTGTATGGACCGCGATGGCGTCCGTGGCGGCTACGATCTCGAGCAGCTTTCCTCGCTGGTGGGCACCGTCGACGTCCCGGTGATCATATCGGGGGGCGCCGGATCCATGGCCAACTTCGCCGCCGCATTCCGGGCTGGTGCATCGGGTGCGCTCGCCGCCAGCGTATTTCACGACCAGCGAATCGCCATCCCGGCACTAAAGGACTTCCTGCAATCCGAAGGCATCGAGGTGCGCCGATGATCGACCCCAACCGTGTCGACTGGGCCAAGATGGACGGACTGGTTCCGGTCGTCGTCCAGCATTACGACACCGGCGAAGTGCGCATGCTCGGCTATATGAACCGGGACGCGCTGGACGCGACGATCGCCAGCGGGCTGGTCACCTTCTTTAGCCGCTCGCGCGGCGCATTGTGGCGCAAGGGCGAAACGAGCGGCAACTTGCTCGATCTCGTCGATATCCGCCTTGACTGCGACCGCGATGCGCTCCTGGTGCACGCTCGACCGCGAGGGCCGACTTGCCACACCGGGACCAACAGCTGCTTCGGCGACGATGCTGCGCCGCGGCTGGCTTTCCTGGCCGAGCTTCAGCAGGTTGTCGCCGGGCGCGCCGGCGCCCCGCCCGACGAAAGCTACACGGCCCGGCTGGTCAAGGCCGGGCTTGGGCGAATGGCGCAAAAAGTCGGCGAGGAGGGTGTCGAAGTTGCCCTATCGGCCGTGACGGGCAGCGAGGCGGACATGGTCGGCGAGGCGGCCGACCTGCTCTACCATTTGACGGTGCTGCTTCATGCACGGGGTCTGTCGCTGGACGAGGTCGGCGACGAATTGCGCCGTCGTCACTCGAAGGCGAGCGCCGCGACCGCCTGATCGTAAAGCTCCCGGCTGGCCGCGGCGATCACACGTCCGGCGGAGAAGTCCTCGCCGCCCCGCCAATCGCCGACATGGCCGCCGGCCCCCGGACGACCGGAACCACCGCGTCATAGTCATGGCGCTTAAGCCCGCTCTCGACGACGAGGTCGAGGTCGCCGGTCGCAATGCGCGCGTAACCCATGGCGTCGAGCCCGTAGCGAGTGACCCGCGTCCGTTCCCGGACCCGATGGAACGGGGCAGCTTCTTCACCGGAAAAAAGGAAGGGATCGGTCGTCGAAAGGCGAGCGTCGCCGAGAATTGTACAGCCACTTGTCCGCACGGCCTCGCCGTTGCGTACGGTGGTCCCGCCGACGGCGACCAGGGTCTCGTTTAGTTGTGGAAGATCGATCATCCCCGCGACATGGCGGCCGTCCTCCAGCATCCCGACCAGCGTTGCCCAGCTGGGCAGGCCGCAAATCAGGGCGCGGGTGCCGTCGACGGGATCGAGGCTCCATTCCATGACCGCACCCTGGCGCGTCCAGCCATATTCCTCTCCCCAGATGGCGTGGTCGGGATAGGCTTGCTGGATGATGGCGCGGAGTGCTCGTTCTGCCGCCCGGTCTGCCTCGGTGACCGGGTCGTAAGCAGAACCAGCGCCCTTGTCGTCCGCGCCCAGTCCCGCTGCGATCTCCTCGGCAATGACGCTCCGCGCAGCGGATCGAAGGCGGTCGAAAAAGTCGCGGTCCACGCACATGCTCCTCGGGAAGGCGTGACCGTCATAGCGCAAACGCCGCCGGCTGCGAGGCGCATTTCCTTTCCGCGGCGCTAACCAAATCTCAATCTGCGATACGCAAGGATGCAGCCCGCAAGACTGGAAGGGCGTAGGCATGTTCGAAAAGATTGCGCTGCTAGCGACTCTCGGAGTCGGAGTCGCTGGCGGCTACTTCCTCCCCAGGTCGCCAGCGCCGGAGCCGGCCTCCCCAGGCACCACCGAAGTCACGCTTAGCCGGTCAGGCGATGGCCATTTCTATGCCAACGCCGAGGTCAATGGAAAATCCGTCCGCTTCCTCGTCGACACCGGCGCAAGCGCGGTTGCGCTGAGCGAAAAGGACGCCGCGGCCGTCGGAATCAAGGTCGATCCGTCCGAATTCGAATATTTCGGCGACGGGGCGGCCGGGATGGTGCGGGGCAAGGAAGTCAGGCTGTCGAAAATGTCCGTCGACGGGATCGCCGAAGATAATGTCGATGCGGTCGTCGTGGCGAACGGTGATGTATCGCTGCTGGGAATGCCATTCCTCAATCGCCTTGACGAAGTGATCATCCGCAGGAGCGAAATGACTTTCCGCAAAGCCTCCTAAGCCGCCGCCGGCGCCGCCTTCCGCCGAGCCGGAACCGGTACCGACGCGGATTGCTTGCGGCTACTCGTTGCGATGCAGACCAGCATCCCCGCATTGATCGCGACGAGATAGTGGATGTGCGATAGCATGGGCACATATTCGAAATAGAAGTGGATGGTCGTTACGATGCTGGTCGCGGTCAGGCCAACCAACAACTCCGACCGTTCGCTCCAGTCGGTCCGCCGAAGGCCACGAAGTCCGATCAGCAAGATTGAGCCAAGGAGCAGAACGTAGCCAGCAAGCCCGATGACGCCCATCTCGGCAGTGATCAGGTAATAGGCATTATGGACTGGCGCCGAGCGTTCTGAATAATTCCAGGGAACGCCGGCTCTGTCGGAATATCCGCCGAGGTTGGCGGTCACGACATAACGGTTGGCACCGACCCCTAAAGGGTGGTCGGCAATGATCATCTGCGCAGCATGTTCGAATCTCTGTCTTTCGTCGACGCTGCTAGCTCTCGCGGCTTCCGGGCGCCGTTCGATCGCCAGGATCATGACTGGCGCGCTGACCGCAATGAGCATCGCCGTGATAGCAGCGGCGGTCGCTTTTCGACCCGTCCCCTTGTGCCATATCGAAAGAAACAAGGTGATCACGAGCCCCGCCCCGAACAGCCCGATGGTGGCGCGCGAACCTCCGGCAAAAACGACAACGACCTCGCTCAGAAGAATGACCAAGGCAGTCTTCGTGCGCCGTTTTGCAATTAAGAGCGCAAAGGCCGGGAACACGATAAACATCGTCAGCATGCCGAGTTGATTTTGGTGTCCAAAGCTTCCGCCCGCCTGGATGTCCCCGCCAAGAAATTGCGTGAGCGTCAGATACGCCTCATAGATCATCCCGGCCGCGTAACCGGCAAGAATACGGAAAGGAAATTCGGGCGAAGCACTCGAGGCGCGCAGGATTGCCACAAACATCAGGCACGAGCGCGCGAATTGCCAGATGTAGAAGATACTTGGAGTCGCGTCGGCGGCCGCAATGCTTGAAAGAAAGAAACTCGCCGCGATGATGGCGACGGCGACCTTGAGACGAACGGGTGACGGAACAGCCTTGGTGGCGCCTATTATTGCAATCGCCAGGGCGTCTACGAACGAAACCTCCAGACCTTTCACCGTCCCCGTCCATGCGGGCCAGGAGATCGGGGCTACGTAGAGATGTAGCGGATAGGTAATGAACGGGCTGAGCCCGATGACCACGCCGGCCCAAAGCAGGCGCTGTGGGCGATCCTTCAACGCATTCATCAGGACCGGAGTCATGATGAGCAGGGCAAGAAGAAAAATCCATTTCACGTCGAACGATACCTGTCTTGGCCAATGCGGTCCTGCGCTCGGTGAGATGAATCGAAACCGTAGACTTCGTCCACCTATTTCGACCGTCCGTTGGAATCGATGATCTCTGCGAAGAAGTCGCGGTACTTGGCGGCGATCACCGGCCAGCCGAATGCCTTCGCTCTTTCGACGCGCCCCGCGACAAGATCGCCGCCGTCGGCCAGCGCGCGAGTGAGTTGGGATACAATCCCTTCGATGGAATGAGGAGCGTAATAAGCCTGGTCTCCGAGGATCCACCGCGTCCGTGGCAGGTCGTAAACCACCGACGGAACGCCGCAGGCGAGCGCCTCGACGAAGACGTTGCCGAAGGATTCGTCGCGGGAAAGATGGAGAAATGCGTCGACCGATCGGTAGAGCGCCGGCATGTCGTCGGCATCGACCGAAATTCGCCGGTAGCGGCTTGGAAGGAGCTCGGCGGCCAGTGCTTCGATGTCGTTGCGCAAGGGGCCATCGCCGGCAACGACCAGAGTCGCATCGTCCAGGGCCGCCACTGCGCGAACACCGTCGGCGACATTCTTGCTCGGGATGAGCGCGCTCACCATCAGCACAATCTTTCCGGGCGGGAGGCCGAGCCTCTCGCGCTCAGGCGGACCCGGCCTGAAGCGGGTCAAGTCGGCACCGTTGGGAACCAGTGAGGTGCGATATTTGTCCCGGTTTCGTTCCTGATAATCGGGATTGATGCACACGAGGCCGTCGCAGTCGAACAGGCGATACTCCGCATCACGCGAATAGGCAGGCCAGTCGCCGTTCTGCGTGATGAACACGTGCGGCGGGCGCCCACCTCGAAGTGAACGGCGGCGCAGGACGAAATTGGTAAAGGGAAAGGCGCAGGTCGCCGTGATGTCGAAATCGCCCGGCCGGTACCGTGCCAGAAGGCCCGGGGCGAAGCTGGCTTCCTCCCACCCCGTTTCGCTACGGAGAAAAGGGAGCTTGGGGAGCCACTCCAGCCGTTCCCGCGGAATGCTCGGTACCTTAATGAAATTGTAGGGGCGATCGGGCAGGGCGGGGCCGGAACCGAACAGCGTGACCTCGTCGCCGCGCCGGGCCAGTTCGGACGCCACGGCGATAAAGGCGACTTCGGCGCCACGATGGACACGATGAAGGCCGGGAAGGGCGAAGGCGATCCTCACTTGAATAGCTCTACGGGTCCGGTTCTAAGAAGGCGACAGGGAATCATGGTGAATTGCGCGGAGCGGCCGCGAACGATCGTCCCCAAAGACTGAAGGCTGCTCACCACTTGCTCCGGACAATACCCCAATCGGCGATCAAGAAGCTGGGATGGACGACGATCACCTACGGGATCGTTCAGGCCATCCGGCTGTTCACCAACGTCGTCCTCGCGCGGCTACTGGCGCCGCAGCTGTTCGGCCTGATGGTCATCGTCAATACGATCCGGACCGGCGTTGCGCTGCTCTCCGACATCGGCATCAACCAGAATATCGTGTCCAATCCGAAGGGAGACACCCCCGACTTCCTCGACACCGCTTGGACGCTCCAGGTGATACGAGGGGTCTTCCTCGGAACGGTCTGCTTCCTGCTATCGAGCGCGGCTGCGCAATTCTTTCGGGCTCCCGAACTTCGCTACATCCTACCGGTCGCCGCGATGTTTTTTCTGTTCGGCGGCTTTTTCTCCACCGGCCACTCGCTCCTGCAGAAGCGGATGGAGATTAAGCGACTGAGCTATTTCGAAATCGGCGATGCAACGCTCAGCCTCGTCGTGCATGTCGTGCTGGCCCTCATCACGCCGACGATTTGGGCTTTGATCCTGGGGAGCGCCATCATGGCAGCATTCAGTATGCTGCTCAGTTTCCAGATGGTGCCCGGGCTACGCCACCGCGTTCTCATTCACCGCGAAAGTGCCCGCGAACTGATTCATTTCGGCAAATGGATTCTTTTCTCTTCGCTAATCTGGTTTGCTTCGATGAATTTTGACCGGCTTTATCTTGCCCGAGAAATTCCGCTCGCCTTGCTTGGCGTTTTTGGGATCGCGCGGACCTTGGCCGATACCGTAACGCAAGTTGCCGGTCGTGGCGGCAGCCTCCTCATTTTCCCGATGGTGTCCGCAATGCAGGCAGACGGCGCGGACGTTCGCCGCCGTCTTCGGCAATCGCGGCGGACGCTGCTGCTTCTCGCCGCGCCTGGCCTGGCGTTGTTCCTTTCGCTGTCCGACCTTGTCATCCGCCTGCTGTATGACCATCGCTATCAGGAGGCGGGCGTCCTGCTGCCAATCCTCCTGCTGGGCGTCTGGTTCGCCATCCTCAGCACAGTCAACGAGTCAATCCTGCTCGGCCTGCGCAAGCCAGCGACGACGGCATTCGCCAACCTTGCCAAGCTGCTGGTATACATCGTGGGCGTGCCGATAGCGTTCCACGCCTACGGCATTGTCGGCGCAGTCGCCTTCTTCAGTCTGGGCGAGGTCGCGAAATATGCAACGCTCTGGATCATTGGCCGCCGGCAGCATGTCGGCTTCATTCGCGACGACGTGTTATTGACCGGGCTGTTCCTGCTAGCGGCAGTCCTGTTCCGCGAAGTTGCCCATGTGATCGGCCTGACGGGTACGATCGCCGAGCTTTTCCCTTGGGTTCGGTTGCCCGGGGCCCTGTCATGAGCATCGCCAAGGACAGGCAAGCGGCGCAGGCGCACAAGCTCGGCATCGTTGTGATCGGGCGCAACGAGGGCGAGCGTCTGGCCCGCTGCCTGAAATCACTGGCACCGCTCGATGTGCCTATCGTCTACGCGGATTCCAGCTCGACCGACGATAGCGTGTCTCTGGCACGCGCGGCCGGCGTCACGGTGGTCCAATTGTCGGCGCGAGAGGTTCCGCTCAATGCGGCGCGCGGACGCAACGCCGGCTTCGAGGCCTTGCAGCGCCAAATGCCCGACGTCGCGTTCGTCCAGTTCATCGACGGTGACTGCCTAATCGAGGAAGGGTGGATCTCGACCGGGCTGGACCACCTTAGCGCCAATCCGAAAAGCGCAGTTGCATGCGGCCGCCGGCGAGAAGCGCAGCCCGACGCCTCTTTCTACAACCGACTGGCTGACGAGGAATGGGCGACACCGGTCGGGCGTGCGCAGGAATGTGGCGGCGATTCGATCATGCGGGTCGCGGCGCTCGATGAGGTTGGGCTGTTCGACCCCGGACTGACCGCCGGCGAAGAGCCTGAACTGTGCAGCCGGCTGCGCGGTGCGGGCTGGGAAATCTGGCGGCTCGATGCGGCGATGACCGTCCACGACATGGCGATGTTCCGGATCGGCCAGTGGTTTCGCCGCGCCCGGCGCAGCGGCTATGGCTACGCCCAGGCTTATCGGCGAACGCGCCGCTCAAACAGGCCATTGTACGGCGTTCAGCTGCGAAGCGCGGTCCTCTGGGCGGCATTACTGCCGGCGGCAACCATCATCCTCACGCTGGTCAGCGGTCGGATCGGCGCGTTGCTTCCCTTGCCGATCATCTATCTCATGCAGATCGCCCGGATGGCCGCGCATCGTGGCATTGGGTCGTTCGACTCTTGGCGCTATGCTGCGTTGATGTTGCTCTCCAAAGGGCCGGAATTGGTCGGTGCGATCGAGGGATTCGCCGGGGAAGCACGTCGAAAGCAGAGTGGGCAAGGGTCGTGACTGAGGGGGAATCGAAGGTGGGCGAAGGCGCACCCATTGCCTATGTCATGACGCATTATCCGCGCGTCGCATTGACCTATATTTCAGGTGAGATTGACGCGCTGGAAGCGCGAGGTCTGGCGATCCTGCCGTTCGCGATGAACGCGCCCGGCGCCGAGGATCTCGGGTCGGACGACCTCAGGCGGCGATCGGCCAAGACAATCTATCTCAAGTCGCAATGGCTCGCGGCCATCACCGCCTTGATCGCTCAATGGTTCCGTCATCCGATCCGCATGACCCGGCTGTGGGGGCAGGCGGTCAGTTCCGCACGCCTCGACCTCGGCCTGATGGTTCGGCGCATGGCGCACCTGGTCGAGGCTGCTCTGGTCGCGCGCGAATGCCGGCGACGCGGCGTTCGCCACCTGCACGCGCATTTCGGTCAGGCGCCGGCGACTCTTGCCTGGTTTGCTTGTGAGATGCTGCGCCAGGATCGCCGCATCGCGGCCGGATGGAGCTTCACCATCCACGGCTTCCAGGACTTTGTGGATGACGCCGTCGCGCGGCTGGACCTCAAGGCAGCGTCGGCCAACTTCATTGTCTGCGTTTCCGATTTCACTCGGTCACAACTATGCCGCGTTACCCCGCCGAGCTTCTGGGATCGCTACTTCGTCGTCCGCTGTGGCATCGATCTGGCCCAATTCCCTCCCCGAAAGGATTCTCCGCGGAACGCCAGCCCTGCGATACTAACCGTGGGCAGGCTCTCTCCGGAAAAAGGTCTTTCGATCCTCCTGCGTGCTGTCACGATCCTTCGCGATCGAGGCGTGGAAGCCAGACTTACGATAATCGGTGAGGGTTCGGAGCGCGACGCGCTGCGCAATGAAATCGAAGCTCTCGGTCTCGGAGAAAGGGCAGTCCTTGCCGGCGAGTTGCCTTCGGACAAGGTGGCACAGCATTTGCGAGACGCCGACATATTCTGTCTGCCCTCCTTCTCCGAGGGGCTTCCCATTTCAATTATGGAAGCCATGAGCGTCGGTGTCCCGGTGGTGGCGACCAACATTGCCGGCATCCCTGAACTAGCCATCAATGACCGGACTGCGCTGACAGTGCCCGCGAGTAACGCGTTACAGCTCGCAGAAGCGTTGGAACGGCTAATGACCGACAGGCAGCTGTCCGAAAGGCTGGTTGCTGCCGCCCGCCAAGAGGTTTTGCGGCGCCACGACCGTGAAACAAATGCTGACGCGATGCTCGCTTTGTTTCGGCAATGGTCCGCCATTGACGGACAAGTCCCACGGATGAAGCGGTGGACCGCCGATATGATTGACGTTGTTCACTCCGCCGCGCTCAAGGATGCGCGCCGATGAAGGTGCTGGTGACCGGCGCCGGCGGTTTCCTCGGGCAGGCGGTCGTTCGTGCCTGCACGGCGGCCGGGCACGAGGTCGTGGCCATGATCCGTCCGATGGGGCGCGATCCCTTTGCTGCACCAGTGACGGTCGTTCGCGGCGACCTCCGGCAGGTCGGTCCGTGGCGCACACAGCTTGATGGGGTCGAGGCGGTGATTCACTGCGCGGCTGCTACTGGTGGGACCTGGCGACGCAGTTCGCAGGGACCGTCGCCGCAACGGAAAACCTGCTTGCGGTGATACCCGCGACGGTGAAGCGTTTCGTCCACATCAGCAGCTTTTCGGTTTACGACTTTCGCGCGCTTGGCTTCGGTTCGACGTTGGACGAGCGCTCACCACCGGAGGCGCGGCCGGAGCAGCGCGATGCCTACACCTGGACGAAGATTGCCCAGGAACGGCTGGTTGCTGACCATTGCTCGGAGCGCGGCCTGTCACTGGCAGTGATCCGCCCCGGCGCGATCTACGGTCCGGGAAAGGATTGGGACTTCGGTCGTGCCCTGCGGATTGGGCCGTTCGACCTCATCCTCGCGCCGTTTAGTTCGATGCGGCTGACCCACGTCGAAAATTGCGCGGCGGCGATCGTGCGCGCACTCGATGCACCGATCGATGGCGTGTTCAATATCGTCGACGCGCAGGCGCCGAGCTATGGCGCTTATCATCGCCATTGCCGGCGTGCCGGCGCGCCGGCGGGGTTCGGCATTTATGTCCCGTGGCTTCTCGTCGCACTGGGCGGGCTATCGATCCGCGCCGTGAACCGATTGTTCTGCAAGGGCCGCGCCCGGCTTCCCGAACTGTTCGATTATCCGCGCCAGGTCGCGCGCTGGAAGCCGCTTCGCTACAGCAACAGAAGGGCGCGTGAGCAGCTTGGCTGGACGCCCGCTGTCGATCTTGACGCGGGGATTGCCGGGATGATCGGGATCCGACAGCCTGACCCGGCCGCCATCACTGCCGCAAAAACGACGACGCCATGACGCCCTTCGCCGCCTTCGACCGGATCAGGATTATCAACCTTGCCAGCCGGCCCGACCGCCGCCGCGAGATGCAAGGGGAACTGGCGCGAGTCGGCCTCGGCGACGACCCGCGGGTCGGCTTCTTCGACGCCGTCGCCTCGGACTCGGCGTCGCCGTGGCGCGCCAAGGGAGAGCGCGGCGTGTTCCTCAGTCACCTCGCAATCCTTCAGGAGGCCGCGAAATCCGGGGAAAGCGTCCTGATCCTCGAGGACGATGCCGACTTCACTCCCGCATTGGCGGACCTCCACGTCGATCCGGGCACCCAGATTTTCTACGGCGGGTATGACGCGACCTCGCCTGGCCCGCTCGTCGACAGCGACATCGTCGGCGCGCATTGCATGGGCTTCAGCCGCGACATCGTGCCGCTGCTCGTAGCCTTCCTGGAACCCTTGCAGGCGCACCATTCGCCTCCGCCAATCGACGGCGCTTACGTCTGGTATCGCCGCGCCCACCCGGAAACCCGCACGCAGTTCGCCGAACCCGTCGTGGCCGTTCAGCGCCCGTCGCGATCGGACATCGCCCACCCCAAGCAGATCGATCGCATCCCGGTCCTTCGCGCGCTGGCGCCGGTCGCGCGGCGGGCCAAGCGCTCGATCCTTCGCGGCGAGATCAGCTTCGGGCTACGCGAGGCGATCATGCTGGCGGCAGCGGGCGTCGCGATCGCGGTCGCAGTCGCGCTGCACCACCTTTAGCGGCCGGCGCGAAGCCAGTCGTCAGCACGTCCACGGCGAAGGCGGAGATACATCGGAATCTTCCAGAGCAGGTAAAACGGCAGGGTCGCCAGCGCCTTTGCCGACAGGAACCGGCGGCCGTGGATCGCCCAGACCAGCAGGATGAGGATGGTCGCGCTGAGCACCGCCGTGAATTGGACCCACACAGGCCACCACGCGGCCCCCAGTCCCAGCGTCAAAGCAGCGGCGAGCGCCAGCGCGGCAAGATCGAGCGCCATCAACAGCGTCAGCGGCGGCACCAGCATGTCCAGGCCGCGAACGAGCAAACCGGCGTTGCCGCGCCTTAGTCCCTCCAGGATCGTGGGTGGCCCCACGGCTCGCGCAAGGCGCAAGAACCCGCCTTCCCACCGCTCGCGCTGCTTGAGTGTCCCGTCGGCACCGCTCGGGTCGCTCCACACGATGGCCTCTTCGACCAAAACCGGCGGCGTTCCGGCCTTGGTCAGTTCCAGTCCCAGCTTGATATCTTCGACGATGTCAGCCGTCGCAAGCGGTGCTTCAGCGAAGATCGCCCAGGGCAGGGCCATGCCGGTGCCGGTGAGGTGAACTGACCCGGCCAGCCGCTGGAGACCGCGTTGCCGGACCAGGTTCTTCAGCATGAAGGCGAAGTTCGAAACCTGCACCATGGAGGGCAGGGCACGGCCCGGCTTGAGGAGATTGATGGTCTGGCCCGGCCGGCCACTGTCACCAACCCGCGCCACCAGCGCCACCAGCGAGGCGCGGTCGATGCTGCAATCGGCGTCGATGACGACGACCACATCCGGCCGCTGTGACTGCAATTCGACTTGGGCGCGTGCCAACGCGAAGCCTTTGCCCCGCCGCCCCGGTTCGTTGCGCTCGACGACGTGGACCCCGACTCTCCGCGCGATCGCGGCGGTTTCGTCGACGCAATTGTCGGCAATGACCAGGATATCGGCGATGCCTAGGGATGGCTCGCGAAGAGACGCCAAGGTCAATTCGATCGTCTTGGCCTCGTCGTGCGCCGGAACGACGATCACCGCGGAATAGGGCGTCGTGGCGTTCCGGACTTTTTGCGCCATCGGTGCCAGGCCGATAGCGACTTCCAACAGGAATACCGAGGTCACCAAGACGAATGGCGCAAGAAGAACAGCGATGAAGAAGGTCATCGTTCGATCGTTCTCTTAAAAGTGTTGCCGATTGGCACAGTCGAGCCCGGACCTGCGCACCGGCCTTGCGGCGTTAACGGCTTCAAATTAGGCTCCTGTTAAACCACTCACGTGGCAGCCGGACGGGACCACCTCATTTTGATAGCAGAAGCAGCGCTCAAGGATAGGATCGTCGGTCTCGGCCAGCGCGTGACCCTGTCCAGCTTGATCCTTTTCGCGGGCGTGGCAGCGTTGCTCGTGCCGACGCTGGTCGATGTCGCCCGCTTCAGCTGGACGACGGAGCAGGGAAGCCACGGCGCGCTGGTCCTGGCGTCCGGGCTTTGGCTGCTTCACCGTGAAAAGAAGGGCCTGCCTTCAGTGCCGATGACGGGCAATACCGGCCCGGTCTACGCCTTCATCGCAGTCGCGCTCCTGGTGTTCATCGCATCGCGCATCACCGGAATCCTCGAATTTTCGGCGCTGGCCATGTATGCTGCGTTGCTTGGGGCCTTGACGCTTTTCTGGGCCCGGCAACCATGCGCCGCCTCTGGTTCCCGTTGTTCTACCTGGCGCTATCGCTGCCACCCCCGGATTCGCTGGTGGCCACGATTACCCAACCCATCAAGATCGCCATTTCAGCGGTCGCGGTCGACCTGCTCTACGCGTTGGGTTATCCCGTCGCCAGCGCCGGGGTCACTATCCAGATCGCGCAGTTCGAGTTGCTGATCGCCGCGGCCTGCGCCGGCTTGAATTCGATCATCAGCCTCAGCGCCATCTGTCTACTCTACGCTTGGCTGCGGCATCAATCGAACGTCCGACACCTGCTGCTGCTCGGGCTCGCGGTCCTGCCGATCGCGGTATTCGCCAACTTCGTCCGAGTGCTGGTCCTCATCCTGATCACCTATTACCTTGGAGAAGCGGCGGCCCAGGGCTTCCTCCACGAATTTGCAGGGCTCGTTATGTTCAGCATCGCCTTGATAACGATCTTCGCGGTGGACGAAGCACTGCTTCGGTTCAGCAACCGTCGGACAACGCGAAAGGCGGCCGCGTGACTCGCTCCATTCCCGACACCGAACGCCCGAACCTCGAGCGGAGGCGATTGCTCGTCGGCCTGGGATTTCTGGGCGCAGCAGGCATCGCCGCAGCGCGCATGCCGAGCGAAAAGATCGATTATCTGGGCAAGAAGAAGCTTGAGGACATCATTCCCAAGCAGATCGGTAGTTGGAAGTTCGAGACGGCCAGCGGCCTGGTCATTCCGCCCGAGGACCAGCTGTCCAACGCGCTATACAGCCAGCTGCTGACGCGCGTGTACTCCAACGAGAAGGGCGCGCCGATCATGTTGCTCGTCGCGCAAAGCGGCAGCCAGACCGGCGTTCTCCAGATCCATCGTCCGGAAGTCTGTTACCCTGCGGGAGGATTCAGCCTGTCGCCGGTGACTTCGCTAAACATCGATGTCGGCGGTCGCACGCTGACGACGAACAACCTGCAGGCGGTCGGCGACCAGCGTGTCGAGCAAATCGTCTATTGGACCCGCATCGGCAATCATTTGCCGCCGAGCTGGGCGCAGCAACGCTGGGCCGTGGCTCGGGACAATCTGGCGGGGAAAATTCCCGATGCAATTCTGGTCAGGGTGTCCACGATCGACAATGATCGGGGAGCAGCCAACGCCATACTGGCAAACTTCACCCGTGACCTGTTGCAGTCGATGGCGCCGAACGACAGGAAAATACTGGTCGGGCCGGCCTGATCCTTACTGCTCGGCGTCGGGTCCCGGAGCGAACGGTTTCAGGTAGAATAAGACGAAGGCAACAGTGCCGGCGATCAGCAGGATTGCGATGACATCCTGGTCATTGTTGCCGAAATAGTTGGCGATCGCGAGACCAAGTCCGGCAACCAGATATTCCAGCAGGGAATCGCGAGGCTTTTCCTCGCTCGATCGCTGCAGGAACAGGACAACCAACCCCGCGAACAGTCCGACCGTGACCCAATCGTAGACAGTCTCCATTCGCCGAGCCCCCTTCGCTCCGTTCCAATTGCATCGCAAAGCTTATTGCGGCACATCTGTGTTTGCAAATGTAAGGGGAAGTTGAGTGCGCTATTCGGTCTTGTTGCTGACGGCAGCGGCGATTGTCGTGTCCGGTTGTGATCGTAAGGCCGAAGGCCAGACGGTCGCGGTCGTGAACGGCGAGGAAATCACCTCAGCTGAACTGAACGCCGAAATCAGCCTCGCCAACCTGCCGGCCGACGTTGACAAGAAGGCCGCTACGGCGCGTATCCTGCAAACCATGGTCGACCGCCGCCTGCTTGCGCAGCAGGCCAAGGCCGATGGCCTCGACAAAACGCCCGAGTTCCTGACGCGGCAGCGGCGCGCGACGGAAGACCTGCTGATCGGCATGGTCGCGCAACGGAAACTGAGCAGCACCAAGCTTCCGTCCCCCGACGAAGTCACCAAGCTCCAGCAGAGCCAGCCCGAGAAGTTCGCGAAGCGCGAGATTCTGACCCTCAGCCAGCTCGAATTCCCGACGCAAAAGGATCCCGCCGCTTTGCAGGCAATCAAGGATTCGCACTCCCTTGCCGACCTTGAGGCAGCGCTCAAGGCGCGCGGAGTGGAAGTAAGGCGGGGTACCCGGAAAATCAGCTCGGCAGACTTCCCGCATGACATTTATGTGCGTGTGTCGCAGTTGCCGCCGGGCGAACCCTTCCTGATCCCGGTTGGCAACCGCTCGGTCGCCAACGTCATCACCGCCCGCGAACCGGCGCCGCTGACGGATGAGCAAGCCAAGCCCGTCGCGGTCAACGTCCTGCGTCAGCAGAGCGGCGCGAAGATCATGGAAACGATGCTCAAGGACCTTCGGACCAAGGCGAAGATCGAATATAAGGAAGGTTTCGCACCGCCGGCCAAATAAGCCGGCGGAACGTCCGGGGGGTTAGTATCCGGCCGTGTAATATTTCCCGATGCCGTAGCCCTCGTTTATCATCCCGCCGCGATACTTGTTGAGGATCACGCCGGCGAGTTTCTCGGTGCCGAGCTGCGCCGTGGCGTCCTTTACTTCGCGGACGTTGGTCTTTCCTTCCTCGGCGACGAGGATGTAGCCGTCGAGCTTCTCCATCACGACCGCCGCGTCGTCATTGGCGAAGACCGGCGGCAAATCGACAATGAACAAGTCGCGCTCGCCCGACGCGCGCATCGCCTGGAACAGGGCTTGGGCCCGCGCTCCGGCGAGCAACTCGGCCGAGGCGGTGAGCTTTGGCCGCGTCGGGAGGATGACCAGGCGCTGATGGTCGAAGCGGTAGGCTTCCGGATGGGTGACTTCCGGCGATTCCTCCAGGAACTGCCGCATCGAACCATTCTCGATCCCGCACAGCGCACTGACCGATCCGCGGCGCAGATCGAGATCGAGCAGATAGGTCTGGTACTTCGGGTTGCGGCTGAGCGAGGCGGCCAGGTTGGCGGAAATAAAGCTCTTGCCGACCTGAGGGGTTGCGGAGACGACCCCGAACGTCCGCCAGTTCAGCTCCGAATGAAGCTCGATGATTTTCGAGCGGATGAGGTTGAAGCTGCGTGACCTCGGATCGACGCTGTCGAAACCGTAGATCCCCATCGACTTCAGGACTTCGGGATCCACCGATAGCGGCGTCGCCTGTTCGGGCGACGTCAGGACGGCGGATAGTGGACGTGAATCCTGAAACACTGTGGAATCCCCTGGTTCGGTCATGCGCGCGCGCGGCGCCACTGCCAGAATTTAAAGAAGCGGCCGATGCCGGGCCGTGCATCATATTCCAGCACCGGAACCAACCCGAGGACAGGGAGGCCCAGGCGCTCGATCTGGCTCGGGCTGCGCAGCGGCTTGAAGATGAACTCGGCACCCAGCGCCAGCAGCAGACCAAGGCCCAGGCCCGCCACCAGGCCACCGAGAATGAACAAGGGCCGGTTGGGCGACGTCGGCGTGTCCGGAAGATCAGGCGCATCGACGAGAGTCAGACGCTCGGCCCGCTGCTCGCCGGCCATACGCGCCGTGTTCTGCGCCTTGAGCAGTTCGGTGGCGATCGTGCGATATTGTTCGCGGAGGGTCGAAGCACGACTTTCCAATTGCATCGCCTGTTCCAGCACCACGGGCGCGCGCGCCGACCCTGCGGCTGCCGCACTGGCCCTGGAAAGCGCATCGCTGCGCTGGGCGCTGAGTTGCGCAATGGCCGCGTTGTTGGCCCGGATCTGTTCAGCGATGAGGTCGGAATTGGCCAGCTCGACCACCGGTTGACTGCGCAACTGACGAACCCGTTCCTCGGCCGCGATGACGTCCGGATGGGAGTCGCTGTAACGCGTCTTCAGCGATGAAAGCATGGCTTGGGCAGTTGCCAATTCCGATGTCTTTCCGCCGGTGCGGTTGGCCGCAAGAAGCTGGCGGTTCTGATTTTCGAGATTGGTGATCTGGGCGCTGTAGTTGCCGGTGTCGACCAGCGGCACCCCGCTTGATGCAAGCGCCGAACCATTGCGCGCCTTCAGCGTCGTGATGTTGTTTTCAATCTGCGAGATTTGCGATTGAAGTTTGGATGCCTGGTCTTCCAGGAACCGGACCGACAGCCGAGCCTGCTCTTCCATCGCATCACTGTCGATCTTCAGGAAGCTGCCGACAAAATTCTGAAGGACGGTCTGCGCCTTGCCGGGTTCTGGATAGTCGAACGTAAGCGTCACTGCGATGGCGTTGTCCGTGGCGGTGCCTCCGTCGAGGCTTCCGGACAAGGCACTGACCGAGGTTGCCGTCCGCATTTTTTCCACCACGACCGACAGCGGCTCGGACCGGCGCTCGACCGGGTAAAGATCGTACTGGTCAATGAGCGCTATCAGGTCCCCACGGCTGAGGACTCGTTCGCGAATAGCGGCGATGCGCTGCTCCACGCCGCCCGAAACCGGAGACTGAACGATATTGGACGGAAGATCCTGCGCCTGCACCAGCATGGTCGCCTTGGATCGATAAATGGTCGGCAATGTGTAAGCGGCCGCGATGCCGGCAATGAAGCACAGCAGCGTCGCCGCGATCACCACCCACTTCCGCTGCCAGATCATCGACGGCAAATGGTTGAAGAACCAGTTGGAGCCAGCTTCGCTCGACTGGACGCTAGCTTCCGTCATTGTTTGATGTCACCAATCCGATAGCGAAGGAAAATCAGGCCCGTCAGTTCCACCGGGACGTTGGGCCCATCGCGATAATATATGTCGCGAGCGCTGACATCGACACCGCCGGAAAACCTGTCCGAGAAACGACGGCTGTAGGCCGCACCTCCTGAAAGATAATTAACCCGGTAGTCGTCATCACCCCGGTAATGCGATGCTGCGGCGCGGGCGTCGATCGAATCATTTCGGCTCAGGCGCCGGCTATAGAAGAAGCTCGCTGTCGTGGCGCGGGTCGCGTTGGCTCCGATGGTCGTCTGCACATCGTGAGACAGCGCCCCACAGAAATTCTCGAACTCGGTCGACTTGCAAACCTGAACGTCTGCTGCAGGGCTGACGGACTTATCTCTGCCGGTCAGGGCCTTCCGGATCGAGTAGGATGCGCCGACCCCGAGCTTGATCCGCCAATTCTCGGCAAGGTCGCGGGATAGCGTTCCCAAGGCCGTGTAGACGTTGTTGCCGAGTCCCGGCGCCCTGTAGTCGGTGTCCTGTCCGATCAACCGAAGTCCAACGGTCGAACGTTCCGACAGGATACGGTCCCAGCTCGCCTGTGCCGAGATATTCCTGAAGCCCAGACCCGAAATGTCGTCCTCGTACCAGACTTTCTGCCCGGTCGCGGACATCGTCAAATTGTCGCGCTCGGTTACCCGCAGCGTGGTCCCCAAGTTCCCACCCAGGCGGTACGACCGCTGCCGGCTTCCGAACAGCGCCGGGTCAATGACGACGACCGGAGGAACGCCGGTCGTCGGATCCGGCGCCGGAAGATATCGCGTGCTGAGCAGGCTACCGAAGTCGACGCTGGCCTCGACACCTCCGAAAACGGTGACGCTCTCCGAAGCGCGATAGCTGTGCCTCACGTCAGCGCGGGCGAGCTGAGTGTTACTGGAGCCGTTCCGATTGGGATAAAAGCTGTTCTCGGCGAATGCGCTGAGCGACGTCGAACTGCGGTCGCCATCGATTGAATAAAAGCCGAGAATGGATGCGCGTCCGAAGATGCTGCCGTCCTCGTCGGTGCCTTGGGACGCATTGGTCGTGTAGCCCAGCGAACCTTGGAGATCGACGTATCCGTTCGCACGGTCTTTCGCCGCTTCCTGCGCCTGAAGCTCGCTGGCCGCATCCGCTTGTTGCGCCGTAGCGGCGGGCGCCATGGCGAGCAGACAGGCGCCGCCCAGGAAATGAAACGGCCGGAGCCCCAGTCTCGATGTCGTCATCACGGTACCACCATTGTGTCGCCGCTGTGAATGGTCGGAATGTCCGCGTCGCTCAGCGATCGCGTGTCGCCCTTCAGGGTAGCACCAATGCGCACCCTCAAGGTCTGGATGGCCTGACCCTGTTTGCGGATGATACGAATGCCGTTGACGTCGGCAAACTCGGTCGGGCCGCCGGCCATGCTGAGCGCTTCGAGGGCATTGACGTAACGGCCGGGCGTGAACGTGCCCGGCGAGCGGACCTTGCCGATCACCGAGAACTGGAAGCCGGACGCCTTTTTGACGGATACCGTCACTTGCGGGACCGGCCCGCGGTACTGCGGCTTCAATCCGGCAGTGATCCGGGCCTCGATCTCGGATGGAAGCCTTCCGGCAGCGGCGACCTGGCCGACCAGCGGATAGGCGATTGTCCCGTCCGGCAGGACGCTGACCTCACGCTGCAGCCGATCCTCTCCCCAGACCGAAATTTCCAGCTCGTCGCCGGGATTGACGCGGTAGGCCGGATCCGCCGACTGCGCTGCAGTCGGGGTTGAGAAGGCAAGCGCCAGCGGGATACAGGCCAGCGCCATTGCTCGGATGAACACCAAAATCTCTCCTCGAACGCGTCCGACCTTGGGACGATGATGAGAAGGGTAATGGAAAACCGGGCCCACTAATATAGTGTTTCGGGCACTTGGTATCCCAGAAATGTACAAAATGTTCGCCAACCGTTTGAAAAATGTCACGCTCGCGCTCGCACTTTGCTTCCTGCTCACGGGATGCGATCGCAAGGAAGCCAAGGTCCAGGCAGCGTTTGCCGAGTATCAGGCTGCGGCCAGTTCGGGGGACTTGGCCGCGGCCCGCGACGCGTTGCTTCGGCTGACGGCGATCGATGAAGACGTCGCGGATTATTGGGCCGAACTCGGTCGCGTCCAATTGGCGCTTGGGGCCTACCCGGACGCCTATTTCGCCTTGACTCGAGCGCTGGAACTTAACCGCAGCTCGCCCGACCTGCTGCGCATCCTCGCGCAGCTTTCGCTTCGCGCCGACCGGTTGGACCTGGCGGAGGACTACGCCGAGCAACTCGATCTCGTGGCGCCAGGGGACGTCGCCGTCCGACTGACCAAGGCCATGGTCGCACTTCGCCAGAACAACCTTGAGGAGGCGTCGGCCCAGTCGGCCGAGATCCTGAAGGCCGACCCGACCAACAGTGACGCCCGCCTGATCGAATCCCAGGTGCTGCAGCGTTCCGGAAGGCCGGCAGAGGCCATTGCGCTCCTCGAAAAGCAGGTCGCATTGAAGTCGGAGGATATCCCGGCGCATCGCGCACTTGCCGCCCTGTACGAAGAAGCCGACAATCTGAAGAAAAGCGCGGAACATCGGCGCCGCGTCTACGCCCTTCGACCGGACGCAGCGGAGGAAGGGGTTCGTGCAGTCGAAGCCTCCTTCCGGGCCGGCGACGTTGAATGGGCGCAAGAAGCATCGATCAAGCTTTTGGGGCCAAAAGTGCCGGCGGCGCAGGTGCGTGCAGTGCTCACGCTGTGGGAGGACGAGTGGTCCGGCGCGGAGCGTGTCCGGCTAGCGCGTCGTCTCGCACAAGCTGCCCCGGTTTCCCAAAAAGCGGAGTTTGCGCAGTTCCTGATCAGGACTGGGGCTCCAGCGGATGCTGCGTCCATCCTGGCTCCGATCGTCGGAACGACTGCCGATCGGCGAAATGTCCAGCATGCCGGCATTTACGCACATGCGTTGGTGGATATGGGCAAGGTGGAAGAGGCCCGGCGCTGGATCGACGAAGTACTCGCCATCGACCAGGACAATGTGGATGCCTTGCGTGCAACGGTGCGCCTTGATGTCCGCAGGAAGGATTTCGAGATCGCGATCAACGACGCCCAGAAGATCGTCACCCTGGTACCCGACTCCGCCGAAGATCGCCTGCTTCTGTCCCGCACTTATGCCGCAGCCGGCGATCGCCGGGAGGCGGAGCGGGTGCTGTGGCAGGCTTTCCATGATCTGCCCGGGGATCGCCACGTTTATGTTGCCTTGCAGCAATTTCTCATTGCGTCGGGTGACATTGATGGCAGGAAGCGTGTGGCAAGCGAATTTGCGGAACGGCGCCGCGCGTCAAACCTGAAGGACCTAATCTGATGGCGGCCGAACATCGACGGGTCGACACTGCAAGCCTCGCGGCACCAGAATCGTCGGTCGCGTCGACCCTCAGGTTCACGTCGAACATCGTTGGCCCGGCAATATTGATGGCGGACGTCATCTGCCTTGGCCTTAGCGCCGTCATGGCGCTGCTCCTCTATGACGCGATCTTCGACACGCCGGTCGTCCCGGCCGTGCACCGCTTCGCGCTTGTGGTGGTGTCGGTCAGTTTTCTCCTCCTCCGCTCATCCAAGCAGGCTTACCGGCAAACGCTGATGAACGGCTTGCAGGATTCGGGAGAAGCGGTGTTCGATGCCGCAGTCAGCGTCTTCCTGACGGCTGCCGTTGTCTGGCAGTTCGGCTTTATCGACGATTATTCGCGCGGCGTCAGCGTGTTGTACCTCTTCAGCCTGATCGCCACGATCATCGTTTCGCGGCCGATCCTCCGCTGGTTCCTGGCGAGCCAGGCGCGCCGCGGCGTTATCGGACAGCGCGTCGCATTCTACGGGTGCGATCCGATTTCGATCGCCACGATGCAGGCTCTGATGGAATCAAAGGATCTGGAGCATGTCCGGTTCGTCGGGGTCGCCGACGATCGTCCCAAGCATGCGGTGCCGGACAATCTCCGGATGATCGGGGGATATGAGCAACTCGCTGAATTGGCGCGCAAGGGGGAAGTGGACCAGGTCTTCATCAGCCTGCCCGACCTGGACAAGGCGCGTCTCCGCTCGATCGTCGACGGGCTCAGCCAGGTGGCGGTCGATATTTCGCTGATTCCGCCGCAGGCGATTGCCTATCACCCCGATTATCGGGCCAACCTGCTGGGCACGATTCCGGTCCTGACCCTTTGGCAACGGCCGTTCCGCGACATCAACCAGTTCGTGAAGCGCGGGGAAGACCTCGTCCTCGGTGGGCTCATGCTGCTCGCCGCGTTGCCAGTCATTGCGATTACGGCCCTGGCCATCCGCCTGACCACCCGCGGGCCGGTTTTCTTTGTCCAGCCCCGTGTCGGCTTCAATAACGAGGTGATCAACGTCATCAAGTTCCGGTCGATGTATGCCGACCGCAGTGACTTCAAGGGGCTTGCGACGACCACCGCCGACGATGACCGGATCACACCTGTTGGGAAGATCATCCGTCGACTGAGCATCGACGAACTCCCACAACTGTTCAATGTCATGCGCGGGGACATGTCGATCGTCGGTCCCCGGCCCCATGCGACCCACATGAAGGTTGGCGACCAATATTATGTCGACGCAGTGCGCGGCTACGCGGCCCGGCACCGGGTCAAGCCGGGCATCACCGGGCTTGCCCAGGTGCGCGGCCTTCGCGGCGAGATCCGCACGCTGGAGCGTGCGGAAATGCGCGTGAAGCTGGACAAGGAATATATCGAAAACTGGTCGGTGTGGTTCGACATCAAGATCATGTTCGCCACCGTCCGCGCGGTGTTCTTTGATTCCTATGCCTATTAGACGGCGCCACCGCTTTCTCGACGTCGACTTCGACATGATGACGATGGACGAGGTGTTGGGGTGGCTCGCGACCAGGGGTGCCGATGACCCGTTCGCGTTCGTCGTGACGCCCAATGTCGACCATCTTGTCCGGTTGCATTCGGGCAAACCGGAGGCGGGACCGCTCGCCAAGGCCTATCGCGAAGCGGCTCTTTGCGTCTGCGACAGCCGTGTCTTGCGGCGCTTGGCCGCCTGGCGCGGGGTCGAGTTGACGGTAGTCCCGGGCAGCGATCTCACGGCTGCATTGTTCCGCGCCGAAACGGGACTGGAAGGAAAGGTTGCCGTCGTCGGTGGGAATCGTCGGCTGCTGGAAACCTTGCGCGCGCAGTTCCCGCAACTTGATTTCGTCCAGCATATCCCGCCGATGGGCCTGGCGAAGAATGGCGCCGCGATCGAAGAGGCGGCTCGTTTCGTTGGCGAGGCGGGAAGCCGGTTGTCGTTCCTGGCGGTTGGCTCCCCGCAGCAGGAACTGGTCGCCATGCGCGCCGCGGCCATGCCGGGCGCTTGCGGTACCGCGCTGTGCATCGGCGCGTCACTGGAATTCCTGAGCGGCGACCAGCGTCGGGCGCCTGCTTGGATGAGGCGCGCAGGGGTCGAATGGCTGTTTCGGCTCCTGTCCGAGCCGAAGCGGATGTGGCGCCGCTATCTGGTCGAGGGGCCGAAGATTTTTGCGCTGGCCTGGCACTGGCGCGGCCCGAATGGACAGGCTGAAGCATGATGGTGAAGCGACCTAGCCGTCGTCACGTCGAGGTCGGGCTGGTGGCGCTGGCCGCCGCCGGGGCGATCGGCGGATTGGCCTATGCGGTGAGGGGCGGGTGGATTGGACGCGACCAGTCGACGACCACGGTGATGCTCGACAAGTTCGGCGGGAAGGGAGATCTGGCGCTTCCCAACATCAATCGACCGATCGCGCCGGAAGACGCGGTCAAGGTCAACGCCGAGCGGCCGTTCGAAGGCGGCGGCGACACGCCGGCTGCAAAATTCCTGACCGGCAAGGCGGGCAAGGAAGATGTCTCGCGCGCCATCGAGTGTCTTGCCCAGGCGGTCTATTACGAAGCGGGCAGCGAAAGCGCGGATGGTGCGCGTGCGGTCGCCCAGGTCGTGCTCAACCGGGTCCGGCATCCAGGCTTCCCGTCGAGCGTGTGCGGCACCGTTTACCAGGGATCGGAACGGGTCACGGGCTGCCAGTTCACCTTCACCTGTGACGGTTCGCTGCGTCGAATCCCGAGCCGCGCGGGCTGGGATCGGGCGCGCAAGATCGCGGCCGACGCGCTGGTGAAAGGCACGGTTTTCGCGCCAGTCGGGCATGCCACCCATTATCACGCCGACTATGTCGTGCCTTACTGGGCCGCGTCGCTTCGGAAGCAGGTGCAGATCGGCGCCCACATCTTCTATCGCTTGCCGGGGTCCTCGGCGGCCCCGACGCATTCAGCCAGCGCTACGCTCGCAAAGAGCCGCTGCCGCCATCCCCGACCGCTGCCGAGGTCGCCGCAGAAGCGATCAGCGTGGCGGTCGAAACGGTCGCACCGCCGCCGTTGCCCGATCCGCTCGCGGCAGCCGGGGGCGATGCCATTTTTACGTCCAAGGCCCCGCCGCTGATCGCCGACGAGTCCCGCGGCACGCTGATCGAGGGTGGGAGTTCGCTCGGAGGCCCGGTCGGTTGCATGACCGGCGGAAACGCCGCTCCATCGACAAGTGTGGCATCGGCGGGCGCCCCGGTCACGTCCGCCTGCTAGCGGGCAAAGAAAAGGGCGCCGCCGGAAGACCGGCAGCGCCCAATAGTGTCCACGTTGCCGTTTAGGCGATTTGCATCACAGTTCCGTTCGAACGACGACGGCGCATGCCGTACCCGATCGCACCAAAGCCGAGCAGCATCATTGCCCACGTGCCCGGCTCGGGGACCGGCGGCGCAGTGACGCCATTGTAGGTCATCTGTTTGATTTCAAAGAATGCGATCGGATTGTTGGTGACAATCGCGAAGCCATCGAACGTTCCGCCGGACAGCAACTTGTTGAGGTTGCTGCCGTCGGCCGCGTAGCTGCCCGCCAACGAGGTGTAGTTGGCAAGGTTGTTCGCATCCAAACCCGAACCGGTAGCCAGGTAGTAGACCGTCACCGTTCCTTCGCCCGTGAGCATCACCGACCATTTGAAATCGGTGAAGTCTTGGTCGGGGTTGATGATGAGGCTGTAGAAGTCCGGCGTGTTCGGAGTCACGTCGTTGATCTGCGCGAAGCCGGCACCGATATGAACGGTCGTGTTGGCCGTGAAGGTCACGTTGGCGATACCGTTATTATTCGGTGACGAACCATAGACCGTGGTGCCGTTTGAATCGATACCATAGATCTGGTTCGCCAGCGGTGTGCCGGTAGTGTTCGTCACGGTGACGGCGGCGACCGCCGGGTTGGCTAGTGCGACCGCGGCCGCTGCCCCTGCCAGGAGCGAGAACATTGCGCTACGCATGTAACTTCCCTTCCACGAAGAATGATGCCCCGCCCCAAAGCCCACGCTGCGACTCGGCGTTAAAAAAGCATTAACGCAACATAGATCAATTTGCGAGTCATATGTTTGACTGACTGGCGAAGTTGGCAGGCTGGAGGGTTGGCGAACGCCGCGTTGCAATAAGGCCGCGTTAACTAGCGCGGGAAAGGCCGAGCGGCCAAACAGCAGGTTAATTTGGTTAGTGGTATCTTAAGCTTGTGACCGCAGGTTCGGCCGGAAACGAGCTGAAGGGTCTACACATGATCGGAGAACAAGGCGCATTCAAGGTGCTCGCGCTGAGCATCAGCGCGGTCGTGCTGGTCGGTGCAATGTCGGGTAGCGACGCGAATTATTTCGCGCGGCTGGCGAAAGGCAAGGTGATCGGCAAGAACAGGACGACGACCACGACGTCGCCGACGCCCACGCCCACGCCCACGCCAACGCCCACGCCGACGCCGACACCGACGCCGACGACAACGACGACTTCCAATCTGACGTATCCCGAGTTGAGTTCGATTTCGTCGAACTTTGATGTCAATAGTGAACTGGTGCCATCCTGGGGCACGGGGCAGATCGCGGCATCCGGCGTCCCCGACGTTGTTGGCGCATTCCGCTTCATCTGCAACGCGGGGCAGCTGCTCGCCGACGACCCTATCGTTTATCCCGGCCAGCCGGGGCGATCGCACTTGCATCAATTCTTCGGGAACCTGGATGCGAACGCGCACTCCACCTACGCGTCGCTCCGCGCCTCGGGCAAAAGCACGTGCAATTCACCTTTGAACCGGTCCGCCTATTGGATGCCGGCGATGTTGGACGGTGTTGGTAATGCGGTTCGCCCGGACTGGGTGTCCGTCTACTACAAGCGCCGCCCCGCAAGCGATCCCAAATGCTCCCTGAGCAGCGGCGATCCGCAGGCAGAAGGCAACTGCATCTCGATTCCCAACGGGCTTCGCTACGTATTCGGGTTCGACATGATCTCCGGACAGTCGCCCACCGGTCAGGCCTATTTTGACTGTGACGGCCCGACCGCGAAATCGGGTCATTATGCGACGATAACCGAGGCGGCAGCGAACTGCCCGAGCGACCCCACACCTACCGGAGTCCGCAACAGGTTGGGCGCCGTCATCATGGCGCCCCCGTGCTGGGACGGGAAGAACCTCGACAGTCCCAACCACCGGGATCACATGGCCTATATGGTCCTGAATCATAACGTCGGCAAATGGATGTGCCCGTCAACGCACACCTATTTACTCCCGGCTTTTACGATGGGCGTTTGGTATACGGTGGACGCCAACACCAATAAGTGGCGCCTGTCATCGGATGACATGGTTCCGGGGGCGGCGCCCGGTTCCACGTTCCACGCCGATTGGTTCGGCGGGTGGGACAATACCATCCTCTCGATGTGGATCGACAATTGCATCAACAAGCTGCTGACCTGCTCGGGCGGCGACCTTGGCAATGGCAAGCAACTCCGGCAGTACGAAAACTTCGGTTACAATGCTTCACCAAGGCTGGTGCCAGTTGCTTAGGTCGGCGAACATTGCAGCCGCTCTCGCATTAGCCTTGGCCGCGTGCGGCGTCCGTGAGACACCGTCCGCGGCGAGCGCGGGACCGTCCGAGGCGACGCTGGCAGCCGAAGCCGCAGAGCGCCGTGCGAACATCGAGGCGACGAATAACAACCCGTCGATCGTCGATCGGTCGAAGGCTTCGGCTGCGATCCATCCCAAGATCAATACTCGTCGCGCCGAGCATGACGCGGGCAACCATATGTCGACTCATCGGCATTAGGATCAGCGGCATGATGAGGACGTCGCGGATTCGTTGGCCGCTGGTCAGCCGATGCCTTTGGCGCGACGACCGCGGCGCCTCGCTGCTTGTGACTGCGGTTGCCTTGCCGGTGATCGTCGCTGCGCTTGGCTTGGCCATCGATGTTTATCAGTGGACCGTCACGAAGCGTCAAATCCAGCAGAGCGCGGACGCAGCCGCCATTGCCGGTGCCTATGCCGCTGTTCAGGGGGCCGATGTTGACGAGGCCGTTTCCGACGCCGCAGCCCAATCCACCGATAGCGATCACGACGCCCTGGTATCGGCGACGATGTCGCCGCCCGGCCACGACGGCGATCCCTTCGCGGTCGGTGTTCACATCGAAAAGCCGGGCAGCCTATTCTTCACATCGCTGTTCTTGAGCAAGCCGATCGCGATCACGGCCGATGCGGTCGCGACCGTGAAGGAAACCAACGACTTTTGCGTGTATGGTCTGGGATCCGGAGAGGAGCCGGCGATCGAACTGCGGGTGAACTCGACGGTCGAAGCCGAATGCCAGCTGGCTTCCAACGCTGAAGGTCCCAATTCCGTGACAGCGGACCCTACGGCTACCCTGAAGGCCGCACGCTTGTTGACTTTCGGCGGCATTGCCGGCGGCGAACTGAGCAGTTCCAACGCCCGCCCGTTCGCCCTGCGGCAAAAAGACCCGATGCGAGAGCTTGTGATGCCCGACATCCCGACCTCCGGGTGCCCCAATGCGACCTACAACTCGGATGTTTCCGGCGTCTCGATCAAGCCGGGATGTTACGGGAACCTGATCATCAACGGCAACGTCAACCTGGAGCCCGGAAATTACGTCCTGAACCGCGGCAACCTGTTGGTTGGGCCCAATGCTTCGGTGAATTGTGACGGATGCACCATTTTCCTGACGACCGATATTCCGGGCGAGGACAATCGTTCCGTCGGCCGGGTCAAGGTCGAGGCCGGCGCAACGATCAATCTTACGGCGCCGCGCGACGGCGATTATTCGGGCGTGGTGATGTATCAGGATCGACGCGCGAGCAGCGACGACAAGGATCAGGAAAGCGAGATCGGCGCGTCATCGACGTCGCGTATCAACGGTATCGTCTACTTTCCCAACCGCCCTCTCAAGATTGCCGGCGATGGCTCGCGCACATTTGAATGTGCACGCTTATTGGGCCGGAGGCTCGTGTTCGAAGGCCGCGTCATCATTGCACGGGGCTGTACGTCCGATACCGGCAAGGTGGTGCTGAATGGCGCCGAAGTTCGTCTCGTCGGTTGATCAGGCCGGCGGTGGACAGGCGATGCCATCGCCGTCGTGGTCAAACTCCGCCTTATAGCCAGGCCGTCCTGCCAGGAGCGGTGCCTTTCCGGCTGCGACGACCTCTCCGCAATCCTTGAAGTCAAGCACCTCGCCCGATTGGCTTACCAAAGGGGGCGGGTCGGCCGTGGGTGACCGTTCGGTTTCGGGCGTCCGGTTCAGGTACCACCAAGTACCGCCGAACGTGGTGGCGCTGGCAACCAGAACGAGGGCGATGAAGCGCAGGTCCATAGGGGGAGCCTAACCGGCTTTGGCGACGAAGGCGACGCCGTTTCTTAGCCCGCCGGCTTCGCGAAGTAGGCGATCGTCGCGTCCAGTCCTTCGGACAGTTCGACCTTGGGTTCCCAGCCTAGGATGTCGCGGGCCTTGGTGATGTTGGGCTGGCGCTGGCGGGGGTCGTCGCTGGGCAGGGGCTCAAACGTTAGGGTCGACTTGTGGCCGGTCTTTTCGAGGACCTTTTCGGCCAGTTCCTTCATCGTGAATTCGTTGGGATTGCCGATGTTGATCGGGCCCGTCACCTCGTCCGGGGAACGCATCAAACGGACCAGCCCGTCGATCAGGTCGTCGACGTAGCAGAAGCTGCGGCTCTGTTCGCCGTCGCCGTAGATGGTAATCGGCTTTCCGGCGAGCGCCTGGACGATGAAGTTCGACACGACGCGGCCGTCCGCGGGGTGCATGCGCGGGCCATAGGTGTTGAAGATCCGCGCGACCTTGATGCCCAGGCCGTGCTGGCGGTGGTAGTCGAAGAACAGCGTTTCGGCGCAACGCTTGCCCTCGTCATAGCAGCTGCGGATGCCGATCGGGTTGACGTTGCCCCAATATTCCTCGGTCTGCGGATGAACCGACGGGTCGCCATAAACCTCGCTGGTCGAGGCCTGGAGGATCGGAACGCCGAGGCGCTTGGCAAGGCCCAGCATGTTGATCGCGCCGTGCACCGACGTCTTCGTCGTCTGCACCGGGTCGTGCTGATAGTGCACCGGCGAGGCGGGGCAGGCGAGGTTGTAGATTTCGTCCACCTCGATGAACAACGGGAACGTCACGTCGTGGCGGATCAACTCGAAATGGGGGTGGTCGAGCAGGTGGGCGATGTTGGCCTTGCTGCCGGTGAAGAAATTGTCGACGCAAATGACTTCGTGGCCGTCGGCCAGCAGGCGGTCGCACAAGTGGGAGCCGAGGAAACCAGCGCCGCCGGTGACGAGCGAACGCTTACGAATTTCATACTGCCGAACCATGAAAGCAAAACCCCTGTTGTTCCGCGACGAATGAGTAGAGCAATTCGGTTGCCGCGCAATGACGTTCGGCGGCGGCGTCTCGGCAGAGGACAGGCGCGCTTAAGATCGCTACGGTCCCGGGGATGGCGATTTACGAGATTGACGGCACGCGGCCGACCCTTCCCGACGATGGTTCCGCCTGGGTCGCGCCGAGCGCCGACGTGATCGGCGATGCCCGGCTGGGGCGTGAGGTCGGGATATGGTTTGGCGCGGTCGTCCGGGCCGACAACACGCCGATCATCATCGGCGAGCGCACGAACATCCAGGAAGGGGCGATGCTGCACAGCGACCCCGACGCGCCGCTCACCATCGGCAAGGGCGTGACGGTGGGGCACCACGCGATCCTCCACGGCTGCACCGTCGGCGACGATGCGCTGATCGGCATGGGCGCGATCCTGCTCAACCGCTCGGTGATCGGCGCTGGCTGCATCGTCGGCGCCGGCGCGCTGGTGACGGAAGGCAAGGAATTTCCGTCCGGCAGCCTGGTCGTCGGGTCACCGGCGCGAGCGGTTCGAACGCTCGAGGGGGGCACGATTGACATGCTGCGTGCCTCTGCCGCGTTGTACGTGGACAAGCAGCAGCAGTTCGCTCGCAAGTTGGTCCGGATCGACGAGGTGACGAATGACTGAATGTCCGAAGTGCCGTGGGCGGATGACGCAGGGATACCTGTTCCTTCCCGACACCGGCGGGCGGGTGAAGTGGCTGGATGGCACGCCCGGGTTCTGGAAGACGGTCATGGGGATCGGTGCCAAGTCGGCCGAACTCACGTCAAAGCGTTGCGGCGAATGTGGCTTCGTCGAATTCTACGTTGATACCGACGCCAAGCCGGTGAAGACGCTGCAGTCGATCGACGACGAGAATGAGCGGCTGCGTAACCTGGTGACCAAGCTGCAGGAGCGGGTGGCAAACCTGGAGACGATTGCCACCGATCCGGGCGAGCGCACCGCGCGGGCGATCGACGAGTTGCGGTCGTTGCCGGACGCTACTCCGAAGCCGACGAAAGATTAGGCGGTAACGATGCGGCCGTCGGCGATGGTCACCGGCCATCCCTGCAGCCGTGCGCCGACGCAGGGCCCGCCGACGCACCGGCCGCTGTCGATCTCGAACAGGGCGCCGTGCCAGTCGCACGCGATCAGCGAGCCGTCCTCGCTCAAATAGTCATCAAGTTTCTGGGCCAGCGGCAGGCCCATGTGCGGACAGCGGTCGACGTAGCCGAACACTGCGTCACCCTGCCGGACGATGAAGCCGTGGAAGCGGCCGGCCTTCATCTCAAGCACGAAATTGCGCGCGCTGCCGTTGGGGATGAGGTCGAGCGGACCGAGCGTGATCCCGGGCGGTGTCGCCGTCAGGCGGGTCAGGTCGGACTTCGGTTCGTCAGGCATCGACGACGGGCAGTACCCGCCCGGTAACGTGACCGAAGCCGATTGGCACTGCGCCGGGCGCGACGCATCGCGCCGCGAGGGTCAGTTCGTCGCCGTCCTCCAGGAAACTGCGGGTTTCGCCGGTCCCGATAGCGATCGGCGTCTTCCCGCCTTGCGAAATCTCCAGCAGCGAACCAAGCCCGCTTGGGCTCGCGGTCGACAGCGTGCCGGTGCCGATGAGGTCGCCAGGCTGGAGGTTGCAGCCGTTCGACGCGTGATGGGTCACGATTTGCGCCGCCGACCAGTACATCGCCGCCGCCGCCTCGCCCTCAGACAGCACCAGCGGCGGGAAGCCTTGCTGGCGCATCCGCTCCGTCACCAGCACGGCCTCGATCTGGATGCCGAGCGCGGCAGTGCCGGCATCGGGGTCCCGGAGGTAGGGCAGGGGATCCGGATCACCTTCGGGCCGCGGTGGCATGGCGCGCATGAAGGGGGCTAGCGCGTCGGGCGTCACGACCCACGGGCTGACACTGGTCAGGAAATTCTTGGCGAGGAAGGGGCCAAGCGGCTGGTATTCCCACGCCTGCAGGTCGCGCGCGGACCAGTCGTTGAGCAGGCAATAGCCGGCGATATGGCCGCGCGCCTCGGCGATCGGGATCGGCTGGCCGAGTTCGTTGCCGCGCCCGATCCAGATGCCGAGCTCCAGTTCGTAGTCGAGCCGGCGTGACGGGCCGTAGTCCGGCGTGTCGGCATTCGGCGGCTTGCGCTGACCTTTCGGCCGAATGACCGGTCCGCCCGACACGCGCACCGAACTGGCGCGGCCATGGTAGCCGATCGGCACATATTTGTAGTTCGGCAGCAACGGCTGGTCGGGGCGGAACTGCTTGCCGACATTGGTGGCGTGATGGATGCCGACGTAGAAATCGGTGTAGTCGCCGATCCGCGCCGGCAGGTGCATGGTGGCGTCCACGGCGTCGACCAGGTGCGATTCGACCTGGGGCCGCTGCGCCTCGCTCGACAGCAAGTCGGACAGCAGGCGGCGAAGCGCGCGGGCCTCGTCTGCCCCATGCGCGAACCAGTCGTTGAGTGTCGGCTGCGACAGGGCGCCGAGCCAGCGGTCGTCTACAAGTCCGGCCTCGGCCAGCGCGCGCAGGTCGAGGATCTTCTCCCCGATGGCGACGCCGATGCGCTGGTCCTTCGTCTCGGTCGAAAAGATGCCGAGTGGCAGGTTCTGGATGGGATAGAGCGGGTGGCCGTTGGCGCTGGCGACCCAGCTCTGGCGGGAAAGTGCGTGAGTTTCGTCGATCATTTGGGAAGGCTGGCCTTGGGGAAGTCGGCCCACGCCTGGTCATAGTCGGGCTGGGCTCGGTCGAGGGCGAAGCGCGTCGGGACGTAGGGCCAGCAGCTTTCGACCATGAACGCCATGGTCCCGTCGATCTTGACCGGCTTCAGCTCCGCCTCGCTCGCGCTTTTCCAGCTGGCGACGTCGGGGCCATGGCCGCTCATGATGTTGTGCAGCGAAAGCCCGCCGGGGCGGAAGCCGTCGGCCTTGGCGTCATATTCGCCATGGATCAGCCCCATCGCCTCGCTCATCACGTTGCGGTGGAACCACGGCGGGCGGAAGGTGTCTTCGCCGACCATCCAGCGCGGCGGGAAGATGACGAAGTCGGCGTTGGCGCGGCCGGGGGTGTCGCTGGGCGAGGTCAGGACGGTGAAGATCGACGGATCGGGATGGTCGAAGCTGATGCTGCCGATGGTATTGAACCGCGCCAATTCATACCGATAGGGCGCCAGCGTTCCGTGCCAAGCGACGACGTCGAGCGGCGAATGGTCGAGCGTCGTCGTCCACAGGCTGCCCATATATTTCTGGACGACCTCGTGGGGCGCATCGACGTCCTCGAACGCCGCGACCGGCGTTTCGAAATCGCGCGGATTGGCGAGGCCGTTGCTGCCGATCGGGCCAAGTTCGGGCAGGCGAAACAGTGCGCCATGGTTCTCGGCGACATAGCCGGACGACGGTTCGCTGACGTCGACGCGGAAGCGGACGCCCCGCGGGATGACCGCGATCCAGCCCGGCGCGACGGTCAGCCGGCCAAGCTCGGTGAAGACCTCCAGCGTGCCCGACTGGGGGATGATCAGTAGCTCACCGTCGGCGTTGACGAAAATGCGCCGGTCCATCGACCGCGAAGCGCTATAGAGATGGACCGCAACGCCTACCAGGTCGGCAGGGTCGCCATTGGCGAGCATCGTCACCAGCCCCTCGATGAAATCAGCGTCCGTGGGCAAGTCGGCCGGCGGATCCCAGCGCAGGCGATTGGGCGCAACCGGCTCCTCGATAATTCCCGGCGCGAACAGCTTGGCACCCTCGTAGCGCGTGAACGGGCGATGGTCGGCGGTTGGGCGCAGCCGATAAAGCCAGCTGCGCCGGTTCTCGTGCCGCGGCGCGGTGAACGCGGTCCCGCTCAACTGCTCGGCGTACAGGCCGAAGGCCGGCCGTTGCGGGCTGTTGCGACCTTGCGGCAGCGCGCCGGAAACGGCCTCGGTCGCGACATGAGTACCGAAACCGGGGATGTAGCGTTCGCTCACGCGTCGACCTTGATGACGCCGCGGCGGATCTGGTCGAGCTCGATGCTTTCGAACAGGGCCTGGAAATTGCCGTTGCCGAAACCCTCGTTGCCCTTGCGCTGGATGATCTCGAAGAAGATCGGTCCGAACAGGTTCTCGGTGAAGATCTGCAGCAAGATGCCGTCCTTTTCGACATCGCCATCGATCAGGATCCGGTTCTTGCGAAGCCGCTCGACGTCCTCGCCATGGCCGGGGACGCGCTTGTCGATCAGTTCGAAATAGGTCTCGATCGTGTCCTGCAGGCGGACGCCGCGCTCGCGCAGCTTCTCGACCGTTTCGTAGATGTTGCTGGTCGACAGGGCGAGGTGCTGGATGCCCTCGCCGCCATATTCGCGAAGGTACTCCTGGATCTGGCTATTGTCGTCCTGGCTTTCGTTGAGCGGGATGCGGATTGCCTTGTCGGGCGCGATCATCGCCTGGCTGAACAGGCCGGTCGCCTGGCCCTTGATGTCGAAATACTTCTGTTCCTCGAAGTTGAACAGCGTCTTGTAGAAGTCGGACCAAACCCGCATCTGCCCGCGCTGGACGTTGTGGGTCAGGTGGTCGAGCAGCTCGAGCCCGACATTGTTCCTGGCCTCGGCCTCTTCCCATCCATCGAACGCCGCCCAGTCAGCGTAGAGATCGGCGTTCTTGTCGATGAAATAGAGGTACGACCCGCCAATCCCCTTGATGACGGTGTCGTCTTCGTCGGTCAGCTCGGCGCCGTTCGACAGCGCCCAGTCGAGCGCCTGTTTCGGATTATCGACCCGAAAGGCCATCGCGCTGGCCGATGCGCCATGGGCATTGCGGAAGGCGGCGACGCGGCCATCGGCGTCGCGGTTGAGCATCAGGTTGATGCGACCCTGCTTGTAGCGGGTGATGTTCTTGGTTGGATGGCGGTGGGTCGGGACGAAGCCCAATTGTTCGAACTGCCGCGCCATCGCCTCGGGGTCGGGCGAAGTGAACTCGCAGAATTCGAAACCGTCGAGTCCAAGGGGGTTGTCCGCACTGACGCTCATGATCGCGTAGGCCTTTCGCGCAAGGAGGCTGGGTCGTGGCGCCCAAATGCGCGGCTAGGCGGGCTTTCGCAAGTCCTCGCGAAGCTCCCGTAGCTCCCACAGGTCGTTGCGGCTGTAGGGGAGCAGCGGTTCCAACGCCGCAAATCCGGCCTTGCCGATCGCGCGCTGCGCCGATTCCATTCGCTCGAACGTGTCGAGGAGGACATTATCGGGCGGCACCGGATGGCCGAGGAGCTTTTCCTCGGCGGTCACCACCAGACGCATGCTCGCGAGCAGATAGTCGCGGATGTGGTCGGCTTCGATCGGGGTGGATCGGCGCAGCAGCTGGGCGATCTGCCGCCCACTGGCGTCGTCGGGCAGCTCACCGCGTTCCAGCGCGTCGAGCGCGGCGCGGTGGTTGGCGCTTTCCTCGATCAGCCACCCGCGCGCCTCGTTCGAGCCGACGTGGAAGATGGCCATCAGCAGCAGCGGGGTCGCCACCAGCGCGCCCATCATCGCGATCAGCGGCTGGTCGGGAAACTGGTTGAACAGGGTGTGGACCAGCCCGGCGACCAGCAGGCCGGGGATGATCCACAGCGGGTTGAAGGTATAGTGCGCGGCCGCCCTGCGGTTCTGGCATTCGGCCAGTTCGTGGGCGATCGCGGCCATGGTCGCGCCGGTGACGCCGTGCATCAGTGCCGTGCCTAGCCCCCGGACCATCCACACCGTCGGCGCCAGGTCGTCGAAGCGCATCAGGTAGAGAATATTCTCGACCACCGAAAAACCGGCGCCGATCGAGAAACCCGAAATGACCGCATCGAGCTTGTAGCCGATGCGGTTGAGGTAGAAGAGCGTCAGGACGACCAGCGCCTTCAGTGATTCCTCGATCCATGGCGCGACGAAGCGGCTGTAGCCCGAAAAGCCGATCGGCAGGACGTCGATCAACTGGCCGCTGATCGGATAGGCGATGAGGGCGATGACGCCGCCGGCGAGCAGCAGGACCACAATCTCGGACAGGCTCATCAGCTTGAACACGTCGAGCCAGACGAACAGGGCAACCATCGCGAGCACCGGAACCAGCGCCACCGTCCAGTCGAGAAGCTCGATCATCACGCCAACCCTACATGATCTTGAGCGAGGCAAGGAATTCGGTGCGGCCGTCGATGTCCTTGTCGCCGAACCCGCGCGCGATGCCGAAGGAAAAGACCATCGGCAGGCGCAGCGCGACCGTGAATGCCAGGTCGACCTGCACCCCGGCATTGGCCAGTCGGTAACGGGTGCCGTCGGGCGCGCGGTTGAGCATGCCGCCAGCGAACAGGGCAGGGCGTGCGTAGGACAGGTAGAAAGCGGGTGTTCCCACTTCCTCGAAGCGGAGCGGCGGCAGGTTGATCTCGCCGGTCAGCTTGGCAAACCGACGCGCGGCGATCTGGTCGATCTCGAAACCCGGGAAGCTTTCGAACTCACGGTAGCGCTTTTCGGTCCGGTCATCGACATAGTTGTTGCGGAACGACCCGAAATAGAAGGCGCCGAGCGGGCTCGCACGATCGCCGCCGACCACGCCGGCGTGGGCGTAGATCCAAGCCGAGCTGTTGTTGATCGGCAGCGGCACGCCATAGTCGAGGCCGGCATAGACGTGCGGGAAAGTCTCGCCCTCGGCACGGTCCGCGCCGCCGACCAACCGGGCCGCGACGCCCTTTTCGTGATCGACGCCGCCGAGCGACTTGACCGTGTTGGTGTATTTCACCCCGGCTTCCGCGCTGAAGATGTTCTTGGGGCTGAGGATGTTCTGGGCGGCGGGCAACTGTTCAAGCCCGAAATAGGCGGCGGCGCTTCCGAACAGGTCGAGCTGGCGCGGCGGATCGTAGATCCTGGTCTTGTTGTAGCTGACGATGACCGCATCGCCCTTGCGGCTGCGTTTCACCGGTCCGGCAAGGTCGTAGACGTCGGCGTCGTTGTGCCAATAGCGCAGCGTCCAATCGAGCGTCTTGTACTTGATGTCGGCGTGCAGCCGGTCGTTGATTCCGCCGCCGCCGAACGGAGATACGCTGAAGGTCGCGCTCAACTGCCGGAATTGCAGCGGATCCTCGATGTTGAAGTAGTAACCGATCGTCGGCTTGCTGAGGTAGCCTTCGACGACCGGATAGGCGCCGGCCAGCTTCATCGCCCGGTTCGGCACATATTTCCCGCGAGCGGTGAGGATGGAGTCGAGGTCAACCTTGGCGGGGGAGCCGACCCCCCAGTCCTTGAGTTCGGGGTGTCGGCGGATGACCTCGCTGCCGAGGAACGCGACGTTGCCCAGGTCCTCGCGATGCTGCGGGGTGATGATCGACGGGCTAAGGCCCTGGCCGGTGTATTCCTGGACGAACAACGATCCGTCGGGGCGCGGCATCGGCCGGAAGAAGCCGGTCGAGGCGTTAGTCAGTGCCTCATATTTGCCGCTGGCGATGTCGAACCGGAAGACGTTGGAGACGCCGGTATAATAGCTGGTACCAACCAGCGATTTGCTGTCGGGGGCGAAGACGAAGCCTTCGGGTGTCGCCGGCGCCATGTCCAGCCGCGCGACCTCTTCGGGACCACCTCCATTCTTGAACTGGTCGAGCCGCCACACACGCACTGATTGCTTGCCGTCGACCTCACCAAACGATGCCGACACCATCGTCCCGTCGGGCGAGATATCGAGATCGAATGGAATCTCGCCATAGTCGAAGGTGTGGATCTGGTTGAAGCCGGCGTAGGGCGCGGGCAGGCGGACGATGGTCGCGTAGCCGTTCTGGTGGCGGATCCCCCACAGCGACTTGTCGGTGGGGTTGAGGACAAGATCGCCGATCCGCGCGTCGGTCAACAGCTTGCGCCGCTTGCCGGTGTCGACGTCGATCGCAAACAGGTCGCGGAAGGCGTGGTTGTCCTCGGTGTAATAAGCCGTCCGCGCCTCGGGATCGAATGCCAGACTGGTGACCCGGTAGAGCATCGACCCCTTGAGGTCTGCCAGATGCCGGAGCTTGCCGGTCGCGACCGAGACCGACCCGACATAGGCGATGACGCCGCTGTACTTGAATGCCCCGATCAGGCTGTCGGTTTTCGCGTCGTAATAAAGGCGCGACACGGACCCAAGGCCGCGCGGCGTGATGTGGCGCACCTCGGTCAGCGGATATTGGGCGAGGCCCTCCAGGTTCCGGCGCTGGAAGGCATGCTCCCACGCGATCCAGTCATCCCAGACATCGTCGAGGCCCTTGCCGTACGCGCGCCTGAACTGGGTGGCGTAGAAGCCAGCGCTGTCTTCGTCGCGGCGAAGCCATTGCAGCAGCCGTTCCGGGCCGTAGGTCAGGACGAGGTAAGAAACGAAGCGGCTGCCGTAGAGATAGTCGTTGACCCCGACCTGGAAGTCGATCGACGTGCCTTCGGATTCCAGGCCCAGGGGCGAATAGAATTTGGCGTTGTCGCGGACCATCGCGCGAAACACCATCTCGTCATAGCCGCCCTGCGCGCGGCCGAGCCCGCCGGCCATCCACGTCTCGAAGAAGACCGCGGTGCCCTCAAGCTGCCAGCGTGGCGCGTTGACGCGCGGCGTGACGAGGAAGTTGTAGAGGATCGATTCCGGATGCTCCTGGATCGGGGGCACCTTGCCAGCGAACAGCCTCCGCCAGAAGGCGTCGCGGCTGTTCCACACGTCCATCTGCGCGACGTGGGCAAGCTCGTGGTTCGACAAGGTGAAGAAGCGCTCGCCCGGGCTGAACGTCTCCATGGTCTGGCTGAGCGGCGCGACGTCGAGCAGTACAGCGTTGTTGGGGGATGAGCGCGCACCCGCGTTACCGTAATCGCCGAAGTCCTTGAGCAGGACGGTCATCGGGTCCCACGGCTTCCAATTGAACTTCTGCTCGTGCCAGCGCAGCGAATTTGTCAGCGACCGCGCGACGTAGGGCGTCAGGTAGGTCTGGACCGGGTCGAAATAGAGAAGCTTGAAGTCCCTCGTCTCGAGCGTCGACAGGTCGATGCCCGATGCGTTCGGCGGGACATGCTCGGGCAGTTCCCGTTTCGGCTCGGACGGCGTCGGCGGCGTGTCGTTGGCCGGCGGCGGGACAGGCCCGGGTTCGGTGACGGTGGTGGGCGGGTCGGGGGGCGGCGCGGTCGGCTGGGTCTGGGCGAGCGCGCCCGCCGACGTTCCGGCCAGCAGGATGGCAAAGGCACAGGCTGTCGCGGTTCTTCCGCGAGCAACGGGTCGAGTCATCGAGCCCCCAAAAAAACGGGGCCGCCCGAAAGCGGCCCGACCCCAAGCTACTACCGTCCGATGGCCCCGTGGCGCCCATCCGCTGAAGCGCGGCGGCGAACCCGGGATTGGCCATCATCGCCATGGCCCCGTTGACCGAGGCCAGCCGGGCTAGCGCCCGGCGTTGGTCGCCAGAGAGGCCAGCGCCGGTCCGTCCTGTGCCAGTCGGGCGAAGGCCGATGGGTTGCTGGTCATCTGCGAAAAGGCCTGCGCATTGCCCGCGACGCCCGCCAGCGCGCGCGGACTCATCTGGCCCGCGGAGGCAAGGTTGGCGGCCGCCGCGACGCTATTGAAAGCCTGGGCTGCCTTTGCCGCCGCGGCAAGATCGAGCGACTTGGCGCCGACCTGGCGAAGCGAGGGCGTATTGGCCATGCGCGACAGTGCGGCGGTATCCATCGCCTGGCGGAACATGCCGGCGTTGGTCGCAATTGCCTGGAGCGACGCGGCGTTGGCCGCCATCGACGGCAGCGCGCCGGCATCCGCCTTGATCGCCGCGGCCAGGCTGGCGTCCTTGGCGAGCGCGTTGAGGTCGGCCGCGCGGCCAGCCATGCCGGGCATGTTCGCTGCCTGCGCCGCGAACCCTGCCGGATCCTTGGCCCAGCGCGCGGAATGGCCACCGGCCATGATCGCCTGCGCGGCGGCCGCATGGGTCGACAATGCTCGATAGAACGCGGCGTGCTGGGCGACCGAGGCAAGGGCCTTGGGTTCCCGCGACAAGGCGTCGAGTGTGGCCGCATTGGTCGACATCAGCGACGCGAGTTGCGCCGAGGCCGCAGCATTAAGGCCAAGCTTGCTGATGGCTTCGGCCTGCTTGATCGCCGACTGCATCAGGCCGACGTTGCCGGCGATGCCCTTGAAGGCGGCGGCATGGTCCGCGATCGCCGCGAACAGGCCGGCGTCGGCCTTCAATCGTTGGATCGCGCCGGCGTCGGCAAGGAGCGAGGCCGCGAAGCGGTCGTCGCCCGAGCCTCGGGCGATGATGCGGGCGAGCAGGTCGGCGTCCATCGCCTTGGACAGGGCGCCAAGGTCGGCGGCGCGGCTCAGCATCTGGGACAAGGCCTGCGGGTGCCGGTCGGCCATGTAGCTGAACGTCTGTGCGTGGCCGGCGATGGCGGCGTACATCGCCGCGTTGCGCGGGGCCATGTCCTTCATCTGCGCCTGCGCGACGGCGGCGACCTTGGCCATTTCGGCGAAGGCGCGCGGGTCTTTCGATACCGCCTGGAAGGCGCCGGGATTGGCGGCGACGGCGGCCATCGCCGGACCGTTGTTCAACAGGGCGGCAAAACCCGGATCGCTGGCCATCGCCCGGAATTCCGGATTCTTGGTCAGCACCTCGAACGCGTCGGTCTGCATGAGCTGCGGGATCGACGTATCGCCCAGCGCCACGTCACCGGCGGCAACTTGCGAGGAAACGTAGCGGTCGGCCGGGGCGATGGTGCCCGCCGACGGACCAAGCGGAGGATAGACGCGACCGACGGCGTAGGCGCCGGCGGCAATGGCCAGTACAATGGCGGCGGACGCAAGATAACGACGTTGGTTCGATGCGGTAGCTTCCATGTCGAGATTCCCCACCTTCATTGAGATGGTTAATCTCGTTTAAGACTCCAAGTTAGTCAACGTAAACAGGAAATTAACAACGATATCCTTGGGATAGCGAGGGGTGAAAACGCCCTGTCGATGCCTGCCGGCGCCGACTCGATCATCAATCTGTCCCGGGCGCTGCCGAACGAAACCCAGGGCGGACGGCCCGCGTTGGGGGAGTAACGATGTACCGCAATTCCCTTAATTCCCGCGACCGGGCGGTGACGATCGGACTGGTCCTGGCGGTGCACGCGGGACTGGCGCTGGCGCTGCTCAACCTGTCGGGAACCGTTGATATCATCCCCCGCCAGCCCGACCTTGAGATCTTCGACATCACCGCCGATCCGCCGCCGCCGGAGCCGGTCGTCGACCTTGTCCAAAACGACGAAAAGGAAAAACCGAAGAAGGAAGAGGGCGCGGCGTCGGCGAAAAATATCGAAAGCAAGGCGACCCGGTAGCGCGGCCCAAGCCGCGCGTCGAGGTTCCGGCCAAGCCGCCGATTTCCTCGTCACCGACCCCCAACACCGGCGTTGATCCGACCCAGGGCGCGTCCGACGTAGTCGGCCCCGGCACCGGTGCGGGCGGCACGGGCACTGGCACCGGCAGCGGCGGATCGGGTAGTGGCAGCGGTGGCGGCGGCGGTGGAGGCAAGCCGACCGAAGTCAGCATCCTGCGCAAGGTCGACGGAAATGCCTACCCGCCGCCATCCGCTCGCGCTGGCCGCGCGGCGGGCGCATCTTCACCCGCCTTCGAATCTCGCCCGAGGGGCGGGTGGTCCAGTGCGACATCATGCGGTCGTTCGGCGACAGGAACGCCGACGACTGGACCTGCGCGCTGCTTCGTGACCGCGCGAGTTTCAAGCCGGCGACCGACGCCACCGGCAAGCCCATCGCCGCCTGGTTCGGCTACGTCCAGTCCGACCGGGAATTCTAGCGCGCGAGCAGGCGATAGCCCAAGCGGGAAGCTCGACCTTCATCCCGGCCTTGACCATCACCGGCTTGCCGCCGCGAAATTCGCGATAGGTTCCGGCCGCCTGTGCCGTGGTGAGTGTCGCCGTCACCGGCCTGGCGCTGAGGTTGAAAAGCCCGACGACCTGGTTTTTCCCCTGCGTCCGCACCCAGCTGAACAACTGCTTGGGCTGGTCATTGTCCAGCTTGACCATCCGCGCGCCCCATTGTCCGTTGCGAAGGGCGGGGTTGGCCTTGCGGAACGTGACAAGGTCGCGAAGCAACGGCCCCATCGCGCAGGCCTTGCCCTGCGACCAGTCGATTGGGTCGCGCTCGAAGAACTCCAGCCGCTTGGTGTTGCACGCCTCCATGCCGTTGTAGATCAGCGGCATTCCCTCGTTGGTGAAGGACAGCGCGGTCATCGCCGCCAGTGATGGTCCGAAATTCTCCTTCACGGACCCCTCCCACGAATTGCTGTCGTGGTTTTCGAGGTAGGTCATGCGCATCGCTTCACGCGGCCAGGCGGACTCGTTCTCGGCGTAATAGCCGTAGAGCGCGGTCGCATCGGCCTTGCCCTTGGCGATGTCCTTGACGCTGTTATGCCAGTCCCAGGCATAGACCGCATCGAACGCGTGGCGGGTCAGTTCCGGCGTTTTCCATTCGGCGAGCATGAAGACCGGGCGGATCTTCTCCAGCCGGGCCCGGGCCTTGTCCCAGAAATCGAGCGGAACGTAGCCGGCGACGTCGGCGCGGTAGCCGTCCACGCCCGCCTCGCGCACCCAATATTCCATGGCCTCGCCGACGTGTTCGCGGACGCCGGTCTTCGACCAGTCCAGGTCGATGATATCGGACCAGTCCCACCAGGGCGTCGGGCGGAAGTCGCCTTTCCAGTCTTTTTCGTACCAGTCGGGATGCTTGGTCGCGAGCGCATTGTCCCACGCCGTATGGTTGGCGACGAGGTCGAGGATGACGTGCATGCCCTGCGCGTGGGCGGCGTTCACGAAAGCCTTGAAGTCGGCGAGAGTCCCGAATTCCGGGTTCACCGCGTAATAGTCCTTCACCGAATAGGGCGAACCGAGCGTGCCCTTGCGGTTTTTCACGCCGATCGGGTGGATCGGCATCAGCCAGACGATGTCGACGCCCATCGCCTTCAGTCGCGGCAGCTGCGCCTGCGCGGCGCGGAAGGTGCCTTCCTTGGTGAACTGGCGCGTGTTGAGCTGGTAAAGGATCGCATTGTGCGACCAGGGCGCATTGTTGATCTGGCTGTAGGGCGTGGGCGCCCAATAGCCGGCAGGGGCGGGCGCGGCCGTCGCGGGGACGGCGGCGAGCGCGGCGGCGGCGGTCAACAGGGTGCGGATCATTGCGCCTTCTCCTCAACGCGAAGCATCGCCAGCGCGGCCAGCACCATCACGCCGGCTGCAAAGGCCATGGTGTAGATCGGCTGGTCGGGAAACAGCGCCTTCATGATCGACCCCATCACCGTCGCGACCAGCAATTGCGGCACGACCACGAACACGTTGAACAGGCCCATGAAGATGCCGAGCTTCTGCTGCGGCAGGTTCGAGGCGAGGATGGCGTAGGGCATGGCAAGGATCGACGCCCAGGCGATGCCGACGCCAATCTCGGCGATCAGCAGGTGCTGGGGGTCCTTGAACAGGAAGAAGCTGGCATATCCCGCGGCGCCGCACAGCAGGCCAGCGATGTGGGTCCGCACCTTGCCGATGCGCCGCGCGAGGAACGGCAGCAGCGTCAGCGCGGCGATGGCGGCGACACCGTTGTAGGTGGCGAATAGCACACCGACCCAATTGGCACCGTCCTGATAGGCGGCGCTGTCGGCGTCGGCCGAGCCGAAGAAATATTGGGCGACGACCGGCGTGGTGTTGATCCACATGATGAACAGCGCGGACCAGCTGAAGAACTGCGCCAGCGCCAGTTTCTTCATCAGCGGCGGCATGCCGGAAAAGTCGCCGACGATGCTGGACAGCATGTTGGATGACCGGCCGCCTTTGGCCATGGTGATCCCGGCGATCGAGGCGATGCCGTAGGCGATCAGTAGGCCGCCAAGCAGGTAGACCTCCTTTTCGAGCGCATAGATTTCGGTCACCGCGACGACGACTGCACCGGCGGCGATCCACAGGACGCTGCTGGTCAGCGACCGCGAGGCGAGGGCGCGCAGCGTCTGCCCGCCGTCGACCTCTTCGCCGCCGTCGGCAAAGGCGCGCACCTCGTCCGGCGAATATTCCCTGGTCGTCAGGATGGTCCACATGACCGCCGCGAACAGGGCGACGCCGCCGGCCCAGAAGCTGTATCGAACCGTGTCCGGGATCTGGCCGGGCGCGGCCTCGTTGGCGACGCCCCAATGGTCGAGCAGGTAGGGAAAGATCGACCCGACAACCGCGCCCGCGCCGATGAAGGCGGTCTGCACGGCATAGCCGGCGGTGTGCTGGTCCTTGGGCAGCATGTCGCCGACGAAGGCGCGAAACGGCTCCATCGACACGTTGAGGCTAGCATCGAGCATCCACAGCAGCAGCGCCGCCATCAGCAGCGCCCCGGACAGCGGCATCAGGATCAGCGACAGCGCGGCAAGGATCGCACCGGCGAGGAAATAGGGGCGGCGGCGGCCAAGACGGCCGAGCCAGGTGCGGTCGCTCATATGGCCGATGATCGGCTGGACCAGCAGGCCGGTCAGCGGCGCCGCAACCCACAGCGCGGGGAGGTCATCGAGCGACGAGCCGAGCGTCTGGAAAATGCGGCTCATGTTTGAGTTCTGGAGCGCGAAGCCGATCTGAATCCCGAAGAAGCCGAACGAGATATTCCACAAACCCGCCCATGACTGGCGGGGCTTTGCCGTACTGGCCATGCCGCTCTCCCTGACCGGGTCTGTCGCCCGTTGTCGCGGAAGCTGGCAGAGGGCGTCGGGATGCACAACCGCGCTGCATTCGTATGCACGCGGGGATAGCGCGCGCCTAGCTGCTCTGGCGGACGATCAGCTGGACCGGAAGCAGGACGTCCTGGGCCACTTGGCCGGCGATGGTGGCGATCAAGGTTTCCACCAGCGTTTCGCCGGCTAGCCGCGTGTCCTGTGCAATAGTGGTCAGCGACGGTTCGGCCATGCGCGAGGCGGCGAGGTTGTCGAAGCCGACCACGGCGACGTCGCCCGGAGTGGTCCGCCCGGCGACATGAAGCGCGCGCATGGCGCCGATGGCGGTAAGGTCGCTGGCGGCAAAGATGGCGTCGAAGGACAGGCCCTTGGTGATCAGTTCCTCGACCGCCTGCCGTCCGCTCTCCTCGGTCGGATCGGCGTCGATGCGAAGGGCCTCGTCAAAGGACATGCCGGCATCGGTGAGCGCCTGGCGAAAGCCGCGATACCGGTCGCGAAATTCCGGCGAATTGTCCGACGCCCCGCCAAGGAAGGCGATGCGGCGACGGCCGCGTTCGACGAGGTGGCGCGCGGCAAGCACGCCGCCCTGGACGTTATCCGACCCGATGGTGTTGCCGACTTGGCCGGATCCCGGCGCGCCCCAGCGAACGAAGTGCGTTCCCTGCCGGACAAGCTGCTCGAGCCGAGGGCGGGCGACGGTATAGTCGCCATAGCCAAGCAGGATGATCCCGTCGGCCTTGCGGCTGTCTTCGTAATCGACATGCCAGTCGCCCGACAGCTGCTGGAAGCTGATCAACAAGTCGAATCCCGCGCGCGCGCATGCACGAGTCATCGGCCCCAGCATGGCGAGGTAGAACGGGTTGATGAGGCTCTCGTCGGGGGTCGGGTCCTCGAAGAAGAGCAGCGCCAGCGTCCGCGAATGCTGTCGCCGAAGGCCCGACGCGTTCTTGTCGACCGTGTAGTGGAGCTGGCGGGCAGCGGCGAGGACGCGCTTGCGGGTCTCCTCGCTGACCGACGGATTACCCGACAGGGCGCGCGACACTGTCGGCTGCGATACGCCCGCGAGCGCCGCGATATCGAACGATGTTGGTCGGCGCTGCGACATGCGTGACGCGAAAACCCTTGCGTTGCCTTTGGGCCACGCCCGGCCCGTAACCACTTCGTACTGGAGGTGAATACGTATGTATAGCGGCGTCGGCTGGCTGACAGAAGCCGACAATCCCAGCATGGTGACACAAGACCGTAATAACGGCTGACGGCGCACGGGAAACGCGCCTCACGGAGGGGAAACATCATAATGACCAAGCTGTTTGAGCGCTCGCTCTTCACCACCACGGCCAGCCCGGTGGTCCTCGGCCTCGCGCTCGCCATGGCGACGCCCGCCTACGCGCAGGACACGCAGACCGCCGACGAACAGGCCGCCGCCGCTGCCGCCGCGGAAGCGTCCGCCGAAGCGCAGGCCGCCTCGGCCGAGGCGCAGGCCGCCAGCGCCGCAGCGCAGGACGCGAGCGAAGGCCAGGAAGTTATCGTTCAGGGCTTCCGCGCTTCGCTGCAGAACGCGGTGAACGCGAAGAAGCGGGAAGACCAGATCGTCGAATCGGTTAGTGCCGAAGACATCGGCAAGCTGCCGGACAACTCGATCGCGGAATCGATTGCCCGCCTGCCGGGCCTCGCCGCCCAGCGTACGCAAGGCCGCGCCAGCATCATCTCGATCCGCGGCTTCGGTCCGGACTTCTCGGTGACGACGCTAAATGGCCGCGAACAGACGACGACCAACGACAGCCGCTCGGTCGAGTTCGACCAGTTCCCGTCGGAAGTCATGAGCCAGGTGCTCATCTACAAGAGCCGGCGGCCGATCTCGTCCCGCAGGGCATGGTCGGGACGATCGACCTTCGCACCGTTCGCCCGCTCGACCAGCGCAAGAGCGTGCTCGCCGTCGGCGGCCGCGCCACCTATGTCGGCGACAAGCTGATGCCCGATGCGAAGAACAAGGGCTGGCGCGCGTTCGCGACCTACATCGACCAGTTTGCTGACGACACGGTCGGCATCGCCCTGTCGGCGAGCTACACGGACGAGCCATACCAGACCAAGGATTTCCAGGCCTGGGGTTTCGGTGGCTATGACGCCGACACCAAGAAGCCGGACGGCATCAAGCAGTGGTTCGAAGCCAGCTCGCTGAAGCGGCTCGGCCTCTCGGGCACGGTCCAGGCCAAGGTGTCCGACAACGTCATGATGACGTGGGACGCCTTCTATTCGAACTTCAAGGACTATGTGAACCAGCGCGGCATCGAATGGCCGGGCAACAATCTGGTCGGCACCGCGGAAGCCAACGGCCTGCTGACCGAAGGCACGTGGAACGACATCCACCCGATCATCGAAGGCTATGCCAACGACCGCAACGCCGATCTCTACTCTCTCGGCTGGAACACCAAGTGGGACGGTCACAACGGCTGGAAGGCCATGGCCGACGTCGCGTGGTCGCGCACCGACCGCACGGATCACCGCCTGGAATCGACGATCGGCACCGGTTACGCCGGCGCAGGTCCGAGCACGGACATCAGCTACGTTTGGGGCGACGAGGGTCCGGTGTTCAACCTGGACGGTCCGGTCGACTTCGGCGATCCGTCGCAGTTGGTCCTGACCGACACGCAAGGCTGGGGCTGGACCCGCGTGCAGGCCGGCTATGATGCGGTTCGCGAGACCCAGGACGACATCAAGCAGGCTCGTGCTGAACTCGAGCGCGAACTCGACGCGGGCTTCCTGAACTCGGTCAAGGCCGGCGTCAGCTTCGCCAATCGTTCGAAGGAACTGAAGGTCGCCGAAGGCTTCCTGGTTCCGGGCGGCACCGGCACCTGCCTGACGGGCAGCGGCACGGTCGCCAACACGCCGTGCGAAATCGCCATTCCTTCGGACGCGATCGTCGGTTCGTTCGATTTCATGCGTGGTATCGGACCGATCCTGGCCTACGATCCGCGCGACCTCGTTGCCAGCGGCACGCTGGTCTACGATCCGAACCTGTCGAACGACGTCCTGAAGCGCCCGTACAAGGTGACCGAAAAGGTCTGGACGCCGTATGTCATGGCAACGCTCAACGGCAATGCCGGCGACAGCGACCTCACCGGTAACATCGGCATCCAGGCGGTGCACACGTCGCAGTCCTCGGAAGGTTTCGCCTTCCCGAGCGGCGTTCAGACGAAGACCAAGGTCGGCACGAAGTATTGGGAATTCCTGCCCAGCATGAACCTGGCACTTCGCCGGCCGGACGGCCTCGTGTTCCGTCTCGCCGCGTCACGCCAGATGATGCGCGCCCGCCTGCCCGACATGTCGTCGAACCTCGATTATGGAACCGACATCACCGACGGCTTCATCATCAAGGGCAGCGGCGGCAACCCGTACATCAAGCCGTACATGGCGAACGCGATCGACTTCAACGTCGAGAAGTATTTCGGCAGCAAGGGCTACATCTCGCTGCAGACCTACTTCAAGAAGATCACCCGCTACATCGCCAAGGGCTCGATCGAATTCGACTACAGCGACCTGCCGCCGCCGTCGGGCATCCCGCCCATCAGCAACATCGGCCGGTTGACGACCTTCGCCAACACCAAGGGCGGCAAGCTGTACGGCTTCGAACTGGCCGGAACGCTTCCGTTCGAAGTGTTCACGCCCGCGCTCGATGGCTTCGGCGTGACCGGTGGCCTCAGCTATTCGAAGACCAAGGTTCGTGACTTCGACGGCAACTTCACGCCCATCCCGGGTTATTCGAAGTGGGTCGGGAACGTGACGGCCTTCTACGAAAAGTACGGCTTCAATGCCCGCGCCAGCATGCGCTACCGCGATGGCTTCCGGGGCGAGTTCCGCGACTACAAGGGCGACGATTCGCCGCAATACGTGCTCGACGAGATGATCTTCGACGCGCAGGTTGGCTACGACTTCCCGTCGTCGTCGACGCTCGGCGGACTGTCGGTCTATCTCCAGGGCCAGAACCTGACCAACGAACGGCTTGCGACGGTCGACCAGAACGGATCGACCAACGACACGGCGTTCCTGCGGTACCAGACGTTCGGGCGGCGCTTCGTGGCCGGCTTCACCTACAAGTTCGGCATGCGCGACCGTGCGGAACCGGTAACGGCCGTGGTGGCGCCTCCCCGCCGTTGCCGCAACCGGTGCAGACGCAGACCTGCGCCGACGGGACGGTGATCGAGGCATCCGGCGTGTGCCCGGTCGTCCCGCCGCCGGCACCGGCTCCGTCGGGCGAACGCGGACTGTAATTGACGGGGAGGGCCGGCGCCGGTTGCGCCGGCCCTTCTTCGAAATCCGGCGCAATATTGCCCGGGCCCCGGTTATCAGTACGGGATGAGTGTGACCAAGACGCCCTCCATCGTCATCGCCGGCGGCGGATCCGCCGGTTGGATGGCCGCCGCCGCCCTGTCACGTTTCCTGGGAAACGCGGGCAAGATCACGCTCATCGAATCCGAAGCGATCGGAACGGTCGGCGTCGGCGAAGCGACCATCCCGCAAATCCATCATTTCAATAACGCCCTCGGCATTCCTGAGGCCGAGTTCCTCGAACAGACCAACGCTACCTTCAAGTTGGGCATCGAGTTCGTTGGCTGGCGCGATGCGGGCCATTCCTATTTCCACGGCTTCGGCCTGCTCGGCCGGGCGGTCGGGATCCTGCCGTTCCGCGACCTGTGGTTGAAGGGCAGGTTCGACGGCAGCGCCGAGGAGCTCGGCATCTACAACTTCAACGACGTTGCCGCGCGCGCCGGCCGGATGATCGGCCTTGGCCATTCCCCAAGCTCCGTCCGCGACCTCGTCTACGCCTATCATTTCGACGCGACGCTTTATGCCGCCTTCCTCCGCCGCATGGCCGAGGGTCGCGGGGTCGTGCGGATGGACGCGATGATCGAGGCGGTCGAACGCGACGAGGAGAGTGGCGACATCACCGCGCTGCGCCTCGACGGCGACCGCCGCGTCGAAGGCGACTTCTTCATCGATTGCACCGGCTTCCGCTCGCTGCTTCTGGGCGGTGCGCTGGGCGTGCCGTTCGAGGACTGGTCCCGGTGGCTGCCATGCAATCGCGCGCTGGCCGTGCCGTGCGAGCGGGTCGATCCGCTGCATCCGTACACCCGCTCGACGGCGCGCTCCGCCGGCTGGCAATGGCGAATCCCGCTGCAGCATCGGACCGGCAATGGCCATGTCTATTGCGCCGACTTCATTTCGGACGACGAGGCGGCCGCGACATTGCTCGCCAACCTCGACGGCAAGGCGCAGGCCGATCCCCGCCCGATCCGCTTCACGACCGGCCGGCGCGCGCAGGCCTGGTCGCACAATTGCCTGGCGTTGGGCCTGGCGGCGGGATTCATGGAACCGCTGGAATCGACCAGCCTCCACCTGATCCAGACCGCAGTGTCGCGCTTCCTGAAACTGATCCCCTCGTCCAACCGCGAGCATCGCGTGCGCGACACGTTCAATCGCCAGGTGGCGACAGAATGGGAGCAGATCCGCGACTTCCTGGTGCTGCACTATACCGTCAACCAGCGCACCGGCGAGCCGTTCTGGGATTATTGCCGGAACATGGAGTTGCCGGACACGCTCGCCGCCAAAATCGGCATGTTCGAAGAATCGGGTGCGGTGCTGAAGGACGAGGGCGAACTATTCACCGAAGAAGGCTGGACCCAGGTGATGGTCGGCCAGGGCATCGAGCCGCAATCCTACTCCGCGCTGGCGCGAGGCATCGACGAGGGCGAGCTTCGCCAGTTCCTGTCGAGTCTGGCCGAAGCCTATCGCCAGCGCGCGCAAGCACTTCCGACCCATGCGCAATGGATCGACCATGTAATGAAGGGGAAAGCCGCATGATGGGATCAAGCACGAAGCGCATCATCGCGGGCCTTGCCCTTGGCGCCGCCGTTGCCGGGTTCCTCGTCAACGGCGCGCGTGCCCAGGGGCCGGCGCTTGGCGACGTCCGTAACCGCTTGCCGGAAGACGAAGTGATCTACTTCGTGCTGCCTGACCGGTTCGAGAATGGCGACGCGTCGAACGACCGCGGCGGGCTTGGCGGCGACCGGCTGCTGCATGGATATGACCCGGCCGCGAAGGGCTATTTCCACGGCGGCGACCTCAAGGGGCTGACCAAGCGGCTCGGCTATCTGCAGGGAATGGGGATCACCGCGGTCTGGCTGACCCCGATCTTCAAGAACAAGGCGATCCAGGGTCCCAAGGGACAGGAAAGCGCGGGTTATCACGGTTACTGGATCACCGATTTCACGACGGTCGATCCGCACCTTGGCACCGACGCTGACTTCAAGGCGCTGGTCGATGCCGCCCACGCGCGTGGGATGAAGGTCTACATGGACATCATCGCCAACCACACGGCGGACGTCATCCAGTTCAAGGGCTGCCCGATCCAGGCGTGCAAATATCGCAGCCTGGCCGACTATCCCTACCAGCGGCGGGGCGGCGTCAAGGGCAAGCCGATCAACCCGGGTTTCCTCGGCGATGCCGACAAGTCGGCGGCCAATTTCGCACGGCTAACCAACCCGAATTTCGCCTATGAGGTCGAAATCCCGGCGGCCGAGAAATCGATCAAGGTCCCGGCCTGGCTCAACGATCCGATCTACTACCACAACCGCGGCAACAGCGATTTTCGTGCCGAGGACTCGACTTACGGCGACTTCTCCGGCCTCGACGATCTGGCGACGGAGCATCCGCGCGTCGTGCAGGGCATGATCGACATCTACGCGGGCTGGATCGACCGCTTCGGCATCGACGGCTTCCGCGTCGATACGCAGCGCCACGTCAATCCGGAATTCTGGGCCGTGTTCGCGCCGGCGATCATCGCTCACGCCAAGAAGCGCGGCATCCCCAACTTCACCATCTTCGGGGAGAATTTCACCGACAAGATGGACCCGGGCTTCACCGCCGTTCGCACCCGTGACGACAAAATGCCGAACGTCCTCGACTTCCCGTTCGCGCGGGCCATGCAGGACACGGCGGGCGGCAAGAACAAGCTGGACGAACTGCTCGACCTATTCGGCAAAGACCCGCTGTACGAAGGCGGAGAGCGCACGGCGCGGTCGAACCCGACCTTCCTCGGCAACCACGACATGGGCCGCTTCGCCCAGTTCGTCCGGCGCAATAATCCGGGTGCCAGCGCGGCGGAACTGCAGGCGCGGGTCGAGCTTGGCCACGCGATGCTGCTGACACTGCGCGGCGTGCCGACCATCTATTACGGCGACGAGCAGGGCTTCATTTCCGACGGCGGCGACCAGGAAGCGCGCGAGGACATGTTCGGTTCGAAGACCGCGATCTACAACGACAATGTCCTGCTCGGCACCAGCGCGACGACGGCAACGCCGCGTTTTGACGTGGCCCATCCGACCTATCGCCTGATCGCCGAACTGGCCCGGGTCCGCGCAGCGACTCCGGCGCTTCGCCGCGGCACCCAGGTCTCGCGCTATGCCGAGTTGGACTCGCCGGGGCTGTTCGCGGCATCGCGCTTCGACCCGGCGACGGGAAGGGAAGTGCTGCTGGCGTTCAACACCTCGGACAAGCCGGTCAGCCGCAACGTCGCCGTCGAAATCCGCTCGTCCGCCTTCTCGGCGCTGGCCGGCCAATGTTCGCCCAAGGCGATCGCGCCGGGCAGCGTGTCCGTCTCCCTCCCGCCGTTCGGCTTCGCGGTGTGCGCCGCTCGATGAGCACGCAGACAACCCTTCGCCCGGACAGCCCGGCCTCGACCGCGGAGCCGTGGTGGAAGGGCGCGGTCATCTACCAACTTTATATCCGCAGCTTCGCGGATTCGAACGGCGACGGCATCGGCGACCTGGCCGGCGCGACCGCCCGGCTCGATCATATCGCCAGGCTGGGGTGCGACGGGGTGTGGGTGACGCCATTCTATACCTCGCCGATGAAAGACTTCGGTTACGACGTTGCCGACTATCAGGGTGTCGATCCGATCTTCGGCACGATCGACGATTTCGACGCCTTCGTCACCCGCGCCCATGCGCTGGGATTGAAGGTGCTGATCGACTTGGTGTTCAGCCATTCCAGCGACCAGCACCCTTGGTTTCGCGAAAGCCGGTCGAGCCGCCACAATTCAAAGGCGGACTGGTACGTGTGGGCCGATCCCAAGGCCGATGGTTCACCGCCCAACAACTGGCAGTCGGTGTTCGGCGGGCCGTCATGGACGTGGGATGCCCGCCGCGAGCAATACTACCACCACAATTTCCTGAAGGATCAGCCGCAGCTCAACGGCCATCATCCCGCGGTGCAGAAGGCGCTGCTCGATGCCGCGCGCTTCTGGCTCGACCGCGGCGTCGACGGGTTCCGGCTCGACGCGCTCAATTTCACGATGCACGATCCGGCGCTGACCGATAATCCGCCGGTCGCGAACCCGGAAAAGCGCACGCGCCCGTTCGATTTCCAGCATCACATCCACAACCAGAGCCATTCGGACGTGGTGAAGTTCATCGAGCGGATCCAGGCGCTGCTCGACAGCTATCCCGGCCGCTTCAGCCTGGCCGAAGTCGGCGGCGAGCAGGCGTCGAGCGAGATGAAGACCTACACCGCTGGAGAGGGGCGGCTGAACAGCGCGTACGGCTTCGACTATCTCTACGCCGACCGGCTGACCCCCGACGTGGTTCGCGACACGATCCGCAACTGGCCTGGCGGCGCGGGCGAGGGGTGGCCAAGCTGGGCCTTTTCCAACCATGACGCGCCGCGCTTCGCCTCGCGCTGGTGGGAGGCCGATACCCGTCCGCAAATGGTCCGGGTCGCAATGCTTCTGCTGATGTGCCTGCGGGGCAACGCAATCCTCTACCAGGGCGAGGAACTGGGCCTGCCGCAGGCCAATATTCCGTTCGAAAAGCTGCGCGATCCGGAAGCGATCGCCAACTGGCCGCAGACGCTGGGCCGCGACGGGGCGCGCTCGCCCTTGCCATGGACCGAGGCTCCCGACGGCGGCTTCGGAAGTGCCGACCCATGGCTGCCGGTCGACCCCGCGCACCTGGCGCTGAGTGTCGAAAGCCAGGAGGACGATCCGTCATCGATTCTCCACTGGACGCGAAGGATGATCGCGCTTCGGCACGCGGAGCCTGCATTGCGGTGCGGGACGATCCGGCTGGTCGATTGCGATCCGCGCCTGTTGGCGTTCGAACGCGCGGCCGATGGCCAAGTCGTGCTGTGCCTGTTCAACCTTGGCGACGAGGCGGTGCCCGTGCCATCAGCGTCGGGCCAGGCGCTGGTGACGGCGGGCGAGCCTATCGTCGACGGGGTCTTGCCGCCCCATTCGGCGGCTATCATTCGAAAGGGATAAGCATGCGGCGATTGATCATGTTGATGGCGTTGGCGTCGACGCCCTCGCTGGCCTTCGCGCAACAGAGCGATGTCGCCCCGCAGCCGCAGACCGACGTGGCGCAGGCGACCCAAAGCGGCGCAATCGCTTCCGCGACCAGCCCGGACGGTCAGATCAAGGTCGAGTTGTCGCTCAACGGCGAAGGGCGGGCGGGCTATGCCGTCACCCGGGCCGGCCGGCCGGTCATCACCGAAAGTCACATGGGCTTCCTGTTGACCGATGCCCCGCAGTTGCTCCGCAACTTCCGGCTCGTTTCCTCGTCGACCAGCGACCATGACGACACGTGGCAGCAGCCCTGGGGCGAGTGGAAATCCATCCGCAACCACTATCGCCAGCTGACCGCGACGTTCGAGGAGAAGACCTCGCTGAAACGACGGATCACGGTGGAATTCCGGATCTTCAACGACGGTGTCGGCTTCCGCTACCTGTTCCCGGACCAGCCCAACCTCAAGACCGTCAACATCGCCGAGGAACTCACCCAGTTCGCGGTCGCGCAGGACGGCAAGGCGTGGTGGGCGCCCGCGTTCGAAAGCAACCGCGAAGAATATCTCAACGAGAATACCGCGATCAGCGGCATCGGCACCGGCCAGACCCCGCTGACGATGGTACTGGCAGACGGCACGCACCTGTCGATTCACGAAGCGGCGCTGGTCGACTATTCGGGGATGAACGTCGCGCGTTCGACGGGCACGCAGTTGAAGGCGGTGCTCACGCCGTCGTCGACCGGGGCGAAGGTCAGCCGCCTCGCGCCGTTCTCGACGCCCTGGCGGACCCTGCTCATCACCGGTGACGCGCCGTCGCTTTATCATGCGTCGAAGATCATCCTGAACCTCAACGAGCCCAACAAATTGGGCGACGTCAGCTGGTTCAAGCCAATGAAATATGCCGGCATCTGGTGGGGGATGCATCTCGACACGCAGAGCTGGAACAGCGGGCCGAAGCACGGCGCGACCACCGCCTATGCCAAGAAGATGATCGACTTCGCCGCCGCCAACAACATGAGCGGACTGCTGGTCGAGGGCTGGAATGTCGGCTGGGACGGCGACTGGTTCGCGACCGGATGGGACTTCAGCTTCACCAAGCCCTATCCGGACTTCGACATCCGCGAGGTCGCGGCCTACGGCAAGTCGAAGGGCGTGATGCTGATCGGGCATCATGAAACGTCAGCGAACATCGCCAATTACGAAGCGCAGATGGGCGCGGCCTTCGACCTCGACAAGTCGCTCGGCATCCATGCGGTAAAAACCGGCTATGTCTCGGACGCGGGTGGCGTGCAGGCGCGCGGCCCCGACGGCAAGATCCGCTTCGAATGGCACGAGGGCCAGGTCATGTCGCGCCACCACCTCAAGGTCGTGACCGAAGCGGCCAAGCGGCAGGTCGCGATCAATGCGCACGAACCGATCAAGGATACCGGCCTTCGCCGCACCTACCCGAACTGGATTTCCCGCGAAGGCCAGCGCGGGATGGAATACAACGCCTGGGGCGTGCCCAAGAACCCGCCGAAGTGGGAAAGCGAGATCTTCTTCGGCCGGATGCTCGGCGGGCCGTTCGATTTCACCCCTGGCGTGGTCAGCCTGAAGGGCCGCGGCGACACCGACATCCTGTCGACGCTGGCCAAGCAACTGGCGCTCTACCTCGTCATCTATTCCCCGGTGCAGATGGCGGCCGACCTTCCGGAAAACTACGAGAAGGAGCCGGTCGCGCTGGACTTCATTCGCCGGGTACCGGTGGATTGGGACGACACGCGCGTCCTTGGCGGCGCCGTGGGCGACAGCGTCGTCGTTGCGCGCCTGGCCAAGGGAACCCGCGACTGGTGGGTCGGCGGCGTCACCGACGAGAATGCGCGCGACCTTGCCGTCCCGCTTGCCTTCCTGCCGAAAGGTCAGCGCTTCACCGCGGAAATCTGGCGTGACGGACCGACCGCCAGCTTCGGCGCCAAGGGCCACGACATGGTCAAGGAAACCCGCACCGTGACCGCGGCCGACACGCTGACCCTGCGCGCGGCGCCGGGCGGGGGCTTCGCGCTGAAGCTGTCGCCGGCCCGCCGGAAATAGTGGCGGAGGCGACCGACACCGGCCCGCTGCCGCGACGGATCCTGATCCTCGGAGGCGGTACGGCCGGATGGATGGCGGCGTGCCGGTTCCAGCAGCACTGGGGCCCGCGCGGCGTTTCCGTCACGCTGGTTGAGAGCGCGGAGATCGGGATCATCGGCGTCGGGGAAGGATCGACCCCGCAGCTCAAATTCTTCTTCGACACGCTCGGCATTGCCGAGTCCGAGTGGATGCCGCGCTGCAACGCCACCTACAAGACGGGCATCGAGTTCGTCGGCTGGTCGGATGCGCCGGGATATGAACGCTACTTCCACCCCTTCCAGACCGACCTGGACCGTTTCACCGCGGGCAAGTTCTTCCGGCAGACGCAGGCGCGCCGGGGCGGACTGGACGTTGACGCCCATCCCGACCGCTATTTCGTCCCGACCGCTCTCGCCCGCGAGCGCAAGGCGCCGCTGACGCCGCCCAACTTTCCCTTCTTCGTCAGCTACGGCTACCACTTTGATGCCTATCTGGTCGGCGCCCATCTGCGAGAGATTGCGGCGAAGCTCGGTGTCGAGCGGGTCGAGGCCACCGTGGCTTCCGTCGATGTCGATGCCGGCGGACTGGTCGACGCGCTGGTGACCAGTGACGGACGCCGGCTCGAGGCGGACCTGTTCGTCGACGCCAGCGGGTTTCGGGCCACGATCATCGAAGGCGCGCTTCGGGAACGCTACCTCTCCTTCGCCGACAACCTGTTCAACGACAGCGCGGTGGTGCTGCCGACACCCGTCCCCGCCGCCGGCCCGAGGTGGCGACCCGTGCGACCGCGCTGAGCGCAGGATGGGCGTGGCACATCCCGCTGACCAACCGCAGCGGCAACGGCTATGTCTATTCGTCGCGCTTCATCGATGCGGAGGCCGCCGAGCGCGAGCTCCGCGCCCACACCGGAGTCGGCGACGAGGTCGAGGCGCGGCACCTCAAGATGCGCGTCGGCCGGATCGAGAACTGCTGGTCGGGTAACTGCCTGGCGATCGGCCTGGCCCAGGGTTTCGTCGAACCGCTGGAGGCGACCGCACTCCACGTCGTGCTGGCCACCGTCGAAGGGTTCATCGGCACGCTCCAGCGTGACGGCGTGACACCGGAATCGATCGCCGGTTTCAACGCCGACATCGCTGCGCGGATCGAGGGCATCCGCGATTACCTCGTCTGCCACTATCGCGCCGCCCGGCGGTCCGACAGCGACTATTGGCGTGCCGCGACCGGCCACGACCATCTGTCGGATAGCCTCAAATCAATCTTCACCAGCTGGTTCACCGGCGGCGACCTGGCAGAGGAGGTCGAGCGGCAGGGCATCGACCGGGTCTACACGCCGTTCAGCTGGCACTGCCTGCTGGCCGGCTATGGCAACTTCCCCGATCCCGCCAAGCTGGTTCGGCCGCCCGTCGACCCGGTCGACATGGCGGAGGTAGACCGCTTCGTCGCCGGGTGCGCCAGTAACTTCCCGAGCCACGCCGACGCGCTGGCACGGTTGGCGAATACGACTTCATGACGCTTTTTCCGCCGCCGGTTATCGCATCCGCGGTCCGGTGGCGCTAGGAAGGCCCGCGATGACCCTCACCAAAGCTTCAACCCTGCTGCTGTTCGGCGCGACCGGCGACCTGTCGCACCGGATGCTGCTGCCTTCGCTCTACGGCCTCCACGTCGACGAACTGCTGCCGGAAGGCCTCAAGATCGTCGCCACGGCGCGCAGCCAGCTCACTGACGACGAGTTCCGCGCAAGCGCGATCGAGGCGCTGGAAGAACATGTTCCGGCCGACTTCTTCGACGCCGGCAAGGCGGCCGAGTTCGCCACGCGGCTGGTCTATGTCGGCCTCGACGCCACCGACATCTCCAGCTTTGCGCGGCTGCAGGAACATATCCGGCCCGATCAGTCCCTGGCGATCTTCCTGTCGACCGCACCGTCGCTGTTCGAGCCTACCATCGCGGGACTGGAATCGGTCGGCCTGACCGGCGAGCAGGTGCGGATGGCCCTGGAAAAGCCGCTTGGCTTCGACCTCGCGTCCAGCCGGGAGATCAACGACGCGGTCGGCGCCGCCTTCCCGGAAGACCGCATTTTCCGCATCGACCATTACCTCGGCAAGGAAACCGTCCAGAACCTGCTGGCGCTGCGCTTCGCCAATTCGATCTTCGAGCCGATCTGGAACGCGGGCCACATCGACCATGTGCAGATCAGCGTGTCGGAAACGGTGGGGCTTGAAGGCCGCACCGGCTATTACGACGGTGCCGGCGCGCTTCGCGACATGGTCCAGAACCATATGCTTCAGCTGCTCGCGCTGGTGGCGATGGAGCCCCCGACCGAATTCGACGCCAACTCCGTCCGCGACGAGAAGGTCAAGGTGCTGAGGTCGCTTCGTCCGATCCGCCCGGACGAGGTCGATCATGACATTGCGCTCGGCCAGTATGGCGCGGGCACGGAGGACGGGAAGGCGACACCATCCTACCTCGACGAACTGGGCAAGGATTCGACGACCGAGACGTTCGTCGCGCTGGAAGTCCGGGTCGAGAACTGGCGCTGGGCCGGCGTGCCGTTCTATCTTCGCACCGGCAAGCGCCTGCCGGAGCGCAAGACCGAGATCGTTATCCAGTTCAAATGCGTTCCGCACTCGATCTTCGCCGCCGGTGGCGCGAGATCGGTACCCAACCGGCTGGTGATCGAGATCCAGCCGCGCGAAAACATCCGGCTGGAGCTGATGGCCAAGAGGCCCGGCCTCGACCGCGATGGTATCCGCCTGCGCGAGGTGCCGCTGGACCTCAGCCTCGCCAACGCGTTCGCTGATCATCGCCGCCGCATCGCCTACGAACGGCTTCTGCTCGACCTGATCGAAGGACAGCAGACCTTGTTCGTTCGCCGCGACGAGGTGGAGGCGCAGTGGCAGTGGATCGATGGCGTCCGCGCCTCGTTGGCCGCGGCAAGGGCCGCGCCGCAGGAATATAAGGCGGGCAGTTGGGGACCGAGGGCGGCGCAGTCGCTGATCGAACGCGATGGAAGGCAGTGGAATGATTGAGGCCGAATTCTGGGATTATGACTCGGTCGACGAGATGGCGGACGCTGTCGCCGGCGACATCGGCTTCATCGTCGAAAGCGCGATCGAGGCGCGGGGCAATGCCCTGCTCGCGCTGCCCGGGGGCAAGACACCGGTGCCGATCTACCAGCGGCTGGCGAAAGCCGAACTGCCGTGGAAGCGGGTGACGATCATTCCCGGCGACGAGCGGCTGGTGCCGATGGACAATGAACTCAGCAACGTCCGCGCGCTGGCCAAGACCTTCCTTCCGGTGGGCGCGCGGGTCATCCCGGTGACCGGCGACATCGCCGATGTGAAGTTGGCCGGGAACAGCGCCGACGCGCGGTTGCAGGACCTGCCGTGGCCGCCCGACGTCGTCCTGCTCGGCATGGGCACGGACGGGCATACCGCCTCGATCTTCCCCGGCGCCGACCTGGAGGACGCGCTCAATGCGCCCAAGGCGCGCCGGATGGTCGGCGTCACGCCCGACCCGCTGCCGCCCGAGGCGCCGGTCGGCCGGGTGACGCTGACCCGGTCCGCGATCCTGTCGGCGCGCACCCTGCTGATCGCGATCACCGGTCAGGAGAAGCGCGACCTGCTGGAACAGGCGATCGAGGACGGACATTCCTCCAAGCTCCCGATCGGGCGAGTGCTCGCCGAGGCCGAGCAACCGATCGACATCCACTGGGCGCCGTGATGGCCGCGCTCGACCCCCGCATCGCCGCGGTCACCGACCGCATCGTCGAACGGTCGAAGGTCCGGCGCCGCCACTATCTCGACCTGATCGAGGCCGAAGCGGAACGCGGCATCGACCGCCCGCGCCTGTCGTGCGGCAACTTCGCCCACGGCTTCGCCGCGGCGGGTGAGGACAAGGCCGCGATCCGCACCATGCGCGGGCCGAACATCGGCATCGTCACCGCGTTCAACGACATGCTGTCGGCGCACCAGCCCTATGGGCGCTACCCGGAGCAGATGAAGATCTTCGCCCGTGAGGTCGGCGCGACGGCGCAGGTCGCGGGCGGCACGCCGGCGATGTGTGACGGCGTGACACAGGGCCAGACGGGCATGGAGCTGTCGCTGCAGAGCCGCGACGTCATCGCATTGTCGACCGCGGTCGCGCTGAGCCATGGCATGTTCGAAGGCGTCGCGATGCTGGGCATTTGCGACAAGATCGTGCCCGGCCTGCTGATCGGCGCGCTGCGCTTCGGCCACCTGCCGGCGCTGCTGGTGCCCGCCGGCCCGATGCCGTCGGGCCTCGCCAACAAGGAGAAGCAGCGCGTCCGCCAGCTCTACGCGGAAGGCAAGGTCGGCAAGGACGAGCTGCTTGCCGCGGAAGCCGCGTCCTACCATGGCGCGGGCACCTGCACCTTCTACGGCACCGCCAACAGCAACCAGATGATGATGGAACTGATGGGGCTTCACATCCCCGGCAGCGCCTTCGTCAATCCCGGTACGCCGCTTCGCCAGGCACTGACCCGCGCCGCCGTCCATCGCGTTGCCGCGCTGGCGGCCGCCAAGCAACGGCCGTTGGGACTGGTCGTCGACGAACGTGCCATCGTGAACGCGGCCGTCGGCCTGCTGGCGACCGGCGGGTCGACCAACCACGCAATCCACATCCCGGCGATCGCCCGTGCGGCGGGGATCGTCATCGACTGGCAGGACCTCGACGCACTGTCGGCGGCGGTGCCGCTGATCGCCCGGGTCTATCCCAACGGATCGGGCGACGTGAACGACTTCCACCACGCCGGTGGCATGGCCTTCACCACTCGGACGCTGCTCGAAGCCGGGCTGCTCCATGGCGACATCCTCGCCGCGGGTGCCGACGACTTCGAGGACTTCGCCACCAACCCGCGGCTCGAAGGTGACGACATCGTCTGGGACGCGGTCGGCGAAAGCCGCAACCCGGATATGCTCCGCCCGGTCGGCGATCCGTTTCTTGCCGACGGCGGCATGCGGCTCGTCACCGGCAACCTTGGCCGTGCGATCTTCAAGACCAGCGCGGTCGCGCCGGAACGCTGGACGATCGAAGCGCCGTGCCGGGTCTTTTCCGACCAGGACCAGGTGCTTTTGGCGTTCAAGGCCGGCGAACTCGACCGCGACGTCATCGTCGTCGTCCGTTTCCAGGGACCGCGCGCCAACGGCATGCCGGAGCTTCACAAGCTGACGCCGCCGCTTGGCGTGCTCCAGGACAAGGGCTTCAAGGTGGCGCTGGTCACCGACGGCCGGATGTCGGGCGCCAGCGGCAAGGTGCCAGCGGCGATCCATTGCTGCCCCGAAGCGCTGGTCGGCGGACCGCTCGCCCGGGTTCGGGATGGCGATATCGTTCGCCTGTCCGCACACGACGGCCGTATCGAAGTGGTCGGCGTCGACCTCGACCAGCGCGAGCCGACACCGCCGCCGCTGCCGAGCTGGGGCACGGGCCGCGAACTGTTCGCCTTCATGCGCCACGGCGCCGACAACGCCGAGCTTGGCGGATCGGCGATGCTGGCGGCGATGGAGGCGGAACAGCCCGTCGCCGACGAGACTGTCCCGGCCCCCGTTCCCGCGTGACGCTCTAGAAGCTGCCCCGCACCAGCAGTTCGAAGATCGGCCCGATCAGCTGGTCCTGTGACTGGTAATAGCTGACCGGCGAGTCGTTGCGGCGGCCGGTGTAGACCGTCCGTTCGAACCGATGGCGGGCGTTGAAGGCATTGCCGACGATGGCGCGGACATTGAGTCCGGCAACGTCCTTGTGCTCGACAAAAAAGCTTCCGAACACCGGACCTTCCCAGCCTCGCCCGACCTCGGTCAGGAAGGTGCTGTTGGTATAATGCTGGTGGTTGAAATTGGCGCCCCAGGCGATCTTGCTGTTGGGGATGTCGTGACGGAAGGAGGCGCTGACATAGCGGTCCTGCTCGCCGCTGATCTCGCGACGTTCGCCGGTCAGGGGATCGCGGACACGGTTGCGCTCCATGCCGATGGTGAGGTCGAGCCTCGCGCCTTTCCAGCCGATCGGGTCGAATTGCACGGTGCTCTTGCTTTCAAATCCGAAGCGGGTCGCGCGCGGCAGGTTGCCGACGCCTTCGGAGCCGTCCTCCAGCGGGATGATGTCGATGATGTCATCGACACGGTGGGCATAAACTTTCATCCGGGTCTTGCCCCACGCGCCGAAGTCGCGGCCAATCTCGCCCTCGACTTCCCAGCTTTGTGGCGGGACGAGGTCGGGGTTGCCGCCATTGTCGCGGTCCTGTGACAGGCTGGGCTGGGTCAGGAAGTCATAAAAGCTGATCTGGCCGACGCGTCGGCGCAGCTTGAAACTGCCATCCCACCCTTGGCTGGGCGCCAGCCGAGGGTCAGGCTCCCCTTGGGACGGAAGAATTTGCGCGGTGCGGTATCCCCGTCGACGCGTTCCAGGGTCGATCGCTCGGCACCTGCCGCAATCTGCAGGTCGAGGGTCGGGCTGAGTGCCCGGCTGAACGTCGCGATGCCTTCGTAGCGGACTTCCTGGACGATGCCGCTGAGGCCGGGGAAGTCGACTTCCTCGAAGTCGCCGGCGGGCGTCAGCTCCTCGAACTTTCCGCGCTGGTCGAGCTTGTTGAACGCGCGTTCGAAGGTGACCTGCCAGTCGTTCTTGCCCGTCTTCCAGCCATATTCGCCCTTGAACACGGTTTCACCGATGCGGCTGTCGCGGGTGAAGCGCAGGCCGGTGTCGGGGGCGCCGCTTTCATAGACGAAGCGCTGCGTCTGGATCATCGGTTCATGGTCGAAATGGCGCAGCCCGATCAGCTTCAGCCGCCCTGGCCCTACGGCAAATTCATAGTCGGCGTTGATGTCGATGTAATAGCCGTCGAGCTGCGTCTTGATGTCGCGCGTGCGGTTGTCGCCATCGGCGCGGACCCGGCGTTCGAAGTTCGATCCGGGCGCCCAATAAGGCGTGTAGCCAAGCAACAGGTTGGCCACCGACGACCCCGGTCCATCGATCGCGAACTTGCCCTGGAAAGTGACGAGGTCGCTTTCGTTGTGAAGCACCTGGTGGCGGGTTTCAACCAGCTCGCGATCGGCGTCATAGATGTAGATCGGGCCGCCGAACGCACCGCGTCCGGCCTGGTCCTTGACCGACAGCGTGTATCCGACCGGACCCTTGACGCCGGTGTAGCTGACGAACCCGTTGAACAGGTTGGGCTTCGAATAATGGGCGCGGAAGTCGGGGTTCCATTCGAATTGCCCGCTCGATTTCCTGGCCGCCTTCTGGATGATGTTGGCAACCTCGCCCGACAGGCCGGCTATGCCGAGGCTGGCCGCCTCGACGATCTCGATCCGCTCGACATTGGCGACGTTGATCTTGCGCACTTCTTCCAGCGCGCCGCCCGATTTGTTGTTGATGCGCTGGCCGTTGATGAGGACGTTTTCAGACGCCTGGCCAAGCCCGCGTTCCTGGACGGCGCTGTGGATGGTGAAGCCCGGCACCTGGACCAGCATGTCATACGCAGTCTTCGGTGCGAAGCGGGCGAAGTCGGCAGGCGTGTAAACCTGCTTCGTTCCCGCCGTGGACGCCGTGGGAGGCGGCGCCACGGCGGGATCGGCCGGCGCGGTTGATGTCTGGGCGACGGCCGGGATGGCGATCAGATTGGCGATGCCGGTCAGCAGCGCGATACGGTACAGGCGCGAAAACTTGGTCATTGGGTCCCCCTTGGACGTGGCCTTCCGGCACGGCGCCTTTCGGCACCACGGATGTTCGATGAAATGAGGTGACCGACTCGCCAGCCGACGAACGGCTGGACGAGCGGCGGAGGTTAGTCGGTGTGGCGGCCGCGGCGCATCGGCCCGAGGATCTTGCGTTCCACCAGCGCTTCGGCGGTCACCTTGCGGCCCTCGCGGCGAAGCGCCTCGAGGTCGGCGGTCGACACGTTGAAGATCTTGAGCTGGACCAGCTCGTCGGCGGTCAGGTTGGTGAAGCCGGCGCGGCGGAACTGGCCGACGAATTCCGGCGTGACTCCGACGGCCTTCATGCCGGCAATGTCGTCCGCCGACAGCTTGCCGTAGCCCGCGGCCTGCATCCCGCGCAGGTAATCCGGGGAAACGCCCAGCGCCTTGAACTGGACCATCGCGTCGGCGTCCATGTGGGCGTAGCCGGCACGGCTCATCGCATCGATATAGTCGGGCGAGATGTCGAGCGCCTTGAACGCGATCAGGTCGCTGGTCTCGCCCGGCTTGTAACCGCGACCGGCGAGGGCGGAGATGTAGGCGCGGTTCACGCCGATCGCCGACAGGCCCATCAGGTCGTCGAGGTCCTCGACGGCGTAGCGCGCCTCGGCCAGCGACGCGACCAGGTCGCGGTTGGCGTTGGTGATGGCAAGGCCGTAGCTTTCGTCGACCGACGGACGCGGCAGGCCGCTGCGGACGACATAGTCGGCAAAGGCCTGGTCCGGCGTGAAGCGACAGGTTCCGGTGGCCCGGCGGTTCTCGGCCCGGCCAGTGCAATCGAGGCGTCCGGCCTCGCGCACCAGGGCGAAGCTGACCGGTCCCGACGTGCCCGATTCCAGAAGGCGGCGATCTAAGCCGGCGAGGTCGCGGGCGGCGAAGCCGTTCGACGATTGGCCGCGGTCGCCGGAGCGGAGGCTTAGCTGGATGTCCCCAGCGTTGCGGGCCTCGGCGGTGAAGCGGATGTCCTTGGCGCTCGGTCCGACGTGCTGGTGTGGCTTGGCATAACAGGCGCTGGTAACGGCGATCGCGGCGCACATGGTGGCGGCGAGGAAGGCGAAGGTACGGGTCATGATGGTCTCCTTTTTCTTGAGGTCTTCAGGCAAGCCGGACCCGTTCGCCCCAGGCGGGGCGTCATCGGATCGGCATTCGGTGGTGGTTGTGGGTTAGCCGGTCAGCTTATTCGGGGTTGTCCGGGGCTTCGGGCGGTTCGGGCGGTTCCGCGACATGGACGTTGACGCTGACCGGCGGGATCGGAACCTTGATCTTGAACTTCCGCTCGATCAGCTCGTCGGAATCGGCGCCGGGATTGCGGCGGACGTCGTTCGGGGTGATGCCGACGGCGCGCAGCTCGACGAAATCGTCCAGGCTGCCGTTGACTCCGGCGGCGCGCATGGCGCGGATCCAGCCGCCGTTGAGGCCGATCGCCCGCGCTTCCATCAAGTCCTCCTGGTCGAGGTTGGGGAAGCCGGCGGCAGCCATGTCGCGGGCGAATTCCGGCGTGACCCCGAGCAGCTTCATCTCGACCGCGCGTTCGGCGATGCTGGAATTGCGGACCTTGTTCGCCTCGGCGCGAAGCTGGGCCGCGTCGGCACGGGAGCGCATCAGCTCCGTCATGCCGCGCACTTCGCGGGCGTCGACGAAGCTCATCGTCGAACCCTTGTGGTCGCGCATGTACATCGCGCGGCGGCCGCTGGCGTCGGGCGGGCCGAGGGTGATGATCGCACCGTTGGCGCTGGTGATGACCATCGACCCGTCCGGGCGCTGCTGGATCGACGACGCGCCGGGGTCGCGCACCATCTGCCATGCCTTCTGCGATTGCGGCGTGGTGGGATGGACGAGCTCGGCGACTTTCACGCCGTCAATCGTCTTGGTGGTCGTCGTCGTGCTGACGGCCTTCGTCTTGCCGGCGGCGGCGATGTCGCTTTCGCTAAGCTTGTCTTCGGCCTTTGGTCCGAAGCTGAGGGCGGCGAGGGGGGCGGCCATGACCAGCATGCCGGCGGCGAACCCGGTGATCCAGCTGCGGCCGGCCGGGCCGCGCGCCAGGGTGCTGTCGAGCACCCGGCCGACACGGCGGCGAAGCGATCCCTTGCTGGGGGCGACACCGTGTGCGCCGAGCAGGAGCCCGCGGCATTCGTGGCGGGCAACCCCGACCAGCAGCTGGGCGTAATCGGGGCCGGCGATGTTGGCGGCCAGCACCGCATCATCGGCTGCTTCCTCGCGCAGCTGGTGCGCTTCGCGGGCCAGCACCCACGCCAGCGGGTTGAACCAGAAAATGGCGGTGGCGACGCGCGACAGGATCAGCTTGGCCCAGTCGAGGCGGGCGACGTGCGCCAGTTCATGGGCAATGATCGCTTCGGCCTCGTGGGTCGCGACGAGCGCTTCCTCGTTCAGCAGGATTACTGGGCGCATCAGGCCCCAGCTGATCGGCGAATGAAGGTCGGTCGAGGTCAACAGCGCGGTGCCGTTCTTGAAGCCCATGCGCCGCTGGGCGTGGGCGAGCGCGCTGAGCCAGGTCGGGTCGACCAGAACCTGGGCGCGGCTGCGCAGCTCGACGAGCCGGAGCAGGGCGAACAAGGTGACGATCAGCAACGCGATGGCCGGGACGGCATAGGCAACGCGAGTCCAGTCGACTGACGCCAGCGCTTCGCTCAGCGCGGACGGTTGCGCGTCCACCGCCGGTGCGCTCGCCGCCGTGGCGGCGGTCGAAGGCGTTACATCGTCGAACGCGACCAGTGCCGCTTCGCTGACCACCGGCGTTGCCGGCGTCAGCATGTCGGGCAGGGGCACGCGCAGCGCCGGGAGCGCCAGGCTGGCAAAGGGAATGGCGACCATTGCGACCAGCCCGAGGTGGGCGATCAGCGACCGTTCGGCGGCCGAGCGGTGCGCGGTCAGGCGCAACAGTCCGAGCGTGGCGGCCGCGACGATCAGCGATTTCAGCGCCAGGCCGATGAGCAGTTCCATCGCCTATTCCCCCTTGGCCTTGCGCGCTTCGGCGATCATCGCCTCCAGCGCGTCGAGTTCGTCATTGTCGATCTTGTCGGACATGCCGAGCAGCGCGCTGGCCGCGCTGGCCGGCGATCCGTTGAAAAAAGTCTTCACGACATCGCCCAGCGCGGACTTGCGCGCCTGGGTGTCGGAAACGGTCGGCAGGTAGAGGAAGCCGCGGTCGGACGATTCGCGGCGGACGTAACCCTTGTCCTCGAGGCGTTTGAGCATCGCCCGAACCGCCGACCCGCTGAGATCGCCGGGAATGGTCTCGCACAGGTCGGTGACGGCCATCGCCCCCGCTGGTACAGCAGGTCGACAATCTGGCGTTCACGCGGCGGCAATCGATTCAACATGCGTCATTCTCCACACTACATTTGTAGCGTGCTACATTTGTAGCGTCGACGCAATCGCGGATTCGACAAACGGACGAACGGCGGTTCGTCGATCGGTCAGTCGAGGGGCTTCCCTGCTGTTTCCTTGAGGAAGAAGATTGTCGTCAGCACCGAGATCAGCGTGAAGATCACCGAGTACCAAAGGCCCGCGTAAATATCGCCGGTCAGCGCCACGATGGCGAAGCTGGTGAACGGTAGGAAGCCGCCAACCCATCCCGTGCCGAAGTGATAGGGCAAGCTCATCGCGCTGTAGCGGACCCGGGTCGGGAACATCTCCACCAATGCCGCGGCCTGCGGGCCATAGAGCGCGGTCGCGGCGACCACGAACAGCAGCAGCACGCCGACCAGGACGGGCCAGTTCATCCGCGCCGGATCGGCCGACGCGGGATAGCCGGCGGCGGTCAGGCTTTCCTTCAACGCGTTGCCGAGGTCGGCTTTCGCCGTCTTCAGTTCCGCATCGCTCAGCGTCTGGCCATTGGTCAGCGCGATCCGCTGGTTGCCGACGGCGATGACCGCACCGGTGGGATCGCTGCTATCGACGCTGTTGTAGTTGATGCCTCGCGCGACAAGCAGGCTCTTGGCGATGTCGCACGCGCTGTCGAAGCGGCGGGTCCCGGTGGGGTCGAATTGCGCGGAACAGGTCGACGGATCGGCCACCACCGTCACCGGCGTGGCCCGCTGCGCCTCGACCAGCGCGGGATTGGCGGCGTTGGCGATCCAGTGGCTTCCGGGGAAATAGAGCACCAGCGCCAGCAGCATTCCGAACAGCATCACCGGCTTGCGGCCCCAGCGGTCGCTGAGCTTGCCGAACACGACGTAGAGCGGCGCGCTGACGATCGTCATGATGATGAGCAGAAGGTCCTTGGTCGCGCCGGGAATGCCGAGCGACTTTTCCAGGAAGACCTGCATGTAGAAGAAGGTGAAGTACCAGACCGCGCCCTGCGCGCACATGATGGCGAAGAAGGCGATCGCCACCCGCTTCAGATTCTCGCGGTCGGCAAAGGCTTCGCGCAGCGGCGCCTTCGACACCTGCCCTTCGTCGCGAAGCTTGGCGAAGGCCGGGCTCTCCGACAATTTGACGCGCATCCACACCGAGATGGCGAGCAGGATGACGGAGACGAGGAACGGGATCCGCCAGCCCCAGGCGTCGAAGGCTTCTGCGCCCACCGCCCGCCGCGTCGCGAAGATGACCAGCAGCGCGGCGAGCAGGCCGAACGAGGCCGACGACTGGATCCAGCCGGTCGACGCGCCGCGGTGGTGGTCCTCAGCGTGCTCCGCGACGTAAATGGCCGCACCGCCATACTCACCGCCCAGCGCGGTGCCCTGGCAGATGCGCAGGATGATCAGCAGGATCGGCGCGATGACGCCAGCCTGGGCATAGGTCGGCAGCAGGCCGATGGCGAAGGTGGCGCCGCCCATGAGGCTGACGGTGGCGAGGAAGGTCGCCTTTCGCCCGACGCGGTCGCCCATCGCGCCGAAGATGATCGCGCCCAAGGGGCGGAACGCGAAGCCGACCGCGAACAGCGCCAGCGCAGCGACCAGCGCCGCGGTCGGGTCGAGCCCTGCGAAGAACACCTTGGAAATGATCGGCGTCAGCGAACCGAAGATGAAGAAGTCGTACCATTCGAACGCCGTCCCCGCCGACGATGCGGTCACGACGCGGGTCATCGACCAGGGCTTGGCCGTCTCGGACATCTTCACTCCCCCAGATGCTTTTCTTTGAGGGGTTAGCGGCTGCGCCGGACGGCGCAAGCGTTCAGCGCTTTTCGATGCGTTCCTGCAGCGTGGCGACGATCAGGCCGAGTTTCCGCACCCGCATCAGGTTGTCCATCACCCGGCCGCGTTCCTGCGGGGTCAGCGTCTGTTCGACCTGCAGCCCGTCCTTCATCTCGTAGCGGATTTGGACGGCCTGCGTGTCGCTGGTGACCGTCACCGGGCCGACGGCGTCGCTCAGCGTGCCCGTGTAGCGGCCCGGGGCCAGCCGGCGCAGAACCCAGCGACGGCTCTTGGCTTCCTTGCCTTCCTGGCGAACGCGCTGGTCGAGGATCAGCGTGCCGTTCCGCCCGCGCTTGCCGATGCTCTCGACCGTCACGGTCGTCGTCGGTTGCAGCAGGACCTTCAGCGTCGCTTCGCCGTGGCTCCGGCCGGTAAAGAAGGCGATCGGGTCGATCGGTCCCTTGGCCGTGGCCGCCGAGGGAAGAGTGGCAGCGAGAGCCGCTGCGACGGTCCAGACGCGCATGGCTCAGCCGATCCGGTTGGCGACCAGCGAGTCGACGACGGAGGGGTCCGCGAGTGTCGAGGTATCGCCCAGCTGGTCGATTGCCCCTTCCGCGACTTTGCGCAGGATCCGCCGCATGATCTTGCCCGACCGGGTCTTGGGAAGGCCCGGCGCGAATTGGATCGCTTCGGGCGCGGCCATCGCGCCAATGTGCTTGCGAACCTCCTGGTTCAGCTCGCGGCGGAGATCGTCGTCGCCGGGCTCGCCGGCAATCGGGGTGACGAAGGCGTAGATTCCCTGCCCTTCACGTCGTGCGGCACGCCGACGACCGCGGCTTCGGCGACCTTGGGGTGCATTACCAGCGCACTTTCGACCTCCGCGGTGCCGATGCGGTGGCCGCTGACGTTGATGACATCGTCGACCCGGCCGGTGATCCAGTAATAGCCGTCCTCGTCACGGCGGCAGCCGTCGCCGGTGAAGTAGAGGCCCGGATAAGCAGTGAAATAGGTCTGGAAGAAGCGGTCGTGGTCGCCCCAGACGGTCCGCATCTGCCCCGGCCAGGACGAGCGCAGGCAAAGGTTGCCGCTGACCGCGCCCTCAAGCTCGCGTCCCTCGGCATCGACCAGCAGCGGCTGGATGCCGGGCAGGGGACGGGTCGCCGATCCCGGCTTCATGTCGATCGCCCCGGGCAGGTTGGCGATCAGCGCGGCGCCGGTCTCGGTCTGCCACCAGGTGTCGACGATCGGGCAGCGCTGGTCCCCGACGACATCGAAATACCATTCCCAGGCGGCGGGGTTGATCGGCTCTCCGACAGTGCCCAACAGGCGGATCGACGAGCGATCGTGGGCCTTGACCGGTACGTCCCCCTCCCGTTCCAGCGCGCGGATCGCGGTCGGGGCGGTGTAGAAGATGGTGACGCCCAGCCGGTCGCAAGTCTCCCAGAACCGGCCGAAGTCGGGATAGTTGGGGACGCCGTCGAACATGACGGTCGACCGGCCCATCATCAGCGGCCCGTATACGACATAGCTGTGGCCGGTGATCCAGCCGACGTCCGCGGTGCACCAGAACAGGTCGTTGTCGGTCGCGCCGAAAATCCAGTCGAAGGTGGTCGCCGCCCAAGTCGCATAGCCGCCGGTGGTATGAACGACGCCCTTGGGCTTCCCGGTCGATCCCGAGGTGTAGAGGATGAACAGCGGGTCTTCCGCACCCATCGCTTCTGCCGGACAATCGTCGGAAAGCGACTCGAAGACGTCGTCCCAGCGAATGTCCCGGCCCTCGGTCCAGGCCACGTCGGCACCGGTGCGGGTAACGACGATCACCCGGTCGATCCTGCCGTGCGCCATGTCGCAGGCGGAATCGACGTTGGCCTTGAGCGGGATTTTCTTGCCGCCGCGGACGCCCTCGTCGGCGGTGATGACGACCCGGGCGTCGCAATCCTCGATCCGGCCGGCCAGGCTTTCGGGCGAGAAGCCACCGAACACGACCGAGTGGATTGCTCCGATGCGCGCGCAGGCGAGCATCGCCGCTGCCGCTTCGGGGATCATCGGCATGTAGATCATGACACGGTCGCCGCGTTTGACGCCCTCGCGTTTCAACAGGTTGGCGAAGCGACAGGTAAGAGCATGGAGCTCGCGGTAGGTCAGCGACCGTCCCTCGCCGGGTTCGTCCGCCTCGAACACGATCGCGGTCTTGTCGCCGCGCTCGGCGAGGTGACGGTCGAGGCAATTGACGCTGAGATTAAGCTCGCCGTCCTCGTACCAGCGAACGTGAAAATCTTCCCTCGCGTAGCTCCAATCGCCGGCCTTGGTCGGGAACCGAGTCCAGTCCAGCCGCTTCGCCTGCGAAAGCCAGAAGGCATCGGCATCGGCGGCGAAGTCGGCGTGAAGCTGCGCCAACTCCGCCGGGCCGATGGCGGCCTTGAAGCCTTGCGGAACGGCGTGGACTGTCTCGCTCATAGGCCGTGGGCCATGTCGATCACGAAGCGGTAGCGGACGTCGTTTTTGAGCAGCCGCTCATAGGCGTCGTTGACCTCGTCCATGCGGATCATCTCGCAGTCCGGGTAAATGCCGTTGGCCGCGCAGAAGTCGAGCATCTCCTGGGTTTCGGGGATGCCGCCGATGGCCGATCCGCCGACCGCGCGGTTCCACCAGATGATGTTGAAACCGGTGAACCCCGGCATCGGGGTCAGCGCGCCGACGATGACCATCCGCCCCGACCGGCCGAGCAGGTTGAGGTAGCCGTCGATCTCATGGCTGACCGGGATGGTGTTGAGGATGAAGTCGAACCGCGTCGCCGCCGCCTTCATCTGTTCCGGGTCGGTCGACACGATGACGTCGTGCGCGCCCAGCCGCCGCGCGTCCTCGCCCTTTTCCGGCGTGGTGGTGATCATGGTGACGTGCGCGCCCATCGCGGCGCCGAGCTTGACGCCCATGTGGCCGAGCCCGCCGAGGCCGACGACCGCCATCTTGGTGCCTTCGCCGACATTGTACTGGCGAAGCGGGGAATAGGTGGTGATGCCGGCGCACAGCAATGGCGCCGTCTTGCTGGCGTCCATGCCGTCGGGGACCTTGCACACGAAATGGTCGCGGACGACGATGTGGTCGGTGTAGCCGCCCTTGCTGATCGTGTGGTCGTGGCGGTCGGGGCTGTTGTAGGTCTGGACGCAACCTTCGCGGCAGAACACTTCCCAACCCTCGAGGCATTGGTCGCAGGCCATGCAGCTGTCGACCATGCAGCCGACGGCGACCGTGTCGCCGACCTTGTGATCGGTGACGTCGGCGCCGACCTCTGTAACGGTGCCGACGATCTCATGGCCGGGGATCACCGGATAGCGGGTGCCACCCCAGTCGTTGCGGGCGGTGTGAAGGTCGCTGTGGCAAATGCCGGCGTAGGTGATCTTGATCGCGACATCGTTGGGGCGAAGGTCGCGCCGCTCGAATTCCATCGGGCGCAGCGGCTGGTCGGGCGCGTCGGTGCCCCATCCCTTGGCTTGAGTCGGCATGTCGCGATTCTCCTTCGAATTAGCGGGCCCGGGCGATTACTCCCTGGGCCTGGATCAGGTGGGGGCGGTCGACCATGCGGCCGCCGACGGACAGGACGCCGGCCGACGGGTCGGCGGCGAACGCATCGACGATGGCGCGGGCGTGCGACAGTTCGGCGTCGCTGGGCGTGAAGGCGGCGTTGATCGGGTCGACCTGCGCCGGATGAATGGCGAGCTTGCCGGTGAAGCCTTCACGCGCCGCCGCCTCGGCTTCGGCGATCAGTCCGGCCTCGTCACGGAAATCGGCGAACACGCCATCGACCGGTTGCACCCCGGCGGAGACGGCGCCTGCCAAGCACAGCGATCGTGCAAGCTTGTAGGTGAAGGACAGCGACCCGTCGGCGTCGTATTTGCTCGATGCGCCCAGCGCCGCCGACAGGTCTTCCGCGCCCCAGCTCATCGCCCGCAGCGGCGACTTGGCATCGCGATAGCTGAGCAGGCCGAACAAAGAAGGCGCTGTTTCGGTGACGATGGCGTGAATCGGGATGTTGCCGGTGCGATGGGCGAGGCGGGTGACGTCGGCGCCGCTTTCCGCTTTGGGCAGGACGAAGCCTTCGACGTCGGCGACGCCGATCAGCTCCAGGTCTTCCTTGTGGAACGGACTGCCGATGGGGTTGAGGCGCACCCACCAGCGCGGACCGCCGTCGCGCTTCCCCATGTCCTTCAAGAATTCGCGCGCCGCCGCCTTGCGGTCGGGCGCGACGCTATCTTCCAGGTCGAAGATGAGGGCGTCGGCGGTGGTCTCGATCGCTTTCGCAATCTTCTTTTCGCTGTCGGCGGGGACGAACAGCCAGCTGCGCGGCGGCGCCTCGCTCATGCCGGCTTCCGCTTGAGCAGCGCGGATCGGGTGCATTCGCACACCAGTTCGCCGCGCTGGTTGAAGCTGCGATGCGCCCAGGTGACGATGCCGGCGTCCGGCCGCGACTTGCTTTCGCGGACGGCGATGCATTCGCTCTCCGACCGCAACGTGTCGCCAGTGAACACGGGCTTGGGGAACACCAGTTTGTCGTAGCCGAGGTTGGCGACCAGCGTGCCGAGCGTGGTGTCGGCAACCGACACGCCGATCATTAGGCCGAAGGTGAAGACCGAATTGACCAGCGGCTTGCCGAATTCGCTCGCGGCGGCCGCCTCATGGTCGAGGTGCATCGGCTGCGGATTGTGGGTCAGTGTCGAAATCAGGACGTTGTCGGTTTCGGTGACGGTGCGGCGAACCGCGTGGGCGACCTTGTCGCCGACCTGCCATTCATCGAAGTAGCGTCCTGCCATGCGCCGGCTCTAGGACAGTGAACGGCTGGCCTCAAGCGGCGCGGGACAGTTTCGCCTTCAGGTCGCACATGCCGATCTGCTCGACCGCGTGCGGCCGGTCCTCGGACCGCACGACGTTGGCGATATGACCCAGCATCTGGCCGACGATGTCGATCGCCTGCAGCGACAGGCCGTGGCGCGATACCACCGCGAAATCGGTCGACAGCTCATCGCCCATCATCACCAGCATGTCGCGGGCATGATCGAGTTCGGCGGCAAGGCGAAGATCGAGGTCGGTGAGGGGGCGGCCCATGCCATCCTCGCTACGCCGCCATCGTTAAGAAGAGGTGAGGAGAATCTCCGCGATGGCTTCCGTAATGGCCGCGCCATCAAGCCGGTAGGCGGCGTACAGGTCGGCAAGGTTGCCGGTCTGCCCGAACCTTTCGACTCCGAGCGGCGCAACCCGCTGTCCGAGGACGCCGCCCAGCCACGACAGCGACGCGGGCGCCGCGTCGCACAGGGTGACGAGGCCGGCGCCCGGCCGGAGTGCGCCAAGCAGCGTTTCGACGTGGCTGGGTTCGCGCCTTTCTTGCCATCGGGCGGCTTGGGCCGAGGTCCAGCCGCGATGGAGAAGGTCCGGCGAGGTAACCGCCAGCAGGCCCAGGCTCGGCAGGTCGGCACGCAATTCTTCCCATGCCGCCAGGGCTTCGGGCATCAGCGCGCCCATCGCGACAATCGCCGCCTCGGCGTCCGGTCCCGGCTCTCGAAGCCAATAACCGCCCTTGAGCGCCCCGTCCTTCCAATGATCGTCGATGCGTTCAACCTGCGCGATCGAGCGGGTCGACAGGCGAAGATAGGTCGACTCGCCTGCCGGGTCGTCGATCAGGCGGAAGGCCTCCTCCATCATCGCCGCAAGCTCGTCGGCGAAGGCAGGCTCGTAATGTCGCAGACCAGGCTTGCCGAGCGCGATCAGCGGGGGGTTGATCGACTGGTGCGCGCCGCCCTCCGGCCCAAGCGTCAGGCCGCTCGGCGTCGCCACCAGCAAGAACCGTGCGTCCTGGTAACAAGCGTAGTTCAGGCTATCGAGGCCGCGGGCGATGAAGGGGTCGTAGAGTGTCCCGATCGGGACCAGCCGCTGCCCGAACAGGTCGCCCGACAGTCCGAGCGCGGCCAGCATCAAAAACAGGTTGGATTCGGCGATGCCAAGCTCGATGTGCTGGCCTTGATTTGTCGCAGACCATTTTTGCGCCGAAGGAATCTTTGCGGCGGCGAAAACGTCCTTCATGTCGCGCCGCTTGAACAGGCCGCGCTGGTTCACCCAGGCGCCAAGATTGGTCGAAACGGTGACGTCGGGCGACGTTGTGACGATGCGGTCGGCTAACGTTCCGCCCGCGCGCGACAAATCGAGCAAAATGCGCCCGAATGCCGCCTGCGTCGATTGTTCCTCGCCGGTCGGCGCCGGTAGCGCCGGAACGCCGATCCGGCCGAAATCGCGCGGGCGCTTGTCACGCGCGACGCGCGTTCGTTCGAGCACCGCTTCAACTCCCGCGCGAGCATTGCCGCCCAGTCCTGCCAAAGGCTGCCACTCGTCACCCTCGGCGATGCCCATCGAGTCGCGCAGTGCGGCGGCCTGCGTCGGGTTCATCAGCCCGGCGTGGTTGTCCTTGTGGCCGGCGAACGGCAGGCCGAAGCCCTTGACGGTCCAGGCGACGAACAGAGTCGGGACATCGTCCTGCGCCGCGTCGAACGCCTCGACGAGGGACTCAAGGCAATGCCCGCCGAGGTTCGTCATCAGCGCACCCAGCGCGTCGTCGTCGCGATCACGCAGGAACGCGGCCGCACCCTTACCGAGGTCGCCATCCAGTCGTTCGCGCCACGCGGCTCCGCCCTGATAGGACAGGGCGGCAAAGTCGGCGTTCGGCAACGCATCGAGCCACCGCTTCACGTTCGGCGCCGATTGCAGGGCCGCAGCAAGCTGCTTGCCGTAGCGAAGTTCGACCGTCCGCCAGCCGCAGGAGGCAAAGATTTCGTCGAAGCGTTCGAACATGCGGTCGGCGCTGGTCGCGTCGAGGCTTTGGCGGTTGTAGTCGACAATCCACCAGCAATTGCGGATGTCGTGCTTGTAGCCCTCGATCAGGCACTCGTAGATGTTGCCTCGTCGAGCTCCGCGTCACCAATCAGGGCCACGAAGCGGCCGCGATCGGATTCGTCGATCATCGCGTGCGCCGTGAGGTAATCCTGCACCAGGCTGGCGAATGCGGTGATCGCGACGCCGAGCCCGACCGAGCCGGTGGAGAAATCGACCGGAATGCGATCCTTGGTTCGGCTGGGGTAGCTCTGCATCCCGCCAAAGCCGCGGAAATTCTGCAGCTGCTCCAGCGATTGCGAGCCGAGCAGATAGTGGATGGCGTGAAGCAACGGCCCGGCGTGGGGCTTCACCGCGACACGGTCGTTGGGCCCGAGCGCGTGGAAATAGAGTGCAGCCATGATCGCTGACATCGATGCGCAGCTCGCCTGGTGTCCGCCGACCTTCAGCCCATCGACGGATTCGCGCACATGGTTGGCATTATGGATCGTCCAGCTCGACAGGAATCGAAGCTTGTCGTCGAGCGCCTTCAGCGCGGCGAAATCGGGCGTGACCGTTTTGAGCATGCGCCGAGCCGTAGCGATTCGCTGCGCCGGGGCAAGCGCGCCGGACTGGCGGCGGGCGGCATTCCTCGCTAGCGGGCGGCCATGCGCATTCTTATCGCTTCGGCGTTGGCCGTGCTGGTCGCTGCCTGCAGCCCCGCATCGCCCAACCTTAACGTCACCGACGCCTGGGCGCGTCCGGCCGCCGCGGGGCAATCGTCCGCGGCCTATTTCACCATCACCAACCAGGGCGGCGCGGACCGGCTGGTCAGCGTCACGGCCGACGGGGCCGAGGCCTCGCTGCACCGTTCCTCAACCGAGGACGGTGTCGCCCGGATGCGGCCGCTGGCGGACGGCCTCGCGATCGGGGCCGGCGCGACGGCTGTCCTTCGCCCGGGCGGGGACCATGTCATGCTGATGAAGTTGCAGCGATCGCTGGTGGCGGGTGGAACGGTATCGCTTCGCCTGACCTTCGAACGGAGCGGCGAGCGAACCGTGACGGCAACCGTCACCAACAACGGAGCAGGCGCGCATGGCGGACACTGACCGGGTGCGAACCCTTCGGCGCGTCCAGCTGGCCATTTGGGCGCTCGTGATCCTCGCGCTTGGGGGGATGGCCTATCTACTGCTTCGCCCGGCCGCCCTCCGCTTGAGGTCGAGCAGTCGACCGATGTCAGCACGCTGGGCGGGCCGTTTTCCCTGACGGGCAGCGACGGGAAGGTGTTCTCCAGCAGCCGACTCAACGGCAAGCCCTACGCCATCTTCTTCGGCTTCACCCATTGTCCCGACGTCTGCCCGACGACGCTGGCCCGGATGGCGCGGCTTCGCCAGCAGGCGGGGATTGCGCCGGCAGCAATGCCGCTGCTGTTCGTGACAGTCGATCCGGAACGGGATGGCCCGGCCGAGGTCGGCAAGTACGCGGACCTGTTCGGCGCGCCGGTCATCGGATTGACCGGAAGTCCGGCGCAGATCGATGGGGTGAAGAAGCAGTTCGGGATTTTTTCGGCCAAGGTGGCCGGCGAGAATGGCGACTATTCCGTCGATCACACGGCGACGGTGCTGCTGTTCGGTGCTGACGGCAAATTCGTCGGGACGATCGCGCCCGAAGAAGGCGATTCAGTCGCCCTTGCCAAGCTGAGGCGACTGGTCGCCTGACGCCGCTTCAGCGCGCGAGGACGTGAATGCGCGGCATTTCAAGGCCGAGCATCCGGGTGCGCTGTCGCACCTCCTCTTCAGGCCGGCCGAGCATCCGCGCGATCTCGGCGGGCGGAATCTCGTTGGTGTAGAAGGCGCGCAGCGTCTGGGTGTCACGCTGCGTCCAGGGGGAATCGCTGAAAAACCGGATCGTACGCGCCATTGCTGTTCTCCCGCCCCACCTCGAATACCGGAGGTCGGTGGCAGTTTGGAGAATGCGCGAAGACACAAATGGTTGCGGTGCAGCGACACAAGGACGACGATCAACAATCGGGGTCATTGGCGTGTCTTGCGGCGCACGGCTTTATCCCTATCGTTGGCGCCAGGGGGACAACGGTGGATTTGATCGCACCGGGCGCAGCCGAAGACCGCGTGGCGGTCGCGGCGGGCGCCCAGCACCTGACTTATGGCGAGTTGCGCCGGCTGGTGCGCGCGGCAATCGCCTATTTCCGGCAGGCCGGTGTCGGGCCGAGTAGTCGAATCGCGATTGGCGCGGGATCCAACCGCGACGGACAAAGCCTCGACAACTGGATCGCGCATCTCGCTATCATGGCGATTGGCGCGACACATGCTTCGGTTGGATCGGGACAGGGGCTGGCCCGGCTGATCCAAGCGCGGCTCGTCAAGATCCTGATCGGTCCAGCGCGACCCGGCGAACCCGTGCCAAAGCCGCTGCGCCTGATCCCGTTCCGGGCAGCGCTGCTTGCCCCGGTCCGCGGCGACGACCCGATCACGCTCCACCCGCGAGCGGTCCGATTGAACATGTCCTCGGGCACGACCGGCACGCCCAAGCGCGTCGAGTGGGACAGCGCGATGATCGAACAGCGATTGGCGCAAGCCGGGGAGTTCGTCACCGGCGACACGAAACTGTTCGACTTCCTGTCGATGACGACCACGGCCGGTTTCCGCTATCCGCTGGCGACCTGGCGCGCGGGCGGAACGGTGCTGTTCTACCCGCAGGGCGACGAAAAAGGGCTCCGCAGGACGATCGAGCGGTCGAACCTGTTCGTGTGTTCGCCCGACGAACTGTCCCACCGCCTGAAGAAAAATGACGGACCGTGGCTGGGCCGCGAAGATCGCACGATCATGGTACTCGGGGCACGCCTGCCAACTGCGGTGCGCGATGCAGCTTTGCAGGATGTCGGTCGCGAGATCGTCATCAGCTACGGCTCTACAGAGGGCGGGAGTGTCGCATCGGGAAGTAGCGACCTTCTCGATCGTCATCCCGGCGCGGTCGGGTTCGTGCGTGAAGGGGTCACGGTCCGTGTCGCCGACGACAGGGGCGTCGAATGTCCGCCGGGGGTCGCGGGCGAGCTTGCCATCCAGGGGCCGGCGGTGTGCCGGGCCGCCTATCGCGGCTCGGGCAAGGGCGACCGCTGGTTTTATCCTGGAGACCTGGCGGTGCTCCACGAGGACGGACTGCTGGCGATAGAGGGACGCGTTTCGGAAACGCTCAACCTTGGCGGCACCAAACATAATGCGGCAGCGATGGAGACGCGCCTGCTGAAAATCGAGGGAATCGACGATGCGGCGGTCTGCGTGGTCAGCACGACGAGCAGCGACCACGGGGTCGTTGCGCTGGTCTGTGAAGCATCGGTCGATGTCGAGGCCATACGCCCTGCGATCACCGAGGCCGTGACGCTTCGGGATTTCGAGATCATCCGCATCGAGAAGCTGCCGCGCAATTCCATGGGAAAGATTGTTCGCCACGACCTGGGGCGACAGTTGAAGCCCGCGATCGAAGCGCTTGGAGCTCGCCAGGATGCATAAGATGATCAGCCGACCGATGAGCGATGGGAATGCCCGGCCACGGCTGACGTCAGTGCTTCAAACGCCGTTCGCTTCGTTCGACCGTTCCCGCGATCATCACATTGGCGTGTTTGTTGGTGAAGGAATCGGCGAAGAAGTCGTGCCGGTTGCGGTCCGCCTGCTCGAACGGCTTGGCGAGCATTTCGGTCGGCGCCTTGTCCTCCATGAAGGCGGGCTGATCGGCCTGCCCGCCAAGATCGAGTCCGGAAGTAGCCTGTCGGAGGCGGTGAAGGCGCAGGCGCGCGAGGTCTTCGCGCTGGGCGGCGCCCTGTTCTGCGGCCCGGGCGGCGATCGCTTCGTCTACGAGGTGCGGCGGGAATTCGACCTCTATTGCAAGTTCACGCCGATCGAGCCGTTTCCCGAGTTGCGCGGCGCCGGATCGGTCCGCGACGCCACAGTTGCAAAGGCCGACATGATCGCCGTCCGGGAGAATATGGGCGGCATCTACCAGGGCGAATGGAGCGACGAGCGCGGCGATGATGGCCGCGTTGCACATCATCGCTTCCACTATCGCGAGGCCGACGTCTGCCGGATCCTGGAGGTCGCGGCGCGGCTGGCGAGCACCCGCCGCGGCTCCCTGACCATCGTCCTCAAACCCGGCGGTATCCCATCGATCACCCACCTGTGGCGCGACTGTGCCGATCCGATCGCGCGCAGGTTCGATGTGCGCTTGAACGAGCTGGAGATCGACAATGCGGTCTACCAGCTGATTGCCGACCCCGGCCAGTTCGATGTGCTGGTGTCGCCCAACATGTTCGGCGACGTGCTGGCGGATTGCGGCGCGCTGCTGCTGGCCTCGCGCGGGCTGTCCTTCTCCGGCAATTTCAACGATTCCGGCAATGGCGTCTACCAGACCGGCCATGGCGCGGCGCGGGCGATTGCCGGCATGGGCGTCGCCAACCCGACCGGGCAAATCCTGTCGCTCGGCATGATGCTTCGCGAAAGTTTCGACTGGCCCGAAGCCGATGTGCTCCTGCGCGCCGCCGTCCGGCAGACCCTGGCCGATGGCATCGTCACCAGTGATGTCGCGGCGCCGGGTCAGGCGCCGGTTGGAACTGCGGAATTCGGTGCTGCCGTCGGCGATCGACTGGAACGGCTGCTCGACCAGCATCGGCCGTGACCGGCCGCATCGCGCTCCTGTCGATCGACCTGCAGCGCGATTATCTCGCGCGGCGCGGCCTGATGCCGGAGGCGGAAACGCTGGTCGCGAACGCCGAAGCCTTGCTTGGCTATGCGCGGTCGAAGGGCTGGCTGGTGGTCCATGTGCGGACCGAAAGTGACGCCGATCAGGTCATGCCGCATCGGCGCGACGTACCCGAAGTGGTCGCGGGCTCGGCGGGTGCGGAGTCGCCGCCCGAGCTGACGGCGGTCGATGGCGAGTCGGTGGTCATCAAGCGATTCTTCGATCCGTTCGACCGGCCCGAACTGGACGAACGGCTCCGCGAATCCGGGGTGGCGCGGGTCGTCCTGATGGGCGTGCAGTCGCACGCCTGCATTCGGGCGGCCGCCGTTTCCGCCTACGCCCGCGGTTATGATGTCGCCATTGCGACCGAGGCCGTCGGCAGCGACTCCCCCTTGGACGGCGATTTGGCGCTGGAGTGGCTGGACCGCAGGGCCATGACCTCGGTCCGGCTCGCTTCGCTTGGCGGCGTTTCGCCGGCGCCGGTCATGTGGCGTCATGTCGATCCGACCGACCGCACTGCCATCCTGTTCGAAGTCGAAAGCGGCTCGCCGGCCAGCGTCGCGGCGGCCGCCGACACCCTTCGTTGCCGGCAGCCCGGCTTGAAGGAACTGCCGACGGCCGAGCGCGCGTCAAGGCTTCGTCGCTGGCACGACGACTTGAACGCGCGCCGCCCGGACTGGGTCGAAGCGATCGTCCGCGATGTCGCCAAGCCGAGGCGAGATGCCGAGGGCGAGGTCGCCTACGGACTCGACCTGCTCGCCAATGTTGCCGCGACGGTCGCGCTCGGCGACGAAGCCCCGCATGTCGCCCGCCATCCGCATGGGCTGGTCGGCCTGATCACGCCTTGGAACAATCCGTTCGCACTCGCCGTCGGCAAGATCGCGCCCGCGCTCGGGTTCGGCAATGTCGCGCTGCTGAAGCCCGCGTTCCCGGGCGCGCGCATCGCCACCCGGCTCATCGAAAGCCTCGAGGCTGCCGGCCTGGCCGACTTCATCGCCGTCGCCCAAGGCGGGCCATCGGTCGGCCGTGCGGTCGCAAACGTCGCGGATGCGGTGTCGATCACTGGCTCGACGCTCGCCGGCCAGCAACTGGCCGGCCTCGGCGGCCATCGCCGCATCCCCGTGCAGGCGGAGATGGGCGGCAACAATGCGGCGATCGTCGACGAGAGCGCCGACCTTGACGCAGCCGCGGTCGATCTCGCGGCCGCCATGTTCAGCTTCTCTGGCCAGCGCTGCACTGCGGTCCGCCGGGTTATCCTTCTGGATTCGATCGCGGAGGCATTCACGGAGCGACTCGCGGCCGCGACGCGGGCACTCCCCATTGGCATGCCGTCGGACCCGGCGACGATCATCGGGCCGGTGATCAGCGAGGCGAAGCGCGACCAACTTCTGACGACGATCGCGTCGGTAGGAACCTCGGGCGGACGTCTGCTTTGCGGCGGGGAAGACGGCGGCTTGGAAGGCGGAAGCTGGCTCGCGCCGACGATCGTCGACCATATCGACCCCGCACACCCCCTGGTCTGCGATGAGCAGTTCGGGCCGGTGGTCGCGCTGGAAAGCGTCACGACCTTCGATGATGCCCTAGCCGCGCATGACCGCACCGGTGCTGGCCTTCTGGGTGCGCTATTTTCGACCGATGAGGCACGGATTGCCCGCTTTCGCCGCGTCGCGATGGCGGGAATTCTGTCGATCAATCGGGCGCGGCCTCCGTTCGACGCCGGTGGGCCGTTCGTCGGCTGGAAGGACAGCGGCTTTGGCGTGGCCGAGCACGGACGCTGGAACCGCGACGTCTATACGCGGGTCCAGGCCGTCTACCGCTAGGCGTCGTTGGCCTTGTCAAACCGTTCCTGTGCGGCGCGGATGCAGCCGATGTGCTCGATTGCCCAGTCGCCAAGCGCGCGGACGGGTCCGCGAAGGCTGACCCCCAGCTCGGTCAATTCATAGTCGACGCGCGGCGGGATGGTGGGCGTCACCGTTCGGGTGACGAGCCCGTCACGCTCCAGCCCGCGCAGGCTGAGCGTCAGCATCCGCTGTGAAATGCCGTCGATGGCGCGCTTCAATTCCGAAAAGCGCTTGGGTCCGTCGCTCAGGATCATGACGATCAGCATGCTCCATTTGTCGCCCACGCGGTTGAGCACCGGCGCGACGTTCTTGCAGCCGGCCTGGTGGAGTTCGGGCGGGGGCGCGACCTCGGTCAAATGCCCGCTCGAAGCTTGCCCGGGGGCGGTCACAGAAATGTGACCTGGTGACAAAATTTTGCGTTCTTGTGCGACGTCCATGCCTGGTTATTTAAAGTGTCCCGGTAACAAATCAATACCAAGGACCAAATCATGACCACCATCCTCAAGATCGACAGCAGCATCACCGGCGACGCCAGCGTCAGCCGTCAGTTGACCGAGGCAACGGTCGGCCAGCTGCGCCGCTCCGCACCCGACGCGAAGCTTGTCCAGCGCGACCTAGTCGCGACCCCGCTTTCGCACCTGACCCTTGGCGGATCGGGTGACGATGACGTCCTCGACGAATTCCTTGCCGCCGACGCCGTCGTGATCGGCGCGCCGATGTATAATTTTTCGATCCCCAGCCAGTTGAAAGCGTGGATCGACCGCATCGCGGTGGCCGGCAAAACCTTCCGCTATACCGACGCCGGTCCCGAAGGCCTTGCTGGCGGCAAGCGCGTGGTGATCGCCATCTCGCGCGGTGGTTTCTACACCCCGGATAACGCATTCGAGCATGTCGAAAGCTATCTGAAGAGCCTGTTCAATTTCATCGGCATCGAGCCGGAGTTCGTTCACTCCGACGGCGTCAACTACGGCCCCGACCAGCGCGCCGCGGGCATCGCCAATGGCCTCGCCGAAGTCGAGCGCCTGGCCGCCTGACCCTCACACTCTTGGAGATTGATCGAATGACCAACCAACTCGACGACAAGGCGCCGCTCATGCTCGGCGTGCTCCGGATCATGGCCGGCCTCCTGTTCCTGGCGCATGGCACGCAGAAATTCCTTGGTTTTCCCCACGGCCAGATGGCGGGCATGGGCCTCGCGCTCGACAATCCCGGCGCTTATGCCGGGATCATCGAACTGGTGGCGGGCGCGCTAATCGCGCTGGGCCTGTTTACGCGTCCGGCGGCGTTCTTGGCGTCGGGAACGATGGCCGCGGCCTATTTCATCGGCCACGCGCCGCAGAACTTCTGGCCGGTCAACAACATGGGCGACGCGGCCATTCTCTACTGCTTCGTCTTCCTCTATTTCGTGTTCGCCGGTCCAGGACGCCTGAGCGTCTCGGGCACGGCGCAGCGCGCGGCCTGAGTTGCCGGTCGGCAAGGCCTAGGTCCTAGCCAACCGCTAGGACGATGTCCCATTGCCAGCCCACGGCGCCGGGTTCCGGGGTCACGGCACCGACCGACTTCGCCAGCACGCTCGACTTGGGATTGGCAACCGCGAAGATGAAGTCCTTTTCGTTGAGCGGGTCGCCGGCAAAATACATCTGCGTCGTCAGCCGCTCTTTCCGGCCCGTGACGTCGACGTGGATGTGGGGCGGCCGCACCCGGTCGCCGGGGATCGGGTAGGCGCCGGGCTTGATCGTCCGGAACCGGTAGTTGCCGTCCGCGTCGGCGACGATGATCGCCGAACCCTGGAAATTGGGGTCGAGCGGAACGTCGCGGGCGTCGCCGGGATGGTCGTAACGGCCGAGTGCATTGGCCTGCCAGATATCCAGCCGTGCCTGCGGTACCGGCCGGCCGGCGGCGTCGGTCACCCGGCCGAATACGTCGATGACCTGGCCGCTGGCGACGCCCTTGCCATTCTTGACGCGGGTAAGGTCGGCGTCCTGCTCCAACGGTCGGATCACCGGGTAGAAGGGTCCGAGTTCCTGGGCGGACGTGGGGACTGCACCGATGGCGCGCGCGGCGACGAGGCTGACACCGGTCCCGATCAGGGCACGGCGCGACAGGACGATCGATTGAGACATGGCTTCCCCCCGGATGCGGTCATTGTAAACGCAGGCACAGGAGGCGCGGCGCGACCATGCGCCCAACGCCGCGGGGAATCCAGCCTTATCGGACGGTCAGGCCGAAAGCAGCTGGATCGGGTTTTCGATGAAGCCCTTGAGGTGCTGCATGAAGTTTGCCGCATCCCAGCCGTCGACCACGCGGTGATCGCAGGACAGCGATAAATTCATGCGCTTGCGCACTTCTAGGTCGCCATCGACGACGACGACCTTTTCCTCGAGCTTGTTGACCGCGATGGTCGCGACCTGCGGCGGGTTGATGACCGGGGTCGAGGCGATCCCGCCCATCGGGCCAAGCGAACTGATCGTGAAGGTCGGCCCGGTCAGTTCCTCGCGGGTCGCCTTGCCGGTGCGCGCTGCCTCGCTCAGGCGAAGGATTTCGCGCGCCAGCTGCCACACGCTCTTGCCATGCGCGTCGCGGATGACGGGGACCATCAGGCCGCCGTCGGTCTGGGTCGCGACGCCCATGTGCACCGCGCCGTGACGGGTCACCACGTTGGCGGCATCGTCGTAGGTCGCGTTGATCATCGGCCAGTCCGCCACCGCCTTGCTGAGCGCGGTGATCAGAAACGGAAGGATCGTCAGCTTCGGATTGTCGCCGCGGTCGCGGTTCATCATCGCCCGCGTGTCCTCGAGGTCGGTAACGTCGAATTCCTCGACCAGCGCGAAGTGCGGGATGCGGCGCTTCGCTTCCTGCATGTTTTCCGCGATCTTGCGGCGAAGCCCGACGACCTTGATCGTCTCGTCGGCGCGGCGCGCGCCGCCGCCGTGCGACACGCTGCCACCATTGTAGAGAAGGTAGGCGTCGAGGTCGGCATGGCGGATGCGGTCGCTCGACGTTTTCACTTCTGACAGGTCGATGCCGAGGTCGCGGGCGCGCTGGCGGACGGCCGGCGAGGCAAGCACCTTGGCGCCGTGCGCGGCCGGGGCCGGGGCGGGTTCGCGCACAGCCGGGGCAGAGGCCTGAGCAGCAGCCGGTGCCGGCGCGGTCGCGGTGACCGGAATCTCTTCCTCTTGCGCCGCCGTCGGCTCGACGATCCCGTCGGCCAGCGGCTGTTCGTCGGTGGTGGTCGGCGTCCGTTCCGGGGCGCTCGCGGCGGCGTCGCCCTCGGTCTCGATTTCGACCAGCACGCTGCCAATGGCGACCTGGTCGCCGACCTCGCCGGCAAGCCTGGTAACGGTCCCCGCGACCGGGCTTTCCATCTCGACCGTCGCCTTGTCGGTCATCATGTCGGCCAGCTGCTGGTCTTCCTCGACCCGGTCGCCGACCTTGATGTGCCAGGCGACGATTTCCGCCTCGGCGATGCCTTCGCCAATGTCGGGCAGCTTGAACTGATAGGTCGCCATTATGCGAGTACCTTCTTGAGTGCGTTCTTCATCCGCAGCGGGCCGGGGAAGTAAATCCATTCATAGGCGTGGGGGTAGGGCGTGTCCCACCCCGTCACCCGCTCGACCGGCGCCTCGAGGTGATAGAAACAGCGTTCCTGCACCAGCGCGGCGAGCTCGGCGCCGAACCCCGACGTCTTGGTCGCTTCCTGGACGACCAGGCAGCGGCCGGTCTTCTTGACCGATTCCTCGATGGTCTCGATGTCCAGCGGCACCAGCGTGCGCAGGTCGATGACCTCGGCGTCGATCCCGTTCTCCTCGACCGCCGCGCGGGCGATGTGGACCATCGTGCCGTACGCCAGAACGGTCAGTTCCTCGCCGGGGCGGACGATCGCCGCCTTGCCGAGGGGAACGGTGTAGTGACCGTCGGGAACCTCGGCCTCTTCCCGCTTCGACCAGGGCGTCACCGGCCGGTCGTGATGGCCGTCGAATGGGCCGTTGTAGATGCGCTTGGGTTCGAAAAAGACGACCGGGTCGGGGTCCTCGATAGCCGCGATCAGCAGGCCCTTGGCGTCGTAAGGGTTCGACGGGATGACCGTCTTGATGCCGGCAATGTGGGTGAACAGCGCCTCGGGCGACTGGCTGTGAGTCTGGCCGCCAAAGATGCCGCCGCCATAGGGCGAGCGGATGACCATCGGCATGGTCCATTCACCGGCAGTGCGATAACGCATGCGCGCCACTTCGCTGACGATCTGGTCGTAGCCGGGGTAGATATAATCGGCGAACTGGATCTCGATGACCGGCTTCAGCCCATAGGCGGCCATGCCGACCGCAGTGCCGACGATGCCGCCTTCCGAGATCGGCGCGTCGAAACAGCGGGTCTTGCCGAACTGTTTCTGCAGGCCCGCGGTCGCGCGGAACACGCCGCCGAAATAACCGACGTCCTCCCCATAGACGACGACGGTCTCGTCCCGCTCCATCATCACGCGATGGGCGTCGTTGATCGCCTCGATCATGTTGCGGGTTTTGGTGGGTCCTTGGGTCATTTCGGTTCGTGCCCCAGGAATTCGCGTGCCTCGGCCATCGATGCATCGCGCTGCTCGGCGAGGTGCCACGGCGTGTCGGCGTAAACGTCTTCGAACATCGACGGGATATTGTCGAAGCCCTGCTGCGGCAGCGTGCCCATGGCCTCGGCTTCCTTCTGTGCGGCGCGAACGAACGCGTCGAGGTCCTTGTCAAGCGCTGCGTCGCGCTCGTCATCCCATTCGCCGAGTGCGACGAGGTGCGCCTTCAGCCGGGCGATCGGGTCGCCCAGCGGCCACTTCTGCGCTTCGCCGGCGGGGCGGTATCCGGTCGGGTCGTCCGACGTCGAATGGCCCTCGGCGCGATAGGTGAAGAACTCGATCAGCGTCGGTCCCTTGTTCGACCGTGCGCGCTCGGACGCCCAGCGGACCGCGGCATAGACTGCCAGGGCGTCATTGCCGTCGACGCGGAGCCCGGCGATGCCATAGCCGACCGCGCGGGCGGCGAAGGTCGCCTGCTCCGCCCCGGCGATGCCGCTGAAACTGGAAATCGCCCACTGGTTGTTGACCACCGCAAGGATAACGGGCGCCTGGTAGACGGCGGCGAAGGTCAGTGCGGAATGGAAGTCGCCCTCTGCCGTCGCGCCGTCGCCGATCCAGCCCATCGCGATGCGGCTGTCCCCGCGGATCGCGCTGGCCATCGCCCAGCCGACCGCCTGCGGATACTGCGTGCCAAGGTTGCCGGAGATGGAGAAGAAGCCATGCTTCTTGTCGGAATACATGATCGGCAGCTGGCGGCCGTGTAGCGGGTCACCGGCGTTCGAGTAGATCTGGCACATCATCGTCTTGAGCGGATAGCCGCGGGCGACGAGCAGGCCCTGCTGGCGATAGGTCGGGAAGTGCATGTCTTCCGGGTCCATCGCCGTGGCGGCGGCGACCGCGATCGCCTCTTCGCCGGTGCACTTCATGTAAAAGCTGGTCTTGCCCTGCCGCTGAGCGCGATACATGCGGTCGTCGAAGACCCGGACGGTCTTCATGTCCTTCAGCATCTTGCGCAGCGTGTCGGGGTCGAGGCGCGGGTCCCACGGGCCGACCGCCCGGCCTTCATCGTCCAGGACGCGCACGAGGTGGGTAGTCAGCGGTTGGGTCGCCTCCGCCTCGGCCGCGATGTCCGGGCGGGGCGCTTCGCCGGCCGCCGGAACGCTGATCGAGGAGAAGTCAGGGGCGTCGCCAGGACGGTACGCGGGCTCGGGCACATGCAGTGCCAGCGCCGGGCGGTTGGCACGCGTCGGAGTCTCGGTCATCCTCACCTTTCATCGCCGGGCTTCTTGCGGGCGCCGGTCGTTCACGGATTCGCTGGTTCCCCTAGTCTCTAACGCCGCGCGCCTCAACCGCACCCGCGTTGACGGGGGCGAACGCCAGCGGCTAGACGCCCCGCCATGACCGACCTTCCCGACCGCCTTTCGCTCGACCCGCGCAGCCCGCATTTCAACCAGCCGCTGCTGGAACAGGGCATCGGCATCAAGTTCAACGGCGCGGAAAAAACCAACGTCGAGGAATATTGCGTCTCCGAAGGCTGGATTCGTGTCGCGGCCGGCCGCAGCCTCGATCGCTACGGCCAGCCGATGACGATCAAGCTCAAGGGCAAGGTCGAACCCTATCTGAAGGGTGACGACGACGCCCTCGGGGATCAGGCCGAGGCCTGACCCGTGCGGCGGTCGCGCCGGCGATCGTAAATCTTCTTCGCCGCCCAGCCGGCGCCAAGAGCCAGCGACAGCGGACCCAGCCCGCGACGGGCGATCATGGGCACGGCGGCGCCGATCAGCGCGCCGGCGGCCTTGTTGTTGCGTCCGGCAATCTTTTCGCCCGCGAGGGCCCCGAGAATCTTGGCAAGCATCGACTGTCCTTTTCGGAAAAATGGTGTCCGACAGGAAAGCCCCAGCAGGGTCGCAAGTTCCCCCGCACCCGGTTGGTAATCCGTCCCAACCTTGGGTGGGAAAATCCGCCAACCTCGGCGGATTCGATGCTCGCCAATCAATTTTTTGGCGGAAAACCGCAATTGGCACGGCTCATGAAATGAACTCGGCATGAACCTGCTGCTCCCATGCGGCGGTTCACAAAAGGGAGAATGAAAATGTCCGGTCTCACGTTCAAGCGTCATCTGATGGCGGCGTTCGCTTCGCTGCTGATGAGCTCGATCGCCGTCGGCGCCGCCATTGCGCCGAGCACTGTCTCAGCGGCTTCGGCCAACTCGGAAATCGTGACCTATGCCTGATTTCGAACCGATCGAAGCACGCCCCGCCGTCCGCATCCCGCGGCCCGGCAGCGAGGCGGACCAGGGTCAGACGACCACTGTCCGCTTCGCGCCGCTGGCGGGGCTGCTCTCGGGCCCGATCTTCACCCGCACCCGCGACATCATCGCCGCGAACGTCACCGAGCTGCTCGACCGCTCGGAAGACCCGGCGCGGATGATTCGGATGATCATCATCGAGATGGAAGACACGCTGTCCGACGTCCGCGCCACCGCGGCTCGCTCGATCGCCGACATCAAGGAAATGCGCCGCGCCTGCCAGCGCCTCGACGGTCTCGGCCTCGACTGGGGCGACAAGGCCCAGCTGGCGCTCGACAAGGGCCGCGAGGACCTCGCCCGCGCCGCCCTTTGCGAAAAGCAGAAAGTCCAGGAAATCGCCGAGGGCCTGCACGCCGAAATCGCGCAGATCGAGCAGGTGCTTCGCGGCTATGAAGCTGATATTCAACGGCTTCAGGCCAAGCTGGCCGAGGCTCGCGCCCGCCAGCAGTCGATCGAACTCCGGATGGAAAGCGCCATGTCCCGCGCCCGTACCCGCGAAGTGCTCCACGGCAGCCGTACCGAAGATGCGTTCGCGCGCTTCGAACTGCTGGAACGCCGCGCCGACCTGGCCGAAGGCCACGCCGACGCGCTCGCTTTGTCGGGTCCGCGCAGCCTGGAAGAAGAATTCGCCGAACTGCGTACCGCCGAAGCGGTCGACGCGGAACTCGACGCCATGAAAGCCGCGCTCGCGGCCCGCCGTTAAGAAGGGGACCAGACCATGTCACGCTATTCGATGAACCGCCGCGACAAGAAGCTGGCCGGCGTCGCTTCGACCCTGGGCGAGGTGTTCAACATCGACCCGACCTTCATCCGGGTCGGCTTCGCCGCCATCGCGTTGCTGATCAGCTGGAAGCTGGCGATCATCGCCTATGTCGGCGCCGGGCTTTACCTGCACTTCCAGAAGAAGGGCGTCATCAACCGCTTCGGCGAACGCCGGCGCCCGCCGGTCCTCGGCGGCGAATATGGCGACATGAACCGCCGCGCGCCGCGCGCATCCGTCCATGACCTTCGCACCAAGCTCGATGAGAACGATCGCCGGATGATGGCCATCGACCATCACCTGCACACGCAGAACGACGAGCTGGCCCGCGAAATCGAAGCTCTTCGGGGAGAGAAATGATGATGGACCCGATTTCCGCCGGACTGATCGGCGCAACCGTCCTGCTGACCATCGTTGCGGCAAGCTTCGCTGCGCTCAAGGGATGGCAGGGCTGGCTGGACCTCAAGCGGCTCGAACTGGCGAGCCATGCCGGCGACGCGACCCTGCCGCCCGCCGGGGCCGGATCGAGATCGCCGACCTCAAGGAACGCGTCCGCAAGCTGGAAGCGATTGCCGCCGGGATCGAGCTTTGAGGCTCGATCCCTAGTAGTTGAACCTGGCGGTCAGGCGAATGTCCCGCCCCGCCAGCGGCGCATAATCCTTCAGCAGGCTGGTCGAGCGCCGCGCCTCCACATCGAAGATATTGTTGGCCGCAAGGCCCAGCGTCAATTCAGGCCGCTCGCGAAGCGGCTGCCACTCGACCGACGCGTTGATCAGGGTGAAGCCCGGGGTCGCCGTTTCCAGTGGCGCGACGCGATCGTGCGACCAGTCGTGCTCGACCTCCAGCCGGGTGCTGACCGGTCCGCGTTCGGCGGTCAGCGCGCCGATCACCCGAAGTGGCGGGATCAGCGGCGCCGGGCCGAAGCCGCGGATGGTTGCGCGGGTCTTGTCCGCGCTGGCCTCCGCGCCCAGCTTCCAGCCCGATACGGTGCCAAGCCCGGCCTCGGCCTGGACCTCGAAACCGGTATAGGTCGCACGGCCCTGCCGGTATTCGTAGACCGGGAAGTCGTCCTCGATCTCGCCGGTCGGCGCCTGGTAGATGAAGTTCGAATAGCGCGTGCGATAGACGGTTGCGTCGAAGGTGATCGGCCCGGCGTGATGGTGCAGGTGCAGCTCGCCACCGATGCCCTTTTCCTGGCCGAGGTTGGGATTGCCGACCTCGAAGACCGCGTTGCCGGCGTGTGGGCCGTTGGCGTAAAGTTCCTCGACCGACGGCGCACGCGACGAGCGCGAGAGGCTGAGCGACACCTTCGATGACGGCGCGAAGGCGTAGCTGGCACCGCCCGAATAGCTCAGGCTGGTGAAATCGCGGCGGAGGTCGGGGTTGCCGACGACGTCACTCGCTTGCGCGGTCTGCCGGCTGCGTTCGAGGCGAAAACCGCCCTCGACGCGCCACGGTCCGCGGTCCAGGTGCTGGACCGAAAACAGCGCCACGTCCCGCGACCGGCTCGGCGGCAGATACTGCTCGTCGCCATTAATCCGAACCTTGACGTCGAATAGCTGGAGGCCGCTGGTGCCGCCCCATCCGTCCTTGTCGCGCTGGACGAAGTCGGCGCGGGCCTCGCCGCCCTTGGAGAAGACCTGGCTGCCGACCTCGCCATCCTCGGCAATCTCGCGATGCTGATAGTCGTTGTATCCACCGCGAAGCCGGATCGACTTCAGGAAGCCTTCCAGCGGGATTTCCGCCCGGGCATCGTAGCGGGTCTGCTCAAGGTCGATATGAACCGCCTCGGCCTCGACCGCGGGGTCGAGCGAATAGCGGATCGGCACGCCATAATTCGAGGTGCGCCGCGACACCGACGCGCCGACGTTGAACGCGCCATCGACGTAGGCGAGCGCGCCCGCGGCCTCGAACGACTTGCCGTCGCTGTTGGGTAGTTCGCCCTTGAGATCGGCCAGCGAACGGATTTCGGGATCGTCGCTGGCGGCGGCCTCCTCGCGAAGCGGTCGCGACAGGATGTAGCCGCCGGTCTTCAGATCGTCATTGCGGCTATAAGCGGCATCGACATGGGCAACCAGGTTGCCGGTCAGCGGAATGTCGATCTTGCCGCCGGCGAGGACCTCGTCGGCGGCGGTGCCATAGCTGACGGAACCGGCCACGCTCGGCGCGTCGATCTGGCGGCGCGGAATACGGCTGTCGCGGACATCGACCACGCCGCCAACCGCCGCGGAACCATAGATCAGGGCGGCAGGGCCATGAATGACCTCGATGGAGTCGGCGGTCAGCGGGTTGATCGCCACCGCATGGTCGCTGGACGAGGCGGAGACATCGAGACTGCCGATGCCGTCGATCAGGACGCGGATACGGTCGCCGGCGAGTCCGCGAAGAACCGGCTTCGAGACGTTGGGGCCGGAGCCGGTGGCAGTGACGCCGGGAATCTTGGCAAGCGTCTCGCCAATCGTCGGCCGGACACTGGCGGCCAGGTCGTCGCCGCTCAGGATCTTGACCTCGCCGAGAACGTCGTCGGTCCGCCGGCGGCCCGTGACAACTACTTCGCCAGCGGTGGTGGCTTGCGGTTGCGGAGCCGGGGACGGGGCGGTGGGCGCCGCATCCTGCGCGAACGCAGGGACGGGCAGCAGGACGGTGGCCAGAAGGGCAGGCATGAGGCGCATTTCAATCTCCGATTTGCGGCTCACATAGCTCCATGTGACAGTATATCAAGACGCGTGCATTCTCTCGGCGGGTTGCTTCGACCAACGGCACCGGCCTTACGACGAAGCGAGCGTTACGCCTGCGTCGACCCGCAATCGATCGGCCGTTCGCCGACGATGGCCAGATCATAGCCGTCAAGCGCGACCAGGCTGTGGTGTGTGTTGGTCAGCAGAACCATGTCATGGACGCCCATTTCGGCGAGGATCTGCGCGCCGACGCCATATTCGCGAAGCTCGTCCATGTCAGACGACGGGGCGGGTTTCGGCTCGGCCCCGCCGAATGACCGGCTGAACATGTCGGGCGTTCGGCGGCTGATGAACACAATCAGGCCGGCGCCTTCCTCGGCGATAATTTCCATCGACCGTTCCAGGATATTGCTTCGCTCACCGACGCGGCCAAACAAATCGTCGAGCACGCTGCTCTGGTGCATCCGAACCAGAGTCGGCTGGTTGGCGACGACATGGCCTTTCTGCAGCACAAGCTGCTCGCTCTCGGTCGCGCGGTTGTAGAAGACGATGGCCTTCCAGTCGCCGCCCCAGCGGCTGGCGAAGCTGAGCTCGCAGCGCCGCTCGACCAGGTTGTCGTGACGGCGGCGATAGGCGATCAGGTCGCGGATCGTGCCGATCTTCATGCGGTGCTTGCGGCCGAATTCCAGCAGGTCGTCGAGCCGCGCCATGGTCCCGTCGTCCTTCATGATCTCGCAGATCACGGCCGACGGGTTGAGCCCGGCGAGGCGGGCGATGTCGACCGCGGCCTCGGTGTGACCGGTGCGGACGAGAACGCCGCCGTCCTGGGCGATCAGCGGGAAGACATGGCCGGGCGAGACGATGTCGTTGCGGCCGCGCGACTGGTCGATCGCGGTGGCGACGGTGCGGGCGCGGTCGGCGGCGCTGATCCCGGTGTCGATCCCCTCGCGGGCCTCGATCGACACGGTGAAGGCCGTGCTGTGCCGCGCCTGGTTATTCTTGCTCATCGGCTCCAGCCCCAGCTGCGTCACGCGCTCGCGGGTGAGGGCGAGGCAGATGAGGCCGCGGCCGTGAGTCGCCATGAAGTTGATCGCGTCGGGCGTCGCCATCTGCGCGGGAATGATAAGGTCGCCCTCATTCTCGCGGTCCTCGTCGTCGACCAGGATGAACATCCGCCCGTTGCGGGCTTCGTTGATGATTTCCTCGGGCGAGGCGAGGGCAGCACCGCCTTCGCGCCGTTCCAGGTAGGCCTGCAGCTTGGCCAGCGTGTCCGCGGTGGGATTCCAGTCGTCCTCACCCATGCGACGAAGGCTGTTGGCGTGCAGGCCGGCGGATCGGGCAAGGCCGGATCGAGTCACCTCTCCAGTTTCGACGAGGTGGCAGAGATCTTCCATGAGGCCCGTGTGCATTGCCGCGACTCCAAATGCGTGGAGTCGTACCATTACAATGTGACCAACGCTTAAGGCAATCACATTGGAATGATGGTGCCGGTTGCAGGAATCGAACCCGCGACCTTCGGTTTACAAAACCGCTGCTCTACCAGCTGAGCTAAACCGGCAACGGGCCAGCCTTTGCGTCAGACGGAAGCGGCAGTCCAGTCCTATACCGCCGTCCCGGCAAGCTTCCCGATCCCCGCGGTCAGCGCCATCGCCAGGGCGCCCCAGAAAGCGACCCGCGCGGTCGCCTTGCCGACCGGCGCTCCGCCCGCCCTCGCGCCGATCGCGCCGAGAAGCGCCAGGAAGATGAGCGAGGCGACCGCGACGGACACCATCATCGCCTGACCGACGGGGGACAGCCAGGCAGTGGCGAGGGGAAGGGCCGCTCCGGCGGTGAAGGTCGCCGCGGAGGTGAAGGCGGCCTGCACCGGCCGGGCGGTGGTGATGTGCGTGATGCTCAACTCGTCACGGGCATGACTGCCAAGCGCATCCGCGGCCATCAATTGTTCTGCCACCTTGTCCGCCGTCGCCTCGTCAAGGCCCCGTTGCCGGTAGATGGCCGCCAGTTCCGCCCGCTCGAATTCCGGTGCCGTCGCGAGTTCCGCCTTCTCGCGGCGAGGTCGGCGTTCTCCGTATCGGCCTGCGAGCTGACCGAGACATATTCGCCGGCGGCCATCGACATCGCGCCGGCGACGAGGCCGGCGACCCCGGCGAGCAGCACCTCGTTGCGTCCGGACGCCGCCGCGGCAACGCCGACGATCAGGCTGGCGGTCGAGACGATTCCGTCATTGGCGCCGAGCACCGCGGCCCTCAACCAACCGATGCGTTCGACAAGATGCCGTTCGGGATGTGCGTGGGACAGTGCCATGACCATTACCTCCCCTGGGTGCGTCGATTGTCGTTCAGGCGATGCCGAAGGTCCACCCCTCGGTTTGGGCAAGAGACGGCGTCAGGCCCGGCGGGTCGAACGCGAACCGGCTGGCGGCGTGCGCCCGCATTCCCGCTGCGGTGATCAGCGCGTCGGTCTGGTGATCGGTTGGAACATGGTCGAGGAAGGCCGGATCGCTGCCGAGCGCAACGAGCGCCGTGTCGAGCTCGGCCGCGGTGCGGACCTTCTTGCCTGGCAACCCGGCATTGCGGATGTAGATCCGGGTGTAGATCTCGACAACGGCGCTGCCGTTTCCGGGAAGCGGGTCCATCGGCCAGATGGCGACCCTCTCGCTCAGCCGGTGGAGCAATCGCATGCCGGAAAAACTGGCCTTGGCGACCTGTGCCGCGCCGATCGCGTCGTAGGCGCTGGCCGTCTTGCGACCACCCTGCGCGTTGAGGTGCGCATCGCAAATGCGGAAGCGGACGAAGTCGGCCTTCACGCCGTCGGCGATGCCGAAATAGAAATGGCGGCGGTGCACCTCCTCCAGGAAGCTGGCTGCGCCCAGATCCTCGTCGGCGCTCTTGCCGTCGACATAGGCCCAAAAGTCGCGCGCATTGTCGGGAATGCCGTTCTCGCCCGGCAGGTAGGCGCCGCGCTCCGCGAACGGCGGTGCGAAACTGAAGTCGAACCCGAACAGCGTCGGTTCCCTGGCCGCCTCCACCAACAACCAGTCGAGCACTTCCCGTCGCGACCAGACATGACCCGGCCGGACCAGCGCGGGCGCGGCGTCGGCGCGCGCCTCCGCAATGGCGATGCCCTTGTGCCGCTGTCCCTTGGCGCCCGACCAGTCGATGGCGACGAAGCGCGAGAAGCGGCCGCTCACGCTTTCTTGCGCGATGCGGCAGGCTTCAGCGCCTCCGCCCAGTCACGCGCTCGTTCGATAGTATCGGCGACCCGCTCGGGATCGTCACTGTTGTAGCGGACGAGGACGCAGGGGTAGCCGTCGTAATGCGGCGTCTGCCAGAACGTCTCCGGGCCGGTTTCCATCAGCACCAGCTTGCTGTCCTGGTCGATATGCAGGCCGAACGAGTCGGCTTCGCGCGACGGCGTGACCAGCGGCCGGCCGTTGGCGGCGATCCTGACCGCCGGCCCGCCATAGTAGGTGCCGAGTTCCGTCCCGGGAAGCGTCAGTGCATGGGCGACCACCGCCTCCCAGGACGAAAGATCGGGCATCAGACCAGCGGCGGCTGGCTGTCGTCCGCCGGCGGCGCCTTCTTGAGGCGCGGCGGCGGGGGAGGCGCGAACGGCGGGCTGCCGCGCTGCCATTCCTCCAGCGTGCGGGCGGCGAAGTCGCGTCCCCCAAGCCCGAAGGCGATGGCGGTGGCGACCGCGGCCGAGCCCAGGATCAGGCCGAACGCCATCATCACGATCTGGTCGGCCAAGCCCATGAAGGTCAGGCCGATCGCGGTGAACAGCGCCAGGATAGCGTATTTGACAATGGTCTGGGCGTAACCGGCCTCGCCGGTCGAACTGCCGACCAGCCCGGCCAGGATCCGGGCCAGGAACAGGCCGACAACGATGATGACCGTGCCAAAGATAACCTTGCCGCCAAGCTCGGTGATCTGGAACAGCAGCACCGCAACGCTGTCGCCGCCCAGCTGCCGGGCCGCCTCGATCGCCGCGCCCAGCAGGATGGCGGTCATGGCGATCGCGCCGACGACCCGCGACGGGTTGGCGCTGGCCGGCATGATGCCCAGCGCGCGAACGCTGTTGTCGAAGCCAAGGCTGGGGAGCACGGTTTCGATCAGCGCCTTGACCCATTTGCCGATCAGGAAGGCGATCGCCAGCCACACCAGCGCGGCCAGCACGCGGGGGATGGCGGTGGCAATGGTGTTAAGCATCGCCGTCGCCGGATCGGAGATCGCCGACACCTGCAGGATCTGCAGCGCGCCGATCGCGGCGAAGATGATGATCGTCGCGCTGACGGTGACTCCGACCGCGCGGGCGATCGAGCTCCGCGCCGGGGCGGTGCCCTCGCTGGCGGTGCCGGACGCGTCGACCGTGACCGGGGCATCGCCAAGTTTCAATCCCGCGCGGCCCGCGAGCTTCTCGAGGTTGAGCGCACCCAGCGCGGCCTCGACGATGTGACGGACGATGCGGGCAAGGATCAGGCCGGCGAAGAAGAACAGACCGGCGCCAAGCAGGCGCGGCAGAAAGGCGAACACCTCGTTGGTCATCTGGGTGACCGGGGTCAGCACGCCCGACAGGCCAAGCGGCTGCAGCGCCGCGATCAGGCCGACCAGCCAGATCAGCCAGTAGGCGAGGCGGCCAAGCTCCTTGCCGACGCTGTCACCGCCGACGCCGGGATGGCGCTTCAGGATCGGCATCTTGTCGACGACGCGCGACACGCCCCACTGCACCGCCTTCGCCAGGAAGTGCGTGACGACGAGGATGAGCACGGCGAACAGGACCTTGGGTCCCCATTCGACGAGTTGTGCTTGCCAGTAAGCGGCCGGCGGCTGGTTCTGATACATGGTGAAGGCACCCCTCTGTTGCGTGCATTACGCTCACTCTAGCGCCTCGGGCGCGGGCCTCAACCGTCGCCGCGCAGTTCCTTGCGCTTCGTATCCCACCATTCGATGCGTTCGCGCACCTTGGCCTCGAACCCGCGATCGACCGGGTGATAGAAGGCCTGCGGCTCCATCTCGTTAGGCCAGTAGTTCGCGCCCGAAAAGCCGCCTTCCGCATCGTGGTCGTATTCGTAGCCCTTGCCGTAACCGGCGTCCTTCATCAGCCGCGTCGACGCGTTGACGATGTTCATCGGCGGCATCAGCGATCCCGTGTCGCGCGCGCTTCGCCACGCCGCGCCCATCGCCTTGTAGGCCGCGTTCGATTTGGGCGCGGTGGCGAGGTAGAGGCAGGCCTGGACGATCGCCAACTCGCCTTCGGGGCTGCCGAGGAAGTCGTAGGCGTCCTTGGCGGCAAGGCATTGCACCAGCGCCTGCGGGTCGGCGAGGCCGACATCCTCCACCGCCGCCCGCACGAGACGGCGAAGGACGAACAGCGGCTCCTCACCCGCGACCAGCATGCGCGCGAGGTAATAGAGCGCCGCCTGCGGGTCGGACCCGCGAATCGACTTATGAAGCGCGGAGATGAGGTTGTAGTGCCCCTCGCGGTCCTTGTCATAGACCGCGACCCGCCGCTGGAGCAGCGCGGCAAGACCGGCCGGATCGAGCGGCGCTTTCAGTTTCAGGTCGAGCAGGGTTTCCGCCTGGTTGAGCAGGAAACGGCCATCGCCGTCGGCGCTGGCGACCAGCGCGGCGCGGGCGTCATCGTCGAGCTGCAACGCCTCGCCGGCGGCCCGCTCGGCCCTGTCGAGCAGGGTCGCGAGCGCCGATTGATCGAGGCGGCGAAGGATCAGGACCTGTGCCCGGCTCAGGAGCGCCGCGTTCAATTCGAAGCTGGGATTTTCGGTCGTCGCACCGACCAGGGTGATGGTGCCGTCCTCGACATAGGGCAGGAAACCGTCCTGCTGCGATCGGTTGAAGCGATGGATCTCGTCCACGAACAACAGGGTGCGCTGGCCGGCACGGGCAGCGGTCTTCGCCTCCGCAAACACCTTCTTTAGGTCCGCGACGCCGGAGAACACCGCCGACAGCGACACGAAACGCAATCCGACCGCGTCGGCGAGTAGCCGTGCAATGCTGGTCTTGCCCGTGCCTGGCGGACCCCAAAGGATCATCGACGACAGCTTGCCGGCCGCGACCATTCGACCGATCGCGCCTTCCGGACCGGTCAGATGCTCCTGCCCTACGACCTCCTCGAGCGACTTGGGACGAAGCCGGTCGGCCAGCGGCGCTGTGCCGGCCACTTGGTCGTCGGGAAGCGGATCGTCGGCGAAAAGGTCGGCCATCGGTAGCGCCAATAGCCAAGCGCGGCGAACGTTGCATCTGCTCTTGACGAAATTCTATCAAGATATATCTTCGACCCATCTTGAATGATCATTTTGAAGGAATTGACATGCGACATCACGGTTGTGATCGGTCGGCCGACCGCTTCGGCCACTATGCTCGGCGCGCGATGAAGGCCGCGATGGCTTCGGGCCGGTGGGATCCGGTCGGCGGCGAGGGCGGCCCGGGTGGCTTGGGCCCCAGTTTCGGACGCGGGTTCGGCGGGCCGGGAGGCGGCCGTGGACGCCGCCGGATGTTTGACGGCACCCAGCTTCGGCTGCTGCTGCTCAAACTGGTCGGTGATGAGCCTCGTCACGGCTATTCGCTGATCAAGGCGATCGAGGAACTGTCGGGCGGCGATTACGCCCCGAGTCCGGGCGTCGTTTATCCGACCCTCAACCTGATGGTCGATGAGGGCCTGGTGATCCAGGCCGACGAGGAAGGGGGCCGCCGGTCCTATTCCATCACCGAAGCCGGAACCGCGGAGCTGGCGAACAAGGCGGACGAAATCGGCGACATCGTCGCCCGGTTGGAGCGCCATGGCGAACACCGCGCCGGCCGCGCTCCGGTCCGCCGGGCCGTCCAGAACCTGATGACCGCCGTGTTCCACCAGGTCCAGCAGGGCGGGTTCGACGACGACAAGCTGAACGCAATCGTCGACCTGATCGACGAGACCGCGCGCAAGGTCGAGCGGCTCTAGCGCATCGCTTCCAGCCGCCGTCGCCGTTCGATGACCCGCTTGTAGGTCTTGAGGACGGCGCCGTTGATCTCGTCCCAGTCCATCGTCCGGGCAAAATCCAGTCCCGCGGCCCCGTGCTTCCTGCGAAGCGCGGGGTCGCTGGCGTAGCGCGTCAGCGCGTCGGCGTACTGGTCGATCTCGCCCGGCTCGGCGAGTTGCCCGGTGACGTCATGCTGCACCAGGCTGGTGGCGCCCGAGGCGGCCGCGGCGACGACCGGCAGGGCGCAGGCCATCGCCTCCAGGGTCACGTTGCCGAAGGTTTCCGTGACCGAGGGATTGAGGAACACATCCGCCGACGCCAGCGCTTGGGCCAGGGCGTCGCCGGTCAACTGGCCGGTGAATTCCGCATCGGGAAGCCGTTCCTCGAAATAGGGACGCGCCGGACCGTCGCCGATGGCCAGCACGCGAATGGAGGTGCCCTGCGCACGCGCCGCGTCGATCGCGTCGGCGAACACGTCGAGCCCCTTTTCCAGCACCAGGCGCCCGAGGAACGCGACCACCATGTCGTCGGGCTTGAACCCGTGCGCCGTGCGGAACGCTTCGCTTCGCTGCTGCGGATTGAACTGTCCACGGTCGACCCCGCGCGCCCAGATCGAAATGTCGCGGTTCATGCGCTGGGCCCGAAGGATCGCCGCGGTCGACGGCGCGGGCGCCATGATCGCGTCGCAGCGCGTATAGAGCCGCCGCAAGATGCCGCGAATGATCGGCTCCAGCTTCTCCAGGTGATAATATTGGAGGTAGGTTTCGAAGCGGGTGTGGATGGACGCGACCGCCGGGATCCTGTTCCGCCGGGCCCAGCTGACGGCGCGATGGGCGACGATGTCGGGGCTGGCGATGTGGACGATGTTCGGCGCGAACTGCTCAAGGTCGCGCTGCGCCGCGCCCGCCAGCCGCCACGGCACGCGATATTCGTCGCGGCCGGGGATGGGGAACGACGGCACGTCGACCAGGTCGCCGGTCGGCGGAAAGGCGGGATCGTCGACGACCGGCGAATAGACGCGAACATGGGCGCCCTGCCGCAAGAGGTAAGCGACGAGACGATTCAGCGCCTGGTTCGCCCCGTCCCGGACATAATTGTAATTACCCGAGAACAGGGCGATGCGGAGCTCGTCGGGGTTCATCGCCCGGGCCTTAGCGGTTGCGTCGCCCATCGGGCAACCGGCTCACGGTTCGGAAGGCGGCCGGTAACCCAACGCCCCAAGATCGATTCCCTGTTCCTTCAGGCGCGCTGCATCGGCCGGCGTACCGTACCGCTTCAGCGCCTCCAGCTGATCCCGTTGCTCAAGATCGCCCGGCGACTGATTTGAAAGGTCGGGCGGCGGCGGTGCGTGGTTCCGCCGCTTGCGCGCGCTCGTCGCGGCGCCAATCCCGACCGCCGCCAGCACGAACAAGAACCACAGCCAGACCATCCGCCCGCACGCTGCGCCGCAAGCGGGTAGATGGCAAGCAGCCGCACCCGCGCTATCGGGAGGGCATGGTGCGCAAGGCTTCGATGAGCCCGGTCGGGTCGGACGATGCGGTGCTGCTGGTCCTCGGCAGCCTGCCGGGCGAAGCGTCGCTCGCCGCCCAGCGCTACTATGCCCATCCCCGGAACCAGTTCTGGCGATTGCTGGGCGATGCGATCGGCGAGCCGCTGGCGACGCTCGACTATGAGGAGCGACTGGCGCGTCTCGCCGCGCGGCGAATCGCGCTGTGGGACGTGGTTTCCGAAGCGACCCGGTCCGGAAGCCTCGACGGGGCCATCCGCGGCGCAACGGCCAACCCGCTGGCGGATTATGTGGAAACCCATGGCGATCTTCGCGCCGTCGCCTTCAACGGCCAGACCGCGGCGAAAATCGGCCGGCGCGCGCTCATCGGATCGGCGCTGACCCTGATCGACCTTCCATCCTCCAGTCCGGCCTACACCTTGAGCTACGCGGCCAAGGCGGACCGCTGGTCCGTGCTGGGACCGCTTGCACCGTCGGCGAAAAGCGGCAGGATGGCATGATGTCCGAGACATTTGACGAAACCGAAGACGAAGACGCCGACGCTTCCCCGCTGACGATGGTCGACGAGGCACTGGTTGCTGGCAACATCGCCAACACCAACGGATTGCTCGTCATCCTTGCCAAGCTGGTCGCCAAGGGCGTGTTCGACCAGGAAGACCTCCAGGCCTTTTCCGACAGCTATTCCAAGCCGCTGGACCATGAGGGCATGCGCGAGAACGAGTTGATCAGCCAGATGCAGGACCAGATGGAAGCGACGCTCGCCCAGCTCATGAGCTATCTGTCCGAACAGCAGTAGTCCTTCTATAGGAAGGACATGAGTTTGATCGGAATGCTGGCGCTGTTCGTTGCGACGGTCGCCTTCATGGAAGGCTTCGCCTACGTCGTGCACCGCTGGGTGATGCACGGCAGGCTCGGCTGGTTCCTTCACGAAAGCCATCACCGCCCCCGCACCGGGCGGTTCGAGCTCAACGACCTGTACGGGGTCATTTTCGCCATCCCGTCGATCGTCCTGCTCTACGGGGGTGTGCAGGCGGGCTGGGGCGACTGGGCGACCGCGGTCGGCGCGGGCATTGCCGCCTACGGCGCCATCTATTTCGGCTTCCACGACGTCATCGTCCACCGCCGCCTCGAACACCGGATCGTGCCGCGCTCGTCCTATTTCAAGCGCATCGTCCAGGCGCATCGGCTCCACCACGCGGTCGAGAGCCGCGAAGGCTGCGTCAGCTTCGGTTTTGTCTACGCCCCGCCGGTCGACCAGTTGAAGGCCGCGCTCGCCGCGAGCGAGGAGGCGCGGTTGCGGCGGCCTTCGGGCGTGTCCACAGTCCCGAACGGCTGACCGGCGCCGGGGCGCGGAAGGAATCCCACAGCGCCGCCGCGAGCAGCGCAAACTTGGTCGCCTTGGTCGTGACGATCCGCTGGTCCCAGGCGCGCGGCCCAAGCTCGGCGGCGCGGGTCGCGACCCAGCCGTAGATTCGCGCCGCGCTCAACACCGCCCAGCGGCTGCGGAAGGGCAGGCGGGCAGCGCCGACCATGCTCGACCGGCGATAGCGCTCGGCAAGGTCGGCCAGCCTGGTTGCGATCCGTGCCAGCGCCTGGCGGTGAGCGGGGTCGGCCAGTCCCTTGCCCTCAATCCCCTCCGCCGAGGTCCATTCCCGAGGCAGGTAGGTGCGGCCGACCCGGGCGTCCTCGACGATGTCGCGGGCAATATTGGCAAGCTGGAAGGCGATGCCGAGGTCGCTGGCGCGGTCGAGCGTGTCGCGGTCGCTGGCCGGCACGCCCATGACGTGCGCCATCATCACCCCGACCACCCCGGCCACCTGGTAGCAATAGGACAACAGGTCCTGCTCTGTTTCCGGCCGCCACCCCGCCGCATCGCGCGCAAAACCGGCCAGATGGTCATGGGGCAGCGAGTCGGGAATCGCGGTTTCGCCCGCTACCCGTGCCAGCGCATCGAACGGGACCAGCCCGGTCGGCTGACCGGCCAGCGCGCGGTCGGTGGCGTCGCGAATGAAGGCGATGCGGGCATCCGGGTCATTGGGAACCTGTGCATCATGGCCCAGAGTCTGCCCGTCGGTGATGTCGTCGCAAGCGCGGCACCAGCTGTAGAGAAGCCAGCTGCGCTCGCGGGTCTCCAGGTCGAAAATCTGGCTGGCGAAGCGAAAGCTCTTGGAGCCGCGCGCGATGGTGCGGCCGGCCTCCTCGACCAGTCGGTCGCGCTCCTCGCTCATGCCAGCATCAGGCCCGCGGTCGCCTCGGCCGATCCGATCACGCCGGGAATGCCCGCGCCGGGATGGGTTCCGGCGCCGACGAAGTAGAGGTTGCGGATGACATCGTCGCGGTTGTGAGTGCGAAGCCACGCCGATTGCCACAGCACCGGCTCCAGGCTGAACGCGCTGCCGAGATGCGCGAACAGGTCGGTCTGGAAGTCGGCGGGCGTGTAATGGAACTGCGTGCGGATCCGGGCGCGAAGACCGGGCAGCATGCGCTGTTCCAACGTGTCGAGGATGACGTTTGCGTAGCGATCGCCTTCCGCAGCCCAGTCGACCGGCGCGCGGCCAAGGTGGGGGACGGGGGCGAGGGCATAGAAGGTCGAGCAGCCCGGCGGCGCCATGCCCGGATCGGTCGCGGTCGGGTGGTGCAGGTAAATCGACGGGTCCGTCGGCAGGCTGCCGCGATCATAGATGTCGCCGAGTAGCCCCTCGTAGCGCGGGCCGAACAGGATCGAATGGTGCGGGACGTCGGGGTAGGTGCCCTCGACGCCAAAATGGAGGACGAACAGCGACGGCGAGTAGCGCTTGCGCTTCAGCGCCCGCACCCGCGCCGGTCCGCGGCGATGACCCTCGATAAGGCCGTAGCTCGCGACGACATCGCCGTTGGTCGCGACTGCGTCCGCCTCGCCCCGCCAACCGGAGGCGGTGCGGACGGCCGTGGCGCGGTCTGCGTCCGTTTCGATCGCCACCACCGCGTCGCCGAGGCGGATGGTGCCGCCCAGCCGTTCGAACAATGCGACCATCGCCGCGACCAGCCGGTTGGTGCCGCCCATCGCGAACCACACGCCGCCGTCCCGCTCCAATTTGTGAATCAGCGCGTAGATCGATGAGCAGGTCATGGGGTTGCCGCCGACCAGCAGCGTGTGGAAGCTCAGCGCCTGCCGCAAATGTTCTTCCGCGACAAATTTTGAAACGATCGAATAAACCGAGCGCCACGCCTGATATTTGGCGAGGGCGGGGGCGGCTTTCAGCATGTCGCCGAAACTCTCGAACGCCTTCGTGCCGAGCTTGCGATAGCCCTCCTCGAAGACGCCGGCCGAATAGGCGAGGAAGCGTTTGTAGCCCTCTACGTCGGCCGGGTTGAGCGCGGCGATCTGTGCGAACAGCGCCTCGTCATCATTGCTGTAGTCGAACCGCGTCCCGTCGGGCCAGTCGAGCGCGTAAAACGGCGTGACCGGGACCAGCGTGACATCGTCGGCAATATCCTGGCCGCTGAGCTTCCACAGCCGCTCCAGGCAATCAGGGTCGGTGATGACGGTGGGCCCGCCGTCGAAGACGTGGCCGTCGCGCTCCCAGTAATAGGCCCGGCCGCCGGGCTTGTCGCGCGCCTCGACGATGGTCGTCTGCACGCCCGCCGATTGAAGGCGGATCGCCAACGCCAACCCGCCGAACCCCGAACCGATAACGATGGCTGTCTTCACGCAGGCTCCATAATGGCCTTGATGGCCCTGGCGATGGATACGGGCGGCCGGCCCGCGAGGATGCGAACCCGGTCCGCCAATGTGGTCTGACCGGCATAGAAGCGTTCGATCAGCGGTGCCGGCAGCCGGTAGAATCGTTCCAGCACGCGATATCGCTGCGCGGGCTCCGCGGCCTTCATCAGCATTCGTGCCAGCATCCGGTCGAACCGTCCGCGCCGCCAGTGCGCCCGGGCGTAGGCGCGGGTCGCTGCGCCCAGCCGGTCGCCGGACGGCGCTTGCGTCGCCAGCCAGTGGGCAAAGCGGACGGCGTCGGGCAACGAATAGCTGGTCAGCGGGTGGAACAGCCCGGCCCTGACGCCGGCGCGAGCCACCCCGTCGTTGGCGGGCCAGAAGCGATCGAAATCACCGCCGGTGACGACGGGCAGCACGCCGCGTTCCTCGCGAGTGGCGACGGCACCTTTCCAGCCGCTGGCGCGCGCATAATCATCGATCCGTCGTCCCAGCGCGGCCTGGTCCAACTCCGGGCTTTCGGAATAATAGGTGTCCTCGACGAAGACCCTGGTTCGCGAAAGCGGCAGCAGGTAGATGAAACGATAGCCGTCGCGCTGGTCGACGGTGGCGTTCATCACGACCGGTTGATCGACACCGTGGCCGGACGGCACGTCGATCGCACGCCCGACGAACTTCTGCCAACCGCAGGACAGCCCCTGTGGCGGCGCGGTCAATCCCCGCGCGTCGAGGACGGCGGCACCATGGATGGTCGTTCCGTCCGACAGGCCCACGCTCGTCGGCGTCATATGCTCGGCCCGCCCCGCCACGATCATTGCGCCGCTTGCCCGGACGGCGCGATCCAGCGCTTCGCTTTCGATGGTCGAATAGGGTTGCGGCAGGTGCCGGCGATGGCCCGGAAAGCGCACGTCGTAGCCAGACCACGAATGGGCGACCAGCGGGTCGAGAAGCGCGCGATGGTCGCCGGCGATGTCGCTGCCGAAGAAGGACCACAGGTGATTGCCGCCGATCGGGCCCGGCTCGATCACCGTTACCGACCGGTCCGGGGTCGCCCGGCTTGCCGCCAGCGCGGCCAGTCCGCCCGCCAGCCCGCCGCCGACGATGATCAGGTCCGGTCGAGGCGCTGGCATCGCCACCGCTCTAGCGGCCCGCGTGCGCCGCGCCTAGTGTAGGCGCATGGCAACCGGCCTTATCCTTTCCTCCGTGGCGATGACGCTGATCGTCGGCGTGCGCTATCTCATCACCAGCGGGCTGTTCGCCGCCTGGACGGCGCGGCGTTTCCCGGGGCGATTGGCGGGAATGCGGCCGCAGGTGCGGCGGGAAATCGCGTGGAGCCTGGCGTCCGCGGCGATCTATGGCGCGCCGGCTGGCATCGTCGCCTGGGGCTGGCAGGAGCGGGGCTGGACCCGGATTTACGCGGATGTGGCCGACTATCCGTTGTGGTGGATGCCGGTCTCGCTGCTGGCCTACCTGCTGGCGCACGATACCTGGTTCTACTGGACGCACCGACTGATGCATCGGCCATGGTGGTTCAAGCGGATGCATTCGGTCCATCACGACAGCCGGCCGCCCACCGCCTGGGCGGCGATGAGCTTTCATCCGTGGGAGGCGGCGACCGGGGCGATCGTCATCCCGTTGCTGGTGTTCGTGATCCCGATCCACATCGCGGTGCTGGGCCTGGTGCTGACGATCATGACCGTGATGGGCGTCACCAACCACATGGGGTGGGAGATGTTTCCGCGCATCATGGTTCAGGGAAAATTGGGGAAATGGCTGATAACGGCTAGCCATCACGAGCTTCACCATCAAAAGTATCGCTGCAATTATGGCCTATATTTTCGACTCTGGGATCACCTTTGCGGCACCGACCGGGGCCTGGGCACGTTTGCCGCTCCTCGCCCTCGCGATGATCGGCACGACCGGCGCCAGCCCGCCGCAGGGCGCCAGCCTGCACCTGTCGATTGAAGGGCTGCGCAACACGAAGGGCGCGGTGATGCTGTGCCTGACCCGACAGCAGGCCTTCCTGAAATGCGCCGAAGATCCCGGACGTCTGTCGCGGACCATCAGCGCCGCGTCGGCGCGGTCGATTGACATCAAGGGCGTGCCGCCGGGCGAATGGTCGCTGCTGCTGGTCCACGACGAGAACCGCAACGGAAAGCTGGACAAGATGATGGGAATGCCGCGCGAAGGCTTCGGCTTTTCGCGCAACCCCGTGATCCGCTTTGGTCCGCCAAGCTATGGCGATGTGCGTTTCGCCTTGCCGCCCGGCGGATCGAGCCAGTCGGTCAAGGTCAAGTATCTGCTCTGACCGCGATCCGGCGACCACCGGCGGTCGACCGATCCATCCATTCGCAGAACGGCAGGTGCCAGACGGCGCATCTGTATTACCAACCTAACACAATGCATCAGCGATGTTGCGTTTGAGGGGGAGCGGATGATGCTGGAATTGAACGATCTTCGCCATGTCTACGGCGACGGGACAGTGGCGCTGGATGGGGTCAGCCTGTCCATTCCCGTCGGCATGTTCGGGCTTTTGGGCCCCAATGGCGCGGGCAAGTCCAGCCTGATGCGGACGATCGCCACGCTCCAGACACCGACCAGCGGATCGATCCGCTTCGACGGCATCGACCTGCTCGCCGATCCGGCGCGATTGCGGCAGGTGCTCGGCTACCTGCCGCAGGATTTCGGGGTCTATCCGCGGGTCACCGCCTACGACCTGCTCGACCATATGGCGGTGCTGAAGGGCATAACGGTCAAGGCCGACCGGCGTCAAACGGTCGAAACGCTGCTCGACCGCGTCAACCTTTGGGACGTTCGCAAGCGCGCGGTGGCCGGATTTTCCGGAGGGATGCGCCAGCGGTTCGGCATCGCCCAGGCGCTGATCGGCAGCCCGCGGCTGATCATCGTCGACGAGCCGACCGCCGGCCTGGACCCCGAAGAGCGCAATCGCTTCCACGGCCTGCTGGCGGAAATCGGCGAGAATGTCGTCGTCATTCTCTCCACTCACATCGTCGAGGACGTCGCCGACCTGTGTCCGCGCATGGCCGTGCTCGCGGCGGGCAGGATCCTGCTCGACGGCGCGCCGCAGGAATTGATCGGGGCGATGCGCGGGCAAGTCTGGCGGAAGGTCGTCGCCCGGCGTGATGTCGATGACTACCGCGCCCGCCTGCCGGTGATCTCGACCCGGCTGCGCGGCGGCGAGACGGTCGTTCATGTCCTGTCCGACGAGTCGCCGGGAACGGGCTTCGAGCAGGTGGCAGGCGACCTGGAGGACGTTTATTTCGCGGCGCTGTCCCGCTCGGCGCAGGCCGCGAAGGCCGCGGCCTGATGCTGCGCCCGGTCGCGGCGTTCGAAGTCCGCTATCTCGTCCGAAACCCGCTGTTCCTCGCGACGTTCGCGGCCTTCTTCCTTGCCTCGTTCTTCGACATGGCGATCTTCAAGCTGGTCCAGGAAGCCGGCGGGACGGTGCTGTTCAACAGTCCCAACGCGATCATCAAGACTCACCTCATTGCATCGCTGCTCTACTTGTTCGTCGGTGCGGCCTTCATTTCCAATGCCCTGCTGCGCGACCGGCAGACGGGGTACGCGCCGATCCTGCTGACAACTCGGGTCAGCAAGGCGGACGTCCTCCTCGGACGGCTGGCCGGCGCCATCGTCGCCGGCGCGGCAGTGCTGGCCGCCGTCAGCCTCGGCACGTGGCTGGGGACGCTGATGCCGTTCGCCGACCAGGCCATGCTCGGCCCCAACCGCCTTTCGGGCTGGGCCTTCGGTTACCTGTTCTTCGCGTTTCCCAATGCGATCATCATCTCGGCGATCCTGTTCGCACTGACCGGCGCGACCCGGTCGACCGCCGGCACCTTCATTGGTGTCGTGCTGCTGCTCGTCTTTTACCTCGTCGGCCAGCGGCTGATGGAAAACGCGCCGGACCTGATCAGCCTGCGCGTCCTCGCCGACCCATTCGGGATGAGCGGCTACATGGCCGGCGCGCGCTATCTTACCGCGCCCGAACTCAACGCAGGGATCGTGCCGGTAACGCCGTTGATGATCGGCAGTCGCCTGCTGTGGCTGGCGATTGCCGCGGTGCTCATCACGATGACGGTGCGCATGCACCGGATGGCCGAGCCGAACGTCTCGGCGCGTCGCCTGCGCAAGCTGGCCCGCGCGAGCCAAGCGCCGTCGACACGTCCTGACCGCGTCGCCGAGGCCGTCCTGCCGTCGGCAACATTCGACCGCCGCACCGCCCGCCGCCAGTTCGCCGCCCGGGTCCGGATGGACGCACGTCACGTGCTGAAGAGCCCGGTGTTCGTGGTCCTGCTGCTGATCGCCTTTGCCTTCGCGATTCCCGGCCTGCTCAGCGCATCGACGTTCGCCGGAACGCCGCTTTATCCACTGACCTCGATCCTCGTTCCGATCCTCAACGCCAGCTTCCGCACCTTCCTGGTCATCGTCGCCGCCTATTTCGCCGGTGAATTGGTGTGGCGCGACCGGGAACGGCACATCGACCAGTTGATCGACGCCGCACCGGTCCCGTCGTGGAGCCTGATGCTCCCGAAGTTCCTCGGCCTCGCGCTAGTGCTGTTGTCGACCCTGGCCGTGACCGTGCTGGTCGCGATGCTCGTCCAGTTCGCCAGCGGCGCCGTGCCGATCCGGCCGGGTGAGTATCTCCGCTGGTACGTCCTTCCGACCGGCGCCGACCTGCTGCTCGTCGCGGCGCTGGCAATCTTCGTCCAGGCGCTCAGCCCCGGCAAATATGCCGGCTGGGGCGTCATGGCGGTCTATGTCGTCCTCCTGTTCGTCGGACCGGCGATCGGCCTGGCGCACCCGCTCGCTTTCTACGGCCAGGTGCCGGGCGTCCCGCTGGCCGACATGACCGGAAGCGGATCGTTCGGCGCGGCGGCGTGGTGGGTGCGGCTGTTCTGGGCCGCGATCGCCGGGCTGATGCTGGTGGCGGCGCAACTGCTGTGGCCGCGTGGCATCGCCGGCGGAATGAGGACAAAGCTGCGTCTACTGCCGCGACGCTGGACGGGGCCGGCGCGCGCAATGACCTTGTCGTTGCTCGGGATGGCCGGCCTGTCTGGCGCCTGGATTTTCTACAACGGCCACATTCTCAACCGCTACGAAACCACCGCGCAGTCGGAAGATTATCTCGCCGATTATGAGCGCCGCTACCTGCGCTATGCATCACGGCCGCAGCCGGTGGTGACCCACCTTGCCCTGTCGGTCGACCTGTTTCCCGACCAGCCTCGCGCGGACGTTGGCGGCACCCTTCGCTTCGAGAACAAGAGCGGGCAGCCGATCCGCGACTTGCATGTGCGCGTCGCCAACGCCGGCCTCGAATTGCTCGCCGCCGATGTCGCGGGTGCGCGGCTGGTCCATGACGACCGCCGGTTCGGTTACCGCATCTTCCGCTTCGACCGGCCGATGCTTCCGGACGCGACCGGCACGCTCACCTTCCGCGGCCGGCGAGGGCGGGCCGGTTTCGTGCTGTCCGGGCAGGAACGTGCGCTGGTCGAGAACGGGACGGTGCTCGACGCCTTCGACCTCATCCCGCGGATCGGGATGCATGACAGCGGTCTTCTGACTGACCCGGCCGCGCGGAAGCGCCAGGGACTCGATCCGGCCCGGCCCTTGCCGGCTCTGGAAAGCCGCCGGGCGGTCGACACGCTGATGTCCGACAATGGCTGGATCACCGCCGACCTGACGGTGTCGACCGCGGCGGACCAGACGCCGGTCGCGCCGGGGCGGCGCGTTTGGGATCGGAAAGCGCATGGCCGGCGGGTCGCGCGCTTCGTCTCTGACGTCCCGACATTCAACGACGTCTCGTTCCATTCCGGCCGCTTTGCGCTCGCGTCACTGATGCATGGCGGGGTGAAATTCGCGGTCTATCACCATCCCGAGCATCGCTGGAACGTCCGGCGGATGCTGGACGCGATGACAAGGTCGGTCGACTATTACCGTTCGGCGTTCGGGCCCTATCAGTTCGACCGGCTGCAGATCGTCGAAAATCCCTATGGCGAGGGCGCACACGCCTATCCGCACACGCTCTCGATGGGCGAAGCCGGCGGTTTCGCGATGGACCTGCGCGATCCCAGCCAGCTCGACATAGCGACGATGCTGGTCGCGCACGAAACCGCCCATCAATGGTGGGGACACCAGCTGCGCGGCACGCGGATGGAAGGGACCGCCCTGCTGATCGAAACGCTTGCCCAATATTCGGCGCTGATGGTGCTCGAGAAGACCAAGGGCCCGGACCAGGTGCAACGCTTCCTCCGCTTCCAGCGCGACCGCTACCTCGCCGGTCGCCGGGCGCAGGTCGGCGCCGAACCGCCGCTGGTCCGCGTCGCGCCGGGAGATAATCACATCACCTACGGCAAGGGTGCGCTGGCAATGTATTTGCTTCGCCAGCAGATGGGCGAGGCGGTGGTCAATCGCGCGCTTCGCGGGCTTCTGGCGCGCCATCGCTTTTCGGTCCCGCCCTATCCGCGATCCCTCGACCTTGTCGCGGCGCTGAGGGCGGAAGCGCAATTGCCGCAGCAACAAGAGCTGATCACCGACGTGTTCGAACGCGTTACCCTGTACGACTTCAAGATCGACGGCGTTACCTCGGCCCGGCGCCCCGACGGCCAATGGACGACTGTCGTCACCGTCAAGGCCGCCAAGGCATTTGTCGGCGGTGACGGGATTGCCCGGACGGCCCCGCTCGACGCGATCGTCCCCATCGCCTTGCTATCGATGCATCCTGAAGAAGCGGTCGCGCGCAGCGCCGTTCTGCGCCAGTCGACGCAACGCTTGCGGTCGGGGGAGCAGAAGGTCCGCTTCGTCACGGCGAGGCGACCGGCCTATGTCGCAGTCGACCCGTCGGCCTTTATGTCGACCGGACGATCGACGACAATCTGTTGAAGGTTGCGTCGGACGAATGATGGTGACCCCTACGGGAATCGAACCCGTGTTTCAGCCGTGAGAGGGCCGCGTCCTAACCGCTAGACGAAGGGGCCAGCGTGCCGCCTGGCGCGCCGGGGCCTATGCGTATGTTGGCCAACGGAGTCAATCAGGCGCGGCGCGGCTCCGACCGGTCGCGATATTCGCGATCGAGCCACTGCAGGGCAGCGGCGGCAATGCGTGGCGCGGCCTGGCCGTCACCGAACGGGAAGCGCTGCTGCGACATGTTGGCGCGCAGTTTCCGGTCACCGGCGATCTCGTCGACCGAGGCAATGATCCGGCGGCTATCCGTGCCCACCAGGCGCATCGCACCCTGTTCGACACCCTCGGGCCGCTCGGTCTTGTCGCGAAGCACCAGCAGCGGAACGCCGAGGGTCGGCGCTTCTTCCTGCACCCCGCCGCTGTCGCTGAGGATCAGGTCGCTCCGCAGCATCGCCTCCAGCATCGCCGCGTGAGACAAGGGCGGCAGAAGCCGGATCGAAGCGTTGTGGCCAAGTTGCTCGAACATGGCCTCGCTGACCCGCGGATTGGGATGAAGCACGACGTCGATGCGGATGCGCGGGCGGCGGGTCAGTTCGACCAGCGCGGCCGACACCGCCGCGAACCCGACGCCCCAATTTTCGCGGCGATGGCAGGTGACGAGGATGTTGAACCGTCCCGCCGGCCAGTGGCGCGGGGCTTTGCCCGGAAGCCCACGGTCTGCAACACCGGCATCGATGCCGGTGTTGCCGGTGATGTGCACCTGGCCCTGACACCGCTCGCTGATCAGGTTGGACGCACTGGTCGATGTGGGGGCAAACAGCAGGTCGCTGACCCGGTCGATCTCGATCCGGAAATCTTCCTCGGGCCACGGCTGGCGGGAATCGAAGCTGCGAAGGCCCGCTTCGACGTGCGCCAGGGGAATCCCGCTGGCGACGGCCGCGCGGGCGCCGCCAAGGGCGCTCGACGTGTCGCCCTGAACCATCACCATGTCGGGACCGCGGAACTTCCAGATCCGCGCCAGGCCGTTGGCAACGCGGTCGACATGTTCGTGAGGGTCGGGAAGGCCGGGCTGCTGCAGTGGCGTGCAGGGAAACGCGTCGAGCCCATGGGCCGCAGGTTCCAGACCGGGATGCTGGCCCGTGAAATAGAGATGGACGGCGGCGCCGGCGCGGGCGAGCGAATGGGCGACCGGGACGAGCTTGATCGCCTCCGGCCTGGTCCCGATCACGAGACCCACGTTACGCTGAAACAGAAATCCCCCTAGCTCGGCGGACGGACACTGCCGTCTGGCCTCACGCTCGGCAAGGGGAATCAAAGGCTTTGACAACTCGTTTCGTTGGCAGCACCTATTGTCGAGGGGAGAGGGTTACTTGGCGAATGCGAGCGCGACGCGCGACCTCATCGTCGCGCAGATCACCGATCTTCATATCGGTTTCGACCGTGACAACCCTCACGAGATCAATGTTCGCCGCCTCAACATGGTCATCGACGAACTGATGACGATGCAGCCCAAGCCCGTTGTCCTGGTGGTCAGCGGCGACCTCGTCGAAAACGGCGACGATATCGACGCCTACCAGCATATGCGCGCCCTCGTCGGGCGGTGGGACGGGCCGGTGCTCTGGGCCATCGGCAATCATGACGACCGTGCCAATTTCCTGGCCATCGTCCATGGCGTCCCGACCGACCAGAACGGCTTCGTCCAGTATGAGGCCGACCATGAAGGGCTGCGCTTCATCGTCCTCGACACGCTCGATCCCGGCCGCCACGGCGGGATGATGTGCGAGCAGCGGATCGCCTGGCTGGCCGACCGGCTGGCCGAGCGGACCGAGGATCCGACCGTCATCATCCTCCACCATCCGCCGGTCGACACCGGCATCGACTGGATGAGCGCCCTGTCGTGCGAACAGTGGGTGCAGCGCCTAAACGCGGTGGTCGAACCGGCCCGGCAGGTGGTCGGCATGATGACCGGCCACGTCCACCGGCCGATCGCCACCAGTTTCGCTGGCAAGCCCCTGACCGTGTGCGCGTCGACCGCGCCGTGGCTGGCGCTCGACCTTGACCCGATCGACCCGGGCAAGCCGGACGGGCGGGCGTTGATTCTCGGCACCTCGCCGGCATTCGCGTTGCACTATTGGAATGGCGAGCGGATGCTGACCCATTTCGACGTCGCCGAGCCTCGTCACGTGCTGGCGAGCTTCGATACCACGCTGCAGCCCATGATCCGCGACTTCATCGCGGAGCGGGGGACGGGCTAGGCCCTAGCGGAAATTGTCCGCGTAGGCCTGGATCTTGAGCGATACCGGCGGCGCGGGCACCAGGTGGATGTCGAAGCCCTTGCGCGTCGCATAGGCGACCGCCTCGTCCTTGGTCGCGAACTTCAGACGAACCTGCGTGTTGGTGTCGCCGGAGCCCGCCCAACCGGTCAGGGGTCGGGGCGCAGCGGCTCCTGCCGCTCATATTCCAGCGTCCAGCGTCCATCGCGGGCCTTGCCCGACTGGGTGGTCTTGCGCTGTTCCTCGATGATCCGTGCGACGGGCATGGCGCGGCGATGGCTCAACCGTGCAGCGGAATCAAGAGGAGGCGCGCTTGGTGCGCAGCGTCGGTGGCGCGGACGCGGGATCATCGGGCCAGGGATGGCGTGGATATCGGCCGCGCATTTCCTTGGCAACGTCGCGCCACGACCCGGCCCAGAAGGCGGGCAGGTCCTTGGTGGTCTGGATCGGGCGGTGGGCCGGGCTGGTGATGGCGATGGTCAGGGGGGCGCGGCCGCCGCCGACCGTCGGGTGGTCGCGAAGGCCGAACAGGGCCTGGGCGCGGACCTCGACGATCGGCCCGCCGGTCGCAGCGTAATCGATCGGATGACTGGAATCGGCGGGCGTTCGGAAGTGGGTCGGGGCCAGGCGATCGATGAGCCGTCCCGCCTCGTAGCCGAGCAGTCCGTCAAGCGCCGACCGATGCTCGCCGGGCGTGATGGCGTCAAAGCGGCGTTTGCCGGCGATCAACGGCGGAAGCCATTCGTCCAGCCGATCGAGCAGGCCGGCGTCCGACAGGTCAGGAATGCTGTCGTCGAAGCGGCGGGCGAAAGCGGCGCGGTCACGAAGGGCGGAAGCGCTGTCGGTCCAGGGCAGTAGCCCGAGTCCGTGACGGCGCACGGCATCGACCATGCCCTGTTCGATCGCTGCCTGGTCCGGCCTGGGGTCGGGCGCGGATGACAACCGGATTGAACCCAGGCGTCGTCCACGGGTCGCCGACATCGCCGAGGTGGCGGGGTCGAAGCGGACCTCGCTGAATGCTTCGATCTCGTCGCCGAACAGCGTTTCAATGTCGCTCCAGTCGATCGTCGCGGCGGAGACGATGCGTGCGCCCGAGGCCGCGCCTGCCACTTCGGCGACGGCCAGCCATTCGCTGCTCGCCAGCGGACTGGCCGGATCGAGACGGAAACCGCGCCCGCCGACCGACTGCCAATGCTCGCCGCTGGAATCGCGGCGCCGGGCGAGCCGGTCCGGGAAGGCGAGGGCGACGGCTTGGGCCAGCGCGTGGGCAGCGCACTTATCGCCGCCACCTGCCCGTCGCGCCCAGCCGTCGGCCATGCGGCGGGCAGCAACGGCGCGCGGTCCGCGATCGCCCGACCAGCGGCGCCGACGAAGTTCCAGGTCAGCGTCATTCCCGCCAAGTCCGCGCTCGCCGAGCAGAGCGGCGACGTCGGCGGCGGCCGACGCGAAGCCGCGGTCGCCCGCTTCGACCATCATATGGGCAAGACGCGGCTCGAGCGGCCATGAGGCGATCTCCCGCCCGTGCGCCGTCAATCGACCGGCCCCGTCCAGGGCGCCCAACCGCGTCAGGCGCGCGCGGGCCTCGTCGAGGGCGGCAAGGGGTGGGGAATCGATGAAGGGCAGGCGTCGCGGATCCGCCTCGCCCCACAACAGCGAGGTTAACAACAGGCTCGAAAGGTCGGCCTCGAGGATTTCCGGCGGGTCATGGGCGGGCAAGGATGCGGTGGCTGCCTCTTCCCACAGCCGGATGGCGATGCCCGGACCCTGACGCGCCGCGCGGCCGGCGCGCTGGGTGACGGCCGCGCGGCTGGCGCGTTCGGTGACCAGCCGGGTCAGGCCTGCGTCACGGTCGTAGCGCGGACGGCGGGCGAGGCCGCTGTCGATCACGATCCGGACGCCGTCGACGGTAACACTGGTCTCGGCAATGGCGCTGGCGAGGACAAGCTTGCGTGTTCCGGGCGCGGCGGGTGCAAGGGCCGCTCGCTGTGCGGCGGGTTCGATGCCGCCGTGGAGGCGATGAAGGACGACGTCGGCCGGGAGATCGCCGAGCGCATCGGCGGTGCGCTCGATCTCGGCAACGCCGGGCAGGAAGGCGAGCAGCGAGCCGGGGTGGGCCAAGAGTGCCCGACGGATCGAAGCCGCGATCTGCGGTTCGATCCGTTGACCCGCGTCCCGGCCTTCGTGAATCAGGGTCAACGGATAGGCCTTGCCCTCGCTTTCGATGCGCGGGGCGTCGCCCAGCAGCGCCGCGAAGCGTTCGGCATCGAGCGTCGCCGACATCGCGACGATGCGAAGGTCCGGACGCAGGCCAGCCGCGGCGTCGAGCGCCAGCGCCAGGCCGAGGTCATTGTCGAGGCCGCGTTCATGAACTTCGTCGAACAGCACCGCCGCCACCCCGGCGAGTTCAGGGTCGGCCTGGACCCGGGCGAGAAAGACACCGTGGGTCATGACGACAATCCGTGTCGCCTTGCCGGTCTTGCGCTCCAGGCGGGTCAGCAGGCCGATGGTCGCGCCCGTTTCCTCGCCGCGCTCGCGCGCCATGAAGTCGGCGGCAGCGCGAGCGGCGAGGCGACGCGGAACCAGCAGCAGGATTTCACCGTCACACCAGGGCTCGCCCAGCAAGGCCGGCGCGATCCGGGTCGTCTTGCCGGCGCCGGGCGGTGCGACCAGCAGCGCGCGTGTGCCGTCGCGAAGCGCGGCGCACAAAGCCGGCAGGACGGAGTCGACGGGTAAGGCGGCGGTCGGCATCGTCCGCCCGATGGCAGGCGGCGGCGGCGCTGGCTAGAGCGCGGGGGTCGGGCCGGCGATGGCGGTCGGCTGGGGCAGCGGCCGACCCAATAGCCGCGACATCGACGCGCCGATTTCCTGGCCGAGCGCGCGGAGCATGCGGACGCGGTCACGAAGGCTCATCGAGAGGATCGCCTCCGGCGAACGGCCTTCTTCGGCCAGGCCGGCAAGGCGGTTGTAGATGCCCTGCTCCTCACGCTGGGAGAAAAAGTGCGGGTAAAGCGAACGGCCGTCGGTCACGCCTTCCGCGGTGTATTTGTCGATATAGCGGCGAATGTCGGCGACGTTGATCCACATCAGCTGCGACGGCGCGTTGACCGCGGTGTTGGTGCGAACCTCCCCGACCCGGCGGAAGCCCAGCATCACCTCGTAAAAGCGCCGATGGCGCGGATTGATCTCGATCAGCAGGTCGGTGCAACCGTAATGCATCGACCCGTAGATGAAGATGAGGTGGAACAGCGCGGCGAGGCGCGGGCGCGCCGGGCTGGACGTATCGAACGCGAACTTGGTGAGTTCGCAAAGCTTCGCCCCGGGGGCCCGGCGGAACGTGTCGACCTCGTCCTTGAAGGTCTGGTCGATCGCGAGGCCCGCAGGCGAATCGATGCCCAGCGTCAGCGTGCCGATGACGTCATCGCGGTCAGTCGCGGTAAAGGTGATGCAGTTCGGGTCGGCCGGCAGGCGAATGGTGTTGCCGTAGCCGCGCCAGGAATACATGCGGCTCAGCAGCATATTGGCGCGGTTGCGGTGGCCATCGCAGTCCGCGAGTCGGATGGTCATCGACGCATCTTCGTCGCCTGGCTGTTTCGGAAGCGCGAACGTGTGCAGGCTCGATCCGCCGATCGCGCGGTGCCTGTTGCTGACTGGTGAGCGCCGACGGAAGCGCCGAGCCGCCAATTCCGATTTCACGATTGTGCCCCACCCAGAGTGTCGAAAATCCTTACAATCCAGACTGAAGGCTTACGCGGCAAAAGTTTAGAGGTCGTGAAAGGGTAAGCGACGAACGGTGCATCGGAAGCGACTGTGCGCGATGCCTGCAGGAACAATCACGCCGCAAGCTCTCTCTACGTTGATCCAGATTAAGGGATTTGTCTCGAATCAGGACAGGCGCGGGGCGATATACAATGGAACGGACTGGTAATTTCCAAGTTTATCCGTAAGATTAACGAATCGATAACAGGTGGAATTAACGGGAGGCACTTTTATGCGCGCGTTTATGACAGGTCTGGCCGCACTCTCAGCAGTGGTCTTGGCCGCTCCGGCCTCGGCGGCCGATACGACCATCACCGTCCCGGTGAACACGACTTATGTCGGTCCCAACGGCTTCGCCTTTTTCTCAGCTTCTCCGAACCCGTATCTGGGCACAGGGCCGGTTGTGGCGACCTTGGGCATACCGGCATTCCGCTCGGAACGTTCCAAGATTTCTACACCTTCACGCTGGGCGAAGACGGCACCGGTAGCGGCTCGGTCACCACCAGCATCGACATCAACGCTCTCTTCGAGGGCGCGACCGACACGGACTTTATTTCGGTCCTGGTGAACGGTTTCGCCGCGACGGCGTCCTACCGCCTGCAGGACGGTGTAACGCCGTGCAATACGCCGGGCGTTGGCGGCTGCGGCTCGGTCGAGACCTATGCTCTGACCAACGTTCCGATCTACGCGTTCCAGCTCAACACGATCGAGATCAACGGCATCTCGCGTGGTCTTGGCTCGTACGGTGGCCAGGCTTCGTTCACCCCAGGCGCGGTTCCAGAACCGGGCACGTGGGCGATGATGCTCCTCGGCTTTGGCGCGATCGGCTTCGGCCTCCGCCGCCGCCGTCCGGCCTTCCAGGCGCAGCTGGCCTAAGCCAGGCTGACACCTGCTATCGATGGAGGAGGCGGTCTTCGGGCCGCCTCCTTTTTTCGTGCCTGCGACCCGGCGGCCGGTCAGAATGTCGTCCTTGAAAACAGCCTGTTAAGGCTTCGCGTGTAGCAAGGACGTCATGCAGGCGTCCGTAATCACCAAGTCCGGCTTCGCCGGCCAGACCGAGTTCCCGATCCGCGCGGCCTTCCAGCCGATCGTCGATATCGTGTCCGGGGACGTCTTCGCCTACGAAGCACTGGTTCGCGGCTCTCAGGGCCAGTCGGCCGGGGAGGTACTGTCGTGGATCAACGACGACAATCGCCATGCCTTCGACCAAGCCTGCCGGGTGACCGCGATCAACGACGCAGTGGCGGCCGGAATCCTTGAAACCCGGGCCAAGCTGTCGATCAATTTCATGCCGACGGCTGTCGACTCGCCCTATGCCGACATCCAGCTGACGTTGCGGACCGCGCGTCAGGCGGGCTTCCCGGTCGACCGGCTTATGTTCGAATTCACCGAGCATCAGAAGACCAACGTCGACCACCTGCGCAGCATCATCGCCACCTACCGCGAACTGGGCCTGACGACCGCGATCGACGACTTCGGCGTCGGCCAGTCGGGCCTGGGCCTGCTCGCCAGTATCCAGACCGATGTCGTGAAGCTCGACATGTACCTGGTACGCGGAATCGACAGCAATCGCCCGAAGCAGGCCATCGTCGAAGCCATGCTTGGCCTCAGTAACCGGCTGGGCATGAAGCTGATCGCCGAGGGCATCGAAACCGAAGGCGAACTGAACATGCTTCGCGGGCTCGGTGTCCGGCTGGCGCAGGGCTATTTCATCGGGCGGCCTGCGCTCGGCAAGCTCAGCGCCTTCCCGCCGCTGTTCAACCGCGGCCTTGCGGAGCGTCGCCGCCGCGTCGGCTGACCAACCCCCTTTCGACGGATTCCGCGCGAATTCACTGCCATTTCGTGGTAGTTGTGCCGCCCTCTACCGATGGAGGGCACCATGATGAATCGTGGCCTGATGATCCCGTTGGTTTCCGTTTCGATCGTCGCGCTGGGCGCTTGCAGCAAGCAAGCCGCCATTGCCGCCAACGATGGCGACTCGGCCGCCGCCGCGAAGCCCGCGGCAACACCGGCTGACCCCGTGCAAAGTGCGCTGGCCGCCGCACCCGCCTCGATCTCCGCCGAAGCCGCGGTCATGGCGCCGCAGCCGGACGGAACGATGAAGGTGCTGCGCCAGGGTAAGAACGGCTGGTCGTGCATGCCCGACAACCCGGCGACGCCCGGGCCCGACCCGATGTGCATGGACGCCAACGCCATGAAATGGGCGGAAGCGTGGATCGGCCACAAGGACCCGCCGAAGGACAATGTCGGGCTGATGTACATGCTGTCGGGGGAACCGATGCCAGCAATACCGACCCCTACGGGCAGAAGCCGCCGGAAGGGAAGGACTGGGTCAAGACCGGTCCGCACGTGATGGTGGTCGGCGCCGAGTCGCTCAACCGGATCTATCCCGGCGGCGAGGATCCGGACACGTCGAAGCCGTATGTCATGTTCGGTGGGACGCCCTACGCCCATGTCATGATCCCTATCGGCTAGACCAGTATTGCGCCGTGATGGGCGGTGATTCGCCGCCCGTCCCGCCGCGCCCATTCAAAAAACGCCCAGATTTCAAGGTCATCCGATATCTTGCATTTCACATACCGAGTGATAAACAGTGTGCACGACACAGGATGTGACGCATGGGTGATGAGGCCACTTTCGACAAGCTAAGGGTTGAGCTTCGGCGCGGCGCGCTGGTGATGGCGGTGCTGCTGTCGCTGCGAACCGAACGCTATGGCTACACGCTTCGCTCCGACCTGGAGGAAGCGGGGCTGCCGATCGACGAAGGCGCGCTTTACCCGCTGCTTCGCCGCCTTGAATCCCAGGGCTTGCTCAAGAGCGAGTGGCGCGAGGATGCCAAGCGCAACAAGCGATATTACCGGCTGTCCCCGGAAGGCGAAACGATGCTCGCCCAGCTTCGCGACGAATGGGACGGCATTTCCAACTCGATCACCAGACTTTCATCGGGAGGCCGTTCATGACGATGCTCGACAACTATCTGAACGCGGTGCGCCGCAACCTGCCGCCGGGCGGGGCCGACGACATCATCGCCGAGCTTCGCGACGTCCTGCTCGAGCGCGCAGAGGAGCGGGAGCGCGACGGCGCGGTCGACTGGCCGGCCCTGCTCAGGGATCACGGTCATCCGCTCAAGGTCGCTGCCCATTATCGCGGCGACCAGTATCTGATCGGGCCGGAACTCTACCCCTTCTATCGCCACTTCCTGCAAAAAGTGGTCGGCATCGTGGTGCTCGCGGTGGGCGCGATCACATTGTTCAAGCTGGCCAGCTTCGGCGGCGACGCCGGACAGATCATCGCCAAGCTGCTCGGCGCGTTGTGGTGGGCGGTGCTTTGCTCGGTCGGCGCGGTGACGCTGGCCTTTGTCCTGATCGACCGGTTCGGCGGAATGGACCGGCACTTCCTGGCGTGGAAGCCGGAGGAACTGCCCGAACCCGCCGTCGACCAGCCAAGCACCGCGGAATCGGTATTCGAGGTCAGCGCCAGCTCGCTCTTCATCCTGTGGTGGATCGGCATCCTCGCCACACCCGAACTAGGCGGTCCCAACGGCTTTCGAATCGAGGCCGCGCCGATCTGGACCACGCTCTACTTGCCGATCCTGGCCCTGCTCATCGCCCGGCTGGCCTACAGCCTGGTGTCGTGGCGCCGCCCCAACTGGCGCGCGCTTCGCGGCATCATGGACATCGGAACGAGTGTCGCGGCGATCGTGCTGGCCATCATCGTCCATCGTGCGGGACAGTGGGCGACGGTGGTGGGCGGCGACCCCGCCCAGGCCGCCCGTGTCGAAAGCAGCCTGAACTTCAGCCTCAAGATCGGCATCGCCGCCACCGTGATCATCCTGGCGATCACGGCGCTGGTGGCTTCATGGAAGCTGGTGCGGCCCCTGTTCACCGGCGAGGGCAGGGGCGACGCCCGAATGCTGTCGCTCTAGGCGTCAGTAGGCGCGGGACACCGCGAACTCGACCGCCTCGACCATCGCTGCCTTGGCCCGTCCGTTGTGGAACGGCGCCAGGGCATCGACGGCGCGGCGGCCGTAAAGGCGGGCGCGTTCCATCGTGTCGGCCAGCGCCCCGGTCTCGTTGATCAGGCGGGTGGCGTGGGCAAGGTCGTCGTCCCCCGACCGCTCCCCTGCATCGCCGCTTTCCAGAAGGCGCGGTCGGCATCGCTGCCCCGTGCGTTCGCAAGGATCACCGGCAGAGTCACTTTGCCGTCGCGGAAATCGTCGCCGCGCCCCTTGCCCATCGTCGCCTCGTCGCTGGCGTAATCGATCGCGTCGTCGACCAGCTGGAAAGCGACGCCGAGGTTGCGCCCGAAGCTGTCGAGCGCTTCTTCCGCCTGCTCGCCGGCCTCCGCCACCACGGGCGCGATCCGGCACGCGGCGGCGAACAGCGCCGCCGTTTTCGCGCCGATGATATGCAGGTAATGCTCCTCGCTGGTGCCGACCTGGCGCTGGGCGGTGAGCTGGTCGACTTCGCCCTCGGCAATCACCGCCGACGCGTTGCTGAGGATCCGCAGCACCTTGAGGCTGCCATCCTCGACCATCAGTTCAAAGGCTCGGCTGAACAGGAAATCGCCGACCAGCACGCTTGCCGGATTGCCCCAGATCAGGTTGGCGGCGCGCTTGCCGCGGCGCATCTCGCTCAGGTCGACGACATCGTCATGAAGCAGCGTGGCAGTGTGGATAAATTCGACCGCCGCGGCGAGCTTGTGATGGCGATTGCCCGGATAGTCGAGCAGGGCGGCGCTCGCCAGCGTCAGCATCGGCCGCATCCGCTTCCCGCCGCCGGCGATCAGGTGCCCGGCAAGCTCGGGTATCAGCGCCACTTTCGACTGCATCCGGTCGAGGATGACGGCGTTCACCGCATTCATGTCGCCGGCCGTCAGGGCAATCATCGGGTCGAGCGAGGGCGCACGCCTGTCGCCCAGCGAATGGATCGTCGCGGTCATCGCCCGCTGCCCTAGGCAGGCCAGCGACGAAGGGCAAGTTGGGCGGGCTCGCCGCGCTTGCTACCAGATGCGGATGCGCTGCTCCGGCGGCAGGTACATGGCGTCGCCGGGCTGGACATTGAAGGCGCGATACCATTCGTCCATGTTGCGGACGACGCCGTTGACCCGATATTTCGAAGGCGAGTGCGGGTCGGTCAGCAACTGCGACCGCAGCGTCCCTTCGCGGAATTTCGATTGCCAGCTGTAGCCATAGGCGATGAAGAAGCGCTGGTCGCCGGTGAGCCCGCCGATCACCGGCGGTTCCCCATGTTCCGCGACGTAGCGGCGATAGGCGGCATAGGCGACTTCGAGCCCGCCGAGATCGCCGATGTTCTCGCCAAGGGTGAGCTCCCCTTGATCCGCATGCCCGGCAGCGGCTCGTACTGATTATATTGCTTCACCAGCGCCGCGGTGCGCGTTTCATAGGCCTTGGCGCTGGCCGGGGTCCACCAGTCGCGAAGCAGGCCGGTGGCGTCGTACAGTCGCCCTTGGTCGTCGAAGCCATGGCCGATCTCGTGACCGATCGTCGCGCCGATGCTGCCGTAATTGGCAGCCGGGTCGGCGTTGGGATCGAAATAGGGTGGCTGCAGGATGGCAGCGGGGAAGGTGATCTGGTTGGTCGACGGATCGTAATAGGCGTTGTTGGTTTGCGGCAGCATTCCCCACAACGTCCGATCGACCGGCTTGGGCAGCATGGCGACCTGCCGCTCTTCCTCGAACTTGCCGGAACGGATGACGTTGCCGAGCAGGTCGCCGCGATCGACCTTGAGGTTGGTGTAGTTGATATATTTAACCGGATGGCCGGTGCGCGGGTCGAAGCTTGCAAGCTTGGCCTGCGCCTCCGCCTTGGTGGCGGCGTCCATCCAGCCGTTGTTGTCGATCTTTTCCTTGAGCGCGGCACGGACGTTGGCGATCAGTTCGCCCATCTGCCGGTCGCTTTCGGGCGGGTAGTGACGCTCGACGTAGATCTGCCCGACCGCCTCGCCGAGCGCGCCGTTGACGAAGCTGACACCGCGCTTCCACCGGTCGCGCTGGACCGCCTGGCCGCGAAGAGTCTTCGCATAGAAGTTGAAATAGGCGTCCTCGAATGCCTTCGGCAGGAAGTTCGCGGCGTTGCTCACGAAGTGGAACGCGACATAATCCTTCCACAACTCGACCGGCTGGCTGGCGACCAGCTTCGCCTCCTCGGCGATGGCGCTCTTTTCCTGGACGATGAAGCCCTGCTGCGCGCCAAGGCCCTGCGCGGCAAGGAAGGCGTCCCAATCGAGCTGCGGCGCGAAGGATTTGAGCTGCGCCCGGGTCATCGGGTTGGTGGTCGCCTTGGTGTCGCGGGCACGCTCCGGGGCCCAGTGAACCCGGGCGATCTGCGTTTCCAGCTTGATGATCCGGTCGGCCTTGGCCTCGGCGTCGGTAATGCCGGCCAGCTTCTGGACGGTGACGATATAGTCGCGATAGGCCTTGCGGATCGCGACGTATTTTTCATCCTGCAGCAGGTAATAATCACGGCCGGCAGGCCGAGCCCGGATTGGGTGATGTAGACCGTATTGCGGGTCGGGTCGGCCGAATCCGGCTGAATGAACGCGCCGATCGGCGAGGTGAAGCCGCTGCTGCCGAACAGGGTGGCAAGCTGGGCACGAGTCCGCACCGCCGCGACTTGCTGCAGATACGGCTTGAGCGGCGCGGCGCCCTTCGCCTCGATCGTGGCCTGGTCCATGAAGCTCGCGTAAAAATCGCCGACCTTCTGGCTGATGCTGCCCGGTGCGCCGGGGTTGGCGGCCTGGTCCTCGATGATCGAGCGGACGTCGCGGTCGATCTGGTCGTTGAGAACGGAATCAATTCCGACGAACGTCCGGTCGGCGGCGATTTCGGTGCGTTTTGCCCAACCGCCGTTTACGTAAGACCAGAAATCGTCGCCGGGCTTCACGCTCGGGTCGGCGGCGGTGAGATCGACGCCCCAGGGGCGGAATTTCGGCGCGGGCGCCGCCGTCGCGACCGCGGTCACAGCATCGGATGCGGCTCCCGCGACAGGCGTCGGCCCGGCGTCGTCGTTGACCGTGGCACAGGCGGCAAGAGTCAGGCTGGACGCGGCCAGCAAAAGGGCATGAAAACGCATGGAAACTCCCCGGCTCGATTTGAGCGCGACCTTAAGCGGAGCCCGCGACCGGGCAAGAGGCTTTCGACGGGGCGTCAGGCGACCGGCAGGCTGAGCGTCACGAGGAGGCCGCCCAGGTCCTCGCTTTCGTCCAGCGTCACGGTGCCGCCGTAGATTTCCGCGACGTCGCGAACGATGGCTAATCCCAGGCCGGTCCCGGGCTTGCCCGTCGTATCGAGCCGGGTGCCGCGGACGAACAGGTCGGCGCGCCGCTCGGCCGGAATGCCCGGCCCATCGTCCTCGACCAGGATCGCGACCTTGCCGTTGTCCGGCTTCTCGACGGTGACGAAGACCCGCCCACCCCCATATTTGGCGGCATTCTCGACCAGGTTGCCGAGCATTTCGTCGAGGTCCTGCCGCTCGACCCGGACCTGCGCAGTGCGGTCACCGGCGATGTCGATGGTCGCGTCCTCATACAGCCGGTCGACGGCCCGCTGCACCGCCTGCGCGCTGTCCCACACCAGCGCCCGGGCCTGCGCCGAGGCGCGGCGGCCAATGGCGCGGGCGCGGGCGAGGTGGTGGTCGACTTGCCGGCGCATGACCGACGCCTCGCGAATGACGGTGTTGTCGAGATCGGGGTCGTGGGCCGTCGCCGCGTTGGTGATGACGGTCAGCGGAGTCTTCAGCGCATGGGCAAGGTTGCCGGCATGGCGCCGCGCCTCTTCTGCCTGGGCCTCGCTGTGCGCCAGCAGCTCGTTGATCTCATCGACCAGCGGCCGGATTTCGGTCGGAAACTGCTCCGTGATGCGCGTCTGGGCGCCGGAGCGGATGGCCGCGACCTCCTGCCGCACCCGGCGCAGCGGCCACAGCCCGTAGAGGGTCTGCAGCGCGGCGAGCACCAACAGGCCGACCCGAGAAGGGTGAAGCTCCACGTCAGCGTTTCGCGCAATGACCGCAGCTGGCTGTCGATGGATTCGCGCGACTGCGCGACCTGGAAACGCCAGACCACCGCCGATCCCGGCAGGATGACGTCGCGCTCCAGCACGCGCAGCGGCTCGCCCGGGAATTCCAGGCTGTTGTATTTGTGGAGCTGCTTGTCGTTGTGGTTGCTGACAACCTTCAGCCGCCTGTCCCACAAAGACCGCGACGGGAAGCTTTCCGCGCCTTTGCCGGACACCTGGAAATAAACGCCGGAATATGGCTCCAAAAAGCGCTGGTCGGCGGGCGGGCGGGTGAACCGGACTTCGCCTTCCGGCCCAATCTCCGATGCCGCGATCATCGCGTTGAGCACGTAATTGAGCTGGGCGTCGAAATTGTCGACCACCGACCGCGACAGCACCCGGTCGAGCGCAAACCCGCCGACCAGGAGCAGCACGCCGATCCACAGCGCCGCCACGCCGATCATGCGCCGCGTCAGCGCTCCGCCTCGCGCGGGCTTGCGGGCCGGACCTGTCTCCGCCGCCTCCAGGGGGGCGGCATCATTCAAGCGGTCGGATCCTCAAGGCTGTAACCGAGGCCGCGAATGGTGGTGATGGTGTCGGCGCCCAGCTTCTTGCGGATGCGGGTCACGAATACTTCGATTGTGTTCGAATCGCGGTCGAAGTCCTGGTCGTAGATATGTTCGATCAGCTCGGTGCGGCTGACCACCTTGCCCTTGTGGTGCATCAGGTAGCTCAGCAGCTTATATTCCTGCGCGGTCAGCTTGACCGGCTCGCCGCCTTTGCTGACCTTGCCCGAACGGGTGTCGAGGCGGATGTCGCCGGCGATCAGTTCGGACGAGGCATTGCCCGACGCGCGGCGGATCAGGGCGCGAAGGCGGGCGATCAGCTCCTCGGTCTGGAACGGCTTGGCCAGATAGTCGTCGGCCCCGGCGTCGAGGCCGGCGACCTTGTCCGACCAGCTATCGCGCGCGGTCAGGACGAGTACCGGCATCCGGCGGCCTTCCTTGCGCCAGCGATCGAGCACGGTCAGGCCGTCGACCTCGGGCAGGCCGAGGTCGAGCACGACCGCGTCATAGCTTTCGGTGGAACCGAGGTAATGGCCGTCCTCGCCATCGGTGGCGAGGTCGACCGCGTAACCGGCGCCCTCCAGGGTCGAGCGCAATTGCCGACCGAGATTGGGTTCGTCCTCGACGATCAAGACGCGCATTTATTCTGCCCTCGCATTGGAAACCTGCCGCTTCTAACCGCCTCTAGCGGAGAAGGTTGCGAGGGCACAACGACCCGTGGCCGGAATGCGACGATCAGCGGCGGCGGCCGGACCGGTCGGACTTGCCGACGATGCGGCCCGACTGGGCATCGACATCGACCCAGATCACCCGGCCGTCGCGCATGAATTTCAGGCGATAGGTGTCGCCGTTGAATTCAGGGCCCAGATAGTCCGCGCCGCCCATGTGCGGCATCACCCGCCGCTCGATCATCGGCAGCGGCATCGACCGGCCATGCTGGGTGGCGGAATAGGCGCGATCCTGGTCGCGCGGCGCATGCTGCGCAGCGGCAGGAACGGCGGCAAAAGCCGCGGCGGTGCCCATCAGGGCGAGGAGGAGTTTACGATACTGGCTCATGGCGAAATCTTTCTTTGGCCGGTCTTACGGACAAGCCATTGAATGACTTATGAATGGCGCGGTCAGCCGGGTGCAAGCCCCGCTTGCGTGGGCGCTTCACGGGCGGCTAGGGCGCCCCCATGCCGCCGCCCGTGCTCAGCTTCGAAAATCTCGGCCTCGTCCAAGGGGAAGGCTGGCTCTTTCGCGGCATCGACGTTCATATCGGCCCGCGCGACCGGCTGGCGCTGATCGGCCGTAACGGGGCCGGCAAGACGACGCTGCTCAAGTGCCTCGCGGGCCAGATCGACACCGACGAGGGAATTCGCAAGACCGTTCCGGGCACCCGCGTCGTCCTGTTGGAACAGGACCCGCCGATGACCGGCTTCGCGACGCTGGAGGATTGGGTGCTGGCCGGGGAGGGCGCGCCGCAGGCCCACGAGGCAGCGGCCATCGCCGACCAGATCGGGATCGATCTTGGACGCGACACCGCGACCGCCAGCGGCGGCGAGCGTCGGCGGGCGGCGATCGTCCGCGCGCTTGCGCAGGATCCCGACGTGCTGCTGCTCGACGAGCCGACCAATCACCTGGATCTCGGCGCGATCGACTGGCTGGAAGAATGGCTCGGTCGCTTCAAGGGCGCATTCGTGGTCATCAGCCACGACCGGACCTTCCTGGCGCGCCTCACCAAGAGCTGCCTGTGGCTCGACCGCGGCACGATGCGCCGCGCGGAAATCGGTTTCGGCGGCTTCGATGCCTGGACCGAGAAGGTCTACGAGGAGGAGCAGCGCGCCGCCGAAAAGCTCGACGCGAAGCTGGCGATCGAACTCCACTGGCTCCAACGCGGGGTGACCGCCCGCCGCCGCCGCAACCAGGGCCGCCTCGCCAAGCTCAACGAGATGCGGGCCCAGCGCGCGGCGATGATCGGACCGGCCGGCTCGGCCAAGCTCGGTCTCGCCAAGGACGACGTGAAGACCAAGACGGTGATCGATGCGGAGCATGTGTCCAAGTCGTTCGGCGACCGCCCGATCATCCGCGACTTCACGCTGCGCATCCAGCGCGGCGACCGCATCGGGTTGGTCGGCGCCAATGGTACCGGCAAGACGACGCTGCTGAAACTGCTCACCGGCGAACTGGCGCCGGACAGCGGCAAGGTCGTCCAGGCCAAGTCGCTGGAAGGGATCGTCATCGACCAGCAGCGGCGGCTGATGGAACCGACCAAGCGGGTACGCGACGTGCTGGCCGACGGCGGCGACTGGATCGAGGTGCGCGGCGTCAAGAAGCACATCAAGGGCTATTTGAAGGAATTCCTGTTCGCGCCGGAACTGACCGAGGCGCCGGTCGCGTCATTGTCGGGCGGGGAGCGGTCGCGGCTGCTGCTGGCGCGGGAGTTCGCGCGCGAGTCCAACCTGCTTGTGCTGGACGAGCCGACCAACGACCTCGACCTTGAAACGCTCGACCTGCTTCAGGAAGTCATCGCCGATTACGAGGGCACCGTGCTGATCGTCAGCCATGACCGCGACTTTCTCGACAAGACGGTGACCGTCACGCTCGGCCTCGACGGGTCGGGCAAGGTCGATATCGTCGCCGGCGGCTACGAGGACTGGGCGCGGCGGCGGCGCGAGGTTCGGGCACCGTCAAAGGCCGCCCCGGTGAAGCCGTCCGCACCCGCCGCCGCGGCGCCCGCGCGGAAACTCAGCTACAAGGACCAGCGCGATCTCGATCGGCTGCCCGGCGAGGTGGATCGGCTGGAGACCGAGATCGCCGACATCGAGCAGCGCCTCGCCGATCCCGACCTCTACGCTCGCGATCGCAAGTCGTTCGACGAACTGACCGCGACCGCCGATGCCAAGCGCGCCGAAAAGGAAGCGGCCGAGGAACGCTGGCTGGAAGTCGTCGAGCTGTCCGAAGCGCTGGGGCGCTAGCGGCCGAGCAGGCGCCGATAAAGGGCGAGGTAATCGTCCGCCATCCGGTCGACGGTGAAGCGGCGTTCGACCGCGGCGCGGCACGCCCGACGGTCGATCTGGTCGAGCCTTGCGATGGCCGCGACCGCCTCGTCCGGCGTGTCCACCAGGAATCCGGTGACCCCGTCATCGATCAGTTCCGGCATCGATCCGCGCCGGTAGGCGATCACCGGCGTGCCGCACGCCATGGCCTCGACGACCGACAGGCCGAACGGCTCGTCAAATCCGATCAGGTGCAGCAGCCCGCGGGCGTGCCCAAGCGTCTCGAGCCGCTCGCGACCGCCGACGACGCCGCGATAGACGACCCGGTCTCCATCGATGAAGGGTGCCACCTCGCGCTGGTGATAGGCCTCGTCCTGGACCAGCCCGCACAGGATGAGGCGGCGGCCGGATGCCTGCGCTGCACGGATCGCTTCTCCCGCGCCCTTGTCGGCGTGGATCCGGCCGAAGAACAACAAATCGTCGCTGCCGTTCGGGTCGAAGGGAAAATCGTCGACCGGGATGCCGTGGTGGATCGTCGCGGCGTAGGACAGGGACGGCGCGCGGTCGGCATCGCTGATCGCGACATAGGCAACGTCGCCGTCATACTCCTCATAGACCGGCAGGATGCGCTCCGAGCCGAAGCCGTGGATGGTCGTCACCATCGGCGTGCCGATCAGCCGCGAGAAGGCCAGCGGTGGAAAGTCGGCCTGGTTATGGATCAGGTCGAACTCGCCCGCCCGCTCGAACAGGTGGCCGAAGTGCAGCGTTTCCCACACCTTGGCGTCGAGACCGGCGCCTTCCGAATATCCATGCGGCGCGACGCCATCGAGCTTGCCGCTCGTCAGTGAGTCCAGCGTGGCGAACAGGGTGACATCGACGCCGCGCGCGACCAGCGCTTCGGTAAGCAGGCTGGTGACCAATTCCCACGGCCCATAGGCCCGCGGAGGTGTTCGCCAGCTGATCGACGACAGCATCGCGACGCGCATCGTCATGCTACCGCTCCCAGATCGATGATGATTCCTTCATTGGGTCGAAGGACATCGCGGTCTGCTTCGTTCCCGAGCGTGGACAGTAGACATGCGCCTTCGCGGACGAACCCTGTCTCGACTTCGCCGAGGTTGAGCGCGATGCGCAGCCGCTCGGTGCCCGATATCCGGTCGAAAACCAGCAGGTCCCCGGCCGCCGAAACGCCCTGATAGTCGCCCAAGGCCAGCGCCGTCCTCTGCCGACGAAGGGCCAGCAGGTCGCGATAGAGCCAGAGCATCGAGCCGCGGTCCGCCTCCTGGTTCGCGACATTGCGCGTCTGCCAGTCGCCGTTCAGCGGCAGCCACGGCTCGACGCTGCTGAACCCGGCGAAGGGCGCATCGCCGGTCCACGGCATCGGCGTCCGGGACCAGTCACGGCCGAGGCCGAGCCCCGGTTCGCGCAGTTCGCGGGGATCGCGGATGCGGTCGGCCGGGATTTCGACCCGGCCGATGCCGAGCTCATCGCCCTGGTACAGCGTCGGCGTGCCGCGAAGGGTCAGCAGCAGCATCGCCGCGACCCGGGCCTGCGCCTCGCCGATCCGGGCCGCGATCCGTGCGGCGTCGTGGCTGCCATAGACCCAGTTCGGCCAGCCCCCGGGCGGCAGGGCGGCCTCATAGTCCGCCACCAGCCGGCCGATGGTTTCAGCGTTCCACGCGTTCTCGATCAGCGCGAAATTGAACGGCAAATGCACTTCGGGCCGCTCATCGTTGCCGTACCAGGCGCACAACCGGTCGTTGGGCAGGAAGATTTCGCCCACCAGCAGCCGGTCGCCATAGCTGTCGGCGAGCCGGCGCATCTCCGCGGCGATGGCGTGAGCCTCCGGCTGGTCGGTGGAATGGCGCTGGATCAGCATGTCGCGCTGGCCCAGCCTGTCGTGCCAATAGGGATTGACCGGGTTGTCGGGAAACCCCTCGGCTTTGACGATGTGCCACAGCACGTCGATCCGAAAGCCGTCGACCCCGCGGTCGAACCAGAAGCGCATGACGTCGAACATCGCTGCCTGGACGTCGGGATTGCGCCAGTTGAGGTCGGGCTGTTCCTTCAGAAAGGCGTGGAGGTAATATTCGCCGCTGGCCTCGTCCCACTCCCACGACGATCCGCCAAAGTCGCTGATCCAGTTGTTTGGCGGTCCACCATCCGGGCCGGGCGGAGCCCAGATGTACCAATCCCTCTTCGCGCTGCCCTTCGACGCCCGGCTGTCGACGAACCAGGGATGACGATCGCTGCTGTGGTTGGGGACGAAATCCAGCAGCAGCTTGAGCCCGCGCCGGTGGGCCGCCGCGACCAGCCGGTCAAAGTCCTCGATCGTGCCGAACATCGGCTCGATATCCGTATAGTCGGCGACATCGTAGCCGAAATCGGCCATTGGCGAGGGAAAGACTGGCGACAGCCAGATCGCGTCGACGCCCAGCGCCGCGACATAGTCCAGCCGCTGCTTTATGCCGCGAAGGTCACCGACACCGTCACCGTCGCTGTCCTGGAACGAGCGCGGATAAATCTGGTAGATGACTCCGCGCTCCCACCACGGCGGGATGCGGCCGGCACTCTTCTCGTTCATTCGCCCTCGCGTTCGCTCCTCGAACACGAACGGACGTCGGCCGGTTCCGGGTTCAGGCGCTCAGCTGATATTGTTTCATCAGGTCGTACAGCGTCGGGCGGCTGATCCCGAGCAGCTTGGCGGCGCCGGAGATATTGTTCTCGGTCCGGCTCAGCGCATGGCCGATGGCTCGGCGATCGGCGATCTCGCGCGCGGCGCGCAGGTTGATCTCCAGCCTCGCGCCATCGGCGTCCGCCGTACCGGGCAGGTCGAGGTCGGCGGCGCTCACCCATTTGCCGTCGGCCATGATGACCGCGCGCTTGATGCGGTTTTCCAGTTCACGGACATTGCCGGGCCAGGCGTAGGCGTCGATCGCTTCGAGGGCATCGGGCGCGAGGCCCTGGACCGGCGCATTCAGCTCACGCGCGAAGCGATTGACGAAATGGCGGGCGAGCAGCGCGGCGTCGCCGGGTCGTTCGGCAAGGCCGGGGATCTTCACCACAATCTCGGCGAGGCGATAGTAGAGATCCTCGCGGAAGCGCCCTTGGGCCTGCATCAGGTCGAGGTCCTGGTGGGTCGCGCAGACGATCCGCGTATCGACGGCGATCGCGACCCGGCCGCCGATGCGTTCGATAACCCGCTCCTGCAGGAAGCGCAGCAGCTTGACCTGGAGCGGCAGGGGAATGTCGCCGACCTCGTCGAGGAACAGCGTCCCGCCCTGCGCCTGCTCGATCTTGCCGGGCGTGGTTTTGACCGCGCCGGTGAAGGCGCCGCGCTCGTAACCGAACAGCTCGGCTTCCAGCAGGTTTTCGGGGATCGCCGCGCAATTGATCGCGACGAACTCGCCCTTGGCACGCGGGCTTAGGTCGTGAACGGCGCGGGCCAGCAATTCCTTGCCGGTGCCCGACGCGCCGAGCAGCATGACCGACACGTCGGCGCCGGCGACCCGCTCGATGGTCCGCGCCACCTTGAGCATTTCGGGCGCGCCCGAGACGATCGAGCCGAGAATGGTCGATCCGCCGTTGCTGGCGGCGAGGCGGCGGTTTTCGCTCTCGATAGCGTGAAGCGCGAAGGCGCGCGAAACGATCAGGCCAAGTTCGTCGATGTCGACCGGCTTGCGGTAGAAATCATAGGCGCCGAGCGCGATGGCACGAAGCGCGCTTTCCCGGGCGCCATGACCGGACGCGACGATGATCTTGGTGTCGGGCTTGATCGCCAGGATCTCGGTCAATGCAGCGAACCCTTCGGTGGTGCCGTCGGGATCGGGCGGAAGGCCAAGGTCGAGCGTCACCACCGCGGGCTCGTGCAGCCGGACCATGTCGATCGCGGCCGCCCGGCTGGTCGCCGAGACCACCTGGTAGCCTTCGTAGGCCCACTTCAGCTGGCGCTGTAGGCCTTCATCGTCTTCGATCACCAGCAGCACGGGAAGTTGCTTGTCGTCGCTCATGCTCGTTTCCGTTCGGGTTGCTCGTCTTGCGCGGCGTCCGCGGCGCAGAGGTGGATGGTGAAGCGGCTGCCCTCGCCGACGCGGCTGTCGACCGTCAGCCGGCCGCCCATCGCGGCGACCAGCGAGCGCGCCTCGAATGCGCCGACGCCGAATCCCCCGTCCTTGGTCGAGGTGAAGGGCTGGAACAGCCGGCTGCGGACGAACTCGGCGTCCATCCCGCTGCCTTCGTCGATGACCGAAATGGCAACGCCGTCGCCCTCGCGGCCAACCTTCACGGTGACGGCCTGGTGACGCGCGCTGGCGTCGATCGCGTTCTGGATCAGGTGGCCGACCGCCTGTTCCAGCCCCGCCTCGTCGCCAAGCACCCAAAGCCCCGCGTCGCCCTTCAGTTCGACGTCGTGACTACGGCGCTTGTCGGCGATCGTCGCGGACAGGAGGGGCGAAGCTCGATCGGGCGAAGCTGGGCAATCCGGGCACCGCCCTTGGGCGCGATCCGCTGCAGCAGGTCGTTCATCTTGCCGACCGACGATTTGAGCGTCGCGACCATGTCGGCGCGGAAGTCGGGGTTGTCGGCGTGGCGCTCGGCGTTGCGGCTGAGCAGCGACAGCTGGCTGACCAGATTCTTGATATCGTGGAGGATGAAAGCGAAGCGGCGGTTGAAATCCTCGAATCGCTGCGCGTTCATCAGGGCCTGCTGGCCATGGGCTTCGGACAGGCTGGACGCGGCCTGGCGTCCGGCGGTGCGGAGCAGGTCGTAATCTTCCCAGTCGAGCGACTGGCGGAAGGGGGGCGACGACAGCAGCACTAGTCCGATGAGCCGCCGTTCATGGATCAGCGGGACGCCGGCCCACGCCTCAGGCTCGGCCAGCAGCGCGTCCGGCACGGCCAGGGCCCGCTCCCGCGGGGTCGCCCAGCCGCCACGCCGCGCCTCGAAATCGATCATCCGCCCGTCTTCCGCGACTGCGTTCCAGAAGGCTGTGACCTCGTTGCGCGGCGCGTCGCGGGCCGGGGCGGCATCGCCGCGCCAGTTCCACGCGGCGGCCGGCTCCAGGCTGCCGCTGTCGTTGGTGACCAACAACAGGCCGCCCGGCGATTCCAGGATGGCGGCGAAGGCCTTGACGATGCGCTCGCCCAGCGGCGGTGCGTCGGGTCCCCAGGCGCCGATCGTGTCGGTAAAGCGCAGCCATTCGGCGCGGTAGTCGTAGCGATGCTCGAAGAAATGCTTGGCGACCTTCGTCCGGGTCCAGGCGCGGGCGCGGGCATTCATCAGCAATGCGATCGCGGCGACGGTGACGGGGATCAGCAAACCGATACCGGCCGCCCGTGCCCAGTTCAGCCCGATCCCGCGCACCGCGTTCGCGAACAGGATCATGCCCGCGAAATAGACGCAAATGGCGAGCAGCGAGATCGACTGGAAGGTCGCCGCGCGCGACAGCTTGATCCGCCAGCCTTGCCCGTCGCCGGCGCTCAACGCGAACAGCGGCGCCACCAGCGCCAGCGCCAGGCCGCGCCACCGCCACATGTAATCTGCGGCCGAGATATCGAGGTAGGCGAGGGTGTAGAGGTTGAGGTCGAACCCCCACATCAACGCGAGCGCCAGCATCGCCAGGCGGATCTCGCCACGACTGGACGGCGCGGACTGGCCGTAGAGATTGTGGACTAGGACGAGCGCGCCGGCGGCGGCGGTGATCCGCAACAAGAGTGCGGTGCTCATCATCGCGCGGGCGCTGGCGGGGTCGCTGGTGTCGACCAGCAAGGGCAGCGCGCCAATCAGCAGGTGCATGCCGAGGACCGCTGCAACCGCGACATAGACCGGAAGCACGCCGCGCTGGCGGGCGTCGGCGCCGTTCCACTGCGACAACCTGTAAAGCACGCCGACCCAGATGAGGTTGCGCGCGGTCTCGGCATAGTCGGTGGACAGCGCATCGGGCGCGACCGCGGACAGCCACGCCCACACCGCCGTCATCCCGAACGCGGACAGCAAGTAGCGCTGCGTCCCCGCCGGCCGGCCCCGCCGCAATTCCCACAGCAAGAGCGAGGCGAACAGGGCCGCGGCGAGCGCGTGAGTCCAGAAGGTGATCAGCCCCTCCACTCGTCCCCGCCTGTCAATTTCACCGACATGCCCAGGACTGTCGCAAAACTTTACAAATTTTGTCTGAACGAGCTTCGCTTTCCCTCGTTCTCCGCTTCGCTAGAGTGAGGTTTATGAGCCAGTCATCCGTATCCCCCGTCCGACCCGTGATTCTTGCCGGAGGTGCCGGCACCCGATTGTGGCCGCTGTCGACCGCTGAGGCGCCGAAACACCTGCTGCCCCTATTGGGGCCGCATACGCTGTTCGACGAAACGCTGGAGCGAGTCAGTGGACACGACATGTTCGCGCCGCCGATCGTTGTCGCCAATATCGCGCAGGAACAGGCACTGACCGGATTGCTGTCGCCAATCCCCGGCGCGCGGCTGTTGCTGGAGCCGATGAAGCGCGACAGCGCCCCCGCCATCGCGCTGGCGGCCCTCGCGGCCGAGGAGGACGAACTGTTGCTGGTCTGCCCCAGCGACCAGCATGTCGCCGATCCCGCAGCCTTTCGTGCCGCAATCGCGAAGGGCATCGTCGCCGCGCGCGACGGAGCGATTGTCACCTTCGGGATCGAGCCCGACCATCCGGCAACCGGTTTCGGCTACATCAAGGCGACCGCGGGCGAAGGCGCGGTGCCGGTCGACCGATTCGTCGAAAAACCGGCGCTGCCGACGGCGGAGGCGATGCTGGCCCAGGGCGGGCATTACTGGAACGCCGGTATCTTCCTCGCCAGCGCCGCGACCTGGCGGAGCGAATTCCAAGCCCACGCCCCGGCGATGCTGGAGGCGGCCGGGAAGGCACTTGAGGCGGGCAAATCGCGCGGCCTGGCAACGCTGGTCGATGCCGACGCTTTCGCCCATTCGCCGGCGCAATCGATCGACTATGCCGTGATGGAAAAGGCGGCGCGGGTGATGGTCGTGCCGGTGTCGATGGGCTGGTCGGACGTCGGTAGCTGGCAGTCGGTTCACGATGCGGCCGATAAGGACGAGGTCGGCAACGCCATCGGGCAGAACCACACCGTGATCGACGGCAGCGGCAACCTCCTCCGGTCCAGCGGCCCACGCATCGCCGCGATTGGGGTCGACAATCTCGTGATCATTGCCACGCCGGACGCGGTGCTGGTCACGCGCCGCGACCAGGCGCAGCGCGTTCGCGAAGCGGCCGCCTGGTTCGCGGAAGGGGGCGGGGTATGACCCACGCCAAGCGGATGATGGGATCGAGCGGCATCGAACTGGCGCCGCTTGCGCTCGGCGGCAACGTGTTCGGCTGGACCGCCGACCGCGACACCAGCTTCCGCATCCTCGACGCATTCGTCGATGCCGGCGGATCGATGATCGACACCGCCGACGTCTATTCGGCGTGGGTGCCGGGCCATGCCGGCGGCGAAAGCGAAACGGTCATCGGCGAATGGCTGAGGCGCGATCCCGCCAAGCGCGACAAGGTCATCATCGCCACCAAGGTCGGCTTCATGGCGGGACTGAAGCCCGACACGATCGCGCCGTCGTGCGACGCGTCGCTGTCACGACTCGGGGTGACCGAAATCGACCTATACTATCAGCACAAGGACGATGAATCGGTGCCGCTGGCCGACAGCATCGGCGAGTTCGACGCGCTGAAGAAGGCCGGAAAGATTCGTGAGGCGGGCCTCAGCAATTTTACCGCGCCTCGCGTTGAGGAGGCGCTAGCCGTCTGCCATTCCAACCACTTCGACCTGCCGGTGGCGCTGCAGAACTGGTACAACATGGTCGAGCGCGACCGGTTCGAGGGCGAGCTCGAGATGCTCGCCGCCAACCAGGGCCTGGCCGTGTTCTCCTATTACAGCCTCGCCAACGGGTTCCTGACCGGCAAGTACCGGTCGAAGGATGATCTCGGCCGAAGCCCGCGCGGGCTGCGCAACATCGGCTATCTGGACGGGAAGGGGCCGCGCGTGCTCGCCGCGCTCGACCAGGTCGCGGCCGAGACCGGCGCCAGCCTCGCCGCGATCGCGCTGGCCTGGACCATGGCACGGCCGACAATCACCGCGCCGATCGCCAGCGCCACGAGCCTTGAACAGCTGAGCGAGCAACTGGCGGCGCTGACCCTCGATTTAAGCCCCGCGCAAATGGAACTGCTGAACGAAGCCAGCGACTAGCGCGCCGGGACCAGTTCAACCACGTCGGTCAGGGATTCGAAACGCGGGCTGGGGAAGACCATCCGCCACCGGTTCGGTCCGATCCGCTCGACCCAGGCAATCAGGTCCCGGTCGGGGTCGTTGCCATATTGCATCGCCCGCGCTTCGTCGCCGAGTACCAGCGTGCCGAGGAACACCTGCCGGGTTGCCTCCGACGGGAAGACCAGGCCAACCGGGCGCTGCGATCCGGTCAGCTTGGCGAAACCCTGCAGGTTCCTCTCCTGCTGGATGCGGCAGCGGAAGGCGGGATAGGCGATGTAATCGAGCAGCCCCGGCTGCTTGGCTCCGACCTTGATCACGCGGCAGCGATACTGGCCGTTGGGGATCACCGCCCCGCCCAGCGCGGCATCCGGTTCCAGCAGCGCGCCCTCCGCCGCGATCGCGCTGCCATGACCGGCGGCGCGGGCTTGGGCGAGGGCGGTCGTGAAGGTGCTTCGCCAATTGCGCAGCCGTTCCCGGTCGTTCTCGGTCGCGACGGCGCGCCAGTCGCTGGACGGGACAAGCACCGGCGAGGAAGGGGCCTGGGCGGTCGTGGTGCAACCGGCCAGCGCGGTCGCCGCCAGTGCGGCGAGAAGGGGGAGCTTCATCGTCTTCACCTATTGCGCCGTCCAGCCGCCGTCCATGCTGAGGTTGGCGCCGGTGATCGAGCCGGCCTCGTCGCGGCACAGGAACAGGGCGAGGGCCGCAACCTCTTCGGGGGTGACGAACTTCTTGGTCGGCTGGGCGGCGAGCAGGACGTCGTTCATCACCTGCTCGCGGGTCAGGTTTCGGGCCTTCATGGTATCGGGGATCTGGTTTTCGACCAGCGGCGTCCAGACGTAGCCCGGTGAGATGCAGTTGACGGTGACGCCATCCTGCGCCGCTTCCAGCGCGACGGTCTTGGTGAAACCGGCAACGCCATGCTTGGCGGCGACATAGGCCGACTTGTTGGGGCTGGCGACCAGGCTATGCGCCGACGCGGTGTTGATGATCCGGCCCACGCCTTGGCGCGCATCGCGGGAAGGGAGAGGCGAGTGGTGTGGAACACCGCGGTCAGGTTGATCCGCAAGATCGCTTCCCATTTCTCGGGCGGAAAATCGGCGACCGGCGAGACGAACTGGATTCCGGCATTGTTGACCAGGATATCGGGCCCGCCGAGTTCGCTGCTGCAACGGGCAAGCATCGCCTCGATCGCCGCGGCATCGCCCAGGTCCGCTCCGTCGTGAAGGGCGCGGGCACCGGACGATTGCTCGAGTTCGCCGCGGATCGCCTCGATTTCCCCGGCATCGCCGAAGCCGTTGATCATCAGGCTCGCGCCCTCCGCGGCCAGCGCACGCGCGATGGCGAGCCCGATGCCCGACGTTGATCCGGTGACGAGCGCGGTCTTGCCCTGAAGCTGCATGCGATTCTCCGATTGGGGAGGGGCGGGTTTCGCTGTCGGACACGCCAATTGCAACCGTTACGGGCGTGGAGCATTTGAAGGGGAAGGACGAGGGAGACACGAAATGCGGTTGGACGGGCCCGGTAGCGACAATTTCGAAGACCGGACGGGCCAGTCCGGCCCGATGCTCGGCGGCATGGGCGGGGGCCTCATTGGCATGTTCCTGCCGATGATCCTGTCGCGCTTCGGCATCGTTGGCATCCTCATCCTGGCGCTCGGCTATTGCGCGCTGACGTCCCTGGGCGGCGGGCTCGGCGGTGGCGGCGGCGGGTCGCCGTCAGGCAAGTCGACGCTCGATCCGGCAACCGGCACATTCATGCGGCAGGTCCTCGGCTCAACCGAGCAGGTCTGGGGCCAGATATTCCAGCAGGCGGGTGCGACCTACAAGCCGACGACGCTGGTCGCCTACAGCAACTCGGGCCAGAGTGGCTGTGGCGCCGCCCAATCGGCGATGGGGCCGTTCTACTGCCCGACCGACCAACGCATCTACATCGATCCGGTGTTCTTCAACGAACTGTCGCGCCGCTTCCAGGCGCCGGGCGATTTTGCCCAGGCCTATGTCATCGCGCACGAGGTCGGCCATCACATCCAGAACCTCGAAGGCACGCTTGACCAGGCGCAGTCCGCGCAGGCGCGGATGAGCCAGGCGGAGGGCAACCAGGTCCAGGTCGCGATCGAACTGCAGGCCGACTGCTATGCCGGCGTGTGGGCTAACCGCTCCGGGGGGATCGAGGCCGGCGACATCGAGGAAGGCATGCGCGCCGCCGAAGCGATCGGCGACGATACGCTTCAGCAGCAGACGCAGGGGCGCGTCGTACCCGAAAGCTTCACCCACGGGTCTTCCGCCCAGCGCATGGAGGCGCTGCGCCGCGGCCTGTCGACCGGCGACCCGGCGCAGTGCCGCTACACCCGCTAGGCCCGGCCTAAAGCCGGACCAGCATCTTCCCGGTGTTGGCGCCGCGGAACAGGCCAAGGAACGCGTCCGGGGCCTGTTCCAAGCCATCAACGATCGTGTCGCGGTCCTTGACCGCGCCCGATGCGACCCAGCCGCCCATGTCGCGGTAGAAATCGCCCATCTTCGGCAGGTAATCGGTGTAGATGAAGCCTTGCAGCCGGATGCGCATCGCGATCACGCGCATGATGTAGCGGAAGGCCATCGGCTCCCCGCTATTGTAGGCGTCGATCATGCCGCAGATCGCGAAGCGTGCATTCTGCCGGGCCAGCGCGAAGGCGGCGTCGAGGTGTTCGCCGCCGACATTGTCGAAATAGACGTCGATGCCCTTGGGCGCCGCCTCTGCCAGCGCCTTGACCACCGGCCCCGCCTTGTAATCGATCACCGCGTCCGCGCCGAGGGAACGGACGAATTCGCATTTGTCCGGCCCGCCCGCCGAACCGATAACGGTCATGCCGCGCGCCTTGGCGATCTGGACGACGGCCGACCCGACCGCGCCGGCCGCGGCTGACACAAAGACAATGTCGCCCTCTTTCGCCGACGCCGCCTCGAACAGGCCGAAATAGGCGGTCGCCCCGGTAAGGCCGAGGTTGGCGAGGAACGCCTGGGGCGGCGCGCCGAGCTGCGGCAGCTTGTTGAGCGCGGAACCGGGAAGGACCGCTTCGTCGCGCCATCCGGCCATGTGGAACACCTGGTCGCCCGGCGCGAAATTGGGATCGCGGCTTTCGACGACGTCGCCCACCGCGCCGCCGTCCATGGGGGCGTCGAGCTGGAATGGCGGGACGTAGCTTTTCACGTCATTCATTCGTCCGCGCATATAGGGGTCGACCGACAGCCAGCGGTTGGCGACGCGCACCTCGCCCTCGGCAAGGTCGCGGGCGGAAGGTCCTTCAGCGCAAAATCTTCCATTACCGGCATGCCCTGCGGGCGGCGCATCAGATGCCAGGCCTTCGCCATTGGTCGACTCCATCGAAGAGGTTGCAATCCGCTACCGGCCTAGGCCCGACGGCGACCAAACGAAAGGCCCGGCCGCCAAGGGGGAAGCGGCCGGGCCTAGTGGTCAGTCGCAGGACGCGCCGACCATAGGGTTGGGCGGTTAGTAGGTGCCCGAGAAGCTACGATCGAGGATGTGCGGACCTTCGTTGCGATGGTCGTCATCCCGTTCGAACAGGGCGCGGTTGCGCACGTCGCTGTCGACGCACAACGCCCGCGCCTCGTCGGCATTCCTGTTGAGGATGACACGGTCACCCTCGACCCTGTCGACCAGCGAGCAGGAGAGCATGTGATGGCGGCCATCGCTGCTGTCATTCTTGGTCAGGACGATATTGTCGCCACGAACCTTGTCGACGGTGCCGATCTGCTCCTCGTCGGACCCGACCACGGTCATATGTTCGCGGACGGATTGCAGCATCTGGCGCTTGCCCTGGCGCTCGTTGCGCCAGCTCGAGAATTCATTCTCGAAGCGCGACTGGTTCTCGCGGCGATATTCATCATAATCACGGTCGAGCGCGTCGATCTGGCGGCGGCGCCACTCGCCATAATGCGGATCGTGGACTCCGCCTGCACTCCCGGCCGCCATTCCGGTGAAGTCACGCTGGCTCGCCCCGCGGTCAAAGCGGTTCTCGAACGACCTGCCCTGGTCCTGGCCGTAATCGCGGTTGGTGTAGCTGCCGGTGTAGGGGCGGCGAGCACCTTCGTCGCGGTATCGCGGCTGGTCGCCGTAGCTACGCGACGGCTGGCTCCAGCGATCGTCCCGGCTGTCCGTCCGGCGGCGGCGTTCTGCGTCGTCGTCACCGAACCAGCTGGCAACTTCGTCACCGGCTCGTTCGAACCAGCCGCGTTCGTCCCGATCATGGTCCCGCCCGTAACGGCCGTACCGGTCACTTCCATGCTCGTCATAGCGGCTGCGCGGTTCGCGCCAATCACGGTTTGGATTGCGATTCCTGGTCATCTTGGTCTCCTCTCGACGCAACTTTCCCCAGCGGAAAATCCACGTCGGTGAAACGCATGGCGACACGCGGCGTTGCGAGCGCTGCGGTGAACGGAGAAGGCGGAACGCCTAATTGACGGACGCATGAGGAACGGCGTTGCAAGGGGGCAAAAGCGCCGCTATTGGGGCCGCCTGCCGAGGGCGCGGGGCTGTAGCTCAGATGGGAGAGCGCTGCAATCGCACTGCAGAGGTCAGGGGTTCGATTCCCCTCAGCTCCACCACCCGCACCTTGGCTGTTTCCCCAACGTGGCAGCAAACCTTCGCACCGAAATCCGGTTAACGATTCGTTGCCGAAACTATCCCGATGCTGTATTGATGGCTGGCTGCCGTCGAGTTGGAGGGACCCCTTATCCCAGCGTCTCGGCGGCGGCACCGCTCGCTAGCGGATCGCGTCGCCCGGCGCTTGAGCCCGCTGAAGGTCGCGGTCGGCGTTGTCGATGGCTTCCAGCAACCCTTCGAACTTCGGTGATTGGTCGATCGGCCACAGCCGATCGAACGAGGAGCCCAAGACCTGGAGGTCTCGCCGGGTCAGCAGTCCGACTGCAACGATCATATCCCCGTGCGACACCTGTACGTCCTTTCGGCTACAGGATTAAACGACCTAGGGACGGTGAAGTGCCTTCCGTTCCGCGTCCGTAATCCGGCGCCAAGAAAAAGGGCCCCTCCGTCATGACGGAGAGGCCCCAATCCGGTTCAGGCTTCTACGAAGCTTAGTCGTCGTTGCGCTGCAGGAAGGCCGGCGCGAATTCGGGCGCCGAGCCTTCGTTGTCACGGTCCGAGCGTTCGCGGCGCGGGCCGCGATCGCCGCGGTCGCCACGATCACCGCGCGGACCACGGTCGCCGCCGTCACGGCGCGGACCGCGGTCGCCACGGCCACCGCCGTCGCGGCGCGGGCCCGGTCACCCCGATCGCCGCGCGGGCCGCGGTCTTCACGCGGCTCGCGGGCCGGACGGGAATCTTCCAGCTCCGCGCCGGTTTCCTGGTCGACGACGCGCATCGACAGGCGAACCTTGCCGCGCTGGTCGACTTCCAGCAGCTTGACCTTCACTTCCTGGCCTTCGGACAGGACGTCGCGGACGTTCTCGACCCGCTCGTTCTTGATTTCCGACACGTGGACCAGGCCGTCCTTGCCCGGCATGAACGTCACGAACGCGCCGAAATCGACGATGTTGGCGACCTTGCCGGTGTAGATGGTGCCGACTTCCGGTTCCGCGACGATGCCGTGGATCCACTGGCGGGCAGCCTCGATCTGCGACAGGTCGGACGAGCTGATCTTGATCAGGCCCTCGTCGTCGATGTCGACCTTGGCGCCGGTCGTCGCGACGATTTCGCGGATGACCTTGCCGCCGGTGCCGATCACTTCGCGGATCTTGTCCTTGGCGATTTGCATCGTTTCGATGCGCGGCGCGTGGGCGGACAGTTCCTCGCGGGTATGGTCGAGCGCCTTGGCCATTTCGCCGAGGATGTGGCTGCGGCCGTCCTTGGCCTGGGCCAAGGCGACCTTCATGATCTCCTCGGTGATGCCGGCGACCTTGATGTCCATCTGCATCGTGGTGATGCCTTCGGACGTGCCGGCGACCTTGAAGTCCATGTCGCCGAGGTGATCTTCATCACCAAGAATGTCGCTGATGACCGCGAAATCCTTGCCTTCGAGGATCAGGCCCATGGCGATGCCGGCGACCGGACGGACCAGCGGAACGCCGGCGTCCATCATCGACAGCGAACCGCCGCAGACGGTGGCCATCGACGACGAGCCATTGCTCTCCGTGATGTCCGACAGGACGCGGATCGTGTAGGGGAAGTCGTCCATCGACGGCAGCATCGGACGCAGCGCGCGCCACGCCAGCTTGCCGTGACCGACTTCGCGGCGGCCCGGCGCGCCAAAGCGGCCCACTTCACCGACCGAATAGGGCGGGAAGTTATAGTGCAGCATGAAGCGCTGGTACGACAGGCCGTCGAGGCCGTCGATCATCTGCTCGGCGTCCTTGGTGCCCAGCGTGGTGGTGCAGATCGCCTGCGTTTCGCCACGCGTGAACAGGGCCGAACCATGGGCGCGCGGCAGGAAGCCGACGATCGCTTCGATCGGGCGGACCGTCTTGGTGTCGCGACCGTCGATGCGGCGGCCTTCCTTGAGGATCGCTGTGCGGACGATATCCGCCTCGAGCGACTTGACCGCCTTGCCGGCTGACAGCTGCTCTTGCGGATCGGCGTCAGCGAAGGCTTCCTTGGCCTTGTCGCGGGCGGCATTGAGCGCGGCCGAACGGGCCGACTTGTCGGTCAGCTTGTAGGCGGCTTCGACGTCGGCGCCGATGATGCCCTTGAGCTTTTCCTTGGCGGCCTTCTTGGCGTCGCTGGTCGCCAGGTCCCACGGATCCTTGGCGGCCTTTTCGGCCAGCTTGATGATGCCTTCGCAGACCTTCTTGCTGGCGGCATGGGCGAACATCACCGCGCCAAGCATCGTGTCTTCCGACAGTTCCTTGGCTTCGGATTCGACCATCATCACGGCGTCGAGCGTGCCGGCGACGACCAGGTCGAGGTCACCTTCGGCGACTTCGGTGTTGGTCGGGTTGAGGATGTATTCGCCATCCTTGTAGCCGACGCGGGCGGCGCCGATCGGGCCCATGAACGGGACGCCCGACAGGGTCAGGGCGGCCGAGGCGGCGCACATCGCGACGATGTCCGGCTCGTTCTCGCCATCGTACGACAGCACCTGCGCGATCACGAGGACTTCGTTGTAGAAGCCTTCCGGGAACAGCGGGCGGATCGGACGGTCGATCAGGCGGCTGACCAGCGTTTCCTTTTCGGTCGCGCCGCGCTCACGCTTGAAGAAGCCGCCCGGGATGCGCCCGGCGGCCGAGAATTTTTCCTGGTAGTGGACGGTCAGCGGGAAGAAGTCCTGTCCCGGCTTGACGTTCTTGGCGGCGGTAACCGCGCAAAGGACGACGGTTTCGCCCATGGTGGCCATGACGGAGCCATTGGCCTGGCGGGCAACGCGGCCCGTTTCGAGCTTGAGGGTCTTGCCGCCAAGATCGATTTCTACAGTTTTGATATCGAACATTTGATTTCCTTCACCCGCGGGCCGGATGCTCCGCGGGTTCATCTGGTGCGGGCAATCCGGCCCGCGGCGGGGTGGGGCGTTCGTTCCTGCCCGGGTCCTGCGCCCCACGCCGAATTGCGAGGGCGTCAGATAGGTAAAGGGCGCCCGAAGGCGCCCTCGTGAAGTTACTTGCGGAGGCCGAGCTTGCCGATCAGGTCGGTGTAGCGCTGGGCATCCTTCTTGCGGAGATAGTCCAGGAGGCTGCGGCGCTTGTTGACCATCATCAGCAGGCCGCGGCGCGAATGGTTGTCCTTCGCGTGGCTCTTGAAATGCTCGGTCAGCGTCTGGATGCGGCTGGTCAGGATCGCGACCTGCACTTCGGGCGAACCGGTGTCGCCGTCTTCGCGGGCGTGTTCCTTGATCAATTCCGACTTCTTCTCAGCGGTAATCGACATCACATACTCCTTGTCGTTTCTAGATGTTGAACCCGCGCACGACGTTGACGTCGCTGTCCGAAACCTCGACCAGCGCCACCGGACGTGTCTCGTCGGTGGCAAGGTAGAGACCCGGATTTACGGGCTTCCCGCAAAGCCGCTGTCCATGACGGAGCAGCTGCGCTTCATCGGGAGTGACGGGGAGGGCCGGGATGTCGTCCAGCCCCGCGCGTAGCGGGAGAACCACCTCGTCAAGGGTGCGCGCCTTAGCGGCTTCGTCCAGAAAGTCCAGCGATATCGCCTGATCAAGGCCGAACGGCCCGGCGTGCGTCCTGCGTAACATGGTGACGTGGCCGCGCGAATTCAACGCCAGCGCGATGTCGCGGGCGAGGCTGCGGATGTAGGTGCCCTTGCTGACGGTCGCCGACAGGGTCGCCTCGCCGGGCGCGAACTTGACCAGGTCGAGCGCGTGGATCTTTACCGCGCGGGTCTTGAGTTCGACCGCCTCGCCCTTGCGCGCAAGGTCGTAGGCGCGCTGCCCGTCGACCTTCAGCGCGGAGTAGGCGGGCGGCACCTGCTCGATCGGTCCGGTGAAGCGGGGCAGGACGGCGCGCACGTCCTGCTCGGTCGGAATGACCTCGCTGGTGGCGATGATCGCGCCTTCCAGGTCGAGCGTGTCGGTTTCGGCGCCGAAGCGGATGGTGAAGTCGTAAGCCTTGGTCGCGTCGAGCATCCGGCCGGCCAGCTTGGTCGCTTCGCCGATCGCGATCGGAAGCACGCCGGACGCCAACGGATCGAGCGTCCCGCCATGACCGACCCGGCCCTTCGACACCCCCGCCTCCCGAAGCGCGCGCTTGACCCAGCCGACGCAGGTCGTCGATCCCTTGCCGACCGGCTTGTCGATGATGATCCAGCCATGCAAGGGGGTCGCCGTCATGGGCGGGCCTGTAGGGGCTTGGCGTGGACAATGCCATGGCCGCGGCTCATAAGCGGCGCCGCGCCCGATGAACGAGCAACCGCCCTCCCGAAGCAAGTTGCGCACCCGGAGCCGCAAGGTGGCGCGCAAGGCCGTCCACCTCACCGCCCGCGAATATCTGCCGATGGCCGCCGCGATCGCCTTCTGGGCGGTATCGGCGCTGGCGGTCGGCCATGCCGACGCGGCGCGACTGCTGTCGGCGACGGTCCTGTTGCGCGCCATCGTCATGCTGGTCGACCTTTCGACCGTGGGCCCGCTTCGCGCCCGCCGCGATGCCCCCGCCGCCGTGTGGCGAAAGAGCCGCCGCAACACCTTCCTGATGCAAGGGGCGGGCCTTGCGCTGGCCCTTGCCATCGTCACGCTGGCCAGCATGGCGCTGTTCGAAGCCGGACAGCAGGCGCTGGCGATGGCCCTGCCGCTGGTGGCGAACGGCCTGCCGGCTCGCGCTTACCGCGGCGCCGATATCAATGCCACGTCGCCCTATTTCCGGCTGATCGTGTCGGGAAGCGCGCTTGCCGCTGCGCTGGCGGCGTGGGCGATGGGGGCTGGCCTGCCGGGCCTCGCGGTCGCCTACGGGCTGCGCGAATGGATCGCGACGATCGTGATGAAGCTCATCCCGCGCCCGCCGGCCGAGAATGAGCGGCAGACCGACGAACCGCTGCGCTTCGCCGAGGTGGCACGCAACACCGTCGTCACCAGCCGTCGCCTGCTGACCTACCGGCTGACCAAGAACATCCTCACCGTGTTCGGTCCGTTCGGCAATTTCGCCGCCCGGACCGGGCGTGGGCTGAACTGGCACAGCCGGCTGGAGCCCTACATGCCCCACCGCCGCAGCGGCTTCATCCTGTTTGCGCTGTTCACCGGGGGGCGGCGATCGGGCTGGTCGTCTGGAGCGGCGAGCCGGCGGCGATGATCGCGGCTGCGGGCCTGACGCAGCTTTGCGCCATCGCCATCAACGTGCTCATCCTGTGGCGTTACCTGCCGCGGCGGGACGATCCGGACCTCGTCATCGACGAGAGCGAGGACGAATAGGTCAGGGCCGGCGCGACAGGCCGAGAGACAGCTGGCGGGCCTCACCCTCGCGCAGCCGTTCGAAGAAATGCTTGCGGCACAGCGCGACATAGCGGTCGTTGCCGCCGATCTCGGTCTGCGCCCCGGCGGCGACGGCCAGCCCCTCGGCGTCGACGCGAAGGTTCATCGTCGCCTTGCGCCCGCATTCGCAGACTGCCTTCAATTCGATCAGGCTGTCGGCCAGCGCCAGCAGGGCGGCCGATCCCGGGAACAGCTGCGCCTGGAAATCGGTCCGCAGGCCGTAGCACAGCACGGGAATGCCAATCTCGTCGGCGACGCGGGTGAGCTGCAGCACATGGCCGGTCGTCAGGAACTGCGCCTCGTCGACCAGCACGCAATCGAGCGGACGCTGCTTGATCTCATCGCCGATCGCCTGGAACAGGTCGATGTCGGGGGCGAACCGGTGCGCATCGGTGGCGAGGCCAATGCGAGAGCCGATAACGCCGTCACCCTGCCGATCATCGAGCGCCGCGGTCCACAGCATCGTGCCCATGCCGCGCTCACGATAGTTGAAGTCGGCTTGCAGCAGCGTCGTCGATTTTCCCGCGTTCATCGCCGCGTAGTAGAAATAGAGTTTGGCCATCAGCGCGCCTCCCACTCGTCGCGCAGGATCGAGAACAGCACCGTGTCGCGGACATGGCCGGTCCAGGTGATGCGGTCGGCGCGCATGACGCCCTCACGCACCGCGCCCAGCTTGGTCATCGCCGCCTGGCTCCGGGCGTTGCGCGCGTCGACTCGGAACTCGATCCGGCGGTATCCGCAGTCGAAGGCGCGGCGCATCATCATGTCCTTGATCCGGCGGTTGATGCCGGTGCCGCGATAGCGCGGACGGTAATAGGTATTGCCGATCTCCAGCACGCCGCGGGCTTCGTCGATGCCGAGGAAGCAGCTCATTCCGATCGTCTCGCCATCCGCATCGAACAGCACGAAGCGCACCCACGGCAGGGCCATGATCTTGTCGAAGCTGGCGTCGAACGCCTCGCGACCGAAATTGGTCGCGTAGATTTCCCAAATTTCCGGGTCTTCGGCGCAGGCGGCTTTCAACGCCGGGCGATGCGCCTCGGTCATCGGCACCGCACGAACGCCATCACCTTCGATCGGCGCGGCAAGGCCGCTCATTCGGCCTCATCGTCCAGGTCCTGCGCCACATGCTCACTGCGAAGGATCTGGTCGATCTTGCCGCCTTCGTCGAAGCTCTCGTCGACCAGGAACTTGAGGCGCGCGGCATATTTCATGCTCACGCGCTGGGCGACCTCGCGCTGCAGATAGGCGGTGTTGGTGCGCAGCGCCTTCAGCACGACCGCCTCGTCCTGGCCGAGCAGCGGTTTCACGAACACGGTCGCGTGGCGAAGGTCGGGCGACATGCGCACCTCTGTGACGCTGACGAGATGGCTTTGCAGCGTGTCGTCGTGGACATCGCCCCGCTGCAGGATGTCGCTCAGGATGTGACGCACCTGCTCGCCAACGCGCAGCAATCGGACGCTGCGTCCTTCGGGGAGGTGTCGTTATGCCGGGCCATTGAGGTTTTCTAACTCCAAGATCGGGTTACGTCTTCCGCCGGAAAACGCAGTCGAATTCGACCGCGCTGGCGGGATCGTCGGGCAGGCTGTTGACCATGTGGAACTGCGCCGGGCTGAATCCCATGCCGTCAAGCTCGACGATCGCCTCTGGGAAGGTCCAGACACCTTCATAAAGCCGCTCGACCGGGATCTCGAGCTGAACGCCGGCGCAGCTCTTCAACAGTTTGCCCGCGCCATCAAGCACCGCCTTCTCGAACCCCTGGGTGTCGATCTTGAGGAAGATCGCCCTCGCGTCGTTCCCCTTGAGCGTCGAATCCAGAGTTACCAGCGGCACCCGCTCGACATGCACCTTTTCCAGCGACCGGTAGTTCGCGGCGCCATAGTCAGACGCGGGAAGGATGGAGCTGAACACGTCGTTGCGGGTGACGTTGACCGTCGCCTCGCCCTTCCTGGCGCCAACCGCCGCCCGGGTGGTCGTCCAGTTTCCGTCGGCCTTGGCGATGGCCGACAGGTCGTCATAGGCGGCGGCGACCGGTTCGAACGACCAGATGCGGCCGCGATAGCCGCGCTCACGGAGCATCGTGCCATACTGGCCGCGGTTGGCGCCGACATCGAGCACCAGGTCGACCTTGCGATGGTCGAGGAAGCGGCGGAGACCCGGTTCGTTGTGGATCTCCGCGCCGAAGCGATAGGCGATGTCGTGAACCAGCCTTTTAAACATCGTCCCGCCTTATTGGCCTTGCCCGAAAATAATGGGCACAAGCACGATCGCCAGGCAGCTGGCGGCCAGCCACAAGCAACCCAGGTCGCCAAGGCAACCGATGAAGACTTCCGCGCAGCCTTGGCGCTCGCGGACCTGTTCGTCGGTTGGCCCGTCCGTCACAGCGTGCGTGCGCGCTCTTCCGTCTCGAAGACTTCAAGCATGTCGCCCGGCTTGATGTCGTTGGTGTCGGCCAGGAGGACGCCGCACTCGGTGCCCGCGACCACTTCGGATACGTCGTCCTTGAAGCGGCGAAGCGACGAGATGGTCGTGCGGCTGACGATGACGTCCTCGCGGGTGAGGCGGGCGTTGAGACCCTTGCGGATCGCGCCTTCCAGCACCAGCAGGCCGGCGGCCTTGTCGCGCTTGCCGGCCGGGAAGACTTCCTGGACCTTGGCGCGGCCGACGACGGTCTCAATAACTTCCGGACCAAGCTCACCCGCCATCGCCGACTTCACCCAGTCGGTGAGGTGGTAGATGACGTCGTAGTAGCGAAGCTCGACCTTGTTGCGGTCCGACGCCTCGCGCGCTTTGGCGTTGGGACGGACGTTGAAGCCGATGATCGGCGCTCCCGTCGAGGCGGCCAGCGTCACGTCGCTTTCGGTGATCGCACCGACGCCCGAATGCAGCACGCGGACGCGGATCTCGTCGGTCGAGATCTTGTTGACCGCGCTGACGATCGCTTCGGCCGAGCCCTGCACGTCGGCCTTGATGACCAGCGGGAATTCGATGGTCGTCGAGGCGCGGTTGGCGAACATGTTCTCCAGGCTGAGCGGTGCCGAGGTGGTGCGCTTCTTGTCGAGCACGCCCTGGCGATAGGCGGCGACTTCGCGGGCGCGCGCCTCGTTCTCGACCACGGTCAGCTGGTCGCCCGCCGATGGCACGGCGCCCAGGCCGAGCACCTCGACCGGGAACGACGGACCGGCTTCCTTAACCTGCCGGCCATGGTCGTCGAGCATGGCGCGGACCTTGCCCGACGCGGCGCCGACGACGATGACGTCGCCAACGCGAAGCGTGCCGCGCTGCACCAGCACGGTCGCCAGCGGGCCGCGGCCCTTGTCGAGCTTGGCCTCGACCACCGTCGCTTCCGCGGCGCGGTCGGGGTTGGCCTTCAGCTCCAGTATTTCGGCCTGCAGGTTGATGGCGTCGATCAGCCCTTCGAGGTTGGTTTTCTTCAGCGCCGACACCTCGACGTCCTGGACGTCGCCGCCCAGCTGTTCGACGACGATCTCGTGCTGCAGCAATTCTTCGCGGACTCGCTGCGGCTTGGCTTCCGGCTTGTCGATCTTGTTGATCGCCACGATCATCGGCACGCCGGCCGCCTTCGTGTGGTTGATCGCCTCGACCGTCTGCGGCTTCAGGCCATCGTCGGCGGCGACGACCAGCACGACGATGTCGGTGACGTTGGCGCCGCGGGCGCGCATTTCGCTGAACGCTTCGTGGCCCGGCGTGTCGAGGAAGGTGACCTTCGACTTGTCCTTCAGCGCGACCTGGTAGGCGCCGATGTGCTGGGTGATGCCGCCGGCTTCGCCCGACTGCACCGATGCGCCGCGAATGGCGTCGAGCAGCGAGGTCTTGCCGTGGTCGACGTGGCCCATGATGGTCACGACCGGCGGGCGGGTCTGCAGGGTTTCGTCCGCATCGACGTCGCTGGCGCTGTCGATGTCGATATCGCTTTCGCTGACACGCTTGATGTTGTGGCCGAACTCGGTGACCAGGAGCTCGGCGGTGTCTTGGTCGATCGTCTGGTTGACGGTGACCATCATACCCATCTTGAACAGCGACTTGACCAGGTCCGCAGCCTTTTCGGCCATGCGGTTGGCGAGTTCGCCGACGGTGATGCTTTCCGGGACGACGACGTCACGGACCTGCTTTACCGACGGCCCGGCGCTCATGTGGGCGCGCTTTTCCTTTTCGCGCGCACGGCGGAGCGCGGCGAGGCTGCGAGCGCGGCTGTCGTCCTCACCCGACAGGGCGCGGCTGACGGTCAGCTTGCCCGAATGGCGGCGGTCGTCGCGGCCGCGGTTCTGGCCCGGACGGGCCGGCTCCGGACGGCGCGGCGCAGGCGCGGAGGCCGGACGCGTAAAGCGGCGCTCTTCCTCGGCGCCAGCGGCAGCCGTGGCCGGTGCCTCGGGGCGGGCGCGGGGGCGTTCTTCGCTTCCTCGGCCAGGCGCGCGGCTTCGGCCGCGGCGGCTTCCTCGGCCTTGCGGTTTTCCTCGGCGCGGCGCTTTTCTTCCTCGGACTGCTCCTGCCTGGAGCGGTCTTCGCGGCGGCGGGCCTCTTCCAGGCTCGCCATGCGCGCTTCCTCGGCCTCGCGCAGCAAGCGCTCCTGCATTTCCTTGCGGGCGGCGATATCGTCGACCGGGCGGCGCGGCGCGGGCTTGGGCTCGGGCGCCACCGGCTTCGGCGCGGGCGCGGGCGCGGGCGCGGCGGCCTCTACCTTGGGCTCGGGCGCGGCGGCGGGCGCTTCGCCGGGCTTGCCCAGGATGCGGCGCTTCTTGACCTCGACCACCACGGTGTTCGAGCGGCCATGGCTGAAGCTCTGCTTCACCTTGCCGGTCTCGACCGTGCGCTTGAGGCCCAGCGGCGGCCGGGTACCAAGCTTGGGCTTGTCGCTCTGGTCGGTCATGCGTTTCCTTCGTTCTTCGTCAAGTCGGCCGGGCGCGAGCCGCCATCGGAGGCGCGCTCTAACCCAGCGAGGGGATCAATGAAAGCTTGCCACCGGTCGATGGCATGGCGGACCCGCCGGGCGGCGGCGGGATCGGTCAGCGCGCAATGTACCACATTTTCGCGCCCAAGCGCCATCGACAAGATGGTGCGTCCTTCGGGAAAAACCACTCCCTGCGGCTCGCCGCCGCCGACGCGCCATGCCTGGTCGAGGCGGCGATTGCCGTCCTCACCCGCATCGGCGGCGTGGATCAGGAGGTGAACCTTACCCTGGCGCGCGGCCTGCTCAACCCGCTCGGCGCCGTTGACCAGCGTCCCGCTGCGCGCCTCTAGGCCAAGCCGGTCGAGCGCCGCCTGGCGAAGCGCGGTCTCGACCAGCGCGCCAAGGTCGGCGGGGACGGTGACGCCCTGCGACTTGAACGCCCGGTTGAGCGCGCCGCGAAGCTTGCCCTTGGCATTCGCCTCGTCGAGCTCGGCCCGGCCGACGCCGATCCACGCACCGCGGCCCGGCGCTCGGGCGCGAACGTCGGGGGCGACGACGCCGTCGGGGGACAGCGCGAGGCGGATCAGCTGGTCCTTGGGGCGGCAGGCGCGGGTCAGCACGCAGGTCCGTTCCGGACCCGCGCCTTCAACCACGTCGCTGTCGGCGACTAGCGGATCATTGCGAGGATTCCGCATCGGCGGCCTCCTCGTTGTCGGCGGCGGGTTCGTCCTCGAACCAGTGCGCGCGCGCGGCCATGATGATCTCGTTGCCCTGCTCTTCGCTGAGGCCGTACTCGGCGAGCACGCCGGCCTTGTCCTCGGCCCGCTTGGGCGCGTCGGCGCGGCGGCGCGGCTCGACGCGCTTCTTCTGGATCAGCTCGTCGGTGGCGAGGTCGGCGAGGTCGTCGAGCGTCAGGATGCCGGCCTTGCCCAGCGTGACCAGCATCGCTTCGGTCATGTAGGGCAGCTCGGCCAGCGCGTCGTCGACGCCCATGGCGCGGCGTTCCTCGCGGGCAGCGGCCTCGCGGCGTTCCAGCGCTTCGCCGGCGCGGCTCTGCAACTCGCCCGCGATGTCATCGTCCAGACCCTCGATCGAGGCGATTTCGTCGGCTTCGACGTAGGCGACTTCCTCCAGGCTGGTGAATCCTTCGGCGACCAGCAGCTGGGCCAGAGTCTCGTCGACGTCGAGCTCGTTCTGGAACATCTCGGAACGCTCGACGAACTCGCGCTGGCGCTTTTCGGAAGCGTCGGCCTCGGTCAGGATGTCGATCTGCGACGCGGTTAGCTGCGACGCGAGGCGGACGTTCTGGCCGCGGCGGCCGATGGCCAGGCTCAGCTGGTCGTCGGGGACGACGACCTCGATGCGGCTTTCTTCCTCGTCAATGACGACGCGGCTGACGGTCGCGGGCTGGAGCGCGTTGACGACGAAGGTCGCGGTGTCCTCGCTCCACGGGATGATGTCGATCTTTTCGCCCTGCAATTCCTGGACGACCGCCTGGACGCGGCTGCCCTTCATGCCGACGCAGGCGCCGACCGGGTCGATCGAGCTGTCGTAGCTGATGACGCCGATCTTGGCGCGGCTGCCCGGGTCACGGGCGGCGGCCTTGATCTCGATGATGCCGTCGTAGATTTCCGGCACTTCCTGCGCGAACAGCTTCTTCATGAACTCCGGATGGGCGCGCGACAGGAAGATCTGCGGCCCGCGCACTTCGCGGCGGACCGCCATGATCAGGCTGCGGATACGGTCGCCGACGCGGACCATTTCGCGCGGGATCTGCTGGTCGCGGCGGATGACGCCCTCGGCGCGGCCAAGATCGACGACGACGTGGCCGAACTCGACCCGCTTGACGACGCCGGTGATGACCTCGTTGGCGCGATCCTTGAATTCCTCATACTGGCGCTCGCGCTCGGCGTCGCGGACCTTCTGGAAAATGACCTGCTTGGCGGCCTGGGCGGCGATGCGGCCGAATTCGATCGGGGCAGGGGATCGACGATGAAGTCGCCCAGCGCGGCACCCTTCTGAAGCTTCTCCGCGCCCTTCAGGTCGACCTGCTTGAAGTGATCGTCGACTTCCTCGACCACCTCCAGCACGCGCCACAGGCGAAGATCGCCGGTGTTCGGGTCAAGCTTGGCGCGAATGTCGTTCTCGGCGCCGTAGCGGGCACGGGCGGCGCGCTGGATGGCGTCTTCCATCGCCTCGATGACGATGCCGCGGTCGATCAGCTTTTCGCGCGCGACGGAGTCGGCGATGGCGAGCAGCTCGGCCTTGTTGGCGGTGGCGGCAGCAGGTGCGGCAGTGGCCATCTTAGTCTTCCTCTGTCTCGAAAATTTCTTCGGCGCCGTCGGTGCTGAGCGGCGCGGTGGCGTTGATGAGCTTGTCGGTCAAGACCAGCTTGGCCGACGCGATGTTGGCGAAATCGACGGTGCGTTCGCCCATGGTGGTGGCGACGCGGATGGTGTCGCCGTCGATGCCCTCGATGATGCCGGAAACCTGCTTGGCGCCGTCGACCGGCTGCTCGAAGCGGATGCGCGCTTCATGGCCTGCCCAGTCGGCATAGTCGGCGCGGCGGGTCAGCGGCCGGTCGATGCCCGGCGAGCTGACTTCCAGGCGATAGGCCTCCTCGATCGGATCGGCCTCGTCCAGGATGTCCGACAGCTTGCGCGACAGGTCGGCGCAATCGTCGATGTGCAGCTGACGCGTATCGGGCCGTTCGGCCATCACCTGCAGCGTCGGGTCGGACTTGCCGCCGATCATCGCCACGCGCACCAGCTCGAACCCCAGTTCCTTGACGGCGGGTTCGATCAGTCGGGCGATGGCAGCGGTGTCGGTCAAACAGGTCCTCGATGAAATCCAGCAGCTCCCGTTGCCGGACCGACCCCGGCCCGGCCCCAACGTCTTGACGATGTCGAGGAGAGTGAGGGCCATATAGGCCTCGGCAAGGGGAGTCGCAAGCGCGAAGAGTCTAGCGGCCCAGCGCCCGGTCCTCGGCGCGAATCCGGACGGTCAGGATCGCGGCGTTCAAGAGGCTGAACAATAACGCGAGCTGCCACAGGCCGAACACCAGCGGCAGCACGGCGATCTCGCCGATGACGACGAAATAGTTGGGGTGGTGGAGGAAGCGATAGGGTCCGCGCGCGACCAGCGTTTCGCCGGGCACGACGATGATCCGGGTCGTCCAACGCGGCCCGAGGGTCTGCAACGTCCAGACGCGTATCACCTGCAAAAGGCCAAACAGGACGAGCAACGGAATCGAGATCGGCTCGCCCGGCGCCAACCACCACAGCGCCGCGAGCCACGACGCGTGCAGCGCGACGATGAAGGGGTAATGCCCCGGCGCGACCTCGCGGCCACCACGCGCCAGCAGGCCCTGCGTGTTGGCGCGGGCGATGGGTAGCTCCACCAGCCGCTGCAGCGTGACGAAGCCGAGGATGGCAATATGCGGCCAGAGGGGGGTCATCGGTCGAGCAACAGTCCGGCGCAGGTGAAACCCGGTCCGAAGGCGGTCATCATCGTCCGTCCGGGCAGGCCCCGCGCGATGAGGTTCTCAAGCACGAACAGCACGGTCGGCGCGCTCATGTTGCCGAAGTCGCGCAGCACCGCGCGTTCCACGTCCAGCGCCTGCGGTTCGAGCGTCAGCGCGGTCTCGATCGCATCGATCACCTTGATCCCGCCAGGGTGGCAGCAGAAGCGGTAGATGTCGGTCCGCGTTCGCCCGTTTGCGGCAAGGATACCGTCGACGGCGACGGCCAACTCGGCCTCGATGAACGGCGGAATGGCCCGGTCGAAGACGACGCCGAGGCCGGGGTCCTCGACCCGCCAGCCCATGATGCCCAGCGTGTCCGGCCACAGCTTCTCCCCCGCGCCGGCGATGGTGGCGATGCCGTCGCCCGCGGTGGACACGATCGCGGCGGCCGCCCCGTCGCCGAACAGCGCGGTGGCGACGATGGCCGCCGGGTCGTCGCTGTCGAGGCGGATCGAGATCGAGCAGGTCTCGATAGTGACGAACAACCATCGAGTGCCCGGCTCCGCCGCCGCCAGCCGGGCGGCGGTGGCAAGGCCCGACACGCCGCCTGCGCAGCCCAGGCCGAAGACCGGCACTCGCCGGACGTCCGGACGAAGCCCGATCGCCGGCCCGTTGCGCGCCTCCAGGCTGGGTGTCGCGATTCCGGTGGTCGATACGGTCACGATCCCGTCGATGTCGGTCGGCTGTAGCCCGGCCCCGGAGATCGCCTTCGTTGCCGCGTCGATAAACAGCGTGTCGGCCGCGTCGAGGAAGACCCGGTTGCGCTCCCCCCAGCCGTGTTGCTCGCGGTACCAGTCGACCGGCGCGACGATATGTCGCTGGTCGATGCCGGCATTGTCGAACACGCCCGCCAGCCGGTCGAACAATAGCTTGCGTCCGCCGAACAGCTCGCGACCAAGCCGCTTGGCGTCGGCTTGGGAAATGATCGTCGGCGGCACCGCGGTGGCGACCGACAGCAGGCGGGTGGATTGCAAGGCGCGGACCTTCGCTTGATCGTCAGGCAGCGAATCTGCCGCTTGGACATTGTTACGCGCGACGGAGGAAAAAGGATGCGGAATCGATTGCTTCAACCGCTGCTGGCAACGGCGATGGTCCTGGGTGCCTGCCAGGCGTCGCCCGATGCCAGCTCGGCCGCACCCGCCTCGGCATCGAAGCCGTTCGAAGCGCGTGAGGTGGCTTCGTTCGGCACTCCCTGGGCCATGCAGTTCCTGCCCGGTCGCGGAAACCAGGCGCTGGTGACCGAAAAGGACGGCAAATTGTGGCTGGTCGACGCCGGCAGTGGCCAGCGCAAGGAAGTGACCGGCATCCCGGCGCCGTACGTCGCCGGTCAGGGCGGACTTGGCGATGTCATCGTCCACCCCGACTTCGCCAATAACCGGCGCGTCTACCTGACGTGGGTCGAAGCCGGCCCGAACGGCACCAGCGGCGCGGCGATGGGCTATGGCCAGCTGGTCGACACCGGTGGCACGATGAGCCTCATGGATTTCAGGACCGTCTGGCGCCAGAACCCGAAGGTCGAAGGCAACGGCCATTTCTCGCATCGCATGGCGTTCGGCCCCGACGGCTTCCTCTACCTGACGTCCGGTGAACGGCAGAAGTTCGAGCCTGCGCAGGACCTGTCCGGCAACCTGGGCAAGGTCCTTCGCCTGACCGCCGAGGGGCAGCCCGCGCCCGGCAATCCCTTCGCTTCGCGCGGCAGGGTCAGCGCGGAAATCTGGAGCTACGGCCACCGCAACCTGCTTGGGCTGGCGTTCGACGCCCAGGGTCGCCTGTGGGAAAGCGAGATGGGCCCGGAGGGCGGCGACGAGGTCAACCTGATCGCGGCGGGCAAGAACTACGGCTATCCGCGCGCGTCGAATGGCAGCCATTATGGCGGCAAGGACATTCCCGACCATAAGCCGGGCGACGGATTCGAAGCGCCCAAGGTGTGGTGGACTCCGTCGATTTCCCCGGGTTCATTGATGATCGTTCGCGGCGACAAATATCCGGGGTGGAACGGCGATGCGCTGGTCGGCGCGCTGTCGGGCGAGGCGCTGATCCGCGTCGACCTCGACGGCGACAAGGCGGCCAAGGCGGACGAGTGGCCGATGGGCGGGCGGATCCGCGAGGTCGAGGAAGCGCCCGACGGCACGATCTATTTGCTGGAGGACAAGGGGCGCCTGCTGCGCCTCGACCCGGTCAAGTAGACGCGCGAGGATGTCCGCTTTCGATCCATAGCGGACGTTCAAGTTCGCATGTTACGTTGTGTCGAGGATTTGGGGCCGAGGGGCTATACGATGAGCAAGTGGGCTGTGGCGCTGGCAATCTCGGCGCTACTTTCGGGCTGTGCGTCCTTGCCGGACAAGCGGCAGGCGGGCGACACGCGGGCTGCCGAAGCGGAAATCAGACGTCTTGAGGAAGGCTGGACGACGGCGTTCAACAACCGGGATACCCGCTTCATGAAGGATGTAATGGCTCCCGAATATGTGCTGTTCAGTGCGGGTGAACCCCAGGGTAGGAATGTCACCAACCGCGACGCTTGGATGCGGGTCTGGCTGCGCCAGGATTCGCTCCCTTACGAAGCCAAAGTTCTAGGCGTGGTGGTTGTCGGCGACACAGCGGTAGCGACTCTTGAGGCACGTTGGCGGCGAGAGTCATACCTGACCGATACATGGGCGCGGCGACAGGGGCGCTGGCAACTTATCTTTCGCCATTCAGCGGCCCGACGCCGATAGTCGCAGTGTAGCCTGCGAAGGTCCGCTTTCCACCCATTGCGGCCATCCTCGCACTCGATAGCGATATTGATCCGGCTCCCTAACGCCTCCGGTATCGAAGCGCGTAGGCGTCGCGGCCCTCGCGTTTGGCCTTTTGCTCGTATCGAGTCGCCGGCCATCCACCCGGGCGCTGCAGAAAATCCTTCGGCGTTTCCGCCAGCCAGTCGAACGCCTCGGTATGCCGCTGCATGACCATCAGCGTATGGGCGAGATAAACCGGATGGTCGGTGGCGATCCGGAATTCGCCGCCGGGCTTCATTTTCGACGCGATCAGTTCGATCGGCCCGTCGTTGGCCATGCGCCGCTTGGCATGGCGGGCCTTGGGCCAGGGATCGGGATGGAGCAGGTAGACGAACGACAGCGCGCCGTCCGGAATCCGCCGAAGCACGTCCAGCGCGTCGCCCATCCACAGGCGGACATTGGTCAAGCGCTGGTCGCGAATATGTCCGAGCGCCTGCGCCACCCCGTTGAGGAACGGTTCGCAGCCGATGAAGCCATGGTCGGGCAGCATGTCGGCCCGGTAGGCAAGATGCTCGCCACCGCCGAAGCCGATCTCGAAATGCAGCGGCCGGTCCTCGCCGAACAGCCCGACCGCGGTCACCTCGCCATCGGCGGGCACGGAAATCGCCGGCAGCAATGTCTCGACCAGTTCGGCCTGTCCCTGGCGCAGCTTGTGGCCGCTCGACCGGCCATACAGCCGGTTGAGAGTCGTCGGGTCCCCGGATTTGAATGCGGTCATGGGCGCGGCGGCTAGCGAATGCACCTGCCCGGCACAAGGTCGGCCGCACGAGCGTTGAGGCATGCATGGCTCGTCAACTCCATCCCGTTGAACGGCTCGATCTCGACCTGGCGAAGGCTTCGGCACTTCCCGAGGGCAGCGATGCGCAGCGCATCGCCAAGGGCATCGCCGGGGTGGGCGACCAGCCGCCGCTGATCCTGGCCTGCGGAGTGACGATCGCCGTCGGAACGCTGGCCCGGGACGAGCGGCTGGCGCGGACGGGCCTGCGGATGCTGGCGGCGCACGCCTTCAGCATCATGGGCAAGCTGATGGTCAAAGGCGTCGTCGACCGGACGCGCCCCGACGAGGCGTTGAAGCGGGGCCGCTACAAGCTGGAGGAGGGCGGAAGCGAGAGCGGCGAGCTTCGCTCGATGCCCTCGGGACATAGCGCCGGGACGGTCGCCGTGGCGATGGCCGCGGCCGTCGATTACCCCGCCGCGCGTCCGGCGCTGGCCACCGGGGCGGCGACCATCGTCGGCGCACAATTGCCCAGCCGCAACCATTTCCTGTCGGACACCGTTGCGGGCAGCATGATAGGCCTTGGCGCCGCGGCGCTCGCGGCGTGGCTCATCCCCGCCGAGCGGAAGGTCAGGCCAGCGCGGCCTTGAGGTCATCGACCAGGTCGGTCTTTTCCCACGGGAAATAGTCACCCTCGGCATGGCGGCCAAAATGACCGTAGGCCGCGGTGCGCTGGTAGATCGGCTTGTTGAGGCCGAGGTGCGTGCGGATGCCGCGCGGCGTCAGGTTGCCGAGCTTGTCGATCCGTCCGATCGCCGCCTCGATGGCGTCGTCACCGACCGTTCCCGTGCCGTGCGTGTCGACGTAGAGGGACAGCGGCTTCGACACGCCGATCGCATAGGCCAGTTGGATCGTGCAGCGAGTGGCGAGGCCCGCGGCGACGATGTTCTTGGCAAGATAGCGGCTGATATAGGCGGCCGACCGGTCGACCTTGGTCGGGTCCTTGCCGCTGAACGCGCCGCCGCCGTGGGGCGCCGCCCCGCCATAGGTGTCGACGATGATCTTGCGCCCGGTGATCCCGGCGTCGCCGTCGGGTCCGCCGATCTCGAAGCTCCCGGTCGGGTTGATGTGGTACACAGTCTCGTTGCCGAGCAGGCTGGCGGGCAGCACGTCGGCCACGACCTGCTTCACATAGGCGTGAAGTTCAGCCTGCTTCTCGCCCTGGTCGTAGCCCGGCTTGTGCTGGGTCGACACGACGATCGCGGTCGCCTTGGCCGGCTTGCCGTTCTCGAAGCGGAGCGTGACCTGGCTCTTGGCGTCCGGCTCCAGGAACGGCGCGGCGCCCGAATGGCGGTCGGCGGCCATCCGTTCGAGGATCTTGTGGCTGTAATCCAGCGTCGCGGGCATCAGGTCGGGCGTCTCGTCGCAGGCGAAGCCGAACATGATGCCCTGGTCACCCGCGCCCTCGTCCTTTTCGGCGCCGGCATCGACGCCCTGCGCGATGTGCGCCGACTGCGGGTGGAGGTGGTTGGCGAAGTCGAGGCGGTCCCAATGGAAGCCTTCCTGTTCGTAACCGATGCGCTTCACCGTCTCGCGCACGGTGCGCTCGATTTCCTCGCGCACGCCCTCGGCCCAGTTGCCGGCCTCGTCCATGATCCCCTTGCCGCGAATTTCGCCGGCCAGCACGACCCGGTTGGTCGTGGTCATCGTCTCGCACGCCACGCGCGCTTCGGGGTCCTTCGACAGGAACAGGTCGACGATGGCGTCGCTGATCTGGTCGGCGACCTTGTCGGGATGGCCTTCCGAAACGGATTCGGACGTGAATAGATAGGCGCTGCGCATGGGCCGCTGGTTTCCTTGAGGCGTTGGGTCCGCTGACGCGGATTCAAGATATAAAGATTCGCTTATGTCTGCCTGTAGCGATGGCCCGCGCCGGTGGCAATCGCCAGCGCGATCAGCAGGAAGCCGAGGGCGAGCGGGATGATATTTCCCCAACGGGCGAACGCCGTCACTCCTATCGCGGGGCGCGGCAGGGTAGCGCGGATGACACCCGCCCGCTGCCATGGCAACGAAGCGTAAAGTTCGCCCGCCGGCCCGACCAGTGCGCTGATCCCCGTCGGGGTCGACCGGATCACCGGCAACGCTTCCTCGGCGGCGCGAAGCCGCGCCTGGGCCAGGTGCTGCGGCGGCCCCCAGCGCCCGAACCAGGCGTCATTGGACGGATTGAAAATGAGGTCGGGCCGCTGCGCACGATCGACAACCTGGCCGGAGAATATGATCTCATAGCAGATTTGGAAGCCAATCCGGCCCCAGCCGTTGGGAAGGTCGATCGAGCGGGGACCGGGACCCGGCGCGAAATCGAGGTCGCCGGGGGCCAACCGCGACAGGCCGATCGCCGACAGGATCGGCCGCATCGGCAGATATTCGCCGTAAGGGACCAGGTGCGCCTTGTCATAGCGGCCGTAGCCCTGGCCGAGTGGGCCCATCACGAACACGCTGTTGGTTGCGCCGGTGACCCGCTGCCCGTCGTTCGACAGGAAGGCGAGCCCGCCGGTCAGCAACAGGTCGTCGTTGTTGAGCGTCCGCGTGGCTTCCGAGCGGACCTCGCTGACCACTTGCCCGGCCGCTTTCCGCCCGTCCTGCAGCGGATCGGTGACCGCTGCCTCAGGCCAGAACACCAGTTCGGGCGTGACGGTCCGGCCGACGACCGACAGCCGCTCCAGCCGGCGCGCGGCCTCGTCCTCGAACCCTTCGCGCCATTTGTCCTGTTGGCCGATGTTGGGCTGGACGATGCGGACGGGCGGCATAGCGATCGGTCGCGGCGCCAGCGCCACGGACGGCAGAAAGGTAAGCAGCATCGGCACCGCCAGCAGCGCGGCGGTCGGCCGCACCTCGCGCCGGGCCGCCAGCCACAACGCGCCGCCGAGCAGGACGACCAGCGCCGACAGCCCGTAGGTGCCGATGAAGCGGCTGGCCTTCAGCAGGTCGGTATCGACCAGCACCACGCCGACCGGGTTCCAGGCGAAGCCGGTGAAGATGGTCGCGCGCAGCCATTCGGCGATCGCCCAGCCGCCGGCCAGCGCCAGCACCAGCGCGAGGCGCCGCCCTCTGCCGAAGCGCCACGCCAGCCCGACGGCAAGCATCGGATAAACGGCGAGGTAGAGCGACAGCAGGACGACCGCGATCCACCCGAGCCAAGCCGGCATCGCCGCCTGGAAGGTGAAGGCGGTGGCGATCCAGTTCAGCCCGACGCAGAACTGCCCGACCCCGAAGCCCCACCCGACCAGCAACGCGCTGCGCAGCCGAGGGCTCGGTCGGTCAGTTCGCATAGGGCCGCGAAGGCCAGGGGCATCAACAGGCCGATGGCGAAGGGCTGGAAAGCAAAAGCGGACAGTGCGCCGGCGGCAAGCGCAATCAGGAACAGCATGGCAGCGGTCGCTAGCGGCTGGCGACGTTCGTGGGAAGGAGCCTATTCGTCCACGGTCTCGATCACCGGGGCGTGCAGGCGGAAACGGATCATCCGCCGCGCGTCGGCCTCGACGCACTCGATCCGCCATCCCGACGGATGTTCGACCGACTCGCCCGGCGACAGGAGCCGCCCGGCGAGCAGGAAGGTCAGCCCGCCGATGGTGTCCACTTCGTCATCCTCGGCGACGAGCCGCGCGTCGATGTCGCGGGCGACCTCTTCCAGTTCGGCGCGCGCGTCCGCTTCCCACAGCCCGTCGTCGAGCAGTCGAAGGCCGGCAGCCTCCTGCTCGTCATGCTCGTCCTCGATCTCGCCGACGATTTCCTCGACCACGTCCTCAATCGTGACCAGGCCCTCGGTGCCGCCGAATTCATCGACGACGATGGCCAGGTGGACGCGCTCGGTCCGCATCCGCGCCAGCAGGTCGAGGACGCCCATCGATTCCGGAACGAACAGCGGCACGCGAAGCAGGCCGTCGATCGACCGGTCGCGGCTGGTGTCGACCTGCGCCTTGAACACGTCCTTGATGTGAATCATGCCGATCACTTCATCCAGGCTGTCGCCGGTGACCGGAAGGCGGCTGTGCTCGGCCTCGGCAAATGCCGCGACCAGCTCTTCGAAAGTCACGCTGCTCGGGATCGAGATGATGTCGCCGCGCGTCACCGCAATCTCTCCGGCGGTGCGGTCGCCGAAGTGCAGCAGGTTGCGCAGCATCTGCCGTTCCAGCACCGACAGGTCGCCGCGCTTGGGCGCCGCCGTCTCGGCCTCGTCGATCGCTTCCTCGATCTGGTCGCGAAGCGTGGTGTCGTAATCCTCGCCGAAGATCAGCGCGCGCATTCCGCGCCACAGCCGCGAACCGCCGTCATCGTCGTTGCGGGTCGCCATCAGCAGCGGTCTCCGTAGGGGTCTTCAATACCAAGGCGGGCGAGGGCGCGGACCTCGCGTGCCTCCATGTCCTCGGCCTCGGCGTCGTCGTGATGGTCATAGCCGAGCAGGTGCAGCGTGCCGTGGACCATCAGGTGAGCGGCGTGCTTTTCGACCGGGATCGATTTCTCGGCGGCCTCGGCCAGGCACACGCCACGCGCCAGGATGATGTCGCCAAGCATCAGCTCGGGACCTTCGCCGGCGGTATCGGCAAGCTCGTCGGGCTCGCTCATCGGAAAGGACAGGACGTTGGTGGGCTTGTCCTTGCCGCGCCATTCGGCATTGAGGGCGCGCACTTCCTCGTCGCTGGTCAGGCGGATCGACAGCTCGACCTCGCGCGCCCCGCGGCCAAGCTGCGGGAAGGCACTTTCGGCGATGGCGGCTTCGGCGGCGGAGCGCGCAAGCGCGCCCCAGTCGCTACTGTCCCACTCCGGATCGGCGTCGATCGCGATATCCAGCATCATCGTCCCGGGCCTTCATAGGCTTCGACGATCTTGCCGACCAGCGGGTGGCGGACGACGTCGGCGGCGCCGAAGCGGACCATCGACAGCTTCGGGATGCCCTCCAGCTTCTCGACTGCGTCGTTCAGCCCGGATTCGATGCCGCGCGGCAAGTCGGTCTGGTTGGGGTCGCCGCAGATGACCATCCGGCTGCGCATTCCGAAGCGGGTCAGGAACATCTTCATCTGCGGCGGCGTGGTGTTCTGCGCCTCGTCGAGGATGATGAAAGCGTCGTTCAGGGTGCGGCCGCGCATGAAGGCGATCGGCGCGATCTCGATCTCGCCCGACGCGATGCGCCGCTCGACCTGTTCGGTCGGCAACATGTCGTAGAGCGCGTCGTAGAGCGGGCGGAGATAGGGATCGACCTTCTCCTTCATGTCGCCGGGCAGGAAGCCGAGCCGCTCGCCGGCCTCGACCGCCGGACGGGACAGGATCAGCCGGTCGACCTGGCCGGTAATCAGCATCGCCACCGCCTGCGCGACGGCGAGGTAGGTCTTCCCAGTGCCCGCGGGCCCCAGCGCGAAGATCATGTCGTCGCGGCCCAGCGCTTCCATATATTGGGTCTGGATGGTCGAGCGCGGGACGATGGTCTTCTTGCGCGTGCGGATCATCACCCGCGGCGCGTTCGATACTTCCGGGGAAATGATGCCGTCGAGCGCGGGCTGCGCGGCCATGCCGAGCAGGGCCTCCACCGCCGCGCTGTCGACATCGTGGCCCTGGTCGAGCCGGTTGTAGAGCCCGGTCAGCACGTCGCGGGCGCGCGCCGCGCTGTCGGCGTCGCCCTCGATCATCACGCGGTTGCCGCGGGCCGCGATGTTCACGCCAAGCCGGTCCTCGATCATCACCAGGTGGCGGTCGTAATCGCCGAACAGCGGCCCCAGCAGGTAAGGCTGGTCGAATTCCAGTTCGAGGCGGGCGCGGTCGCCCTCGTCGACGGCGCGAAGGTCGGGTTTGCGAGCCATCAGGCGGCCACCCGCGCGTCGCGAAGGACGCCGCCAAGGCTGTTGGGAAGCGCGTGGGTGACGGTCACGTCGACCATGTCGCCGATCGCCGCGTCGGTGTCGACGAACACCGACTGAAGCCAGGGCGACTTGCCGATCATCTGTCCGGGGAGGCGGCCCTTGCGGTCGATCAGGATTTTAAGGTCCTTCCCGATCGTGGCGCGGTTGAAGGCGAGGCTATGCTCGGCGAGACGCGACTGAAGCCGCTGCAACCGTTCATCCATCACGTGGGCTTCCACCGCTCCTTCCATGGTCGCCGCGGGCGTTCCCGGCCGCGGAGAATATTTGAACGAATAGGCCGAAGCGTAACCGACCGCATCGACGATGGCGAGGGTGTCGGTGAAATCTTCATCGCTCTCGCCCGGGAAGCCGACGATGAAGTCGCCGCTGATGGCGATGTCCGGCCGCGCGGCGCGCACCTTGTCCAGCGTACGCAGGTAGGATTCGGCGGTGTGGCTGCGGTTCATCGCCTTGAGAATCCGGTCGCTGCCCGACTGCACCGGCAGGTGGAGGTAGGGCATCAGCTTGTCGACCTCGCCATGCGCGGCGATCAGCGCGTCGCTCATGTCGGCGGGATGGCTGGTGGTGTAGCGAATCCGCTCCAGCCCATCGATTTTCGCGATCGCCCGGATCAGCTTGTCGAGCCCGCCCTCGAACGCGTTGACGTTCTGGCCGAGCAGCGTGATCTCGCGCGCGCCGCCGTCGACCAAGCCCTGCGCCTCGGCCACGACGTCGTCGAACGGGCGGCTAATCTCCGCGCCGCGGGTGTAGGGCACCACGCAATAGGTGCAGAATTTGTCGCAGCCTTCTTGGACCGTCAGGAAGGCGCTCGGCCCGACGCGGCGGCGGGCGGGCAGGGCATCGAACTTGGAAATCGCCGGCATGTTGGTGTCGACCGGGCGTTCGCCGCGCGCGACCTGCGCAATCATGTCCGGAAGGCGATGGTAGGCTTGCGGCCCCACGACCATGTCGATCGCCTTCGACCGGCGCTTGGCCTCCGGCCCTTCGGCCTGTGCAACGCATCCGGCCAGCGCGACCAATGGACGGGTGCCGTCCTCGCGGGTCAGCCGGCCGACGTCCGAATAGGCCTTCTCGGCCGCCTTCTCGCGGATGTGGCAGGTGTTGAGGACGACCAGGTCGGCGTCGTCAGCCGGACCGGCGGCGCGCATGCCGCTGGACTCAAGCAGTTCGGCCATGCGCTCGCCGTCATAGACGTTCATCTGGCAGCCGAAGCTCTTGATTCGAAAGCGTTGGGGAAGGTCGGTCATGATTGGCGCGGCCTATAGTCGCCCCGCCCCGTTCACGGAAGAGAGGGCGGATTCGATCGCCGTCGCGGCCTTGCGGGCCAGCGCCTTGCGGTCGCCGGTCGGCGGCAAGGGATCGAGCAGCCGGACCGTGACCGACAATCGCCCACGCCGCCCCAGGACCCGCATGACATTCTCCATCCCGCGTTCCCCGTCGTGCCAGCTGATTTGGTCGACCGCCTCCGCATAGTCGATGGCAATGCCGCGTACGGTCGCGCCTTCGGGCGGCGGGCTGACCGCGGCGAGGAGGGTAGAGCGGAACGGCAGCAGGCTGCGGCCATGCCCGGTCGTGCCTTCAGGGAAGATGGTGAGCGGCTGCCCGCGACCGAGCGCATGGCCGATCTGTTCGATCTGCCGGCGCGCATCGCCGCGCTCGCTTCGGGAAATGTAGACGGTGTCATTCTGGTCGGCGAGCCAGCCGATCAGCGGCGTCGATCTTACTTCCGCCTTCGACACAAATGCGGTTCCGGTCGATCCGCCGAGGATCAGGATGTCGAGCCAGCTCGTATGGTTGGCGACCGTCAGCGTGTGGGGCTCGAGCGGCGGTCCTTCGACGCTTGTCCGCACACCGGCAATCCGGCTCGCCGCCGCCAGGAACCGCCGCGGCCAAGTCGACCGGCCGCCGCGAACCGACTTTTCAATCAGGTGCGGCGGTAAATAGGCGAGAAACAGGCCGACGAGCCCGGCGATGCGGGCATAGGCGCGGAGGCGGGACGGCGGCGCCTCAGGAATCGCGGCTGGTGGTGACGCCGTAAAGCTCCATGCGATGATCGACCAGGCGATAGCCGAGCTTCTCGGCGATGCGCCGCTGGAGCGCCTCCAGCTCCTCGTCGACGAATTCGATGACCTTTCCGGTCTCGACGTCGATCAGATGGTCGTGGTGTGCTTCCGAAGCCGCTTCATATCGCGAGCGTCCGTCGCCGAACTCGTGCCGCTCCAGGATGCCGGCCTCTTCGAACAGGCGGACGGTGCGGTAGACGGTGGCGATGGAAATGTTGGGATCGATCGCTGCCGCCCGGGCGTGCAGCGTCTCGACGTCCGGGTGATCCTCGCTTTCGCCTAGCACCCGCGCGATGGTCCGGCGCTGCTCGGTGATGCGAAGGCCCTTGTCGGCACACAATTGTTCGATGTCGATCTGGCGATGCATGGCAGGAAACGTAGTGCCCGCGCCTCGCAAAGGAAAGGGGAGGACGTTCGGCGCGTCCTCCCCTCCTTACTTGGCTGAAACGATTATTTGCCGCGCGTCTTGCGGCGCTTGGTGCCGAGGCCGATCGACTTGGCCAGCGTCCGGCGCTGTTCGGCATAGTTCGGCGCGACCATCGGGTAGTCGGGCGACAGGCCCCACTTCTGGCGGTATTGATCCGGGGTCATCTGGTAATGCGTCATCAGGTGACGCTTCAACATCTTCAGCTTTTTCCCGTCTTCAAGGCAGACAATATAGTCCGGCTTGATCGACGAGCGAATGGAAACGCGTGGTTCCGGCTTCGCTTCCGGTACGGCAACCGCGCCTGAAAGTCCCGACAAGGCGCCGTGAACGTTCTGGATAAGTTGCGGGAGGTCGTTGACCGCGACGCTGTTGTTGCTCACGTGCGCGGCGACAATGTCCGCCGTCAACGTGATCAGCGTGTCGTCAGATTGCTGATTGTCCATGATTCCATACCCCGAGCATAAGTAGGGGACAGGACGAAAATCGTTCTCTCCCTTTACTGTAAATAATACTCAGCCAATTTGGATACAAGGCGCGATCATATTGCCTTGGATCAGCTTTCGACGGTTTTCCGAAGGGTCAGCGCGTCGTGATGCCCGCCGTTCGCGCCATGGTAATATTCGTGTCGCCGGCCGGCGACGGCGAAGCCGGCGGCGTGGTACATCCTGATCGCGGGATTGCCGTCGCGCACTTCCAAATGAAGATGTCGGGCGCCGTCGGCGATGGCGCGGTCGATGAAATCTTCCAGCAAGGCCTGCCCAATGCCGCGCCGCCGTGCCTCCGGCGCGACGGCGATCAGCAGCAGTTCCGCTTCGTCCGCGACGGTGCGCATCAGTGAAAAGCCAATCGGCGCGGAAGCCCCCAGGCTGGCGATCCGCAACTCGACGCCGCTCATCGGCAGGATCCCCGCGCACTGCGAGCGGGTCCAGCGCTCGCCGAACTGGGCATCGAACGCTGCGTTCATCACCTCGATGACGCCGTCCAGGTCGCCGACCCCGCCATGGCGGATGGTCGGCGCCGGCATCAGGCTGGGCGAAGCCATGTCGCGGCGCTCGCTCACGCCGCGACCTTCGGCTTGGCATCGGGCGCGCGGGCATAGGCCGGTTTCGGGTCGAGCGAGCGCAGGTCTTCGGGGAGGCTGAGGACCCGCGAGGCGCTTGGAACGATGTCGTCCACGTCGCCATGGCCGCGCACATCGACCAGCGCCGCAGCGCCGCTGCCGACGACCAGGGACGCGGTAATCGCCGTGGCTGCGTCGCCGGGTTTCAGGCTCCGGACGTCGTCCAGCGGCTGGAGCGTGCGGCCGTCGAACGTGCGGACGAACAGTTCGCCATGACCGCCGTTGATCGCCACCGCGACAGGCTGATCGGTGCGGCGGTCGCTCGATGCGGCCAGCAGCGCCAACGAGTCGACGCCGCGAAGGTCGACCTCCCAGCCGATGGACAAGCCCTGCGCCGTGGCCAGGCCGACGCGGATGCCGGTGAAGCTGCCCGGTCCGATCCCGACCAGGATTTGCGTCGGGATATGGCCGCCCAGAAGCTGTTCGATCATCGGCGCCAGCCGCTCGGCGTGACCGCGATCGATCCGCTCGTCGATCGACGCGTGCACCTCGCCGCCGGTCGTCAGCAGGGCAACCGTGCAGGCGGCGCTGGAACTGTCGATCGCGAGGATCATCGGCCGTCGGTGCGGGGCGGGGTCATTCGGCAAAGTGGGCATGATTCGGCGCTGGCGGGCAAGCAAAAACCGACGCGCTGCCCCGTCGGCGGGACGGCCTAGACCGCTTCGATCGTCTCGACCTCGGGGACGTAGTGCTTGATCAGGCCCTCGATCCCGCGCTTCAGCGTGATCGCCGACGATGGGCAGCCGGAACAGGCGCCCTGCATGGCGAGGTAGAGCGTGCCGTCCCTGTAGCCGCGATAGACGATGTCGCCGCCGTCATTGGCGACCGCGGGACGAACGCGGGTGTCGAGCAGTTCCTTGATCTGGTCGACGATGTCGGCATCGGCCGGGTCTTCCTCGACCGCGAAGTCGGCATCGGGGGCGACGTCGATCCGGCGGCGGTGCCGGGGCGAAACAGCGGCGCGCCGGTGACGAAATGGTCGAGCAGCAGGCCGATCACGTCGGGCTCGAACGCGTCCCAGAAGGTCGGGTCCTTGAGGCTCACCGAAATGAAGTCGCGGCCGAAGTAGACGCCGTCGACCTCGCCGGTTGCGAACAGCGCGGCGGCCAGCGGGCTGGCCTCGGCCGCTTCGGCGGTGGCGAAGTCGCGACCGCCCGATTCCATGACGGTCTGTCCGGGCAGGAACTTGCGGGTCGCCGGGTTGGGCGTGCGTTCAGTCTCGATCAGCATGCGCGCCATGTGGTCGCTGGCGGCCCGGCGATCAAGCCTCGTCGTCGGGCACCTGCCAGCTGTCGTCGATCATCTTGATCAGCGCCGAGAAATCCTTGGTGCCGCCACCGCGCTCGACAAAGCGCTGGTACAGCTCCTCCGCCTCGCCGCCCATCGGGGTGTAGGCGCCGGCCTCCTTCGCCGCCTCCATCGCCAGCTTGAGGTCCTTGAGCATCAGCGCCGCCGCGAACCCGCCGACATAGTCGCGGTCTGCCGGCGTTTCCGGGCCAACGCCGGGGACGGGGCAGTAGCTGGTCATCGACCAGCTCTGGCCGCTCGCCTTGGACGAAATGTCGAAGAAGGTCTGCGGGTCGAGCCCCAGCTTCTGCGCCAGCACGAACGCTTCACAGGTGCCGGCCATGGTGACGCCCAGCAGCATGTTGTTGACGATCTTCGCCGCCTGACCCGCGCCCGGTCCGCCGGCGTGGATGACGGCCTTGCCCATCTTGTCGAGGAAGGGCTGGGCCCGCGCGAAGCCTTCGTCGCTGCCCCGACCATGAAGGTAAGCGTTCCGCCCTCGGCCGCGGCGATGCCGCCGCTGACCGGCGCGTCGACCATGGTGAAACCGGCGAACGACGCCTCGTCCTCTACCTGCTTGGCGGTGGCGACGTCGATGGTCGAACAATCGATCAGGATCGCGGTCTTGGGCGCGTTGATCAGGACGTTCTTGCGATAGACTTCGGCGACATGCTTGCCGGCGGGCAGCATGGTGACGACCGCGTCGACATCGGCCACCGCCTGCTCCGCGCCTTCGGCGATAGTGCAGGCGTTGGTCGCCGCACGCGCCAGCGCGTCCTCGCTCAGGTCGAAGGCAATGACCTCATGCCCGGCCTTCGACAGGTTCGCGGCCATCCCGCCGCCCATGTTGCCAAGCCCGATGAATGCGACGCGTGCCATTAGTCCGTCCTCTTATGCATAACGTGACGAGTGAGTCTTCCGCCGAAGGCCAGAAACAGAATGAGCGGGAGAGCAATCAAACTTACGCGCCCGAACGCCGGCCAATCTCTCCACGGCCAATCCAATAAGAGGCCAGTCAAAAGACCGAACAGCGCGTAACCTATGACCACACTCAACGCGAACGATTGACCTCGTAGCGATAAAAAGAGCGCGCTCACGCTTGCGAAAAAGATGCAAGCGATAATGACAATACCGGCGCCCAACTATTTCCCCGTCCAGTTGCCCGGGCGCTTTTCGACGAAGGCGGCCATGCCCTCCTTCTGGTCGGCGCTGCCGAACAGGCCGTGGAACAGGCGCCGTTCGAAATTGATGCCCTGGGCCAGGCCCATCTCAAACGCGGCGTTGACCATTTCCTTGTTGGCGATCGCGGCGAGCGGGGCCATGCCGGCGATGGTTTCGGCGGTTTTGAGCGCTTCGTCGATCAGGTCGGCGGCGGGAACGACCCGCGCCACCAGCCCGCTGCGTTCAGCTTCCTCCGCGCCCATCATCCGGCCAGTCAGGCACATTTCCATCGCCTTGGCCTTGCCAATCGCCCAGGTAAGGCGTTGCGACCCGCCCATGCCAGGCGTCACGCCCAGCTTGATTTCCGGCTGGCCGAACTTGGCGGTGTCGGCGGCGATGATGAAGTCGGCCATCATCGCCACTTCGCAGCCGCCACCCAGCGCGAAGCCGGCGACCGCCGCGATCCACGGCTTGCGCGTGCGCGTGACCTGTTCCCACCCGGCGAAGAAGTTCGACGCGTACATCTCGGCGAAGCCTTGGGCCTGCATTTCCTTGATGTCGGCGCCGGCCGCGAACGCCTTTTCGCTGCCGGTCAGGACCAGGCAGCGCTGGCTGTCGTCCGCGTCATAGGCGGCGAACGCGTCGATCAATTCCTTGAGCACGCTCGTGTTGAGCGCGTTCAGCGCCTGAGGGCGATTGAGCGTGACCAGCGTCACCGCGCCCTTCTGTTCGACCAGGATGGTTTCGTAGCTCATCGTCACCTCGTCAAAAATCGAACGGCCGCCACGCTTCCTCGACCGGCAGCGGTACGAAAAAGGCGTCGACATCGCGGCTTCCGATCGACGCCGGATTGGTCGGCCGCCATTGCGGCGCATTGTCCTTGTCGATCAGCAGCGCGCGGACGCCTTCGCGGAAATCGGGATGGTGGATCAGGCGGACCATGATGCCATATTCCATCCGCATTTCGTCGATGAAATGAGGCTGGAACGGGCTTTCCTGGAGCAGCTTCAGGCTGACCTTGCAGGCCATTGGCGATCGCTTGCGGATCGTCGCCGCTTCCGTCGCCGCCCACTCGTCGCCCTCCTCGGCGCCGCGATCGAGGGCGTCGAGGATTTCCTCGAGCTCGTCCGACTCGAAATAGCGGTCGATCTTCGGCAGGTTGTCCATGATGCGCGGACGGGGCGGCTCGTCGTCGCTCAATTCGTCAAGGACGGCCTGCACGCGGAACGGCTGGTCCAGGATCCGGTCCTTCGCCTCGGGAAGCCGCTCCGACGGGACGTAGTGGGAGGCGAGACGCAGCTTGAGGCATTCGGACCCGTCGAGGCGAGCGCCGGTCAGCGCCAGGAATTGCGCCAGCCGCCCCGAAGCCGCGACAGGTATCGACCGCCGCCGACGTCGGGGAAGATGCCGATCGTCGTTTCCGGCATCGCCAGCACCGTCCGCTCGGTCGCGACGCGATAGCGGCAGGGCAGGGCGATGCCGACGCCGCCGCCCATCGTGATCCCGTCCATGAACGCCACGCCCGGCTTGGGGTAGGTATATTCGAGGTGGTTGAGGCGATATTCGTCGAAGAAGAAGGCGCGCGCCGCCGCATCCGCGCCGTCGACGCTGTTAGCGATATCGACCACGTCGCCGCCCGCGCAGAAGCCGCGCCCCTCGGCATGGTCGATCAGGATGATCCTGACTTCGGGATCGTCCCGCCATTCGAGCAGCGCGCTCGCCATGTCGCGCACCATCTGGCGATTGAGGCTGTGCAGGGCCTTGGGCCGGTTGAGCCGCAGGCGTCCGCCCTGGCCCTCCTTGATCGTCAATACGTCGGCGTTGGTCGTCATCATGTCCATCACGGCATCATCGCGTAGCGGCCGGGGGCAGGCTCGATGCCATCGGCGATGGCCCGCGCCGCGACCTGCTTGCCGCTGCCATGGTCGGTCAGCCAGCTCGTCCACCAAGGCCACCAGCTGCCCTCGTTGCGGGTCGCGCCGGCAAGCCAGTCGTCGGCATCTTCGGGCTTGTCGTCACGGGTCCAGAAGCCATGCTTGTTGGCCGCGGGCGGATTGATCACGCCGGCGTTATGTCCGGATCCGCCCAGCACGAAGTCTGCGCCGATATTGCGCGCGCCTCGATACACCGCGTCCCACGCGGAGACATGGTCGTCCTTCAAGGCGATGACCAACATCGGCGCCTCGATCTTGGCGAGGTCGACCGGCGTTCCGCGCACCGCGAAGCCGGCCGGTTCGGCCAGCTTGTTGTTGAGCAGCAGCTCGCGGTTGTAGCTCTTGAGGAAGGCGGCCGGGATGCGCGCTCCATCCTCGAACCAGTAGAGCAGGTCGCTCGGCGGCGCTTCCTTGTCGAGGAGGTAGTGGTTGACCACGCTCGACCAGATGAGGTCGTTGGCGCGCATCGCCGCGAACAGGCGCTGCAATTCCAGGCTGTCGATGAAGCCCTGGCTTTCGAGATGATCCTCGAGCGCCGACAGATGCCCTTCGTGAACGAAGGCCGACCAGTCGCGCATGTCGGCGAAGTCGACCAGGCTGCCGATCAGCGTAGCGCTGTTTGCGTCCTTGCCGCGCCCCTGCGCCGCCAGCCACGCCAGCGCGATCGCGACCAGCGTCCCGCCCAGGCAAAAGGCGAACAGGTCGGGCGCGGTGCCGGTGCGCCGCCGAACCTCGTCGACCGCTGCGACGACGCCGTCGACGACATAATCCTCGACGCCCTTGTCCTTGTGCGCTTGCGTGGGATTGACCCAGCTGACGACAAAAACGGTGCGGCCCTCGTCGACCAGCCACTTCACCAGGCTTTGGCGCGGCACCAGGTCGATCATGTAGAAACGGTTGACCAGCGGCGGCACGTACAGCAGCGGCTCGACCGCGACCTTGTCCGTCGTCGGCGAGTACTGGATCAGCTGGAACAGCTCGTTCTCGAACACGACCTCGCCCGGCGTCGCGGCGATGGTCTTGCCCTTTTCGAACGCACTCGGGTCGCTTCGGCGCTGGACGATGCCCTTGCCGCTGGTGACGTCTTCCAGGAAGTGCGCGAAACCCTGCACCAAATTGGCGCCGTTGGTTTCCTTCGTCCGCTTGACCACGTCCGGGTTGGTGCCGGCGAAATTGCTGGGCGATACGGCGTTCAAATATTGGTCGAGCAGGAAGCGGGCCATGGCCTGGCCGCTTCCGGTGCCGTCGCCGACCGAGATGACGTCGCGCAGCTGCTTCGACGCCAAGAGGTACGCGTCGCGCAGCCCGCGATAATAGGCGTCGTCCTGCCACTCGGGCGAGGCGAAGCGGCGGTCGCGGGGTTTTTCGCCCGCCTGGCCCGACAGGGCGCCCATCCAGAATTCGCCCCATTGGCGCGCCGCGTCCATCTGGACCTGCATCAATTCCTGCGGCCGGGCGGCGAGACCCATGGCGAATTCGCCGCTGGCCTGGGCGATGGCGAATGGATCGAACGGCAGGGTTGCCTTGACCTCGCCGCGCATCATCCGTTCCGCGGCCTCGGTCAGCCGCCGGGTCATATCCGCAAAGCCGTCGGTCACTGGCGGGTCAACTCGCGGCCGACGATCATCCGCATGACCTGGTTGGTGCCTTCCAGGATCGAATGGACGCGCAGGTCGCGCCAGAAGCGTTCGATCGGGTAATCCTGAAGGTAGCCGTAGCCGCCGTGAAGCTGCAGCGCGCGGTCGACGATCGAGCTGCCGTTGTCGGTCGCCAGCCGCTTGGCCATCGCCGCGAACTTGGTCTTGTCGGGGGCGTTGGCGGTCACCTTGGCCGCCGCGACATAGAGCAGCATCCGCGCCGCCTGCAGGTCCGTTTCCATGTCGGCCAAGGTAAACTGGGTGTTCTGGAAATCGGCGATCGCCTTGCCGAACTGCTTGCGGTCCTTCGTATAGGCGATCGCTTCGTCCAGGCAGCGCTGCGCCCCGCCCAGCGAGCAGGCGCCGATGTTGAGGCGGCCGCCGTCGAGGCCCATCATCGCGATGCGAAAGCCCTCGCCCTCGCCGCCGACGCGGTTCGACACCGGCACGCGCACCTCGTCGAAATTGACCTGCGCGGTGGGCTGCGAATGCCAGCCGAGCTTCTTCTCGTTCGCCCCGAAGCTGACCCCCGGCATGTCCTTCTCGATGACCAGGCAGCTGATGCCCTTCGGCCCGTCCTCGCCTGTGCGGACCATCGTCACGTAAATCTCGTTCTCGCCGCCGCCGGAGATGAACGCCTTGCTGCCGCTGACGACATAGTGGTCGCCATCGCGGACCGCGCGGGTCTTGAGCGCCGCTGCGTCGCTGCCCGATGACGGTTCGGTCAGGCAGTAGCTTCCGATCCGCTCCATCGGGATTAGCGAGGGGAGATACTTGTCCTTCAGCGCCTGGTCGCCGAAGCGGTCGATCATCCAGCTCGCCATGTTGTGGATCGAGATGAAGGCGCTGGTCGACGGGCAGCCATAGGCCATCGCCTCCATGATCAGCGCCGCTTCCAGCCGGCCAAGGCCGATGCCACCGGATTCCTCGCTGACATAGATTGATCCGAAGCCGAGCTCGGCGGCTTGCCGGATCGTGTCGCGCGGGAAGATGTGCTTCTCGTCCCACTCGGCGGCGAACGGCGTGATGGCGTCGGCGGTGAATTTCTGCGCCATCTCCTGGATCTGGCGCTGGTCGTCGGTCAGGTCGAACTGCTGCATGGCGGCGGCCTTAAGAGCCTCGTGCGCGGGCGACAAGCGCTATCGGGCGCTCGCCTCCTGCCGCCGCTTTTCCACCGCCAGCACTTCCTGCACCGACGGCCGCTGCTTCATCGTCTCGCGGAATTCGGCGAGGCGCGGCCAGCGGTCGAGGCCAAGGAATTTCTCGGCCCAGCCGGTGATGACGAAAAGATAGGCGTCCGGCAGGGTGATGTCCTTGCCCATTAGGTATGGGCCTTTGAACTCGCGCTCGACATAATCGAGCTTGTCGCTGACCAGCGCCTTTGTAAAGCTTTTGACATCATCGCTGGCGTCCGGCCTGAACAGCGGGCCGAAGCTCTTGTGAAGATCGGTGGTGATGAAATTCACCCACTCCAGCACTCGGTAGCGGCGGAAATCGCCGAGCAGGGGCAGCATGTCACCAAGCGCGGCGCGGTCGCCGATATATTGCAGGATGACCGCATTTTCGGTGAGCACCTCGCCATTGTCGAGCGCCAGCGCCGGCACGGCGCCCTTCGGATTGATGGCGAGATAATCGCCGCCATCGGCGGTCGTCTTGGCGCGAAGGTCAACCGGCACCGACGAGTGCGCCAGGCCCGTTTCGTGGAGCACGATGTGCGGGGCCTGGCTGCAGGCGCCGGGTGCGTAATAGAGGGTGAGCCCGCTCATCGCGTCACGCGCACCTTGCATAGTCGTAGGTGCCTTCGTCGTCGGCGCGTTTCAGCTTGTCGCCGGTGCGGGTCAACGTCACGACCTTGGTCCATTCCTGGCCCTCGCCGATGAAGGCATATTCGCCGCGAAACTGGTCGCGATTGCCGGACGCTGTTCCTTTAGCGTGGCGCGCGATTCGTAGAATTTGATCGTCTTGTCGTCGATCGTGATCAGGCCCTTGTTATCCGCCCGGGACGGGTCGCAATCGGCCGGGACCATTCCCCATCGGCCACGATACTGCGCGGGAATCTTCGCGGACACGGCGGTCGGCTGCGAACCGTTGGCGACCGCGTCGACCTGGTTCTCGGTCGGCTCGAGCGCCGGATTGCCCTCGTCGGCCGGGATGGTTTCGACGTCGGCTCCGGCCAGGTTGGCGTCGACGTCGTTGGCGGAAGTGTCCGTCCGCTGGCAGGCCATGGCTGCGAACGAGAGCAGGGCGGCGGCGATGAGGGTGCTAGTGCGTTTCATCCCCGACCAACGCCTCGGCCTCGATTTCGATGCGCCACTCGGGCCGGAGCAGCGCGGCCACGACGACCATCGTCGCCGCCGGACGCACCTTGCCGAAGAATTCGCCGTGAACCGCCCCGACCTCGTCGGCATCGGCCGGATCGACGATGAACATGCGGGTGCGGACGACGTCGCGGGCGCTTCCGCCCAGGTCGGCGATGGCCTTGAGGATGATCGCAAAGCAGCGCCGGGCCTGCGCGGCGGCGTCGCCGGGGGTCGACGACCCGTCGTTCTCGACCGGCGCTGTACCGGACACGAAGATACGATTGCCCACGCGGTGGCCGCGCGAGAAGCCGTAGAGCGCTTCGTAAGGGGAAGTCCCGTGCGCTTGTCGCCTCACTTCGTGGCCTCGTGAAGCACACGCTCGCGGAACAGCCTGCCCTGCAATTCCGTATTGTTGCGCTCGTACCAGCGCGGCTCGGGCTCGCCGGCCGCCCAGGCGATTGCCTCGGTCAGCGTGCCTTGGGCGGAGGGCACATCGACCCTCATCGCCAACGCGGCGATCGGGTCGGCATAGGCCTCGTCGGCGCTGACGATTGTCCAGCCGCGCTTGCGCAATCCCGCGACCAGGTCGCGGATATAGAGCGCGGCAAGGTCGGTCTCGTGAAGCAGCAGCATGTGTACCGGCGATCGCCCGGTCGTCTTGACCGCCAGCCGGTCGTAGAACTCCGACGCCTCGACCATGGTCTCGACATAGAGGTCGCGAAGCGCCTTGCGATCGATCTTCCGGCCCGCCGTCGCCGCCTCGACGGTCAGCGTTTCGAGGTTCCAGTCGGAACCGTCGACCGTCACATAGCCGTTCGCCAGTCCGCGCGCCTTCAGGCCCGCGCGAACCGCGTCCCGCTTGGCCTTGTCGCCCTGGCCTTCGTCCAGGAAGGGGAAGCGGAACCAGGGGCGGTGGCCGGGACGGCCGCGAAGCCAGCGCTCGGCCCGGTCGATGTCGGCCAGATAGTCCGCTGCCGGGATGGCGTTCAGATGGCGGTGGGCGAAGCTGTGGTTGGCAAGGACGTGCCCCGCCGCCGCATAGCGCGCGATCCGCCGCTCGCCGCCCGCCCCGTCGGGCTCGGCAAGGTTGCCGGGCGTGACGAAGAAGACGGCTTGCCGGACACCGGCAGCTTTCAGTCCGGTAATCAGCCGTGCAGTCCGCTGGTCGGGCGCCAGGAAGGCGCCGCGACCGCGCGGAACGTCGTCGAACGACAGGGCAATCCGCTTTTGCGCGACGGCCGGCGCGGACCAGCCGAACAGCGCGAGGATCAGCAGGATCGCCCAGCGCACCCGCTTACCCCATCGTCGGGATGTGGAACGCCTCGCGATGGTCCCCGCCGCCGATCCGTCGGGCCAGCGCTGGGTGACCGTCTTGACCTTGGTCCAGAACTTCACGCCTTCCATGCCGTGCTGGTTGGTGTCGCCGAAGCCGCTGCGTTTCCAGCCGCCGAAGGTGTGATAGGCGACCGGCACGGGGATCGGCACGTTGATCCCGACCATGCCGACATTGACCCGCGCCGCGAACTCACGCGCCGCGTGGCCGTTGCGGGTGAAGATGGCGACGCCGTTGCCATAGGGATGCTCGCTCGGCAGGCGCAGCGCCTCCTCGAAGCTGTCGGCGCGGACCATCTGCAGCACCGGCCCGAAGATTTCCTCCTGATAGCTCTGGAAGTGCGGCTTGACGTGATCGAACAGGGTCGGGCCGACGAAAAAGCCTTCCTCGTGCCCCTGCAGCGTGAACCCGCGACCGTCAACGACCAGCTCGCCGCCTTCGTCGGCGCACATCTGGATGTAGTTCTCGACGCGCTGCTTGTGGGCGGCATTGACCACCGGGCCGTAGTGCGCGTCGGGATCGTTGGACACGCCGACCTTCAGCTTGTCGATCGCGGGCACCAGCTTCTCGCGAAGCGCTGCCGCGGTGTCGTCGCCGACCGGCACGACCACCGGCAACGCCATGCAGCGTTCACCGGCCGAACCGAATGCGGCGCCGGTCAGGTCGGTGACGACCTGGTCCAGGTCGGCGTCGGGCAGGACGATGCCGTGGTTCTTGGCGCCGCCGAACGCCTGCACCCGCTTGTTGTTCGCGGTGCCGCGCGAGTAGATGTACTGGGCGATATCGGACGACCCGACGAAGCTGACCGCCTTGATGTCGTCATGGTCGAGGATCGCGTCGACCATTTCCTTGTCGCCATGGACGACCTGAAGGATGCCGTCGGGAAGGCCGGCTTCCTTCATCAGTTCGGCCAGCCGCACCGGCACCGAGGGGTCGCGTTCCGACGGCTTCAGGATGAAGGCGTTGCCGCAGGCGATGGCGACCCCGAACATCCACATCGGGATCATCGCCGGGAAATTGAACGGGGTGATGCCCGCGCCGATGCCCAGCGGCTGGCGCATCGAATAGACGTCGATGCCGGGACCGGCGCCGACCGAATATTCGCCTTTGAGAGCGTGCGGGATTCCGCAGGCGAACTCGATCACTTCAAGGCCGCGCTGCACGTCGCCCTTGGCATCGGCGACGACCTTGCCATGCTCGCTGGACAGCAGTTCCGCCAGGTCGTCCATATTCTGTTCGACCAGGTCCTTGAACCGGAACATCACGCGGGCGCGGCGCTGCGGATTGGTCGCGGCCCAGGCGGGCTGCGCGGCGAGCGCGGCGGCGACTGCCTTTTCCAGTGTCGCGGCGGTGCCGAGCCCGACCCGGGCCTGCACCTCACCATGGCTCGGGTTCCACACGTCGCTGCTGCGCGGGGCGTCCGAATGGCTGGTGCCGTTGATGAAATGGTCGATGGTACGCATGGGGCGGGGCCTCTTCCTGATTCCGTTTGGACCGCTCCCTATGCCCTGAAACGCGCGCTGGCTAGGCGGGGCAGTTCGCGTAGTGGCCGCGAAGCAGCCGCTGCCACGCCGCCGCCCCGCCCGCCTCGGTCCTGTCCAGCTTCAGCCGGAAATCCCTCATGCCGGGATGGTTGGGGACGCTCGCCTCCGCCTCGACGATCGCACCGGAGGCCGGATCGGTCCACAGCGTCCCGCTACCCTCCGTCCCGGCGATGAAGTGAAGGTCGAAGCGCCGCACGCTTCGGCCGTCGCGCTGTTCGATGCCGCGATGGGCGGCGTGGATCGTCGCCATCGACCGGACGAAATCCTTGTCGTCGGGCCACACCAGCGCCAGGGCGAACATGAACTCGTCGCTCGGTCGACGCTCCTGAAGGAAGGCGTTGAGGTCGCCCAGGTCGTAATCGAACAGGAACCACGGCATGCCCGCGGGCATCGTCGCGGTGTCGCTGATCGTCCCCTCGGGCAAGGTCACTGAAGCTGAAAGGGTGCGCGTGTTGGGCTCCATGCTCAGCCGCCCGAAGCGCGCCTGCGTGCCGTCCTTCGCGACCTTGCCGGCGTCGAGATACTTCGCCTCCCAACTGGCCGGGTCCATTTCGGCCGTGACGAAAGCGGCGGTCGCGCACTTCGACACCCACTTGTAAACCGCGACCTCGGTCGCGGCGGGACGGAACTGGACGATATGCTCCGGCTCGCTGCCGTCACGATTTGACCGGATGTAGTGACGGATCAGCCCGTCCGGCGAACCGGCGGCCAGCGCGGCAACGGCGATCAAGCTCAGCATCAGCCCCCTTTAAGTGTATTAGGCGTATAACACAATAAGCGGCTCGACGGGCGGGCGGCGATGCTGGTAGCGGCGCAGCCATGCCCGTCGCGCCGCTTTCCACCGATCGCCCGGTCGCCCAGCGCCAGCTGGCGGGGATGGCGCTGCGGTTGCTGACGGCGGCGCTGCTCAGCGCGATGTTCGCGATGATCAAGCTGGCTGGACAGCGCGGAGTCCACGTCGTCGAAAGCCTGTTCTGGCGGCAGGTCGGATCGGCGGTCTGCGCCACCGCCTGGGTCGCGATCGGCCCGGGGTTTGCCAGCCTGCGCACGCGACGGGTACGCGCCCATGTCGAACGGATGGCGCTCGGCCTCGTTACCATGGCGCTCAACTTCCTCGCTTTCATGATGCTGCCGCTGGCGGAGGCGACGGCCATCTTCTTCTCGGCGCCGATCTTCTCGACCCTGCTCGCGGCGACGATGCTGAGCGAACCGACCGGACGCTGGCGGTGGGGCGCGGTGATCGCCGGCTTCCTCGGCGTGCTGGTCATCGTCCGTCCCGGCGGGGCGGATCTTCCGTTGTCGGGCGCGTCGGTCGCGCTCGTCGCGGCGCTGCTGACCGCGTCGGTGACCATCGTCATCCGCCGGCTGTCGGCGACCGAGGCGGCGGCGACCACCGTGTTCTGGTTCGCGACCAGCTCGCTGGTCCCGCTCGGACTGCTGATGCTCTTCTTCGGGCAGGTGCACGATGCGACGACGATGGCCCTGTTCGCCGGGATCGCGCTGACCGGCGGGCTGGCGCAGCTAGCGCTGACCGGGGCGCTTAGGCTGGCGCCGGTCGCGCTGGTCATGCCGATGGATTACACCGGCCTGATCTGGGCGGCGCTGCTCGGCCTGCTGATCTTTGGTGAATGGCCGGCACCGGTGACCTGGATCGGCGCGCTGATCGTCATCGCCTCCGGACTCGTCATCCTGTGGCGCGAACAGCGGCTCCATCGCCGCGCCGCGCCGGTCACCGACAGCTAGCGCCGGGACCGCCGTCCGGCCGGGCGGAGCATCCACAGCGCCCCGGCGGCGATAACGACGATGCCGCCGATCTCGAGCCAATGGTTGAGGCGAGGCGTCCCGATCTGGCGGTTGATCAGCGCATCGATCCTCTCCAGAGACGCGGCGCGGATGAAGACGAAGCCCATCAGCATCGCCAGCCCGACCATCGACAGCTTGACCTGCGCGCCGGCCCGCCGGAGCCGCGCCACCATCAGCACCGCCGCGACCAGCATCAGCGCCAGGATCGCCCCGACGAACATGTATTGATAGGGCCGCCGATCCTCGTACCAACCCTGGTTCTTGGCGACGGTCCGGCCGATGTCGGTGAACAGCGTCTGCAGGTCGATCTGCTTGTTGATGCATAGCAGGGCGAGGATGACGGCCAGCGCTTGCCACCAGCGCCGCTCGGTCTTGGGCGACTTGCCCGCCGCCAGCCAGCACAGCACCGCCGCCACCGCGTAGGCCGCGACCGTTACCCATCCCAGCGTCGTGGGATCGCCGATTCCCGGCTTCCAACCGAACATTACTGCCCCCTCAATCGTTCCTGGCGGTGTCCTATTGGGTTGCCGATGGGGCAACAAGCCGCCACTTGAGGACCGATGCCCAAAAAACCGGCCCCCGGCCTGCCAACGCCGAAACAGATCCTCGACTTCATCGAACAATCCGGCAGTCCCGCCGGAAAGCGCGAGATCGCCCGCGCCTTCGGGCTGCACGGTCATGAGAAGATCCTGCTCAAGGCGCTGCTCAAGGACATGGCCGACGAAGGCCTGATCGACAGCGCGCCCGGCCGCGCCTTCCACAAGGCGGGCGGCGTGCCGAAGGTCACGGTGCTTCGGGTCATCTCGGTCGATGACGGCGAGGTATGGGCGACGCCGGAAAGCTGGCACGCCGACACGCCCGCGCCGCGCCTTCGCGTGATGGAGCGCGGCAAGCGGTCCGCGCTGGCGCTTAACGACCGGATCTTGGCCCGCACGGAAGAGCGGGGGAAGGGGCACATCGCCCACCCGATGAAGCGGCTCGCCCGGTCGGCGGAACTGATCCTTGGCGTCGTCCGCAAGGAAGGCAGTCGCCACTATCTATCGCCGGTCGACAAGCGCGAGCGGAGGGAATTGCCGATCGCCGACCTTGGCGAGGCGCAACCCGGCGACCTCGTGCTGGCCGAACCGCAGGGCCGCCCGCCCAAGACGGTGGCGCGGGTCGATGCCATCCTTGGCGATCCCTTCGCGCCGCGCAGCTTCAGCCTGATCGCCATCCACAAGCACGGCATTCGCGACACCTTCCCCGAGGAGGCGATCAAGGAGGCCGAACGGGTCGCCAAGCTCGACCTCGGCGAGCGCGAGGACCTCACCCATCTGCCGATTGTCGCCATCGATCCGGAGGACGCGCGCGACCATGACGACGCGATCTGGGCGGCGCGGCGCGAGGACGGCGACGGGTGGGACGCGATTGTCGCCATCGCCGACGTCAGCTTCTACGTCCGCGAGAATTCGGCGCTCGATAAGGAGGCCTCGGCGCGCGGCAACAGCGTCTATTTTCCCGACCGCGTCGTGCCGATGCTGCCCGAGGAATTGTCCGCTGACATCTGCTCGCTAAAGGCGGGCAAGGTGCGCGCGGCGATGGCCTGCCATCTTCATGTCGGCAAGGACGGCGCCCCTAAATCATGGCGCTTCTCACGTGCCAAGATTTGCGTGGCCGCAAACATTGCGTACGAAAATGCACAGGCTGCCATCGACGCGGCCGGAGAGGAAATCGTCGAGGTCGCCTCATCGCCGTGCTCGATGCCGCCGGTCGAAGGGCCGGTGCCGGCCGAGCTGGTCGAAGGCGCGCTGAAGCCGCTGTGGGAATGCTGGCGGGCGCTGCTCGCCGCCCGCGAAAAGCGCGAACCGCTGGAGCTCGACCTGCCCGAACGGCGCGTGATGCTCGACGAAAAGGGCCGCATCCTGTCGGTCGCACCGCGCGAGCGGCTCGACGCCCACCGGCTGGTCGAGGACTATATGATCGCCGCCAACGTCGCGGCGGCCAAGGCGCTGGAAAAGAAGAAGGCGCCGGTCATGTACCGCGTCCACGAAGCGCCGGGCCGCGAGAAGCTGGTCGCGCTCAAGGATTACCTTGGCACCTTCGACATCGAGTTCGCGCTGGGCCAGGTGATCAAGCCCGGCACCTTCAACCGCATCATCGAACGGCTGGGCGACAGCGATTCCCGGCCGGAGATCATGGAGCAATTGCTGCGCACTCAGATGCAGGCACGCTACGGCCCCGAACCGCTCGGCCACTTCGGGCTGGCGCTGCCGAGCTACGCCCATTTCACCTCGCCGATCCGCCGCTATGCCGACCTGCTCGTCCATCGTGCGCTGGTGCGAAGCTACAAGCTCGGCGACGGGCCGCTTAGCGAGGGCCGCGCTAGCGAATTCGAGAAAATCGGCGAGCATCTTTCGATGCTGGAACGGCGCGCGATGGAGGCGGAGCGGGAAACGATCGATCGCTACGTCGCCGCCTACCTCGCCGACCGTGTCGGGCAGATCATCCCCTGCCGCATCACGGGCGTGCAGCCGTTCGGTTTCTTCGCGACGGTCGAAGGGCTGGGCGGCGACGGGCTGGTCCGGCGGCGATCCTCGGCAACGAATATTTCCGCTTCGACGAGGCGGCCCGGGCCCTGATTGGGGATCAGAGCGGGGAGACCTTTAAGCAGGGCCAGCGACTGGAACTGAAGCTGGTCGAGGCCAATCCGGCGTCGGGTGCGCTGCGCTTCGAATTGCCCCAAGGCAGGTTCGCCGCCCCGCCGCGCGAACGCCGCGACCGCACCCGCGTCACGCCGCGCCGTGGCCGCCCGACGAATATCCGGCACCAGGGGCGCAAGCGCTAGGAAGCGCGTTTCACCTGCGTTATAGGCCCGCGTCAGGAAAAACCGGGGGCTTTTCATGCGCTGGCTCAAGCGAATCGGAATTGCGGTGCTCGTCGTCGTCGTGGTCGGCGTCCGGTTCATCTACATCGCCTCGCATCGAATGCTGAGCCGCAAGGTCACCGGCCACCCTGAAACACTGGCGGCGTCGAACCTGCCACTGGCCGAAGCCGCACGGCGCGCGCGCACGTTTGGTTGTCTCGACTGCCACGGTGAGGGGCTTCGCGGAAAGAAATTCGTCGAGATTCCGCAGGTGGTGACGATGTACGCCCCCAACATCACCCGCGTGGCGGCAAGGGCCACTGACGAGCAGCTTGCTCGAGCGATCCGGCAGGGCATTGGCGTCGATGGCCGATCGCTCTTCATCATGCCGTCAATTTCGTATCGCAATCTCACCGACCAGGAGACTGGCGACCTCGTCCGCTATATCCGGTCGCTGCCCGTCAGCGGAGCAGATCATCCCCTGCCTTCTGTCGGTCCGCTTGGACGAATCGGCGTTATCCAGGGCAAGTTCGAGGCGCAGCCCGATGTCATCGCCGCGTCCGCCGACCGCCGCATTCCCGATCTCGGCCCGGCCACCGCCGCCGGGCGGCACTTGGTCGAAACGCACTGCAGCGACTGCCATGGCGTCACGCTAGAGGGAGGCGAAGCAGAACCTGGCCTGATGGCGCCCGACCTCTCGATCGCGGGCGCGTATAACGATCCGGCGTTCTTGCGCCTGCTGCGGGCCGGCGTTCCCGCCGATGGCCGGCAAATGAAGCTGATGGACAAGGTCTCCAAGAGCGCCTTCTCTCATCTCACCAACGCGGAAATCGCCGCGATCCACGCTTATTTGAAGGCCCGGGCCAATGTGGTGGCAGATTGACGCAACCTTGTGCGCCTCGGCTCATTGAGGGGGCATGGAAAACCACAGCATCGCCATCATCGTCGGCTCGCTTCGCGACGGCAGCATCAACCGCAAGGTCGCCCGCTCCATGTGCGCGCTTCACGACCGCCTGGATTGCACGATCGTCGAGATCGGCGATCTGCCGCTTTACAATCCGGACATCGACGGCGATTCGCCGCCCGAAGCCTATACCCGCTTTCGCGACGCGATCCGCTCGGCGGAAGGCGTGCTGTTCGTAACCCCCGAATATAATCGCTCGGTACCCGGGGCGCTCAAGAACGCGATCGACGTCGGCTCACGCCCTTACGGCAAGAGCGTGTTCGCCAAGAAGCCGGCGGCCATCGTCACCGTGTCGCCCGGCGCGCTCGGCGGGTTCGGCGCCAACCATCACCTTCGCCAGTCGGCGGTATTCCTCGACATGCCGGTGATGCAGCAGCCCGAAGCCTACCTCGGCCATGTCAGCGACGACGCGTTCGGTAAGGACGGGCTGCTCAAGGACGGCGACCTCAAGAATCTGGTCGAAAAGCTGTCGGCGGCGTTCGCGGACTGGATCGACCTGATCAAGGCGGGTCGCGAGAAGCTGCTCGGCGATAGCGCAGGGTCGAACGGCTAAGTCATCGACACGACTCAATCGTCGGTCTAGCCTGCTCGCAGTGATCGCGAGGGAGGCAGACGATGGCCCACAAGTTCGTCATCAAGAAATCGTCGAACGGCGAGTATGTCGCCAGCTTCGAATATAATGGCGAGAAAGTGTTCTGGACCGAGACCTACAAGTCGAAATCCAGCGCGCAGAATGCCATCGATTCGATCAAGAAGAACGGCCCGATGGCCGAAGTCCACGACGCCACCTGAGCGCCCGAGCACAAGGCAAAGCCTTGCGTCGAAGAGAGCGCGAAGGCCGGCCGGCAGGTCGCGCCAGCGAACCTGATCGACGTCACGGATTCACGCCCGTGACGCCCCGCGTCCTACAACTTCGGCAGCGTCACGCCCTTCTGGCCCATGTATTTCCCGGCGCGATCCTTGTAGCTGGTCTCGCACCGCTCGTTCCCCTTCAGGAACAGGAACTGGCACCCGCCCTCGTTGGCGTAGATCTTGGCCGGCAGCGGGGTCGTGTTGGAAAATTCCAGCGTGACATGGCCTTCCCAGCCCGGCTCCAGCGGGGTCACGTTGACGATGATCCCGCACCGGGCGTAGGTCGACTTGCCCAGGCAGATGACGAGAACGTCTTCGGGCACCCGGAAATATTCCACCGTCCGCGCCAGCGCGAAGCTGTTGGGAGGGATGATGCAGACGTCGGTCTGCCGGTCGACGAAGCTGTTGGCGGCGAAATCCTTGGGTCGACCACCGCGCTGTCGACATTGGTGAAGATCTTGAATTCGTCGGCGACCCGCGCGTCGTAGCCGTAGGACGACAGGCCATAGCTGATGCAGCCGTCGCGCCGCTGCGCCTCGACGAACGGCTCGATCATGCCGTTGGTGGTGGCCTGCTCGCGAATCCAGCGGTCGGAAAGAATGCTCATGGGACAACCGCTAGCCGCCCCATGGGCAGGCGCGCAACGCCCCTGCTTATCCACAGCCTCACCCACGGAAAAATGGCCGGGGGAATCGCGAAGGCGCATTTTCGTGTAGGGTCCGCGCATGGCCGAGATCATCCGAATCAACGAGGGCGCGGAAGCGCCGGCGAGCACTACACTGCCCCAGAATGTCGAGGCGGAGGCCGCGCTGCTGGGCGCGCTGATGATCGACAACCGGCTGGTCGAGGACGTCCAGATCCGGTTGAAGCCGCACCATTTCTTCGAACCGCTGCACGGCCGCATCTACGAGGCGATCCTGCGCCTGACGGACCGCAACATGGTCGCCAACCCGGTCACGCTGAAGCCGCTGTTCGAGGCCGATGAACCGATGAAGGAAGTCGGCGGGCCGGCCTATCTCGCCAAGCTGACCGGCTCCAGCGCCGCGGTGATCGGCGCCCGCGATTTCGCGTCTCAAATCTACGACCTGGCGCTGCTTCGCGCGCTGGTCACGGTCGGCCGCGATCTCGTCGAAAACGCGCTCGACACGTCGGAGGACGTTGCCCCGCTGCAGCAGATTGAGCGGGCCGAGGGCGAGCTTTACCGCGTCGCCGAAGAGGGCGGCAACGAGGGCAAGGTCAAGAGTTTCGGCGAGGCGTCGATCCTCGCCGTCCGCCAGGCCGAAAAGGCGCTCAACAGCGGCGGCCACCTGAGTGGCGTCACCACCGGTCTCAACGGGGTCAACACCAAGGTCGGCGGCCTGCACAAGAGCGACCTTGTCATCCTCGCCGGCCGTCCCGGTATGGGCAAGACCTCGCTGGCGACCAACATGGCGTTCGCCGCCGCGCAGCGTTGGGTGCGCGACCAGGAAGACGGAATCGAACTGGCCAAGTCGGCCGGCGCGCCGGTCGCCTTTTTCAGCCTGGAAATGTCGGCCGACCAGCTCGCCACGCGTATCCTCGCCGAACAGTCGGGAATCAGCTCCGAGAACCTGCGCATGGGCAAGATTTCGAAGCAGGAATTCGCCAACCTCGCCCGCGCCTCGGGCGAGCTGTCGAACCTGCCGCTCTACATTGATGATACCCCCGGCCTGACCATCGCGTCGCTTCGCGCCCGCGCTCGCCGGCTGAAGCGGCAGAAGAACATCGGCATGATCGTCGTCGACTACCTGCAGCTGCTTCAGGGGTCGGGCAAGGGCAGCGCCGGCGACAACCGCGTCCAGGAAATCTCGGAAATCAGCCGCGGCCTGAAACAGCTCGCCAAGGAACTCGACGTTCCGGTGCTGGCGCTGTCGCAGCTCAGCCGCGCGGTCGAACAGCGCGAGGACAAGAAGCCGCAGCTGTCCGACCTTCGCGAATCCGGCTCGATCGAACAGGACGCCGACATGGTCTGGTTCGTCTTCCGCCCCGACTATTACGTCGCCGCCAAGCAGCCGCAGGAAGACCATCCGGACTTCGCGGCGTGGCAGGAAGAGATGGCCCGCGTCTACGGTACCGCCGAACTGATCGTCGCCAAGCAGCGCCACGGCGCCACCGGCAAGGTCCGCATGCGGTTCGACAGCCGCATCACCAAGTTCAGCGACCCGATCGACGAAGGCTATATGCCGGAGCTTCGGGGGTAGTTGCGGGGAAACGGCGGGTCAGGGGGGGACGGATTCCTAGATGTCATTGCCGCTCCTTCTCGCACTGGCCCTCGTCCCCTCCGATCTTCCCTCGGGAACCGGCCTCGAAGGTCACTGGCGCAACCCCAGCGAGACCGTGGTGATCGTCATAGGCCCTTGCGGAACGGAGCTTTGCGGCCGGGTTCAGTGGGCTTCCGAAAAGGCGACCGTCGACGCGCGAAAGGGAGGGACCGACCCGCTGGTCGGCGCGACCCTACTCAGCCGGATCGTCGCTCGTGGTCCCAATCGCTGGGATGCGCGACTGTTCGTGCCGGACCTCAACAGGACGTCCAAGGCCCAACTCCGCGTCGCTCCGTCGGGAACGCTGAAGGTTACCGGTTGCGCGGTGGGCCGCATGATCTGCAAATCGCAAATCTGGACCCGCACCGAACCCAGGTAGTTCGAAAATCCCGCCAGGGATGACGGGCTCAGTTCATCGGCGGGATATTGCTTCCATAACCCCAATCGTGATGCTGGTCCTCGGCCTCGCGGACGGTTCCGTCCGGATCGAGCTTGAGCAGCGTCGAATGGCCGTAGCCCTTGGAGTAATCGAGAAGCCGGATTTCCTCGGGAACGGCGACCATCACCGCAGAGTGGCGGTCGTCGGGTTCATCCAGCTTCTTGAGCGCGGGCCGCTTGTCGAACAGCAGCTCGAGGGCGCGCTTCCGCTCCGCCGGGTCTTCGACGACACTCGCACGGGCCTTGATGGCCAGCGCACGAATGCTCGACGGATCGATCACGTCGCGCCCGATGGCCATCGAGACGCGGTCGTCGCGTTCGATGTCGATCAGCTTCTGGCTGCCGCGGGCGATCACGAAGTAAATGCGGGCCCGGTCGTTCGCGATCCCCACCGTCGTGCAGTGCGGCCACCCGTCTGGATCGACGGTCGCCATCGCCGCCAGCCGGTTGTTGCGCAAGATTTCGAGAACTTGTTCGATCATCGCCGCTCACCCCTTCAGGCACGGGCCCATGATGGAGTGTTGCGAGCCGCGCGACAAGGCGACAAAGGCCGGCCCTATTCGTCCTCCGGAACATAGGCAGGACGAAGCCCCTCGGTGATCACCGCGCGAACCATTTCCGCCTCGACGCTGGTGACCGGATAGGCGCAATAGTCGGCGGCGTAGTAGGCGCTGGGGCGGTGGTTGCCGCTGGCGCCGATGCCGCCGAACGGTGCGTTGGACGGGGCGCCGTTGGTCGGCTTGTTCCAGTTGATGACGCCGGCCCGGCCGCTCGCCCAATATTTGTCGTAAAGCGCCGGGTCCTTGCACAGCAGGCTGGCGGCGAGGCCGAAGCGCGTGCGGTTGGCCTCGTCGATCGCGGCGTCGAAATCGGGAACGCGGATCATCTGCAGGACGGGTCCGAACAATTCCTCGTCCGGGCGTTCCTTGGCCTCGGTCATGTCGATGAGCGCCGGGGACAGGAACGGCTTGTCCTCACTGTGGCGCTCCAGCCGGCGGATCGGCTGGCCGCCCTTCATCATCAGCGCCAGATACTGTTCCTGCAGGTGGTCGGCGGCGCCATTGTCGATCAGCGGTCCCATGAACGGCGCCGGGTCGGCGTGGGGATGGTCGATGATGATGCGATCCATCAGCTTGACGATCTCGCCGACCAGCGGCTCGTGCTGGCCGTCCTCGACGATCAGGCGGCGGGCCGCGGTGCAGCGCTGCCCGGCCGACAGGAAGGCGGACTGGACGACGATCGCCGCCGCCGCCTGAAGGTCGCCGGGGTTCCACACCACGATCGGGTTGTTGCCGCCCAGTTCCAGCGCCAGGATCTTGCCCGGCGTTTCCGCGAACTGGCGGTGGAGCGACTGGCCGGCGCGGGCCGACCCGGTGAACAGCAGGCCGTCGATGCCGGGCTCTGCGGCAAGCTCCTTGCCTTCCTTCGGGCCGCCGATCAGCAGGCGGACGACGCCCTCGGGAATACCCGCCTCGTGAAGGCACTCGACCAGCATCGCGCCGGTCGCGGGGGTCTTCTCCGACGGCTTGAACACCACCGCGTTGCCGGCGATCAGCGCGGGCAGGATATGGCCGTTGGGCAGGTGCGCCGGGAAATTGTAGGGGCCGAGCACCGCCAGCACGCCGTGCGGCTTGTGGCGGACGGTGACCTTGTTGCCGATCGCCGCTTCCAGCCGGCGCATCGGCGTGCGCTCGCCATAGGCGGCGATCGAGATTTCGACCTTGTTGATGACCGAGGTGACCTCGGTTTTCGCTTCCCACAACGGCTTGCCGGTTTCGCGGGCGATGAGGTCCGCGAACGCGCCCTCGCGGCTGCGCACGACATTGGCGAAGCGGCGGATCGCCTCCATTCGATAGGCAACGCTGTGCGCGGCCCACGCCGGCCACGCCTCGCGGGCGGCGGCAACCTCGGCGGCGGCATCACCGACCGCGCCGCGCCAGACTTCGGCGCCCGTCGCGGGTTCGGTCGAAACGATGACGTCGCTCATGGGGTCTCCGGGCACAAGGGAGCCGCGGCGTTCCCATGCTGCCGCGCCCCGGTCAACCCTGCCGCTCCAGCATGGCGCTTCCCATCCGGCGGATCGCGGCGATCTTGGAGTCGAACGGTCCCCAATCGTCGCGCTCGGCGATGGCGGACCAGATCGCCTCGACCTCGTCGATCAGCATCGAGCAGGGCGCTTCATCGCTCCAGTAGGCGTGGGCGAGGGGACGGCGCGCCCTTCGACGGCCGTCCGCAGGTCGTCGAAGGCCGCGTCGGCGTAGTCCTCGCCGGCTGGCGTCCGTCCGCCCTGCCAGTCGAAGAAGAAGCGGTCGATGCCGACCCGCTGGCTGCGCAGTCCCTTGAGCATCGCCGACACCAATGCGCGGTCGGCGGCCTCGTCAGTCGCGCCGATGCCGATCCGGTCGAGCAGCCGCCCGATCAGCGCCGCCTCGAACCGCGCCGGCCATTCGCCGAGAATTTCCGACAGGGCGGGGCGGGGCTTAGTCGGGCGAGGCAGCCGGCGAGTTGCGCGACGTCCCAGTGGATCGCCTCGGGCTGCCGGCCGAAGGCATAGAGCCCGGCATGGTCGAAGTAAGCGGCGGTGAACCCTTCGTCCCACGTCGGCGCGAACCTCCACGGGCCGTAATCGAAGCTTTCGCCGGTGATGTTGATGTTGTCGCTGTTAAGCACGCCGTGGACGAAGCCCGCGGCGACGTAGGAAGCGGCGAGGGTCGCGGTTTGCTTTGCGACCAGGTCGAACAGGCGAAGGGCGTTTCCGGCCTCGTCGCCGCCCGGCGTTTCGTCGAACAGCTGGGCGAGGGCGTAGCGGACCAGCGTCGCCATGCTGGCGTCGTCCTCAAAGAAGGCGAGCCGCTGGAACGTGCCGATGCGCACGTGCGAATGGCTCAGCCGGGTCAGCACTGCCGAGCGAGTGGGGGAAGGCTCGTCGTTGCGCTCCAGCGCTTCGCCGGTCTCGAACAGCGCGAAGCTCTTCGACGTATTGACGCCCAGCGCCTCCAGCATCTCGGTAGCCAACACTTCGCGGACCCCGCCCTTCAGCGTCAGCCGCCCGTCGCCGAAGCGGCTGTAGGGGGTCTGTCCGCTGCCCTTGGTGCCGAAGTCGAGCAGTCGCCCGCGATCATCGCGCCACTGCGCGAACAGGAAGCCGCGCCCGTCGCCGATGTCCGGGTTGTAGTGGCGAAACTGGTGCCCGTGATAGCGCAGCGCAAGCGGCTGCGGCAGGCTGCCGGGCAGGGGCTCGAACCGTGCGAAATGCGCCGCCCAGTCGATGTCGCCAAGTCCCATCCGGTCCGCCCAGCGGCGATTCAGGAACCGCGGGATGTGGGCCGGGAAGCGCGCCGGCTCGACGGGATCGTAGAACGCATCGCCAAGTTCCAGGATCGATTGTGCCGGCTGACAGGATTGCGCGGGTGGCATTTGCCCGCGATAGGGGTGTGGGCGATCAAGGGGAAGCGAATGAAGCGCTGGCAGGACAGATACTGGAACAGCGCTGACGGCCTTCGACTCCATTATCGCGACTATCCCGGTCCCCATGACCGGCCGCCCTTGCTGTGCATCCCGGGCCTGACCCGCAATGCCGCCGATTTCGAGCCCATTGCCGACCATGTCGCCGGCCAATGGCGGGTGATCGCGGTCGACCTTCGCGGACGTGGCTTGAGCGACCGCGATCCCAACTCGGGCAACTACACGCCGCCGGTCTACGCCACGGACCTGCTCAAGCTGCTCGACCAGCTCGGAATCGCCGACGCCGTGTTCGTCGGAACGTCGCTCGGCGGGCTGGTGACGATGCTTATGGCGTGGAGCGACAGCGAGCGGATCGCTGGCGCGCTGATCAACGACATCGGTCCCGATATTGACCGCGAGGGGCTGGAATGGATCTCGACCTATGTCGGCAAGGATGTCCGCTATCCCGACTGGTCAGCGGCCACGGCCGCGATCCGCAAGCGCAGCGGCGCCAAATTCCCGTACTGGTCGGATGGCGCGTGGGACCGCTTCGCCCGCCGCGTGTGCCGGGAGGAAAAGGGCGAGGTCCGCTTCGACTACGATATGGCGCTGGCGGAGAATTTCCGCCGGGCGATGGACGAGGAACCGGCCGACCTGTGGCCGGGCCTCGCCGCGCTATCGGGCGTGCCGGTGACGGTGCTTCGCGGCGAGCTGAGCGACCTGCTGTCGGTCGAAACTGCCCGGCGCATGGGTGAGACGGTGCCCGGCGCGGAGATCGTCACCATCCCCGCGACGGGCCACACGCCCAATCTGGAAGAGCCGGAAAGCCTGGCGGCGCTCGACCGCCTGCTGGCGCGGGTGCTCGAATCGCACACCGCGCCGGAATAGGCTTAGCGCGCGGCGGCCTTCTTCTGCTCTTCGACCGACACTGTGCCGTCCTTGTTGGTGTCGAGCTTCGCGAAGACCGTAAGCATCGGCGCCTTGAACTCGGCCGCCGTCACCTTGCCGTCCTTGTTGGTGTCGAGCTTGGAGAGCGTCTGCTTGCCGTCGCTGTTTAGCTTCGGCGTACCCGTCGCCGCCGAGAATTCGGCGAAGCTCAGGTTGCCGTCCTTGTTCGTGTCGGCCTTTTCGAACGATGCCTTGCGGCGGGCGAGCAGCTGCGCCTCGATCTGCTGGCGGGTGCGGGTTTCCGCCGCGCTCAGCTCGGCAAGATTCAGCGAACCGTCCTTGTTACCGTCGACGGAGGCGAAGCGGCCATCCAGTTCCTTTTGGTAATTCGCCTTGGTGATCGGCTTCGGCGCCTGCGCGGTCTGCGCGGCGAGCGGCGCAGCGACCAGCGCGGCGAGGCCCATCGCGGCGAAATGGAATTTGGTCATGTCATGCTCCTTGTCAGGAACGGGCGGCAAGGCGGCCGCGCCGTTCGTTGAATTTCATCCGTCCCTAAAGCCTAAGCCAAACTGACGCTGAAATGAACGGCGTCGTCGTCGGGCGACCCGATCCGCGCGGTAAAACGGCTTCGAGCCGCCGCTGCTCGCCATCGCGGTTCGACTATGGCAAGGCGCGGGCATGAAACTTGTTGCTGCCGATATTGGGGGCACGCACGCGCGATTCGCCCTCGCCGAAATCGACGCCGGGCGGGTCGTGTCGCTGGGCGAAGCGGTCACCCTGCCGACCGCCAACTTCGCCAGCATGCAGACGGCGTGGGAGGAATTCGGCCGCCAGGTCGGCGATCTTCCGCCCGCTGCCGCAATCGCCATCGCCGCCGCGATCGAAGGCGACGAAATCAAGCTTACCAACAACCCGTGGGTGATCCGACCGTCACAGGTCAACCGCGCGCTCGGACTCGACCGGTCGGTGCTGGTCAATGATTTTGAAGCGGTCGGCCATGCCGTTGCCCAGGCTGACGACGATCATTTCGTGTGCCTGTGCGGGCCGAAGACGTCTCTGCCCGTCGAAGGCGTGGTCAGCATCATCGGCCCGGGCACCGGCCTCGGCGTGTCCTATGTCCTGCGCTCGGCAGCGCTTGGACCGGGCGGCTACCATGTCCAGGCGACCGAAGGCGGGCACTCCGACTTCCCGCCGCTCGACCCCATCGACGATGCCATCCTGGAGCGGATCCGCCTTCGTCACCGCCGCGTATCGTGCGAGCGGATGGTCGCCGGCCCCGCGATCGTCGACATCTACGAAGCACTCGCCGCGCTGGAAGGGCGAAGCGTCCCGACCCGCACCGACCGCGAATTGTGGACGCTGGGACTGGCGCGCGAGGACAGCCTTGCGGTGGCCGCGGTCGAGCGCTTCTGTCTTTCGCTGGGCAGCGTCGCGGGCGACGTCGCGCTGGTGCAGGGCGGCAGCGGGGTGGTGATCGCCGGCGGCCTCGGCCTGCGGATCCGCGACACATTGCTGGCCTCGGGCTTCGCCGATCGCTTCCGCGCCAAGGGCCGGTTCGAACGGATGATGAACCGGATGCCGGTCAAGCTGCTCGTCCATCCCCAACCCGGGCTATACGGCGCCGCCGCCGCCTTCGCCCAGCGCCATCCGGGAGACTGATCCATGCGGCCGGTCGAAACCATCATGCGCACCGCGCCGGTCATCCCTGTGCTGGTCATCGACCGGCTGGAGGACGCGGAGCCGATGGCGCGCGCGCTGGTCGCCGGCGGCCTCCGGGTGCTGGAAGTGACCCTGCGCACGCCCTGCGCGCTCGACGCGATCCGGGCGATGAAGAACGTCGACGGCGCCATCGTCGGCGCGGGCACCGTGACCGGCGAGGAAACGCTCAAGGCCGCGCTCGACGCGGGGTCGGAATTCATCGTTTCGCCGGGGCTGACTGAGCGGCTGGGCCGGGCGGCGATCGAAAGCGGCGTGCCGTTCCTGCCCGGCGTCGCCAACGCCGGCGACATCATGCGCGGGCTGGAGCTCGGGCTCGGCCACTTCAAATTCTTCCCGGCGATGACGTCCGGCGGCCTCCCGGCGCTGAAGTCGCTCGCCGGTCCGTTCGGCGATGTGCGCTTCTGCCCGACCGGCGGAATCACGCCCGCGAACGCGCCGGAGTGGCTCGCCGCCGACCCGGTGCTGTGCGTGGGTGGAACCTGGATCGTCCCGAAGGGCCCGCTCGACCCTGCGGCGGTCGAGGCAACCGCCCGCGCCGCCGCCGCGCTTCGCCGATAGGGTGGAGGCCCGAGCCGGAATCGAACCGGCGTGCAAGGATTTGCAGTCCTCTGCGTAACCACTCCGCCATCGGGCCCCGAGGCGTGGAGGCGCCGCCTTGGGCGAGGCGGGCGGGGCTTGTCAATGTTGTGTTTCGACCAACGGCGGACGCTGGTGCTTCCCCTGCCGCACCGCAGCGGATAAAGACGCCTTGAAGCCTCACTGTATTACTGCCATATAACAGTCCGGCAAGGGACGAGTTTCGATGACCGATTTTCAAGTCGCACGGCGGGCGATGATCGACAGCCAGCTGCGGCCACAAGGCGTGACCAACACGGCGGTCCTCGCGGCCATGGCCGGGGTTCCGCGCGAGGACCATGTGCCGGAATCGGCGCGCGCTTTCGCCTACTTCGACCGTTCCATCCCGCTGGGAGATGGCCGCGCGATGATGCCGCCGGCCGCGATCGGTCGCCTGCTCGACGCGCTCGACCCGAAGCCGGGCGAGCGCGCGCTCGTCGTCGCCGGGGCCGGTGGCTATGCCGCCGCGCTGCTCGAGGCGATCGGCTGTTCGGCGGATTCGATCGACGCCGGAGCATCGCCGTCGGGCAGCTATGACCTGATCCTCGTCGACGGAGCCATCGAGGAATTGCCGGCCGCTTTTGCGGGCGCGCTGGCGCCGCATGGCCGCCTTGGCACCGCACTGCTCGATCGCGGGGTCGCGCGCCTCGCCATTGCCACCGTTGCCGGGGGCGCGCTTGCGTTCCGGACATTCGCCGATGCGGACGTTGCGCCGCTTGCCGCCTACCAGCGCCCGCGGGCGTTCACTTTTTGATGGGATTTGCTGTGACGAAGCGGAAGCTTGGCGCCGCGCTGGCGCTGTCCTTGTTGTCGACCGCGGCCTCGGCCGACACGCTGCGTGAAGCGCTTAACCGCGCCTATGCGTCGAATCCGACCCTGACCGCGCAACGGGAAGCGTTGAAGGCGACCGACGCCAACGTCGCCATCGCCCGTGCCGCCGGGCGGCCGCAGGTCACCGGCGTGGTCGGCCTCAACCGCAACCTGACGCGCAGCGGCGTCATCGCCCAGACCCAGGGTAACGACAAGAACATCAGCCTGTCGGGCGGCGTCGACCTCAGCCTGCCGATCTTCAGCGGCGGCGCGGTCCGCAATTCGGTCGCCGCGGCCAAGACCCGGGTCGAGGCCGGCCGGGCCACGCTTCGCGCGGTCGAAGGCGACGTCTTCACCGAGGCGACCGCCGCCTACATGGACGTGATTCGCGACCGCGCGATCGTCGAGCTCAACGACAACCAGGTGAAGGTCCTGTCGACCAACCTGGAGGCGACCCGCGACCGGTTCGAAATCGGCGACCTCACCCGGACCGACGTCGCCCAGTCGGAATCGCGCCTGTCACTGGGCCGCGCCAACCTTGCCACCGCGCGTGGCCGGCTGACCTCCAGCGAGGAAAACTACCGCCGCGTGATCGGCAAGGCCCCGGGCGTGCTGGCCCCGCCGCCGCCGCTGCCGCCGCTTCCGGCGACCGCCGACGAGGCGGTGCGCATCGCGCTGGCCAACAACCCCGACCTCATCGCCGTCACCCGCCAAGCGTCGGCCGCCGGGCTCGATGTCCGCGCGACCCGTGCCAGCCGCCTTCCGACCGTGTCGGGCGTGGCGAGCGGCGACTATACCAACCAGCTGACCGGCGACACCAACGGGCTGCAGCGTTCGGGCACGGCGACCGCGATCGGCGTGCAGGGCCGGATCCCGCTCTACCAAGGCGGCCTGCCCTCGGCGCGGATCCGCCAGGCGCAGGCGTTCGAGGGCCAGGCGCTGGAGCAGGTCATCGGCACCGAGCGCGCGGTGGTGTCCTCGACCCGTTCGGCGTTCGCCCTCTACCAGGCGGCCCGCGGCGCAATCAGCGCCAACGAAGTCGCGGTGAAGGCCAACGAGCTCGCACTGGAAGGCGCCCGCGCCGAAAACAGCGTCGGCACCCGCACCATCCTCGACGTCCTCAACGCCGAGCAGGAATTGCTCAACGCGCAGGTCGCGCTGGTGACCGCCCGCCGCGATGCGTACGTCGCCGGGTTCCAGCTGCTCAACGCTATGGGCCAGGCCGAGGCCGACGACCTCGGGCTCGACGGCGGGCCGCTCTACGATCCGCTCGGCAATTACCGTCAGGTCGCGGGCGATTGGTCCGACTGGGCCGGCGATCCCAGGCACACGCCGGTTGCCACGCGCACCGTCGTTCCGGCCGAAGAACCTCAGAGCGTGACTCCCGCAACGCGTTAGGTAAAAGGACGTCCATGTCCTCGGCCCGCGAACCATCGATGGAAGACATTCTGGCGTCGATCAAACGGGTGATCGCCGAAGAAAAGGAAATTCGCGCCTCTGCCCCGCCGCCGTCACCGGCGATCGACGGGGAGGTCCTGCCGGAGGACGAGGACGTGCTGGAACTCGACGCCAGCATGACCGCGCCGGAGATCGCCTCGGCGGAAGAGCTGATCGATACCGGCCCGCCGCTGGTCGAAGCCACGGTGGTCGATTCCAGCCGGTCGAGCTTCGCCGCGCTGGCCGATGCCGCCGCAAAGGCGCCGCCGCCCGCGCCGGCCGCCAACCCCCTGGAGGAAGTTGTGCGCGAGATGCTTCGCCCGATCCTCAAGGACTGGCTCGACGATCATTTGCCGCGAATCGTCGATGAACATGTGAAGCGCGAAATCCACCGCATCACGGGGCGCCAGGTCTAAGCCACTGGCGAACGACGCGGCGGCTTGCTAGCCATCGCCCATGATCCAGCGTCTCGCTTTCGCCGCCACCGTCGCGGCCGCCGCCCTCTTCACCGCCACCCCCGCGCTCGCTCGCCCGATGACCGCGACCGACATGCACATGATGCATCGCCTCGGCGCGCCGAGCATCTCACCCGACGGACGCTATGCGCTGTTCACCCTGTCGACGACCGACCTTGCGAAGAACAAGCGCAACAACCCGGTCCACATCCTCGACCTGCGCGCCGCCGGGGCGAAGCCGAAGCCGCTGACAGGCCTTCCGGCGGGTGCGCACGACGCGGTATTCGGTGCGGACGGCTCGGTGTGGTTCCTGGCGCCGGTCAAGGACCGCGACCAGCTTCACCGCATGGCGATCGGCGGCAAGCCCACCGTCCTGAGCGACTTCGGCGCCGACATCTCCGGCTTCAAGGTCGCCGACAACGGCAGCCGGGTGATCGTCTGGGCCGACACCCGCGATTGTCCCGACATCGCCTGCGCCGCGACGACCTTCGCCGCCAAGCCGGAAGGGTCGGGCCGCGAATATGACCAGCTGTTCGTGCGCCACTGGGATACGTGGGCGGAGCCGGGCGTCCGCTCGCGAATCTTCAGCTATCCGGTGGTCGGCGGAAAGCTGACCGGCGGCGGCGTCCGCGTTACCGGCTCGCTGGTCGGCGACACGCCGTCGAAGCCGTTCGGCGGCGGCGAGGAAATCGCGCTGTCGAAGGACGGCCGCACCGTCTATTTCGCGCTGCGGGAGGCGGGACGGATCGAGCCGACCTCCACCAACCTCGACATTTTCGCAGCGCCCGCCGACGGCTCCGCGCCGCCGGTCAACCTGACCGCCGACAACGACGGCACCGACAATCTTCCGACGCTGTCACCCGATGGCCGGACGCTGGCCTATTTCTCGATGGCCCGCGCCGGCTACGAGGCGGACCGCCAGGTGCTCAAGCTTCGCGACCTCGCCACCGGCCGGGTTCGCGCCGTCACCGCTAATTGGGACCGGTCGGTCGGCTCGATCGCCTGGGCCAAGGACGGCCGCTCGCTGCTCGTCACCGCGCAGGACGTCATGGAAGAGCCGATCTTCCGCGTCGACGCGGCCAGTGGGCGGGTGACGCGCCTGACCGGCAACGGTCACGCCGGCAACGTCAATCCGACCGCCGACGGCGGCGCCATCTTCACCCAGAACAGCGTGATGGCGCCCGACGACCTGTTCCGGGTCGATGCCCGCGGACGGGTGGTGCGCCTGACCGACGTCAACCGCGCCATCCTGTCGCAACTCGACCCGGTGACGTTCGAGAAATTCAGCTTCAAGGGCGCCAACGGCGACACCGTGTGGGGCATGAAGGTCAAGCCGGTGATGAACCGCACGCTGCCGATCGCCTTCGTCGTCCATGGCGGGCCGCAGGGCAGCTTCGGCAACGGCTGGTCCTACCGCTGGAACCCGCGGCTGTTCGCGGCGCCCGGCTACGCCGTGGTCAGCGTCGATTTCCACGGCTCGACCGGCTACGGCCAGGCCTTCACTGATGCGATCCGCAACGACTGGGGCGGCAAGCCGTTGGAAGACCTGAAGCGGGGCCTGGCCTTCGCCACCGCCAACGACCCTCAACTGGAAGCCAACAATGCCTGCGCGCTTGGCGCCAGCTATGGCGGCTACATGATGAACTGGATCGCGGGGCAGTGGCCCGACCGGTTCAAGTGCCTCGTCCAGCACGACGGCGTGTTCGACGCCCGCGCCATGGCCTACGAAACCGAAGAACTGTGGTTCGACGAGTGGGAACATGGCGGGAAGACCTATTACGAGGACCCCAAGGCGTTCGAGCGCTGGAACCCGGTCAATTACGTTGCCAACTGGCGCACGCCGATGCTGGTCATCACCGGCGAGAAGGATTTCCGGATCCCTTACACGCAGGGCATCGCCGCCTTCACCGCGCTGCAGCGGCGGGGCATCCCGTCGAAGCTGGTCGTGTTCCCGGACGAAAATCACTGGGTGCTGAAGCCCAAGAACTCGATCCAGTGGTACGACAATGTCTTCGCGTGGATGAACCGGTGGACGGGCAGGGGCGAGGTCTCTGCCATCGCCCGCTGATGTTGCAGTGCGGCGTGCTTATGCTTTAGGCGCGCAAAATGACCGAGCTTGCCAAGACGTTCGAACCCGGCCCGATCGAGGCCAAATGGTATGCCCATTGGGAAGGCGAAGGGCTGTTCCGGCCCGAACGCCCGGACGCCGAGCCGTTCACCATCGTCATGCCGCCGCCGAACGTCACCGGCTCTCTGCATATCGGTCACGCGCTGGACAACACGCTGCAGGACGTGCTGGTCCGCATCGCGCGGATGCAGGGCAAGGACAGCCTGTGGGTCGTCGGCATGGACCACGCCGGTATCGCCACCCAGATGGTGGTCGAGCGCCAGCTGGATTCCGAGCAGGTCAAGCGCACCGACCTCGGCCGTGAGGCCTTCGTCGAGCGGGTGTGGCAATGGAAGGCCGAAAGCGGCGGCCAGATCACCAAGCAGCTGCGACGCCTCGGCGCCTCGTGCGACTGGGCCAATGAGCGCTTCACAATGGACCCCGGCTTCTCCGCCGCGGTCACCAAGGTGTTCGTCGAGCTTTACCGGCGCGGCCTGCTCTATCGCGACAAGCGGCTCGTCAACTGGGACCCGCGTTTCCAGACCGCGATCAGCGACCTTGAGGTCGAGACCAAGGACACGCCGGGCAAGTTCTGGACGCTGCGCTATCCCATCGAGGACGGCAGCGGGTTCGTGGAGGTCGCGACCACGCGCCCCGAAACAATGCTCGCCGACATGGCGGTCGCGGTGCACCCGGATGACGAGCGCTATGCGAACATTGTCGGCAAGAAGCTGAAGCAGCCGATCACCGGCCGCCTGATCCCGGTCATCACCGACGAACACGCCGATCCCGAACTGGGCTCGGGCGCGGTCAAGATCACGCCGGGACACGACTTCAACGACTATGAGGTCGGCAAGCGGGCCGGGTTCAAGCCGGCCGAGATGCTCAACATGCTGAGCGCCGACGCCCATGTCTGCCAGACCGCCGACGGGCTGATCCCCGCCGACCTGATCGGGCTGGAACGGTTCGAGGCGCGCAAGGCTGTGGTGGCGCTGCTCGAAGCCGAGGGCGCGCTGGTCAAGGTCGAGGACCGCCAGATCGCGACGCCGTTCGGCGACCGCAGCGGCGTGGTGATCGAACCGTGGCTCACCGACCAATGGTATGTCGACGCGGCCAAGCTGGCGGTGAAGCCACTGGAGGCGGTTCGCTCCGGCGAGATCGCGGTAGTGCCCGAAACCTGGAAGAAGACCTGGTACAACTGGCTGGAGAACATCCAGCCTTGGTGCGTGTCGCGCCAGCTGTGGTGGGGCCACCGCATCCCGGCGTGGTTCGATGCGGACGGCAATGTTTTCGTGGCGGAAACATTTGAGCAGGCGCAAGCCGAGGCCGGTGACGGCGTCTCGCTTCGCCAGGACGAGGACGTGCTCGACACCTGGTTCAGTAGCGCGCTGTGGCCGTTCGCGACTCTCGGCTGGCCGGAACAGACGCACGACCTCAAGCGCCATTACCCCAACGACGTGCTAATTTCCGGCTTCGACATCCTGTTCTTCTGGGACGCGCGGATGGCGATGCAGGGCTTTGAGTTCATGGGCGAGGCGCCGTGGAAGACGCTCTACCTTCATGGGCTGGTGCGCGATGCGACCGGTGCCAAAATGTCGAAATCCAAGGGCAACACCGTCGACCCGCTCGGCCTGATCGACCGCTTTGGCGCCGACGCGCTGCGGTTCACGCTGGCGGCGATGGAAAGCCAGGGCCGCGACATCAAGCTCGATGAAAAGCGGGTCGAGGGCTACCGCAACTTCGCCACCAAGCTGTGGAACGCCGCACGCTTCTTGGCTGGCAATGGCGTCGGCGCCAGCGCCTCGATCAAGGCGCCGGACGCGACCCGCCCGGTTAACCGCTGGATCATCGGCGAGGTGGTCGCGACGCTCGACGCGATGAACGCCGCCATCGCCGAACTTCGCTTCGACGGCATGGCCGACGCCATCTACCATTTCACTTGGGGCACCTTCTGCGACTGGTATGTGGAACTGGTGAAGGGCAGCTTCGACGACGAAACCCGCGCCGTCGCGGCGTGGGTGTTCGACCAGATCCTGGTCATGCTCCACCCGCTGATGCCGTTCGTCACCGAGGAACTGTGGCACGCGATGGGGACCGGCCCTACGACCTGATCGTCGCGAAATGGCCGCAGCCGGATGCGCAGGGCGACCCGCAAGCGAAGGCCGAGCTCGACTGGGTCACGCGCCTGATCGGCGAACTTCGCTCAGCCCGGACCGAGCTCAACGTCCCGCCCTCGGCCAAGCTCAACCTGTTCGCGGGCGACGCCGACGCGGTCACCGCGGCACGGCTGGATTCGCAATTCGCGACGCTGCTCCGCATGGCGCGGCTGGAATCGATCCAGCTGTCGTCGTTCGCCGGCAGCGGTGCGGCGCAGGTGGTTGTCGACGGCGCGACCTATGCACTGCCGCTGGAGGGCGTGATCGATCTCGACGCCGAGAAGTCGCGTCTCGCCAAGGCGATCGCGGCGGCGGAGAAGGACCGTGACAGCCTCGCCGCCCGGCTCGGCAACCCGGCGTTCGCGGAGCGGGCGAAGCCGGAGGCGGTCGTCAAGGCGCGCGAGGATCATGACGCCCGCGCCGCCGAGGCGGAGCGGCTGTCGGCGGCGCTGGCGAGGCTCGGTTAAGCGGGCGCGGCGACGTCGATCGCCGCGTCGGCCACTTCGACCGTCACCGGTGTGCGCGCCGCGATTTCGCCGTCGATGCTGATCTTCTGGCGCGGGCGCGCCTCCAGCCGAAGCTTCTGGCCCCGCCATTCGGTGGTCGTCTGGGCGCGGTGGCGGAGCTTGAATAGGGTCGAGAACCAGCTCCAGGCGAGGCCCCACAGGCTTTTGCCGGTGACCGCCTGGATGACGATGTCGCCGCTGTCGAGCGACTGGTCCTCGACCAGCTCGACCCGCCGTGGTGCGTCCCGTTGGCGATCCGCGCCTCGGTCGCCCAGGTCTTGACCATCGTGCCGTCGTCAAGGGTGATGCGCAGCCGGAACGGCCGGAACAGGAAGGCGACCCGCGCCGCCCAGATCAGGTATCCGACCATCCCGAGATATTTCTTGAGCTTGTGCGGCACCGTGTCGGCGATCAGCGGCGAAAGGCCGAGCGCGGCGGCATTGACGAAATAGTCCCCGTCGATGACGCCAAGGTCGATCCGCTTGCGCCGGCCGTGCGCGATCACGTCGACCGCCGCATCGAGGTCGGTGTCCATGCCCAGCGTCTTGGCAAAGCTGTTGGCGGTGCCCAGCGGCAGGATGGCGAACACCGTGTCCTTGCCGACGAAATGATCGACATTGGACGACAGCGAACCGTCGCCACCGCCGACGATGACCATTGGCGCGCGATCGATGGCGTCGACGACGATCTTGTCCATCTGGTCCGGCTGGTCGACCGCGATGGCATCGATCAGCTCGACTCCCGCCGCGACCAGCTTGGAACGCGCGTCTTCGAACGCGGCCGCGCCGCGCCGGCTCATGGCATTGACGATCAGGATCGCCTGGCGGGGAAGCGGCTTCGACATCGGCAGCACAATGCATGGCCGGTGCGAAATCTCCGTTTCGCAATCGCAGCAATTGACTCTTTGTCCCGTTCGGGCAATTTCGGGGCATCCATCGAGACCGGCTGAGGGACAGGCCCGAAGACGCCGGGGCAACCGGGGAGCAGCGCCAAACTGCTTTCAAAGGTGCCAAGTCCTGCGGGGACCTGAGTGTCCACCGGCAGATGGTCTGGGCAGGTTCCCGCGCGGGAAATCGCCGCCCGCGCTGTCCGTCGCCCCGCAAGCCTCCTTGGACGTGAAGAGGCCGGGTGAACGCGATGCTGAAGACACTGACACGAACCGCGACGGACGACGGGTCATTGCCCGATGCCGGACGGTTCACGGTCGAAATGCATTTGCCGCTCCATCATGGCGGAGAGGCCGAAGTCGCCATTCGCGCCGAGGTCGTTGGCCCCGCGCGTGCTCCGGTGCTGCTTGCCGCCGGCGGCATTTCCGCCGGCCGCCATGTCCTCGCCAACCGCCTCGACCCCTCGGACGGGTGGTGGCAGTGCCAGGCGGGATCCTTCGCCGGCCATCGCCTGCTGGCGATCGACTTCCTTGCCGCCGACGGAACGCTCGACCGGCCGGTCGACACTCGCGACCAGGCCCGCGCGATGCTCGCCGTCATGGATTACCTCGGGATCGCTCATGCCGCCGGCTTCGTTGGTGCGAGCTACGGCGCGATGGTCGGGATGCAGCTTGCAGTGATCGCCCCGCACCGCGTCGGCGGCCTGCTGGCGATCAGCGCCGCGCACCGCGCCCATCCCTTCTCCAGCGCCCAGCGCGCGTTGCAACGGCAGGCGATCGAGCTTGGCGAGCGGTTCGGCGATCCGGCGGCGGGCGTCGCGCTGGCGCGCAAGTTCGCCATCCTTACCTACCGGTCGGCGGCCGAGTTCGAGGGCCGTTTCCGCGACGCGCCGCGCGTCGGCACCGGTCGCGCCAAGGTCTCGGCCGAACCCTATCTCGACCATCAGGGCGACCGGCATTGCCGACGGATGAGCGCCGCCGCCTACCGCCGCCTGTCGGAATCGATTGACCTTCACTGCATAGAGCCCGGCAACATCGCCGTGCCGGCCACCTTCGTCGCGGTCGAAAGCGACGCGCTGGTGCCGATCGCCGATATCGCCCGCGCCGCGACCGGCGCGCCGCTCGGGAGGCTGGTGACCATCGCCTCGCGCTTCGGCCACGACGCCTTCCTCAAGGAAGACGCCGCCATCGCCGCGATCCTCGACACCTTCCTCACATCAATGGGGGCCTAACGAATGACCCGCAAGCGCCTGTCCACCACCGCGGTCCGCGCCGGGATCGACACCGATACGCAATTCGGTGCGGTCGTTCCGCCGGTCGTCCTGTCGACCAATTTCACCTTCGAAGGTTTGGGCGCCAAGCGGCCCTACGACTACAGCCGCAGCGGCAACCCGACCCGCGACCTGCTCGGCAACGCCCTCGCCGAGCTGGAGGGCGGCGCGGGATCGGTCGTGACGTCGAGCGGAATGGCCGCGGTCGGACTTGTCCTCCAGGCGCTGCTCAAGCCGGGCGACCGACTGCTCGTCCCGCACGACTGCTACGGCGGCAGCTGGCGGCTGTTCCAGGCGCTCGCCAATCGTGGCGCTTACATTCTCGACACGGTCGATTTCACCGACGAGGACGCGCTGGCCGCCGCGATCGCGGAAAAGCCAACCATCGTCTGGATCGAAACACCGTCGAACCCGCTGCTCCGCATAACCGACCTTGCTGCCACCGCCGACCTGGCCAAGTCGGTCGGCGCGATCGTCGTCGCTGACAACACCTTCCTGTCGCCGGCGTTGCAGCGGCCGATCGAGCATGGCGCCGACATCGTCGTTCATTCGACCACCAAATATCTGAACGGCCACAGCGACATCGTCGGCGGCGCCGCCATCGCCAGGGATGCCGCGCTGCTGGAAACGCTGGCGTGGTGGGGCAATTGCCTTGGGCTGACCGGGTCGCCGTTCGACAGCTTCCTGACGCTTCGCGGCCTGCGCACGCTCGACGCGCGACTCCGCATCCACCAGGAAAATGCTATGGCCATCGCGGAGCTGCTATCGGCCCACCGCGCCGTGTCGCGGCTGCATTTCCCGGCTGCGTCGGCCATCCCGGCCATCAGATCGCGAGGAAGCAGCAGGACGGCTTCGGGGCGATGATCTCGTTCGAGTTGGCCAACGGCGAGGCGGGCGTCCGCGCCTTCCTCGACGGACTGCGCTTTTTCAGCCTCGCGGAATCCCTGGGCGGGGTCGAAAGCCTGGTCGCGCACCCGGCGACGATGACCCACGCCGCGATGGACGAGGAGGCGCGGCGCAAGGCTGGGATCGGTCCGGGCCTGCTCCGCCTGTCGGTCGGCATCGAACATGCCGACGACCTCACCGCCGACCTGATCGCCGGGCTTGACCGGGCGGCGCTGGCCACGCCGAACCGGTCCGCCGCCTGACGCTGGCGCGGTGGGGCAGGGGGCGCTAACAGGCGCGCCATGTCCCAAGCTTCCTTCCCGGCCCAGTCTTTTCCTGCAACGCGCATGCGGCGCGGCCGCTCCAGCCCCTGGATCCGCGAGATGCTGGCGGAACACCGGCTGCATCCCAGCGACCTCATCTGGCCGCTCTTCATCGCCGACGGCAAGGGCGCGGAGGAGCCGGTTGCCAGCCTTCCCGGCGTGTCGCGCTGGTCGGTCGACCGGCTTGCGGACCGCGCCCGCGAAGCGCACTCGCTGGGTATCCCGTGCCTCGCCCTGTTCCCCAACACGCCGCCCGCTTTGCGCAGCGAGCGTGCCGAGGAAGCGCTCAACCGCGACAACCTCGTCTGTCGCGCCATCCGCGCCATCAAGGACGCGGTGCCGGACATCGGAGTACTGACCGACGTCGCGCTCGACCCTTATACCGCTCATGGCCATGACGGGCTGGTCGACGCGGCGGGCTATGTCCTCAATGACGAAACCACCGAGATCCTGACCGGCCAGGCGCTGGTCCAGGCCGAGGCGGGGGCCGACATCGTCGCCCCGTCGGACATGATGGACGGGCGTGTCGGTGCGATCCGCGAGGCGCTGGAAGCGGGCGGCCATCGCAACGTCGCGATCATGGCCTACGCCGCCAAATACGCCTCCGCCTTCTATGGCCCGTTCCGCGACGCTGTCGGCTCGCGCGGCCTGCTGAAAGGCGACAAGCGGGGGTACCAGATGGACCCGGCCAACGGCGGCGAGGCGCTGCGCGAAGTCGCGCTCGACCTGGCCGAAGGCGCGGACATGGTGATGGTGAAGCCCGGCCTGCCCTACCTCGACGTCGTTGCCCGGGTGAAGGATGCGTTCGGGGTCCCGACCTTCGCCTACCAGGTGTCGGGCGAGTATGCGATGATCGAAGCCGCGGTCGCCGCCGGCGCCGGGGAGCGTGACGCGCTGATCCTCGAAACGCTGATGAGCTTCAAGCGGGCAGGCGCGACGGGCGTTTTGACCTACCACGCGCTCGACGCGGCGCGCCTCCTCCATGGCTAGCACGATCGTCGAAACCGGGCGGCTTCGGCTGCGCGAATGGGACAACGCCGACGAGGCCAGCTTCTACGCGGTGATGAATACGCCGGCGGTAATGCGGCACCTCGGCGGCGTGCAGACCCCCGACCAGTGGCACGCGGCCTACGAGCGGCTGCGCGGGTACCAGCGCGATTTCGGCTTCACCTTCTGGATCGTCGAACGGCTAGGCGATGGCGAACTGCAGGGCTTTTGCGGCCTGAAGCGGGTCAATTACGACGGCGCCCCCAATCCCGGCGAGTGCGAAATCGGCTGGCGCCTTCGCGAAAGCGCGTGGGGGCAGGGGATCGCCAAGGAAGCGGCCATCGCCACGCTCGACCTTGCCTTCGGCCGCTTCGCCGAACCGAGCGCGGTCGCACTGACGTTCGACGCCAACGGATCGAGCTGGGGGCTAATGGAGCGGCTGGGCATGACCTACGACCCTGCGCTCGATTTCGTCGATCCGCGATTCCCCGACGACATCGTCAAGCAGTGGCGGATGACCGCCGCCGACTGGCCGGCGGCACGCGCGGTGGCGCTCGCCTAGCCGCCGAGGCGCGCCGTCAGCTCGCTGATCACCGCGGCCTGCGCCTCGTCGATCGCGCTGACCCGTGCCGCCGCCTGCTCGATGGCGATCCGGTCGCCGGCGGGAAGGCCGCCCCGTTGCGCCAGCGCCTGCGCGCCGACCGCGTCGACGTCGCCCATCGCCCTGGTGACCGGCGCACGCGACTTGACCAGTGCAGACAGCGCCTGCTGCGCCACGATCCAGCTTTCGCTCTGCGGCGCACCGGCGGCGTTGGCGGCGTTGCGCGCGATGGCTGCCTGCGCGTCGAAGCCCGACCGGCCCGCCTCGGCGTCCGCCACCAGCCGTGCCAGCGTCGCCGCCAGTGCCGGCGACACCGGACCGGCCTTCTCCTCGGACGGGATCGGCAGGCGGGGGTCGATCGCCTCGGCCGCGCGCGGGGCCAGCCGGACGCTGGGGTCGGGCCCGCCGGTGCACGCGGCGACCGCGAGGGCGAGGGCTGCGAGGATCGGGAGCGCGCGAAGCATCATTGCGCCCGTCCTATGCGGCCCGCGCGGCGAGGGCAATCAGGCAGGAAAATCCCCCGCGGGGGTTGCGCCCCTCGAACCATCCCCCTATTGGCCTCCCCGGCACGCGCCCGTAGCTCAGCTGGATAGAGCATCAGACTACGAATCTGAGGGTCGGACGTTCGAATCGTTCCGGGCGCGCCATTTTCTTGATTGACCCACGTCCGGTGCCGGTTGCTGGCGGTCGCCCGTTCCCCGAGCGGCATATGCACGTCCTCCGCTCGTCGCGGCACCTTCCCAGCCCGACCAGTCCCATCAGAACTCTCGCCGCAACGCCAGCCAAGGCGAGGGCGTCTCTCCGGGTCCTTACGCTCCGTGAGCGGCGGGCTTTCACAAAGAGGAGCAGCGGCAAAATTTTGGGATGAGCCTGCGCACTTGATTAACGATCCCGGCCTAAGCGCGGCCCCGGCTCAATGTTGGCCGGGTAACGGGGAATGGAGATGAACGGGGTGGGTACGCGAGATCTTGGGAACCGGATTTCTTCTGGATGTGGTTCGTCGCCGTCAACGCGACGCTTCTGATCGGGATCATATGGGTCGGCGCTGTCGGGCTGTTTGCACCCGTCATCGGCATCGGTGGCGCGTTTCTGTCCCTTCTTTTCGCGAAGGCACTCGCAATCCGGGCGCATGGCATCAAGCTGATCGAGCCGATGAATCCACGTTCCGGTGCTGAGCGTGAATTGCTCGACATGATAACCGATCTTGCGGGTCGAGCAGGCCTTGAACACGTTCCGGCCGTTGGCGTCTACGCCAGCCCTGACCTGAATGCCTTTGCCACGGGGACCAACCAAAAGGGATCTTTGGTCGCCTTCACAGATCGATTGCTCGAAGAGCTGCCAGCCGAGGAAATCCGCGCTGTTGCCGCTCACGAGATTGCCCACATCGCCAACCGTGACATGCTGGCCATGGTGCTGCTGCAAGGCGCAATCAACTCGATCATCATCGCGATCGTGGTACCGATCAGCTTCATGCGCTTCTTCGTCGATAGCTCCGACAAGTATGGAGTGATGCTCGATGGCCTGCTTTGGCTCCTCAAGGCGGCGCTTGCGCTAGTGCTGACCTTTCTTGGGAGTCTGCTCGTAAAAGCCTTCTCAAGGCGGCGAGAGCTGCGTGCAGATGCGTTGGCTGCACGACTGTGCGGAAGCGGTTCAATGATCGCGGCACTGAAATCCATCGATCGAGATACTGCGATCATTCCGCGCGCGCAGCTCGGCTACGCTGCATTCAAGATTGCCGGCGGCTCTTCGTGGGGCGAGTGGTTCTCCACCCATCCAAGCATGGCACGCCGTATCGCCAACCTGGATTCGCTTCCCCATGGGCCGGTGGAAGGATGAGCTGTTTGTCGACGCCGCCTGACGTGGACCATCGTTGATCAGTTCAGCAGTGAGGGTGGGCTGCAGGCCCCCTCACTGCCCGCTAGGATTGGTGGTCGGGGTAAGTGGAAGATCGGTGGCATTACGATCCGCCTTGCCCGAGCCCCCTCAGTATTCTGCGAATCCAAGGGCAGCCGTTCGAATCGTTCCGGGCGCGCCATTTTCCCGATTCCACAACGAAAAACGGCCCTGGCGATGGCCGGGCCGTCGTGCCGTTCGCGGGTCTTGGGGAGCGCTCAGGCGCTCAGCGCGACCGGGACGGAATTGGCGATGGTCGAACCGGCCGCTGCCAAGGCGCGCTCGGCGAAGTCTTCGGCGAGCTTCTTGTGCCATTCACGGGCCTGCGGAGTCATGGAGCGCATCGCGGCGGTGCGTTCTTCCGCCGCCCGGCGAAGATAAAAGCGCTGGTTCGATTCCATCCTGTCGCACTCCCCCACAGCCTTGTCGGCATCGCAACAATGCCTGTGGACTGGTAAATCGAACGTTAAAGCGCTCGGCGCCCCCACGACGCTGAATTCACAGGGGAAATGTGCCAAAAGACCGATACGGGAGCGAATCGGTTCAACGCAGCGACAAAACGCCTTGCCGACAATCCGATTATTTTACGTCCGTTGAACGCCAAACCTTTCCGGTCTTGTAGGATCACTGCTTAACCCTTTGAAAAGCACGATCAGGCCATTATTTCAGGTGTCATGAAAGTCGCATCGATCCTGACCGCGCTGGCACTGCTGGTGACGACGCCCACCGCCGCCATTGCCGGCGCCAACGGCTTCACTCTGGTCAACCAGTCGGGAAGCGGCATCACCTCGTTGTCGATCCGCCGAACGGGCACGCAGGCGTGGCAGCCGGTCGGCAACGCGCTGTCGCTGGGTGCGCGCAGCAAGGTTGCCTTCGCCGACGAGGATTGTGCGTTCGACATTCGCGCGACGCTCGCCGGCGACGGCGAGGCGATCTGGCGAGGCGTCAATCTCTGCGAGGTGACGAACGTGACCCTGCAGCGTAACGCAGCGGGCGCGACCTGGGTCGAGTATGATTGAACGCACGCCGGCGTGGCCGCGCCGGCATTGAACGTGCGGCCAGTCGCTTCGCCGTCGCCGCTTCCAGCGCCTGTTCGGCCCGCACCGCATCGAGGATCTTGGCGCCGGCGATAAACACCACGCCGGTGCACAGCACCGCGAACACCATTCCGGGCCAGCCGGGCAGCATGTTCATGTAGTGAAGGCCGCGCTCGGCCGCGCCGACGGCAATCGCGTAGATGACGAGAAAAGCCTCGAACCGCGTCTTGACGGTGAACAGTCTGGCGACGCGGCTACGCATGCTCATGGTAAAGCAAACGTTATGCCAATGGCGGAGTTCCGCCAATTCGTCGTTAAGACTGATCGTTTACTGTCAATTAACCCGACATTTTTACCGGGCGTTGACCAGCTCGGGCAGGGACAGGGCGTCGAGCAAAGCCGCGCGGGCACGCTCGATGTCGGCGATGAGGGACGCTTTCTGAAGGTCGGCGACCTCGATCGCCACCGGCCAGTGCGACCCGATGACATCCGCCAGCCGGTCGAGCTTGGCATCGTCGACCAGGAAACGCGGATCGACATCGGCGGGATCGCAGGCGACGCGGAGCCGCAGGCACGCCGGGCCGCCGCCATTGGCCATCGACTGGCGCACGTCGACGAACTCGACCCGGCGGATGGCACCGTTGGAGGCGAGGTGGCGGTCGATCCACGCCTTGACGCTCGGCGTGTCGCTGCACTCGGTCGGCGCCACCAGCGTCATCGCGCCATCGGGCGGAGTCACCAGCTGGGCGTTGAACAAATAGCTCTTGATCGCATCGGCCAGCGGGACCTCGGCGTCGGCGACCTCGACCAGCTCGAACCCCGGAACCTTGGTCGACAATTCGTCGACCAGCGCGCCGACGTCGGCGAAGGCGCGTTCGTGCGCGAACAGCACGGGGCCGTTGGCGACCGCGACGACGTCGTTGTGGAAGGCGCCGGCGGCAATCGCTTCCTCGCTCTGCGCGGCGAAGATGGTGCGGGCCGGGTCGAGCCCGTGGAGCCGAGCGACCGCGCGCGACGCCTCGACATGCTGGCGGGCAGGGAAGGGACCGCCGGACACGCCGTAGACGAACACCTCGACCCCCGGCGCATCGTGTGACGGCGTCAGGCGCATGTGGTTGGCCGCGCCCTCGTCGCCGAACGCGGGCGGGACGGGGCCGTGGACCGCGAAGGCATCGCTCGCGAAAATGGTGCTGAGCTGCGCCAGCGTCGCCGGCCATTCGTGACTGCGATGCGGCATCGATTTCAGGTTGGCGACGGTCAGGTGGCAGCGGCCGTCGGCGGTGTCGGGCGCGGGGCTGACCGTGGCCGCATTGGCCGCCCACATCGCCGACGCGCTCATCGCATTGGCGGCAAGGACCCGGTCCGCATCCTCGATGGTCGTTCCCAGCGCCGACAGCCAGCCGCGCGCCGGGCGCGGCGGCGGGACGAACAGGCCCTGGACCAGGCCCAGCGCCAGGTTGGCCCGCATCTTGTCGAGACCCTGCAGCGCGGCGGCGCGCGGCTGTGACACCTCGCCGGCATTGCGGGCGGAGGCGAGGTTGCCGAAGCTCAGGCCCGTGTAATTGTGGCTCGGCCCGACAAGCCCGTCGAAGTTGATTTCCCGGATCATCCGCGCGGCACCGACAGGACGCGGTCGCCGCTTTCCAGCTTCAGCCGGTCGAACGCTTCCTGGTCGATCAGCAGTTCGCCGCCGCCGGTCATCGTCACCTGGCCGTAGCAGCACAGGAAATTGTCGAGCATGCCGGTCGCCAGCATTCGTGTTTCAGCCTTCTCGGGATTGCCCTCGATCGGTCCCGCGACGCGCAGCCAATCGGCGGTGCGGATCGTCTTGATCTGGTCGGTTGCGGCGGTGACCGTCGGGCCGCCATCGAAAATGTCGATGTAGCAGTCCCAGACGAAACCCTCATTTTCGAGCATCTTGAGCGCCGCGCGCCCGGTCGGGTGCGGCTGGCCGATCACCGCCCGGGCGCTTTCGGGCAGCATGTTCACATAGACCGGCGCGTTGGGCATCAGGTCGGCGATGAACTGGGTGCCGTGAACGGCGTTGAATTCGTCGGCTTCGGGGAAGGTCATGCCGAAGAAGCGCCCGGCCAGCGCGTCCCAGAAGGGCGAGTGGCCGGCCTGGTCCATCACCCCGCGAAGCTCGGCAAGGACCCGGTTCCCGAACCGCGGCCGGTGCTGCTTGATGAACAGGTAGCGCGATCGCGCCAGCAGCATGCCAAGCCCGCCGGCGCGCTCGTGCGGGTGAAGGAAGAGGCCGCCGACCTCGCTCGACCCTTCAAGGTCGGTGCACAGGCTGAGCGTCTGGTTGCGGAAGATGCGGCCCAGTTCCTCGCTCTTCTGGGTCAGCGTGGACAAGCGATAGCTGTAGAAAGGGCGGTCGGCGCCCACCTCGCCGAACACCTGGCAGGTGCCGCGGATCGCGCCGGTGCGGGTGTCTTCCAGCACGAACACGTACAGGTCGTCGCCCTGGTTCTGGCCTTCCCGCGCGAAGCCCTCGGCGCTCTTGGCCAGCTTGCGTTCCAGCGTGCCCTTGTCGGCCGGCAGGTTGGTGAACCCGCCGCCGGTCAGCTTGCTGAGGTCATAGAGCGCGGTGAGGTCGTCGGTCGTCGCGGCGCGGATCAGGTGGGTCACGCGGCGCCTCCCGCCAGTCGCAGGATCGTCAGCGCGGACAGGGCGGATCGTTCGGCCAGGCTCTCGGCGATCAGATATTCCTCCATCGAATGAATCTTGCCGCCGCGCACCCCCATCGTGTCGATCACGGGACGCCGCAGGCGGCGATGTTGTTGCCGTCGCACACCCCGCCCGACGGCTGCCAGGCAATGGGCTGGCCAAGGTCGGTGCCGGCCCGCTTGACGACGCCGAACAGCGCCTCGAGTTCGGGCGTCATCGGTTTGGGCGGGCGGGCGAAGTGGCCGTGGACGTCGATCGCCACGTCATGTTCCGACGCGACCAGCGCCACCGCCCCCTCGATCAGGCTTTGCGCCCGCGCCTGATCGTCCAGGGTCGCGGGCCGCATGTTGACGCGCAGGATGGCTAGGTCGGGAACGACATTGTTGGGGCTGCCGCCATCGATCCGCGCGGCATTGACCGACAGGCGCGGTCCCTTGGCCTTGTCCAGACGCAGGGCGAGGTCCGCGGCCGCGACCAGCGCGTTCCGGCCGTCCTCCGGATTGCGCCCGGCATGGGCCGACCGGCCGCGAATGGTGAAGCTGAAATTGCCGCTGCCGGGACGCGCGCCGGCCAGCGTGCCGTCTGGCAGGGCCGATGGCTCATAGGTCAGCGCGGCGCGCTTGCCGCGCGCGGCCTCGGCGATCAGCGCCGCGGAGCCGAGCGAACCGACTTCCTCGTCGCTGTTGATCACGATTTCGTAGCCGAGCTGGTGCTGGCCAGCCGCCTCGACCGCGGTCAGCGCGGCGAGCATGACGGCGATTCCGCCTTTCATGTCGGCAACGCCGGGGCCGCCCAGCGTTCGCTCGTCCAACCAGGTCAGATCCTGGAACGGGTGGTCGGCGGCAAACACCGTGTCCATGTGGCCCGTGAACAGCAATTGCAGGGGCGCGTCGGGGCGGACCCGGACGTGGAGGTTGCGGCCATGCGCCAGTTCGAACCGCTGGCCGTTCTCGTCGACCGCCTCGACCGGCGCCGGATCGACGAAACGAACCTCGCCGGGAAGGTTGGCGAAGGCATCGGCCAGCATCCCGCCGACCTCGGCCAGCCCGCCAAGGTTGCGCGAGCCGCTGTTGACCGCCGCCCATGCCTCGACGCGGTCCAGCATCTGCTCCGCGGCCGCGCGCTCGACACAAGCCCGTTCGATATTGGTCAGCCCCTCCATGGCGCGCTGCCTAGCGCGGCACGGGCTTCAAAGCCAGTCGGAGAAGCCGTCGACGATCCGGCGGTACATGTCGCGCTTGAAGGGGACGATGAGGTCGGGGAGGCGCGCCGGCTCGACCCATTGCCAGGCGTTGAATTCGGGTTCTTGGGTGGCGATGTCGATGTCGCTGTCGTCGCCCAGGAAACGTGCCAGGTACCAATCCTGGATCTGCCCCTTCCACTTACCGCCCCACAGGCGGGAGGCGATGGCGTCGGGAATGTCATAGCGAAGCTGTTCGGGGTGGCAGGCGACCTGCTCGACCAGCTTCTTGCGGATGCCGGTTTCTTCCTTGAGTTCGCGCAGTGCCCCGGCCCAGCTTTCCTCGCCGTCGTCGAGGCCGCCTTGCGGCATTTGCCAGGCTTCGTCGGTGTTATCGATACGCTGGCCAACCCATACCAACTTGTCGGCATTGATCAGCATCACGCCGACCCCGCGGCGATAGAGGTTTTCTTGATTCATTCGTGCTCCGTCGCAGTCGGCTCGACCGGCTATAGCGTGCCGTCGCGGTTCGGCACCATCCCGGGCGGAACGTCGAATTAGGCGCAACGAAATGGCTCACCCCTGTCTCGAATCGAGACATGCAACCCTTAAGTCGCGAGAACTATGACCCTATTCGCTGAGCGCGCCGCGCACGGAATTTGGCGCCGCAAACATTGATTATGGTTAACTCTCCATTTATCCTATTCCAATGAGTCGATGATGACCCCGGCGAACCGGCCGGACAGGAAATCGGCTCCGCCAAGGGGTCTTGAGATGCGGATTTTCCTTCCTTTCGCCGCCGCCGCCGTTGCTTGCCTTGCAAGCCCGGCCACGGCGCAGACGCTGGATTTCGAAGGCATCGCGAACAGCACGCCGGTCGCATCATATTATGCACCGAACTACATTTTTTCGCCCGCGACCCTGGCTCTCGTCGATGAAGATGCCGGCGGGACGGGCAACTTCGCCAACGAACCCAGCGCGAATACGATCATGTTCTTCCTCGACACGAACAATGCGATCCTCGATGTGACCAACGGGTTCACGACGGGGTTCAGCTTCTTTTATACCTCGTCGACCGCGGCGACGATCAACGTTTACGATGGCTTGGGCGGAACCGGGAATATCCTCGCCACGCTCGGGGTGACCGCGCAGCATACCAATAATTGTGTCGGCGATCCGACCGGAACCTTCTGCAATTGGACGGCGGTGGGGGTCACCTTCGCCGGGACGGCCTATTCGATCGATTTCGGTGGCACGGCCGGTCAGACCGGATACGACAACATCACCTTTGGCTCGGCAACTCCAGGCGGCGCGGTTCCCGAACCGGGCACCTGGGCGATGATGCTGATGGGTTTCGGCGCTGTCGGGTTTGCGATGCGTCGCCGCCGCTCGACGTCCGGAGCGCTCCAGGCCGCCTGATCACAGTGTAGGGGGCAGAAGGTCAAAATCGGTCCGGCCGCGTGGCCGGGCCGATTTTCCTTTGTGCGCGATGCGGGGCTGACATCACCACTGGCGGTTGGCGTCCCGCAGTCGTAAAGAAGGCGGCAAGCAGTTCACCACAGGACAAGCGTTCATGGCCTCGGCCACCCATTTTACGACTCTCGAAGAATCCGAAGCTCACCCGCCGCTGGAGGCGATGGTCGTCCGGTTCGCCGGCGACAGCGGCGACGGCATGCAGTTGACCGGCGGGCAGTTCACCCTGTCGACCGCGCTGGCCGGCAACGATCTTGCGACCTTCCCCGACTTTCCCGCCGAAATCCGCGCGCCGCAGGGCACGACGTTCGGTGTCTCCGCCTTCCAGATCAATTTCGGATCGACCGCGATCGAGACCGCGGGCGACGCCCCCGACGTGCTGATCGCGATGAACCCGGCGGCGCTGAAGGTGAACGTCAAGTCGCTGCGTGACGGCGGGCTGATCATCGCCGACGAGGGCGAGTTCACCGCGCGCAACCTCGCGAAGGCGGGGTATGACTCGAACCCGCTGGAGGACGACAGCCTTGCCCGCTGGCAGCTGGTCAAGTTCAACATCTCGCAACTGACGCTCGACAGCGTGAAGCCGTTCGGCCTTGGCAACAAGGAAGCGCTGCGCTGCAAGAACATGTGGACGCTGGGCCTGGCGCTGTGGATGTTCGACCGCGAGCGCGGGCCGATCGTCGATTGGCTCAACACCAAGTTCGCCAAGAAGCCGGAGCTGGCCGAGGCCAATATCGCCGCGCTGAACGCCGGCCATGCCTATGGCGAGACGGTGGAGATCGGCGCGCAGGTCCGCCGCCACCACATCGACGCGGCGCCGGCCGAACCGGGCCTCTACCGCACCGTCACTGGCGCCGAGGCGATTTCGGTCGGCCTGGTCGCGGGCGCGCAGCTGGCCGGCCTGCCGATGTTCTTCGGCGGTTATCCGATCACCCCGGCGTCGGCCATCCTGCATCACCTGTCGCGCCTCAAGGAATATGGCATCACCACCTTCCAGGCGGAGGACGAGATCGCGGCGATCTGCTCCGCGATCGGCGCCAGCTACGCCGGGCAGTTGGGGGTCACCTCCTCGTCGGGTCCGGGGATCGCGCTGAAGGGCGAGGCGATGGGCCTCGCCTTCATCACCGAACTGCCGCTGGTCATCGTCAATTCGCAGCGCGGCGGCCCGTCCACCGGCCTGCCGACCAAGACCGAACAGTCGGACCTGTACCAGGCGGTCTACGGCCGCAACGGCGATGCGCCGATCCCGGTGGTCGCCGCGCGATCGCCCGCCGACGCGTTCGATTGCGCGATCGAGGCGTGCCGTATCGCCACCCGCTACATGACGCCGGTGATGCTGCTGACCGACGGCTACATCGCCAATGCGGCGGAGCCGTGGAAGGTGCCGGACATGGCCGATTACGCGCCGTTCCCGGTCGCCTTCGCGCCGCCGGCTGCCAACGACGATCCGGTCCAGCCGTTCGCCCGCAACGGCGATGGCGCGCGTCCGTGGATCAAGCCCGGCACCGTCGGGCTGGAACATCGCATCGGCGGGATCGAAAAGGCGCCGGGATCGGGCGCGATCGACTATTCGCCGGAAGCGCACGCGCAGATGACCCGCGAACGGCTGGGCAAGGTTGCCGGCATCGCCGACAGCATCCCCGACCAGGACGTGGCGCTGGGCGAGGCGAGCGGCAAGCTGGCGGTGGTCGGCTGGGGCTCGACGTTCGGCCCGATCCACCAGGCGGTGCGCCGTGCCCGCCGCAAGGGCCAGGACGTCGCCCACATCCACATCCGCCACATCGTGCCGTTCCCGAAGAACCTCGGCAAGCTGCTGAAGGGCTATGACCGGATCATCGTCCCGGAAATGAATTCGGGCCAGCTCAAGACCATCCTTCGCGACCAGTTCCTGGTCGACGCACGCCCGCTCAACAAGGTCAGCGGCCAGCCATTCCGCATCGCCGAGATCGAAACCGCGATCGACGAGGCGCTGGCCGGGCAGGATCCCCATCCGCTCGGCGCCGACGCGACCCAGCTGCCCGAACCCGAATCCGGTTTCGATCCGGGCAGGCAGGCGAACTGACCATGGCCTACACGCCGCGCAACCCGAACACGCCGCCCAAGCGAGAGCCGGCTCCCAAGCCGATCAATCCCTTCCCGCTGATCGCCCTGCTGGTGGTGGTCGTTTTCATGATCCTTTGGTTTGGTGGCTACGTCTGACATGAACGAAATCACGAAAATCACCACGGCGAAGGACTGGGCGTCCGACCAGGAGGTCCGCTGGTGTCCCGGCTGCGGCGATTATGCCGTGCTGAAGGCGGTGCAGCGGACGATGCCCGACCTTGGCGTCGCGCGCGAAAAGACCGTGTTCATCAGCGGCATCGGCTGCTCCAGCCGCTTTCCCTATTACATGGCGGCCTACGGCTTCCACACCATCCACGGCCGTGCCTGCGCGGTGGCGACCGGGACCAAGCTCGCCAACCCCGAACTCGATGTATGGATCATCACCGGCGACGGCGACGCGCTGTCCATCGGCGGCAACCACACCATGCACCTGCTGCGCCGCAACCTCGATTGCCAGCTGCTGTTGTTCAACAACGAGATCTACGGCCTGACCAAGGGCCAATATTCGCCCACCAGCCGCATCGGCACGCGCAGCCCGTCGACCCCGTTCGGATCGGTCGACCGGCCCGCCAATCCTTGCGCCTTCGCGCTGGGCAGTGGCGCGCGCTTCGTGGCCCGCGGGATCGACGTTCACAAGAACCTCGTCGACGTGCTGAAGGCGGCGCACGCGCACCGCGGCGCCAGCTTCGTGGAAATCTTCCAGAACTGCGTCGTCTACAACGACGACGTGTTCGCGCCGTTCACCGACAAGGGCGTGGCGGCGGAAAAGCAGCTGTGGCTGCAGGCGGGCGAAAAGATGCTGTTCGCCAACGGCACCAAGGGCATCGCGCTCGACACCGAGCGGCTGATGCTGAAGGTCGTCGATGGCGACAACGACGAGGTCATCGTCCACAATCCGCGCAATCGCGCGGTGGCGCATATGCTGGTCGAAATGCCGGCGGCATCCTTCCCGGTCGCGCTGGGCGTGATCTACGAGGATCCGGCACCGACGTTCGACAGCGCGGTGGTCGAACAGAACGCCGCCGCCGCGGCGGGCAAGACGCCCAACCTCCAGAAACTCGTCAGCCAGGGCCAGACCTGGCAGGTCGAGAAGGAGCCTCGCGCCGAATGATCGCCCTGTTCGCGTTGCTTGTCGCGGCCCAGGCCGTGGCGCCCCAGCCCGTCACCGTCGTCCGAACCCCGCCCGTGGTCGCCGTCCCGGCCGATCCGCTCGCCGGCATGACAGCGGCGGGCCGCGCGCTGGTCACCGCCCAGTTGCCGGTGCAGCGCGCTCTCAAGGAAGCCGATGCGCAAGCGATCGCCGCCGCGCACCAGCAGGTGGTCGCCGTCCTCGCCAGGCGGCCGATGGACCTTGCCGCGCTTCGCACCGCGCTCGCCGCGCGCGATGCCGCGGTCGACACGGCGCGCCGTGCCCAGTCGCAGCGGGCGATCGACCTGATGGCGAAGCTGGTCGAAGCCGACCGCCAGATCGTTGCCCGCGCCCTGCTTGCCGACGGCGCCGCGACACCGGCCGCCGCCCGCTAATCCCGCTTGGACAATTTCACCCACTCGCTCGCCGGCTGGGCGCTGGGGCAGGCCGGCCTCAAGACCAAGACCCGCAAGGGCCTTGCCGCGCTGATCCTCGGCGCGAACATGCCCGACCTCGACGTGTTCGTATCCGGCGGCTTCCCGTGGGAGCCGCTGGCGATTCACCGGGGCTTCACCCATTCGCTGATCGGCGGGATCATCGTCCTTCCGCCGGTCCTGTTCGGCTTCCTGATGTTGCTCGACCGCTGGCAGGAACGGCGCGGCAAGCCGTTCAAGAGCGGCCTGGCATTGCATAAGGGCTGGCTGCTCGCGCTGTGCAACCTCGGTGTGCTGACCCACCCGCTGCTCGACCTCCAGACGACCTACGCGGTGCAGCTGTTCACGCCGTTCTCGGGCGAATGGTGGCACAGCGACACGCTGTTCATCATCGACGTCTGGGTCTGGACCTTGCTCGCCGGCAGCATCGCCTGGTCCCGCTGGCGCGAAAAGCGCGGGCGTGAGTGGAAGCGGCCGGTGCAGGCGGCGATCGGCATTTTCCTCGCCTACCTGGGTCTCAATTCGGCGATCACCGTCTCGGCGGTGAACAGTTTGCCGGAAGTGGCGACCTGCGATGCGCCGACCATTGCCTTCGCCAGCCCGCCGCCGGCGTGGTCGTGGCGGCGGGATGTCGCGTGGCGCTACGCCAGCGCGAGGCCGCCCGAATCGTGGTTCGTCTACAACCGCGCTCACTACGCGCCCTTTTCGGGCTGGTCGAAGCGGGAGGCCGAATGCTCGGGCCGTCCCGACCATATGGCCGATCCCGTCGTGCAAAAGGCGATCCGCAACGACCCGTCGCTCAAGCGCTTCCTCGCCTGGTCGGTGATGCCGGTCGCCAGCATCGAGCGCGGCCGCTGCGAAGCGCGGGTGACGATTGCCGACTATCGTTACGGCGATCCCGATCGTGGCACGTCGCGGATCAACCGCGAAACGGTCGTGCCAATCGCCGGACCAGGTTGCTAAGCCGATGAGCGCGCCCGCGCTGCTCTGGTTCCGGCGCGACCTGCGGATCGCCGACCATCACGCGCTCACCGCCGCCGCCGCTGCGGGCAGGGTCGTGCCATTGTTCGTCCTCGACGACGACACGCCCGGCGAGTTTCGCATCGGCGGCGCGCAGCGGTGGTGGCTCCATCACAGCCTCGCCGCGCTGAACGAGTCCATCGGCGGCAAGCTGGTGCTGCGGCGGGGCAGGGCCGCTGACGTGGTTCGGGCAGTAGCGCAGGAAATCGGCGCGGCCGAGGTGCATGCCACCGCGCTGTACGAACCGTGGGAGCGGGAGACCGAGGCCGCGCTGGCCGACCTCGTCACCTTCCACGACGGCGACACGCTGGTCCCGCCTGACCGGGTGACGACGCAAGGCGGATCGCCGTTCAAGGTCTACGGCGCGTTCTGGCGCGCGCTGACCGAGCAGCTTCCGCCCGAGCAGGCGCTGCCCGCGCCCGATGTACAGTTCGTCGCCGGTCCAGGGGGAGACAAGCTGGCGAACTGGAACCTGCTGCCGACCAAGCCCGATTGGGCGACCGGCTTCGGCAAGGAATGGACGCCGGGGGAAGCGGGCGCGCTCGAGCGCCTTGACGAGTTCGTCACCGAGGTCGCGGCCTACGAACGCCGCCGCGACCGGCCGTCGGAGGAGGGGACGAGCCGCCTGTCGCCGCACCTCCATTGGGGCGAGGTATCGCCGCGCCAGGTGTGGGACGCGCTTCACCCGCGCGGCGGGTCCAAATTCCTCAAGGAACTGGCGTGGCGCGACTTTGCCCGATCGGCGATGCTGGCCCAGCCTGACATCGGCTGGAGCAATGGCCGCGCGGCGATGGACCGCCTGCCGTGGCGGACCGGCGCTGACGCCGAGGCCGATTTCGCCGCGTGGACGAAAGGCCGCACCGGCTATCCGATCGTCGACGCGGGCATGCGGCAATTGTGGGCGACCGGATGGATGCACAACCGGGGGCGGATGATCGCGGCGAGCTTCCTTACAAAGCACTTGCTGATCGACTGGCGGCGCGGCGCGGCCTGGTTCTGGGACACGCTGATCGATGCCGATTATGGCAACAACAGCCTCAACTGGCAGTGGATCGCCGGCACCGGCACTGCCAGCCAGATGTTCAACCGGATCATGGCGCCGCTCGCCCAGTCGGAGAAGTTCGACGCCGGCGATTACATCCGTGAGTGGGTGCCGGAACTGGCCGGCCTTGATGACGACATGATCCACGATCCGGCCGACGACCGGCGCGGCGCCTATCCGCCAAGGCTGATCGGCCACCGCGAAGCGCGCGACCGGGCGCTGTCGGCGCTTGCCAAGGTCCGCGGCTAGGGGGATAGCGCGGCCCATGGCCAGTCGCGGGCATCACCTCGTCAAAAGCGGACGATCGTTCGTCAACGGCAGCGGCTTGTTGAGCCGCCTGTTCGCGCGGGGTTTCGCCCGGCTGATCGACCAGCTTCACGAGCGACTTCAGGTCGGCGGCATCGACGCGACCCTGCCCGACGGCAGCAAACGCCGCGTCGGCTTCCACGCAGCCGGGCCGGTGGCCGTCGTTCATTTGAAAAGCTGGAACGCGCTGGTGCGGCTGGCGACGTCCGGCTCGATCGGCTGGTATCGCGCCTGGGCCAAGGGCGAATGGACCTCGCCCGACCCTGTGCCGTTGTTCGAACTGTTCATGGCCAACGCCGTCGCGCTGGGCGATGCCGCGCGGGCCAAGGGCAGTGCGCGCCTGCTCAACCGCTTCCGCCATCGCCGCCGCGACAACGACCTTGCCGGCGCGCGCGACAACATCGCCGCCCACTACGACCTCGGCAACGATTTCTACGCCGAATGGCTCGACCCAAGCATGACCTACTCGTCGGCGCGGTTCGAAGGCAGCGACGACCTGGAGGCGGCGCAGCATCGCAAGGTGGCCATGCTCCTCGACCGGCTCGACCTGCAACCGGGACAGCGCTTGCTGGAAATCGGCTGCGGCTGGGGCACGCTGGCCATCGCGGCGGCGAGGCGCGGGGTCGATGTCGTCGGCCTGACCCTGTCGAAGGAACAGAAGGCGTGGGCCGACGCACGGGTCGCGGAGGCGGGGTTATCCGAACGCGTCGAAATCCGCCTCGCCGACTATCGCGAGACCGCCGGTCAGTTCGACGCGATTGCCTCGGTCGAAATGGTCGAGGCGGTCGGCCAGCGCTGGTGGCCCGCCTACATGGATTGCATCGCGCGCAACCTCAAACCCGGTGGCCGGGCGGCGCTGCAGTTCATTTCGATCGATCACCGCCTGTTCGATGCCTATTCGCAGAGCGCGGATTTCATCCAGGCGTACATTTTCCCGGGCGGCATGCTGATCGACGAGCCGAGCTTCGCGGCCCTGGCGGCGGAACGGGGGTTAAGCTGGCAGGACCGCGACGGCTTCGGCCTCGATTATGCCGAGACGCTCAAGCAGTGGCGCGAGCGATACGATACGGCAGTGGCGGGCGGCCGCCTTCCGGAATTCGCCTCGGCCTTCCACGACCTGTGGCGATACTATCTGATGTACTGCGAAGGCGGCTTCCGCGGCCGCGGGATCGACGTCGCGCAAGTGACGCTGGTGAAGGCCGCCTAAGGTTTTTGTAATCCGCCGCTGGTAGGGCGCAGTCGTGTTTACCCTTCCGAACATCCTGATAGCGCTGGCGGCGATCAACCTCTGGACGATGGTCGCCTTTTGGCGGGACAAGCAGGCGGCGGTCGAAGGCCGGCGTCGGACGTCGGAGGCCGACCTTCTGCTCTTCGCCATCATCGGTGGCTCGCCGGGCGCATACGCGGCGCGCAGGATGTTTCGGCACAAGACCAGGAAGGAGCCGTTTTCGACCCAGCTTTTCGTGATCGCCACGCTGCAGGTCGGTGCGGCGATCGGCTTCCTGCTGGTCTAGCCTTCGACCCGCATCCGCTCGCCGGTCGGGGCATCACCCTGCAGCCGGTCGACGATTGCAGACGCGACGACCTCCGGTCCCTTGAGCGTCGAGGCTTCCTCGCCCGGGAAGGCGAGCTGGCGCATGCGGGTTGCGGTGGCGCCCGGGTCGACGATGTGGACCCGGAGGCGGCCAGCGTGGGCCGTTTCGTCGGCATAGGCGCCGAGCATCGTGTCCAGCGCTGCCTTCGACGCGCCATAGCCGCCCCAGAAGGCGCGGGGCTCCGCCCCGACCGACGAGGTGACGCCCACGACCTCGGCCCGTTCCGACCGGCGCAGCAGCGGGTCGAACGCCGCGATCAGCACCTGGTTAGCGAAGACGTTCAGCGCGAACAGTCGGCCCAGTTCCTTGGCGTCGAGATGCTCGACCGGGCTCAACGAGCCCAGCATTGCGGCGTTGAGGACAAGGATGTCGAGGCTGCCCCAGCGGCCGGCGACGGCCTCCGCCAGCTTCTTCACATGCTCGGTTTCGGTAAGGTCCATCGGCGCGATGGTCGCGCTTCCGCCGGCGTCATGGATCCGGCCCTCGACCTCCTCCAGCGCGGTGGCGCCGCGGGCGGTGAGGATGACGTGCGCTCCGGCGGCGGCGAGCGCCTCGGCGGTGGCGGCGCCGATCCCGCGGCTGGCGCCGGTGACGAGCGCCAGCTTGCCGGCAAAGGGCTTCGCGTCGGTCATCGATTCAGCTCCTAGCGGGCGACGAAGCGGACGACCTGGTCCGCCATTTCCGCTTCCTTGGTGCCCTCGTCGGTGCCCGGGTCGCAGTCGGTCAATGTGGTCGGGTAATTGCCGGTGAAGCAGGCATCGCAGCGCTGCGGCCGGTCGGCGTCGCGGTTGTCGCCCAGCGCGCGGTACAGACCGTCGATCGAAATGAAGGCGAGGCTGTCGGCGTCGATATATTTCGCCATGTCCTCGACGCTCATGTGCGACGCGATCAGCTTGCTGCGCTCGGGCGTATCGACGCCGTAGAAACAGCTATGCTTGGTCGGCGGCGAGGCGATGCGCATGTGCACCTCGGTCGCGCCGGCGTCCCGCATCATCTTCACGATCTTCAGGCTGGTTGTTCCGCGCACGATCGAATCATCGACCAGAACGATGCGCTTGCCCTTGATCAGCGCGCTGTTGGCGTTGTGCTTCAGCTTGACGCCCAGGTGGCGGACATCCTGGCTCGGCTGGATGAAGGTCCGGCCGACGTAGTGGGAACGGATGATGCCAAGCTCGAACGGGATGCCCGACGCGTGGCTGAAACCGAGCGCGGCGGGAACGCCGCTGTCGGGGACGGGGACGACGAAATCAGCCTCGATCGGCGCTTCGCGGCTCAGTTCGGCGCCGATGTTCTTGCGCACTTCGTAGACCGACGTTCCGTCGACCACGCTGTCGGGGCGGGCGAAATAAACATGTTCAAAAATGCACGGACGGGGGGCGGCCTTCGCGAACGGATGGAAGGAGCGTTCGCCTGCCTCGTTGACCAGGATCATCTCGCCCGGCTCCACGTCGCGGATGTAGTGCGCGCCGATGACGTCCAGCGCGACCGTTTCCGAGGCGAAGATGGTCGCGTCGCCGATCTTGCCCATGACCAGCGGCCGGATGCCGAGCGGGTCGCGGCAGGCGACGAGGCCTTCGGGCGTCAGGCAGACCAGTGAATAGGCGCCTTCGACCTGGCGCAGGGCGTCGCCCAGCCGGTCGATGATGCCGGACTTCGACGATGTCGCGACGAGGTGGATGATGACCTCGGTGTCGCTGGTCGACTGGAAGATCGACCCCCGCCGGTTGAGCGCCTTGCGCAGCGTCATCGCGTTCGACAGGTTGCCGTTGTGCGCGACCGCGAAACCGCCGTCCGACAAGTCGGCGAACAGCGGCTGGACGTTGCGAAGCGCGGTTTCCCCGGTGGTCGAATAGCGGACGTGGCCGATGGCGACCCGGCCCGACAACTTGCGAATGATGTCGTCGCGGTCGAAGTTGCCGGCGACATGGCCCATGGCGCGATGGGCGTGATAATGTTCGCCGTCGGAGCTGACGATTCCCGCCGCTTCCTGGCCGCGATGCTGCAGCGCGTGGAGGCCGAGGGCCACGAAGCTCGACGCCGTGTCGGCGCCCCAGATTCCAAAGACACCGCATTCTTCGCGGAGTTTATCGTCGTCGAACGGGTTGGTCGTCAGCATGGGTGAGGGCGAATCCATGTGGGGGCGATGCGCGCGCCTATACGCGCCTGTCATGGATTTGTCGCGCTTCGGCTGAATGGCGATTGAAGCGCGCGACAATCGGTTGACCTTTACGGAAGCGTAAGGCATTGATCGGCCCATGCTGACCGCCAAATCCCACTTCTCGATCGGCGAGCTTTGCGACGAGTTCGCGGTGACCGCCCGTGCCCTTCGCTTCTACGAGGACGAGGGGCTGATCGCGCCCGAGCGGCGCGGCACGCAGCGGCTCTATTCGGAGCGGGACCGCGCCCGGCTGGCGTGGATCCTGCGCGGCAAGCGGGTCGGCTTCAGCCTTGCCGAGATCAAGGAACTGCTCGACCTCTACGACGTCGGCGACGGCCGCCAGACGCAACGGCTCAAGACGATCGAGCATTGCCGCAACCGGATCGCCAACCTCGAACGGCAGAAGATCGACATCTACGCGACCATCGATGAACTCAGCGAATTCCTCAAAGTCCTGAACGGCTAACCTTCAAGGAAGACCGACCATGCCCACCTACGCAGCGCCCGTCCGCGATACGAAGTACGTCCTCGACCACGTTGTCGGCATGCAGAAATATTCGAACCTGCCGGGCTTCGCCGACGCGACCCCCGACCTGGTCGAAGCGATCCTGTCGGAAGGCGGCCGGTTCTGCGAGGAGGTGCTGCAACCGCTCAACCGCATCGGTGACGAACATGGCTGCACTCGCCATGACGACGGGTCGGTGACGACGCCGCCGGGGTTCAAGGATGCGTGGGACCAATTCGTCGCGGGTGGCTGGACGACCCTACACGCGCCGACCGAATTCGGCGGGCAGGGCCTGCCGTCGGTGCTCGCCACCGCGATTGCCGAATATTTCGGCTCGTCCAACCACAGCTTTGAAATGTACAACGGCCTGACGCAGGGGGCGATCGCGTCGCTGCTGGTCAAGGGATCGGACGAGATCAAGGCGACCTACGTGCCCAACATGGTCGCCGGCAAGTGGACCGGCACGATGAACCTGACGGAGCCGCATTGCGGCACCGACCTCGGCCTCATCAAGACCAGGGCCGATCCCAATCCGGACGGCAGCTATTCGATCACCGGCACCAAGATCTTCATCTCGTCGGGCGAGCATGACCTTAGCGAGAACATCATCCACCTCGTCCTCGCCAAGATCGCCGGCGCGCCGGACAATGTGAAGGGCATCTCGCTGTTCGTCGTGCCCAAGTTCCTGGTCAACGAGGACGGTTCGCCGGGCGAGCGAAACTCGCTGGGCTGCGGGTCGATCGAGCACAAGATGGGTATCCACGGCAATTCGACGTGCGTCATGAACTATGACGGCGCGAAGGGCTGGCTGGTCGGCGAGCCGGAAAAGGGCCTCGCCGCCATGTTCATCATGATGAACGCGGCGCGGCTCGGCGTCGGCCTGCAGGGCCTGGCGCAGGGCGAGGTCGCCTACCAGAACGCGGTTGCCTACGCGAAGGACCGCCGCCAGGGCCGGGCGTTGAAGCCCGACGACCGCGATCCAAACGCCAAGGCTGACAATCTGTTCGTCCACCCCGACGTCCGCCGCATGCTGATGGAAGGCAAGGCGTTCAACGAAGGCGCGCGCGCGTTCATCCTGTGGGGCGCGCTCCAGGTCGACCTGGCGCGCAAGGCGCAGACCGAGGAGGAGCGGCTGGCGGCCGACGACCTCATCTCGCTGCTGACCCCGGTCATCAAGGGCTACCTCACCGATCGCGGGTTCGAGGTCGCGGTCAACGCCCAACAGGTGTTTGGCGGCCACGGCTACATTCGCGAATGGGGCATGGACCAGTTCGTCCGCGACGCCCGCATCGCCCAGATCTACGAAGGCACCAACGGTGTGCAGGCGATGGACCTCGTCGGCCGCAAGCTGGCCAAGGACGGCGGGCGCGGCGTTCGCGCCTTCTTCGACGCCGTCACCACGGACATCGCCGCGGCGCGGGCCGCGGGCGATCCGGCCGGGGTCGCCGGGCCGCTCGAAAAGGCGCTCCAGCACCTGCAGGCGTCGACGATGTGGCTTGCCCAGAACGGCATGGCCGATCCCAACAACGCCGGCGCGGGCGCCTACGCCTATATGCAGCTGATGGGGCTCACCAGTCTCGGCTGGATGTGGCTCAAGATGGCGATGGTGTCGGACCGGCTGAAGGATGAGGCTGGCGAGGACCGCAAGTTCCACGAGAATAAGCTGGCGACCGCCCGCTATTTCGCGGAGCGCGAGCTGGTCAGCGCCGGCGCGCTGCGCAGCAAGGTCGAAGCCGGGGCGGGCTCGCTGATGGCGCTGGCCGAAGCCGACTTCTGATCGAAGCCTAGCTCGCCTTCACTTCGGGCGGTGGCGACAGGTACCAAGGCGTCATTACCGAAGGGCTGGCCCTGCGCTCGACCTTGGGCGCCAGGCGGCCGAGGTCGAACTGCTCCGTGAACTGCAGTCCGAACTTGCCGGACTGCGCCCAGCGCACGGTGCCGATGACCGGGCCGACGCCGACGATGTCGATCGTCATCGTTTCGCCCGGCGTGACGACCTGGTCGCATTCGGCCAGGGCGCCCATCGACGAAATGTTGCGCAGGCGGATTTCCTTGGTCTCGCCGCCGATCGAGGCGATCGCCCGGCGCATCAGCCGCTGGCGCGGCGCACGAACGCAGGAATAGCCGTCGGCCTCGACCCGCATCGAATTGGCCATGGTCCGCGCCTGGTCCGACGGCGCCGGCTTGCCGAAGATATAGCCCTGGACCTGGCTGACGCCGAGGTCGCGGATCAGCGCGAGATCGTCGTGCGTCTCCACGCCCTCGGCGGTGGTATCCATGCCAAGGCTTTCGGCAAGGGTGACGATGGCGCGGATGATGGCGGTGTTGCGGTGCGCGGTCGAGGCGGCGCCGCGAACGAAGCTCTGGTCGATCTTGATCTTGTCGAACGGCGCCTTTTTCAAATAGCCGAGCGAGGAATATCCGGTGCCGAAGTCGTCGAGCGCCAGGCGAACTCCCAGTGATTTGAGGCGGGCGAACGTATCGTCGGTGGCGTCGCTGTCGGCCAGGAACACGCCTTCGGTGATCTCCAGCTCCAGCCGGTTGGCGCGTATCTTGTGCTCCGCCAGCGCGGCGCCGACGACGTCGACGATCGCCGGATCGTTGAACTGGATCGGTGACAGGTTGACGGCGATGCGTACGCTGTCCGGCCAGTTCGCGGCCTCGGCCATTGCCTGGTTGAGCACGAATTCGCCGATCTTGGCGATCATCCCGCACTCTTCCGCCAGCGCAATGAAGCGGTCGGGCGACACGGGACCCCGGGTCGGGTGGTTCCACCGGACCAGCGCTTCGAACCCGGAGATTTCTTCGCCCGCGGTGCGCACGATCGGCTGGTAGGCGACCCACATCTCCCCGCGGTCGAGCGCCTGGCGGAGGTCGTTTTCCAGCACCTGCCGGTCCGACGCCTCGCTGTGCATCGACGCTTCGTAGAACATGTGCTTGCCGCGCCCGGCGGCCTTGGCGGCATAGAGCGCAAGGTCGGCGTTGCGGATCAGGCTGTCGGCGCAGCTGCGTTCCGGGTCGCCGATGGCGATGCCGATCGACGCGCCGATCGTCACCCGGTGCCCTTCGATGATGTAGGGGCGCGAGACATGGTCGATCATGGTCCGCGCCAGGCTTTCCAGCAGGCCGGTCTCGACCGCACCCGGAAGCACCGCCTTGAACTCGTCACCGCCGAGGCGTCCGACCTGGCCATGGTCGCCCATCACGCTGGTCAGGCGCTGCGCGACCTGGCGAAGGAGCGCGTCGCCGATGGGGTGGCCGAGCGTGTCGTTGACGTTCTTGAACCGATCGAGGTCGATCAGGAACAGGGTGCAGCCCTTGCGGCGGCTGGCGGCGTTGCGCAGCGCCTCGTCGAGGGTCTGGCGCATCAGCGCGCGGTTGGGCAGGCCGGTGAGCGAGTCAAAGCGGGCAAGGCGGGTGATTTCCTGTTCCGACCGGCGCTGTTCGGTAAGGTCGGTGCCGATGCCGCGAAAACCGAGGAAGCGGCCACGCTCGTCGAACACCGGGTTGCCCGACAGCGACCAGTGCACGTCCTCGGTGCTGGCGGCGCGCACGACGACATCGCTGAACGGGAAGCGCGCCGACAGATGGAAGCCGAGCGTGCGCTCCTCGCGCATGATGTCGCCGGGGGTGGTGTCGACCGACAGAAGGTCGGTGAACTGGCGGCCCAGCAGGGCATCGGGTTCGCAATGGAAATCGTCAGCCAGCTGCTGCGACACGTAAGACAGTGTGCCCTGGTAATTGGTTTCCCAGAACCAGCCGCGGCCGCTGTTCTCGAACTCGTTGACGAAATGGAGCGCCTTGTGCGCCTCGTAGTCGAGCTTCAGCCGGGCGCGCGCGGTGGCGATCATCGTGCTGGAACTGGCCGCGCTGAACACGACGACGATCAGCGCCAGAAAGGCGATGCCGGCGGTGAAGGTGGGGTCGTTGCTGAACAGTGCGGAGCCGACCGTGCCGACGATCGCGCTGACGATCGCCAGCGGCGGCGATTCGATCGCCACCACCGCGCAGGCGGTAACCGAAGTGCCGATCACCAGCGACAGCAGCGGGCCGTCGCTCATCGCCGGGATCCACGATGCGATATGTCCGAAGAAGGTCATCATCGCCGACCCGAACCCGACCAGCGTGCACAGCGCCAGCGTCACCGTCCGCGAGGACAGCCGGAAGCGGGTGCGGGCCTGGAGCAGGACGAACGCCAAGATATCGGAGGCAATCGCCAGGCCGATGGCGGCCAGCAGGAAGCCTGGATTGATTGGCCCGAAATTGCCGTGGCTGTGAAGGTAAACCACCGCACCGCACACCAAGTGCGCGACGGCCAACAAGAGGGGGACATGCATCAGCTGCGCAGCGCGCTGCGCAGCGATCGTCTCGCTTTCCTCGTTTTCCGGGGCGCGGATGTCGAAGAACAGGGCTTCGGCGAACTGGCTCGGCCGATCCGCCGCCTCGTTCGTCACCCCCGCGAATCGCGATCGCCTTGCTCTTTCCAATCCGGACATGGGGGAACGATTAAACGGAAAGGTTTAACACATCCCTCACAGTGGCCGGTATGCCGGAAGTTAACCTTCCTCGGGCAAGAAGTCCGCTACGGAGAGGTAACGCTCGCCAGTATCGTAATTGAAGCCGAGGATTTTGGCGCCGGCGCCGAGTTCCGGTAACTTTTGATTAATCGCCGAAAGCGTCGCCCCGGACGAAATGCCGACGAGCACGCCTTCCTCGCGCGCGGCGCGTCGCGCCATCTCCTTGGCGTCGTCGGGCGCGACCTGGATCACGCCGTCCAGCAGGCCGACGTCGAGGTTCTTGGGGATGAAGCCGGCGCCGATGCCCTGGATCGGGTGCGGCGCGGGTTCGCCGCCGGAAATGACCGGCGACAGGGTCGGTTCGACCGCGAACACCTTGAGGTTGGGCCAGGCCTTTTTCAGCACCTGGGCGCAGGCGGTAATGTGGCCGCCGGTGCCGACGCCGGTGATCAGCGCGTCGAACGGCGCATCGGCGAAGTCCTTCAGGATTTCCTGCGCCGTGGTGCGGACGTGGACGTCGATGTTGGCCGGATTGTCGAATTGCTGCGGCATCCACGCGCCGGGTGTGGAGGCGAGGATTTCCTCGGCGCGGGCGATGGCGCCCTTCATGCCGTTGGCCCGCGGGGTCAGGTCGAAGGTCGCGCCATAGGCCAGCATCAGCCGGCGTCGTTCGATCGACATGCTGTCGGGCATGACCAGGATCAGCTTGTAGCCCTTGACCGCCGCGACCATCGCCAGGCCGACGCCGGTGTTGCCGCTGGTCGGCTCGACGATCGTCCCGCCGGGTTTCAGCTTGCCCGATTTCTCGGCGTCCTCGATCATCGACAGGGCGATGCGGTCCTTGATCGACCCGCCGGGGTTGGACCGTTCGGACTTGATCCAGACCTCGGCCTGGTCGCCGAACAGGCGATTGACGCGGATCGTCGGCGTATTGCCGATGGTATCGAGGATGGTGTCAGCCCTCATGTCGCATTCTCCATCTGGGGTCGGCCCGGTACATCGGGAGGGTCAAAGGTTCGCGCAAGCCTGAGTTCCGGAAATTTCCACGCCCACAGGCCGACGACAAGCATCGCGCCCACCCCGCCGGCGATAACCGCGACGACCGGCCCGATCAGCGCGGCGAGGAACCCGCTTTCGGCCTCGCCAAGCTCGTTCGACGCGGAAATGAACAGCGAACTGACCGCCCCGACCCGGCCGCGCATCGCGTCGGGGGTATGAAGCTGGATCAGCGACTGGCGGACATAGACCGAGAGCATGTCGGCTGCGCCGAGCAGTGCCAGGCAGGCCAGGCTGAGCGGCATCCAGCGCGACAGGCCGAACACGACCGTCGCCGCGCCGAACACGCCGACCGCGACCAGCATCTTGGCGCCGACATTGGTTTTCAACGGCCGGAACGCGAACAGCAGCGCGGTCAGCGTCGCCCCGACGGCCGGCGCGGCGCGCAGGTGGCCAAGCCCCTCCGGACCGGCGTGGAGAACATCGCGGGCGAACACCGGCAACATCGCCGTCGCCCCGCCCAGCAGCACCGCGAACAGGTCCAGGCTGATCGCGCCCAGCACCAGCCGGTTGCGGCGGACGTAGCGGATGCCCTCCGCCAACTGTGTCGCGAACGGCGGCCTTTCCTCCGGCCGTTCGGGCATGGCGATCGGGCCGATGGTCAACAGGGCGATCAGCGACAGCGCGAACAGGCCCGCGCTGACCGCATAGGGCGCGAGCGGCGAGGCGGCGTAGAGGTAACCGCCGAGCGCCGGCCCGGCGATGCTGCCGGCCTGCCAGGCGATGGCCGACAGGGCGATGGCGTTGGGCAGGATGGCGCGCGGCACCAGGTTAGGCGCCAGCGCGCCGAGCGAGGGACCGGCGAAGGCGCGGGCCACACCGAGTAGCGCGGCGATGCCATATAGCGGCACCAGGCTGCGGCTGCCGGTCGCGGCGAAATAGGCGAGGGTCGCGGCGCAGACCAATTCCAGCGCGACCGCCGCCCGCGCTACCCAGCGCCGGTCGACATGGTCGGCGGTCCAGCCGCTGACCGGGGTCAGCACGAACAGCGGCACGAACTGGACGACGCCGATGATGCCGAGACGGAGTGCCGCCGCCTTTAGGTCCATCGTGTCGCGGGCGATGTCGTACACTTGCCACCCGATGACGATGACCATCGCCATCTGCGCCACCGTCGCCGCCAGCCGCGCCACGAAATAGGCCCGGAAATCGGCGATCCTCAGCGGCTCGGGCAGGATGCTCATCCCTCGCGGCGTAGACGACCATGCTGCACCGCGCAATCAAGGCCCCACATCGCCCTTGCGTTCCCGCTTCGTTCCGATATCGTCGCGTCCATGGCGAAAGCGAAGAAGGTCTATGTCTGTCAGGCGTGCGGCTCCTCCAGCCACCGCTGGCAGGGGCAATGCGACGATTGCAGCGAGTGGAATACGCTGGTCGAGGAAGTGCCCGTCGGCGCAACCGTCTTCGCCGCGCGGCATGATTTGCAGGGCGGCGGCCGCGCGATCGAACTGGTCGGGCTCGACGCCGAGGTCGCGCTTCCGGAACGCATCCAGTCGGGCATTGCCGAATTCGACCGCGCGGTCGGCGGCGGCATCGTCGCCGGATCCGCCATGCTGGTCGGCGGCGATCCCGGCATCGGCAAGTCGACCCTGCTGCTGCAGGTCGCGGCGAAGATCGCGGGGCAGGGGCGGCCGGTGGTCTATGTCTCGGGCGAGGAAGCGGCCGACCAGGTGCGGCTGCGCGCGCTTCGCCTCGGGCTTGGCCGATCGCCGGTACGGTTGGCGGCGGCGACCAGCGTTCGCGACATCCTGACCACCGTCGGCAGCGCCGAACCGCCCGCGTTGCTGGTGATCGACAGCATCCAGACGATGCACAGCGACCTGATCGAAGGCGCGCCGGGGACGGTCAGCCAGGTGCGCGCCTCGGCGCAGGAATTGATCCGCTTCGCCAAGGAACGCGGCACCGCGGTCATCCTGGTCGGCCATGTCACCAAGGATGGCACCATCGCCGGCCCGCGCGTGCTGGAACATATGGTCGATGCGGTGCTCGGCTTCGAAGGCGACCGCAGCCACCAGTACCGAATCCTCCGCGCCGCCAAGAACCGCTTCGGCGGCACCGACGAGATCGGCGTGTTCGCGATGGAGGGCGCCGGCCTGGCCGAAGTGCCCAACCCGTCGGCGCTGTTCCTGACCAACCGCGGGGCGCCGGTCAGCGGCACCAGCGTCTTCCCGGCGCTGGAGGGCACGCGGCCGCTGCTGCTCGAAATCCAGGCATTGGTCGTGCGGCTGGCCAGCGGGGCGACCCCGCGCCGCTCGGCGGTCGGCTGGGACAGCGGCCGCCTGGCGATGATCCTCGCCGTGCTGGAGGCGCGCTGCAACCTGAGCTTTGCTACCGCCGAAGTGTATCTCAATGTCGCCGGCGGCTACCGCCTCGCCGACCCAGGGGCCGACCTCGCCGTCGCCGCCGCGCTGGTCTCGGCCTTGAGCGAACGCCCGATCCCCGACGGCACGGTGGTGATGGGGGAAATCGCCCTGTCCGGCGAAGTCCGCCCGATCGCCCACAGCGCGCTCCGCCTCAAGGAAGCGGCCAAGCTTGGCTTTGAATCCGGCTGGGCCCCTTCAGGCGCCGATGGTCCGAGCGGCCTGTCGATCAGCCACTTCCCCCACCTCCGCGACCTCGTCGACCGGATTTTGGGGCGGTAGCCAGGGCAGTCACCGGAACTTCGCCACTAGTGACGGGTTTCCTTGATCGTGGAGCAGGCTCCTGAGCTGCGAGACCGGTCGCCCTCGCCACGAAGTGACCGCCTAGGGCGCAGCTCCCAAATGCCAAATCGATCAGTCGTCCTTTTGGTGGAGGACGAGTCCTTCATTCGTTTATCGACTGCGGATGAGTTGCAGCAGGCTGGTTTTGTCGTTTTGGAAGCGGATTCCGCCAGCGAAGCAATCCGAATTCTTGAGCAGCGACACGACATATGCATCGTCTTTACCGACGTGCACTTGGAAGATTCGATGGACGGCCTCGAACTCCTTCGCTTCGTCGCTAGCCGCTGGCCACCGATCCGCCTGTTCGCGACATCGGGAGCGGCCGCAGTTACGGATTCCGAATTGCCGAGTGGCGCGAAGTTTTTTCCGAAGCCGTACGATCGCGCCTCGTTAGTGAGCGCCTTTCAAAATGCCCTGCGATGAAGAAGGCTTTCTTCAATCTTGAGATGATTGCGAGGCCTTAACTCTCTCGGTTTCTTGTCGCGCAAGGTCCGTCCTGCGCGCACGGTTTGCCATCGCCTCCCAAGCCATCTGAGCGCGCCGGCAACGATCCCGAACATTATCCAGCGTCGCAGCATCACCCTCCGCGATGGCTTGGGCCGCCCGTGCAAGGTAGAAGTCGAGTTGTGACAAAGTGTTTCTCCATCGATGAGGTTTCTCCCGCCGCGGAAGGCGCGGCGGGAGAAGAATTCATGCTGACTGGAGGCGCACCGCGCTCATCTTGCCACGACGGTCCTGCTCAAGCTCGTACGACACGCGCTGATCACGATCGAGCGTTTGCATCCCTGCGGCCTCGACCGCAGAAATATGCACGAACGCATCGCCCGTGCCGTCTTCCGGCTGGATAAAGCCATAGCCCTTGTCGGCGTTGAAAAATTTTACGGTGCCAATCGGCATAGTTGTTCCCTTTTCTTACGAAAGCCGACTGTCGGCTCTCCCATGCCAGGAGCTGCGAAGAGAAGGAAAGAGGGCCGCAAAGCGCCAGAGACCGTCAAATGCGACTAGAAGCAGGTGCAAGGTAGGGGAATACGGCCGAAAGCGCAAACTGACGGAGGTCCAACGCCCGGTTCGGGTCGAACGCGGACGCGGTCGGACCTTCCTTCGCTTGCAGTGGCGTCGCGTGCGGACGCCCGCCTTCTAGGGGCGCGGGTCTTTCGGGGTGGAGTGGAGGAAGGTCATCACCCACCGGTCGCCCTGGCGGCGGAGGACAGCGGATTCCAGCCAGGCGCGCGGCTTCAGCTTTCCCTGACGGCCGGACGAGCCATTGTTCTCCCAGGCCGCGGTGGCGACGGTGCAGTCGACATGCATGGTCATCGGGCCAAGGTTCCAGTTGATGATCTGCCCGTCGGCATGGTCCTTGGCGATGATGTCGCGCAATTCCTGGCCCGTGTATCGCTTGCCGATTTCGTAGGCGAAGAAGTGGGGCGTCGTCGCGCGCTGGAAGGCGGCGGCGTCGTCCGTCCTGAGGGCGTCATAGAAAGATTGAACGGCCTGCCGCACCGCGCCTCGCGCGGCGGGGTTGTCGCATCCGTTGGCGAGTGAACCGGCGGGAAGGCCGGTCGTCTGGCAGGACGTCAGCGAAAGCAGGGCCAAGGTGGCCAATGGTCGCACAGGAATTTCCCCCGATGACTGGTGCCTGAGGTTTCCACATCACTTCCCCGCCCGCAATGGCGGACCGGCACGCTGCTTATCGCCTAGTTTGCGGACTGGCCGGCCAATGGTTCGGGCAGATCCTCACTGTCACCCAACTCGTCATTCGACTGGCCCACGACGTTGGCGAGGTCGGTCCGGATCCGGCAGCGAAGACCGCTGGCGGCGAAGTCGAGGTCGACGTTGCCGCGGATGTCGGCGGCGAGCGCACGCTGCAGCATGCGCGTGCCGAATCCGGCGTCGCGCGGCCCCTCGACGGGCGGGCCGTCGCGTTCGCGCCACTCGATCACTAGGTCGTCACCGACCGTCCAGGCAATGTCGACGCGGCCGTTTTCGTTGGAAAAGGCGCCGTATTTGACGGCATTGGTGGCCAGTTCGTGCAGCGCCAGCGACAGGCTCACCGCGACGGCGGGAATAATCCGGATCGCCGGTCCTTCGATGCTGCAGCGCCCGTTCGCGCAGAATGCCGCCAGCGCATGCTGCACCACGTCGTGGAGCGAGGCGTTGTCCCAATTCTCGCGTGTCAGCAGGTTGTGCGCCGCAGCCAGCGTGCCCAGCCGGCCCTCGAAGGCCTTGAACGCCTCCATGGGCGGCTTGTTGGCCTTGAATGTCTGGTGGGCCAGGCTTTGCACTACCGTCAGGCTGTTCTTCACCCGGTGGTTCAGTTCGGCGACCAGCAGGCGCTGGTGATGTTCCCACCGCTTGCGGTCGGTGACGTCGCGACCAACGACGTGAAGCCCGATCGGATGTCCGCCCTCGTCGTACGTCAGTCCCGAATTCACTTCCCAGTACAACAGGTCTCCCGACCGGCTGCGCACCCGGACGTCGTATCGGGTCGTCCCGCCGCGGCCGAGCTTCTGGCGAAGCATGCCGCTGGTCCTCTCGAAATCCTCCGACGAGAGGAAGTCGGCAATATTGCGCCCGATCGCTTCCTCGCGGGTCAGGCCGACGGCGGCGGCGGCGGAATCGTTACAGTCGGTGACGACCTGCTGCAGGTCGGCGGTGATGATGAGGTCGCTCGCCTGCTGGAAGATGCGGCGATAGCGCTCCTCGCTCAGCCTCGCGTGCCGTTCGGCCGTGGCGCGGGCGAGTTCGGTCCAGGTCCGTTCGGCGACGTCCTGGACCAGCCGCCGGTCGGCCTCGCCCCATACCCGCGGCTCGCGGGCGTGGGCGTAGAGCGCGGCGACCATCCGCCCGCCCTTGACCAGCGAGGCGGTGATCGCGGCCCGGGTGTCGATCGCTTCGAACGCGGCAACGAAGTCCGGGCTGGAGGTGCGCGGATCGCGGCGCACATCCTCGATCACCAAGGGCTCGCCCCGCTTCAGGGCGCCATGGATATCGGGACCGAAGCCGGCGAGGTCGTGGGTGCCGTGCCGGGACGGAACGCCGTCCGTCCAATTGTCGGTGGTCGTGAAATAACGCTCGGTCGGGTCGACGTCGCCATAGCCGACGCGGTTGGCGCCAAGCTCCTCGCCCAGCAGCCGCTGCGCGGTGCGGATGATGTCGGCGGGGTCGAAGATCGGGCGAAGGGCGTCGCTGAACCGCAGCAGGAATTGCTGGCGGCGTTCCTCGAGGACTTTGTCGGTGACCTCGTTGCCCTGGTTAAAGATGCCGACGACCTGGCCGTCCTGGGCCACGATCGGCGTGAAGCTGTAGTTCCAGAAGGTTTCCACTGGTCCGTTGCCGCGGTCGATCATCAGCGGCTGGTCGAAGGTCGAGAACCCCTCGCCGGTTTCCATCACCTTCCTCATCTGCGGAGCGACGACGTCCCAGATGTCGGTCCACACCTCGGCGGCGGCACGGCCCATCGCCCACGGGTGGCGATCGCCCGGGATGAACGACCAGGCGTCGTTGTAGATGAGGCGCAGGTCATGGCCCCAATAGATCGACGTCGGGACGCTGGAACGAAGGCACAGGTTGAGCGCGATGATCAGCGCCGGCGGCCACTGGGACGGCGCGCCGATCGGTGACGCCGCCCAGTCGTACTCGCGGATGCGGGTCGCCATTTCACTGTCAGCGGGAAGGATCAAACTGAGAGGCAACGACTACTCCGTTACGCGGGTGCAAAGGGTTAGCATCAGGAAGCGCCGCTAGCGAGTGGTTCCCTTCAGTCGGGAGAAGGTCCGCAAACGACAAGAGAATGAATGGTGACCGCGAAGTCCCCGAACAGTTTCAATTGCCATAATCATGTCTGATTACAATAGCCTAGGTCAATCCGGCGATGCCGCTGCCCGCCCCTCCCTTGCGGTGGGTGAGCGATAGCGGCTAGCCGACGGGTCATGACGCCGCTCGACATCTTCGTTTTGCTGCTGCTAGGCGGGGCCGCCCTCATCGGCTTCACGCGTGGATTCGCGCACGAAGTGCTGGCGCTGATGGCGTGGATCGCGGGCATCGCCGCGGTGAAGCTGTTCCATGCCCCGCTGGCGGCGCGGTTGGCGGGAAGCGTCGAGGATTCGACCTCGGCGGCGATCGTCGCCTTCGCCCTGCTGTTCCTGCCGACCTACGTCGCGCTGCGCCTGTTCGGCAAGGCGGTGGGGCATCGCACGCGTCGCTCGATCCTCGGCCCGGTCGATCGGGTACTGGGCGGCGGGTTCGGGATGCTGAAGGGCCTGCTCGGCGCGACGCTGGTGTTCCTGGTCGCCAATTTCGCCACCGACCTCACCTATGGTCCGATGGCCGACCGGCCCGAATGGATGACCAGGTCGCGGACCTATCCGCTGCTCAACGCCAGCGGCCGCGCGGTTGTCGACTGGGTCGAAACGCGCCGCCACCCCGGAGTAACGATGTGATCCAGCTCTATGACACGATGGCACGCAGGAAGCTGCCGTTCGCGCCCGCCGACGAGAAGCGGATCACCATGTATGTGTGCGGGCCGACGGTCTACGGCCGCGCCCACATCGGCAATGCCCGCCCGGCGGTGGTGTTCGACACGCTCGCCCGCCTGATCCGGCACCAGTACGGCGCTGACAGTCTGGTCTATGCCCGCAACGTCACCGACGTCGACGACAAGATCATCGCGTCGGCGCAAAGCGAGGGCGTCGACCCGTCGTTGATTACCGAGCGGTTCGAGCGCTTCTATCTCGAGGACATGGGCGCGCTGGGCGTCGCGCCGCCCGACATCGCGCCGCACGCCACGCAGGAAATTCCGGCGATGGTGGCGATGATCGCCGAGCTGATCGAGCGCGGCCATGCCTATGAGGCCGACGGCCATGTGCTGTTCGAAGTCGCATCCGACCCCGATTATGGCGCGCTGTCGAAGCGCGACCGCGAGGCGATGCTGGCCGGGGCGCGGGTCGAGGTCGCGCCCTACAAGCGCGACGGCGCCGACTTCGTGCTGTGGAAGCCGAGCGCCGAAGGCGTGATCGGCTGGGACTCGCCATGGGGCCGGGGACGACCGGGATGGCACATCGAATGTTCGGCGATGATCCGCGCGCACCTGGGCGAAACGATTGACATCCACGGCGGCGGCCTCGACCTCATCTTCCCGCACCATGAGAACGAGATTGCGCAGAGCCGCTGCGCCCACGGCGGCGCACCGCTGGCCCGCCACTGGGTCCACAACGGCTTCCTCGACATGGGCGCGGAAAAGATGTCGAAGAGCCTCGGCAACGTCGTGACGGTCGATGCGCTGCTCGACGCCGGCCACAGGGGCGAGGTGCTGCGTCTGGCGCTGCTCAGCGCGCACTACCGCCAGCCGCTGCCGTGGACGGAAACCCTGATCGCGCAGAGCAAGGCGACTCTGGATCGGTGGTATCGCTTGCTTTCAGAACTTTGCCACTTTGAGGGGGCAGAGGAAACGAGCGAGATCAACTGGCAAGCATTGGAAGCGTTGTCCGACGATATCAATTCGCCAGCATTTCTAGCGCGGCTCAGCTTGATGGCCGACCACCTTTGGAAACTGCGAAATGACTACTTTCATTCAACAAGCGACACAGTTGAGTATCAGGGGCTCGCTTACCAGCGTGACGTTTTCCGGAATACAGCTCGCCTAATCGGACTGCTCCTCGAAGAGCCAGACGAATGGTTCCGCGGCGAAGGGGACAATTCCGCCATCGACGCGCTGATCGCCGAGCGCGACGCCGCCAAGAAGGCGCGCGACTTCGCCACCGCCGACCGCATTCGCGACGAGCTGAAGGCGGAGGGCATCCTGCTTGAGGACGGGCCGGGGGGGACGACATGGCGGCGAGCGTGAGCGAACCGCTCTACACCCGCGATATCCTGCGGCTGGCGTCTTCGATCCCGTATCTCGACCCGATCGACCGGGCTGATGGGCAGGCGGCGCTGCGCTCGCCGACGTGCGGGGCGACGATGACCGTCGCCGTGCGCCTCGACGGTGAGGGCCGGGTCGTGGCGCTGTCGCAATCGGTCAGCGCCTGCGCCTTCGGGCAGGCCACCGCAGCGCTGATGGGGCAGGGGGCCATCGGCATCGACCGCGCCGCCGCCGCCCGGGCCGAGGCCGACGTCCGCTGCTGGCTGGCGGGGGAAGCGGTCGATCCATGGCCGGGTTTCGAGGCGCTGGAGCCCGCCCGCACCCGCGTTGGCCGCCATGGCGCCATCCTGCTGCCGTTCCGCACCCTTCTCGCCGCCATCGAGGAGGCGCAATGATCGCCGCCGAACCCGTCGCCGTCGCCACCGCGTCGAGCCTGCTCGAAGGCGCGGCGATCATGCTCGGCGCCGCGCTGGTATCAGTCACCTTGTTCCGCAAGGCGAAGCTTGGCGCGACGCTGGGCTATATCGTCGCCGGCATCGTCATCGGGCCGCAGATGCTCGGCTTGTTCGGCGACGCCGAGGCGCTGTTGTCGATCAGCGAAATCGGCATCGCCATGCTGTTGTTCATCGTCGGGCTGGAATTGAATCCGGGCCGGCTGTGGCGGCTGCGCAAGGATCTGTTCGGGCTGGGTTTTGCGCAGGTGATGCTGTGCGGCCTGGCGCTGGCACTGTTCATTCGGCTGGCGCTGGGCGTCACCTGGCCGGCCGCGCTGGCGATCGGCCTGCCGCTGGCGCTGTCGTCGACCGCGCAGGTGCTGCCGATGCTTCGCGCCGACGGCGACCTCAACACCCGCGACGGGGAGCGCGCCTTCTCCGTCCTGCTGTTCCAGGATCTCAGCATCGTGCCGATGATCACGCTGGTCGCGGCGCTGTCGCGGGTTCCGCCCGACCCGTCGGAGCCCGTCGGCTGGACGCTGGTGCTCTACACGCTGGGCGCGATCGCCGCGCTGGTGCTGATCGGGCGGATCGTCCTCAACCCGCTGTTCCGGCTGATCGGCCGCTTCGGCGAGCGCGAGCTGTTCGTCGTCGCCGGGCTGTTCACGGTCATCGCCGCGGCGGCGATGATGCACGCGCTGCACCTGTCGGTGCCGCTGGGCGCGTTCGTCGCCGGCGTGATGCTGGCCGAAAGCCCGTACCGGCACGAACTGGAAAGCGATGTCGAGCCGTTCCGTTCGATCCTGCTCGGCCTGTTCTTCCTGTCGGTGGGCATGATGCTCGACCTCGGCGTCATCATGCAGCGGCCGATGTGGGTGCTGGGCATCGCGGTCGCGGTGATCGCCATCAAGAGCGGCGTCATCACCCTGTTGACCCGGGCCTTCGGGCAGAAATGGACCACCTCGCTGCGGCTCGGCCTGCTCTTGAGCCAGGCGGGCGAGTTCGGCTTCGTCCTCTTTGCGCAGGCGACGCAGGCGCAGCTCATCCTGCCCGAGGCGGCATCGCTGTTCGGCGCGGTCGTTACCCTGTCGATGGTCTCGACGCCGTTCCTGATGCGCCTGATCGACCGGCTGGAGCGCAACGAGGTGGCGCGCACGGCCGGCCTAGAAGGGCCTGAAAACTCGCCGTCTGGCGGGGCGATCATCGTCGGCTATGGCCGCTTCGGCCAGACCGTCGGCCAGATGCTGATGGCCAAGCGCGTGCCGGTCACCCTGATCGACCTGGCGCCGCGGACGATCGAACTGAGCGGCGAATTCGGGACCAAGGTCTATTACGGCGACGGGCTCCGGCTGGAACTGCTCCGGACGGCCGGTGCCGACTCCGCCCGCGCGATCCTGTTCTGCATCGACGGCACCGCCGCCAACCGCGAAACGATGCAGCGCGTGTTGGAGGCGTTTCCGCAGGCGTCGATCATGGTCCGCGCCTACGACCGCCGCCACCTGATCGAGCTTCGCGGTCTCGACCTCGCCGTCGCCCAGCGCGAGCTGTTCGAGAGCGCGGTCAAGATGGGCAAGGCCGCACTTCGCGCGGTCGGGATCGAGGCGAACGAGGTCGAGCGGGTCGAGGAAGAATATCGCCTGCGCGACTGCGAGCGGCTTGAGCGGCAGGTGGAGGCCGGCAATCTGAAGGCGGGCCTCGACCGGATGTTCGCGGTCGACAATCCGCTGCCCGAAGAGCCGAAGGCGGGCTAGGCCGCCTCGAGGAAGGGGCCGAGCTGGTCGCTGGTGATCCCGTGCTTCAGGAACGCCCGGCCGATGCCGTGCGACAGCACCAGCGTCACCGCGCCGCGCTCGTTCTTCTTGTCGCGGACCATGTGTTTCAGCAGCCGGTCGCCGCGCCCGCCGAGGCCGACCGCGGCGAGGCTGGTCGGCAGGCCGGCGCGACCGAGCAGGCTCACCATCCGCTCCGCGTCGCTGGCGTCGGCCTGTCCGGCGCGCGCGGAAAAGCGCAGCGCCAGCACCATGCCGACCGCGACCGCCTCGCCGTGAAGCACCTCACCAAGCCCGCACTCGGCCTCGATGGCGTGGGCGAAGCTGTGGCCGAAATTGAGCAGCGCGCGCTGGCCGCTGCGGTCGGTAACGTCGCCGGCGACGGTGCGCGCCTTGGCGGTCACGCAATGGACGATGGCGTCGGTCAGCCGGTCGACATGGCCCGCGACCAGTGCGTCGATGCTGGATTCGCACCAGGCGAAGAAGGCGGCATCGTCGATCGCGCCATATTTGATGACCTCGGCCAGGCCGGAGCGGAACTGGCGCTGGTCGAGCGTCGCCAACAGCGACGGGTCGGCGATGACCAGCGACGGCTGGTGGAAGGTGCCGACCAGGTTCTTCTGCCCGGCGAAGTCGATCGCGGTCTTGCCGCCGACCGCGCTGTCCGACTGGGCGAGCAGGGTGGTCGGCACATGGACGATCGGGCAGCCGCGCTTGAACAGGGCGGCGGCCAACCCGCTGAGGTCGCCGACCGCGCCGCCGCCCAGCGCGACTATCGGCGTCGATCGGTCGGGGTCGATGGCGGCGATCCGGTAGAGCAGGTCCTCGAGCACGGCGAAGGTCTTGCCGTCTTCGCCGCGCGGGACGACCAGCGGCTCGACGTCGAAGCGGTCGCGGATGGCACCGCCGTGAAGGCCGAGGACCAGTTCGTCGCTGACCAGCGGGATCCGCCCGCCGCGCCCGTCGATCAAGGCTTCTAGCGCGTCGAGCCCGGGGGCGAGCGGACCGACGACGACGTCGTAGCGCCCGCCCTCGGTATCGACCGCGACCCTGTTCACTTGTCCAGCCATTCGCTCAGCGCCTCGACGATGCGGTTGACGACCTCGCCGTGGGAAGCGGTGCTGCTCGTCACGTGGATATGCGCTTCGGCATAGGCGGGCGCGCGCTCCCTTGCCAATCGTCCCAGCACCTCCGCCCGGTTGCCGTCGCGGAGCAAGGGGCGGGTGTCCCGCCGCCCGGTGCGCTCGGCGAGCAGTTCGACCGGCGCGTCGAGCCAGACGGTGATCGCGCGCTCGGTCAGCAGGCGGCGGGTGTCGGGGTCGACGAAGGCGCCGCCGCCGGTGGCGATGACGCGGACCTGCCCGTTGATCAGGCGGGCGACCACCCGCCGCTCGCCGTCGCGATAGGCCCGCTCGCCGTGACGTTCGAACACTTCGGCGGCGGAGGTGCCGCCGTTGGCGTCCTCGATCGCGGTGTCGGTATCGATGAAATCCAGCCCCAGCCGCTTCGCCAGCCGGCGGCCGACGGTCGACTTGCCGACGCCCATCAGGCCGACAAGGACAATCGGTCGATCGAGGCGGTCGGTCGGATTTTGCACGAAGCGGGGCTATACATAAGGCGGCAAGGTCGGGCAAAAGCCCTTTCGCATCGCGTCACATGTTCACGGGAGCCGGCATGCCCAAGGGCCTATTCGTCCTGATTATCCTACTCGTCATCCTCATCGGCGGGGCCTTTTTCCTGTCCGGCCGGGTGACCGAACAGCCCACCCAGACGATCGAGGTTGACGTCGCCGGCAATGCATCGTCGAATTAAACTGGACTGGCGCGCCGGCGTCGCCGGGGCAGCGCTGCTGATCAGCCTGCCCGTGCTGGCGCAGGACCGGCCGGAATCAATCCTGCCGCCCGGTTTCGGCGACCCCGCGCCGCCGCCCGCGCCACCCCGGCCGCAACGCCGGCGCCGGCGCCGGCGCCCGGCCAGCCGTCCGCGCCGTCGGCCGAGCCCGACCGCTCACCGCTCGACGACCTCGTCATCGGCCTGTCGAGCCTGACCGAGGAAGAACTGGCGCTGAGCGAACCGCCGCCGCCGCCACCCGAATATCCCGCCGCCGCCCGCCGCGACCTCGCCGACGCCGGCGTGCTCGATCCGGCGGCGCTCGGCCTTGGCGACAGCCCGTGGGGCGGGGCGCACGGCAAGGTGTTGTCGACCATGCTCCGCCGGATGGATGCGCCGTTGCCATCACGCTGGGCGCATATCGGCCTTCGCAACGCGCTGATGGTGCGCGGGCCCGCGCCCCATGGCGTCCACCCCGCCGACTGGGCGGCCGAGCGCGCCTGGCTGCTGCTGCGGATGGGCGAGGCGGATGGCGCGCGGCTGCTGACGGCGTCGGTCGACACCGATCGCTTCACGCCCAAGATGTTCCAGGTCGCCTCGCAGGCAGCGCTGGCGACGAGCGATCCATCGGGCCTCTGTCCGCTCGAATCCGGCCTGTCCAAGACCGACAAGCGGATCACGCCGCTGGTCAACGCGATGTGCGCGTCGCTGAGCGGCGAGGCGGAGCGTGCCGCGGCCGACATCGAATCCGCCCGTCGCCGCGGGTCGATTGGCGGTATCGACCTGGCGCTGGCCGACAAGGTCGTCGGGGCCGGGGCCGATACCGCCCGCGCCGTGACCATCGAATGGGAACCGGTGCAGCGGCTCAATGCCTGGCGCTACGGCCTTGCCAGCGCCACCGGGGCCATGCCGCCGGTCCGCCTGGTCGACGCCGCGAGCCCGACGCTGCGCGCATGGATGGCGCGCTCGCCCATCTACTCGCCGCTGCAGAAGGTCGATGTCGCCCGCACCGCGGCGGCGCTCGGCGTGCTGTCCTCGTCCGCCTATGTCGACCTTTATTCGGCGGTGTTCGACGCGACCGATCCGGACGAGCTTGGCGAGACCGACGCCTGGAAGCTGCGCCTGGCCTATGTCGGTCGGAACATCGACGACCGCCTGTCGGCAATGCGCGACCTGTGGGGCGCGAAGTCGGGCAAGGGCAATGACCGGTTCGCCGCGCAGGTGCTGACCGCGCGGGCGGCGACGCTGGTCCCGCCGTCGGCCAAATATGCCGCGGATGCGCCCGACCTGATCGCGTCGATGCTGGCGGCCGGTTACGACCAGGCGGCGGCACGCTGGATCCCGGTGCTGGCCGACATGGACGACAAGGAAGCCGACGAATGCTGGGCGATGCTGGCCCTGGGCGCGCCAAGCGCCAACGGGCTGGAGATCGACGCGAACCGGATCGAGGACTTCGCCGACCGCGACGAAAGCAAGGACAAGCGCCGAACCGCGCTGCTGGTCGCCGGCCTTGCCGGCCTTGGCCGGATCGATGGCGAGACCGCCGGCGCGCTCAACGGCAGCTACCGCCTTGGGCTTGGCGGGACGACGCAATGGACCCGGATGATCGACGGCGCCGCGGCGCGGCGGCAGGCGGGGACGGCGATGATTTTTGCCGCCAGCGGGCTGCAGGGCAGCAGTATCGGCGACGTTCGCGGCCTCTACCAGTTCCACGGCATCACCGCGCTCAAGCGCGTCGGCCTGGACTTCCTGGCGCGGATGGTCGCCGCCGAGGCGCTGGCGCGGGCCTAACGTGAACGCCGGCGACCGCGCGCTCGTCGACCGTTTCCTCGACATGATGGCCGCCGAAGCCGGCGCATCGCGCAACACGCTGGCGGCCTATCGAAGCGACCTCACCGCCGCCGCCGCCGACCTTGGCGGGCTGGAGGGGGCGCAGCCCGACCGGCTGGGCAGGCTCGGCGAGCAATGGGCCGACCTTGCACCCTCGACGGTGGCGCGCCGGTCCGCGGCGTTGCGCCGCTTCTACGGTTTCCTGCTCGACGAAGGGCTTCGGGCCGATGATCCCTCGACGGTGCTTCCGCGCCCGACGTTGCAGCGGCCGCTCCCCAAGATCCTCGACCCGCACGAGGTCGAGGCGATGTTCGCCGCGGTCGAGGAGCGCGCCGCCTCGGGCCAGCCGCTCGCGCTGCGTAACCTCGCCCTGCTGGAATTGCTCTATGGATCGGGCCTTCGCGCGACCGAGCTGGTCGCCCTGCCGCGCCGCGCGGTCCGGGCGGGCCAGCCGTTCCTGATGCTGCGCGGCAAGGGCGACAAGGAGAGGCTGGTGCCGGTGTCGTCCCGCGCCGCCGACGCGGTGGCCAACTGGGTCAAGACCGCGCCATCCGAATCCAGCTGGCTGTTTCCGAGCGGCAAGAGCCACTTGTCGCGGGTGCGGTTGTACCAGCTGGTGCGGTCGATGGCGGGGCTTGCCGGAATCCCGCCGGAACGGATCAGCCCGCACGTCCTTCGCCACGCGTTTGCGACGCATCTGCTGGCCAACGGCGCCGACCTGCGCGTGCTGCAGTCGCTGCTCGGCCATGCCGACATCGCCACGACGCAGATCTACACCCATGTCGATTCGGCCCGGCTGGTGGAGATCGTCAACGCCCGCCACCCGCTGGCCGACCGCGACCGGCGTCGTTGACGCCGCGCGCGGCTCGCCCTACCTCGCGCGGCCAGATGCAGACCTATCTCGATTTCGAAAAGCCGATCGCCGAGCTCGACTCGCGCATCGCCGCGCTCCGTGAAACCGCCGAGTCCGGCGACATCGACATCGATGTCGAGGTCAGCAGGCTGGAGGCCAAGTCGCAGAAGATGCTGCGCGAGGCCTATGGCAAGCTGAGCCCCTGGCAGAAGACCCAGGTCGCGCGCCATCCGGAGCGGCCGCACTTCAAGGATTATGTGGCCGGCCTGACGGAAGATTTCCTGCCGCTGGCGGGCGACCGCGCCTTTGCCGACGATCCCGCGATCATCGGCGGCCTGGCCCGCATCGAAGGGCGGCGCGTCCTTCTCATCGGGCATGAGAAGGGCGACGATACCGCTAGCCGCCTCAAGCATAATTTCGGGATGGCCAAGCCCGAGGGCTACCGCAAGGCGATCCGCCTGATGCAGCTCGCCGACCGCTTCGGCCTGCCGGTCGTCAGCCTGGTCGACACCCCCGGCGCCTTTCCGGGCGTCCAGGCGGAAGAGCGCGGCCAGGCCGAGGCCATCGCGCGATCGACCGAGCAATGCCTGGCGCTCGGCGTGCCGATGATCGCGGTGATCGTCGGCGAGGGCGGTTCCGGCGGCGCGGTCGCGCTGGCTGCCGCCAACCGCGTGCTGATGCTCGAACACGCCGTCTATTCGGTGATCTCGCCGGAAGGCTGCGCGTCGATCCTGTGGCGCACCGCCGACAAGGCCGCCGACGCCGCCGAGGCAATGAAGGTCACCGCCGCCGACCAGAAAAGCCTGGGCGTGGTCGACCGCGTCGTCGCCGAGCCGACCGGCGGCGCGCACCGCGATCCGGCGGGCGCGATCGCCCTTCTGAAGGACGCGCTGGTCGAGGAACTGGATGGCTGTTCGCGGCTGTCGCCGGCCGCGCTTCTGGAACAGCGCCGCGCCAAGTTCCTTGCCATCGGCTAGGGAATCGTTTCGGAACCAGAAGCAGTCGCTTGCCGTTTTTGAGGCTGATTCCTCAATTCACGAGACGGAGCGGCTTGTAATGCGCACCCCCATTCTACTTCTCGCCGCGGCCTCGGTGCTTGCTACCGGTGTCGCCCACGCGCAATCCAACGCGCTGAACCAACGGGACGTCGCGGAAGCAGCGCGCCAGCATCCCGAAGTCGTCCAGGAATTCGGCGGGGCCGAAACCGGGCCGCGCGCCGCCTATGTCGAGCGCATTGGGCGCAAGGTGGCGGCCTATTCGGGCACGACCAACGCGTCGCAGGTTTATCGCTTCACCACGCTCAACAGCGCGGTCGAAAATGCCTTCGCGGTTCCCGGCGGCTACGTCTACATCACGCGCCAGCTGATGGCGCTGATGAACGACGAGGCGGAACTGGCATTCGTCGTCGGCCACGAAACCGGCCACATCGCCGCCAACCACTCGCGAAAGCGCCAGCAGGCGTCGACCAAGAACAGCGTGCTCGGCGTGCTCGGCGTGCTGCTCGGCTCGGTGGTCGGCGGCGGGTTCGGCGACCTCATCGCGCAGGGTGCCCAGTACAGCTCTCAGCTTCGGACGCTAGGCTTCAGCCGCGACCAGGAATATCAGGCCGACCAGCTTGGCATCCGCTACATCACGTCGGCGGGCTATGATCCGCTGGCGAGCGCATCGATGCTGTCGGCACTCGGCCGGGCGTCGGCGCTGGAGGCGCGGGTGCAGGGCCGGGACAACCGCTCGACGCCGGAATGGGCCTCGACCCACCCGCTCAGCCAGAACCGCGTGACCCAGGCCAGCAACGTCGCCCGCCAGACCGGCCGTGCAGGCAACGGGCTGCGCAACCGCGACGCTTTCCTGTCGCAACTGGCCGGCGTTTACGTCGACGACGATCCCGCGCAGGGCATCATCGACGGGCGCAGCTTCACCCACCCCGACCTGCGCCTGCAGTTCGTCGTGCCCACCGGCTACATGATGCAGAACAGCACCAGCGCGGTTGCGATCGAAGGATCCGCCGGCAAAGCGCAGTTCAGCGGCGGCCGATACACCGGCGACCTCCAGACTTATGTGCAACGGGTCATCTACGGCCTGACCAAGGGTCGCACCCAGGTGCAGATGTCGCCGCTCCAGCGCACGACCATCAACGGCATTCCCGCCGCCTACAGCATCGGCCGGGCGCAAACGTCGAGCGGCATGGTCGACGTCAGTGTCATGGCCTATCAGTGGGATCGCGACACCGTGTACCACTTCGTCACGCTGACCCGGGGCGGGCAGGGCCTCAACCCGTTCGCGTCGATGGTCAATTCGCTGCGACGGATCACGCCGACGGAAGCCGCGTCGATCCGGCCGCGGATCATCCGCGTGCATACGGTGACGCGAGGCGACACGATCCAGTCGCTGGCCAACCAGATGGCCTATCGCGATTTCAAGGCGGAACGGTTCGTGTCGCTGAACGGGCTGGCGGCCAACGCGGCGCTGGTCCCGGGGCAGAAGGTCAAGCTGGTCGTATACGGCGCGCGCCGAACCTGACGAACGCGCGAACGACCCCCGCCGCGAGGGCGGCGGGGGTCATGCAACGCTTACGAAACCATCGGTCAGCCGTTGTTGAGGACGGCGTCCCTGACCTTGGTCCACATCCCGCCGGCACCGCCGCCGAGTTGGCCCAGCGCCCCGATCATCGCGACGACGATGAGCGCGGCGATCAGGCCGTATTCAATGGCCGTTGCGCCTTTCTGAGAAGCGCGAAACCTGCGAAAATTCGATCGGATAGCGAGCACGCCACCCTCCTCTGGTCTTGGTCCACGGTTCCACATTGAACGGTTGAAGTTAACGAAACCCCCTCGCGCCAAGGTTAATTTCACTTAGCGCAAGATTGGCGGGCTCCAGGCGATCCAGTGGAGCAGTTCGAACCGTTCCTCGAACCGTCCCTGCGCGCCGCTTGCGACCAGCGGTTCTTCCAGGCGGTCGCGCCATCGCTTGCCGGCAAAACGGTGCGAGCGGGCGGCGAGGATATTGGTTTCGGCCGCGGCGCGAAGGTCGGCGACGAGGCGATCGAGCGATCCGTAGCGAAGGTTAAGCCGGTCGACGCCGACTACCGGGTTGGCGAAGCCGGACCGGTCGAGCAGCGCGGCGAGCGTCGGCGCATCGATCCGCGGATGGGCGCGGGGCGCGACGCTCCCACCGCTTGCCTGGTCGGCGGCAATCAGCGCCTTGCGCAGCGCCGGCAGGCTATCGCCGCCGATGAGTGTGCCGAGGAACGGGCTGTCGCTTTCCAGCGCCTGGCGAATGCGCACAAGCAGGTGCGGCAGACGGTCGACGGTGGCGAGCGAACCGACCGCGACGACCGCGTCGAACGGGCCGGACGGGATCTCCAGCTCGTCGCCGTCGAACGCCGGCTCCCACGTCGTTACCGTACGCCCCGGCGCACCCAGACGCTCCGCCCACGTCGGCGACAGCGCCCCTATCAACAGCATGCGAGGCAGCGGCCGGGCAATCGAGCCCAGCCGCTCGGCAAGGTCGTCCACCGCCCGGTCGAACAGGAACGGGTCGCCGATGGCGAGCGCGCGGCGCCGGCGGAGGAGGCGTGTAGCGGGGTCGAAAAGGTCGGGTGGGGATGACACGCAGGCGCTTGTGCGATGCGCGGCGGCGGGCGACAAGGGCCGCGTGCAGCCCGTTTTTCGCTTCGCCCGGTCCAGCCTGCAAACCCTGGTCGATTTCGCGTTGCCGCCCCGCTGTGCCGGCTGCTCGGCGATCGTCGCGACGGTCGATACCTTCTGCGAGCGCTGCTGGCCGAAGCTCGATTTCCTGCGCGGCGGCTGCACAACCTGCGGAATCCCGCTGGAGGCGACCGAGGCCGACCATTGCGGCGCGTGCCTGGCGAGCCCGCCGGTGATCGACCGGACCCGCGCCGTGCTGGGGTATGATGACACCGCGCGGCAGCTGGCGCTGAACCTCAAATATGGGCGGAAGGTCGCGCTGGCGCGGACGATGGCGCGCTACATGGACGGGCTTCGCGGCGAATGGGGGGACGAAGCGGTCATCGTCCCGGTGCCGCTGCATCGCCGGCGCCTGTGGTGGCGCGGATTCAACCAAGCGGGCTTGGTGGCGCGCCACCTGTCGCGGCGCTGGTCGCTGCCGGTCGATAACCGGTTGCTGGTCCGGCGCCGGCCGACGCGGTCGCTGAAAGGGCTCACCCAGCATCAGCGGCGTGAGGCGGTGCGCGGCGCGTTCGCGGTGCGCGGCGGGGCCGACGTCAAGGGGCGCACCGTCGTCCTGATCGACGACGTGCTGGCCAGCGGGGCGACCAGCGACGGCTGCGCCCGGGCGCTTCGCAAGGCCGGGGCGGCGCGGGTCGAACTGGTCACCTGGGCACGGGTGGTGCGCCCGGCGCATCTTGTGCGTTAAGCACGGCAACGAACGATCGGAGGAGTTTCACGAATGGCGCGTGTCGAAATCTATACCAAGGTCACTTGCGGCTTTTGCCGCCGCGCCAAGATGCTGCTCGACATGAAAAAAGTGCCCTATGAGGAGATCGCGGTCGATTTCGGCGGTCCCGACAAGGCGCGGATGGTGGAGCGCGCCAATGGTCGGATGACGGTGCCGCAGATCTTCATCGACGGCGTCCATGTCGGCGGCTGCGACGACCTGATGGCGCTGGAGCAAGAGGGCAAGCTCGACACGATGCTGGCGGCGTGACCGCGACCCGGATCGCCCTGTTCCAGGCAACGAGCGGGATCGACCCCGCCGCCAACGCCGACGCGCTGGTCGCGGCGATCGAGGCGGCGCGGGCAGGCGGCGCGGCCATGCTGTTCACCCCGAAATGTCGGGCCTGGTCGACCGGGACCGGACACGGATGCACCCCAAGGTTCGCGGCGAGGCCGACGATCCGGTGCTGGCGCGGGTCCGCGAGGCCGCGGCCAAGGCCGGGCTGTGGATCCATCTTGGCTCGCTGGCGCTGGGCGACGAGGGTAGCGGCAAGCTGGTCAACCGCGGGTTCGTGATCGATTCCGAAGGCGCGATCCGCGCCCGATACGACAAAATCCATTTGTTCGACGTCGACCTGCCGACCGGCGAAAGCTGGCGGGAATCGGCAAGTTACCAGCCGGGCGGCAGCGCGGTCGTCGTGCGCGATACGCCGGTCGGGGCGCTCGGCCTTTCGATCTGCTACGACCTTCGCTTTCCCGCGCTGTTCGAACGGCTGTCGGAAGCCGGCGCGGAGGTGATCTCCGTCCCGGCCGCCTTCACCGTTCCCACCGGGCAGGCGCACTGGCACCTGCTGCTCCGGGCCCGGGCGGTCGAAGCGGGCATTTTCACCGTCGCCGCGGCGCAAGGGGGCCGTCACGAGGATGGCCGCGACACCTACGGTCACAGCCTGGTCGTCGGTCCATGGGGGAAGTCCTGCTCGACATGGAACAGCGCCACGGCGAACTCGGCTTCGCGGAGATCGACCTGGGCCGGATCGCCGAGGTTCGATCACGGTTGCCTGCGATCAGCCATCGCCGACCCGTTCCGGCGATTGACCCGAACGGGACGCCTTCGTAACGCTCTGCCCGTTGGTCGGCCCCGTAGCTCAGCAGGATAGAGCATCAGATTCCTAATCTGAGGGCCACTGGTTCGAATCCAGTCGGGGTCACCAGCGAATTTGAAAGGGTTTTTTGCAATGGCGTGCAGTCCCGACGACGGCGACCTGGTCGATGCCGAGGGCAAGGTCGCGGTGCCCGACGAGGTTGCGGAGGCGGTTCGGACGCTGATCCGCTGGGCCGGTGACGACCCCGCGCGCGAAGGGCTGGCCGACACCCCGAGGCGGGTGGCCCGGGCGTGGAAGGAATATGCCCGGGGCTATGCGGAAGATCCGTGCATCCACCTGTCGCGGACGTTCGAGGAGGTCGGCGGCTATGACGAGATCGTGCTGCTGAAGGACATCCCGTTCCAGTCGCATTGCGAGCATCACATGGCGCCGATCATCGGCAAGGCGGCGATCGCCTACCTGCCCGGCGACCGGGTGGTCGGAATCAGCAAACTGGCGCGCGTGCTCCACGGCTTCGCCCGGCGGCTCCAGGTCCAGGAACGGCTGACCGCCGAGGTCGCGGACTGCATCTGGGAGCATTTGCATCCCAAGGGAGTCGCGGTCGTGATCGAGGCGAGCCACGCCTGCATGACTGCGCGCGGGGTCAACACCCCGGGCGTGATGATGACGACCAGCCGGATGATGGGCACGTTTCGCGAGGACGAGCGCAGCCGGAAGGAAGTGCTGGCCCTGATGGGTTATTGAGAGCCGTTCATCGACTGATCGGCAAACGATCAGAACTTGATCATGGTCAATAACCGAAAGCTATGAGAATTCTCGTTCCTCGCTTCGACAGGGGGAACGATCATGATCGAGTCGCCCGTAACATTCCGATGGGCATTGCTCGCCTCGGCCGCCGCCATCCTGACCGCGTGTGGCGGTGGCGGCAGTACCTTCGTCGGAAACACTCCGACGCCCACTCCGACCCCAACGCCGACGCCGCCCGCGGCGCCGCCGACCCCGACGCCCTACGGCCTGACCATCCCGAGCGGTGAATTCGCCACCGCCGGGGTGGCGTTCAAAACCGTGGCATCCCCGTCCGGGACGACATACTCGGCGCCGATCGCCGGTCCCGACGTGATGGACATCAGCTACTCCGCGGCGACCGGCCACTACACGGTGTCGCTGCCGGAATATGTTACGGGCGATCTCGAGCGGACGGAAACCTTCGGGAATTGGGACGCGAACGGCTGGACGCACATCAGCGAAACCCAGCACAAGGTCCTGGGTAACACGGGCATCAACGACGAACGGATTCGCGTCAATCTGAGATGGCCGGACAGTAGCGCACCCTACGAGTATACGAACTTCGGCAGCTGGTTCGGGTACGTGCTCGGCGACGACAGCACCACCCTGCGGATCGGCACCTTCGCCTATGGCATCCCGACCGCCGCCGGAGACATCCCGTTGGTGGGGACCGCCTCATACCAGGGGGAGGTGTCCGGCCACCTGGCCGACGCCTACAACACGTTCCTGGGCGGAAGCGTGAACCTGAACTTCGACTTCGCGGCAGGAACGCTGGGCGGAGACATCGACCTCTACACCTATGATTTTTACTACGACAGTTTCGACATTCCCCGGCTGACATTCAGCGAGACGCTGTTCGCGGCGGGAAGCCAGACCTTCTCCGGCAAGTTCGACCAGGCCGGGGTCAGCCGCGGGACCAGTTTCCAGGGGCAATTCACCGGGCCGGGTGCCGTCGAGCTTCTGTCCAGCTTCAAGGGTGAGGTGATGGAGCCCGGAACCGACACCTGGCATCCGATGGGCGGGGTGTGGATCGCCCGGAAGCAGTGAGCGGCGGCTCGACCGTCGCGGGACAGGGACGGCAGTGAAAGGTGGCGCCTGAGAAGAGCTTCCGCCTGGTCGGCGGTTGATCGGCAATCACTCACAAGTCGATCATGGCGATCAGGACGGAATGGGGAGACCGTTTCCAACACTTCAACAGGGGGTCGATCATGAAACATTCGACGAGAAATTTTCGCTGGACCTTGCTCGCTTCGGCAGCGGCGATCCTGACCGCGTGTGGCGGTGGTGGAGGCGGCTTCGTCGGCCACACCCCGACCCCGACCCCCACGCCGACCCCGACTCCGACCCCGACGCCCACGCCAACCCCGGCCGTGGAGCCGCCGACGCCGACGCCCTATGGCCTGACCAGCGCGAGTGGCGAGTTCGCGACCGCTGGTGCGGCGTTCAAGACGGTGTCGACGCCGCTCAGCCAGACGCACTCGGTGCCGGTGGCCGGCCCCGACGTGATGGACATCAGCTATTCGGCCGCGACCGGCAAATATACGGTGTCCCTGCCCGAATTTGCCACCGGAGAGCTCGAGCGGAAGTGGACCAGCGGCAATTGGGACGCCACCGGCTGGACTCAGATTTACGGAACCGGGCACACGGTGACCGGCAATCCGGACACCGAGGAGGATTCGCACACCGTCTATCTGACGTGGCCGTCCTACTCCACCTATCAGTACACCAACCGCGGCTTCTGGTCCGGGAACGAGTACGCCGACGGTACCACGACAATTCGCCGGGGTAGTTTCGCCTACGGCGTAGCGACCGCCGCCGGTGACATTCCGTTGATCGGAACCGCGTCATACCGGGGCGAGGTCGGCGGCAATACAGCTGATTCGAGCGGTTACTTAGGCGGCATCGTCAACCTGAACTTCGACTTTGCCGCAGGGACGCTGGGCGGAGACATCGATCTGTATGTCGACATCGGCTACTACGATGGCTTCGACGTTCCCCTGATCACCTTCAGCGAGACGCTGTTCGGCGCGGGCAGCCAGACCTTCTCGGGCAAGTTCGACCAGGACGGGGTCAGTCGCGGAACCAGCTTCCAGGGACAATTCACCGGGCCGGGCGCGGTCGAGCTTTTGTCCAGTTTCAAGGGCGAGTTGCTGAGGCCGGGGAGCGAGACCTGGTACCCGATGGGCGGTGTGTGGATCGCCAAGAAACAATGATCCGATCGCGTCGCCGGAAGATGATCGGCAGACGATCATGTGTCGGTCATGGCCCGGCGACGGGAGTGGTGGGACGGTTTCCTCCGGATTTTTGAAGGGGACAGACGATGAGACATCCGCTGGTGACGTACCGCTGGGCCTTGCTGGCATCGGCCGCGGCCATGCTGACCGCTTGCGGCGGAGGTGGCAGCTCGTTTGTCGGAAGCACACCGACCCCAACGCCCACGCCGACCCCAACGCCGGCCGCGGAACCGCCGACGCCGACACCCTACGGTCTGACCAGCACGAATGGCGAGTTCGTGACCGCTGGCGCCGTGTCGAAAACAACGTACGACAGCGCGTCCCAAGCCTACACATTCGCACCGATCCAGGCCGGGCCAAGTGTCATGGACATCAGCTATTCCGGAGCAACCGGCAAATATACGGTTTCGGTGCCCGACTATCCGGCCGGAGAGCTTGAGCGAACGGGCACGAACGGAAATTACGACGCAAGCGGCTGGACGGCGATCTACTCGACGACCCATCGGATCCTCGGCAGCGCCGGTCCCGGCACCGACGGCGTCAGCGTCACCATCGATTGGCCGGACAATTCCACCTTTAGCTACACAAGCTTCGGCAACTGGTACAACCTCGCCAATACCTCCACCGGCTCGACCTACATTTCCGGCAACTTTGCCTATGGTGTCCCGAGTGCGCCTGGCGACATACCGCTAACGGGTACAGCGCATTACACCGGATCCATTCGCGGTGGCGGGAACGAAGCCTGGTTCACCTGGCTTACGGGCACGGTTGCGATGGACTTTGATTTTGCGGACGGGACGCTGGATGGCGAAATCGATATGGCGTTCAACGAGTATTACGACACGGGTTTCGACGTGCCACTGCTGACATTCAGCGAAACACTGTTCGCGCAGGGAAGCCAGGTGTTTTCCGGCAAGTTCGACCAAGCGGGTGTAAGCCGTAACACTGGCTTCCAAGGGCAATTCACCGGACCCGGTGCGGCGGAATTGCTGTCGAGCTTCAGCGGCGAACTCAATCGGCCGGGCACCGACGAATGGGTACCGGTCGGCGGAGTTTGGATAGCCAAGAAGCAGTGAGCGGGGGCGCGGGCGGGGCATCAACACCCGCCCGCCGACCCGCGCCACGCCTTGAACTTGCCGCCGCATCTGGCGCATGACGCGCCGCATGGAGAAATTCGCGAACCCCTTCACGGACCATCCCCGATCGCTGGGGATGAGCTGGCTGTCGCATGGAATCGGCGCGGTCGTCATCGGCGCGCGGATGATCGGCGCCGGCGCGGCGTGCATCGTCCATGCCGCGGTCCCGGCGCTGTTCACCGACACCGCCGGCCGGACGGTCCAGTCGCTGGCCGAGCATATGCGCGCCCGCAAGGCGAGCTGCCCCGACTGGCCGGACTATGAAATCTGACCATGGCCGATGAGCAATCGGCCGCCGCCGACGTGGTCATCGTCGGCGGGGGTTTTTCGGGCACCATGCTGGCGGCGCAACTGGCGCGGCGCGGTCACCGCTCGCTGATCATCGAGAAGGCCGGCCGGGCGGGCGAGGGCACCGCCTTTTCGACCGGCGAGCCCGCGCACCTGCTCAACGTCCGCACCGAGGTGATGAGCGCCTGGCCCGACCGGCTCGACGATTTCGATGGCTGGCTGCGGGCGCGGGGCGAGGAAGCCGGTGGCTTCGTCCGGCGGATGCAGTTCGGCGCGTACCTCAAGGAACAGCTCGCCGAGGCGGTCACCAGCGGGCAGGTGAGGGTGATCGACGGTGAGGCGGTCCGGGCCGAGCCCGCGGACAATGGCTGGACCGTCAGGCTGGACGACGGTCGGTCGGCCGCCGGGCGGCACTTGGCGCTGGCGCTGGGCAACCAGCCGCCGATGCCGCTGAACATCCGCGGACTGGAAGACAGCGCGCTGGTCGTCGACGACCCGTGGAGCGACGAGGGGCGGCGGCTGGCGGAGCAGGCGGCGGCGGAGCAGCTTCCGATCCTGATCGTCGGCACCGGCCTGACCATGGTCGACATGGTGCTGACGCTGGAGGCGGCCGGCCATGACGCGCCGGTGACCGCGGTATCGCGGCGCGGCCTGCTGCCCCGTCCGCACACCGCCCAAAAGGCGCCGCCGCTTGACGGTGGCGCGGCCCCGCATGGCCTCGCCTCCTTGTGGCAATGGGTGCGGCGGCAGGTCGCCGGCGGCGATGACTGGCGCGCGCGAGTGGATTCGCTGCGGCCCAGGACGGCGGAATTGTGGCGCGGCCTGTCGGCGGACGAGCGGCGGCGGTTCATGCGCCATGCGCGGCCGTGGTGGGACGTCCACCGCCACCGCATCGCGCCGCAGGTCGCGGCGCAGCTCAAGGCGCGGATCGAGCGCGGCACGCTGGAAATCATGGCCGGGCGGATCGTCGGCGCGGAATCGCGGGACAGCCGGGCGCAGGTCCGGATCGCCCGGCGCGACGGCCAGGCGGCGGTTCGCGAGGCGGGCCTGGTGATGAATTGCACCGGGCCGCTGCACGCCCTGACCGCGACGCGCGACCCGCTGCTCCGGCAGATGCAGGACGACGGCCTGATCCGGCCCGACCCGCTCAACATCGGCATCGATTGCGATGAGCGCGACGCGGCCACCGGTTCGCCGGGGGTGTGGGCGCTAGGCCCGCTGAGCAAGGCCCGCCGCTGGGAAATCATAGCCGTCCCCGACATCCGTGGCCAGGCGGAGGCGGTGGCCGTGTCGATCAGCGAAGAGCTAGGCTAGCGTCCGCATTCGACCCGTTGTTGCAAGCATTCCAAGTGGTTGCGCTCTCGGTCGGTTCTTGGTCGGCTCTTGGTCGCCAGATCGCCATCCCGGTCGCTGTGGCCTCCCCTAACGTTCGGCCGGTTCGTGGAGGAGATCAATCATGTCCGCTTTCGCCCTTCGTTCGTGGATCGCGGTGTCGGCACTCGCTTCGCTGTCTGCTTGCGGAGGGGCGGGCGGCGGCGTCGGGAGCACGCCGACCGCGCCTTCGCCGCCTTCGCCTCCGAGCGCGGCGGGCATCGGCGCACTGGCGGCCCCACCGGCCGGCGTCGCAAGCTCGACAAACTTCCAGACGATGCTCGCGCCGTCGCAGAGCGGTGATGAGGTGATCGTCCGCTGGAACGCGGAAGCCAAGGTCTACCAGGTCCAGATGCCCGAGACGACGCTCGCCTGGATCGACCAGACCAGCTTCAGCAAGATGTACGGCGTTGCCGGCGGCGACGTCCTCCAGACCGACGGTGCGAAGCTTGGCTATGCGATCGCAATCGTGCCCTACAGCTACACCGGGCGCATGGAGGTGGGCATTGACGATGGGCTTGGGCCGTACCGCTATATTGCCTTTGGCGTGGCCACCCCCGCCGGGGCGGTTCCGACCGTCGGCACGGCGACGTACGACGCGGACCTGGTCGGGCGTGCCGGAACCTCCTGGGGTCTTTACGGCACGGCGGAGTTCCAGTTCGATTTCGCGGCCGGGACACTGAGCGGATTCATGGATCCGCAAACCAACGGCGCGATGGGTTCTCCTGCCGTCGGCAGGTATACATTCAGCGAGACGTTGTTTGCGCCCGGAAGCACGGCCTTTTCGGGAAGCTTCGACAAAGGGGGATCGTTCGCGGGCATCTTCACCGGTCCCGCCGCGCAAGAGCTGATGGCGAATTTTTCGGCCCCGTTCATGGATTGGGATTCGAGCGGCGAACCGACCGTCCCTGCCACCCTGGAAGGCGTGATGATCGGCAAGGCCCGGTAACGCGATTCCGGCGGCAAGTTCGGCCACAGATGTTGCTGTGTCAGCCGAATGTCCGCTTTCGACCCATTGCGGACACTAGCGCACTCACGATCGCATGAATCACGCTCGGTAAAATCATTAAGCCGTCAGAGAAGAATGTCCGTGATCAGGAACTCGACCGGCATCCAATTATCATCCCAAAGACCGCCGTCGATGTTCAGGTGCAGGTCGGCAAAACCATCCCCGTCGATATCAGCGAAAATATCAGCATATCTGTTGAGAAACGCCGTTCCGTCATATCTGTCGTAGTAAGTGATCCACAGCTGTCCGGCCTCACCGGTTGGCCCGTCGACAAAGGTGAAAGCCTGATTTCCGTAACGACTTGTGTCTGCGTCGATCCGCGACAGATCCAGAACATCTATTGCGCGCTTAAAGTTCAAAACGTCGCCAGCCCCCTCTTCGGCAGAGAAATACACATAAAGATCGCTGCCTAAGCCGCCGTCGAGCCGGTCGAACCCTAAACCGCCGCGCAACACATCGCTACCGGCGCCGCCGTCCAACACGTCATTGCCACCACGACCCTGCAGGAAATCATTGCCGTCGCCCCCCACAAGTCGGTCGCCCTGTTCCGCACCGTAAAGCCGGTCGTCGCCTGCCATCCCAAACAGGGTCGACCGGACGGAGCTTACGCTAAGGATGTTGTTGAGCGCGTTTCCCCTCAGATACATTGGCGCGGCGGTCCCGACAGTCACGCCGTTCTCGACATTGTCGGACAGGGTATAATCTGCCGCGGAACTGCGCACTGTATCGATGCCTTCGCCGCCAATTTCGACGATCTTATCCGTGCCGCTGTCGACGAAATAATTGTCGTCACCGCTGCCGCCGACCATTCGATCGGCGCCGCCGCCATCGTGGAAGACGTCGTTCCCGGCCTCTCCGTAGAGCACATCGTCGCCGCTGCCGCCATCAAGCACATCGTCGCCATTCCCACCCCACAGGGTGTCGTTGCCGCCCTTGCCAAACAGCACGTCGTTGCCATCGAGCCCCGCGATCGTCTCGACCACGTCGCCGCCCCGGATGACATTGCGGACCCCGTTGCCGGTGAGAACCGCGGGCCCGGCCGAAGCCCCGGCGCCGACCACGGTCAAGTTTTCGAAATGGGTGGCCAGCGTGAAGCTGGCGCCCCCGCCGACCTCGACCGTATCGGTTCCCTCGTCGACATGCTCGACCATCTGGACCGGCGCGGCGGCATCTACGCGATAGATATCGTTCCCGATGCCGCCATGAAGGACGACGGACGAGCTGGAGAGACTGCCGAAGTCATAGAAACGATCATCGCCGGCGTCACCGTGGATCGTGCCTCCAATGGTATGGGCGTAGCCGAAAAACCGATCGTCGCCAGCGCCGCCCGCAAGATCGACGCCTGTGACGTCCGCATAGAAGTTGAAACGGTCGGCACCGCCGTCTCCCTCGACGTCCACAGTCCCGCCACGGATCAGGACGAGGTCGCTTTCGTCACCCATCGATGCGGTAACGGCACCACGCCACACAGACAGGACGTCGGCCCCGCCCAGAAACGCCAGAATGTAGGTGTCATCCAACTCTACCGAGTAGACGTCGTTTCCATCGGTGAACGACTTTACAACCGGCATGCGCTTACTCCCGCAAATGGTGCCAAGAAGGACTTTGATCGACGCCCAAGTAGAAAGCAAGAAGTCGAAGCTAGTTTTGATTTATTGATGCTTTCCCACAGTCCCTGAGACTGAAAGACTGATCGAAGGATCCCTGGTGGCCGCTTTCCACCCAAAGCGGACGTTGCGAGTGCACCCTTATCTTCTCGGATCGGTGTAGAGCAGGGCCGTATCTGGCACCGATCGCCATCGCGGGCGTTGGCTGGGGATGGCGCTCGCGCATCTTTCCCACGCCGTTGCGGCGGCAGTCGTCTTGACGGGCTGCGTCCAGCGACTGGCGGTCCTTCCTCCACCTCATGCGGAGGTTCGACCGGTCGTGGCGGCGGACAATCTGCAGGGGCGGTGGATCATCGCGGCGGTCAACGGTCGGCAGGTTTCCGGCTTGTGGATCGAGCTGGGCGGCGAGGGCGCGGCGACGATCACGCACAAGGCGGGCCGCGTTTACGTCGCGTCGCCGCAACCGCCGACGCGGGCCTTCCTGGGGTGCAACGAGTGGCGGCCGAGCGGATGGACCCGCAACGGCGACAAGCTGAGCCTGGGCACCGAGATGTCGACGCGCACCGAACGCGGCTGCGATACGGCACGAGAGGCGCTGGACGAAGCGGCCTATGCCATCCTGCGCCGGACGATGACGATGGAATTGACGCCGCCCGCCCGGCTGCGGCTGATCAACGAATTCGGAACGCTCGACTTGGTCCGCGACAAATAGAGGTATTCTCCGCCGGGAGCAGTGCCAGTACCCCGGCTGCTGCCGTCCGGATACTGATTGACAGGGAAAACAGACGATGGACTTCAAGCATTCCGCAGTGGCGATCGTGCCGAGCGAGGACCTGGACTCGAGCGCGGCGTTCTATGCGCGGCTGGGGTTCGGGGTGACTTCGGATTATGCCGCGCACGGCTATCGCATCCTGCACGACGCGGGCGGGGCGAGCGTTCACCTGACCCGGGTCGAGGCGGGGACGATCGATCCGGCGGTCACCGCGCACGGCATCTATTTCTATTCCGAGGAGGTCGCGGCCCTGGCGGAGGCGTTCGGATTGCGGGCGGAGGCCAAGCCGTGGGGCCTTACCGAATTCGCGGTGTCCGACCCGAGCGGGGTGCTGGTGCGGGTCGGCTGGCCAGGCTGATCCGCTGACTTGGGTTAATGTCCCGGATTGGGTCGCGCGGGATTGGGCGGCGGCGCAAGGCCGTTCGGCGAGGTAAAAGGCGCGCGTCAATTCAAGTGGGGCAACTTTCGATGAACACCGCCAATCCCGAGTTCCAGCCGCGCCGTTCGGAGCGCCGGAGTGTCGAGCTTCGCGCCTTCCTGGTCCGCGGCGAGAAGCAACTCACCGACGCCTTCGTGACCGATATCAGCTATGACGGATGCCGGATCGAAACCGAGGAAAAGCTGAAGGCGGGCCAGCGGCGCGAGCTGCGCGTCGCCCGGCGCGGCATCAGCCACGTCGAGGTGCGCTGGACCGACGGCGACAAGGCCGGAGCAATGTTCGTCGGCTGATACGGAACGAGTCATCTGTTGACATGTTTGTCAGTAGAGTGAAGGCTTAGCGCCTTAGAGGAGACTCGTTTCCGTGTTCCGCCATGCCGTCGCCATCCACCCGTCCGACATCGACCACATGGGTCACGTCAACAACAGCGTGTACCTGCGCTGGGTGCAGGACGCAGTGGTCGATTACTGGCAGAGCGTCGCGCCCAAGGAGGCCGTGGCACGGCACCTGTGGGTCGCGATGAAGCATGAGATCACCTACCTGAAGCCGAGCTTCCTGCAGGACGTGGTCGTCGCCGACGTCGTCGCCGAGAAGGTGGAGGGCGCGCGGGCGTTCTTCACCACCGTCGTCAAGCGCGGCGAGGAAGTCGTCAGCGAGATCCGCAGCTGCTGGTGCTGCCTCGACGCGACCAGCCTGCGCCCGGTGCGGCTGGCGCGGGACATCGCCGCGCGGTTCGTGGGCGACTGACGCTCAGGCGAACACCGATTTCGGAATGTGGGTGATGCGGCAGGCGAGGTCGGCCTCGCCCGAGGCGACGACGTAGTGATCGCCGGCGTCGGCAATGCCGGTCGTGAAGACGACGTCGCGAACGTACATCAACTCTTCCAGCGGGGCGGTGAGGGTCGGATTGGCCTCCAGCAGCGGTTCGTGCTGCGTGCGGACGACCTTCGACGGATCGTCGCGGTCGAGGATCGACCAGTAGGTGCGGTAGATGCCGACCACTTCCTTGGGTTCGACCCCGTGCCACAGCGTAAGCCAGCCGTCGTCGGTGAGGATCGGCGGGGTGCCGCCGCCGATCCGCGCGGTAGCGACGGTGGCGCTGTGCGGACGGATGCCCGGCTTGAGGTGCGGGCGCCAGTGGAAGAGGTCAGGCGAGGTGGCGAGGTTGATGGAGGGGCCCGCGCGCCATTCGCTGCCGGGCGGATAGGCGAAATAGAGGTCGCCGAGCGGGCGGGTCTGCGCCCAATATTGCCCGCCGACCTGACCTTCGAAGACCAGCATATCCTTGTTCTGGTGATCGAGGACGATCCCCTCGAACGTCCAGTCGAGCGCGTCGTCCGAGGTGTAGAGCGTGGTCGAGTGTCGTTCCGGGCTGACCGAGCAGCTGGTCATGACATAGCGGCCGTCGACGCGGCTGATACGCGCGTCCTCCACCCCATAGCATTGGAAGCTGCCCTGCGGCGCGATGGCGCGATCGTAGTGGACGGCGACGATGTCGAGGCCGTCGGGGGTCATTTCGACCGGGAGCAGCCAGGACAGGGAGGTCAGGGCCATCACTCTCCACCCGCTGCCGGCAATCATGAATTTGCGCGGGTCGGCGGTGTCGACGGTCTCGAGCGGCCAGCCGTCGAGGTGGTAGTGACCGTCTGCCCAGCGGATGGCGTGGACCTTGCTGTCCCGCTTGGGATTGCTGAGCGCCTCGGCGATGCGGACCATCATCAACAGGTTGCCGTTGGCGAGGCGGGTCAGGCCGGGGTTGAACGCGCCCAGCACATAGGTCTGGCCGTGAAGGTCGGCCGCCAGCGGCGAGCGCGACAGGTCGACGTCGGCGGGCGTGAAAACGAGGCGGTCTTGCGGGAAGGTCATGGGCCGATCTTACAAACTCCGCCGAGCGGTGCACGTTGCATTCGTTGCGGAACCGCCGATCGCTAGGATAAGGCCGGTTTATAAGAAAGAACCAAATAGGCAAATTCTGGCTTGACATTGTCACGCTATCTGGTTAGACGTCAGGAACAGTCAAGAATTGCGAGTCGGCGGAGCGGGCGCCGGATCGCAAGGCGAAGGGCCGGGACATCTTTTCGAGGTGTCACCGGCCCTTCGCCGTTTCAGGCGGGGATGGGATCAGATGGCTCGGAAAGCGGCGGCGGATGCGCTGACGATCGATGGCGGCCGCCGGCCGCGGAGGCGCAAGGCGACGGCGGCGAGCTGGTCGCGGACCAAGGAGCGGCGGTTCCTGGAGGCGCTCGGCGAAAGCTGCAACGTCACTTATGCGGCCAGCGAGGCGGGCGTGTCGTCGACCAGCGTTTATCGTCGGCGGGCGCGCGAGGCGGCGTTTCGCGAAGCGTGGGGCCAGGCGGTGGCGATCGGTTACGCGCAGCTGGAACTGGTGCTGCTGGAACGGGCGCTGAAGGGCACTGAGAAGAGGGTCGTTCCGAAGGGCGGCGAGCCGATCGTCATGCGCGAATATAGCGACCAGCTGGGCATCGCCCTGCTGCGCCATCATCGCGACACGGCGGTCGAGGCGGACCGCGAGATCGACAATACGGAAGCGGCCGAGGCGATGGAGCGGATCCTTCATCGGCTGGGCAAGCTTCGCCAGCGCGAGGGGGATGTGGAAACCAAGTCGGCCTCGAAGCGGACCGACGCGATCGCGGCGGCGGTACGCGCGATACGGTCGCATCGATGATCGTTGATATTCCGCTGCACCAAGTTCTGCGGTTCGCGAGCCTGGGTGAGCGGGCGGCGCGGCGCGAGCTGAGCAGCCTGACCCCGCGCGTCATCCTGGACATCGATGCGATGTTCGAGACGTGGGCGCAGCGCGGGCAGATTTCGCCGGGCGACGCGGGCTGGCAATGCTGGCTGATGATGGCCGGGCGCGGGTTCGGCAAGACCCGGGCAGGGGCGGAGTGGATCCACAAGCTGGCGATGTCGGGGCCGAAGCGGCGCATCGCCCTGGTCGGGGCGACGATCGACGAGGCGCGGTCGGTGATGGTCGAGGGGCAGAGCGGGCTGCTGTCGGTCGCGGCGCGGCACGGATCGCGGGTGATCTGGGAGCCGAGCAAGCGGCAGTTGCGCTGGTCTAACGGCAGCGTCGCCGAGCTTTACTCAGGGGAAAGCCCGGACGGGTTGCGCGGGCCGCAGTTTCATTTTGCGTGGTGCGACGAGCTTGCCAAGTGGGGCGAGGCCGAGGAAGCGTGGGCGAACCTGGACATGGGCATGCGGCTGGGCGACCGGCCGCGCGTGCTGGTGACGACGACTCCGCGGTCGATGCCGCTGCTGGAGCAGATCCGCGCGCGGCCGTGGACGGTCGAGACCGGTGGGCGCACCGACCAGAATATCAGCCTGCCCGACCGCTTCATCGACGTGATGATGGCTTCTTATGCCGGGTCGCGGCGCGGGCGGCAGGAATTGAACGGCGAGCTGATGACCGAGGCCGAAGGATCGCTGTTCCCGCGTGATTTGATCGAACGGGCGCGGATTGGCTCGGCGCCGGAGGCGTTCGACAAGGTGGTGGTCGGGGTCGATCCGCCGGCGGGGCCTTCGACAAGCTCAGGACAGGCGCGGGGCGGCGATGCGTGCGGCATCGTGGTAGCGGGGCGATCGGCGGGGAAAAGCTATGTGCTGGCCGATTGCAGCGTTCGTGGCCTGTCGCCGGAAGGCTGGGCGCGGGCGGTCGCGGCGGCGGCGCGGGAATGGAACGCCTGCCTGGTGGTGGCCGAGGCCAACCAGGGCGGGGCGATGGTCGAAAGCGTCCTGAAGGCGGCAGACGCGGGATTGCCGGTGCGGCTGGTCCACGCCTCGCGCGGGAAAGCTGCTCGGGCGGAGCCGGTCGCGACCCGGGTGGCGGTCGGCAAGGTGTGGTTCGCGGGGTGTTTCCGGAGCTGGAGGCGGAATTGAGCGGGCTCAGCGCGGGCGGCGGATACGACGGGCCGGGTCGGTCGCCGGATCGAGCGGATGCCTGCGTGTGGGCATTGACGGAATTGGGCGAGACGAGGAGCGGGGTGCCTAGGGTGCGGATGGCGTAGGCGGAGTGAAATGCGGGCACCGGCGATAGGCTGAGATGCCGAGGGAATCGTCGAGAATGTTCGGGACGGTCACCTTCCTCACGCCCCAGCGACCCGTAGCGACGGTGAAGATCAGGCAGTCGCGGCCGGGATATCGATACACATCAAGTTGCTCGTAGAGTTGTTCGTCGATGTGCACCAAGAATTTCCGAGTTTCAGGGCTGAACTGAGCGCGGGCCGACGGACCGAAGCGGCCGCGACCTCTCATGGACATAACAGTCGCCAGCGTGGACTCCAAAGTGGACGGAAAATTGAAGAAGGCGGCGTGAACTGCGACCTGGCGGCTAAAGTAGGGGCCGATGAAGGGTGCCATTATGAGCATGCCCATGGAGACGAAAAAGCGCCGAAAGTGGGACGGATCAGAAGTGTTTCCGGCAAACTTCCAAGCCATCCAGTAGAACGGTGCGGCCACGATGACGGAGCTGCCAAGCGTGACGAGGAAGGGTAGGCGCGTAATCAGCGTGCTGCGATCAAAGAACCCGTCGAAAAGCAGCAGGAAGAATGTCGCCACGACGAGTATTTTTTCTCGCCGGTTCCAGGGTGATTTGGGCTTGCTGGCGGATTCGTCATTCTTTTTCACGAACGCTTGCTGCCCGGCGGCGCCCAGCCGCGTCAACGGCACGGATTAAGGGAAAATTGAATTCGCAAAGTTAGTTCGGCGGAGTGACTGCCGAGAACCAGAAGTTCTACCCAGGCGATGACGCCACTGCCGAGGAAGTCTTGGCGCTTGCGCGAGTCTATCATCTGGCAGCCGAGACCCTGCGATCAAATGCCAAGGGCGGCGGTCGACTCTCGTTCGCGCCATTCCGGTTCGTCACGATCCACGCGGTCGAGCTGTACTTGAATGCCTACCTGATGAAGTCGGGGCTGACGGTGACGTACGTTCGGGGCCTGCAACATAATTTGAATGAACGGACCCGCAAAGCGTTGAGCGCTGGTCTCGTCCTCAAAGGCAAGACGATCGAGCATCTGGCGAAGATGACGAAGAGCCGGGAATATCTGTTCGCACGGTATGAGCCTGACGCGTTCGATGGCGCTTCAGAAATCACTCAGTTGCAGTCGACTTTGAATAACGTCGCGAAGAAGGTCGAAGCCGAATTCAAAACGTAAGCATCGCCGCGGAGTGAATCCGCGGCGTCGGTCCTGTCGCGCTTGGGCGCGCAGGCCAGCCGGCTTTCGCGCTCTCTTCGACATAAGGCCGGGGTCGCGGTCGCGACCGCAGTCTTATGCTCGGGCGCTCAAGACTAGGAGTACAACATGTTCAATTGGTTCGGGCGCAAGAGTGCGCCGGCGGCCCGCTTTGCCGTGCCTTGGTTGCAGGGGCGGGAGACGGGGTTTGCGGCGGGGTATGAAGCGCAGCTGGACGAGGTCTATCGGCGCAATCCGGTGGGGCTTCGCGCGGTTCGGCTGGTGGCGGATGCGGTGTCGGGGCTGGCGATTGTCGGGGACGAGCGCGGGCTGGTGAAGCCATCCCTGCTGGAGCGGGTGACGGCGGGAGTGCTGCAGCACGGCAATGCCTATGTGCAGCTGATTACCGACGGCCGCGACGCGCCGGCGGAGCTTCATGCGCTTCGGCCCGAGCGGGTCAGCGTGGTGCCGGGCGCGGACGGGTGGCCGGCGGCCTATGCTTATCGGGCCGGGACGCAGGAGACGCGGCTGGCGCGGACCGATCCGCTGGGGCGGCGGCAGGTGGCGCACCTGCGCTCGCTCGATCCGGCGGACGATCATTATGGGCTGGGCTGCCTGGACGCGGCGATCGCGGCGGCCAGCGTGCACAATGGCGCCAGCCGTTGGAACAAGGCACTGCTCGACAATGCGGCGCGGCCGAGCGGTGCGCTGGTGTATGAGAATGACGAGGGCGCCAACCTGTCGAACGAGCAGTTCGACCGGCTGAAGGCGGAATTGGCCGAGCAATTCGCGGGGAGCGCCAACGCCGGGCGGCCGCTGATCCTGGACGGCGGGCTGAAATGGCAGGCGCTGAGCCTGTCGCCGGCGGAGCTGGACTTCGCGGCGCAAGGCGCGCGTTGCCAGTGTCGTTGTCGGTGGCAAGCAGGTGATCGGCGGTCGGACAGCGTCGATCGACGCGCCGTCGGCGGGAAGCGTGGTCGACGCGGAGGCGCGAGCGTGCATCGGCCTGATCCTCGGGGCGCTACGCGGCCACGGCCTCATCGAAACATAATTTTTCTGTTCTGTGACAGGCTTTTGATCACCCCGGGCCCGGCTTTTGCGGCTTTTGGGCAACAGAGGGTGGAATTCCCCCGCTTGCGCAGCAACCGGCGCTCTCATAATGTGTTCGGGCAGTTCTACTGAAGAATGCATGTGAAAGGGGATTTCTATGCGCAAGCTAGCCATTGCGATGGCGCTCGCTTCGACCGCGTTGGCGACCCCGGCTGTCGCTCGCGACAAGTCGGTTTATGTCGGCATCGAGGGCGGCGCGATGCTCGTCCAAGACATTAATATGGACTTCACCGACGAAGACGGCGTGACCACCGAAGGTGGCGTGATGGTCGATCATCGGACCGGCGTCGACGCCGATCTGATCGCCGGTTACGATTTCGGCATGTTCCGTCTGGAAGGCGAACTTGGTTACAAGCGTTCGCGTATCAAGGACATCACGCTGGCCCCGACGGTAAGCTCGGTCGACCCGACCGAGTTCCCGTATGAGGCGAAGGGTAGCGCTCGCGTTTACTCGGCGATGGCCAACCTGCTCCTCGATTTCGGTGACGAGAACGACTGGAGCGGCTTCATCGGCGTTGGTGGCGGTCTCGCCAGTGTCAAGTACAAGGCATCGCTCGACTTCACGGCGGTCGATCCTGACTATGACTATTACGCCGACTATTACGACACGACCTTCAGCGACACGGACAGCGGCTTCGCTTACCAGCTGATCGCCGGCATGCGTAAGGCGATCACGCCGAACCTCGACCTCGGCATCAAGTATCGTTACTTCTCGACCCGTGACTTGTCGTTCGAAGACAACACGTTGTCGGGCAAGTTCCGGTCGCACTCCCTGCTCGCCAGCCTGGTGTACAACTTCGCGGCCCCGCCGCCCCCGCCGCCGCCCCCGCCGCCCCGCCGCCCCCGGCTCCGCCGGCCACGCAGACCTGCCCGGATGGGTCGGTCATCCTGGCCACGGAAACCTGCCCGGCGCCGGCTCCGGTCGCGGTTGGTCCGTTCATCGTGTTCTTCGACTGGGACAAGGACGACATCACGCCTGAAGCGGCGGCGATCCTTGACAACGCAGCGGCTGCCTACGCGCAGACCGGTTCGGCCCAGGTCATGCTCGCCGGTCACGCCGACCGTTCGGGTAGCGACGAATACAACGTCGGCCTGTCGCAGCGTCGTGCCAACAACGTCCGTGCCTACCTGGCCGGTCGCGGTGTTGCCGATGGAGCGATGACCACTTCGGCGTTCGGTGAGAGCAAGCCTCTCGTCGCCACCGAAGACGGTGTTCGCGAGCCGCAGAACCGTCGCGTGGAAATCACCTTCGGCCCGGGTTCGGGTCAGTAAGGTGCATCGGGCGGTGCCAAGCGCCGCCTGATCGTCCAACGACAAGGACGGCCCGGGAGGAAACTTCCGGGCCGTTTCTTTTTGTCCGCGGCGGACGATTGGCTTGAACCCGATGCGATGGGTGCGCGTTCGACTGGGCGGAGGTCCCAATCATGATCCGAATATCAAAGCATTCCCTGGCGCTGTTGGCCGGTGCGGCGGCTCTGCTGGGCGCTTGCCAGCGCGAAGCGAACTCCGATGTCGATACCAACGTCAAAGAGACGACCGCCGTCGCGAACGACGCCGACGCGGATGGCCTGCCGACCACGCAATCGGCGAGCGTTCCCGTGATGGCCGGCGACGGCTCGCCGAAGGGGAATTTGACGGTGACCGAGGACGCCGGGGGAATTGTGGTAGCGCTGGCCGCGACGGGACTGCCCGAAGGCGTGCATGGCGTTCACCTGCACACGACCGGCCTTTGCGAAGGTCCGAAGTTCGAAAGCGCCGGAGGCCACTGGAATCCGTCCAGCAAGAAGCACGGCCGCGACAATCCGGCCGGAGCGCACTTGGGCGACCTCGACAATCTGACCGTGGGCGCCGACGGCTCGGCGACGCTTCGCTTCACGGTGAACGGAGCCACGCTGGCGGCGGGAACGACCTCACTGGCCGACGCCGACGGGACCGCGTTCGTGATCCACGCCAAGGCCGACGATTACAAGACCGATCCAAGCGGCGACAGCGGTGACCGGATCGCGTGCGCGGTCATTGCGCCGGCCCAGGCACCGAAGAGCGCCTAGCCCGGCTTACTTCGCCAACTGAAGTTCACCGGGCGCCGATTGGGGTGCCCGGGCAGGAGCCTTGAGCAGCGGCGCGAGGTAATGCCCCGTGTGGCTATGGGGAGTGGCCGCAATCTTTTCCGGAGTGCCTTCCGCAACGATTTCGCCGCCGTTGACGCCGCCGTCGGGCCCAAGGTCGAGTATCCAGTCCGCCGTCTTGATGACGTCGAGATTGTGCTCGATGACCACGACCGTGTTGCCCTGTTCGACGAGGGCGTGCAGCACCTCAAGCAGCTTGCGAACGTCTTCGAAATGGAGGCCGGTGGTGGGCTCGTCGAGGATGTAGAGCGTGTTGCCGGTGGCGCGGCGGGATAATTCCTTCGACAGCTTCACGCGCTGCGCTTCGCCGCCCGACAGGGTAGTCGCCTGCTGCCCCACCTTGATGTAGCCGAGACCGACTTCCGCCAGCATCGCCATCTTGTCGCGAATGCCCGGTACCGCCTTGAAGAACTCGACCGCGTCCTCGACGGTCATGTCCAGCACGTCGGCGATCGACTTCCCCTTGAACTTCACCTCCAGCGTTTCGCGATTGTAGCGCTGGCCGTGGCAGACGTCGCAGGTGACGTAGACGTCCGGCAGGAAGTGCATCTCGATCTTGAGCAGGCCGTCACCGGTGCAAGCTTCGCAGCGGCCACCTTTCACGTTGAAGCTGAATCGTCCCGGCTTGTAGCCGCGCGCCTGGCTTTCGGGCAGGCCGGCAAACCAGTCGCGGATTTGGGTGAAGGCGCCGGTGTAGGTTGCCGGGTTCGACCGCGGCGTGCGCCCGATCGGCGACTGGTCGATGTCGATGACCTTGTCGAGGTGCTCGAGTCCGGTGATCTTGTCGTACTTGCCAGACAGGATGCGTGCGCCGTTCAACTGGCGAGCGGCTGCCGCGTAGAGCGTGTCGATCGTAAAGCTCGACTTGCCCGAACCCGATACGCCGGTGATGCAGGTGAAGGTGCCGAGCGGGATCGACGCCGTGATGTTGCGGAGGTTGTTGGCGCTGGCATTGTGGACGGTGAGCTTCTTGCCGGTCCCTTTGCGGCGCTTCTCGCGCACCGGAATGAACCGGCGCCCCGAAAGATAATCGGCCGTCAGGCTGTCTTCGCATTTCAGCAATTCGTCGAGCGTGCCGGCGCACACGACTTGGCCACCATGAACGCCGGCGCCCGGCCCCATGTCGATGACATGGTCGGCGGTGCGGATGGCGTCCTCATCATGTTCGACGACGAGGACGGTGTTGCCGAGACCCTTCAGCCGCTTCAGCGTCTCGAGCAGCCGGTCGTTGTCCTTCTGGTGGAGCCCGATCGACGGCTCGTCGAGGACGTAGAGAACGCCGGACAGCCCCGAGCCGATCTGGCTGGCGAGGCGGATGCGCTGGCTTTCTCCGCCGGATAGCGTGCCCGACGTGCGGTCGAGGTTGAGATAATCGAGGCCGACGTTGTGGAGGAAGCCGAGGCGCTCGTTAATTTCCTTGAGGATCGCGCGGGCGATCTCGCGCTGCTGCGGGCCCAGTTTTTCTTCCAGCGAACCGAACCACTGAAACGCGTCGGCGACGGAGCGGCGCGCCGACAGGCTGATGTCCTCGCCGGCGATCTTGACCGAGAGCGCCTCCGGCTTGAGGCGGGCGCCGTGGCAAACCTCGCACGGATGGGAAGCCTGGTACTTCGATAGCTCCTCGCGCATCCATGCGCTTTCGGTCGACAGCATCCGGCGTTCCAGGTTGCCGAGCACGCCTTCGAACGGCTTCTTTACCTCATAACTCTTGCGGCCATCGACGAAGCGCAGCGCCACCGGCTTGCCCTTGGTGCCGCGAAGAACCACCTGCTGCGCCTCGTCACCAAGGTCCTTCCACGGCGTGTCGAGCGAGAAGTTGTAAGCGCGGGCGAGGCTCCCCAGCACCTGCATATAGTAGGGCGAGGGCGGATTGGACTTCGCCCAGGGCACCACTGCGCCCTTGGCGATCGATAGCGCGTGATTGGGAACGACGAGGTCCTCGTCGAACAGCAGCTTTTCGCCAAGGCCGTCGCAGGCCGGACAAGCGCCCTGAGGAGCGTTGAACGAGAAGAGCCGGGGTTCGATTTCGGCGATGGTGAAACCCGACACCGGGCAGGCGAATTTTTCCGAAAAGACGATCCGCCCCGGAGCGCCGAAGTCGAGCTTCATGCCTGACTGGGCCGTATCCATGTTTTCGGTTGGCGGGTCAGCCGGGTCAAGGTAGGCGAGGCCTTCGGCAAGTTTCAGCGCGGTCTCAAAGCTGTCGGCGAGGCGGCTCTCGATGCCCTCGCGGATGACGATGCGGTCGACGACGACCTCAATGTCATGTTTATATTTCTTGTCGAGCGCCGGCGCTTCCTCGATCGCATGGAATTCGCCGTCTATGCGGACTCTGGTGAAGCCGGCCTTCTGCCATTCCGCCAGTTCCTTGCGGTATTCGCCCTTGCGGCCACGAACGACCGGCGCGAGCAAATAGTGCCGCGATCCCTCGGGCAGGGCCATGACGCGATCGACCATCTGGCTAACCTGCTGCGCCTCGATCGGCAGGCCGGTGGCGGGCGAGTAGGGAACGCCAACCCGCGCCCACAGCAGGCGCATATAGTCGTAGATTTCGGTGACCGTCGCGACGGTCGAGCGTGGGTTGCGGCTGGTCGTCTTCTGCTCGATCGAGATGGCCGGGGACAGGCCGTCGATATGTTCGACGTCCGGCTTCTGCATCATCTCAAGGAATTGCCGGGCGTAGGCGCTCAATGATTCTACGTAGCGGCGCTGACCCTCGGCGTAGATGGTGTCGAAGGCGAGGCTCGACTTGCCCGATCCGCTCAAGCCGGTGATGACGGTCAGGCTTTCGCGCGGGATGTCGATGTCGACTCCCTTGAGGTTGTGTTCGCGCGCTCCGCGAACGCTAATGTGAGTCAGCATAGCCGGCTATTTGTTCCATATTTGTTCGCGCGCGGCAAGGGGGCCGCGGACAATGAACGTGAGGGCCCTAGATGGGTTTCCACCGCTGTGGATCAACCGCGCCCCAGCCGATAGGTCTCGACCGTTTCGTAGAGCGCTCCGGATCGGGAAAGCGTACTTTCCATCAGCGTGAACGCCTCGACGCGTGACGGATCACCGGCAAGGCCGGCGTGCCGCTCCAACCAGTGATGGGGCGCAGCGGCGCCGCGGCGACCCCGGGCCAGGGTGATATGCGGCAGGTAGGCGCGACCCTCCGGCAAAAGTCCGACATTCGTGATCGCCCTGTCGATCTTGGCGTGAAGCGTCGCCAGCGGCTCGCGCGGGCCGACGCGGGCAAACAAGGTCCCGCCACCCCGCTGGTCGAACCAACCGACTCCGGTGAGCGACAGCTCGACCGGCGGGGCATGGATCGAGGTGAGTGCCGCGGCGATGTCGTCCCCGACGCGGCCATTAACTTCACCGATGAAGCGTAGGGTGACGTGCAATTGTTCTTCATCCTGCCAGCGCCATCCGGGCAGTCCCTCGTCCATCACGTCGAGGCATAAGTCTTGGATCGCGGGGGCGGGCGGAGGGCGACGAACAGGCGGTGCATGATGAAAGGCTAACCAACGGATCGACGAACCGCGACCGGTTTTCCTTGAAGTGCCCCCCTAAAACACCGATATTGGCCGCATTAGGGGATGTGTCGTCGAGGCCCCCAGAAGAGGAGTTGGAATGCAGAACCAGTTCGACCCGCGTATTCGGAGTGTGGATCCGGCGATTGCCGTCGGTGTCCCGCGCGCCGCTCGCGATGCCGGCCTTCGGTCCTACATGCTGAAAATTTACAATTACATGGCGTCGGGCGTGCTGCTGACCGGCATTGTCGCCTTGCTGTTTGCCGAGTCCGGCTATGCCGCACAGGTGATGCAGACGCCGCTGCGCTGGCTGATCATCCTGTCGCCGCTGGCGATCGTCTTCGCGATGAGCTTCGGCATCAACCGGATGAAGGAATCGACGCTCCAGACGCTGTTCTGGTCGTTCGCGGTCCTGATGGGCCTGTCGATGTCGACGATCTTCCTGGTCTATACCAATACTTCGATCGCGCAGACCTTCTTCGCCGTGACCGCGTCGTTCCTGGGACTGAGCCTCTATGGCTACACCACCAAGCGCGACCTGTCGGGTTTCGGTACCTTCCTGATCATGGGTGTCGTCGGCCTGCTGGTAGCGATGGTCATCAACCTGTTCCTGCAGTCGCCGGCCATGTCCTTTGCGATCAGCGCCATCGGCGTCCTGATCTTCGCGGGACTGACCGCCTATGACACGCAGAAGCTGAAGTCGATGTACGCTTATGTCGCGGGCACCGACATGATGGGCAAGACGGTCATTATGGGTGCGCTGACGCTGTATCTGGACTTTATCAACATGTTCCAGTTCCTGCTCAGCTTCATGGGCAACCGCGAATAGTTTTCGCGGATAGCGGACAAGGAGAGGGCCCGGCGGTCGATCCGCCGGGCCTTTTTTGTCCGAAGCCTTAGTCCAGGTGCTTGTGGAAGAAGGCGACCGTCCGGTCCCACGCAAGGTCCGCGGCGACCTTGTTGTAACGTTCCTTCGACGTGTCGTTGTTGAAGGCGTGATCGACCCCCGGGTAGGTGTAGGCGGTGACGTCCTTCTTCGCCGCCTTCAGCGCCGCTGCCCACGGCTCGCCGGTCTGCGCGACGCGTTTGTCGAGCCCGGCATAGTGGAGCATCAGCGGCGCCTTGACCTTCACGGCCTCGGCAGGGTCGGGGGCTGACCCATAGTAACTGACGCCGGCATCAAGCCCTGAACCGGCCGACACGGCAAACCGGTTGACGAACGCACCACCCCAGCAGAAGCCGACGATCCCCAGCTTGCCGTTGACGTGGTCCTGCTTCTTCATCGACGCGCCGAGCTTCGAGGCGGCGGCGTTGGCGGCGGTGAGGTCGAGCTTGCCGATCATCTCGCGCGCCTGGTCCTCGTCGGGGGCGTTCCTCCCACCAGCGACAACATGTCGGGCGCGATGACGAAGAAGCCGGCCAGCGCCAGGCGCCGCGCGACATCCTCGGTATGGGCATTGAGGCCGCGATTTTCATGGATGACCATGACCGCGCCGACCTTCTTGGCGTTCTTCGGCGCGGCGACATAGCCCTTGAGCCCGCTGTCGCCGCCGACCGGGCCGCGGCCGGTGACGAGGCGGGCGTCGGCCGGATCGGTGATCGCTGCTGCCGCAGGGCTGGCCGAAATCGAGGCGATCAGCGCGGTCGCGGCGGCCGCGCTTCCCGCCAGCAGCGTCATCTGCTGCATGAAGACCCGCCGATCCATGCCGTCATGGGTGAAGCGGTCGTAGAGGTCGATGGCCTGCCGGCGTTGGTCGGGTGTCACGCGTCCGCTCCCTGCTTGGCCTGCATCTCGGCGATCAGGCCGTTGTCGATTGCCTTCCCGCGCCCGTACGCCTCACGCGACGACAGTCGCTCGCCATAGGCCTTGAAGCTATCGAGCGCGGGCAAGGTTCCGAATTGCGTGCCCCACATGATCGCGCTTCCTACATAGACGTCGGCAGCCGTGAACCGGTCGCCGGTCACGTAGCTGTGCCCGCGCAGGTGGTGGTCGATGGTGTCGACGGCCAGGTCGTAGCTGCCATAGCCGAACATGCGGCTGCGTTCTTCGCTTGGCTCCCAACCGTTGGCCTTGTTGGTCACCGCTTGCTCCAGCGGGCCAGCGGCGAAGAACAGCCAGCGGTAATAGTCGGCGCGTTCGTCCGCCGTCGGCGCAAGCCCCGCCTGCGGGAAGGCCTCGGCAAGATAGGCGCAGATGGCGGCGCATTCCGTCACCACGCGGCCGTCATGGACGATGGCCGGGACCTTCTTCATCGGATTGATGCGGGCGTAGTCGTCCGCCTTCATCGTCGAGGCATAGTCGAGGACGACGGTTTCGTACGGCTCTCCGACCTCCTCCAGCATCCAGCGGACGATCTGTCCGCGCGACATCGGGTTGGTGTAGAACGTCAGCGCCATCGCCGGTTTCCTTTCGTTCAGCTGGTCTTGGCCTTCGCAGCATTCCAGTCGCGATAGGCGTCGATCGCGTCGTTCTGGCGAAGAACGAAATCGTCGGGGTCGATCGTCACCAGGCTGTCCGCGGCCGGAAGCTGGACCGTCGCCCGGCCCCTGTCCATTGGTACCCGGACCCGCTTGCCATCGACCTCCAGGTCGAGCGGCATGGGGAAGGGGATGCCCTTGGGCGTCTGCCACTGCAGGTGGAGGACGTTGCCCTGCCGATGCTCGACCAGCTTCGGCAACCGCGCGTGGCGCAGGTAAGCGTTGAAGAACCACGTCAGGTTGCGCCCCGACTCCTGGTTGACCAGCGCGACATATTCGTTGGTCGACCCGAAGCGCGGCTGGAAGTTGCCGGGCGCGGGATCGGGCCGCCCGTAGACCAGCCGGCGGGTCGCCCGGAAGAACGGCTCGTCACCGGTCAGCCAGCGCAGCGTGCGCAGGATCCAGGCCCCCTTCGAATAGATGTCGTTGGCCGGGCCGGTCGCGGGGTCGTAGACCTCATGCTCAAGGCGGTGCTTGCCGCTGACGATCGGGAACTTGTTCTGGATGCCCTGGCGGTTCTTGAACAGCCAGTTCTTGGCGGCGAGGTCGCCCACCATCGACTGGAGGTAGAGCGGCTGCATGTAGCTGCCGAACCCTTCGTGCAGCCACATGTCGTCCCAGTCGCGATTGGTCAGCTGGTTGCCGAACCATTCATGCGCGAATTCATGGTTGAACAGCCAGTCGTAGCCTTCAGGCGCCGGCTTGTAGGCATTGCCGTAGGCGTTGATCGTCTGATGCTCCATGCCGAGGTGCGGAGTTTCGACCACGCCCAGCTTTTCGTTGGCGAACGCGTATGGGCCGATCGCGCGCTCGAAGAAGTCGAGCGTGGGCGCGAATTCGGCGAACAGCTTCTTAGCCTTGTCGTCCTCGCCCGGCAGGTACCAATAGTCGATCTCGACCATGTTGCCGAAGCGGCTGCGATGCTGCTGCGTCAATTGCTTGTACGGCCCGATGTTAAGGGAAATGGCGTAGTTGTTCGGCTTAATCGTCCGCCAGTCGTAGGTGCGGCGGCCGTCGCTGTGCTCGCGGACCCCGACCAGCTTGCCGTTGGCGGGGGCGACGAGGCCCTTCGGCACCGTGATGTGCAGGTCGACCTGCCCGATCTCGACCAGGCTGTTGTCGAAGCACGGCCAGAACAGGTCGCATCCTTCGCCCTGGACTGCGGTCGCGATCCACGGCTGCCCGTCCTTCGTCCTGGACCAGACGAAGCCACCGTCCCACGGCGCCTTCTTGGCCACGTGCGGCTTGCCGGCATAATCGACCGTTAGCTGGAGCTTGTCACCGGCCTGCTTGGCCACCGGCAGGTCGACAGTGACGAGGCCGCCCGCGTTGCGCCATTCCCGCGATGACAGCGGCGCGCCGTCGACCGCGAGGGCGCGGATGGGCAAGTTCTCGTCTAGGTCGAACTGGATGCGCTGGATCGGCTGCTTGACGGCGAAGTTGAGCACGGCGTGGCCGTTGATCGACTTGCGATTGGGAAAGACTTCGAACGACAGGTCGGCCTTGGTGAAGTCGACCGATTGCTGCTCGCGGGTCAGCGGCGCTCCGGTGCCTTCCGTCCGCTCGCTCAACCCGCCATGCTTGGCGCCGCGATCCTTGAGGGCATAAAGCCCGCCGCCGATCAGGACGACCGCCGCGACCGGCGCGATCCACGCCCGGCTCATCAGCGGCGCTCCGACGCGGTGGCGTCGCGCGCGGCGCGAAATTCGGCGTCCGCGCTCCAGTTCGGCCACTGCCGACTGTTGGCGAGCGTCGACCCGACGCGGTAGAGCAATGTGCCGTCAGCGATCATTCCGTCGTACCTCCAGTCGGGGTTCCATTCGTCATCGGGCTGGTGGTAGCGATTTGCCTGATATTCCGCGCCCCATTTCTCGCCGGCGGCGATGCCGCCTTCCAGCAGGTTTCGGCCGGACTTGAAGCTGATCGCCGGCACGCCCCGCTTGGCAAAGCTGAAATGGTCGGAACGATAGAAGCCGCCGGACTGAGGATAGGCGTCCGGTGTGAAGGTGCGGCCTTGCCCTGCTCCTTCCGCTACGAGCAGGTCGACCAGTTCAAGTTTGGTCAGGCCGGCCATCGAGAAATCGCGCGCGGCCCCCGCGATCCCCATCGAGTCGGTGTTGAGCACCGCGACCGTCTTCGACAGCGGGTAGAGCGGGTTCGAGGCGTAATATTCGGACCCGAGCAGCCCCTTTTCCTCTGCGCCCACCGCGAGGAATAGAACCGACCGTTGCGGCTTGGGTCCCTTGGCGAAGGCGCGCGCCATTTCGATCATCAGCGACACACCGGTGCTGTTGTCGACCGCGCCGTTGAAGATGCGGTCGCCGTTGGCATCGGGCTCCCCGATGCCGAGATGGTCGTAGTGCGCGGAATAGACGATATTCTCGTCCGGATGTGTCCGGCCGCGGACCCGCGCCGCGATGTTGTAGGTGCGGATCTGCTCTGACTTCGCCGTCAGCGACGCGCTCAGGCTGGATTTCAGCGCAATCGGCTTGAAATCCTTCCGCCGCGCCGCCGCCTTGGCCTCGGCGAAGTTCAAGCCGCTGTCACGAAACAGATGCTCGGCGAGGCCCAGCTGGATCCAGCTTTCGAACGGCACATGGCTCTTGGCGGGTTCGGCGCGGACGATGTCGAACATCGTGTTGGTGTTGCTGTTCTTGACGGTCGCCCAGCCGTAGGATGCCGGTCCGGTTTCGTGGACGACCATCACCCCCGCCGCACCGCGGCGCGCCGCCTCCTCGTACTTGTAGGTCCAACGGCCGTAGTAGGTCATCGCCTTGCCGCCGAAGTCCCCGCCGGCACCGTCGGGCAGCGTGCCTTCGAAATCGGGATCGTTGACCAGGACGACCAAGATCTTGCCCTTGACGTCGACGCCCTTGAAATCGTCCCAGCCGCGCTCCGGCGCCGAAACGCCGTAACCGACGAACAGCAGCGGGCGGCGTCCAGCTTGACCGCGCTGGCACCATTCATCGGCGCCCGGACCGCGATTTCCTCGCCCTGCGCCAGGCTGATCGGTCGGCCGGCCGCCAGCGAGATCGAGACCTTCGGCTGGCCGACGATGTCCGCTTTCAAAAGCGGCACGGCCTGGGTCCATTGGCGCCGGCCCTGGTCGAAGTCGCCGGCCGGCTCAAGCCCGGCCGCGCGAAGCTGGCCGACGATATAGTCGATCGCCTTCTTTTCGCCCGGGGTCGCGGGTCCGCGACCTTCGAAGGCGTCGCTCGACAGCGTCTTGATATGGCTTTCAAGCCGTTTGCCGTCGAAGCTCGGCGCGGCGGATTGGGCGGAAGCGATGCCGGCCGCGCCAACGAAAAGGGCGGCGATCAGCGGACGCAAAAGACGCAAGGCGGTTCTCCGAAAAGCAAACGAAAAAGGGCGGGACTCGCAAACGCTGTCCCGCCCTTCCTCGATCGTCAAGCGCCTGTCGGCAGACGGCGGTCTACTCGACCGGCTTGTCCGCCTTCGGTTTCTTTGCGGCCTTCTTCGGGGCCGCCGCGGCAGGCGCCGAACCCTTGCCGCGCGCCGCCTTGGGAGGCGAGGGCACGACTTCGAACGCCGGCTGGTTGTCCTTGATGCGGACCTTGACCTCGCCGCCGTCGACCAGCTTGCCGAACAGCAGTTCCTCGGCCAGCGGCTGCTTGATCTTTTCCTGAACCAGCCGCGCCATCGGCCGCGCACCGTAGAGCTTGTCGTAGCCCTTGGCCGTCAGCCATTCGCGCGCCTCGTCGTCCAGTTCGATATGCACGCCGCGGTCGGCAAGCTGCATTTCGAGTTGCAGGATGAACTTGTCGACCACGCGGGCGACGACGGCCGGCGGCAGGTAGCCGAACGGCACCACCGCATCCAGGCGGTTGCGGAATTCCGGCGTGAACATCTTCTTTACCGCGTCTTCCTGCATGTCCTCGCGGCTCATCGCGCCAAAGCCGATGCTTTCCCGCGCCATGTCGGCGGCGCCGGCATTGGTCGTCATGATCAGGATGGTGTTGCGGAAATCGACGGTCTTGCCGTGGTGATCGGTCAGCTTGCCGTTGTCCATCACCTGCAACAGGATGTTGAACAGGTCCGGATGGGCCTTCTCGATTTCGTCGAGCAGCAGGACGGAATGCGGCTGCTGATCGACCGCATCGGTCAGCAGGCCACCTTGGTCGTAACCGACATAGCCCGGCGGCGCGCCGATCAGACGGCTGACCGAGTGCCGTTCCATATATTCCGACATGTCGAACCGCTGCAGCGGGATGCCGAGGATCGACGCCAGCTGGCGTGCCACCTCGGTCTTGCCGACGCCGGTCGGACCCGAGAACAGGTAATTGCCGATCGGCTTGTCGGGATCGCGAAGGCCGGCCCGGCTGAGCTTGATCGCCGAGGCGAGTTTTTCGATCGCCAGGTCCTGGCCGAACACGACCCGCTTCAGGTCTGCCTCGAGATGCTCGAGCACGCGCTTGTCGTCGCTCGACACCGACTTCGGCGGGATTCGTGCCATGGTCGCAACCACCGCCTCGATTTCCTTGGTCGTGATTGTCTTCTTGCGGCGTGACGGCGGCACCAGCATCTGCATCGCGCCGACCTCGTCGATCACGTCGATCGCCTTGTCCGGCAGCTTGCGGTCGTGGATGTAGCGTGCCGACAGCTCGACCGCCGACTTGATCGCGTCAGTTGTGTAGCGGACACCGTGGTGCTGCTCGAACGAGCTGCGCAGCCCGGCGATGATCTTGATCGTGTCCTCGACCGTCGGTTCGTTGACGTCGATCTTCTGGAACCGGCGCAGCAACGCTCGGTCCTTTTCGAAGTGGTTGCGGAATTCCTTGTAGGTGGTCGACCCGATGCAGCGGATCGCACCCGAGGAGAGCGCGGGTTTGAGCAGGTTCGACGCGTCCATCGCCCCGCCGCTGGTCGCGCCCGCGCCGATGACGGTGTGAATTTCGTCGATAAACAGGATGGCGTGCGGCAGCTTCTCGAGCTCCGACACCACCGACTTCAGCCGCTCCTCGAAATCGCCGCGATAACGGGTGCCGGCGAGCAGCGCGCCCATATCGAGCGAATAGATGATCGCTTCCTTGAGGACGTCGGGGACGTCGCCTTCGACGATCTTGCGGGCAAGACCTTCCGCGATCGCGGTCTTCCCGACGCCGGGATCGCCGACGTATAGCGGGTTGTTCTTCGACCGGCGACACAGGATCTGCACGGTGCGGTCAACCTCCGGCATGCGGCCGATCAGCGGGTCGACCTTGCCGCCCTTGGCCTTGTCGTTGAGGTTAACCGTGAACTGCTGGAGCGCGCTCTCCTTCTTGTCGCCGCTCTTGGCTTCTTGCTTTTCCTCGGTGCCTTGCGGCGGCTGAGCCTCCGTGGACGCTTCTCCCTTGCCGACGCCGTGGCTGATGAACGTTACCGCATCGAGGCGGCTCATGTCCTGCTGCTGCAGGAAATAGACGGCGTAGCTCTCGCGTTCCGAGAACAGGGCGACAAGAACGTTGGCGCCGGTCACCTCGTCGCGCCCCGACGACTGGACGTGCAGGATCGCACGCTGGACCACGCGCTGGAAGCCGCTGGTCGGGGTCGGGTCGGTCGCGCTGTCGGCGACCAGCGCGGTCAGTTCATTGTCGAGGTAGTGCTTCACCGTCGACTTCAATTCGTCGCGGTTGACGCCGCACGAGGTCATTACCTGGCTGGCGTGGGCATCGTCGACCAGCGCCATCAGAAGATGTTCGAGCGTGGCATATTCGTGGCGGCGGCGTGACGCCTCGCCAAGCGCATTGTGTAGAGTCTGTTCGAGGTCCCGTGCGAAACTGGGCATTTAGGTCTCCTTGACCCTCAATGTCGTAGTGTCGGAAGCGCCGATCAAGGGCGCGGCGGCGCGAAAAGCTGGCGGTCTATCGCTTGAACAGGGCATCGGCGGCACTGCGATGCTGCTCGGTCGCCGCGATATGCGCTTCGACCCGGGCGATCTCACCCTTCAGGATCTCGATTCGTTCGTGGAGCTCGGCGATCGAAATCGGACCGAGGTCCTGCTTGACCAGCAGGGTCAGCGGGTCGCTCGGGCGGCTGGAGAAAAAGTCGTCGTCGTCCATCGCCCATGCAGCGTTGACCCTGCGCGTGGCCAAGTCAATAAGCTTGCCGCCGGTGGGGAGAGGGTGGCAGTCATGAGTGTGGTGATCCCGGACGTCATGCGTGCGGTGGAGGTGGATCCCGCCAATGGCGGCCAGTTGCGGCTGACGTCCCGGCCGACCCCGCGTCCCGGCCCCGACGAGGTGCTGATCAAGGTTGCGGCCGCCGGCGTGAACCGGCCCGACGTCCTGCAGCGCAAGGGGCTCTATCCGCCTCCGCCCGGCGCGAGTGACATCCCGGGCCTCGAGATCGCCGGCACCGTGGTGGCGGCCGGCGAAGGGGCGGCAGTCCTGCCCGGAGCGAAGGTCTGTGCACTGGTCGCGGGCGGCGGCTATGCCGATTATTGCTTGGCCCCGGTCGGAACCTGCCTGCCCGCACCCGAGGTGCTGCCGATCACCGAGGCGGCGGCGCTTCCCGAAACGCTGTTTACGGTATGGGTGAACCTGTTCGAACGTGGCTTCGCCGCCGACGGCGACACCGTGCTGGTCCATGGCGGGACCAGCGGGATTGGCACCATGGCGATCCGCCTCGGCACGCTGTTCGGCCTGGACGTCATCGTCACCTGCGGCAGCGAGGAAAAACGCCGCGCGGCGCTCGACCTGGGCGCGACCGAGGCGATCAATTACCGGACCACCGATTTCGTGGAGGTGGTGAAGCGAGTGACCGGGGGCCTCGGGGTATCGGTCGTGCTCGACATGGTCGGCGGTGATTACGTCGCCCGCAACCTTCAGTGCCTCGCCGATGATGGCCGCCACGTCTCCATCGCCTTCCAGCATGGAGCGAGGGCGGAAATCGACATCCCCGACATCATGCGCCGCCGCTTGACCCTCACCGGCTCGACGCTGCGCGCCCGCGACGTTTCGTTCAAAACGATGGTCGCGGACGAGATCGCACGTACCGTCTGGCCCTACGTCGAGGGAAACCGGCTGCGCCCCGTCATGGACCAGACGTTTCCATTGGCGGATGCCGCGGCCGCCCATGCGCGAATGGAGGCGGGCGACCATGTCGGCAAGATCGTGCTGGTCATGGACTGATAATCCGTCCCGCCGCCCTGTCCGGCGGTAACGACTCAATCCTTGCCCTTGCTGCCTGTGGGGAGTAATCGCGCCTTAACGCTGGCCGCTCCGTGAAGGGGCGGCCACATCTGTTTTTGGAGACGACGATGGCCCAGCCCCTCATGCCGCACGCGACCGCCGCCTGGCTGGTCGACAATACCGCCCTCAGCTTCTCGCAGATCGCCGAATTCTGCGGGCTCCACATCCTGGAAGTACAGGCGATCGCCGACGATACCGCCGCGACCAAGCTGACCGGCCGCGACCCGGTCCGCGCCGGCGAGCTGACCCACGAGGAAATCGAAAAGGGCCAGGCCGACAGCGACTATGTGCTAAAGATGCACAAGGAGCCGGACCCCGTGCGCCGCACCAAGGGCCCGCGCTACACGCCGGTGTCGAAGCGGCAGGACAAGCCGGATGGCATCGCCTGGATCATTCGCAATCATCCGGAAGTCACCGACGGCCAGATTTCCAAGCTGATCGGCACCACCCGCACGACCATCGCGTCGATCCGCGACCGGTCGCACTGGAACATGGCCAACATCCAGCCCAAGGACCCGGTGACGCTGGGCCTGACCTCGCAGCGCGAACTCGACGCGGCGGTGGCCAAGGCGCAGAAGGCGGCGGGCATGGAGGCCCAGGTCGACACGCGCCTCGACAGCGACCGCGCCAGCCTGATCGAGCAGCTTCGCGCCGAGCGAGAGCAACACGCCCGTGATGTCGAGGCGGCGATGGCCGATGCTGACGGGGTCGATACCTCGGACGAGATCGTCCCGGGCATCAAGGATCCGTTCAAGCATTGATTCACCACGGCGCGCGGGCCAAAGATTGACCGATGGAGCAAAGTGACATCGACGGCCTGACGTTCGAGGCGGCGCTGGCCGAGCTTGAACAGATCGTCCGCGCGCTGGAGCAGGGTGCCGAGCCGCTCGACAAATCGATCGAGATGTATCAGCGCGGCGACCGGCTGAAACGCCATTGCGAGGCGCGCTTGAAGGCCGCGCAGGCTAAGATCGAAAAGATTACGCTGGGCGCGGACGGCGCTCCGTCGGGTACGGCGCCGTTCGATGCTGGCTGAGCCGTTGGCAAGCATCGACTTAGCGGAGGAATCCCGCCGCGTCGGCGCGGGAGTCGACGCGATCTTCCTGTCCTACCTTCGCCCTCCCGGCGATGGGCGCGACCGCCTTTTCGAGGCAATGCGCCATGCCGCGATCGGCGGCGGCAAGCGGCTTCGGCCTCTGCTGACCGTCGCTGCAAGCCGGCTGTTCAAGATCGATCAGGACCGCGCGCTGCGCGTCGGCTCTGCGATCGAGGCGATCCATGTCTATTCGCTGATCCATGACGACCTGCCGTGCATGGACGACGATGACCTCCGTCGCGGGAAGCCGACCGTCCACAAGGCGTTTGACGAAGCCACCGCGGTGCTGGCGGGCGATTGCTTTCATGATCTCGCTTTCGAAATCCTGGCTGACGAGCGGACCCACGAAGATCCTTTCGTCAGGTCGGAACTTGTATTGGAACTCGCCCGCGCGTCCGGCCTTGGCGGCATGGGCGGCGGTCAGATGCTCGACCTTGCCGCCGAAGGGCAGTCGCTCGACATCGGTGCGATCACCCGGCTCCAGCAGCTGAAGACCGGCGCGCTCATTGAATATGCGATCGAGGCGGCGTGCATCATGGCGCGAATCCCGGCGTCCGGCAGGACATCGTATCGCGGCTATGCCCACGACCTCGGACTCGCCTTCCAGATCTGCGACGACCTGATGGACGAAGACGGGGATGAGGAGGCCGCGGGCAAGCGGCTCCACAAGGACGCCGCCGCCGGCAAGGCGACTTTCGTCTCGCTGCTCGGCAAGGATCGTGCCCGCCAACAGGCGTCGATGCTGGTCGACCAGGCAATCGCCCACCTGCAGGAACATGGCGGAGAGGCCGACTTTCTTCGCGCCATCGCGAATTACGTGACGGAAAGGGACCGCTGATGGCCGCCCGCATCCGCATCGGCGTTTATCCCGGTACGTTCGATCCGATGACCCTCGGCCACATCGACATCGTCCGGCGCGGCGTCCACCTCGTCGACCGCCTGGTTATCGGCGTCACGACCAACCCGTCGAAAGAGCCGATGTTCACCGTCGCCGAGCGAATGGACATGGTCCGACGCGAGGTCGCCGACCTGCCGAACGTGAGCGTTGTCGAATTCGACAGCCTGCTGATGGATTTTGCGGAGCGGGAAGGGGCCAGCCTCATCCTGCGCGGCCTGCGCGCGGTCGCGGACTTCGAATATGAATATCAGATGGCGGGCATGAACCAGCAACTCAACGACCGCATCGAAACGGTCTTCCTGATGGCCGACGTCTCGCTGCAGCCGATTGCGTCAAGGCTGGTGAAAGAAATCGCCCGCTATGGCGGCGCGATCGACAAGTTCGTGACCGCGGCGGTTGCCGCCGATGTGGCGCGGAAGCTTGGCAAGTAAACCCTGGATCGCGCGGAAGCGCGGCGGAGACGTGGTGATGATGAAGAAGTTGATCGGCCTGTCGATGATGGCGGTGGCGCTGGTTGCGGCCAAGCCGGCGCCGGAAGTGAAGCCGAAGGTATCGGTCGTTGCGCCGGCCGCGATCGCCGCCGATCCGGCCAACCGCTGGATCCTGGAATTATCCACTGGCGGCCGCGTGGTCGTGCAGCTTCGACCCGACGTCGCCCCCAATTCGGTTCGTCGGATCCAGGAACTGACCTCGCAGGGGTTCTACAACGGCCTGAAGTTTCACCGCGTGATCCCCGGCTTCATGGCGCAGAGCGGCGATCCGCAAGGGACGGGACAGGGCGGCTCGACTCTTCCCGACCTCAAGGCCGAATTCAACGACTTCCCGCACGTCCGCGGCGTCGTCGCCATGGCCCGGTCGGAGGCGGTGGATAGCGCGAACAGCCAGTTCTACATCATGTTCTCGCCGAACTTCGGCCTGGACCACCGCTACACCGCGATCGGTCGGGTGATCGAGGGGATGGCCGCCGCCGACGCCATCGCGCCGGGCGAGCCGCCGGAAGTGCCGACCACCATCGTCCGCGCTTCGCTGGGCGGTCCGCTCGCCGGCGCCCCCGCCGTCGCGGCACCGGCCTCGGCGCCCGCACCCGCACAGGCGACGCCCGCCGGCTGATGCGCGTCGACGAGTTCGATTTCGACCTTCCCAACGACCGGATAGCGCTACGGCCCGCGCGGCCGCGTGACTCGGCGCGCCTGCTGCTGGTCGACGGGGAGCGGATGAGCGACCGTGGCGTGCTCGACCTGCCGGACATCCTGCGGCCCGGCGACGTCCTATTGTTCAACGATACCCGGGTCATTCCCGCGCAACTGGAGGGCAAGCGGGGCGAGGCGGGCATTGGAGCGACCCTCCACAAGCGGGAATCGCTGCGGGAATGGTGGGCGTTCGTTCGCAACGCCAAGCGAGTGCGCGACGGCGATGTCATCGACTTCGGCCAGGGCGTCCATGCCACCGCGGTTCAGCGCGACGAGGCCGGCGCGATCCTGCTTGCCTTCCACGGCGCCGAGCCTGTCGAGACCTTGCTCGAGAAGGCCGGGCAGATGCCGCTTCCGCCCTACATCGCGTCCAAGCGCGGAACCGACGATGCCGACCGCGACGATTACCAGACCATGTTCGCTCGAGAGGCAGGGGCGGTCGCCGCGCCGACCGCGGCGCTCCACTTCACCGACCGGCTGATCGCGGCGCTCGACGCTCGGGGCGTCAAGCGAGAAACGCTGACGCTGCACGTGGGTGCCGGGACGTTCTTGCCGGTGAAGGTAGACGATACCGCCGACCACCGCATGCACGCCGAGTGGGGACGGATCGACCAGGCAACGGCGGAGCGGCTCAACGCCGCGCGCGCTTCGGGCGGTCGCCTGATCGCCGTCGGAACGACCTCGCTCCGGCTTCTCGAAAGTGCAGCGCGGGAGGATGGCACGATTGCGCCCTTCGAGGGCGATACCGCGATCTTCATCACGCCCGGCTACCGGTTCAAGGCGGTGGACGGGCTGATGACCAACTTCCACCTGCCGAAGTCGACCCTGTTCATGCTGGTATCAGCACTGATGGGGCTGGACGTGATGAAGGCGGCCTACGCCCACGCCATTGCGAACGACTATCGCTTCTACAGCTACGGCGATTCCTCGCTGCTGCTACCGGAGCGCGGCTAGCCCTTCCGGCCCTCGCGAACCTCGAGCCAGTGCGACAGGTCACGTTCGATCAGTCTGCCTAACGTCGCGACTTCGCCGGTCAGCTGCTCCCGGATTTGCATCTGGACATCGATCGGGATGACCTGTTTTTCCAGCGGCACCTTGTTCCAGCGAAGGATGCGCTTGCGGATCGAGAAGATTTTCTCGGTGACCGCGTCGTCGCCTGACTTGCCGTCGAGTGCCATCTCGCGTTGCCGGAATTTCTTCCCGGCAAGATAGTTGCGGGCAAAGGCCGGCGGGCGCTTGAGCAAGCGCTGTAACCAGCCGAAGCGGAACCCCTGGCTTTCGCGTTTCGGCGAAAAATCGGTGTCGGCGAACGGCTCCAGCCCCAGAAAGCCCGTCATCCGCTGGTAATGCGCCTGCGGATCGGCGGCGAGGTCGTCGAACACCGATACCCAGCAGCGGTCGCGCCCGAACATATCGACGAACTGGCCGACGTAGGTGCCGAACTTGCCCCCCTCGTCATAGCGCAGCCAGCGCGGTTCGAGCGTCGAGCGCGGGATACGCCGGCCGGCAGCGCGGTCGGGAATGGCGGCCCAGGCATCCTCGAACCGCTCGATCGTCTCGTCGCCCGTGACCTTCAGCCGGGCATGGAGCGAGGGCAGCATCTGCATCGGGTCGCGAACCGCGATGATGAATTTCGCGTTGGGCCACAGCTTCAGCGCGGGCAGCAGCATTTCAGGCGCGTAGAGATAGCTGACCGAGCCATCGACCCCGGTGTCGCGTTCCGGCCCGCAACCGGCATAGAACCGGTCGAGGTATTCGCGTTCGACAAAGGGGCGCAACTCCGCATCGTCCATCCCGCGCATGTCGTGCTGCAGGAAGGTGTGCGGCTCCTTCACGAAGGGAAAACAGACGCGGGGATGCTGCTTCAGCCAATCGGCCAGCGTCGTCGTTCCGCACCGCGGCGCGCCGACGATGAACACAAAGTTGGGGAGGTCGCTGATTTTCACGGTGCGCTTCCTAACGGCCGACGAGCGTCACGCAAAGGTGTCCCAAAGCACCCGCGCCGTCAGCGCCAGCGACAGCACCACCAGCAGCGGCCGGATGACCCGTGCGCCAAAGCGCATCGCGGTGTGGCTGCCGACATAATTGCCGGCCATCGACCCCAGCGCCATGCACAGGCCGAGCAGCCACAGCATCTTCCCGCCGATCGCGAAGAAGAGCAGGCTGGCGACATTGCTGGTCAGGTTGAGCAGCTTGGTCGTGGCCGTGGCGCGGGTCAGCCCCATGCCGCGAAGTCCGACCAGCGTGGCGGTGTAGAAGCTGCCGGCGCCCGGGCCGAAGAAGCCGTCGTAGAAGCCGATTCCCGCCGCGACCGGCGCATAGCCGCGCTGCGTGAGGCGCTCATGGGCGTCCTCGTCGCTCATCCGCGGTGACAGGATGACGTAAGCCGCGATGCACAGCAGCAGCGCGGGAATGATCAGCTTCAGCGCGTTAGCATCGATCGCCTGCACCGTCAGCACGCCCGCCGCCGCGCCGGCGAAGGTCATCAGGACCAGCCAGCGATTGCCCCGGAAATCCACCAGTCGCTTTCGCGCGAAGTTCCATGTCGCGGTCGCGGTCCCGAAGGTCGACTGCAGTTTGTTGGTCGCCAGCGCGTTGATCGGCGGCACCCCGGCGAACAGCAGCGACGGCATCACCAGCAACCCGCCGCCGCCGGCGATGGCATCGATGAACCCGGCCAGCGCGGCCACGGCGGTCAGCGCGACGATGATCTCCGGTTCGATCATGCGGCCGCCTGTAGCGACGCGCGGCCCGAGCGGCTAGGGAGCGCGCCATGTCTCGTTTCGCCTTCTCCATCGCCGCCACCGACGGCGCCGCCCGCACCGGCACGATCACCATGCAGCGCGGCGAAATCCGGACGCCGGCCTTCATGCCGGTCGGGACCGCAGCGACGGTGAAGGCCGTTAAGCCGGAGGGCGTTCGTGCGGCGGGTGCCGACATCATCCTCGGCAACACTTATCACCTCATGCTCCGCCCGGGCGCGGAGCGGGTGGCGCGGCTCGGCGGGCTTCACCGCTTCATGAACTGGGACCGGCCGATCCTGACCGACAGTGGCGGCTATCAGGTGATGAGCCTCAGTGACCTGACCAAGGTCACCGAGGAGGGGGTGGCGTTCAAGAGCCACCTCGACGGTTCGCGGCACCTGTTGACGCCCGAGCGATCGATCGAGGTGCAGCGGCTGCTTGGATCGGACATTGTCATGCAGTTCGACCAGCTGGTCCCGACGACGTCGACGCCCAAGGCGCAGATGGAGGCGATGGACCGATCGATCCGCTGGGCGAAACGGAGTCGCGAGGAGTTCGACCGAGGCGGTGACCATGCGGAGCGCGCGGCCCTGTTCGGGATCCAGCAAGGCGCGCTCGACGAAGAGTTGCGCAAGCGGTCCGCCGACAGCCTGATCGAGGTCGGCTTCGATGGTTATGCGGTTGGTGGGCTGGCGGTCGGCGAAGGGCAGGAGGCGATGCTCGGTTGCCTCGACTTTGCGCCCGGACAACTACCGGCGGACAAGCCCCGCTACCTGATGGGGGTCGGCAAGCCCGACGACATCGTCGAGGCAGTATGCCGCGGCATCGACATGTTCGATTGCGTCCTGCCCACGCGGTCCGGGCGGACGGGACAGGCCTTCACCGCCGATGGCCCGATCAACATTCGCAATGCGCGGTTCGCCGAGGATCCGGAGCCGATCGAGGCGGACTGCCCCTGCCCGGCCTGCTCGAGCTACTCGAAGGCCTATGTCCACCATCTCGTCCGGTCAGGCGAGATCCTCGGCGCGATGCTGATGACCGAGCATAATCTGTGGTTCTACCAGCGGATGATGGCCGGTTTGCGCGACGCCATCGCCGGCGCGCGTCTCGCGTCCCATGCCCGCAATTTCCTCGACCGCTACCGGGCCGGAAAAGCGGCCTAGCTGGCGGCGAACGACAGGAACGACGGGACCGGCCCGTTCCAGGCCGGTTCGGCATCGTCGGCGGTAAGCGGCTCGACGGTCGGTCGATAGGCGTCGCCCTCGTCGACCAGCTCCGGCTGGCGTTCCTTCTTGGCAGCCTCGGTCTTGCGCTTCGGTTCCTCGCGGCGCGGGCGCTTTTCGCTCTTCGCGGGACGCTCGGCCGGTGCCGCCGCTTCTTCGGCCGGTGCGGCATCCGCCGTCGAGACGCGCGCGATCTTGTGGCCGGTCAGCTTCTCGATCGCGCCGACCGCTTCGGCGTCGGCGGACGTCGCCAGCGTGTAGGCGATGCCCTTGGCGCCGGCACGGCCGGTGCGGCCAATGCGGTGGACATAGTCATCCGGCTGCCACGGCACGTCGAAATTGATGACGTGGCTGACGCCTTTGACGTCGAGGCCACGCGCCGCGACGTCCGACGCGACGAGGACGTTGATATCGTCCTTCTTGAACCGGTCGAACTCCTCGATGCGGCTCGATTGGTCCATGTCGCCATGAATCTGGCCGACCGCGAAGCCCGAGCGCTTGAGGCTGGTGTAAAGCTCGCGCACCGTCACCTTCTTGTTGCAGAAGATGATGGCGTTCTTGAACCCGTCTTCCCGCAGGATGGTTCGCACCGCGTCGCGCTTCTTGGCGCCGGGGACGCTCAGCAGCTTCTGTTCGATGTTCGCGTTGGCGCTGGCCGGGCGGGCGACCTCGATCTGCTTGGGATCGGTCAGGAACTTGTCGGCCAGCTTCTTGATCGGCGGCGGCATCGTCGCCGAGAACAGCAGCGTCTGGCGCGCCTTCGGCAGCTTGGAGCAGATTTCCTCGATGTCGGGGATGAAGCCCATGTCGAGCATCCGGTCCGCTTCGTCGATCACCAGAAGGTTGCAGCCGGTCAGCAGGATCTTCCCGCGGCCGAACAGATCCATCAGCCGGCCAGGCGTCGCGATCAGCACGTCGACGCCCTTTTCCAGCGCCTTGATCTGGTCGCCCATCTGCACGCCGCCAATCAGCAGCGCCATCGAGAGCTTGTGATACTTGCCGTATTTCTCGAAATTCTCCGCGACCTGGGCGGCGAGCTCGCGGGTCGGTTCCAGGATCATGCTTCGCGGCATGCGCGCCCGGCTGCGGCCTTCCGCCAGGATGTCGATCATCGGCAGGACGAAGCTGGCCGTCTTGCCGGTTCCGGTCTGGGCGATGCCGATCAGGTCCTTGCCCATCAGGACGGACGGGATCGCGCCCTTCTGGATCGGGGTCGGGACATCGTAGCCGCTGTCATGGACCGCGCGCAGCAAAGGATCGGAGAGGCCGAGATCGGCAAAAGCCATTCAAAAAATCCGGATGAAAAGGGCGTCGCGCAAATGACGGCGCCGAACGATTGGGCGCTACTGCGCAAAAGGCCAAAATGTCAAGAAAAGCCTAGCGCTTGGCCTGTGGTTCGAGGCGGCGGAATCGCGCGATGCGGCAGCTTCCGCCGATACGTGAGCGGATCATTTCACGCTTCGCGCAGATTAGCTCATCTTCGTTGGCTTGGAGATAGAAGCCGCTATAGAAGTCGAGCGCCGGGCAATCGTCGTCCAGTTTCGCGCGGATGCGCCGCCGGTCGCGGAGCACGAAATCGATCGACGACGGGCCGGACAGGGTGGCGCCGGCGATGGCCCTGGCAGGCAGGCACTTCGGCCCCTTCTCCTCGATCCATTCGATCGGCCGGCTGGTCCGCATGGGGCGGACGGGCACTTTCAGGATAATCGTGTCCTCGATGACCACGCGCCGTACCACCGGGGCGGCCTGCTGCGTCGCCTGAAGTCCCGTCAGCGACGCTAACCAGGACGAAACGCCGGCAAAAAAGGAAAACAGGCTCATCAGGCAGGGACCATGGCGGCGAGGGTGATGCCCGGCAAGGTTTGAATAGGTGATGAACTGGCCGGCGGGTCGCAGGCGCCGGTTGTCGGCGCCATGCTTGCGCTGAAAGCCGGGCGCTCTTAGAGGCTTGGCCCCATGCGTGACAGGACTCGCGAGCGGCGCAGGTCCCAGGCCACGGAACGATAGTGGAGATGATCAGACATGGCGAGCCAAGCGCCGAACAACCTGCCCCTGCTGTACAATGACATTCAGCCGATCCAGCGGCAGGTTCATGGTGACAAGACATTCCGCCGGATGGAGCGCATCAAGGAGCTAGGCACCACCCACGCCATTCCGCTGACCGTCGACGAATTCGTCCTCGCCCAACGCTGGTACCCGATCGTCTTCTCGTCGGGCGACAACCCTGTGCCGCTGGCTCTGATGGGCCTACACGAAGGCACCAACATCTTCTTCGACGGCGAAGGCAACCTGCGCCAGGAAGGAATCTATATTCCGGCCTATATCCGCCGCTACCCGTTCCTCCTTGCCCGCCTCAACGAGGGCAGCGACCAGCTGTCGCTGTGCATCGATCCGGTGGCCGACATCCTCGGTGACGGCGAAGGCGATCCGCTGTTCGTCGGCGACGAGCCGTCACCGGCGGTCAACGATATCCTCGCCTTCTGCGAACAGTTCGAGCAGGCCGGCCAGCGCACCGGAGCCTTCATGAAGGAACTGGGCGACATGGGCCTCTTGATGGAAGGCGAAGTCGCCATCCAGCCCGAGGGCCTCGAGCAACCCTTCATCTACCGTGGCTTCCAGATGGTCGACGAAGAGAAGTTCCGCGGCCTCCGCGGCGACGAGCTTCGCAAGATGAACCAGAGCGGTATGCTCGGCATCATCATGGCCCACCTCTTCTCGCTGCCGATGATCCGCGACATCTTTGCGCGCCAGGTCGAACAGGGGACCGGCCCGATCGAGCGCATCGACGGAAAGCCCGCTACCGTCGAAGCGTGACCGTCGTGCGATGAATCGGGAAGGGCCGGTGCTTGAAAGGGCGCCGGCCCTTCCCATTTAGGCTTCAGTGCTGCGGGGCATGTATGCCTCGCGCCGGATGCGCATTCCCCCCTGTGCGCTCCTTTGTACTGGCCACTCCGGACCCAAGTCCGGGGTGGCCTTTTTTCATTCGGCGGCCATCGCGGCGACCGGGGACATCGCGTCGCCGGAACGGTCGGCGAGGGTCTCGATGAACCGGGCGACCCGTTCGAAGCCCGGTCCGGGCGTGCGGCAGTCGCGCAGGCAGTAGGCGGAGCGGTCGATCTCGATCTGGAGGGCGTGCACGTTGTCGGCCGGCCGGCCGTGGCGCGCCACAATATGGCCGCCGGCAAAGGGGTCGTTGCGAAGTGCGCTGAAACCTGCATCGCGGGCGATGCCCCATGCCAGGTCCGACAGCCAGGCCGCAGCGCTCGTCCCGTGGCGGTCACCGATAACGATCTGGGCTTGTGGCGCACCGCGCGGCCGCGGTGGCATGGAATGAAGGTCGATCAGCACCGCGCCGCCATGATCCGCCGCGAGCGCTTCCAGACGCTCCGCCAGTTCCTCGTGGTAAGGGCGATGGACGCTATCCAGCCTGGTTTTGACCTCCTCGTCGGTGAGCAGGCGGCGCCACAGTCCGCCGTGGCGCTGGGTCCGCGAGGGGAACAGGCCAAGCCCTGCCCGGGCGCGGCTGCCGGGCGCGGGGGCGGGGACGTTTTCGACCGCCGAGGGATCGAGCTCGTCTTCGGCGCGGTTGCAGTCGATCGCGGCGCGGGGACAGCGGGCAATGACCGCGCCGTGCCCGGCGGCGATGGCCCGCCACGCGAGCCGGTCGACCAGCGGGTCCTCCAGGGGCTCCAGCGACGCTCGTCCCGACCAGGCGAGCGCGCTCAGCCAATTGGGATAGTCGCGCCCGGCATGGGGGATCGAAAGCAGCACCGGTTGGTTGGTGCGCGACGGAACGCTGCTGTGACCGGGAAGCGATCGGGTTGCCACGAGGATCAGGCGTAGGCGTGCCAGCGTGGGACATCAATCGAGGAACCCGGGGTTTGACTGGAAAATCTTTAGACTTGGGCGCATAAACCAAAACGATGATCCGAATCCTCCTTGCCGAAGACGACACGTCGATGCGCGAATATCTGCAGCGCGCACTGACCCGCGTCGGTTACGACGTCGAAGCCGTCGGCTGCGGCACGGAAGCGGTCCCCCTGCTGGAGGTTGGAAAGTACGACTTGCTGCTGACCGACATCGTCATGCCGGAAATGGACGGCATCGAACTGGCCCAGAAGGCGAGCGCGGTCGATCCGGCGATCCGCGTCATGTTCATCACCGGCTTTGCCGCCGTCGCCCTGCAGGGCGGGCGCACGGCCCCGGAGGCGAAGCTGCTGTCGAAGCCGTTCCACCTCAAGGACCTGGTCGCCGAAGTCGACCGCCTGTTCCAAACTGAGGACCAGCACGGCCGCCTCTAGACTGGAGTGCGCACTTTAGGGCCTTGCCCTTATCCCGATCCCCGCTTAAAGGCCCGCTCCAGATGTCCCCGTTGCCCGTTTCGGCGCGCGGGATTTTCCCCGGGTGGGCGTGTAGCTCAGTGGTAGAGCACTGTGTTGACATCGCAGGGGTCGCAAGTTCAATCCTTGCCACGCCCACCATTTTCCCTTCCTGAAATCACTGGTTGAAGCCGGGGCGCGGGTCGCCTAGGCGTCACCGCGATGGTTGTGGATCCGACCGCACTGGTGCTGGCCCGCGCTCAGTTCGCCTTCACCGTCAGTTTCCATTTCATCTTTCCGGCGTTCTCGATTGGTCTTGCGAGCTTCCTTGCCGTTCTGGAGGGACGCTGGCTTCTGACCGGCCGGGCGCTCTACCTCGATCTCTACCGCTACTGGCTGAAGATCTTCGCCATCGTGTTCGCGATGGGCGTCGTCAGCGGGATCGTCATGTCCTACCAGTTCGGCACCAACTGGGCGGTCTTTTCCGACAAGGCGGGCGGGGTGATCGGGCCGCTGATGGCCTACGAGGTGCTCACCGCCTTCTTCCTGGAGGCCGGATTCCTCGGCGTGATGCTGTTCGGCATGCGCAAGGTAGGGAAAGGGCTGCACTTCGCCGCGACTCTGATGGTCGCGATCGGTACGGCGATCTCCGCCTTCTGGATCCTTAGCGTCAACAGCTGGATGCAGACTCCGACCGGCTTTGTCATGTCGCCGGACGGACGCTTCCTTCCGGGGCCGAGCTGGTGGGACATCATCTTCAATCCCAGCTTCCCCTACCGGCTCGTCCACACCGTCATCGCCGCCTACCTCACGACCGCGTTTATCGTCGGCGCGGTCGGGGCGTGGCACCTGCTCAAGGACACGGCCAACGAGCATGCCCGCAAGATGTTCTCGATGGCGATGTGGATGGCGGCACTGGTCGCGCCGGTGCAGATCTTCGTCGGTGACGTCCATGGACTGAACACGCTGGAACACCAGCCGGCCAAGGTGATGGCGATGGAAGGCCATTATCAGAGCCATCCCGACGGTGCGCCGCTTTACCTGTTCGGCATTCCCAACGATCGCGAGCAGCGGCTCGACTACCCGGTCGCGATTCCCAAGGCGTCGAGCCTGATCCTGACGCATGATCCCAACGCTCCGCTCGACGGTCTCGACACGATCGCTCCCGAGGACCGCCCGCCGGTGTGGATCGTGTTCTGGTCCTTCCGGATAATGGTCGGCATCGGCTTCGCGATGCTTGCGCTGGGCCTGTGGAGCCTCGTCGCTCGGGCGCGCAAACGGCTCTACGACTGGCGCGCGCTTCACCGCACCGCGATCGTCATGGGACCGTCAGGGCTGGTCGCGGTGATCGCGGGATGGGTGACGACCGAGGTGGGACGCCAGCCCTTCACGGTTTACGGCCTGCTGCGTACCGCCGACAGCGCCAGCCCGCTCGCGGCGCCGGCTGTCGCCGCGTCGCTAATCGCCTTCGTCGTTGTCTACACGGCGGTCTTCGGGATCGGGGTCTGGTATATCTTCAAGCTGATGTCGCATGCCCCGCACCCGCACGAGACGGGAATCGAGCAGACCGAGCGCGCACCGCTTCGCACGGCGGGCATCACGCCCGGACCGACCCAGAATCCGACGCGCGAGCAGGATGGCTCGCCGCTGCCCACCGTCGAGGACGACCGCTGATGGCCGTCAACGCCGACCTCACCACCATCTGGGCGCTGATCATCGCGTTCGCGGTGTTCATGTACGTCGTGATGGACGGGTTCGACCTTGGCATCGGCATCCTCTTCCCGGCCTTCGCGCCCGGCGAGGAGCGGGACCAGGCGATGAACGCCATCGCGCCGGTGTGGGACGGCAACGAAACGTGGCTGGTGCTGGGCGGCGGTGGCCTGTTCGCGGCCTTCCCGCTGGCCTACGCCATCATCCTTCCGGCGACCTATCCGCTGATTATCGCCATGCTGCTCGGGCTGGTGTTCCGCGGTGTGGCGTTCGAATTCCGCTGGCGCGATCCCCGTCACCGCGCCTTTTGGGATTGGGCCTTCACCAGCGGCTCGCTGGTCGCCGCGATGACGCAAGGCATGATCCTGGGCGCGCTGCTGCAAGGGATCGAAGTCGACGGACGCAATTACGGCGGCGGCTGGCTCGACTGGCTGTCACCTTACTCCCTGCTGACCGGACTGGGCGTCGTTGCGGGATACGCGCTGCTCGGCGCCTGTTTCCTGGCGATGAAGGTCGAGGGGCGCGCCGAGGATCATGCCTATCGGCTGGCGGGGAAGGCGGCATGGGCGACGCTTGCGCTGATGGTTGCGGTCAGCCTCTACACGCCGCTGCTGGACGGCCAGTACTGGCGGCGCTGGTTCACCATGCCGAACATCCTGTTCGCGGCGAACGTGCCGATCGTCACCGGTATCCTGTTCTTCGCGCTCGGCCGCAGCCTGCGCAAACGCCGCACTTACCGGCCATTCCTGATTGCGCTTGGCATCTTCCTGCTCGGCATGATCGGGCTGGGCATCAGCATGTGGCCGTTCCTGGTGCCGGACACGGTAACGATCTGGGATGCCGCCGCGCCGGAACGGAGCCAGGTGTTCATGCTGGTCGGAGTCGCGATCATCATGCCGATCATCCTTGCCTATACCGGCTGGTCCTATTGGGTGTTCCGGGGGAAGGTCGGGACGGAAGGTTACCATTGATCGAACCCGACCTGCGGGAACCGAGCGGGCACGTCCCGCTCCGGTCGCGTTTAGGCTGGCTGCTGCTGATCTGGGGCCTGTCGATCGCCGCGCTGGGGGCCGTCGCGATGCTGCTGCGGTGGTGGCTGCGCTAGGCTAGTGCTTGGGCGGAAGCCGCTGTTCAAGAAGCCAGAGGTACAGGCCGGGGTCGGCATAGGCGGGTTCCCAACTGTCATGGCCGCGGTCGGGAAACAGGCTCATCCGCGGATGCCCGCCGCATTTCTGGATGGCACGGAGCATGGCGAAGTCGGACGCATTGTCGACCGCGTCGTCGCGATCGCCGTGGAACGCCCACACCGGCTTGTCCTTCAACGCGCAGGCCGTCTTTTCATCCGCGGAGCCCGCCACCGGCGCAAGCGCAGCGAACCGCTCCGGCCGCGCCGCGCCCCATTCCCACGTCGCGATTCCGCCAAGGCTCAGGCCGGTCAGGTAGACGCGCTTCGGATCGACCTTCAGCGTCTTGAGCGCGTGGTCGAGCAGCGCGTCGAGCGGCGGGATCGGCCACGGATCGTCCTCATTCGCGGAAGGGGGCAGCTGCGGCGAAATGATGACGAAGGGCAGGGCGGGATTCTGGTCGGCGATCTTCGGCGGACCGTGGACCTTGACCCGGGCGATGTCGGTTCCACGCTCACCCGATCCGTGGAGGAAGATGATCAGCGGCCATCGCTCGGCCGGATTGTCGTTGTATCCCCGGGGAATGAATAGCTGGTAGGGCAACCCGCCGGGCGCGACGGCCGGTTGCGGCGACTGACCTTGGGCGAGGACGGCTGGCGGCGCGGGCTTGCGCGACTTCGCGCTGGCGGGCGAAGCGATCGCCAATGCGGCTAGCGCCAACAATCCGATAGTGCGTCTCATCCCTCAACCTCCCCTTGTCGCATGTGCTGCCATGGGAAAGTGCGGGGCGCGAGCCTTTACAGGCAGGCTTCCAAATAGGGCTGGTCGAAGCCGAACTGCTTGGCCTTGTCCATCGTGTAGGGGCGAAGGCCCATCGAGTGATATTCGCCGACGATCTTGCCGTCGCTGCTTTCATCCAGATATTCGAACTTGAACAGCTCCTGGGTGACGATGACGTCGCCTTCCATGCCGATCACCTCGGTGATGTTGGTCGTGCGGCGCGAGCCGTCGCGAAGGCGCTTCACCTGGACAATCAGGTCAACCGAGTCGGCGATCTGGCGGGAGATTGCTTCCTTCGGCACCTTGATGTCCGACATCATCACCATATTTTCCATACGCGCCAGGCATTCGCGCGGGCTGTTGGAGTGGAGCGTCGCCATCGAGCCGTCGTGGCCGGTGTTCATCGCGGCCAGGAGGTCGAAACACTCTGGGCCACGAATTTCGCCGAGGATGATGCGGTCAGGACGCATACGCAGGGCGTTGATGACGAGGTCGCGGATGGTGATGGCGCCCTGGCCCTCAAGGTTGGCCGGACGGGTTTCGAGCGGCAGCCAGTGCGGCTGCTGCAAGCGAAGTTCGGCGGCGTCTTCGATGGTCAGCACGCGCTCGCCGGGGTCGATCATCTTCGACAGGGCGTTGAGCATGGTCGTCTTGCCCGAACCGGTACCGCCGGAAATGACGATGTTCATCCGGCTGGCGCCGGCGATCTTGAGCACCGTCGCCATCTTTTCCGACATCGACCCGAAACCGCGCATCATGTCGAGCGTGATCGGCTTCTCGGAGAATTTACGAATCGAGATGGCGGTGCCGCGAAGCGACAGCGGGGGAACGATGACGTTGACGCGGCTGCCGTCGGGCAGGCGGGCGTCGGCCAGCGGGGTAGTCTGGTCGACGCGGCGGCCGACCTTGTTGACGATGCGCTGGGCGATCTGGAACAGATGCTCCTCGTCGCGGAACTGGATCTGCGCCAGTTCCAGCTTGCCCTTGCGTTCGATGTAGGTCTGGTCCGGGCCGTTGACCATGATGTCGCTGACGGCCGGATCCGACAGCAGTTCCTCCAACGGTCCGAGGCCGAGCAATTCGTCGACCAGCACCTTTTCCAGCGCGAACTGTTCGCGGCGGTTGAGGGTGATCTTCAGCTCGGCGAGCACTTCGGAGATGATCGGGCGGAATTCCTCGGCCAGCTCGTCCTTGCCGAGCGTCGCTGCCGCTTCCGGATCGACTCGCTCCAGCAGGCGCGGAAGCACCTGTTCCTTGATCCGGTGGACAGAGGCTTCGAAGCCTTCCTGCTTGCTGTTGCCCGGCTCGCTCGCGGCGTTCTGGCGCTGGTTGAGGCGATCCATGGCTCCGCCCGGGGTCGGCGGCGCGGCCGGGAATGGCGAGGGCGCTTCCGCGGCCGGAGCGGCCTCTTCCTCTTCAATCGAGGGGAACTGGTCGCCGCCCGGAATGCTCGGGCCCGACTTCATCGGGCGAGCCACACCGAAGCTCGGTCGTTGACCGCCGCCCAGTCCGTTCCTTTTGCCGAAAGCGTTCATGTTCAACCCAACCGTTTCTTGATCTGTGATGGTGAATAGCCGCCAAACTTTTAGAAAAGCCTAATTGCTGACCGATTGAATAAGGCCGAGCGGCGTCGGCGTGCCGATGCAGCCACCTTTCGGACCGGGCTTGAGCGTCCAGATATCCAGCGTCTTGCCGCGGCTCGCCGGGATCCTGTGTTTCACTTCGTAGTCGCACCACAGGTGCCGCTCGACGATCGCCGTGGTGCGGTTGTTTCGTGCCAGGAACTTGCGGTGGCCGGTGACGACGACGCCTGGCCGCTGCGCGAAAATCCGCTCGACCTCCGCTTCGGGGACGACCGGCAATGCGGTCGACTCTACCTCGGTCTCCAGATGGTCCGGAAAGACGTAGGGTGACAGGTGGCAAGCGTTGGCGGCGGTGTAGAGCTGCGTCGGACCGTAGAAGACATAGAGGCAGCGCCCGTCCAATTCCTTCCGCACCAGCGCCGCGGTGCGATCGAAGCCCTCGCGATTGTGGAGGATGCCGTAGGGATTGGGCGCCTCGATCAGGATCGGGACCGCCGCGACCATCGTGGCCAGGATCAACCCCTCGCGCTTGTCGGCGAGGGCGATGGCCATGATCACGCTCATCGGCAGGATCAGCGGCAGGGTATAGTGGTTGAAGAAGTTCGGCACCGAGAGGAAGCCGACGATCGCCGCCAACGCCCACCCCGCGAGGAAGATCGTCACCGGCCGGGCGCCGCGCGCGAACTGGGTGGCCAGCGCGCTGAGGGTCACAAGCGCCGGAACCGTGAGGTAGAGCGCCATCTGCGGGAAATCGCCGACCCGCTCGGCCCAGGTCAGAGGTGTGCGCATGAAGATCGACACGACGGTGGCAAACCACATCGCGTCGGCATGGCCGAGGATGCCATAGGCGGCGAAGGCGATGGCGGTCGGTGCGCCGGCGGTCAGCGCCATGGCGACGGCGAGCGCGGCAACGCCGGCGAATGTCTTCTCGGCCCGCCATTGAGCGACGAGGAAGAGGAGGGCGAAGAAGGCGCCTTCGAACAGGGTCGTCGGCTTGATCTGGATGGCGATGCCGACCAGCGCCATCGCGGCGATCGCGCGCGGCCAGACGGATTTCCCGCGGACGAAGCTGTCGAACGCCAGCAGCGCGGCGATGCCAATCAGCAGATTGTAGAAGACCGGCGACTGTCCGCCGCCACCGCCCATCGTCGGCAGGATGGCAAGGTAGACGATGCCGGCCCGGAGCGCGCCCGCGGAACTGACGAAGCGCCGGGCGAGGAAGTAGATGGCGATGGCCGTTGCCAAGGCGGCGGCGGCGCCGACGAGGTGGTAGACGATGACGGAATCACCGCCCAACGCGGCGATCCCGGCATATATCAGGAAAAGGCCGATCGGCTTGCGGTCCCACACATCGACGTAGGGCAACTCGCCATTGAGCATGGCCTTGCCGGTGAACAGGTAAAACTGGTCATCGACATGGGTCAGCGGGTTGTTGATTTCGCCGACGCGGGTGAACAGCGTGACGGCGATGAGGATCAGCAGGACCTTGGCGAAGCTGCTGTGTCGCTCCGCGCCCGATTTCAGCGAATGACCGATGACGCCTACTTGCGCGTCCACGTCAGCCACCCGCTTGCGACGTAGTTCCACACCGATCCGACGACCGCGCCGGCGATGCCCGCGATCCACCATTCCGCCCAGTGCGAATAGACCAGGCTGCCGATGCCGACATTGGCGACCGCGCCGACCGAGCAGACCAGCATGAAGCTCACCAGACCCTTGATCCAGGCAGCGCCCTTCAACTGCTGGTCGCGATAGGTGAAGCGGTTGTTCATGGCGAAGTTGAAGGTCATCGCGCCAATCACCGCGCCCGCCTGCGCCCAGGCGAAGCTCTCGCCGAGTCCGGCCATCAGCAGCTTGAGAAGGGTGAGGTGGACGATGACGCCGATCATGCCGACCGCGCCGAACAGGATCAGCTTGACCGGGATGAAGCGCCCGACGGTCTTGTCGAGTAGCAGTTCGAGATATTCGAGGGCGACGGTCTGGTCGAGTTTGGATTCACCGTGCTGGCGCGTGCCGAAGGTGTAGCCGACTTCCGACGAAGACAGTTCGCGCGGCGCCGAGGCGACAAGGTCGAGCAGGATCTTGTAGCCGACGCTGGACAGGTTCGGCGCCGCCTCCAGCAGGACGCTGCGGCGGATGGCGAAAAAGCCGCTCATCGGGTCCGACAGCGGCGTCTTCATGATCGGCGCGGCGAGCGAGGTGGCGAAGCGGCTGATCTTCAGGCGATTGGCGTCCCAGTCACCGGTCGAACCGGTGCCGGCGTAGCGCGTGCCGATCGCCAGTTCCTTGCCGCTAGCGACCTCGCGGTAGAGGTCGGGCAGGATCTTCTCGTCGTGCTGCAAGTCGGCGTCGATCACCGCGATGACCGGCGCGGTCGAGGCGAGGGCGCCTTCGACCACCGCCGAGGAGAGGCCGCGACGGCCGATGCGGCGGATCAGGCGGACGCGCCGGTCCTGCTGGGCCAGTCGTTCGACAAGTTCGGGAGTGCCGTCCTTCGATCCATCGTCGACGAAGATCGCTTCCCATTCGACTTCGGCGAGGGCGAGGCCGATGCGGTCGAGCAGGATTTCGACATTGTCGACCTCGTTGAAGGTCGGAATGACGACCGTCATCTGCAGCGGCGCGAGCGCGTTCGCGGCCTCGAGACGGACGACTTGCTGAAACATGGAAAAAGGGCCCCGCGCTGTGCGAGGACCCTTTTGAAGAGAATAGGGTAAAGGAGACGTTAAACGATCAGCCTTCGGCGCTTTCCGCCAGCACGGTCAGCCCGGCGTCGTTCACTTCCGCGAACCCACCCGACACATTGATCGATTCCGGCTGCGACCCGGCGGTCTTGTAGACCTTGACCGCGCCGTCCTTCAGCACGGTCATCACCGGCGCATGGCCGGCCATCGCGCCGAATTCGCCTTCGACGCCGGGGACGACGACCATGTAGACGTCCTCGGAACGGACCAGCCGCTCCGGGGTCACCAGTTCGAAGTGAAGATCGGCCATTTTACTTCTTTCCTTGCGGAGCGGCGTCGAACACCGCGATCGCTTGCTCGAACTTGTCTCGGCATCCAGTGTTGCAGAAGCCCACGACCTTGCCCTGGTAGAGCGTCAGACTGTCCGCACTGACCGGTTCGCCGGACCAGGGACAGTGCGTGTTGACGCAATCTTCCAGACGGAGGTCGGCGCCCGTCACGACCGCTTACGCGTCCTGCGCCATCTTCTCGGCCTTGGCGACCGCTTCGTCGATGCCGCCGACCATGTAGAAAGCGCTCTCCGGCAGGTGGTCGTACTCGCCATTCACGACGGCCTTGAACGACTTCACCGTGTCTTCGACCTGGACGAACTTGCCCGGGATGCCGGTGAACACTTCGGCGACGTGGAACGGCTGCGACAGGAAGCGCTGGATCTTGCGGGCGCGGCTGACGACCAGCTTATCTTCTTCCGACAGTTCGTCCATGCCGAGGATGGCGATGATGTCCTGAAGCGACTTGTACTTCTGCAGGGTTTCCTGGACGGCGCGGGCCACTTCGTAATGCTCCTGGCCGACGACGGCCGGGGTCAGAACGCGGCTGACCGAGTCGAGCGGGTCGACGGCCGGATAGATGCCCAGTTCCGAAATCGCGCGTGACAGGGTGGTGGTGGCGTCGAGGTGGGCGAACGAGGTGGCAGGCGCCGGGTCGGTCAAGTCGTCGGCCGGAACATAGATGGCCTGCACCGAGGTGATCGAACCCTTGTTGGTCGAGGTGATGCGTTCCTGCAGCTGGCCCATGTCGGTCGACAGGGTCGGCTGATAGCCCACCGCCGACGGAATACGGCCCAGCAGCGCCGACACTTCCGAACCCGCCTGGGTGAAGCGGAAGATGTTGTCGACGAAGAACAGCACGTCCTGGCCTTCCTGGTCGCGGAAATATTCCGCCTGGGTCAGGCCCGACAGGGCGACGCGGGCACGGGCGCCCGGCGGCTCATTCATCTGGCCGAACACCAGCGCGACCTTGCTGCCTTCGGGCGTCGGGTTGCCGTCGGCGTCCTTGGCGATGACGCCGGCGTCGAGGAATTCGTGATAGAGATCGTTGCCCTCGCGGGTCCGCTCGCCGACGCCCGCGAACACCGACACGCCGCCGTGACCCTTGGCGATGTTGTTGATCAGTTCCTGGATCAGCACGGTCTTGCCGACCCCGGCGCCGCCGAACAGGCCGATCTTGCCGCCCTTGGCGTAGGGGGCGAGCAGGTCGATGACCTTGATGCCGGTGACGAGGATGGCCGCTTCGGTCGACTGGTCGACGAAGGCCGGTGCCTCGGCGTGAATCGAGGCCGACAGGTCACTGCCGATCGGGCCGCGCTCGTCGATCGGCTCACCGATGACGTTCATGATGCGGCCCAGGGTCTTCGGGCCGACCGGCACGCGGATCTGCGAACCGGTGGCGGTAACGCGCTGGCCGCGGGTCAGGCCTTCGGTCGCGTCCATCGCGATGGTGCGGACGATATTCTCGCCAAGGTGCTGGGCGACTTCGAGGACCAGGCGCTGGCCGTTGTTGTCTGTTTCCAGCGCGGCCAGGATCGGCGGCAGTTCGCCTTCGAACGCGACGTCAACGACGGCGCCGATGACCTGCGCGACGGAGCCGACCAGATTGCCGCTGGTCGTCGCCTGGGTGGCGGTGGGGTCGGCAGCGGCCTTCTTGCTGCGGGTCTTGGCGGGGGCGGCGGTAGCCATGGTCTTATTTCCTCAGCTTTGGTCCGGTTAGAGCGCTTCAGCGCCCGAAATGATTTCGACGAGTTCGGTGGTGATCGCCGCCTGGCGCTGGCGGTTGTACTTGATCGACAGCTTATTGATCATGTCGCCCGCGTTGCGCGTAGCGTTGTCCATCGCCGTCATCTGCGATCCGTAGAAGCCCGCGGCGTTTTCCAGCAGCGCGCGGTAGATCTGGATCGCGACGTTCTTGGGCAGCAGCGCCTTGAGGATTTCTTCCTCGTCGGGCTCATATTCGACCGCCGGCGACGCCGCGCCGCCGGCCGGGGTGGCCGACGCTGCGCCGGGCTTCACCGGGATGATCTGGTCGACCGTCGGTTCCTGCAGCAGGGTCGAACGGAAGTTGGCGTAGGCGAGGTGCGCGACGTCGAACTGGCCGCTTTCGAACCGGTCGATGATGTCGTCGGCGATTTCCTGTGCATTGGCGTAGGCCGGGGCCTTCATCGCGCTGGTATCGTACTGGCTGGCGATGGCCTTCGGATAGAAGCGCGCGATGACCGGGCGGCCCTTGCGGCCGACGATGTAGAAGATGACCTTCTTGCCGTCGGCTTCCAGTTCCTGCGCCTTCTTGCGCGCGGCACGGACGATGTTGGTGTTGAACGCGCCCGCCAGGCCGCGGTCGCCGGTGGCGAGCACGATCAGGTGGGTTTCGTCCTTGCCCGTGCCGGCCAGCAGCTTGGGGCTGTGGGGGCCAGGGGTAACGCGGCTGGCCAGCGAGGCGACGACCGACGCCATCCGCTCCGAATAGGGGCGGCCGGCCTCGGCGTTCGACTGCGCACGGCGCAGCTTCGCCGCGGCGACCATCTTCATCGCCTTGGTGATCTTCTGCGTCGACTTCACCGAGCCGATGCGAAGCTTCAATGCCTTGAGGCTGGCCATCGCCGTGTCGTTCCTAGCTTACGCGAACTGCTTGCCGAACGCGCCCAGCGCGTCCTTGAGCTTGGCGGCGGTGTCGTCGTCCAGTGCCTTCGTGTCGCGGATCGCCTTCAGCACGTCGGCATGGTCGCTGCGCAGGTAGGCCAGCATCGCCTGTTCGTAGCGGGTGACGTCCTTGACCTCGACCGTATCGACGAAGCCCTGCGTGCCGGCGAAAATCGAGGCAACCTGCTCCTCGACCGGCATCGGCGCATATTGAGCTTGTTTGAGCAACTCGGTGAGGCGGGCGCCGCGGGCCAGCAGCTTCTGGGTCGAGGCGTCAAGGTCCGAACCAAACTGCGCGAAGGCCGCCATTTCGCGGTACTGCGCCAGCTCCAGCTTGATCGAGCCGGCGACCTTCTTCATCGCCTTGGTCTGCGCGGCCGAGCCGACGCGGCTGACCGACAGGCCGACGTTAATCGCGGGGCGGATACCTTGGTAGAACAGGTCGGTTTCCAGGAAGATCTGGCCGTCGGTGATCGAGATGACGTTGGTCGGGATGTAGGCTGACACGTCGCCCGCCTGCGTCTCGATGATCGGCAGCGCGGTCAGCGAGCCGTTGCCGTTGTCGTCGTTCATCTTCGCCGCGCGCTCCAGCAGGCGCGAGTGGAGATAGAAGACGTCGCCCGGATAGGCTTCGCGGCCCGGCGGACGGCGCAGCAGCAGCGACATCTGGCGGTAGGCGACGGCCTGCTTCGACAGATCGTCATAGACAATGACGGCGTGCATGCCGTTGTCGCGGAAATACTCGCCCATCGCGCAGCCGGTGTAAGGCGCCAGGAACTGCAGCGGGGCTGGTTCCGACGCGGTCGCGGCGATGACGATCGAATATTCCATCGCGCCATTTTCTTCGAGCGCGCGGACGATCTGCGCCACGGTCGAGCGCTTCTGGCCGACCGCGACGTAGATGCAGTAGAGCTTCTTGCTCTCGTCGTCGCCGGCGTTGGCATCCTTCTGGTTGATGAAGGTGTCGAGCGCGACGGCGGTCTTGCCGGTCTGGCGGTCACCGATGATCAGTTCGCGCTGGCCGCGGCCGACGGGGACGAGGGCGTCGAGCGCCTTGAGCCCGGTCTGCACCGGCTCGTGCACCGACTTGCGCGGGATGATGCCCGGCGCCTTCACTTCGACGCGGCTGCGCTTTTCGGCGACGATCGGCCCCTTGCCGTCGATCGGGTTGCCGAGCGCGTCGACGACGCGGCCGAGCAGGCCCTTGCCGACGGGGACGTCGACGATGGTGCCGGTGCGCTTGGCGGTCGAACCTTCGCGGATGGCGCTGTCGGCGCCGAAAATGACGACGCCGACGTTGTCGGCTTCGAGGTTGAGGGCCATGCCCTTGGTGCCGTCCTCGAACTCGACCATCTCGCCCGCCTGGACGTTATCGAGCCCATGGATGCGGGCGATGCCGTCACCGACCGACAGGACGCTGCCGACTTCGGAGACCTGCGCATCGGCGTCGAAGTTCGCGATCTGGTCGCGGATGACGCGGGAGATTTCAGCGGCGCGGATGTCCATGTTCAGCCTTTCATCGCATTCGCGAGGGTGTTGAGTTTGGTCTTGATGGAGGCGTCGATCATCTGGCTGCCGAGCCGGACGACGATGCCGCCGAGAAGCGAGGGGTCGACCCGCGCATCGATCGCGACGTCGCGGCCGAGACGGGTCTTGAGATTGCTCTTGAGCGCGGCAACCTGCTGGTCGTCGAGCGCCCGGGCGGAAGTAACCTCGGCGGTGGTTTCGCCGCGGTGGCCGGCGGCCAGCTGGCGGACCACGCGGATCACCGACTTCAACTCTCCCAGGCGGCCGTTCTTGGACAGCACGTTGAGGAAGTTGGCGGTGGTCGGGTCGATGCTCAGCGTCGGGACCAGCGCAGCGATCGCCTTGGCGGCATCGGCGCGGCCGACCATCGGGCTGGACACCAGCGCCGCGAAGTCGGTCGATTCGGTCAGCGCCCGATCCAGCGAATCGAGGCTGCGGGTGACCGCATCGATCTTCATTTCGTCGCGTGCGAGGCCGAACAAAGCAGTCGCGTAGCGCCCTGCTAAGCTGGCCTGAATGCCGCCGGATGTCTCCACGTGCTCGAAGCTCCAGACAAGGAATTTGCCTCATACGGAACGGGCGCCCCGGAAAACCGCGCGCCCCCTATGAGTTGGCGCGCCCCTAGCAAGCACCGGGCCGCGATGCAAGGCGGCGGATGGGCGTCCTCGCGTCTGTCGCCAACGGCCAAATTTTTGGGCGCAAGCAACGGGATGCGGCGACCGGTGTCCGCGGCTAGCCCCGGACCATGACCTACCGAATCACGGGCCTCGATCCCACCCCCTACCGCCCCTTGTTCGCGCTTGACGTTGAAGCGCTCCGCCAGCGCGGCGTGGTACGCATGGTCGCGGACGCGCAGCCGGGATTTCCGTGCCGGGTGACGCTCGACGATTGCGCGGTCGGCGGGGCGGTCCTGCTCGTCAACCACGTGTCCCATGATGCCGGCCCCTATCGCGCCAGCCACGCCATCTTCGTCAGCGAAGGGGCCGACGCCGCCGAATTCCGCGATGCGGTCCCGCCAGCGCTCGACCGCCGAGTCCTGTCGCTGCGCGCCTTCGACCGCGACGGGATGATGAGCGCAGCGATGCTTGTACAGGCCGGCGAGGCCGATGACGCCATCCGCACCTTGCTCGACGATCCGGCCGTCGATCATGTCGACGCACACAACGCGGTGCGGGGCTGTTTCGCGGCGCGGATCGAGCGAGACTAGATCGTGCGCGTGTAGAAATGGGTGAACGGCGTCGGCTTGTAGTCGCCGAACGGAGCGCAGTGTTCGAAGCCATCACGCTCGTACAAGCGGTTCGCGGCGGCAAAGAGTTCGGTGTTGCCGGTTTCAAGACTTAGGCGGGTCAGGCCCATTTCTTGCGCCGTCTCGATCAGGTGCGCCAGCATCCGGCCACCGACCCCTCGGCCGAGGGCTTCCGGTTCGGTCCGCATGGATTTGAGTTCGCCGTGTGTCGCATCGAGCGTCTTCAGGGCGCCGATGCCGAGCAGGCGATCAGCCTCTCGCAACGAAAAGAAGCGGATGGCCGGATCGCGAAGCGAATCGAGATCGAGGACGTGGCAGGCGTCACGCGGCGAGCCGGCACGCATCTGCTTGAAGTGAAAGGTCAGCAAGGCGCGAACGTCGTCGCGATCGAGTTCGCCTTCGTGGACCATCCAGCCGGTCACCGTCCGCATCCGCGCGACAGGTCGGCAATGACCGCGAAATGGTCGGATGCCACGCGGCCACCGTCGCCGTGCCACGCCAGCGTCGCATGGCGCCGCACCCGCCAGTCGTCCGACACCAGGATGTAGTCGATCCGCCGGCTTTCGGCGGGAAGCGCCCGGAACTCGTTGAAGGTGCCTTCCGGCCCCAGCGGTGCCGTCTGGCTGGCGGCGCGGCTGTCGCGAAGCGTCGGTGTCCCGGTCGTCAGCGCGACGATCGGCGCGGTCGTCGGTTCTGTATTGAGGTCACCGGTCATCAGCAGCGCCTCGCCCGGACGCCGCGCCGTCGCGAGCCAGCGTTTGACCTGCCTGGCCGATTCCAGCCGCGCGGTCGTGCCGACATGGTCGAAATGGCTGTTGACCGCCAGCACGCGCCGCCCGCTCTTGCGGTCGACAAGGTGCGCCCAGGTGGCGATCCGCGGGAAGGCCGCGTCCCACGCCTTCGACGGGCGGTCCGGCGTCGGTGACAGCCAGAAGGTGCCGCTCGACGTCACGCGAAAGCGGTCGCGCCGGACGGCAAGGTTGGAATATTCGCCCTTCGACTTCCCGTCGTCGCGGGGGACGCCGAGGATGACGTAGTCGGGCAGCGCCCGGCGCAGGTCGTCGCGCTGGCCGGGAACGACTTCCTGAAGGCCAAGGATGTCGGGGCGCATCAGCGCGACCTGCCCGACGAAGAAGTCGCGCCGGCGCTCCCACCGATTGTCCCCATCGGCGGCGATGTCGAGGCGGATGTTGAAGCTCATCGCCCGAACCTCGTCCGGAGCGCAGGTCGCCGCGCCGGCGGGTTCAGCAAGGGTGAGTGCCAATCCGGCCAGCAAGGTCTTCCAGCTTTGACCGCAAGCCGCGGGATGCATCATGCCCTGCCTCATTCTATGACCATTCCCATGACCAGACCCGACCCCCTGCTCGCCTGGGCCGCCTTCGAGGCCCGCGACCGCGCCAAAGACGGCCAATTCGTCGGCGCCGTCAAGACGACGGGTATCTATTGCAAGCCAAGTTGCCCGGCGCGCCACCCCAAACGCGAGCATGTCGAATTTTTCGCAACGGCGGCCGACGCGCGAGCCGCCGGCTATCGCGCCTGCCTGCGTTGCCGTCCTGACGAGGTCGGCCGCGATCGCGAAGCTGTCGCCCGCGCGGTGCAGATCATCGAGGAAACGGAAGAAGTGCCGCGGCTCGACGCGCTCGCCGCCGCCGTCGGCTATGCGCCGCACCACTTCCAGCGCCTGTTCACCCGCGACATGGGCGTATCGCCCGCTGCCTACGCACGCGCGCTCCGCGCCCGACGGGCCGAAGAACACCTTGATGAGGATAAACCGGTGACCGAAGCCATCTACGATGCCGGCTATGCCGCCCCAGCCGATTTTACGCCGACACGAAGGAACGGATCGGCATGACTCCGTCGGCATGGCGCGACGGGGGCGGGGCGAAACCATCCGCTATGTCGTCACTGACAGCCCGCTCGGGCCATTGCTGGTCGCGGCCACGTCACGCGGCATCTGCCGACTGACCTTCAACGAGGACGAGCGCGCCCTCCATCGCCGCTTCCCCAACGCCGACATCCGTCCCGACGACGGTACCATTGCGCCGTGGGTCGAGGGGGCCATGCGGGCGATCCGCACGCCTTCGCAGGCGCCGGAGGTGCCAATCGACGTTCGCGGCACGGCCTTCCAGGAGGCGGTGTGGCAGGAACTGCGAAAAATCCCGCTGGGCGAAACGCGAAGCTACGCCGACATTGCTGCCGCGATCGGCCAGCCCGGCGCCGTGCGTGCCGTGGGGACGGCCAACGGCTCCAACCCGGTGTCGGTGCTGGTGCCCTGCCACCGCGTTATCCGCGCTGACGGCAGCCTCGGCGGCTACGGCGGCGGCATCGAGAACAAGAAGAAGCTGCTCGCCGCCGAAGGCATCACTCCGCGCGAACCCGTCCTGCCGCTGGTCGATTAGCTGCTTGCCCTTCTCGCCCACCTTGGCCAGCATGGCCGCAAAGGGGTGGGGATGATGACAAGCGACGTGGTGGTCGGCGTCAAGCCGACGTGGAAGAAGATCATCGATTTTCCGCTGGTGGCACTGGTCATCGCGGTGCTGTGCCTGATGCTCGCAAACCTGGTCGCGCCAATGGTGATCGGCTTTCTCGCGGGCCTTGCCGGCGAGCCGCAAATCACCCGCGAGCGTGTCCAGGAGCTGCTGACCGGCACGTACCTGATTCCCGCTGCGATTATCGAAGTCATCGCATCGGTCGTCATCTACAAGCTCGTCATCCGCCGCCTCGGCGACAATCCGCACGATGACCTGCCGCTGGCCGGCGCGGTTCGGGACGGAGGGCACGGACTGCTGGCCGGGGCGGTCATCTTCAGCATCATCGTCGGGATCGCCGCGTTGCTCGGCGTCTATCACATCACCAGCGGGGGCGACTGGTCGTCCTTCACCTACTCGCTGGTCGCGATGGGCCTGATGCCCGGCTTCCGCGAGGAACTGCTGTTCCGCGGGGTCCTGTTCCGGTTCCTGGAGGATTTCGGCGGAAGCTGGGTCGCGCTGTTCCTGACCTCGGCCCTGTTTGGTTTGGCCCACCTCGGCAACGACAAAGCGACCTATTTCAGCAGCTTCGCCATCGCGGTCGAGGCAGGGCTGCTGCTTGGCGCGGTCTACATGCTGACCCGCAGCCTGTGGATGGCGATGGGCCTGCACGCGGCGTGGAATTTCACGCAAGGTTTCATCTGGGACGTCAACGTCTCGGGCTTTGAAGCGGACGGCATTGTCACTGCACGCCTTGACGGCCCCGTGTACCTGTCGGGCGGCGGTTTTGGCCTGGAAGCGTCGGTCATCGCGCTGGTCTGCGCGACGGCGTTGGGTCTGTTCTACCTCCGGCTCGCCATCCGGCGCGGCCACCTGGTCCAGCCATGGTGGGTGGGCCGCCGCATCGCCCGCGACAACGTCAGCGTACCCTCAACCGCCGAAGCCTAGAGAAAGCTGTAGGGATCGACGTCGACCGCGACGCGAACTTTCGACCCCCATTCGACGCCGCCCAGCCAGTCGCGGATGACGTCCTGGACGTCGAGCTTGCGGGCGGCGTGGATCAGCAGGCGCTGGCGGTGGCGGCCGCGCAGCATCGCGAGCGGGGCTGGCGCCGGGCCGAACACCGCCATGTCGTCGACCTTGGGCGCGGCGTGGCCGATGCGGCGGGCGACGCCTTCCGCCTCGGCCTTGTCCTCGCTCGACACGATGATCGCCGCCAGCCGGCCGAATGGCGGCATCGCCGCGTCGCGACGGGCCTCGGTTTCGGCGGCGTAGAAGCCGGGGCCGTCGCCACTGACCAGCGCGGCTATCACCGGCGCGTCGGGATCGTGGGTCTGGACCAGCACCCGGCCCGGCTTGTCGCCGCGACCGGCACGGCCGGCAACCTGCTGTATCTGCTGGAAGCTGCGTTCGGCGGCGCGGAGGTCGCCGCCCTGGAGGCCAAGGTCGGCGTCGACCACCCCGACCAGGGTCAGGTTGGGAAAGTGATAGCCCTTGGTCACCAGCTGCGTGCCGACGACGATGTCGAGTTCGCCCGCGTCCATCGCCCGAACGAACTCGGCGGCCCGGGCCGGGGACCAGATGGTGTCGCTGGTGACGATCGCGGTGCGCGCGTCGGGAAACAGCTCGGCGACCTCGTCCGCGATACGTTCGACGCCGGGACCGCAGGCGACCAGGCTGTCCTCCTCGCCGCATTCGGGGCAGGCCTTGGGCGGCGGCATGACATGGCCGCAGTGGTGGCAGGCCAGGCGGTGCATCAGCCGGTGTTCGACCATCCACGCCGTGCAATTCGGGCACTGGAAGCGGTGGCCGCAGTGCCGGCACAGGGTCAGAGGCGCGAAGCCGCGGCGGTTGAGGAACAGCAGGGATTGTTCGCCGGCGTCGAGGTTGGCCTGAAGCTCCGCCACCAGGCTTGGCGCCAGCCAGCGTCCGCGCGGCGGCGGGTCCTGCGTCAGGTCGATGGCCCGGATCGCGGGCATCGACGCGCCGGCGTGGCGCTCGGTCAGCTGAACTTCGCGATAGCGGCCGATCTCGACCATGTGGCGCGTCTCGATCGCCGGGGTGGCGGACGCGAGGATGACGGGGATTTCCTCGAAATGGCCGCGCATCACCGCCACGTCGCGGGCGTGATACTGGACGCCCTCTTCCTGCTTGAACGACGGTTCGTGCGCTTCGTCGACGACGATCAGTCCAAGGTTGGCGTAGGGCAGGAACAGCGACGAACGCGCGCCAACCGTCACCCGGGCCTCTCCGCTGGCAATGGCGCGCCAGGCACGGCGGCGCTGCGAGGAACGAAGGTCGCTGTGCCATGCCACCGGCTCGCAGCCGAAGCGCGCGGTGAAACGGGTCAGGAAGGGTTCCGTCAACGCGATTTCGGGAAGCAGGACCAGAACCTGCTTGTCCTGTCGGAGCGCCTCGGCGATCGCCTCGAAGTAGACTTCGGTCTTGCCGGAACCGGTGACGCCGTCGAGCAGGGTCGGGTCGAAACCACCGCCGATCGCGCCGGTCAGGCTGGCGGCCGCCTCGCGTTGTTCGTCGCTTAGCTGGGGAGGGGCGAAGTCGGGGTCGGGTTCGGGAAAGGGCTGGTCGCCGTCGACCTCGACTCGCTCCAACGCGCCGGCGTTGACCAGTCCGCGCATCACCGCCTCGCTGACCTCGGCAAGGGCGGCAAGCTCGCGAACCGTCCCCTGCCGCCCCTCGATCCGGGCCAGCGCCTGCTCGCGCTGCGGAGTCAGGCGGGCGGGGGCGTTGCCGGTCGGGCGATACTCGACCATCGTCCGTGGCCCGGCAAGCGCCGAGGACGACGGCAGGATCATGCGCAGTACGCTGGCCAGCGGCGACAGGTAATAATCGGCGGTCCATTCGGCCAGACGGCGCAGCGCCGGCCGCACCGGGGGTACTTCGACCAGCCCGGCCAGCGGACGCAGGCGATTGTCCCCGACTTCCTCGCTCGGCAGTCGCTCGGCCTCCCACGCCACACCCAACATCTGGCGCGGACCCAATGGTGCGACGACGACGCTGCCCGGTTCGACCGCCATTCCGTCCGGCACGCGATAGTCGAGCGGGCCGAGGGCCGCGTTGAGCGTGACGATTCGGGCGCGGGGGAGGGGCATCGCGCCCCGACTTAGTGCGAAACGGGTCGCGGGCAATGGCAGCCCGCGACCCAGCCCCCTGTTACTTGCCCGCCGTTTCCGCCTCGGCGGGTGCGAGCCCGGCGATCAGCGACCCGCCGACTTTCACCTGTCCGCTCGACGCCGCGAAGCTGGTGCCGACCGGCTCGGCGCGGCCGCCCAGGCAATTCGCGAGGAATTGTTCCTGGATGGCGTTCCAGCCGATGCGGTTGGGCGCCCGGCGCAGGCCGTGACCTTCGTCGGGGAACAGGATGTAGGTCACCGGAATTGACCGCCTGGTCATCGCGTCGACGATCTGCTCGGCCTCCGACACTTTCACGCGCGGATCCTTGGCGCCCTGGCCGATCAGCAGCGGCTTGGTGATGCGGTCGGCAAGGTAGACCGGCGAGCGCTCCTTCAGCCACGCCAGGCCTTCCGGCGTGCGCGGGTCGCCCATGCGGCGATAAAGCTGGTTGCGCATGCTTTCCCAGTGCGCCGGCATCGACGCCAGCAGCGTTTCCAGGTTGGACGGCCCGACCATGTCGACGCCGCATGCGAAGCGATCCGGGGTCATGGTCAGCGCCGCCAGCGTGGCATAGCCGCCGTAGCTTCCGCCCATGATCGCGACCTTGTCCTGGCTGGTGACCCCGCGCGCGACCGCCCAGTCGACCGCGTCGAGCAGGTCGTCCTGCATCTTGCGGCCCCATTCGCCGTTGCCCGCGGCAACGAACGCCTTGCCGAAGCCGGTCGAGGCGCGGAAGTTCGGTTCCAGCACCGCATAGCCGCGGTTGGCGAGCAGCTGGTGGGTCGGGCTGCTGCCATATTCGGAGCGTCCCCACGGCCCGCCGTGAACAATCACGACCATCGGCACCGGATGGTCGGGGACTCCGTCGGCGTCGGCGTCCGACCCTGGCGGAAGGGTCAGGTAGCTGACCAGCGTCAGGCCGTCGCGCGACTTGATTTCCAGCGGATGCATCGCCGCCAGCGGTTTCCCTTCCAGATCCGGCCGCGACAGGAACAGGCGGGTCAACGCCTTGGTGGGGCGGTCGTACAGCCAATATTCGCCCGGCGCCTTGATCGGATCGACGACGACCACCCAGCGGCGATTATCGCTCGACCGGCTGCCCAGGTAGAAATCGTTGCCGAAGCGCTGCTTGAGGATCGCAATGTCGCCGGCGATCGCCCCGCCCACCGGACGATATTCGACCGTTGTATAGTTGAGTTCGAACGCCTCGGCGTCGCCCGTCGTCGGATCGGTGAGGAGACCACCAAGGTCGGCCCGCGCGTCTTCCGCGACCAACGTCCGCGCGCCCGTCGCGACGTCGACCGCGAACAGCGCCGCCGTGTCGCGCCCGCGCGCATCCGACCAGTAAAGCGTACGGCCATTGCCGCCGAAGCCAAGCGGCCGCGTGGTCTGGGACTCTTCGAAAGCGATAGTCTCGAACGGGGTCGCCTCGACCTTGAAGCCATCGGCGCGGTGAAGGTCGTATCCGCCGTCCGCGCCATTCTTGCGCGCGAGACGCAGGTTCAGCTTCTCGTCGAACATCCACCGGGCATATTGACCGTCGTTCCGGAGCAGCAGCGTTCGGTGACCCGTCGCCAGGTCGACCGAATAAAGATCGTGCCACTTCGGGTCGCGGTCGTTGAGGCCGACGACGATCCGGTCGCCGACCAGCGGCGAGATGGCCTCGACCGTGACGGTCGAATCCTTCGCGGCGACCAGTGTGCGCATGGCGCCACCCGTCGCCGGGACCGAAAAGAGCCGCCAGTTCTCGTCGCCGTCATTGTCGAGCGCGATCAGCAGCGACTGGCTGTCGGGTGCCCAGAAGTAACGTGACAGCGGCCGCTTCTTTTCGGCGGTGACCGGCTTGGCGGCCGCTGGATCGGCTACCGGCGCAACCCACAGGTTGAGCATGCCATCGACCGGGGCCAGCCAGCTCAGCTTGCTGCCGTCGGGTGAAATGCGGACCGCGGTGCGCGCCGCGTCGCCGAACAGCAGGTCGCGCGGCAGCAGCGGGACGCCGCTCATGTCCGGTACGCGTGCAACCTTCGGCGCGGCGGGCGTGCTCGCCACTGGTGTCCCGCCCATGCTGCATGCGCCGAGCGCCAGCGCGCCGGTGCCGGCCAGCAATGATTTTCCGAGTAGAATGCGATCCACGACTTTCCTCCCTTTGCTGCCCTAGTGTATTAGGTCAGCAACACAGGAGTCAACCCGTGGTCAGTTGGCTATTTGCCCCGCTTCTTGCGGTGGGTGTCGAGGTCTAGGACGGCATTCTCCTCGCCGTCCTCCGGCAAAAGCCCCAGCCGGCGCGCCACTTCCTGGTAAGCCTCGGCCTCGCCGCCCAGGTCCTGGCGGAAGCGGTCCTTGTCCAGCTTTTCATTCGACTTCATGTCCCACAGGCGGCAGCCATCGGGGCTGATCTCGTCGGCCAGGATGATGCGGGCAAAGTCGCCGTCCCACACCCGTCCGAATTCCAGCTTGAAGTCGACCAGCCGGATGCCGATCGCCGCGAACATGCCGCACATGAAGTCGTTCACGCGGATCGCCATGTCGGCGATGTCGTTCATTTCGTCCTGGCTGGCCCAGCCGAAGCAGGCGATATGCTCGTCGGCGATCAGCGGATCGCCCAGTGCGTCGTCCTTATAATAATATTCGATGATCGTCCGCGGCAGCTGCGTGCCTTCCTCGATCCCCAGCCGCTTCGACAGCGAACCGGCGGCGACGTTGCGGATGACGACCTCGATCGGGACGATCTCGACCTGCCGGATCAACTGCTCGCGCATGTTAATGCGACGGATGAAATGGGTCGGCACGCCGATCGTCGCCAGTGCCGTGAAGATATGTTCCGAAATGCGGTTGTTGAGCACGCCCTTGCCATTGATCGTGCCCCGCTTCTGCGCGTTGAACGCGGTCGCGTCGTCCTTGAAATACTGGATCAGCGTGCCGGGCTCGGGACCCTCGTAGAGGATCTTGGCCTTACCTTCGTAGATCTGGCGACGACGGGACATAGGGCGTGGGGACTCCGGTGCCGGGAAGGGAGCGCGGCCTATAGGCGAGCCGCGCTCCGCAAGCAATCGAGCACCGGGAGATGGACCCTGGTTCGTCGGAGTTGCTGCCGTCAGGCGTTCTTCGAGCGTCGCGACCACGGCGCATCGAACTGGACGCGGTGAAGGCTGCGGAACGCTTCCATGAACGCTTGGCCGATTTGCTTGAGATCCTGGACCAGGCCGTCGATCGAACAATTGAGGTCGTCGCGGGCCATCTGATATTCGCGGTCATAAATTTCATCGCGCATCTTTCCGTCTCCTCTCCAATAGGTCGTGGCCGGCGCAGGCTGGGGAGTTCGTCAGGGGCTCCGGCCACCAAAGGGAGATAGGCTGAAGGCGTTGGCTTGCCCAATTGAATAGGCAGGCGTAACGATAAGCACAGCTTATGACGCAGTCCCCACGCAACCTGCCGCCGCTGTCTGCCATCCGTGCCTTCGAAGCCGCCGCTCGACTGGAAAATTTCACGGCGGCAGCCGCCGAACTTGGCATGACCCAGGCGGCGGTCAGCTATCAGGTTAAGGCGTTGGAACAGCGGCTCGGCGCGCCGCTGTTCGCGCGGGAACGGGGCCGCGCGGTGCTGACCCCACTCGGCGCCCGCCTGCTTCCCGCGCTGACCGGCGCATTCGATGCGATGGCCCAGGCCTTCGCCATCAACCGCGAGGAGGACGAGGGGCTGCTGACGATTGCCACTACCTTCACCTTCGCCAACACCTGGCTGACGTGGCGGTTGGGGTCCTTCCAGATCGAACACCCCGACCTCGCCGTCAGGCTATCGACCGGTAACGCGCTGGTGAACCTGGTCGCTAGCGAAGCCGATGTGGCGATCCGCGCCGGGACCGGCGATTGGCCCGACTTGGATGTCGTCGAGCTGATGCCGGTCGACTTCACCCCAATGTGCACGCCGTCATTCCTGAAACGGACGGAGGATCGGCTGGGAAGGCCGATCCAGCCGGGCGATCTCACCAGCCTGTCCCAGCTCAGCCCGGATGACCCCTGGTGGGACCTGTGGTTCGACGCGGCCGGTGTCGATCACAAGGAGCGACGCCGCCCGGTCGGCCTTCGCCTCGACAGCCAGGCCGACGAGGGGCATGCCGCGATGGGCGGCCAGGGGATTGCGCTGCTGACCCCGGAATTCTGGCGCAACGACATGCGCGACGGACGGCTGGTGCAGCCGTTCCCGATTACCGCCACCGCCGGCTACCGCTATTGGTTGGTCACCGCGCCGGGCCGGTCGCGCGTACCCAAGATCAAGCGGTTCCGTGAATGGCTGCTCGACCGGATCGCCGACACCCGTTCCTAGGACGCGGGCTTCGCCAGCTTGTCGCTGACGATGCGCACCTTCACCTGCCTGGCCGGATCGAACACCTGCCGTGCCATCCGCTGCAGGTCGGCGGCAGTCACCGCGCCCAGTCGCTGGCGGGTAGTGAGCATCCGCGTCAGTCTGAAGGGATCCGACTGGGCAACCGCGACCCGCGTCAGCCAGTTGCCGTTTTCGCGGAGCGAGCGGTCGGCGCGCTGCAGCAACGGGTTGCGTGCCCGCGCCAGGACATCGGCGTCGACCGGCTTGTCGCGAAGCGTCGCGGCGGCGGCAGCGATGACTTTTTCGACCTCGTCCATCTTGGTCGGTGACACGACGGCGCTGGCCGTCACCGTGCCGAAGTCCTTGTAGGTGTCGGACAGGCTGGCATCGACCGACGCGCCGTAACTGGCGCCGAGCTGCTCGCGGATCTCGTCGACCAGCATGTTCTGGAAAACGGTGGTCAGCAGCGCGAGCGTCGTCACCCGCTGCACGTCGCTGTCATCGAACGCAGGCCACGCCTCCACCACCATCGCTTGGTCGGCGCCACCGGTGTGGGTGAGCGTGATCGGGGCAAGGCTTGAGCGGAACCGCGCGGTTCGCGCCTGCGCATAGGCTGGTTCGGCCGCGGCGCGAGCGGGGAGCGCGCCGAAGCTGGCGGCGACGGCGGCGATCGTCTGCGCTTCGTCAAGGTCCCCGACGACGCCGATTTCGATCGGTGCATTCGCCGCGACCGGCGCGTAGGCGGCGGCGAGCTGCTTCAGGTCACGCTTGGCCAGTTCGGCCGCCGGCGGCACGCCGAAGCGCCAGTCGTCGTTGGCGAGGATCGCGGGCAGGATCGCCTGCGCGACCGCGGCCGGCTGGGCGCGAATCTGCCGGTCGATGACGGGCAGCAGGTTGGCGAATTGCGACGCGGCTTCGGGACGATAGCCGGGGTCGGTCATGAAGGCCGCGCTGACCTTCATCTGCGCCGCCAGGTCGGCCGGCGTCGTAATCCCGTTCGAGACGAAGGCGTCGTCCTCGACCTGCACGCCATAGCTGATCAGCTTTCCGGCCATGACTTCCTTGAGATCCTCCAGCGACTGCTTGCGCGTCGCGCCGATGTCGCTGGTCGCGCTCATCGTCATGTCGAGGCCGGGAAGGCTGCGTGGAAGCGCGAGCTGCCCGCCGGCCATCCGGACGGAATATCGGACGCGGCCCTTTTCGAAGTCGGTCTTCTTGAGGTTTAGGCGGACGTTGTTGGCGAAGCGGATCTGGCGAACGCCCGACGCGGCATCGACCTTGTCGGCGACGACTTTCCCGGGCGCTCCGAAGCTATCATAGGCGAAGGCCAGCGCACCATTGTCGGCGGGTGCAGCGACCTTGACCGCGCGGCTAGTGGCGTAGGCGGCGGCAAGCTGCTGCGGTGTGCCAATCGGCGCCTTGTCGGAGATGTAGGTAACCGGTGCACTGCCGGTCCACAGCCGATTGAACTCGGCGTTGACCTCGGCCAGCGTGATCGTCGGTGCGGTCGCCTTGAACTGGGCCAGCCGCCATGCGGGCGCGGTGATGACCTGCCGCTCGATGATGTTGGAAACGATCTGCCCGGCCAGCGCCTGGCTGGTGCGGGTATCGGCCTGCGCGGCCTCGGTTTCGGCGCGGGTGGTGAGGTCGGCCATCTGCCGCTTCAGCTCGGCCTGGGTAAAGCCGAACTCGCGGGCACGGCGGACCTCCTGCTCGATCGTGGTCAGCGCCGACTTCCACTCGCCGTCCTTGGCGTAAAGCGAGACCGAGCTTTGCAGCGCCTGGTCGCGGAACTGGCTGTCGACGTCCATCGACCCGCCGAGCAGCGGCGAATTGGGGGCATTGGCGATGCGCGCCAGCCGCTTGTTGAACATCCCGACCGCGACGTTGCGGATCAGCTTGCGGCGGCGTTCGGCAATGGTGTCGGCAGGATCGTCCCACGGACGAAGAACCGACAGGGTGACCGACGTTGGCGTGGCGGGATCGACGAACGTGCCGAACGCGGCCGGGCGCTTGAGGTCGACGGTGCCCCGGGGCAGCGGGGCGCCGGCCGGACCCTTGCCGCGCCAGTCGCCGAACTTGGCCCTGATCTTCGCTTCGACGACATCGGGGTCGATATCGCCGACGACGACCAGCGTGGCGTTTTCCGGGCGGTAGTAGCGGCGATAAAGGTCCGCGATCCGCGCCGCGTCGACCTTGGTGATGACGTCGGTGGTGCCGATCGGGATGCGCTTCGCATAGGGCGTGCCGGGCGCCTGGAAATCGAGCAGGCCGAGGAGGTAACGGATCTGGTAGCTGTCGCGGGCGCGGCGCTCGCCTTCGATCACCCCGCGCTCGCGATTCACCGCGGCGGGATCGAACGTCACCTCGCTGGCGATTTCGCGCATCAGGAACAGCGCGGTGTCCATCCGCGCGGCGTCGGCCTGCGGAATGTCGAGCATGTAGGTGGTGGCGTCAAAGCCGGTCTGGGCGTTGGTGTCGGGCCCGAAGGCGAGGCCCTGCCGCTCCAGGAGCTTGATCATGTCGCCTTCGGGGACGTTGGTCGTCCCGTTGAACGCAAGATGCTCGATGAAGTGGGCAAGGCCGCGCTCGGCATCGCTTTCGCCGAGCGATCCGAAGCCGATGTTGAGCCGGACCGCCGCGGTGCCCTTCGGAGTCGCGTTCTTGCGGATGGCGTAGCGCATGCCGTTGGCGAGGCGGCCATAGCGGATCGCGGGATCGGGAACGACGTCGGTCGCCTGCTGGCCCCAGGCGGCGGGCGAGTTGGCGGCTGGTGCTTGCCAGGCGAGTGCGGGCGGGGTGAGCGCCAGTGCGGCGGTGGCGAGCAGGACGAAACGGACGGCGCGGATCATGAACGAAAAACCCCTCCCACGGGAAAATCCCATTGGGGAGGGGCTTAGCGGCGGCGGAAGCGAGAGGCGAGTGGCCTATTCGCCAAGTGGCCGCAAATTTCGACGGGCGGCACCGGGGCGCCGCCCGCTCTTTGTCTCGGTCAGGCGACCTGCATCGCGAGGCCGCTGCGGCGCTTGGAGCGGCGCATGCCGGCGCCGATCGCGCCGAAGCCGACCAGCATCATCGCCCAGGTGCCCGGTTCCGGCACCGCGGCGGCGGCCTGGAAGTTGTAGCCGAGCGAGCCTTGGGTGGTCGTCAGGACGACATTGTCGGCCAGCGCGTTGAAGGACGTGCCGGCACCGCCGCCCTGGCCAACGCCGAAGGCGCTGACGAACCAGTTGCTGCCAAGGACATTGCCCCAGTCTTCGGCGGTGCGTAGGATGTACGAACCGGCGCCGCAGCCGGTGGTGCCGACGAAGCCGGTGCAGCCCCCGCCCGCCTGATACATCCAGAACAGGTCGGAAGCGGCGGCGCTGTCTTCGACGCCGAGGGTATATCCACCGTTATAGGCGGCTTCCCAGATCAGTTCGCCGCGAACCCCGTCGGTGTTGACATAGACGCGGAAGGCCGGCGACTGGATGCCGCCGCTGCCGCCGTCGAGGACGAGGTAGTCGCCGGTCAGGCTGACGATGCTGTCCGCCGCGCCGTAGTTCGTGGTCGGTACATAGTTGTTGCCGTTGAGGACGCGGGTGCGGTTGCCGGTCAGCTGCAGCGAGCCGTCGGCGTCGAGCGCGGTGTTGGACGTGATGGTCGCCGACGATCCGGCAGCCATTTCGCCGGCCGGGGCGGCGACGCCCTGCGATCCGTCGAGGGTGGTGATGTCAACGGTCTGCGCGGCGACGGGTGCAGCGAAGGCCACGGTGGCGAGCGCCACCGTCAGGACGTGCGAGAATTTCATGTGTCTTACTCCCCAAAAGCAACAAGTGCGCGCGACTACGAATGGCCGCGGCGGCGATACCAACAAGTCCTGAGCGGTTGCCCCCGACTCGGAAACCAGAGAGTTAACAGGCGTTAACTTTCTGTTAACCGCCGGAATAGTTGACAAAATAGTAACGGTCCCGAATTGAACCGGCACGATCCAAGTCTTGGCGAGCTGCTCGCGGCGGCTGTAGCCGGTTGCCGCGAACGAGTGCGGGCACCGGCGAATCCCCGCTTGAGATTGACGGCGCGATGGGTCAGGCTCTGTCCGGGCCGGGGAGGGTCGCATGAAGCTTTATCGAGTGAACAAGCTGGCCAAGCGCGGCGGCATGGTCGTCAAGCAGAAGAATGTGCTGGCCGCCAGCGACCAGCAGGCGGTCGCCGAGGCGGCGGAGAGCGACGATTGCCCGGTGTGTGACGTCCTTCACAACGGCACGCTCATCGGCCGGATCGACTAGTCGCAGGCGCGCCGAGCGCAGCCGAGCGATTGCGAAGCGATCGGGAGGCAGCGCGTAGAGTCGCGCTAGCCCGGCCAGCGGCGGCACGGCCGCCGACTGACGTCACGGATCTATTCCGTGACGGCTTCATTCCTTTCCTTGCGTCGCCAACCCGACGGAACAGCATCGCGGTGGCGCGGGTTGCGCCCTGCATGGCGTTTACCCAGCTCGATCCCCCGATCCCCGTCCACATCGTCGACCGCGGCGCCGGCCAGGCGTTCGCGGTGATCGACTATGGCCCCGAATTCGACCTGTTGTGGGTGACCGGCATGGACGACGGCGGCGAAATCTGGTGCGTCCCCAACCCGCAGGTCCGCCTGCAAGCCAACTGGTCGATGGGCCGCCGCCCGGCCAAGGCCAAGGAACCCAGAATCGCCGCGATCAGCTAGCGCGCCAAGCGCAGCCGAGCGATTGCAGGGCAATCGGGAGGCAGCGCGAAGAGAGGCGCTAGCCCGGCCAGCGGCGGCGCAAGCCGCCGACTGACGTCACGGATTTACTCCGTGACGGCTACCGCGCGCTCATCCCACAAGCCGCGCGGCGTGGCGGACGGAGGGCACGCGGGCGAGGAGGGCAATGAACGCCTGCTGCCGCTGCTCATCCCGCCCTCGCCGGCCTTCCACGCGGCGTTGCCGCGCAGAGCCTGGGCCGTCTCGCCCACGCGCCGCCGCCGAAGCTGCGGCACCGGCTTGAACTGGATGAAGGGATAGCCGTCCTCATCGAACAGCATCGGCAACGGCTCCCGCTTCTGCGAGATGAAGAAGGGATGGCGGTAGCGAGGCAGGGGCTCGCGCTCGTCAGGATCGTATTTCATCCACCAGCTTATGGGTTCGCGCGACCTCCGTAGGAAAGTGGATTTTCGCCTCGCCCGCACTTCTTGACTCAAAAATAAATTGCCGGTCAAAAATGGACATGGACTATTTAGTCGAATCTTTTCGTGCATCTGATCCAGTCAGACAGGGCGACGTCTTTCGACTAACTTCAGACGATGGCGTTTACGGAATTCTCGTCACCGCCGACTGCGATATATCAAATAGTAAACACGGCGGAGAACTTACTCTCATTTTAGCGTATCCTCCCTCACGTTATTTGCGAGATTTCTGGTGTAGAATGGAATGCGGGCGGCTGAAAGCAAAGCTGTCCAGGCAAGTTTTAGAAGCTGCGAATCAGTCTTTCGTCGGGCGAGGCGGCGCAAAGCTTCTTGACGAGGACGGCTTGCAATTATTGCTGTCCACGTTTGAGCCGGAAGCGCTTGCTGATCGGCTGAAGTTCGAAGCCGGGAAGAAGAGGGAAGAATTCCTCGAAAAGATCGAAGCGCTGAAGCTAATGGATGTCATCCTTGATGAAGAACAGTTTGATATCCTGAAAAAGGCCTCGCTGCTATTGGGACACAGCAAGAAAACCATTGAAAGTTCATTTTTAAGCGTACTGGACGACAGAAAGGGCCCGGCAGACATTTTCCACCTCCCGGCTCTTCCTGACCTCGGTCATGGGCCTCTAATCGTGCGTCTCAGATCATTCATTTCGATATCTGAAAATGACGTTGGTACTAGTACTGTTTCGGTGGAAGATACCGGGCCGAAATACATTAGGTGTGCCCGACTGGCTGATAACGTTCGGTTTGCTATGATTCAGAAAATGGCATTCCTCTTCTCGAGGATCGGATTATCGGCGGATTATGAGAATGACTTGCGATCAAGATTGAAGGCGACTGAATCTGAGATCGTTGAGGAATTTCTAGGAGATTTGGTAAATGATTGAGGCTCTAGTTCTTGATCAAAGTGCTATAACGCTATTTTCGCGATCTCTAATTCTGGATAGCTTTCTGGATAACTTCAAAATTCACGACTCTAGTGATCGTTTGAAGCAAGGCACGCAAGGAACTGTTAGATATTTTCTGGCAAAGAATGCTTCGCTAGAAACACCTATTCTCGTTCTCAACCTTAAGCAAATCGACCTGAAATCGGCTCCAGACGGTCGGAAGTGGTTTCAGAGAATTATGCGCGTCGCACTTAAGAGCATGGACAAGAATATCGTTATACCGGCTGCGTGGGCTCCTTATCACGAGGGCAGTCGAATATCCATTTACGCTGAGGGGTTGAATTCGACGACAGATTACCGCCTATATTTTGATACTTGCCCACGAGGCGACGATGGCAGCGTATTTGCATTCGCGGTGTCTGAGGGGCCAAGGCGATTAGACGAGCACGAGCCAGAGTGGGATCTGTATCGTCGAGCTAAAGAGGGCCTGTTAGAAGCGATCGTCGCAGAGCCGGAGGTCGTTACTCCGGAAGATGGTCAGTTCGGCATTACCTTAGCTGAGCCAATCGGCGCTCAAATTGCAGGCATGATCTCCTTGCAAGATTGGCTAGCTAGACGAGCCACGGTCCCCCAACTCAAGTTCATCGCTAGCCCGTTAACGGGGCCAGTACGGTTGAAGGGAGCTGCGGGCACGGGCAAAACGCAGGCGATCGCCATCAAAGCCTTGAAGGAAATGCGTGACGCGAACGAGGCCAGTCGCGCCCTTAGACTAGCTGTTATCACGCACAGCGAAGCGCTTGCCGACGAGGTCATCCTGGGCATGCTCTACGCAATGGATCCTGCCAGTGAGTGGGAGCATTTCGCGGCGCAACATCTGTTCGTTGGAACTCTATACAAGCTCGCGGAGCGATTGCTCAATTATGAAGGAAAGGGCCTTAAGCCATTGTCGCTTGATGGACGCGAAGGGCGGGAGCTCCAACGCATTCTCATCTCTGATGCTATCGACTCAGTCCGCACCCGCCCAGACATACTGCTCACTATCGAAGAGTCGGCAGGCGCTGAATTAAAGCGACTCTTGGACCCCGAAAATAGTGATCACCTGATAAGCGAAATCATGAATGAGTTTGCCTCAATCATAGATGCAGATAACATTCAGAAGGGCAGTATTGAGGCGGAACGCTATCTTAAATCTGATAGGGAGGGGCATTCCTTTTCTCTAAACGAATGGGACAGGAAGTTCCTGCTCGACGTACACGAAATATACTCGGATGAATTGCTTGAACAAGACTTTATGAGCATGGATCAGATGATTTCTGATTTAAACAAGTATCTTGCCTCTCATGCGTGGAGAAGATTACGGCAAGAGCAAGGGTTCGATGCAATTCTTGTCGACGAGTATCATTTTTTTAATAGGAACGAGGCGGCCTCGTTCCACCACTTGTTCAAAGCAACAGCTGGTATCGACGGAAATTTACCGCTCTTCATGGCTTACGATCTGAAGCAAGGCACTTCCGATGCGGGCCTCGTTGGCCGAACGTCCCCGCAGTTTATGGCGACGCGCGCCGGACACAGCGACCTTGTGGAACTTACTGAGGTCTTTCGCTCGACGCCAGAAATTGCGGCATTCTTGCAGTCAATTGACGGATCATTTCCGGCTCTTGATCTAGAGGGGGAGTGGTCGACCTATGCTGGCAAGTCCCAATTGGAACATGGTGATCGACCCACTTTGAAAACCTTTGCTACAAATCAAGCATTGATCGACCACGTTTTTAGATCTGCTTCAGAATCAGCGCACAGCATCGATGGGGGAGGGCGCCAAGTCGCAGTAATATGTTTGAATGAACGGCTCTTCGATGTTTACCGTCAAGCTGGACGAGGAAAAGGGTTACACGTCCCTGTCGTTTCACGTGAGGAGATGGCAGAACTAAAGTATGCCCGACGAAAATTCGTTCTGAGCATGCCGGAATATGTTGCTGGGCTGCAATTCGAAGAAGTCCACCTGATAAATGTCGATGAGGCAGATTTTGATATAAAGCATGGTGTTAACGCTCAACGCAGGATGATCAGTCGACTCTACCTCGGCGCAAGTCGCGCAAGGAATAAACTTTATCTTCATTCTGCAAACGAGCAACGTGGTCCGGCCAAAATACTTACCGGGTCTCTCAGCAACGGAACATTGATGCAAGGCTAGGGCACTGGTGGAAGCGCCGCGCTGCGCTTGCTAACGCTGCGCCATGCAAGTCCCGTCCGATTCCATCATCGACACGCCGTTCGATAGCGCCCTCTCCGAACGCTACCTCGTCTACGCCCTCTCGACGATTACCGCGCGATCCCTCCCCGACGTCCGCGACGGCCTCAAGCCCGTCCACCGCCGCCTGTTGTGGGCGATGCGGCTGCTGAAGCTCGATCCGGCCAATGCCTACAAGAAAAGCGCGCGGGTCGTTGGCGACGTCATCGGCAAATATCATCCGCACGGGGACGCGTCGGTTTATGACGCGATGGTGCGGCTCGCCCAGTCGTTCGCGCTTCGTTATCCGCTGGTCGACGGGCAGGGCAATTTCGGCAACATCGACGGGGATAATGCCGCCGCCTATCGCTATACCGAGGCGCGGCTGACGGCGACGGCGACGCGGCTGATGGCCGGTCTGGACGAGGGCACGGTCGATTACCGCGCGACCTATAATGGCGAGGAGGAAGAGCCCGAGGTCTTCCCCGGCCTGTTCCCCAATCTGCTGGCCAACGGCGCGAGCGGGATCGCGGTCGGCATGGCGACGTCGATCCCGCCGCACAACGTCGGCGAGCTGGTCGAGGCGGCGACGCACCTGATCGACAACCCGCACGCTGAGGACCGGGCCCTGATGGACTTCGTCCAGGGGCCGGACTTTCCCACAGGGGGCGTGCTGGTCGACGGGCGCGAGGCGATCACGCAGGCCTATGCCACCGGGCGGGGCAGTTTCCGGTTGCGGGCGCGGATCGAGGTCGAGCGGGAGAAGGGCGGGGGCTGGCACCTGCTGGTCAGCGAGATCCCTATGGCGTCCAGAAATCGAAGCTGATCGAGACGATCGCGGACCTGATCGCGACCAAGAAGCTGCCGATCCTGGCCGACATTCGCGACGAGAGCGACGAGCATGTGCGGATCGTGCTGGAGCCGCGGTCGCGGACGGTCGATCCCGAATTGCTGATGGAGAGCCTGTTCAAGCTCTCCGAGCTGGAGGTGCGCTTCCCGCTCAACCTCAACGTGCTCGACAAGACGCGGACGCCGGGGGTGATGAGCCTTCGCCAGGCGCTGCTGGCGTGGCTGGAGCACCAGATCGAGGTGCTGGTGCGGCGATCGACCACGCGGATCGGCAAGATCGACGACCGGCTGGAGCTGCTCGACGGGTTCCTGAAGGCGTTCCTCAACCTCGACCGGGTGATCGAGATCATCCGCACCGAGGACGAGCCCAAGGCGGTGATGATCGCGGAATTCGAACTGACCGACCGGCAGGCCGAGGCGATCCTCAACATGCGGCTGCGGTCCCTGCGGCGGCTGGAGGAAATGGAGATCGGCAAGGAGCGCGACGCGCTGGCCAAGGAGCGGGAGGAGCTGGCGAAGCTGGTGGAAAGTCCCGCTCGGCAGCGGACGCGGTTGAAGCGCGACCTGGGCGAGCTGGCCAAGGCCTATGCGGGCGACGAGCGGCGGACGCACCTTGTGGAGTCTGGCCCGAGCCGGGAGCTCGACTGGAGCCAGATGATCGAGAAGGAGCCGATCACCGTCATCCTGTCGCAGCGCGGCTGGATCCGGGCGATGCGCGGGCATCTGGCGGCGGGGGAATTCGATAGCCTCAAGTTCCGTGAGGGCGACGAACTGTGGGGCGCGCCGATCCATGCCCAGACGACCGACAAGATCCTGATCGCGGCGAGCAACGGGCGGGTGTTCACGCTGGCCGGCGACAAGCTGCCCGGCGGGCGCGGGTTCGGCGAGCCGGTTCGGCTGACCATCGACCTGGAGGCGGAGGCCGAGGTGGTGGCGATGCTGGTGGTGCGGCCGGACACGCGGCTGCTGGCGGCGTCGTCCGACGGGCGCGGCTTCGTGACGAGCGGCGAGGCGGTGCTGGCCGAAACGCGCAAGGGCAAGCAGCTGATGAACCTTCGCACCGGCGCGCGGATGGCGGTGCTCAATACGGTGCCGGGCAATGCGGATTCGGTCGCGGTGATCGGCGAGAACCGCAAGATGCTGGTGTTCAAGCTGGACGAGCTGCCCGAGCTGGGACGCGGCAGCGGCGTGCAGCTTCAGCGCTATCGCGACGGGGGCCTCAGCGACGTCATCGCCTTCGCGCTGGCCGAGGGAATCTCCTGGCCGCTGGGCGGGGAGAGCGGGCGCGTGCGCAGCGAGACCGACCTGACGCCGTGGCGGGCGATCCGAAGCGCGGCCGGTCGGATCGCGCCCAACGGTTTCCCCCGCTCGAACCGGTTCGAGCCGGTGCCTGCGGCGGCGCAAGTTAATCCTGATCAAGGCAAGTGAAAGCACTACGTTAACCTGTCCCGTTTAATGCCGGGCGAATGACGGCTGCAGCACCTCGCTCGGTGACGCCTTTTGGCGTGCCTGCAGGAACGAAGAGTCCCTACGAAACGCGCCTCGGCGCGAACGACCGGGCCTTGCTCGAAGCCTTGCCGATTGCCGCCGCCATCGTCGGTCTCAACCGGCAGGGCGTGCTGAAGCTGGTCGACCGCAATCCCAAATTCGACGAGGCGATGGCGACGACCGGCGACGCGGCGATCGTGGCGGGCAATTTCACCGGCTGCACGCATTTGCAGATCGCCCGGCTGATGACGGACTTCCTGGCCGATTTCGGAAGCCCCAGCGAACTCGACTTCACCGACGGCGAGGGACTGTCGGCGCGGCATTTCCGGATCAAGCTGGCGCCGCTCGGCCGGAGCGAGAAATACGGCCCGCATTGCCTCGTCAGCCTGGTCGACCGGACGATCGAGGTGCAGACCGAGCGGAATTTGCGCGCCGAGATGCTGCGCGACAGCCTGACCGGGCTTCCCAACCGCCTGGCCTTTACGGAATCGATCGAGCACATGCTCGAGACCAAGAATGAGGCATCACGGCACGCGGTGCTGGTGGTCGACCTTCGCCGGTTCAGCCGGATCAACGAGTCGATGGGCGGCCTGGCCGGCGACGAGCTGCTGATCACCTTCGCGCGCCGCCTGATGTCGGTGCTTCGCGCCGGTGACGTGCTGGCGCGGACGGGCGGCAATGAATTCGGCGTGCTGGTGCGCATCGGCCGCGGGGTGGGTGACGCGTTGTCTGCCGCAGACCGCATCCAGGACGTGATGAACGCGCCGTTCAAGCTGAGCGAGATGGAGATCCGCGTCGAATGCGCGGTCGGCGTGGCGCGGATGGAAAAGGGGCAGGACCCGGAAGAATTGTTCCGGAGCGCCCAGTTCGCGGTCAAGCAGGCCAAGCTGGCGGGCAAGCCCCAGGTCTACAAGCCGGACGAGGCGGTGGCCGCGCGGCGGCGGTTTTCGATCGAAACCGAGCTTCGCCGGGCCCTGGAAAAGGACCAGCTCAAACTGTTCTACCAGCCGCTGATCAACCTGAAGAGCGGCGAGGTCAGCGGATTCGAGGCGCTGGCCCGCTGGACCCACGAGGACCGCGGCGAAATCAGCCCGACCGAGTTCATCCCGGTGGCCGAAGAAAGCGGCCTCATCCTCCAGCTTGGCCGCTGGGCGATGGACAAGGCGTCCCACACGCTGGCCGACTGGGACGCCCAGGTGGGCGCGCGGCTGCCGGTCTATGTCGGCGTCAACTTGTCGGCGATCCAGGTCGCCCGCGACAATATTGCCGACATGGTGGGGGAATCCCTGCGGTCCTCGGGGATCGGCGGCGACCGGTTGACGGTCGAGCTGACCGAAAGCTCGATCGTCCAGGATCCGGCGCGCGCGATCCGCGTGTTCGAAGCGCTCAAGGCGCTCGACGCGACAGTGGCGATGGATGATTTCGGAACCGGTTATTCCAGCCTCGCCTACCTCCAGCGCCTGCCGATCGATGTCCTCAAGATCGATCGCAGTTTCGTATCGGGCATGATGAAGGACAGCGACAGCGTGGCGATCGTTCGCGCGGTCCTGAGCCTCGCCGACGCGCTGGGCATGTCGACCACCGCCGAGGGCATCGAAAGCGTGGAGCTGGCGACGACGCTGGCGGCGCTTGGTTGTTCGTCGGGCCAGGGCTTCTACTTCGCCAAGCCGCTCGAGGCGTCGGCCGCGCTCGATTACTGGAAATCCCGCCGCAAGCATTGACCGTCGGCCTTTCTGGCCGCTGCTGCATCCGTTCCTCCCTGCCGTCCGTATTCTCCCCGCACCGTATCCACCGCGGCCGGGAGGACATTTGGACGGTTTCCCAAGGTCCGCGGAATTCGGAACGGGGCTCCGTGGCTCGTCCCCCTGTCGGAGCCCTGCTCGGCGGAAGGCCGGCAAGTCCGCCTCCTGGATTGCCGCGCTTTCCGCCGGGACCCCATTTCCCTCCTGCGCGGAATGTCGCATGGTCGACGCGATGACGGGAGGCACCAGGGACGACACGGCCGACATCGAGCCGCGCCAGCTGCAGCAATTGATGCTGCGTGTGGCGGCCGAGGATTCGTCCGCGCTGGCGGAGCTTTACAAGCGGACGTCGGGCCGACTGTTCGGGATTTGCGTTTCGATGCTGCGGTCGGAAAGCGATGCGGAAGACGTCCTTCAGGACGTTTACACATCCGTGTGGCGGCGAGCGCGGCAATATGATCCGGCCAAGGCCGGGGTGTTGAACTGGATGGCGGTCATTGCCCGAAACCGGTCGATCGACCAGTTGCGGGGACGACGGGCGAGCGCGCCGATCGACGAGGCCGGCGAGGTTGCGGATGACGCGCCGTCGGCGTTCGACCTGGTCGAGGCCGCCGATGACCGGCGCAGACTTGCGGGTTGCCTGGAAGAGTTGGACGAAACGCCGCGCCGGGCCATCCGAACCGCGTTCTTCGAAGGGTTGAGTTACGCCGAACTGGCCAGCCGTGAGGCCGTGCCGCTGGGGACGATGAAGAGCTGGATCCGCCGCGGATTGTTGCGGTTGAGAGGTTGCTTGGATCGATGAGCGACGACGTGTTCCTTGCCGAAGACGAGCGCGACCTGAGGGCCGCGGAGCTTGCCCTTGGGCTGGTCGACGGCAGCGACGAGGCGGACGCCCTGCGTCTGGCGGAGTCCGATGCGGATTTCGCGCAGCAAATCGCGCGCTGGCGGGCGCGCTTTGTGCCGCTGTTCGCCGACGTCGAGGCGGTCGAGCCACGGGCCGAGGTATATGGCCGGATCGAGCGGGCGTTGCGGCTGCGTCAGGGCGGGGTGGCGGACGCGAGCAACGACAACGAGCTTCGCCGAAAGCTGGTGCGGTGGCGCTTTTCGGCGGCGTCCCTCGGCGCGGTCGCGGCGGCGCTGGCCCTGGTGCTGTGGGTGCGTCCGCCGGTCACGCCCGAGCCGGCATCTTCGCCGGTGATTGCCGAACGGGCGGCCCTGAAAAACCTGTGATGGTTGCGGCGATCGCGGGCGAGGACAAGATCGTGCGCATGGTCGCGACTTACGATCCGGCGAGCCGCCACTTGGTCGTCGCCGATGCCGCGCCCGTACCGACGCCGAGCGGCCGGTCGCACGAATTGTGGATGATACCGGCCGGCGGCAAGCCGGTGTCGATGGGGGTAATGCCGTCGGGCAAGCCGATGGTGGCGACCATCGAGCCGGCAAAGGCAACGGCATTCGTTGACGGCCTGACGTTGGCCGTATCGGACGAGCCGGCCGGTGGTTCGCCAACCGGGCAGCCGACGGGTGACATGCTTGCCAGCGGCGCGCTGACCAACAGCTAGCGCAGGGCAGCGGCCACCAGCGCCTCCAGCCCGTCACCGTCGGGGAAGCCGGCCGACACCCACCGCCGCTCGATCGCTTTCAGGGTGCGCGCCACCTCGGGGCCTTGCGGCACACCGCGGGCAATGAGCTGGCCGCCGGTAAGCGGCAGGCGAGGGACCGTCCAGTCGGCCAGCCCGGCGGCGTCGGCCGGCTGTCCGGCCAGGAGCAGGCGATCCGCGGCACTTTCGACCCCAATGTCGTACGCCAGGGCGCGCGGGTTCTCGCCAAGGGCCGGATTGGCGGCCGAGGCGACGCGCTTGGTCGCCTTTTTCGACAGCTTCAGGCGCTGCGCGACGCGCTCAGCAATGGCCGGGTCGCGCGGCAGGATGGCGGCTAGCCTGCGCGTCGCGGCTGGCGCAAGGCCGGCGCCCTGCTCCGCTTGGCGAAGTGCGCCGAGGCGGGCACCGGCATCGGCGACCACTTCTGGAATGACCGGCGCGAAGATGCCGCGTTCGACCATCAGGGCAACGGTGGCGGCGGGATCGTCCATGCCCAGCAGCTTGGTCAATTCGTCCGCGATCCGTTCGCGCGACAAGGCCATCAGGTCGTTGGCGCGCGCGGTGCATGCTTCCAGTCCCGCCGCATCGGGCTCACCGCGGCCGAAACGGGCGTGGAAGCGGAAAAAGCGGAGGATTCGAAGATGGTCCTCGGCGATTCGGCGCAGCGGCTCACCGATGAATCGCACTCGGCGGTCCTCGATGTCGGCCTCGCCGCCGACGCTGTCGAATATCTGGCCCGTAAACGGCTCGGCGTAGAGGGCGTTGATCGTAAAATCGCGGCGCGCGGCGTCCTCTGCCCAGCTGTCGGTGAACGCAACGGTGGCGCGGCGGCCGTCGGTCGTCACGTCGCTGCGCAGCGTCGTCACTTCGACGACCGTCCCCGATGAAACTGCGGTCACGGTCCCATGCTCGATTCCGGTCGGCACGGCCTTGATACCGGCAGCGTCGAGGCGCTCGATCACGTCGGCGGGACTGAGCGTGGTGGCAAGGTCGAGGTCGGCGACGGGCAGGCCGAGAAGCGCGTCCCGAACGACGCCGCCGACAAAGCGAGCGGTGCCGGCCCGGGCGTCGAGCGCGTCGAGCAGGCGGGGGACGCCGTGGCGATCGAGCCATATCGCCGGATTCAGCTCCATCGGAGCCTCCGCGACAGGTTGACGATCATTGCGGCGGTTGCGCCCCAGATGCGGCGCCCCTCCCATTCGATCTCTATGTACGAGCGGTCACGGCCCTGGAACCGGGCCGTCGCCTTTCGGTGGTTTGCGGGGTCGAGGACGTGCGCCAGCGGCGCCTCGAAGAGCGATTCGACCTCGGCCGGGTTGGGCGTGAGTTCCAGGTCGGGCGGGATCACGGCGACAATCGGCGTCACGCCGAAGCCGGTGATGGTGCGGTAGTGATCGGCTTCGGCGACGATGCGGACTTGCGCCGGGTCGAGGTCGACCTCTTCCCACGCCTCGCGAAGCGCCGCCTGGCGTGCGGTTTCCCCGGAATCGATGCGCCCGCCCGGAAACGCGACCTGGCCGCCGTGAAGGCGAAGGTCGGCGCGGCGCTCGGTGAGCAGCAGGCCCGGTTCGGACCGGTCGGTAATCGCGACGAGCACCGCCGCTTCGCGCAGCGCTTCCGCGACGCCGTGGTCGTGCAGGTCGCCGGGAAGCAACTCGGCGGGCGCGGCCAGGGTCAGGCCCGCGGCTAGGCGTTCGAACAGGCTCATTCGCCGGCCAGCGGGAAGAAGGCGCCGTCCGACCAGATGCCGGGCGGGTCGGCGCCCTCGGCGATCGCCGCTTCGGCAAGCTCGTAATAGAGCGGGCGCGCAATCTCCGCCTCCAGGCCATGGCGAACGGCGACGCGGGGGCTTGGACCTTCCGGGGTGGCGATGATGCTGATGGGATGTTGCGGGCCGGCGATCACCGCGTCGCCGCTATCCAGACGGAAGGCGATGCGGCGTTGCTCACGCTCGCCGGCCATCGTCATCTCGAGCGCGCGAAAGGCGGTCGCCTCGACCTCGATGCCGAGTTTTTCGACCGGTGTGACGAGGACGTGGCTGCCGTCAGGCTCGCGGCGAAGCACGGTCGAAAACAGGCGGACCATCGCCGGCCGTTCGATCGGCCGGCCCTGGTGGAACCAGGTGCCGTCGCGGGCGATACGCATCTCGCTGTCGCCGCAGTGGTCGGGATTCCAGCGGTCCACCGGCGGAAGACTGCCGCGCGCCTCGATCTGGGCGGCGAGCGCGGCGAGGCTTTGGCCGCTTAAATCGATCGGTGGGCGTGTCTCCGGCATCGACGCGCCCTTAGGACAGTGTGCCCGCCATTGCGAGGGGAGGCTGGGGCTGCTTAAGGGGGCGCCATGGCGCTCGTCCCGCAAACCGCACTCGTCACCGGCGCTGCGCGTCGCATCGGGCGAGCCGTTGCCGAGGCGTTGCTTGCCGACGGCTGGTCGGTCGCCGCGCACGTCCATCACGACGACGACGACGTGCCGGCTGGCGCGACGCGGATCGTGGCCGACCTGGCCGCCGCCGATTGTGCGCAGCAAATCTTTGCCGCGATCGATGCCGCCGGCCTCCCGCCGGTGACGCTGGTCGTCAACAATGCCGCTCGATTCGCCTATGATACGTTCGGCGCGGCGAGCGCGGATGAGTTCGATGCCCATATGGCGATCAATGCGCGCGCGCCGATGCTGATCATCGCCGAGTGGGCGCGGCGGCATGCCGGGGAAGCCGCGCTCGCAGTCAACATCAGCGACGCCAAGCTGGCTGCGCCCAACCCCGATTACCTTTCTTATACATTGAGCAAGTACGCGCTGGCCGGCCTTACCGAAGTGGCGGCGCGGGCGCTCGCTGCGCGGGGACTTCGGGTCAACGCCATCGCCCCCGCGCAGATGCTGCCTTCGGGAGGGCAGGACGAGGCGGCGTTCGAGATTACGCACGACCTCAACCCGCTCCAGCACGGCGTGACGCCTGATGACCTGGTAGCGGCGCTGCGCTTCCTGATCGCGCAGCCGGCGATGACCGGGCAGACGCTGACCATCGATGGCGGGCAACGATTCCTAGCGCTTTTGCGAGACGTCCAATTTTTGGAGCAACAATGAACGACTGGCCGATAAAACTGGATGGCATGGTGCCCGACCGGCTGCGCCCGAAAAGCGGCCGCATCATCGTCGATTCGCTGGAGGTGATGGCCGACATTGGATTCCACGATTTCGAACGCGGAAATCCGCAGCGCCTGCACATTTCGATTGAGCTTTGGGTCGATGGCCTGCTGCACCCGCCGGCGGCGGACGAGCAGGCGCACGCATGGGATTATGACGTCGTCGTCAAGGAGGTCCGGCGGTTGGCGGGCGAGCGTCGCTACAATCTGCAGGAAACGCTGATTCACACGATATATGAACGACTTGCCGCGGCGAAAGGTGTCAACGCGCTGCGCATCCGAAGCGTCAAACCGGACGTGTATCCCGACGCGCGCGGTGTCGGCGTCGAGATCGCTTCCTTCGATGGACCGACGCCCTGATCGGCAAGCGTCCATAACTTCATTTGCAAACACATCGGGAGCGGAACAAAATCGATTGCGCGGTCATTAGGCGTTCATTAAGGAGGCGCCTTTGTGGCCGATGATATGTTGATACATCGGGCGCCAAGAACAGGTCGGCGGGCCTCGTGCCGGTCCATCGTCCAACCCCGCGGCCCCGGTCGCGGAACAAGGAGATTTGCGGGTTAATGTCCTACGCCAATCGCAGAGAGATGAGCAGCAACAAGACGATCCCGATCGTCATTGTCGCCCTTCTCCATATTTTCCTTGGCTACGCGCTGGTGACAGGGCTGGCCTACAATGTGGTCAAGAAGGCCGCTGAAGATCTCAAAACCTTCGACGTCGAGGAAGAGCCGCCGCCCCCGAGGAGCCGCCGCCCCCGCCCGAGGACAGTCCCGTCCCGCCGCCGCCGTCGGTAAGCTCGCCGCCGCCGCTGGTTCGCATCGAAACCCCGTCGCCGATCGTCGTCCCGCCGACGCCGATGGTCCCGGTTCCCGTGACCCCGCGCGCCGACCCGGTGCCGCCGGCTCCGCCCGCGCCACCGGCGCCCCGAATCTCGCAGGCAGCCCGCGCCAAGGGTAGTCTGACGTCGCTGTTCTCGACTGACGATTATCCGCCGGCCGCGCTCCGTTCGGAAGAGCAGGGCCTGACCGTGGTCTCGCTGACCATTGGTACCGACGGGCGTGTCAGCAACTGTTCGGTGACGTCCTCGTCGGGTTCGACGGCCCTGGATAATGCGACCTGCAGCATCATTCGCCGCCGCGCTCGCTACACCCCGGCCAAGGACCAGAACGGCCAGCCGATCACGGGTACGGACACGGGCCGCATTCGCTGGCAATTGCCGGACGAATAAGAGCCAAGACTTCAGACAACGAATTTTTTGAGGAAAGACCAAATCATGGCAGCTGGAAATCCCAACGTCGCTTCGGCGCAAGACTTCGGCCTGATGAACGCCCTGAACGAAGGTGGCGTGATCAGCTGGTCGGTGTTCATCATCTTGGTGGGCATGTCGATCTTCTCGTTCTACATCCTGTTCACCAAGCTTCTGCAGCAGCAGAAGATCATTAACCAGGGCAAGAAGGTCCGCGCCAGCTTCTGGAACTCGGCGAACCTTCGCGATGCTTCGAACAAGCTGGAAGCCAAGAGCGCCTATCGCGCGATCACCGAAGACGCGCTGACCGCGCAGTCGCAGCACAGCAAACTGACCGACCCGGTCGACCAGCATGAATGGGTCGCCGGCGGCCTGGCCCGCTCGCAGGGCGCGATCGGTTCGCGTCTTGGCGAAGGCCTAGCCTTCCTCGCCACCGTCGGTTCGACCGCGCCGTTCATCGGCCTGTTCGGTACCGTCGTCGGCATCTACCGCGCGCTGATCAAGATCGGTGCGTCGGGTGACGCGTCGATCACCACCGTCGCCGGCCCGGTCGGCGAAGCGCTGATCATGACCGCGCTCGGCCTGGTCGTCGCGGTTCCGGCCGTGCTCGCCTACAACTGGCTGATCCGTCGCAACAAGACGATCATGGAAGACCTTGGTGCCTTCACCAACGACATCCATGGTTACCTCGCCTCGAACGGCGCGGTCGTCCCGACCCTGGACGGCCCGGTCAAGACGACGGCGCAGACCAAGACCGCGGCAGCGCCGACGCAGCGTGGTTCGGAACCGGTTCGTCCGGGCCTGACCCCGACCGGCGCGCAGGCCGACCCGACCCGCTAAGCGGTTCGAGAACCGATCCGGCGGCGCGGGGTCCGTGCCGCCGGACCGTGGCCCGAGAGTTTGTTAGATAAGGACACCGTGAAATGGGAATGAGCGTAGGCTCCGACAACGGCGACGAAGACGTCCCGATGTCCGACATCAACACGACGCCACTCGTGGACGTCATGCTGGTGCTGCTGATCATCTTCCTCATCACCGTTCCCGTGGTCATCCAGACCGTTCCGGTGAAGCTGCCGAGCGTTCGTTACGAGGTCACCCAGACCAAGCCGGAGAACGTCTCCCTGTCGGTCCGCGGTGGCCCGGGCGGCACCTGCGAGGTTTACTGGAACCTGACGCGGGTGACGAATGAGGAACTGCTCGAACGGGCGGTGAAAAAGCTGGAAGACCAGATCGCGGCGGTTGGTGGTGTCGAGAACATCACCGAGGAAAACATGCCGGAAGCGCACATCCGCGGCGACGTAGATACGCCGTACAAGTGCATCGGCGGCGCGGTCATCACGATGCAACGCGCGGGCTTCGCCCGGGTCGGCTTCATTTCGCAGCCTGACCTGGTCGCGGCGCAGTAAGCGAAGGAATATTTCGCATGGCAATGCAAACCACTGGCTCGAACACCGAAGGCGAGCCGATGATGGACATCAACACGACGCCGCTCATCGACGTCATGCTCGTTCTCCTCATCATGCTGATCATCACCATCCCGCCGCAGACTCATGCGGTGAAGCTGGACCTTCCGCAGAACGACCCAAGCAACACGCCGCCGCCGATCGACCCGGTCAAGAACAAGGTCATCGTCACGGCGTCGGGCCAGATTCTGTGGAACGGCAGCGCCGTCGACCAGGGCCAGCTGCGCCAATTCTTGGACGTCACCCAGCAGATGAACCCGGTTCCCGAACTTCACCTGCAGCCGGAAGCGGAAGCCCGCTATGAGCTGGTCGACGAGGTGCTGGCGGTGACGAAGGAAGCCAAGGTCAGCAAGATGGGCTTCGTCGGCAACGAGAACTACATCAAGGCCTTCTAGCTCGTGTTTCCGCCGTTCGGACGGAACGAAACAAGGGCGGTCCTTCGGGGCCGCCCTTTTTCGTTGGCGTCATGGCGATGGGCACGGCGATGGATCGCACGCGGCGCCTGCCACCAATCGCTCTGCCGACGCGTCTCTCGTCAATCAGGCGGAACTGGAGGCAATCGGATTCGTCGGTAACGAATCGCATCCCTTCTGAGCGTCCAGCAAGTTTGCCGTGCCGGCTCTAACGCCACATCCCGGGCCGCAGCCAATGACAAACGAGGTCGGGACGAGATGCTCCGAGCGCTTCGAATTCCTGCCGCGGTGCGAACCTGGCGGTGCGGAGGTATTCGAGGCGCGGACACTGGGCGAGCGGCGCAAGATCCTTGTCGGCCAGTAGCGTCGAGACGGCGAGGAATGCGCGCAACGATCGTAGGCCAGCGAGCGGTGCAATGCTTGGGATGGTATAGGTCGAGTACATCCCGCCTTCGATGCCGATCACCTCGAGATGATGTGCATCGCGGAGCCAGTCCAGACTGCTCATCTTCTTCGCATTGGTGATCAGCAGGGTGCGAAGCGTCGGGATCTGCAGAATCGGCGCGAAGTCGTCGATGGTGCGCGGGCTATCGATGCTGAGGAAGGTCAGGTTGCGAAGGCCAGTCAGCGGCGCCAGGTCCTTTGCCACGACAGGCGACTCTAGCTCCAGCCGCCGGAGCCCGACGAGATGGGCGATTTCCTCCAAGAATGGTTGGTCGACGTTGCCCGCGATGAGGTGGCGGAGCGCTTGGCGGCCGCCGATGCCGCGGTAGTTGAACTTCTTGCGAATGACCCAGGCGTTGGGCGCATCCGACGGCACGTCCGTCGCGCTCTCGTGGAAATGGTCACGCCATTCCGTCCAGTCCCGGTCGACGTGACCGCGGAACCGATCATTGAGCGCGCTGTCGAGGGTCGGCGGGAAATCCATGGTTTGGCCTGCGCTGGAAAGACGGCTGTTCGCAGTCTTCCTTGCCACAAGCGGAGTTAACGGCGAGTTTTGACACTCCGCGAACCGGCTTCTCGCGGCGGATGCCGGTTGCGGCGACGCCGGACGAACAAGGGGGCGCCAGCTTTCGCCGACGCCCCGCTACGCACCCACGACTTGGTTAGAAGCGGTAGCCGATTGACAGCTGGACGATGGGATAAATCTTGAACTTATCGATATCGTCCTCGACTTCCTCTTCTTCCCGCCGGAGACTGGCCTGGAAATCGGGATCCGATGCCAGCAAGCCGGTGGCGCGCAGGTCCTTGACCGTCGGAGAACCCTGGAACATCCCGCCGGCTTCGATGCCGACCTTGAGGCCGCGGCTCAGGCCACCGCCCCAACCCAGGGTTAGGGTCGGCGCCAGCTTGTTGGCCTTGACCGTCCCGCTGAGGGTGCCGACTTCCTCCGGCGTGTAGGTTTCGTCGCCGACCTCGACGTCGTCAGTCGGCTTGGCGACCAGCTTGACGCGGTTGCGGTTGACGCGTGCGCCAGCCGAGAGGCGGAAGCCTCCGCCGAACGGGTGGACGTCGACCATGACGCCGCCCGACTTGAGCTTCAGGTCCCCGTCATAGCTGATGTCATCAGAATCGACGTTGCGGCTGATGCCGAGGAAAGTGACATTGCCGCGCACGCCGAAATTGTCGGACATGCGATAGCCGACCTCCGGACCGATCCCGAGCGTTCCGCCCGTCACCCCGGCGGAAAAGCCACCGCTACTTTCCTGGGCCGCCGCCGGCGCGGCGAGACCGAGCACGACCAAGGCCGTCGCGAATAGTTTCATGAAATACCCCGATTACGCTTTCATTCGCGGAAAGCCCTCGCTCCCGCGGTGCCGGTTTCGGGCGTGGGACGGAACTTGTCATACCCCACTTGAGGTATGCGCGATTTTTCACCTAGGATGGTGCCGCCCGTTGTGTTGCACGATCGACGGGCGGTCGCGGGGGCCGGCGAGTGAAGCTTGATTCCAACCTGATTTACGACGCGGCGCTTGATGACGAGTTGTTCGCGCGGTTACCGAATATACTGGCCGAAGCGACGGGTTCGCGAAGCTGTGTCCTGCACTGGCGCGACCAGCAGGGAAGCGCCGAGGTTTTCGCCCACTCCGGCTATTTCAGCGATGACCATATGGCCGATTACGCCGCCAATTTCGTGGCCCATGACCTGTGGACCGAAGCGGGCATGCGGCAAGGATTCATCAACCAGGCGTGGCGGGTCACCGACCTGGTCGCGACTGACGATTTCGAGCGCAGCGTCTTCTTCAACGAGTGGATCCGCGCAATGGGTGACGACACCTATTATTGCAGCGGTTCGGTCATGCGAACGCGTCATGGCGATGGCATCGTCGGGCTGCACCGCGGCCGCGGCCAGGACGATTTTTCAAGGGAAACGCTGGGCAAGCTCAATGGCTATGTCGGCCACCTGCGCCGCATGTTCGAGATCAGGGCGCGTGTTGCTGGCCTTGGCGAACGCAATCGCCTGCTGGACTCGATGCTGGCCTGTAACGGACAGGCGGCGTTCGTCCTGGATCGCCACGGACGGGTCGTATTGGCCAGCCGCCCGGGCGAGACAATCCTGACGGACGGCAGCCTGCTCCGGCTTTCGCGTGGCATGGTGAAGGCGGCGCGGGGCGACGATGACGCCGCGTTGCAGCGCGCGGTCGCGGCCGCCGCAAGCCCGTCTAGTTCCGCAGCCTCCACAGTCGTGCTCCACGACCGGATGGACCGCGCCATTGTGGCGACAGCCATGCCGATCGGAACCGCGGTCCATTCGTCGGCGGCAGTACTGCTGAGCCTGCAATCGCCGCCGCCGCCGTTGCCAGGCGACCTGGCCAGGCAGCAGTTGCAGGAACGATACGGGCTGTCGGCGGCGGAAGCGGATATCGCGATTCGCCTGGCGGACGGCGGTTCGCCCCGGTCGATCAGCGACCAGCGCCAATCGTCGATCGCGACTGTCCGGTCGCAGATCAAGCATGTGCTGGCGAAAATGGGAGTGCAGCGACAAACGGACGTCGTGCGACTGGTGTTGCAGGCGCCACGGTAAACCTGCTGGTGAGGATTGGCGCGCTAGCACCGGCGCCATGGATATCATCGCGTCTTACCAGCACGGTAGAATCGAGCAGTTGGCCGAGGAGGCGCGGGGGCTCGCCGGTCGAGAGTGCGACCATGTGCAGCGGGCGATCGTCTATCACCACCTGTACCAGCACAGCGGGGACCGGCACGCCTACGCGCTGATCGCCGCGCAGGCAGCCCTCCGGCTGGAGGATGCCTTGGCGAACGTCGAGGCCGCGGCCGAGCGGTCATGGTGGCGGATCGGTCGGGCGCGCGCGGCCGCCCTGGCTGAACGCGCACGCGACTTCGCCGCGGCGCTTCGCACCATCGATCGCGATCGGTGCGAGGCGATGCAACTCGCCTACCGGCTGGCGCACACGCACGGGCTGTCGACATTGGCCGAGGACCAGCTTCCGGAGGAGTTGCGGCAGGCCTTCGCTAGCGACGATCGGCGGGCGCTGTTCCTGGCCCACCAGCAATGGGTGGAGAACCGCTGGGGGCTGGCGCTCGAGGCTGCGATCCACCGGCTCGAGTGGCCGCTGCGCAAGGGCGCCGTCGAGCGGGCGATCGCGGCGTTGCGGCCCGGGGTCGCCATGTTTTCGGCCGTCGAACGGCGCGGCTTCACGGTCTTCGAACGCAAGCTGTTCACCGACGACGCCTTGCCGCGCGCCTTCGCAGGCAACCCGGGCCAGCATTATTACCGCTTGCAGCGGGACCTGGCCGACAAGCGCCGCCGTGCACGGGCCGAGGCGTGCGACCTGGCCGCCGACGACACGGTCGTGCTTGCCGCCTAGCCAAAGGTGAAGGCGTAGGCCTCTACGCCCGGGTCGAGGAAGCGGATCTCGAAGACGTGTTCCCCCTTCGGATCGCGCTGCCGAACCAGCTGGTAGAGGCGGTGGCCGGTGACCGTGCCGCGCCCGGCGGCGTCGGTGTCGACGCCATGGTCGTCGCCGAGCGGTTTTCCGTCCAGGGTCACGACATAGCGGATCGGACGGCCGTCCGGGCTGCCAAGCACCAGGTGCACATCGCGCGCGGCGAAGCGGAAGCGGATCGTCCCGTTCGGGGCAACGAGGCGCGACGACTGCTTGTCGATCGTCCAGCGGCCGGTGAGGCCCCACTGGTTGAGCGAGAGCGCGTCGGGGACGCGATATTCCGACTCTGCGCGGCGCGCACCCCGGGCGAGACGAAATTCTTCATCCGCGCGGTGCCGAGGTAGGTCTCCGGGCTCTTGACCGAGGCCCAGTCCGCGGCGGCCCGCGCGCCGCGCTGGTCGGCCGGGCCGGCCATCGCGCCGAGCCGCGCGCCGTTTTCGGTCAGCAGCCTGCGGATCGCAGCCTCGGTCCGATCCTCACCGCCCTCACCGAAGTGGTGGTAGCGGACCCGGCCCTTGGCGTCGGCGAGGTATTGGGCGGGCCAGTAGCGGTTGTTGAACGCGCGCCAGATGATGAGCTTGTTGTCGATCGCGACCGGGTAGCGGATGGCGAAGTCGCGGGTCGCCTGGCGGACGTTGGCAAGGTCGCGCTCGAACGCGAATTCGGGCGCGTGAACGCCGATCACGACGAGGCCGTGCCGGGCATAGCGTTGGTAGAGCGAGTTCACGTGCGGGACGGCGCGGATGCAGTTGATGCAGCTGTACGTCCAGAAATCGACCAGCACGACCTTGCCCTTGAGCTGCTCGCGGGTCAGCGGCGGAGAGTTGACCCATTCGACCGCACCGTCGAGCGGGGGCAGGGCGCCTTCGTCGGCAAGGCCTTCCGCGCTGGTTCGAGGCATGTCGTCGCCCACGCCCAGCTTGGCGGCGAGGCCCTGTTCGAGGCTGAAGGTTTGGGCGCTCGACAGTCGGGACAGCACGCGGATGTCGAGGCCAAGCGCGATCGCGGCGACGCCGACCAGGATGAGCACGCCGAGCACACGGCGGATCCGGTCGCCGGCACCGATCGACCGCTTCATCGCCGCGAACGCCCGGCCGCCGACGACAAGGGCGAGCGCAAGGCTGGTCGCGGCGCCGAGGGCATAGGCGAGCAGAAGAAAAGCCGTCGTCGCCGAGGCGCCACTGATCGCCGCGCCGGTGAGGATCAGGCCAAGGATCGGTCCCGCGCATGGCGCCCAGAGAAGTCCGGTGGCAAGGCCAAGCACCAGGGATGAGCCGACGCCGCCGCTGTTCGATCTGGTCGTCAGGCGGTCGCCAAGGCCGACCAGCGGACGCATCGCGCGGTCGGCGAGGCTGGGGAAGATGAGCAGCAGCGCGAAGACCGACAGCAGCGCGAGCGCGATCCATCGGCCCCACTGGTTGGCCGCCAGCGCCGCTTCACCGCCGACCGCGGCCAGGGTCGCGACCAGCGCGAAGGTCAGCGCCATGCCGACCAGCAACGGCAGGCCGTTGGTCAGGAACGGACGGTCGGCGCGGGCGAAGACGAACGGGAGCACCGGCAGGATACACGGGCTGACGATGGTCAGGACACCGCCGAGATAGGCGAGCAGGAAAAGCAGCATCAGGCCGGCCGGAAGATCAGTGACAAGCCGTTGATGCAGTGGCGCTTGCCGGTCGGGCGCGGACCGTCGTCGAAAATGTGGCCAAGGTGCCCGCCGCAGCGCCTGCAATGTTCTTCGACGCGATCCATGAACAGGCTGGTGTCTCGGCGCGTTCCGATGGCGTTCGGAAGTGCCTGCCAGAAGCTGGGCCAGCCGGTGCCGCTGTCATATTTCGCGGCCGACGAGAACAATGGAAGGCCGCAGCCCGCGCAAGCGAACACGCCCTTGCGCTTTTCCTTGAGCAGCGGGGAGGTCCAGGCGCGTTCGGTGCCCTGTTCGCGAAGGATGCGAAATCGCTGGTCTCCGAGCTTGCGGCGCCATTGCGCGGGCGTCAGCTTGTAGCTGCCGGTTCCGGCATCGGCGGGGGAGCGGGAGATGGCGAGCGCCGCCATCGCGATTCCGGCAAAGCCAGCCCCGAGCAGGGCGCGGCGGTCGAAACTGATCATGGGAGATCCATCTGGAGCGGTTGCCCATTATACGCGGGACGCGGCGGGATGGATGCGCGATCGTTACGCGGCCATTCCGTCGAACTGCAAGCGTGCGAGGCGCGCGTAGAGGCCGCCGCGGTCGATGAGCGAGGCGTGGGTGCCTTCCTCGACGATCCGGCCGTCGTCCATGACGACGATTCGGCTGGCGGCGCGGACGGTGGCCAGACGGTGGGCGATGACCATCGTGGTGCGCGTGTCCATCAGCCGTTCGAGCGCGTCTTGCACCGCCTTTTCACTTTCGGCGTCCAGCGCCGACGTCGCCTCGTCGAGCAGAAGCAGCGGCGCGTCGCGGCGCAGCAGGGCGCGGGCGATCGAGATGCGTTGGCGCTGGCCGCCGGACAGGCGCGCGCCGCCTTCGCCCATGAAGGTGTCTAGGCCATCGGGCAGCGCGCGGAGGAAATTCTCGGCATTGGCATCGCGCGCGGCGGCCCAAATTTCGTCCTCGGTCGCGTCCCAATTCCCGTAACGCAGATTGTCGCGCGCCGACGCGGCGAACAGCACGGTCTCCTGCGGCACCATGGCGATCCGCTGACGGATGTCGGCAGGGTCGGCGGTGGTCAGGTCCACGCCGTCGAGGAGGACGCGCCCGCCTTGCGGGTCGTAGAAGCGCTGCGCGAGCTGGAACAGGGTCGACTTGCCGGCACCGGACGGGCCAACGATGGCGAGCTTCTCGTTGGGCTTGACCGACAGGCTGAGGCCGTGGAGCGCGGGCGCATCAGGCCGGGTCGGGTAGCGGAACTCGACATTGTCGAAAACCAGCTCGCCGCGCGCAGGGGTCGGCAAGGCCACCGGGCTGGCGGGCGGCGCGATGGTCGGCTCGGCTTCAAGCAATTCGTTGAGACGGTCGGAGGCCCCGGCGGCGCGAAGGAGGTCGCCATAGACTTCGCTCAAGGCGCCGAATGCGCCCGCCACCAGCCCGCCCGACAAGACGAACGCGGCGATCGTTCCGCCGCTCATCCGGCCGGCGGCGACGTCGATCGCGCCTTGCCAGATAATCAGAGTGATCGACCCGAAGATGACGAGGATGAAGGCGAGCGTCATCAGCGCCCGGAGGATGATGCGTTTCTTGGCGGTCGAGAAGACAGTTTCGGTGGCGTCGGCGAAGCGCTTGGCCTCGCGGCCCTGCTGGTTGAACGCCTGGACGACCTTCATCGCGCCGAGCACCTCGCTAGTGACGGTGCCGACGTCCGCGATCCGGTCCTGGCTCTTGACCGAGACGGCGCGAACCCGCCGACCGAGTAGCAGGACCGGGCCAAGGACCAGCGGGATCCCGAGCAGCAGCATCGCCGCCAGCTTAGGCGCGAGGTAGAAGAGCAGCGCGGTGCACAGCACGCCCATGACGATGTTGCGCAGCGCCACTGACAGGGTCGTGCCGACGACCTGCTCGATGATCGTCGTGTCGACGGTGATGCGGCTAGTGATTTCCGCCGGCCGGTTTTCCTCGAAGAAGCCGGGGGCAAGGCGCAGCAGGTTGCGGTGCACGGCGAGACGGATGTCGGCGACGACCCGCTCGCCAATCCAGCTGACGAAGTAGAAGCGGGTGGCTGTGGCGATGGCCATCACCGCGACCAGCATCAGCAGATATTCGAACCATCGGTCGATATCCCCGCCGGCAAAGCCATGGTCGATGATCAGCTTGAACGCCATCGGCATTCCCGAGGTGGCGGCGGCGGCGACCAGAAGGGCGAGCAGCGCGCCGAGGATATGGCCGGGATATTGGGCGGCGAAGCGCCACACCATCCTCAGGCTCGAAAAATTGCGGCTCGGCTTGTCGCCCGGGGTGGTGGCCATGGCTGCGCCCTAGCAGTGTGGCGCGGGCGCCTCAATCGCGCTTCGCCGCGGGACAGGGGCGAGCAAATCTGTTGCACCTGCGAGCGAACGGTTCCAGACAGGCGAACCCGCCGAACAATCCCCGGAGAATGAATGCTTTACGACGCCTATGAGGTTCAACGCTCGCTGCTGGCAGGGGCGAGCAGGCTGGCCGGAATGGGCGCGGGGTGGCTGAACAATCCGGCCAATCCGTTCAGCTATGGCGCCGCAAGTCCGCTGGTCGCCGCAGGCCTGGAAGTGTTCGCCCACGCATCGGCGCCCCGCGGCAAGCCCGAGTTCGGGATCGGCGAGATCGTCGTCGACGGAAAGCCGGTTGCGGTCACCGAGGAAATCATCGTCCGTCACCCGTTCGGACAGCTCAAGCATTTCAAGAAGGCAGGCGTCACCGGGCAGGACAAGCTGCTGATCGTCGCGCCGATGAGCGGACACTTCGCGACCCTGCTGCGCGGCACGGTCGAGCGGATGCTGCCCGGGCATGACGTCTTCATCACCGACTGGCGCGACGCGAAGAACGTCCCGCTGGACGAGGGCAGCTTCGACCTCGACGATTACATCGATTACCTGATTGAATTCCTTGAGGCGGTGAAGGGCGACGACAAACGCCGCCCGCACATGCTGGCGGTGTGCCAGCCGTCGGTGCCGGCGCTGGCCGCGACCGCGATCATGGCCGAAATGAAGAACCCGGCGCGGCCCGCGACCCTGACGATGATGGGTGGCCCGGTCGACACGCGCCAGGCGCCGACCGCGGTGAACACGCTGGCGACCGAGCGGCCGATGGCGTGGTTCCAGCAGAACGCAATTGCGACCGTGCCCTTTGGCTATCCGGGCGGCGGACGGCGGGTCTATCCGGGCTTCCTGCAACTCGCCGGCTTCATGACGATGAACCTTGGCAGCCACCTCGTCAGCCATTGGGAGATGTTCAAGCATCTGGTCGAAGGTGACGAGGAAAGCGCCGATGCGACCCGCGACTTCTACGACGAATATCGCTCGGTCGCCGACATGACGGCGGAATTCTACCTGCAGACGATCGACGTGGTGTTCCAGAACCACCTGCTGCCCAAGGGCGAGATGATGCACCGCGCCCACCGCGTCGACGTGTCCGCGATCAAGGACACCGCGCTGCTGGCGATCGAGGGCGAGCGCGACGACATTTCCGGCCTTGGCCAGACGAAGGCGGCGCTTGACCTGGCCACCAGGCTGCCGGGGTCTATGAAGCAATATCTGATGGCTAAAGATGTCGGTCACTACGGCATTTTCAACGGCCGCAAGTGGCGCGAGCGGATTGCGCCGGTCGTCGAAAAGTTCATCGCCGCCCATCGCTAGACCGTTTGCCGCGCTGCCGCCGCCGCTGTAGCGGTCATGTGAAGGCAGCAGCAGCGGAGGACCTCATGGGTTTCGAACTTGGCCGGCGCGAATTTCTGGGCGGCGTGGCGATGGCAGGCCTGCTTGCCGGGTGCCGGGTCAGCGAGACGGGCGGCAACGCGGCGACCGCCGCGAGCGGGGACCTCGCGAAGACGCTGGACGGGCTCGCCGACCAGATGCTGGCCGAATATCCGCAGAACGCGACGATCCTCGGCATCGCCACGGGGGCGCGGGCACCGCTGGCGCATCAATGGCAGGACCAGACCCCGGCCGGGGTCGCCGCACGCAAGAGCGCAATCGGCGAGCGGCTGAAGACGTTGCAGGGTCTCGATCTCACCGACCTCGGCAACCTCGACAAGCTGAATGGCGCGGTGGCATTGCAGGCGCACGAACTGGCTGCGGCGGGCTATGCATTTCCCTTCGGCGATCCGTTGGTGCTCGATCCCAACAACGGTTATCGGAATACGCCCTATGTCGTGAACCAACTCGGATCGAGCTTCATCGACCTGCCGGACTTCCTCGACAGCCGACATGTGGTGGAAAATGCGGACGGCGCCGCCGCCTTTGCCGACCGGGTCGACGCCTACGCGCGCAATATCGATGGCGAGACCGAGCGGCTGCGCCATGATCGCGGGATCGGCGTGGTCGCGCCAGACTTCGTGCTGGACAAGGCCATCGCCATGATTGCGACCGGCGCCGGCGAGACGCCCGAGGGCTCGGGGGTGGTCAAAACATTCGAAAAGAAGATGGGCGAGGCGAAGCTCAGTGACGCCGCCCTGACCGAGCGCGTCAAGCGGGCGATGGGCGAAAAAGTCATCCCCGCGCTGCAGCGACAGCTGGAGGAATTAAAGCAGCATCGTGCCGTCGCGACCAGCGATGCCGGCACGTGGCACTTCAAGGATGGGGATGCCTACTACGCCTGGGCGCTGAAGGCCGGGACGACTACCAACAGGACTCCAAAGGAAATCCACGAGCTCGGACTGGCGCAGGTCAGGGCAATCCAGTCGCGCATGGACCAGATCCTGGTCAAGAACGGGATGAGCGGCGGGACGGTCGGCGACCGTATGGCGGCGCTGGGCAAGCGGCCTGACCAGCTGTTCCCCAACACCGACGCCGGACGGGCCGAACTGCTGCAGTATCTCAATGGCCGGATCGACGACATCCGCACGCGCCTGCCGCGTGCCTTCGCGACGATGGTGCCGGGCAAGCTGGTCATCAAGCGCGTACCCGTGGCGATCCAGGACGGAGCGCCGGGCGGCTACGCCGCCGCCGGTTCGATCGACGGCAAGGTGCCGGGTCAATATTACATCAACCTCAAGAGCACCGACGAGTGGCCCAAATTCAGCCTGCCGACGCTCTGCTATCACGAGGGTATTCCGGGCCACATCTGGCAGGGGGACTATGCCAATCGGCTGCCGCTGATCCGGTCGATGCTGGCGTTCAATGCCTATAGCGAGGGGTGGGCGCTTTATGCGGAGCAACTGGCCGATGAGCTTGGCGTTTACGATGGCGATCCGCTGGGACAGTTGGGTTACCTGCAATCGCAATCCTTTCGCGCCTGCCGCCTTGTGGTCGACACGGGGCTGCACGCGCTGAAGTGGACGCGGGCGCAGGCGATCGACTGGTTCGTGAAGACCAACGGCGATGATCCGGGATCGATCGCGAGCGAGGTCGACCGTTATTGCGCGATGCCGGGGCAGGCGTGCGGCTACATGATCGGGCGGCTGGAGATCCTGCGGCTGCGCGAGAAGGCTAAGGCGGCGATGGGCGCGAAGTATGACCTGCGGACCTTCGACGACGCGGTAGTCAAGGGCGGCGGGGTGCCAATGACCCTGCTGGAAGCGGTCATCGACCGCTACATCCAGGCCTAGGTCTTCTTTGGTTTCTGGGCGGCGAGGCCAATCCACGCTGCAATGCCGCCCAGCGCCGCGACCACGGCCATGACGATCAGCGCGACCCGGAACGGACCGAAGATCGCCTGCCCGCTGTCCGCCAGCACCGCTCCGAGCAGCGCGACCGCGATCAGTCCGCCGGTTCGCGACAGGGCGCTGTTGAAGCCTGATGCCATGCCGGTCTGCTGTTCTTCCACCGAGCCCAGGACAGAGGCGGTTAGCGGAGCGACCAGGATCGCCATGCCCAGCGCCATCAGCGTGACGGCGGGGAAGACATGGCTCCAGAAAGACTGGTCCTGGCCGATGCGGATGGCGAGGATCATGCCCGCGGCAACGATTCCCGGGCCGATGGTGAGCGGCAGGCGCGGGCCGATCCGCTCGGCGAGCTTGCCCATGATGGGCGAACCGAGGCCGATCAGGATCGACAGCGGCAGCAGCGCGAGGCCTCCCTGGATCGGCGAATAGCCCCCGCCTTCGATCAGCACGTAAGGCACCAGCAGCATCACGCCGCCGAACGCGCCATAGAGCAGAAAGGTCGTAAGATTGAGCGAGGAGAAACAGCGGTTGGCGAACAGGTCGAGGGGAATCATCGCCCGGTCGCCCAGCCGCTTTTCGACCAGGACAAAGGCGACCATCAGTGCGGCCCCGATGGCGAGCGCAACCCCGGCCGTGACGGAGAAGGCGCGATCGGACGACCATAGCGTGAGGCCATAGGTAGCCGCGCCGAGGCCGAGGGTAGCCAGCGCCGCGCCGGAGAAGTCGAGCCGCGCCTTGCTGCGTTCCGACGATTCCGCGACGCGGGTGAGGGCGACCATGACCGCGAGGGCGACGATCGGCACGTTGATGTAGAATATCGAGGGCCAGCCGGCATGATCGACCAGCCAACCACCGATCAGCGGGGCGATGGCCGCGGCGATCGCACCTGCAGCAGCCCAGATGCCCACCGCCCGTCCACGCGCCTCGCCCGAATAAGCACCGTTGAGAAGGGCAAGGCTGTTGGGCAACAGCAGCGCCGCGCCTATCCCCTGGAGCGCTCGCCCCGCCAGCAGAGCGGTAGGGTCGCTGGTTAGCGCGCACAGCAAGGATGCGGCGCCGAACAGGCTGGTACCGATCACCAGCCACAGCCGGCGGCCGTAATGGTCGCCGAGCGCCCCGCCGAGCAGGATCAGTGCGGCGAGCGGCAGGTTGTAGGCATTGACGACCCACCCGACCTCCGCCGCCGATGCCTGCGTCGCGTCGCGGATCGCAGGCAGGGCGACGTTCAGCACCGAACCGTCGATAAACGACAGGCTGGACGCCGCGATCGACATCAGCAGCGTCCATATTGGGGCGTGGGTAGTGCTGGTCGGCCTCAAGCCGGCGGCACCGGCCGCGGCGGCGGGTTGAGCCGGTCGATGACCTGCCGGAACACGCGCCGGGCCGCGATGACCAGCCAGATCGAAAGAATGACGAGGATCACCGCGATCAGGGCGGCCGCAACCGGGTTGGCGATGGCCAGTGCGAGCAGGCCGCCAGTGGCGACGTCCTCGGCGGTGGAGACGATGACGTTGGAGAATGGCTCCGGCGAGGCGTTGACGATGGTTCGTGCACCCGCCTTGCCGGCATGGGCGACGAACGCCGCGCCGCCGCCGAGAAGGAAGCTTGCCACCTGCCAGCCGGTGTCGCCGCTATCGATGATTGCCAGCGACAGCAGCGCGCCGCCCAGCGGGCGGATGAAGCTGTGAATCGCGTCCCAGGCGCTGTCGACCCACGCCACCTTGTCCGCGAAGAACTCCGCAAAGGTGCCGACCGCCGCAGCGGCAAGCACCCAGTTGCTGGCGAGGACGTCGAGCGCCCGTAGCTGGTCGGGCAGAGCGACCCAGCCGAACTTCATGGCGAGGCCGGTGACCAGCGTCACCAGGTAAAGCCGCCAACCCGCAAGCAGGCTGGTCGAGGCGGCGAGCGCGACGAGTTCGACGGGGGTCATGACGGCTGAACGCGCAACGGCCGTTGCGGTGCCGTCATGGTCGCGGCGGGCAACGAGTACGCGCTCCGTAGACCTGAAACAATCACCCCCGCGTGGACCTCGTTTCGTTCACTGCGCCGACGCTACGGTTCGGGCGGACGAAGTCAACGCGGCGCCATGCACATGGTACGGGATGCCTGCTTTTGCAGAGATCGAGGGCGAGGATCGCCGCCTGACCTTTCGTCGATAAGCGCTTGCCGTGACGAACCCGACGTCGAAAGTCAGTGATGCCATTGGGGAAAGGGAACAACGATGATCGTGTCGATGATGACGGCGTTGGCGCTGGCTGCGGCGCCGGTGGCCGGACAAGCGCCGGTGAGCGCGGACGAGCAGGCGGTCAGGGCGGCGCTGCAGCACTACCTCGACGGGCATGCCACCGGCCGGTCGGCGGACTTCGACAAGGCGTTCTATCCGGAATCGCGGCTGCTGTTCGTTCGCGACGGCAAATTCTCGACGATCGAAAGCAAGGACTACGTCGCGCGTGCGCCGGGCAAGCCGGCCGACGACGAGGCGAAGCGCAAGCGGTGGATCGAATGGGTCGATGTCGCGGGCAGTGCCGCCGTCGCCAAGATCGTTCTCGATTACCCGACGGTCCGTTTCACCGATTATATGACGCTGCTGAAGGTCGATGGCGGCTGGAGGATCGCCAACAAGGCGTTTCACGCGGACCGGCGCGACCCACCCAAGTAATTCAGCGACCTTCGGCGGCCAGGCGCTTGACGATCTCGCGCACCATCGGTCGAACTTCGTCCTGTCCCATCGCTGCCAACTGTTGCGGCGTGCGCGTTTTCCCTGCTTCGCGCGCCACAAGGTAGCCAAGATAATAGCCTACACGCGGCGGGAGGGCGCCGTCGCCCTTGCCATTGCTGAACAGTGCGCCGCTGTCCTCACGGCTCGTCGACTCCAGCAGTGGCAGCAGCTCGGCGAAAGCCGCCTTGCGGTTGCGCTCCACCGCAGCACGAAGCGGGGTTGGTTCGGTCAGCAACAGCTGCGCGTCGGACGCGCCCGGATTAAGCAACTCGCTGGCGTAGACCGCGAGGCCTTCCGACCAGAGGTCGCACCATACCGCATCGCACGCCGTGAACCGGTTGCCGTGGAAAACGTGGAACAGTTCGTGGTGCACGAACGGCTCGGCCCCGTGCGCGAGATGAAGCCTGGCGATGACATCCGCCCCGAACACCAGGGTGCGGCCGGTGCCGGGCAGGGTTCGGACCCCGCCATCCATTTCGCCAAGGCTGTGGAGAAGGATGATTGGCGGCAGGGAGCCCATCGGGCCGAATAGTGCCTCGAACCGGGATCGCGCCGGGACCGCCATCGACTGGAAGGTCCGGCTGACCTGTTCAATCCCGCGCGCTGCTCGGGTAGGCGTCGAGCGCTTTGAGGATGAGGTCGCCATAATCGAACGGACCGACCGTGGTCCGGTCGTAGAACCCCGGGATCAGCGGTTCGAAATGCCGCTTGAACGCCGTCACCCGCTCCGCCTTGTCGATGCCTACACTGGCCGCCTGGAAACGGGCGAAGTCGTCGGTCAGGTCGACAAGCGGCAGTCCCTGCGTGACCGGCACCGCCGGGACGGCTGGAATCGGGGACGGTCGGGCGCAAGCGGTGAGGGCGCCAGCCAGCAGCAGGCAAATCATCCGTTTCATCGGGATAGACTCTCGAGACTAAAGGACTTCGAACAATCCAGCCGCGCCCATGCCGCCACCGATGCACATAGTGGTGACGACGTAGCGGGCGCCGCGGCGCTTGCCTTCGATGAGGGCGTGACCGGTGAGGCGCGCGCCGCTCATACCATAAGGGTGGCCGATCGAAATGGCGCCGCCGTCGACGTTGAGCAGGTCGTTGGGAATGCCAAGCTTGTCGCGGCAGTAGAGCACCTGCACCGCGAACGCCTCGTTCAATTCCCACAGCCCGATGTCGTCGATCTTGAGGCCGAACCGGTCGAGCAGCTTGGGCACCGCGAACACCGGGCCGATGCCCATCTCGTCGGGTTCGGTACCCGCGACCGCCATGCCGATGTAGCGGCCAAGCGGTTCGATACCGCGCTTCTCGGCAACCGCGGCGTCCATCAGGATGCAGGCCGACGAACCGTCGCTCAGCTGGCTGGCATTGCCGGCGGTGATCGACGTGCCCGGACCCAACACCGGCTGCAGCGCCGCGAGGCCTTCGATGGCAGTGTCGGGACGGTTGCCCTCATCCTTGTCGAGTGTGACTTCGCGCTTCGATGTCTCGCCGGTTTCCTTGTCCTTGACGCCCATCGTCACCGTCACCGGCACGATTTCGGCGGACAGGCGACCCTCCGCCTGCGCGGCGGCGGTGCGCTGCTGCGACTGGAGAGCATACTCGTCCTGCGCTTCACGGCTGATGCCATAGCGCTGGGCAACGGTCTCGGCGGTGCCGAGCATCGGCATGTAGACATCCTTGTGCATCGCGACGAGCGACGGATCGCCGCCGATCCGCATCTCCGGCGTCTGGACCATGCTGATCGAGTCCTGGCCGCCCGCAGCGACGATATCCATGCGGTCGACGATGACCTGCTTGGCCGCCGTCGCGATAGCCATCAGGCCCGACGCGCACTGCCGGTCGATTGTCATCGCCGAGCTGGTGACCGGGCACCCGGCGCGAAGCGCGACCTGGCGGCCGATGTTGCCGGCCTGGGTGCCCTGGGTGAGCACGCAGCCCCACACGACATCGTCAACCTCGCCGGCGTCGATCCCGGCGCGCTCGATCGCCGGCTTGAGGCTCAAGGCGCCGAGCGTGGCACCCGGCGTCATGTTAAACGCGCCCTTGTAGGCGCGGCCGATCGGCGTGCGGGCGGTGGAGACGATGACGGCGTCGCGAGCGGACATGGGGTGTTCTCCTAGGTGAAAATGAGGCCGAGCCATTCGGCGGTCAGGGCGGGCTTGGGTTCGCCCTCGATTTCGACGGTGACGGTGTGACGCAAGAGGATCTGGCCGGGCGCCTTGTCGTCGACGCTGTCCAGCGTGAAATGGCCGCGGACCCGCTTGCCGGCGCGGACCGGCGCGATGAACCGGACCCGGTCGAGGCCGTAGTTGACGGCCATCTTCGTCGTATCGGGAACCTGCATCACGTCTGCCGCCATGCGCGAGAGAAGCGAAAGCGAGAGGAAGCCATGCGCGATGGTCCCGCCGAAGGGCGTCTGCGCGGCGGCGGCCGGATCGACGTGGATGAACTGGTGATCTTCGGTCGCGTCCGCGAAGGCGGTGATGCGATCCTGCGTCACCTCGATCCAGTCGCTGGCGCCGATCGACTGGCCGATGCGGGCGCGAATATCGTCGAGGGTCGCGATGGGCATGCCCGGGTCTAGGCACGCCGCGAAGCGCCTGACAAGCCCCGCGCACGTGACGCTACGGCACAGGCTTGCGACGGCCCCGACAGCGTGTATTATATCAGCAATACAGTGGGGAGCAGCCGATGATTCTGATGATGCTCGCAGGGGCGGCGGCCGTAGGCCCGGTGCGGATCGAGGCGCGTCCGGCGCGTCCCTTCGCGGAGATCACCGGGTCGGGCATCGACATCGATGGCGATTTCATTGTCAGCAACACTGGCGACAGCGAATTCGGCATCGACGAGATCAGCGTCGAGGTTCGCGACCCGCAAGGCCGGCTGGTCCAGCGCAAGGAATGGAATTCAAATGGTATCGCGCCAAGCATCCGGATGCTGAATACCACCAGCGTCCCGGCCAAGAGCCGGGTGATGCTGTTCAACCCCTTCGCGCACTTCGCGGCCGATGTTCCGATCGGCCGCCTCGATTATGCCGTCGTCCTGTCGCGCAAGGGCGTCGACGAGCGGATCGAGGCGCGCACCAGGGTCACGCCGCGGCACGAGCCGCAGCGGCTATTCGCCTTCCCGTTGCAAGGCCGGGCGCTGGTGTGGGACGGGCACGACTTCGCCTCGCATCACCGGCGGTGGGATACGACGCACCCGATCCTGAGCGGCGCGGGTTTCGCGACCACGGCCGCGCGCTACAGCATGGACCTGATCCTGATCGACGCCGAGGGGAGGCGGTCAACTGGCGACGAGAATAAGAACGAGAGCTGGATGTCGTTCGGGGCGCCGGTGCGGGCGATGGCGGCGGGAACGGTGAGCGCGGTTCGCAACGACCAGGCCGACGACCGCAATTTCGACGTGGCAACGGTCAAGATGCCCAACGCCATGTATGGCAATTACGTCATCATCCGCCATGCGGATGGCAGCTATTCGATGTACGGCCACCTGAAGCAGGGCAGCGCCATGGTGAAGGTCGGCGACCGCGTCGCGGCGCGGCAGGCGATCGGGCAGATCGGCGCGTCGGGATCGGCGCTATTCCCACACCTTCATGTGCAGCGGATGGACGGTCCCAACGACCGCAGCGAGGGTGTCCCGACCCGCTTCACCGGCGTCTTGCGGCCAACCGGGACGCCGCCGGCCAACGGCTTCGTCGACAGCGGCGACGTGCTGATCGCGCGTTAGGCTTCCGTCGTTTTCGCCGGCGGTGCCCACGGCATGACCAGCGTTCCGTCGGGGGCGGCGGTGTAGGTGGTCTGCGTCGGGTAGGCAAAGTCGATCCGCTCGGTACGGAAAAGCTTGGCAAGGCCGATCAGGATTTCCGACCGGGTCCGGGCAATGACATCAGGATCGTTGGTGCGCTGGTCATAGACCACTTCGCAATCGATCGAGCTGGCGCCGAAATTGGTCACCAGCGCGCGGACCAGACGGCAGTTCTTCTGCGGTTTGACGATCGTGTCGGCGAGGCGCGGCAGGTCTTCCAGCACCTCCGGCGCCGTTTTGTAGACAAGGCCGAACAGGATGACGACGCGGCGCACCTTCGCGTCGGCGACATTGGTCACTTCCTGTTCGAGCAGCTTGGTATTGGAGATGATCACCTGCTCCCCACTGACGGCGCGGACGCGGGTGGTCTTGAGGCCGATGCGCTCGACGGTGCCGACGGTGGTGCCGAAGCGGACCGTGTCGCCTCGGCGGAAGGGGCGGTCGAAGACGATCGACAGCGCCGCGAACAGGTCGGCGAAGATGCCCTGCGCGGCAAGGCCGATGGCGATGCCGCCAATGCCAAGGCCCGCGACCAGCGTGGTGACGTTGACGCCCAGATTGTCGAGGATGACGATCAGGGCCAGCGCGAACACCGCGACGCTAACTAGCACGCGGATGATCGCCATGGCATTGCCGAGGGTGGACTCGCCCGGGTTTTCGCCGACCCGGCTGCGTACCGCGCCAAGAATGATCTCGCGCGCCCAGATCGCGGCCTGGAACGAGGCGGCGATGATGAAGAGGATGTCGGTCAGCCGCTGCAGCCGGGCCGGCACCGGCGCGAAGTTGGTGACGATGTCGATGGCCGCCGCCACCATGAACAGGACGGTCGTGCGCGCGAGCACATGGCCGATGACCGATTTCCAGCTGTTCGGGTCCGGATGTTTCTCGATCAGGCGGCGCCCGAACCAGCGGACGATCAACATCAGGCCGACGATGCCGGCGGCGACAAGGCCGCCGACAAGAAGGCCGTTGAAGTTGTCGATCGCCCATTCGAACAGGGATCCGACCGGCCGGACGATGCGCTCGCCGCGCTCGGCGACGTCGTTGACGGGATTGCTGCTGATCATCGAGGGCGGCTTTGGCGGAAGGGTGCGCGGCGGGTCAAGACAGCCGGGTCAGGCAGCTTTCCTCGCACGACGACGTGAGCGGCGCGGCTTTTTCTTCAGGAATTTGAGGAAACCGGTCTCGGCGCTAGTCAACCGCCGCCGGGCGCGCGGCCGTTTCATGCCGTTCAGAGGATCCTCAGGGTCTTCCTGCAGTGCCTCGATCAGGCAGGGGTGGACATAGCTCTTGCGGCTCATGGCAACGGTGTTGCCCAGCGCCTCGGCGACCGGTTCGAGCACGGTCTTCAGGCTGATGCGCTTGCTCTCGGCCTTTTCCAGCAGTTGTTCGAAAAAGATGACACTGGCGCCCCAGGTTCGGAAATGCTTGGCGGTGAAATCGCTGCCGGTGGCCTCGCGGATATAGTCGTTGACGTCGGACGAGGTGATCGCCTTCGGTTCGCCGTCGCCGTTCAGATATTGGAACAGGTTCTGGCCGGGCAGGTCCTCGCACTTGCGGACGATGCGCTTCAGGTTGGCGTCGGTGACGGTGACCTCGTGGACGATGCCGTGCTTGCCGGTGAATCGCATCTTGAGCTTGCCGCCGACCTTCTTGAGGTGGCGGCTGCGCAGCGTGGTCGCGCCGAAGCTCTTGTTGCTTCGCGCATATTGCTCGTTGCCGACGCGGATATGTTCCTTGTCGAGCAGGCGGATAACGGCGGCAAGCACCGTGTCACGTTCCAGCTTCCGCTTTCGCAGGTCCCGTTCGACCGTCTTGCGCAACCTGGGCAGCGCTTCGCCGAATTCCCGGCAATTGTCGTATTTCGATGCATCCCGCTTCGATCGGTAGTCGGCGTGATAGCGGTACTGCTTGCGTCCCCGCGCATCCTTGCCAGTCGCCTGGATGTGACCATTGGCGTCCTTGCAGAACCAGGCGTCGGTGTAGGCCGGGGCAGGGCGATCGAATTTAATCGGTCGATTTCGTCGCGATCGGTGATCCGCTTTCCCTGCTCGTCGAAGTACTGGAAGTAGCGGCCCTGCTTCTTGCGGGTGTAGCCGGCCTCCGTGTCGGACGAATGGCGCAACATTGATCGACTTTCTAACGTTTGACTGCGTGAAGCGGACAGCCGCCGCCGATGTTCCAAAGGAAGAGATAGATGCCCAAGGTTTCCGATGCCCACGTCCTGATCATGGCCACCAACCGGTTCGAGGAGAGCGAGCTGTTCGGCCCGCGCGACATCCTGTTGGAACGGGGTGCGAAGGTGACGCTGGCCTCGATCGACCGTGACGAGATCCAGGCGACGGTGCACGACGAACCGGGCAGGACGATCGCGCCCGACCTGACGATCGCCGAGGCGGATGAGGGCGACTATGACGCGCTCTTGCTGCCCGGCGGGGTGGGCAATCCGGACCGCTTGCGGACGGAGGCCAAGGCCATCGACCTCATCCGGGCGTTCGACGCCGCGCGAAAGCCGGTGGCGGCGATCTGCCACGGTCCTTGGCTGCTCGTCGAAGCCGATATCGTGCGCGGGAAGACGGTGACGAGCTGGCCGTCGATCCGAACCGATCTCCGCAATGCCGGCGGCGAGGTGATCGACAAGGCGGCGGTGACCGACGGTCACCTGGTCACGAGCCGCAATCCCGACGACGTGCCGGCCTTCACGGAGGCGCTGATCGCGGCGATCGAGGCGCGCGATTAAGGGCCTAGTGACCTTTGGCCGCCATAAGCGGCGGCATGGACGGGTGGGACCAACAGAAAATCGGTGACCGCATTGCGGATTGGACCGCGGCGTCATCGCTAGGGCTTGCGAGCGGGTTCGCTGGATTCGCCCTGGCCCCGGCGAATGTGTTTCCGCTGGCGCCGGTCGCGAGCGGGATCGCCGCGGCGCTGGCGATGACGCTGGTCGGGCTTGCCGCGATGCGACAGGTGAAGGGCGAACTGATCGCTCAGGCCGGCTTCGAACTGGTCGACTTCCCCGATGACGTCCTGCTGCTCGACGTCGTTGCGAGCGCGGGCGATGACGCGCTTCTGCTCGACGATCCGATCGCGCCGATCGCCGAGGATTCGCGGGTGGTCAGGCTGTTCGCGCCGGAGACGATTGCCGCGCCCGGCGAACTGGCGGAGCGGATCGATCAGTGGCTCGACGGGGCGCGCAACCGCGTCCGAACCGAAGTGCCAGTCGCCGCATCGGGCCATGGGCCACGGTCGAGCGTGGCCAGTGCGGCGCTTCACGCGGCGCTCGACGATATTCGCCGCTCGTTGCGCTAAGCGCCGCACCTCATCGTCATTCGACGATCGTCAGCGCTTCAAGGGCAATCGTGATCGAGCCGTCGTCTCCTTCGACGGGCGGGGCACCGCTCGCCATGTCGGCGACGATCTGGCCGGGGACCGTCCATTCGGCCTCGGCCAGGTTTTGCAGCAGGCGATCGGCAACGACCCGTGCGTCCGGCCCAAGGATCTTGAGGCGCATTTCATGGCGTTCGCCGACGAAAGTAAGTGATTGCCAATCGACCGAGCGGAAATCGATAAGCAAAACCCTTTCGCGGCCGACCGCAGCCCTGGCGAGGATACCGCGCAGCAGGCCGGCAGCGGCGGAGGACAGGGGCGGACGCATCATTGGACCGACTCCAGATACGCACGAACCCGTCGGACGGTGCGCGGGCGCGGCTCCCGTCCGTTGCGAAGATCAAAGATGAAGCGGGGGTCGCCCATGACCTCACGGCCAAAACGGGCAGGGGGCATGTTACTGTTTTGGAGGAATTTTTCGAGTTCCCGGAGAAGATGCACGGTGCTTCCTAACTGATTCGATCACGACTCGGCCTGTCGCTGAATTCCAATGCGTTTCCTACTTGTCTAGGCACTTTCCTATGATTAAGGTCAATTTGCCATGTCTGATGATTCTCGTGCCATCCTGGAGAAACTATGTGCGGAGCGGGGGGAAAGCCTTGCCGGCCTGTCCCGTCTGCTGGGGCGAAATGACGCCTATATTCAACAGTTTCTGAGGAAGGGGACGCCCCGCCGCCTGCCGGAACGGGAGCGGCGCGTACTTGCCCGTTACTTCAGCATCCCCGAATCGATGCTCGGTGCGCCCGAAGCGGATCCGGAGCTGGACACGGGAGCTTTGGTGCCGGTAGCGCGTGTTGCGGCGCGTGCCTCGGCGGGTCCGGGCGCGCTTGGCCATGACGAGGCCGCCAGGCCCTATTTCGCGTTCGACCAGCGCTGGCTTCGCGCGATGACCAACTCGTCGGCCAGCCGATTGTCGGTCATTCGCGTCGAAGGCGATTCGATGGCGCCGACCCTGGATGCCGGCGACGACATCCTGGTCGACCTTGACGACACCGGCGACCGGCTGCGCGACGGCATTTACGTCCTTCGCGTGGACGAGATGCTGCTGGTCAAGCGGCTCGCCCTTCACCCCTTCGCCAAGCAGGTGACGGTACAGTCGGACAATCCGGCCTATCCCGACTGGCCCAACCGTAACCTCGACGAATTCGACATCATCGGCCGGGTGATCTGGGCCGGTGGACGGGTTGGTTAGGACCGCCGGTCGAGAAGCCAGACGATGATGGCGAGCACCGTCCCGATGAGCGTGCCGATCAGTGCGCCGCCAAGTGGGTCACCGCGCAGCACGCCCCAGACGAAACCGGCGATGATCGCGACGATCAGAAAGAAGCCGCCGGCGGCGGAGGGGCGCTTGGTCATGGCCGCGCTCATGGCACGATCCGGCCACGCGCTCCAGCCAGCTATGGTTAGCGAGCCGTTCACCGCCTTCGTGCGCGTGGTCGTAACGCGGACGCGCCTAACAGCGTCGCCATGCAAGCGATGTTCATCAACGGCCGGGGTGCACTGGATGACGCCCACCGGCTGATCGACACCTATGGCGACGACGCCGGGTTCGAGGCCGCGATCCTGGCCGAGCAGAGCCGCAGCGACGGCAACGTCGTCCGTTTCTGCCACTGGCGCCAGATCGAACGGGTAATCGCCACGCTCGCCAGCGACGAAGTGCACGGCAGCATTCATTAATTTTGCCGCCTGCCCTCAGTGGCGGGGGTGGCGCGCCGCGATGCCCGTGCTAGGTCTGCCGCCATGGTGGTTGGTTCGGGCCGGGGAGCCGCGTTCATCCTGCTGGCGGCTGGGGCGGCGTCGAACCTGACGCCTGCCCTCGCGCGGGCGCAGGTCGCGCCCACGGTGCCGCCCGCTACCGACCCCGGCGGACTCGATCCTTCCGCGCCGCTTGACCCGATGACCGACATCGGTGTCGCCTGGCCGGACATGAACGCGCCGGACGCGGTCGCTGACCCGACCGATCCCGCAGCGCGTCCGGTGACGGCGGGCGCCACCGACGATCTCGCCACCCTGCGCCGTTACTCCGTCGCGCTGTCGGGGATGGACAGTGTCGAGGAGGCCAATGCGCTGCGCGACAAGTTCGACGAGCAGTCGGCATTGGTCGAGGGAGAGGGCAAGCCGGTCAACGCCGCACAAATCGATCGTCGGGCCCGGGCGGACTCGGAGCTGCTGGCGGAATTGCTTCGCGCGGACGGCTATTACGACGCCGAGGTCGAGCCGCAGATCGACACGGCCGGCGGTTCGGTCGCGGTGACCTTGGCGGCGACGCCCGGCGAGCGATACCGCTTCGCCGGGGTCGAGCTTCCCGGTCTCGACGGCGCGGCGAGCGACCGCGACGATCTTCGCGCCGCCTTCGCGGTCAAGGCCGGCGACCCGGTGGTGGCCGAAAAGGTCATTGCCGCGGGCATCGCGCTCCAGGTCGAACTCGGCCAGCGCGGGTTCGCCACCGCCAACATCGGCGAACAGGACATCGTCATCGACCACGAAGCGCGCGAGGCGCGGCTGGTGCTTCCGGTGACTCCCGGTCCGGTGGCGAAGTTCGGATCCATCAGCGTCAGCGGCAGGCCCCCGTTCAGTGCTCGTCACGTCGGCAACATCGCCCGGTTCAAGCGGGGCGACCGTTTTGACCAGGCCGATGTCGACGACCTTCGCCGGGCGCTGGTTGCGACCGGGCTGGTGTCGAGCGTCGAGGTTCGCCAGGTGCCAATCGATGCAGGGCGGACGATCGACCTGGCGGTCAAGCTCGAACCGGCACCGATGCGGACGATCGCGGGAGAGCTTGGCTACGGCACCGGTGAGGGCATCCGCGCGGAGGCCAGCTGGCAGCATCGCAACTTTTTCAATCCCGAAGGCGCGCTGACGCTCCGCGCGGTTGCGGGAACCCAGGAACAGCTCGCTTCGGCGACGGTCCGTCGAAACAATTTCGGCCGGCGCGACCGGGCGATCTACGCCGTCGCGTCGGCCAGTCACATCGACCGCGATGCTTATGAGGCCAAGACCCTGTCGCTTGCCGCCGGCCTCGAGCGGCAGAGCAATTTCATCTTCCAGAAGCGCTGGACCTGGAGCATCGGCGCCGAATTGGTGGCGTCGGACGAGCGCGACACGATCGTCGCCACCGCCGAGGAACGGCGACGCACCTTCTTCATCGGCGCGTTACCGGCAAGCCTGACCTACGACGGCAGCGACAATCTCCTGGACCCCACGCGTGGCTTCCGGCTGGGCGGGCGATTGAGCCCGGAACTCTCGTTGCAGGGAGGGGCGTCGGGCTATGCCAAGGCGCAAGTCGATGCCAGCGCGTACCAGCCGGTTTCGGACCGCTTGGTCATCGCCGGGCGGGTGCGGGTCGGACAAATCCTCGGCGCGGGCCGCGACGATATTGCGCCGTCGCGGCGTTTCTACGCAGGGGGCGGCGGTTCCGTGCGCGGCTATGGCTATCAGGCGCTCGGACCCCGCGATGCGGACAACAACCCGATCGGCGGCAAGAGCCTCGCCGAGTTCGCGGTCGAAGGGCGATTCCGTCTCGGCAATTTCGGCATCGTTCCGTTCTTCGATGGCGGCACCCTGTCGTCCAAGGCGAAGCCCGACTTCAAGGGCTGGCAGTTCGGCGCCGGCGTGGGTGCGCGCTATTATTCGAGCTTCGGCCCCATCCGCATCGATGTCGGGACGCCATTTAACCGCCAGCCGGGTGACAGCCGGATCGCGGTGACGGTCAGCCTGGGGCAGGCGTTCTAGGGATGACGGAGGGGGACGAACCAGTCGCAGCGATCCGCCGCCCGTCGTGGCCCCGCCGCCTGCTCGGCGAGTTGATTGCACTGATCGTGTCGCTGGCCATTCTGGCGATGGTTGGCCTCGTCGCGCTCGACACGGCGCCGGGTCATCGCTTCCTGGTCGACCGCATCGCGGGTATGGAGACGGCGACCGGGCTCAAGATCCGGATTGGCCGGATCGACGGGTCGTTGTTCGGCACGTCCCGCCTCAGAAACGTGCAGGTATCGGATCCGCAAGGCGTCTTCCTGTCGAGCCCGGAGATCGAGCTCGAATGGGCACCGCTCTCCTGGCTCTACAACAGCCTTCACATCGACCGCATCGAAGCCGACCGGGTTCGGCTCGATCGCCTGCCCAAGCTGCGGCCGAGCACGAAGAAGGGACCGCTGCTTCCGGGCTTCGACATTCACATCGGCAAGCTCGATATCCGGCGGCTGGAGGTCGGCGCCGCGGTCAGCGGACGACCGCAGTTGGGGCGCGTACTGGGCAGTGCCGACATTCGCGCGGGCCGGGCGATGATCAATCTGCAGGGAGCGATGAGCGGGGGTGACCGGCTCGCCATCCTGCTTGACGCGGACCCCGACCGCGACCGGTTCGACCTAGAGCTTCGGGCAAGCGCTCCAGCCAACGGCTTCCTGCCGGCGCTGGCCGGATCGAAGCGGCCGGTCGAGGCGGTGATCACCGGCAATGGCGGCTGGACCCGCTGGCGCGGAAGGGCGCAATTGCGTCTGTCGGGGATCGAAGCGGCCGGGCTGGAGCTCGTCACGGAATCGGGCAGATACCGCCTGTCCGGACTGCTTCGTCCAGCGCCTTTCGCCGGTGGGAAGGTGCGGCGACTGACCGCGCCAACGGTTCGGGTAACCGGCAATGCCCAGCTCAAGGATCGCCAACTCAAGGGGCAGCTGACCCTGGCCTCGCCGGCGATGCGCGCGGTGGCGGCGGGAACGCTCGACCTTGCTGCAAACGCCTTTCGCGGCGCCAGCGTCGGCGCTGACCTGATCCAGCCGCGCGCGCTGTTCCCGAACATGAGCGGGCGGAATGTGCGCCTGCTGATGACGCTCGACGGACCGTTCGCGACGGCCAACTATTCCTATCGCCTGACCAGTCCGCAGGTCGCGTTCGACAATACCGGCTTTGTCGATGTGCGCGCCGAGGGACGGGGAAGAATGGCGCCGTGGCCGATGCGGGTGCCACTTCGCCTGCAGGCGCGGGCGATCACCGGGATCGGCGACGTGGCCGGCGGGATCCTTCGCAACTTGTCGGTCGAGGGCATGCTCGCGGTGACGCCCCAGCTAGTGCGCGGTGATAATCTGGCGCTGAAGAGCGACAAGGTCGCGGGCAAGATGGCGCTGCTCGTCGACCTGCGCACCGGCCGGTTCGACGTCACCTTGTCGGGCGGTCTGAAGCGCTACCTCATCCCAGGCATCGGCCTGGTCGATGTGCTGACCGACCTTCGCGTGGTGCCCGGACCCAACGGCAAGGCGCGTGTGGTGGGCAAGGCGCAGGCGTGGGTCCGGCGGCTCGACAATAGCTTCTCCGCCGGGCTGATGGGCGGACTGCCCCGCCTGACGACCGACCTGGAGCGGGGTGCCGACGGCATTCTGCGCCTCCGCAATCTGCAGCTCTACTCTCCGACGTTGAGGCTGTCCGGCCAAGGCTATCGCCGCCGCGATGGCACCTTCCACATCGAGGCGAGCGGACGGCAGTCGCAGTACGGGCCGGTGCGGATGGTGCTCGATGGACCAATCGAGCGGCCGGCGGTTAACCTTCTGCTCGACCGGCCCAACGACGCGATGGGCATTCGCGCCATGCGGCTGCTGCTCAAGCCGACGGCGGCGGGCTTCGACTACACGGCATCCGGCCAGTCGCGGCTGGGCCCGTTCACGTCGGACGGGCAAATCCAGCTGCCCAAGGGATCGCCGGCGGTCATCGATGTTGCCGCGCTCCGCGTAGCCGGAACGACCGCAACGGGGCGGTTGCGCAGCGATCCCGGCGGCTTCAACGGCCAGTTGACGCTGGCCGGCGGCGGGATCGACGGGCGGCTGCTGTTTGCGCCGCAGCAGGGGGACCAGCGGATCGAAGCGCATTTGGCGCTGGCCAACGCCAGCCTGCCGGGTCCGACGCCGATCACGATCGGTGCGGGGCGGATCGACGGGCATGTCCTGCTTGCCGAAGGGCAGACGGCCATCGACGGAACGTTGACGGCCCGCGGCCTGAAGTACGGCACCGTCAGCCTGGCGCGGCTGACCGCCAACGCCAAGCTGGTCAACGGATCGGGCGAGGTCCGCGCCGCGCTGGCGGGACGAAGGGGCAACGCCTTCGAGTTCGTCACGTTGGCGCGGATTACGCCCGACAGCATAGGGCTGACCGGGCGCGGGACGATCGACCGGCGGCCTCTCATGATCGACGGGACGATGAACGTTCGCCGCGACGGGGATGCCTGGGTGGTCGCGCCCACGCGAGTGCGTTTCGGTGGCGGGGTCGGGACGCTATCGGGACGGACCGGAGCGCAGCCTGCGCTTCGCGCCGACATTTCGTCGATGCCGCTGCAGCTGCTGGATATCTTCTGGCCCAAGCTCGGGCTTGCCGGGGTCGCCAGCGGCACGGTCGATTACCGGTTTGACGGCAACCGCCCGAGCGGCCGCGCCGACCTCAAGGTTCGGGGGCTGAGCCGCGCCGGCCTGGTGCTGACATCGCAACCGATCGACCTTGGCTTCGCCGGGGTACTCGACGGCGGCAAGGCCGGCTTCCGCGCGGTCGCGGTATCCGGCGGCAAGACCATCGGCCGGGCGCAGGGGCGGTTCGCGCCGCTGGGTGCGGGGCCGACCGTCGCGGCGCTGCTCAACGCGCCGATGCTGATGCAGGTGCGCTACGCCGGGCCGGCCGATACGCTGTGGCGCCTGTCGGGGGTCGAAGTGTTCGACCTGTCCGGGCCCATCGCGATCGGCGCGGATATCGGTGGACGGATGATCGATCCGCAGATCCGCGGGTCGCTTCGCGCACAGGGCGCCCGGATCGAGAGCGCCGTGACCGGCACGGTCATCACAGGTCTTACCGCTCGCGGTCGCTTCGCCGGACCGCGGCTGACGCTCGACCAGATCAGCGGGGCCACGCCGGGCGGAGGATCGCTGGCCGGCCGCGGCTCGGTGGACTTCTCGGGCGGCATGGCGGCGTTCGATCTCGCCTTCCAGACGCAGAATGCGCGGGTTCTCGACCGTGACGATCTGGCCGCCAACGTCACCGGGCCGCTCCGCATCAAATCCGACGGGAACGGCGGGGTCATTTCCGGCGACCTGCGGCTCGTGTCCGGACGCTTCACGCTGGGCCAGGCCAGCGCCGCGGCCAAGGTGCCGCAATTGAAGGTTCGCGAGATCAACCTCGATCCGGCCGAGGTGATCGAGGTCCGCCAATTGTCGCCGTGGCGGCTCGACGTGAAGGTCGCCGGTGAACTCAACGTTCGCGGGCTCGGCATCGACAGCCGCTGGCGGACCAATCTGCAGATCGGCGGCAACGTTGCCTCGCCCGCCGCGACCGGCACGGCGAACCTGGTGCGCGGAAATTACGAATTCGCAGGCCGGGTCTTCCGGCTCGATCGCGGCGTCATCCGCTTCCGCGGTGAAAGCCCACCCGATCCGCTGCTCGACATTCGGGCCGAGGCGCAAGTCCAGGGCGTTGACGCATCGGTGCTGGTTCGCGGGACGGGCCTCAAGCCGGAAATCAGCTTCGCTTCGGTCCCGGCGCTGCCGCAGGACGAGTTGTTGTCGCGCCTGTTGTTCGGGACATCGATCACCAACCTGTCGGCACCCGAAGCGCTGCAGCTTGCGAGTGCCGTGGCCGCCCTCAATAGCGGTACCGGCAGCCTGGACCCGATCAACGCCGTACGGCGCGCGGTCGGGCTGGACCGGCTGCGCATCCTGCCGGCGGACATCGCGACCGGGCAGAAGACAGCCATCTCCGCCGGCAAATATATCGGCCGCAAGCTGTTCGTGGAGGTGATTACCGACGGCCAGGGCTATTCAGCCACGCGGGTCGAATATCAGGTCACGCGCTGGCTCTCGCTGCTGTCATCGGTTTCGACGATTGGACGGACGAGCGCCAACGTCCGTATTTCAAAGGATTATTGATGGCGGCAGAGCCCGATCAGCGGCGGCGGCTGCTCAACATCGTCGGCGGATCGGCAGGCAACCTTGTCGAATGGTTCGACTGGTACATCTACGCCGCCTTCTCGCTCTACTTCGCGCAGAGCTTCTTTCCCGAGGCTTCGCCGACCGCGCAACTGCTGTCCACCGCGGTGGTGTTCGCGGTCGGGTTCGTCATGCGGCCGGTGGGGGCGTGGGTGATGGGCATCTATGCCGATCAACACGGCCGCAAGGCGGGGCTGACGCTGTCGGTCGGGATGATGTGCGCCGGATCGCTGATGATCGCCGCGGCGCCGACCTATGCCCAGGCCGGGATTGTCTCGCCGGCGATCCTTGTCGCCGCACGGTTGCTGCAGGGCCTGAGCCTGGGCGGGGAATATGGATCGAGCGCGGTCTACCTGTCCGAAATGGCGGGCGAAAAGCGCCGCGGCTTCTGGTCGAGCTTCCAGTACGTGACCCTTATTTCCGGCCAGCTGCTGGCCCTGTTCCTGTTGCTGGCGCTGCAGGCGATGCTGGGCGAAGCGGCGTTAACCGCCTGGGGTTGGCGGATCGCCTTCCTGACCGGGCCGTCCTCGCCGTGGTGGTCTTCTTCCTTCGCCGCCGGCTGACGGAAACCCCGAGTTTCGAGATGGTCGCCGCGCAGGGGAGGCGCGGAAGGCGTCGAGCGGCCTCAACCTGTTCCGCGACCATCCGCGCGAGGCCTTGTTGGTCATTGCGCTGACCGCGGGCGGGACGCTCGCCTTCTACGCCTACACGACCTACATGCAGAAATACCTCGCCAACACCGTCGGATTCGACAAGGTCACCGCGTCGTGGATCATGACCGCGGCGCTGGCGGTATTCATCGCCTTGCAGCCGCTGGCCGGCCTGCTCAGCGATCGCATTGGACGAAAGCCCCTGATGATCGCGTTCGGACTGGCAGGCATGGTGCTGACCGTCCCGATGTTCACCGCGCTCGAACAGGTCCGGGATCCCCTGACCGCCTTCCTGCTGGTGCTGGCGGCCCTGGTGATCGTCACCGGCTACACCTCGATCAACGCCGTGGTGAAGGCGGAGCTGTTTCCCGGTCACATCCGCGCGCTGGGCGTGGCCTTGCCCTATGCGATCGCCAATACGCTGTTCGGCGGGACGGCGGAAAGCGTCGCCCTATGGCTCAAGGACAGTGGCTACGAATCCGCGTTCTACTGGTACGTCGCGGGAATGATCGGCCTCAGCCTCATCACCTACGCCACGATGCGCGAGACCAAGGCGACCAGCCTGATTGAAGGCTGACGGCCGCCGTCGAAGCTAGCGCTTCATGAAGCCTTCGAGGTCCTCGCGGAGCTCCGCGATCGACGCGCGATTCCACTGACTGTCCCACGGCGAGCCATTGTTGGCGGTGTTGTCGAGGAAGCCGGGCGGACCCAGCGCTGCGGGGTGACTTCCGGCGCCCGGGCTTCGGCCAGGCGCGACAGGTCGAATGCCTCGGTGAACGCCAGGCCGCTCTGGTCGCCCCGGCACCAACTGACCGTCGCGAAAAGTTGCACGCCGGCGCCGAGGTCGAGCATGATCTCGACGCCTTCGGGGAAGCTGTGAGCGCATTCGACGAGCGCGCCCGACGAGCTGATGTTGCGAAGGCGGACAGGGTGCATGTCGTGGTTGTACAACAGCTGGCCGGTCCAGATCAGTGGATGACGACGGTCACCGCGACGCGATTCCTCGTCGGACTCGGCCGTTTCATGGCTCGCCCGTTCCGGCGCAGGCGGAGCGGGAATCGCTTCGACCGACGCGAAGGTGCGCTGGATGACATCGAGCAGGACGGCGTCGCGCTTGGCGGCGTCACCCTCGATCTTGGTTTCGTGCGCGAATTCAAGGCCCACGCGGTCGCCACGAACCCAGCGGACGGCGCACTCGATCGGGCTGCCGTTGCCAAGGTGGAGATCAACCCGATCCCACAGGCGCGGCATGAAGGTCACGCGAACCATGGCGCCGCCGCCGGACAGGTTGATCAGTTCCGCGTCGCTCGACCGGCCGTTGTGATCGACCTTGACCAGTTCCTCGCTCAAACGATGGCGATCGCCCTCACGATGGTCGGCGGTTCGTGCCTCCGCGCGGTCGATGGGAATTGAGGTGAGGTTGTCGCTTTCGACGCCACGGGTGCTCTTGCCCCTGATCAGCGGATTCGCCGACGCCGCTTGCTCGCGACCGGGGATCAGTGACGACCGGAACTTGTTCATCGATTTGACCTCACATGACATGTCGAGGCCAATGATGCGCCAGTGAAGGTTACGATAGGGTAACCAGCGTTATAAAATTGGCGCGGGACCGCCGGGTCCCGCGCCTTGGACCTGTCTTACGACGAATAGTACATGTCGAATTCGACCGGGCTGGGGGTGGTTTCCCAGCGCAACACTTCTTCCCACTTCAGTTCGATGTAGGCGTCGATCTGGTCGGCGCTGAATACATCGCCCTTCAGCAGGAATTCCTTGTCGTCGGCCAGCGCACCGAGCGCTTCGCGCAGCGATCCGCACACCGTCGGGACCTGCACCAGCTCGGCCGGCGGAAGGTCGTAAAGGTTCTTGTCCATCGCCTCACCCGGGTGGATCCGGTTCTGGATGCCGTCGAGACCGGCCATCAGCAGCGCCGCATAGGCGAGGTACGGGTTGGCCATCGCATCCGGGAAGCGGAATTCGACGCGCTTGGCCTTTTCGCCCGCGCCGTACGGGATACGGCACGAGGCCGAACGATTCCGCGACGAATAGGCTAGCAGCACGGGCGCCTCGAAGCCCGGTACCAGCCGCTTGTAGCTGTTGGTCGTCGGATTGGTGAACGCGTTGAGCGCGCGGGCGTGCTTGATGACGCCGCCGATGAAGTAGAGCGCGGTCTCGCTGAGCCCCGCATAGCCATTGCCGGCGAACAGCGGCTTTCCGCCCTTCCAGATCGACATGTGGGTGTGCATGCCGCTGCCGTTATCCTGAGCGATCGGCTTGGGCATGAAGGTTGCCGTCTTGCCATAGGCCTGGGCGACCATGTGCACGACATATTTGTAAACCTGCATGCGGTCGGCTGTTTCGACGAGCTTGCCGTAGGTCAGGCCGAGTTCGTGCTGCGCGGCCGCCACCTCGTGGTGGTGCTTATCGCAAGGCAAGCCCATTTCCAGCATGGTCGAGACCATCTCGCCGCGAATGTCGACGGCGCTGTCGACCGGCGCGACCGGGAAATAGCCGCCCTTGGCGCGCGGACGGTGGGCGAGGTTGCCGCCTTCATATTCGCGGCCGGTGTTGCCCGGCAGTTCGATGTCGTCGAGCTTGAAGTAGCTGGTCGAATAGCTGTCTTCGAAACGGACATCGTCGAACATGAAGAACTCGGCCTCGGGACCCACGAACACGGTGTCGCCGATGCCGGTCTGCTTCAGATAGGCTTCGGCGCGGGTCGCGGTCGAGCGGGGGTCGCGGGCGTATAGCTCGCCGGTCGAAGGCTCGACGATGTTGCAGACCAGGATCAGCATCGGCGTCGCCGAGAAGGGATCGACATAGGTCGCGTCGAGGTCCGGCATGAGGATCATGTCGCTCTCGTTGATTGCCTTCCAGCCGGCGATCGAGCTTCCGTCGAACATGAACCCGTCGGTCAGCATGTCTTCGTCGATGACCGACGCGACCATGGTGAGGTGCTGCCACTTGCCCTTCGGATCGGTGAAGCGGAGGTCGACATATTCGATCTCACTATCTTCGATCAGCTTGAGTATTTTCGACGCGGCGCTGGCCATGGTCGGCTCCCTTGAGATGCGGTGCAAGAATCATCCACGGCCCCCCGGCCGCGGCATGGCTCGCCTTTCCCAGCGCGGACGCCGCGAGTCACGGGCAGGGTGAATATTTGACGCTGTTCAGCCTAGCTTGACCCACACCGGGGCGTGGTCGCTGGTCTTGTCCCAGCCGCGCGGCGTCCGATCGACGCCGGCCGCCTTCAACTTGCGCGCCGCGGGCCGGTTGAGCAGGACATGATCGATTCGCATCCCGGCATCGCGTTCGAAGCTGTTCCGCCAGTATTTCCAGAACGTGTAGGGCGGCTTCTCGGGATGTTTCTTGGCCAGCGCGTCGACCCATCCGGCCTCGAGCAGCGCGGCAAATTGAGCGCGCGCTTCCGGCGCGAACAGGGCATCGTCGATCCAGCGTTCGGGCTTGTAGACGTCCGACGGGGTCGGGATGATGTTGTAGTCGCCCATCAGCACGACCGGCGCCTTCACCGCGAACAGCGTCGCGGCATGCGCCGCCAAGCGGTCGGTCCAGGCCAGCTTGTAGTCGAATTTGGAGCCGGGCTTCGGATTGCCGTTGGGCAGGTACATGTTGCCGATCAGCATTCCGCCGATCGCCGCCTCGATGTACCGCGACTGGCTGTTATCCGGATCACCGGGGAGCCCGCGACGTGTTTCGACGATGTCGAGCCCGCGCGCCAGGATGGCAACCCCATTCAAGCTCTTCTGGCCATGCCAGATCGCCCGATATCCGGCCTTTTCGAGCTCCAGTGCCGGGAAGCGGTCGTCGCTGGTCTTGAGTTCCTGGAGGCCGACGACGTCGGGCGCGGCTTCGGCCAGCCAGCGGAGAAGCACCGGCAGCCGGCCGTTGATGCCGTTGACGTTGTAAGTCGCGATCCTCACCGCCGTTCAACTCGCCAACGGCGAGCTGGTTCGGCGAGTGGGATCAGAGGCCGGAGCGATCGTCCGTCGTGGAGTAGGATTGCTCCTGAACCGACGTGTCGACGTCGACCATCTTGTAGAAGATGCACCGGGCGAGCAGCCCGCTGATGATTAGGTAGGCGGCGATCACGCCCGTGACGATGTTGGCCGCCTGGCTTTCGATGATCTTCAGATAGATGAGCAATGCGAGGCCGAGACCGGCGACGACGCGAACGACACGATCTTCAGGTCCAATATTCCTGGCCATTATAATCCCCTGTGTTCACCGCTCACAGCAACAGGCGTGTGCAACGTTACGCAATCCTAAGTGCGTCGCAAAGAGATTCCAACCGTCAAAAGGAGGCCGGATCGAGCGTTCGGAACCTAGCGATCGCCCGGTCGATCTCAACACGATCGACGCCCGCCAGTTCAAGATCTCCGAGCGAGCCCATCCTCGCCTGAAATTCGCCGGTTCGGCGGCGCGGAAAACATCGCCGAAGCGCCCGAACCATAGCGGGGTGGCGGTCGACGGCGAGGGACAGCCAGTAACGGCGGCCCTCGGCAACCTCGGCCGCGCGATGGATGACGATCGCCATGGAGATGTTCGTGAGACCGAGCCGTGCCTCGACAAGGTCAGCGAGCGCCATGAGGCGCTCCCGCGTTGCGGGGTCGAGGAAATAGGGCGGTTTAAGCGTCAATAGGGACGGCGCTGGGCGCCCACCAGCATCCGCAGCAGCATCGCGACCGGGCGCGGCACGCCGACCTTGCCCTCAAGCCAAAGGCTGACCGCCGACCGGCTGACCCCAATGGCGGCGGCAAGATCCGCCTGTGTCTTGTAGCCAAGCTTGCGCATGAGGTTGCGAAGCTCTTCCGGCGCCATCGAGGCCAGCATTTCCGGGTTGTGGGCGGACTCGGTCATCGGCGCAGGGGCAGGTCGGTCAAATCGCGTCCTGGCCGCGATCGCCGGTACGGATGCGGATCGCCGTCTCGACGGGAATGACGAAAATCTTGCCGTCGCCGATGCGGCCGGTGCGCGCGGCGTTCTCGATCGCCTCGACGGTGCGGTCGGCAAGGCCGTCGTCAACGACTACCTCGACCTTCACCTTTGGCAGGAAGTCGACGACATATTCGGCGCCGCGATAAAGCTCGGTATGACCCTTCTGCCGGCCGAAGCCCTTGACCTCGGTCACCGTGATCCCGCTGACGCCGACATCGTGAAGCGCATCCTTCACGTCGTCGAGCTTGAACGGCTTGATGATCGCTTCGATCTTCTTCACGGTGCCTCCGTCGCGCTGGTCCGGCACCAAGCATAGTCATGAGGGCAGGAGCGCGCCACCCTGACCGGAAAGCGTCAACTTTCGTTCATCGCTCTGCCAAAAGTTGGCCGCAATTTGCCGCCAAAGAGCCCGCCATGAAGGCGATTATCCTTTCTGCCGGCCAAGGATCGCGGCTTGGGCACCTGACCTCCGATCGACCAAAGTGCCTGATCGAGTTCGCGGGCCGTTCGCTGCTCGACCGTCAGCTCGACACGCTTGCAGCCAACGGCATCGACGACGTCGTGGTCGTGACCGGTTTCCGCGACGACCAGATTGAGGCGGCACTGGCGCGACGGGTCGGCGGCCCCCGGGTGCGGACGATCTACAATCCCTTTTATAAGGTCGCCGACAACCTCGGCTCGCTCTATGTCGCCCGCGATGAACTCGAGGGCGATGTGCTGGTCTGGAACGGCGATACGCTGGTCAGCGAAGCGCTGATGGCGCGGGTGCTTGGCAATGACCGCCAGGGCATCAGCGTCACGATCGACCGCAAGGAAGATTATGACGCCGATGACATGAAAGTCGTCGTCGACGGCGAGGGCCGTCTTCATGCGATCGGCAAGCGCCTGCCGATGGCGAACGTGAACGCCGAATCCATCGGCTTGCTCGCGTTCCGCGGGGACGGCGCCGCCCGCTTCCGTCAGGCCATCGAGAGCGCCATTCGTACCGCCGAAGGCACGACGATCTGGTACCTTCGCGTCATCCATCACATCGCCCAGAAGACGGACGTGTGGACGCTGGATATTTCCGGCGAGGAATGGGGCGAGGTCGACTTCCCGGCCGATGTCGTCAACGCCGACGCGCTGGCGCAGCGCTGGGACGAAGCCGGCGCGAGCCGCGCGGCTTAGTAGGGCGGCCGGTCGAGCCCGTTCGGACTCTTCGTGAAAACCTCGTGCCCGTCTTCGGTAATTCCGATCGAATGTTCGAATTGCGCCGATAGCGAACGGTCGCGGGTAACCGCAGTCCAGCCATCGTCGAGCAGCTTCACGTCGCCGCGACCGATGTTGATCATCGGTTCGACGGTGAAGAACATGCCGGGGCGAAGCTCCGGTCCTGTGCCGGGACGGCCGGCATGGACCACCTCGGGGCTGTCATGGAACAGTCGGCCAAGACCGTGGCCGCAGAAGTCGCGGACAATGCCGTAGCGGTGCTTTTCGGCGTGGCGCTGGATTGCAGCGCTGATGTCGCCCAGGCGGTTGCCCGGTTTCGCCTGTTCCAGTCCAAGCATCAGGCATTCATAGGTGACGTCGACCAGACGGCGCGCCTTGATCGGTACATCGCCGACCAGGAACATGCGGCTCGTGTCGCCATGCCAGCCATCGAGGATCGGGGTGACGTCGATGTTGACGATGTCGCCGTCCTTCAGGACCTTGTCGCCGGGAATGCCATGGCACACGACGTGGTTGATCGAGGTGCAGCAGCTCTTGGTATAGCCGCGGTAGCCGAGCGTCGCGGGGATTCCTCCGCCCGCCAGCGTCAATTCGTAGACCAACTCGTCGATTTCACCGGTGGTGACACCCGGCACGACCTTGGTCGCCAATTCGTCGAGGATCGACGCGGCGAGGCGTCCGGCCGTGCGCATGCCCTCGAAGCCCTCCGGTCCGTGGAGCTTGATGACGTGGCTACGAGGCTCGGCCCGGTCCTCGGGGCTGACGGTGAGATATTCGGTCATTGCCAGCCATATAGGTGCTGGCGACGTGATTGGCGAGGGTCGCTCAGCCGAGCGCGTCGAGCGCCTCGGCCAGCTTGGCGCCATAGCTGTTGGCAGGGTCATAGAACTGCGCCTGGCATTGCCGCGTCGCCGCAACCTTGGCGTCGTAAAAGTCGCGGTCGGTCATCAGCCGCTCGAACGCCGCGGCATAAGCGGCAACGTCGTCGGGCGGCACCTCGACCGCGGCGGGGCGGACGTAAGCCAGCGCCGGACACACCCGAGAGGTGACGACCGGACGTCCGGCCAGCACCGCCTCGGCAACGATCATCGCGAAGCCTTCCTCCAGCTCCGATCGGGTCGGGACGGCGACTGCGTGGGAGCGGCCAAACATCGTGATCAATTCGTCGCGCTTGCAGAACCCGTGGAAGACGAACTGGTTCGACAAATCCACTTCGGCCGCTTCGTGCTTCGCGGCGGCAAGCGCCGTCCCCTCACCGCAAAAGTGAAACTCGAAATCCAGGCCGCGCCTTTTCATCCATTGCCCGGCGGCGATCATGTCGAACACGCCCTTGTCGGCCTCGATCCTGCCAGCGACCAGTATCCGAAACGGTTCGGACGGTCCCCGGACCGGCGCTGGGATGGCGGCGAAGGCGGCCGGATCATATGTCGGCAGGAAAACCTGCGGTTGCGGGCGCAAGCGTTCCGTGATCTGCTCGACCTGCCGGGCAATGGCATCTGATGCGACGATCGTTTGCCGAACGAACGGCCGGAAGAACCAGCGCCCGTTGAACCATTCCAGTATCCGGTGGGTGAGCCGCTTGGCGCGATGCGTGCTCCACAGTTGACCGTGAAGCGCCGGCAAGAGCTTGGTCCCTCGACGACCCATCTTGCGGGCCGCGAACCAATAGGGCGAACTTTCCGTCATCACGACGGTGGCAGCGCCCTCGTCGATCATGACATCGGCCGAGCGACGGATGCGCTGGATGACGTCGCGGTGGTACCCGAGACCGGGATATTCGAAGCGCCGGATGTTGTAGAAGACCGCATCGTCGACCTCGATCCGGCTGTCGGGTTGGTCATTGTAGGTGACGATCACGGGCCTGGCGCCGCGATCGCGCACCACGGTCAGGAACTGGCTAAGGTAGCTGGTGCCGAAATAATCGAGCGCCTCACCCGCTTTCCACTTGGCGTAGACGGCAGGCCCGTCGACCGGTCCGCTCAAGTAGCCAATGACCTCTTTGGCCTTGCCCAACGCCGCACTCCCTTTGCTGTGGGGGAGGTAGGGTGGACCAATCAGAGCGTCAATCGACGGGCTCGGGCATTGCGGACTGGCTTCGCGGCGGTAGGGTGGTCGAATGACAAGGGACATCCACCATGACTGAAATTGAGCGGATCTGGACCGCCGGCATGGTCGTCATCGGTGACGAGATCCTGTCAGGCAGGACCCAGGACAGGAATGTCGCCCAACTCGCCACCTGGCTCAATGTGCAGGGCATCCGTCTGGCCGAGGTGCGCGTGGTGCCGGACGTCATCGAGCGCATCGCCGAGGCGGTCAACGCACTCCGCCAGGCCTACGATTATTGCTTCACCACCGGCGGGATCGGACCGACCCATGACGACATCACCGTCGACGCGGTCGCGCATGCGTTGGGCGTCCCCGTCGTCATCCACCCAGAGGCTCGCGCGATCCTCGAGCGCTACTACGAAGCGCGCGGGGGCTGAATGAGGGTCGCCTGCGGATGGCGCGGGTGCCGGACGGCGGCGACCTGATCCCGAACCCGGTGTCGGGCGCGCCGGGCATCCGCATCGGCAACCTGTTGCTGATGGCCGGCGTCCCGCACATCACCGCCGGCATGCTGGAAGGCCTGACAGGGCAACTTGAGGGCGGACGACCGATTGTGTCCGTCACCATCGGCGGCTTCATCCCCGAAAGCGAAGTGGCCAGCCTTCTTCGCGACGCAGAGCGGTCGCACGACAACATCTCCATCGGCAGCTATCCGTTTTTCAAGGAAGGCCGTGTCGGCAGCAATTTCGTCGTGAGGTCCGATGACGGTGAATTGGCCGGACGCGTAGCCAACGAACTGGCCGACAAGCTTCGCGGCGCCGGATTCGCCGTTACCGAAGGCGGAATTTAGTCCCGGTCTCCGTGGCCTGCCCTGGGCATTCCATTCGGCAAGGTGGTCGGGATGCTGGATAGCGGCACTAGTCGCTTCGCGATGGGTTGGCGCCAGCCGTAAGTGGGAACGGCCGCACCATCCATCATCGTTCCATTGCCCAAGTTGCCGCCCGCGCAGGTCAGTAGTTTGTTGATGCAATGGTCCATCCAAGTGGCCATGATCTTTTCATCCCATGCCCCGAACCAGTCGGCATGAAAAGTCGATCCCGGCACTGCGCCGGGAGCCATCGAGTCCGACGACAGGCGCCACAGGCCGACGTTGGCGTCGACCGTATACCAAGCGCCCATTGTGAAGGCGGGAATGACATAAGGGTGCGCGGCGTCGCATTTCCATTTACCGAAATTATGGTCCAGCACCGGGTAGCCGACGTGACTTCGATGATCGGCGCTATCGAGGTTCTTGCCGTCCCAGCACATCGGCGCATTGATCACGGCACCAAGTTGATTTTGCTGGTCGGCGGGCATTGACGGGTCGAATGGGCAGGCCGCGGCTGCCTCTCTCAGATTGGCATAATGGCCAGGCTTTGCGGTTGGTCCGGTACAATCGAAGTAAGCGGCCCCGGTCGGGGTGCTCGCAGGGTTCACCGGGTCCCATCCGAAAATGAAACGCAATCCGTTGGGTAGCGGAACGCATTTCCCTTCATGCATGCCCTTGCGATCTGCGCATGCCGGGTCGCTGATCGGGCGGCGTTTGTAATAAATCGATACCGCGTCCGGCCGCACCGCATGGCCGTGCCCGTCAAGCATGGCAGGCATCCAGTAACCGGAGCGATTGCCGGGCGTCTCCGACCAGTTGCAGGTGGATTTCCCGGAGGCCCGCAAGCTTTGATAGGTCGAATGTGCGTTGGCTTCGAGGTTGCCATAATATTGGTGGAGATGGCTTCTTCCCGGCTGGGAAGGGTACAGAATGGGGTCGTCGTTCGACAATTGACCCTCGCCGCCGCAGACGAAGCGAAAGGCGCCAACGACGTCCGGTGCGCTGCTGTTCGCGACGGGAATTCCGCGAATCAGGTTCCGCTCCGCGTCGAAGCCGCTGGCGACCGTCGGAAGACCCACCCCCGCGGAAAAAGCCTGTTCTTGAACGGGCGCAATTGGCGCCGAGGGCAGATCAACGAACACAGGCGGCATTCTCCAAGGCCTACAGATCCTAAGCGACGATGGTTCTGGTGCCAAATTTAAGGAGCTGCGCTGAACGGGCGCCGAATGGAGCGGGTGAAGGGAATCTGTCCCACTTCCAAGGTCCGACGAAAATGGCGGAAATCCAAGGTTGAATAGCGTTCGCAAAACACTGTGTGATACAGTTCGGTGAGGCCGTCAACGAGTAAGCGGGTTATAGTTATCGGGTTGGGGTCGAGTGACCGTTTTGCGCCCTTATCGGTCATGTAGGCGATGCTCTGAGCCACCCGTAAGCAGACGCTCGCTCAGGGAGCGTTGCGCTGTGATGGGTCCCGAACGAAGGCTCCTGTAGCCTCGCCCGATCGATCCCGCTGATCGGCGGCAGCCTCGGCCCACCAGGCAAGCTGATCAAGTCCGCGTCCGATGTAGCCGTCCCAGCGAGAACCATCGTTTCCTTCGAGATAGGCTCCATCCTCATCAAAAACGGAATGAGCTTCGGGAACATGCACCATCGCTGACACCGGCAAGCAGCCGAGTTCCGAGAGGAAAGGCCGCATCGCCATGGCTGCGCGCGTGCCGCCCCATTGGCCTGCCGAGTAGGTGACGATCAGGCTCGGCTTCCAGGAAAAATGGGACGAGCCGAAGTGGTTGAGCAGGTTGGCCAAGGCCGGGCTCATCGAATGGTTATATTCCGGGCTAATCATGACGAAGGCGTCAGCCGCCCGGATTTTGGCAGCAAGCGCCTCCAGATCGGGTGGGGCCATGTTTTGAGCGTACGAGAAATGCGGCTTGAACGGCTGCGGCAAAGGCCAGTCGAGCGGATCAATCAGCTCCGGCGCACCGCGTTGCTCCAGCAACCGCATGCATGCCCTCGCTACCCGAAGACCAAGTCTCGCGGGACGAGGTGGCGCGCTGTCGCGGGTTGAGCCGAGGAAGGCGAGGTAAGAGAGAGCCATGGTGACCTCTTTACTGCCAACGAGTGTCACCATCCAGCTTATTTCGACATTTCTAGAATAGTCGTTGACATATTCTCTGACCTATGTCATTTCGACTATTGTCGAAGTGAGGAGAGTCCGATGAATACCGTTAATGCAGTCGCGGCCCTCGCGGCCCTCGCGCAGGAACATCGCCTCACCCTCTTCCGCTTGCTGGTGAAAGCAGGCGAGAGCGGCATGCCAGCTGGCGAGATCGCGCAGACGCTGGGTGTTCCAAGCAGCTCTCTGTCGTTCCACCTGGCCCAGCTTAGGAATGCTGGCCTTATCCTGCAGGAGCGTCAGCATCGCTCCCTCATCTACCGGGCGAACTATCAAGCAATGAACGGCCTCGTAGCCTTCCTGCTCGAGAATTGCTGCGCCGGGACCGACTGCGGGCCGGCCGCGGCCTGCGACACCGCACATCCAGAAAGGAAATCCGCATGAAGCGTTTGCACGTGCACGTCGGCGTGAAAGATCTTGATCGGTCTGTCGGCTTCTACTCGACCTTGTTCGGGGCAGAGCCCACTGTCCGAAAGGGCGATTACGCCAAGTGGATGCTCGATGATCCCCGGGTGAACTTCGCCATCTCATCGGGCAACCACGCAGCGAAGGGCATCGAACATCTCGGCATCCAGGTAGAGAGCAGCGAGGAGCTGACCGAAGTGTACGATCGCCTGAAGGCGGCCGACCGCCCCGTGCTTGATGAAGGGGCGACAACCTGCTGCTACGCCAAGTCGGAGAAGAGCTGGATCGCCGACCCGGATGGCGTCGTCTGGGAGGCCTTCTTCACGAACGGCGAAGCCACCGTCTACGGAGATAGTCCGACGTTGACGGCGCTTTCCGACAATGCCGCCGACAATGCTTGCTGCGCGCCAGCGATCGCGCCTGCGAAGGTGAGCTGCTGCGGATGACGACCACGATCTATCACAACCCGGCTTGCGGGACGTCCCGCAACACGCTGGCGCTCATCAAGGCGACGGGCATCGAGCCTGAAGTGATCCACTATCTTGAGGCGCCGCCGAGCCGGGAAGAGCTGACGTCGTTGATTGTGCGCATGGGCATCTCGCCGCGAGATCTCTTGCGGAAGAAGGGCACGCCGTACGCTGAGCTTGGCCTCGACGACCTATCGTTCAGCGATGAGCGCCTGATCGACGCGATGCTGGCGCACCCCATCCTCATCAATCGGCCGATCGTGGAGGGACCGAGAGGTGTCAGGCTTTGCCGCCCTCGGAGGAAGTGCTTGCGGTGCTGGATCGAACGCTGACGAGTGACTTCGTCAAGGAAGACGGGGAAGTGGTTCCGGCCAATGGCTGACGCAGCTGCATTAGCAAAGCCCGCGATCTCGACTTTCGAGCGTTACCTCTCGATCTGGGTCACTCTCTGCATTGTGGTCGGAATTGCCCTAGGTGCGGCGGTGCCTAGCCTTTTCGAGGGCATCGCCAAGGCCGAGGTTGCCAAGGTCAATCTGCCTGTCGCTGCATTGGTCTGGCTGATGATAATCCCGATGCTGTTGAAGATTGACTTCGGCGCCTTGGGGCAGGTCCGCCAGCATCTTCGCGGCGTCGGCGTGACCCTCTTCATCAACTGGGCGGTCAAGCCCTTCTCGATGGCGCTGCTCGGTACGCTCTTCATCGGTTGGCTGTTCCGCCCGCTGCTGCCCGCCGACCAGATCGACAGCTACATCGCCGGGCTGATCCTGCTTGCAGCTGCGCCCTGCACTGCGATGGTTTTCGTGTGGTCGAACCTCTGCGAGGGAGAACCGCACTACACGCTGAGTCAGGTCGCCTTGAACGACATCATCATGGTGTTCGCCTTCGCGCCGCTAGTTGGGTTGTTGCTGGGCGTGGCGTCGATCACCGTGCCGTGGGACACGTTGCTGCTCTCGGTGGTCCTCTACATCGTGGTGCCGGTGATCGTGGCTCAGGTCGTTCGCAGTTCCATACTGAAGAGTGGGGGTCAGCCGGCGCTCGATGCCTTGCTTCGCCGCCTAGGTCCGGTGTCGCTCGTCTCGCTGCTCACCACGCTGGTGCTGCTGTTCGGCTTCCAAGGCGAGGCCATTCTTGCACAGCCGATGGTGATCGCCCTTCTCGCTGTCCCAATCCTTATCCAGGTCTACTTCAACGCCGGTCTCGCCTATTGGCTCAGCAAACGGTTCGGGGTGGCTTGGTGCGTCGCGGCGCCGGCGGCACTGATCGGGGCCAGCAACTTCTTCGAGCTGGCCGTGGCTGCCGCGATCAGCCTGTTCGGTCTCCAGTCGGGCGCCGCGCTGGCGACCGTGGTTGGTGTGCTGGTCGAGGTGCCGGTGATGCTCTCGGTGGTGGCGATCGTGAAGCGAACACGCCGCTGGTACGAACGTCCGCTTACGGCCTAGCGCCGCCGTAACCGGTCAAGCCGCTATCGGCCAACTTCAGCCATTCGGCGAATGACATATTCACGCGAATGTCATAGGGTTCGAAATAATTCTCATCGATGCAACCCGTCTGCATCGTCACATGCTTCCCGCTCCACCTGGATCGTGGCGTGTTCGATTTCGTAGCGGTCGTGCAGAATTTTGGCGACGGCGGTCCTGACCGTCTCGAAATCCGCCCCGTTGGCCAGTTCAACATGGGTCGACAGGCTGTGCTCGTCGCTCGATAGGGACCAGACATGGAGGTCGTGGACGCCGCCTACTCCCGGCGTTGCCGCGATCGACGCTCGGATCGCCGAAATATCCATTCCCCGCGGCACGCCTTCCAGCAGGATTTGGGTGGTGTCCTTGAGCAGGATCCAGGTGCGGGGAGCACCCATAAGCCAATCCCGATTGCGACCAATGGATCAACCCACTGCCAGCCGGTGAACATGATGACGAGAGCGCCAACGATGACACCGATTGAGCCGAGCATGTCCGCCCAGACTTCAAGATAGGCACCCTTCACATTGAGGCTGCTTTCCTTGCCAGCCGAGAGCAGCTTCATGGCGATGAGGTTCACGACAAGGCCGATCGCCGCGACGATCAGCATGCCGGTAGACTGGACTTCGGCCGGCTCGAAAAAGCGACCGATGCCTTCCCACAGAACATAGCCGGCCACGGCGAACAGCAGCAGCGCATTAAACGCGGCGGCGAGGATCTCGAACCGGCGATAGCCAAAGGTTCGTGCATCGTCGGCCGGTCGCTGACCAATCTTCACCGCCGCCAGCGCGATGGCGAGCGCCGCGCTGTCGGTGAACATGTGGGCGGCGTCGGACAATAGCGCGAGGCTGTTGAAGACGAACGAGCCGATCAGTTCGGCGATCAGAAAGGCCGTCGTAAGGCCAAGCGCGATGGCCAGCATCTTGCTGTTCGCGCCGGCCGCGTGGTTGTGGGCACCCCCGCCGTGATCATGTGCCATGCTTCACTCCCTCACTTCGACGGCAATGGTTCGCGCCCGAACGCATCTTCGTCACCATATTCTCCCTCGACATGCCGCTGCCGGCCGCGATGCAAGAGCATTTGGCTGATGGCCGGGAGCACGAACAGGGTCAGCAGGGTTGCAACGACCAAGCCGGCGATGACGACGATCGCCAGCGGCTTTTGCACTTCCGCCCCGCGGCCGGTGGCGATCGCCATGGGGACGAAGCCGATCGCAGGGACGACGCCGGTGATGATGACGGCGCGCACGCGCTCCATCATGCCGGCCTTGATCGCTCCACCTATCGGCGCTCCCTGTTCGATATGCTGGCGGATGCTGGTCATCACGACCAAACCGTTGAGCACGGTGACGCCGGACAGGACGATAAAGCCGACCGCCGCCGAGATCGAGAAGGGCAACCCGGCGAGGAACAGGCCGAATACGCCACCGGCGAGGCCGAGCGGAACCGCCGAATAAACCGCGAGCGCCGAAGTGACGCTGCGCAGGGCGACGAACAGGATGCCGAAGATCAGCGCGAAGACCAGCGGGATCACGAGAGTCAGGCGCTGCGAGGCGGCCTGCAGGTTCTCATACTGACCACCCCATTGGATGAAGACGCCCGGCGGCAGCTTGACCTGGCTTTCGACCGCCGACCGCGCCGCCCCGACATAGGAGCCGAGGTCGCGTCCCCGGACATTGGCCTGGACCACGACGCGCCGCTGGCCGTTCTCGCGGCTGACCTGGTTGACGCCCTCGGTGAACTGAAAGTTCGCCAACTCGCGCAACGGCACGGACGCGCGCGGCCCCGATCCGCTCGCTTCCAGCATGACCGGCAGGGCGCCGATCGCATCGAGGTTGTCGCGCGTCACATTGTCGAGACGGACCACGATGTCGAACCGGCGGTCGCCCTCGAACACCAGCCCGGCCTCGCGACCGCCGAGGCCGGCGGCGACGGTATTGGCGACTTCCTCGGTCGACAAGCCGTAACGGGCAATGGCGTCGCGGTTGAATTGCACTTCCAGCGTTGGAAAGCCGCCGGTCTGTTCGGTGCGGAGATCGGCGGTGCCCTCGACCTTGCCGATCGCCGACGCAACTTGGGAGGCGACGGTTTCCAACTGCTCCATGTTGTCGCCGAAGAGCTTGATCGCGACATCGCCGCGCACCCCCGCGATCAGCTCGTTGAAGCGCATCTCGATCGGCTGGCTGACCTCGAAACCGTTGCCGACCAGCCCTTCCATCTTCTCTTCGATGCGCTCGACAATGTCTTCCTTGCTATCGACGCCGGATGGCCACTCATCCTTGGGTTTCAGGATGACGAAAGCGTCCGAGGCATTCTGCGGCATCGGGTCGGTCGCAACTTCCGCCGTGCCGGTCTTCGAGTAGATAAACGATACCTCCGGAAGCTTCGAGATCGCGGCTTCGACCCGCTTTTGCATTTCGAGGGACTGGTCGAGCGAGGTCGAGGGAATGCGGATCGCCTGCATCGCCAGGTCGCCCTCGTCGAGTTGCGGAATGAACTCCTGACCCAGAGTCATGAACAGCAACCCCGCGGCAACAAAAGCACCGACGCCGGCCATGACCCATTTGCGCGGCGCCGCGATCACCTTGGCGAGTAGCGGCTCGTAGCGGGTCTTGACCCAGCGGATCGCCCTGACATCCTCTTCCGAGACCTTGCCGCGGATCAGCACCGCGACCATCGCCGGCACGAAAGTCAGCGAGAGGATGAAGGCGCCCGCCAGCGCCAGAATGACGGTGATCGCCATCGGCGTGAACATCTTGCCCTCAACCCCGCTGAACATCAGCAGCGGCGCGAAGACGAGGAAGATGATCGCCTGGCCGAAGATCGTCGGCCGGACCATCTCCTTCGATGCCTCGAACACCTCGTGCAGGCGCTCGGACAAATTGAGCAGGCGTCCTTCATGATGCTGCCGCTCGGCGAGGCGTCTCAGACAGTTTTCGATGATGATGATCGAGCCGTCGACGATGAGGCCGAAGTCGAGCGCGCCGAGGCTCATCAGATTGCCCGACACGCCATAGCGGTTCATGCCAATCGCCATCATCAGGAAGGATAATGGGATGACCAACGCGGCGATGATGGCGGCGCGGATATTTCCCAGCAGCAAGAATAGCGCGACGATGACCAGCAATGCCCCTTCCACAAGGTTCTTCTCGACGGTCGAGATGGTTGCATCGACCAGCGCCGAGCGGTCGTAGAGCGTCGTCATGCGAACGCCGGGGGGCAGGGACTTCTTTACCTCGTCGAGACGCTCGGCGACGCCCTGCGCGACGATGCGGCTATTCTCTCCGGCGAGCATGAGTGCTGTTCCGATGACGACTTCCTTGCCGTCGAGCGAGGCCGCGCCGGTGCGAAGCTCTCCGCCCAGCGTGACGGTGGCGACATTGGCGACGGTGACCGGCACCCCATTGCGGTTGGCGATCACCGTTCGGCCGATCTCGTCAATGTGGCGGATACGGGCGTCGGCGCGAACCAGGAATGCCTCGCCGCCGCGCTGGATGAAGTTGGCTCCGACCGACAGGTTCGCCTTCTCGAGAGCCTCGGCGAGTTCGGTGAAGGAGACGCCATAAGCGGCAAGCTGGCCGGGGTTCGGCTGCACCACGAACTGTTTTTCGTAGCCGCCGATACTGTCGACACCGGCGATGCCGTCGACGCCGCGGATTTGCGGGCGAATGATCCAGTCCTGGACGGTGCGCAGATAGGCCAGGCGCGACACGTCGTCGGTCAGGCGTTCCCCTTCCGGCGTCAGGTAGCTGCCGTCCGGCTGAAAACCGGGCCGGCCGGGAATCTTGGGGTTTTTGGCGGTCGCGGTCGGGGCATAATCGACCGACCACATCAGCACTTCGCCAAGACCGGTCGAGACCGGCCCCATCTGCGGCTGGATGCCATCGGGTAGGCTCTCGCCGGCCTGGGCAAGCCGTTCCGCGACCTGCTGGCGTGCGAAATAGAGGTCGACATCCTCCTCGAACACGGCAGTGACCTGGGCAAAGCCGTTGCGCGAGATGGAGCGCGTGTAGTTGAGGCCAGGAATCCCGGCGAGCGAGTTTTCGACCGGGAAGGTCACTAGCCGTTCCATGTCGAGCGGACTGAACTGGGGCGCGGCGACATTCACCTGCACCTGCTTGTTGGTGATGTCGGGAACGGCATCGATCGGCAGCCGGAACAGCTGGAACGCGCCGTAGATGGCGACGAGCGCCGTGATGGCCAGCACTGCCCAGCGGAAGCGGACGGAGGCGTCGAGGAGGCGGTCGATCATCCTAGTGCTCCGCCTCGCTTGCGCCCAGCTGGGATTTGAGGACGAAGGCGCCCTTGATAACGACCGTCTGCCCGGCGCGCAGGCCGTCCAGAATCTCGATCCTGCCGCCGCTCCGTGAGCCGACGGAAACGGGCATGGCCTGAAAGCCGCCCTTGACCTGGACGAACACCATGTCGCGGCCCTCGATCTGCTGCACCGCCTCTTCGGGCAGGATGATGCCGCTCTCCTGGCTGCCGCGCGGCGTGATCCGCACCCGCACCGCCTGACCCTGCGTCAATCCGGCCGGCGCGCCGCCCAGCTCAACGACCACCGTGGCCGAGCGGCTTTGCGGATCGACCGCAGGCGTGACCGAGCGAACGACGGCCTCGACGATGCTGCCGGTGGGCAGTTCGACAATCACGCGGTCCCCGGACGGATACGCTGGGCGTCGGTTGCCGGCACCGCCGCGTCGATCTGGATGCGGTTCGGGTTCGAGACATTGAACAGTTCCGCTCCGGCCGAAACATAAGCGCCAAGTTGGGTGTCGACCTCGGTGATCCGGCCGGAAATGGGGCTCCGCACGGCAAGGTAGCGCCCGCCGCCGGTCACGCCGGCCGCGCTGACGGCGGCATTTGCGCGCTGCAGCTCAGCTTCGGCGGTTTGCCGTGCCGCGACGGCAGCCTCAAGATCCTGCCGGGCCGTGATCCTGGCATTGAACAGGCGTTGCTCGCGATTGGCTGCCGCCCGCGCCGCCTGGGCACGTGCAGCGGCAGCATTGCGATCGGCAACGAATGCGGCTGCATCGCGGCTTTCAAGCAGTGCGACGGTCTCGCCGGCACCGACTGGATCACCGAGGCGCTTGTTCATGCGAACGACGGCGCCATCGGCGCGAGCCGTCAGCAAAGCCTGGCCTTCGGGTGGGGCCGTGACCGTCGCCTGAGCGATAATTTCCGACATGAGAGAGCCGAGCACGACCTGCTCGCTGGCGATACCGCTCGCGGCGAGCTTCTCCGGGTCATCGCGATGAAGCCCTCGGGGCCATGTTCTTCACCTTCGGCCTCCTCGGTTTGCTCGGTCGCGACCGGCTGGTCGGTCATCGACCGTCCGATCAACAGGCCGCCGACCCCGGCGAGGAGTGCGGCAGCTGCGACGCCGGCGAACCAGCGATTGCGGTCCGACAGGCGGATCAACTTGATGTCTCGGATGGACTGCATGGAGATATTCCTATTGCGCCAGGATCCGGCCGAGATCGGCCGTGGCGAGTGCGAGTTCGAGGCGAGCTTCGGTCAGTGAAGTCCGCGCGGCGGTGTAGGCATTCTGGATGTCGATCAGCTCGATCAGCGAGGCGCGGCCTTCCCGATAGGATAGTTCGGCAAGCCGAAGCGCTTCCGTGGCTTCCGGCACTGCAGCCCTTTCAAGAGCTTCCACGCGACGCTGGGCGGCCTCGACATTGGCGATGGCATTGCGCGCCTTTGCGGTGGTCGTGGCCAGCGTGGACGCGCGCCGGGCATCAGCGGCGGTTGCGGCCTGGCGAGCGGCCTCGATATTCCCCTGATTGCGGTCGAATAGCCGGAGCGGCATCGACAGGCCGGCAACCAGCCCAACATCGCCGGTCTCGCGGATATGGCGGACTCCAACCCCGACCGCGGGATCGAGGCGTCGTTCGGCGAGCTGCTCCCGAACCCCGGCCTGCGCAGCCACACGCTCCGCATCGGCGAGTCGCACATCGAGACTTTGGTCGGGATTGACCTGGCGAGGCGTGACATCGAGCGCCGTTCCGGAGACAGCCCAAACCGGCTCGCTGACGCCAAACAGCGCGGCAAGCGAGGAGCGGGCGGCAAGCTCATCGGCCGCCGCGGCTTCACGCGCGGCCTGCGCCTGCGCCAGCGCCGAACGAGCCCTCAACGCGCGCAATGGAGGATCGCGCCCGGCTTCGACCAGGATGCCAGCGACCCGCGCCAGTTCCCGCGCACGCCCCTCATTCTCGGTCGCCTGGGCCAGCTTTTCCCGCGCAGCGATGGCGCGGGCAAATTGCTCGCGAACGGACTGCAACAGATCGGCCTTGGCCATCGCGAGCTTGAGCTTCTGCACTTCGAGTGCGGCCTGGGCGGCATTCACCCGCGCCGACCGTCGGCCGCCGAGATCGAGCCGCTGGTTGAGCGCGACCGTCGTCTCGGTCGACCGCAAGCCGCGAAGCTCGCCGGTCCCGGCAAAGTTCTCGACCTCGACGCTCAGCTCCGGATTGCTGCGGTAGCCGGCCTGCCGAATGCGCGCCTCGGCGGCGGCGACCTCGGCCTCCGCCGCGACAATAGCGGGTGAACGAGCGGCCGCCTCATCCAGCGCTTGCGGAAGCGAAAGGCTGCCCGGAAGCGGGCCAGCGCGCGGCTCGGGTCGAGGTGCAACGACCGGCGCGGGTGGCCCGGCTGGTTGCGCCGACGGACTGCCGACACGCGGTGTGGCTGGATTGCCGACCTGCGCGGCCGCAGGCATCATCGGCCCCGCCGCCGCCACCGCGGCACACGCCGCGGCTGCTAAAAATCTCATTGAGTTGACTCCTGACGATCGAACGAACCCGCATCGCGGGCGCGAACCTCGTCAGGCGATCGGCGGCCTCAACTGGCTTTCCGGCTCTCTGCCGGGATGGTCCGCATCCTGTCTGGCGCTGGTGAGACCGGCCGAGCGGATTGAAAAACCGAGGGTGGCGAATTGTCCGGGCGTCGCGACATGATGGCCGCTGCAACCCGTGTGATGGTGCGCGACCCCTTGGTCGGGATCGGACGGCACTTCGTCGCGGTCACCCTCGAAATGTCCCGCGTTCTGTTCGGTAACCGGAATGCAGTCGAACCGTTCTGCGGCATGCGCCGACGATCCCGTCCACACCATCAGGACGAGAAGCAGCGCGCCAACGAGGTTGGTCCAGCGAGACATCGAACCGGCCATTAGCAGGCGGCCTGCCGGAAGGAAATGGCGCTGGTCACAACCATCGGCGCACCTGGTCGAGATAGGCCCGGTAATCGTCACCGAAGCGGCGCGTCAGATAGGCTTCCTCGCGACGGATCACGATTCGGTCGACGATCAGGCCGGCTAGCAGTGCACCGACGGCCGCGCCGAAACTCGACAATCCAAGCGCAGCCGCAAGGCCAACCACAACCATCCCAAGATACATGGGGTTGCGCGTGAAACGATAGGGGCCAGCGGCCACCAGCAACCTTGCTCCGCGCCACGGCTCTGCCCTGGTTTTGCTGCGAAAGAAGAGCCCAAGGGCCGAAATGATGAGCCCAACGCCGGCGAGCGCCATGAGAATGGCAACAGCAAGAACGATCCCGCTGGCGATCGGCCCGCCATCGATCAGCAGGCCGACGCCCACGAACACCGCCAGCATCAACGGAGGCGGCACGAAAACGCGCGGGTTGTCCTCGACTGTCATCGATGGGCTTCCGCTGGCATCGGCTCGTGGGTCAGTTCACTCACGGCGAGCCGGATGATCTTGATACCGCCGGTGATCCCGAGCATCGCCATGATCGCGGCGACGATAAGGTCCGGCCAGGCGGTTCCGCTGCCGAACACGCCGAGCGCCGCGGCTACCACGGCAAGATTGGCGATCGCGTCATTACGCGAGCAGATCCAAACCGACCGCATGTTCGCGTCGCCTTCCCGGAAGCGGTAGAGCATGAGCGCGACCCCGACATTGGCCGCCAACGCCGCAAGGCCGACGCCGCCCATGATCGCGGGCTGCGGCGACGAACCGTCGAACGCCGCGATGAGCGCTCCTACGATCACATAGATGCCCAAGGCGGTGAGGGTCAGCCCTTTGACCAACGCCGCGCTCGCTCGCCAAACCAGCGCCATCCCCGCGACACCGAGAGAGATGGCGTAATTGGCCGAATCCGCGAAGAAATCGAGCGCGTCAGCCTGCAACGCGCGGGAATTGGCGATTTCGCCGGCACCAAGTTCGCCTAGGAACATCACTGCGTTAACGATCAACGCAATCCACAGCGCTCGCCGCCAGCGCGGATCGACGGCCGGTTTCTTCGCTGGACCACAACAACTCGCGGACATTGCCACCTCGACAGACTCGATGTGACACCCCAAATGAACCCTGTAGCAACTACAGGGTCAAGTGATGATTGGCATGAAAATCGGCGAGCTCGCCAGATCGACCCGCACGGCGGTCGAGACCATCCGCTACTACGAGAAGATCGGCCTGATGCCGCAGGTCGCCAGGACCGAGGGCAACTACCGAAGCTACGGCTCGAACGAGGCCGAGCGCCTGGGCTTCATCCGACGAGCGCGGGATTTGGGATTTGGCATCGATCAGGTGCGAGCTTTGCTGAGCCTCGCCGACGAGCGTGATCGCGACTGCGGAGAGGTGGATTTCATCGCCAAGTCCAATCTGCTGGAAGTGGAACGGAAAATTGCAGCACTTCAGAATCTGCAACAGGAACTCTCTGCAGTCGTGCGGCAATGCCGCGCCGGCAAGGTTGCTGATTGCCGCATACTGAAGGCGCTAGGTCGGCCCGCAGATTGGGCGGATTGACCAACCAGTGCGTAACGAAGCGTCAGCTGCGCTCCGCAAATTGCCGCAACTTCACGAGATCGTGGCGCCACATAGTCCGAAAGAGGAGCCAGAAGCCGGTGACTGCGAGCCAAGCCATGGCGAAGCCCACCATGATGATTAGTGGATGGTTGAAGCTCGTGCGCTTCGCGTAGTCCATGTTGTGGAGCATCCAGAAGAAGTCCCACCAGCGCCAGCTGTCGTTGCGGCGTTCGAGCACCGCGCCGGTCGTTCCGGAGACATAGTAGCTGCTGTGCTTGGCGTCCGCGAAGTCGGCTCGCCAGATCGGCAGTTCGTGCTCGCGGACGGCGAGGGTTAGGTCAGTCAGCGGCGTAACCCGCGTTGGCTCCAAACCGTCGGGATGCGTCGCCCTCGCGACGGCAGCGGCCTTCGCTCGATCAATGACCATCGGCAGGCCGCTGGTCGCGTCAAAGAGCTTTACGCCACCGCTGATCTTTACTTCAATAGCTTGGCTGTCCGGCATGGCGCGAAGGCCCACGGCTTGGATCCCTTCGCCGCTCAGTTGGCGCTGGATGGTTGACCAGCCGCGAGCAGTCGGCAGCGGTGCCGGCTCAGCCTGAACGGCCTTCTCGCCGCCTGCGACCTCGTCCATGCTGATCAATGCCATGGCCGCGCCGCTGATCGCCCAGATCAGAAATTGCACGCCGATCACGATCCCGACCCACTTATGGATTTTGCGAAGCCAGATGGATTTGACGATCACTTGGTCAACGCCTTTTTCTTCTTCTTTTTGGGGAAGGCGTAAAGCAGCAGCCAGACACCGGAGAGGGCCATCAGCACCGCTCCCCAAGTGAAGACCCGGAGCAGCGTGTTGTTCACATTCTCCCGCTCGTCATAGTCCATGATGTGGAGCATCCAGACGAAATCGAAGATGCGCCACAGCTCGTGCCGCCGCGACACCAACTCACCCGTCACAGGCGACAGGTAGAACGTCGGTTTGTTCCAATGGTCGAACTCGACCTGCCACAGCGGAGGCTTTCGCCCGCGTATCTCGCCGGGGATGTCTGTGATCAGTCTTGCCGCCAGAATTGGTTCGCGGCCGGTATAGTAGGAGCGGGCCAATTCTCGGATCGCCGCTTCATTCGGTCCCGCTACAAGCTTCCCGGTACTCGCGTCGAACGCCGTTTCTCCAGCTTCCGACGTGGTCACAAAGAGCGGCTGGTCACGGAGCCAGGCAAGCCGCACCGCATTCGCCCCGTTGGCCGAGGCCAAGGCGACAGGATCGACCAGCGAATCGGCTGCAGCGAATCGCTGATGCGTCGATCGCACGAGATGGTCGCCGTGGATCGTGTCGATGTGGACGACGGTCATGTAGAGGCCGCTCAGCGACCAAATGACGACCTGGAGACCAATAAACAGCCCAAGCCACTTGTGCGTCTTGCGGGCGATGATGTGCGTGCGCATCGGCGGCGGTTATTCCAGTTCTCAAATGAAGACGACCCCGGGCGTGCTTGCCGCCGGGGTCGTTATCAAGTGCTCAGCAGTGTCCCGCAGCGCGATGCTCGGGCAAGCAAGTCGGCTCTGGCGCTTTAGGTTCTGGGGCCGGCTTGGGTTTGGCCGGAGCTGGTTTTGCCGTGGCCGGTTTCGGATCAGCAGGACTTGCGGCCGGTGCCGGCGCCTTGGCCGGGCTCGCGACTTGTGCCGCGGGCGTCATCGGCTCGCCGCGCAGCATCGCTTCGACAATTGCGACTTCCTTCTGCTGGTCCGCCTTGGTCTTTTCGATCTGGGCACGGACCGCGCCGGTTGCGCCGTTGGCCAGCGCGACATCCGACATCGCGACCGCGCCCTGGTGATGGGCCAGCATTTTGCGGAGGTAGGTCTCGGAAATGTCCGCGCCCTTGGCTCCCATCATGGCATCATGCATCTGCATGGTCGCGGCACGATACAGTTCGCCACTCGCCGCGTCCGGGTTCCCGGTCGCGACCAGCTTTTCGAGATCGGCAATTTCCTTCGTTTGCTTGTCGATGGTCTGCTGCGCCATCATTGCCGCATCAGCCGTTGGCTTCTGCGTCAAGGCAACGCGCGACATCTCAATCGCGCCCTTGTGATGCTCAATCATCTTGCGAACCCAGCTGTCCCCGGCGTTCACGCCGACCGCGGCGTTGATTGCACTGTCCATCGCCATTTCCGACTGGGCGAACGGATTATCGGGATCGGCCATCATTGTGTTCATGTCGTTGGCCGCACCATTCTGCGCGGTTTCGTCGGTGCCGCTGCACGCTGCCAGCGAGGCCATCAGGGCGATAGCGCCGAGGCCGGTCATTACCTTCTTCATAATTAACTCCATCTAGTTTGTTGGGCGCCCCGCCTAAGCTTTGAAGGCCGACAACTTTCCGGCCGCGTCGAACGCCATGACTTGGAAATCGTCCTTTGATCCGTCCGGCATTTCCATGCCCGGCGATCCGCGCGGCATGCCAGGAACTGCGATTCCGCGAATGCCTTCGGATTTGTCCTTGAGCAAACGCGCGACGTCCTCCATCGGCACATGCCCTTCGATGACAAAGCCTTCGACGGTCGCCGTGTGGCAGGAGGCGACTTCTTCGGGAACGCCGAGCTTCGCCTTGATGGCCGGCATATCCGGCCGGTCGACGAGCGACACGTGATAGCCGGCCTGGCGGGCAATTGCGGCCCAGGCTTCGCAGCAACCGCAACTGGGATCGCGGTAGACGGTCATTTGGGCAGCCTGGACTTTCGGCGGGCTCTCCGAACGGGATTGCGAGTTGCCGGATTGCTTCGCCTGTCCGCATCCGGTGATCGCGATGACGCCGGCGCTCGCGAGCATTGCGACCAGCGTTCGCCTGTCGAGGGTGTTCGGCATGGTCATTTCCTTTCGAGAATCGCCTTCATCTGGTCGATCTCGGCTTTCTGGCCGGCAATGATATCCGCGCAGAGTTGCTGGACTTCGGGGTCACTGATCTTAGCTCGCTCGCACATCAGGATGGCGCCCGAATGGTGCGGGATCATCGAGCGCAGGAATTGCTTGTCGCCGACCAGTGACTGCGCTCGGATCGCGGCGAAGGAGAGGACGAGGGTCAGCACGAAGACCGCGTAGAGGATCAGGTTCAGGCGCTTGTCCTGATACATCGACTTCATCGTCAGCAGCATGACGATTGCCATCGGCGCCCACATGACAAGAGCCATGTAGAGGAAGTTCACATTCTGGATGAACTCGCCGAAGCTCCAGATCATGGCGAACATCGCCACATACATAACCAGCAGGCTGAGGGCGAGATTGACCGCTAGCATGCGGTAATGATGGCGCTGCATGTCCTTGGACATCTTCATGTCGCTCGGCATTGTTCCGTGACCTTCATGACCCTGTTCCATCACTCATCCTCCTCAAAACATCAGATGTTCCATGCCGTGGGTGACCGCTGCGCCCAGGAAGCCCTGCACGGCGATCGCCAGCGTCATGATCGACAACGCAAGGATCATTCCGGCCCCGCGGTCTTCCCAAGGCCGGCGCCAAGCCCAGACTCCCAGTCCGGCACCAGCGATCCCGATGCCGACACCAAGCCAACGGTGATAGGTCAGTATTGGATCGGGATCGGCCGACATGCCCGCCAGCCACCCGGCGGCGGCCGCGAACGGCGCGAGCAAGCCCCGGCGACGACAAGGAACTGAACCGGCGCCGAAAATGCCGGTCGCCGTCGGCCGACAACCGCGGTGAACAACGCGGCTGGAAAGAAAGCGATCGGGAAGTGCACGACAAATGGATGCAGGCGGCCGAGCCAGCCCAACAGCCGTTCAAGGAATGGCAGTTTCGAGCGGTCGACCTCCATCTCCATGTCGCCCATCATGTCGTGCGACATCGGCTGGGCCGCCGCAGGTTGATTGCCGGCTGTCGCAACATTTCCCGGCGCCGTCGGTGGCTGAACGACCTGGGCCGCCTGCGCCTTGTTCTTTTTGTGCTTCTCGTGGCCAAAGGCCGGTGTAGCGACGAGCACCAAACCGATCACGACAGCCAACAACACGATGAATTGGAGCAGGCGAGCCGCGCCGACTTTTCGGTGTTCCGCCAAGATCATCTCAGCTTCCTTTCGGCTTGCGCGCACTATTGTGCATTGACAGGATCTTCCATTGCCCACCGATCTTCTTGAGGACGCTGGTCGCCACACCGCGGCGCTCGGCGATTTCGCCCGACTTGGTCTCGATGCGATAGTTGTAGGTCTCGGTGGCGAGCGCGACCGGACCCTCGAAGCGCACCGCGACTTTGTAGTCGGAGAAGGCGAACGCCTTGAATGCCTTCAACTCCGGGCCAAGGTGGTGGTCCAGATATTGAGCGTAGGTTCCCTCAACCCCGCCTGTCTCGAAGATGGCCGAGTCGGCCGCGAACAGCGCGGCGGTCCCCGTCGCGTCGAGCCGTTCAATGGCCGACTTATAGCGCGACAGCACATCCTTGACCGCTGCCTCGTCGGCTGTGGCGGCGGCCGGAGTAGTCTTGGAGTGGCCCGGCGGATGCTGGACGGGTTGAGCTATAGCCGTCTGACCGACCAGCCCAATGGTTGCGAAAGCGGTGACAAGTCTCATGATTTTCTCCCCTTGATCAGAACCACATGCGAATGCCGCTGACGACGCTCCAGCCGGCCGCATCCTCGCCTTCGGCGCGCAGGAACTGGCGGGTGTCACCGAAGGCACGGCGGTATTGGACGCCGATGTAGGGCGCGAACTCACGGCGGATGTCGTAGCGCAGGCGGAGCCCCAGCTCGGCGTCGCTCAGTCCCTTGCCGACGCCGATCTCGCGGCTGCTCTGCGCGGCGAAGTTCAGCTCGGCGCGGGGCTGAAGGATCAGCCGCTGGGTAATGCGCTGGTCATAATAGCCTTCGAGGCGAGCCATCAGCTCGCCCTTGTTCGACAGGAATAGCGCGCCCTCGACATCGAAAAAGCTCGGCGCCAGTCCCTCGAACCCGACAGTCGCATAGACCCGCGACGGGTTGGGTTTGAAGTCGTAACGCACGCCACCTTGGACATTGAAATAGGGTCCGATCGCGCGGCTGTAGAGCGCCTGCACTTCGGCCTTTTCAACGGGGCGTCCGAACGCCGCTTCGCCCTCGCTCTTGAGCCACAACCGGTTGATGTCGCCGCCATACCAGGCTTCGCCATCCCATTCGTAACCGTCGCGGCCGTTGCGCAACTGTGCCTCGAACACATTGAGCAGCGCCTGGAAGAACTTCTGGTCGCCATGGAACTCCTTGAGGTGGTGGCGTCCCATCTCCATCGCTGGCGTGCCGTAGACGGCATCGCCCGCATGGTCGGTCGGCACCGGCGGCCGCGGGGCGTTGCCGGCTGGAAAACTCGTGCCCTCGGCGGTGTTGGTTGTCGCCGGGGTGCAATGGCCCATCGCGGCATGCTCTGGCATGCAGGTGGGCTCAGGAGGCGGGGCTGGCTGGGTCGTCGGCAGAGTGCAGTGCCCCATCGCCGCATGCTCCGGCAGACAGGTCGTCTGCGGCGGTGCCGATGCGGCCGGTGTTTGCATGCCCGGCATTGACGACATGTCATGACCCGCATGCGGATCTGCCGGCTTGGTGGCACCCTTTTGTGCAACCGGCTTTTTTGGGCCAGCCTTTTTTGCGGCCGGTTTCTTCGCGATCGGCTTCTTGGCGATCGTTTTCTTCGCAGCGGGTTTTTTCGCCGGCGCCTTCTTCGCCGGCATCGGCATCGTCATGCCCGGCATGTTGCTATGGTTCATCTGCGCGGCGGCGGGCGCCGCGACGGCGACGCTGGCGGTCGCCGCGAGTAGCGGCAGGATGCACTTTACGAAGGTCATTGGTTGCCTCCCTGATCGGGACGGACCGTGACGACGCGCATCATCCCGGCGGTCATGTGGTAGAGATTGTGACAGTGGAACGCCCAGTCGCCCTGGGCGTCGGCAGTCACATCGAAGCTGACCTTTCCACCCGGCGCGACATTGACCGTGTGCTTTCGCGGCCCATAGGCGCCATGGCCCGTCACCAGCTCGAAGAAATGGCCGTGCAGGTGGATCGGGTGCGGCATCATCGTGTCGTTGATCAGCGTCACCCGCACCCGCTCGTTGAGGCGGAACGGAATCGGCTCAGCCGGCTCGCTCATCTTTACGCCGTCGAACGACCACATATAGCGTTCCATGTTGCCGGTGAGATGGATGTCGAGCGAGCGCGTCGGCGCCCGCACATCTGGATTGCGGTTGAGCGACACCAGGTCGCGATAGGTCAACACGCGATGATCGAGACCTTCCAGACCAGCGCCCGGTTCACCAGTACGATCGACCGGGTTCGGTGAAATCGTCTGGACGCCGGGGTTCTTGTCGACCTGAGGCGCATTGGAGAAGTCCCGCATGCTGTGCGACATGGAACCCCCGCTTGCCCCATGACCCATCGGCGCAGCGGCTGTGCCGCCGGTCGGCGCGGCTCCGGTCATCGCGGAATGATCCATGCCGGCCATCGAACCCGACCCGGCGGCGCCCTGAGTCATCGCCGAATGGTCCATTCCGGCCATCGAACCGGTAGGAGCGGGGGTGGCAGCCGCGGTGCCGTGGCCCATGGCGGCATGATCCATGCCCGCCATAGCGGCGCTCGCCGCAACCGCGGCCGACTTGATCGTTCCGTGGTCGGTCGGCTCCTTCCATCCGGTCAGCTTCCACAGGTTGCGGGAGGCATTCTGCTCGGCCGATGGGTCGACGCCGCGAACCGCCGCCGGGTTAGGCGCATTGGGCATGTCCATCCCGGCCATGCCAGCCATTCCGCCGTGATTCATGCCGCTCATGTCCATCCCCATGTCCTTCATGGTCAGCACCGGCCGTGGGCGGAGCGGCGGAACGGGTGCCGACATGCCCTCGCGCGGCGCCAGAGTGGCGCGGCCGAGGCCGGACCGGTCGATGGACTCGCTGACGAAACTGTAGGCGCGGTCGCCCGGCGTCACGACGACATCGTAGGTCTCGGCGACGCCGATCTGGAGTTCATCGACGGTGACCGGACGGACATTCTGCCCATCGGCCTGGACCACCGTCATCGGCAAGTCGGGGATGCGGACATTAAAGTTGGACTGCGCGGCGGCGTTGATGATGCGCAAGCGCACCCGCTCGCCCGGCCTGAACAGGCCGGTCCAGTTGTCGAACGGTCCAAAGCCGTTGACCGTAAAATTGTAAGTCGAGCCGGTAACATCGGCGATGTCGGCCGGATCCATCCGCATCTTGGCCCATTCGCGGCGTTCGGAAGCCGGCAGGTCGCGGCCGGCAAGCTGTCCCGACAGGGTCAGGCGCTGCATGTTGAAATAGCCGCCGCCCATCTGCTTCAGTTTCTTGTAGATGGTGGCGCCGGCCATCGGACTGTGGTCCGACAGGACCAGCACATGCTCGCGATCGAAGGCCACTGGATCGGGACCGGCCGGATCGATGACGATTGGCCCGTAAACGCCATCTTCTTCCTGGTAAGCGCTGTGGCTATGATACCAGTAGGTGCCCGACTGATTGACCTCGAACTCATAGTCGAAGGTCGACCGGGGCATAATGCCGGGGAAGCTGATGCCAGGAACACCGTCCATTGCGAATGGCACGAGCAAGCCATGCCAGTGGATTGAGCTTTCCTCGTCCAGCGTGCTCTGAACGCGAAGGCGGACCTTCTGGCCTTCCTTGAGCCGCACCAGCGGGCCGGGGACGGTGCCGTTGATGCCAACGGCGCGGCTGACCTTGCCATCGACACGGACGGCGACCTTGCCGATGGTGAGGGCAATGTCGTTGCCGCTGACCGTCGGCAGCGGCCGGACGAGGCCGCCGGATACAGGTTGCGCCCAGGCGGGCATGGCTCCGGCCACGCCAAATCCGGCGCCGGTTAGCGCCGCGGCGCGCAGGAAAGCACGCCGCTCAAGCGCGACATTATCGATCATAGGGAATCCTCGCTCGGTCACGGACAAATATGCCGGTCCTGCCACCGGGCGAATGCCCGGCGACAGGAGTCAGCAATCGTTAGTTGCCGTGGTTTTGGTGAGCGTCAGCGCTCGGCGCTGCCGCCGGAGAAGGCGACATGTTGTGGCCCGCGTGCGCGTCGGCACCGGCCTTCGTGTCGTGCTTGGAATGGTCCATCTTGGCCATGTCCTTGCAGCAGTCGCACTTCTCTTTCATCTTCTCGCAGCACTCCATCTTCTTGGGTGCCGGAGCGGGGGCCGTTTGCGCGCTGGCAACGGCCGGAAGGGCGATCGACATCGCGATCGCAAGCATCATCTTGTTCATTGGTAACTCCGTGAAAATCGGTTGAAGTCGATTTTCACGCCACCCGCGGAGGGGGTGTGGGGAGTTCTCCGAAATAGCCGAACTGGAAACCTTGAGGCGTTACGGAGGGACTGACCCTCGCATAAGCATGAGGCTCAATCGACGCCGCCGGCGTCACGGCAACTGCTGCACACATGGCCACACAGCAGCTCTTGCCAGCCTTGCTGGTATCCTTGTCGGAGCTCGAACTCTTGTCGCAGTGTCCCTTGCCCATCATCTGGGCGTGATGGTCGGTTGGCGCCATGGCCATCGCCGCGCCAGACTGCATCGCCAACGGCGCAAACAGCATCGCTACGGCAATGAGAATCGAGAAGATCGCTCGGGCATTCACAAGCGCCGATATGGGCGCAAAACCCAGAATATACAATCGAGTGGTCTTTGAAGCGGCCATGAGTGTTATTCCGCGTCCAGTTCGTCGAGGATCGGACAATCGGGGCGAGCGTCTCCGTGGCAACTGGCCGCTAATCGTTCCAGAGTTCGCTTCATGCCTTGCAGAACCTCAATCCTGTCGCGGAGTTCCGCTGCGCGAGCCAAGGCAATTTCCTTTACATCGGCGCTTGCGCGATCCTTATCGCTCCAAAGTGCCAGCAGCTGGCGGATCTCGTCGATCGGAAATCCGAGATCGCGAGCCCTGCCGATGAACCGAAGCGTGTGGAGATCCCGGTCATCGTAATCGCGATAGCCGGAGTCGCGGCGCGCGGCCGGCGGCATGAGACCGATCTTCTCGTAATGACGGATCATGCGCTGGCTGACGCCGGACGCGATCGATGCTTGGCCGATTTTCATGCCGTGATTTTCCTCGCGGTCAGCAGATCGATTGACCCGCTGGGCGTGGCGATGCGGTCTAGCTGTCGAACATCGATGAACCCCGCCTCACGCATCAAGCGGGGCAGGATACCATCGGCGTTCGGCTGGGTATCGGAAACGCCATCGAGCAACTGAACGGTGAAACGGAAAGCCACCTTCATCGGGATCGAGCGCTGCTCGCCGTAATCGGCAATGAAGATTGAACCACCGGGCTTCAACCAGTCCCGCATGGCGGCCAGAAGCCGAATTTTCTCGCTAAGGGGCACCTGATGGAAGACGAGACTACTGGCTACCTTGTCAACCCGGTGTGCATCCGACGGTGGCTTGTCAGCCAAAAACCCTTCGTCGAACAATGCGCTCGATCCAGCCGACTTGGCTTTCGATCGAGCCGAGCGCACAGCATCGGCATCAGGATCGATGCCCCGATAGAAAGCATTCGGCTCCCTGCTCGAGAGGATAACACCCAGGCTACCGGTTCCAGAGCCGACATCCAGGATCGTCTCTCCGGGTCGCGGATCAATGGCTTTCGCCAGTTTGGAGCGCCAATGCGCTTCTCTCGTGAACAGACCAATCGCCCGATCGTAAAACGGCGTTAGAGCCGCGACGCCGAGCGGCGGAGTGTAAGGGGCGGCGCTCACAACCTCACCCGATTCAGCCGCAGCGAATTGCCGATCACCGCGACCGAACTGAAGGCCATCGCCGCGCCGGCGATGATCGGCGACAGCAGGATGCCGAACCAGGGGTAAAGCACACCAGCCGCGATCGGCACGCCGGCCGCATTGAAAATGAAGGAGAAGAACAGGTTCTGGCGGATGTTGCGCATCGTCGCCCGGCTCAAATGCCGAGCCCTAACAATTCCTACGAGATCGCCTTTCACCAGCGTCACATGCGCGCTTTCCATTGCAACATCGGTGCCGGTGCCCATCGCGAGGCCGACATCGGCGGCAGCCAAAGCCGGGGCGTCGTTAATGCCGTCGCCGGCCATTGCGACCCTGCGTCCGGCTGAGCGCAATTCCGCGACCTTTGCCTGCTTCTGATCGGGCAGGACATCCGCCATGACCTCGTCGATGCCGACTCTGCGGGCGACGGCCTCGGCGGTGCGGCGGTTGTCGCCGGTCATCATGACAACATGGACGGCAGCGCGCCGCAATTCGGCCACGGCATCAGCCGCGCTCTTTTTGATCGGATCTGCCACCACCAGAAGCCCGGCGAGCTTGCCGTCGATGGCCACGAACATAACGCCCTGGCCGTCGGCGCGATGCTGGTCCGCGCTTGCTTCCAGCGGCGCCGTATCGATGCCAAGCTCGGCAAGCATCGCCGTGTTGCCCAGAGCGACCTTTCGTCCGTCGACCGTGCCGCTCACGCCTTTGCCGGTGACCGACTTGAAGTCGCTGCTTGGCGGAAGGTCGATTTCCCGCTCTTCCGCGCCGCTGACGATGGCTTCAGCCAAAGGGTGCTCGCTGCCACGCTCCAAGGAAGCCGCAAGACGCAGCACATCGTGCTCGTCGAAGCCATCGAAAGTATTGACGCCGACCAGCCTGGGCCTGCCCTCGGTGAGTGTGCCGGTCTTGTCGACGACCAGCGTGTCGACCTTCTCCATCAGCTCCAGTGCTTCGGCATTCTTGACCAACACACCCACCGATGCGCCACGGCCGGTCCCGACCATGATCGACATGGGGGTGGCGAGGCCGAGCGCGCAGGGGCAGGCAATGATCAATACTGCGATCGCGTTGACCAACGCGTGGGCAAGGCGCGGTTCAGGGCCGACCAGGCTCCACACCGCGAACGCGGCGATCGATACCAAGACCACGCCGGGGACGAACCAGGCGGACACTTGATCGGCCAGCTTTTGGATCGGCGCTCGTGACCGCTGGGCATCGGCGACCATGCGCACGATCTGGGCCAGCATCGTGTCGCGGCCGACCCGCTCGGCCCGCATCAGTAGGCTGCCGGTGCCGTTGACGGTCCCGCCGGTGACCTTCTGGCCGGGCAGCTTCTCAACCGGGACCGGCTCGCCGCTGATCATCGACTCATCGACCGAGCTGTGACCGTCGACGATCACCCCATCCACCGGGATCTTCTCGCCGGGCCGGATACGGAGCCAGTCGCCGACTTGGACATGCTCCAGCGGAATGTCCTCCTCGGCGTTGTCACGGACACGCCTTGCAGTCTTGGGCGCGAGGCCCAGAAGTGACTTGATCGCCGCTCCAGTCGCGCTCCGTGCCCGCAGTTCCAGCACCTGGCCCAACAGCACCAGCGTCGTGATGACCGCTGCGGCCTCAAAATAGACGGGGACGAGACCGCCCATCGTTCGCAGCGAAGTCGGGAAACTCTCCGGGGTGACAGCGGCCACGACGCTATAGCCGTAGGCAACGCCCACGCCGAGACCGATCAAGGTGAACATGTTGAGGTTGCGGGTCTTGAGGCTTGCCCAGAAGCGCTCGAAGAATGGCCAGCCGCCCCACAACACCACCGGCGTGGCGAGCGCAAGCTGCACCCACATCGAGGTTCGCATCGGGATCGGCTCCCAGCCGAAAAGCTCGGCGCCGAAGGTCAGGATGACAAGCGGCAAGCTGAGTGCTGCGCTAACCAAGAAACGGCGGCTCATGTCGATCAATTCGGGATTGGGCCCTTCGTCGAGCGTCGGCTCAAGTGGCTCCAGAGCCATGCCGCAAATCGGACACTGGCCCGGCTTGTCCCGTCGGATCTCCAAATGCATCGGGCAGGTCCAGATCGTTCCGACTGCCGGTTCCGCAGATGCCCCCTCGGCCGGATGACCGATCGCAGGGCCGCTTGCTGCGGGATTCAGATAGGCATCGGGATTGGCAGCGAACCTGTCGAGACAGCGGGCACTGCAAAAATAATACGGCTGGTCGGCGAAGTCGTAGCGATGCTCGGTCGTCCGGGTGTCGACCTTCATCCCGCACACCGGATCGGTGGTTGTTGCGGCTTCTTCGGCGCCTTTGTGGCAGCATTCTACCATAGCAAACTTCCCTCGATCGGCTCTCCTTACGCCTAGATGGACCTTGACACCATGTTAGGGTCAAGGGGTCACCGGGCTAGGGAGGAATCCAACCAAAGGCCTCCCGCTAGGGTTGGACACGTCAATGATGAGCCGAGGACGAATTGCGTCGCTAGGTCATTAACCTGGAACTTAAACGTGTCACGAAATCAGGTCGGTCAGCGCCGTCCGCCATCCAGAAGACGACTTGGCCGCCGCTGATCTCTTCTAACCGGGCGCCGATGTTGGTCTTCTCGGCCGTGTCCTCGTTGGCGGCGAGGTGAGCCCCTTATACTCCAGCACCAGCATCCGCCCGTCGATGAGTTCCGCGACGAAGTCGGGATAGAAGCGATCCGTTGAGGTCGGCAGCCAGTAGGCATGGGGACCGCGAACGATGTTGCGGACCCAGTGCTTCACCGACGGATGGCCGTCGATTGCGACGGCACATCGGAATTCCTCGCCGCCCTCTTTGATGTCGTCCGGCGCGGGAAGAAATGCTTCTGCCAGACGTAGCTGCCCGAATAGGGGCGAGGCGGCAGGTAACGGCCTTCCGCGAAGGTGAAGCCGTTTTCACCGAGCGCGAAAGCAGGAGTGATGTCTCCGAGCAGGAGCTGCATGCCTCGCGCGCCCGAGGCCGCGCGAAGCTCGGCGACCCGCACGGCGATCGCCCGCTTCAGCACGTCCTTGGCCCGGACCAATGCCGCCAATGCCAACCCGCGCTGATCGACGAGATGCGACACGACCCGCCGGCAATATTCCAGAAACACCGGTTGCGAAACGTCAACCTGCCGGGTCATTCGGTCGAGCCAGCGGGAAAGGTCCGACACGGTCCACGCCCTTTCGTCGTCGAGCTGCAGCGTCATCTGGTTGCTAGCGCGGCTGATCCGCACCTGCCCATCGTCGACGTCGACCACGACGGTGTCCGGCGTCTCGCTCAACTGGAAGCCCGGCAAGTCGGGATCGACCCCGTCCAGTGTCCAGCCGGACAGGTCGAGCAGCGTATCGGGATAGACGAGGTCGAGCTCGCCATGCGTCTCGAGCGCAAGGCCCGGCACAGTAAACGATGCGCCCTGCTGAGATGGCGTCGCTGCGGCCTGCCGGCGTTCCACATGAGCGGCAATGGCGGGACGCGGGTCTTGGTCACCGGCCAAAGCCGCGAGCGCTTCGCCGATCTGCGCCAGAACCTCGTCGCTGGCATCGGCATTGATGACGACCGACACGCCGTCCCCTTCGCCAACAACGGTCACCGCATCGCGAACCGCTGGCGGCAGGGCGGCCAGGTCAGGCCGGGCCGACAACACAACCGGCGGAATCGCCGAACGCGCGGTAATTGGCAGGACAGCTGCGGCGGCATCGGCGGCTTGCTGGGCGATGATCTCGTCGCGGGCGGTGCGCTCGTCGAAGCCCATCGCGACCAGCGTATCCTTGAGCTTGTTGGCGGCCGCGTGGAAACCAACGCCGGTAACGTGCGCGTAGGCGCGGTTCAGCTCCTCGGTCGCGCGCCGCTTGGCGAATGGCATGCGAAGTACGCGGCCCAGCAACTGTTCGACCGCCGTTGCCGACTGGATGTTCGCGACCGAACAGAAGACGTAGGCGAAGCTGCAATCCCAGCCTTAGCGCAAAGCCTCGACCGTGATGACATGCTCGATTGGACAGGCCGGGTCGAACAGGTCAACGCCGTCCAACTCGCGCTGGTTGCCGGTCGCGATGGCGATGGCCGTCTCCGGCACGCCATGTTCCAGCAGCGTCGCCTTCACTACATCGACTGTCGCTTCCGCGCCGGCGGTCGCGGCCTGCGCTTGTTAAAGGGCGATGGGCCGGATCGGCTCGTTCGCATCACGGGCAGTGGTGGCAAGACCGGCGCGCTGCTGAAGCGCATGGACGATCGCCGCTTCCCAGCCGGTGTGCTGGGTCAGATGGATCGGCAGCTTGACCATCTGCTCCGTCTTCAACTCGTCGGCGGTGGCGGATACGATGACGTTCGAGCGGACGGGCGTGGCGGTGAATTCGATAATGGCGCTCGGGTTCAGTCGCGCGCCCGTGGTTTCCGACAGGCCGGTAACAAAGTTTTGCGCCTCGTCGACGATCATGACCGGCCGCACCAGCCGCATGATATTTGCGAATGACCAGCTCACCTCGCCCGGCCGCACCGTCGCATCGGCCTCGTTCCGCATCAGGTCATCGGGTAGCGCGCGACCCTTGAAGAAGGGCTCGTAATTCTCGTCATCCCTGTAGACGTTGCGTTGCGCCGCCTGGGCGACGCGGAACGCCTGCACCGTGGCGACGAAGACATGCGCAGCCGTCGCCAGATCCTGCGGCGTGATTTGTCGCCGTTCGTCGATGCCCAGCACACGGACGTTGCCACCAAAGGCCGCTTCCAGCGCCATGCGATACGGATGGCCCGGGTTTTCAAGGCGTCCAGCGTCTGGTCGCCGATGGTCGTCGATGGCACCAGCCACAGCGCGACCGGATATTGCGGGCCGTCGACCCGATGCTTGTGCGCGATGCCGACGCTATGCGCGCCGAGCAGAGTCTTGCCGCCGCCGGTCGGCAGGCGAAGGCAGCAATAGGGCACGTCGCGCAAGTGGTTCAGCGGCTCGTAGATCGAGGCGTAGAACCCCGGATCGCCGACCTTGCAGGCGATGTTGTAGGCCACGCCATGCGGCTTGGTCACCGCTTCGGCGAGGAAGGTGCCGAGGGCGTCGAGCGCGCGGAACTGATACTTCTTGGAACAGCATGTTCGCCGGATCGCGGTCGCCCCCGTCAAGCGCCGGCACCGCCTCCAGCATCCGATACGGCACCCGCGCGTGAGCGGTCACATCCACCCCCGCGTCATCCAGTCCAACGTCGGCAACGATAACTCCCCCACACGCGCGCATAAGGGGCCCGGCATTCCCCTTTCGTCGGTTTCCATGAACCCGTCCTATAACTTCATTGCAAGGGCAATTCCGCCCTCGCGGAACACAGGATGAAGACCATGAACAACACCAATCAAGTGCGACCAGCCCCCGCGGCTGGACCAATCCAGCCGCAGCAAACTCTTCCGCTGGCCAATCCGATGGCCGGGATCACCTCGGGACCATCACCGTTCGGGCGTAACGTCACGCCGGACGAGGCCAAACGATATGCGGACGATACGCGACGGCGAGGTAGTCGGGCAAAGCCGAGTCCCACGATCATCAAGCACCGTGACACCATCAAGGCGGTTCTTGAGCACGGACCGAACAAGAAAGTCATGTTCGAGGATCTTATCCATGCGGATCCTGACGCACGCGCCGAGTTCGGCGACGATGGCTACAAGGCGTTCAACGCCAGGCTCAGCCGCGAACTCTAAGCTTGCTTAAGCTGGCGGAGCCGGGTCGACACGGTTCCGCCAGCCTCGGCCCGTTCTGAGGCCTCGCAAGATCAATCGAGCCCATTGCCATCCCCGATATGCAATCGCTCACGAACAGGCTAAGCGCATAACAGGCCCAAAGTAGAATTGCAGAAGTCCAAGAATAACCACCAAATGGTTATCGAGAATTAGGTTAGGTGCAAAAGGCCAAATGTTATGATTTTCATCATAACGATTTGACATAGGTCCGTCGGACCGTATCTAATGGTCCGTGAAACGGCAAAAGTCTCTCCCGGCAATCTCGCCCACTAAAGGCGCCGCCATGGCGCGTGCGGCTCGTCGTGAAATCAAGAAGGAGATAGCCGCCGCACTATCGGCGGCTGCGAAGATGGCGCGCCTGAAGCGCGCTTTCGAGGGCGACGGAGAGCCACTCTGGCGACCGCTAAAGACGCGTCGGACTAGTTATGTTGCGTCGCCCAGTAGGTTGGCGATGACCCATTGGTCGGCTCCAACGGTCTACTCGCCGCGCTTCTATTTCAAGGGAGCTGACGGGCGGCGTTCGTTCCACTGCAAGGTCACTTACATCCCCAAGACCATGCGGCAGCGCACTTTAAGCGACGGGACGCGGATCGCCCCCGGCGCCGCCCAAGCGTCCGCGAAATACAAGGCCGGTGCCAACCGGGACGATCGACAAGGATACCTGATGGGCGAGCGAGTCCAGCAGACCGAGGATGGTAAGACTTATTTTGAAAGCAACATCTCACATGACTCGCTGGGCGATATTTTCGCGTTCTTCGACCTGGTCGAGCAGTGCGAGCGCACGCCCTCAAACGACAAGGTCGCGGTGGACTTCCACCACGACCCCGTCCTTTGGCGAAATGTCGCTAATGACCCCGACTGCGAACCTGCTGTTCGCCAGGCTTGGGCGGCCCGCAACGTAGCACGAGGTGGCAAGATCGAGTTGACACGGGGTGGCGACCATCTGTTCAGAATCATGCGCAAGCACGGCTTTAAACCCGCTTCACACTTTGACCCCCAAGGCAAGAAGCGCACGGCCAAGCAGCGCGCGAAACTGGACGGGATCAACTGGATTTACGGCAGGGGCGGGGTCACCCAGATCCGAGTCATCCATGCTCTTCCGCACGAATTCAATGCCGCCCAGCGGATCGAAACGGTCAAGGTCATCTGCGCCCGCTTGGACAAGCTCGGCGTGATGTATTTCGCGGTCATCCACGAACCCGAAGCGGACAATGATGCGCGAAACTTCCATGTCCACATCGACATCTACGACCGCCCGTGTCGGCGTCTCGACGGGACCGAGAATGACTTGGCTACGGTCAACCCAAAGATTGTCGGCGACATCCGCAAGGCTCTCCGAAAGGGTGATTTCAAAGACCAGGTGGGTCAGTGGGATTTCGCCGTCACGCGGGAATATCGGTCCTCGTCCGGCAACCTCCTGAAGCATCGCCCCTTCCGCCAGAACAAACAGCGCGACGCGCACAAAGTCGGCCTAGCCAAACGGGTTCGGCAATGGGTCGAAACCGACGTCAACGCAGTCGCCAACAGGCATGGACTCAAAGCGATTTACGATTGCCGAACCTACAAGGAAATGGGAGTCGCAAAGGTGCCCGACGTGACGCTCGGCCCGCGGGAGCATGCCTTGGTGAAACGTGGCATTCCAACGCGGAAGTCCACGATAAACGAAAACCGCCATGCTGCTGCGCATATGCGTTTGGTTCACCAAAAATATCTCCGCGAACTCCAGAACGTCGACGATCTAGAGGCCCAGCTGATGTCTATTCTGACCGCGGCCGATCCCAGCGGCAAGGCCACAAAGACCAAGGTCAAGGAAACGAAAAAGGAGCTTGATCGCTTGAGGGCTTACGCGAACGCGGAGCGCGAACGCGCCTTACTCGAGCTGACGATCGAACGGTCGATGTCGACCTGTTACGCAGTTGGGGATCGGGCTGACCGCCTTGTGGAATCAGGCGCGGATAGGGACGGTGAGTTCCGCGACCGGCACCGGCATGCCGAGGCCTGGCTGGGTGGTGGGGGCGCCAGTTATCCAGCAATCACGTCGGCTTACCTACAGTTGATGAGTGAGCTGACCACGCGTTCGGCAGCGCGAAAGAGGCTCGTCGAGCGTGTTGAGGACCTACATTCCGCAGCCGTCAGCGATGCAGTTGAGTCTTTGCCAACCGCCGAGCGAGACAGCGCGCCGGCAGGCTTGCCGATCTCGCCCCGCCGTCTGGAACCTGCACAGCTGAGCAGTAAAAAATCGTCCGCCGAAACTCCGCATTGGCCCTCCGTAGAACAGGAGAACGATCGAACAATGGGCCTCGCGGATGCAAATCTGGGCTCGGGGAAGACCATCGAGCGGATTATGGATGCCTCTGCCTCAATATCCCGCCCGCATGAGCGTATTGATGGAAAACTCAACGACCGGATGCTTCCCGCAGGAGCGACAACGGTTTCAGAAAGTCCTCGGGTTCAACACGTTGCAGCCGAGCCAAGCGCCAAATCGCCGAAGATTTGTCCACTTGGCGTCGACGCGTCCGCCGATACCGGTGCGGCGGAGCCTGTCCCCGCTCGCGTCGTCAAAACCGTGACCACAAAACCTGCAAACACGCCTTCCGCGGCGCTTGTCGCTGAACCTCCACCCGCATCCGAAGGGCATTCCGCAATCCGCACCGAGGTTACTTCGACCCCGCATCAGCCGACGGCCGGCTATGACTTCCCACTAAATCGGTTCGGCCAAGCGCCGTGGAAAGTGGAGGAAGTAATCAAGCGCTGGAATGGCGACGATCTGCGGTCCACGGCATCTTGGGACGCGCCGGTTGGCGCAACGACGGGACCGGTCTCGCGCCATATTGTGAACAGCCGTTGGGCGCTGCAGCGCACTCCGAGCGGAGTTATTTTCGCGAAGCCTGATGAAGTTCCATTGGCCTTCCGGGAGTGGATCAAGGCAAATCCAGCCATTGGCGTGAACCTGTTCAATGAGCGACAGGAACGGATCATGCGCCGGTATCGCGAACGGATCGCGAGCGGCCAAAAAGAGCAAGGCGTAGCTCGAGCCAACCCAGGAAAAGGATTGATCGATCGAGTGGCTGGGCAAACCAGCAATAAGGTTAGGCGACCACCGTCGGACGATGGATTGGGATTTTAACCGAGAAAGTGAGCACCGTGAGGCTGAGGGCATGAGACCGGTAGGGGAATGGAAAAAGAATCGGCATTCCGCTGATCGCTCCCGCCGGCTCTTTAAGGAGCCTCACGATGTCCAGATATTTCAACCGCCCATCGGCCCCGCCGATGCGGCTCGCCGTGCTCGACGCGGAAACGCTCGCGCCCCCGGTAGCCGATGGGGGGTTTCCGCCGTGGCCTGCGCACATTCCCGTTTGCGTGTCGATCCTGATCGCCGACAGCAAGCGATACGGCGAGTGGTATTTCCGCTTGGAGACGGTGTCGTTTCGCGACGATCCCGCGACCGCCATCGAGAGGGTCAGCTACCTTCTTGAGCGCCGAACTATGATCGGGTTTAACTCGCGCGGATTCGATGCTGGCGTGCTCGCGCTTGCCGCCGCGCGCGCGACTAAGCTGGAGTTGGCAGGCTTAAACCGCATTTGGTCGGCCAACCGATACGACCAGGCGGCTCATATCGATGTCGCCGACCTGTGGTCGAACTTTGGAGCCGCCCGCGGCGCCGGTTTGGAGACGCTTTGCACGGCGCTCGCCATTCCGGTTAAAACCGACGCGCACGGTTCTGATGTGGCAGCCATGATGGCCCAGGGCCAATTCGATCGTGTCTGCCGATACTGCGAAAGCGACGTCGCCGCGACGCTGTGCCTTGCAGCGGTCGGGATTGGCATGCGCCATTCCGATCCCGGATATGCGGCGTCGCTCATCTCGTCGTTCGGCCGGTTCGTGGCGGACAATGGCATCGACCATCTGTCGGCGTTTGAGCGCCTCGATGGCGCGGAAGAGTATGACCGGCTGGCCCTGTTACATCAGCTGACCACGGGCATCGAAGCGATCGAGCACCGTCAGCAGATGCGATTCGTGACGCATCTCCCCGGCCAGTCCGATGCCTTCGCACAGGACCATTCCGACGGCTGACCGCAGCTCTCACGCCGACCCTTTCCATCAACCCGCCGTCAGCCGCGCCGACCAGTCGGCCACGGGTGACGGTGCATGCGTCAATGAAAGACACACCATGCCCAATTATCCTACCGACTTGACCGTCATCGACTGCGACTTTCGCAAGGTGACAGTGAACAATGCCGACCAGTTCAGCCGGCACCTCGTCTACCTTCGAGGGTTCGCACTGCTGCGGGTCCGCCAGAGTGAAACCGGCAACCTCGAGTTTAACGAAGCGATTGCCACGGACTTGGCCGAGACCGGCGATGTGTCGCTCGATTTGCTGACCAACCTCGCCGAGCAGGTCGATCCTGACAGCGCCATTGGCGGCTGGCAGCTTGCCCGCCTCGTCGCGAGCCTCGTCCGGTTGCCGCGCGATAGCGAGCGCGAGCAGGACGGGATTCGCCCACTGATGCGGTTCACGGCAGCTTTGGCCCAGCAACCGCTCGATGCCCGCTGGTTGGCGACCGGTAAGGCGACCATCCCGCTGCATCAGATCGCCGTGTCACGGGGCTACTCCGCTGCCGATTGGGGCGAACGCGAAAAGGACGCTCTTCAGCTCAACCCGGCGTTGGTCGAGCGCCGCCTGTCGCACCGCGTGCGCAGTATCTGGGTCGCATTCGCTCAGTCGCTCATGGCGGTCGGCGACGACCGTCGCCGGGCTTTTGCTGCGTTCGATCAGTGGGAATCGAAAGGGAAAGGAAAAGGAAGATGAACTGACATCCCGCGCCCGTCAGGCGCACCGGCCCAGCCGGACTTTCAGCATCAAGACCTCCAAAGGGCCGCCATCGCGCGGCCCTTTGGCGTTTCTAACCACCAAAAGGAAAACATCATGTTCAAGGCGAACGACAACCACATCAGCACCAGCGAATACATCATCCTGGATCTCGAATTTATCTACGATCGGCAGCTCTATGAGCGCTACGCTTCACGTGATCGTGACGATGCGGCACCGATGAGGTGGCCGATGCGACGTGTCGCAGCCGCAAGCGTCATGGCCGTCACCGTCGACGACGGTATCCTGGACGTTAGGGCCATGCAAAGCTGGTCGGGACCGGACGAGGCACGGACCGTCGCGCGTCTTTTCGCCTTCATCCGCGAGCGCCCGTTCGCGCGACTAGTGAGCTGGGGCGGCATCAGCGCAGACGTGCCGGTCCTTCGAATCGCCGCTCACGAGCATGGCCTGAAGCTGCCTCGTCAGCTCAAATCCAACATCAACAGCCGGGCTGTCCATTTGGATCTCGCACAGGCGTTCAAGGGAGGCGAACGCAACCACGTGCACATGACGGAGGTTGCGGTTCGTCAGAACATCCCAGTCAAGATGGGTGGCAGCGCGGCGATGATACCGGCCTTCGTTCAGGCTGGCAAATATCGTTCGTGCGAGCACGTCAGCGAAGCTGACGTGGTTAGCACCAGCTTGATCCTCTGTAATTGGCTGGCGGCCGAAGGCGACCTGATGTCGGGCAAGGCGGCCCAATTGGCTGTCATCCGATTTGTCCGGCCGATCCGTTCGAAGGCCCCCTACGCGCGGATACTGGGAAATGTCGCCGATCGACTTCGGCGGGAGATCGAGAACGACATCCGGGAGGCGATGCGCCGCGCCGCATGACCACCCTATGTGGCCGGTGAGTCTCGCTCACCGGCCACATTCAACGCCGGATCCTTCAAGCGCTCCAGTGGCGACGGCCCGCTAGGTCGACCCGCCAATGGGGGTCAAATTGATGCAATTCACTTGGCGGCCTTATCGCGCTTCCGGCGTTCGGCCTTTGACAACGAAGCGCGTCGACCAGGCGCCGAACCAGTTCGAGATCGACGGTCCAACGGTAGCAAGTTGATCTTGGGTGGGCAGACGAGATGACCGGTCACGATCGGAGCGACGGTCACTAGCCCGTCATGAAGCCGCTCAAGATACTCAGCTTCATCAAGGGTCAGTCGAGCCCTGCCATATTTTCGCAAGTTTGTTCCAGCCGATGCATGCCCGAACAACAGATCGACGATCGCCTGCTTCACATCAGTAGTTTCAGCGTGGCTCGCGCCATAGGTGCGGAAGCTGTGAAAGTCGGCGTCCTTACCGCTGACGGTTCTGGGAAGCGGCATAACAGCCGCCACGGCATCGACCTGGTAACGGAAGGAGGATTGCCAGAACCGCTTTCCGCCACGCACCTTCAAATCCCGATGATAAAGTTCAGGAAATATGGCGACGTGACCTTCGGCAGCGACGGCTTCGACATATTCCAGAAACCCGAGGCGGATCAATTCAGGGTGTATCGGGACGACGCGATCACGATGGAGGTTCTTAAGCCCATCTGCCGTATGACCGTCCTTCGATTTGGTCATGTTTCGCCGGACAGCGATGTAAGGCCTATCCGCACTTGAGACGACATCCTCGCACTCGAGCCCACAAATCTCTTCCCGCGACATATAGGCGTAGGCGGCAATCATCGGCACCCAATAGGACGCGTCGTGCCACACGGTCGGTAAATCTGTCGCGTGATGGCGTTTGGCCGTGCCGCCTCCTCCAAGATAGACGCGCGAACTGAAGAACGCCTTGAGATGATCGACAGTCCATGGGACCCGCTCGGGCTCCAGCGGGTTTTCCTTAATCTCGACGTAGTGTTCGCTGAAGTCCATGATCCGGCCGTGTCCCGATCGCGGCTTCCAGCTCGATTTCGACAGATGCTTTGCGACACGTTCCATTGTCGACAGGTCCCGATTGAGCGTGCGACCGTTGCGCTTATTCGTCTTCGGGATGGTCGGATAGCTGGCCAGCACGTCTTCGACCGCCTGCTGGTGGCCATCCCAACGATGCGTCGTTGGGATTCGTTGTAGGGCCGATTTGTAGCCTTCGATATCGGAAGGCCGATAATCGCATAGGCGCTTGTCGCCCGTCAGCCAGGCAAAGGTTCTCAAAATGGTTTGTCGCTGGGATACGTCGACACCCCAATGGTCGTCCGCTTGAAGAGCCTGCGTGACAATCGGAATTATGGCGCTGAAACGGCGCGTGTCATGTTCCAAATAGAGATGCGCATCGTCCGGCGATGCTGCGGCAGTCGCAGCAATAGTGGCCGACTGCACGATACTGGCGCCATCGAACAACGTGTCGTCTAATAACACTACCAGCGGATGTCCACGCGCGCGGATCGACGGGGCCGACAGGTGTTCGGTCCGCTGATGCGCTGATAGTCGACCGCGAAGGATCTGGTGGACGGCACCGCGCATTCTCGTCGGGGAGACCGCTTTGCCTTCGCTTAATAGTCGGGACCGAGCGTCATCCTTAGCGCGGTCAAGATAATGCTGCGCAATCCGATAAACGGGCTGAAACTCGTCGATGTCTTGGGGCCATTCGTGAGCAGACACCGGGTCTTCGTGAGCCTGAAGTGCCAACGCGATGGAACCCGCCATCACTCGATTTGCGCGGGCGCAGACTTCCTCGTTGGGCGAGTGCTTCTCATAGGCCTCAATCGCCTTCGCCAACTCCCGTTCGAGGCCATGGCGAAAGAAAGCGTAGGCTTCCTCGGCTGTTAAGTCTGTCAACGCTGCGCACATCCCGACCAATTCCTCGAACGCCACCGACAAATGGGCGCTTAACCGCCTTGCCTTGAACGGCGTGGCGGTGCCCAACGATACCGTTATAGGGCGGAAGTGGTGAAACGGCGAAGGCAGTCGCCGACGATAGCTGTAGCGTCCATTGCGCCTAATCACGTGGGGTATGAAGGACATGAGGGGTCTCCGCCCTGATCATGGCCTCAGCATTAGGCGGCGAACCGGTCGGCCGACCGCGTGAGCAGCCAGGTGTTACAAAATCCGACCCGCCCAGCCGAGGCTGTGATCAGGTTTGGCGGATTTCCGAAATTTTCGTTGGAAAGTGGAGCGGGTGAAGGGAATCGAACCCTCGTCGTAAGCTTGGGAAGCTTCTGCTCTACCATTGAGCTACACCCGCCTGCGAAGTTGCGATTGCATAGGGTGGGTTGGTTGGTCAACGCAGCTGCGTTGACCGGCCTCGATATCCCATTGCCGGTGCCTCGCTTTCCTCATCGCAAATTGTGCTATGGGTGAGCGCGAAAAATGGGATCCAATGGTCCTTGACAGCGCCTCAGCCCACCGGATTAATGTTGCAACGCAGCATGATTCTGGTCCTATCGAATCGCGCTGGGCGTGTCCGCTTGCTGGTGCCTCCGCGAGAAAGATGACCTGACCGTGCGTGACCTGCCACCCGCCCAAGGCCTGTATGACCCTCGCTTCGAACGCGACGCCTGCGGCATGGGATTTGTGGCGAACGTCAAGGGTGCGCGGTCCAACCAGATCATCGCCGACGGGCTGAGGCTGCTCGAGAGCCTGGTGCACCGCGGCGGCGTATCCGCGGACCCGGAAATTGGCGACGGCGCGGGATGCCTCATCCAATTGCCCGATGCGCTGCTCCGCGAATGGGCGTCGAGCGAGGCGATCGAGCTACCATTGGCGGGCGATTATGCGGTTGCGATGTGCTTCCTGCCTCGTGACGAGCAGGCGCGATCCGTTGCGATGGATCGGCTGGAACATTTCGTCCAGCGCGAGGATCAGCTTTTCATTGGCTGGCGGGACGTGCCCGTCGATCCCGCAGTGCTCCCGAAATCGGTGCGGGACGGCGCGCCCGTCATTCGCCAGGCCATCATCGGGCGGGGCGCAAAAATCCGCGATCAGGATGCGTTCGAGCGCAAGCTGCTCGCCATCCGCAAGCAGACGCAGAACCCGCTGGAACTGATAGCGCAGCAGAAGCGGCTGCCGGCTCTCGCCGATTTTTACATCCCGTCGATGTCGAGCCGGACCGTGGTCTACAAGGGCATGCTGCAACCGCGGCAGATCGGCGCATTTTATCGCGACCTGACAAACCCGCTGACGGTCTCGGCGCTGGCACTCGTTCACCAGCGCTTTTCGACCAATACCTTTCCGTCATGGCGATTGGCGCACCCGTTCCGCTTCGTCTGCCACAATGGCGAGATCAACACGCTGCGCGGCAATGTGAACTGGATGAACGCGCGGCGCCGGTCGATGGAATCGCCGCTGCTTGGCGCCGACCTCGACAAGATGTGGCCAATCATTCCGCACGGGCAGTCGGACACGGCGTGTCTCGACAATGCGCTCGAGTTGTTGGTCGCCGGCGGCTACAGCCTTGCGCACGCCATGATGCTGTTGATCCCTGAGGCATGGGCGGGGCATGAGGCGATGGAGCCCAAGCGGCGCGCCTTCTACGAATATCACGCCGCGCTAATGGAGCCGTGGGACGGCCCGGCGGCGGTCGCCTTCACCGACGGAAAGCAAATCGGCGCATCGCTGGACCGCAACGGACTTCGACCGGCGCGCTACATCGTCACCGACGACGACCGGGTGGTAATGGCGTCTGAGACTGGCGTGTTGCCGATCGCGGAAGAGAATATCGTCGCCAAGCGCCGGCTGGAGCCGGGGCGGATGCTGCTGATCGACTTGGCCGAAGGGCGCATCATCGGCGATGACGAGTTGAAGGCGACGCTGGCCGACGCCAATCCCTACGGCGAGTGGCTTCGCGAAACGCAGTTCACACTCGACGACCTGCCCGAGGGCGCCAACCCGGTGAAGGTGCCGACCGACGAGGAGCTGGACGAGGCACAGCGCCTGTTCGGGTATACCGACGAGGACCTCAAATTCTTCCTGACGCCGATGGCGCGAGAAGGGGACGACCCGATCGGGTCGATGGGCACCGACACCCCGCCGGCAGTGCTCTCGGACAAGCCGCGGTTGCTCTACGATTATTTCAAGCAGAACTTCGCGCAGGTCACCAATCCGCCGATCGATCCCATCCGCGAAAGCCTGGTGATGTCGTTGGTATCGATGATCGGCCCGCGCCCCAACCTTCTCGGGCCGCAGGCGGGCACGCATAAGCGGCTGGAAGTGCCGCAGCCGATCCTGACGAACGCGGAGCTGGAAAAGATCCGCTCGATCGAAGGCAGCCTGGATGGCGCCTTCAGCACGGCCACCCTCGATGCGACCTTCGCCCGATCTGGCGGGCCGCAGGCACTGGAAGCGGCGCTGCAGCGCCTCTGCTGGGAAGCGACCGAGGCGGTGCTGGCCGACAGCAACCTCATCATCATTTCCGACCGCGCCGCGTCGTCCGAACGCGTCCCGATACCCGCGGCGCTGGCCACCGGTGCGATTCACCACCAGTTGATCCGCCAAGGGCTTCGCATGCAGGCGGGACTGGTGCTGGAAACCGGCGAGGCGCGCGAGGTGCATCATCTGTGCGTGCTGGCAGGCTATGGCGCGGAGGCGATCAACCCGTGGCTGGCGTTCGACACGATCGCGGCTGCGGACGGCACCGGGGATGGTGAGAAGCGCTACATCAAGGCGCTCAGCAAGGGCATGCTGAAGGTGATGTCCAAAATGGGCATCTCCACCTTCCAATCCTATTGCGGCGCCCAGATTTTCGACGCGATCGGTCTCGGCAGGGGTGTCATCGATCGTTATTTCACGGGCACGACATCGCGGCTTGGCGGGATCGAGATTCTCGAGCTCGCCGAGGAATCGATCCGCCGACACGATCGCGCCTGTGCCGATGCGCGGCTCGATCTCGGCGGCATGTATGCCCAACGCGAGGGCGGCGAAGAACATGCCTGGACGCTGACCAGCATCGCCAATCTGCAGCATGCGGTGCGTGGGTCGATCCCGGAGAAATACCGGGCGTTCGCAGCGGAGATCAACGCCGCGGACCGGCGCCTGTTGACGATCCGTTCGCTGCTCGAGCCGCGGACCGCAAAGACCCCTTTGCCGATCGACGAAGTCGAGCCTGCCGCCGAAATCGTGAAGCGCTTTTCGACCGGCGCGATGAGCTTCGGGTCAATCAGCCGCGAGGCGCACACCACGCTGGCGCGGGCGATGAACCAGATCGGCGGGCGGTCGAACACCGGCGAGGGCGGCGAGGAGCCCGAGCGGCTGGCTGCGCCGCGAACCGGTGACAGCGAACGCAGCGCGATCAAGCAAGTCGCCTCGGGCCGCTTCGGGGTGACGACCGAATATCTGGTCAACGCCGACGAGATCCAGATCAAGATGGCCCAAGGCGCCAAGCCGGGCGAAGGCGGGCAATTGCCCGGTCACAAGGTCGACGGCGCGATCGCGTCGGTGCGCCATTCGACACCGGGCGTCGGGCTGATCTCGCCGCCGCCGCACCATGACATCTATTCAATTGAGGATCTGGCGCAGCTGATCCACGACCTCCATTCGGTCAATCCGGCAGCGCGCATTTCGGTCAAGCTTGTGTCGGAAGCGGGGGTCGGGACAGTCGCTGCGGGGGTCGCCAAGTGCCGCGCCAACCATGTCACCATTTCCGGCTACGAAGGCGGGACCGGCGCATCGCCGCTGACATCGCTGACCCATGCCGGGTTGCCGTGGGAAATCGGGCTGGCCGAGGTTCAGCAGACGTTGGTCATCAACGGCCTTCGCGACCGGATGCGGGTGCAGGCCGATGGCGGTCTTCGCACCGGCCGCGACGTGATGATCGCGGCGTTGCTCGGCGCTGACGAATTCGGCTTCGCCACAGCGCCGCTGGTCGCTGCGGGCTGTATCATGATGCGCAAGTGCCACCTCAACACCTGTCCGGTGGGAATTGCCACCCAGGACCCTGCCCTGCGCGCGCGCTTCACCGGCGCGCCGGAACACGTCATCAATTACCTGTTCTACGTCGCCGAGGAGGTTCGCGAACTGCTCGCCGAACTGGGGCTACGCAGCCTGGGCGAGGCGGTCGGCAGGACCGACCTGCTGCGCCATGCTGGCGGCGCGCGCGATGGCTGGAAAGCGCACGGTATCGACCTCGATCCGCTGCTTCATCGGCCGCAGCCCTATGTCGGCTCGGGCGTCAAGCCGGTCGAAGAGGCATCCGGCATGCGCATCGACGATGCGCTGGTCGGCCGGCTCGGTGAGGCGGGGCCGGTTCTGGTCGAGCTCGATGTCGGCAACGAGGACCGATCGGTCGGCGCCGGAATTTCGGGCGAGATCGTCCGGCGGATGGGCAGCGAGCGTTTATCTGATGACGGTCTGACTGTGCGGATGACGGGATCGGCGGGGCAAAGTCTCGGCGTCTTCCTGGTCGCCGGAATCACGCTGGATGTGATCGGCGATGCCAACGACTATGTCGGCAAGGGCCTGTCCGGTGGCCGGATCGTAGTTCGCCAGCCAGGGAATGTCGCGCGAGAGGCGGCCCGCAACATCATCGTCGGCAACACCTGCCTCTATGGTGCAACCTCTGGCCAGGCCTTCTTCAACGGGGTCGCCGGGGAGCGGTTTGCCGTGCGCAATTCCGGTGCGACCGCGGTGGTCGAGGGCATCGGCGATCATGGCTGCGAATATATGACCGGCGGCGTGGTCGTCGTGCTCGGCCCGGTCGGCCGCAACTTCGCCGCCGGCATGTCCGGAGGAATCGCCATGGTCCACGATCCGGATGGGAAGCTGGCAGGCGGACTGTGCAACATGGCCGCCGTCACTCTGGAGCCCGTCGAGGACACGGATTTGCTGCGCGGCTTGATCGAGGAACACGCGCGCCGCACGAACAGTTCACGCGCGACGGCGTTACTCGACCGCTGGGACCGGTCGCTGGACGAGTTCGTGCTGGTCATGCCGAACGAATATCGCCGCGCGCTGGAAGCGGTGGCGGCGGCCGAAGCGGAGTTGGCGGCGTGAACGATCCGACCGCCTTCCTCCGCATTCCCCGCCATGATCGCACCACCCGTCCGGTGGCGGAGCGGGTGCACGACTACCGCGAATATGTCTTGCCGCTGCCGCCGGAAGAGGTCGCCCGCCAGGCGTCGCGCTGCATGGATTGCGGCGTTCCCTTCTGTCACACCGCCTGTCCCGTCGGAAACCTGATACCCGACTGGAATGCGCTGGTCAGCGAGCAGGACTGGTTCGACGCCTGCGAGCGTCTCCACCGCACCAACAACTTTCCCGAATTCACCGGGCGGGTCTGTCCGGCACCATGCGAAGCGGCGTGCACCCTAGCGCTGGTTGACGCGCCTGTGACAATCAAGACGATCGAATGCGCCATCGTCGACCGCGGCTGGAGGGAAGGGTGGATCAAGCCGTTCATCGTCCCGCGCGGTACCGGCAAGCGGGTCGCGGTGGTCGGTTCTGGCCCGGCGGGCCTGGCCTGTGCGCAGCAGCTCGCGCGCTGGGGCCATTCGCCGACGGTGTTTGAGAAGAATGACCGGATCGGCGGTTTGCTTCGCTACGGCATCCCCGATTTCAAGATGGACCGCGCGCTGATCGACCGGCGCATCGCCCAGATGGAAACCGAAGGGGTCATCTTCCGGCCGAACATGGAGGTCGGGGTGACGGTCAGCGTCGACCGGCTGCTCGACGATTATGACGTGATGGTGCTGGCCGGCGGGGCGGAGTGGCCGCGCGACCTTAATGTCCCCGGGCGCGACGCCGGCAATATCCATTTCGCGATGGATTATCTGACCCAGCAGAACCGCCGCAACGCGGGCCTGCCGGTTGTCGGCGATCCGATCGACGCCAGTGGCAAGCACGTCGTCGTCATCGGTGGCGGCGATACCGGCAGCGATTGCATCGGTACTGCCAACCGGCAAGGCGCCGCATCGGTCACTCAGCTGGAAATCATGCCGCAACCGCCCGAGCGCGAGAACAAGGCGCTGGTCTGGCCGCATTGGCCGCTGAAGCTGCGTACCTCGACCAGTCATGAGGAGGGTGCCGAGCGCCTGTTCTCGACGCGGACGCTGTGCGCGGAAGGCGGGCCGGGCAGGATCAGCTCGCTGACCTGCGAGCATGACGGGGAAACGATCTCGATCCCCGCCGACCTTGTGTTCCTGGCAATGGGCTTCGTCGGATCGCCGGCCGATGGCGTACTGGCCTGGTCGGGTGCGGAAATCGACCGGTCGTCCTACGCGACGTCACGCGAGGCGATCTTCGCGTGTGGCGACATGCGTCGCGGCCAGTCGCTGATCGTCTGGGCCATCCGCGAAGGCCGCGAATGCGCTTCGGCTGTACACCGCCACCTGCAACAGGCGTCGGCCGCCGCCTGATTTTCCGGTGTTGCAAAGCATGTGAACCGGCCCTTTCGGACCGGCTCACCCACCCCGCCAACAGACGAGACGCTACAGATTGTAGGCGCGCTCGCCATGTTCGTTGATGTCGAGGCCTTCGCGTTCGACGTCCGCTTCCGGGCGAAGACCGATGGTATGCTTTAGCGCCAGGAACAGCGCCGCCGAGACCACGCTGGTCCAAACGATCGTCAGGCCGACCGCCCACAGTTGCGTCACGACCTGACCGGCCATGTCGTACACGCCGGCCTTGGCGACCGGGGCGGTGTAATCGATCCAACCCTGGCCGCCGAGCGCGGGGTCCGCGACGATGCCGGTACCGATCGCGCCGACGATTCCGCCGACGGCGTGGACGCCGAACACGTCGAGGCTGTCGTCATATTTGAACCTGTTCTTCACCGTGGTGACGAAGAAGAAGCAAACGCCCGATGCGACCGCGCCCAGAATGATGGCGGTGCCGGGATGGGCAAAGCCCGCGGCCGGGGTAATGGCGACCAGGCCCGCCACGACACCGGTTGCTCCGCCCAGCAACGACGGCTTCTTGTGCAGCACCTGCTCGATGATCGCCCAAGTCGCGCCGGCCGCGGCGGTCGCGGTCAGCGTGTTGATGAAGGCCAGCGCGCCGAACGCATTGGCTTCCAGCCCCGAACCAGCGTTGAATCCGAACCAGCCGATCCACAGCAACGAGGCGCCGATCATGGTCATGACCAGACTGTGCGGCGGCATCGGTTCGCTCTTGTAGCCAATGCGCGGCCCGACGATCAGGCAGCCAACGAGGCCGGCGATGCCCGCATTGATATGGACCACCGTGCCACCCGCGAAGTCGAGGGCGCCCCAACCCACAGCAGCCCGGTGTCGGTCGGCGCGGCGTGGAGGAAGTCCGGACCTGCCCAGTACCAGACCATGTGCGCGATCGGGAAATAGGCCAGCGTCAGCCAGCCGACCACGAACAGGATCAGCGGGGTGAACTTGATGCGCTCCGCGAACGCCCCGACGATCAACGCCGGTGTGATGCAGGCGAAGGTCATCTGGAAGATGACGAACACATATTCGGGCAGGTAGACCCCGTTCGAGAAGGTGGCGGCGAAGGTCGTCGGATCGACGCCTTTCAGGAAGGCCTTGTCGAGCCCGCCGAACAGCGACGGGAAGGGTGTCCCCGTCGAGGTGAACGCCATCGAATAGCCCCACCCGAACCAGACCAGCGCCGCGACGCAGACGATGGTCAGCACCTGCATCAATACCGACAGCATGTTCTTGGCGCGAACGAGGCCGCCGTAGAACAGGGCCAGTGCGGGAACCGACATCATCAGCACCAGCGCCGACGCGACCAGCATCCAGGCGACGTCGCCCTTGTTGACCATCTCCGCCGTCGGAACGAACGGAGCGGCGGGTGCGGCCGTGGCGGCTGCTTCCTGTGCCCATGCGGGAGCCGCGAATAGCGTCGCCGCGGCGGCGGCGCCCGCCCATTTCCTGACAGAATTCATCATGCGCCTTCCCTGGTCAAAGTGCGGAGTCATTGCTGTCTCCCGTACGGATGCGAAGTGCGCGCTCGACGTCGATGACGAACACTTTGCCGTCGCCGATCTTGCCGGTCTTGGCGGTGGCTTCGATGGTTTCGACGACACGGTCGACGATGTCGTCGCTGACGACGAGCTCCAGCTTCACCTTGGGCACGAACATCGTCGCATATTCGGCGCCGCGATAAATTTCAGGATGACCCTTCTGGCGGCCGAAGCCCTTGACCTCGGTGACCGTCATGCCCTGGACGTCGATCGCGCTAAGCTCGTCGCGCACCTCGTCCAGCTTGAATGGTTTGATAATCGCAATCACGAGTTTCATGCGTTCCCCCTCCCGTTAGAATGACACGCCGACCGATCCGACGATCCCGGCCTTGCTGATGTTGCGGCCGGATGGGCTGAAGGCGTTCTTGTTGGTGTCGACGTAGGACACGCCGAAGGTGATGCCCTTGAGCGTTGCCGACGCCCCGATGCTCCAGTCGGTGTAGCCGTCGCCGATGGTCAGGTAGCTCGGCCCGAAGCTGTGACCGAAGTGCGCCGACACGCTGATGGGCGTTTGCGGTATCGCGGCGCCCACATCTCCGGCGAGGTAGAGGTTGTCTTCCCTGCCGTTGCCGATGGTCAGCGCGCGTTGCTTGGGGGCGTAGGCGGCGCTGGCCTTGGCCGTGATGGCGCCGAACGCCTGGGTCACCGCGACATAGGGTTCGACGAAGTCGGTGTCCGCGCCGTGGGAGCCGGGATAGTAGTAATAAAGGACGCCGATATCGAACGTCGTCGATCCAAGCGTCTTCTTGTAGCCGGCGATAAGGTCGAGTTCCTGATCGGCCCCGGCCGCAACATAGTCGTCGATCGAGGAACCCCACAGGCTGGCGTACAGGCCGGACGAATGAGCGACCGTGATCGTGCCTTGCAGTGCGAAGCGCTTGTCGGTCTGTGAGATACCGCGGAAGCGATAGTCCGACACCAAGGTGGCGCCGCCGGACAGCGTAAAGGCACTCGCCGGTGTTTCCTCCTGGGCATGGGCCGGGGCGGCGTTGACGAGTGAAAGGACGGCGCCAAGCAGCGTCATCGACAGCTTTAGATCAGTCATGGAAAGTCCCCCTTGAATGGCAAAGCTCATTCCTCCCCATGTTGGCGTCGCGACTCTCCGGCCACGACCGCCAGCAACCTGAAGCAATCATATTATGTTGCGACGCACAATCGGCTCCGCGGAGCGGAAACGAGGTGACGGGCAGGCGCTGTCGAGCGGCAAGTGGCTGATAACGCCAATCAAATTTGCGGAAGCTTGGGGTGATCAAGATGCGGGCGTGTTGCAGGTGCGAATAATTCACCACGCTGATGGACCAGCTACACGGCCGACCTCGCGAAAGTTCGGCCAAGGCCTGCTTCCCGGTGTAGGCTCATGAACCCGGCAAGGCGCAGGAGCATCTGATGAGCGGCAGCGGACCATTGGCAGGCATTCGAATCGTCGAGTTTGACGCGATCGGCCCCGTGCCGCTGGCGGGGATGATTCTTGCCGGCCTCGGCGCCGACATCGTCCGCATTTCGCGACCCGGGACGGGTGCGTGGAGCGAGGTTGGCGGCGCCGTGCTCCACCGGGGTCGGGCGACGGTCACGCTGGACCTTCGCGATGCGACGCAGCGCGAGCAGGCGCTTGCCCTGATCGATCGAGCGGACGCGGTGATCGAAGGGTCGCGCCCCGGTGTGATGGAACGGCTGGGCCTTGGCCCGGATGATGTACTTCCGCGAAATCCATCCTTGGTGTTTGCGCGGGTGACCGGCTGGGGGCAGGAGGGGCCGCTGGCGACGACAGCCGGGCATGACATCAATTACATTGCGCTGACCGGGGTGCTTCACGCCATCGGTTCGGCTGGAGAGCCGCCGACGGTGCCGCTCAACCTGATCGGCGACTACGCCGCGGGGTCGATGTTCGCCTGCCTCGGTCTGGTGTCTGCCATCCTGTCGGCCCGGCGGACAGGCCAGGGCCAGGTCGTCGATGTGGCGATGGTCGATGGTGTCGTGACGATGATGAGCCTCTTTCACGCGCTGGGCGCGGCCGGGCTCTGGCGCGACGAGCATGGCACGAACCTGCTCGACGGCAGCGCGCCCTTTTACCGCTGCTATGTGTGCGCCGATGGGAAGTCAGTGGCGGTTGGCGCGCTCGAGCCGCAGTTCTTCGCCCGGCTCTTGGAAGGTTTGGCGATCGACGTGGCTTGCAGGCAATATGACTCGAGCGAATGGCCGGCGATGACGGCGCTGTTCGAGGAGCGATTTGCCGAGCGAACCCGCGACGAATGGGCCGACCTGTTCGCAGGCACCGACGCGTGCGTGACGCCGGTTCTGTCGATCGCGGAATCGCTGAGCCACCCGGCCAATGTCGACCGTAGCGTGTTTATCGATGTCGATGGCGTCCGCCAGGCCGCGCCGGCCCGCGCTTTTCATTGGGGGTCGCACCGGTGAGCTCGCCCTCGGAATCGAGCGTGGACGACGTCCTGGCGCGCTGGATTTAGCGTTCGCGGTCCAGCGCTCCGTCGCTGATCGGCCGGCCATCGAGGTGACGGGCGAGCATGACGAAGAGCAGGATGATCAGCGGCACGAGGCCGATCGACAGGACGACCTTGGCGGTGGCCTGGCCGATGAGCAGCTGGCCGATCGGCCGGACGCCGTAGAAGCTTATCGTGATGAAGAGCAGCGTGTCGACGATCTGGCTCACCACCGAAGCTAAGGCGGCGCGGATCGCAACCAGCTTTCCGGGACGGCCGATGCGCGAAAAGATCAGCACGTTGAGCGTCACCGAAACGCCGTAGGCGATGACGCCGGCCGCCATCATCCGACCGCTCTGCCCCAGGATGATCGGGAAAGCTTCCTTCGCCGGCTCATACATTTCCGGATCGGTCGGAAGCTGGAGGACGATGAAGGTCAGCGCGATGGCGGTGATCAGCGGAACGAAGCCGAAGCGCACCAGCCGGTTGGCAGTGCCCTTGCCATAGACTTCGGCCACCGCGCTCGACAGGCCGACGAGCATGAGGAACGGGAAAATCCCCGCCTCGACGCTGATCGGGCCGATGGCGACCTGCTTTGCGCCGAGAACGCCGGCGATGCAGGTCATGCCGCCATACAGGATCGACAGCAGGAAGAGACCGCGCGGAATGGTCAGCGTGGCAGGCGGTGGCGATGCGGAAGCGTCTGTCATGGCCGAAGGGGTAGCGGCTTTCGGGAAGCGGACAAGGCCTTTTGAGGCCCACAAACGACAACGGCGCCGCCCCGAAGGACGACGCCGCTGCGTTGGCATTGATGCCAGGACTTAGAAGCCGACGTTAACCGTCAGGCTCACTGTCCGCGGCGCACCGATCTGGACGTTCGGCGCAAAGCCGTACACGCCCGACGAGCTGACGCCCTGGTTCAGACCGCCGCCAAAGCCGCCGACGTAGGTTTCGTCGAACAGGTTGTAGACGTTGAGCTGAAGGTAGGTTTTGTCGAGCTGCTTGTCGAAGTGGCCCATGTTGAGGCGAGCATCGAGGTTGACCAGCCAGTAGGCCGGAGCCGCCGCCGAGAAGATCTGCACCGGATCGTCGGTGGTGACCGTCGTCGACAGGCCGTCGACGTCACCCGAGTAGACCGCCATGTTGGTGTCATAGATGTAGCGCTTGCCGGTCTTCTTGGCCGTGACGCCCAGGTCGACCGGGCCGAGCGAAACTACGCCCGAGCCACCGTAGGTGTACGTCGGCGAACCGGATTCGCGATTGCCCGCCGTGAACGCGCAGTTGCGCAGACCGGTCGCATCCGCCGTGGCTTCGTCGCAATCGAAGTCCGCGCCGCCGCCGATCTGGATGTTGTCCTGGATCTTCGACTTGTTCCACGAACCGAATGCATAAAGCGTCAGGATCTTGTTCGGCTGGTAGGCAACCGAACCGTCGATGCCCCACTTATTGACGCGGCCAAGGTTACGATAAACCGAACGGTCCAGTTCGGGGTCGTAGGCCGAAGCCAGACGATCCGTGAACTTGGTGTACCAGGTCGCCAACTGAGCCTGGATTTTCGAGCTGCGATAGCGGACGCCGCCGTCGAACGAGTCCGTCATTTCCGGGCGCGGCTTCGCATTATTGGTCGAAAGCGGGAAGTAGAACGCGTTGTAGAGGTTGTCCGTGCTCGGCACCGACAGGCCCTTGGCATAGTTGGCGAACGCCGAGATGCGGGGCGTGAAGTCATACACCACGCCGACGTTCGGCAGGAACTTGCTGTACTTCAGCACGCGCTTGCCTGGCAGCGCGTAGCCGCCGGTCGGGAGGCCCGTGGTCGGGCTGATGACGTAGGGGTTGTACTGCTGGACGAGCGCGTCGATCGCAATGTCACCGCCACTGCATTCCACGTTGCCGTCGGCCGACGAAGCGAAGCAGTTGTTTTCAAGATCGCGCTTGAAGAAGGGCAGGCGGGCGCCGGCATTGACGGTCAGCGGACCGAACTCACCGCGATATTCACCCGCGACCTGGTTCAGGATCGCGTACGACTGGCGGTCGCGCTTCTGAAGGGCCACGCCGTTCGCGCCCTCCAGCGGGTTATTGACCGGGAAGACGTCCAACGGCTCGCCATCGCGATCGATAAGGCCAACCTGTCCGGTCTGACGGTGGTTTGAATAGTCGTGCGTGAAGGTCGCGCGAACTGTGTGATTGTCGTTGATGTCGTAACGCAGGCCCGCGATAACCGCATAACGGCGCGTGCGGGTCTGGCTCGGCGCCAGCACGGTCACGCTGTCGAGCGTATCGCCGTCACCGTTGAGGTCAACACCATCGAAGTAGGGGGCGCCGCCGAAATAGCCGGGGATGCAGACCACCGTGGCACTTTCCACAGTCGTCGAGCAGTTCGAACGACCGCCGGCTGGATTGATGTCATAGCCATACTCACGTGCGGGCCGGCTCGAGCTCGTCGTGCCGCCGCCATTGGCCTTGGTATATTGGTAGCTCGGGTCCACCGTCAGGACCAAGCCCGGCGCCAGGGTGAAGCGCGAGTTGGCGCGGATGTTGACGCTGTTCGACGGGTTGTAACGGCGATCGAACTGCGTTCCGCACGAGTTGTTGGTGTCGGCAACGCCGGCCTGCGGCTCGTCCGTGGTGCAGGGATAACCGGAGATGACGTACTCGCGCTCGTCCTTCGTGGTCGGAAAGTTCTGATCAAGCGCCAGCGAGCCGAAGAAGTTGTTGCGATCCTGATTGTAGCGACCAGCAACGGAAACGAAGTCGCCGGCGCTGCCGATCGGCTGATAGACCTTCGCATTGTATTGCTGGCGGTCGAGCTTGCCGTAGTTGTTGAAGGGATTGTCGTACTTCGACGTGCTGGCCGAAACGAACGCGCGGGTGCCCCACGGCGTGAATTCACCGGTGTCGAAAAGGCCGAAGTAACGGCGATAGTCGTACTGGCCGACCGACGCGCTGAACCGCCCGCCCATTACCTTGGCCGGGTTACGGGTGCGCTGGTTGATCGTGCCGCCTACCGCCGACGCGGTCGGCGAGTCGACGTCGGTCGAGCCGAGGTTGACGTTGACCTGCTCGATCAGTTCCGGGTCGATCGAGAAGTTCGAATAGATGCTGTAGTTGCCGCTGTCGTTCAGCTGGATGCCGTCGAGCGTGTAGCTGACGCGGGTCGAATCAAAGCCGCGAACGGTGAGCGTGCCGCCGGCGTTGCCGTAAGCGTCGTTGTTCTGGAAGCTGACGCCCGGAACGACGTTGATCGTGTCGAGGACGGTCTGGCCGGGGCCATTGCGTGAAATCAGTTCCTGCGTGACGACGGCCTTGGCCTTGGACGTGTCAGGCGACTGGATGCCGCCGACGTCCTGCGTGCGCGTGCCGGTGACGACCACGGTTTCCTTCTCGAAGTCGACTGAACCGGTCGACTGGGCGAACGCTGCGGTCGGCGCGACGAAGGCGGCCGAGCAAAGAAGAATGACTTTTTTCACGTGAAGACCCTCAAACAAGATGGATTCCGGAAAGCGGAACAGGTTGATCGGTTAGGCTGAAGGACTGGCGCACCCCTCGGCGGCCACTCCCAAATGATCTCAGGTTGGATTTCCCCTAGGTCCGCCACCCCGCGACGACGGGCCTAAACCCCAGTAATGTGACAGCTTTAAGTCGAGCCGCGCGAGCGAATCGGCTTACACGGGCGTCAATAGCCAAATTTGCCGTTTTCGCCACCGGACCGAAGGCCATTCGTCCCCGACTGTGACATGAATCACACGGTTGCGGGGGCGGATTTGACGGTCGCGAAGCAGGCCGCTACCGCGCCGCCACTTTTCGTTCAATCCAAGGACTTCAAGCACTTCGCATGGCCGACGCCGTCTTCGATATCGTGGCCATGGGGGACGCCATCGTCGACGTCATCGCGACGTGCGACGAGCAATTCCTGATCGATCACGACCTGCCCAAAGGGTCGATGCAGCTGCTGACGCCGGATCATGCCGAGCGGCTGTACGCGGCGATGGGCGGTGCGCGCGAAACGAGCGGCGGATCGGCCGCCAATTCGATGGCCGGGGTCGCCGCGATGGGCGGCAGGTCGGCGTTCATCGGGCAAGTCGCCGACGACCAGCTCGGCGCGATCTTCACCCATGACATGCGCGCGCTCGGCGTCCACTTCGATACCGCGCCATTGGCCGACGGACTGCCGACCGGCCGCTGCCTGATCCTCGTTACCCCCGACGCCCAGCGGACGATGAACACATCGCCCGGCGCGAGCCATGAACTCAGTGAGCAGCGGATTGACGAGGAACTGATCGCCGCATCCTCGATCCTCTACCTCGAAGGCTATCTGTTCGGGCCCGCCAAGCCGCGCGCGGCGATGATGCGGGCGATCGAGATTGCGCACCGGTCGGGGCGCAAGGTTGCCTTCACCCTGTCGGAAAGCGTGTGCATCGCCGAGCGTCGCGAAGGTTTCGGCAAAATGGTCGATGCCGGCGGCGTCGACCTGCTGTTCGCCAACGAGGACGAGGCGCTGCAGCTGACCGGACGAGGCGATCTCGACGCGGCGCTCGCAGAGCTATCGGCCAAGGTGCCGACGCTGGTCATCACCCGCGGGCCGGCCGGCGCGCTGGCCGTGCAGGGCGGGGAGACGGTGCGAATTCCTGCCATGCCGGTGCCCCGCGTGGTCGATACGACTGGTGCCGGCGACCTGTTCGCGGCGGGCTACCTCGTCGCCCACTGCAAGGGCGCACCGATCGCGAAATGCCTTTCGACCGGCGCGATCGCGGCCGCCGAGGTCATCAGCCATTTCGGCGCCCGTCCCGAGGCCGACCTCAAAGAATGGATCGACCTGTGAGCATCGGCCGCCTCGCCGTCTATTGCGGATCCGCGCCGGGCAACGATCCGGCCTTCGCGGACGCGGCACGGGTGCTGGGCCGGACGATGGCCGAACGCGGCATCGACCTTGTGTACGGCGGCGGCAAGCTCGGCCTGATGGGGATCGTCGCCGACACGGTGCTCGACGCCGGCGGCAAGGTGTTCGGGGTCATTCCCGAAGCGCTGGTGGCGCACGAGGTCGCGCACCTCGGCTGCACCGAGTTGTACACCGTCGCCAACATGCATGAGCGCAAGGCGCGCATGACCGAGCTGACCGACGGTTTCGTCGCGCTGCCGGGTGGGATCGGCACGTTGGACGAGTTGTTCGAGGCGTGGACGTGGAACGCGCTTGGCTATCATTCGAAGCCGCTGTGCCTGCTCAATGTCCACGGCTTCTGGGACGATCTGATCGAGTTCATGGACCATGTGTCGGAATCAGGTTTCCTTTCCGCGGCACGGCGTGCGCAACTGCTCAGTGCGACGAGCGCCGAGGAAGCCATCAAATTGCTGGACGAAGCCGCGACCGACGCGCCACAAGGCATGGTCTGGTAAGCGCCATTCGGGGGAGCGCGTAAATCAATGAATCCTTTGTTCGGTATCCTCGGGATCGTCGCGATCCTGGCCGTCGCTTTCCTCCTGTCGACCAACCGCAAGGCGATCCGCCGAGGGTCGTCGGCGCCGCTTTCGCGCTGCAGGCGCTGATCGCCTGGCTGGTGCTGTGGACGCCATGGGGGCGCGAGGGGATCCAGGGCCTGTCGAACGGCGTCGCGGCGCTGCTCGGTTACGCCACCAAGGGAACCGAGTTCCTGTTCGGACCCTCGGCGAGCAATCCGCTGGCCAACACCTTCGCGCTGGCGGCGCTGCCGGTAATCATCTTCTTCGCGTCGATCGTGTCGATCCTCTACTACCTGGGCATCATGCAGCGCATCGTCCGCTGGGTGGGCGGGGCGATCGGCTGGGTGACCGGCATCAGCCGCGTCGAATCGCTGAGCGCGGCGGCCAACATCTTCGTCGGCCAGTCGGAATCGCCGCTGGTGATTCGCCCCTACCTCGCGGCACTGTCGCCGGCGCAACTGTTCACCGTCATGACGGTGGGCATGGCGGGTGTCGCCGGCACGATCCTCGCCGCTTATGCCAGCCTGCTCGGCGCGTCATACTTGCCGTACCTGCTGGCGGCCGCGTTCATGTCCGCGCCGGGCGGCATCCTGATGGCCAAGATGATGATGCCCGACGACATCGCCGGGCCTGACCAGCTTCCCCTCGAAGGCGGAAGCGCCGAGGACCAGGTCGACATCGCCGAGACGTTCGAGGAGGGCGAGCGCCCCGCCAACATTATCATGGCCGCCGCGCAGGGTGCGCAGACCGGCGTCAAGCTGGCGGTGGCGGTCGGGGCCATGGTGCTGGCGTTCGTTGCGCTGGTGGCGCTGGCCAACGGCCTGCTCGGCACCGTCGGCGGCTGGTTCGGACGGCCGGACCTTAGTTTCCAGATGCTCGTCGGCCTGGTGTTCCAGCCGATCATGTACCTGATTGGCGTTCCGTGGAGCGAAGCCGGAACAGCCGGCGGCCTGTTCGGGACGAAGATCGTCCTCAACGAATTTGTCGCCTTCATCGACCTCGGCAATGCGCAGGGCGTCGCCGCGGGCCTGAGCGACCGGAGCCGGGCGATCGTCACCTTCGCGCTGTGCGGTTTCGCCAACTTCTCGTCGATTGCCATCCAGATGGCGGTGACCGGCGGGCTGGCGCCCAACCAGCGGCCGATGATCGCCAAGCTGGGCATCCGCGCGCTGATCGCGGGCAGCCTCGCCAACCTGATGAGCGCGGCGCTCGCGGGGTTGATGATTCCCTGATTTTCGTTTGATCGCCGTCAATTGCCCGCGCTTTGCGGGAGGAGTAAAGGCGCGTCCATGACCGACGTAATCACCAGTGACACCATCGCTTCCGTCTCGCTCAACGACGCGGATCGCGATCCTGACGGCTTCGCGCGAGAGCTTGGCGAGAGCTTCGTCGACTATGGCTTCGCGATCGTCCGCGATCATGGCATTCCGCAGGAACTGATCGACCGCGCCGAGGCAAAGGCGAAGGAATATTTCGCGCTGCCGGACGCGGTGAAGCAGCAATATGTCATTCCCGGCGGCGGCGGTGCGCGTGGCCATACGCCGTTCGGGATCGAAACCGCCAAGGGCGCAAAGGCGCACGACCTTAAAGAGTTCTGGCATGTCGGGCGCGAGCTTCCCGCCGGTCACCCGTTCCGCAACGTGATGGCCGACAATGTCTGGCCGTCGGAAGTGCCGGGATTCAAGGAAACATTCCTGGAACTCTACGACACCTTCGACCGCACCGGCGTGAAGGTATTGCGCGCCATCGCCCGCTTCCTGAAGGTCGACGAGGACTATTTCACCGATACCGTCCGCGACGGCAATTCGGTGATGCGGATGCTGCACTATCCGCCGCAGACCGAAGCCACCGGCGAACATATTCGCGCGGGCGCGCATGAGGACATCAACACGATCACGCTGCTGCTTGGTGCGGAAGAAGCGGGGCTGGAATTGAATACCAAGGACGGGCGCTGGATCCCGGTCAGCCCGAAGAAGGGTGAATTGGTCATCAACATCGGCGACATGCTGCAGCGGCTGACCAATGGCCGGCTGCGCTCGACGTCGCACCGGGTGGTCAACCCGACGCCGGACCGAGCGTCGAAGGCGCGATACTCCATGCCGTTCTTCCTGCATTTCCGGCCTGACTTCATGATCGAGGCGCTGCCTGGAACGGTGCCGGAAGGCGAAGAGCCGAAATGGCCGCCGATCAGCAGCCACGATTACCTTCAGGAGCGGCTTCGGGAGATCAAGCTCAAGTAGGCGGGTCGACTGGCAAGCGGCTCCGACGAAGCGTTACGGGCCGAAAACCGCCATTTCCGCTCGCCTTCGCGACCGGATGCGTTGTTGTTTTAGGTTCATGCAACACCCGCGCTTGCCCATCCGTTCTTTCTTGCACTGGGCCCCGCGTATCCGGGCCGGCTGTAAGGAGTATCGTGATGAACCGCCTCATACTTGCCACCGCCGCTTTTGCTGCCGCGACCCCGGTCGCCATGGCCGCTCCGGCGGCCGCGCAGTCCAACTACCAGCGCGAGCTTCGCGAATGTAATCGCGAGCTTCGTCGGGCCGACAGCCGCGCCGACTATCGACAGGAACTGCGCGAATGCCGCCGCGAACTTCGCCGGGCGCAGGCCCGCGATTGGCGCCAGTACAACCGCTACGACTACAACCGGTACGAGCCGGGCTATAATCGCTACTATGCGGACCGTTACTATCGTGACGGACGTTATTACGCCGACCGCCGCCTGACCCGCTACGACCGGATTTATCGTGGTCAGAACGGCCAGTATTATTGCCGTCGCAGCGACGGGACGACCGGTCTGATCATCGGTGCCGGTGTCGGGGCGCTGCTCGGGAACCAGCTCAACCTGGGTGGTTCGGCCACGGTGCGCACGATCATCGGTGGCGCCGGCGGCGCACTGATCGGCCGGGCAATCGACCGCGGCAATGTCCGCTGCAACTAAGCGCGTAACTTGCGAGTAAGGATGGGCCGGCGTTCGCGCCGGCCCATTTTCTATCCGGCGTCGGCGAGGTTGGCCGGGCCAAAGCCGTGGGGGATCAGGGTCGACAGGCGAAGTCGCTCGACCGATTCTCCATCCCCCGAGGCGCAAATGATCTCGAGGTCGCGGCCGCCAAGATGCGAAGCCTCGAGCAGCGCTTGGCGACAGCCGCCGCAGGGGGTGACGCTGGCAATACCGGTGAGTTCGATCCCCGAACCGTCACCGCCGGCCACGGCGATCCGCGCGACCTTGTCGAGCCCGAAAGCGTGCTGGGCGGCCGTCAACGCGCTCTGTTCGGCGCAGATGCCAAGGCGATAACAGGCATTTTCCATGTTGGCCCCGGTGACGATGTCGCCGTCGATGCTTTCGATCGCGCAACCGACGGAGAAGCGGGAGTAGGGCGCGTAGGCCTTGAGCGCGGCGGTGCGGGCGAGGGCGATGAGTTGTTCGTCGGTCATGCCGGCGTCCTAGACTGGATCGCGGGCGCTTGTCGAAGCGCGATTGGCCGTCGTATCGCGCGGTCGCAGTCCCGTAGCTGGAGCCATCGATGAGTCGCCGCTTTCTGTCCCTCGCTCCGGCGCTGCTGCTTGCCGCCTGTTCGTTCACGCCGCGACCGGCGCCTATCGCACCCGTCCCGGATGTTGCAACGCGCGAAATCCAGATCCTCGCGCTCAACGATTTCCACGGCAACCTGGAGCCGCCGGGCCAGAGCCTCGACAGCGACAAGGGGAAAATCCCGGTTGGCGGTGCTGCTTATCTCGCGACGGCGATCAAGCAGTTGCGCACAAAGGACAGCATTACCGTCGCGGCCGGCGACCTGATCAGCGCCAGCCCGCTGACCAGTTCGCTGTTCTACGACGAGCCGACGATCCAGGCGATGAGCGACATGGGCCTGTCGCTCGCGGCGGTTGGCAATCACGAATTCGATCGCGGTTGGCAGGAATTGCAGCGGCTCCAGAACGGCGGTTGCCGCCTGCACGTCGAAGGCGAACCGCGCGTCAGCTGCAAGGTGCAGTCGTTCCAGGGTGCGGGCTTCCAGTACATGGCCGCCAACGTCATCAAGCCGGACGGGCAGGCGCTGTTTCCCGGAACCGCTGTGCGTGAAATCGGTGGAGTGAAGGTCGGCTTCATCGGCATGACACTGAAGGAGACCGGGACGCTGGTGTCGCCGGCGGGCGTCGACGGTCTGAGCTTCCGGGACGAGGCCGAGACCGCCAACGCAGCGGTTCCTGCGCTCAAGGCGGCCGGCGCCCGGGCGATCGTCATGCTGATCCACCAGGGCGGAGCGAGCACGGGCCGCTGGGACGACCCCGCCTGCCCGGGATTCAGCGGCGATATCCTCCCCATCCTCGCGCGGCTCGACCAGTCGATTGGCCTCGTTGTCTCCGGGCACACGCACAACGCCTACATCTGCCGGATGCCGATGGCCAATGGGAATACGCGGCTGGTGACCAGCGCCGGACGCTACGGCGCGCTGGTGACGGACATCCGCCTGACGTTCGGGCCGGACGGGAGTTACCGCGGCGAGCGCGCGACGCAGGTGCCGGTGCAGGGCGAGGCGATCGCCAACGGTCGCCAGAATGTTCCGCTCAACACGGCGTTCAAGATCTTTGCCGCCGACCCGGGGGTTGGCGGGTTGGTCGCCCGCTACAAGCAAGCCGCGTCGATCGTCGCGGACCGTCCCGTCGGGAAGCTTTCGGCTTCGCTGCTGAAGAGTGCCGGTCCCGCCCAGTCGCAGGCCGCGGAATTCATTGCCGATGGCCAGCTGTTCGTCGCGCGCGACCCGAAGCGCGGCAACGCCGACTTCGCGCTGATGAACACCGGCGGCGCACGAACGGACCTGATCCCCGGGCCGGGGGGCATCGTCACCTACGGGCAGATTTTCGCGATGCAGCCGTTCGCGAATAACCTGGTCACGCTGACGCTGAGCGGGGCCGAGGTGAAGGCGCTCCTGGAACAGCAGTTCGACAGCGGGCTGAATACGGCCGCGCGGCCCAACCTGTTGATGCCGTCGGCGAATTTCCGCTTCTCCTTCGACAGGTCCAGGCCGGCGGGACAGCGGATCCTGTCGATGGGCCTCAATGGCAGGCCGATCGTGCCGACCCGGAACTACCGGGTGACCGTCAACAATTTCATGGCGTCCGGCGGCGACAATTTCACGGTGCTGACCAAGGGTCGCGACGCCGTCGACGGAGGCCTCGATCTCGACGCGACCGAAGCCTACCTGAGGACCAATCCGAAAGTGCCGACGCCAGGGCGGATCACCGATCGCACCCCGGCAAGCTGGAAGCCCTAGCGCAGCGGCGGTTCATCGAAGCTGCGCAGCTTGCGGCTGTGCAGCCCGTCGCCTTCTTCCTTCAGTAGGTGGAGCGTCTCGATGGCGATGCGCAGGTGCTGGCTGATGGCGCGCTCGTAGAAGGCGTTGGCCTGGCCGGGCAATTTAAGCTCGCCGTGAAGCGGCTTGTCCGACACGCATAGCAATGTCCCATAGGGCACGCGGAAGCGGTAACCCTGCGCCGCCACGGTCGCCGATTCCATGTCGATCGCGACCGCCCGGCTCTGGTTGAAGCGAAGCGCGGAGAGCGTGTAGCGAAGCTCCCAGTTGCGGTCGTCGGTGGTGACGACCGTGCCGGTGCGCAACCGGTTCTTGACCCCGTCTTCATCCTCGCCGGTGACGAGGATCGCGGCGTTGTAGAGCGCGGTCTGCACCTCGGCGATCGGCGGGATCGGGATTTCGGGCGGAAGCACGTCGTCCAGCACATGGTCGTCGCGCAGGTAGGCATGGGCCAGAACGTAGTCGCCGATGCGCTGGCTGGGACGAAGCCCGCCGCAGTGGCCGATCATCAGCCAGGCGTGCGGACGAAGCACCGCGATATGGTCGCAGATCGTCTTGGCGTTCGACGGACCGACGCCGATGTTGACCAGCGTGATGCCGGCGCCGTTCGGCGCAACCAGGTGGTAGGCAGGCATCTGGTGACGGCGCCACACGCCTGCGGCAATCTGTTCTTCCGCGTCGGTCAGGTCGCCATGTTCGTAGAAGCCGCCGGGGACCGACAGACCGGTGAAGCGGCTACCGGGTTCGCGAAGGGCTGACACGGCAAAGCGGACGAACTCGTCGACGTAACGGACGTAGTTGGTAAACAGCACATAATGCTGGAAATGGTCGACCGGCGTTCCGGTGTAGTGCTTGAGGCGCGCCAGGCTGAAGTCCACGCGCGGCGCATCGAACAGCGACAGTGGGCGGGTCGGGTCGATGGCCAGATCCCAGCCGCCGTCAGCAACCTCGTCGCCGATATGGACCAGTTCGCTCGATGGGAACCACCGGCTGAGCTCGGAAACCTGGACTCCCTCAAGGTCGATGTTCCCGCCGTCGAGGACATAGGGGAAGGGGATCTCGCTGGCCGAAGTGCCGACGCTGACCCGAACCGGATAGTCGCGGACGATATGGCCAAGCTGTTCGCCGAGGTATTCGTGGAACAGCGCGGGGCGGGCGATTGAGCTGGTATAGACGCCGGGCGCGTTGAGGCGCGCAAACGCGCGGGCCAGGTTGGGCGGCGGCGAGTCAGGGTCATATTCGATGCGCAGTTCGGGGTAGGCGAAGGCGCCTTCGTCACGGGCATGAGGGTCCGGCCGGACCCCTTCGTTGGCATAAGCGTTGAGGGCCTGCCTCAGGCGGTCGGTCGAGGCTGCGTAGCGCGCTTCCAGTTCGTCGAGCAGCGCGGGAATTTCATCTTCTGTGGTCATGAGGGCACGCGAATGAGCAATTCGATCCGGCTTGGCAAGGCGTCTTGAAATAGTAAGCACACTTATTATATGCGGGCGTATGAAATCGGAATTGGGCTTTGAAATCGCCGAGACGGCGAACGCGCTGCGGCGATACTTCGATCGCAGGGCGCAGGCGCTCGGGATCACCCGAGCCCAGTGGAAGGTGCTGGCGCGGTTGAAACGCGAGCCGGGACAGAAGCAGGTCGAGCTTGCCGACCGGTTGGATATCGAGCCGATCACGCTCAGCCGGATCGTCGATCGGCTGGAACAGTCGGGGCTAGTATCGCGGAGGCCCGACCCGGCCGATCGCCGGGCATGGCGGCTGCACCTGACGCCGATGGCCGATCCGACGCTCGAAAAGCTATTCGGCCTTGCGGACGAAGTGACCAGCCAAGTGTTCGCCGGGCTGGACGACAAGGACGTGGATCAACTTCGCGGAAGTCTCCGGACGATCCGCGACAACATTGGCGAGTGCGAGGGCGCTCGCAAGGCGGTGGCATGACCGAACATCAGAAACTGGAAGCGGCCGGCGAAGCGACGGCTGAAGACCTCGAGGCGGTCAAGCCCGCGCGCAAGACCCGCAAAATCAGGGTCAGGAAGCCGTCGAACCGCGTGCTCCTGTTCTCGGTACCGCTTCTGATCGCGGCGGTCGGCCTGTTCTTCTGGCTGACCGGCGGCACGTCGGTGTCGACCGACAACGCCTATGTGAAACAGGACGTCACCTCGATCTCGACCCAGGTCAATGGGCCGGTGGCCGCGGTGTACGTCGATGAGAACCAGCATGTGAACAAGGGCGACCTGCTGTATCGCATCGATCCCGCGCCGTTCCGCGCGGCGCTCGATGCGGCGGAAGCGCAGCTTGCCGCGGCCCGCCTGCAGACCAGCCAATTGGTCGTCACGGCGCAGGGCACGGGGGCCGACATCGTCGGTGCACAGGCCGACCTGTCGATCAAGCGCCGCGCGCTGCAACGCCAGAGCGAGTTGCTCCGCCGCGGATTCACCACCAAGGCGAATTACGACGACGCGCTGGCGGATGTCCGCAAGGGCGAGACCGCGCTGGCGGACGCACGGGCGCGGTCGAACACAGCATCCGCGGCGATTGCCCCGCGCGGCGACCAGCCGCAGATCGCGGCCGCGCTGGCGGCGGTGGAAAAGGCCCGCCTCGACCTCGCCCACACCGAAATCCGTGCGCCAAGCGCGGGGATCGTCGCCAAGTCCGACCGCCTGCTGGTCGGTCAGAGCGCGATCACCGGCGTCGCCATGCTGTCGATCGTCAGCGACAAGGCGCCGTGGGTCGAAGCCAACTTCAAGGAGGGCGACCTTGCCCGAATGAAGGTCGGCCAGCCCGCCACGATCAAGTTCGACGCCTATCCCGGGCTCAAGGTCAAGGCGCACGTCTGTTCGATCGGTGCGGGAACCGGCAGCGAATTCGCGGTGCTTCCGGCGCAGAACGCCAACGGCAACTGGGTCAAGGTGACGCAGCGCGTGCCCGTCCGCCTGTGCTTCGACGAGAAACCCGGACGCCAGATGATCGCCGGCCTGTCGAGCGAAGTCGAAGTCGACCTGAAGTAAGCAACCGCCGATCATGACCGAACATGTGCTGGAGCCTGGACGGCGCCTTCTGGTCACCATCGCGGTTATGCTGGCGGTGCTGATCCAGGTACTGGATACGACGATCGCCAACGTCGCGCTTCCGCATATGCAGGCGGCGCTCGGCGCGACCCAGGAAAGCATCAACTGGGTGCTGACCAGCTACATCGTCGCCGCCGCGATCGCGCTGCCGATTTCCGGCTGGCTGGCGGACAAGGTTGGGCGCAAACGGCTGCTGATCATTTCCGTGGTCGGCTTCACCATCGCCAGCTTCCTGTGCGCCATCGCGCAAAGCCTACCGGAAATGGTCATCTTCCGGCTGCTGCAGGGCATCACCGGGGCGTTCCTCGTGCCGCTGTCGCAGGCGACGCTGTTCGACATCAATCCCCCGAAAATCATGCGAAGGCGATGGCACTGTTTGGCGGCGGGATCATGATCGGACCGATCCTGGGGCCGGTGCTTGGTGGCTGGCTGACCGACAGTTTCGACTGGCGCTGGGTCTTCCTGGTCAACATTCCGGTCGGCACGCTCGCGACGCTGATGCTGATGCGCTACATGCCCAACTCCGAAACGACGGGGCGAAAATTCGACCTGTTCGGCTTTGCACTGCTAGGCCTTGCGCTCGGCAGCCTGCAGCTCTTGCTGGAACGCGGTCAGCAAAAAGATTGGTTCGACAGCATCGAGATCTGGATCGAGGCAGGGCTTTTCGCCGGCGCCGGCTGGATGTTCGTCGTCCATACCATCACCGGCAAGGCGCCGCTGTTCGAACGCGGCATGTTCGCGGACCGCAATTTCTCGCTTGGCCTGCTGTTCATGGCGGTGACTGGCGTACTGCTGCTGGCGGGCCTCGCGCTTCTGCCGCCGCTGCTGCAGCGGCTGTACGGATATTCCGTGCTCCAGTCGGGCATTCTCACCGCGCCGCGCGGGATAGGGACGCTCATTTCGATGCTGGTGGCGGGAAGGCTGGTGGGCAAGGTCGACCTGCGCTTCCTGGTTGCGCTTGGCATGGCGTTGATGGGCTGGTCACTGCACATGATGACCCGCTTCGCGATCGAGATGGGAACTGGCCCGATCATATGGTCAGGTTTGGTCCAGGGCCTCGGACTCGGTCTCGTCTTCGTGACGATGCAAAGCCTCGCCTTCGCCACGCTTCAGCCGCGGTTGCGCACTCACGCCGCCAGCTTGCTGAACCTGTCGCGCAACATCGGGGGATCGATCGGGATCAGCCTGGTCGCGACCCTGCTGGCCCGCAGCATGCAGGTCGCCCACGCGGACATGGCCGGCAGGGTCAGCGACCAGGTCATGCCGTCCATCAGCACCACCGTCGTTTCACAGCTGGGATTGCCGGCCGAAAGCGCGCTCGCGCTGATCGACGCGGAGATCAACCGCCAGGCGGCCTTCATCGGCTACCTCAACGACTTCTGGATCATGCAATGGGTCACCTTTGCCGCGATCCCGCTGGTGCTGCTTCTGCGTCCCGCCAAGCCTCCGAAGGAAGGCGAAGCGGCGCCGGTCATGGCCGACTGACCGTTCGGGCGCGCCGCGCGCCGGTTCGTCGATCAATGGCTTGCCGCCCGCGAGGCGCATGCCCAACCTCCCTGCAGATCAGAGGGGGAAAAACATGTTCGAAGCATCGCGCCGCGAGGTGCTGCTGACCGCGACTGCAGCCGCCGCCATCGCCAATTCAGGAGCCGCCATGGCCTTTTCCGATCCCGCGACCGACGCCTCGGGTGCCACCTGGGACCTGACCGACCTCTATTCGACACCGGCGGCGTGGGAGACCGAGCGCCAGGCGCTGATGAAGGCAATCCCGACGCTGGTGCAGTACAAGGGCAGGCTCGGCCAGGGCGCTTCGACGCTTCGTGGCGCGTTCGAGGCCCAGTCTGCACTGTCGAAGCGTCTCGGCCGACTCTATATCTACGCTTCGCTCAAGTCGGACGAGGACGTCCGCATCGCCGCCAACCAGGAACGGAAGCAGAAGGCGCGCGATGCCTACACCGCCTACAGCGAAGCCACATCGTGGGTCGTACCCGAACTGATCGCGGTCGGCGCCTCCAAGCTGCGCGGCTTCATCGCTTCCGACCCCGGCCTGAAGAAGTTCGCGTTCGGTATCGAGGATACGCTGCGCCTGGCGCCGCATACGCTTGACGCCAATGGCGAACGGTTGCTGGCGCTGGCCGGAACCCCGCTTTCGGGTCCGTCGGATATCAGCGAACAGTTGCGCAGCTCGGACATTCCGAGGCCGACGGTCAAGCTGTCCGACGGCCGCGAAGTGCGGCTGGACGACCAGGGCTATACCAACGCCCGGTCGGCCCAGAACCGCGCCGACCGAAAGCTCGTCTTCGATAAGTTCTGGGGCAGCTACAAGGCGTTCGAAAATTCGCTCGGCACTTCGCTTGCCGCGCGGGTGCAAGGCTCGATTTTTTCATCCAAGGCGCGCAACTACAAGAGCTCGCTCGACGCGGCGCTCAGCGACAGCAACCTGCCCGAAGGGGTCTACCGGACGCTGATCGCGGAAACCAACCGCGGCCTGCCGGTGCTTCACCGCTATTTCGCGCTTCGCCAGCGCATGCTGGGCCTGCCCGACATGGGCTATTGGGACATCTACCCGCCGCTGGTGAAGTCCGACCGCAAATACTCGCTCGACGAGATGCAGGCACTCACGCTTGAGGCGATCAAGCCGCTCGGCGCAGACTATGTCGCGCAGTTCGACCGCGCCAGCCGGCAGAAGTGGATGGATCCGTTCCCCCGCAAGGGAAAGACGAGCGGCGCCTACATGAGCGGCGGTGCCTACGACGTTCACCCCTATCTGCTGTTGAATCTCAGCGACCAGTACGACGGCCTGTCCACCTACGCCCACGAATGGGGCCATGCGATGCATACGCTGCTCGCCAAGGCGGCGCAGCCGTACGAGCTGGCGGGGTATCCAACCTTTACCGCCGAGGTGGCGTCGACGGCCCAGGAATTAATGCTCGTCCAAACGCTGCTCGACCGGGCGCAGACGAAGGAGGACAAGCTGTTCTTCCTTGGCCAGCTGATGGAGAATTATCGCGGCACCTTCTTCCGCCAGGCGATGTTCGGCGAATTCCAGTTGGCGATCCACGAAATGGCCGAGCGCGGCGAGGGGCTGTCGGGCGAGAAGATGAGCGCTCTCTATATCGACTTGCTCAAGCGCTATCACGGGCCGAACGTGAGGATCGAACCGGATTATGCGGTCGAGTGGGCGTTCATTCCGCACTTTTACCGCACTTTCTACGTCTACCAATATGCGACCTCGATCACGGCCGCGAACTTCTTCGCCGACAGCGTGATGAAGGGGGGACCAGCCGAACGCGACCGCTACCTCGCGGTGCTGAAGGCGGGGGGCAGTGATTATGGCTACAACCTGCTGAAAATCGGCGGCCTCGATATGGCGTCGCCAACGCCCTACCGGACGCTGGTCGCCAATTTCAGCAGCGTGCTCGACCAGGCCGAAAGGCTGCTTGCCTAACGCGGGTTACTTCGCCGGACCGTCGAGGAAGTTCGTGGCGACGCGAACGAATTCCGAGGCCCGTGCCCGTGGATCGGGACATGGTCGCCATTGGGCACGACCCACAGCTGGGCGCTCGGGATTGCCTTGTAGAGCGTGACCGGAATGTCGATGGGGAAGAACTCGTCGCGGTCGCCGTGCAAGATCAGCGTTCGGGCACGAACCTTCGCGAGATCGGCCGACGTCAGGTTCATATCGTCGTAGCTGTTCGCGAAGCCGCGCATCTGCTTCATCAGGCCGCGCGCCTGGTCGTCCCCGCGCGATGTGCAGGCAGACAGATAGCCTCGCATCTCGGTGCTTTCCGTGTCGAAGCTCATCGTCCGCACCCGGTTTCGCGCCTGTTGCGGGAAGGCGTTGGTGGCCCCGATCAGCACCATCGATTCCAGCCGCTCCGGATGCTTGATCGACAGGTGCAGCAGCGTCATCCCACCTGCGCTGATCCCCATCGCCTTGACCCGGCGCAGTCCAAGTTGGTCGAGCAGGGCGCGGATATCGTCGGCCGACTGGCGCATGGAGAATCTGTTGGACGGATTGGTCGACCAGCCATGGCCGCGCAGGTCGGGCATGATCACCCGGTGGTTCCTGGCCAGCGCATCGACGACATGCGCCCAATCGTTGAACCCGCACATGCCGAACCCGTGCAGCAGCAGCAGCGGCTCGCCCGACCCGCGCTCCTGATAGTGCATGGTGATGCCGTTGACGTTGACCAGCTTGCCCGGCGCCGTGGCCGGCTTTGCCGCGACAGGCGCTGCAATGAGAAGGTTCGACAAGATTAGGACAGCGATGTTCCGGCGAATCGTCATCGCTTCTCTCCCGGTTGGCCGACCTTCGCCATCATTCATGGTTCAAGCGCCAGAGCATTCGTGCACCAGGAAACCCCACGCGACAATGCCGCCGGAAAGGTCCCGGCGGCATTGCAGTGTCCCGGCGATTTTGTCAGGCGATCGCGTGCAGGTACCCGCGCTTACGGTTGGACCGGCGCATCGCCAGGCCTATGCCGCCGAAGCCGAGCAGCATCATCGCCCAAGTGCCCGGCTCGGGAACGGCCGCGACCGATACCGCATCGAGCAGGATGCCCTCATTGCGTCCGCCGGTCAGGTTGGTGAACGTCAGCGTCGCCGACGGTCCGTCGGCGACAAAGCTGCCGATATAGGTCTGCCAGTCCAGGTCGGCGTTGGTGCCGGTGGAGTGGGAAATCGTACCCAGCAATCCGTCGACGCTGAAGCTCGCGGAGGCCGACGGCGTTCCGCTGAACAGGTTGTGGGAATACAGGAAGCTGATGTTGTAGGTTTCGCCCATCATCGTCGCGAAGGTCTGCGAAATCGAGCCGGTGCCGCCTTCGCCGACGAGGTCGAGATACTGAGTCCCTTCGCCCGCGAGATTGCCACTCGAGCTTGAGAAGGTGCCATTGACGATGTTGACGTTGGGCGTCGCCGTCCATCCAGGGATCGGGACCGGTGGGGACGTAACGCAGCAGGGGTCGGATACGGTCGGAGATTCAAAGCCGCCGTTAACGATGGATTCTTGAGCGAATGCGGGTGTGGCAGTCATCGCGATCACACTCGCCGCAAGCAAAGCACGCAACATAATCGTCCTCCCCATTTTTCGAGTCGCCCCAAACAATTAATGGAAATTAAACCACATCATTTGCCCGCGTCCAGCAGTTTCTTAACTTTCGTCAACAATTCCTTGTCCGCCATCCTCGCCCGCCTCGATGACTGGCTGTGTTTCGGTGATCTGAATGCCGCCGGCTTAGGATCCAAACAGGCTGCTGACCGGTTGCCATCGCCAACTTAGAACGATAATACTGAACCATATGGTTCACTGTACCCCTTCGCTCGACCGATCATTCGCCGCCCTGTCCGACGTCACGCGCCGGGGAATTCTGGAACAGCTGGGCAGGGCCGACGCGTCGATTTCCAGCCTGGCCGAGCACTTTCACATGACCCTGACCGGAATGAAGAAGCACGTCGTCGTGCTCGAACAGGCGGGATTGGTCACGACACAGAAGGTCGGGCGTGTTCGGAACTGCCGACTGGGCGTGCAACGGCTGGAGGCAGAGGCGCAATGGATCGACGCCTACCGCAAACTTTTCGAGGCTCGGTTCGAAGCGCTCGACGGCATCATTGAGGAAATGAAACAGGAGGAAGCCCATGGAACAGCAAATGAGCAATCACCCGATGGCGCGAAACGCGACGACGATTGAGAAGAAGGGGGATCGCGAACTGGTCGTCACGCGCACGTTCGATGCGTCGCCGAGCCTGGTCTTCAAGGCATGGAGTGACGCCGACCTGTTTCGGCGATGGTGGGTGCCCAAGGGCGCGCCGATGGTCCTGTCGGGATGCGAGATGGACGTTCGTACCGGTGGCACCTACCGGCTGGAATTCCGGATGGGTGACCAGTCAATGGCCTTCCACGGCAAGTACCTCGACGTGGTGCCCGGAGAGCGCATCGTCTGGACGAACGAGGAAGAGGATGATGGCGCGGTGACGACCGTGACCTTTGAGGACCGGGACGGAAAGACGCTCCTCATTTTCCACGAGGTGTATCCGACGGCCGCCGCGCTGGACGAAGCGATGCAGGGTTCGGCGGCCGGACTGCCGCAACAACTCGACCAACTTGACGAGCTGCTGCCGGCTATCGGTGGCTAGGTTCGCCAGGGAAAAGAAAAGGGCGGCCCGGAATGTCCGGACCGCCCCAATCGATTGGACGTGAGAACGTCTTAGCGCTTCGAGAACTGGAAGCTGCGGCGAGCCTTGGCGCGGCCGTACTTCTTACGTTCGACGACACGGCTGTCGCGGGTCAGGAAGCCTTCGCGCTTCACGGCGGTGCGGAGCACCGGCTCGAAGCGGCTCAGCGCCTGGGCGATGCCGTGAAGCACCGCGCCGGCCTGGCCCGACAGGCCGCCGCCCTTGACGGTGGCGACGACGTCATACTGGCCGGTGCGCTCGGTGATTCCGAACGGCTGGTTGATGACGAGGCGCAGCGTCGGACGCGCGAAATAGACTTCCTGGTCGCGGCCATTGACCGTGATCTTGCCCGAGCCCGGCTTCAGCCAGACGCGCGCAACGGCATCCTTGCGACGGCCGGTCGCATAGGCGCGGCCGTACTTGTCGAGCTGCTGCTCGCGAAGCGGAGCTTCCGGCTGCGTGTTGACCGGGGCGGTGGGCGCCTCGGCGCCCGTGGCTTCCGGAGCGGCAGCTTCGGTGGCGGCGGTTTCCGGCGCGGTGGCCGGAGCTTCCGGCTGCTGGCCGGTCAGCGACCCGAGGTCGGAGAGGGACTTCTTGTCGGCCATGTTATGCGCCCACCTTGTTCTTGCGGTTCATGCTGGCAACGTCGAGCACTTCCGGGCTCTGGCCGGCGTGCGGATGTTCGGTGCCGTTGTAGAGGTGCAGCGCGCGCATCTGGTCGCGGCCCAGCGGGCCACGCGGGATCATGCGCTCGACCGCCTTTTCGAGCACGCGCTCCGGGAAGCGGCCTTCGAGGACCTTGGCGGCAGTGACTTCCTTCAGGCCACCGGCGTAACCGGTGTGCTTGTAGTAGATCTTCTGGCCAAGCTTGCGGCCGGTAAAGCGCACCTTGTCCGCGTTGATGACGACGACATGGTCGCCGCAATCGACGTGCGGGGTGAAGCTCGCCTTGTGCTTGCCGCGCAGGATGTTGGCGATGATCGTCGCGACCCGGCCAACCACGAGGCCTTCGGCATCGATCAGATGCCACTTTTTCACCACCTCGGCCGGCTTTGCCGACTTGGTGGTCTTCATCAGCGCCTTCATGGCGGTGATCCTTCCCATCAAAAATGCATGAAGCGCCGCCATCTGGCAGCGCCGTCGGGCGGGCTAATGATGAAAGTGGCGAATTTTGTCAAGCAAATGGCGGGTTTGCCGACGGGTAAAATATTACCGGCAGCTTTCCTCAATCCAGTCGCCGAAGGTGGAGGGCAGGCGCTCGATCGGCCAGGCGACGATCGCCGGTTCCGAATAGCTGTGGAGCTCGCCGATGCGCATGATGAGTTCGTCGGCCTTGGCGCTGGTCGTCTTGAAGATCGTAGGCACCTCGGTCCCGGACTCGATTGCGTCCTCCCAGCGGTAGATGGAGCGACAGGGACTCAGGATGTTGACGCAGGCGGCGAGGCGGCTTTCGACCATCTCGCGGCCGATGCGCTGCGCCTCGGCGAGATCTGCGAAGACCGCATAGACGGTCAGCGCGGTCATCGCACCGACCCCAGCCGATGTGCGCCCCAGACGCATGACGCGACGACCAGCGCGCCGACCGCCTGGTGAAGGACCGCCAGCCAGATCGCGACGCCGGTCAGAACGGTGAAGATGCCCAGCAGGATCTGGGTTCCGAACGCAGAGTTGATGGCGATCGACGCTCGCCGGTCGAGCAGTTTCACGCGCCGGGCGAATAGGACCAGCGCGACAACCACGATCCACGCCCACCAACGATGGATGAAGTGGATCAGGAACGGATCATGGGTCAGCGCGAACAGGACGCCGTTCGACCAGTCGATACCGTCCGGTACAAGCCGGTCGTTCATCAGCGGCCAGCTGTTCGAAACCTGGCCGGCGCGCAATCCGGCGACCCATGCCCCGTAGAGTAGCTGAATCGCCAGCACGCCGAGGACGTTGGCAGAGAGGGCGGTAAGCCTTGCCGAACGTTTCTCGCCCGCGGCACGAGCACGAAGGTCAAGGGCCGTCCAGATCAGCCCGGCCATCGTAAACAGCGCCAGGAGCAGGTGGGCGGACAGGCGGAAATGGCTGACCTCGGTGCGATCCTGGAGGCCGGATTGAACCATATACCAGCCAAGCGCGCCCTGTGCCGCGCCCAGTGCAAGCAGCGCAAACAGTCGCGGCGCGTAACCGCGCGGGATTGCCCGCTTGTAGGCGAACCACGCGAAGGGCAGCGCCATGGCGGCGCCAGACAGCCGCGCCAGCAGGCGGTGGACCCATTCCCAGAAAAAGATGAACTGGAATTGCGACAGCGTCATGCCCGCCGGGCCGGTCACCTCCTTATACTGCGTCGTCGTCTTGTAGAGGTCGAAGGCATGCTGCCAGTCGGCATGGGTCAACGGCGGGATCACGCCCGAAACCGGCTTCCATTCGGTGATGCTGAGGCCGCTTTCGGTCAGCCGGGTAATGCCGCCGACGACGAGAATCGCGAACACGATGGCCGCGACCGCCAGCAGCCAGTTGGCCATCGCGGCGGGGCGCTCCTTCCCCTCAACTGCTTCATTTGCGGGCGAAAGGAGGGCCGATTCCATGGTGGCGGCGCTATGGCCGGTTTGCATCGCCTTGCCAATATTTGACGAAATGGGGTGATGTGATGTTGTAACTTCCAGGGCGCGACGTTATATCCTCGGCCATGGGATCGATGGTTTCAACGGAGCGGCTTGATCGACTGGCCATCGGCCTGTCGGGGCTCTGCCTCGTCCATTGCCTCGGAACCGCCGTGGCGCTGGCGTTGCTCGCGAGTGCCGGTGGGGTCCTTGGCGCGCCGATCATTCACGAGATTGGTCTGACATTGGCGATGATCATGGGGACGCTCGCGCTCGGTCGCGGCATCTTCGATCATGGCTACACGATGCCCAGCGCCATCGGCGGTCTTGGCCTTGGTGTCATGGCCGGAGCGCTGACCTTGCCGCACAATGGCAGCGAGGCCCTGTTCACGGTGGTCGGCGTCGCCATCCTGGCGCTCGGCCATCGGCTTAACCACATCGCCTACGAATAGCCGGGTCGGCTTGTCGCGACGGCGCGGCAGGCCTATCTTGTCCGTCATGGCCGCTTCCCATTCGCACCACCTCCACTCGGGCGATTCGCTCCGGCAGGAAGCCGAGAAGCAGATCGTGTCGCGTGGCGAGCAGTGGACCGACATGCGTGCCGCCGTGTTCGACGCGCTGGCGACGTTCGACAAGCCGGCGTCGGCCTATGACATCGCCGAAGCTGTCTCCAAGGCGCTTGGCCGGCGGATCGCCGCCAATAGCGTTTATCGCATACTCGACCTGTTCGTGACGACCAACCTGGCGATGCGCGTCGAAAGCGCCAACGCCTATGTCGCTAACGAGCATCCGGGCTGCCTCCACGATTGCATCTTCCTCATTTGCGACAATTGCGGATCGACCCGCCACATCGACAACGACCGGCTGTCCGGCGGCGTCAGAGAGGCGGCCGAGGCGGCGGGGTTCGAGCCGGTGCGGCCGGTCATCGAGGTGCGCGGCAAATGCGGGACGTGCGACTGAGGCTTTTGCTGTCTTCCGGAACCGAGTAGGGCCATCCGATGTCTGATCGTCCCGTGACCCCGCTTCTCGACACCATCCAGTCGCCCGCCGACATCCGCAAACTATCGAAGTCGCAGCTGCCGCAGCTCTCCGATGAGCTCCGGCAGGAGATGATTTCGGCGGTCTCCGTCACCGGCGGGCACCTTGGCGCGGGGCTTGGCGTGGTCGAACTGACCGTCGCCATCCACCACGTGTTCAACACACCGGACGACATCCTCATCTGGGACGTCGGGCACCAGGCCTATCCCCACAAGATCGTCACCGGCCGCCGCGACCGCATCCGGACGCTCCGCCAGGGCGGGGGGCTCAGCGGCTTCACCAAGCGCAGCGAAAGCGAATATGATCCGTTCGGCGCCGCGCACAGCTCGACCTCCATCTCCGCCGCGCTCGGCTTCGCTGTCGCCAACAAGCTCAGTGGCAGTCCGGGACGGGCGATTGCCGTCATCGGCGATGGCGCGATGAGCGCCGGCATGGCCTACGAGGCGATGAACAATGCCCAGGCCGCGGGAAGCCGTCTGATCGTCATCCTCAACGACAACGATATGTCGATCGCGCCGCCCGTCGGTGGGCTGTCGCATTATCTCGCGCGGCTGGTCTCGTCCGGAAAGTATCTCGGCGTCCGGGATTTTGCGCGCAAGGTGTTCCGCCGGATGCCGCGTCCGGTCGAATCCGTCGCGCGCAAGGCCGAGGAATATGCCCGCGGCATGGCGACCGGCGGGACATTGTTCGAGGAACTCGGCTTCTACTACGTCGGTCCGGTCGACGGTCATGACGTCGAGGGGCTGGTCGAAATCCTCGAAAATGTCCGGGACGCTCACGAGGGGCCGATCCTGGTCCATGCCGTCACCAAGAAGGGCAAGGGCTACGCCCCGGCGGAAGAATCTGCCGACAAGTATCATGGTGTGGTCAAGTTCGACGTCGTTTCGGGCAAGCAGGACAAGGGCCCGGGCGGCGGTCCGCCGGCATACACCGCCGTCTTTGCGGATGCGCTCGTTGCGGAGGCGCGCCGCGACGACAAGGTGGTCGCGATCACCGCCGCGATGCCCTCGGGCACCGGCCTCGACCGGTTCGAAAGAGAATTTCCCGACCGCACGTTCGATGTCGGAATCGCCGAACAACATGCGGTGACCTTCGCCGCCGGTCTGGCCGCGCAAGGCTATCGCCCGTTCTGTGCGATCTATTCGACCTTCCTGCAGCGCGCGTACGACCAGCTGGTCCACGACGTCGCCATCCAGAACCTGCCGGTGCGCTTCGCAATGGATCGCGCCGGGCTGGTCGGTGCTGATGGCTGCACCCACGCCGGGGCATTCGATCTCGCTTACCTGTGCACGCTGCCCAACATGGTGGTGATGGCCGCGGCGGACGAGGTGGAGCTTACGCACATGGTTCATACCATGGCGCTCCATGACAGCGGCCCGATCGCGGTCCGCTATCCTCGCGGGAACGGCCGCGGTCTGGAGATGCCCGCCCAGCCCGAACGACTGGCGATCGGCAAGGGCCGCATCGTCAAGGAAGGCAAGAAGGTCGCCATCCTGTCGCTCGGCACCCGCCTCGAGGAAGCTGAAAGGGCGGCCGCGCTGCTGGAAGCCAAGGGCCTGTCGACGACGGTCGCGGACATGCGTTTCGCCAAGCCGCTCGACGAAGAGCTGATCCGCAAGCTGCTGACCAGCCATGAGGTGGCGGTCACGGTTGAGGAAGGGGCTGTTGGCGGCTTCGGCGCGCACGTCCTCACGTTGGCCAGCGACGAAGGATTGATCGATGCCGGGCTGAAGCTCCGCACGATGCGCCTGCCCGACATCTTCCAGGACCATGACGCGCCGATGAAGCAGTACGACGAGGCCGGTCTCAATGCGCCGCACATCGTCGAGACGGTCCTGAAGGCGCTTCGCCGCAACGATGTCGGCATCGATGCGGACGCGGGAGCGATCGCCTGACACTCGGTATGTGGGGAGTCGTCGGCGCACTGGCGCTGATGGGCTTGTTTTTCGCGACCATGCCGATTGCGCGGGCGCGTCATGCCCGGCTGGCGAAGAAGCGCGGGCGGACGACCAGTGAGAGCTTTGATGCCCTCATGCTGCGCGCCGGCGTTTCAGGGACCACTTCGCGTTATTTGTGGAAGAACCTGCAGGCCTATTATCACGAGCCACTGACTCCCCACCCGGACGACCGGCTGGAAAGCGTCATTGCCATTGATCGCCCCGAGATCGAGGGCCTCGTGTCGCACTTCTGGTCGACGATGCGCGGGCATGACGCCTTCCCGACGCGCTCGCCGCTCCGTGACGATCCGACCGTTGCCGAACTCGGTCGCTATTTCGACAGCCTCACCGGCTGGACCGTCCTCCGCGCCGCATGACCCGGTGGCGGCGTTGGGGGCGACGCGCGCTGGCCGCGCTGGCGACGCTGGCCATTCTCCTTTCTTTCCTGCCCGCGTGGCAGACCGACCGGTGGTGGGTCCGGCAATGGGACTATCCGCGGCTGCAGGTGGCCGCAGTCCTGCTGGTCATCCTGCCGCTCCTGTTCTGGGCCGCGTACCGGCGGACAGCCGGCTTCTGGGCGCTGACCGCCGGATCCGCGGCGGCGCTAGCTTGGCAGGTTACCCACTTCGTAGCCTATCTGCCGCCCTACCCAAGGCAGGTCGCCAGCACGGATCGTTGCGCGCCGGGCGAGACGATCTCACTGCTCAACGCCAATGTCCTTCAGACCAACCGCGATTACGATGCGGTCCTGCAACTGGTTGCCGCGAAGCAGCCCGACATCCTACTGGCGCTCGAGACAGGACCCGACTGGGCGCGCGCGATGGTGCCGCTCAAGAAGGCGTATCCCTATCGCCTGGTCGAGCCGGTGCCGTCGACGTACGGCATGATGCTGTTTTCGAAGCTGCCGATGCGCGGCGAGGTGCGCAACCTGCTCCAGCCGGCGGTTCCTTCGGCGTGGACGCAGGTGCAACTGCGCGGTGGCCAGTGGATCGACTTCTATGCGCTCCATCCCGAACCGCCCTGGCCGGGCGACGACAGCGGTGAACGCGACGCCGAGCTTCTGACGGTCGGCAAGCAGGTTCGCGCCAAAGGCCGCGCGGCGATCGTCATGGGTGATCTCAACGACGTCGCCTGGTCCTACACCTCGCGCCTGTTCAAGCGCGTGGCCGGCATGCACGACCCGCGTGTGGGTCGCGGCTTTTACCCTACGTTCAATGCCAATTATCCGCTGCTGCGCTGGCCACTGGACCACCTGTTCGTCAGTCCGCATTTCAAAGTGATGCAGGTCGACCTGCTCAAGGACGTTGGCTCCGATCATCTGCCGATCTATTTCAAGCTGTGCCTGACCGACCGTGCCGGTGAGCGCGAAGTTGCTCCGGCTGTCGGTCCGGCCACCGCTGCCGAAGCGAACGAGGAAATAGGCGAGGGCAGGCAGGAGTCGCACGAGGAAAATCGTGGGGAATAAAGTCCGTGCCGACCAATTGTTAGTGGCCCGGGGACTGGCGGAAAGCCGTGCCCGTGCCCAGGCACTAATCCTTGCCGGCAACGTGTTTGCCGGGGAGAAGCGCGTCGCCAAGGCGGGCGACACCTTTCCCGAAGAGGTCCTGCTGACGGTGAAGGGGCGCGACCATCCCTGGGTTTCGCGCGGGGGATCAAGCTCGCCCACGGCCTCGCGCATTTCGGCTTCGACGTGGCGGGCGCGGTCGGGCTTGACGTCGGCTCCTCGACCGGCGGGTTCACCGACGTGTTGCTGACGAACGGCGCGGTGCGCGTCTACGCCATCGATGTCGGCACGAACCAGCTGGCGTGGAAGCTTCGCTCCGACGATCGCGTGATCGTGCATGAGCAGACCAACGCGCGCGCTCTAACCCACGATATCGTGCCGGAAGCGGTCGACATCGTCGTGTGCGACGCCAGCTTCATCGCTCTGTCGAAGGTCCTCGACGCTGCCCTCGATCTTGCCCGGGACGGCGCGATGCTGGTGGCGCTGGTCAAGCCGCAATTCGAAGCGGGGCGGGGTGAAATCGGCAAGGGTGGCGTGGTGCGCGATCCCCACATCCATGCCCGCGTTTGCGACGAAGCGAGGGCATGGGTCACTTCGAAGGGCTGGCGCGTTCTGGGGATCGAGCAAAGTCCGATTACCGGCCCGGAAGGCAATGTCGAATTCCTGCTGGGCGCCATCAAGGAGCCAATATGAGCGAGCTGTCGAAATCCGGCGATTCAGGCATCTGGAAGAAGGCGCTGTTGACGGTGCCGGCGATCGTCATTGCCGGAAGCCTGATGGGGTATCTGTCGAACAGTGGTTTCGGCAACGCCTGGTACGATCCGCTTCAGAAACCCTCCTTCCAGCCGCCGGGTTGGGCGTTCGGCGCGGTGTGGACCACGCTTTACACGATGATGGGCATCGCGCTTGCGACCATCCTCAACGAGCCGCGCTCCAAGCACCGCAGCACCGGCCTGGTGCTGTTCTTCATCCAGCTGGGGCTCAACTTCCTGTGGTCGCCGGTGTTCTTCGGCGCGGGCGCGATCGACTGGGCCTTCCTCATCATCCTGGCGATGAATGTGCTGGTGACGATGACGATAATCGCGTTCTGGAAAGTGCGCCCACTGGCGGGCGCGCTTCTCATTCCCTATCTGGCATGGTTGTGCCTGGCCACCGTGCTCAATCATGAGACGGGGCGGCTCAACCCGGGCGCGGATCGCGCGCCGCTGGGACTAACGGGAGCCTGACGAATGCAATCCGAAAACCGCCTGTTCGAAGACCTCGTCAAAATGATGAACGGCGCGGCGGGCACCTTTGCCGGCATGGGCCGCGAGGCTGAATCCTCGATGCGCCAGAAGATGCGTGAATGGGTCGGCGGCCTCGACATGGTCAGCCGCGAGGAATTCGATGCGGTCAAGGCGATGGCCATCGCCGCCCGCGACGAGAATGACGCTCTGAAAAAACGGATCGACGCGCTGGAGGCGGCCGCCAAGCCAGCCAAGGCACCGAAGGCGCCCAAGGCGGGAGCCTGACCCTGACCGACGCGACCGACGAAGCAGAGGAGCGCGACGACGGCGCGCCGATCGACGTGCTCGAACAATATTTCGAAGCGCGCGGCTGGGCCTGTGAACGTACGGGCGACGGCGAAATCATTGCGTCCGCCACTGGCAGTTGGGCCCAGTATGAGCTTCGCGGCGTTTGGCGCCCGGACGACCAGGTGCTCCAGTTCCTTGCGTTCCCGGACATCAAGGTCGGCCCCGAAAAGCGCGGCCAGATCTACGAATCGCTCGGCCTGATCAACGAGCAGCTCTGGCTGGGGCATTTTGAGCTGTGGTCTGGTTCCGGGCTGGTGGTATTCCGCCACGCGACGCTCGTCGGCGAGGGTGACGGTCTCAGCTTCGAACAGGCCGAGGCCATTGCGGAGGCGGCGATCGAGGAATGCGAGCGCTTCTACCCCGTGTTTCAGTTCGTGCTGTGGGGCGGGAAGTCCCCGTCCGAAGCCATTTCGGCCGCGCTGATCGACACCGTCGGCGAAGCCTGACGCGTGATCGCCCTTCCCGAGCCCGCCTGGTTCGTCGGTTGCGGCAACATGGCGGGCGCCATGGTCGACGGCTGGCGGAAGGCCGGTGCCGACCTTTCCGGCGTTACCGTCATTCGGCCGAGCGGGACGCCGGTCGAAGGTGTCCGGACCGTCACCGCATATCCGGCAGGTGATAAGCCGGTATTCGTGATGCTCGGTTTCAAGCCGCAGAAGCTTGACGAGGTCGTGCCGTCGCTGGCGCCTCTGGTCGGTTCGAACTGCATCGTCGTCTCCCTTCTTGCCGGCGTTTCGGCGGAGACGCTGCGCGCGCGCTTTCCATCGGCGCGCTTCGTCGTTCGCGCCATGCCGAACCTTGCCGTGTCGGAGCGGCTCGGCGTTACCGGCCTCCATGCCGTCGAGGACGACCTCGAAGCGCGGGAACTGGTGGAAGGCCTGATGTCCGCGTTGGGCCTAGCGCCATGGTTCGAGACCGAGGCGGAGCTCGGGGCGCTCGGCGCAGTCGCCGCGGCGGGCCCGGCCTATGTCGCTCGCTTTGCCGCTGCGATGGCTGCAGGGGGTGAAGCGCTAGGCCTCCCTGCCGACCTGTCGCGGCAGATCGCCGACAAGACGCTGGTCGGGACCGCAGCGCTGGCCGCCAAGGGCGAGAGCATGGAGTCGATCGCCCGGCGCGTTGCAAGCCCGCGAGGGACCACTGAGCAGGGTCTGCGGGTGCTCGACGCGTCCGATGGCCTGCAGCCGCTCGTTGATCGAATGCTTGAGGCCGCGGTCCGCCGGGGCCGTGAGCTGGCCGAGGAAGCTGCCCGCCACGGTTGATTCAGTGCGGCCGCTCCCGTAGGCGCCTCGTGCACTGCATCGAAGGACAATAAGGGATGGCGGACACCGCAAGTTTCGACGATCGGGACGGCTGGATCTGGTTTGACGGGAAGCTCGTTCCGTGGCGCGAGGCGAACGTCCATATCCTGACGCACGCGATGCACTACGCGAGTTCTGTGTTTGAAGGGCAGCGCGCTTACAACGGAGTCATCTTCCGGCTGAACGACCATAGCGAGCGCCTGCGCCGCTCGGCGTCGATCCTTGGCTTCGACCTTCCCTGGTCAGCCGAGCAGATCAGCGATGCCTGCAACGAGGTCCTGAAGGCCAATGGCCTGACCGATGCCTACGTGCGTCCGATCGCCTGGCGCGGTTCGGAGCAGATGGGCGTCAGCGCGCAGAAGACCAAGCCACATCTCGCCATCGCGGCGTGGGAGTGGGGCAAGTATTTCGATCCGTCCATTGCCGAGAGGGGTATCCGCCTCGACATTTCGCCGTGGCGTCGTCCCGCGCCCTACACTGCGCCGACCCAGTCGAAGGCGGCTGGCCTGTACATGATTTGCACCATGGCAAAGCACGCCGCCGAGGATCGCGGTTACAACGACGCGCTGATGTTCGACTGGCGTGGGCAGGTGGCGGAAGCGACCGGCGCGAACGCCTTCTTCATCCGCGACAACAAGCTCTACACGCCGACGCCCGATTGCTTCCTGAACGGCATCACCCGCCGCACCGTGATGGGACTGGCCGAAAAGCGGGGCATCGAGGTCATCGAACGGGCAATCTGGCCAGAAGAACTTGAAAGCTTCCAACAATTCTTCCTGACCGGCAGCGCCGCGGAAGTAACGTTCGTCCAATCCGCCGGACCGTGGAATTTTGAAGTCGGAGAGTTGTCGCGCCAGCTTAGTCGTGACTATGATGACCTCGTCAATGGGCGCGCCGTTAACAACTAGGGGCGGCCGTTCCGTTCACACTTTTTTGTAACCTGTCTCTGCAAAAGCGGGATTGGCGAATGGTGTTGGGGAACCCCGTCTTGAGTCGCGTTTTGCGTCGGAAGATTTCCGGATGAAGGGGCACGTGACGGAGCTGCCTCGCGCGTCATTGCGCGAGGTATTCGATATGCGTGTGCCCCGTGACGCGCGCGGCCGGGCCATCCGCCGCGCCCAGCTGGATGCTTTCGTCCGGTTGGTGCCGACTACGGTCATCGTCCAGCTACTGACGGCCGCGGTCCTTGTCGCCTCATTCCGGGGAAGCGTCGATTCCCTCTGGCTCGGGCTCTGGTTTGGGGCGGCCGTCCTGGCCTGCTTTGCCCGGTTGGCGCGCGCCATCCGTTTGCGCATCGATTTCGAGTACGCCCGCGCGCATCCCCCGAACCTCCTGAACATCTGCGTCATCGTCTGCGTCCTGGCCGGCCTGTGGCTGATCCCGCCCATATTCTGGTTCGACCAGGCCGGACCCGAGCAGCAATTGTTCCTCTGCGTGCTCGCCGCCGCGCTGATCAGCGCCGGATCGGTCACGATGGTCTCGGTGCCGCCGGTCGCGCTGTCCTACGTCAGCATCATGCTGATCGCCTGCGTGACGATCACCTACAAGCTCGACAATTATCCGCTCATTGCCCTGTCGGTGATCTACGCGGCGCTGCTGGTCGGGGCGATCGTTACCAACTCCCGGCAATTCATCGCTAACGTGAAAGCCAATCTCGACCTGCAGGAACGCGGCGAGATCATCCAGCTGCTGCGCGAATTCGAGGCGTCCGGGTCGGGCGGATTGTGGGAACTCGACGCGGATCTCCACATCACCAACATCTCGACCGAGCTCGCGTCGGGCATCGACATGACCACCGATGAAATCATCGGCCGGCATGCGCGCGATTTGCTCGATCCCGGTTACCGCGCCAGCGACCTGTCGACGGGCATGCGACGCCTCTTCGAGCAATTGGAGTCTGGGCAGCCATTCCGTGACCTCGCCGTTCCGGCGGTGAAGACGGGCCGCTGGTGGTCCCTGTCGGGGAAGCCGCTGCGCGATGCCTATGGCGAAGTCATCGGCTGGCGCGGCGTCGGGTCCGACATTACCGACCTGCGACTGACCGGCGACGATGCGGTCCGCGCCGCGCGCCGCGATCCCCTTACCGGCCTCGCGAATCGCCTGCTCGTGCGAGAGTTGCTCGAGGAATCGATCCTGTCGCACTGGAAAGGTCGTGGCGGCTGCGCGCTGCTGCTCGTGGACCTCGACAAGTTCAAGCTGGTCAACGACACGCTGGGACACGCCATCGGGGACCAGCTGCTGATCGAGGTCGCCCGCCGGCTGGAACGGACCACTGGCGGCCACGGCAGCGTCGGACGCCTCGGGGGGGACGAGTTCGCGCTGATCTGGACGGGGCCGACCGACAACGAAACGCTGTCGCGCCTTGCCGACAAGATCATCGCGCAGCTCAGCAAGACCTACACGATCGGTGCCGCCAGCCTTCACATCGGCGCGACGATCGGCATCGCCCGCGGCCCCGTCGATGGCCGCCGCGAGGAACAGCTGATGCGCAGCGCCGACCTCGCGCTGTATCGCGCCAAGGAAGCGGGCCGGGGCGGGTACGCCTTCTTCGAAAGCTACATGTTCGAAGAGGCGGAAGATAACCGCCTGCTGGAAAACGACGTGCGCGACGCGCTTCACGGCGACGGACTCCGGCTGGCCTATCAGCCGATCGTCGATGCGCGGACTGGCGAAGTCGTCGGGCGAGAGGCACTTCTTCGGTGGCGCCATCCCACGCGGGGCGAGATTTCGCCCGAACTGTTCGTCCCGATTATCGAAGATGCCGGTCTCATCCACCAGATCGGCGACTGGGTGATCCGCGAGGCGTGCGCCGAAGCGTCGAAGTGGGACGAGAAATTCCGGGTCGCGGTGAATGTATCGGCGGCGCAGCTCCCGGGGGCCGGCCTTGCCAAGACAGTTCTGGGGGCCCTTGCGAACAGCGGACTGGAGCCATCACGGCTCGAGCTGGAGGTGACCGAGACTGTATTCCTTGGGGATGATGCCTCGACGCTGGCGTCACTGGAACGGTTGCGGGCACTCGGCGTGCGGCTCGTGCTCGACGATTTCGGCAAGGGCTACTCGTCGTTCGGTTATCTCTCACGAGCGCATTTCTCGAAGATCAAGATCGACCAGACCTTCGTGCGCGGCGCGGCGCAGGGCGAAAAGGAAAGCATCGCCATCGTCCACGCAATCCTCGCGCTTGCCAACGGCCTGGACGTGGAGACCACGGCCGAAGGGGTCGAGACCGAACGCCAGGCCAAGGTCATGCGCGATCTTGGCTGCACGCAGTTGCAGGGCTTCTTCTTCGGCCGGCCGGTGCCGCCGGAATCGCTGGTCGGCGTTGACCGGCGAGCCGTTCGCCACCTCGCCTGACCCCCTTTCCTCAGCACGATCAGCCGCTATAAGCCGCCGCGACCCGCTGCGGCCCACGCGTGCCGCAAGCCCATGCTGGGGCGTCGCCAAGTGGTAAGGCACCGGTTTTTGGTACCGGCATTCGCAGGTTCGAATCCTGCCGCCCCAGCCAGCATCCCTTCCCGATCGGTGACAAACCAGGAGCTTGGTCCTGTCCCGTCCTGGAATAATGCCTGGATGCGGCAGTCCAGTTTGCTGGACGAACCCACCATCCCTGACCTGGTCGTTGGTTAAGCACGTCGCTCTGCCTGCGCCATCTTTAGTTGACTTGGCCGAGCGGGCAGCCTTCCATGCTGTGGTCCGCGGTCGAGGGGAACGGCGTGCTGGGTGAAACGGCGATGGCGGCACTGGCGGCGGCGGGCCTGCAGCCCACTTCGACGGCGAAGGTCGACCTCGACGCGCCGGATACGGTCATCGTCACGGGTGAGCGAACCACGCGAACGCTTCGGCGGACTTCGTCCAGCGTGGAGGTTTACGACGAGAGGCAAATCGAACGGAACAGCGGCGCCGACCGTATCGAGCAACTGCTCGACCTCACCCCCAACGTCCAAGTCGGCTCGGGCGGGGAGGGGCCGACCATCCGCGGCCAGGATACGACCGGACCGACACGCGACCTGCCTGCCTTCCTTGGCGGCACCAGACCCCGCACTACCCTGATCGTCGATGGTCGAGCGATATCGTTCAACGAATTCGTTTTCGGTGCCGCGCCGCTATGGGACGTGCAGCGGGTCGAGGTATTCCGAAGCCCGCAGACGACGACACAGGGCCAGAATTCGATCGCCGGCGCCATCTTCGTGGAAACCGGCGCCCCGACGTTCGTGCCCGAGTTCCGGATGCGAGCCATCGCCGGCGATTATCGGACCCGGCAAGTTTCGCTGATGGGCTCGGGGCCCCTGTCCGACGACGTGGCGATCCGCATCGCCGGCGACATGCGAAGCAGCAGGCCGTCAAGCCTCCTTGCCGACCGCGCCGTCGGCGCCGATCCCAACCGCGACCTTTACGGCACGCTGCGCACCAAGCTGCTGTTCCGGCCGTCGGGATCCGCCGGACCGAAACTCGAACTGGGCTATGCGCACATCGAGTCGCAGATGCCGCAGATCGAGGGAGTTCGACCTCCGTTCGAGGAACGCCGCGATCCCGTCGCAACCTACGGCACCTTCCGCGTCAACGTTGATAGCTTGACGGCACGGAGCGAAATACGACTTTCGCCGGTGCTGCTGTTGCGGACAACGCTAACCGGCGGCGAGACGAAGGTGCGGCGCTTTGCGCCTGCCGGTCTTGGCCAGAATTTCATCCGAGGGCGTGACCGGTCAGCGGAAACGGTGTTCGACTGGACGCCTTCGGATGGCTTCAAGGTCATCGTCGGCGCATCCGTCCGTCAGGCAAAGTTGCGGCAACGCATAGATCTGTCCCAGCTATCCGGCATCGGCCGCTTTCGCGACCGGCAGTCCGCTGTCGGCATCTTTGGCGAAGGGACCTGGGCGCTGGCGCCAGGATTGGAAGTGACCGCAGGACTTCGGTTCCAACGCGACTCGCAGGAGAGGGTCGGGGCGTTGGAGTCGTCGGGCGGACCGATCGATCTTGCTTATGATCAGCGGTTTCGGGCGTGGCTTCCGAAGGCTTCGATCGCCTGGGACGTCACCAAGTCCGTTCGGGTGGGTGCGGTCGTCCAGCGGGCCTATAATCCGGGAGGGACGACGCTTCGTTTCGATACCGGCGAAGCGGACAATTTCGGAGAGGAGCGTCTGACTGCCTACGAGATCTTCGCCCGTTACTCATTCGCCAACGGGAGGCTGACCGCGAACGCCAATCTGTTTCGCTATGAAATGGATGATCCACAACGCAGCCGAAGCATCACCATTTTCGCGCCAACGGGTGCTCCGGTCGGCTTCGCGGACCTTTTCAACCTGCAGCATGCCCGCAGCCACGGAGGCGAGGCGACTCTGAACTGGCAGCCTTCGACGCGCTTTTCGATGAGGGCAGGTGTCGGCCTGCTTCGAACGCAGATCACGGAGGCGGACGGCGAATACGCGAGTTTCAAGGGTAAGCAGTTCCAACGCTCACCGAAGTTCAGCGCCTCGCTAGCCATCGACTGGATGCCGTTGCGCGGCCTAAACTTGTCGGCACAAGCCCGGCGAAACAGCGGCTATTTCAGCGATGATCTTAACGCGGCCGACCGCCATGTTGCCGGTTGGACCAACGTGGACGCCCGCGTGGCGTACGACCTGCGTAAGCTGCGCCTGTTCGGCTACGTTCGCAACGTTTTCGATAGCTTTCACCTAACCTATCTCCTGAATTCGAGCCTCGCCACCGCCGGCGATCCGCGCGAGTTCGGAATGGGGATCGAATATCGCTATTAGGGCATCCGAGTCGGCGGATAGTCCGGTCTGACCCCCCGCAGCTTCCAGTACGCCGTCAGTCCCATTCCATCGCACAACGATTGGAATCTCGGATCCTGGCGAAAGGCGAACATTGGAGGCGTGGAAATCCATTGCGTGTGCCGCCAACTCTGGTCGTTGATCAGCGAAGTCGAACCGTCCGCGGGCCGTTTCGGGATGACATCCCCGTGCGCGAACATCAGGCCGTTCGTAATCGCGTAGGCCGCGTCCAATTCTCCGATCGCCGACATCGCCATTGCCGCGTAAGCAGCCTGTCCGGCGCTTTGCCTTGCCGCTGCGATGTTGGCCTCCACTGCGGCACGCCGGTTGGCGGGTGTCGGCGAATCAAGTGCGGCGAAAGTCGGCCGCCATTGAACCATTGAGGCCGGTTTGACGCTTTTTGGCAGTGCGGCCGTGTAATCCAGCATCGCCTGCGCGGCGCCGGTGCGGTCGGTGAAGGCAAGGACCAGAAATCGAGCGTTCCAGATCGACGCGTGCGCTGGCCAGATCCGGATCAGGCGTTCGAGCACCTTGTCGGCCTCTGCCGTGCGGCCGTAGATCCAGCTCTTCAGTCCGCGGCGCATCATTGGGATGGGCGCGACCGGATCGAGCTTGATGAGGCGCTCGTTGACGTCCCAGCTTCGACCTGTCAGCCCCGCACCCTGGTAAAGGAACACGAGGCGGCTGAGGGCGAAGTGATTATCCGGATCATCCTTGAGCACGGCGAGCAACTCGTCTTCGGTCTGGACCCAGTCGAAATTCGACGTGTTGAAAAAGAGCAGGGCGAGACGTGCGTTGGGGTTGCGTGGATCCAACGCCAGAGCCCGGTCGATAGCGACTTTCGCTTCGGCAATCCTGCTGCCTGCGTCCTTTTCCACCGCGCTTTCGGCCAAGGCGTAAGCGAGAAGTCCTAACGCCTCGCTGTTGTTCGGGTCTTGCGCCAAAACCTCCTTGAGAAGAGCCGTGGCGGAGACCTCGGAGGTCGATTGCCCGAAGCGAAGGATTTGCCCAGCTTCCTCGACACGGTCGTCCGTGCCTGACCTGGCGCGATGAGGTTTGAGAAACCAAAGCCCGGCACCGGCACTGATGGCGACAGCGCCGCCGGCCAGCGCCAAGGCGCGGCGCGACAAGCCTTGGGTTCGCGTCGCCTCGATCGATTCTGCTCTTGTCTCGAAGCCCGGGAAATCGCCGATCAGGCGATAGCCGGTTCGCGGAATGGTCTCGATCTCGAACAGGTCGGGTCCTGTTTCCGCCGCGATCCGCCGTACCCGGTTGATCGCCCGGTTGAGGCTGTCGTCACCGACCATCGCACCGCCCCACCCGGCCGCGAAAATGGCATCACGGGTGACGACTTCGTTGGCGTGATCGAGCAGCAACAGGAACACCTGCATCGTCAGTGGTTCGACCTGAAGGGACCCGGCTGGCCCTCGATCTTTCGACGAGCCGGGCTGACCATCATCGCCCCGGCCTGGAAGTCAGCCCTAGCCGCAAGATCCGCTGGTTTCACCAACCCCGTTCCCTTCGCGCACCGGACCATCGGCAGATGGTCAGATCATGATCGGCACATCCTCATCGCACAAGAAGGCAAGCCATTCTACGCCGCTGCTGGTGTAGCGGAGTTGGGCCTTGCAAATGTTTAAGGGGTTCGGTCAGTCCGGTGGCTTGCGCGCGTCATGACTGCCAAGTCATTTCGGTGGATGATGACGGCCATCGCGCTGACGAGCGCGGTTCCGACAAGCGCTGTCGCTGGCGAACGCGAGTTTAGCGCAACCTCGCTCCTGGCCCTTGCGCAAAAACTTGAACGCAGCGGCCACCGCGACGAAGCCGCGCGCCTGTACCAGGCCCTGACCGAGGATCCCAACCCCGACATCAGGGCCGAAGCACAGTTCCGGACCGCCAGATACCTCGCTGGCGAAGGCAAGACTCGTGAAGCCGCGGTCCTCCTTCGCCGCCTGATCGACGAGCATCCCAAGGCAGCGCCCCCGCGGTTCGAGCTTGTCGGGCTGCTTCAGAAAATGGGGGACGAGGCCGCCGCGCTTCGTGAGCTCCGCTCGCTGGGAACCCTGGACCTTCCCATGAACGCCGCGCGGTTGGTCGATCGGATGAGCGCTTCCCTGCGGGCAAATCAGCCCTTCTCCTTCCAGCTCGAGATGGCGATTGCGCCGGACAGCAACGTCAATCGGGCCACCCGATCCGACACGCTGGATACGGTGTTCGGCGAATTCGAAGTCAATGAAAGTGCGCGCGCCAAGTCCGGGCTCGGCGCATCGATCCGCGGACTGGCGCAAGGTCGCGTGGACCTGACGGAAGACACGGCGCTCAAGCTCTACGCGTCCTTCGACAGCAATCTCTACCGGCAGCGGCGGTTCAATGACATCAGCCTGTCCGCGGGCCTTGGGCCTGAATTTCGCATCGGCTCCACACGGCTGGCACTGAACGTCGGCGGGTCGCAGCAGTGGTACGGGATGCGGTCGTTCGTTCGAAGCCTTCGGGCCGGCGGGACGGCATGGCTGTCGGTGGATCGCATGTCCCAACTCCGCCTCGACGGGTCGGCGCGATGGACGAACAATCTGTTCAATGACCAGCAGGACGGACGCGGTCGAAGTGTGACCGCGCGCTACGAACGAGCCTTGTCGCCGCGCCTGGTGGCCAGCGTCGGCGGGGGCATCGATCGTTTCGCCGCGACGGGCCCGGCCTATTCGACCCGGTCGCGGTCGGCCTCGATCAATCTTTATCGCGACATGGGTCGGGCGACGGTTTCGCTGGGCGTGGAGGTTGGCCGTCTCAAGGCCGACGAGCGCCTGTCCCTGCTGCCCAAGGTCCGGCAGGACCGGTCACTTCGTCTCCAGGCGGGGATGGTCCTTCGCAAGCTGACCTTCGCGGGTTTCGCGCCAACGGTGCGGGTGACCCATGAGCGCAACAGCAGCACGGTGGAATTCTACGATTATCGCCGCACCCGGACCGAGTTCGGCATCAGCCGGGCGTTCTAGAACGGCCTAAGCCGGTGTCACCGACCGGAGCGCCAGTCGAAAGCGCAGGATGCTTCCGGCGGGGATTTCGTCGAGGGTTCGGTCTCCATAGCCAAGCTGAGGCGGGATCCAGACGATCCACTCGTCACCGGGCTTCATCATCTTGAGTGCTTCGTCGAAACCCTTGACGAATTTACCGACGTTGCCGGTCAGCGGCTCGCCCCGGGCGAAGCTGCTGTCGAACACCGTGCCGTTGGTCAGCTTGCCCTCATAGTCGAAGGTCACGAGGTCACCGTCCTTCGGCGAGATGCCCGATTTCGGTCCCGACTTGACGATGAAATACTGAAGGCCGCTCGCGGTCTGAACCACGCGCTTCGATGCGGCGGCGTTGCGCGCGAGGAAGTTGGCCCCGGCCGGGGTCTCGGGCGGTGTGCGGGTCGCGCAGGCGCTAAGAGATAGCGAGACGGCGGCGACGGCGGGCAGCAGGATTTTCATGCGGCCCTGCTTAGCGCCTCCGCTGATCCGCGAAAGTCATTTTCCGGCGCTTTGCGTTCGGCAGCGCAGCGGCTAGCGCACTTCCATGAAGGCAATCGTCGATCCTCACCACGTCCTCGCCAGTGGGCTTGGCGCCATTCGCCAGCAATTCCAGGTGCCATTGGACTTCCCCCGGACGTGCTGGCGGAGGCGGAAATGCTCGCCCGAAAGCCGGTTGACGGCCACGCCGATCGGACCGAACTGCCATTCGTCACGCTCGACCCGGCGACGTCCACCGATCTCGACCAGGCGTTCTGCTTCTCGCGCGACGCCGCCGCGATCGTTCTCCACTATGCCATCGCGGATGTCGGCTGGTTCGTCCCTGAAGGCAGCCTGGTCGACGCCGAGGCATGGCGCCGCGGCGCAAGTATTTACCTTCCGGACGGGAAGGAGCCGCTTTATCCGCCGGTAATAAGCGAAGCAGCGGCCAGCCTGCTGCCCGACGGACCGCGGCCGGCGGTCATTTTCGAGGTGCGGGTCGACGAAGCGGGCGAGGTCGAATTAGTTGGCGTGGAACGCTCGCTGATCCGGAGCCGCGCAAAGCTGGCTTATGACCAGGTTACGCCCGAGCAATTGCCGGCGGATTTCCACGAGTTCGCCGAACGGATCCAGGCGGCCGAGGCCCGGCGCGGCGCGTCCCGCGTCGATCCGCCCGAGCAAGAGGTCAACGCGGTGGAGGGCGACGGCTATGAGCTTCGCTTCCGTCCGCGGCTCCGGTCCGAGGCGCAGAACAGCGCATTGTCGCTCGCCTGCAATCTTGCGGTCGCGAAGCTGTTGTTTGAACGACGCACGGGTCTCTTCCGGGTAATGGCCGAACCGACGAAGCGGGCGGTCAGGCGTCTCCGCCATACGGCGCAGGCGTTTGCCATCGACTGGCCGGCCGCGGTTAGCCTGGAGCAATTCGAGACCCGGCTCGATCCGTCGAACCCGCGCGATGCGGCAATGATGATGGCCATCCGCCGAGCGGGCGAGGGCGCGTCCTATGTTCCCTATCGCGAGGGAGCGGTGCCGTTCCACTCGGCAATGGCCGCGACCTATGCCCATGCCACGGCTCCCCTGCGGCGGCTGGCGGATCGCTATGTGGTCGAGGCGGCACTGGCTGTGGCGAATGGCTTGCCCGTTCCGGCCAGCGTCGCCGCGGCATTCGAAAAATTGCCGGGCGTCATGGCCAAGACGGACTCGCTGGATGCCAACCTGCGGCGGGCTGTCGTCGATCTAGCGGAGGCTGTGATGTTGATGGACGGAGTGGGCGCGACCCATTCGGCGGTCGTAACGGATGTCGATGATCGCGGCACCCGGATCCAGCTTTGCGACCTGCCAATCGTGTCGCGGGTCGTGACCGACGGCGCTTCGCCCGGGGATGCGCTGCAGGTGAAGCTGACTGAGGCCGACCCGGACCGCCGCCTGATAAGGTTCGAACGGGCGGCCTAGCCGAGGCTTCGGCCGATCAGTTCCTTCATGATCTCGCTAGTGCCGCCATAGATACGGGCGACGCGGGCATCCCGCCACAGCCGCGCGATCGGATATTCGTTCATGTATCCGGCGCCGCCGTGAAGCTGCAGCGCGGCGTCCATGATCCCCCAGCCGGTTTCGCTGTGCCACAGCTTGGCCGCGCTCGCTTCGGCCGGTGTCAGCCTGCCGGCGACATGGCGGGCAATGGCCCAATCCAGGTGCGCCCAGCCGACCTGAAGCTTGGCCGTCATGTCGGCCAGGGTGAACCGGCTGTTCTGGAAATCGATAATACGCCGACCGAACGCCTTGCGGTCCGAAGTGAACTTGACCGCTTCATCATAAGCGCGCTGCGCGCCCGCCTGGCATTGGACCGCGATCGACAGACGTTCTTGCGGCAACTGCTGCATGAGCATGATGAAAGCGGCATTCTCGGCGCCGATCAGTCGGTCGGCGGGAAGCGATACCTCGTCGAAGAAAAGCTCGGCGGTGTCGTTGCCGTGAAGCCCGATCTTGTCGAGGTTGCGGCCGCGGCTGAATCCTTCGTCGCCATCTTCTACCAAAAACAGCGACAAGCCCTTTGCGCCGCCTTCCTCGGTCGTACGGGCGACGACGATGACCAGGTCGGCGCTGAAGCCGTTGGTGATGTAGGTCTTGCTGCCCGACAGCGTCCAGCCGTTACCGTCGCGCTTCGCAGTGGTGCGGATACCCTGAAGGTCGCTGCCGGCGCCGGGCTCGGTCATGGCGATGGCGGTGATGGTCGTTCCGTCGACCATGCCGGGAAGGTACCGCTTCTTTTGCTCCTCGCTGGCGTAATGGACGAGGTAGTCGGCGACGATGTCGCTTTGCAGCGTGAAGCCCGCAGCCGAGCCGAGGTAGCTCAACTCTTCCCCGACGATGGCGTTGAATGAAAAGTCGAGGCCCGGGCCGCCGTAGGCCTCCGGCACTTGCGGACACAGCAGGCCGGCCGCGCCGACACGCGCCCACGCCTCGCGCTCGACGATTCCGTTGCGCTCGTGATCGTCGAGGCGCGGCTCGATGACGTCGGCGAGAACCTTGCGCACCGTGTCGCGAAAGGCGTGGTGGTCGTCACTGAACAGCGAGCGGTCGGCAGCATTGATCATGAGCGGGAGCCTAGCGAACGCTTGCCCGCTTGCAATGCGGCGCTACGGTCCGGCGCCATGAATCCCCTCTACGAAAAAATGCCGGTCAGCGTGTTCGAACGCATGAGCCTGGCAGCGGTGAAGCATGGCGCGGTCAACCTGGGGCAGGGCTTCCCCGACTTCGGTTGGCCGACGGAAATCCTCGACGCCGCGGCGCGCGCGTTGACCGAGGGGTCGAACCAGTATGCGCCTTCGCGCGGCCTGCCGGCGCTTCGGCAAGCGGTCGCGGACCATTACCGCCGTCATCACGGGCTCGACCTGTCGGCGGAGGGCATCTGCGTCACGTCGGGCGCGACTGAAGCGCTGGCGGCCTCCATCCTCGCCACGATCGAGCCGGGTGACGAAGTGATCATCCTCGCGCCGGCCTATGATGCGTATGCGCCGCTCGTGCGGCGCGCCGGCGGCGTTGTTCGTGAGGTGGCACTTCGGGCACCCGATTTCCGTATCGAGCGCGATGCCCTGGCCGCTGCGGTCAGCCCGCGAACGCGCGCAATCATCTTCAACAACCCGCACAATCCCCTCGGCCGATTGTTCGACACCGATGAACTCGAAGCGGTGGCTGCACTAGCCGCGAGCACGACCTTGTCGTCATCAGCGACGAGGTATGGGAACATCTGGTGCTCGACGGGCAGCAGTTCGTCCCGATCGCTTCGCTGGATGGAATGGCGGACCGAACGTTGAAGTGCGGCTCCGCTGGAAAGATCTTTTCGCTCACCGGCTGGAAGATTGGCTGGATCGCGGGCAATCCGGCACGGGTTTCGGTCGCGTCGCAAGCCCACCAATTCCTGACGTTCGCGACCGCGCCCAACCTGCAGGCGGCGGTGGCATTCGGACTTGCGGAAGGCGACGCCTGGCTGGCGCCGATGCGAGCAAGCTTCGCCCGCGCTCGCGACCGGATGGCGGATGGGCTTCGGGCCGCGGGATTTGTCGCGCTGCCCAGCGATTCCACCTATTTTCAGGTCGTTGACCTGGCGGCTTCCGGCATCACGATGAACGATGAAGAGTTTGCCGCCATGGCGGTCGAGCGTGCGGGAGTGGCGGTGGTGCCGCTGTCCTCTTTCTATGAGCAGGACGCGCCGGGTCACCTGGTGCGCATCTGCTTCGCCAAGCGCGACGAGACGATCGACGCCGGCATCGCAGCCATGGCACGGGCGCGGGAGTTGGCGCGATGAAGACCAGCGAAGAGATGCGCGGCTTATACGCAGCGCTTGGCATGGTCCCGGAGAACGGCGATCTTGAGTCCGTGTCGCCGATCGACGGCGAAATCCTTGGCTCGGTGCAAACCCCGAAGGCCGCCGACGTCGACAAGATCATCGCCGATGCCCGGCACGCGTTCGAAGCGTGGCGCGCCGTCCCGGCGCCGCGCCGTGGCGAACTGGTCCGCCTGCTGGGCGAGGAGCTTCGCGCCGCCAAGGAGCCGCTTGCCCGGCTGGTAACGCTGGAGGCCGGCAAGATCGTTTCCGAAGGCCTCGGCGAAGTGCAGGAGATGATCGACATCTGCGACTTCGCCGTCGGGCTGTCGCGGCAACTGTATGGGCTGACCATCGCCAGCGAACGGCCGGAGCACCGGATGATCGAACAATGGCATTCCCTGGGGCCGGTCGCGATCGTCAGCGCGTTCAACTTCCCGGTCGCGGTGTGGGCTTGGAACGCGGCGCTGGCCCTGGTCTGCGGCAATTCGATCCTGTGGAAGCCGAGCGAAAAGACACCGCTCACCGCCGCGGCGGTGATGACCTTGCTCGATCGCGCCGTCGCCCGTTTCGGGGACGCGCCAGCGGGCCTTGCGCAGTTGCTTCACGGCGGCCGCGAAATCGGCGAGGCCCTGGCGCGCGATCCACGCATCGCCCTGGTCTCGGCGACGGGTTCGACGCGAATGGGCCGCACGATCGGCCCGCTGGTCGCGGCGAGATTCGGACGTTCGCTGCTCGAACTGGGCGGCAACAACGCGATGATCGTCGCGCCGAGCGCCGACCTCAAGCTTGCCGAGCGGGCCATCCTGTTCTCGGCAGCGGGGACGGCGGGGCAGCGATGCACGACGCTCCGTCGACTGATCGTCCACCAGTCGATTGCCGATGGCTTTGTGGCGCGCCTCGCCGCGCTTTACGCGCTTCTACCGGTCGGCGATCCGCGTGACGACGGCGTGCTGGTCGGCCCGCTGATCGACGAGGCAGCGGCCGACACGATGGCGGATGCACTGGATGCGGCCCGTTCACAGGGCGGCATCGTCCATGGCGGCGAACGACTTGGCCCCCGCTTCGTCCGCCCGGCGCTCGTCGAAATGGCGGCGCACGACGGCGTCGTGCTGCAGGAGACGTTCGCCCCCATCCTCTACGTGCTGCGCTACGACACGCTGGCAGAGGCAATCGCGCTCAACAACGCGGTTCCGCAAGGGCTGAGCAGCGCGATCTTCACCACCGACCTTCGAGAAGCCGAAGCATTCATCGCCGACACCGGCTCCGACTGCGGGATTGCCAACGTCAATATCGGCCCGTCAGGTGCGGAGATCGGCGGGGCTTTCGGTGGAGAAAAGGAAACCGGCGGCGGCCGCGAAAGCGGGACTGACAGCTGGCGCGCCTACATGCGGCGCTCGACCAACACCATCAACTATGGGTCGGCTCTGCCTCTGGCTCAGGGTGTCCGTTTCGAGATCGACGGCTAGTGGGGTCGGCGCGCGGGCGCCGCCGCTCCCCCACCAGTTCGGGCCACTGCTTCTTCCAGCTTTCGTACCACGCGCCGAGCGTGTCGGGCGCCAGCGGCTGCGACACGAGATAGCCTTGGGCGATGTCGCATTCGAGCGCACGCAGCAGGCGCAGCTGCGCCGGCGTTTCCACGCCTTCCGCGGTGACGGAGAGGCCAAGTCCGTGGGCAAGGTCGATGATCGAGCGCACGATCAGCGCGCTGTCCTGTTCCTGCGGTGAATCCTGGACGAAGAAGCGATCGATCTTGAGCTCGGTAAAGGGCAGCTGGCGGAGCTGCATCAGGGTCGAATAACCAACCCCGAAATCGTCGATCGCAAGGCCGATGCCCTTGATCCGGAAGCGCGTCAGCGTGTCCATCAGCTTGATCAGGGGCTGGGTCGCGCCTTCGGTCAGTTCAAGGACCAGGCGCTCGGTCGGCACCGCAAGCGCGCGGCACATCCGTTCGACCAGGTCTGGAAAGTCGAGCTGGTCGAGGCTGACGGCTGAAATGTTGAAGGCGAGGTCGGTGTCGATGCCTTCGTCCTGCCATTTGCGCCATTGGCGAAGGGTCGTGCGGAGGCCCCATTGGGTGAGGTCGTCGATCAGTCCATGGCGTTCCGCGAGCGGGACGAAGCGGGAAGGGGGCACCGCGCCCAGTTCGGGATCGTCCCAGCGGACCAGTGCCTCGACCCGGCGGAGCGACCCGTCGCGAAGCGAGACCTTGGGTTGGTAGGCCATGTGCAGGCGGCCATTGAGGAGAGCCCGTTCGAGCCCATCGAGCATGCCGAGATCGGCTTGCGCGATCATTCCACCAGCCGCGGCTTGCTTCGTTCGAGGATCGCTTCAAGTTCGTCGATCCGTGCGGGCTTTTCCAGCGGGCCGACCATGTCGAGGCCCAGCGCCGATCCGAGTCGGAACGCGCTTTCCAAGATGCGCCGGTCAAATCCCGAAATGATCAGCACAGGCCCCTCGAAACCCTGAGCCGACAGAAAGCGCAAAAGTTCGATTCCGTCCATCCCCGGCATTCCGAGATCAAGGGCAACCATCGCTGGCGGATCGGCCATGAACTGGTCGCGAAACGCCGTGTCGTTGCTCGTCTGCATCGGCAAAAAGCCGCACATCTCAGCTGTTTGGGCGACGAAGTCCGCCAGGGCCGGTTCGTCGTCGATCACAAGCAGTTTGGGCTGGCTCGATGGCAAAAATATTTCCCGATCGTGACAAGGTTAACGGTCACCCTGTACTGCTTACCGACAAGAGGTCAAACGCACGAAACGCCTTTTTAACCCCGTTCCGCATATCGTCCCGCTTTGAAGCAATTTATGTCCTCTTCGCGGGAGACCTGTGAATGTTCGAAGCGCTGATCCGGCGCCGCCCCAGCCGCCCGCTCGGGCTCGATGACGGCGCGTTCGACTCGACGACCTTTTCGTTGTCGACCGCGGTGCCGCGTCCCGAAGAGCGCCGCGACGACGAACGCATCATGCCCATCCTGCAGATTGCCAAGGTGTTGGAGGAAAGCGGCCGGGAGCAACTGGTGCGTGTCCGTAACGTGTCCGCCGGGGCCTGATGGCGGAGGTCGGCCACGCAATCCCGGTCGGCACCAAGGTCCGGCTCGAATTCTCCTCGCAGAAAATACCCTGCCACGTGGTGTGGACACGCGAAGGCACCGCCGGCTTCAAGTTCGACAACAACCTCGACCTCGGCGAGCTGCTTGCTGGCCGCAAGCCGCGGCACGGTTTTCGCCCGCGCCCGCCGCGCCTCAGCGTCGAATGCAAGGCCAGCCTGAAGGTCGGCAAGACCTATTACACGGTCGACGTGCATGACATTTCGCTTGGCGGCCTCAAGGTCGAGCCGATCGAGGAATATTGCCTAGGTCGCGAAGTGGTCGTCGTGGTCGAGAGCCTGCGCCCCATTCGCGGCGAGGTCCGTTGGTTCTCCGACCGCCGCGCCGGCGTGGTCTTCGACCAGCCGCTGAAGTTCGAGGAACTGGCCGAGTGGATCGGCAAGCGGCTCGAGATGGCCGCGCTCAAGGCGAGCATCAAGAAAGGCTGACCCCTTTCGTCAAGCCCCGGCGCTTCCTATCTTCGCTTCAACTCGACAAGCGGAGAATGACGATGGCTGACCAGGTTGCGGTGCTGGCGGGCGGATGTTTCTGGTGCACCGAGGCGGTGTTTCTGGACCTTGTTGGCGTACGGTCGGTCGAGAGTGGTTACACCGGGGGCCAGACGACCAACCCGACCTACAAGGAAGTGTGCGGCGGCAACACCGGTCATGCCGAAGCGATCAAGATTGCCTTTGATCCCGAGCAGATCAGCTACGCCGACCTTCTCGACATCTTCTTCGCGACCCACGATCCGACGCAGCTCAACCGGCAGGGCAATGACATCGGTACGCAATATCGCTCGGCGATCTTCCCGCAGGACGACGAGCAGCGCGCCGAAGCCGAAGCCGGCATCGCCCGCGCCAACGCCGACCACGACGGCAAGGTGGTCACGACGATCGAGCCCAAGGCAGACTGGTATCCGGCCGAAGACTATCACCAGGATTACTGGGCCGGCGAAGGCCAGCGCAATCCTTACTGCCTGGCCGTCATCCCGCCCAAGCTGGCAAAGCTGCGGAAGAGCTATCAAGCCAAATTAAAGTCACAGGAAACTCTCGCCAGATAACAATTTGTAAACTGTTGCCGGTGCAGGGCGCGTTCCCGCCGAATTGTTAGTTCGTAATTGGGGGGGGAATTCATGAAACTTCTGCTGTGCGGGGCGCTGTTTGCAGCGTCCGCGATGCCTGTTGCTGCCCAGACGCTGCAACCGGTGGTGCCGCCAGTACCGACTGTCCAGCCGATGCCGGTCGCTGCACCGAGTCAGGCCGTCCTGCGGGTCGGAACCGAGGTGCCACTTCGATTGCTCGAAGAATTGACCACGAAGGGCAAGAAGCTGCGCGTCGGGCAACGCTTCCGCCTTGAGACGACCGAGCCCGTTATGGTTCAGGGCGCGACCGTCGTCCCTGTCGGCAGTCCCGCAGTCGGCGAGATCACCGATGTCCGTAACAAGGGGATGTGGGGCAAGTCCGGGCACCTAGGTGCGCGGGTCCTCTATGTGACCGTTAATGGCCGGCAGATTCGCTTGAGCGGAGCTTTCGACGACAAGGGCGTCGCGGGCGGCGTCGGTGCGGCAGCGGTCTCGGCGTTGGTCTTCTTGCCGGCAGGATTTTTCATGACTGGTACCAGCGCAAAGGTGCCGGTGGGAACCATCGTCAAAAGCTTCGTTGACGAGGACGTGCCCCTGGCTATGCCAGTTGCTCCGCTCGCACCATTGCCGGTGGCCGTAAAGCCAGCACCTTTGCCGGCCGTGCCGGTGAGCGCGCTGACGCCGGTCGCCACTCCGATTCGCTGAGCGTTGGGGCGGCGGGAGCCGCCCTAACTCTTCCGAGGCGCCGCCGCTCGCTTGAGGCGGTCGCGGATGGCGGCGGCGATGCCGTTGCCGGGGATGGGCGCGACCGCGATGGAGGGGGCGTCGGCGGCGTCGGCCTGATGAAGCAGGTCGAACAGCCGGGCGGCGGCCTGGACCGGGTCGCCACTCTCGCTGAGGGAATCGTCGCCCGCGATGGGCCCAAAGCCGATCAGATATTCTCCCTCGCGCCGGTCGGTCGCGTCGAGCCGGAGCGGCTTCGAAGGGGCGTAATGGCTGGCCAGTTGGCCGGGCGCCTGGATGCCCGAACCGGGCGCGGGCAGCTGCGCGTCGATGTCGATCGGGCCGCGCCGTAACAGACGTAGTGGCCCGCCGGTCGCAGCGACGATGGTGGATTCGATGCCGCGCTGGCTGGCGCCACCGTCGATGATCAGGGCGACGCGATCGCCCAGGCTCGCGGCGACATGGCTGGCGCGCGTGGGACTGATCAGGCCGCTGGCGTTCGCCGAAGGAGCGGCAAGCGGGACGCCTGAGGCATTAAGCAGGGCCCGAATCGCCGGGTGCGCCGGGACTCGAAGCGCGACCGTTGGAAGGCCGGCCGTGACCAGCGCGGCGATGGTCGCGTCAGGCCGGAGTGGAACGACCAGGGTCAGGGGCCCCGGCCAATACTCCGCCGCCAGCGCCCGCGCTTCGTCGGTGAACTCGCCGAGTTCCTCGGCGGCCGCGAGATCCGGCACGTGGACGATCAGCGGGTTGAAGCCTGGCCGGCCCTTGGCGGCATATATTCGCGCCACGGCCTCTGCGTTCGTTGCGTCGGCCGCAAGTCCGTAGACCGTCTCTGTCGGCACGGCGACCGGCTGCCCCGCCGCGATCAGTCGCGCCGCCTCCGCGATCGCCTCGTCGCCGAACGGCATGATCCGTGGGTTGGGTGGCGGCGCCATGACCTGCCCGCTATAGCGCGGTGACCATTGCATCAAGGCCGAGGACCCATCCGCATGAGCTTCAATGCCCCCGTGTCCGACCAGCGCCTGGTCCTTCGCGACGTGGTCAGGATCGGCGAATTGCCCGCCGCGAGCGATCCCGACCTGGTCGACGCCGTGCTGGACGGTGCGGCCGCGCTGGCAGAAGGCGAGTTCGCTCCGCTCGACCGCATCGGCGATACCGTCGGCGCGCGGTGGGACAATGGCGTGGTTCGAATGCCGGAGGGCTTCAAGGCTGCCTATCGCTCCTTCGTCGACGGAGGCTGGATGGGTCTGTCGGCTCCGGAAGCGGCCGGCGGACAGGCGCTTCCGCTCGCTTTGTCGGCGGCGCTGATGGAAGACCTCAACGCCGCGAATATCGGCTTCGCACTGTGCCCGATGCTGTCGTTCGGCGCCATCGAGGCGCTGGAACGGCACGGCTCGGACGAGCTCAAGCGCGACTATCTTCCCAAGATCGTGTCGGGTGAATGGCCCGCGACGATGAACCTGACCGAGCCGCAAGCCGGAAGCGATGTGGGCGCGCTCAAGACCCGCGCCGAACCCAACGGGGATGGAAGCTGGCGGATTTTCGGCACCAAGATCTTCATCACCTATGGCGAGCACGACCTGGCCGACAACATCATCCACCTTGTGCTGGCGCGGACGCCCGGCGCTCCGGAAGGGACGCGCGGCATCTCGCTGTTCCTGGTTCCCAAGGTCCTGCCGGACGGACGCGCCAACGACCTTCGCTGCGTTTCGATCGAGCACAAGCTTGGCATCCACGCCTCGCCGACCTGTGTCATGAGTTATGGCGACCACGGCGGCGCCACCGGCTGGCTGGTCGGCCCGGAGATGGGCGGCATGCGGGCCATGTTCACGATGATGAACAACGCGCGTTTGAATGTCGGATTGCAGGGGGTCGGTATCGCCGAACGTGCGACGCAGCGCGCGGTCGCCTATGCCTTGGATCGCCGCCAGTCGGGCAAGGCCATTGCCGAATTTCCCGACGTCCGTCGAATGCTGCTTCGGATGCGGGCGCTCACCTCGGCGTCACGGGCGCTAGTCTACTACGCGTTTGGCCAGCTCGACCGGGGTCTCGCCGGAGACCCGGTCGCCGCGATGCGCGCCGAGGTGTTGACCCCGCTGGCGAAGGCGTGGGGGACCGATGTCGGATGCGAGGTGGCGAGCCTCGGAATCCAGGTCCATGGCGGGATGGGGTTCATCGAAGAGACCGGTGCGGCACAGCATCTTCGCGACGCCCGGATCGCGCCAATCTATGAGGGCACGAACGGCATCCAGGCAGCCGACCTCGTTGGACGCAAGCTGGGGCTCGACGGCGGCCTGGCCTTCGACGGCCTGATCGCCGACATCGAGGCGGAAGCGACCGATCCGTTGCTGATCGCCTTGACCGACGCGGTCGAAGTTGCCGCGGCGACGATGCGCGCCCGCAGCGGCGACGACCGGATGGCGGGCAGCTACCCGTTTCTGACGATGTGCGCGGTGATGGTTGGTGGATGGCTGATGGAGCGGCTTGCAAAAAGCCCGGATGCCGACGATCGAGTTCGCGCGACGAGTGCCTTTTTCCTGTCGTCGGTCGTGCCGGAGGCGATCGGGCTGGCCGCTGCCGCGGAAAGCGGTGCGGAGCAACTCTACGTCGTCTCGGCGGAGGCCCTCGCCTAGGCCCGTTCGGTTCGCATCAGTTCGGCGGGATCGAGGCCGAGGCGCTGCATCCGCTCGCGGATGGCGGGCCATTCCTGCTTGACGAAGCGGCTGCGCTCGGCATCGCGCAGCTTGGCGCGCGCGCCGGGCGCGACGAACATGCCAACGCCGCGGCGGACCAACACCAGGCCTTCGTCCTGGAAGCCTTGATACGCCTTGGCGACGGTCAGCGGGTTGGCGCCTTCCTCGACCGCGAGCGCGCGGACCGAGGGAAGGGGATCGCCGTCGCCGAACCTCCCGGACAGGATCGCGTCCGCGATCACTTCGCGGATGCGGACATAAACGGGCTTTTCGTGCGTGGTTCGGAGCGTCATGGTGTCATAATACACCGATGCGCGATTTGTTCAAGTCTTGGGGGCACCCATTGCCGCGCGACCGTCGCCAGCGGCGCGCGAGGCCGTTCCACCAGTTCCGCGCCGGGCGATCCGATGAAAAGAAAGCCGGCAATACGCTCGCCCGGTCCGCAGAAGGCGGCGCGGACCCGTTCCGAATAGGTTGCCCAGCCGGTGATCCACCCACCGACGTAGCCCAATGCGTGAACCGCCCACAGCAGGTTCATCGCCGCGGCTCCGCACGACAGTTCCTGTTCCCACACCGGGATCTTGTGGTTGGCGACCGGCGCCGAGACCAATGCGACGAGCGACGGCGCCTGGTGCGCGAATTCCAGCGCCTTGGCGAAGTGGGCGGGCAGGGGTTCGGGCTCGCTTTCGGGAAGGGCCTTCGTCAGTAATTCGGCCAGAGCATCGCGCTGGTCCTTGCCGACGGTGACGAAGCGCCACGGGAAGAGCTTGCCATGATCGGGCGTGCGTGCCGCGATGGTCAGGATCTGCTCCATTTCCTCGTCGCTGGGGCCGGGTTCGACCATTTCGCGGGGCCGCCCTGACCGGCGGCTTTCGAGCAGGGCAAGGGTCGAGCTTCGATCGTTGAGAACCATTCGCATTGACTAGGGACTCGCCGTTCGTCGAACAAGTCGCTTCACAATGCGCCGTTCGCCGCTAGTCTGCGCGGCTTTCAAGGCGATAAGACCGCAATGCGACGGTTACGCCGAGTAGTTCAAGGATGCCCAAGCTGATGAAACCCGTATCCACCTGGAACGAAGGCGACTGGATCGCGGCGATCGCCGTAGTCATCCTCGGCTTTTTCCTCGTCGCCGGCGCGACCATTGCCGCGTCGCGCAAGCCCGAAGCCCTTGGCCACCCCAAGGGCCTCTACATGCTGTTCTTCGCCGAAATGTGGGAGCGTTTCTCCTACTACGGCATGCGGGCGCTGCTGATCTTCTACCTGACGAAGCACTGGCTGTTCGCCGATGACAAGTCGAACCTGATCTACGGCGCCTACACCAGCCTTGTGTACATCACGCCGGTGCTAGGCGGCTATCTCGCCGACCGGTACCTCGGGCAGCGCAAGGCCGTGCTGTTCGGCGGCATCCTGCTCGCGCTGGGTCACGCGACGATGGCGGTGGAAGGAACCGGCGGGCAGTCGGATCCGACCATCAACGTCTTCTGGCTGGCGCTGGCGTTGATCATCGTCGGCTCAGGGTTCCTGAAGGCCAACATCTCGGTGATGGTCGGGCAGCTTTACCGTCTGACCGACACCCGGCGGGATTCCGCCTACACCATCTTCTACATGGGCATTAACCTTGGCGCCGCTGCCGGTTCGATCCTCGTCGGTTACCTGGGCGAGCGCATCGGCTGGGGCTACGGCTTTGGCCTGGCGGGCATCGGCATGCTCGCGGGCCTGGTGGTGTTCGTTCTTGGCAAGGGCGTGCTGAACGGCGCGGGCGAACCGCCCAACCCGGCAGCGCTCAAGGATCGCGTCGCGGGGGTCAGCCGCGAGGCGTTCCTCTACGTCATCGGCTTCGCCGCGGTGGCGGTGATGTGGGGCCTGATCCAGTATCAGGATGTTATCCAGAACCTGTTGATCATCTCGGGCCTCGCCCTCCTCGGCTACGTGCTTTACGAGGCGTTCAAGATGCCCAAGGAGCCGCGCGAACGGATGTTCGCGATCCTGTTCCTCATCGGCCTCAATCCGTTGTTCTGGGGCCTGTTCGAGCAGGCGGGCGGTAGCCTCAACCTCTACACCGACCGCTTCGTCGACCGCGGCGACGTGCCGGCGTCGGTGTTCCAGTCGATCAACTCGATCTACATCATCCTGCTGGCGCCGCTGTTCGCCGGCCTCTGGGTCACGCTTGGTCGCCGCGGTCTGGAACCTTCGGCTCCGGCAAAGTTCGGTCTGGCGCTGATGCAGGTCGGCCTTGCCTTCCTCGTCTTCGTCTGGGGCGCGACGTCGGTCGGCATGGCGGCGATGACTCCGGTGATTTTCGTCTTCCTGATCTACCTGTTCCAGACGACTGGTGAGCTCTGCCTCTCGCCGGTCGGCCTCAGTGCCATGAACCGCCTGGCGCCGCGTCACCTCGCGTCGCTCATTATGGGCGCGTGGTTCTACATGACCGCCGTCGGCAACTTTGTCGCCGGCAAGATTGGCGAGGCCACGGGCGGTGAAGGCGGCGAGATGTCGAAGGAGCTGACGCTGGCGATCTATAACAAGATCGGTTGGGTCGCGGTCGGCGCGGGCGTCGTGGTCCTGTTGCTCAGCCCGATCGTGAAACGCTGGATGCATCTCGACACGCTGCGCGACGATCGGCTTGCCGGCGATTCCGAGCTCGGCGAGCCACAGGCGGCGGGCACTAACCTCGCCGGCGAAGCCAAGGCTTGATGGTCATGATAGGGGCGAGGATCGTCGGCGCGGCGGTCCTCGCCCTTGTCGTGGCAAGTTGCGCCGAGACGCCACCGCCCAAGAAGGCGGCAAGGCCCTCGGTCCGGATCAACGACAATCCCTATCCGTCGACCTACGTCCGCTATCCGGGCGTCCCGACGCTGATCCGCGGCGCCACGCTGTACGATGGCGAGGGCGGGCGAATTGACGATGCCTCCCTGCTGATTGCGGACGGCACGGTCCAGGCGGTCGGCGGGCCCGAAGTGACGGCACCGGCCGGCGCGGTGGTCATCGAGGCGGCCGGGAAATGGGTCACTCCGGGAATCATCGACGTGCATAGCCATCTTGGTGACTACCCATCGCCCGGCGTGGAAAGCCATTCCGACGGCAATGAAGGAACGGCGCCCGCCCGGCCCGACGTCTGGGCCGAGCACAGCGTCTGGCCGCAGGATCCGGGATTCAGCCGCGCCCTCGCCAATGGCGGGGTGACGACGCTGCAAATCCTGCCGGGATCGGCAAACCTGTTCGGCGGCCGCTCGGTCGTCCTCAAGAACGTCTATGCCCGAACCGTCCAGGGGATGAAGTTTCCCGCCGCCCCCTATGGCCTCAAGATGGCGTGCGGCGAAAATCCGAAGCGTGTTTATGGCGGGAAGGGCGGTCCGGCGACCCGGATGGGCAACGTCGCCACCACGCGCGCGACCTGGATCAAGGCGCAGGAATATAAGCGCAAGTGGGACAGATACGACGCGGTGGGCGGCGACATCCCCGTCCGCGATCTCGCGATGGACACGCTGCGCAACGTTCTGGCGGGCAAGATTCGCGTCCACAACCATTGCTACCGCGCCGACGAGATGGCGATCATGATCGATATGAGCCGTGAGTTCGGCTACAAGATCGCCGCCTTTCACCACGCTGTGGAGGCCTACAAGATCGCCGACCTGCTTGCGAAAGAAGGTATCTGCGCGGCGATGTGGGCCGACTGGTATGGGTTCAAGATGGAAGCGTACGACGCGATCCAGGAAAATATCCCGTTCGTCGACAAGGCTGGCGGCTGCGCCATCGTCCATAGCGATGACGCGAACGGCATTCAGCGACTGAACCAGGAAGCGGCCAAGGCCCTCGCCAACGGGCGCCGGGCCGGCCACGTCATCAGCGATGCGTCCGCGTGGCGCTGGCTGGGCATCAACCCTGCACGGGCGCTCGGCATCGACGACCGCACGGGCAGCCTGAAGGTCGGCAAGATGGCCGATGTCGTCCTGTGGAACGGCGATCCGTTCAGTGTGTACACGCGCCCGGAACGCGTGTGGGTCGACGGGGCGCTGTTGTACGATGCGTCGAACCCGCGCCGCCGGCCGGTGAGTGACTTCGAGCTGGGCCAGCCTGGCGAAGGCGACGTCAAATGATCCGGTTGCTGGCCGCCGCCGCGCTCGCCGCCGCCGCCGTCACCCCGGCATCCGCCCAGACCATCGCCATCGTCGGCGGGACGGTCGCATTGGGCGACGGATCGGAGCCGATCGTCGGTGGCACCGTGGTCCTGCGCAATGGTCGGATCGTCTCCGCCGGCGCGGGTCGGCGCGTACCGGCGGGCGCGCGGATCATCGACGCGGCCGGCAAGTGGGTCGCTCCGGGGATGATCGCAGGCTTTTCGCGCCTTGGGCTAGCCGAAGTCGACCTTGGCGCGGACGGTGCCGACGATACTGAGGCCAATGGCAGCCCGTTCAATGCCGCCATCGATATCGCTCCGTCGATCAATCCCAAGGCCTCCACCATCGCCGTCGGCCGTGCCGATGGAGTGACTCGCGCCATCGTCGCGCCGTCGGCGGGGCGCAGCATTTTTGCCGGGCAGGGTGCAGTGATCGACCTCGGGGATGACCTTGACGCGGTGATGCGGCCGCGCGCGTTCCAATTCGTCGAATTGGGCGAGGGCGGTGCCGGCAAGGCAGGCGGATCGCGTGCCTCGGCCTTCACCCTGTTCCGCAACGCCCTGCGCGAGGCGCGCGACCTGGCCGGCATGCGGCCGATCGCCGGAAGTGCTGGCCGCGCCTTGCCACGGCAGGGCGACGACATACCATACGTCAGCCGCGAGGATGTGCGCCTCACCGGGCTCGATGCTCGGCGGAGCGATGACGTGCTGCTTACTCGGTTCGACGCCGCGGCGCTGGTTCCGGTCCTTCGCGGCCAGCAATTGCTGCTTGTCCATGTCGAGCGTGCGGTCGACATCCGCAACGTGCTTCGGTTGCGCTCCGAATTTCCGGCGCTGCGCCTCGCGCTGGTCGGTGCGACGGAGGCGTGGATGGTCGCGCCGGAGATTGCGCGCTCGGGCACGTGGGTGATTGCCTCCGCGCTCAATGACCTTCCGGCCAGTTTCGAGCAGCTCGCCGCGACACAGTCCAACGTCGGTCGTCTGCGCACCGCAGGGGTCAAGGTTGCGATCGGGATGATCGGGGAGGACGATACCCGCCGTCAGCGCAACCAGAGGCAGAATGCCGGCAATCTCGTTGCCGTCAGCCGCATTCCCGGTGCCAGCGGAGTCAGCTGGGGCGACGCGTTTGCCATGGTGACCTCGCGCCCGGCGCAGGTGATGGGCCTGGACGACCAGATCGGCAGCCTCAAGGCAGGCGCGCGAGCCGATGTCGTCATCTGGTCCGGCGACCCGCTGGAAAATGCCTCGCGCCCGGAGGCAGTGTGGATCGACGGGGTCGCGCAACCGCTCGACAGTCATCAAACGAAGCTGCGGGACCGTTACAGGGACCTCACCCGCCGCGACCTTCCGGAGGCTTACCGCCGATGACCCCGATGACCGCTCTCGCGCTCTTCTCCGCCCTGTTCGTCGGCACCCATTTCCTGATGTCGCATCCCCTGCGCGCCGCCATGGTGGCTCGGCTCGGCGAGCGTGGCTTTGCCGGCGTCTATTCGCTCATTTCGCTGTTACTCTTTGGCGGGATGATCTGGGCGTATGGTCCGGCGGTCAGGACTGCGACCGAGGCGTGGTGGGCGGTTCCGACCTGGCTTTGGTGGGTGGCGACGCTCCTCATGTGGCTCGGATCGGTGTTGTTTGTGGGCTCGCTCCGCCGCAATCCGGCGTTTCCCAATCCCGGCAAACCGATCACCAGCATCGGAGAGGCACGTGGCACGTTCGCGGTCACCCGCCATCCGATGATGTGGGGCTTCGCGCTGTGGGCGCTGGTCCATGCGCTGGTGGTTCCCAACTGCGCCTCGTTCATCCTGAGCGGCGCGATTCTCGTCCTCGCCCTTGGTGGCGCGGCAGGACAGGACGCCAAGAAGCGAAAGCTGATGGGTGCGCCGTGGGTCGATTGGCAGCGGCGCACCGCCTTCGTGCCCTTTGCCAAGGGTTTCGCCCTACCGGACGCGTTCGCGCTGGCCGGCGGGACGATCCTGTGGCTGGTCGCGACCTGGGCGCACGGTGCGTTGGGGTATATGCCGGCGGGGATTTTCGCATTCGTGTCGTAAAGGCGCTGGTCAGCGGACCGATAACACCGCGCCAACAGCATTATCATGTCATCGACGTCGTGCGCGGATTGGCGGCCTGCGCCATCCTGTTCTGGCATTACCAGCACTTCACCGGCCTCGGGAAATCGCAGGTCGGGAAGATGGCGGACTATCCGCTCTACTCCGTATTCCGACTGCTGTACGAACATGGCGGCCTGGCGGTTCAGCTGTTCTGGATCATCTCGGGCTTCGTGTTCGCGGCCGTCTATCAGGGCTCGCGCATTTCGGGCCGCGACTTTGCGCTGCACCGCATCGCTCGGCTGCATCCCTTGCACCTGGTCACTCTATTGGTCGTTGCCGGCCTGCAAATCGCCTGCGGACGGATATTTGGGGCGCCGCTGATCTATCCCAACAATTCACCGGCGACATTCATCGCCCACCTTGCGTTCGCCAGTGGCTGGGGAATCTGGAACGCATCATCATTCAACGGTCCGATCTGGTCGGTATCGGCGGAGGTGTTCATCTACGCCCTGTTCTGGGCGTCGCTGGGCTTTCTGTTCCGATGGCGGCTGGTCCTTCCGCTGGCGGCGTCCGCGATTTTCTTCCTCTTACGGGATTCACCGATCGCGGCGTGCGGCGCCTATTTCTTCATGGGGTGCAGCATCTACGTCATCCATCGCGCCGCGCCCGTTGCCTGGCAGGTGGTTTGCATCGTCGCGGGCGTCACTGCGTTCGCCGCCCTGCTCGTGCTCGGGAAGGAGGGAATTGCGGTTCTGGCGCTGTTCGCGGCCCTGGTGCTGGCCTGTGCCATGCTGGAGGCCACCAGGGCGTCGCGCTGGGCCAAGGCAGTACCGTGGGTCGCCGACAACACGTACGGCGTCTACCTGTGGCACGTCCCGATCCAGTTGATGATCTTGCTGGCCATGCATCAGTTCGGCGTGTCGACGGCGATATTCACCTCGCCGTGGTTCCTGTTTTTCTTTCTGGCCGCCGTGATCGTGGTTGCCCGGCTTTCCTTCATCGCCATCGAACGGCCGGCCCGCCGAGCCATCAGGGGCCTCCACCACCGGGAAGCAGCCGCTCGGTCGTGATCCGCCTCCTTAGCGTTTTCGCTTAACGCTTTTCGGGCTAAGCCGTCTGGCATGGGACGGAAATTCTTTGGCACCGACGGGATTCGCGGTCGCACCAACACGCCGCCGCTGACCGCCGAGATTGCCCTTCGGGTCGGCCAGGCGGCCGGCGCGCACTTCTTGCGCGGCGACCACCGCCACCGCGTCGTGATCGGCAAGGACACGCGCCTGTCGGGGTACATGATGGAATCGGCGATGGTCGCGGGCTTTACGTCGGTGGGGATGGACGTCGTCCTGCTCGGCCCGATGCCGACGCCGGCGGTGGCGATGCTGACCCAGTCGATGCGCGCCGACCTGGGCGTCATGATCAGCGCCAGCCACAACAAGTTCGAGGACAATGGCATCAAGCTGTTCGGCCCCGATGGCTACAAATTGTCGGACGAGGACGAGGCGGCGATCGAGAAGCTGTTGTTCGAAGCGCCGACACTGGTGCCGCCTGACAAAATCGGCCGGGCGAAGCGGATCGACGACGCGCGCGGCCGCTACGTCCACTTCGCCAAGTCGACCTTCCCCGACCGGCTTCGTCTAGACGGGCTGAAGGTCGTGCTCGATTGCGCCAATGGCGCCGCCTACCAGGTCGCGCCCGAAGCCTTGTGGGAACTGGGCGCGGAGGTCATCGCGATCGGCACGCGGCCCGACGGGACGAACATCAACGACGGCGTCGGCTCAACCGCGCCGGACGTGCTCCGCGAGACGGTCGTCGCTTCGGGCGCGCACCTCGGGCTGGCGCTTGATGGCGATGCCGACCGGCTGATCGTCGCCGACGAAAAGGGCCAGATTGTCGACGGCGACCAGCTAATGGCGCTGATCACGCTCAGCCAGCGCGACGCCGGCACGTTGCGTGGCGGCGGGCTGGTGGCGACGGTGATGTCCAACCTCGGCCTTGAACGGAAGCTGGACAGCGAGGGGCTTGCGCTTCATCGCAGCGCGGTCGGCGACCGCTATGTGCTGGAAATGATGCGCGACAAGGGCTGCAACGTCGGAGGCGAGCAGTCGGGTCATATCATCCTGACCGACCACGCGACCACCGGCGACGGCCTGGTCGCCGGCCTGCAAATCCTTGCTGCCCTGGTTGATACCGGTCGGCCTGCAAGCGACCTGCTGCGCCAGTTCGAGCCGCTGCCGCAATTGCTGAAGAACGTCCGCTTCAAGGACGGCCAGCCGCTGGAGGATGCGTCGGTCAAGACCGCGATCGCCAGTGCGGAGGCCGAGCTTGACGGTAGCGGGCGACTGCTCATCCGAAAGTCCGGCACCGAGCCGCTGATCCGGGTCATGGCGGAAGGCGAGGACCGGGCGCAGATCGAGCGTCTGGTCGACACCATCTGCGACGCCGTCGCCCGAGCGGCCGCCTGACCGCGACGATGAAGCCTGCGCGTATCCTGACCATCGCCGGATCGGATTCCGGCGGCGGAGCCGGCATCCAGGCCGACATCAAGACCGTCACCATGCTCGGCGGCCATGCGATGACGGCGATCACCGCGATCACCGCGCAGAACACCGAGGGGGTCAGCGGGATCCATGCGGTCCCGGCCGAGATGGTCCTGGCGCAGATCGACGCGGTGGCCGACGACCTCGGCATCGACGCGATCAAGATCGGGATGATCGGGTCGGCCTTCACCGCCAACCTGATCGCGGAGCGGCTCAGCCTGCTCGAGAATGTCCCGATCGTGTTCGATCCGGTAATGGTCGCAACGAGCGGCGCGACCTTGGCCGACGACGCGACCGTGGCTGCCTTCGGAAGGCTTATGGACGTCGCCACCATCGTCACGCCCAATCTGCCCGAACTTCGCCGCCTGACCGACGCCGAGGACGAGGTCGCCAGTGCCCTGCAGCTGGTGTCGAAGCATCGCTGCGCCGTACTGATCAAGGGCGGCCATGAGGAAGGCGACGCCCTCGCCGACGCGCTGGTCGAGGACGACAACATCACCAGCTGGCAGGGGCAGCGGATCAACACGGCCTCCAACCATGGCACCGGTTGCACGCTCGCCTCGGCGATCGCCTTTTACCTCGGCTGCGGCTGCTCGCTACCCCAGGCGGTCGAGCGAGGACGGCTGTTCGTGCGCATGGCGCTGCATTCGGCGCCGGGGCTGGGCAGGGGGCATGGACCGCTGGGACAGCAGGCAGTGCGGATGGATACCGGCCTTGGTCTTCGCCTTAACCAGGTGACGGTGACCGGCAAGGATTACGCCAAGATGGTCGCCTTTTACCGCGCGCTCGGGCTGACCCAGATCGTCGACGCGCCGGACAATAATTATGCCCGGTTCGAAACGGCGGGGGCACGACCTTCTCGATCCAGATCGATCCGGAGGAAACGATCGGCGAGTCGACCGCCATCTATTTCGAATGCGACGATCTCGACGACCGAGTCGAACAATTGGCGCGCTCGGGAATCGCCTTCGAACATGGTCCACGAAACCAGCCGTGGATGTGGCGCGAGGCACGGCTGCGCGATCCCGCCGGCAACACCGTTTTCCTCTACCGCGCAGGTGAAGCCCGCCGCTTTCCGCCGTGGCGGATGCCAAGCGGCGGGTAATCCACAAGAATTTGGCGGGCGGGCTTGAAGCGCGTGCGGCCATCCGTTTAGCGTCGCCGCCATGGGCCGGCCCTGCTTCAAGATCGAGCGCGACTATCCGACGCCGCTGGCGGGCGTGGACGAGGCGGGCTGCGCTCCGCTTGCCGGTCCGGTCGTCGCTGCGGCGGTGGTTCTCGACCGGGAGAAGTTCCCGCGCGGGATCGACGACAGCAAGAAGCTGGACCTGGAAACGCGAGAGTCCATCTTCGGGCGATTGCAGAAGGTGGCGCGGATCGGCGTCGGCGTGTGCAGCGTCGAGGAGATCGACACGCTCAACATCTTCTGGGCGCGGATGCTCGCCATGGCGCGTGCGGTCGACGCGCTGGGCTTCGAGCCGGCGATGGTGCTGGTCGACGGCAACCGCCTGCCGAAATGGCAACGACCGTCGGTGGCGATCGTGGCCGGGGACGCAAAGTCGCGGTCGATCGCCGCCGCTTCGATCATCGCCAAGGTTACGCGTGACCGGCTGATGGCCGACCATGCCCGCGAGCATCCCGGCTACGGGTGGGAGCGGAACCGTGGCTATCCGACCCCCGAACATTGCCGCGCGCTGGAGGCGCTGGGACCGACGCCGCTGCATCGCCGAAGCTTCGGACCGGTGCGCGAAGCTTTGGCCCGCGCGGGTCAGGGCAGGCTCGGCCCCGAAATCTTGATGACGAGTCCTTTAGGCCACACCACTACCGCTTGAGTCTGGAGCCCGTCGGAAGACTCAAGATGTTGTGGTTGGAATCGTTCGGATTCCTTTTGTTCCGCGGACCCGCCGAACTTGTCCGGATAGCTGCCGCTTGACCGCGACTCCGCGCTGACTCACCCATGGGTCAAGTGACGTGGGGGACCATCCAGTGACGTTGATCGTACCGATTGGGGAGGGCGCGCGCGCCGCGCGTTCGCGAAGCACGCCGGCCCGGGCCAAGGCGCTACCGCTCGACCAGATCTTGATGGGGGATTGCATCGCCGAGATGGCGCGCCTGCCCGACAAGTCGGTCGACATGATCTTCGCCGACCCGCCCTACAATTTGCAGCTCGGCGGCGATCTGATCCGTCCTGAGGGTGGCAAGGTCGACGCCTGCGACGATGATTGGGACAAGTTCGACAGCCTCGCGACCTACGACGACTTCACCCGCGAATGGCTGGCCGAAGCTCGCCGGATCCTGAAGGACGACGGGACGATCTGGGTGATCGGCAGCTATCACAACATCTACCGCGTCGGATCGCTGCTGCAGGACGCCGACTTCTGGATCCTGAATGACATCGTCTGGCGCAAGTCGAATCCGATGCCGAACTTCCGTGGCACCCGCTTCACCAACGCGCACGAGACCTTGCTTTGGTGCGCCAAGGACGAGAAGGCGCGCTACACCTTCAATTATCGCGCGATGAAGGCGCTCAACGACGACCTGCAGATGCGCTCCGACTGGGTGCTGCCGATCTGCAGCGGCGGGGAGCGCGTCAAGGACGAGTGGGGCGAAAAAGCCCACCCGACGCAGAAGCCCGAGGCGCTGCTCTACCGGATCCTGCTCGCCTGCACGAAACCGGGCGACGTGGTGCTCGACCCCTTCTTCGGCACCGGCACGACCGGCGCAGTCGCACGCCGGCTGGGCCGCAAGTGGATCGGGATCGAACGCGAACGCGCCTATGTGAAGGTTGCGACGGCCCGCATCGAAGCGACCCTGCCGCTCGACGAAAGCGCAATGACGGTCATGGCCGACAAGCGCTCGGCGCCGCGCGTGGCCTTCGGCCTGCTGGTCGAGAGCGGCCTGGTGCCGGCCGGCGCCACCCTGACCGACAGCAAGCGCCGCTGGTTTGCCACTGTCCGCGCGGACGGATCGATCGCCAGCGACATGCACAGCGGGTCGATCCACAAGGTCGGCGCCGCGCTTCAGGGCGCGCCGTCGTGCAACGGCTGGACCTTCTGGCATCTCGACGATGCTACCGGCCTGACCGAGCTCGACGTGCTTCGCCAGCGCCACCTCGCCGCGCTATAGCGGAGCGATGCGCACCCTGATCCGGCCCACGGGCTTCGTCGATTCCCCCTTTGGCCACGACGGCCAGGTCGCACGGCTCGCCGGGGGTTTGAACTGGTTCGCGACAGTCGAGCTGATCCATCCGGATGGCCGCCGGGAAATTCGGCCAGTGGATGGTATCGAAGCGCGCTTTGACGACGCGATGGCAGCCGATTGGGCGCGGCTTACAGGTCCGCGAAAGCCCTTGCAGCTCGGCCAGCGCACCATCCGCCTCGACCAGCCGCAGGTGATGGGCATCGTCAACGCCACGCCCGACAGTTTTTCCGACGGCGGCTCTTACGCCGACGCGCGGTCGGCCGCCGAAGCCGGGGCGGCGATGGCGGCGGCGGGCGCCGCGATCATCGACGTCGGCGGCGAATCGACCCGCCCGGGCGCCAAGGAAGTTTGGGAAGGGGACGAGATCGAGCGCGTATTGCCGGTCGTCCAGCAACTCGCCGGCGGCGGCACGGCGGTCTCGATCGACACGCGCAAGGCCGCGGTGATGGAGGCTGCGCTGGGCGCCGGCGCCACGCTGGTCAACGACGTGTCGGCGCTCACCTGGGACCCGCGGTCAGCCGAGGTCGTCGCCGCCAAGGGCGCGCCGGTCGTGCTGATGCATCACCGGGGCGATCCGGCGACGATGCAGGATGCCCCCCGCTACGGCGACGTGCTGGTCGAAGTGTTCGAATGGCTGGAGGATCGGATCGCGGCGGCGGAGGAGGCCGGCGTGAGCCGCGCCAATATCCTCGTCGATCCGGGCATTGGCTTCGGCAAGTCGGTCGCGCACAACCTGGAGTTGTTGAACGGCCTCGCGCTTTTCCACGGCCTGGGCTGCGGGGTCGTGGTCGGCGCCAGCCGCAAGCGGATGATCGGCGCGCTGTCGGGGGAAGCGCCGACGGATCAGCGGCTGCCGGGCAGCCTCACGCTGGCCCTGAAGGCGGTAGAGCAGGGCGCCCAACTCGTTCGGGTCCACGACGTCCCGGAAACGGTGCAGGCGCTCAAGGTGTGGCGCGGCCTTCGCGACCAGGCGTTGACCCCGCGCTTGGCTTGAAGGCGACGATGATCGGGCCAAGCTCGGTGAAGTCATCCTGCCGCCCATTGGCCGGGTCCCACAGCGAGCTGACCGACCCGTCGAAGTAGAGCGCGTTGGGTGTCTTCAGCGCATCCCGAAAGAAACGGGCGAACCTGCCGAGCGATACGGCGTCGAGGCTGATCACGAACAATGGGTGGCCCGCTGGCGTTACCCCGACGCCGTTTCGGACGTAACGGCTCGTGCCATCCGGCGCGAGCTTGGGATGAAGCTGGCCATCGATCACCAGCATCGGGCCCGATTGCGTGTACAGGCGCGGCGCTGCCCGGAACATGAGGGCCGGGGCCTTTTTGCTCGGCAATACCATTGCCCCGCCGCCGATGCTGACGATCAGTACGCCGTTCGGTTTCAGGTGGAAATTGCCACCGCCATCGCGAAGGTTGATGGCATTTTTTTGGCCATCCTCGTTGGCCGCCATGCCAATCGGACGCCCGGCCTCGTCGAACATTCCGGCGTTCATGGCGAACGCGACCTTTGCCGGATCGACGGGAAGGTCCGCGAAGCGGCGGATGGGTTGTTCGTCCTTGGCCGCCGCGAACAGGCGCAGTTCGCCCTTGCCGGGATCGCAGACAATGAATTGTGCGCCTTCGAATGCCGTTTCGCGGCACGGCGAGACGGGCGGGGTGACGGTCTTGGCGTCGCTGCCCCCGCAGGACGCGGTCACGATAAGGAGCAAGGGGATAAGCCGCCGCATCGCGCCAGCCTAGACGGTCAGGCGGCGGTGTCGATGCCCAGCTCGCCAAGCTTGCGGTAGAGTGTCGAGCGGCCGATTCCGAGGCGACGAGCGACTTCCGTCATCCGCCCGCGGTAATGGCCGATGGCGAGCCGGATGATGTCCGCTTCAATCTCTTCCAGGCTACGCAGGTGCCCGTCGCGGCGATAGAGCGTGACCTGCGGTGCGCCCGAAACCGCGGCGTCGGTCGACGCCTGGCCGATGTCGGGCGAAATGTCGGTGGTGCGCTGGGTAAAGCGCGACTGGATCGCGATATGCGGGAAATCTTCGGCGGTCAGCGAATGGCCGTCGGCCTGGAGGGCGGCGCGGAACAGGACGCCGGCGAGCTGGCGCACGTTGCCCGGCCAGCCATAACGCATCAGCACCGCCAGAGCGTCGTTGCCGATCGACAGCGACCGCATTCCCGGCTCGTCGGCGTATCGGGTCAGCAAATGGCGGGCCAGCGCGGGAATGTCGCCGCTGCGCTCGCGGAGCGGCGGGATGGTGACGGTGGTGGTCGTCAGGCGGCTGGCGAGCGCCGGATCGAAGTCGTCCGGCAACGGACGGCAGGCAGTGGCGACGATGCGAACGTCGACCGAATTGGAACCGTTGCAGCCGACCGGACGAACCTCGCCGGTGGCGAGCACCCGGTCGAGCAGGCGCTGCGTCTCGATCGGCAAGGCGCCAACCTCATCGAGCAGCAGCGTTCCGCCGTCGGCCTCGACCAGTCGGCCGATCTTCTCCGCGAACGCTCCTGGGAAGGCGCCCGGCATATGGCCGAACAATTCGCTGTCGATGCTGTTGGCGGTAATCGCCTTGCAATCGACGGTAAGAAGAGGGCCTTTGGCGCGCAAGCTCGCGGCATGAATCGCCTTGGCGAAGGTTTCCTTGCCGGTGCCGGGCTCCCCGATGATGAGGATCGGCAAGCGGTTGCGCGCGGCCTTGGCGGCGACCGCCAGCGCGGCGCGGAAGTCGGGCGCTGCGCCGACCAGCTCTTCAAGCGGCAGTTCGTGCGCCATCTTCTCCGATAGCGGCATCAACTCGCCACCGGCACGGCGGCGGTCGGTCTGCGCTTCCAGCGCGTCGAACAGGCGTTCAGGGGCGACCGGCTTGGCTAGATAGTCGGTCGCGCCGGCCCGCATCGCTTCCACCGCCAGGCTGATCGAGCCGCCTTCGGCCAGGACGATGATCGACATGTCCGGCGCCGCGTCGCGAAGAGTCGCGACCAGCTTGGGCCCGTCCCCCTCGTCCCAACTGGAAATGATGATGGCGCGGACATCGCGGCCATGCGGACCCTGCAGCAGCGCGACCGCGGTCTCGGCATCCGATGCACCCACCACGCTCCAGCCGAAGCGTGACGCGAACGCGGTCAGTTGCCGGCGCTCATTGGCGTCGGCATCGACCAGCAATAGCGACCGCAGACTTGCTTCGCGCACTCGGACCTCCTGTTCAGGGCGCAACCATAGGGGCGGAGGATGAAGGTCGGGTTAAGGACGCGAAAAGCTCTTGGGCATGGCCGACGGGCTTGATAAGAGCCGGTCAAGACTATCACCGAATGAAGGGACTTCGATGGCGGGCGACAAGGTGGAGCACACCGCGACCGAGATGGATTATCCGGCCCATAACCGGAACTACGCGGGTTTTCTGAAGCTGCTCAAATGGTCGATCGTGGTGACGGCGATCGTTACCGCAATCGTCATGATCATCATCGCCAACTGATCGGCAACGGGGGCCGCCACATGAAGATCGCGGTCCTCAAGGAAGCAGCGGATGAGCCGCGGGTCGCGGCGATCCCGGAAACCGTCAAGAAACTGACGGCGCTTGGCGTCCGTGTCGCGGTCGAACGCGGCGCGGGAGCGCGCGCGTCGATTGACGATTGCGAATATGAAGCAGCCGGAGCCAGCCTCGGCGACCGCACGGAAGTGCTCAAGGACGCGGGGATCATCCTGTCCGTCCAGGGGCCTGCGCCGTCAACGTTGAAGGACGCCGCAAGGGGCGCGATCCTGATCGGTGCGCTCGACCCGACGCGCCGCAGGGATGATATCGACGCCTACTCCAAGGCGGGGCTGCAGGCATTGGCGATGGAATGGGCCCCGCGCATCACGCGCGCGCAATCAATGGACATCCTGTCCTCCCAGTCCAACCTCGCCGGTTACAAGGCCGTGGTCGATGCGGCTGCGGCCTATGGCCGTGCCTTTCCGATGATGATGACCGCAGCCGGAACGGTAAGCGCCGCCAAGCTATTCGTCATGGGTGTCGGAGTTGCCGGTCTGCAGGCGATCGCGACAGGCCGCCGGCTTGGCGCGCAGGTCAGCGCGACCGACGTCCGCTCCGCAACAAGGGAGCAGATCCAGTCGCTCGGCGCAAAACCGGTCTTCGTGGACAGTGTCGCAGGCATCGAAGGCGAGGGTAGCGGCGGGTACGCTGGCGAGATGAGCCCCGAGTATCAGGCGGCGCAAGCCGAACTGGTGTCAGGTCACATTGCCAAGCAGGACATTGTCATCACCACCGCACTCATTCCCGGCCGACCCGCGCCGCGGCTGATCAGCGACGCGCAAGTCGCGACGATGCGGGCGGGCAGCGTGATTGTCGATCTTGCCGCCGAAGCAGGCGGGAATGTCGAAGGCGTGGAGCCGGGCAAGACGGTCGTTCGCCATGGCGTGACACTGATCGGCGCGGTGCAGTTGGCCCGGTCGCTGGCCGCGGATTCGTCGGCGCTCTTCGCGCGCAACCTGTACAACTTCATCGCCGCTTTCTGGGACAAGGAGGGCGCGGCCCTGGCGCTGCCCGACGACGACGAGATCGTGACGGCAATCCGCCTGACCAACGACGGTAAGGTCGTCAGCGAACGGCTGAAATCCTGATCGCAGGGACGAAAAAGGCCGGACACTAGGACCGGCCTGCAGCGGATATCCGCTGAACTCACGTTCACCAGCACGCGAAAACTGGCGGCCGACGCGCCTCCGCCGACCGCCAGATTCTATCTGGTCATCCGACCCGAGCGCCGGATGATTTTAGGGCTTAGCCCTGGCCGCCAGCCGACGACCAACCGCCGCCGAGAAGCCAGCTCCAGAAGCCACGCTGCGGCTTGCTCTGCTTGGTCATGGTAATCCCCTTTTTCCACGAGCGACGACTCGCCCGACAGGGGAATATTAACCTTAAGCGAAATGGTTATCAATCCATTTACCAAGTCTACGCGGCTCGACCCTTCGCGTCGAGGCTTAGTCGACGAAGTAGTCCGTCGTAACTTGTTGGCCGGCCAATTAAATATCCTTGCGCGTAATCGCAGTTCAGGCCGATCAGCGCGTCCAGAGTTTCACGATTTTCGACACCTTCGGCCACAACCACGCGGCCAAGCGAGTGGGCGAGGGCGATCGTCGACTTAACCATGACAAGGTCGCTACGCGTATCGTTCATCGACTTGATGAAACCTTGGTCGATCTTGATTTCGCGCGCCGGGACCTTTTTCAAATAGTCCAGGGTCGACAGGCCGGTGCCGTAGTCGTCGATCGAGATGGCGACGCCGAGGTCGCGCAGGCGAAGCAGGGGATCGAGATCGGACCCGTCGTTGGCCAGCGCCGCGGTCTCGGTAAGCTCCAGTGTAAGCCTGGATGCGTCCAGCCGATACTCGGTGAGCATTTCGCGCACTTCGTCGGGCAGTGTCCGTCGCGACAGGGTGCGGGCGGACAGGTTGACCGACATGTTGAAATCGTGACCCGAGCGGTTGATCTGCGCGGCGGATTTGATCGCCTGTTCCAGCATGAACAGCGTCAGGCGGTCGATCCGGCCATGCTGTTCCGCCGCAGAAATGAACTCGTGCGGGCTGATCGGGCCCTTTTCCGGGTGGGTCCAGCGCGCCAGCGCCTCGGCGCCGCGGATCCTGCCGGTCGCCAGCTCCAGTTGCGGCTGGTAGGCGACCCACACTTCGCCGCGGTCGATCGCCTGGTCGAGCTGGGCGAGCAGCGACAGGCGCCAGTTCTCGTCCTTGAAACGCTCGGGTCGTGATATTTCCACTTCAGGCCTTCGCTCGCGGCTTCGTCGGCGGCGACCAGGGCGCTGCCCAGGCGATTGCCGATCGAACGGCCGCTGCCGATCTCGACGCCGAAACTGATGGCGATGTCATAGGCTGTTCCGCCGATTCGCGCCGGGCTGCGAAACAGGGCGTGGAGCGCTTCGACATGGTGGCCGACGGCAATGCCCGGCTCCGCGAGCCAGGCGAAGATGCCCTCATCGCCCTGGTAGATCGGCGTCTTAGAAGAGCCGACGCCCAACCGCGACACGACCTGTTCGACAAGGGCCCGTTCGTGAGTGGCGTTGAGGGTCGCCGCGAGCTGCGCATAGTTGAGGACCCGGGCCACGATCAGCGCGCGATCGCTGCTGCTCGAACGGGCCTTCAACGCCGCGAGATTGGGCAGTCCGGTCGCCGCGTTGACGAGGCCGCCGGCGCGGTAGCGGCGCCATGCGAGCACTGAACCCGTGCTGATGAGCAAGAAGAGCGCCGGTGTGATGTCGATAAAGATGTGCAGCCGTTCCGACATTGCCGGAATGACCAGCAACAGGACGCCGCTGCCCGTCAGGTAGAGCGTCTGATAGGTCGAGCGTTGCAGGCGCAGGGTAGCGGAAACGATCAGCAGTGCCGCGAGCAGGGCCGGAATCCAGCCAAAATCCACCGGCATGCCGTCGAGCAGCGTCTCTGACGCATAGAGGTGGGTGAAGACACCGCCATACCGTCCGCGACCCGGGATGTTGTACTGGTCGCCGATGGTCGCGCCGGTGATGCCGACAATGACTGACTTGTCCTTGACGATGTCGAGGTTGGCCCGGCCGCTGATGATGTCCGACGCCGCCAAGCGGGGGAAGCTGTTCATCCGGTAGCGGTAGTCGATCGGAAACCATTGCTTGGCGTCCGCTGGCGTGTCGGTCAGCAGCGCCGCATAGGTCGGATAAATCCGGTCCTTCGCGGGCAATGCGAGCGCGGTGCGCCACACCGCCATCTGATAATTGTAGCGGACGCTGATCGTGCCGATCGTCGCGTGGCGGCCGATCAGGTCGATCGGCATGTGCGTCACCTGGACACCGCCGCCGTCGCCCTGCCGGACCCGGACCGGCAGGATAACCTTGCCCGACCGCTTCAGCGCATCCGCGAAGGCCTGGTCTTCCTTGGGTTCGGTGCGGAAGTCGTAGCTGAGGTCGAGCGCGATATGCTTGGCGCCCGCCTGACTCAGCCGGTCGATCAGCTCGGCCTGAACAGACCGCTTCCACGGCCACGAGCCCAATTCAGTCTGGTCGCGCTCACCGATGTCGATCAGGACGACCTGGCCACTGGCGTCGGCCGGAAACACCGAATTGCGCGCGACACGGAGAGTATCCTCGAAGATTTCACCCATGCCGAGGATGCCGAAAATCAGGCTGAGCGTGGCCAGCACGCCAAGCGTTCGCGCGGGGCGCCGCTTGTCGTTCAAGCGGGCGACTTCATCACCGGTGCGCTTGACGCTGCCTGTCATGCCGCCGCTTGTGCCTCGAAAAGGTTATTAAATCGGAAACCTCGACTCGATTAACCGCACCGCCGCGCCGGTGGGCCTCGACAGTCGCGCCTGCCCTTGCCACAACGCTGACCAAGCAAAGGGGAGGGGCATGGATTTCATCTCGATCCTGTCGATTTTCGTACTGGCCTGCTTCGTCGGTTACTACGTCGTCTGGTCCGTCACACCGGCCCTCCACACTCCTCTGATGGCCGTCACCAACGCCATCTCCTCGGTGATCATCGTCGGCGCCCTGATCGCCGCCGCCGCGGCCGGCAGCGCCAGCGCGAAATGGCTCGGCCTGATCGCGGTGGCGCTGGCCTCGGTGAACATCTTCGGCGGGTTCGCGGTCACCGCGCGGATGCTGGCGATGTACAAGAAGAAGGACCGCTAGAATGCACGAGGTCTCCGCGACCCCGGCCTGGGTCCTCATCGCCTATCTGATTTCGGGCGTCTGCTTCATTCTCGCGCTTCGCGGCCTGTCGAGTCCATCGACCAGCCAGCGCGGCAATCGCCTCGGGATGATCGGCATGGCGATTGCAGTGGGTACGACACTAGCGATCCATGAAATAGCGTCGATCGCGGAAATCGTAGGCGCGATCGCCATTGGCGGCGCCATCGGCCTTGTTACCGCCAAGCGAATCCAAATGACTGCAATGCCGCAGCTCGTCGCCGCTTTTCACAGCCTCGTCGGCATGGCGGCGGTGCTGGTCGGCGCTGCCGCCTTTCTCAATCCGGCCGCCTTCGGCATCGTCGATGCGGCCGGCGCCATCCTGCCGGTCAGTCGGGTCGAAATGGGTCTCGGCGTCGCAATCGGCGCGATCACCTTCTCCGGGTCGGTAATTGCCTTCCTGAAGCTTAACGGCAACATGAGCGGCGCGCCGATCCTGCTGCCGCTGCGGCACGTGATCAATCTCGGCACGCTGGTTGCGATCCTCGGTTTGATCGCCTACTTCACGCAGGACCAGTCGCCGTGGATCTTCTGGACGGTGACGGCGCTGGCGTTCGCCATCGGCTTCCTGCTGATCATCCCCATTGGCGGGGCAGACATGCCGGTCGTGGTCAGCATGCTCAACAGCTATTCCGGCTGGGCGGCAGCGGCGATGGGCTTCACGCTTCACAACAGCGCGATGATCATCACCGGCGCGCTGGTCGGGTCGTCGGGCGCGATCCTCAGCTACATTATGTGCCGCGCCATGAATCGAAGCTTCATTTCGGTCATCGCCGGTGGCTTCGGCGCGGTCGAGGGGCCGGCGGGCGGCGCTGCGGCGATCGACCGGCCCTACAAGCGCGGTTCGGCCGAGGATGCGGCGTTCCTGATGCAGCAGGCCGACAAGGTCATTATCGTCCCCGGCTACGGCATGGCGGTGGCGCAGGCCCAGCACGTGCTTCGCGAAATGGCCGACCTGCTCAAGAAGGAGGGGGTCGAGGTCAAATACGCTATCCACCCCGTCGCGGGTCGAATGCCGGGTCACATGAACGTCCTGCTGGCCGAAGCCAATGTGCCCTATGACGAAGTGTTCGAGCTGGAGGACATCAACAGCGAGTTTGCCCAGGCCGACGTCGCCTTCGTCATCGGCGCCAACGACGTCACCAACCCGGCCGCCAAGACCGACAAGTCGTCGCCGATCTATGGCATGCCGGTGCTGGACGTGGAAAAGGCCCGGACCGTCCTGTTCATCAAGCGGTCGATGGGAGGCGCCGGTTATGCCGGTGTCGACAATGAGCTATTCTATCGCGACAATACGATGATGCTGCTCGCCGACGCCAAGAAGATGGTCGAAGAGATCGTCAAGGCGCTCGGCTAAGTCGCTGGGGTGAAATCGTTTCTGGGTTAAAGCCCCCAGCCCGGACGCCGGGTTGAGGGCGTTCGGGAAAAGGCGGGAAGCGTTGCGAAAACTGGGGATCATCGGCGGGGTCAGCTGGGCGTCGACCGTGCTCTATTACGAGATTATCAACAAGGGCGTGGCGCATCGGCTGGGCGGCCTGTCGAGTGCAAGCCTTGCGATCGAAAGCCTCGACTTCGCGCCGGTGGCGCGGTTCCAGCAAAATCAGGAGTGGGGGACCGTCGCGCATATCGCGATCGATGCCGCCAGGCGGCTCGAGGACTCGGGCGCGGAAGGCCTGTTGATGGCCTCCAACACGATGCACCGAGTCTTCGACGAGGTGGCCGGCGCGGTATCGATCCCCGTCCTCCACATCGCCGATTCTACCGTCGACCGCCTCATGGCCGATGGCCGGAGCAAGATTGCGCTCCTCGGTACCGACTTCACCATGACCGAGCCGTTCCTTCGCGACCGGTACGAGGCCGTTGGCATCAGCTTCGCGACCGTCGACACCGGTTGGCGGCGCGAGGTCCACCGCATCATCTACGAAGAGCTGGCCGCTGGCCAGGTCGTCCGCGAGAGCCAGCGCAAGCTGAAGTCGCTGATCACCGAGCTTGGCAAGCAGAAGACCCAGGCCGTCGTGCTGGCCTGCACGGAGCTGGTCTTCGCGGTCGACGTCCGCGCCAACGTCCTGCCGGTCTATGACACCACCGCCATTCATGCGAAGGCGGCGGTCGACTGGATGCTCAGCGACAAGGATGAGGCGCGCGCGGCCGCTTGATCAGGCGCGCGCCGGCTCCAGCCGATCGAGCTCCCGGTTTGACAGGAGATGCGCCGCCGGGATCGCGAACGCCAGCAGCGTATAGGCGATGGCCAGCGGCTGCGGAACGTCGAGGATCCACAGCGGGAGGGTTACCGCGCCGGCGAGCAGGATGAGGACCGCAAAGGCGACGACGTCGACGGACTGCTCGCGCACGGACTGGAGCTCCCCGCGTTCGTCCATCAGGCGGTAAAGCAGGCGGATGGTCCGGCTGGCGGTGCGCGTACACAGGGCCGGGATCAGCGCATGGATCAGGCAGGCCAGTCCCGCCGACAGGGTCAACAGACCAACCGTCGCGGCGAATGCCATATGCTCGACATAAGATTCGCCGGCATCTTGCAAGTGCCGGCGCGACTGTCGCGCCATCGAAAGCAATGATTTCATCCCGCCAGTCGAACGCGGCTGCACGGCCGCGTCAAGCGTCAGCGCGCCGAAACGAGGCTGGAATTTGGCAAGTGGCGCCCGGACTGGTGGGCCGTGGCCTCTCGCATGTCCGGAAGGAAGCCCCTAGATCAGCATGGTGAGCAAGGCCGATCGTCCCGACCAACCCAACGCCAAGGAGCGCTTTCTCGAGGAGAAGGCGACTTTCGCGGTGCGCGGCAGCGATGCTCCCGATCTCGACGCCGGCGTCAAGGCGATCCGTAACGTCCTGAAAACGCTGCCCGCGCGGCCAGGCGTCTATCGCATGCAGGACGTGAAGGGCGAGGTGCTCTACGTCGGCAAGGCCAAGACGCTAAAGAACCGGGTGACCAGCTACACCCAGGTCGCGCGCTTGCCGAAGCGATTGTCCCGCATGGTGGCGCAGACGCGGTCGATGACGATCGTCACGACCCGGACGGAGGCCGAGGCGCTGTTGCTGGAAGCACAACTGATCAAGCGTTTCCGGCCGCCGTACAATGTGCTGCTGCGCGACGACAAAAGCTTCCCGTTCATCCTGCTCCGCGAGGATCATCCCTTTCCACAGGTGCGCAAGCATCGCGGTGCGCGGCGGACGAAGGGACAGTATTTCGGGCCGTTCGCCAGTGCGGGATCGGTGACCTCGACACTTAACGCACTGCAAAAGCTTTTCCTGCTACGCAGTTGTTCGGACAGCTTTTTCGCCAATCGCCAGCGGCCCTGTCTGCTGTACCAGATCCGCCGCTGCTCGGCGCCGTGCGTCGACCGGATCAGCGAGGCCAATTATGCCGAGCTGGTCGAGGACGCGAAGCTGTTCCTGGCAGGCAAGTCTACCGGCGTGCAGGCGCGGCTGGGCAAGCAGATGGCCGAAGCGGCGGAGCGGCGGGATTTCGAACTGGCAGCCGTTTATCGCGACCGGCTTCGCGCGCTGACCTATGTCCAGGGATCGCAAACGGTTCATGCGGAGGGGCTTGGCGACGGGGACATCTTCGCGCTCGCCTGCAAGGCCGGGCAGATTTGCATCCAGGCCTTCTTCATCCGCGGCGGCCAGAACTGGGACACCGCAGCTTCTTCCCCGCGCACACCGCCGACGTGCCCGAAGCGGAGGTGATGACCGACTTCCTGATGCAGTTCTACGAGGAGGTGCCGCCGCCAAAGCGCATTTTGCTCGACCGCGAGCTTCCAGAAGCAACGCTGGTCTCCGAAGCCCTGTCTGAACGCGCCGAACGCAAGGTCGAGATCGAGCGTCCGCAACGCGGTGCGCGCAAGAAGCTGATCGAACAGGCCCGCCGTAACGCCGAGGAAGCGCTGGAGCGCCGGATGGCGGAGTCGACCACCCAGGGGAAATTGCTGGCGGAGTTGGCGGAGTTCTTCGAGCTGCCCGAACCGCCCAAGCGCATCGAAGTCTACGACAATAGCCACATCATGGGCACCAGCGCGACCGGCGCGATGATCGTCGCCGGGCCGGAGGGTTTCCGCAAGAACAGCTATCGCAAATTCAATATCAAGTCGGCGCGGACCGACGACGATTTCGGGATGATGCGCGAGGTGCTGGAGCGGCGCTTCGCGCGGCTGGAGAAAGACGATCCCGACCGCTCCTCGGCGAATGGCCCGACCTGCTGCTGATCGACGGCGGGAAGGGGCAGTTGTCGGCGGTGTGCGAGGTGATGGAGAATGCCGGGGTCCACGACATCCCGGTGGTTGGGGTGGCCAAGGGCCCGCACCATGGGCGGGAGGGGCGCGAGGTGTTCCACCTTCCCGGCGGTCGCGAGATGACGCTGCCGGTCAACTCTCCGCTTCTCTTTTACATCCAGCGGCTGCGGGACGAGGCCCACCGCTTCGCCATCGGCACGCACCGCGCCAAGCGCGCCAAGAATCTGACGACCTCGACCCTGGACGAGGTTCCCGGAATCGGTCCCAACCGGAAGCGGGCGCTGCTGATGCACTTCGGGACGGCGCGGGCGGTCAAGGGCGCGGCGCTGGATGACCTCGAGCGGGCGCCGGGGATCAGCAAGGCGATGGCGCGCCAGCTTTACGACTACTTTCATCCGCGCGGCTGATGCGGTTCACGACGCCCGCCATCGTCGTCGCGCTCCGTCCACACGGCGAGCATGGCGCGATCGTCCGCCTGATGACCGCCGGGCAAGGTCTGCAGGCCGGATACGTCCGCGGTGCGCGGGGACGACGGCTTCGTCCGGTGCTCATTCCCGGCAACATCGTCGAGGCGCAGCTGAGCGCGCGCACCGAGGGGCAGTTGGCTCAGGCGACCGTGGAACTTGTGCACAGCCGCGCCCCCTTGCTGTCGGAGCCGTTGCCGGCGGCGGCGATAGACTGGGCCACTGCATTGACCGCGACCGCCTTGCCGGAAGGCCAGCCCTATCCGCGAATCCACGCCGCGCTCGACGGGCTGCTGGCCGCGGTCGAGGCGGCGCCGTCGGCATGCGGGTGGGGGCGGCACTGGTGCGCTACGAGTTGCTCCTGCTTGCGGAGCTTGGGTTCGGGCTTGATCTCAGCGAGTGTGCTGCGTCGGGTGCGACGAACGATCTGGTCGCGGTCAGTCCTCGATCCGGCCGCGCGGTCAGCGCTGTCGAGGCTGCGCCTTATTCCGACAAGTTGCTGCGCCTGCCGTCGTTCCTTCGTGAAGGCGGGTCAGCGAAGTGGACGGAAATCCTCGACGGGATGGCGTTGACGGGCCACTTCCTGCTTCGCGACCTCATTACCGACCGTTCCGCCCGGTGGCCGAGGCGCGCTCGAGGCTGATCGACCGCTTGCGCCGCGCGGCCGGCGTCGCCTAGGTCATGGTCATGACCGACGCCATGGCGCTCTTATTCCCCATGTCGCCAAGACCGGCGACATCTCGGTGCGCGTCGCGGTCAGTTTCCTTCCCGAACAATCGGCACCGGCGCTTGGCCGCTGGTTCTGGTCGTATCACGTTCGCATCGAGAACGACGGACGCGAGTCGGTGCAGCTTCTCGAAAGGTCGTGGCGGATCATCGATGGCGAAGGTCGCCTGTTCGAGGTGCGCGGCGAGGGCGTGGTCGGTGAAACTCCGCTGATCCGGCCGGGCGAGAGCTTCGACTATGTCTCGGGTTGCCCGCTGGAAACCAGCAGCGGGGAAATGAGCGGCAGTTACCATCTCGTCAGCGAGTCGGGTGCGGTGCTGGAAGTGGAGATCCCCGCGTTCGACCTGGTCGGGCCGGGTTCGGCAACAGCCTGAAACAATCGACCGGGCGCTGGCGGAACGTTGCAGCATGCCGCGCGTAAATCCGCTATGGACCAATCCCCAGCCGTTGCGCTGGACTTGTCGCATGACCGTTAGAGGAGTCGGTGATGAAGTATCTATCAGGCCTCGTCGTTGCTTCGGCCGCCATGGCCATCCCGCTCAGCGCCGCCTCCGCCCAGGGCGTCTGGGTTCCTGGATCGGAAATCGTCGGACAGTCGGTCCAGGTCGAAACGAACGGCATCACCAACACCGTCTATTTCGACCAGGGCGGCGCGGCGCGCATCGTGACGCCGAACGGCACCAGCGTCCCGGCGACGTGGACCGCTTCTGCCGGGAAGTTGTGCCTCTATGGATCTGCTTCGCAGGAGTGCTGGCCGTATCAGGCGCCGTTCCAGGCCGGTCAGCCGGCGACGCTGAGCAGCAGCTGTGCAACCTCGTCGCGTTGGCTCGCCGCGGCAACCAACCCCCTTCCGGAAGCGCCCGTGCAGCAGGTGCAGCCCGAGGTGCGGGGTGAACGCGGACGGTAGATTTCGAGCAATTTGCTTCAGAATTCTCTGATCGATCGCCAACGGGTCTGTGGAGGCCGTTGGCACCTACGAAATCAATACGCCCTCGAGTCATACTTGTCTGGCTTGAGAGAGGAGCGGAACGAATGGCTCTTAGTCTTCTACCTTTCCACGGGTCATAAGTTACTTGGCGTCGAGGCGATCACGCAGGATTGTCCGACAAGAGTGGAATGGGATTTTCGCCATTTGCTTCGACGGGCGCTGCTAATTCGAGCTGACGCAATGATCATCGCGCACAATCACCCGAGTGGAGACGTCACGGCGAGCCGTAGCGACATGATAACCACTGCGCAATTTGCGAGAGTATGCCAAGAATTGGGAATTCCGCTTCTTGCACACTACATAGTCACAGAAAATGAAACTGGGCTTTGCGGATACTGGTGATGCGTCACATGCTCGGGAGATATTGCCTAATCTGGCGCACTGGTGCCGCAATTACTGATCCATAATTTCCGTTAGGCGTTGTCAATGCTGATTGTAACCCAAAAACCAAATAGCGAGTATGTCCTGCCACTTTAGTCACGGCGTATAACGGCCCGCCTGAGTCTCCGGGCATAACATCGCAGTTATTCCACAGTTGATCCTTAGAAATCATTGTCACTCGGCATGATTCATCGACCTTCGGCCCGAGTTTCCAATCCCAATGAGTTCTGAAGCCGGCGCTCTGCAGTGGTTCGCTGTTAGGCTTCCAATAGCTCGTCGCGTCGATTTCGGCTGAACTCAACTCCGCCCACCCTACGGTGTGGCCAATGCAACGGCTGAGTTGTAAGAGCATCCAGTCGCCACGGCGGTCACCAGATAGCAGATCATTTTCGACGTCGAGATCACCAGCCGCGACAACCGTGGCATTGCTTTGTAGAGTCCGTCCACCTCGCAAAGGAATTCGGAACTTCATCAGCGAGCCAACAATTTTCGGATTTGGCCCTCCTACATGCTTAGCTGTCACGACATGGCATGGTCCCACCAGGAAGCCGGTGCCTCTGCCGACGCCTACGCCTCCGCTGACGACGCCAATCGGCGAGTATACTTGCCGGACCTGGCTGGTGCCTACCGTTGCGGCAGCCTCCAGGAGTAATATTGAAAGCGCATGCGGACCCACCGCCCGGCTGTGGGGGCCAACACCGGACTAAACTATTGAAACAGCGTTCGAATCGGACCGAACTCAGATCGCGGAACTGAGTTACGAGAGATTAGGCAGGACTGATTGGATCGGGTTCGGATGAAGAATCCGACGAGGCCAAAGCCGCAGCGGCCACCGCTCCGTTCAAGCCGGCAATCAACGGCCCCAGTAGAAACGCAGCGGGGCCAACCGGCGCAGCGACAACCTGAGCTTGAGTTACTGGGTCAGCCATCGGCAAAACGCAGCCATTTCCTGTCTGAGGCGCAGGAGTTGCCGCAGCGTTACTCGCCGGTGCTGACGGCGTCGCCACCTCTTTAACGTTAGTCTCGTCGGCAACATTGGCGCTCACAACTGATGCGGAAGTTGCACACAAGGCAGTTCGCGAAGCATCGGAAGCCAGATAACTCAAGGCAACGTAGTCTGAGACATGCGCGACGGCGCTGGGCGCTCCGACTGGAGCGGACGCGAATTCCTCTGCGAGCGTCGGCGACGCGCAAAGCGATGCCGATATCAGGGCGAAAGCAACGCGCTTGGTCGGGCTCGGCAGTTTCATTCCCACTACTCCTACGCACTCGGCCTCATCATCTATAGCAGATTGACGTCGAGCGTAAGTCCCCGCTTCGGATTAGAATAACTCGAAACTGGTTCGGCGGTTTCGCAGCATATGGTTGCGATACGATGAAAGTTAGCCAACAGCGTCAAAAAGGTAACACCCGCGGGTGCGTGAGAGGTAGTTGGCGGTGGCGGTAGTGCGCTCAAGGGCTTCGGCGGGGAAGGGCGGCGGGCGGCTGGTCGTGATGACGGCCAATAGCGCCTGGAACATCGTCAACTTCCGGTCCGCCCTGGTCGCCGCGTTGATCGCCAATGGTTTCCGCGTGACCGTGCTTGCGCCGGACGAGCCGGCGACGCGGGCGACGATCGAGGGCCTCGGGGCGTCGTTCGAGCCGATCCCGCTGCAGAGCTCGGGCATGTCACCGCTGGCGGACCTTCGCCTGTTCCTGTCTTACCTGCGCCATTTCCGGCGACTGAAGCCGTTCGCCATGCTCGGCTACACGGTAAAGCCGAACATTTATGGCTCCCTGGCCGCTGGCCTTTGTGGCACCCGCGTCATCAACAACATCAGCGGATTGGGGACCGCCTTCCTCCAGGCAGGTACGCTCCAGAACCTTGTCTCCCGGCTCTACCGAGCGGCGCTTCGGCGGTCGCGGACCGTTGTCTTCCAGAACGGCGATGACCGCGCGTTGTTCGTCGAGCGGGGTCTGATCCGTGACGGGCAAACGGCACTGCTGCCGGGTTCTGGAATAGACCTCGACCATTTCGCGCCGCGACCGTCCCGAAAGGACGATGGCGACGTTCGCTTCCTGCTGATCGCGCGATTGCTGTGGGACAAGGGAGTGGGCGAATTTGTCGACGCCGCGCGGTCGCTGCGCGAACGGCATCCGAACGCGAAGTTCGAGTTGCTCGGCTTCCTGGGTGCCGACAACCGCAGCGCCGTCCCGAAGGCGGTTGTCGAATCGTGGGTCGCCGAGGGGCTTATCGATTATCTCGGGCAAACCGACGACGTCCGTGATGCGATCGCGCAGGCGGATTGCGTGGTCCTGCCGTCTTATCGGGAAGGGATGCCGCGCAGCCTGATCGAGGCAGCGGCGATGGGCAAGCCGGTGATCGCATCCGACGTCCCGGGCTGCCGCGATGCGGTGATCGCTGGCGAGACCGGACTGTTATGCGCTGCCAGATCGGCGGAGGATCTGGCCCGGGCGATGGATGAATTCCTCACCATGTGTCCGGACGATCGGGCGGAGATGGGCCGCTCAGCGCGAAAATGGGCGGAGCAGACGTTTGACCAACATCATGTCATCGATGCCTATCTTCACGCCTTGCGCGATTGATGCCATTCCGGCCCCAGGGACAGGAAGTTTTCGAAATGCTCGGCCGCCTATTCTCGCGAAGTTCGCAGTCCGCTCCATTCGTTCCGGAAGGCTATCGCGTCTATGCGGTCGGCGATGTCCACGGCCGCGATGACCTCCTCGCCGACCTGCTAAGCCAGATCGAACAGGATCATGGCGAACGAGGCCCGGCGCACCCCATCGTCGTCTTCCTCGGCGACCTTATCGACCGCGGTCCGCAGTCGGCGCAGGTGGTCGAACGGCTCCGCCGCTATGCCACCGAGGGTCTCGCCACGGTCTTCCTTGCCGGCAACCACGAGGAAGTGATGCTCCGCGTCCTTGCCGGACAAGCGGAAATCCTGGTCGACTGGCTGCGCTTCGGCGGCACGGAATGCCTGCAAAGCTATGGTGTCGACGTCGATCGGATCGTCCGCATGGCTCCCCAACAGGCGGTCCAGCATATCCTCGGCGTGATCCCCTCCGAACATCTCGAATTCCTTCGATCGATGGGCGATACTTTTCGCCTTGGCGACTATCTGTTCGTCCATGCCGGGATCCGCCCGGGCGTGCCGCTGTCCGGCCAGCGCCAATCCGACCTTCGCTGGATCAGGCACCCTTTCCTGACCGACCGGCGCGATCATGGCTTCTTCGTCGTCCACGGGCACACGATCGCCGAAGATATCGACGAATGCGTCAACCGGATCGGGATCGATACCGGCGCTTATTCTTCGGGTGTCCTCACCGCGATCGGCCTCGAAGGGCAGGAACGCTGGTTCCTGCAATGCCGTTCGGCGTCATGACGCCAAAATCGCCTAAGTCATGGCCACAACGGAACGACCTTGCTAATCAGCCACAAACTGCCCCAGTTTGAGGAGCGTTTCGGTGCGTAACTCATCAGTTCGGATCCACGCCTTCAAGGCCGTCCTCCCCATCATCGCGCTCGGCGCTGCGATGTCAGGGTGTGCCGACAAGCGCGGCGGACCGATCGCCTACGATGTCGGAAACTTTCGCCCGCCGGACGCGCCGACCGTGGTGGCGCTGGAACAGGGCTACAAGATCGCGCCGCTCGATACGGTGACGGTGAAAGTCTTCAAGATGGCGGACCTCACCGGCGACTATGAGGTCGACCTGGCCGGCAATATCTCCATGCCGTTGATCGGCGAGGTCAAGGCCATCGACATGACCACCGCGCAGCTCGACGATGTGCTGACCAAGCAGCTTGGCGACAAATACCTCGAACGTCCCGACGTCAGCGTTGGCATGAAGGCATCGACGCGCCGGAGCGTAACGATCGACGGCGCGGTGAAGTCCGCCGGTTCGTTCCCGGTCAACGGCCCGATGACCCTGATGCAGGCGCTGGCACTTGCCGGCGGGGCCAGCGAGGACGCGAACATCCACCGCGTCGCTATTTTCCGCACGATCGACGGACGGCGTCAGGCGGCGGCGTTCGATCTCGCCGATATCCGGCAGGGGAAATCGCCCGACCCGGCCATTTATGCCGGCGACATCGTCGTCATCGACGGGTCGCGGATCAAGGAACTGCAGAAGCGGATCATGAACAACCTGTCGATTCTGTCGGTTTTCCGGCCCTTCTGATGATCCGGCGTTCAGCCTGCGGAGCCGATGGCGCATGAATAATGAACTTGCGCGTCAAGGGGACGGTTATCGGCCCTATTCCTACCCGCTGGCGCATTTCACGCCGGGGAGCGAGCAGCGTCCCGCCGGCTCTACGCCGCAGCACGGCCTGGATTTTGCCGCGATCTTTCGCGTCATCAACGAATGGAAGTGGCTGGTCCTCGGCGTGCTTGCGGCGGGCATCGCGCTTGGTCTGCTTGCAAGCCTGCTGACGACCAAGATGTACCGGGCGTGGGTGACGCTGGAAGTGAATCCACCGACGGTGGAAATCCTCGATGAAAAGAGCCGCGAAGTCAGCACGCAGACGTCCTGGGACCTGATGGCGACGCAGGTCGGCCTGTTGTCGAGCAGGACGCTGGCGCAGCGCGTTGCGGAGGACCTTAACCTGGCCGCCGACCGCAATTTCGTCGGTGCCGACGGCGATGCATCGGCCCGGCTGGAACGCGCGACGTCACGTGTTGCCGGCGGCCTCAAGGTCGTCGCCCCCGAAGAAGGCCAGTTGATCCGCTTCAGCTACGTGTCGGACTCGCCGGAGATGGCGGCGAAAATCGCCAACGGCGTGGCTGACGGCTTCATCAAAAATGGTCTCGAACGCCGCTTCGAGGCGTCGGCCTACGCCCGTACGTTCCTTCAGCAGCAGATCGCCAAGACCCGCGCGCAGTTGGAGAAGTCGGAGCGTGACCTCGTCACCTACGCGCAGGCCGAAGGCATCATCAACACGTCCTCCGGCGCCCCCGGGACTCAGCCGACCGATGCCAATTCACTCCAGGGGGAATCGTTGGTCGCGCTCAACCAGGCGCTTGCCGAAGCGACGGCACGCCGGGTGATGGCCGAAGGAGCTTACCGCCAGGCCCAGCTTGCCGGAGGGTCTTCGGAAGCCAATGCCAGCACGCAGGCGCTTCGCCAGTCCAAGGCAACGCTCGAGGCGGAATATCAGGACAAGCGAACGCTGATGAAGCCGGAGCATCCCGACATGCTCAGCCTCCGCTCGCGAATCGACGAGCTTGACCGGCAGATCGCCAAGGAGCGGTCGACCACCGCCAGCGCACAGGCGACCACGCTGCTCGGCGCGTACCGGGCGGCGCAATCGGCGGAAAACAACCTTCGTGCCCAGGTCGCCGGCCTGAAGGGATCGGTGCTCAACCTGCGGGGCCGGAGCATCCGCTACAACATCCTGCAGCGCGAGGTGGACACCAATCGCGGCCTCTATGACGCGCTCTTGCAGCGCTACAAGGCGATCGGCGTGGGTGGCAGCGTCGGGACCTCGCCGGTGATGATCGTCGATCGCGCCGAGGTGCCGGGCGCGCCGTACAAGCCCAACGTGATGCTCAATCTCTTGCTGGGAACCGTCGGCGGCCTGGTTGCCGGCATCGCGCTTGCGTTCATGCTCGATGTGCTGAACGACACGATCAAGACGCGCGAGGACGTGCGCAACAAGCTTGGCCAGGCGTGCCTTGGCGTCATCCCCAAGGAACGCGGCAAGGAAGACCTGCTCGCCCAGCTGGAGGATCCGGCGTCGGCGGTTTCCGAAGCCTATTCTGCCGTGCTCGCCGCGCTGCGCTTCAGCGCCGAGACTGGGGCGCCCAAGGCGCTCCTCGTCACCAGCGCCAATCCCAACGAGGGCAAGTCGTCGTCCGCCCTGGCGCTTGCCCAAAGCTACGCGCGCCGCGGCGAAACGGTGCTGCTGATCGATGCCGACCTGCGGCGCCCGGCCTTCAAGGGCGTATCGACCAGCCACGGCGTCACCGACCTGCTGACCAGCAACGAGTCCATTTCCGCCCATGTCGTTCGCACTCAGCACAGCAACCTGTGGCTGCTGCCGTGCGGACCGATCGCGCCCAACCCGGCGGACCTGCTGTCGACCGGCCGTTTCGCGGAAATCCTTGAAGAAGCGAAGGAGCATTTCGACCGGGTCGTCATCGACAGTCCGCCGGCGCTTGGCATCGCGGACGCGACCTTCCTCGCCGCATTCGCCGGCCATGCCATGCTGGTCGTCGAATCCGGCCGCACCCGCACCAACCAAGCACGCGAAGCGGTCGAGCGGCTTCTTTCATCGGGCGTCCATCTCGTCGGCGTGACGCTGACCAAGTCTGCGGAAGGGGCCAGCCGCTACGGCTATGCGTCCTATCGCTACGGCCAGGTCGAGGATAAGCGGAAGGAGATCATCATGATTTCCGAACAGGCCGACGCCTGAGCGCCAATCGCCCCAAACCCGTCGTTCGGCGGCTGCTGGCCGTCGCCTTTGGCGTTGTCGCTGCATTCGGCGCAATCCGTGTCGCGGCAGTGGAATGGCCGACCAGGCACTCACCGATCAGCGCCGAGGCGATCTGGCCTTCGCATCCGGCTGTCCAGTCGAACCGGGCAATGGCGATGATCGGCGCAGCGGCGGCCCAGGGCAAGGCGCCGCCAGAAGCGGCCTTGACTCTTCTCGACCACGTCGCACGCTCGTCTCCCCTGGCGCCAGAACCTTACCTTGTTCGCGGCGCGACGCAGCAGGCGGCCGGCAATTTCGCCGCGGCCGAAGATGCCTTCGAGGCGGCCAGACTTCGCGACCCTCGAAACGGCGCTGCCCGCTTCTTCCTGGCGCAGCGTTACCTGTCGTCAGGACGTGCCGACCAGGGCATCGACGAACTCGCGGCCTTTTCCCGGGTCGTCCCGGAAGCCGGAGAGGCGGTCATTGGACTGCTGGGCGATTTCGCGCGACAGCCGGGCGCCGCCCGGCCGGTTGCGCGCTTCCTCCGGATGCGGCCCTCCTATGAAGCGGGCGTCATGGACCGCCTGCTTCCCGATCTCGCCAACACCGACGCAATGCTCGCCATTGCGCGCGCCATGCCACGCTCCAGCCCGCCGCCGCCGTGGCAGGGGTCGCTGGTGACCCGCCTGCTCGCAGCAGGCGATTATGCGCGGGCTCGATTGGCGTGGCGGCAGTTCACCGGCCGCGATGCCGGCACCTTCCTTTTCAATCCCGGGTTCGCGCCGCTCGACGCCCCGCCGCCCTTCAACTGGACGCTGGCGTCGAACGAGGCTGGGATGGTTGACGCCCGGCCGGAGGGCGGGATTGATTTCATCTTCTACGGCCGCAGCGAGAATGTGTTCGCCAGCCAGACACTTCTCCTGCCCCCTGGCCGCTACCGCCTGACCATCCCGGTTACCATCGAGAAGCAGGGTGGGGCGTCACGCTGGGACATCTTCTGCAATAACGTGCCGACTCCCATCCTGAACCTCCCGCTCGCGGTCGACACAGGCAGCGCCGCCAGCGCCACGTTCGTCGTGCCGAGAGATTGCCCAGTCCAGGCCCTTTCCCTGCGCGGCATCCCGGACGAAACGGGCGCGGGCTTTCGCGGGAAACTCGGACCGCTGAAGCTGGAAAAGGTGCCGTCATGAGCGGGCGCGTCCGAGAAGCGGTCGTCCCGCTTTTCCTGTTTGCCTGCCTCCTTCTGGGAGGAAGCGCGCAGGGCGTCGGCCAACTCCTTCTGCTCGAGTTCGGCGCGATCCTGTTGATCATTGCGGCGACGTGGTCGGGCGGAGCCGGCGCGGCGAAGACGGAAGCGCGACCGCTGCTCTGGCTGGGGTCCGCATTTCTCCTGCTGCTTGTTCTCCAGCAACTGCCACTCCCGCCGGCAATCTGGGGTGCGCTGCCAGGTCGAGGGTTCGTCGCGCAGGGCTATGCGCTGCTGGGCCAGGAATTGCCTTGGTTGCCGCTGTCACTGGCACCTTACGACGCATGGCCTGCGCTATTGCCGGTGCTCGTCCCGCTCGCAGTGTTGGTGGCGATGCGGCGAAAGTCGTGGGTGCGGCCATCGCTGCTGGTGGTTGCCCTGCTCCTGGCGACCTTGCTTGGCGCCATCCTCGGGGCGCTCCAGATCCAAAGCGGGTGGCAGCAATTCTACCTTTACCGTTACAGTGCCTACGGCCAGCCGACCGGTTTCTTTGCCAACAGCAACCACATGGGCACGTTGCTATTGGTCGCGATCCCGTTCGCCGTCGCCTTGGTGACCGAGCAATTGCACAAGCGGCGTAGCCGACGGTGGCGGTCTGCGTTGATCGCGTTCGGGATCTTGGCTGGCCTGGCCCTGCTCGGTGCGCTGGCGCTCAATCGCTCGCTTGCCGTCCTTCTGCTCAGCGCGCCGATCGTGCTGGCGTCGATTGCCATCGCTGCATCCGGCCGAGCGACATGGCGGAAACCGTTGCTGCTTCTGTCCATCGCACTTTTCGCTGCGATGCTGGTTGCCGGCTTCGTCCGCCATTCCGCCGGAGCGTCGAAGGAGTCGTCTTTCGCCACCCGCGAAGAAATCTGGACGAGCAGTCTCACGCTGGTGAAGGAATATGGCGTGACCGGTTCGGGCTTGGGCACCTATCCACGCTTGTATGCTCACGCCGAGGCGCCCGGGTCGGTCGACCTCACCTACGTCAATCATGCCCACAATGATTACCTCGAACTGCTGATCGAACTCGGGCTTCCGGGCGCGCTCCTTCTCGCCGCCTTCCTGCCGTGGTGGTCTCGCCAGGCACGACGCGCGTGGGCAGTTCAAGGCAATGATCCGTACGCTCAGGCAGCCTCGATTTCGTCTGCGGCGATCCTGCTCCACTCACTGGTCGATTTCCCGCTCCGGACCGCCGCCATCGCCGCGGTCTTCGCGATGTGCGTGATGCTTCTTGCGCGCCGGTCCAAGCCGCTGCTCGCCGAGCAGGAGGGGGACCTATGGCCGACGCGGCACCTGACGATCGATCAGCTGGGCGCTCGGTAGCGACGGTTGGCGGCCATCGATCGCCACTGACGGGCGGCTTCGGCCTGTTTGAAGCGAAAGCCTCGCCGAAGGAAGAACTGGCTCAGGTGGATCGGAAGCGTACCCAGCATTCGCTCGGTCGGCTCATCGACCGCGATCTGACGGAGCGCAATCGCGGCGAGCCAGCGAAGGGTGCGGTCACCCTCCAGCTCGACGGACAGGGGCCGCGGCAATGGAAGCCCGAGCAGGCGCTGGCCGAGCAACAGTGCAAGGCCGATACTCCGGCCGGCCCCAAGCTGCAGGGCCGATCGATAGAAGGGCTCGATCCTGTCCGGCCCGGCCCGAAGCAGGAGCGCCGTAATGTCTGCCAGCCATTTCAACCGAAACCAGGCGCTGGATGCGCCGTGGACGGCAAGATAGGCGATCAGGTCAGGACTGGCGATGGTGTCGAGGTGAACGCCAGGCGCGATCTCGACGGACTGACGCGGCGATCGCAGGCCGATGGTCGGGATGAGCAGCGGCTGGTCGGCGAGGCGGCCGTGAAGATCGACGGGAGGACGACCGTCATCGGCCACCCATACCGATTCCTTCCGAAGCGCATGCCAGGCCAGCAACTCGGATAGGCCGGGAGCGGAGGGTTCGGCCAGCCGGTAATCAAGCGATTCTAGAACCGTCGCGGCACCGTCGATGGATGAGGAAGCGACCAAGAGGTCGATGTCGATGGCGGATTTCAGGGCGATCTGCTCATAGGCCAACTGGCCAAGGGCCAGGCCTTTGACAAACAGGTGGTCGATGCCGGCAGCGCGCAGGGCATTGTCGATGGCGCGGCTGGCATCCACAGCCCGGAGGACCGCCACGGCATTGTCGCGGACCGCCCGTTCCAGGGTTGCTCCGATGTCCGGGGGAGCGATCACTCCCAGTGGGGCGAGGCCTGCGGCAAGCAGTGCTTCGACCCTGTGCCGACGAGCGATGATTAGAAGATCGTTCCACTCGTCATGTCCCAACGGCCGATGGTCGAGTGGCTGCGCGCCGATCACCGCGCGGCAGGCGGAAAGCAGCATCGCCATCGCGGGGTTGAACATGGCGGCCAGCGAGAGAATCCCTATAAGACGCGAGGTGCCACAGCGTAGCGGCACAATCGGGGCGTCCCCAAGCCCTAACGAAAGGTCGCCGGGTTCGTGTCGTTCGCCAACCGCCTCCGCATCGCCGCATCGTGGGAAGGCAAACGCCGCACCCTCGCGTTGGAAGCGGCAATGGAGCTGTTGCGCGCTTCGGCGCTGGTCCGCTTTGCACCTTTCCGCGTGTCGATTCGTTCGTCTGCCTCTTCGCTGGGCGAGAGGATGAATCGCGATCCTACCGGAGACGTCCGTTGGGCGATCGACCTTGCAAGCCGCAATCTTCCCTGGCGGATCGTCTGCTTCCAGCGCGGTCTGGCGGCGCAGGCGATGCTGCGGCGGCGCGGTATCGATGCGCGGCTCCATTATGGCGCCGGCCTGGCCCAAGGCGACTTGGCGGCGCACGTCTGGGTCACGGTCGGCGAGCGCATCGTCATCGGCGAGGACGAAGCCGCCGATCATCGGTGCATGGCGGTGTTCCCGTGAACGGGCAGGATGCGCGCTATGACTATCGGCTTTTCGGGCTCCGCATTCGAAGTGACCGCCGGCTACCCGAACTGGTCACCGCGGACGAATTGGGCAAACCCGACGTCATGGTGACCAGCATGGCGGCCCGCGGCGCGGTGTCTGAACAACCGCCGACCATCGAGCAGGGGGCCGTCGTTTTCGCGGTCGAAGGCGTTGCCCGCTACGCGATCGCGGGTGGGCAATCGGTTTCGATGGAGGTGGTGGAGGGAGCGGACGCGCGCGATGTCAGGATGTACCTTCTTGGCTCTGCGCTTGGTTTCCTGATGCAGCAACGCGGTGTCCTTCCGATCCACGCCAACGCCGTGGTTATCGACGGCCGTGCGGTGTTGTTCATGGGCGGCTCGGGCGAGGGAAAATCGACTCTCGCGTCGTGGTTTCACCAGTGTGGGATGGAAGTGCTGGCAGACGATGTCGCCGCAATCTCGTTCGACGCATGCGGGCGCCCGGTCGTCCACGCCGGCCTGGCGCGCTTGCGGTTGTGGGATGACGCGCTGGAGGCAACCGGCCGGACCGCGAGCGACTATCAGCGCTCCTTCGCCGGTGACGAGCAACGTACGAAGTACGACGTCCCTTTGGAGGGCGCTTCGACCGATCGGAGTTACCCGGTCGCGGCGATCTACGAACTCCGTGCAGGGGAGATGATCGAGGTCGAGCGCCTGCGCGGGTCAGCCGCATTCGAACGGCTGGTCGCAAACATCTATCGCGGGGCATTCCTCGCAAAGACCGACCCGACTTCGCGCTATTGGATTTCCTCCACAAGACTGGTCGAAGCGGTCCCTGTCTTCGCGGCCCACCGTCCCTGGAGTCTTGATCGGTTCGACGACAGCGCGGAGGCCATCCTCGCCCACGCGCGGTCTATTACCGCTTAAGGGCAGGGGTGACGGTAGTCGCCGCTTGCCATCATCGCTTCGAATTCGACGACATAGGCGGCGAGCGAAAGCGTGAGGGGGATCATTCGCCGGTATAGTGTCGTCACGCGGTTGCTTCCCCAGTCCCCGCTTGGCCAGTCGGCAATCGCCCGGCGCAGCTTCTGGAAATCGACCAACTCCCGAAGCGTGGGACTGGCCTCGAACTCATCGACCATGGCCAGAGCCTCGGCCGGGTCGAGATGCTCGTGCCAGTCCGCCGTCTGCTGGCCGCGATAGGGGTTATTCATCACCTCGCGAGGCAGCATGTCGGCCAGTACGCGCCGCATCATGGGCCGACCCACCCCGTCCTTGATCAACTGCTCGGGCGGAAGACGCAGGCTGAATTCGACGAGTTCCCGGTCGGCAGTGGGATCGCGTTCGTCGATGCCGAACACTGCCAGGCCACCGTGATGGTTCAGGCTGAAGTCCGACATCTGGATAAGGCGAAGGCGCTGCTCATGGGTCGATCCTGCAAAGAAAAAGCGATGTTCCCGCTGTTCGGCGTCGGCCCGCACCGCCTGCCATTTCGGCAACGCGAAGCTGATGGATTCGGTCGCGTCGGCTTGGCGGAAGAGCCGTTCGAATAACGACACGACGGGCGCGGGAAGGACAGACTTGAAACTGCTGAACAGGATCCCCCGCCAGCGAACGGTCGCAATCCTCCGTGCAGCCAGCGCCTGACGAAGCCACGAAAGCCAGCCGCGTACCTGCCGCCACTCGGCAAGAGATTGCAGCCCGCCATAATGGATCGACAGGTTGCCGAGCGACCCGGTCAGCATCGTTGTGACGTCGTCGGCTTTCGCCTGCGCATGAATCTGTTGCCACCAGGGTTGGTTGATGGCGTTGCGGTCCGGCTCCTGAACGATGCGGGCGTCCCGCCGCAGCATTGCAAGCGCGCCGCCGCTTGCCCGCACAATGCGGTGGGGGATCCCGAGATGATTTGCGGTCAGCGCTGCAAGTCCGGACTCGTCGGACAGGCGATGCCTTACGCTGTCCCCGTCATAATCCGCTCGTGGTGCTGAGGTGTAGGCGACTGGCCGGTCCTCGGGCCGGCCCTTGCTTGCGAAAGCCGCGACGCTGCTGCTATCGAAACCCGAGCTGAGGTGGACGCCCAGACGACCGCCGTGGCGCCGTGACATTGCGGTTACCGCCCTGCGCATGAGGGAGCGATAACGGTCGTCGGCCTCCGCATCGGTCAATGTCAGTAACGAGGTTTCCGGCATCCAATATCGATCGACCTCCAATTGCCCGTCGCGAATACAGGCGATCTCCCCGCCGAGAAGCGTCGATATTTCCCGGAACGGCGTCCGCCGGGTGACCGCCGCGAAGCCCATCGCCTGTGTCGCAAGCCGTTCGAGGTCGAATTTCGGCTCGACCAGGCCGCTGGCCAGAATTGCACCCGGCATGGTCGCAAACACCAGCGTGTCCCCAACAAGCGCAAAGTGCATGGCGCGCCGCGACGCCGGGTCCCGCGCCAACCAGCTCGTTCCGGTCGATCGATCGTGGACTGCGAACGCGAAATCGCCGCGAATCCGCTGGAGGCAGCCTTCGGACCACTTGGCCCAACACAATAGCAGGAGATCGGAGTCCGCGAGCCGGGACTGTCCCGCTTCCAGTTCCGCAGCCAATTCGGATCGATTGTCGAGGCGGACATCTCCGACCAGCATTAGGTCGCCGATGATCACCGGTTGGCGATCGTGATCATCCTCGGGAAGTTTGATGGAAAGCGTGCGGCCGAACAGGGCCGATCCGATCCGCGCGGTAGCGCGTGGGCCGCCTCGATGACCGGGCATCGCACCCAGCATGGCGGCAATCGAATGATCGGTTGGCGTCGTCGGGCCTTGAAAAACGATACCCGCGATCGATGTCATTCAGGCCCTCGCGCCGCCGGCGAGGGAAGTCAGGAACGCGGAGTCTTGGCGTTGTCGGTCCCGCCGCCCTTGCCACTTTCCGCCGAGCCGGCGGCAATCCGCTTTACTTCGGGTTTCACCCACTGCTTCTTGCCCATCGTCAGGACTCCACTCGATTGCCGGCGGGCGCTGCCTGCCTGGTTAACGCAACCAGCCCCATGTCGACGAACTGGTCAAGCAAGGATTTCAATTCGGCGGCACATCGTTCCGGATCGACCTCATATTGCTCGGCTAGCCTGGCGCGGAGCTGCGAGGCGGACTGCGGCTGTTCCAGCATTTTCCAGACATCGGTCGCGACGCTGTTGAACCCGAAACACATGCCGTCATCGACATTCAATGCGACCAGTTCATCGCCGATGTCGGCTTCCAGTATGTCGCCCCGACGTTGGTATATTGTCCCTTCCATCGGGCACGTCCTGCCATAGTTTCGATCAGTGCGCCAATGGCCGCGTCGGTGGACAGTCGATAGCCTCGATGACATATCGGCGCCGGCCAGCCGAAAGCGGGGACTGCGTTGATTCCTTACTGGACCCTGTTTGCGCTGTTCGCGGTAGGCGCGATCCGCCAGGCCCCGATGGAGCTGCAGTTTCGCCGGCCCGGGCTCGGTTTGAAGCTGGCGCTGCTCGCGGTCGCGCTGCTGATCGGGTTGCGGTACCGCGTCGGCGGCGACTGGCGCTCCTACGTGGACTTTCTCACCAAGGTGGAATTCCGGCCACTAGGGGACGTCGTCGCCCTGAGTGACCCCGGTTACTCGGTAATCAATTGGCTGGTGGCCTCCGCAGGCCTGGAAATCTGGGCCGTCAACCTTCTCTGCGGACTAATCTTTGTCTGGGGGATGTGGCGGCTGGTTCGGTTGCAGCCGGAACCGTGGCTGTGCGTCCTGGTTGCGGTTCCATACATCATCATTGTCGTCGCCATGGGCTACACGCGCCAGGCCGTCGCGCTAGGCCTGCTGATGGCCGCGCTCGCGTCATTCCAGCAAAAGCGGATCGGCCAGTTCGCGCTGCTCGTCGTGATCGCGGTAACCTTCCACCGCTCGGCGATTGTCGTGTTGCCGATCGGCCTGTTGTCGATCACCCGCAACCGCATCCTGATCGGTGTCATGCTGCTCGCGCTTGCAGCGTCCCTGTACAGCGTGTTCGTCGCGTCGGAAGTGGACCGGCTCGTCCGCAATTACGTCACCAATCCATACGCCTCGCAGGGTGCCGCCATCCGCGTCGGAATGAGCCTTCCGCCAGCGCTCTTGTTTCTCGTTTTCAGGGACCGCTTCGGTTTCGACCGCGACGCGCGCAAGCTGTGGACCAACCTCGCGATCACGTCGATCCTGACGGCGTTCGTACTCGCATTGACCTCTGCGTCGACGGCCGTTGATCGGCTTGCCCTCTACCTGCTGCCCTTGCAGATGGTGATGCTGTGCCGATTGCCACTCGCCTTCGCGAAGGGTGATCGGGACGCGCAACTCATTCGGGCCGGCGTCGTGATCTATCTGGCCTCGGTGCAGTTCGTGTGGCTCAACTACGCGGCTTACGCCCATTATTGGGTGCCGTACCAATTCTATCCGTTGTTCTAGCGCGCCTGCTCGCCGAGCCACCCCTGGAACATCAATACAGACCATAATGCGGGTGTGAGGTCGCGGCGCCCTGACTGGTGCAAGGCCCAGGCCCGGGCCACTCGCTTTTCATCGAAATGCCCTGAGCGCCGAAGTGAGTCCGGGCTGATCAAATCCTCGGCCCAGGGCTTGAGCGGTCCGCGCAGCCATTGACCGACCGGAATCGCAAAACCCGCTTTCGGCCGGTCGAACAGTTCTGACGGCAAATGCCGGGCGACCAGTTTGCGGAGAAGCGACTTGCCTTCGCCGCCGCGGATTTTCATGGCGAGGGGCAGGCGGGCAGCGAAGGCCGACACGCGGTGGTCGAGGAAGGGTACGCGCGTTTCCAGGCTGACGGCCATCGCCGCTCGGTCGACCTTGCACAAGATGTCGTCCGGCAAATAACTCAGCGCGTCGGTCGCCATGAGCTGCTGTTCGACACTGACGTGCGGGGGCAGGGGATCTGCCCGAACGAGCTGTCGCAATTTGCAGCGGGATTGCCGATTCCCGACCATTGATCGAGGAAGCCCGCCATCAGGCCGTCCAGGTCACGGGCACCTGCCAATGATGCGAACATGCCTTGTACGCGACTGCCGAGGTGCGGCGCGCGTTCGCTTCGCGAGGCAAGGTCGATGAGGCCCTGCCAAGCCGTCGACGGGATGGTTGCGGCGACGCTTCCCACTGCCGTCCGAACAGGAGCGGGCAGGCGGCGCGCGTATCGCCAAAGCCTGGCGACAGTCAGGTAGCGGTTGTAGCCCCCGAACAATTCGTCGCCGCCATCTCCCGAGAGGGCGACCTTGACGTGTTGCCGGGCGAGCTTGCTGACGAGGAACGTCGGGATTTGCGAGGAGTCGGCAAAGGGTTCGTCATAGATGGTCGGCAGGTCGGGTATGACCGCAAGCGCTTCATCCGCATCGACATAATGCTCGGTGTGTTCGGTGCCCAGATGGGCGGCCACCCGCCGCGCGAAGTCGGCCTCGTCGAAACCGGCTTCGGCGAAACCAAGCGTGAAGCTTCGCACCCGGCCCGGCGCGATTGCCTGGTAGAGCGCGGTCACGGTCGAGGAGTCGATGCCGCCGGACAGGAAAGAACCGACCGACACGTCCGCCACCGATTGGCCGCCGATCGATTGCCGGAGCACGGCGTCGAGACCTTCCAGCGCCTCCGCCTCGTCCTCGATCGGATCGCGAAGTCCTTCGACGATCTGGTCGCGATAGGACCAGTAACGCTTCACCGTCACGCCTGGACCTGGCGCGGTTTCGGTCGGAGCGGCGTGGCAAGGGTGCTCGTTGGCGCGGCGGGTGGCTGTAAGGACGTGCCCGGGGGCAGTTTGAAAATGCCCTCGTGGATCGACATGGGCGCCGGAATGTAGCCGCGGGCGCAAAGCGCGTGGATCGCCGGACGATTCAGCGAATTGTCGAAACCTGCGTGGACGCGAACGGCCTTCAATTCCGATGCGAAGACAAAATCCGTCCCGACCCAGCCGTAATAGAGGGGCTTCTCGCCAAAGCGGTCGCGGACGAGCCTGACCGTGCGCTCGCGCGCGTCCCACAGGGCAAAGGCGAACATCCCGATCAGCTTGTCGAGCGTCCCTTCGATCCCCCACCGCGCAATCGCCTCGACCAGTGTTTCGGTATCGCTGTGGCCACGCCATTCGATCCCGCCTGACCGGTCGAGCTCGGCTCGGACAGCCCCATGATTGTAGATCTCGCCGTTGTAGCAGAGCGTGAAACGCCCGTCGGCGCTCACCATCGGCTGGTGTCCTGCGGCCGACAGGTCGACAATCGCCAGTCGGCGGTGGACGAAAGCCACCGGATTTTCGCTGTCCGCCCAGATGCCGTGATCGCCCGGACCGCGATGGGCAATGCTGATACCCATTCGCCGTAATAATGCGGTGTCGCGGCTCGACGGCCCGATGATGCCTGCGATGCCGCACATGACCGGTCAGTCGGCTCCCCGCCACCGTTCCGGACCTACGACCTGTTCGTAGCTGCCCTGGTCGGCGATGCGCCCATCAACCAGCCGGTAAATGCGGTCGCAATTGGCGACGGTCGAAAGGCGATGCGCAATAAGGATGATCGTCAGGTCACTCGACAGGCCCGCGACCGCGTCCATCACTGCCGCCTCGGTCTCGTCATCAAGGGCGCTGGTTGCCTCGTCGAGCACCAGCAGGCTGGCGCGCTTGTAAAGCGCGCGGGCGATGCCGATGCGTTGCCGCTGTCCGCCGGAAAGGCGAATGCCCCGCTCCCCACAAGCGTTTCCAGTCCGTCGGGAAGTGTGTTCACGAAATCGCCTAGTCCAGCCTTCCGGGCCGCATCCCGGACGCGATCTTGATCGACGTCCTCGTCCGCAAGTCCGAATGCGATGTTCGACGCAATGCTGTTGTCGGTGAGGAATATCGCCTGTGGAACATGGGCGATCTGAGCCTGCCAGCGGGCGAGGTTTTCCCAGCCGATCGTCTCACCGTCGATCGCCAATCGACCGCGTTCGGGCTGAAGCAGGCCCATGATGAGGTCGACTGTCGTGCTCTTGCCGCTGCCCGTCTTGCCGATCAGTCCGATCCGCTCGCCCTTGCGGATGACGAGGTCGATGTCGCTCAGGGCGTTCTGCCCGCGGCCATATCCGAACGTCACGCCTTCCAGCGCAATCGACCGTTCGAAAGGCTCGACAACCGCTCCGGGTTGCAGCCGGACGGTCGGATCGATCGGCGTGTCGAGCAGGCTGACGACCCGGTGCAGGCTTTCGTTGTGAAGCGACGTGCCGGACCACCCCTGGTACACCGCCTGGATCATCGGCAGCAATCGCTGCGCGCCCAGCGCCAGCGCACCGAGAACGGGAATGGCGGCGATCACTCCGCCCTCCCGCGTGCCGTACCAGACGGCGAATAATGCCACCATGATGATGACCCCGCCTTCGACCACCAGCCGCGGCGCCGCCTGCAGCACGTTGGCTGTGACCATGAGGCGCTGCTGCTGGTCTTCCAGCCGGCGCATTCGTTCTTCGAAGATGGGCTGTGACTGGTCGAGCAGGATGTCGCGCATCCCGCCAAGCGTTTCCTGCATCGTGCGGATCCGACCGTCCCAGATCTCGCCGATCCCGACCGACACGCGATTGACTGTCCCGCGGATGACGAGGCTGATGCCGATGTAGATCAGGCCGATGAAGCCAGCCGCCACCAGGGCACTCGCCGGGTCGACTGCAATGAGGAAGGCAATGACGACGATTGCCATCACGGCCGAGGTGATCGCGGTAAGCATCGGCAGGATGATCCCCACTGTCACCATGTGAACCTGGCTGAAGGCCGCGATCAGCGCGCTACTGTTTTGCTTGAGGTACCAGCCGTATGGTTGACGAAGAACCCGGCCAAAAATCCGCATCACGAGTTCGTTCTGGAGGCCGAAGGCAAATTGCTGGGTCACCCAGGACAAAAGCAGGCGAATGGCCGTCGCGCAGGCCGCGGCGACCGCCAGCGCCAGCGCGGCGGCGGCAATCGGACTGACATTGAGCGCCCGCGACACGTCGCCGAGCATCTCGCCGACATAAGGCAGCCGGCCGATCGATTCTGGAGCGGCGGCAATCGCCAGAACCGGCAGGACAGCGCCGATGGTGACCAGTTCAGCAGCGGCGCCCAACAAGCTCAGGATGAGGGTGAGTGCGAGCAACGATCTCGTTCGTCCGCTTGCCCCGACTAATAGGCGGCGCAGTCCGGAAGCCGCCGAGCGCGGCCCTGTGTAGGCGGAAGCGGGAGAATTCGTCACTGCAATTAACTAGACGGACGTCTGCGCGCCGCCAAGGCGACGGCGGCCGCGCTGACGTCGTCGGCGTAGAGTGGCGCATCCGCCCAGCGTGCAATGGCGGCGGACCGAATCGCGGCGTAGGCTTTCGGGTCGGCAAGCAGGGCCATCACGCGATCGGTGGCGGCCGCCGGGTCATTCGGATCGATGAGGACACCCGACACGCCCGGCATGACATAGCGGCCCATTTCGCCGGCCGGCGTAACGACCGGGACCAGTCCCAACTGCATCGCTTCGACGCACGACATCGCCATGCCTTCCATGTCGCTTGGCAGCAGGAAGAAACTGGCGCCACGGGCGATACTGGGAAGGTCGGATCGGGCGACAGGGCCATGGAAGCGAATCCGATGGCCGAGCGGAGAGGCTTTGGCGACGAGCGACTCCCTCTCGCCATCGTCAGGCCCGTAAATGTCGAACTCGGCATCGATTCCACGTTCGACCAGTTGGGCAATCAGGTCGATTGCCCGGTCTACCCGCTTCTGCCGGCTGAGCCGCGACCACAGGACAAAGCGGGGGACCGGCGGGATCGCCGGGACGGGCGGCAATCGATCGCTGACGAAACTGATCGTCCTGCTGGTGCCGCGAAAGGAAGGCGAAAGCCTCGCCCCGAGCGTCGCTTCGCTGTCGGCCCAGACCTCGTCGGCGGCGGCCACGGCGGCGGCGGCGGCGGTGGCTTCGACCCGATGAAACGTCCGTTCGTTATTGAGGGTGTAGACGAGGCGAATCGCCGGACGCAGCCGCTTCAGGGCAAGCATCACCGGGACCGTGCGCCACAGCGAGAATATCGCGACGTCGGGCGGGTGGCGAAGGACTTGCCGAAGGACGCGGGCGTGGGCCAGCGGATTGCTGGCCGATCGAAACGGCGATGAGAGAATGTTGGACGCAGACCCGCCGATGGGCCCGCCCGCAAGAAACACGAGCCGAAAGTCGCACCCTCGTGGCGGCTTGGCCGCCATCGACCGCGCGGCGATTTCGACGCCGCCCATCCCGTCGTGGGGAATGAGGTGAAGCAGCCTGACCATCAGGATCGGTCGACCCCGAGCATTTCGAAGTGACGCGCGATCACCCTGTCGGCGGTGAAAGGTCGGACGGCCTCGGCCAAGGTTGCCGCCGGGATGGGATGGTCGATCGCCTGGACGATCGCGTCTGCCATTGCCCGCGCATCCCCAACCGGCACGAGAATGCCGTATCTGCCATCCTGAAGGAGCTCGCGAGGGCCGGTTTCGCAATCGGTGGAAACCGGGGTCGCGCCGCACATCATCGCTTCGACGAGGACATTGGGCATTCCCTCGACCGTGGATGACAGGGCGAACACATCTGCCTTCACGAAATATTTGAGCGGATTATAGGTGAATCCGGCGAGCTTGATCCGGTCGGTGAGGCCGAACTGTTCGATCTGAGCCTGCAGGTCGGCGTAAAGGGGGCCTTCACCAAGGATGATCAATCGGGCGTCGCGCCCGTCCTTCGCGACCAGCGCCATCGCCTCGACCAGCGTGCCGAAGTCCTTCCAGGGTTGCAGGCTGCCAGCAGCGAGCACCATCGGCACGGCTTTTTCAATCAACCAGGGCTCGTCGACGGCTTCGGCCATCCGTTCCCGCGATTCCCGGTCGTCGACGATGTTGTAGACATGGGTGTGTGGCGGATTGCGGAAGACCCGCCGGTATTGCCCCACCATGTCCTTCGACACGCACGTCAGCGCGTCGGCCCGCCACGACAGCGTGCGCATGACCTGTTTCAGAATCCAGCGCTTCGAAAGCGGCGGCCCGCGATAGGTGTCGAACGGAGTGACCCGGCATGAACCGCTGATTTTGGCTTTCGAGCCGGTGATGGCCGCCGCCGCGAGGACAAGGGCGTTCAGATGATCCTCGGCGCTGAAAACGACATCGGGTCGTTCGCGCCGCAGGTACGTGCACAACGGCATGAACATGCCGGCGGTGCGGTGCTTGCCGAGGATGCGGATGTCGATACCGGGAATGGCCGGCGGCTGGAGATGCGGATCGATGCGGCCGATCATCAGCGTCACATCATGTCCCGCCTCCGCCAGCGCACGGGCGAACCGCGTTTGGGCAAGCGCAACGCCAGAGATCATGTATCGCGGGGTGACGACCAGGATTTTCTGGCGCGCGTGACCGGCGATATGCTGCTCGTCGGCCATCCCGGTCATTGCCTCCCCATCGCATGGGCCAGCCGATCGGTCAGCCGGCGAAGGGAATGATGTCGCTCGAATTGCTTGCGAAGCGCGGAATCGAACGCCGGGGCGGTTGGCGGAAGGGCGCGAATGGCTGCGATAAATTCGTCGGCCGTTTCGCAAATCGTGCCGGCTTCCGGAACGGCGTTGTCGTAACCGGAAAAGGCTTCGCCGCTGCCGATGACTTTCTTGCCGAACATCAGCGCCTCGGCGACCTTGGTCTTCATGCCGGAGCCGCCGAAAATCGGGGCGACCACCGCACGCGCCTCGACATAATAAGGGGCAAGGGCGGCGGCCGGACCGATAACCTGCACATTCCTGACCGCCTCGAGCTCGGGGCGCAGCTCATCCATGCCGTGCCCGACGACGACCGTCTTCCGATCGATGGCGGGTGCGACGTGGCGGGCGAACCAGCGGATGCCCGCCTTGTTCGCGTAGAAATCACCGCCGACGAACAGGAGAGGCGCATCCGCGCTCACGACTTGATCGGATGGCGGCACTGAACCGAGGCGATCGTCGACCGAAATCGGCACGATGTCCGTGCCACCGATGCCGTACGTTTCGTGGAGGGCCTTTGACTCGCGGTTGCTGAGCACCAATCGCTGGTCGCTGAATCGCGCCGCAGCCGCTTCCGCCGACCGCACGGCGAGAAGCGTGGCCAGCGCGCGCGGGGAGCGAGATTGTCTGAAGGCGTCGGCAAAAAACCGAGCCTCCACATTGTGGAAGAAGGTAGAGACACGAACGTGCGGAGCGGCGCGTTTGACGGCTCGCGCCAAGATGCCGAGATTGGATCCGTTGAAATAGACCGTGCCGATGTCACCTTCGGCAACGCGCCCAACAGCGCGCCTTCTGCAGTCGTGGTCGCGCCGTCAATCCGCCCGCCGAGCATCGCCGGAAGACGGGTCAGCGTCGGCGGGGTCCTCGCGGGGAGCTCGAACAGCTCGAAATCTTCCGCGAAAATGGACGCAAGTGCGCGCCGGTGCAGGTCGGAAAGCTGCGCGCGGCCGCCCAGGGGCGGGTCGCCAACCGGCGGCGTGACGAACAGAAGGCGACGCATCGTGCCCTTCCTAGAGCGGCGTCCTTGCTTGCGCCACTCCTTGCCGGTCGCCTAGGAACCGGCCGATGATCGCCGCCGCCGCCCGGAAATTCGGCACTTTTCGCCGCCAGTTGAGCGCGCAGGGGCCGCTGCGCCTCGCCCGCATCAAGTTCGACGAGGCGGTGACTTGGATGTTGGCCAAACGCTTCGGGTTTCCGCCGAAATGGCACAATCCGACCAGTGCCAGACCGTACCGGCTGCTGGTCGCGGAGATGATCAATCGCCGTGATCCGCGGGTGGTGGTAGAAGTCGGCTGCGGACTCGGCGCGATCCTGGCGCGACTGAAGGCACCGCATCGCATTGGCTACGACACCGATGCGGGCGCCTTGCGCGCCGCACGGCTGCTGCGGTCGGGCGGCATCGAATTCAAGCAAGGTTCGCTGGCCGAGGTCGGCGAACCCGCAATGGATATCCTGGTACTGGTGAACTGGATTCACGACGTGTCGCCGGCCGACCTGCGGGAAGGGATCATGCCGCTGATCGCCCGCACGAGGTTTCTGATGGTCGACGCCATCGACCCGGGCAGCGATGGCTATCGCTTTTCTCATGACTTCGCGTTTCTTTCGTCCGGCGCGCGGGAAATCGAGCGCAGGCGGGTCGAGGGGGAAAAGCGCGACTTTATCCTGTTCGAGGTTGGTCGATGAGCGCGCGGTACCTGCTTCGTCTCGATGACGCGTGCCCGACGATGAAGCGGGACGGCTGGCAGCGGCTCGAGGATCTTTTCGACGAGCTTCGGATCAAGCCCATTGTCGCGGTCGTCCCCGATAACCAGGATCCGGCGCTTCATTACGACGATGCCGACCCGGGCTTCTGGGACAGGGTCCGCCAATGGCGCAACAAGGGTTGGACGATCGCCCAGCATGGCTATCGACATATCTTGAAGCCAACGCGGGCGTCGCAGTACCTGCCGATCAATCCGGGATCGGAGTTCGCCGGCCTCCCGCTTGCCGAGCAGCAGGAGAAGATCGCGAAAGGCTGGGCACTCCTCGCGAGCGAGGGAGTCGAGCCCACGGTATGGGTCGCGCCGGCCCATTCGTTCGACCGGACGACGCTTTGGGCAATCGAGCGGTCGACACCCATCCGAATCGTCTCCGATGGCTTGGCGCGAAATCCGTTCGCCGCCGACGGCTTTCGCTGGATACCGCAAACGTTGTGGTCGCTGACCCCGAAAGACGATGGTGTGTGGACGGTCTGCCTTCACCCCAGCACGATGGGGGACGATGAATTTGCACGGCTCGCTGGGGCACTTCGTGGCCCTATCGCGGGAAGCTGACATCAGTCGACGAACTGGATCTAAGTGATCGACCGAAGACGGCCGGCGACTGGCTGGAGACGGCAGATTTCTGGCGTCGGCATTTCATGCAGCGCGCCGTTTCGAAGGCTGTCCGGCTTGTCCGCAGATAGCGGCACCAGGCGAAGCATTGCACTGCTGCTGCCCAGCTTGAAGTTCGGTGGCGCGGAACGGGTTGCACTCGCCCTGGCCGATGCCTTCGTCGCCGCGGGTCACAAGGTCAGCATTCTGCTGATGAGCGCGGAGGGCGAGTTCCTGGCTGAAGCGCGCGATCGTTTCGAAGTGGTCGACCTGCAATGCAATCGCACTCGGAAGCTTCCGCTGAGACTGGCGAATTATTTGAGGGACGCCAGTCCGGACTTGCTGGTCTCCAGTTTCTGGAAGCTCAACCTGTGCGCCTGCCTTGCGAGAGTGGCCCATCCATCAACCCGGCTGCTGCTGTGGGAACATTCGCCGCCGAGCCTAAGCAAGCAGAGCCCGAGCCTGCTCTACGGCGTGTCGTCGACTCTCCTCTATCGATTGGCGACGGGTATCGTCTGCGTTTCGCGAGGCGTGCGCGACGATGTCCTCTCGCTGACCACCGGTCTCGAGGATCGTCTGGTCGTCATTCACAATCCCATCCCCGCACCCCGAAACCTGCCGCGACGTTCGGCGAAGACCCGCAGGAAGCGGATCGCGTGGATCGGGCGGCTGGACGAACCCAAGAACCCGGGCTTGATGATCGAGACCCTAGCGATGCTGCCGGATCTCGATTTGGTCATGGCCGGGGAAGGGCGCTTGCGGGCCGACCTCGAACGTTCAGCGAACGCGCTAGGGCTTGACGCTCGCGTTCAATTCCTCGGCTTCGTACCCAACGCATACGCTGTCCTTGCCGAGGCCGACCTGCTGGTGCTGACATCCGACCGCGAAGGGCTTCCCAGCGTTCTGGTCGAGGCGATGCATGCCGGGATCGGCGTTGTCGCCACCGATTGCGGAACAGGCGTTCGCGACATCATTCGGATGCCCGAGCACGGGCTCGTGTGCGCCAAACGTAATCCTGAGGCGCTGGCGGCTGCCATCAACGAGGCGCTGTCACGCACATTCGCACCGGACCATCAGCGGAAGCGGGCGGAGGCGTTCGATCCCGCCGTAATCGCCGGCCAATTTCTGGAAATGGCCCGGCTTTAGGGGCTGCCCCTGAGCCAAGTCGACGTGACGGTGGCGTCGCGGTTTGCAAGAAACTCGCGATGGGTTTTTACGACTTTGCCCGCAGATGATCGAACACCGCCAACGCCACGGCCAGTGGCAGCGCCGCGCAGAAACTGGCGGTGCTGTCTAGCGTTCCCCACAACGTCCGAGCCTCGCGAAGCGGCACGTCGCCGTGAATGCTCCAGCGCAAGTAGGTGATAAGGTCGCGACAGCGGAGCGATGCCGGACGCGGATAGCGGGTGGTCATTTGCCGGCTGATTGCCAGTGATCGCGCCCGTCCCCGGTTGTAACTCATCGTGTTGCTGAAAGAGATCGCGTTGGGCGACCGGTATTCGACCCGCCGCAATATCTCCGGGGTGTAACGCGCCGGCGCGTCACCGATCTGCGACCACACCACGCTTTCCGGAATGACGAGATCGATCTCGGGAAAGGGTGGGCGCGAAGGGTCGTCGTTCGGGCGGCGAAAAACATGTCACCTACAACACGGTGAATTTCGGCGAGGTCGTTCCAACTCACGTCGCGAACGCCACTGCCGTCGAACGGGTCGGCGACCACGCCCTCGCTGGTTGCTACGAGTGCGGTAATCCCAACGAAGTCGGCTCGTTCGTGTTCGGGAATGGAGCGCCAGATCTCCGTTAGGCGGCGAACGGCATCAGGCTCCATCTGATCGTCGGAATCGCACCAGGCAGTGATCTCTCCACGTGCCCGACGGATCGCTTCATTGTCGATCCGCGCCTTACCGACATGGCGGTCGGCGCGGATGTAAAGGATCGGGAAATCGGAAGCTTTCGCGAGGTTGGCGACGATGGCCGGTGTTTCGTCGGTCGACCCGTCGTCACCGATGATCCATTCGAAGTCGCGCGATGTCTGGCTGGCAAGACTGCGCCATACCCGCTCGAGATAGTCGCCGCGATTCCACGTCGGCGTCAGGATCGACAGGAACGGCATCGCCGCCAGCCTTACAGCGGGCTGGCCATGCTGACGGCATAGCCGTCGAAATGCATGAAGTCGCGCTGGCGCCGTGCGATCTCGGTGAGGAAATTGCGGGTCACCTGGCGACCCGGAAGCATCCAGTCGTGGAGTTCGATCAACAGGATCGGGAAACTGTCGATCCAACCCGTGTCGCCAGTGAACAGGTCTTCCTCGAACCCCTCGATGTCGATCTTGATCAGGAAGGGCTCAGCTGTGTCGGCCTGCGCGATAATGTCGGCCACGGTGACGAAGCGGACGGCGCCGCCATCGGCCTCGACAACCTGGAAACCGCAGTTGCGACCGGTGTCGATGAGGTCGCCCGAGCCGGCATGGCTGGCAACGGCGGCCTCGATCAGTGTCGCGGCCGCCGGAAGGTTCTGGCGGGCGATGGCGCAATTCCCCGAGTCCGGCTCGACCGAAAGGATCCGGGCTTCGGGATAGGCTTGGTGAAAGTAAGCCGATGCCAGCCCGATGTTGGCGCCCAGATCGACGATCAACGGAGTCTTTCCCGCCGCCAGGAGCTCGCGATAGCGCCGCTCGACTTCCTTGGTCCGCGCGGTGGGCGTCAGATCGAATTCGTCGTTCAGGAAGATATGCTCGACCTGGATCCAGTCGTCATGATCGCGGATCATGAAGCGAACCCACTTCTTCCCGACACGGTCATATAGCCGCTGTCGGCGCACATTCGGTGGCGTCAGCGGGATGAATCGCCGCCTGCCGAGAAGGCCGCGGAGCAGATAGGAGAACCAGATCAGCCAAATCTTCACGCGCCACTCCGAACGGCTGCAAGGGCCGACTGCGTCAATCTAACGCGGCAAAGCGATCTGCCAATCCGGCGATTGACGGATCATGGGTCAGGTCGAGGTGAAGCGGGGTGACCGAAATGAAGCCGTCGGCGACCGTCTCGAGGTCCGTGATGTGGCCCGGGGTCGTCACCGTCGTGTCCAGCCCGAACCAGAAATAGGGAAATCCGCGCGGATCCGTTCGCCGCTCTATATTCAGACGGCCATGATCGCGAAATCCCTGCCGGCAGACGCGGATGCCGCGCACATCCTTCGGCGCGAGGGCAGGGAAGTTCACATTGACGAGCGTCCCGCGTTCCATCGGCTCCGCGATCAGCGGCGCGAGCACCCGCTCCGCCCAGGCATCGGCAGCAGCGAAGGGCACGGATTCCCCCATGCCCTGCCGCGCATATACCTGGCTAAGCGCGATCGACGGGACGCCGGCCAGCGACCCTTCGATCGCCGCCGATACGGTGCCCGAATAGGTCATGTCCTCGCCAAGGTTGGCACCGCGGTTGACGCCGGACAGGATCAGGTCGGGCGGGGAATCCTTCATCAGGTAGCCAAGGGCCATCATCACCGCGTCGGTGGGCGTCCCGTTCACCGAATAGCGGCGATCTTCCCATTGGCGGAGGCGGAGCGGGTGCGACAGGCTGAGCGAATGGCCGGCACCCGACTGTTCGTCGGTCGGGGCGACGACCCAGACTTCGTCCGCCAACCGCAGTGCGATTTCACGCAGAAGCTTGAGCCCAGGGGCGTGGATGCCGTCGTCGTTCGTTACCAGGATGCGCATCAGGTCGCCATGGCGGAGCAAAAGGGGTGCCGCAAGTTGTTGCGCCTTTCGGGCAACAATCCACAGCTTTTCGTCACACAGCCTCCGGTCAGTTCTTGTTAAGCCTTAGTGCTTTAATTATGAGCGCGGTCGGGGATGCTGGCTCTCTCGCTAAGTGTCGAGAAAAAGCCAGTATATTTGCCTCCGGCCGCACCGGTGGGCCCGGTCGCGGAAGCGGCAGGCGCGCGTTCGGGAGGGTGAAGATGGCAACTGCACTTGTTGACCTATACGGTGATGGTTCGAATAATTTCGACGCCATTATCCTTGCCGATGACTATCGGCCCTCGGAAAGCGAAGAATTTATGTGTGCTGTTCAGCGCGCATACTTCCTCGCGAAACTCCGCGCCTGGAAAGATTCGATCATCGAGGAAAGCCGGGCGACCATGGCCCAGCTCCAGATCGATTCGCTTCGTGAAAGCGATATCGCCGACCGCGCGTCAAGCGAAACGGACTGGTCAATCGAGCTTCGGACCCGTGATCGCCAGCGCAAGCTGATCTCCAAGATCGATGCCGCCATTCGTCGCCTGTACGAGGGCGAGTACGGCTATTGCGAAGTGACCGGCGATCCGATTTCGCTGGCGCGTCTAGAGGCCCGTCCGATTGCGACGATGACTCTCGAGGCACAGGAAAAGCATGAGCGGACCGAGCGCGTTTCGCGCGACGATTGAGCTTTGACGCTTTTGAATGGGAAAGGGCCGGATCGCGTTCGTCGCGCCGGCCCTTTTCGTTGGTCGCTTAATGCCCGACCAAGGCATCCTTCAGTCGAAGCTTCTCTTTTTTTAATCGTGCCAGCAGGTCCATATCCGGGTGGGGGCGATGCTCTTCGGCGTCGACTTGCGCATGAAGCGCAGCATGTTTGGATGCGATTGCCTCGACATGGGCCTTGTCCATCGGTCAATTTCCTTTCGTTGGCTGACACGTGACGGTCACAATAAATCACGAATCGGCGGCCGTGTCGCTACCCAATCGAATCGGCTCGACGCCGCGCTGGAGCGGACCGTCGTTGACCGCCACGCGGGTGACGGCGGCAGGTTCGCAGGCTAGGACGAGCCGATGAACGACGACGATCCCGCCGCCATCCTCGCCTTGCTTCGCGCCGATCATCGGCGATTGGACGAGGAGATTGAGGCGCTTCGGCTCGACGGGGCCGCCGACCAGATCGAACTGGCGCGGCTCAAGAAGCGGAAGTTGCGATTGCGGGACGAGATCGAGGCGCTGTCCGACCGTATCGTGCCAGACATCATCGCCTGATTGTCGTCCCTTGACGGGACATGGACAGCGTCGTCAACGAACCGCTGACCGCATCGGGCGTTTCTTCCTTCATGATCACATGGCAAAACCGGTGCGGAATGGACGACTCGACTAACGCCAATGCGCGCATCACACCGCGCCTTATCGACTCGCTTTATACCGAGGCGATGCTGCTGGCGGACGAAGCGCGGGGTTATTTCGACGAGGCGGGACGCGACGAGCGTCAGCAACTCGAGCCGTTCGTTCGCGTCGGGTTCGCCTGCGAATCACTGAAGGTCACCACGCGCATCATGCACATCGTCGCTTGGCTGTTGACGCAGCGCGCGGTCGAGACCGGCGAGATCAAGTCGCCGGACGGGCGGCGCCCGGAACGGCGTCTCGGCCACGCGAACGATAGCGACCCGGCGGTGGTCGACCAGTTGCCGGAAGCGGCGCAGCGGCTCGTCTTGTCGAGCGCCGATCTCTATGCGCGAATCAAACGCCTCGACGAGGGCCAGATGGATGACCAGCCGGCACCAAGTCCCGCGAGGGCGCTGATGGGTCGGCTGGAGCGTGACCTTATCTGGAACCGGGACCGCTGACGCGGTAAGGGTCGCCGCCATGCGGCCCTTCAATTTCTCCTACGGTCCTCGCGTTTTCTCGACGCCAGAAGGTGCGACGGCGCTTCCGGACTTGCTTCCCAACGGTCCGGTCCTGCTGGTCACCGATGCGCAAATCGTTTCGCTCGGACTGGTCCAGCCGTGGATCGAGGCGCTGCGGACAAAACGCGATGTCGTCGTTTTCGACGCGGTGGAAGCAGACCCGTCGCGCGCCACGTTGCTGGCGGCGGTTCAGATGGGCCGAGAGGCCGGCGTTGCCTCGGTGGTTGGCTTCGGTGGGGGCAGCCCTATGGATGTTGCCAAGCTTGCCGCATATCTGCTCGGATCGGGCGACGAACTCGACGCGATCTGGGGTGTCGAGAATGCGACCGGCCGGCGCTTGCCGTTGGTGCTTGTGCCCACCACGGCGGGGACCGGATCCGAAGCGACCCCGATTTCGATCATCACGCTGGAAGGCGGGACCAAGATGGGCGTCAACGCGCGCGCGCTGACCGCCGATGTCGCCATCCTCGATCCGACGTTGACCGAGGGTCTGCCGCGCCATGTCACGGCAGCGACCGGAATCGACGCGATGGTGCATGCGATCGAGGCGTTCACCTCGGCTCGGCTGAAGAATCCGCTCTCCGACGCCCTAGCCAAGGAGGCGCTTCGCCTGTTGAGCGCGAACCTTCTTCGCGCCTGCAAGCATCCCGACGATTTGGCCGCGCGGTCGGCAATGTTGCTCGGCGCGCACCTCGCGGGGGTCGCCTTCAGCAATGCGCCCGTGGCGGGCGTGCACGCGTTGGCCTATCCACTCGGAGGGCTGTTCCATCTCCCGCACGGTCTTTCCAATGCACTGATGCTCCGGCCTGTGCTGGAGCATAACGCCGAAGCGGCGCGCGAGCTTTATGCGGAACTCGCGCCGATCGTCGCGCCGCATTGCGAAGCTGACGGTAGCCAGTCGAAAGTCAGGGCGTTGATCGACGGGCTCGAGCAGTTGGCGCTCAAGTCCGGCCTGCCCCTACGCCTCACGGACCATGGCATTGGCAGGGGTGATCTTGACCATCTCGCCGACGAGGCGATGAAGCAGACTCGCCTGCTGGTGAATAATCCGTGCCCGATCGATCGCGACGACGCTCGGAGACTATACGAGGCAGCGCTTTGACCCGCGCAGCACCGCGCGAGCGCGAGGTCTATCGCTGGTGGCATCGGGTCGGTTTTCGCTGGGGCGACAACGATGCCTACGGGCACGTCAACAACGCCATTCACTACCAATGGTTCGACAGCGCGGTGAACCAGTGGCTGATCGATACCGGCCTGCTCGATATCGAGAACGGCGACCCGATCGGGTTAGTGGTCGAAACGGGGTGCCGCTACTTCGCGTCGCTGACCTACCCGGGCGAGGCGGAGGTCGGTATCAGGGTCGACCGCATCGGTTCGTCGAGCGTGACGTATCATATCGGCATTTTCCCGCCCGATAGCAAAGGCGCTGCCGCGGAGGGACATTTCACGCACGTCTATGTTGGCCGGCGCGATCGTCGTCCCGTTGCCATTCCGGAAGAGTGGCGCGGAAAACTAGCCGAGTTGGCCTAGCCGCTGGCGCGCCGCCGCATATTCACTGGCCAGGCGAGCGACCAGTTCGCCAGCGGGCTGCACCTTGTCGACCGACCCGATACCCTGGCCCGATCCCCAGATGTCGCGCCATGCCTTGGCGCCCGTCGCCGACTGGAAGTTCATCGCTTCCGGCCCGGCTTCGGGAAGGTTGTCCGGGTCCATCCCCGCCGCGACGATCGAGGCGCGGAGGTAATTGCCGTGAATGCCGGTGAACAGGTTGGAGTAGACGATGTCGGCGGCGCGGCCGGCGACGATTCCTTCCTTGTAGGCCTGGTCGGCCCGTGCTTCGTCGGTCGCGATGAAAGGCGATCCGATGTAGGCGAAATCGGCGCCCATTGCCTGCGCGGCCAGGATTGCGCCGCCCGTGGCAATCGAACCCGACAGTGCCAGCGGGCCGTCGAACCACTGGCGGATTTCCTGAACCAGAGCGAACGGCGACCAGCGTCCGGCGTGGCCGCCTGCGCCGGCCGCGACCGCGATGAGGCCATCGGCACCCTTTTCGATCGCTTTCCGCGCGAAGCGGTCGTCGATGATGTCGTGCAGCGTGATCCCGCCCCAAGCATGGACCGCGTGGTTGAGTTCCTCGCGAGCGCCCAGCGAGGTGATGACGATCGGCACTTTCCACTTGGCGCAGGTCTCGACGTCCTGCTCGAACCGGTCGTTGGATCGATGGACGATCTGATTGACCGCGAATGGCGCGGAGGGCGCCTCGGGATGGTCGCGATCGTGGACCGCCAGCTCCTCGGTGATCTGGTGAATCCACTCGTCGAGCTGGCTTTGCGGCCGCGCGTTGAGCGACGGAAAGCTACCGACGATACCGGCCTTGCACTGGGCGATGACGAGAGCCGGATTGGAGACAATGAACAGCGGCGCGCCGATGACGGGAAGCCGAAGGTGGGACAGGGCGGCGGGGAGGGGCATGGACTCTCCTGCGTCAAGGATCGCGTTTCAATCCGCAACAGGTCTATGGGCAAGCCGTGGCAAAGCAAGGGGCAGCGGATAAACAAGCCGTTGCGTCCGTAAGGCCTGCTCGCCATAGGATCCTGACATTCGAACAGGATCGCCCAGCCCCATGAAGTTTTTCGACGACGATTTCGAAGCCCAGGTCCGTTCCGAACGCCGCCGCTGGCTGGTGACGGGCGCCGCCGGCTTCATTGGCTCGAACATTGCCGAAGCACTGCTTCGCGCCGACCAGGAAGTGGTCGCGTTCGACAATTTCGCGACGGGGCACCAGCGCAATCTTGATGAACTGCTCGCCGGACTGACCGACGCGCAGCGCGACAGCTTCCATTTCGCCGAGGCGGACATCCGCAACCGCGACGATTGCATGGAAGCGGTCAAGGGCGTCGACTTCATCCTGCACCAGGCGGCGCTGGGGTCGGTGCCTCGCTCGCTGGCCGATCCGCTGTCCTCGCATGACGCCAACGTCAACGGCTTCATCAACATGCTGGAAGCGGCCCGGCAGGCAAATGTGTCGCGGTTCGTCTATGCGGCGTCGAGCTCGACCTATGGTGACGAGCCGAATCTTCCCAAGCGCGAGGACCGCATCGGCAACGCGCTTTCGCCTTATGCCGCAACCAAGCTGATCAACGAGATCTATGCCGGCGTCTATGCCCGAAGCTACGGCTTCAAGGCCGCCGGCCTTCGCTATTTCAACGTGTTCGGACCGCGCCAGGACCCGGATGGCGCCTACGCCGCGGTGATCCCGGCCTGGGCCCGGGCGATGCTGACCGATCAGGACGTCATCGTGAATGGCGATGGAGAGACCAGCCGCGATTTCTGTTTCGTTGCCAACGCAGTGCAGGCCAATGTCCGCGCCGCTCTGGCGCCGGAAGTTGCGCAGAACGAGGTTTACAATGTCGCGGTCGGCGATCGCTCGACGCTCAACGACCTATTCAAGCTCATCCGCTCGGAACTGGAGCAGCACCAGATCAGCTACAAGAAGGACCCGGTGTACCGCGACTTCCGGCCGGGCGACGTTCGCCACAGCCTCGCCGACATTTCAAAGGCCGGTCGATTGATGGGCTATCGGCCCACGCATACGCTGGAAAGCGGCATGCGCATCGCGCTGCCGTGGTACATCCAGCATTTCCGCCGCGGCGGGTTCTAAAGGGTCAGACCGCCGCGCGGCCCATGACGTTGCCCGCAGGGAAATAGCGGCAGACGAGGACGTCTGACGATCCCGACGAGCGGATCGCGCAGCCGACGCGCTGCGAACCGCTCCACACCATCTGGGTGTAATGGCCGACGGCCGCCCAATTGCCGTTGCGGCTGACGTTGGGAAAGACACCGGCGCGGTATAGCGACTTCTCGCTCAGCCAGCCGTCATACTTTTCCTGCGTGCTGTAGGCGCCGCGAGTGCCCATCCACAGGTTTTCGCCCTGGTTCGGGCGGGCGCTCATGGGCGAATGACGGAAGTCGTTCTTTCGCGCCAGTTCGTCGGCGTAGGCGGCGGCGGCTCGCGCCAGTTCTGGGTCCCACGCCAGCGGCGCGACTCCCATCCGGGCGCGCTCACTGTTGTGCAGCGCCAGCGTGTCCTGAACAAACGCGGCGTTCATCATGTACGACGGCGGAGTTTCGGTGCGCGAGATGGTCGCGGCGGAGACGGTGACGGAGGGAACGACGGCAACCGTAACGGCAGCGATCGCCGCGAGGCCAAGCGCGCCGCGACGCGCGATCGAACGATACAAGCCGGTCATCCCCCCGCGATACGCACGAATGCTTAATCATTCGTATGCGGGAGGAAACTATCCGAAGGTGGTCACGTTCAAACCCGATGCTCACAGTTGCAGACGACAAAGACCATCCGCTCGCCGATAACTTCGTTAAATTTATCTCGGCTAAAGATTTCCCCTGTGTCGGCGCCAAGGCGGCGCTCAACCGCGGTGGCATGCACTTCGTCGTTGCGCGCGATTTTCGGTCGGCGTGGGATGATCTCAGGATTCTCCCGACGCTGCTCGAAATCGCCCGCGACTATCGCGCAGATCCGGAACCTTTCCGCTCGCTCGTCGTGCTGTTCCAGAACGGCGCGCCGAAGGATGAGGCCAGCTTTGAGGCCGGACTTTGGGAACGGCTGCAATCGCTTTCCGACAAAGACGACTGGCTTGGCCAGCTGCCGGACCCGCGGGTCTCGCACGATCCCGATGATCCGCATTTCGCCGTCAGTTTCGGAGGTGAGGGATTTTTCATCGTCGGCCTCCACCCACGGTCGAGCCGCCCTGCGCGCCGTTTTGCGATGCCTGCGCTCGTGTTTAATCTCCACGACCAGTTCGAGCGGTTGCGGGAGGAGGGGCGCTACCAGGCGCTGCGGGAGGCGATCATCGCCCGCGACGTCGCCATGGCGGGGACAGCGAACCCGATGCTGGCCCAGCACGGCAGCGTTTCGGCCGCACGGCAGTATAGTGGCCGGGCAGTAGGCGCCGACTGGCAATGCCCGTTCAGCCGAAAGTCGACCAGCCGTGCCGCATGAAATCGCGCCCCGCTCGGGGGTCGCCTTCACCATCGACAAGGGCCAGACGCTCACCGTGATCGATCCGCGCGGTGAACAGGTCGCCGATCTTCTCGCCTTCAATCGTGACGACATCGGCGAGGTCATTTCGTCGGGGCGCACGCTGGATTACGCCAGCCGCATTTATCTTACGACCGGAGACCCGCTCTATTCCAACCGGTCCAATGTCATGCTGACGATCGTGGAAGACGACGTGGGTCGCCATGATTTCCTGCTGACTCCCTGCTCGAAAGATACCTTCCGCATCATCTACGGCGATACCGATCCGCATCGCGGCTGTTTCGGCAATCTTGCCGAGGCGCTAGCGCCGCATGGCGTGACACCGGACATGATCCCGATCGCCTTCAACGTCTTCATGAATGTGCCGATCGACGGGACAACCGGCGAACTCAAGGTCGAGCCGCCGCTAAGCAAAGCGGGTGATCGTCTGGTGCTCCGCGCCGAAATGGACCTAATCATCGGCCTGACCGCCTGCTCCGCGCTGCAATCGAACAACGGTTCATTCAAGCCGATCCACTGGATGGTGGAATGACGTCGGTTTCGCCGGCGCTAACGGTGCCGGCGCAGGCCCGAACCGGATTGCCCCTTGCGATCAGGTCGGCGCGGGTCGCGCTCACCTATTTCTGGCGGCATCGGCGCTGGCCATCCCTCAGCGGGCCTCGGTTGTTCACTGAGTGGGTCCAGTGGAGAAAGCTCCACGACCGGCGGGACGGCCTCGCCCGCCTGACCGACAAGCTGAAGTCGAAGTTGATCGCTTCATCAGCTTTGGGACCCGCGATGGTCGTCCCGACACTGTGGAGCGGGAAGGAATTGCCGTCGGTGCCGCCAGGGCCGTATCCCCTGATGGTCAAGGCCAATCATGGGTGCGGCCATCATGTCGTTGTCCGAAGCGATGCCGACTGGCAACGAGCCCGGCGGCGATCCCGGGATTGGATGCGCGTCAGCTACGGGGCGTGGCTCGATGAATGGCATTATGGCGCCGCGCGGCGGCTTTTGATCGTCGAACCGATGCTCGGGGAAGGCGGCGGGTTGCCCGTCGACTTCAAAATTTACGTCCTGGGAGGACGCGCGGTGATCGTTCAGGTCCACGAGGGGCGCGGCGGCAATCACCGCTGGGCGCAGATGGACCTGGACTGGCGGCCGCTGTCGCGCCGGACGACGTCAGTCGTGCGCCCCGCCAGCCTCGAGGCGATGATCGACGCTGCGGAGCGATTGTCGAGCGGCCATGACATGCTCCGGGTCGATTTCTACGAGATCGCCGGCCAGCCGCTGTTCGGTGAATTCTGCCTCTTCCCCGGATCAGGCCTCGACCCCTTCGATCCGCCGGAACTCGACGATTGGCTCGGGATGCTGTGGACCGAAGCCCGTGGCTTATCCGGAATTGCGGAGCGCGGTTGCGATGGCGTTGATGGACAGCTGGATCCCGTCGCGGACGCGATGATCGGTTTCGCCGCTCCGATGCCGCTTCAGTAATTCGATCTGCAAATGGTTGAGCGGCTCGATGTAGGGCAGGCGCAGCCGGATCGAGCTGTCGAGCGAGGCATTGCGTTCCAGCAGCCGTGATTGCTCGGTGACCGCCAGCAGGCAGTCGCGGGTCCGTTCCCATTCCGACCGGATCTCGCCGAACAGCCGATCGGCTGCCGAATGATCGTGGACAAGGCGCGAATATAGCTGGGCAATCCCCATGTCCGACTTCGCCAGCACCATTTCCAGGTTAGACAGCGTCACCCGGAAGAACGGCCATTCGCGATACATCTCCCGCAAGAGCGGCAGGTCGTCGAAGCCGGACAGCGCGCTTCCGACCCCGAACCAGCCGGGCAGCATCACCCGGGCCTGCGACCAGCTGAAGACCCACGGGATCGCGCGCAAATCCTCGATCCGGTCCGACTTGGTCCGGCTTGCCGGCCTGGACCCGATCTTGAGGTCGGCGATTTCCGCGATCGGGGTCATTTGGCGGAAGAAGTGGTTGAAGCCCTTCGTGTCGTAAACCAGTGCCCGGTAGGCGTGAAAGGCGCGATCGGCGAGGTCCGACGCGGCCTCCGAGAAACGTGGCCGGTTGGTGAGGGAGCGCGGCTTCAGGCTGGCCAGGAACGTCGCGGCGGCCATCGCCTCGAGGTTGCTGGCCGTGCTCTGACGCGTGCCATATTTTGCGGCGATGACCTCGCCCTGTTCCGTGATGCGGATTCGCCCTTGGACCGTTCCCGCCGGCTGGGCGCGAATGGCGGCGAACGCCGACCCGCCGCCGCGGCCGACGGCGCCGCCTCGACCGTGGAAAATCTGGAGCGTCGTTCCGGCCCTGGCGAACACCTGCTCCAATTCCTGGCTGGTGCGATGCAATCCCCAGACCGACGCGAGATAGCCGCCGTCCTTGTTGCTGTCGGAATATCCGACCATCACTTCCTGAAACCCGCGCGCGATCGACAGCGGGGCAAGGTCCGACAGGCTGAACCATTCCGACATGATGCCCGCGGCGCGGTCCAGATCCGAAATCGTTTCGAACAGCGGCACGACCATGATCGGGCATTGCGGCGGACTGCCCGCGCGCCACAGGCCCGCTTCGCGGAGAATGACGTAGACTTCGAGCAGGTCGGAGACGCTGGCCGCCTTTGAAATGATATAGGTGGTGATGCAGCCCGGCCCGAAGGTCGCCAGCGCTTCCGCCGCTGCGCGGACGATGGCGAGTTCGCTCGCCGTTTCCTCGTTATAATCTCCGTGGGGAGTCGAAAGCAGCCGGTCACCGGCCAACTCACGGCGAAGCAGGGCGGCGCGGGAAACGTCGTCCAGCGACAGATAGTCGTCGTGGACCCCCGCGGTCTTGAGCAAGTTCGCCACGACGCGTTCGTGGACGTCGGCGTTCTGGCGAAGGTCGAGCGTCGCGAGGTGGAAACCGAAGGTTTCGATCGCGCGGATCAGCCTGTCGAGGGAACCGGCGCTGAGCTCGCCCTTGCCGGTCTGGTCGAGCGATTGCGCGAGGATTTCCAGATCCGCCCGGAAATCGGCGGGACCCGCATAACGTTCGCCGGCCAATGGGGTCGGGCGCTGCGGCGGCTTGCCGACGAGCGCCGCAAACGTTGCCGCCAGCCGACCGTAAATGCCGCGCAACGCCTGCCGGTACGGTTCGTCAAAGCGCGAAGAGCCCGTGTCGCCAGATCGTTTCGCAAGGTCGGCCAGTTCGGGCGTTACCCGGGCCAACTCGCTGGAGATGGAGAGTTCGGCGCCAAGCTGGTGAACTTCGTCAAGGTAATGCGACAGCACGGCCTCGGCCGCGCCGCGAAGCGCAAATTTCAGGGATTCCGCGTTGACGAAGGGATTGCCGTCGCGGTCGCCGCCAATCCAGCTACCGGGGCGAAGGAAACTTGCGATCCGCTCGCCAAGCAGCCGCTCCCATCGCGCGTAGAGCGTCGGCAGGACCGGAAGGAAACTATCGCGCAGATAGGACAGGGCCGTTTCCACTTCGTCGGCGACGTAGAGTCGCTCGCGGCGAAGCGGTCGCGTTTCCCAGAGCAGCGCAATTTGACGCCGAATGGCGGGTTCGATTTCTTCCCCATCCTCGGTTTCCCGAACGCCCGCATCGCGAAGAGCCATCAGGTCGGCGATCCGGTTGCGATGGTCGATCATGCTCTTGCGCCGCACCTCGGTCGGATGCGCCGTGAGCACGGGCGCGATCAACGCGCGCTGCGCCAGATCGGCGACTGCTCTTTTCCCGACCCCATCCTTCTCCAGCGACCGCAGGGCCTCTTCCATCGTCGCGCCGGGTTCGGCCGCACTCGCCTGACGGTCCTCGGCAAGGTTCGCGAGCATCGAGAACAGCATGAAGCCTCGCGTGAAGGCGAGCGTCTCATCCAGCGTCAGGGCGCCAAGGCCCGGATCGGTCGCCCGCGGGTCGACGACGCCACGATGACGGTCGACGGACGCAGAGCGAATATATTCGATGCGCCGGTAAAGGGGTTCACCGCCGTAATCGCGGATGACGTCGCCCAGCAGCCGACCAAGGAATCGGATATCCGGGTTCTGAGCGATTTGCGCCGGACGGCTGCTTCGCGACTGCGGCGGGTCGACCAACGGCCCTTTACTGAGCGACCCTTCGGGCCGCTGCTCGTTCGTGGTGCGGTTCACGGGCGTAATGAACACCCATCCGCCCATCGGCGCAATGGCAGAGCGCCGGTGAGAAACTCACGATCTTCACGGGGAGGAGGATGGTGGACGCACTAGGGCTCGAACCTAGGACCCGCTGATTAAGAGTCAGCTGCTCTACCAACTGAGCTATGCGTCCATGCCTGTCAGGCAGTGCGCGGGCCGCAAGAGCGGTGGCGCGGGCGGGCCTCTAACAGCGATTGGCGAGGGGCGCAACGCCTGATTCATTCAATCGTCAACTCAGCCGCGACTTCGTCCGTTGCTGCCGCTCGAGGCCCATCAGCACGCCGAGGCACAGCATCACGGTCATCACCGCCGAACCGCCGTAACTCACGAGGGGGAGGGGAATGCCGACGACCGGCGCCAGGCCCATGACCATCAACAGATTGACCGAAAAATAGAAGAAGATCGTCGTCGACAGGCCGGCGGCGGTCAATTGGCCGAAGCGGGTTGGCGAGCGCTTTGAAACCTGCATTCCCCAGCGAACGACCATCAAAAAGGCGAGGATCAGGACTGTTCCGCCGATCAGGCCCCATTCTTCGACCATCGCCGCGAAGACAAAATCGGTATGACCTTCGGGCAGGTAGTCGAGGTGGCTTTGGCTGCCGTTGAGGTACCCCTTGCCGGCAATCCCGCCCGATCCAATCGCGATCTTGGATTGCGCGAGGTGATAGCCCGATCCGAGCGGGTCGCTTTCCGGGTCGAGGAAGATGAGCACCCGCTTGCGCTGATAATCGTGCATCATCGAATAAAGGATCGGCATCGCGACCGCGACGGCGCCGGCGGCCGACATGAAATACCACATCGGCAAACCGGCCAGGAACATGACGGTCACGCCGGACAGTAGCACCATTGTTGCCGTTCCCAGATCGGGCTGGACGAGGATGAGAGCCCATGGAACCAGCACCAACAGGGCAGCGGGCCACAGGCCGCGCCATCTCCGGACGTCACCCGCGGGAAGCAGGTCGTAAAATCGTGCGAGGGTCAGGACAATCGCCGGCTTCATGAACTCGGATGGCTGCAGCCGAATGAAGCCAAGGTCGACCCAGCGCTGTGCCCCCTTGCCGACAAACCCGACCGCCTCGACAATGATCAGCAGAATCAGGATCGCGGCGTAGGCGGGGAAAGTGAGCTGCTTGATCGTGTTCTCGGGAATCCACGAGACGGCGAGCGCGACGCAGAAAAAGAAGACGATCGTCACGCCCTGGCGAAGTGCCCAAGGCGAGGCCGAACCGCCGGCTGCCGAGTACAGCGTAGTGAGTCCGACGAGGCAAATTCCGAACACGAGGAAGATCAGCTTCCAGGGAAGGCGGGCCAGCGGCTGGGGGATGATGGCGGAGCTGATCATACGTTTTTCGCGGCGGCGGCAGTAACGAGCGCTGCACGGCGCGCCATCCGTTCGGCGAGCGTTCCGCCCCAGCCGGCTTCCAGCTCGGACAAGCGCGCCATCGCCTGGTCCGGCGCGAACAGGTAGGTCAGCACGTCCTTGGCCACCGGGGCGGCAGCCTTCGCGCCGCCAAGTCCATGTTCGATGACGACCGCACCGGCGTAGCGCGGCGCGGAGTAGGGCGCGAAGAACACGAACAGGCCGTGATCGCGATATTTCCAGTCGCCCGACTGGCCCCGCTGCGACCCGACGATTTTCCGCACCTGCGCCGTGCCGGTTTTGCCACAGAGCTCGATACCGGGCAGGGTGATCCGGCTTGCTCCGGCGGTGCCGTCGCCGTTGACGACTTCCCACATTCCGCCGCGCACCGCGTCAAGATGTTCCTGCGGGATGCCGAGCATCGGTGCAGCCTTCTTGTGAACGCCGAGCAAATGCGGCTGAACGTCGCGGCCCGAAGCGATGCGTGCTGCCATGACAGCGAGCTGGAGGGGATTCAGGATCAGGTATCCCTGTCCGATCGATGCGTTGAGCGTGTCCGATGCGGTCCAGTCCGGGCGCTCGATCAGGCGCTTGTTCTCCTTGTAGCGCCGCGCTTTCCACGCGCTGTCGGGAACGGTGCCGTAGCTCTGGCTGACGACCGGAAGGTCGAACTTCTGGCCGAGGCCGAGCCGCCGCGCCATCGGCGCGATGGCGTCGTAGCCGATGCGATGTCCCATCGCGTAGAAGTAGGTGTTGCAGCTTTTGGCGATCGCCCGCCGCATGTTGACCGTGCCGTGCCGTCCCAGGCAGCGGAAGAAGCGATTGCCGAGCCGATAGCCGCCCGGGCAGAATATCGTCTCATCGGGATCGATGCCGGCAGCCTGGATGGCGAGCGCCCCCATCGGCTTGATGGTCGAACCAGGGGGTAAAGCGCGTTGAGCGTCTTATTGACCAGTGGGCGCCGCTCGTCTTCGGACAAAATGGCCCATTCGCTTCGGCCAATCCCGTCCGAGAAGCTGTTCGGATCGTAGGCCGGCATTGACGCATTGCAGAGGATGTCGCCGGTCAGGCAGTCGAGGATGACGCAGCTGCCCGATTCTTCCCCCAGTCTGCGGGCGGCATATTCCTGAAGTCCGGCGTTGATCGCCAGTTGGACCGTCTCGCCGGAGCGGTCGGGCTTGGGCTCCAGTTCCCGGACCAGTTTGCCCGCGCCGTCAATTCCACGCGCTGGCCGCCCGGCAGGCCACGCAGCCGTTGTTCGAGGGTCTTCTCAAGTCCTTCCTTGCCGATCTTGTAGCCCGGGGTCACCAGCAGGGGATTGCGATCCTCGGCCTCGAATTCCTTCGCATTTGCGGCCCCGACATAGCCGACCAGATGGCCGACCGCGGCGCCCGCCGGGTAAAATCGCGAAAAGCCGCGCATGGGCTGGACGCCGGGGAGCTCGGGGAGCCGCACCGTGACAGCGGCATAGCGGTCGTACGGCACATTCTCCGCCACCTGCACCGGCTGGTAGCCCTTCGCCGCTTTCAGGTCGCGGATAATGCGGTCCACCTCGTCGGGTTGGAGCGCGAGGACCTGGCTGAGAATCTTAAGCGTCCGCGTCGGATCCTCGACCTGTTCGGGGATGATGTCGACGCGGAAGTCGGACCTGTTGATCGCGATCGGCTTGCCCGTGCGATCGACCAGCCAGCCGCGGCGGGGCGGGACGACGATCAGCTGGACGCGGTTGCTTTCGCTTAGCAGACGGTAATGCTCGTTCTGGCTGATCGACAGATAGCCGAGGCGGGCGATCAGCGCTCCGCCGATGGCAGCCTGTGCACCGCCGACCAGAAGCATCCTGCGCGAAAAAGTGAGCGCTTGGTGAGCGCCGGTGAAGCGAGTTGCCTTGCGCCGCTTGGACTTCATCGGGCCGATCATTGCCCGAGCCTCCACCGATCAAGCCGAGCCACGAGATACGCGGCAATCGGGAACAGCAACGCCGATACAAGGACGGCAGGCCAGATGGTCGCGAACCGCACCGGTGCCCCGGCAATGGCGGCCGCGCGCCACTGGGCGATCTCCGCAACTGCGATGAACGCCGCCGCCAAGGCCCATTCGATCCAGTAATCACGCCACATGGTCCGGCGATCCACCACGTCCATCGCCAGCATCATCGCGGTCCACAGGGCGACTGACAGGCCGACCGGCGATCCGGTGACCAGGTCATTCCACAATCCCAGCGGCGCCGCGACCCAGGCCGCCCAGGCGTCGGCTCGGAGCAGTCGCCAGGACAGGAGCATGACCAGCCCGAAGTTCGGCCACCAGCCGTTCTGCGAAATGATCGGCAGGACCGCCAAGGATGAAGCGAGCACGACGGAGATGGCCGGATAAAGCTCGTGGCTCGCGCGCGGTCCCTTCGACAGCGGGCGATGCTTGTTCGTCGCGAGGGCCGAACGCGGCACGCTACGGCTCCACTGTCCCGCGCGCAGCTTCGGCGAGGGCGGCCGGCTCGAACGGCGGTTCGACCAGGGCGAAACTGACCCGCCCGGGATCAGCGAGGGGGAGAGCGATCGCCCCATCGTCGTCGAGCCGGATGATTTTCGCGATCGGAACTAGCGGCGGGTAGAGGCCGCCGGTCCCCGAGGTGATGATGAGGTCGCCGCGAATGAACGGGTTCTTGCCGACTTCCAGCGGCCGGACGTCGATCGTTCCGTCGCCGCGGCCGGTGGCGATCACCGGCTGTCCGCCGCGCATCAGGCGCGCCGGCACGATGTTGGCCCGGTCGGTGACCAGCAGGACGCGGCTGGCGAGACGGCCGGTTTCGACCACCCGCCCGATCAGCCCGTCGGCGGCCCGCACCGGCATTCCGACCTGTACGCCGTCACTCGACCCAATCGAGAGGACCGCAAAGCGGCGGGGGCTATCGAACGAAGATCCGACGATGCGTCCGGTCGCTACGGTGCGGCGGTCGCGCTCGCGAAGAGCCAGGGCCTTTTTCAGCTCGGCGTTCTCAAGCGTGATCGCCTTCGCCTCGACCATGCGTCGCATCATCGCCGCGCGCTGTCGCTTGAGTTCGCCATTCTGCTGTGCGGCGTTCCAGTAATCGCCCGCTCCGCTGACGATACCCGTCGTGGTCGTCACGACCTCCCGCAAGGCTCCGGTAATTGGGGCCGTGACGTCCAGGGCGGCGCCCCGGATCGTCGCGTAGCTCTTTGGCGCGACCAGCGAGAGGGTGAGCATGACGAGGCCCACGATGATCGCCGCGACGGCAACCACGAAGCCGAAGAACAGTCCGTATTGAGCGCGCCTCGACCAACCGGGGCGTGGTCTCGCTCCCGCGGCCATGAAGTGTCCTTACGCCGTCTGGAGGACGCCGCGGAACTGCTCTTCCTCGAGCGCGCGGCCGGTGCCCAGCGCGACGCAGGTCAGCGGATCCTCGGCCACGGTCACGGGAAGACCAGTTTCGTCGCGAAGCACTTCGTCCAGCCCTTGCAGCAGCGCACCGCCGCCGGTCAGGACGATGCCCTGGTCGCAGATGTCGGCCGCCAGCTCCGGCGCCGTGTTTTCCAGCGCGATGCGGACGCCTTCGACGATCGTGCCGACCGGTTCGGACAGCGCTTCGGCGATCTGGCCCTGGTTGATCGTGATTTCCTTGGGACGCCGTTGACGAGGTCGCGGCCCTTGATGTGGACGGTCTTGCCGATGCCGTCGGTCGGCGGCTTGGCGATGCCGACTTCCTTCTTGATCCGCTCCGCGGTGGCTTCGCCGATCAGCAGGTTATGATTGCGGCGGACGTAGGACGAAATCGCCTCGTCCATCTTGTCGCCGCCGACGCGGACCGAAGTGGTGTAGGCAAGGCCGCGCAGCGACAGCACCGCGACTTCCGTCGTGCCGCCGCCGATATCGACCACCATCGAACCGACCGGTTCGGTGACCGGCATGTCGGCGCCGATCGCGGCGGCCATCGGTTCCTCGATAAGGTAGACCGCGCTGGCGCCGGCGTTGGAGGCGGCGTCACGGATGGCGCGCCGCTCGACGCTGGTCGAACCCGACGGCACGCAAATCACGATTTCCGGAAAGCGCCAGGCGCGCATCTTGCCGCCGTGCACCTTGTGGATGAAGTGCTTGATCATCTGCTCGGCGACGTCGATGTCGGCGATGACGCCGTCGCGAAGCGGGCGGATGGCTTCGATCTGGTCGGGGGTCTTGCCCATCATCAGCTTGGCGTCGTCGCCGACCGCCTTGACCTTCTTCTCGCCCCGGATGGTCTCGATCGCGACGACCGACGGTTCGTTAAGGACGATCCCGCGGCCGCGGACATAGACCAGCGTGTTGGCCGTCCCCAGGTCAATCGCCATGTCGTGGGACATCCATTTGAACCAGCGGTTCCAGAACATTCGCGTCTCTCGCTTTCACCCATGGGCACCGACGCGAATAGCCGCGGCCGATTCACCCTCCCTTAACCCGTATCCCTTGAAACAATTGTGAATTTTCCGAGAAAATCAGCGCTTCGCGGGGTGCCTCCGATTGGGCTAGGAGTCCTGCCATGTCAATAAGAAGGCTGCCCTCCGAACTGATCGATCGCATCGCCGCCGGCGAGGTGGTCGAAAGGCCGGCTAGCGCGTTGAAAGAATTGATCGAAAATGCGCTCGACGCCGGCGCTAGGGCGGTCTCGGTCCGGCTTGCCGCGGGCGGCCTGGATCTCGTCGAGGTCAGCGACGACGGTTCCGGCATGAACCCGTCCGACATGCACCTCGCGTTGGAGCGGCATGCAACCTCGAAGCTGCCCGACGATCACATCGAAAACGTGGTCAGCTTCGGCTTCCGCGGAGAGGCGCTGCCGTCAATCGCCAGCGTTTCGCGGCTGACCCTGGAAAGCCGCCCACGGGACGGTGAGGGATGGCGAGTCACGATCGACCATGGCGCAAAGGCGGGCGAGGGGCCCGCCGCGCTGCCGCCGGGGACCCGGGTCAGGGTAGAGGGACTGTTCGACAAGGTGCCCGCCCGGCGCAAATTCCTCCGCACCGCCCGTGCCGAATATGCTGCCTGTCTCGACGGGGTGAAGCGGCTGGCGATGGCCAGACCCGATGTGGCTTTCAGTCTCGATCATGACGGACGACGGGTCCTGTCGGTCCAGCCGAGCGACGGGCCGGCGCGGGTCGCCGCGCTGCTCAGCCACGAACTCGACCGGCACGGTCTGGGCATCGACACGGTGCGCGATGGGCTAGCCCTGTCGGGGGTCGTGAGCTTGCCGACCTTCAACCGCGGGATGGCCGACCAGCAGTTCCTGTTCGTCAACCGGCGTCCGGTGAAGGACCGATTGCTCGTCGGCGCCTTGCGCGCGGCCTATCGCGACATGCTTCCTCGAGATCGCCACCCGGTTGCAGCGCTTTTCCTCGATGTCCCGACCGCGGAGGTGGACATCAACGTCCACCCGGCCAAGACCGAAGTCCGCTTTCGCGACCCTTCCGCGGTTCGCGGCTTGATCGTCGGCGGATTACGTGCCGCGCTCGACGAGGCCGGCCACCGCAGCGCCGCCCGTGAGCAATTCGCGCAGCCCGCAGCCTGGCAGGCGGAGCCGATTCGAGACGAGCAGCCGGCGCGCAGCTTTTTCGATTCCGCACCGTCCGGATTCGCCGCGGCGGTCGTCGCCGAACGACCGGCCGTCTTCGCGCCGCCGCAGGGCCGAGCGGAACCTGCTGCGCCGGTCGCCCTGGCGGAGCAGCAATATCCGCTAGGTGTTGCCCGCGGCCAAGTGGCGGCGACCTACATCGTCGCCGAAGCGAAGGACGGCCTGGTGATCGTCGACCAGCATGCCGCGCACGAACGGCTGGTCCTTGAACGCATGCGCGCCGGGTCGTCAGGCGGGCCGGTCGCCCGGCAGGCGCTGCTGATCCCCGACGTGGTCGAGTTGGAGGAGACCGAATGCGATCGGCTGGAGGGCGCCGCAGGGGAGCTTGCCATGTTGGGACTCGAGCTGGAGCGTTTCGGACCGACGGCAATCCTTGTCCGGGCCACGCCGGCGCCGTTGGGAAAGACGGACATCCCAGCCTTGCTGACGGATCTTGCCGCCGAGATTGCCGAGCTTGGCGGCGCGTTGGCGCTGCGCGAACGGCTTGACCTCGTCGCTGCGACGATGGCTTGCCACGGTTCGGTACGTGCCGGCCGTGTCCTGACTGTCGCCGAGATGAATGCGCTGCTCCGCGAAATGGAGGTCACGCCGCGGTCGGGGCAGTGCAATCACGGCCGTCCAACCTGGGTCAAATTGGCGCACGGCGACATCGAAAAGCTGTTTGGAAGGCGTTGACCTGACAAATGCTAAAGGAATTGCTATAAGGTTGCAGCCTCTTCGGGAGTCCGCGCCATGAGCACGCAGGATCGCATCTACTTCGTTCGTCGCGCGGCCGAGGAAATGGAACTGGCCGAATCCGCGACCGACCCAACCGCGATCGAGGCGCACCGCGTCCTCCAGCGCAAATATGTCGAGCGCGCTTCTATCGGAGAACGCGCACACGAGGCGCGCGACCCGATCGGTTAGCCTTTCGGCTCCAGCGACAATCTCGCCTGTTCGACCGCCGCTTCGCGCGCCCTTCGCCGCGCCTCCGTGAGCTTGGGATAGCCCGAGCCGGCCTCCTGTTTCAGCGCCTCGGCGAAGCTGCCGCTGCGGACCTCGTGCATAATCGACCGCATCGTCTGGCGCGTCCGGTCGTCGACGATCCGCGGCCCGCCGATGACCGCGCCCAGTTCCGCCGTGTTGCTGATCGCCTCGCGCATTCCGGCGATGCCGCGGGCGGCGATCAGGTCGGCCAGCAACCGCAATTCGCCGACGCACTCCATATAAGCGATTTCCGGTTTGACACCGGCCTCGACGAGCGTGTCGAACCCGGCCGCGAGTATCTCGGGCACCGGTCCCCAAACCACGGCGAGCTCGTTGAACAGGTCGGCCTCGCATTCTTCGGCGAAGCTTGTTTCCAGAAGGCCGGCCCGGCCGCACCCGATCGCGCGGCCGTAGGCGAGGGCGATTCCACGCGCATGACCGGTTGCGTCCTGTTCGGCCGCGAACAGGCCCATCATTCCCCTGCCTTCGGCGAACAGGGAACGGAGCGCACTGCCTGGACCCTTGGGTGCGACCATGAAGACGTCCAAGTCCGCTCGCGGCTTCAGTAGCCCGAACCTGATCGCCAAGCCGTGCGAGAAGCCCAGCGCGGCGCCGGCTTTCAGGCGTGGCTCGATCGACCGGTAGAGCTCGCCCAAGGTTTCATCCGGGGCGAGGAGCATGACGACATCGGCGCCGTCGACGGCGTCGCCGAGGGACAGGGCGGCAAGCCCGTCGACCTCCACCCTGGCGAGGCTTTGCGAACGATCGCGAAGGCCGACCACCACGTCGTAGCCGCCATCGGCAAGGTTCAGGGCCTGCGCGCGTCCCTGGTTGCCGTAGCCGAGGATCGCAATCCTTTTGCCGGCGAGCGGAGTGGGATCGATGGCATCGTCTCGGATGAGGTCCATCGCTCGACACTACTGCCTCGGGTCGAGCAGGGCCAGCGCCGCTTCGATGGCGTTTGGGTCGTCCAACGGCCTGGTGAAGCGCGGCCATGCCGCCGGCGGCTGGTGGGCGAACCATGTATACTGCCGCTTCGCATATCGACGGGTCGCTTGCGCTCCGGCAGCGAGCGCCTGACCGCGATCGATCTCGCCAGCCAGGAGCCTGCGAAGCTCCGGGACGCCGATGGCGCGCATGACGGGCAGGTTGGGGTCAAGATTTCGATCCGCCAACTTGCTGACTTCGCTTAAGGCACCGGCGTCGACCATGGTCATGAACCGCTGGTCGCATCGCGCGTAGAGCCAGTCGCGCGGCGGCAAAAGGATGAGCGGGCGCAGGGACACCATGGCGACGATGCCGCCGACCTTGTCCGATTGCCATGATTTCAACGTGCGGCCCGTGGAGCGGATGACCTCCAGTGCACGCGCGACGCGGGTAGCGTCGGCGGCATGGAGCGACGCTGCGGCCGCGGGATCGAGCCTCGAAAGCTCTCCGTAGTTTCGGGCCGTTGCGGCCGACCTGACAGCCAGGCGCACCTCGGGATCTATCGAAGGTACGGGGGCGATACCGTCCAGCAGTGTCCGGATGTAGAGCCCCGTCCCGCCGACCAGGATCGGCAGGCGACCCTGTGCGTGGACCTTGTCGATCTCGGCTTTGGCTAGTTTTGCCCATTCCGCGGCCGAGCATGGCGTGGCCCCATCGCGGACCCCGTAGAGCCGATGTTCCACGCGAGCCTGCTCTCCGGCCGACGGCATGGCGCTCAGGATCGGCAAGTCGCGGTAAATCTGCGCGCTATCGGCATTAATGATGACGCCGCCCGTCCGTTCGGCGAGCGCCAGCGCCAGCGCGCTCTTGCCGCTGGCGGTTGGACCGGCGATGAGGGCGAGAGGAGGAAGGCCGTTGACCATCGCGACGCTGATAGCAGCCGGCCGGCTCGATGAAAGCTTGCTGCATGGCGCTTTGGATCGCCTGTCCGCCGCCGGGCTGGCCGCGGAAGTGTCGAGCTGGATCGATGAAGGCGACGCGGTCGACCTTGCCATCGCTGGAGGCGGGGAAGCCATCCGCTCGGCGTTGGAAGGGTGGGAATCGGTCGACATCATTCCCCATGCCGATGGCGACCGTTCGAAACGGCTGTTCGTCGCCGACATGGATTCGACGATGATCGGCCAGGAATGCATCGACGAGCTTGCCGACTATGCCGGTGTGAAGCCGCAGGTCGCGGACATTACCGAGCGGGCCATGCGCGGCGAGCTCGATTTCGGCGGGGCGCTTGCGGAGCGGGTCGCGCTGCTGAGAGGGCTGGACGAGAACGTCATCGGCCGCTGCCTTACCGAACGCGTTTCCCCCAATCCGGGCGCGGCGACACTGGTGGGAACGCTGAACGCGCGGGACGTGACGACCGTTCTCGTCACCGGCGGGTTCACCGCATTCGCGGAGCCGGTCGCGCGCGATCTCGGTTATGCCTACGTCTACGCCAACCGGCTGGAGGTCGAAAAGGGAAAGCTGACCGGCCGCACCGTCGGTGGCATCGTTGATGGTGCGCGCAAGGCCTCCGTTCTTCGGGAAACGAAAGAGTCACTGCAGCTTGGACGTTCGCAGACCATGGCGATCGGCGACGGAGCCAACGATTCGGCGATGATCAAGCTGGCCGGGCTTGGGATAGGCTACCGGCCCAAGCCGGCGCTGGCGGAGGTCGCCGACGCGGTCCTGCTCAATCATTCCCTCGACGCGCTCCTCTGGTCGCTGGGAATTCCCGCGCGGATTGGATCGAGCGCGGCTAGCGCGCCGGCACTTCGAAACAGGCCTGGCCGCGCCCTTGGAGGCGCTTGCACGCGGCGGATGCTTCGGCGCGACTGGCGAAGGGGCCGACCTGGAGGCGGGTGACGGCGCCCGCTTGCACGTAAAAGGCTTGGCGCCCGCTCAACGAGCCCGAGACGCTTCGAAACAGGGATTCGGCGGACGACCGTTTCGAAAAAGCTCCGAGTTGGATGCGCCAGCCGCCGGACACCGGCGCAGTTTTTAATGCCGTTGGTGCAGGAGCGATCTTCGCCGGCGCTTCATTCGCGACCGGCCGGGCACTTGTTTTCGCCGCCGCCGCCGCCGCCCTGGCCAGGGCCAGTCCTTTCTGGCGCTGCTTGAGCGGGATCATCGCATCCATGTCGGCCAGCGTGGCGCGGGCGGGGGCAAGTCCCTGCGCCGCGGCTCTGCTGACGTAGGCGTAGGCCGTGACCGGATCGGCCTTGACTCCGTCGCCATTAAACAGCGCTGTCCCGTAAAGCAGCAGGGCCCGTGGTTCCCCGGCAACCGCCGCCTGCTGGAGCCAGCGCATCGCACCCGCGCGGTCACCATTCTGGAAAAGCAGGATTCCCAGGCTGGTGGCGGCGTCGACATGTCCGGCCTTCGCGGCTTTTTCATACAGGCTCTGCGCGGTCGACAGGTTGACAGGCACGCCCTTGCCGAGGCGGTAGGCCTGGGCGAGATTGAAGGCGGCGTCGGCGTCACCCCTGGCGGCGAGCGGCTTCCATGCCGCGACTGCGGCGGCGAATTCGCCCTTTTGCCACGCCTGGATGCCGGAATTGACGGTTTGCGCCGCGACGAACGTTGACGTCATGAGCGCAAAAAATCCCGCCGCGCCCATCGTCAGTCGTGCAAGTCGTGTTGCGGCCATGGCCTACCCTAATCGCCGGTGCGGCATCGGCAACAGGGTCGTGAGCACATTAACCAATAATTAGAGCCTTTGGCGGCAAGTGGCAGCTTCGAACATGCGTCACATGACGAGGGGAATAGAATGCGCGTTCTGGCAATGGCATCGCAGAAGGGCGGTTCGGGCAAAACGACCCTGTCCGGCCATCTTGCGGTGCAAGCGCAGCTGGCAGGGGCCGGTCCGGTCTGCTTGATCGATATCGACCCGCAGGGCTCTCTCGCCGACTGGTGGAATGAACGGCAGGACGACATGCCCGCCTTTGCGCAGACCACGGTCGCGCGGCTCGCGTCGGATCTTGAAGTTCTTCGCCAGCAAGGCTTCCGGCTGGCGGTCATCGATACACCGCCGGCGATCACCATGGCGATCCAGTCGGTCATCGCGGTCGCCGAACTGATCGTCATCCCGACCCGCCCGTCGCCGCACGACCTGCGCGCCGTCGGCGCCACCGTCGACCTTTGCGACCGCGCCGGCAAGCCGCTGATTTTCGTCGTCAACGCTGCGACGCCCAAGGCCAAGATCACCTATGAAGCGGCGGTCGCCCTGTCGCAGCATGGCACGGTTGCCCCCGTCACCGTCCATCACCGCACCGACTTCGCTGCCTCGATGATCGACGGCCGCACCGTGATGGAAATCGATCCCACCGGCCGCTCGGCCCGCGAGATCGTCGAGCTTTGGGATTACATTTCCGACCGGCTTGAGAAGAATTTCCGCCGTACCGTCTTTGCCGCGCCGAACGCCGCTCCGGGCATCAGCGCGGCCAGTCCGCGCCCCGTCGGCGGCTTCGGTCGCCGGGTCGTCGGTTAAGTTCGGAGGCATACCCACATGTCCAGTGAACCCAAGGCCTTCGCATCGCTCTCCTCCGGGCTGCTTGCCCGCAAGGGTGCGGCGCGTCCCGCCATGCGTCCCCAGGGTTTCGGCCAAATCGGATCCGCCGGTCTTGAAGACCTCGGCTGGAACGACATGGGCTTCGAAGCCCCCAAGCCCGCCGTCACTCCGATCCGCGACGACGAACATGATGCGTTCGGCGAGGAGATCGGCAATCCGTCGCTGCGCAATCCGATTGCTGCGCTGACCCCCGTCGCTTCGCCGGTCCATGACCAGCAGGCCGAGATCGTCGGTCGCATGGGGATCGAGGAAGGGGCCGTCGACGAGGAAGAAATCGACGAGACCGCCGAAGCCTATGATCCGGAGACCGACGGCGATGTGTCGCCCCTGCAGGTCAAGCCGTCCGAGCGGAAGGCGGAAAACCCGCCCGTGCCGTTCCCGGCCGTTGCCGTCCGCCACGCCCGCCCGCGCCGTCCGCGCGCTGCGCCGGGGAGCAAGGGCAAGGCCGCGTTCACGCTTCGGCTGGACGCTGCCCGCCACCTGAAACTGCGCCTGGCGTGCGCGGTCGATGGTCGGTCGGCCCAGATGCTGGTGACTGAAGCGTTGGATTCGCTGCTGGCGGCAATGCCCGAACTGGACGGAATGGCCGAACGGGCGCCAAAGAAGCACGCGAGCAAATAATACTCGAGGGAGTGGGGACATGAAGCCGTATCGACTGGGAGTTACCCTTACCGCGATCGGCCTCGTCGGGGCATTGGCCGGCTGCGCAAGCCCCGGGACCAAGTCCGCGATGTATGGCAAGACGATTTTCGGGCAGAAGATCGACAGCTCCAACATCGGCCTGGCAACCCGCGCGCAGATGGCGCTGGCGTCGAACGACGTTCCCACGGCCATCAAGTTGGCCGAGCGTGCGGTCGAAAACAGCCCGACCGACGCCGGCTTCCGGGCCTTGCTCGGTAACGCTTACCTCGCCGCCGGACGGTTCGCGTCGGCTGAAGCGGCGTATGCCGATTCGCTGTCGCTATTCGCCAACCAGCCGCAGGTCGCGCTGAAGCTGGCGCTGGTGCAGACCGCGCAGGGCAAGAATGCCGACGCGCTCGCCAACCTCACCGCTTCGCAGGAACTGCTCGATCCGGCCGACCTCGGCCTCGCGGTCGCGCTCGCCGGACGCCCTGACCAGGCCGTACAGGTCATGGAGCCGGCGGCCCGCGCTCAGAACGCCGATCCACGTCTTCGCCAGAACCTGGCGCTGGCCTATGCGCTTGCTGGCAACTGGGTAATGTCGCGCACGGTCGTCGAACAGGACGTCCCGGGCGACCAGGTTGAGGAACGCCTGGAACAATTCCGCGCGCTGACGAAGCCGGGCAAACCCGGCGTCGCGGTCGCAAGCTTCATCGGCGTCAGCCCGGCCGCGTCTGATGCGGGCCAGCCGATCCGTCTCGCCGTGAAGAAGGCCGCCGCCAAGGCACGCATGGCCGCGGCCAAGGCCCCGTCGCCGCCCCCGCACCAGTCGCCGTGGTCAAGGCAGCGCCGGCGCCTGCGCCGGTCGTCGTGGTCAAGGCAGAGCCGATTCCCGCGCCGGTCTCTGTTGCCGCGACTGCTCCCGCGACGCCTGTCCGTGTCGCGCCGATCGCACCGATGGCGCCGGTCGCGGTCGCCGCCGCTCCGGCCTCGGTTAAAATTGCACCGGTGACTCCGGCCGTAGCACCGGTTCGCGTCGCTTCGGTTCCGAAGCCCCAGCCGGTCAAGCTCAACCAGGCTCGCCCGGCGTTGAGCCCGGCCGCGGTCCGGCTATCGGAATCGATCCCGCAGTTCCGCCATGCTGCACTCCGCACCGGTGGGAGTCGTGCGGTCGTCCAGCTTGGGGCCTACTCGTCTCGCGACCGGATCAGCACCGCCTGGAACACGGCGAGCGCCAAGTTCGCGTCGCTGCGTGGCTATCAGCCGCACTCCGCCCGCTTCGAAGGCGCTCGCGGCACCTTCTACCGCCTGTCGGTGAAGGGTTTCGCCAGCAACCGCGAAGCGATCGCCCTGTGCGCGTCGCTCAAGCGTTCCGGCCGCGCCTGCTTCGTTCGCAACGAATCGGGTGACGCGCCGGTCGAGTTCGCCTCGCGCTAATCTCTAGCTGCCTCGATCGGCCGTCAGCAGGTCGAGGCACGCCATCCGGACCGCAACGCCCATTTCAACTTGCCGGACGATCAGCGATCGCTCGGCATGGTCTGCCAATGTGCCGTCGATCTCCACGCCGCGGTTGATCGGACCGGGGTGCATCACTACCGCATTGGCATTGGCGCGGGCGAAACGATCGAGGGTCAATCCGTAGCGCGCCAGGAATTCTCCCGGCGCGTCGCCCAGTTCCTCATCCAGCCGCTCGCGCTGGATCCGGAGCATCATCACGACGTCCGCGCCGTCGACGGCATCGTCGATCGACAGGTTGGCGACATTTGCTTCGGCCAGGGGAGGCGGGGCGGCGAAGCGGAGTTCGGCGCCAAAGCGCTGCAACAGCTTCGCGTTGCTGTGGGCGACACGGCTGTGGCGGATATCGCCGCAAATCGCGACCTTAAGTCCTTCGATCCGACCGAAATGTTGGCGAATGGTTGCCGCATCGAGTAGCGCCTGGGTCGGATGCTCGCCCGTACCGTCGCCGGCATTGATCACCGGGCAATCCATCAGCCGGGCGATGTTCGCCGGGGCGCCGGTCAACGCGTGGCGGATGACGATGGCGTCGGGCCTCATCGCGTTGAGCGTCCGGGCGGTATCGTCGAGGGTCTCGCCCTTCTTGATCGAGCTCATTTCGACCTGCATCGTCACGACCTGCGCGCCGAGGCGGTTGGCGGCGATCTCGAACGACAGCAGGGTCCGCGTCGAATTTTCGAAGAAGGCGTTGATAACCGTCAGGCCGTCGAGACGATGATCGTTGCGTCGCCGCTGGCGGTTATAGTCGAACCAGCGCTCGCCCTCGTCGAGGATCGTCGCGATGGTCGCGTCATCCAGGTCGTCGATCGAAATCAGGTCCATCGACCGCATCGCCTAGCGGGCGTCCGGCAAATGCGCCAGCGCATCGATCGCGCCTTGCAGGATGTGGGCGGCGGCGTGGGCGTCGACCTTTTCGGCGCGCTTGGCGCGGCTCATGTCCGCTTCCAGCATCGCGCGTTCGACCGCGACCGTCGACCAGCGCTCGTCCCACAGCAGGATGGGGAGGGCGAGTGGCGCCAGGTTGCGGGCAAAGGCGCGTACCGATTGAGTCCGCGGGGAATCACTGCCGTCCATGTTGAGCGGCAGGCCGACCACCAGGCCCTTCAGGTCATGATCGGCGACAAAGCGGCGCAGCGCTTCGAGGTCGGCGGTGAACTTTGTGCGCTTCAGCACGCCAGATGGCGTGGCGAATGCCCAGCCCGCATCGCACGTCGCCAGCCCCACCGTCTTGGTCCCGATGTCGAGGCCACCCAGCCGCCCGCCATCCGGACCGAGGGCTTCGGCGAAGGTGATCGCCGAGGCGTGGATCACTTCGCGGCCTCGAAGGCGTTCGTGCGTCGGGCCACGTCGGCCCGCAGCGCGCCCCAATAGAGCGCGTAATCATAGGGATGGAGGTTGTTGCCGGGCAGGGCGAAATTGCCGAGCGACGGAATGTTGCCGTCGGCCGTCAGGAAGCCGTGATCGCACGCCGCGCCGACCTGGCCGCGCTCGAGCGTCGCGGTGGTGAAGGCGGCATCTGGGGCCAATGTCCCGGGATTGGCGCTGGCCGCGCTCCTCCCGTTGATCGAACCACTCACCGGGTCGACGCACAATATATCCGCGCGAGTGCGGGGCCTGCCGGCGAGCCCTTCAGTGCCGACCCAGCTGTTGAGCACGAGCGCCGGGTTGGCCGGCGCCTTGAAGGTCTGCCAGCTCAGCACGCATCCAGTGCTGTTGGCGAGTTGGCACGGGGCGAGGCCGGTGGCCGGCAGGTCGGCGGTGATTCCGACCGGCCAGCCGATCACGTAGGCAGCGATCAACCGCCCTTTCAGTATGTCTTTCTTGTCTTTCAGCAGGCGCAGGAGGTGGAGCGCACCTTGGCTGTGCCCGGCCAGAATGATGGGCCGTCCACCATTCGCGGCAAGGAAGGTCTCGAACGCCCTGGCCACGTCCCCGTAGGCGAGGTCGAGCGCCTTCTTCGCATCGGCGGTCCTGAGCAGGAACGCACCAAAGGCGGCCTGCCGATATCGCGGTGCCCAGACCTGGCTTTCCCCAGTGAATGCGCTCGCCTGGTGGCGGACAAATAGCTGGGTCCGCGCCTCGGTTTCGCCGTCGGGCAGGAGTGGCGCGTTCCAGCGGTCCGTTTCAAGGTATGTCGTCGGGTGGATGTAGAAGGTCGCGGCGGGTGCCGGACCGACACGCTTGTCGATGGGCGCGCCGTCGGGTTCCCAGCTTGCCGCCGAGTCCAGCCAGTTCGCGGTCTGTGCATAATCCGGGCCACTGCCGGGCGGCTGCGGTTCGAAGTGGCCGTGCGGGGTACTCATCCTGACAAGCGCCCGGCCGCCGAACTGATACACCGCAAACCCGCCGGCCACGGCCAGCAGGGCAAGGACGAAGACGCAACCAAGGAAGCGGCGAGCAAGCATCGGCGCCGCCTAGCGGGGCGCCTCGGCATCGGCAACCCGAGCGATCAGCGGCGATTTCACCGAATCCTCACCCCGGGCTCATGTTTCCCTGCCACCTCTGCCGCATTGCGAACCGAAATTTCGGACGGCACATTCCGCACGAACAGGGGGACAGGCATGACTGCACAGAACGGGACGGAACGGGAAGATTGGCCACAGCGCCCGTGGATCATGGCCGCGATAGGCGCGGCCTCAGCCTTCATCTTCTACCTTCTGGTCGACGACCTCAATTACGAACAGCCGATTTCGGCGACCGTCCTCCTGCGTCAGGCCGCCGCGGCGGGGTTCGGCGTGGCAGCCCTCTCGTTCCTGATCACCGCCGAAAAGACCCGCTGGACCTGGGCGGCGGCGTTCGCGCTTTGCTGGGGAATGGTCATCGCCCTCGTCGGCTATTCGACCGGGGCTTATTCCCGCGCGGGCGACGTCGTTGAATTCCCCTTCCTGTCGGGATTGCTCGCCGTCGGAATTGCCGCGCCGCTGTTCCAGACCATGCGTGACGAAGGCGGGCGTTCGCTTCCGTACGAAAAGGTCCATCGTTACGCCTGGACGGACGGCATCATCGGCGGGGCCAGCCTGGCGTTTACCGGCCTTACGTTCTCGGTCGCCTTCCTGCTGGGCTCGCTCTTCGACGCCATCGGCATTTCCCTATTGAAGGACCTGCTTGAAGAAGGCCTGTTCGCATTCTCGATGGCAGGGGCGGCGTTCGGCGCCGCCAGCGCGGTCCTTCGCGAACGCGACCCGCTGCTTGGCACTCTCCAACGGCTGGTGATGCTGGTCTTTTCGGTCCTGGCGCCGGTCCTGGCATGCGCCCTTGCCGTTTACCTAGTGGCCTTGCCCGTGACCGGGTTCGGTGGCCTGTGGAAATCGGGGCTTCCCGAGACGCCTCTGCTGCTATCGGCCGCCGGTTTCGCCTTTGTCTTCCTCAACGCGGTGATCGGCGATTCGCGCGACGACCGTGGCCAAGGAAAGTTATGGCGCTTCACCGAAGTCGTCTTGCTGGTCGCGGTATTGCCGCTTGGCACCCTGGCGCTGGTGTCGATGGGTATGCGTGTCGGCCAATATGGCTGGACGCCCGAGCGGCTGTGGGGGGTCACTGCTTGCCTGATTGCCATCGCCTTCGGCGTTTCCAACTGGTGGGCGCTGTGGCGCGGCCGTGGCCAATTCGATGGGGTGGTTCGGGCGAACCAGAAACGCCTAGCGGTGGGCCTCTGCGGCCTCGCGCTGTTTCTAGCCCTGCCGATTGTCGATTTCGGCGCGATCAGCACCAGGTCGCAGGTCGCGCGACTGCAAGGCGGAAAGGTGCCGCCGGCCGAGTTCGATTGGACCGCGTTGGCGTTCGATTTCGGACCTGCTGGCCGCGAAGCGTTGCAGCGGATCGCGACAAATCCCGCCACCGAACTGGGCCGGATGGCCAGTGCGGCATTGACAGCCACCAACCGGTACAAGCTTTATGAAACGACCGAGAAAGTCCGCCATCAGGCCACTATCGACCGCCGGGTACGGCTGCTTTCGCCTGACATCGAACTGACCCCGAACGTCCGGCAGCATCTGGCCGACTTCGGGGGGTGCATCGAGCAGTCGCCATGTTCGGTGATGCGTATCGACGCAACCAGGCTGTTGGTGGTGTGGCAGGGAGGCGGAAAGGTCGCGATGGCGAATGTCGTCGATCTTTCCCGCAATCCGGGCGACATCGAGACTGCCGCCGCCGACCGGAACCTGTTCCCGAAGGTCGACAATCTGGAAAAGGCGCGGATCGAGGTGCGGACGGTTAAACGGCGGCAGGCCTTTGTCGACGGGAAGCCCGTCGGCGATCCGTTCGAATAGGCGGTTGATGGGGTGGGGGCGTCCTGCTAGCCGCGCCCCATGTCTGTCACCGAAAAAGATGTGCTCCACGTCGCCAAGCTCGCCCGGCTCGCGCTGGGCGATGCGGAGATCGAACGAATGGTGCCGGAGCTGAACAACATCCTCGGCTGGGTCGAACAGCTGGGCGAGGTCAACACCGACGGCGTCGAGCCGCTGACCGCGGTCATCGACAACCAGCTTCGCCTTCGCGACGACGTCGTCAACGACGGCGATTGCCGCGACGCGGTGCTCAGCAACGCGCCGGACGCGCAACACGGCTTCTTCGCCGTGCCGAAGGTGATCGAATAGTGGGCGACCTCAACCTCAAGACGCTGACCGAGCTTCGCGACGGCTTCCGCGCCGGCGAATTCAGCGCGCGCGAAATCGCGACCAGCTTCAACGATGCCATCGTCGCGGCCCGCTCGCTCAACGCCTACACTATTGAGACGCCGGACGCGGCGCTGGTCGCGGCTGACGCTGCCGATGCGGCGCGCGCTTCGGGCGACCTCAAGCCGCTGTCGGGCATTCCGCTGGGCATCAAGGACCTGTTCGCGACCGAGGGCGTGGACAGCACGTCGGGGTCGAACATCTTGCGTGGCTTCAAGCCGCCCTATGAATCCACCGTGTCGGGCAAGCTCAAGGCCGCCGGCGCCGGCATGCTCGGCAAGCTCAACATGGACGAGTTCGCGATGGGCTCGTCGAACGAAACCAGCGCCTACGGCCCGGTGATCAGCCCGTGGAAGCGCAACGACGGCGGCAATGCCGCGCTGACCCCAGGCGGAAGCTCGGGCGGATCGGCGGCGGCGGTGTCGGCGGGCCTCGCGCCGGGCGTGACCGGCACCGACACCGGCGGCTCGATCCGCCAGCCGGCGGCTTTCACCGGGATTTCGGGTATCAAGCCGACCTACGGACGTTGCAGCCGTTGGGGCATCGTCGCCTTCGCCTCGTCGCTCGACCAGGCCGGGCCGATGGCACGGACGGTACGCGATTGCGCGATCTTGCTGGAAAATATGACCGGCTTCGATCCGAAGGACGCGACCTCGCTCGACCTGCCGGTGCCGCAGTGGGAAGCGGGATTGTCGAGCGACCTCAAGGGCAAGAAGGTCGGAATTCCCAAGGAATATCGCATCGACGGCGTTCCCGACGAGATCAACGCGATCTGGGACCGCGGCATCGAATGGCTGAAGGATGCCGGCGCGGAAGTCGTGCCGATCAGCCTGCCGCACACCAAATATGCGCTGCCGACCTATTACATCATCGCCCCCGCCGAGGCGTCGTCGAACCTCGCGCGGTACGACGGGGTTCGCTACGGTCTGCGGGAGACGCCGGAGGGCGGGAACCTCGACGCGATGTATTCCGCTACGCGCGAGGCCGGTTTCGGCGCAGAGGTGAAGCGCCGCATCATGATCGGCACTTACGTTCTGTCGGCCGGTTTCTACGACGCTTATTTCAACAAGGCGCAGAAGGTCCGCACCCTGATCAAGCGGGATTTCCGCGACGCCTTCCGCCAGTGCGACCTGATCCTGACCCCGACCGCGCCGTCGGCGGCATTCGGATTGAACGAGAAGATGAGCGATCCGCTGGCGATGTACCTCAATGATGTGTTCGCGGTCCCGGCGAGCCTTGCGGGTCTTCCGGCGATGAGCGTTCCGGGCGGGCTGGACGGGCAGGGGCTGCCGCTCGGCCTGCACCTCATCGGCAATGAACTGGACGAACAGGGCGTGCTCAATGCCGGCCTGGCGATCGAGGAACGCGCCGGCTTCACGGCGCGCGCGGAGAAGTGGTGGTGAGCGACTATCGGATCAAAGGCGAAACCGGCGAATGGGAGGTCGTGATCGGCCTCGAAGTCCACGCGCAGGTCGTCAGCAACGCCAAGTTGTTCAGCGGCGCGGCGACCGCCTTCGGTGCGGAGCCGAACACGCAGGTGTCGCTGGTGGACGCGGCGATGCCGGGGATGTTGCCGGTGCCGAACCGCGAGTGCATCCGGCAGGCGGTGCGCACCGGCATGGCGATCGACGCCAAGATCAACAAATGGTCGCGCTTCGACCGGAAGAACTATTTCTACGCCGACCTTCCGCAGGGCTACCAGATTTCGCAGCTCTACCATCCGCTGGTGGGCGAGGGCGAAGTGACCGTCCTCCTCGATGAGAAGGACGAGAGCAGCGCGCGGACGATCGGCGTCGAGCGGATCCACGTCGAGCAGGATGCGGGCAAGCTGATGCACGACCAGCATCCGACGATGAGCTACGTCGATCTCAACCGCTCGGGCGTCGCGCTGATGGAAATCGTGTCGAAGCCCGACATGCGCTCGCCGGCCGAGGCGGGGGCTTACCTGCGCAAGCTGCGCGCCATTCTGCGTTACGTCGGCTCGTGCGACGGGAACATGGAAGAAGGCTCGATGCGCGCCGACGTCAACGTCAGCGTGCGCAAGCCGGGTGACGAATTCGGTACCCGGACCGAGACCAAGAACGTCAACTCGGTCCGCTTCGTCATGGCGGTGATCGAGCATGAGGCGCGGCGTCAGGTCGACTTGATCGAAGAGGGCGGCACCGTCGCCCAGGAAACGCGACTCTACGATCCGGACAAGAACGTCACGCGCACGCTTCGGTCGAAGGAAGACGCGCATGACTATCGCTACTTCCCCGATCCTGACTTGTTGCCGCTCGAGCTGGACGACGCATTCCTCGATGAGTGCCGCAAGTCGCTGCCGGAGCTGCCGGACGCGAAGCGCAAGCGCTACGAGTTGATGGGCATTTCCGCCTACAATGCCTCGGTGCTGACCGCCGAGGTGGAGACCGCGGGCTGGTTCGACGCCTTGCTGTCCAACGACGTCGATCCGAAACAGGCGTCGAACTGGGTAGTCGCCGAGCTATTCGGCGCGCTCAACCGGCTTGGCGTATCGATCGCCGAGTGCCCGGTGTCGCCGGCGCACGCGGCGGACCTCCTCAAGCTGGTAGCCGACGGGACGATCAGCGGATCGATCGCCAAGACGGTCTTCGAAAAGATGCTGGAGAGCGGCGACCCCGCTGGCGCCATCGTCGAACGCGAGGGTCTGAAGCAGACGAGCGACACCGGCGCGATTGATGCCGAGATCGACAGAATCCTCGCCGCCAATGCCGACAAGGTGGAGCAATATAAGGCGGGCAAGGAGCAGTTGTTCGGCTTCTTCGTGGGCCAGACGATGAAGGCGATGGCGGGCAAGGCCAATCCCCAGATCGTCAACGAGCGATTGCGGGCCAAGCTAAGCTAGGGCCTTGTTTTACTTCAAAGGTTCGCGCAGTTTCGCGGCGTTCCGGGGCGGCTGTCGCTTCGGTCCATGCGGGGCGACTGTCTTGGCGCGCTCCAGAGGAGGCCCGTATGCGTAAGGTGGGCGTGGTCCTGATGTTGAGCGTTTCGCTTTCCGCGTGCGTGTCGACCCGGCAATTCGCTGACGTTCACTTCTCTCCGCCATCGGGTGACTACAAGTTGCTCGTCATGAGGCCCGACGTGTCGGTCGGATCCGTGACGACCGGAGGAATGGTTGAGCCGCGGGCCGACTGGACGGAACAGTCGCGCCGCAATCTCCTCGCCGCGTTGCGGGCGCAGCAGGCGACGCGCGGGGGAACGCCATGATTCTCGAAAAGCGCGATGCGATCGCCGGCGTCAGCGCAAGCGAAATCGCGGAGTTGGAGCGTCTCCACAACGCAGTCGGCAATTCGATCGCCCTTCACAAATACATGGGATACGGACTTCCGACCAAGCGGGGGCGGGGCCTCGACTGGACGCTGGGCGAGGACGCCGTGAAGCTCGGCCAGCGGTCCGGCTATGATTATGCGTTGTTCATGTACGCCGAGGACAACTTCGCCTCGACGGGTCGCGTTGCCCTCCAGGTGCTCGGGATCGCCGGTTGCTTCGTCGGCTTCTGCGCGCCCAACGTCGGTGGCGGCGGTCAATTCGCCTACGCGTCACTGGTCGACCTCAGGACCGGCAAGGTCGTCTGGTTCAACATCGTCCAGGCCGGCAGCCAGATCGCCGGGATCAAGATGGGCGACATCCGGACCGAAGCGGGCGCGGCGCAACTCGTCGATCGGCTGCTCGACCGCATGAAGCCGGGCAAGGCCGTTCGCGCAGCGCAGAAGAACAAGTCATGATCGAGATCAGCCGCCGTGCGGTGCTTGGCGCGGGCGGGGCGGCCGTGGCGGCCCTGGCCGCGGGTCAGGGGAACGCCCGTATCCCACCGTCGACGATGGTGCCTTTGATCGGTCCCGGCTACCGGCCGGTGGACGCCGATGAAAAAGGCATGTGGCAGCAGATGGAGCGCGTCGAGGAGGAAATCGCCGCCTCGAACATTCTCATCACCGATGAGCGGACAACGGGCTACCTGCGCGAACTGATCGCCCGGGTCGGCGGGCCGGCCGCGAAGGATTTCCGGATCTACCTGGCGCGCGTCCCTGATTTCAACGCGATGATGTTCCCGACCGGCTTCTCGGTCGTCTTTTCCGGTTTGCTGCTGCGCATGCGCAACGAGGCGCAACTTGCCGGGGTGATTGCGCACGAGGCGGCGCACTTCCTGCGCAAGCACCAGATCCGGCAGTGGCGCGACATGCGTACGAAGACCGACATCTTCGCTCTGCTATCGATGGCCGGGGGAATGGCGGGCGGCGCGGCTGGAATCTATACCGGTGACCTGCAGCAGTTGGCGCAGCTTGGCACGATCCTCTCGCTCCTCCGCTACAATCGCACGCTGGAGGCGGAAGCCGATGCGATGGGGATCAAGCTGATGTCGGAAGCGGGCTACAATCCGATGGCGATGCCGCAAACGTGGGAGCAGCTGATCGCCGAGGAGACCGAGGCCGCCCGCTACCGGCGCAAGCGGAGAGAGCGTCGCTTTTCGCTGTTCGAAACCCACCCGGTGCCGGAAACGCGGATGGCCGACCTGAAGCTGTCGGCACGCGAGGTGACCGTGCCTGGCAAGAACTACAGCGATTTCCGCGCCCGCTACCTGGCGAGCATCGGCAATATCCGCCAGACGTTGCTCGATGATCAGATCAAGCTGAACGATCCGGGGCCAGCCAGTACATCATCTACACCTTGGCGCAGGACGGCTGGAACGGGCAGCTTCGCTACTATGAGGGCGAGATCTGGCGCTTGCGGAACCGCGACGGGGACGATCTTCGCGCAGCGCAGGGCTATGCGGCGGCGGTGACCTATCCCGATGCACCCGCCGATGCATGGCGGTGGCACGGAATCATGCTCGACAAACGAGGTCGTAAACCCGAGTCCCGCGCTGCCCTGACGCGTTACCTGATGTTGGCGCCGAATGCGCCTGACGCCGCCTTCGTTCGCCAGATGCTGGTCAGTTGAGGAGACAATCCATGGTGCGCCGGTCTTCTCTTCTCGTATTTGGTCTTGCCGCCCTTTCGGTCAGCGCCTGCGCGCCCGGATTGTCGGGCATCGACAACGGGACGTACAGGCTGGTTCGAGCGCGGCCAATCGCGGTCGGAAACAACCGTCTGGAGGTGACCCCGCCGCGCGAATGGAATCGAGTGTCGTCGCGCCTGTTCTTCGACATTTCGGAGGTCGAGGACTGGACCCAGAATGGCCCGCTGCTTGACGGCATGACCTTCGTGACGGGCCTCAAGGGCGGATCCTTCGTCGTCCGCCAGGACAAGCGCGAATATCGCCAGATCCCCAAGTATCGGTCGAACATGACTGCCCCGGAAATCGCGTCGATGCTGGAAAGCATCTATAGAGTGAAGGGCGGCGCGGTCGACTTCAAAACGACCAACCTCTCGCCAAGGGCTTTCCTCGGCTACCCCGGCTTCCAGCTGGACTTCGAGCATCTGGACGGTGACGAAGTCTGGCGGAAAGGGCGGGCAGTCGGCGCGAACATCGACGGGCGCCTCTACCTGATCATGTTGGATGCGGCTCGGGCGCACTACTATGCTGCGTCGCTGCCCGATTTCGAGGCCATCGTCGCCTCGGCGCGCCGTCGCTAGCCGGCGACGGGATCAGGAGGAGGCGGCTCGACCGGCTCGCCCGGTAGCGGCGGGATTTCGCCGGGCGGGGAGGCGGGCGGCGCTTCGCCGGGGCGGGGTGGCCGGCTGGCCATGCTTAACGTTCCGGTGCCGGCGAGGCAGGCGAGGGGATATCGACGTCACCGGGCAATGATGGCGCTTCGGCCGGAGGCGTGGTCGGCTGCGGGCGGGGTTGGGGTCGGGTTCGGGCTGGGTGGCCATCGGTCATTCTCCTCGCCGCCTAGAACCCCCGTCGCGGCCAATCGGTTGCTCGTCCCGCCGCGCTGCCATCCGCACTTGCCCCACGCCTGATCCTTGCTATAGGCCGCGCACCTCAAAGGAGCGTCCGCGCGGGCGTGGCGGAATTGGTAGACGCAGCAGGTTTAGGTCCTGCCATCGCAAGATGTGGGGGTTCGAGTCCCTTCGCCCGCACCACCCGCTTCGGCGCAGCCGCTCCTGGCACTAATATTCACGGGTAGACGCAAGATCATGAAGACCGTCGAGACGGAGAACGCAGGCCTGAAGCGGGCCTACACCCTGACCATTCCGGCCAAGGACATCGACGCGCGGGTCGATCGCGAAGTGAAGCGCATCGCGCCGCAGGTCCGCATGCCGGGCTTCCGTCCGGGCAAGGTCCCGAGCAACCTCATCCGCAAGATGCACGGTGAGAGCCTGCACGCCGACGCGCTGAACGCGACCGTCCAGGACAGCGTGCAGCAGCTGATCGCCGAGCAGAAGCTTCGTCCGGCGCTGCAGCCGGAAGTCGAACTCAGCGAGGGCTACGCGGCCGGCAAGGATGCGGAGGTCAAGGTTCGCCTCGAAACGCTGCCGGAAATGCCGGCGCCGAAGATCGAAGGCCTGAAGCTAGAGCGCCTCACCGCCGAAGTCGATGACAGCGCACTCGACGAGCAGCTCAGCCTGCTGGCGCAGAGCCAGACCCGCTACGAAGACGCCAAGAAGGGCCATAAGGCGGCCAACGGCGACCAGGTCGTGATCGATTTCGTCGGCAAGGTCGATGGCGTTGCCTTTGACGGCGGCACCGGCCAGGACATGGCCGTCGTGCTCGGCTCGGGCAACCTGATCCCTGGTTTCGAAGAGCAGATGGTCGGCCTGAAGCAGGGTGACGAAAAGACGCTCAACCTGACCTTCCCGGCCGACTATCCGGCCGAGAACCTCAAGGGCAAGGACGCCACGTTCGACATCAAGGTGACCGCGGTGAAGACCGCCGCCGAGACCAAGATCGACGACGATTTCGCCAAGGCGATGGGTCTCAAGGACCTGGAGCAGCTCAAGGGCCTGCTGCGCGACCAGCACCAGCAGGAACTCAATGGCCTCACCCGCACGCACATGAAGCGCCGCCTGCTCGACCAGCTGGCCGACACCCATGATTTTCCGGTGCCGGAATCGATGGTCGAAGCGGAATTCGAGCAGATCATGGGCCAGCTTCGTCACGAAGCCAGCCACGAGGACGACAAGGACGCGGCACTCGCTGAAATCGAAAAGGACGCTGCCGAATATCGCGGCATCGCGGAACGTCGCGTCCGCCTCGGCCTCCTGCTCAGCGAAATCGGTGCCGCCAACGGTATCGACATTAGCCAGCAGGAAATGAACCGCCTGATCGGCCAGGCTGCTGCACAGTACCAGCCGTCGGACCGCGACCGGTTCATCCAGTACGTCCAGGAAAACCCGATGGCGGCCGCGCAGCTCCGCGCTCCGCTGTACGAGGACAAGGTCGTCGACTTCCTCTTCTCAAAAGCGGAAGTGACTGAGCGCGCATCGACCCGCGCTGAGATCGAAGCCGAATTGGAGAGCGAAGAAGGCCACGTTCACGGACCGGGATGTGGCCACGACCATGCGGACGCCAAGCCGTCGAAGGCCAAGAAGGCGCCGGCAAAGAAAGCCGAAGCCAAGGGCGAGGCACCCGCGAAGGGCATGGTCGACGCGAAGGCCGATGCCAAGCCCAAGCCCGCCAAGCCGGTCAAGGACGCGGCTCCGGCCAAGGCTGCCGACACCAAGCCTGCGGCGGCAAAGAAGGCCCCGGCCAAGAAGGCCAAGTAAGGTATGACGCCGGGGGCGAGGCGCCAAGGGTCGCGGTCCTGCTGCCCTGCTACAACGAGGAAGCGGCGATCGCGCAGACGGTCGCCGGTTTCCGCGCAGCGCTCCCCGACGCCACCATCTACGTCTACGACAACAACAGCCGGGACCGCACGGTTGAGGTCGCGCGTGGCGCCGGCGCGGTGGTCCGCTCCGAGCGCCAGCAGGGCAAAGGCAACGTCGTGCGGCGGATGTTCGCGGACATCGACGCCGACGTCTACGTCATGGCCGATGGAGACCTGACCTATGACCCGAAGTCCGCGCCGGAGATGGTCCGGATGCTGGTCCAGGACGAACTCGACATGGTCGTCGGCACTCGCCAGCACGTCGCCGCCGAGGCGTATCGGGGCGGGCACGTGCTCGGCAACAAGCTGTTCACCGGCCTGCTGTCGAAACTTTTCGGCCGCAGCTTCACCGATATCTTCTCGGGCTATCGGGTCTTTTCCCGGCGATTCGTGAAAAGCTTTCCGGTCCTTTCGGCCGGCTTCGAGATCGAGACCGAGATCAGCGTCCACGCACTCGAACTGCGAATGCCGGTCGGCGAGATCGTCACCGCCTACGGCGCACGCCTTGAAGGGTCGGAATCGAAACTGTCGACCTACGCAGATGGCTGGCGGATCCTGAAAACCATCGTGACGCTTTACCGGATCGAGCGGCCGGTGCTGTTTTACGGCAGCTGCGCCGCACTGCTCATCCTGCTGGCGCTCGCGCTCTCGGTGCCCCTCGTGGTTACCTACATCGACACCGGCCTGGTCCCCCGATTTCCGACGGCAATCCTCGTGACGGGCATGGTCATCGTTGCCGTGCTAAGCTTTTTCGCGGGCCTGATCCTCGATACCGTCACGCGGGGACGGCGCGAACTTCGGCGATTGTTTTATCTTCAGTATCCCTCGCCCTCCGCGAAACGATAATCATCGCCGCTACAAAAAAGCAGAGGCAGGCCACGGTTGGTAACGTCCCGGGCAGCAGGCTCGGTAGGCCAAGTTTTTGCAGAATGGTCGCCAGGTTTTCGGGCCGGAACAGCAGAAACGCACCGATCGTCACCAAGACGGTAGGGATGCGTCCCCCGAAAGCCGCCAGTGCGACCAGCGGCAACAGAATGCCCAGGTCGTAGGCATGCAATCGCACAAAAAGGGTCGTTGTCGCGAGGGAGGCGAATAGCGTCGCGATGGACAAGTGCAGATCATCCGGGGCCGGTCTCTTCCATCGTGCGATCAAAACTAGCACTGCGGAAGTAATGGCCGCAGCCACGATGAGGAAACTTCCGGGAATCGTGACGCCGCCGAATAGGTAAGCGAGGTGGGCGACCCCGGTCTGGCTTGGCGGGCTGTTGACGGCGTAACTCTCATAGAGACTCGCGGTCTCCGAAAGGCCCCGCAAAATGCCCATCGGACTGGTGGTCAGCAGGGCGGGAAGCGCAAGAACTCCGGAAATCAAGCCACTGACGACCGCCGTCACGAAGTGTGGTCTCAGCAGCGCGATCGCGCAGTAAATTGGCACACCAATATTGGGTTTGAGCGCCAGGAGCACGAGGGCCGCGCCGAGGGTTAGTCGATGGTTCGTCACCAAGCCGAGCGCGAGGAGGCAGGAGGCCGCTGTCATCAATAGCGCGACATTCCCCCACATCATGGATGTCGAGGCGACGGAGGAGAGGCCGGCATAAGCGAAGAGAATTAGGAGGTGATCCGGAGTTCCCCCAGCCCCAGCCGCTGACGCGACCGGCGAAGCATTTCGCAGCCTGCCAAGAGGCCCGCCCCGGACAGGACTGCCCAGAACTGCATGCCGACTTTCAACGGCAGAAAGCTCAGCAAGTTCGAGATCGTCCACCAATTCGGTGGATAGGCAAAGAAAACCGGGGATAATTCTCGATGCCTAGAGTGGCGCCGGCGGCCGCGAATGCGGGACCGTAGGGGTCGACCCCGTCGCGCCAAAGGTTCCCGGCCAGCCAGTAGTAAGCAAAGTCGGCGTGCGGCGAACTCGCACGTACGCTCACCCATACCAAGTATCCAACCGTCAAAAGAGCCGCTGCGACCAACGCGCTGGTGCGAAGCGGATAGTGGCGTTCGAATTCGAAGATCGAGGGCGGCGTCACCGCTCCGTTCTGTCGCAAATTAGGCACGATCAAGAATCCCCTTTGTCGGAGATGGTACAAAGCCTGACGACCATTGGAATGTAATTTGTGCCTACCGATGCATTCTGGGACGCAACCGCAAGCCATAGCGACACGTGGTTGCCGGACACCCCAATGCCCTAGCGCCGCAAACGTGCCCTTGAACCTTGTTGCGAACCGCCCGATGTAGGCGCCACCCAATTCGAAGGACTTCGCCATTCTCATGGATCATCAGGACATCGCCTCCGCCCTCGTTCCAATCGTTATCGAACAGTCGAATCGCGGCGAGCGGTCGTTCGACATCTATTCGCGCCTGCTGCGGGAGCGGATCATCTTCATCACCGGGCCGATCGAGGATCACATGGCCTCGCTGATCACCGCCCAGCTGCTTTTCCTCGAGTCCGAGAACCCGAAGAAGGACATCTTCATGTACATCAACTCGCCGGGCGGCGTGGTGACGGCCGGCCTCGCGATCCACGACACGATGCAGTACATTCGGCCGCGCGTCGGCACGGTCTGCATCGGCCAGGCCGCATCAATGGGCAGCTTCCTGCTAGCCGCGGGCGAACCGGGCATGCGCGTCGCGCTGACGAACAGCCGCATCATGGTCCACCAGCCGTCGGGCGGTGCCCAGGGCATGGCGGCGGATATCGAGATCCAGGCCCGTGAGATCCTGCGCATGCGCAGCCGCCTCAACGCGCTCTATGCCAAGTACACCGGCCAGCCGATCGAGGAGATCGAGAAGGCGATGGACCGCGACAAGTTCCTCGAGGCGGACGAGGCCAAGGCCTTCGGCCTGATCGACGAAGTGTTCGAGAAGCGCCCCGACCAGGGCGAGGATTCGGGCACGTCCGCCGGCGATGTGACCCCGGCGTAACAAAACTGTCATTTTTCTTGCCGCGGAAAGAGCGGAGGATTAGGCCCCGTCGCATCGTCGGCGGGGCCTTTTTCTTGCCGCGGCAGGGGAGTGTTCGTCATCCGCCAGATTGCTGCCTTGCCGTATCGGAGTACGGGCCCGGGTCTCGATGCGCCGGTGTCGGTGTTGCTCGTCACCAGCCGGGAATCGAAGCGGTGGGTCATCCCCAAGGGAAATCCGCAGGCCGGGACCCCGCCGCATATCGCCGCCGCCGTCGAAGCCGAGGACGAGGCCGGAGTGGTCGGCGTCGTTTGTCCGACCCCGCTTGGCAGCTATCGCTATCGCAAACGGCGCGGCAGCGGCGCCTCGCTGATGGCCGATGTCGATGTCTTCCCGCTCGCGGTCAGCGACGAACTCGCCGAATGGAAAGAGCAGTCTGAACGCGAGCGGCGCTGGTTCAGCCTCGCCGAGGCCGCCGAGTGCGTCGAAGAGCCTGACCTGCGCGACCTCATCCGGTCCTTCGGCGCGTCAGAATTCAACAAGGCGGCGCAGCGCGACATGCTGTCAATCGTCGCCGAAAAGTCGAAAGTAGGTCCGATGTTCGCCTGGTTCCAACGACTGCTGCCCAAGACCGGCGGCTTTTTCGAGTTGTTCGAAGCCCATGCGGTCGCGTTGGTCGCGGCCGCCGATGCGACCGGGCGCCTGTTCCAGGGCACTGGAAAGTCGGCGGACCATATCCGCGAGATTTACGAGCGCGAGCATGACGCCGACGAGATCATCCGACAGACGTTGAAAGAGGTCCGGCAAACCTTCCTGACGCCGTTCGATCGCGGGGCGATCACCTCGCTGATCGGGGCCATGGACAATGCCGTCGACGAGATGCAGGCATCGGCGTCGGCGGTCGACCTCTATCAGATCAGGACATTCTCGCCGGAAATGCGCGATATGGCGGCGATCATCGTCGACGCCGCGCGCCTGGTTGCCGAGGCCATGCCGCTACTGCGCGACGTCGCCCGCAATGGCGGCCGGTTGCACGAACTGACCGAGCGACTGGTACGCATGGAAGGCCATGCCGACGAAATTCATTCTGCCGGCCTGAAGTCGGCGTTCGAACGGCACCGCGACGGAAAGCCGATCGAATTCATCGTCGAGCGGGAAATCTTCAAGCATCTGGAACGGATCGCCGACGCCTTCGAGGATGTCGCCAACCAGATCGACTCCATCGTCATCGACCACGCCTGATCCGCCCGGATGCACGAACTCGCCTTTCCGCTGCTCGTCGGGCTGATTATCCTGGCGCTCGCGTTCGATTATCTGAACGGGCTTCATGACGCGGCCAATTCGATCGCGACCGTCGTCGCGACCAAATTGCTTGGCCCGGTGCAAGCGGTGGCCTTTGCTGCCTTCTTCAATTTCTCGGCCTACTTCCTGACGCTGGCCTATCCTGAGCTTCACAAGGTTGCGGATACGATCGGCAAGGGGCTTATCGACAAGGACCTGGTGACGCCTGCCGTAGTGTTCGGCGCGCTGGTGGGGGCCATGTTCTGGAACGTCGTCACCTGGCTCAAGGGCATCCCGTCCTCCTCCAGCCATGCGTTGGTCGGCGGCCTGATCGGGGCAGGGGTCGCCCACGCCGGGCTCACTGGCGTCCAATGGACCGGCCTCAACAAGACGCTCATCGCGATCGTCCTGTCGCCGCTGCTGGGCATGATGCTGGCGATGCTGATCATGCTCGTCACCAGCTGGCTGGCCGCCGGGGCACGGTCGCGAGGGGCTGAGCGAAGCTTTAAACTGCTCCACCTGATTTCGTCCGCCGGCTATTCGCTCGGCCACGGTCTTAACGACGCGCAGAAGACGATGGGGATCATCACCGTCCTGCTCTATTCGACCGGCTATCTCCATGGCGACTTCGAAGTGCCGCACTGGGTCGCGATCAGCTGTTACATCGCCATCGGCCTCGGCACGTTGACCGGCGGCTGGCGAATCATCGAGACGATGGGGAGCCGCATCACCAAACTGTCGCAGCACCAGGGATTCAGCGCTTCTGCCGCCGGTTCGGTCATGCTGTTCACCGCCAGCGCGCTCGGCATCCCGGTGTCGACCACACACACCATTACCGGCTCGATCATCGGCGCGGGCGTGGCGCGCCGCGAGTCTGCCGTGCGGTGGGGCGTGGCGCAGAATGTCGTGACCGCCTGGGTCATCACCATCCCCGCATCGGCGGCCGTCGGCGCTTTGTTCTATTGGTTGACGACCCTGTTCTAGGTCGCGAGCGGCGGGCCTTGTGCCGCGTTAACACCTTGCCCATATTCGGGACGCACCGAATTCCTCGGGAGCGCGTTAACGTTCCTAACAGTTTGAATGTGCGAAAAACCGAGCTAGCATGGCTCGACGACGAGGGCGCTTGCCGCCCTCAAGGACAAGGACCAATATGACCAAGCTTTCCGGCGGCGATAGCAAGAGCACGCTATACTGCAGCTTCTGCGGCAAGTCGCAGCACGAGGTGAGGAAGCTCATCGCCGGCCCGACCGTCTTCATCTGCGATGAATGCGTCGAACTGTGCAACGACATCATCCGCGAAGAGACCAAGTCGGCGCTGGTGAAGACCCGCGACGGCGTCCCGACGCCGGCGGAAATCTGCAAGGTGCTGGACGATTATGTGATCGGCCAGGCCCGCGCCAAGCGCGTCCTGTCGGTCGCGGTCCATAATCATTACAAGCGCTTGAACCACGGAACGAAGAACGGGTCCGAGGTCGAGCTCGCCAAGTCGAACATCCTGCTGATCGGCCCGACTGGCTGCGGCAAGACGCTGCTCGCCCAGACGCTGGCGCGCATCCTCGACGTGCCGTTCACGATGGCCGATGCGACGACGCTGACCGAGGCCGGCTACGTCGGTGAGGATGTCGAGAACATCATTCTCAAGCTGCTTCAGGCGTCCGATTACAACGTCGAGAAGGCGCAGCGCGGCATCGTCTACATCGACGAAATCGACAAGATCAGCCGCAAGTCGGACAATCCGTCGATCACTCGCGACGTATCGGGCGAGGGCGTCCAGCAGGCGCTGCTCAAGCTGATGGAAGGCACCACCGCCTCCGTTCCGCCGCAGGGTGGCCGCAAGCATCCGCAGCAGGAATTCCTGCAGGTCGACACCACCAACATCCTGTTCATCTGCGGCGGCGCGTTTGCGGGTCTCGAAAAGATCATCGGCGACCGCTTGCAGGGCAAGTCGATTGGCTTCGGCGCTTATGTCGCCGCGCCGGAAGAACGCCGCACGGGCGAGACGCTGAAGTCGACCGAGCCCGAAGACTTGCTGAAGTTCGGCCTTATCCCGAATTCATCGGGCGGCTGCCGGTCATCGCGACGCTCGAGGATCTCGATGAGGACGCGCTGGTCAAGATCTTGGTCGAGCCGAAGAACGCGCTGGTGAAACAGTATCAGAAGTTGTTCGACATGGAGGACGTGGAACTCGCCTTCTCCGACGAGGCTCTTCACACCGTCGCCAAGAAAGCGATCGAGCGGAAGACCGGCGCCCGCGGCCTCCGGTCGATCCTCGAATCGATCCTGCTCGACACCATGTTCGACCTCCCGTCGATGGAGGGCGTCGACGAGGTCCATGTCGACAAGGATGTGGTCGATCTTCGCAAGGAACCGGTGCGCGTCTATTCCAAGAAGGAAAAGGCTGCCGCTGGAACGACGGGCGACGCCGCATAATTCGAGCTGACGTCGGATGGCGTCGTCAAATTCCCTTACCGAGGAATGGCGGTCGCGGCCGCCTTTCTCCTGGCTTCCGCAATCCGTTCGCGAACCTCAAGAGCCGCTCAGGGCCATCCTGACCGGCTATTTATTGACGTTCGTCGGCAGCATCCTGCTGTCTGCCACAGTCCAAGGCATTCTGGCGCTTGTGGGCAGTTCCGCGCCGCGCGAGGTCCCCGACTTCGGATCCGGCTGGATGATGCTGTTCGGTGTCGTCGTCTTCGCGCCGGTCGTCGAGACGCTGATCATGGCGTCGGTCTTATCAGCGCTCTTGACGCTTGTGTCGCCATCCGTGGCGATCGTGGTGAGCGCGGTCGGGTGGGGCATCGCCCACTCCCTGTTGGTGCCGACCTGGGGTCTGGTCATCTGGTGGCCATTCCTGATCTTCTCGACATTATTCGTCGTTTGGCGAGAGCGAGGGTGGGGCGCGGCTTTGGCTGTCCCGGCTGGCGCGCACGCCCTGCATAACCTCGTCCCAGCTCTCACCCTGCAACTCTGGTAGACATTTCTTCACGCACATTAACCATCCCGATTATTTTCTGGTTGAAAATTCGGGTGATAACGAAGAAATTGTTGCGGATTGCCGGGGGTATGAGTCGTGGCAGAGTTTCAACCGCGTCTGGAACTGCAGACCGTGCGGGGCGTGGCTTGCGTCCTTCTCGTCGCCTACCACGTTATCGGCGCTGATCCGACAGTTGGCCTCCGTTTGCCGGAAGATTCATTCTGGCATCAAGGCATGGCTACCTTCGAATTCCTTCGAATGCCACTGTTCACCATCTTGTCAGGTTACCTGTACGCCGTGTGGCGGCCTGGGCGCGGCGACCTAGCGTTGTTCTGGCAAAAGAAGTTCCGTCGCATCGTACTCCCGCTGCTCTTCGCGACGTTGGTGACCCTCGTCCTGCGTGAGCTCGTGTACGGAGATCGAACGGCGGTGCTGACCGCTATCTTCTTTCATTACCAGCACTTCTGGTTCCTTCAGTCGTTGCTGGTGATATTTGCGGTCATTTCGTTGTGGGACGCGTTTAGGCCTGCAAGATGGGAGGCGCTGTGCATCGCCGCCTTCATTTGCCTGATGTTCTCGAGGTCCTTTTCGCTGCCCTCGTTCCTAAGCCTCAATGGCGCGGCCTATCTAGCGCCATTCTTCCTATTCGGCATGATTCTGCGACTGGAAGAGGGGCTGCTCCGCAATCACTCGGTCATAGTGATCGCGTCGTGGCTGTTGATTGTCGTCACCACGTTGCAGCAGGTAGGGTTGGCCGAGATGGGGCAGCCCATCGAGCGCACATCCTTGTCGGCGGCACTATGCGGTGCGTCTGCAGGCGTGGTGCTCTTGGCCAAGCTTCCGTATAGCTTGATTTTGGCCAAGATCGGCGAAGCGAGCTATGCAATATATCTATGGCACTCGATCGCGGGAGCAGCCGTCCGGGAGTCGCTGGAAGGCTTGGGCGTACCGGTCGCGGTATTGTTCGTCGTGCTCCTGTTGGCGGGCATCGCAATCCCGATGGGAATGCGAATTCTACTGAGATCGCATGCGCCGGCATCCATTCTTCTGTTCGGGGAAATGCCTCGGGAACGTCTGCCAAACACGGCGACGGCGATGACGGGCCCCAAATGACAAGCGCGTGATTGTGAAATCCCAGCGCCGTTGCGCTTGCAGGGGCCCCTGCCCATATAGGACGCATGAGTAATCTGACCCTCCCGATCCTTCCGCTTCGCGACATCGTCGTCTTCCCGCATCGAATCGTTCCGCTTTTTGTGGGCCGCGAGAAGTCCGTCGCTGCGCTGGAGGCGGCGATGGGCGCCGACAAGCAGCTATTCCTCGTCGCGCAGCTCGATCCGGGTGAGGATGACCCTGATCGCGACGCCATGTACGACCTTGGCGTCGTCGCAACGGCGATGCAGTTGCTCAAGCTGCCCGACGGTACCGTCCGCGTGCTGGTCGAGGGCGTCCAGCGCGCGCGCCTCGTCAACCTCAAGGAGGCCGACGGCTACACGACGGCCGAGGTCGAACTTGTCGACGAAGACGAGACAGAAGGGCCCGAGGCTGGCGCCCTGATGCGCTCGGTGATTGACCAGTTCGAGAATTACGCCAAGCTCAACAAGCGGCTTCCAGCCGAAACGTCGGTGCAGCTGAGCGAGATTGAAGACGCCTCGATCCTCGCCGACGCGGTGGCGTCGAACCTGTCGATCAAGGTGTCCGACAAGCAGGCGTTGCTGGCGGAGCTTCACCCCGCCCGGCGGCTGGAGATGGTGTTCGCCTTCATGGAGGGGGAACTCGGTGTCCTCCAGGTCGAGAAGAAAATCCGCAGCCGCGTGAAGCGGCAGATGGAGAAGACCCAGCGGGAATATTACCTCAACGAGCAGCTGAAGGCGATCCAGCGCGAGCTCGGCAACGAGAGCGAAGACGGCGGCGACGAGCTCAACGAACTCGCCGCCAAGATCCGGAAAACGCGGCTCAGCAAGGAAGCGCGCAATCGCGCGAATGCCGAGCTCAAGAAGCTGCGCGCGATGGCGCCGATGTCGGCCGAGGCCACCGTCGCTCGAAATTATCTCGACGTGTTGCTTGGCCTGCCGTGGGGCAAGAAGAGCCGCCTGAAGCGCGACATCGCCGAAGCCCAGGCGGTGCTCGACGAGGACCATTATGGCCTGGAAAAGGTCAAGGACCGGATTGTCGAATATCTCGCGGTCCAGGCGCGAACCAACCGCCTAAAGGGGCCGATTCTCTGCCTCGTGGGCCCTCCGGGCGTCGGCAAGACTTCCCTGGGTCGCTCGATCGCCCGTGCCACCGGGCGCGAGTTCGTACGCCAGTCGCTGGGCGGCGTCCGAGACGAGGCCGAAATCCGCGGTCACCGCCGGACCTACATCGGTTCGCTTCCCGGCAAGATCATCTCCAACCTGAAAAAGGCCGGCACCAGCAACCCGCTGTTCCTGCTCGACGAGATCGACAAGCTGGGCCAGGATTTCCGTGGCGATCCGGCATCGGCGCTGCTGGAAGTTCTCGACCCCGAGCAGAATTCGAAATTCCAGGATCACTACCTGGAGCTCGACTACGACCTTAGCGACGTGATGTTTGTCACCACGGCGAACTCGCTCGACATGCCTCAGCCGTTGCTCGACCGGATGGAGATCATCCGGCTCGAAGGCTACACCGAGGATGAAAAGGTCGAAATCGCGCGCCGTCACCTCATCCCCAAACAGATGGAAGCGCACGGACTGAAGGCTGAGGAAATGACCTTCACGGACGAAGGCCTCCGCTCGGTCATTCGCCACTACACCCGCGAAGCCGGCGTCCGGACCCTTGAGCGCGAATTGGCCAAGGTGGCGCGCAAGTCTCTGCGCCAGATCCTCGAGAACAAGGTCGAGAAGGTCGAACTGACCCCCAGCAATGTCGCCGAGTTCCTCGGCGTCAGCCGTTTCCGCCATGGTGTGGGGGAGGAAGAAGACCAGATCGGTGCCGTCACCGGCCTTGCCTGGACGGAAGTCGGCGGCGAATTGCTCACCATTGAGGCGGTCACCGTGCCCGGCAAGGGCCAGATCAAGACGACCGGCAAGCTTGGCGACGTCATGCAGGAATCGATTGCGACGGCGATGAGCTTCGTGAAGGCGCGCTCGCCGAGCTATGGAGTGAAGCCGTCGATATTCGCCCGCAAGGACATCCACGTCCATTTGCCCGAAGGCGCCGTTCCCAAGGATGGTCCCTCGGCCGGTATCGGCATGGTCACGGCGATGATTTCGACCCTGACCGGGATTCCAGTCCGCCGCGACGTCGCCATGACCGGGGAGGTCACGCTTCGCGGGCGGGTGCTCCCGATCGGTGGGCTGAAGGAAAAGCTGCTTGCGGCGCTCCGCGGCGGGATCAAGACAGTGTTGATCCCCGCCGAGAACGAAAAGGACCTCGCGGAAATTCCGGAGTCAGTGAAATCCGCTCTGGAGATCGTCCCGGTCGCCCATGTCGACGAGGTGCTGTCGCGGGCAATGACCCAGGCGATCGAGGCGATCGAATGGTCTGACCCGGACGAACACGCCACCGAGCCCCTGTCACATCCGACTGGCGGTGCCGAAGGGGCGGCGGTTCGCCACTGAAGCCTTTGACTCACGACCTAAGTCTTGCCTTAAATCAACCTGATCGCCGCGCGAGTCTCGCGGTCCCGATGGGAGCCAATTGAATGAATAAGCAGGAACTCATCGGCCATGTTGCCGATCGCGCCGGCCTTTCCCGCAACGACGCCAGCCGGGCGATCGAGACGATGCTCGAGATTGTCACGGCAACCTTGAAGCGTGGCGATGAGGTCCGGCTCGTCGGCTTTGGCAATTTTTCCGTCACGCGCCGCAAGGCATCGACGGGCCGCAATCCGCGCACTGGCGAGCCGATGCAGATCAAGGCCAGCTCGCAGCCGAAGTTTCGTCCGGGCAAGATCCTCAAGGACGCCGTTCAATAGTCTGGACAGGGGCGGGCGGCTCGCCTAACAGCCGCGCCGTCCGTTGTTCGCAACAGACAATCCCTGGCATGGGCGCGTAGCTCAGCGGTAGAGCACACCCTTCACACGGGTGGGGTCACAGGTTCAATCCCTGTCGCGCCCACCATGCCCCGGGCACAAAAAAAGGCCGCAATCCCATCGGGAATGCGGCCCTTTCTTTATGCAGGAAGCAGCGCGCCGACTATTGAAGGTAGCCCGGCTGAAAGCTGCCGACCCGACGCAGCTCGTTCCAGTCTTCGAAGAAAATATGCTTTCCTTCGCGGCGGATCAGGCCTTGACGCTCCAGGTCCGCGAACACGCGATTGACGTTGACCGACGTCTGGCCCGTGATGTCGGCAATCTGCTGCTGGGTAAACGGATTGGCGAGCCCGTCTGCGAGCACGTCGGCGCCGGAGCGCTCGGCGGTTTCACACAGGAGGTGAGCGACACGCGCGACCGAATCGCGGCGTCCGCAATTGACCAGCCATTCGTAGCCGATGGAATTATGGCGCTGCGTCAGCTTCCAGAAAAACTTGGCCATTTCCGGATTCTGCTCGACGATTGGGTCGAAGTCCTCGGCGCGGCCGACCAGCACTTCGCTGCGAACGATCGCCTGGATGCCATAATCCGCCTCGCCCTCGCGCGGGAGGATGCCATCACCCGGGAAGCGGAGTGCGACAATCTGCCGCCGGCCAGCGCCGTCTGTCTTGAACTTGCTGAGGAGCCCGGACCGGACGAACATCACTTCGTCACGGGCGACGCCAGGTTCGCGGAACGCACGGCGCGGTTCAACCGTCACCAGACGGTGGGGCATGTCTACCAGGACTTTCGCGAGCTTGGGATCGAGGCCAGCCTTGATCAGCGTATCCCGAGCGTCACGCCCTCACCCGATCCCTGCCGAGCGGTCCGACTCATCATTCAATCACCTCAATCCGCGACCTGAGAATGCTCGCAGAGCTTCCGTTTCGCAAGTATAATAACATGGATAAAGTTTTGGGATTTCCAACGTTTCGACTTGGCCGTCTCAACGTCAGCCAGGCGACGCGTTGCAATATTTTCGCAGCGGTCGCAACCACTTCGGCGGGTCGAAATTTGCGTCCCGATATGGGCCTGACGAGGGGGAGGACGCGCACCATCGCAGGAGCCTGACAGACCGTTCGGACAATGCGCAATTGCTGCGCGGGAAAGCGTTGCGATTGTGCGATGAATGTCGAGAGGCGGGGCATTGCTTGCCAAGCGGGGCCGGTCGACATAATAGGCCCGCGCGCCTTTCCACGGCGCTCAATGGCGATCGTAGCTCAGCTGGTTAGAGCATCGGTTTGTGGTACCGAGGGTCGCGGGTTCAAGTCCCGTCGATCGCCCCATTTCCTTCCGCGGACGCGAGCTTGGCCATCCAATGAATATTCCCTGGGGTTACCCCGACTTCGACGCGCATGAAGCGCTCTACTTCGTTACCGACGAAAAGAGCGGCCTGCGTGCCATCATCGCCATGCATTCGACCCATCTCGGGCCGGCGGCGGGCGGCACGCGTTTCTGGCACTATGCTGACGACGCCGACGCCCTGACCGACGCGCTGCGCCTGTCGCGCGGCATGAGCTACAAGAACGCAATGGCGGGCCTGCCGCTGGGCGGGGGCAAGGCGGTAATCCTGGCTGACGCCAATCGCTCCAAGACCCCCGAGATGATCGCCGCGTTCGGGCGCGCCGTGAACGATCTCGGCGGCAAGTATGTCACCGCCGAAGATGTCGGCATGAGCGTCGCCGACATGATCGGGATCAGCAAGCAGACCCGATTTGTCGCCGGCTTGCCGGTCGACGGCGGCGCGGTCGGGGGCGATCCCGGTCCGCACACGTCGCTCGGCGTGTTCCTTGGAATCAAGGCTGCGGTGAAGCGTGCGCTGGGCAAGGACAGCCTGCAAGGCCTCCACATCGCGCTGCAGGGCGCCGGAAGCGTTGCCGGTGGCGTCGCGCGTCACGCGGCCGCCGAAGGGGCGCGACTGACCATTGCCGACGTTGACGCCGGGCGCGTCGAGCGACTGGCGGCGGAGACGGGCGCCGCGATCGCAGCGCCCGATGAGCTCCTGTCCATCGAGGCCGATGTCATCAGCCCCTGCGCGCTTGGAGCGATCCTCACCGAGGAGAGCATCGCGGCTCTTAAGGCACCGATCGTCGCCGGTGGGGCCAACAACCAACTCGCCACTCCACAAGACGGGGAGCGCATCCACGCGCGCGGGATCCTGTATGCGCCGGACTATGTCATCAACGGTGGCGGCATCATCAACGTGTCGACCGAGTATCTGGGCGACGGCGATTATTCGTTAGTGCGCGAACGGATCGAGGCAATTCCGGTCAAGCTCGAAACGATTTGGGCGGAAAGCGCAAAGTCCGGCCGCAATCCGGCCGCGGTCGCTGACGCGATGGCCCAGCGGCTGATCGGCCGAGACTAAGTGCGGGCGAGCCGGGCGTCGATTTGGTCGCGGACGCTACTCCCGGCCTCGAATTTTCTCGCGAAGTAGGCGCCCGAAGCGAACATCGCGTCGAGGTCGGCTTCGGTCAGAGATTGCGGATGGGCGCCGCCACCGTTCCATTCGGCGAAGCGGCGGTTGTCGAGGCTGAGCGTCATGTCCTCGCGAGCGGCTAGGACCGTGCAGTAATAGCTCTCGTCAGGTTGGGTGCGCATCCGCAAATGGCGCCGCAATCGTGCCGCGAATCCGCCTGGGTCGAGCACGGCTTCGACTGCCCGGCGATTTCCGGCCCACCAATGATCGCCATAGAAAGCGGGGCGCTCTTCTGTAAACGGGTGGCGTCCCGCGAAGGGCGGGCGATAGGTTAGCCGGCCGACCCGCCAGCGCGGTTTCCTCCGGACAATCGGGAACCATAGTTGCGGCGACATCGTGAAGCGCGTCTTCAACGCGTGATTGCCCGGCGTATCCATGAACGACATGACCGGATTCGTTTTGCCGATGGTCTGTGCACGCGGTCGCTTGCCCGGAAGGCAAGGCCGCATGTCGATGAGCGCGTCGCACCGCTCCCTCGCCAACTCGTCGCGGACATCCGATCCCCTGCGTATCGGATAATCGGCGGCGCTGAGAAGGAAGACCCACTCAGCGTTCGAGCGGGCAAGTATCGACCGGTATGCTCGCAACGCGCCGTCAACCACCGACCAGTTCGCCCAACTCGTTCGAGTCCAATCCTCAACGAAGCGACAATTGGAGGGAAAGGGCGTGCGGTCGACCGGCGCCTGGGAAAAGTCGTGGTGGACGACAACTGGCGGCGAATCATATTCGCGGTTCAGGGACGCAACCAGCCGCAACAACCTGTCGTCATCCTGGTGCGACAGAATAACGAAACCGACGACTGGCCTATCGCTCATCGTGCGACCTGACGCCGGAAATAGCAGTCGAGTTCCAACACCTCCGGCTCGTCGGGGTTCACCGCGTAGAGCCCCGCCAAGGCGAAGCCTGCGTCCTGATACGTCCTGATCTGGTCCGTCCAAGGACCGACGCCCTCGTAAAGCCGCTTAATCCCGATCTCGCTTTGCATTCCGGCCAATTCCCGTGAACGCCGCTCGCGCCTGCAAACACCTCGCTGTCGAAGCCCTGCGTATCCATCTTGAGAAAGACGTTGCGAAACGAGTGCTCGCTGCGGAGGCGAGGCAGGGCGTCGGAGAGCCTTTCGACGTCAACCTCGACCGTCTCCTTGATCTCGTTGGCGCCCGCGAAGCGATCGGTCTCGCTGGTGCTCGGCGCGCGGAAACTATTGAACAGCGATACTTCCATAATGTTGAATTTGGCCCGGCCCGCCTCCCTTCCAAGCGCCACGTTCAACGCTTCCCATTTGCGATCGTCGGCGGCGCGCTCCCGAAGGCGCTGGAACGCCGTGGGGTCGGGTTCGAATGAGATGACGAGGCCGCGATAGCCGATGCGCCGAAGCTCGGAACCGTATTGCCCGCCGTTGGCACCGACATCCAGGACGCAATCGATTTCAAGTTCGCTCAGAAAACGCTTCAGAAAGGCCCGCTGAGGCCAATTCGCACGAAGCGTGGACGGGACCACTGCCAGCCTTTCGCCATAGACGAGGCGCGCGGCCTGCTTTTTCACCCAGTCAACCATCATGGACGCGTCGATTCCTTGAAAAGCTCGCTTGGCGACTGGCTATGCTAACGCTCCCACGAAGTCGAATGGGCGTTGATGACGGGTTCCTTTGCGGGACAGAGGTGAGTAGAGGGGCGTACGTTCCGATGCACGCGCTTGCCAATCCTGCCAGATTCCTGAAATTCGCCCGGCCCGTGACCGTGTGGGCGCTGTGGCCTGGCCTGATTCTGGTCGTCGCTGGAATTGGCGGCGGACTTTTCGTGACGCCGCCCGATTACCTGCAGGGCGAGAGCGCGCGAATCCTTTATATTCACGTGCCCACGGCCTGGTTGGGCATGGCAGGTTGGGGCGCCATCGCGACCGCTTCGCTTTCGCAATTGGTCTGGCGCCATCCGCTGGCCGCGGTCGCCGGACGAGCGGTGGCAGTGCCCGGCGCGGTTTATGCGGCGCTGTGCCTGGCGACGGGCTCGATCTGGGGCCGGCCGACGTGGGGCACCTGGTGGGAATGGGATGGACGTCTGACGTCGATGCTGATCCTGTTCTTCCTGTATCTCGGCTACATCGCGCTTGCTGGCGCTGAGCGCGAGCGGGGCGGCGAGGGACGCATGGCGGCGCTGTTCGGGCTGGTCGGGGCCGTCAACCTGCCGGTCATTCACTACTCGGTGCTGTGGTGGCAGACCCTGCACCAGGGCCAATCCCTGTCGATCCTGGGCGGCTCTAAGATTGCGCCCGAATTGTTGTGGCCGCTGTTCCTGACCTTGCTTGGTTTTACCCTCTTGTTCGCGGCGGTAACGCTGATGCGCATGCGGACCGAGCTTGCGCGAACCCGGCTCGAGGCGCGCCTGCGCCGTGCGGCGAGCGAATGAACGCCTGGCCGTTCGTCATCGCCGCCTATGCCGTCGTGGTCGTCGCGACGGCGGCGATGCTAGTCGCGTCCTGGACCTCGATGCGCCGTGCGGAGGCCGATGCCGACGCGGTCAAGCGGCGCTGATATGCTTCGGCCCAAGCATCAGCGGCTGATCCTGATCAGCCTGGCCCTGGCCGCGCTGATCGGCGCGGTCCTGCTTGCGATGTGGGGATTGAAGGATCGCGCGGCCTATTTCGCGACCCCTTCCGATATTGCGGCGGGCCGGTTCGCGCCGGGCAAGGCCATGAGACTGGGCGGGATGGTCGAGAAGGGGTCGTTGCAGCGTCTCCCCGACGGGGTCACCATTCGCTTCCTCGTCAGCGACATGAAGCAGCAGACGCCGGTCGAATTCCGCGGGATCGCGCCGTCGTTGTTTCGTGAAGGCAGCGGCGTCGTGGCGGAGGGCCAACTGGCCGACAACGGCACGTTCGTCGCCGACAACATCCTGGCCAAGCATGACGAACGCTACATGCCGCCGCAGATCGACAATGGAATGACGGGGCGATGATTGCGGAGGTCGGCCACGCCGCGCTGTGGCTTGCGGCGCTCCTGGCCGCGCTTCAGCTGGGACTGTCGCTAGGGATTGGCAGCGACCAAGGGCGCGAGATCCGCGCCATCCGTGCGGTCGCGATCGGGCAGGCCGCACTGACGATCACCGCGTTCGTCTTACTCGTCATCCTGTTCCTTCGCTCCGACATGAGCGTCCGGCTGGTGGTCGAGAACAGTCATACCGCGAAGCCGTGGCTGTACCGGTTCGCCGGGACGTGGGGAAACCACGAAGGGTCGATGCTGCTGTGGGTCAGCGTTCTTTCGCTCTCCGGCGTCGCGGTGGCCGTGCTGGAACGTCGCCTGGACCAGCGGACCCTGAGCGCCACGCTCGGCGCGCAGGCGGCGCTGTCGCTGGGCTTCTTCGCCTTCCTGCTGTTCTCGTCCAATCCGTTCGAGCGGCTGCTTCCGGCACCGGTCGATGGACGCGGGCTTAACCCGCTGCTCCAGGACCCGGGTTTGGCATTCCATCCGCCCACCCTTTACCTGGGCTACGTTGGCCTGTCGGTCGCCTTCAGCCTGGCTGTCGGCGCGTTGATCACCGGGCAAGTCGGTCCGGCGCTGGCGCGGGCCATGCGGCCGTGGGTGGTGGCGGCGTGGGTGTTCCTGACCCTGGGAATTACCGCGGGAAGCTATTGGGCCTACTACGAGCTTGGCTGGGGTGGCTGGTGGTTCTGGGATCCTGTCGAGAATGCTTCGCTAATGCCGTGGCTGGCGGCGACCGCGCTGCTCCATTCGGTCAGCGTCCTGGCGGCGAGGGGAGGACTTCGGGCCTGGACCGTCATGCTGGGTCTCGTTGCCTTCTCCATGTCGATGGTCGGCACATTCCTCGTCCGCTCGGGCATCCTGACGTCGGTCCATGCCTTCGCGGTCGATCCGCAGCGCGGCACCTTCATCCTCGCGTTGCTCGCGCTTTACGTCGGTGGCGCGCTGGCGCTCTTCGCCTGGCGCATCGGCTCGGTGCGCGAAGGAGCGCCGTTCGACCCGGTCAGCCGCGAGGGCGCGCTCGTCGCCAACAATCTCCTGCTTTCGGTGATCCTCGGCATCGTGCTGATCGGCACCCTCTATCCGTTGCTGGCAGAGGCCATGACGGGCGAGAAGCTTTCGGTCGGGCCTCCCTATTTCAATGCCGTGGCCGGCCCGCTCGCGCTGGTCATCGCGGCGCTCCTGTTTTTCGCGCCGAGCCTTCGCTGGCGCCGCGATCGGGAGCCGGTCTGGCCCCGGATCGCGCCCGGCGCACTGGTGACGGCGGTCACGCTGGCCGCGACGGTGGTCCTGGCCCCGCACATGACCTTGCTGGAGCGGGCCGGGCTGGCACTGGGCGTTGGCCTGATCCCCGCCAGCCTGCAGCCGCTGGTCGGCCGGTCGCTGCGCAGGACGCCCCTCGCGACCTGGGGTATGGCCGTCGCGCATCTTGGCATCGGGGTCGCCTTGATCGGAATGGCGTCGGACAGCGCGTTCACGCAGCAGAAGCTCGTCGCTGCCCGGCCTGGTGAGACGGTGGGGGTCGGTCCCTGGCTGATCGAGTTCAAGCAGCTGATACCCGCCGCCGGCTCGAACTGGACCGCGCTCGAGGCCGAGCTCCGGGCGTCGCGCGGATCCGGCGTCGAGGTTCTTCACCCGCAGTCGCGAACATTCAACACGCCACCTACGACGACCGCCGAAAGCGCCATCGCGACCGTATGGAACGGCCAGCTCTACACCGTGCTGGGTGAGCCAACCGAGGATGGCCGCTGGCAGCTGCGCCTATGGTGGAAGCCGTTCGTGACCCTGATCTGGTTCGGGGAATCCTGATCGCGGTGGGCGGCATACTTTCGCTCGCCGGTCGCCTCGCGAACGCGGTTCGCCGCCGCCGCGCGCGCGCAGAAGCCGAAGAGGCGTTTGCATGAAGCGTTGGACCCGCTACCTCCCGCTTGCGGCGCTGATCCTGTTCGTGATCGCCGTCGACTGGCGACTCTCCAACCCGCCGAGCACGGTCATAGAATCGCGGCTGGTCGGGCAGCCCTTTCCGGCCCTCGGCCTTCCCGCGGTCGATGCAAGCCATCCGACATTGGCCGAAGGTCCGGGCGCGCCGAAAGGGGCGAGGGTCGTCAACCTGTTCGCGAGCTGGTGCCTGCCGTGCATCGGCGAAGCGCCGGTCCTGATGGAGCTGAAAAGGCGCGGCGTGACGATTGACGGCATCGCCGTCCGCGACAAGCCCGAGCGGGTAGCGGCCTTCCTCAAGAATCACGGCGATCCGTTTCGCTTCATCGGTGCGGACCTCAATAGCGGCGGGCAGCTCCAGCTGGGATCGTCAGGCGTGCCGGAGACGTTCGTCGTCGATGGCCAGGGCATCATCCGGCGGCATTATGTCGGGCCGATCGAGCGCCGCGACCTTGATGACATCATTGCCGCCATGGGACCCTCGCGATGAGGAAGACAATGATCCTGCTGGCGCTGCTGGCGGCGCCGGTGATGGCCGATAGCGATCTGCCCCAAGGACGACTCGCGAATGAACAACTGGCCGATCCGCGCAAGGAGGAAGCGGCGCAGGCGCTGATGGAGGAAGTCCGCTGCCTGGTTTGTCAGGGGCAGTCGATCGCCGACAGCGACGCCGATCTGGCGGGGGAAATGCGCGCGATGATTCGCCAGCGGGTCGAGAAGGGCGAATCGCCTGCATCGATCCGGCGATGGCTGGTCGATCGCTACGGGGCCTGGATCACCTATCGGCCCCGGTCGAACCGCTGACCTGGCCGTTGTGGGTCGCACCGATCCTGCTGCTCGGGATCGGCGGTTGGCTGCTTCGTCACCGGATCAGAAGGCGGACGTAATGGCTTGGATCGCGATCATCCTCTGCGCGATTGTAACGCTCGCCGTCATGTGGGTGGCCGGGCTCCGCGGTCCGCTGCTGACCCTTGGCGCTGCGGCGATTGCGTTCGGGGGAGCCGGCTACGCCTTGTCCGGCCGGCCGGGCATGCCGGGTGTTTCGCGGGAAGCAACCGATCGCGGTGCTCCGCTGCCGCTTGCCGACGCAAGGCACCGGTTGATGGGCGAATTCAACGCGGCCGACCGCTGGCTGATCATTGCCGACAGTTTCGAACGTCGCGGAAAGACGGAAGAGGCGGTCGGCCTGCTGCGCAACGCGGTTGGCAACAGCCCGAACGACTATCAATTGTGGGTCGGCCTGGGGAACGCACTGGCCGATCATGCGCGCAGCTACTCCCCGGCTGCCGCGTACGCGTTCGACCAGGCGGAACGACTGGCACCCGATCACCCCGCGCCACGCTTTTTCAAGGGGCTGGCGCTCGTGCGGTCGGGCCGGATCGAAGAAGGCGTTTCGCTCTGGCAGGCAGTCCTGGCCAGCGCACCGGCAGACGCCAGCTGGCGCCCGATGATCGAGGACGCCGTGATGGTATTCCGCAGGCCGGCCGCCGCGCCCGACGACCGGCCTTAAAAGTCACACCGGCTCGAATGCCAGGTCGAGCGCTTCGGCCACCGCATCGTGCCGGATCTTGCCGCCCGATACGTTGAGACCGTTAGCTAGGTGCGGGTCTTCCGCCATGGCTGCCTCGGCGCCGAGGTTGGCGAGCTTCAGCGCAAACGGCAGGGTCGCGTTATTGAGCGCGAAGGCGGAGGTGCGTGCGACCGCGCCGGGCATGTTCGCCACGCAATAATGAATGACGCCGTCGATAGTGTAGACCGGATCGGCGTGGGTCGTCGGCTTCGACGTTTCGAAGCAGCCGCCCTGGTCGATGGCAATATCGACGAGAACGCTGCCGCGCTTCATGGTCTTCAGCATGTCGCGGGTGACCAGCTTTGGTGCAGCGGCGCCGGGCACGAGCACCGCGCCGATGACCAGTTCGGCTTCTTGGACGGCCTGCGCGATCGCCGCCTTGCTGGCGAAAGCCGTCTTGATCTGGCTACCGAAATGCATGTCGAGCTCGGCCAGCCGGTCGTTGTTGATGTCGTAGATGGTGACATCGGCGCGCTGCCCGGTCGCCATTTGCGCGGCATTGATGCCGGCGACGCCGCCGCCGAGGATCGCGACCTTGGCCGGAGCGACGCCCGGAACACCGCCGAGCAGGACGCCGCGGCCACCCTGTTCCTTCTCCAGATAATGCGCGCCGACCTGGATCGACATGCGTCCGGCGACTTCGCTCATCGGCTTCAGCAGGGGCAGGGCACCCGAACGGCTGGTGACCGTTTCATAGGCGATGCAGGTGGCGCCCGATTTCATCAGACCTTCGGCCTGCGGCTTGTCGGCGGCAAGATGAAGATAGGTGAACAGCAAATGCCGCGGCTCCAGCATCGCGATCTCTTGCGGCTGCGGCTCCTTTACCTTCACGATCATGTCACTTTGAGCGAACACGTCGGCGGCGGTCGGAAGGATCTTCGCGCCGACCTTTTCATAGGCGGCGTCGGAGAAATCGATTCCGGTACCGGCCTTTGTCTCCACGAACACTTCGTGACCGGCGGCGATCAGCTCGGCGACCGAGGCCGGGGTCAGGCCGACCCGATATTCGTGGTTCTTGATTTCCTTGGGCACACCAACGCGCATCTGAACTTGCTCCATGTCGGGAATGGCGGGCCTATAGACCCCGTCAGCGCCGATTGCAGCCGCTTTTTGCCGGTGGTAGGGCGGCCCGCCGCGCTGGAGCGTGGGTGAAGGGTATGACTGGGTTATGAGCATTTCGCCCACCGGCGCCGCCGAATTGGCATCCGAGGAACATTCGCACGGACATGCGCCGCAGGGGTCCCTCGCCAAGCTGGCGATCGGCGCGATCGGCATCGTGTTCGGAGATATCGGCACCTCGCCGATCTATGCGTTCCGCGAGACGTTTGCGGGGCACCACACGCTCGCCCCCGATGCGCTCCACATCTACGGCGTCCTCAGCCTGATCTTCTGGTCGATGATGATCATCGTGACGATCAAATACGTCACCATCATCATGCGCGCCGACAACAAGGGCGAAGGCGGGAGCCTCGCCCTGCTGGCGCTCATCAACCGATCAGCGACCGACGGCGGGAAGAAGAAGTGGACGGCCGGAATCGTCATGCTCGGCGTCTTCGCGACCGCGCTCTTCTACGGCGACAGCATGATCACCCCTGCCATTTCCGTCTTGTCGGCGGTCGAGGGACTGACCACGGTCGAAGCCGGGTTCGAACCGTTCGTCATTCCACTGGCGATCGGAATCCTGGTCGGCCTGTTCGCCATCCAGTCGCGCGGCACGGCCAAGGTCGGTCAGCTGTTCGGGCCGATCATGCTGGTCTATTTCTGCACGCTGGCCGTGCTGGGCGTCATCCATATCGTCGATCATCCCGCCGTCCTGTTGCAGATGTTCAATCCGCTGAACGCCGTGCATTTCTATCTTGCCGAGCCGTTGCCGGCGTTCATCGCCATGGGCAGCGTCGTGCTGGCCGTCACGGGCGCCGAGGCGCTCTACGCCGACATGGGGCACTTCGGCCGCAATCCGATCCGCGTATCCTGGATCTGGTTCGTCATGCCGGCCTTGCTATTGAACTACATGGGGCAGGGCGCGATGCTGCTCTCGCAGACCCCGGCGGAAGCCCTGGAAACCGTCAAGAACCCGTTCTTCTTCCTCGCCCCGGACATGATGCGCTTGCCGCTCGTGATCCTGGCGACCATGGCGACGATCATTGCCAGCCAGGCCGTCATCTCCGGCGCCTTTTCGGTTACCCAGCAGGCGATCCAGCTCGGCTTCATCCCGCGACTGCGGATCACCCACACCAGCGAACATGCTGCCGGCCAGATCTACATTCCCGCAATCAACTGGGCCCTGATGATCATGGTCATCTTGCTGGTCGTGACGTTCGGCTCTTCGTCGAACCTGGCGGCCGCCTACGGGATCGCGGTCACCGGCGCCATGCTCATCGACGGGATGCTGATCTCCGTCGTCTTCTTCTCGCTGTGGAAATGGCCGGCGTGGAAAGCGGTGCCCCTGCTGGTCGTCTTCTTCACCATCGACCTGCTGTATTTCGGCGCCAATCTCTTGAAGGTTCCGGACGGCGGATGGTTTCCTCTAATGATCGGAGCCATCGCCTTCACCTTGCTCACCACCTGGGCCAAGGGCCGCAAGCTGATGATCGACCGGATGGCCGAGGCCAGCCTGCCGATCGAGGTGTTCATCAAATCGGCCGCGACATCGGCCGCGCGCGTGCCGGGAACGGCGGTCTTCATGACCACGTCGATGACCGGCGTGCCGCATGCGCTGCTTCACAATCTGAAGCACAACAAGGTGCTTCACGAGCGGATCATGTTGCTGACCGTCCGGATCGAGGACGTACCGTACGTTCCGGAGGCAAAGCGGATCGATACGAAGGATTACGGCCAGGGCTTCTTCCGGATCGTCCTGCGGTACGGTTTCATGGAGGACGTGAACGTGCCCGCCGAGTTGTCGAAGGTCGAAAAGTGCGGGCCGGCGTGCAAGATGATGGACACCAGCTTCTTCCTGGCACGCCAGACTTTGATTGCGTCGGCCCGCCCGGGCATGGCGCTGTGGCGCGAAAGGCTGTTCAGCTGGATGCTTCGTAACGCGGAGAGCGCGATGGAATTCTTCAAACTGCCCACCAATCGCGTCGTCGAACTCGGTAGCCAGGTCGAGATTTAGCAACCGATCCGCGCGCCGCCGGTTGGGCGGGCATGGAATCCATTGCTACCTGGGTCGCGCCGGCCGCGACCACCATTGCCGCGCTGATGACCGCGTCCAATCTGGGAAGCCGGGTCACCGGCTACGGCTTCGTCGTCTTCACCGTTGGATCGATCGCCTGGACCGCGCTGGGCGTCGCGACCGGCCAGTCCAACCTTGTCTGGCAAAATATCATCCTGACGGCGCTGAACCTGTTCGGAATCTGGCGTTGGCTCGGTCGACAGTCGGATGTGGAAGAGGGAGGCAAAGCCGCCCGGGAGGCGAGCGAAGCGGCCGCGACCCCCACCCTCTTCCCGGCATCGCTGTTCACCTCGGCGCCCGTCATTCACGGGGGCGATACGGTTGCGCATTGTGTCGATGCGATGCTCGATTGTGCCGCCGGGCGGCCAGCCTATCTCGTCATGTCCACCGGCGGCGTTGCGGGGGTGGGCGAGACGATGTTGCGGGTTCCGTGGAGCGATGTTGAGGTCGAAGGAGAATCGATCACCGTGCATGTGGGCCGTGACGACCTCACCAGCCGATACAAACAGGTGCCGCGTGACCAATGGCCCGGTCGATGAGTGGGCCCCTGATCGTCGCCGCCATCCTTGCCGACCCGGGCTTCGCATTCCTCGAGCGGCTGAGGAGGGATCATTTCCCCGCGGAGCGAAACTGGCTCCCGGCCCATCTCACCCTGTTCCATGCTCTGCCGCCAAGCGTGGAGGAGGAAGCCCGGGGCGTGCTGGCGCGGTTGGCTCACAATCCCCGGCCTGGCGCGTCAATCGACCGTCCCTATAGCTTGGGGCGCGGAGTCGCGTTCCGGGTACGATCGCCCGAACTGGAAATGATGAGGGGCGAGATTGCCGAGAATTTCCATGGCAGTCTGACGTCGCAGGATTCGGCCGGCTGGGTTCCCCACGTCACCGTCCAGAACAAGGTGGACCCCGTGGTCGCCAAGGAATTGCTCCTCGATTTACAGGCCGGCTTCCAGCCTCAGCCGCTCAGGATCGACGGGCTTGCGCTGCATCGCTACGCCGGCGGACCGTGGGAGCCGTTGGCCCGCTACAAGTTTCGCGGCACCTAGCTGAGGTCGCCGACCCCGTCGCAGCTGAGGTCGAAGGCGGCCATGCCAGCCTCCAGCACCGACGGCAGCATCGGCATGTTCACCAACTCGTCGATCGCGTTCGTTTCTTCACCCGCCTCTTCCAGCGCTTCGTCCCAGTCGCTGGCATCGTAGGTCCCCTGGCCGATCCAGCAGAACGCGAGCACCTCGGCCAACTGGTCCTCGGCGAGATCCTCAAGCACCGCCACCAGCTCTTCTTCGACGCTATCGTTGATCGAATCGTCGAGGACGGAGAGCGCTTCGCCATCTTCGCCGTCGACATTCTCCGGGGCTTCTCCACCGTCATAGTCGGTGGGGACCTGCGCTTCATATTCACGTGCGCGAAGAACGATGCGGCACAAGGTCTCGATCGGGGTGGCGGGTTCCATCGGGTGCAGGTCTCCTGTTTCGTCATTGAACGAGGGCGAGGGGAGCCGGTTCCCGACGGCTCGTCGCACTCGATTGACGCTTCGGAATCGGCTGCCTATAGGCTCGCCCGCGCGCTTGCCGCGCAGCCCGTTTGGGGCGGAGTAGCTCAGCTGGTTAGAGCAGCGGAATCATAATCCGCGTGTCGGGGGTTCAAGTCCCTCCTCCGCTACCAACACTTTCAGATCATGATCTGGTTGATGATGAAGTTGGCGGCCTCCGCGGGCGACATCTTGCTCGTGTCGATGCGAATTTCGGGGTTTTCCGGCGGCTCGTAGGGGCTGTCGATGCCGGTGAAGTTTTTGAGCTCTCCGGCGCGAGCTTTCTTGTAGAGCCCTTTCACGTCCCGCTGCTCGGCAACGCTTAGCGGCGTGTCGACGAAAATCTCGATGAACTCGCCCTCCGGCAGAAGCTTGCGAACCATGTCGCGCTCGGCGCGGAAGGGCGAGATGAAGGCGGTGAGGACGATCAGGCCCGCATCGGTCATCAGCCGCGCGACTTCTCCGACCCGGCGGATATTCTCGATCCGGTCGGCCTCGGTGAAGCCGAGGTCCTTGTTGAGGCCGTGGCGGACATTGTCACCGTCCAGCAGGAAGGTGTGCCGGTTCATCAGGTTAAGCTGCTTTTCGACCTCGTTGGCGATGGTCGACTTGCCGGCGCCGGACAGGCCAGTGAACCAGAGCACGCGGGGCTTCTGGTTCTTGATCCGGGCATGCTCCTCGCGCGTGATGTCGACCGGCTGCCAATGAACGTTCTGCGCCCGGCGCAGGCTGAAATGGATCATCCCGGCGGCGACGGTGGCGTTCGTGATCTTGTCGATGAGGATGAAGCCGCCAAGCGTCCGGTTGTCGGCGTAGGCCTCGAATACGATCGGCCTGTCGGTCGTGATCTCGGCGACGCCAATCGCGTTCAGCTCCAGCGTCTTGGCCGCCAGATGCTCCAGCGTGTTGACGTTGATCTCATACTTGGGCTGGTGAACGGTGACCGACACGGTCTGGGTGGCCAGCTTCAGCCAGTAAGCGCGCCCGACGTGCAGCGCCTCGTCGGCCATCCAGACAAGTGTAGCCTCGAACTGGTCCGACGATTGCGGCGCGTCATCGGCAGCCGCGATGACGTCGCCACGCGAACAATCGATCTCGTCGGCGAGGCAGATGGTCGTCGATTCGCCGGCGGCTGCCTCGTCCTGGTCACCGTCCATCTTGACGAGGCTGGTCACCGAACTGGTCTTGCCGGAAGGAAGGATGCGAACCTGGTCTCCCGGTTTCACGGATCCGGCCGCGATCAGGCCGGCAAACCCGCGGAAGTCGAGATTGGGGCGGTTGACCCACTGGACCGGCATCCGAAAGGGACGAACGACGTCGTGCGATGACGATACGTCGACCGTCTCCAGGTGGTCGATGAGGCTCGGACCGCCGTACCAGGGCGTGCTTACGCTCGGAGCGCTCGTGATGTTGTCGCCCTTGAAGCCGGAGATCGGGATGGCGGTTACATCCTCGATGCCGATGCTGGCCGCGAAAGCCGAGAACTCGGCGGCGATCGCCTTGAAGGCCGCTTCGTCGTAGTCGACGAGGTCCATCTTGTTCACCGCGAGCACGACGTTGCGAATGCCGATGAGGTGAGAAAGGTAGGCGTGCCGCCTTGTTTGCACGAGCACGCCCTTGCGCGCGTCGACGAGGATGATGGCCAGGTCGGCGGTCGAAGCGCCCGTGACCATGTTGCGGGTATATTGTTCGTGACCCGGACAATCGGCGACGATGAACTTGCGCCTCTCGGTGTTGAAGAAGCGATAGGCGACGTCGATCGTGATGCCCTGCTCGCGTTCCGCGGCGAGGCCGTCGACGAGCAGCGCGAAATCGATATCCTGCCCCTGCGTGCCGACCTTGCGGCTATCACTCTCCAAGGCGGCCAGCTGGTCCTCGAAAATCATCTTGCTGTCATAGAGCAGTCGCCCGATCAGCGTGGACTTGCCGTCGTCGACGCTGCCGCAGGTGATGAAGCGCAGCATCGTCTTGTTCTGGTGCTGAGCCAGGTAAGCGTCGATGTCCTCGGCGATGAGCGCGTCGGTACGGTAGACTTCGCTATCGCTCATCAGAAATAGCCTTGCTGTTTCTTGACTTCCATGCCGGCGCCGCCCGCATCCTTGTCGATGGCGCGGCCCTGGCGCTCGCTGGTCGTCGTCAGCAGCGTTTCCTGAATGATCGCCGACAGGGTCGCGGCCTCACTTTCGACCGCGCCGGTCAGGGGGTAGCAGCCCAGGGTGCGGAAACGGATCGAGCGTTCGACCGGGACTTCACCGGGGCGAAGGGGGAAGCGTTCGTCGTCGACCATCAACAGCAAGCCGTCGCGTTCGACGGTCGGCCGCCGCGCCGCGAAGTAAAGGGGCACAATGGGGACGTCGTTCAGCTGGATATATTGCCAGACGTCCAGCTCGGTCCAGTTGGAGATCGGGAAGACGCGGATGCTCTCGCCCTTGTTTTTTCGGGCGTTGTAGAGGTTCCACAGTTCAGGCCGCTGGTTCTTCGGGTCCCAGCCGTGGCTCGCCGTCCGGAAGCTGAAGATACGCTCCTTGGCGCGACTCTTTTCTTCGTCGCGACGGGCGCCGCCGAACGCGGCGTCGAAGCGCCACTTGTCGAGCGCCTGCTTGAGGCCTTCGGTCTTCCACATGTCGGTGTGAAGCGCGCCGTGGTCGAATGGGTTGATCCCGCGCTCCGCGGCTTCCGGGTTCTGATAGACCAGCAAGTCCATCCCGCTTTCGCGCGCCATGCGGTCCCGCAGTTCGTACATGGCGCGAAACTTCCACGTCGTATCGACATGGAGCAGAGGGAAGGGCGGCGGGGCGGGATAAAATGCCTTGCGGGCAAGGTGCAGCATTACCGCGGAATCCTTGCCCACGGAATACAGCATCACCGGCCGCTCCGCCTCCGCCACGACCTCGCGCATGATGTGGATTGCTTCGGCCTCGAGCCGCTGCAGGTGGGTTTGCTGTCCAGTCATTCGCCGTCGTCCTTACGGCGCGAACGGCGGCGATGCAGCAATTTTACGCAGAGGTGTCCTAACGTGACCAGGCGAGGACGAAATTGCCGGATGACGACAGTGACGACGGGTCGCCATCGAACAGCGCGCACTCCCCCGGTTTCAGCGTGATGTCGTCAATCGCCATCGGCGCGTCGATCGGTAAAATTTGAAGGTCACGGACAGCCGTCAATGCCGGGGCTGACCCGTGACACCAGGCCACCCCGAAATGCCCTTGGTCGACGAGGACTTTGGATCTGGACCGGTCGATCGGCCCGTCGAGGCGGTGATGGTGGGGCCGGGCGTCGACGACCGATCGGGATTGCTCGAGGTGAAGGGGCCGGTCGCGGCCATAGTCATACAGGCGTAGCGTCACGTCCGCCGACTGCTGGATTTCGAGCAGTGTTAGTCCCGGTCCGAGCGCATGAATCGTTCGCGCCGGGTTGAAGACAAAGTCGCCTTCCTTCGGCCGGCGCCAGTCGATCATGTCCACGATCGAGCCGTCCTTTGCTGCCTCGACGATCCTGTCGGGCGAAACGGGTTCGTGCGTGCCGATTCCCAGTTCGGCATCTTGGCCGGCTTCAAGCACAATCCAGCATTCGTCCTTGCCGCTCGGCATCCCCATGGTCGTCGCGAGTGCATCGTCCGGATGGACCTGGATCGACAGGCGCTCGCTGGTGAAAAGATACTTCGCCATAACGTCGAGCGGGCGGTTGGACGGCGCCTCGAACCAGATTTCGCCGACCTGGCGCCCGGGATCGGCAGCGAAGTGGGGATCGATCCCGCGTACGCCCCACGGCTTGTCGACAATCTTGGTGGTCAGCTTGGTCAGTTCGGTCATCGGTTCCTGCATTGCTTGGTTCAGTCCGACCAACGCAGTCCCGCCTCTCCCGTTGCGGGCGTCAGCGCATCTTCGACAATAGTTCGCTGATGGGGATGAAGGCGAATGCGACCGAGGAATCGGCAAGACCGTAGGGAACGAACAGCTTGTCGCCGACCCGCATGGCGCCGCACGTATAGACGACATTGGGCACGTAGCCGTTCCTGTCGCGGTCGAAGGCGCTGAGGATCGGTTCTGGCGAGCGTTTCAGAATCTTGCTGGGGTCGTCGCGGTCGAGGAGGATCGCGCCGATCGAGTATTTCCGCATCGGCCCGACCCCGTGAGTCAGCACGAGCCATCCTTCGTCGATTTCGACCGGGCATCCGCAATTGCCGATCTGGACATATTCCCAAGGGTATTTCGGCTCCATCAAAAGCTGGCCATCGCCCCAATCGTCGAGACGATCGGATTCGATCAGGAAGAGGTTCTGTCCGTCCTGACGGCCGATCGCCAGATATTTGCCGCCTATCTTGCGAGGGAAGGGCGCCAATCCCTTGTTGACCGATGCGGCGCCGGTCATCGGCACCAGGTCGATCTCGCGAAAATCGCAAGTCCGCATCAGTTCGGACTGAATGCCCTTCCGGAAAAGGCGGTATATGTCCCGAGATATTCCTGGGTGCCGTCATCGTGGCTGAACAGGGTCAGGCGTAGGTCTTCGAGGCCATTGGCCTGCGCCGGGGTCACCGGGAAGATGACGGTTCCTGACAGCGTGCTGTCAGGATTGCGATAGACGCGGACGGGCCCATCCTGGTGAATTCCGTCGGCGTCGCCGGCTTCCGCTGAAATGGCGAAAGGTGGTTCAGGCGCGAGGCGGAGCGTCCCCTTGTCTGAAATCAGGCCTTCGCGAAAGGCGATCGAACTGATGTGGCCTTCGCCCACCGCGCGAAGCGACATCGCGATCCGAACGGTGTGCTTGTCCAGCCCGCTCTGGTCGGGATGCGGCACCACGCTGGGGTTCATCAGCGCCGCCGCAGCGTAACTATATTCGTGGCAGAAGTAGGCGCCGATCAGCTGCTTCTCGTCATCGCCGATCGACTGGTCCTTCAATCCCAGAAGGGTGGCGATCTGCGAATAGCGTTTCTCGAAGATTTTTCGGGTTTGCCAATGGCGGGCCTCGAAATCCTTGAAGACCGAGCGAAGCTGCTTGCGTTTCTGCTTGTCGTCCATGGCGAGGATGGAATCGACCAGCCGCTGGGCGCGGCCCGGATCGCGACCATTGGCCTGCCAGGCCAGGTGAAAGGGGCGGACGACCACCCGGGACGGGTCGGCCGAAAGGCGAAGCGGATGCGTGAATCCGTTGAGCATTTTCGTGGAGGTAGACAAAACGGAGCCGCGGCACCTGAGATCAGTTCGAAAGGGGCGCCCTTTTACTGACTTTTCGAACCGATGAAAGCGCGCGCATCGCAACGGCGGAGAGCTGATAGGCGAGGATCGATTCCGCCCCTTGGTTGCGATTGACGCCGTGACGCATCAGCCCATCGTAACAGGATCCATCGTCGACGATGGCAATGGGGACGCCCGCGTCATTGTCGCCTACAAACCAGCGGAAGGCACTTTCAGCGCGTTCGATCCACACTGGATCCTTGGTCGCATCGAAAGCCACCGCGGCGGCGTCGACCATCGCCTGCGCTTCTACCGGCTGCTGGTCGTAGACGCCGGGCCGCTGGTACTCGCGGAAGAAGGATTCATGGCCGATGGGGCGGAACTGGCCATGAGCTCCTCGCTGGAGAGCACTCAGCCATCCCAGCGTCTCGATGCCCCGCTCGATCCATTCCGGGCGGCCCTCCGCCTGGCCGGCGCGGATATGTGCCTGGCAGAGGCGTGCATTGTCGTAGGCAAGGACCGGCTCATACCAGCGCCAGTCCGATCGGCCGAAATTCGAAAGCAAGTCGTCCAGCGTCTGGCCGGCGCGGCGAAGCGCTTCGATCGACGCAGCGTGGTCGGGCTGGTGCTTCAGCCGTTCGAACGCGCCCAGGGCTGCGAAGGCCTGCGAGCGCGGCGCGGACAAGGGCGCCATCGCCTGTGTCGCGCGCTCATAGAGTTCGCGCGCCCAAGACTTGATCGCCGGATCTTTCGCCACCCGCCCGGTGACGCCAAGCACCCAAAGGGCGCGACCGTTGCTGTCCTCACTTCCGCTTTCCTCGAGCCATTGGCGGTCGAAGCTCATGAAGTTTCGGAAACGGCCAACTTCGGAGTTCCAGGCTCCCTGGACAAACGCCGCGTAACGATGGGCGAGCACACGCATGTCCTCGTCCAGACTGTCTTCGCGCAGGACGGAGAGCAGGAGCGCGCGGGCATTGTCGTCGATGCAATAGCCGTGGTCCCAGTCAGGCACGCCGAACAGGCTGTGCTGGAACATCCCCGTGCCGTCGGTCATGCGGTGCAGCGCGGTGGTCGGAAGCGGGCGGCTCAGCCGGTCGCTGATCGCGGTCTTGGGGTGTGCGGTTCGCGACCGCCCGGCCGCCACGGCGTCGACGGCGCGTTCGACGACCTGCGGCCAGACCATCGAACGGCACGCCCGATAGACCTTCGTCGCGAGGGCCAGCCGCCGCTCGGGATGGTCAAGAAGTTCGAGAACAGCCCCGGCAAGCGACTCGCTGCTGCCCGGGTCGACCAGCACGCCCTTGCCGCCGGCCAACAACTCGCTGGCATGGACATAAGGGGTCGACACGATCGGTTTGCCGACGGCCGCAGCATAGGAGAGCGTGCCCGATGTGACCTGCGCCATGTTAAGGTAAGGCGTGATGTAGACGTCGCTCGCCTGAAGCATGTCGAGAAGTTCGTTCTGCTCGACGAACGCATTGTGAAAACGGACATGATCCGCGATGCCCAGTTCGGCGACGCGAGCTTCAAGGCTTTCGCGATACCGTTCCCCTTCATGCCGCTTCAGGTTGGGGTGTGTGGCACCGACGACCAGGTACAGGGTCTCGGGATGGCGGGCGACCACCGCCGGCATCGCCTCGATCATACGGTCGATGCCCTTGTCCGGCGCGAGTAGGCCGAAGGTCATCAGGACCGTGCGTCCTTCCAAGCCGAAGCGCGGCTTCATGCGGTCGGGCACGATCATCTGCCGGTCCGGCACGCCATGCGGAATGACCATGATCCGAGACCGGTCGATGCCGTAGGCCCGGTGAAGGGTGTCGGCGCCGCGTTCTGCCATCACCACCAGCTCGTCTGCGCGAGCGAGGAGCCGTTCGAACACTCGCGCTTCGGCCTCGGACGGCTTTTCGAGGACGGTGTGAAGCGTGACGACCAGCGGAAGTTCGGTCGCTTCGATCAGCTGAAGGATATGTTCGCCCGCGCTCCCGCCGAAAATTCCGAATTCGTGCTGGAGCCAGATGGCATCGGCGCCTGCCGCTTCGATCTTCCTCGCCGCCATCCGGTAGGCTAGCGGATCGTCTGCGCTGATCGTCGCAATCGAGGCAGGGTATTCGACACCGCTGCCATCATCCATCGCGAAATGATCGACAGTGAGTGACGGATAACGCTGCGCCAGCGCGTCGGCGAGGTGCGAGGTGAAGGTGGCGAGGCCGCATTTGCGCGGCAGGGCGTTTCCAATCAGCGCGAGCCGCTCGATCGGCGCGCGCTGCGGCGGCGACGTTGAATGGGATTCGTCCTGACGGACGAACATGACGTCATGATCGAGCATCGATAGCCTTCACGCTGTACTGGGCCAGAACTGGGCCAGTACCTTCGGAACGAACGTCACTTGTTCCGGTTGCTCTCGTTTCGCACATGCAGCAAAAAAATTCTAGGGCTAGCGACTTGGGAACGAGGTGAATTGTTCGATAGTTGCGGCAGACCCTTCAAGGTCAAGGCCCCCGCTTTGTGCGATGCAGCAATCGTCCGACGCAAAGCGCCCGGGCCTTTCGACCCGGGCGCCCTTGCGTGACGATTGCTCGTCAGCCCCCTTGGAACTTGGTCGAGGACCGAAGCCTCGTTGACGAGGGGCTTGAACCCGCAGGACCGGAACGGCAAGCGCTAACCTGTGTTTGGGTCACAGTTTGGGCGAGGCTGTGTCTGTCCGGCCACAATGTGGTCCCGATTGCGTTGGGCACGGCGCGCCTCTAGAGCTTCGCCCCGTCCACCCACCGACCTTCCAGAGGCTTTCACCCCTTGCGTGTTTCCCGATCCTTTCTTCCCGTGCTCAAGGAAAGCCCGTCCGACGCGCAGATCGTCAGCCACAAGCTGATGCTCCAGGCGGGGCTCGTCCGCCAGACCGCCGCCGGCATCTATGCCTGGCTTCCGATTGGTTATCGCGTGCTCCGCAAGATCGAGCAGATTGTGCGCGAGGAGCAGGACCGGGCGGGTGCCGGCGAGCTCCTGATGCCGACGCTGCAATCGGCCGACCTTTGGCGGCAGTCGGGCCGGTATGACGCCTACGGCCCGGAGATGCTTCGTATTACCGACCGCCACAAGCGCGAGATGCTGTACGGTCCGACCAACGAGGAAATGATCACCGCGATCTTCCGTGACGACGTGAAGAGCTATCGCGACCTGCCGCGCACCCTTTACCACATCCAGTGGAAGTTTCGGGACGAAGTCCGCCCGCGCTTCGGGGTCATGCGCGGCCGCGAATTCCTGATGAAGGATGCCTATTCCTTCGATCTCGACGAGGCGGGCGCACGGCTGAGCTACTACACGCAAATGCTGGCCTATCTTCGGACCTTTAAGCGGCTCGGTATCCAGGCCGTGCCGATGAAGGCGGCGTCGGGCCCGATCGGCGGCGACCTGAGCCACGAGTTCATCGTGCTTGCCCCCACCGGAGAAAGCGAAGTCTTCTACGACGCCGCCTTCGAGGAGTTCGACTGGGCGCGCGACAGCCTCGATTATAGCGACGAGGCCGGTCTCCATGGGCTTTTCGAACAGGTGAGCACGACATACGCCGCCACCGATGAGACGCACGACGAGGCGCGCTGGGCCGACGTGCCGCAAGACCGCCGCCGCACCGGTCGCGGGATCGAAGTCGGCCACATCTTCTATTTCGGAGAAAAGTACTCATCGTCGATGGGCCTCAAGGTGTCGGGCGCCGATGGCGGGATGGTCGTTCCGCATATGGGCAGCTACGGAATCGGCGTCTCGCGCTTGGTCGGAGCGATCATCGAGGCCAGCCATGACGATAACGGAATCGTCTGGCCCGAGGCGGTCGCGCCGTGGAAGGTCGGACTTGTCACGATGCGCGGTGACGACGCTGCAAGTATCGCGGCTGCCGACGATCTTTACGCTCGACTCAATGCAGCGGGAGTGGAGACGCTCTACGACGACCGCGACGAGCGGGGTGGCGTCAAGCTGGGCTCGATGGACCTGATCGGTCTGCCCTGGCAGGTGATCATCGGCCCGCGTGGGCTTGCGGCCGGAAATGTCGAACTCAAGAATCGGCGGACCGGCGAAAAGCTCGAGCTGCCGATCGACGCCGTGGTGGGGCACCTGACCGCATGATCCTCAACCGTTACGAGCGCATGATCGCCAAGCGCTACCTGCTGCCCACCAAGGGCGAGGGGTTCATCTTCGTCGTCGCCGGCTTTTCGATCGGGGCCGTCGCGCTTGGCGTCGCCGCGCTGATCATCGTCATGAGCGTGATGAATGGCTTCCGCGCCGAACTGTTCGACAAGATCACCGGCCTCAACGGGCACGCCATTATTCAGGGGTACGAAGGCCGTCTCGACGACTGGGAGCAGATCGCCGAGACCGCGCGCAAGACGCCTGGCGTCATCAACGCCACCCCGTTGATCGAACAGCCGCTGATGGCCTCTGCGAACGGCCGGGTCGAAGGCGTTCTGGTCCGGGGCAACACGCCGGAGGATATCCGTACCAACCCGACGCTCAACGCCAATGTGAAAGCGGGGGACCTTCGCGCCATTACGCCCGGCAGCGGACAAGTGGCGATCGGCGCGCGGCTGGCCGAGGCCTTGGGAGCCTATCCGGGCTCGGAAATCCAGCTGATCAGTCCGGAGGGCCGGTCGACACCGGTCGGCACGCTGCCGCGCATCGTCACCTACACGGTGGGCGCCGTGTTCGAGATCGGCGTCTACGAATACGACAACGCTTTCGTCATCATGCCGATGCGCGACGCGCAGGACCTGCTGTTGCTGGGCGACCAGGTCGGGATGGTCGAGGTGCAGACTAGCGATCCGGACAAGGTCGATGCGATCATCGCACCGCTGCAATCGATCGTTCGGGGCAAGGGCATCATCATCGATTGGCGGCAGATGAATTCGGCGCTGTTCGAAGCGCTGGAGGTCGAGCGCGTCGCGATGTTCGTGATTCTGTGCATCATCATCCTCGTCGCCGCCTTTAACATCGCATCGTCGCTGATCATGCTGGTGCGCGCCAAGACGCGGGACATCGCGATACTTCGGACGATGGGCGCGACGCGGCGGGCGATGATGCGGATCTTCATGACGGTCGGGGTCACCATCGGCGTCGTCGGCATTATGGTAGGCGCCTTGCTCGGCGCGATCTTCCTGTTCTTCCGCCAGGGCGTTGTGAACTTCGTCCAGCTGGTCACCGGCCAGAACCTGTGGGACCCGTCGGTGCGCTTCCTGAGCGAGCTGCCGTCGAAGACCGATCCCCTGGAAGTGACGGTGATCGTATTGGTGGCGCTGCTCCTGTCATCGATCGCGACTTTCTTCCCGGCGCGCCGCGCCGCGGCGACCGACCCCGTGCAGGTGCTGCGTTATGAGTGAGCCGGTTCTCGAGACGCGCGGGCTTCGCCGCAGCTTCACCCAAGGCGATGTCACGATCGAGGTGCTTCGCGGCATCGACCTTGCCATCCAGCCCGGGGAGATTGTCGCGCTGCTGGGCCCCTCGGGGTCCGGTAAGTCGACGCTGCTCCAGGCGGTGGGATTGCTCGAAGGCGGGTTCGAAGGGTCGATCCGGATCGCAGGCCACGAAGCATCGGCGATGAACAACGACCAGCGCACGGATCTTCGCCGCGATGCGCTGGGCTTCGTCTACCAGTTCCATCATCTGCTGCCGGATTTTGACGCACGTGAGAATGTCGTTCTTCCCCAGCTGATCCACGGCGCGACGCCTGAGGAGGCCCGGGCCCGGGCGGACGAGTTGCTGAGCAAGCTCGGACTGTCCCAACGGCTCGACCATCGTCCCTCGAAATTGTCGGGCGGCGAACAGCAGCGTGTCGCGGTCGCGCGAGCGCTTGCCAATCGACCGCCGTTGGTCCTGGCCGACGAGCCGACCGGCAACCTCGATGAAGCGACGGCCGATCGCGTGCTTGCAGAGTTTCTGACGCTGGTTCGCGGCGAGGGGAGCGCCGCGCTGGTCGCAACTCACAACGAGCGGCTGGCGGCGAAGATGGACCGTGTCGTGCGGCTGCATGAAGGGCACCTCGAATGAAGCAATCCCTGGTCTTCTGCGCCCTTTCGTTGGCGCTCGCCGCTTGCGGCGACAGCGATCAGGACAAGCTTTCCGACGACCTCGCCTCCGCCGAGCGCGGCGTTTCGCCGGGCGAGGAAGCCTCCGAGAACTTCGCCGAGGACGTCAACCAGGTCGCCGCCGCAGCCACGCCGAAGCCGGCGCCGGTTGCGAACGAAGTCGATGAGGAGGAACCTGAGGAGGCCTCCGACCCACTGGCGCCCATCGACCGGCCTAGGCCCGCCGCGAATGTCCAGCCCAGCTTCGATTGTGGGTTCGCGACCACAGACGCGGAGCAGTGGATCTGCGACGATCCGGACCTCGCCGCTCTTGACCGGACGATGAGCGCGAATTACCGGCGCGCACTCGCCCGGACGGACAGCGCGAGAGCCTCGATCCTGCGCCGGAGCGGCCAGCAATTCCTTCGCGATCGCAATCGCTGCCCCGATCCGGACTGCGTTGCGCAGGCCTATCGCTGGCGTCTTCGAGAAATCGCCGAAATCGAAGGGCGCTGAGCGATGGGCAGAATCCACGAGATACCGGTGCAGAAGGCTGACGGATTGACCGGAAACCTGGCCAGCGAAGACGGCAAGGTGATGCTGATCGTCAACGTGGCGTCGAAGTGCGGATTCACGCCGCAATATGAAGGTCTCGAGACCTTGCACAAGGACCTGTCGGCGCGCGGGTTCACCGTACTTGGTTTTCCCTGTAACCAGTTTGGCGCGCAGGAACCCGGCGACGCGGAGGAAATCGCCACTTTCTGCAAGCTGATCTACGACGTGGACTTTCCGCTGTTCGCCAAGATCGACGTTAACGGAGACGAGGCCGCACCAATCTACCGCTACCTGAAGGACGAGGCGCCCGGCCTCCTCGGCTCCAAGGCGATCAAGTGGAACTTCACCAAGTTCCTCGTCGACCGCACTGGGAAGGTCGTCAGGCGCTACGCACCGCAAACCAAGCCGGAAGAACTGCGCGGCGACATCGAGGCGCTGCTCTAGCGATTGCCAAGCCTGCCCGCGCAGCGCATGGTCTTGCTCGACGCGGGTTGGGGGCGACCATGACGACGGCAGGACCGGTTTCCGAGGGCAATCGCATCGTCGAGCTCGACGTGCTGCGCGGCGTGGCGCTGTTCGGCGTCCTGTTGATGAATTTCGTCGGCTTCGTCAGCGCGGGCGTCGTCACGACCGATGCGCAGCTTGCCGCACTACCGACGGCTCAGGTTGACCGATGGGTCAACTTCGCCGTGCTGTGGCTGGTCGGCGACAAGGCCAATACGATGTTCGCGACCCTGTTCGGCCTCGGCTTCTATTTGCAGATGAAGCGGGGCGAAGGACGCCCGGGCTTCGAGAGACGCTACACCCGCCGGCTAGTCTGGCTCCTGGTGTTCGGATTGCTCAATGTGACCCTGCTCTGGGTGTGGGACATTCTCCACGTCTACGCGATTGCCGGCTTCGCCTTGCTGCTGATGCGGAACTGGACGACGCGAACACTGGTCATCTTTGGGGCGATCGCGGCCCTCTACACCAGCCATGTACAGGATTGGTGGCTGGGCAGGCTTGGCATCCATCTGATCCCGGACTCCATGTACCAGGCGCCAGCAGTCCTTGCGCGACAGGCCGTCGTGACCGGCGGTAGCTATGCCGAAGTCACCGCGATGATGTGGCGCTGGACGGCCATCGAATGGCTGGCCGGCGGCATGCTCGTCGGTTGGATCGTCTATGCGCTGGGTCGTTTTGCGCTGGGCGCCGCAATCGGCCGAAGCGGGATTCTCGACGACATCAAGGGCCACCTTCCGCTCCTGCGGCGGGTAACGGGGATCGCGCTGCCGGTCGGCCTGATCCTAGCGCTGGTAGCGCGTCTGTGGGACGAGGACATCTGGCGGCCCTTCGACGGTGCCGGTTACGTCGGTGAATTCCTTCGTTCGCCCGCGGCGCTGGTGCTGGCTGCCGGTTATTCCGCCGGCATCGTTATCTCGCTCCGCCAACGCTGGGGCGCGCGCTGGTTCGGAATGCTGGCGCCGGTCGGGCAGATGGCGCTGACCAATTATGTGATGCAGGGCCTCATCTACGCCATCGTCCTGTTCGGCGTCGGGCCGGGGTTCGGCATGGCCGGTCGCATAGGCGCCAGTGCCGTCACCGTGATCGCGGTCGCATTCTTCGCGTTCCAGATCGTCTTCAGCTACTGGTGGCTGGCGCGATTCCGCTTCGGACCGATGGAATGGGTGTGGCGCACGCTGACCTATGGCAAGGCGCCGGAGATGCGTCGAACCGCCGAGAATTTCGCCATATAACTGGGGATAAATCGCGGGTCCGGCTGGAGAATCGCGGCGGCGATGGCCATAGTCGGGCGATGCCCGGCCCCTATGTTCCGCTTCGAATCTTCTCCTGCTTCACCATGCTCGAAGGGGCGATCGAGCCGAAGGCGATCGCGGAGCACGCCGCCAAGCTGGGCTTTCCCGCCGCCGCCCTGACCGACCGCAATGGCCTGTACGCGGCGATGCCGTTCGGCGACGCCTGCTTCAAAGCCGGGGTTCAGCCGATCGTCGGGGCGATGCTGGGCGTTTCGCGGCCCGGGACGATCGGGCCGGCAGGTGCGCTCGATTGGCTGGCGTTGCTGGCGCAGGACCAGCAGGGGTACGACAATCTGTGCCGGCTGGTGTCCGCTGCGCACCTCGACCGGCCGATCCACGAACCCCCGCACGTGACGTTCGAAGCGGTCGCAGAATCCTCCGCCGGCTTGATCGCGCTGACGGCGGGCGGGGAGGGCGCGCTGGCCCGGTTGTTGTCCGATGGGCAGGATTCGAAAGCGGAAGCCTACGCCGAGCTGCTCCAATCGACGTTCGGCGACCGGCTGTACGTCGAGTTGTCGCGGCGCGGCGATGCGGTCGAAGAAGCGGCCGAGGCGCGGCTGATCGCGATGGCGATGCGGCGCGGGCTGCCGCTCGTTGCGACCAACCCGGCCTGCTACGCCGAACCCGGTTTCCATGCCGCGCACGACGCCATGCTGTGCATCGCGGCGTCGACCCAGATCGACCATCCCGATCGCCAGCGCTCGTCGCCCGACGCCTGGCTCAAATCCTCGTCCATGATGGCGGAGCTGTTCGCCGACCTGCCCGAGGCGATCACCAACACGTCCGTGGTGGCGCAGCGGTGCGCGGTCGCAGCGCCGTCGCGCCGGCCGATCCTTCCGCGCCTCAGTGATGACGAGGACGAGACCCTGCGCCGGGAAGCGCACGCGGGCCTGGAAAGACGTCTCGAAGGGCGCGACGAGGCCGACAAGGCGCGGTACCGGGAGCGGCTCGACTTCGAGATCGACGTCATCACCCGAATGGGTTTCGCCGGCTACTTCCTGATCGTCGCCGACTTCATCCAGTGGGCGAAAGCCAACGATATTCCTGTGGGCCCAGGGCGTGGGTCGGGCGCGGGAAGCGCGGTGGCGTGGTCGTTGCTTATCACCGACCTCGACCCGATCGCGCTCGACCTGCTGTTCGAACGGTTCCTCAATCCCGAACGCGTGTCGATGCCCGACTTCGACATCGACTTCTGCGAAACCCATCGCGACAAGGTGATCGCGTACGTCCAGCGCAAATATGGCCGTGACAAGGTGGCGCAGATCATCACCTTCGGGCGCCTCAAGGCGCGCGCCGTGCTAAAGGACACCGGCCGGGTGCTGCAGATGCCGTACGGCCAAGTCGACCGGCTGGCGAAGCTGGTGCCCAACCATCCGACCGATCCGTGGACCCTGGAACGCGCGCTGGAGGGCGTCGGCGACCTTCGGCGCGAGTATCAAGGCGACGAGGACGTCAAGCGGCTGATGGACTTGGCGATGAAGCTGGAAGGCCTGCCACGCCACAGCTCGACCCATGCCGCAGGCGTCGTGATCGGCGACCGACCGCTTAGCGAGTTGGTGCCGCTATACCGCGACCCGCGCTCCGACATGCCGGTGACCCAGTTCGACATGAAATATGTCGAGGGCGCCGGTTTGGTGAAGTTCGACTTCCTTGGCCTGAAAACGCTATCGGTTCTCAAGGAGGGGCAGCGGCTGCTCGCACAACGCGGTATCGAGATCGACTATTCCGCGCTCCCCTGGGACGACCCTGCGATCTACGAGCTGCTCCAGCGCGGCGACACGGTCGGTGTCTTCCAGCTGGAATCCGAAGGCATGCGCAGAACGCTGTCTGCCGTGCGTCCGACCAGTTTTGGCGACGTCATCGCGCTGGTCTCGCTCTACCGCCCGGGCCCAATGGACAATATCCCGATGTTCGGCGACCGCAAGAACGGCCGTCAGGAGCTCGCCTATCCGCACCCGATGCTTGAGGGAGTGCTCAAGGAAACCTACGGCATCTTCGTCTACCAGGAACAGGTGATGCAGGCGGCGCAGGTGCTGGCCGGCTACAGCCTGGGCGAGGCCGACCTTCTCCGCCGCGCAATGGGCAAGAAGATCAAGAGCGAGATGGACGCGCAACGTGCGCGATTTATCGAGGGCGCGGCCCGCAACGCCATTTCCGAGGCCAAAGCCAACGAATTGTTCGACTTGATCGACAAGTTCGCCGGCTATGGCTTCAACAAGAGCCATGCCGCGGCTTATGCGCTGGTTGCCTATCACACCGCTTGGCTGAAGGCGCATCACCCGGCCGAGTTCTTCGCCGCGTCAATGAGCTTCGACATCCACCAGACCGACAAGCTGGCGCTGTTCGTCGAGGACATCGCACGGTCGGGGCTCGAATGCCTGCCGCCCTGCATCAACGCGTCCGAAGCGGCCTTCTCGGTTGAGGACGGGAAAGTGCGTTACGCGCTGGGGGCGCTCAAGGGCGTCGGCGAGCGGGCGATGGAATCGCTCGTCGAGGAGCGGAAGGCCAACGGTTCCTTCAAGAGCCTCGACGACTTCGCGGCGCGGATCGATCCCAAGCTGCTCAATCGGCGGCAGCTGGAGAGCCTAGCCGGGGCGGGGGCGTTCGACTCGCTCAATCCGGACCGGGCGCAGGTGTTCGCGGCGGCCGAAATGCTGCTCGCCCATGCGGCGTCGGCGCATGACCAGCGGACCAGCGGGCAGCACGGCCTGTTCGGCGGGGCGGACGAGGCGGACGTTTCGGCGATCCGCCTGCCGCGCGGACCGCAATGGACGCTGGCTGAGCGGATGGCGGCGGAGCGGGATTCTTTCGGCTTCTATTTTTCCGCCCACCCGGTTGACGCGCAGAAGCACCTGCTGGTGGCGCACAAGGTGAAAAGCTTCGCCGATCTCGCCGAGATGAGTGTGCCTAGCGACGGCAACCGCGCACAGACGACGATGGCGGGGCTGGTTGAGTCTACCCGCTGGGCGACGTCGGCCAAGGGCCGCCGCTACATGGTGGCGACGATCAGCGACGCGTCCGGCCAGTATATGGCGACGGTGTTCGACGAGGAGGCGACCGCGGCACTGGAGGCAGCGGCCAAGGGCGGCCAGTGTGGGCTGCTGGGCGTAGAACTCGACCGACGGCCGGGCGACGAGACTCCGCGCGTGACCGTCAAGAAATTCCAGTCGCTCGACACGCTGGCACGAAAGACGCGGCTGCAACTGGCGCTGCGGATAGCGGATCCGGCGCAGGTAGCGGCGGTGACCCGGGAACTCGAGGCGGCAGAGGGCGGCAACGGGTTCGTTCGTGCGACGGTCCGGCTGGCCGATGGGCGCGAGGCGACACTACTGCTGGGACGGCAATACACGCTGGATGCGGACCTTGCGGTCCGACTGGGGCGCATTCTCGGTGAAAATGCCGTCGAGCTCTCTGCGCAGGAGCCGCCGCGGCTGGCGCTGGTCGGCTAGGCACAAGAAAGCCGCCCGGCCAGAGGCCCGCCGGGCGGCTTTCGTCCCTGACGGGGTTCACGTCAGGCCATCATGAAACCGGCCATGTTGAGTTCCCTGGTCAGCTTCCGGTTCATTTCGTCGCCAACCCCTGCGCGGAGGCGCGGAAAGATCTCGTCTTCCTCGAGCCGAGCGTGCGCTTCGACCGAATCGCGGAATTCGCGAACGGTCGCAGCCCATTCCGGCGCGTCGGTCTTCATGTTGTTGAGGCGATGAAGGAACGTCTTCACCTCGCCATGCTCGCCCTCAAGCTGCTTCGCTTCCGCTACATCGTTGGACTCGCGAAGCGCCGGGTAAATGACATGCTCCTCGGCGTAGGCATGCTTGTCGAGCGCATGGCCAAGTTTCATCAGCAGCATTTTGCGCTTGGTCGTCTGGGTCTCGTCGGTTTCCAGCATCTTGTCGAACAGCGCCAGGACCATGTCATGTTCGGCGGCGAGGCTCGCGTCCCATTCGCCTTTGCTGGCGCTGAGGCCCTGCACCGCGAGCTTGCGGCCGATGTTGGCGGCGATCGCGAGGGCAGCGCCGCCGAGCGCGACACCAGCGATGGCGCCGGTCGAGCCCCAGCTAAAGGCGCTCCGCTCGGAACGGGTGTTGGATCGAGTGCCGTTACGCGTAGCCATGTCGTCCTCCTGCAAAGAAAGGTCGACTTCCTAACTGCTTGCGAAACCAACCCGTTCCGCGACTTGTCGCATAGAACGGCCGTTCGCCGCTATTGCGCCGGCGGCGGGCCTTCCGGAGTTGGCGCAGCAGGCGGCGGCGGGGGCTCTTCCGGCAGGGTCTGCGGCGCCAGCGGATCGGCCGCGACCGGCTCGGTCGGTTCGGGGCGACCGCCGCGGGCGGTTCGTCGACCGTCGGTTCGACAGGCGGGGGAGGCGGATTGGCCGTTTCGTACTCGGCGCCCGGATCGACCCTGGGCTTGCTGACCTTCGGCGGCGCCTTGTCTGCCGGGGCCGCGCCGGACTTGTAGACGCAGGCATCGAGCCCGTCGCGGCGGACCTGGCCGACTCGGGCGGTGATCGTGTTGCCGTAGCGGCGGGTGAACCCCTTGGGCGCGACCGCGCCGCGCTTCTTTGGCAGCGGCAGTATGGCGGCGATGCGCGCGGCCTCGTTGGGGCTCATCGCGCTGGCGTCATGGCCGAAATAACGCATCGACCCGGCGTTGGCGCCATAGGTGCCGATGCCGGTTTCGGCGAGGTTGAGGTACACCTCCATGATCCGGCGCTTGCCCCACAAATGCTCGATCAGGAAGGTGAAGTAGGCTTCCGCGGCCTTTCGCGGGTAGCCGCCACCTTGCCACAGGAAGGCGTTCTTCGCGGTCTGCTGGCTGATGGTCGATCCGCCGCGGATCCGTCCACCTGACGCATTGCGCTTCATCGCATCCTCGATCGCTTCGATGTCGAAGCCGTTGTGGCTGCAGAACTTGCTGTCTTCGGCGCCGATGGCGGCGCGGACCATGTCGCGATCCATCTCGTCGAGGCTCATCCAGTCGCGGGTCGCACCGCGCCCGGCGGCGATGTCGGCGAGCATCGTGGCGGTGATCGGTGGCGGTACGAAGCGGTAGATGACCACCCACAGCACGGTAAACAGGATGACGCCAAGGATGATGCGGCCAATCCAGCCGAGGACGCTTCTTCCACCTCCGCTCCTCGGTCGGCTTCGCTTGTAAGCGGGGATGCTGCTGGAACGTCTGGCCATGCCCGCTGACTAGCGAGCGGCTACCTTGCCGTCGAGCCTCTGGAGCAGCGCCGTCGCGCCGGGATCCTTGGGTCGCAGCTTCAGCGTCGCTTCGGCTTCCTTCCGAGCGCCGGCATTGTCGCCGGCGGCAGCGAGCGCGTTGGCCAGTTCGCGGCGCACCGGGAACCACCACAGCGGCGGATCCGAAGCGCGGCCGTAGGCGGGCTGTTCTTCCAGTTCGGCGCCCCGGCGGAAGGCGATCGCGGCTTCGGCGGGCTTGCCGTCGAGCATGGCGGCGCGGCCGTCGAGAACGGCCTTGGCGATGCGCAGGGATTCACCGGCCTGCCAGGACCAGCCTTCCTTCTTCTCGTCGGCGCGGGGAACACTGATCGCGGCTGATTCGGCACGGATTGCAGCGACGTCCTTGCGCCTCGCCGCCGCTTCGCCACGTGCGTAGTGCCAGAGGCCGCGGAGATAGGGGTAGGTCGGCGCCTTTGTCGCCATGATTTCAACGTCGGGCGCGAACAGTGCAAGGGCGACATATCCACTGCCGGCGAGCGCCTGCGCGAACGGCGACTTGAGGCCTTTGACGGCGGGATTGGTGGCGGCCTCGACCAGCGGACGGCCAAGATACAGTGCGGTGTCGGCATCGCCGGCCATCAGTGCGCCGCCAAGGCCGAAGGTGACGTTATGTGCGTGGTAGGGCAGGCCGAACACGCCTTCGGGCGGCGGACTATCCATTGCCTTGGCCTGGGCAATGCCGATGTCGACTGCCTGGCGGTTGACCCGCGCGGCGTCGTCATAGCGGCCAACCCAATAGTAGGTATGGCTCGGCATATGGACGAGGTGCTGGGACTTCGGCGCGTCCTTGCCGATCGTGTCGGCATAAACCTCCGCCTTGTAGCCGAAACCGGCTTCCTCGGTGGCATGGATGTAGAAATGAATCGCCGGCGTGTAGGCGGGATTGCGCTTCAGGACCGTCTCGAGGATTTCAGCCGCCTTGATTGATGCCTGCTTCCATTCGTCTTCGCTCTCTCCGACGGCCAGCAGGACGGCGTCGGCGGCAATCGTTGCCAGCTCGTCGCTATCGGGGTTCTGCGCGACGATGCGCTGCATCGCGGCCGCAAAAGCGACGTCGCCAGGCTTGCCGCCGCCGCCGTTGCGGTAGCGGGCGACGATGGCGCTGGCGAGCGAGCGTTCGAGGGGAGTACCGTTGGCACGGGCCAGCCGGTTGGCCCTCGCCGCCAATTTCTGCGCCGCTTCCAGTTCGTCCCCTTCGACTCCGTAGTTGATGGTCGGCCCCGCCGCCCAGGCTTCACCCCAGGCACACATCACGCAGGAAGGATCGAGCCTGACACTTTCGGCCATCGCGTCGCTGGCCGCCTTGTGAGCGAACGCGTGGGCGAGTTGCAGGCCGTTGTCGAAGAAGGCCTGGGCCCGCGGGTTCTTGCTCTGGGTTTGCATCCCGCCGTGGCCGTAGCCGTCCAGGATCTGCGCGGCCTTGGGCTTGGTTGCGTCAGCGTGCCCGGTATGGCTGTTGCTATCTTGCGCCCAAGCCGGCGCGGCGAGGCTCATTACCGACGCGAAGATCACCGCTGTTTTCATGCCATTATCCCCCCCGAACGACCGTCCGAGATTAGCATGGATCAAGCGGATGCGGAGCGGAAAAAGTAAAGCCCGGCAACCGAAGTTGCCGGGCTTCCATGGTTCGCATCCGAAGATTTGAACCACGCAAGTAAAACGGCAAAGGCCGCCATCGGTTCCACGACGCTGCAAAAAAATTTTCGCGATCATGAAATTTTGCCGGGAGCGCTCCAGGGGCGCTACCGCTTGCCGCGTTGCAGCAAGACGCATATCTGGCAAGCCATGACCTCGACCAACGACATTCGCCGCGGTTTCCTCGACTATTTCGAGAAGAACGGACATGCGCGCGTCCAATCCGCGCCACTGGTACCGCACAACGATCCCACGCTGATGTTCGTCAACGCCGGCATGGTGCCGTTCAAGAACGTGTTCACCGGCCTGGAATCGAGGCCCTATTCGACGGCGGTCAGCAGCCAGAAGTGCGTCCGCGCCGGAGGCAAGCACAACGACCTCGACAACGTCGGCTACACCGCGCGCCACCACACCTTTTTCGAAATGCTCGGCAACTTCTCGTTCGGCGACTATTTCAAGGAACAGGCGATCCTCCACGCTTGGACCCTCCTCACGAAAGAGTGGGGCCTGCCGGCGGATCGGTTGACGGCGACCGTCTATCACACCGATGACCAGGCGTTCGACCTGTGGAAGAAAATCGCGGGCCTTCCCGAAGAGCGGATCATTCGCATCGCCACCAAGGACAATTTCTGGGCGATGGGGTCGGACGGTCCGTGCGGGCCCTGTTCGGAGATCTTCTACGACCATGGCGATCACATCCCTGGCGGTCCGCCGGGAAGCCCGGACGAGGACGGCGACCGGTTCGTCGAGATCTGGAACCTCGTTTTCATGCAGTTCCTGCAGGAGAATGACGAGATTGTCGGCGACCTGCCCAAGCCGTCGATCGACACCGGCATGGGACTGGAACGGGTTGCGGCGGTGCTTCAGGGCGTCACCGACAATTACGACACCGACACCTTCAAGGCGCTGATCGCAGCATCGGAAGCGCTGACCCATACCAGGGCGGAAGGCGAGCAGCAGGCCTCTCACCGCGTCATCGCGGACCATCTCCGCGCATCGGGCTTCCTGGTCGCCGACGGGGTGCTGCCGGCCAACGAGGGCCGTGGCTACGTCCTGCGCCGGATCATGCGCCGGGCGATGCGCCACGCGCATATCCTGGGCGCCAAAGATCCGCTGATGCACCGGCTGGTGCCGTCGTTGGTGTCAGAAATGGGCGCGGCGTTCCCCGAGCTCGTTCGCGCGCAGCCGCTGATCGAGGCGACGCTGGAACAGGAAGAAACGCGTTTTCGCCAGACTTTGTCGAACGGGCTCCGGCTGCTCGATGAAGCGACGGCCTCGATGGGCGAGGGCGGTACGCTGCCCGGTGCGACCGCGTTCAAGCTCTACGACACCTATGGCTTCCCGTACGACCTGACCGAGGACGCGCTGCGGGCGCGCGGCATGAGCGTGGATCGCACGGGCTTCGACGCGGCGATGGCGGAGCAGAAGGCAGCCGCACGCGCGGCGTGGAAGGGTTCGGGCGAGAAGGCTTCGGACGAGCTATGGTACGACCTTGCCGAGGAAGTCGGCGCAACCGAATTCACCGGCTACAACGGCACCGAGGGCGAGGGCGCGGTGGTCGCGATCGTCAAGGACGGTGCGCGGGTCGACAGCGCGTCGGAGGGCGAGACCGTCACCATCGTCCTCAACCAGACGCCGTTCTACGGCGAGAGCGGCGGCCAGGTCGGCGATGCGGGAAAACTGACCGCGCTCAACGGTTTCGAAGGAGTCGTCGAGGACACGTCGAAGCCGCTGGGCAAGCTCCACGCGCTTCGGACCCGGATCGCCAAGGGCAGCGTCAAGGTCGGCGACAGCCTGCACCAGTCGGTCGACGCCGAGCGACGCGACGCGACCCGCGCCAACCACAGCGCGACCCACCTGCTTCACGCCGCGCTTCGCGACGTGCTGGGCGGACATGTGTCACAGAAGGGCAGCCTGGTAGCGCCGGACCGCCTGCGCTTCGACTTCTCGCACCCCAAGGCGCTGACCGCTGACGAGATCGAGCGGATCGAGGCGGACGTGAATGCGGAGATCCGCGCCAACGAGGATGTCGCGACGCGGCTGATGACGCCGGACGACGCTGTCGCGGCCGGCGCGCTGGCGCTGTTCGGCGAGAAATATGGCGACGAAGTGCGCGTGCTCAGCATGGGCCGACCCGGCGACGCCAAGCATTATTCGGTCGAATTGTGCGGCGGTACGCACGTGTCGGCGACCGGCGACATCGCACTGTTCAAGATCGTTGGAGAAAGCGCGGTCAGCTCCGGCGTGCGGCGCATCGAGGCGCTGACCGGCGAAGCGGCGCGACTGTGGCTCAATGCCCGCGACGAAAAACTCCGCGACGTCGCGGCCAGCCTCAAGACCTCTCCCGACGACGTGCCGTTGCGCGTAGCGACGCTGGTCGAAACCACGCGCCGCCTGGAGCGCGAACTGGCCGAGGCCAAGAAGGCGTTGGCGATGGGCGGCGGCAGCGGCGCGCCCGCGGCTGGCCCGGAACAGGTTGGCGGCCACAGCTTCCTCGGCCAGGTCGTCGACGGGCTCGACCCCAAGGGCCTTCGGGGTGAGGTCGATGCGATGAAGCAGCGGCTCGGCACCGGCGTCGCGGCGCTGGTCGCCGTCAATGACGGCCGCGCCAGCGTGGCGGTCGGCGTTACTGACGACCTGGTCGCCGAGGTGTCGGCGGTCGATCTGGTAAAGGCGGCGGTGGCGGCGCTCGGCGGGCAGGGCGGCGGTGGCCGGCCGGACATGGCGCAGGGCGGCGGTCCCAATGGCGGCGAGGCCGACGCGGCGCTGCAAGCGGTGAGGGACGCGCTCCAGTCCGTCGCGGCCTGATGGACGTCACGTCGTCTGAGCCGATCACCTTGAACGGCGCCTGCCATTGCGGCGCCGTGCGGTTTACCGCGACCCTTCCCTACGGCCTCGCCACTGCTCGGCGGTGCAACTGCTCACTGTGCCGGATGCGCGGTGCTGTCGCTGTCACCGCGCTGGTCGACGGAGGACTGACGGTGACGGCTGGCGAGGAATTCCTTGCGACCTACCAGTTCAACACCAAGGTCGCTGAGCATCATTTCTGCACCAGTTGCGGCATCTATACGCACCATAAACGTCGCGGGAATCCCAACGAATATGGGGTGAACGTCGCCTGCCTCGAGGGTCTGTCGCCGTTCGACTTCCCGGAGGTGACTGTCAACGAAGGCCGGGTGCATCCAAAGGACGCATCCGCGCCGGACTATGACCCGGTGGCAGGCTGGTTACGATTTCAGGCGAACCGATGACATTCCGCGCGACCGTTCTCACGCTCTATCCCGAAATGTTTCCCGGGCCGCTGGGCGTCAGCCTGGCGGGACGGGCGCTGGCCGAAGGGACCTGGTCGCTGGAGGCCCGGAACATCCGCGACCATGCGATCGACAAGCATCGCACGGTCGACGACACGCCGGCCGGCGGCGGGGCGGGGATGGTGCTTCGTTGCGACGTTCTGGCGGCGGCGATCGACGCAGTCGCCGATGGTCGGCCAGTGATGGCGATGAGCCCGCGCGGGGCGCCGCTGACGCAGGCCCGCGTGCGCGACCTGGCGGCGGGCGAGGGGGCGATCATCCTGTGCGGCCGCTTCGAAGGGTTCGACGAGCGCATCTTCGAGGCGCGGGCGGTCGAGCCGGTGTCGATCGGCGACTATATCCTGTCCGGCGGGGAAGTGGGGGCGATGGTGCTGCTGGACGCTTGCGTTCGGCTGCTTCCCGGCGTAATGGGCGCGGCCTCCAGCGGTGAGGAAGAGAGCTTCGAAACGGGGCTTCTCGAATATCCGCACTATACCCGACCCGTTGAATGGGAAGGACGCACGATCCCCGAAGTGCTGCGATCGGGGGATCATGCGAAGATCGCGGCGTGGCGAAAGCAACGCTCGATCGACGATACACGGCTACGGCGGCCGGACCTGATTTCGCGCCATGGGGGCGCGGAGGGGTCGTCGCCCTCTGGTGCGCAGCGCGAAAAATAGGGTCGTAAAGACAATGAACCTGATCCAGACGCTCGAAGCCGAGCAGATTGCCTCGCTGACCGAAGGCAAGACCATTCCCGAATTCCGTCCCGGCGACACGCTGAAGGTCGGCGTGAAGGTCGTCGAAGGCGAGCGCAGCCGCGTCCAGATGTACGAAGGCGTGTGCATCGCCCGCGCCAACAAGGGCGTGAATTCGAACTTCACCGTTCGCAAGATTTCGTTCGGCGAGGGCGTCGAGCGCGTCTTCCCGCTCTATTCGCCGATCATCGATTCGATCGAGGTCGTCCGCCGTGGCGCCGTGCGCCGCGCCAAGCTGTACTACCTCCGCGGCCGCCGCGGTAAGTCGGCCCGTATCGCCGAGCGCCGCGACACCCGTCCGGCCAAGGGCGAGAAGACCGAAGCTTAAGCTTTTGGCTTGCGGGGGTTGCATCCTCCGCGCCAGTCGCGATGAAGGGGCGTCCGGGTTCTCCGGGCGCCCTTTTCCTTTGCAGCCGAAAGGTGCCTTACTTGCGTAATGCGTTCTTGCTTGCCGCCTGTGCCGCTCTCGTGACCGTCCCGACCACCGTCAACGCCCAGGTCGGAAACAAGCCACTGACCCTTGAACGCGTCTACGCCAGTCCGTCGCTGACCGGTTCGACGCCGCGTTCGCTGGAACTGTCGCCTGACGGCAGGCTGGTGACGTTGCTGAAGCCGCGCCCCGATGACCTTGAACGGCTCGATCTTTGGGCGATCGATCCGCAAACCGGGCAGTCACGGATGCTGGTCGACAGCAAGAAATTCGAAAGCGGCGCGGTGCTTAGTGAAGCCGAGCGGATGCAGCGCGAGCGGGCGCGCATTGCCAATCTCAAGGGCATCGTGCGCTACAGCTGGTCAAGCGACGGCAAGTCGATCCTCGTGCCCCTGGATGGAGATATTTTTCTCGCTGACCTCAACGGCAACGTGCGCCGGCTGACCAACAGCAAGGAGACGGAACTTGACGCCACGGTAAGCGAGAAGGGCCGCTACGTCTCCTATGTGCTGAACAACGAACTCAACGTCCTTGATCTTGGCACCGGGAAATCAGCGCAGATTACCAAGGGGGCGTCCGACACGGTCAGTTGGGGGCTTGCGGAGTTCATCGCTCAGGAAGAGCTCGGTCGGACGAAGGGGCATTGGTGGTCGCCCGATGACAGCCGCATTGCGGTGGCGCGTGTCGACGAAAGCGGGGTTGAGCTTGCGACTCGCGCCGCGATAGGCGCCGAGAAGACGACCGTAGTGGAGCAGCGCTATCCGCGCGCTGGGACCAGCAACGCCGTCGTCGACCTTTACCTGATGAATCCGGATGGCAGCGGGGCGGTAAAGGCCGACCTGGGCGACGATCCCGACTATTATCTGGCCCGCGTCAGCTGGACGCACGATGGTCGTTCGGTGATCGTCAAACGCCTGAGCCGGGACCAGCATCGGCTCGACTATCTCGTCGTAGATCCCCGCACCGGCAAGTCGCGGATCCTGCTGACCGACAAGGCCGACAATTGGATCAACCTTGGCAACGACTTCTACGCGCTGAAGGACGGGAGTTTCCTGCTGACTTCGGAGCGGTCGGGGTACAATCACATCTACCGGCTGGCGAACGGGAAGCTTTCCCAGTTGACGTCGGGCCCGTGGGAAGTGGGCCAAGTCAAGAAGGAAGGCCTCAGCGATGCACGCGGCATCCTCGCCGTAAATGAGGAACTCGGACGCCTGATTTTTTCGGCGAACAAGGGGCGGGCGATCGATAGCCATCTCTATGCCCTGGACTATGCCCGGAAAGGCGCGCAGCCGATCCAGCTGACCCTGGATGGAACGTCCAACGGCGGCAAGTTCGACCGGTCGGGCCGTCTTGGCCTCATTTCCACGAACTACCCAGGGCAACCCACCCAGCTTTGGCTGAGCAATGACAAGGGCAAGCGCCTGGCCTGGATTGCCGAGAACAAGGTGACCGGCGACCACCCGCTTGCGCCCTACATCGGCGCATTCGTTGCGCCTCAATATGGCCAACTGATCGCCGCCGATGGCAAGACGAAGCTCGATTATCGAATGCTGAGTCCGAAACTGGCGCCGGGGCAGAAGGCGCCGGTCTATTTCAAGGTCTATGGCGGGCCGCAGTCGCGTGACGTGTCGTTCGGTTTCGTTTCCCCAATCGATCAGTATCTCGTTCAACAGGGTTGGATCGTCTTCCAGGCCAGCAATCGGGGGCAGGAAGGACGCGGAACCGCCTTCCAGACCCCGGCATATCACAAGCTCGGCGGGGTCGAGGTCGCGGACCAGCTGGCGGCGCTTGCGTGGCTGAAGAAGCAGCCGGGGGTCGATCCCGCACGGGTCGCCGTGCACGGCCACAGCTACGGCGGCTACATGACGCTCAAACTGCTGGAGGCGGCCCCTGGCGCATTCGCGGCGGGAATTTCGGCTGCACCGGTGACGCGGTGGGAACTGTACGACACGCACTACACCGAAAAGTACATGGGCGACCCACGCAAGGAGCCGGCCGCCTATGCCAAAGCCAGCGCGCTGACCGATAGCGTCAAGATCCGCGACCCGCTCATGGTCATCCACGGCATGTCGGACGACAATGTGCTGTTCCAGAATTCCACCGAATTGTTCGCCAAGTTGCAGGAAGCCAAGGTGCCGTTTGAAACCATGGTCTACCCGGGTCTCGGCCACAGCATTTCGGGCACGAACATCTCGGTCCATCAGTGGACGACCATCCTGAACTTCCTGAAGCGAAACGGGGTGGCGCCGGGGGCTCGTTGACTTTGACAGGCGCGAGGCCCACCTCGCGCCTGTTCATTCAGTAGGAAAGACATGATGTCGGGCTATCGGGTCGTCGTCGTCGGTGCGACGGGCAATGTCGGTCGGGAAATTCTCAACATCCTCGTCGAGCGGCAATTTCCCTATGCGGAGATCGCCGCGGTCGCGAGCCCGCGTTCGACCGGCGACATCATCGACCTTGGCGATTCCGGCGAGGAACTGAAGGTCAGGAACATCGAGCATTTCGATTTCGAAGGCTGGGACATCGCGCTGTTCGCCGCCGGATCGGACGTGTCGAAGGTCTACGCGCCTATCGCTGCGGCGGCCGGCTGCACGGTGATCGACAACAGTTCGCTCTACCGCATGGACCCGGACGTTCCGCTGATCGTGCCCGAGGTGAACGCGGAGGCGATCGACGGATATCGGGCGAAGAACATCATCGCCAATCCCAATTGCTCGACCGCACAGATGGTCGTCGCGCTGAAGCCACTCCATGATCGCGCGCGGATCAAACGGGTCGTCGTCGCGACCTACCAGTCGGTATCCGGCGCCGGAAAATCCGGCATGGACGAGCTGTTTGAGCAGAGCCGCAATATCTTCGTCGGCGACGCCAACGAGCCAAAGAAATTCACCAAGCAGATCGCCTTCAACGTCATTCCGCACATCGACAGTTTCCTCGACGACGGGTCGACCAAGGAAGAATGGAAGATGGTGGTCGAGACCAAGAAGATCCTCGATCCCCGTATCAAGGTCACCGCAACCTGCGTGCGCGTGCCCGTCTTCGTCGGTCACAGCGAGGCGGTGAACATCGAGTTCGAGGACGAAATCTCCGCCGAGGAAGCTCAGGCCATCCTGCGCGAAAGCCCCGGAATCATGCTGATCGATAAGCGCGAGGACGGCGGCTATGTCACGCCGGTCGAATGCGTCGGCGACTATGCAACCTTCGTCAGCCGCGTGCGCGAAGACCCGACGGTCGACAACGGCCTTTCGATGTGGGTCGTCAGCGACAACCTCCGCAAGGGCGCCGCGCTGAACGCGGTCCAGATCGCGGAGTTGCTCGGGCGCCGCCACCTGCAGAAGGCGGCGTAATCGCGCTAGGCTGGGCGGACCATGGGGCGGAACTCACCGCCGCTTAGATCGTCCATCTACGGACCGTCCTCGGGAACGGCGAACAGGGGAGAAGGGTGATGCGATCGGCTTTTATTGCAGTGGCGGCGCTCTTTCTGCTGACGGGCTGTGAAGTGAGGAAGGCCGCAACCGACGCTCCGGTCGCCGCGGTCGATGAGAGCGAAGCCCAGAAGGCGGTGACCGCCGCCCACGCGGCGCTCGTCAGCGGCGACGCCCAGGCGGTGGCCAATCTGTACGCGCCGGGCGCGACCGTGTTCGATTCATCGCATAACGATCCGACGGCGGACCGGGCGCTGCAAACCCGATGGGCAGCGGATTTCGTCTTGATGAAGCCGGCCGATCTGGTGACCAAGCCCGTCATCCAGCCGATCGCCGACGACGCCTTCATCGCTTCCGGGATCATGGCCTTTACCGCCGATGTCGGGGGACAAAGGCGTCTGCTTCACGCCCGCTATTCCCAGCTGTTCCGCAAGCAGCCCGACGGCCGCTGGCTGATCGTGCACGAGCATATGTCGTCACCGCCCGAAGCGCAGCTGCCATGACCGCGATGCCGGGGGGCTGCGCCTGCGGCCGAGTGCGGTTCGAAGCCGACGTCGAGAGCGACGAGGCTTATTTGTGCCATTGCCGGATGTGTCAGCGGGCCAGCGGCAACGTGTCGCTGGCGATGCTGGGGATTGCCCAGGCCAAGGTTCGCTGGGACGGCGAGCCGGACTGGTACGACAGTTCGCCGATCGCGCATCGGCCATTCTGCTCGGTTTGCGGGACGACTCTAGGCTTCGCGTACAGGGACAGCGATAAGATGGACCTGACCGTCGCCGCGTTCGACGAGCCTTCGCGGTTCCGTCCCGTTCATCACTTCGGCGCGGAAAACATCCACGAATCGTGGATCAATACGTCCGACCTGCCGAGGATCCGCACCGACGAGCACAAGTCGCTCGTCAAGCGCTGGGTCGACGCGACCGGCGAGTTTCCGGGCTGAACGATGGAACCGTCTGTTCATCACTGGAACAGCTCTGATGGCCAGAGCCTGGCCTATCGTTCGTTGGGTGAAGGGATGCCGGTCGTCCTGCTCCACGGGCTATTTTCCGACAGCAACGTCAACTGGGTGAAGTTCGGCCACGCAGCCCTGTTGGCGAGCCGCGGGCGGCAGGTGATCATGCCAGACCTTCGCGCCCATGGACTGAGCGCCAAGCCGCACGACCCGGCCAATTACCCGCACGGCATCCTTGCCCGGGACCTGCGCGAGTTGATCGCGCATCTCAGTCTCGTCGACGGCGCGTACGATCTTGGCGGCTTCTCGCTGGGCGCGCGCACGACCGTGCAGGGGATCGGGGAGGGGCTGAAACCGCGCCGCGCCATCCTTGGCGGTTCCGGGCTGGAAGGCCTGATGGGATGGATCCACCGCAAGGACTTCTTCGTCGACGCGCTGCGCCTGTTCGACAGCGCGACGCGTGGCGACCCGCACTGGCTGTCGATCCAGTTCATGAAGACGATGAAGGTCGACCGGATTGCTGCCGCCGACCTGCTCGCGGTGTTCGAGAACGCCCAGGAGGAATGGCTGGACGCCTTCACCATGCCGACCGCCGTCGTCTGCGGGACGGAGGACGAGGACAATGGGTCGGCGGTGAAGCTGGCGGAACGGCTTCCGAATGCGACCTATTTCGCCGTTCCGGGAACGCACATGAGCAGCGTCACCAAGCCGGAGTTCGGCCAAGCCATCGCAGACTTCCTCGACGCGGCTTGACGCGCGGAGCGGGCGCTCGCACCCTTATCCGACGCGACAGAAGATCGTTCAAAGGTGAGGATTTCCATGCTTCGATATTTACCCGCCACCGCGTCACTGGTCGCGCTGGCGCTGACTGCCTGCGCAAGCGTTACAGGCTCGTCCGTCGCCGATGGTTCGACCGCCGTCTCGGCTGGCACCGCGGCATCACCAACTCCAGCCGACGCCGATGCGTTCGTGGCGGAGGCGGAGCGGCAGTTGGGCGAGCTCAATGTCGAAAATAACCGGGCAAGCTGGGTCAACCAGACCTACATTACCGACGAAACCGACGCTCTCGCCGCACGCTTCGACCGCGACTACACCGCGCTGGTCGTCAGGATGGCGACCGAAGCGTCGAAATACGACCGCCTGCCGGGCCTGGCGCCCGACACGGCCCGCAAACTCTATCTCCTGAAGAATGGCATCGCCAATTCGAGCGGCCTCGCTTCGCCAGCGGATCCCGCACTCGGCTCGGAGCTTTCGACCATCAAGGCTCGCCTGCAATCGACCTACGGCAAGGGGCGCGCGACGCTGAATGGCAAGGAGATCACTGGCGACAATGCCGAGGAAGCGATGCAGACGCTTCGCGACCCGGCCAAGCTGCAGGAAGTGTGGACCAGCTGGCACAACAATGTCGGCCGGCCGATGAAGGCCGACTACACGCGGATGGTCGAGCTCGCCAACCGGGGCGCCAAGGAAATCGGCTTTGCCGACACCGGGACGATGTGGCGCGCGGGCTACGACATGTCGCCGGAAGAGTTTTCGGCAATGTATGACCGGCTGTGGACCGAGGTCCGTCCGCTGTACGACCAGCTCCACTGCTATACCCGCACCAAGCTCAACCAGAAGTACGGCGCGTCGGTGCAGCCTGCGTCGGGCCCGATTCGCGCCGACCTTCTCGGAAATATGTGGGCGCAGGATTGGGGCAACATCTATGACATCGTCGCGCCGAAGGGAGCGGGCGACATCGGCTACAGCGTCACCGACCTGCTGGTCGCCAAGAAGACGACGCCCGAGCAGATGGTCCGCATCGGCGAGCGGTTCTACACTTCGCTAGGCCTGGCGCCACTGCCCGACACATTCTGGAAACGCAGCCAGATTACCCGCCCACGCGACCGCGAGGTGATCTGTCATGCGTCGGCGTGGAACATCGACAACAAGGATGACCTGCGCATCAAGATGTGCACCAAGGTCAACGACACCGACCTTGTCACCGTCCACCATGAACTCGGCCACAACTATTACCAGCGAGCCTACAACCAGCAGCCGTTCCTTTATCTGAACGGTGCCAACGATGGCTTCCACGAGGCGATTGGCGACTTCATCGCGCTGTCGGTGACGCCCGAATATCTGGCGCAGATCGACCTGCTCGACCGCCGCCGGATTCCGGACGCCAGCAAGGACACCGGCCTGCTGCTTCGCCAGGCGATGGACAAGGTTTCGTTCCTGCCGTTCGGCCTACTGGTCGATAAGTGGCGCTGGGGTGTGTTCGACGGCTCGATCACGCCGGCGGAGTATGAAAGCGCATGGGTCGAGCTGAAACGCCAGTATCAGGGCATCACGCCGCCGACCCCGCGCTCCGCGACCGATTTCGATCCGGGTGCCAAATATCACATCCCCGCGAACACTTCCTACGCGCGCTATTTCCTGGCGGCGCTTTTGCAGTTCCAATTCTACAAGGCGGCGTGCGATATGTCGGGCTGGCAGGGGCCCCTCCACCGCTGCAGCTTCTATGGCAACAAGCAGGTCGGCGCGAAGCTGAACCAGATGCTGGCGATGGGCGCATCGCGTCCGTGGCCGGACGCGCTGGAGGTCTTCACCGGCACTCGGGAAATTTCCGGCAAGCCGATGCTGGAATATTTCGCCCCGCTGCAGGCGTGGCTGGTCAGGCAGAACGCCGGGAAGCAATGCGGCTGGTAACAAAAAGGGGAGCGCGAACGCTCCCCTGATTGTTCGCGGCGGGCAGACTTAGTAAGCCAGCGCGCCCGCCTTGGTCTGCTGCTGGACAGTTTCGTCCATCGGATGCTCGGCCGCCGGCGTGCTGTCCTTCAGGGTCAGCGCTTCCTCGGACAATTGCTGTTGCGTTTTTGTGCCGGTGGCACGGCGCTTCATTGCCGAGATCTTCTCGCCCGCCTCGTTAAGGCCGTCCTTGATGCGGCCGGTCAGTTCGTCGGCGCTGTCGCTGAAGGAACGGTCCTTGCGCGAGAAGAAGAAGGCGCCCGCGGCGGCGGCGGCGACGGCGGTCACGGCGCCGGTGGCGATCGCCGCGCTGACATAGGGCCGTTCCTTGATCGTGCGGCCGGTGCGGCTCGCCAGCGAATCGTTGGTCTTGCGCGACCGGCTGCGGGTCGTCGTGCTGCTGCTGCTGCTGCTGCTGCGCGATCGTTTGGTGGTGGCCATGGGGAGACTCCTCACTTGTTACGAATACAGGTGAGGGCGGAACGCACGGCGGAAAGACCTGCTCCCCGCCATGCGCCGAAATGAGGCTTAAAGCTGGCCGAGCATGGTCTCCGCACTGGAGGCGGAGTATTCGCCGGGCGCTTCGACATTGATCTGCTCGACGACGCCGTCGTTGACGATCATCGAGTAGCGCTGGCTGCGCGTGCCCATGCCGAACTTGGATCCGTCCATGGTGAGGCCGAGCGCCTCGGCAAACTGGCCATTGCCGTCCGCCAGCATGGTGATGTCGTCCGAGCCCTGGTCCTTGTTCCAGGCGCCCATGACGAAGGCGTCGTTGACGCTGGTCGCGACGATCTCGTCGACGCCCTTGCCCTTGAGCTCGCCGGCCTTCTCGACATAGCTCGGCAGGTGCTTGGCAGAGCAGGTCGGCGTGTAGGCGCCCGGCACGGCGAACAGGGCGATGCGCTTGCCGGCGAAATAGTCTCCGGTCTTGACCGGGACCGGGCCATCGGCCGTGGCCAGCGACAGCTGCACGTCAGGAATCTTGTCACCGACCTTGATCGTCATCTTGAATCTCCTTTTTTCGGGTCGGCGCGAAATAGGTCCGTTCGTCGTGGCCCACAAGGATTGCGGGAGACGATCCGGCGGGTCATGCGTTCGCGTCGAGATGGATGACCCGCCTTTCCTGACCGGCAAATTACTGCTCGCCATGCCAGGCATGGGCGACCCGCGTTTCGACCATGCGGTCATTGCCATGTGCGCCCATGACGAAGACGGCGCGCTGGGAATTGGCATTGGCCATCATCGCAGCGGTATCCGGCTTCGCGCGCTGCTCAGCCAGCTTGGGCTCGATCCGGGCGAAGCTCCCGACCTTGCCATCCATCATGGCGGTCCGGTCGAACCCGGGAGGGGCTTCGTCCTACACAGCACCGATTGGGGCGGTCAGGACACGATCGGCGTGCCAGGGGTTGGCGCGCTGACGGGAACGATCGACGTCCTCAGGGCGATTGCGGAAGGGACTGGCCCCAGCCGCTACATCGTTGCGCTCGGCTACGCCGGCTGGGGCGAAGGCCAACTAGACGAAGAGATGACCCGGCATGGCTGGTTCGCCGTTCCCGCGAGCGAAACGCTTCTGTTCGACACCGATGCCGACGGCCGGTGGCAGGCGAGCTTCCAAGAGGCCGGAATCGATCCGCGCTTGCTGTCCAACGAGACCGGCATTGCGTGAAGGCGGCCTTTACCAGTCCCACTGAACTTTAAGCCATTAACGAAAAATATCGCGGATTTCCGAGCCTTACACCATTCTCTTAACCTTATGTCGCAACGTTCCGCCAACGTTCCGATGTGATCCTCAACTCCACAGGCCGCCACGGGCGGCGGCCGTTGTGGGAGTGGGGAAATGGACAAGACATTCGCCAAGGGGCTGCTGGTAGCTGCGGCATCGGCACTGACCTTCGCGCAGCCGGCTGAAGCGGCCATGAGCTGCTGGAACCCGCAAGCGGCCTCGGCTGTTGCCATCAAGGACCTTCAGTCGCGGCTGATGGTCGGCACGCTGATGTGCAACGCCATGGGCTACGACAGCTCGGCATCATACAACAAGTTCGTGCTGGCCAACCGGGCGGCGCTCAACCAGGCCAACCGGGACGTGAAGGCGCGATTTACGGCCGCCTACGGAAAGCGCTCGCTGAAGGAATACGACCGCTTCAACACGTCGCTGGCCAATGCCTACGGCGCCAAGCCGACCGATCGCGCCATTTGCGACGCCAACCAGCGCGCAGCCCGGGAAGCGACCGCGGCCAAGGGCAACAGCACCAAGCTGCTGGCTATCGCGGAAGACCTCGGCAGCGACGTGCGTCTGCCCGGCGGACGCTGCGGCCGGAACTTCGCTTCACGTTAAGACCCCACGGCAAGTTCCCCTTTCGCTTGCCGTTGAATCCGGCGGTACCTGCGGCTAATGGAGCCGCGCGTACCGCCGGATCTTTTTTCCTGGCGGCCCTATTTCCCGTTCAGGAGACGATCCGTGGCGACCACTGCCGACACCATGACCCGCGACTATTTGGTCAAGGACATCGCCCTTGCCGACTTCGGCCGCAAGGAAATCGACATTGCCGAGACCGAGATGCCGGGCCTGATGGCGCTGCGCCAGGAATATGGCGCGTCGCAACCGCTCAAGGGCGCGCGCATCACCGGTTCGCTGCACATGACGATCCAGACCGCGGTGCTGATCGAGACACTGACCGCGCTGGGCGCCGAGGTCCGTTGGGCGTCGTGCAACATTTTCTCGACCCAGGACCACGCTGCCGCCGCGATCGCCGCGTCGGGCGTGCCGGTGTTCGCGGTGAAGGGCGAGACGCTGGAGGAATATTGGGACTATGTCGTCCGCATCTTCGACTGGGGCCAGGACACCACCGCCAACATGATCCTGGACGATGGCGGCGACGCCACCATGTTCGCGTTGTGGGGCGCGCGGGTCGAGGCGGGCGAGACGCTGTTCACGCCGACCAACGAAGAAGAGGAAATCTTCGCCGCGACCCTGAAGCGTTTCCTGTCGGAGCGTCCCGGCTACCTCACCAAGACGGTCGAGACGATCAAGGGCGTGTCCGAAGAGACGACCACCGGCGTTCACCGCCTCTACGAACTGGCCAAGCAGGGCAAGCTCCCGTTCCCGGCGATCAACGTCAACGACAGCGTGACCAAGTCGAAGTTCGACAATCTCTACGGCTGCAAGGAAAGCCTGGTCGATGCGATCCGCCGCGGTACCGACGTGATGCTGGCCGGCAAGGTCGCCGCGGTCGCCGGCTTCGGCGACGTCGGCAAGGGCTCGGCTGCTTCGCTCCGCAACGGCGGCGCCCGCGTGCTGGTCACCGAAATCGATCCCATCTGCGCGCTGCAGGCGGCAATGGAAGGCTATGAGGTCGTGACGATGGAAGAGGCGGCCAAGCGCGCCGACATCTTCGTCACCGCCACCGGCAACGCCGACGTCATCACGCTGGACCATATGCGCGAGATGAAGGACATGGCGATCGTCTGCAACATCGGCCACTTCGACAGCGAGATCCAGATCGGCGCGCTGTCGAACATGAAGTGGGACGAGATCAAGCCGCAGGTCGATGAGGTCACCTTCCCCGACGGCAAGCGCCTGATCATCCTGTCGAAGGGCCGCCTGGTGAACCTCGGCAACGCGACCGGCCACCCGAGCTTCGTGATGTCGGCCAGCTTCACCAACCAGACGCTGGCGCAGATCGAGCTGTGGACCAAGTCGGACCAGTACAAGAACGAGGTCTACGTCTTGCCCAAGCACCTCGACGAGAAGGTCGCGGCGCTGCACCTCGACAAGCTGGGCGTGAAGCTGACCAAGCTGACCGACAAGCAGGCGAGCTACATCGGCGTGCCGACCGAAGGTCCGTTCAAGCCGGACCATTACCGCTACTAAGCGTTAGCGTGCTGGTTGGGGTCCGGGGCGAAAGGTCGCTCCCGGATCCAGCGGCTGGCAAGCAGCTTCGTGCCCTTCGTCACGGGGCAGCCGCGATGCGCGGTTCGCTTGTCGGGCCGTCCTTCGTCGTCGACATTGCGGAAGATGAGGGCGGTGCCGGTCTGGCCACGAACGAAGGCGCCGCTCACGAACTGCGTTTCGCCGCCTTCATAGCCGTCGTTGAGATAGACCAGCGCGGTCCACACCCGCTGGTTGTCGAGGCTGGGGATGGCATCGATGTGCGGCTTATATTCCTGCCCCGGCTGGTAACGCAGGACCTGCAGCGGTTCGCCTTGATATACGTTCGTTTCCGTGGCGGCCGCCAGGCGCCGGTTGATGGCCTGGATGACGAGGCTTTCGAGAGGGGGTGTCATCACCGCAGTCTCGGACGTCCGGATGGGGTTGCGGATCGCCTTGCCCGATAGATTATCCACCACCGTCGCAGGTTGAAGATAGGGACCCGCCGCAACCGCGAGATAAGCACATTCGCCCTTGGTCAGCAGGCCGGGGACGAGCCGGATATTGGGCGAGGCGCTGAGCAGCTGGTCCATGGCGATCTCGGTCGGATTGCCGTTTTCGTCGAGGTCCATCTGTTCGATCAGGTCAAGTTCGAAGGCCGCGCGTTCATCGGTTGCCGATCGTTGCCGAAGCCTGTCCACCGCCGCCGCCCAGTCGCGTGATCCTCCGGTCCCGTTGCCAAGAAAATTGGTGAGGATGGTGTCGGCCTGGGGACTACCGGCGTCGGCCGCCCGACCGAAGAGGTCCCGGGCATGGGCACGATCCTGCGCGACCCACCGACCGCTGTCGAACCACACGCCAAGCTCGAACAGGTCGTCGGCGTCGCCGTGCTCAAGCATGCCGATCGCGTCTTGCAGGTGGCCGGCGTCGGCCAATCGATTTGCCCGTTCGGCGAGCGATGATCCCGATGTCATTGCGTGGGTATGGGACAGCGCGGCGAATGCCTCAACCCGCGCGGGCTTTCCTTCCCCGGTGCGACCCTTATGAGAGAGGGATGAACCGGGGCGTATCGATAGTGTGACGATGGGGCCGAACCTCGCTTCCGCCATTATCGTGATCGCCGCCCTGTGGGTGGCTATCGCCGCGTTCCTGTCGGTCCTCGCCGTCCGACGGATACGGCAGGCGCAGGGCCTGATCTCCGCCGCACAGGACTTCCGGTCGCTGCTGGAAGCAGCGCCTGCGCGACCGCTCGTCGTTTTCCCGGATGGCAAGATCGAGGCTGACCGCCAGTTGCTCAGGGACATTGGCCTGGAAGAAACGCCTAAACGCTTCGTCGAACTCGCTCGCGGCGATCATGGCCTCGTCGCCGAAGACGTCGCGGCGCTCGAGACTGAAATCACCAATGCATCGCTTGGCGGCAAAGCCTTCCGGCGTCAGGTGCGGGTCGCCGGATCAAGCCGTGCGATCGAGGTTCGTGGCGGCCCCGCTGCCTCGTCCGCGGTGCCGGGAACGATGCTGTTGTGGCTGTCGGATGTGTCCGGGGCGGAGGCGGAGCGCGCGACGCTGGCGCGCCGGCTGGACCAGACGGAGGGCGCGCTGGATGCCCTTACGCACCTGATCGAGGCCGCACCATTTCCGATGTGGTATCGCGGTCCCGACCTGAGCCTGGGCCTGGTCAATTCGGCGTTCGTGTCCGCAGTGCAGGCGCGTGACGCGGCGGAGGTCATTGCCGAAGGCAGCGAGCTCATCGAACCGCGCGCGGAGGAGGATGCGCAGGCCGGGGCGGCGCGAGCGCTGGCGACGGGTCGGCCGTATTCGCGGACCCTGCCGGCGACGATCGGCGACAAGCGGCGGATGCTTCGGCTGGTCGACGTGCCCTTGCCGACCGGAGCCGTGGCCGGTTTCGCGATCGATATCCAAGACCTGGAGGATGCCCGGATCGAGCTCGCCCGGACGATCGAATCCCAGCGCGAACTGGCGGACCGGATGACGGCGGGCACGGTCCAGTTCGATGCGGACCGGAATCTCGACTTCTTCAACCAGCCGTTCGCCATCATGGCGCGGCTGGAGCCCGAGTGGCTCGCCGAGCGCCCCGAATTCGACCGTGTCCTGGAACGGATGCGGGAAAGTCACCGCCTGCCGGAGGTGCGCGACTTCCCGGCGTGGAAGGCCGAGCGGCGGGACTGGTTCATCAGCGCCGACGAGATGATCGAAGAGGACTGGATCCTCGCGAACGGTGATCACCTTCGAGTGGTGGCGCAGCCGATGCCCGACGGCGGCCTGCGGCTGATCCTTGAGGACAGGACGGAGCAGGTTCGACTGGCGTCGGCGCGCGATACCCTGCTTCGTGTGCGCGCGGCGACCTTCGACAATCTGTTCGAAGTGATTAGCGTCTTCGCATCCGACGGGCGGCTGTATTTGTGGAATCGCCGCTTTTCCGAGGTCTGGAACCTCGACGAGACCTGGCTTGGCGAGCATCCGCGCGTCGACGAGCTGGTTCCGGCGCTTGCCAAGCAACTCGTCAACCCCACTGCAGCGGCGCAAGTTCGCGAGATGGTGCGTGCAACGACCAGCAACCGCACGTCGGGAAATGGCCGGGTGACGATGAACGATGGTCGCCAGTTCGAGTTTGCGGCAGTGCCGCTGCCCGATGGCAATGCCCTTTTCACGATGATCGACATCACCGATTCGTCGCGCATCGAATCGGCCCTTCGCGAACGGGCCACGGCGCTGGAAGAGGCGGATCGGGTGAAGACCGGTTTCGTCGCGAACATGAGCTACGAACTGCGCACACCACTAACCTCGATCGGCGGTTTCGCGGAGATGCTGCAGGCGGGTTATGCCGGGAAGCTGGCGCCCGCCGCCGCCGACTATGTCGACGCCATCCTCGAATCCGTGGCGCGTTTGTCGAAGATGATCGATGATGTTCTTGACCTGACACAAGGCGATACGCGCGGCGTGGTCCTGGAAAAGGAACGGGTCGACATGGCTGGCCTGTGCCGCGCCACCGGCGAAGCGATCCGGCCGCGGGCGATCGAAAAATCGATGAAATTCGATGTCGAGGTCGCCCCGTCGACAGGCTACGTCGTCGGCGATGCGCGGCGATTGCGTGAATCCGTCGAACATCTGCTCCGCAATGCGATCGCCTACACCGATGCCGGCGGCCGGGTGGCGCTGCGCGTGTCAGGCAGCGACGATGAAGTGATGGTCAGCGTTGCCGACAACGGTCCGGGGATCGCGCCCGAAGACCATGCCCAGGTGTTTGACCGCTTCCATCGCGTCGGCGGCGCCGGTCGTGGCGGCGATGCGGCGCTGGGCCTTGGCCTTCCGCTCACCCGCCAGTTTGTCGAGGCGCACGGCGGTCGCGTCGAGCTCATGTCCGCATTGGGCAAGGGGACGACGGTCAGCTTCACGATCCCCCGAGGGCCCGCTTGATTCTCGCCGATGAAGACAAAACTCGAGCCGCCGGCGGTGCTTTGGCCAGTCGGCTGCAGGCTGGCGACATCGTCACGCTCGAGGGGCCTCTCGGGATCGGCAAGACGACCTTTGTCCGCGGGCTGCTGGAGGCGCTTGGGCATCGCGGAGAAGTGCCAAGTCCAAGCTTCGCCATCGTGCAGCCATACGAAGAACTGGACCCGCCGGTCTGGCACGCCGACCTTTATCGCATCGACGACCCTGCAGAATTGGATGAGCTCGGATTGGAATCGATCCTCGAGAACGGCGTCCTGCTGGTCGAATGGCCGTCCCATGCCGGCGAGGGGTTCTTTGTCGATGCACTCGCCCTGTCGCTGGAGCCGCTTCCGGACGGCGCGCGGCGCTTGACAGCGCGGGTACCCTCGTCATGGCAGGGCCGATGGCCGTTTCCATGATCCCGCCCGCGTCCGCGCCCGAATTCCTCGCCGCCAATGGCTGGGCGGGTGCACGCATCGAACCCCTTGCCGGGGACGCGAGCTTTCGCCGCTACTTCCGGGTAATCGACGATGCTGGCGGTCGCCACGCCGTGCTGATGGACGCGCCACCGGAGCATGAAGACGTCAGGCCGTTCCTCGCCATCGCCGATCATCTGATCGAGCACGGGATGAGGGCGCCGAGGCCGTTGGCACGAGATCTGGAACGCGGCCTGTTGTTGCTTGAGGACTTCGGCGATCGCCGCGTCAATCCGGTCCTTGCGGCCGAGCCCGCTCGGGAATGCGCCATCTATGAGCAGGCCGTCGACACGCTGGTCGCGCTTCACCGCCAGCCCGTTCCCGATGTCCCGCCGTACGACGAGGCCGCCTTGCTTCGCGAAGCGCGGCTGTTCCCCGAATGGTACGCGCCTGCTCTCAACCTCAACGTCGACGAGGAGAGCTACCAGTCTTCGTGGGAAGCTGCTTGGGCGGGGGTCCTCGATCGTACGACGGCAGCGCCGGTGCTGGTCCTTCGCGATTATCACGCTGACAATCTGATGTTGCTCGACGATGGTGGGCTCGGGCTCCTCGATTTCCAGGACGCGTTGGCCGGACATCGCGCATACGACCTGGTTTCCCTGTTGCAGGATGCTCGCCGCGACGTTTCTCCGGAGCTCGAACGGGCCATGATCGAGCGATATGTCACGAGCGCGGGCATCGACGACGTCGACATCTTTCTCGCCGATTATGCCGTAATCGGGGCGCAGCGGCACGCCAAGGTCCTCGGTATCTTCACCCGCCTGTGGAAACGCGACGGCAAAGCGCATTACCTCCCGTTCCAGCCCCGGAATTGGGAGATGATGGAGCGTTGTCTCGCGCATCCAGCGCTGGGGGCGTCCGCAACTGGTTTGATGCGAACGTGCCCGCCGAGGCCCGCGCTGACGCGTTCCGCGACGCCGCATGAACCGGGTGCCGCGAACGGCCATGGTGATGGCGGCCGGACTCGGCAAGCGAATGCGGCCGCTCACCGATCATCGGCCGAAACCTCTGGTGCCGCTCGCCGGAAAGCCACTGATCGATCATGTGCTCGACCGGCTTCGCGCGGCCGGGGTCGCGAAGATCGTCGTCAACGTCCATTATTTCCCCGAGCAGGTCGAGCGCCATCTGGCGGCCCATGCGTCCGGGTTCGACGTGGCGATCAGCGACGAACGCGACGAACTCCTCGAGACAGGGGGAGGCATGGTTCGCGCGTTGCCGTTGATCGACGGCGATCCGTTCCTCGCTGTCAACAGCGACAATTTCTGGACCGACGGGGAGGGCGACACGCTGCGCAAGCTCGCCGCGGCCTGGGACGAGAAGGCGATGGACGCCCTGTTGCTCGTGATCCCGCGCGATCGTGCCGGGAATCATGCGGGACGGGGCGACTTCAATCTGGACGATGGTGGTAGGCTCCATCGACGGCCGCAGGAGGATCCGTTCGACTATCTCTACACCGGGATCCAGATCGTTTCGAAGCGGCTTTTGCGTGACGCCCCGGACGGTCCGTTTTCGACCAACATCCTGTGGGATCGCGCGATTGCCGAGGGCCGCCTCCATGGCATGGTCCATGACGGCCGGTGGTTCGACGTCGGGACCCCGGCATCGATCACCGCGACCGAGGAAGCGATCGCACATGGGTGAGGCCGTCTCGCCCGCCGTCTTTACCATCCCTGCCCACCGCAGCTTCGCCGACGCCCTTGTCGCCGGGCTGCTTCGCCGACACGGTGATGATCCGCTCGCCCTGGCGCGGGGCAGGTTACTGCTCCCCAATAATCGCGCCGTCCGTAGCATCACGGAGGCGTTCGTCCGTGCAAGCGGCGCCGGCCTGGTCCTGCCGCGCCTGATCGCGATCGGCGACCCGGACCTCGACGAACGTGTCGGGGAAGCGCTCGATCCGCTCGACCTTGCACAGCCGGTGCCCCGGCGATCGATCCGCTCGAGCGGCAATTGCTTCTGGCATCACTTGTCCGCCAGGATGGCGAGGGCACGGCAGAAGCGATGCGCCTTGCCGCCAATCTTGGTCGTGCGCTCGACGCGCTGACCATCGAGGAAGTCGATCCGTCCCGTCTGCGGCGCATTATTCCGGAAGCGGCGAGCCTGGCGGAGCACTGGCAGCAGGGGCTGGCCCGCTTCGATGCGCTGGCCGAACAATGGCCACGAACACTGTCCGGGCGAGGCGAGGTAGATCTTGCTACGCGCCGGGGGATCTTGTTGCGTCGAATGGCGGAACGCTGGCGCCGGCAGCCGCCCACTGGCTTCACCATCGCGGCCGGCATCACGACCGCCGCTCCGGCCGTGGCGGCATTGCTGGCGTCGGTTGCGCGGATGCAGGACGGCGCGGTCGTCCTTCCCGCGCTGTCGCTCCGGGACTCGATGCCGGATGCGGAGTGGGAGATGCTCGGCCCCGATGAGGACGGAAGAGGCGAGGAACGCCACCCGCAATTTCACCTGAAGCTATTGCTCGACCGGATCGGCGTTGCTCGCGACGAGGTCCGGATGTGGCATGGTGGCGGCCGGGCGGCGTCTCCGGCAGTCCGGGGTCGCGCGGTTGCTCACGCCATGACGGCGGCGGAGTTTTCCGACAAGTGGAGCAGTCTGCCTCTGCGTGAGCGCAGGCTGACGGGCATCCGCTGTGTCGAGCTGGCGGATCCGGCGAGCGAATCGCAGGCCATCGCCATCTCTCTTCGCGAGGCCATCGAAATACCCGGCCAGACGGCGGCGCTGGTGACCCCCGACCGTGGCTTGGCGGCTCGCGTTTCTGCCCACCTGACGCGGTGGGGCATCAGCGCTGACGACAGCGCGGGGCAGCCGCTGTCGCAAACGCCCGCCGGAACATTCCTTCTGGCCATGTGCGATGCGGTCGAACAACAGTTGGCGCCGGTTGCATTGCTGGCGCTGCTCAAGCATCCACTGATCGGCGGGGAAGGCGACGACCGCCGCCAATGGCTCGACCGCGTCCGCTCGCTGGACCTTGCCCTTCGCGGCCCGCGGCCTCCGGCCGGTATGGCCGGTCTCGACGGAAAGATCGACCAGATCCTGAAAGCCGCGCTCCGGCGGATCCTGACGGCCTTTGGAACTCCGGGCGATCTGGCCGCGCTGGCGGAGTCGGTTCGGGCCGCGGCAATGGCAGCGGGAGACTCTGTCTGGCGGGGGCCGGCGGGCCGTTCCGCCAGCGATCTCCTGGAGAAGCTGGAACAATCGACCGCTGCACGCGCGCTGCACATCGAGCCCGGGGAATGGACGGCCATCCTTCGTCACTTGCTTGACGGTGTCGCTGTTCGCCGCCCGTTCGGCGGTCATCCGCGCATCGCCATCTGGGGCCTGCTCGAAGCGCGTTTGCAGCACGCCGATTTTCTTGTCCTTGGCGGACTGAATGAGGGGGTCTGGCCGGCCGTGCCCACCCCGGATCCATGGCTGGCACCGGCCATCCGCCGCTTGCTCGGGATTGGCGGGCTCGAGACGCGGATCGGACTCGCCGCGCATGATTTCGCCTCGGCGCTGGGTGCGCCGCGGGTGCTGCTGACGCGGGCGAAGCGCGATGGACGTTCACCGACCGTCGCGTCGCGGTTCTGGCGGCGGCTGCAGGCGATGACCGGCGGCCTCACGCGCGACATTCGGCTGGAACGTCTGGCAAGATCGGTCGATGCCGCGGGCGTGCCGGTGCCCGCGGCGCCGCCGATGCCGCGCCCCAAGATCGATCAGCGGCCCAAGGAAATCGCGGTAACCGACCTCGACCGGCTGAATGCGGACCCGTTCGCTTTCTACGCTCGGGCGATTCTCAAGCTCTACGTCAAGGAGCCGGTCGACGCGGACCAGACCGCGGCGTGGAAGGGAACCGCCGTCCATGACGTCTTCCAGAAGTGGTACGACGACGATGGCTGCGATCCTGCGAAGCTTGTGCCGCGCGCCGAAGCGCTACTGGGCGACGAAAACATTCACCCGATGCTCCGGGCGCTGTGGGCTCCGCGCCTGCTGGAAGCGATTGGCTGGGCAGCCCGCGAGATGGCTGACGACCTTGACGGCGGACGCCGACCGATCGCCGCCGAACTAGCGGGCCAGGCCGAGGTCGCGGGCGTCACGCTGAAGGGGCGCGTGGACCGGATCGATGCGCTCCCCGACGGGCGCATCGCGATCGTGGATTACAAGACCGGCAAGGCCCCCAGCCAGAAGGCGGTCGACGAGGGCTTCGCGCTCCAACTCGGTCTCTTGTCGTTGATCGCGGAAGCCGGCGGCTTTGAAGGCATCTGCGGCCAGACCGGTGCGCACGAATATTGGTCGCTGGCGAAGGATGGAGATTCGTTTGGCAAGCGAGTCGCAGCGGACAAGCAGGTCGGGCCGGAGGATTTCGTCCGCCGCGCGCTTGTGAACTTCAAACGCGCCGTTGACGATTATCTGCTCGGCGACAAACCGTTCGAAGCCAAGCTGAACCCCGCCTATGCGCCCTATGGCGACTACGATCAGTTGATGCGGCTTGAGGAGTGGTACGGCCGCGAACGGTCGGCCTAGCTGGCGTTGCTGCCCCGCTTGGGTTTCTTGACCTTCGACGCATAAAGCAACGCCGCGACGATTGCTGCCGAGCCAACCCCGACCGCGACTCCCGCCTTGACCAGCTTGGTCCGCCGTTCGTCGTCCGCGTCGTCGCTCATGCCTCACTCCTTACCTGATCGCGACGATGGTCTAGGCGAGAGGGCTGCACTTGGGAAGCGGCGGATGGCTTGCTATGCCCCGCGCGGATGTCGCGTCGTCTCAAATCTTTCCCGCGTCTGGAAGGCGACCAGCGGCTTGCTGCGGACCCGCGTGCTCATGCCGCGCTGTCGGCTTCCGCGGGCACCGGCAAGACCCAGGTACTCACCGCGCGAGTGCTTAGATTGCTCCTCAGCGGAGTCCGGCCGGAATCGATCCTCTGCCTGACCTTCACCAAGGCCGGCGCCGCGGAAATGGCCAATCGCCTTGGCGATCGGCTCGCAGCCTGGGTCCGCATGGATGATTCCGCGTTGGGGAAAGACCTGCTGGCGCTCGACGAAGACGTCAGCCCGGAAGCCCGCGCCCAGGCGCGGAGGCTATTCGCGCGCGTGATCGAGGCGCCGGGCGGCCTTCGCATCCAGACCATACACAGCTTCGCCCAGACTTTGCTCGGCAGCTTTCCGGCGGAGGCCGGAGTCACACCGGGCTTCCAACCGATCGAGGGCAGGGCGGAGAGCGAACTCGCCCGGCGCACGCTGGCGGCCATGCTGGTGGAGGCGGAGGCTGCGGATGACCGGCACCTGATCGCCGACGTCCAATTGCTCAGCCGCCGCCTCGGCGAGCAAGGGGCCGAGTCCTACCTGATCGATTGCACGCGCGCCGACGCGGCCGACCTCGTTCCGTTCATGGTGTCGGGTGCGGCTGAGGCGTGGCTGCATCGGCGCATGGGCCTGCCCGAGGAATCGGTCGAAGACGTCCTGGCGAGCCGCTGCGGCGACGACAGCTTCGATTGCGACCTGCTGCAGGCCGTCGCTGCCGCCAACCGTTCATGGGCGACGAAGTCGGGCCTGGGCTATGTCGAGACGATCGACCGCTGGCTCGCCATGTCGCCTGCGGAACGGGCTGTCGCCTTGCCCGAACTCGCGATGGTGATGTTCACGCAGAAGGGCGAACTGCGAAAAATCCAGCCCGGCCAGCTCAAAGCCGACCCCAATTACGAAGCGCACGTGGAACGGCTAGGCGAAGCCATCGCCGACTTGCGCAGGATACAGCGCGGGGTAGCCTTTGCTGGCGTGGCGGCGGCGGGGCTTCGGGCGGGGTCCGCTTTCGCGGCCGCCTATGCGCGGGCCAAGCGGGCCGAAGGCGTCGCTGATTTCAACGACCTTATCCGGTGGACTCGCGGTCTGTTCGACAAGGCTGGCATGGGCGACTGGATCCGCTTCAAGCTCGACCAGCGAACCGACCATGTCCTGGTCGACGAGGCGCAGGATACCAACGCCGACCAGTGGGCGATCGTCGACGCCCTGGTCGATGAGTTCTTCTCCGGGTCGTCGGAGAGCGAACGGCGGCTCCGGACGCTTTTCATGGTCGGTGATTTCAAGCAGGCGATCTACAGTTTCCAGGGCACCGACCCGCGCCAGTTCGATCGCTTCCGGCAAAGCGTGGCCGAGCGCGCCGGACAGATGGACCTGGCCGCGCTGAGCGCCGATGCGGCGGCGCGCGAATTTCGTGACCTGTCGATCAACGCCAGCTTCCGCTCTGCCCAGTCTGTGCTCGATGTCGTCGACGCGCTGATCGAGCGGGTCGGTTTTGAAGCGATGGGCCTTCCGCAACCACCGGCCCGGCACGAAGCGGCCAGGACAGACAAGCCCGGCACGGTCGAGCTGTGGCCGCCGTTCATCCCCGACCAGATCACCGGGGGCGACGACGGCGAGGCCGGAGAGGAGGGGTGGATCGACGAGCCGCTGCGCCTCTACGCTGACCGGCTGGCGCGGCAGGTGCGGCAATGGATCGACGAGGCCCGGTGCTGGCGACCACCGGACGGCCGCTGAATCCCGGCGACATCCTGATCCTCGTGCGCAGTCGCACCGAACTGGCGTCGCTGATCGTCGCCCGGCTGTATGGCCAGCAGGTGCCGGTGGCGGGGATCGACCGTCTCCACCTCGCCAAGCCATTGGCCGTGAAGGACCTGCTGTCGGCGATCGGCTTTGCAGTCCAGCCTCACGACGACCTAAACCTCGCCGGGCTGCTGGTCTCGCCGCTGGTCGGCTGGGACCAGGACCAGCTGTTCGCTCTGGCCTACGACCGCGGCAAGACGAGCCTGTGGAAGGAACTCCAGCGGCGGCGCGACGAGGTAGGCTTCATCGGCGCGGCGCACGCGCTGCTCGATGGACTGCTGGCCATGGCCGACTATGTGACGCCGGCGCGCTATCTGGAGACCATCCTGTCCGGTCCGATCGGCGGCCGGCACAAGCTGATGGCTCGGCTCGGGGAGGCCGCTCGGGACCCGATCGAGGAACTGGTGTCGAGCGCGCTGGAGTTCGAACGCCAGGAAACGCCCTCGCTCGATCGCTTCCTCGCCTGGTTCGCCAGCGGCGATGTCGAAGTAAAACGCGACCCGTCCGCGCCCTCGAACGCCGTGCGGGTGATGACTGTTCACGGCGCGAAGGGTCTCGAGGCGCCGGTCGTCATCCTCGCCGATGCGACGCACGATCCCGGCAAGGTCGGCGGGAACAGCTCGGTGATGGAGCTGAAGTTCGACGACGACGCCCGGCCGGTGCCGATGGTGCGTCCGCGCGCGGACGAACGGGTCGAGCCTTTCACAACGCTGATCGCCGACCAGAAGGCGCGCGACCTCGAGGAGCATTGGCGCCTCCTCTACGTCGGACTGACCCGGGCGGCCGAGCGGCTCGTCATTGCCGGGGCGATGCCGTCGCGGGGTCTGGCCGACAATAGCTGGCACCGGATGACGCACGAGGCGATGGTCGCGCTGGGCGCCCTGCCATATTTGACGCCGTTGTGGGGAGAGGGGCTGCTGTGGACCCGCGGTGGCTCGGTTTCCGAACGGCCGAGGCGCCCCAAGAGCGAGCTTAGTGAACCGGCACGGCCGGGGTGGCTAGATCGTCCCGCGCCCGTGGAGGAGTCGCCGCCGCGACCGTTGGCGCCGTCGGCCTTGCAGGACAACGAAGGCTCGCCGCCGCCGAGCCCGGAGCAGCGCCAGGCGGCGCGGCGCGGAACGCTGCTCCACTCGCTCTTCGACCGTCTGCCCGGGGTCGCGCAGCCGGACCGGCGCACCTGCGCCTTGGCCTGGCTCGAACGCTCCGGAGTCGCGGATCCGACGGAGCGCGAGGAGATCGCCGGTGCTGCCCTCCGGGTGATCGATGATCCTGCCTACTCGGACCTGTTCGGCGAGCATTCCCTGAGCGAAGCACCGATTGCCGCGACACTGCCTGACGGACGGGTCATCGCCGGTACGATCGACCGGTTATGCATCGGCGAGGAAAAGGTCCGGGTGATCGACTTCAAGACTGGTCGCTCGGTGCCCGAATCGGCTGCCGGGATTCCGCCTTCCCATCGCGCACAGATGGAGGCCTATGCCGCGGCGCTGCGTGTCATTTTTCCGGGGCGGGACGTCGAGGCGGCGCTCCTTTACACGCATGGGCCACGGGCGATCACGCTCGACAGTTGAGGAATGGCCCAAGCGCTCCCATATGGTGGTTCAATCGCCTTGCTTGAAAGGAACCTACACATGGGCGCGAAAACCAAGACCGTGACCGACGACAGCTTCCAGGCCGACGTCCTCGATTCGTCGAAGCCGGTGCTGCTCGATTTCTGGGCGGAATGGTGCGGCCCGTGCCGGATGATTGCCCCGGCCCTGGAGGAAATCGCGGCGGAGCTCGGCGACAAGGTGACGATCGCCAAGATCAACATTGACGAAAATCCCGACACCCCAGGCAAGTACGGCGTTCGCGGCATCCCGACGATGTTGCTGTTCAAGGACGGTGCCCCGGTGGCGCAAAAGGTCGGCGCGGCTCCGCGCGGCCACATCCAGCAATGGCTTGAAAGCCAGATCTGACACGCACCCGCGCGGTGATTGACGGTTCAGGGCGCGGTGCCTACATCGCGCCCCGACTTTGCCCGCGCGCGGGCGAGACCCGTTCGTACATCAATCGCGCGCCGATCCTTTAGGAAATTCAATGTTCGCCGCACTGGCCAAAAGCATCTTCGGCAATAGCAACGATCGCTACGTCAAAAGCCTGGGGAAATATGTCGACGCGATCAACGCGTTCGAGCCCACCATCTCGGCGATGACCGACGACGAATTGCGCGGCCAGACCGAGGTTTTCCGTGCGCGCTTGGACTCGGGCGTGAAGCTCGACGACCTCCTGCCGGAAGCGTTCGCCACGGTCCGCGAAGCAGCGAAGCGTACGCTCGGCCAGCGGCACTACGATGTCCAGATGATCGGCGGCATCGCCCTGCATCGCGGCGAAATCGCCGAGATGCGTACCGGCGAAGGAAAGACGCTCGTCGCCACGCTCGCGACCTACCTCAACGCGTTGCCGGGGACCGGCGTCCACGTTGTCACCGTCAACGATTACCTTGCCCGCCGCGACGCCGACTGGATGGGGCAGATCTATCGCTTCCTCGGCCTGACGGTGGGCGTCATCGTCCCGAACCTCAGCGACGAACACCGGCGCGCGGCCTACGCCTGCGACATCACCTACGCGACCAACAATGAGCTCGGCTTCGACTACCTGCGCGACAATATGAAATATTCGCGGGAGCAGATGGTCCAGCGTCCGTTCGCCTACGCGATCGTCGACGAAGTCGACTCCATCCTGATCGACGAAGCGCGCACGCCGCTGATCATTTCCGGGCCGACCGACGACAAGTCGGATCTCTACATCGGCGTCGATGCGATCGTGAAGCAGTTCGTCAAGGAAGACTACGAGCTTGACGAGAAGCAGAAGTCGGTCGTCCTCACGGAAGAGGGCACTGAAAAGGCCGAGCGCATGCTGGAGGCCGCCGGCCTGATCGAGGGCCAGAACCTTTACGATATCGCCAACACGCAGACCGTCCACCACTTGAACCAGGCGTTGAAGGCCAACGTCATGTTCAAGCGCGACATCGACTACATCGTGAAGGAAGGCAAAGTCGTCATCATCGACGAGTTCACCGGCCGGATGATGGACGGTCGTCGTTGGTCGGACGGCCTTCACCAGGCGGTGGAAGCCAAGGAAGGCGTGCAGATCGAGCCCGAGAACCAGACGCTCGCGTCGATTACCTTCCAGAACTATTTCCGCATGTATCCGAAGTTGTCGGGCATGACCGGCACCGCGCTGACCGAGGCACCGGAATTCTACGACATCTACAAGATGAATGTCGTGTCGATCCCGACGAACGTGCCCGTGCAGCGGATCGACGAGGACGACGAGTTCTACAAGAACATCACCGACAAGTTCGCCGCGATCGCGAAAGAGATCAAGAAGCGGCAGGAGATGGGCCAGCCGGTGCTGGTCGGCACCGTCTCCATCGAGAAGTCGGAAATGCTGAGCGAATTCCTTCAGCAGGAAGGCATCCGCCACGAAGTCCTGAACGCTCGCTTCCACGAAAGCGAAGCGCATATCGTCGCGCAGGCCGGCCGAATGGGCGCCGTCACCATCGCCACCAACATGGCCGGCCGCGGTACCGACATCAAACTGGGCGGCAACCTCGATTTCCGCATCGAGGACGAACTCAAGGACATGGCCGACGGTCCGGAGCGCGACGCCAAGATCAAGGAATTCGCGGACGAGATCGAGGCCGAACGTCAGCGCGTGCTCGCGGCCGGCGGTCTGTTCGTGCTTGGCACCGAGCGGCACGAAAGCCGCCGCATCGACAACCAGCTTCGTGGCCGTTCTGGCCGTCAGGGCGATCCGGGCCTGTCCCGCTTCTACCTAAGCCTCGATGACGACCTGCTGCGCATCTTCGGGCCGGAGACAATGTTCTCGCGCCTCATGAACAAGAACCTCGAGGACGGCGAGGCGATCGTTTCCCCGTGGATTTCGAAGGCGATCGAGACGGCGCAGAAGAAGGTCGAGGCGCGCAACTACGACATCCGCAAGCAGGTCGTCGAGTTCGATGACGTCATGAACGACCAGCGCAAGGTCATCTATGAACAGCGCGCCGACATCATGGATTCCGACCATGTCAGCGACGTTGTCGAGGACTTCCGCATTGAAACCATTGCGAGCCTTGTCGCCGCAAGCTGTCCGCCGGGTACCTACCCGGAACAGTGGGACGTCGAGCGCCTTCGCACCGACATGCGCGAAGTGATGGGCCTCGACCTGCCGATTGAAGAATGGATGGCCGAAGAAGCGGTCGAGCCGGAGCTGATCGTCGAGCGGGTCGAAGCCCGGTCAAGCGAGATGATGGCGGAGAAGATCGCGTCGCTCGATCCGCAGCAGTGGATCCAGTTCGAAAAGCAGGTCCTGATCCAGAACCTCGACAATCACTGGAAAGAGCATCTCTCGACGCTCGATGCGCTTCGCCAGGTGATTTACCTGCGCAGTTATGCCCAGAAGAAGCCGATCGACGAGTATAAGCAGGAAGCGTTCATGCTTTTCGAACGCCTGCTCGTCGCGATCCGCGAGGACGTGACCCGCACGCTGATGCGGACGCAAGTGCAGGTCGAGCAGGCTCCGCCGCCGCCGGTCCTCCCGGAATTCATCACGCACCATATCGACCCGCTCTCGGGCGACGACGACACGGCCGATCTCGATGCGGGCGCGATGGCGCGGATGTTTGACACGGCGCCTCCGGGTCAGGCCATCCCGGCGACCATGCCGGACGGCTCGCCGATCCCCGAGCCGGAAAGCCGCAACGCGCCGTGTCCGTGCGGATCAGGCCTGAAGTACAAGCACTGCCACGGCCAGTCGGCTTAAAACCAGCCGACTGCGCTTAGACGTAGACGCGCTGGCGCTTGGCTGCCTGGGTCCGGATCCAGTCCTGGGCAGGGCGCTCGAAGCGTTCGAAGACGAGACGCGACAGCACCAGTGTGACGGCGAGATAGCCGATCAGGAACAGCGGGCTGGCGACTGGCAGCGCAAATCCGCTCACGGCGGCAGCGATGGCGAGACCGAGTTGCAGCGGGAAATGACAGAGGTAGCTTGAGTAGGTGAGGTTGCCGGCAACCTGGATCGGCCCCTCCCAACGCTCCAGCAAGCGCCATTCCTGCGCGGCGAGAAACAGCATCGGCGGAGCCGCCAGCAGCAGCGTAAACTGCAGGACCCCGCGCTCGCCCAGCATCCCCGTCCACCAGGCGCAACCGAGGACCGTGGCCAGCATCGCGGCGGCGACGAAGCGCGGGCCGGCGATGTCGTTCCCGCGGGCGGTCTTCAGCATCAGCTTCGCCGCCGCGCCGCCGGCGTAAAAGTATCCGGCGCAGATCAGGGCAGGGGATCCGATCCCCGCCACCATCGCCGCAAGGCAGACGACGACCGCGCCGCCAAGGAGCCACGGCGACGAACCCAGCCGCTTCACCGTCAGGAAGAAGACGGCATAGACGAACACTTCCGCCGACACCGACCAGATCGGCCCGTTGAACGTATAGGGCATGGGCCCGAACCAGTGCGTCGCCATTCCCAGTTGCAGTAGAAAATTGGGGAGGTTGTTGTCGTGATAGACGAAGGAGCCGCCGGTCAGGGCCAAATGGATTGGCTGAAGCGCCGCGATGAGTAGCAGGGTGACGACATGCAGCGGGTAGAGGCGCGAAAAGCGCAGCCAGAAGAATTTGATCCCGCTTACCGCACCGCTGGCGATCGCTTCGCCATATTTCCAAAAGAAGATGAAGCCGCTGATCGCCCAGAAGATCTGCACGCCAAACTGGCCATAGCCGTAGAACAGGCTGAGCAGCGGGTAGAGCGGCTGATCTTCGCGGACGAAGGTCGGCGATCCGGCGGCTTCGTAGAAATGCTGGTAGTGCCAGATGAGCACCGACAGGGCGCACAGGAAGCGCACGACTTCCAGCCCGAGCATCTTGCTCGCGCCGCCGTGCGGTTCGGCCCGTGGTTCGCTCATCTGCCCGTCCTTACCATTCACACTGCGCTGGAAAGTCGGCCGACCTCCCTTTATGCGCCGCCTCAACTTGTCGCCGATAAGGGTTAGAAAAAGATGATCGACCGTTCCGCGCTTCGTCGTGCCTACCGGCCCGACGAGAACCTCCTTGTCCTTGATCGGCTTCAGGAGGCGCGTCTCGACGGGCAGCAGCAGGGCGAAGCCGGTAAGATGGCGCGGACGCTGGTCAATGCCGTGCGCGGCCACAAGGCGGCCGGTCTCGACGCTTTCCTGCAGGCCTATGACCTGGGCAGCGACGAGGGAATCGCGCTGATGTGCCTGGCCGAAGCGCTGCTGCGCGTTCCCGATGCGGCGACCGCCGACGACCTGATCGCAGACAAGCTGACCGGGCCGCAATGGGCGGAGAAGCTTGGTGGAAGCCGATCGACCTTCGTCAACGCCGCGACCTTCTCGCTGCTGTTGACCGGCAAGGTGCTGGAAGAGGCCAACGACACGACCGAAAGCTGGCGCGCGGCGCTCGGACGGGCGGTCGGCCGCCTTGGCGAGCCGGTGATCCGCACCGCAGTCGCGCAGGCGATGAAGATCCTCGGCCGTCAATTCGTGTTCGGCCGCACCATCGAAGAGGCATTGAAGCGGGCCAAGCCCGAGCAGGCAAAGGGGTGGAGCCACAGCTTCGACATGCTAGGCGAAGCAGCCAAGACGCACGCCGACGCCGCGCGCTATGCCAAGGCCTATGGCGACGCGTTGGACACCATCGCCGCCAGCGCGAAGGGCGGGTTCAAGGCGGCGCCGGGCATCTCGGTCAAGCTGTCGGCGCTCCATCCGCGCTACGAGTGGAGCCATGCGGAGGAAGCCAAGGCGGCGATCCTGCCGGTGCTGCGCGACCTCGCCGCCAAGGCGTCGGCCGCCGACGTCCACTTCACCATCGATGCCGAGGAAGCCGACCGGCTCGAACTGTCGCTCGATCTGATCGAGGCGATTGCCGCCGACGACGCCCTGTTTGCCAATGGTTGGGGCGGGTTCGGCATGGCGCTCCAGGCCTATTCGAAGCGCGCCGTCCCGCTGTGCGACTGGGTGGTGGCGCTGGGCCGCAAGTACAAGCGGATGCTGATGGTTCGCTTGGTCAAGGGCGCCTATTGGGACAGCGAGATCAAGATGGCGCAGGTCGCCGGCCTGACCGACTATCCGGTCTTCACGCGCAAGGTCGCGACGGATGTCAGCTACCTTGCTTGCGCCAAGCGGCTGCTCGCTGCGCCGGACTGTATCTACGCGGCCTTTGCGACGCACAACGCCAACACCATCGGCGCTGTGAAGGCGATCGCCGGCAAGACCCCCTTCGAGTTCCAGCGGCTCCACGGGATGGGCGAGGGGCTTTACGAGGAACTGGCGAAACTGGAGCAGGGGATTGGCGATCCGGTGACGCCGGTGCGCATCTACGCGCCGGTCGGCAGCCACAAGGAATTGCTCGCTTACCTCGTCCGCCGTCTGCTGGAGAACGGCGCCAACAGCAGCTTCGTCAATCGCGTCGCCGACGACGACGTTCCGGTCGACCAGCTCGTCCGCGATCCGGTCGCGGACCTGGCCGCGCTTGAACCGAAGCGCAACCCGTCGATCCCGCTGCCCAACGAGATCTTCGGCAAGAGCCGCCGCAACAGCGCCGGCTGCGACTTGTCGGACCCGCTGGTCCGCGAACCGTTGCTGGAACGGCTGAAGGCGATGGAAAGCCGCGACTGGACGGCCAAGCCGACATTGGGGAACGGCGAGGCACGACCCGTGACGTCGCCGGTGGATCGACGGATCAAAATTGGCACCGTATTCGAACCGAGTGCTGCCGAGGTAGACCGGATGGTCGAGGCTGCCGACCGCGCGCAGCCGGCGTGGGATGCGCTCGGCGGCGAAGCGCGCGCCAAGCTGCTCGACCGCGCTGCCGACCTTTATGAAGAGCATGCCGAGGAATTTTTCTCGCTGTGCACTCGGGAAGCCGGGAAGACGCTGGTCGATGCCGTCCTGGAAGTGCGCGAAGCAGTCGATTTCCTGAGGTTCTACGCCAACGAGGCGCGGCGCCAGTTCACCACGCCGCTTAGGCTGCCCGGTCCGACCGGAGAGCATAACGAGCTCCGCCTCCACGGCCGCGGCGTGTTCGCCGCCATCTCGCCGTGGAACTTCCCGCTGGCGATCTTCACCGGCCTGGCGTCGGCGCCACTGGCTGCAGGGAACGCCGTCATCGCCAAACCCGCCGGCCAGACACCGCTAATCGGCGCACTCGCCATCGACCTGATGCACAAGGCCGGCATTCCCAAGGCGATCGTCCAGCTGGCGCCGGGATCGGGCCAGGTCGTCGGCGGCGCGCTGACCGCCCATCCGCAGCTTGCCGGCGTGGTATTCACCGGCTCCAACGCGACCGCGCGCTCGATCAACCTCACGCTCGCCAACCGCGAAGGACCGATCATTCCGTTCATCGCCGAAACCGGTGGCCAGAACGCGATGATCGTCGATTCCTCCGCGTTGCCGGAGCAGGTCACCCGGGACGTGATTTCCTCTGCGTTCCAGAGCGCCGGACAGCGTTGCTCGGCGCTACGCGTGCTGTGCGTCCAGGATGATGTCGCCGATTCGATGCTGGAGATGATCTCCGGCGCGATGCGGGCACTGACCATCGGCGATCCGGCCGACGTCCGCACCGACGTCGGCCCGGTGATCGACGAGGGGGCGAAGAAGGCGCTCGACGATCATCTTGGGGAATTGAAGACGGTTGGTCGCCTGCTGACCGAGATCGATCTGCCCGCGGGGACGGAGCACGGCTACTTCGTCAAGCCGTCGATGTACGAGATCAAGGGCCTGGCCGACCTCGACCGCGAGCATTTCGGACCGATCCTTCACGTCGTCCGGTGGAAGTCGGGGCAACTCGACAGGCTGATCGCGGATATCAATGCCACCGGATACGGGCTGACTCTCGGCCTTCAGAGCCGCATCGACACCACCCGGGACTATGTCGAGGCCAACGCGCGTGTCGGCAACCTTTACGTCAACCGCAACCAGATCGGCGCGGTGGTCGAAAGCCAGCCGTTCGGCGGCGAGGGGCTCAGCGGCACCGGGCCGAAGGCGGGCGGCCCGCACTATGTCGCGCGCTTTGCCACCGAGCGGGTGACCTGCATCGACACGACGGCGGCGGGCGGCAATGCCAGCCTGATGGCGGCGATGGAGGGCTGAAACAAAAAAACGGCGGGGGAAACCCCGCCGTTTGCGTTCCGTCAGAAAATGGCTCCCCGAGTTGGATTCGAACCAACGACCAAGTGATTAACAGTCACCTACTCTACCGCTGAGCTATCGGGGAGCGGTCCTCATCGGACGAGCGCGCCTATGACGCAGCGAAACCAGATTCGCAACCCTCTTATGTCGCGAATTGCTCCATCGCGATCCGTTCGTCGAGCGCATGTTCGGGATCGAACAGCAGGGTGAGCTCGACACTCCGGTCAAGCCGAACTCCGACCGTGGCGACGTCGCGGACCTCGAACTGGTCGGCGACGGCCGATACGGGTCGATTGGGTGCCTCCAGCACTCGGAACTGGATGTTGACGTCATCGGGCAGGATCGCGCCCGACCAGCGGCGGGGCCGGAAGGGACTGATTGGCGTCAGCGCCAGCATCCGTGCCGCCAGCGGCAGGATTGGGCCGTTGGCGCTGAGGTTGTAGGCCGTCGATCCCGCCGGCGTCGCCACCAGCACGCCGTCGGCGACCAACTCCGGCAATACGACCCGGCCATTTACGCAAATCTCGATCTTTGCGGTCTGGCGGGTTTCGCGCAGCAGCGAGACTTCGTTGATCGCGGGATTGGTGAGCACCTCGCCATCGATGGTCGTCGCGGTCATCGCGAGGGGAGCGACCTTGATGCGCTTGGCTCCATCGAGCCGCTCACCGAGCCGGTCGAGCCGCCATTCGTTCATCAGGAAGCCGACCGTCCCGCGGTTCATGCCGAACACCGGCCGCGGCGAACCGTCCGCCAGCATCGCGTGAAGGGTCTGGAGCATGAAGCCGTCGCCGCCCAGCGCAACCAGCGCTGTCGCGTCCCCTTCGTTCGCCCAGCTAAAGCGGCGGCGAAGCATTTTCTCCGCCGCTTGAGCGGCTTCCGTGGGGGACGCGGTCAGCGCAAAGCCGCGCGCGGCAAGATCCCGCGGGTCCGTCACGTTGGCCAGGCCCTGCTGCACGAACACGCTCCGGGAAAGGGGCTGAAACTGACGGGAAGCATAGCCGAATATTCCGGTCACGCTACCTGTCCCGTATCGTGACATGGCCAGCGCCAGACTTGGGGACGCAACAGGCGAAGGGTAACTCGACCGCCATGTCCACCGCACCCACCCACCCATCGCTCCGGGCATCGGACCACGCAGCGGAACCGCCGCCGGCTCCCATGTTCGATTGTCAGCTGGACGAGGCGATCCGCCTCGATGCCATCGATATCCAGTTCCAGCCGCAGATCGACCCGGTCGGCGGGCGCGTGACTGGTGCGGAAGCGCTGGCGCGGTGGGACGAGTGTGCGACGGCCGACGAGCTGTTCGATCGCGCAGAGCGTGCCCGCTTGGGCGAACGGCTGTCGCGGACGGTGCAGCGCAAGGCGATCGCGATGGCCGCGCGCTGGCAGGGACCGCTGGGCAAGCTGCGCCTGTCGATCAACGCGCTCCCGGCCGACCTCAACCGTGCTGAATATGACCAATGGCTTCTGGATGTCCTTGATGCCGAAGGCCTCGATCCGTCGCGCCTGACGCTCGAGATCGTCGAGAGCGCGCTACTGGTCGACCGCCCTGCGGTCGCGGAGCGCCTTGAGCGTCTGCGTGAGGTCGGCATCCGCATCGCCGTCGACGATTTCGGCACCGGCTATGCCAACCTGGCCTATCTCACGTCGTTGCCGCTGGATTGGCTCAAGATCGACCGTGCCCTGGTGGCGGACATTGTCGGCGGCGCGCGCGACCAGATCGTCGTCAAGGCGATGATCCGGATGGCCCGCGATCTCGGCCTTCGAGTGACGGTCGAGGGCGTCGAAACGGCGGCGCAGCTTCAACTGCTCGCCGCATGGGGCGCCGACAGTTATCAGGGCTTCCTTGGCGCCGGAGCGCTCAACGAGGTCGAACTCGACCGGTTCGTCACCGCGGCCAATTCGCCGAGGATCGCAGCCTAGGCGGGCTCCGGCTCACGCTGGGTCGCCTGCTCACCGGCGGCGACCACGCGCATCAGCCCGCGCGACAACTGGACCGCGCCATTGAGCCGTGCCTCACCGGTCGGCCATTCGCGGCTGACGACCAGCTTGCTGTCGGGCCGCAGCTTGGCCGCGCCCTTCAACCGGTCCACATAGGCGAGCAGCCCGGCAAGGTCGGGGAAGCCACCGTCTGCGAAGGTGATGAGCGCGCCCTTGGCGCCGACGTCAAGCTTGGCGATGCACGCCTTGCGGCAATTGATCTTGGTTTCAACAATTTGCAGGAGGTTTTGCGTTTCCTGCGGCAGGTCGCCGAAGCGATCGATCAGCTCGGCGGCGAACTCTTCGACTTCCTGGCGGCTGTCGAATTCACCCAACCGGCGGTAGAGGCCCATGCGAAGATCGAGGTCGGGGACATAGGTTTCGGGGATGAGGATCGGTGCTTCGACGCTGATCTGCGGCGTGAATTCCTCGCGCCGTTCCGAATGGCCCGACTTGAGGTCGAGGATCGCGTCCTCCAGCATCGACTGGTAAAGCTCGAACCCCACTTCCTTGATATGGCCGGACTGCTCGTCGCCGAGCAGATTGCCGGCACCGCGGATGTCGAGGTCGTGGCTGGCGAGCTGGAAGCCCGCGCCGAGGCTGTCGAGGTTGGCGAGTACCTGCAGCCGCTTGTCGGCATCCTCGGTGACGACGCGATTGGTTTCGGTCGTGAGGTAGGCGTAGGCGCGGGTCTTCGACCGGCCGACGCGGCCACGGAGCTGGTAAAGCTGGGCAAGACCGAATCGATCGGCGCGATAGACGATCAGCGTGTTGGCACTGGGGATGTCGAGCCCGCTCTCGACAATGGTGGTCGACAGCAGCACGTCATATTGCCGGTCGTAAAAGGCGCTCATGCGCTGCTCGACCTCGGTCGGGCTCATCTGGCCATGCGCGGTGACCGCCTTTACCTCCGGCACCTCCTCGGCCAGCCACTTCTCGAGGTCGGGCAGGTCGGCGATCCGCGGTGCGACGAGGAAACTCTGTCCGCCGCGATAATGTTCGCGGAGCAGCGCTTCCCGCATCACCACCGGATCCCACGGCGCGACGTAGGTGCGAACCGCCAGCCGGTCGACCGGCGGGGTCTGGATGACCGACAGTTCGCGAAGACCCGACATTGCCATCTGCAACGTGCGCGGGATCGGGGTAGCGGTGAGAGTAAGGACATGGACGTCCTCGCGGAGGGCCTTCAACCGCTCCTTGTGGGCGACTCCGAAATGCTGCTCCTCGTCGACAATGACGAGACCCAGCTTCTTGAACTTCAATCCTTTTCCAAGGATGGCATGGGTGCCGACGACGATGTCCACCGTGCCCTTTTCCAGCCCTTCCTTGGTGGCTTTTGCTTCTGCCGACGGGACCAGGCGCGACAAGCGGCCCACTTCGATCGGAAAGCCGGAGAAGCGCGCCTTGAAATTCGCATAATGCTGGCGGGCGAGGAGGGTGGTCGGGCAGATCAGCGCGACCTGCTGGCCAGCCATTGCCGCGACGAATGCAGCACGCAGCGCCACCTCCGTCTTGCCGAAACCGACGTCGCCGCACACCAGCCGGTCCATCGGGCGACCGCTCTGCAGATCGTCGAGGACGTCGCTGATGGCGCGATCCTGGTCCTCGGTCTCTTCGTAAGGGAAGCGGTCGACGAACTGCGGAAAGGCAGAGTCGGTCTCGATCGTGCGGCCCGGGCGGGTGGCGCGGAGGGCGGCGGTCTTGATCAGTTCACCCGCGATCTCGCGGATCCGCTCCTTCATCCTCGCTTTGCGCCGCTGCCACGCTTCGCCACCGAGCCGGTCGAGCGAGGCCTTTTCGCTTTCGGAACCGTAGCGGGTAAGGACGTCGATATTCTCGACCGGCACGTAGAGCTTGTCGCCGCCGGCATAGGACAGCGCGACGCAATCGTGGGGCGCCTTGCCGACCTGGATCGACGTCAGCCCCTCGTAGCGGCCGATGCCGTGGTCGGCGTGGACGACGAGATCGCCCGGCGATAACGCCGCCAGTTCGGCGAGGAAGGCGTCGGCGCTCTTGCGGCGCTTCTTGCGGCGGACCAGCCGGTCGCCGAGCATGTCCTGCTCGGTCAGCACCGCGACGTCAGCGGCGGTGAAGCCGTGGTCGAGGGCAGGACCAGCAGCGCGGCGGCCGCCTTGCTGCCGAGCGCTTCCTGCCAGGTGCGGACCTGCGCCAGTTGCTTCAGGCCATGGTCTTCGAGCAGCCCGGCCAGACGCTCGCGAGCGCCGGCGCTATAGCTGGCGAGAATTACTTTCTTGCCGTCTTTCCGTAGCTTGCTAACATAAGCTGCGACGGCTTCGTACACATTGGCGTTCTGCGCCCGCTCGGCGCCGAAGTCGCGCGGCCCATCGACGGCGAAGTCGATCACCCGGTCGCTTTCGGGTTCGCGGAAGGAAGTCGCTAGATGGATCGGGTGCCCGCGTACCGCGTCGTCCCATTCTTTCTTCGCCAGATAAAGGGCGCTCGGCGCCAGCGGGCGATAGCTCCCCGGCTCCGCCACCATCGCCCGTTCGCGATTGGCGAAATAGTCCTCAATCGCCTCGCGCCGCTGTTCCAGCGCGTTGTCGCTGCCGGTGTCCCGCACGATCATGTCATTGTCGCCGAGGTGATCGAAGAGGCTTGCCAGCTTTTCCTCGAACAGCGGTAGCCAATGCTCCATGCCGCTCAGTCGGCGGCCCTCGCTGACCGCCTGGTAGAGCGGGTCTCCGGTGGCATTGCCGCCGAATTGCTCACGGTAACGTGCCCGGAAGCGCTTCACCGTTTCCTCGTCCAGCAGGGCCTCGCTGGCCGGCATAAGCGTAAATGCCTCCGCAGGGCCGGTGGTGCGCTGGTCGGCGGGGTCGAAGCGGCGCATCGTTTCGATTTCGTCGCCAAAGAAATCGAGTCGGATCGCGCTCGGCTCGCCTGCCGGATAAAGGTCGACGATCGACCCGCGCACCGCGAATTCGCCTGCGTCATGGACCGCGTCGGTGCGCTGGTAGCCGTTGGCGACCAGCATCTCGACCAGCTTGTCACGCTCGATCCGCTCGCCCTCGGCCAAGCGCCGGGTGAGCTGGCGAATCCGGAAAGGGGTAAGCATTCGCTGCGTCGCGGCGCTGGCGGTGGTGATGAGCAGTTGCGGCCCCTTGCGGGTCGCCTGCAGCGCCTGCAGCGCCTGCAGCGTCGACAAGCGCTCGGCCATGACGCGAAGAGCCGGGCTGGCGCGGTCGTAGGGCAGGCAGTCCCATGCGGGGAGCGACAGAACCTGCACTTCCGGAGCGAACAGCGGCGCAGTGTCGGCCAGCGCGCGCATCGCCGCCTCGTCGGCAACGATCACGACGGCGCGGCCGCCCGCACCCGTACCGTGCGCCGCCCGCGCAAGATCCGTCGCCAGCCACGGTAAATAGCCCGCCGGGACCCCGGCAAGGGTCAGTGGCGACTTGGCCTTGAGGATCTTGGGAAGCAAGTCGCTCATCGGGGAATCTCGATGAAATCGAGGCGTTGCAGGGCGTTCATCATGGACCCCTGATAGCGTTCGGGTACTGGTGCGGTTCCAATCGCCCAGGCCATGATGTCGACATCGGTCTCGGTCAGCAGCGCCGCGAACAAGGCGCGGTCATGTGCGTCCCACGTGGCATGGTGCGCGTCGAAGAATCCGCCGATCATCATGTCGGCCTCCCGCGTGCCGCGGTGCCAGGCGCGATATTTCAGGGCGCGCAACAAATCGTCCATGATGAAGCAGGCTTTCCGACGCAAAAATCCCGCCGGCGAGTTTCGCCGCGGGTAATAACGCCCATGTAGGCAGTCTGGCGCAGCCACGCTAGGGTGGCTGCGATGCGGCCCGACGTGCTCAACCCGCTGTTCGCCGAGGTCGAAGCGCTGAACGGCGTCGGGCCGGCCAATGCCAAGGCGCTGGCCCGCCTCGGGCTGACGCGCGCGATCGATCTTGCCTATCACCTTCCCACCGGGACGATCGACCGGGTTCGGACTCGAAGCGTTAGCCATTCTCTGGTCGGGCGGACGGTGGTGGTCGAGTTGATCCCCTTCGATTTGCGCGCCGGGGCGGGAAGGGCGCCGCTTCGAATTTACGCGTCTGACGCCGACGGCAATACGGTCACGCTGACCTTCTTCAACAATCCCGGCTGGGCAAAGAAACAGCTGCCGCTCGGCGAGCCGAAGCTGGTGGTGGGCAAGCTCGACGCCTGGGGAGACGAGTTGCAAATCGTCCATCCCGAAGTGCTTCCCCCGGCAGCGAGGCCGACGTGCCGTTGCGTGAGCCGGTCTACGGCTTGACCGAGGGCATTTCCAACAAGCGGATGCGCGAATTGGCGCTGACCGGCCTGGACCGGGCGCCCGAGCTGGACGAGTGGATCGAACCGTCGCTCCGTGCCCGCGAAGGCTGGCCGGCATGGCGTACAGCCTTGGCTGAAGCTCATTCCGATCCCGCCGCAGCCAACGCCCGCAAGCGACTGGCGTATGACGAGATTTTCGCGAACCAGCTCGCGTTGCTGTTGCTTCGCCAAGTGGCGCGGCGCAAGCGCGGGACGCCCCTGCAGGGCGATGGCCGGCTGACCGACAAGCTTCAACTACCCTACCGGCTGACCGGGGCGCAGGCGCGGGTCGTCGACGAGATACGGGGGGACATGGCGCAAGCCCGACCCATGCTTCGCCTGCTGCAGGGGGATGTCGGATCGGGCAAGACCTTGGTCGCGCTGCTGGCGATGCTTGAAGCGGTTGAAGCAGGTGCGCAGGCCGCGTTGCTCGCCCCGACCGAGATTCTCGCGCGGCAGCACTACGCCACGCTCCAGCGCCAGTGCGAGGCGATCGGCGTCCACGTCGCCATACTGACCGGCCGTGAGAAGGGGCGGGTGCGGGAATCGGTGCTGATGGGCCTGGCCGCCGGGACCATCGACATCCTGATCGGAACCCACGCCATTTTCCAGCAGCACGTCGCCTACCAGCAGCTAGGCCTGATCGTGATCGACGAGCAGCACCGTTTTGGCGTGTCGCAGCGGTTGTTGCTCAGCGAAAAGGCCGAGCGGCCGCCGCACTTGCTGGCGATGACCGCGACGCCGATCCCGCGCACGCTGACGCTGACCCACTACGGGGAAATGGACGTCAGCAGGATCGACGAGATGCCACCCGGGCGGACGCCGATCGAGACGCGGGTGATCAGCGACGAGCGCCTTGGGGAGGTCGTGGACGGCTTGGCGCGGCACCTGTCCGCCGGCGGGCAGGCCTATTGGGTTTGTCCGCTGGTCGAGGAAAGCGAGAAGTCCGACGCCGCTGCGGCGGAGGAGCGGGCGGCAACGCTCCGGGCGCGATTCGGAGCGGAACGAGTGGGCCTGGTACACGGGCGCATGAAAGGGCCGGACAAGGATGCCGTCATGGCGTCATTCGCGTCCGGATCGCTCGGCGTACTGGTGGCGACGACGGTGATCGAAGTCGGGGTCGACGTCCCCAACGCCACCCTTATCATCATCGAGGGCGCGGAGCGGTTCGGCCTGGCGCAGCTTCACCAGCTTCGCGGTCGCGTCGGCCGCGGGTCGGGCGCGAGCCGCTGTATCCTTCTGCGCGGCCAGCAACTCAGCGAGACGGGGAGGGCGCGCTTGGCCCTGATGCGCGAGACCAACGATGGCTTCCGCATCGCCGAAGAAGATCTGCGCCTGCGCGGTCCGGGGGAAATTCTCGGCACGCGGCAGTCAGGCGAGCAGGCGTTCCGTGTCGCGAGCTTCGAGGACGTGACGGAACTTGCACCCAAGGCTCAAGGCGACGCGCGGCTGCTGCTGGAACGCGACGGCGGGCTCGCCAGCGAACGAGGGCAGGCCGCACGACTGGCCCTGTACCTGTTCGAACGCGACGCCGCCGTAGGCCTGCTTCGCTCGGGCTAAGCCCGCAACAGCCCGTGGCGCTTCTTGCCGAGGCTGATCTTGACGGGCTCGCCGTCGACCAGCGTGACCTCGAATTGCGGGTCGCCGATGGTGACGCCGTTCAGCTTGACCGCGCCCTCGCCGATCTTGCGCCGCGCCTCGCCGTTCGACGCGGCGAAGCCGAGCGCAGTCAGCGCATGGACGATACCGATCCGGCCTTCGACGATCTTTAGCGAGGGCAGGTTGTCATCCGATGCGCCCTCCTCGAACGTACGGCGCGCGGTCTCCGCCGCGGTCGCGGCGGCCTCCTCGCCGTGCAGCATGGCGGTTGCCGCGTTCGCCAGCGCGACCTTGGCATCGTTGATCGCCTGTCCTTGTAATTCGGCCAGTTTCTCAATGTCTTGAATCGGCAAGTCCGTGAACAATCTCAGGAACCGGACCACGTCCGCGTCGGCCGTGTTTCGCCAGAATTGCCAATAGTCATAGGGGCTGAGCTGGTCGGCGTTGAGCCAGATCGCGCCGCGCATCGTCTTGCCCATCTTGCCGCCGTCGGCGGTGGTGATGAGTGGGGTGGTCAGGCCGAACACTTCGATGCCGTCCATGCGCCGGGTCAGTTCGACGCCGTTGACGATGTTGCCCCATTGGTCGGAGCCGCCCATTTGCAAGCGACAACCCCGGGTTCGCGAGAGTTCGCGGAAGTCGTAGCCCTGGAGGATCATGTAATTGAACTCCAGGAAGGTCATCGGCTGCTCGCGTTCCAGCCGCAGCTTGACCGAATCGAACGTCAGCATCCGGTTGATCGTGAAGTGTGGGCCGACTGTGCGCAGTACCTCGAGGTAACCTAGCCCCGACAGCCAGTCGTCATTGTTGACGAGGATGGCGTCGGTTGGCCCGTCACCGAAACTCAGGAAGCGTTCGAACACACGGCGGATCGAGGCGATGTTCGCCTCGATGTCCGCATCGCTCAGCATCTTGCGGCTTTCGTCCTTGCCGGTCGGATCGCCGACCTTGGTCGTCCCGCCGCCCATCAGGACGATCGGCCGGTGCCCGGCCTGCTGCATGCGGCGAAGCATCATGATCTGCACCAGGCTGCCAACGTGAAGGCTGGGCGCAGTGGCGTCGAAGCCGATATAGCCGGTGACGACATCCTTCGATGCCAGCGCGTCGAGGCCTTCGGCGTCGGTCACCTGATGAATGTAGCCGCGCTCGTCGAGCAGGCGGAGGAGGGAGGATGCGTAAGCCATTGCGGCCTTCGCTTAGCTACTTCGTCATCCGCGCGAAAGACGATAGAGTGGGGTGGTGCACAGCTATCCGCTTATCGCCCATCCTTCGACGCCGGCCGAGACCGCGGCTCTCAAAATCTGGGTCAACGTCAGCCACTCGGCGGCATTCGGGCGCGACGCCACCGTCGACATGACCTTCTGCGTTGGCGCGCCCGCCAGCCGCTTCACTATTCCGACGGCGGAGGATCCGTCCCGGCGCGACGAGCTGTGGAAAGCGACCTGTTTCGAGGCTTTCCTTCGGCCCGACGGGCTTGGAGGGTATACCGAATGGAATTTCGCACCGTCGGGCGATTGGGCGTCGTACAGCTTCGAAGGGCCTCGCGCGGGCATGCAGCCCGCCGAAGTGGCGGCGCCGCCCTATATCCGTCTTGAGGACAACCTGACCTGGTGGGCGGTGGGCGCCACGATCGCGGTGCCGGCTGACCTGACGTTCCAGCTCGGGCTGACGGCGGTGCTTGAAGAGCGCGACGGCTCGAAATCCTATTGGGCGCTCGATCATGGCAACGACGCGCCGGATTTCCATGACCCCTCTTGCTTCCTGGCCCGCCTCCCCGGATAGCACCGCCATGAAGCTTGGTATCGAACGCCTGCTCGCCGACCCGGCGCTGCGTGCCCCGCTCGCCGGCAAGCGCGTCGCGCTCGTCGCCCATCCGGCCTCCGTCACGCGCGACCTGACCCATAGCCTCGACGCGCTGGCGGCGACCGGCGATGTCAAGCTGACCGCAGCTTTCGGTCCGCAGCACGGGCTGCGCGGCGACAAGCAGGACAATATGATCGAAAGCCCGGACTTCATCGATCCGGTCCACGAAATCCCGGTTTTCAGCCTCTACGGCGAGGTCCGCCGCCCGACCGGCCAGTCGATGTCGACGTTCGACACGGTGCTGATTGACCTTCAGGACGTGGGCTGCCGAATCTACACCTTCATCACCACGCTGCTCTACATGCTCGAGGCCGCGGCCGAACATGGCAAGGCGGTCTGGGTGCTCGACCGGCCCAATCCCGCGGGACGCCCGGTCGAAGGCACGACGCTGGTTGCAGGCTGGGAAAGCTTCGTCGGCGCCGGGCCGATCCCGATGCGCCACGGCCTGACGCTGGGCGAGCTTGGGCAATGGTTCGTCGACCATTTCAAACTCGACGTCGATTACAGGGTCATCGCGATGGAGGGATATGATCCCGACGGTGCAGGCTTCGGCTGGCCGACCGACCGGATCTGGGTCAATCCGTCGCCCAACGCGCCCAACGTCAACATGGCGCGCTGCTATGCAGGCACGGTCATGCTGGAAGGCGCGACGCTGAGCGAGGGCAGGGGAACCACCCGTCCACTCGAGCTTTTCGGCGCCCCGGATATCGAGGCGCGGGCGGTCATCGCCGAAATGCAGCGCATCGCGCCGCGCTGGCTCGCCGGCTGCACGCTTCGCGACATCTGGTTCGAGCCGACCTTCCACAAGCATGTCGGCAAGCTCTGCAGCGGCGTGCATATCCATGCCGAAGGCGATGCTTACGACCACCAGGCGTTCAAGCCGTGGCGGGTCCAGGCACTCGGCTTGAAGGCGATCCGCTCGCTATTCCCCGAGTACGACTTGTGGCGCGATTTTCCGTACGAATATGCGTTCGGGAAGCTGCCGATCGACGTCATCAACGGCGGCCCGAGCCTTCGCGAGTGGGTCGATGATGCGGGCGCGGAACCCGGCGATCTCGACGCCATCGCCACGCCGGACGAAGAGGCGTGGATGGAAGAGCGGAAGCCGTTCCTGCTCTACTGATCAGCCTTTCCGGCTGAGCGCGCGCATCGCCTCGTCGAGGCCTTCCAATGTCATCGGGTACATCCGGCCGTCCATCAACGTCTTGAGGATCGAGGTCGAGGCGCTGTGGCCCCAATAGGGCTCGGGCGTCGGGTTGATCCACGCTGCTGAGCGGTAGGTGTCGGTCAGCCGCCTGAGCCAGACCGCGCCGGCTTCCTCGTTGAAATGTTCGATCGACCCGCCGGCGTGTGTGATCTCGTAGGGGCTCATCGCCGCGTCGCCGACGATCACCAGCTTATGGTCGCTGCCGAACTTGTGGATGATGTCGTGGGTCGGGATTTTCTCGACGTGACGGCGGCGGTTGTCCTTCCACACGCCCTCATAAATGCAGTTGTGAAAGTAATAATGCTCAAGATGCTTGAACTCGGTCCGCGCCGCCGAGAACAGCTCTTCAGCCTGCAGGACATGGCCATCCATCGACCCGCCAATGTCGAGGAAGAGCAGCAGCTTGACCGCATTGTGCCGTTCGGGGCGCATCCGGACGTCGAGCCAGCCGCGTCGCGCCGTCCCTTCGATGGTGCCGTCGAGATCGAGTTCGTCGGCGGCGCCTTCGCGGGCGAAGCGGCGCAGGCGGCGGAGCGCGACCTTGATGTTGCGGGTGCCAAGCTCGCGGTCGCCGTCGAGGTCGCGGAACTCGCGCTTTTCCCACACCTTGATCGCTCGCCCGTGACGACCCGGGCCGCCGATCCGGACGCCCTCGGGATTGAAGCCGCCATGACCGAACGGGGAGGTCCCGCCGGTGCCGATCCACTTGTTGCCGCCCTGGTGCCGTCCCTGCTGCTCTTCTAGCCGCTGGCGAAGCGCGTCCATGATCTCGTCCCATGAGCCTAGCGACTTGATCGCTTCCATCTCTTCGGGCGTCAGATATTTCTCGGCGACGAGGCGCAGCCATTCTTCCGGGACGTCCGCGCGAAGCTCTTCGCCCTCGCCGGGAAGGACGCCCTTGAACACTTCGGCGAAGACCCGGTCAAAGCGGTCGAGCTGGCGTTCGTCATGAACGAAGGTGGCGCGGGCGAGGTAGTAAAATTGCTCGGGGTCCTGGGCGATGACATCGGCGTCGAGCGCTTCGAGAAGCAGCAGATGCTCCTTGAGCGAGGCCGACAGCCCGCCGCGCCGAAGCGCTTCGACGAAAGAGATGAACATGGCGACTGCCATAGCCGTGGCGCCGGTCGCGCGCCACGGCTCGCGTGGTTAACCAGCTTTTAGGGGTTGGCCGATACTCCGGCGGGCAAGCACAGACTGGGGAACGTCCGCGATGGCCACGCTTGGCATTGAAGAAATTACCGAGAACGCCATCCGCGCCGTCGCGCGAGACTGCGGCTCCCTGTCGATCGAATGCAGCGATGTCGCTGGCTACGTGCAGGATGTTGCCGAGCGCATCGGCGAACATCTCAACATGCTCGATGGCCTTGAGGAAGTGACCAGCCGACTTCTCGCGGACCAGGCACGGGTCAGCGATTCGACCGACGAGGCTCGGCTGCTGTCGGAACAGGCCAAGGCCAAGCTAGACGCCGGCCGCGAGGCGATCGAAGGCACTATCGCCGGATTCAAGGGACTGACCGAACTGGTCGTCCAGTTGGGCGAGCGCATGGCCGGCTTCGCCACCGCGATGAATCAGGTCCAGTCGGTCAGCTCGACGATCGAGACTATCGCGCGCAAGACCAACATGCTGGCGCTTAACGCCACCATCGAGGCGGCACGCGCCGGCGACGCGGGCCGCAGCTTTGCGGTCGTAGCCGCGGAAGTGAAGAAGCTGGCGCACGACACCCGCGCCGCCACCAGCCAGATCGCGACCACCATCGGCGACCTGACCCGCGAGGCGGGGGCCGTCACCAGCGAGATCAAGACAGGCGTCGAGCGCAGCCGCGCGGCCCAGGCCGGTTTCGGCGAGATCAGCGAGACAGTTCGCGAAGTGACCGAGATCGTGTCGATGGTCGATCGCCAGACGGAGGGCATCGCCCATTCGACCAACATGATCCAGACCAGCGTCGACCGCGTGAAGGCCGGCCTGTCGGCCTTTGCCGGGGACGCGCGCGACAATGGCGGTGCGCTCATCAAGGCGCAGAAACGACTCAGCCACCTCGAGATGCTGTCGAACACGATGCTCGACACGCTCGCCAACTCGGGCGCCGAGATCGACGACACGCCGATGATCATCCTGGCACAGGAAGCGATGCGGCAGATCGTCGAGACCGTCGAAGCCGGCATCGATTCGGGCCGCATCGCCTTCGATGCCGTGCACGATCGCGATTATGTGCAGATCATCGGGTCGAACCCACCGCAGTACGACAATGGCTTTGCCGACTTCGCCGACGCCAACGTCCGGCCGCTGCTCGACCGCTACAAGGTCGCCGATCCCAAAATCATCAGTTGCGCGGTGACCAACCTGGACGGCTATCTGCCGACCCACGTGTCGGAGCGCTGCAATACGCCGGGTCCCGACCCGGTATGGAACGACGAGCATTGCCGCAACCGCCGGATCTTCATGGACGAAACGACGCGCAATGCCTGCAACAGTGACAATCCCGCGATGCTCGCGACGTACCGCATGGAAATGGGCGAGCGCACCTTTCCGGTGAAAAACGTGTTCGTGCCGGTGTATTTCAAGGGCAAGCGCTGGGGCAATTTCGAGCTTGCCTACCGCGACGAGTGATGCCGGTCAGACCGCTTCGCGGCGGTTGAGGTCGACGATCATGGCCAGCAAAGCGCCGGCGCCGCCGATGATGCCGATTTGAAGCGCCATTACGCCCATCGCCGGATCGGTCGACAGGATGTGCAGCGGCATCAGCCAGGGAAAGTAGGCTCCTTCGCGGGCACTGGCGGCGGCAACGGCGACGAAGGTGCCGGTGATGCCCAGGACCAATGGCGGGACGAAGCTCCGGGTGCGAAGCGCCAGCCATAGCTGGAGGACGATCATCAGCCCGCTCGCCGCCCACATCTTGCCCAAAGTCATGGCGAGGCCCGCCTTGTCGAACGTGCCGACCACCGGCTTCATCGCCGCCACGACCTGCCAGCCGGCAAAGAGCAATGTCCAGAGCCACGCCGACATGGCAGCGACGACGATCGCCAGCACGATAAGCTTGGCCAAGAACATTCGGGCCGGGCCCGGGAAGGGCAAGCCAATGATCCCAGCTTCGGGGCCATGTTCCATCTGGCTCATCAGCACGGACAAGGCCGTCACGGTCATCGGCAACATGGCGAAGGCCCAGAAGGCGGCGCCGGTCATGCCGAAGTTGAGATAGGGCACGGCAGACTTGTTGCGCAGCGCGATGAGGACGGTGATCACCGCGACGAAAATGGGTGCGGCGATGGCGAGAAGCATCACCAGCGAACGGCGCAGCTTCAGGAATTCGGTAACGAGATAGGTTATGGTGCTTACTCCTCAGGCCGCGGCGCGCGCGATTTCGCGGTGGTAGACATGCTCCAGGCTGGGCCGGTGGCTGGCGAGGTGGATCAGCTGCTGGCCCTGCTCGACGAGCAGTTGGGCAACCCGCTCCGGTTGGACCCTGAGAGAGGGCGAGCCGCCACGAACCAGCAAGCGCTGCTCTTCTTCGGCGACAACGAACCCAGCGCTCTCAAGCAGGCGAGCCGCGGCGTTCCGGTCCGCGGTGTCGACCGCCACCGCGCCGTCGCCGCCGAGGACATTCTCAAGGCGATCTTCGACCAGCAGTCGGCCGCGGTGCATCAGACCGACGTGCGTGGCGATTTCCTGCACCTCTCCGAGCAGATGGCTTGAGACGATCAGGGTCGTCTCCTCCATCTCCGGCAACCGGCGGAGCAAAGTGCGCATGTCGGCAATTCCGTCGGGATCGAGGCCGTTGGTCGGCTCATCAAGGATCAACAGTCGCGGTCGGCCGAGCAACGCGCGGGCCAGGGCCAATCGCTGCTTCATTCCCAGGGAATAGCCGCCGACCCGTTGCCGGCCGGCATGGCCAAGTCCGGCGATCCCCAGCACCCGGTCGATCTCGTTCGCGGGCAATCCCAGTACCCGGCGCGTGAGGTCGAGATTCTCGCGGCCCGTGAGGTGCGGGTAAAGCGAGGGGCTTTCGATCAGTGCGCCGACCCGGGGCCGCGACCGCCGCCGGGCGACGTCTTCGCCGAACAGGGAAAGGCCGCCCGCATCGGGGCGCAGCAGCCCGAGTATGAGCCGAAGGCTGGTCGTCTTGCCCGCACCGTTCGCGCCGAGGAACCCATAAATCGCGTAAGGCGGGACCGTCATCGATAATCGGTCGACAGCCACCTTTCCTCCAAACGCCTTGATCAGGCCGCGTGTCTCCAGCGCACTCATCTGCACCTCCGAATTTAACTGGTACTTAAACTTGCAAAAACGTGAAATTTAAGTCAAGCTTAAATCTTGAGTTGAGGAGGGTGTCATGGTCAAACGTCATTTGACCCCGCGTCTAGCGCTTGCCGGCGTGACGTTGGTGATCGTGCTCTTGGTGTCCTTCACCGCCATCGTGCTGGCGTCGGCGATCGGCGGGCGGGCGCCCGGACGCCTGCTCCTTCTCCCGATGGCGCCACTGCCATTCTACCTGTTTGCGCTTTGGACTGCGCGGACCGCGATTGTGCGGATCGGCCACGGCGACGCCTTGCGCGTGCTCGTTTCTCCGATGCTTCGACGAATTGGCTGGGCATTGTTCCTCGGCGGGCTCACCCAGGTCTTTGTCGTGCCGTGGCTCGGGCATCTGAATGGAGGGCGAACCCTGGCACACTATGACATCGGCGCGATCACGCTCGGCGCGGTTGGTGTCACGCTGGTCATCGTCGCGCGCCTGGTCCGGGATGCAGAGGCCGACCGGGCCGAGCTGGACCAGATCGTCTGATGCCGATCACCGTTACGCTCGACCAGCTGCTTGCCGATCGCGGGATGACCGGCAAGCAACTTGCGGAGACGATCGACCTGAGCGAGACCCAGCTGTCGCTGTTCCGATCAGGCAAGGTCAAAGGGATCCGCTTTTCGACGCTGGAGCGGATGTGCGAGGTGCTGGCCTGCCAGCCGGGCGACTTGCTCGGCTTCGAGCCTGGTGCTGCCTAGCCCTTGCGGCGGGCCATGAACGCCAGGCGTTCGAACAGCATCACGTCCTGCTCGTTCTTGAGGAGAGCGCCGTGCAGCGGCGGGATCGCCTTGGTGGGATCGCGCTCCTGCAGCGTTTCCAGCGGCATGTCCTCGTGCAGCAGCAGCTTCAGCCAGTCGAGCAACTCGCTGGTCGACGGCTTCTTCTTGATGCCGGGCACGTCGCGGACCTCGTAAAACAGGTCGAGCGCGCGGCTGACCAGCATCTTCTGGATGCCGGGGAAGTGGACCTCGACGATCTTCAACATCGTCTCGCGGTCCGGGAAGCGGATGTAGTGGAAGAAGCAGCGGCGCAGGAAGGCGTCGGGCAGTTCCTTCTCGTTGTTGGAGGTGATGACGACGACCGGGCGTTCGACCGCCTTCACCGTCTCGCCGGTCTCGTAAACGTGGAATTCCATCCGATCGAGTTCCTGGAGAAGGTCGTTCGGAAACTCGATGTCGGCCTTGTCGATCTCGTCGATCAGCAGCACTGGCAGTTGGGGCGAGGTGAACGCCTCCCACAGCTTGCCCTTGCGAATGTAGTTGGCGATGTCGTGGACGCGCGGATCGCCGAGCTGGCCGTCGCGCAGGCGGGCGACCGCGTCATATTCATATAGGCCCTGAACCGCGCGGGTGGTCGACTTGATATGCCATTCGATCAGCGGCCCGCCGAGCGCCGCCGCGATCTCATGCGCCAAGACGGTCTTGCCGGTGCCGGGCTCGCCCTTGACGAGCAACGGCCGGCGAAGCTGGACGGCGGCATTGACCGCGACCTTGAGGTCGTCGGTCGCGACATAATCGGTAGTGCCTTCGAAACGCATTTCACCGCCCTATGGTCGGGCGGGCAGCGGCGCAAGCGTCAGGCGTGGCCGCGGGCGTTGAGCTTAAGAGTCGCCGCGAGCGCTGGCGCGGGCTTCGAGCAGGTCGAACAGGCCGCGATTCTGAAGCAGCAGTTGTTCGCCGCCGAAGCCTAGGGCGCGTTCGGCCGCCATGCCCGATGCGCCATGGTTGATGGCCGACGTCAGCGACTCTTCGTCAGGCATGGTGGATACCGGAACCTCCATGTTGCTTCGTCCCGCGGCGCAGTCAAGGACGCCACGGATGGCGCGCCAGTCACCAATCAGCGCGGTCGCCGCGCCCAGCGCACAGCCGCTGCGCTCCGACCGGGCAAGCGTTTCCAGCGCATGACGCTGGGCGAGCAGAGTGGTTTCGGTATCCGACGCGCCGGGGGTCGAGGGCACCGGGCCGACCGCGGCGGTCAGGCGGACGAGGAACAGCCGTTCCCGCTCGAACGAGTCCGACGCGGCGAGCAGCCAATCGCGAACCGGGCCGGCGGGGCAATTGCCAAGCGCGATCTCGATCAGGCCGGGATGGCGACCGTATAGCTGGCAGAGAAGGTGCACCGCGTCGCTGAGGTCGCGGGCGGTGTGCACGTGGGTGACGGTCGTCAACGCGGCGAGGTGCGGATGACCCGCCAGGCCCTCATGCGCGACTCGGGCAAGATGGGCTTCGGCCACACTCAGCGCCTGCCGGTCGGTTGCCCGATTGACTGCCATTCCCACCACTCCCGTCACTCATTTCGATGCTATCCGTTGCATCCTAGGCGGCGGTCGTAACCCAAGGGCGTAAAGAGCCGGTTACGGCGGCGGAAAGGTTTTGGTCAGCGAGGTTAAGAAACGGCTCGAAACGGGACATTTTCGAGCCCTCCGGGGCAAACGTCAGGCGGCGAGCGGAAGTTTTTCCGATGGCTCGGCGGTGGCGGCTTCGGGTGTCGCCGGCTCCGCTTCGATCGCCGCAACGCGCGGCGCGCGGACATCGGGCATGAACAGGCGCAGCGCGAGCAGGAACACGCCGGTCGCGAAATAGCCGACGATCGTCCCGATCGGGTTGAGGAACAGCAGCGGTGCCAGCGCAACGCGGAACCAGTCCGGGTTGACGCCGAGGTCGTCGCCCAGCGCTTCGCAGATGCCGAAGATCGGTTCGGCGCGCGAGTAGATCGGGGTCCGGTCGGCGTTGGTCGTCATCATCTTGGCTCCTCAAAATGCAGGGACGGAGCGAACCGCCCTTTGCCTTGAAAGAAGCAAGGCGCGTGCCAAGTCCCGGAAACCGCCGTTTCGAGCGAAATTCGGAAAAATCGGGCTGGCGGGCAGCGGACCGGTTAGGAAATTTTGCCACCCGATCTGGGAATTCGCGCCGATGAGCGGAGCACACGGAGCCGGAGCGGGACGACGCTTCAAAGCGCCTCAGGCCGTCGGGTTGCCGTCCACAAGGCTGATGCCGCGGTCGCGCCAGTAACGTGCCAGACCGATATCCCGGCACAAAGGCCCGAAGCGCGGATCGCGGCGGATGGTCGCAAGCGGGGGCATGAACAGCCACTGCGTGCGGCACCAGCTGGGCGCATTGGCCAGGAAACTGCGCGCGACGACCGGCCGGTTGGCGACGAGCGCACCCCTGTCAAGAAGCAGCGCGTCCATCACGAGATAGGCGGCGTCGACCTCGCCCAGCTTGCTCAGGATCATGGCGGCATAGGTTGCCTGCCCCGGATTTCCCTGGGCAGCCTTGAGGTTGGCGTCCCGCGCCCGGGCGATGTTCTGACGGGTGGGCGCTGCGAACGCCTCCAGCGTCGGAAGCCATTGTTCCGGCTTGGCCGGGTGCGCATTGCCCGCCGGAGTAACGCCGTTGCCAAGCATCGCGGCAGCAGCGGTCGTCCGGCCCGAGAAGGCCAGGATCATGAAGCGCGCGTTCCAGACCAGCGCGTGCGCCGGCCACAATTGCAGCAGGCGTTCGCTGAGGACCAGCGCCCGGTCTTCGCGGCCCAAGGTCCAAAGCCGGAGCGCCCGCCGCCACAGCGGCGTTGGCGAACTGGGTGCCTGATGGGCGGCTGCCTCATTGATTCCCCATGCCGTTCGGGTTCGCCCGGCCGCCTGAAGAAATGAAGTGAGGGCGCCCAAAAGGTGCACATTGGCCGGCGCCGCCCGGAGCAAGTTGCGAAGCTCGTCCTCGATCTCCGACCATTCGAGTCCGGCCGCCTTGATGTCGAGCATCGCCAACCGGGCGTGCGGCTCGGCCGGATCGATGCCGAGTGCCTGCTTGGCGGCCTTTTCCGCGGCGCGCAGGGTCTCCGCCGGATTGGCGCTTCCGCCATTGTTGGCGCGGGTTTCCTCGGCGAGGGCGAGCAGGCCGAGGGCCCGGGCGTTGCCGGGATCACGCTCGAGCGCCGAGCGGAGGGGCGGGACGGCCTGACCGGCCTGCATCGGCACGGCATCGCGAAGCAGGACATCCCCCTGGTCGATCGAACGGGCAACGTCGGCCTGCGCGTTGCGGCGCGATTGCCAGAGTCCGGCACCGGCCAGGACCGCCAGCGACGAAGCGCCGGCCACTACCAGGGATCGCCGGGAGACCGCAGGCGATGACTTCGACCCGGTCACCCCTGTGAGAAGCCGATATCCGACACGCGGCACGGTTTCGATCTCGACCGACCCGTCGCCCGTCCGGTCGATGGCCTTGCGAAGGCGGACGACCAGGCGGTTGAGGCTGTCGTCGCCGACCTGCGCATTGCCCCAGAGATGTTTGAACAGTTCGCGCCGTTGCAGCACCTCGCCCTGGCTGTCGATGAGTTGGAGGAACAGCTGCATCACCAGCGGCTCGACCGCGACGTCTCCCCGCGGCCCGGCGATATGGCGGCGGACGGGATCGACTGTCAGCGTCGCAACGCTGATTGGAAACGTGCGCAACTCGTTCATGACTCTCCGCTCATCGGCAGATCATCGGCAAATCATCATGGGCTAAATCTAGGTTAAGGCCAAGCCCCCCTGGGCCGGACGACGGGACCGGTTCGATAGTTGGAGGAGCACATGCGTAAGTTCGCCGCGACGGCCACCGCCGCCATGCTTTTGGGGGCGGCCGTGCCTGCCCATGCCGATGTCTTGTCCTTTTCGGGCAGCGTGACCGGACTCAGCACTTTTGTCGGCGTGGACGCGACCTGCGCGCCGCTGTCGTTCCGGTCGATCATCGATCCGTCGAGTACGGTGGGAACGTCGTCCTTTGGCGGCTTCACCTACAGCACCAGCACCTGCCTGTCGGCGGGCGGGGTGTCGTCGTTCGGCAGCTTCCTGATCGATTTCGGCGGCGACGATTTCAGCGGCACCTTCACCGGCGGGGCGACCCCGACCAGCACGCCGGGGATCAGCGATACGTCATGGCTGTTCACGATCGCCGGCGGCACCGGGCGGTTCGAGGGCGCGTCGGGGACGTTCAGCGGGACGGGGACCACCGACGCCCGGTCAAGGCCATCGATCGTGTCGATCAACTTCCTGGGCGACATCAACGCGCCGGCGGTCCCGGAACCGTCGACCTGGGGCATGATGTTGCTCGGCTTCGGCGGGATTGGCTGGGCGTTACGACGAGCGCCCAAGCGCATACGAGCGATTGCCTAGCAATCGCGAGGAAGCGCGAAGAGAGCGCGAGCCCCGGCCGGGCGGCGCGCTCCACCGCGACCGCTTCGACGCCACGGATTTACTCCGTGACGGGATGATTCTTTGTAATGCTCACGGTGTTTTCAAAGTAGCCAAAGCGCCTGGACTGACCGCGAGCGGCTTTCCTTTGAAAAAAAACGGCAATCCATAAATGCCTTCTGATAATCGCAGCGATAACGTTGTGGCGAGATTGGCGAACAGTTGCGTCATTCAGCGCGCGTTGCAACGCGTTCGCCGACTGTCTTGTGAAGCCTCTAATTACCTCAGCACTGGAAAAGACTTTTAAAAGCCGTCGGAGTTGGTGCTTGCATGCAGCTCGAACATATACCCGGTCGTAGCTGGGTGCTTCTTCGGGATTCACACGCTGAATGAGTATCAAATGCCGCCGCGGAGTAGATCCGCGCCGTCGGTCCTGTCGCGCCTAAGCGCGCAGGCCGTCCGAATCTCGCCGGCTCTACGACACAAGCTCCCGTTTGCTACGCAAACACGCCCTTGTGCTCGGCGGCTCGATTACTGATCCAAGAAACTCCGCATTTTCCGGCTACGGCTCGGATGCTTCAGCTTCCTGAGCGCCTTCGCCTCGATCTGCCGAATACGCTCGCGCGTCACCGAGAACTGCTGCCCGACCTCTTCAAGCGTATGATCAGTATTCATCCCAATCCCGAAACGCATCCGAAGCACACGCTCCTCGCGCGGAGTCAGTGACGCCAGAACCCGCGTCACCGTTTCCTTGAGGTTTGCCTGGATCGCGGCGTCGACCGGGATGACGGCGTTCTTGTCCTCGATGAAGTCACCGAGGTGGCTGTCTTCCTCGTCGCCGATCGGAGTTTCGAGGCTGATCGGTTCCTTGGCGATCTTCATGACCTTGCGGACCTTCTCCAGCGGCATGGAGAGGCGCTCGGCGAGCTCTTCCGGGGTCGGTTCGCGGCCGGTTTCGTGGAGGAACTGGCGGCTGGTGCGGACCAGCTTGTTGATCGTTTCGATCATGTGGACCGGGATGCGGATGGTGCGCGCCTGGTCGGCGATCGAGCGGGTGATCGCCTGGCGGATCCACCACGTCGCGTAGGTGCTGAACTTGTAGCCGCGGCGATACTCGAACTTGTCGACGGCCTTCATCAGGCCGATGTTGCCTTCCTGGATGAGGTCCAGGAACTGCAGCCCGCGGTTGGTGTATTTCTTGGCGATCGAGATGACGAGGCGCAGGTTCGCTTCAACCATTTCCTTCTTGGCGATGCGCGCTTCGCGTTCGCCCTTCTGGACCTGGTTGACGATTCGGCGGAATTCCGGGAGCGCCATGCCGGTCGAGCGCGAGATTTCGGCGATGTCGGAGCGGATGCGCTCGACGCTGTCGCCTTCCGCCGCGGCGAAGGCGGCGAATTTCTTGTCGATCTTCGACGCGCGGTCGAGCCAGCTGTCGTCGAGCTCATTGCCCATGTAGCTGTCGAGGAAGGCCTTGCGCGGCACACGGTGGCGTTCGGCGAGGCGCAGCATCTGGCCGCCGAGCGCGGTCAGGCGGCGGTTGTAGCTGTAGAGCTGGTCGACGAGATATTCGATCTTGGCGGCGTGGAACTGGACGCTCTCGACCTCGGCGGTGAGCTGTTCGGAGAGCTTCTGGTACTTTTTCTCTTCGGCCGCCGGATAGTCGGCGCCCGAGCCCATCGCCTCGAGCCGGGCCTGCTGCAGCTTGGCGAACTTCTTGAACAGCGCGGTGATGCCGGCGAACTTTTCCAGCGCCATCGGCTTCAGCGCCTCTTCCATCTGGGCGAGGGAGAGGGTGTTGTCGTCCTCGTCCTCGTCCGACTGGCGCGGGGTGCGGCGTTCGGTGAGCTCATCCTCCTCGTCGGGGCGGACTCCTCCTCGATGTCGTCTTCTTCCTTGATGGTCGGGCCGGCGGTCTTCTCGCTGATCTCGCCGTCGCCTTCGCCTTCCTCGTCCTCGCTGATCTGCTCGGCGGTCGGGCCCTTCGATAGCATCGCCTCGAGATCGAGAATCTCGCGCAGCTGCATCGTGCCTTCGTTGAGGGCGTTCGACCATTCGATGATGGCGTTGAAGGTGATAGGGCTTTCGCACAGGCCCCAAATCATCGTGTCGCGGCCGGCCTCGATCCGCTTGGCGATGGCGATTTCGCCCTCACGGCTGAGCAGTTCCACCGCGCCCATTTCGCGCAGGTACATGCGCACCGGATCGTCGGTGCGGTCGACCGCTTCCTTCTTGGTGGCGACCGCCGGGCGCGGGCCGCCGTCGTCGAGCGGATCGACGTCCTCCTCGGGCTCGGCTTCCTTATCCTCGTCGTCCGAATCGTCGTTCTCGACGATGTTGACGCCCATCTCGCTGATCGCGGACATGATGTCCTCGATCTGGTCCGGGGACATCTGGTCGGACGGGAGCGCCTCATTGAGCTCGTCGACGGTGATGACACCGCGCTTCTTGGCGCGCGCGATCATCTTCTTGATCGCGACGTCGTTCAGATCGATGAGGGGGGCATCGCCGCCTTCGGTTTCGGTGTCTTGCGTTTCGTTTTTCGCCATGTTGATCGCCGCTTACTCATTGCCGGCGAGAGACGCCAGCCTGTCGTGATATTGCCGCTTCGCCATGATCAACGCCTGTTGATCGGCAAAGGCGGCATCGTCCATGTCCCGCTCCAGCCGCCGGGTCGCATCGCCCAGCGCGGCTTCGATCTCCGCGAGGCCGACGACCGCCTCCAGGGCAAGGCCAAGGTCCTTGCGGGCCAGGTCGGGGTCGCTCTTCGATCGGGTGAAGGTAAAGCCAAGTTCGTCGCCGCCCGACACGGCACGCCACGCGGCGGCCGTCTCGGCACCTGCCAATATGGGGACGAGGGCGTCACGATCAAGCGCGGCGCCGCTCATCGCGAAATCGACGATTCGATCGCGCACGGTGGCGACGGGGGCTTCGGCGATGGGCAGGGCGGCGAATGTCTCGACATGGTCTGCGGTGGCGGCAGGAAAGAGCGCGTGGCCAAGGACGAGGGCGCGGGCGGTGGCGCGATCGACGCCGCGGGCGGATATGGAGCGTGCGGCTTCGCCGACCGGGGGTGGCGGGGGACGAAGCGGCCATTCTGCTTCTTCCAGTCGCGGCGCGGGGCGCCGGATGGTGCGCGGGTGCCGCGTTGGGGTCGGACGAGGGCGTCGAAGCGCTGCAACCAGTCGTCGCGATAGAGGGCGCGAACATCGGGGTCGGCGATGGTGCCGGCATGATCCATCAGCCGCTGCTTGAGGCCGGCGCGGGCCTCGGGCGTGGTCAGCGGGGTAGCCTCGAGTTCGTGGCGCCAGAGGCGTTCGACCAACGGTTCGGGTTCGGCAAGCAGGGCCTCCACCGCCGCCCGACCACCGGTGCGGACGAGGTCGTCGGGATCCTGTCCCTGGGGAAGGGCGACGAAGCGCAGGGTGCGCTCCGGGCCGAGGTGGGGCAGGGCGCGGAGTGCAGCGCGGACGGCGGCTTTCTGCCCGGCACTGTCGCCGTCGAAGCAGCAGATCGGCGCGGGATCGAGCCGCCACAGGCGCTGGAGCTGGTCCTCGGTGACCGCGGTGCCGTTGGGCGCGACCGCCTCGGCGATGCCGGCGCGGTCGAGGGCGATGACGTCCATATAGCCTTCGACGACGATCAGCCGGCGGGCGCTTCGGCTGGCGGGGGAAGCGAGGTCGATGTTGTAGAGGGTGCGGCCCTTGTCGAACAACGGCGTGTCGGGGGAGTTGAGGTATTTGGGCTCGCCCGCCCCGAGGATTCGGCCGCCGAAGCCGATGACGCGCCCGCGCGCATCGCGGATCGGGAACATGAGGCGTCCGCGGAAGCGGTCGTAGGGGTCGCGGCCGCCCTCGTCGGGCCGGATCAGCATGCCGGTCTCGACCAGCTTGTCCTCACCGAGCGAAGACAATGCCGCCTTGAGCTTCCCGCGGCTGTCGGGCGCGAAGCCGAGACCGAAGCGCTGGATGGTCGCCGCGCCGATGCCGCGGCCCTTGAGGTAGTCGCGCGCCGCGCCGCCCTCGACGCCGTTCAGCTGCTCGACGAACCAGCGCTGGGCGGCCTCGGTAACGTCATGCAGCCCGGCGGCGGCCTCGGCGCGTTCGCGGGCGCGGGGATCGGGGGCGGGGACATCCATGCCCGCCTTGCCGGCCAATTCCTTGACCGCCTCCATGAACGGCAGCCCGCGATTGTCGGTGAGAAAGCGGATGGCATCGCCGTGCGCGCCGCAGCCGAAGCAGTGATAGAAACCCTTCTCGTCGTTGACGGTGAAGCTGGGTGTCTTCTCGTTATGGAATGGGCAGCACGCCTTGAATTCGCGGCCAGCCTTAATCAGCTTCACGCTCGGCGAAATCACCGCCGACAGGGTCGTGCGGGCGCGAAGCTCTTCGAGGAAGGCGGGCGAAAGGATCACGCCCCGCTGAGCAGCGCTTTCACCAGCGCGCTGGCCTTGGCGGGTTCGATCGAGGTGGCGTGGCGGCTTTTGACCTCGGCCATCACGCGGCCCATGTCTTTCATCGACGACGCGCCGGTGTCGGCGATGATCGCCTGGATCGCGGCGCGGGCTTCGTCCTCGTTCATCTGCTGGGGCAGGAAGCGCTCGATGACCGCGATCTCGGCCTCTTCCTTCGCGGCGAGCTCCTCGCGGTCCCCCTTGCGGTAAAGCTCGACCGATTCGCGGCGCTGCTTGATCATTTTCTGCAGCACTTCGGTGACCAGCGCGTCGTCGTCCAGCGCGGCCGACGCGGTGCGCAGTTCGATGTCGCGGTTCTTGATCGCCGACTGGATCAGGCGGATCGTGCCGGTCGATTCCTTGTCGCCGCCCTTCATGGCGGTCACCAACGCATTCTTGATGTCGTCGCGAATCATGCGCGTTCCGTCTCGCTTCGCTTTAAAAGACCAGTCCTACCGGCGAAATCGGCGGTTTCACAGCGTTGACCTGCCTTGGGTAAACGCGTAGCGGCCATCGCTTAGCGACATCGTCGAAAACCCCGCTGCAGGAGCCTTTGCCTTGGCCGATCCTACGAACACGTCCGCGCGCCCAGAAGGAGCGACCGGCGTGATCGTTTTTGCCGACGGGCGCACGATCTGGGGTAGGGGGTTCGGCGCCGAAGGGTGCGCGGTCGGCGAACTGTGCTTCAACACGTCGATGACCGGATACCAGGAGGTGATGACCGACCCTTCCTACGCGAAGCAGGTCGTCGCCTTCACCTTCCCGCACATCGGCAATGTCGGCGCCAACGAGGAGGACGTCGAGGCGGGCGAGGCGCATGCGCTGGGCTGCCTGGTGCGTGAGGCCGTGACGTCACCGTCAAACTTCCGGTCGAAGCAGGACTTCCCGTCGTGGATGGCGGCGACGGGGCGCATCGGCGTGTCGGGCGTGGATACGCGCGCGCTGACCCGGCTGGTGCGGCGCGAGGGGCCGCCGACGATCGCCTTCGCCCACGATGCGAAGGGCGAGTTCGATCTGGGCGTGCTTCAGAAGATGGCGGCCGACTGGCCGGGGCTGGAGGGCATGGACCTGGCGAAAGAGGTGTCGCGCGAGCAGGTCGAGGCCTGGTCGGGCGGCAAGTGGGAGCTTGGCGAGGGCTATCAAATGGGCGGCGACGATCCGTCGCGGCCGCACGTTGTCGCGATCGATTATGGCGCCAAGCGAAACATCTTCCGTAACCTGGTCGAGGCCGGGGCGCGGGTGACGGTGTTCCCGGCGACGGCGAGCTTCGACGAGGTGATGGCGCAGAAACCCGACGGCTTCTTCCTGTCCAACGGCCCGGGCGATCCTGCCGCGACCGGTGAGTATGCCATTCCGGTCATTCGCCAGATGCTGGACACCGGCAAGCCGCTGTTCGGTATCTGCCTTGGTCACCAGCTGCTCGCGCTGGCGGTCGGCGGGCGGACAGCCAAGATGTTCCAGGGCCACCGCGGCGCCAATCACCCGGTCAAGCGGTTGAGCGACGGCGCGGTCGAAATCACCAGCATGAACCACGGCTTCGCCGTCGAACGCGAAGGCATGCCCGCCACCGTCCGCGAGACGCACATCAGCCTGTTCGACGGTAGTAACTGCGGGCTGGAACTGACGGATAAGCCAGCGTTTTCGGTCCAGTACCATCCCGAGGCAAGCCCCGGGCCAATGGACAGCTTCTACCTGTTCGAAAAGTTCGTGGGGATGATGCGGTGAGCGAACGATTGTATTGGCAGGGCAGCCACGACAATTTCTGCGGTCTGTACGCGGCAGACTACATCATCGCCCGTCACAAGACGGCGAAGGCAGGGAACACGAACAAGCTCGAAGATTCGTTCCACCGGGCGTTCTTCGCCTTGCTCAAAAAGGCCGAAAAGGTGGGCCTGCTCACAGCCAATCGTATTGCGGCACGCGTGAAAAGCGGCGGGTTTTCAAGCCCACAAATTGCGCGAATCTTCAATTCCCTTTCGCCCAATGCTCGAGAAGGCTTGATTGCGACAACGTTCGCTTCTTCGTCGTTTAAAAGATTTGCAGAAAGCATTGAATCGAAAGATCGGATCAAGCCTGCGTCAGGCTGCCTACCGAATTGCGCCATAATCAAGCATGACAGCGGAACTCATTGGTTAGCCGTCGTAGGTGTCCGCGAAGACGGATCTTATCTGTGTTTTGATCCGAATTCCTCTGCAAACGTCCGGCGACGCGAGCGCATTGAATGGGATGATGGGGTGTTCATTTCCAGACCGGGAGTTTTGAAAGTCTAATGCCTCGTCGAACAGACATCTCCTCCATTCTCATCATTGGTGCCGGGCCGATCGTCATCGGGCAGGCGGCGGAGTTCGATTATTCCGGAAGCCAGGCGGTCAAGACGCTGAAGGCCGAGGGTTATCGGGTCATCGTCGTCAATTCGAACCCGGCGACGATCATGACCGATCCGGAGCTGGCCGACGCGACCTATATCGAGCCGATCACGCCGGAGATCGTCGAGCGGATCATCGAGAAGGAGAAGCCGGACGCGCTGCTGCCGACGATGGGCGGGCAGACCGCGCTAAACACCGCGCTGACTCTCAACAAGCTCGGCATCCTCAAGAAACACAACGTCCAGCTGATCGGGGCGCAGGCGGAGGCGATCGACAAGGCCGAGGACCGGCAGAAGTTCCGCGAGGCGATGGACAGGATCGGGCTGGAAAGCGCCCGCTCCGGCATCGCGCACAGCCTGGACGACGCGCTGAAGGTGCTGGAGAAGACCGGCCTTCCCTCGATCATCCGGCCCAGTTTCACGCTTGGCGGGACCGGCGGCGGGGTCGCCTACAATCGTGCCGAGTTCGAGGCGATCGTCCGCTCCGGCCTCGACGCCAGCCCGACCAACGAGGTGCTGATCGAGGAAAGCCTGCTCGGCTGGAAGGAATATGAGATGGAGGTGGTCCGCGACCGCGCGGACAACGCCATCATCATCTGTTCAATCGAGAACGTCGACCCGATGGGCGTGCACACCGGCGACAGCATCACCGTCGCACCGGCGCTGACGCTGACCGACAAGGAATATCAGCGGATGCGGTCGGCCTCAATCGCGGTGCTCCGGGAAATCGGCGTCGAAACAGGCGGTTCCAACGTCCAGTTCGCGGTCAATCCGAAGGACGGGCGGATGATCGTCATCGAAATGAACCCGCGCGTGTCGCGGTCGTCGGCGCTGGCGTCCAAGGCGACCGGCTTCCCGATTGCAAAGGTCGCGGCGCGACTGGCGGTCGGCTACACGCTCGACGAGATTGCCAACGACATCACCGGGGGCGCGACCCCGGCCAGCTTCGAGCCGACGATCGATTATGTCGTGACCAAGATCCCGCGCTTCGCGTTCGAGAAGTTCAAGGGCGCGGAGAACACGCTGTCGACAGCGATGAAGTCGGTCGGCGAAGTGATGGCGATCGGGCGCTCATTCGCCGAAAGCCTGCAGAAGGCGCTTCGCGGGCTGGAAACGGGGCTGTGCGGGCTCGACCGGGTGCGCGAGCTGGAGAATGCCAGCCCGACCGAGATTGAAAACGCCTTGGCCCGCGCCACGCCCGACCGGCTGCTGATCGCCGCGGAGGCGCTTCGACAGGGCTTCACCGTCCAGCGCATCCACGAGATCGCTGGCTTCGACCCATGGTTCCTGGAACGACTGGCCGAGATCGTCGCCGCCGAGGAGCAGGTGCGCGCCGAGGGCATCCCGCAGGACGCGGCGGGGATGCGGCGATTGAAGGCAATGGGCTTTTCCGACGCTCGGCTGGCGCAGCTGGCGCTGCGCTCGGCGGGGGTCGATCGCGAGACCTCGGAATTGGCGGCCCGTGGACGCGGGATCGTCCACGACGCGCTGAAGTTCATGACCGGCGGCGTCACCGAGTGGGAAGTGCGCAATGCCCGGCTGAAACTGGGCGTGCGACCGGTGTTCAAGCGTATCGACAGTTGCGCCGCGGAGTTCGATGCGGCGACGCCCTACCTCTATTCGACCTACGAAGGCCCGCTGTTCGGCGAACCGGAGGACGAGGCGGAGATTTCGGAGCGGCGCAAGGTCGTCATCCTTGGCGGCGGTCCGAACCGGATCGGGCAGGGGATCGAGTTCGACTATTGCTGCTGCCACGCCGCCTTCGCGCTGAAGGACGCGGGCTATGAGACGATCATGGTCAATTGCAACCCGGAGACGGTATCGACCGATCCGGAGACCAGCGACCGCCTCTATTTCGAGCCGCTGACTGGTGAGGACGTGCTCGAAATCCTGACCCGCGAGGCGGAGAAGGGCGAGCTGGCGGGGGTGATCGTGCAGCTGGGTGGGCAGACGCCGCTGAAGCTGGCCGCGCAGATCCAGTCGGCGGGCTTCCCGATCCTCGGCACCTCGCCCGACAGTATCGACCTCGCCGAGGACCGCGAGCGGTTCGCCAAGCTGGTCGACCGGCTGAACCTCAAGCAGCCGGCCAATGGCCTGGCGCGCAGCCGCGACGAGGCAATCGCGGTGGCGGAGCGCATCGGCTACCCGGTGCTTCTGCGCCCCAGCTACGTGCTCGGCGGGCGGGCGATGGAGGTCGTCGACGGTCCCGAACAGCTCGACCACTACATTGCGACAGCAGTCGAGGTGTCGGGGACGTCGCCGGTGCTGATCGACCGCTACCTGCGCGACGCGATCGAGGTGGATGTCGATGCGATCTGCGACGGCACGGACGTCGCGGTGGCGGGCATCCTGCAGCATATCGAAGAAGCCGGGGTGCACTCGGGCGACAGCGCCTGCTCGATCCCGCCTTACAGCCTTCCTGACGACGTCATCGCCGAAATCGAGCGACAGACGCGCGAGCTGGCGCTGGCGCTGAGCGTCAAGGGACTGATGAACGTCCAATATGCGGTCAAGGACGGCGAGGTCTATCTGATCGAGGTCAACCCGCGCGCCAGCCGCACCGTCCCGTTCGTCGCCAAGGCGATCGGGCGGCCGATCGCGAAAATCGCGTCGCGGGTGATGGCGGGCGCGGCGTTGAGCGAGTTCGAGCCGATCGACCGCGACATCGACCATATCGCGGTCAAGGAAAGCGTGTTCCCGTTCGCTCGCTTCCCTGGCACCGATCCGGTCCTGTCACCGGAAATGAAGTCCACCGGCGAAGTGATGGGAATAGATAGCGATTTCGATGTCGCTTTCGCCAAGTCGCAGCTTGGTGGCGGGGTCAAGTTGCCGGACAGCGGGACGGTGTTCATCTCGGTCAAGGACACCGACAAGGCGCATATCATCCCCGCGGCGAAGAAGATGGTCGAGCTTGGCTTCAAGGTCATCGCCACGGGCGGCACGGCCGATCACCTCGCCGCCGAGGGCATCCCGGTGGACAAGGTCAACAAGGTGGCGCAGGGCCGGCCGCACATCGTCGACCGCATCGTCGACGGCGGGGTGCAGCTGGCGTTCAACACGACGGAGGGGTGGCAGTCGCTGAAGGACAGCCAGGCGATCCGGGAGGCCGCGCTGAAGGCGAAGTTGCCTTACTTCACGACGGCCGCGGCGAGCGTCGCGACGGCGCGCGCCATCGGCGCGCTTCGCGGCCACGCGCTTGCAGTCCGGTCGCTACAGTCCTATTATTCCGGCTGACGGACAATCGATTTCACGAAAATTTGCCCGACGACGCGCCTCCACCACTGGGTTGGCGCCCGGGCAAGTTTTGACGAATGGGGACACGAATTATGGCAAGCGACAAGGTGCCGATGCTGGCCGAGGGCCACCGCAAGCTGACTGAGGACGTTCGCCGGCTGAAGCTGGAACGGCCAGAGATCATCGATGCGATCGAGGAAGCGCGCGCCCACGGCGATCTGTCGGAAAACGCCGAATATCACGCCGCCAAGGAGCGGCAGGGCCAGCTTGAGGCGATGCTCGCCGACATCGAGGACAAGCTGAGCCGCGCGTTGGTGATCGACCCGACGACGCTGTCGGGCGACAAGGTCGTCTTCGGCGCGACGGTCACGCTGCTCGACGAGAACGACAAGGAAGTGAAATATCAGGTTGTCGGCCAGACCGAGGCGGATGCCCGCGTCGGTCGCATCAGCTACAACTCGCCGCTGGGCCGTGCCCTGATCGGTCGGCAGAAAGGCGACGAGGTCGAAGTGACCACGCCGGCCGGTGATCGTTACTACGAAATCGCGAAGATCGAGTTCGTCTAAGTCACCATGGACGGCGCGCGCCTCCGTTCCGCGACGGCAGTCATCGCCATCGCCACCGCCGCGGTGTCGATGCTTGTATTCCTGTTCGGGCTGGACGAGCGGGCGGCGTTCCTAGCCGGATTCGTTCCCGCGCGGCTAAGCGGTCTGCTGATCGTGCCGGCGGCGGTGCCCGCATTCCTGACGCCGCTCACCTCCACGCTGCTCCACGGTAACTTCATGCACCTCGGCTTCAACCTGCTGATGATGGTGTGGGTTGGCGTGCAGTTGGAACGGATGCTCGGCGCCAAGGCGATTACCGTCGGCTATCTCGTCGGCGCGGTGGTCGCGGCGCTGGCGCAATTCGCCGTCAATCCCGCTTCTACGATCCCGATGATAGGCGCCAGTGGTGCGATCAGCGCCTGGTTTGGCGCCTATTCGCTGATGATCGGCCAGCCCAAGCAGGTCTTCGCGTCGCGCGGCGCCAACCGTGCCCTTCATGCCGTTTGGCTGATGGTGGCGTGGGTCATCATCCAGTGGATGACCGGAATCGCCGCTGGGCAGGACGGGATGATGCTGGCAATCCCCGCTCACATCGGCGGCTTCGCCGCGGGGCTGCTGTTGCAGCGGCCGTTATTGCTGTGGCGGTATCGCGGCGCCTGATTCCGCGCCTTCCGGCTGCAGAAGCCGGTGCAGGTGGACCACGACATATTTCATCTCGGCATCGTCGACAGTGCGCTGCGCCGCGCCGCGCCATGCCTCTTCCGCATCGGCATAATTGTCATAAAGGCCGACGAAATCGATGTTCGACAGGTCGGTGAAGTCGAGGCTGCGCGGGTCCTTGACGCGGCCGCCGAACACAAGGTGAAGCTTGCTCATGCGCGCCCCGCTACAAAAAAGCCGACCGGCCCGCCACCCAAAATCGGGAGGGGGCCGGCCGATTTCCGCTAGCGCCTGTCGCGCACCGCGCCGATCGCCGCCTGGCCAGACGATTTGGCCGCCTGACCGATGCCATCGATGAGCGATTGCACGGCGGACTTGCCGGCATCGGCGGTGATATTAAGCTCGGAAAGCTTTTCCTGACCTGCCGTCCGCGCAGCGTCGATCGCGCTTCTACCTGCACCCGTCAGCCGCTGACCGACAGGGCCGATCAGCTTCTTCTCGACATTGGTGCGGGGCAGCAGCGACGCCAGCAGCGCGCCGATGGCAAGGCCGCCGCCAAGCGCGATCAGCGGCGCTTGCGCGATGCTGTCGCCGGCCTTGCGACCCGATTCCGACGCCTTCTGGCGCGCCGAGTCATAAGCTTCGATCGCCCTCTCGCGCGCGCTGCCGAGGGCGTCGGCGGCACGATCGCGCAGGCCGTCGGTGCGAGTATCCGAGGTGGAGGTGGTGTCCTGGGCGCTCATCCTTGCTTCTCCGTCTTGCTTGCGGCGCGCCGGGGAGCACGCCGTCTCACCGGCGGGGCCACCGGCTTGTCCAACTGGGCGGGCTTCGCCGCCGGCTTCTTTTCCTTCTTCGCCGAAGTCTTCATCGCTCCAGCGACCTTCTTGGTTGCATCTTTCAGCGGTTCACGGGCCAGGAACATCGCCAATGCGGCCACCAGACCGGTGGCCACGACGGGCCGCTTTGTCACAGCGTCAACGGCGTCTTCGGCAAGGTCGGCGCCCTTGTTCTTGGCTCCTTCCCACGCCTCTCGGACCAGTTTCCTCGGCTGGAGTTGCGCTACCAAGTCGTGGAATGTCCCGACGAATTCGGCCTTGGTACGGGCGACTTCCGCCTCCGCCAGCTTGACGCGATCAGGTTCAACCATTGCGGTCATCCAGCTTTCGCTTGGCCAACCAGCCGAGAAGTCCAGACATGGCGGCCGCGATTGCGGTCGCGATCAGGCCGCCGCCAAGCGGTCCGATCAGACTGCCGAGCCACAGCGCAAGCGTGACGAACAAGACGATGAGGGCGACAAGGCCGAACACCGCTGCGCCGGCTCCGAACAGGGCCACATGGCTGTAGCCCGCGACGGCGTCCTGTGCCTTCGCCTTTGCCAGGCCGATTTCGGCGTTGGCGTAGGCTTTTCCCTGATCGACCAATCGCCGGGCATAATCGGCGATTGGCGTTTCCTCGTCGTTCATCGCCCCTCCCATACTGGCACGCGGCTAATTGTCGTCGCGCGCCTTGCGACGGTCATCATTGTCCAGCCCGGTCTTGACCAGCCGGGCCAGCGCGAATCCGACAATCGCCGCGCCGGCCAATGCCACGCCCGGACTTTTGCGGACGAAGTCGCGCGTGTCTTCGATCAATTCGTCGGCGTCCTTGGCGGCGAGCTTGTTGGCGACATTTTCAAGGCTCGTCGCTGCACTTCGCGCATAATCGCCATATTCAGACCCAAGGCGTTCGTCGATGCCGCTGGCGGTATCGCCGATCATCTTGGAGACGTTCGCGAGTGCCTCGCTCGACCGTTCCAGGCCTTGGCCGACGAAACCGCGGGCCTTGTCGGCGGCCTGTCCCGAGAGTTTGCCGCTGCCTTCGCGAACCTTGCCGAGCATTTTATCGCGGGCGGTTGGTTCCTTCACGATCAAATCCTCCTCACGCTCCGTCGCGGATGCACCGGCAATGACCTTGTCGGTGCCTTCGGGCAGGGTTTCGTTCTCAGCAGCCATAGTGGGTCTCCTTGTCTGACTCCACAACCCTCGCAGGTTGGGACGCGTTCCAGTCCTTCGACCGAAAGTTGCACGCTTCGACGCACAGCCTATAGGAGCCGACGAACCGCATCCACTGCCCTTGGAAAGGCCTTCCATGACCGCGATCGTCGACCTTCACGCCCGGCAAATCCTCGACAGCCGCGGCAACCCCACGGTCGAGGTCGATGTGACTCTGGAAGACGGGTCGATGGGCCGCGCGGCGGTACCTTCGGGCGCTTCGACCGGCGCGCACGAGGCGGTCGAAAAGCGTGACGGCGACAAGTCGCGCTGGGGCGGCAAGGGCGTCGGCCAGGCGGTCGAGGCTGTTAACGGCGAGATTGCCGACGCGGTGGTCGGCTTCGAGGCCGAGGATCAGGCCGACATCGACGCGACGATGATCGACCTCGATGGCAGCGGCAACAAGGGCCGGCTGGGTGCGAACGCAATCCTGGGTGTCAGCCTGGCGGTGGCCAAGGCAGCGGCCGAGGCGCGCGGGCTTCCGCTCTATCGCTATGTCGGAGGCGTCGGCGCGACCATCCTGCCGGTGCCGATGATGAACATCCTCAATGGCGGCGCCCACGCCGACAACCCGATCGACTTCCAGGAATTCATGGTCATGCCAGTCGGTGCGGAGAGCTTTTCGGAAGGCCTTCGCTGCGGCACGGAGATCTTCCACGCGCTGAAGTCGGCGCTCCACGCCAAGGGGCTGGCGACGGCGGTCGGTGACGAAGGCGGCTTCGCGCCCAACATCGCGTCGGCCCGCGCCGCGCTCGACTTCATCGCCGAGGCGGTGGGGCAGGCCGGGTACAAGCTTGGCAGCGACGTATTGCTGGCGCTCGATTGCGCCGCGACCGAGTTTTTCAGGGACGGCGCCTATCGAATGGACGGCGAGGGCTTGAGCCTGTCACCGGTCGAGATGGCGGATTACCTGGCGTCGCTCGCGGCCGATTACCCGATCGCCTCGATCGAGGACGGGATGGGCGAGGACGACATGGCAGGCTGGAAGGCGTTGACCGACAAGATCGGTGATCGCGTCCAGCTGGTCGGCGACGATCTGTTTGTGACCAACGAGACGCGCTTGGCGCAGGGTATCAAGGACGGCATCGCCAACTCGATCCTGGTCAAGGTCAACCAGATCGGGACGCTGACCGAGACGGTCAATGCGGTCCGCCTGGCGCAATCGTCGGGCTACACCGCGGTTATGTCGCACCGGTCGGGAGAGACCGAGGATTCAACCATCGCCGACCTCGCCGTCGCGCTTGGTTGCGGGCAGATCAAGACGGGAAGCCTTGCCCGGTCGGACCGCACCGCGAAGTACAACCAGCTGCTGCGGATCGAGGAAGAGTTGGCCGACGCCGCCCGCTATCCGGGCGTGGCCGCGCTCCGGGCCTATAAGCCCAACTGAGTCGGCGCAAAAATAGTTGTGAATCCAACGCACAAAGCGCTTGCGTTGATGACTCCTTTCTGATTCTTAAGGGTTATGGGCGGGGCTTCGAAAAGCGTTGGACTGTTGCGTCGGGCGATGTGGCCCGCGCTGGCGGTCATCGTCGTCGGGAACTTCGCCACTTATGCGGTTGCCGGGCCCAACGGCCTGCTCGCCTGGGGCGGCTACAGCCGCACGCTGGCAGAGCGGAAGGCGGAGCTCGCGCGACTGGAGCAGCACCGCAAGGAATTGCGTCACCGCTCCGCGCTGCTGTCGCCCGACAACGCTGATCCGGACATGGCCGAAGAGCTGGTCCGCCGCGACCTCGGCCTGGTGCGCCCGGACGAAGTGGTCCTTCCGCTCGAGTAGCTGCCGCTACGGCATTGCCCAAAGGTGCAATGCGCTCCTATAGCGCGGCCAACGACAAGCATCATCCGGAGAGTGCCGTGGCGCGTCCCGCCAAAACATCCGCGACCGAGCCCGCTGCGAAGGCTCCGCCGCCAGTCGCAAGCCGAACCGCGAGCGCCCCGCCGAGCCCAAGCCCTATGCGGCCAGCAAGGAGGAGCTTCTCGATTTCTACAAGCAGATGCTGCTGATCCGTCGCTTCGAGGAGCGCGCCGGCCAGCTTTACGGTCTCGGCCTGATCGGCGGATTCTGCCACCTCTACATCGGGCAGGAGGCGGTCGCCGTCGGCCTGCAGAGCGCGATGAAGGTCGGTCGCGACAGCGTCATCACCGGCTATCGCGATCACGGCCACATGCTCGCCTATGGCATCGATCCGAAGGTGATCATGGCGGAATTGACCGGCCGCGCCGCCGGCATCTCCAAAGGCAAGGGCGGATCGATGCACATGTTCAGCGTCGAACACGGCTTCTACGGGGGCCATGGCATCGTCGGCGCGCAGGTGTCGCTCGGCACCGGGCTGGCCTTCAAGCATCAGTATGCGGGCGACGGCGGCACCTGTCTCGCCTATTTTGGTGACGGCGCCGCCAACCAAGGCCAGGTCTACGAGAGCTTCAACATGGCGAAGCTGTGGGACCTGCCGGTGATCTACGCGATCGAGAACAACAAATACGCCATGGGCACGTCGGTCGACCGGTCGGCGTCGGAACCCGACTTCTACAAGCGGGGGGAAAGTTTCCGGATTCCCGGTATCCAGGTTGACGGCATGGACGTGCTGGCGGTGCGCGGCGCGGCGGAGGAAGCGATGGCCTGGACCCAGGCAGGGAAGGGCCCGATCATCCTCGAGCTGCTGACCTATCGCTATCGCGGTCACTCCATGTCCGACCCGGCCAAGTACCGGACCCGCGAGGAGGTTCAGGACTTTCGCGAGCACCGCGACCCGATCGACCATGCCGCGCGCGAGCTTGAGAAGCTCGGCGTCGGACAGGACGAGCTGAAGGCAATCGACAAGCAGATCAAGGACATCGTCGTCGAAGCGGCGAAGTTCGCCGAGGAGGCGCCGGAGCCAGAGGCCTCCGAATTGTATACCGACGTGCTGGTGGAGTCTTACTGATGGGGATCGAACTGAAGATGCCCGCGCTCTCGCCGACGATGGAAGAGGGCACGCTTGCCAAGTGGCTCGTCAAGGAAGGCGACAGCGTGTCGTCGGGCGACATTCTGGCCGAGATCGAAACCGACAAGGCGACGATGGAGTTCGAGGCGGTCGACGAGGGGACGATCTCCAAGATTTTGGTTCCCGAGGGCTCGGACGGTGTGAAGGTCGGGACGGTCATCGCGCTGATGGGCGGCGAGGGGAGTGAGGCCGCGACGCCCGCGCCTGCGTCGGCTGCCGAAGAAGCGCCCAAGCCCGAACTGCCCGCCGAGCAGAAGGTTGAGGCGACCTCGACTCCGCACCAGTTCGAGAGTGGCGCCCGCGACCTCGTCGCCGACGTCCAGGCGACCCGCGATCCACCGGAAGTTCCGGAAGGGACCGCCGTGACCCCGACGACCGTCCGCGAAGCACTGCGCGACGCGATGGCGGAGGAAATGCGCCGCGACGAGCGCGTGTTCGTGATGGGAGAAGAGGTTGCGCAGTACCAGGGCGCCTACAAGGTGACCCAGGGCCTGCTCGACGAATTCGGACCGAAGCGGGTCATCGATACCCCGATCACCGAATATGGTTTTGCCGGCATCGGGTCGGGAGCGGCGATGGGCGGCCTGAAACCGATCATCGAGTTCATGACGTTCAATTTCGCGATGCAGGCGATCGACCACATCATCAACTCGGCCGCCAAGACCAACTACATGTCGGGCGGGCAGATGCGCTGCCCGATCGTGTTCCGCGGTCCCAACGGCGCCGCGGCCCGCGTGGGCGCGCAGCACAGCCAGAATTATGGGCCGTGGTACGCCAGCGTGCCGGGCCTGATCGTCATCGCGCCGTACAGCGCGGCGGACGCCAAGGGGCTGCTCAAGGCGGCGATCCGCAGCGATGACCCGGTCGTGTTCCTCGAGAACGAGCTGCTCTACGGACAGAACTTCGATGTTCCGCAATTGGACGATTACGTCCTGCCGATCGGCAAGGCGCATATCGCCCGGCCGGGCAAGGATGTAACGCTGGTCAGCTATTCGATCGGCGTTGGCGTTGCGCTCGAGGCGGCGGAAAAGCTCTCCGCAGAAGGCATCGACGCCGAGGTCATCGACCTGCGCACGCTTCGGCCTCTCGACAAGCAGACCGTACTCACCAGCCTGAAGAAAACCAATCGCCTGGTGGTTGTCGAGGAAGGCTGGCCGACCTGTTCGATCGCGTCGGAAATCATGGCAATCTGCATGGAAGAAGGCTTCGACGACCTCGACGCGCCGGTCATGCGGGTGACCGACGTCGATGTGCCGCTGCCTTATGCCGCGAACCTCGAGAAGATGGCGCTGGTCAAGGCCGACGACGTGGTGAAGGCGGCCAAGGCGGTCAGCTATCGCTGAGGGCTTACGGGATCGTGACCTCGTCCGGCTCTATTGGCCGGTGGAGTTGCGGCCCGCCTTCGATGCGGTCTTTGCCATCGATGACGCGATGGCCGATGTGGTCGCGTCGACCAGCCAGCCGGCATTGGGAGCGATCCGTCTCGCCTGGTGGCGCGAGGCACTGGAGCGGCTCGACACTGCGCCGCCGCCGGCTGAGCCGCGATTGACCGCGGCGGCGGGCGAACTCCTGCCACGCGGTATTTCCGGTCGGCAACTGGCCGCGCTGGAGGAAGGTTGGGCAAGCCTGCTCGAGGAAGCGCCCGACTTCATGCAGGTCGCGCGACGCGGGCAGCGACTATTCGCGATCCTGGCTCGACTGCTCGAGGCCCCGGCGGGCGATCTCGATGCCGACGGCCGACTGTTCGCGGGAGTCGACGCCGCGCGCCGAGGCTACTGGACGCTAGCTGGGGAAAAGGACGCTGCCACCGCCGCTCGTGCTCGCCCGAAAGCGATGCGCCCCGTGACGGCGCTGGCGGCGCTGGCGGCGCGTGACATCGATCGCGGCGGGCCACCGTTCGAAGCGGAGGCGACACCGGGGCGGGCGCTCACCCTGCTGTTCCATCGCTGGACCGGGCGGCTCTAGCTTCCGATTGAACTCCGTCCGTTTCGCCGCTAGCCCTGCCACCGCCGGATCGCCTTTCGTTTAGGAGGGCCAATGGGCCGTTTCCTTGCCGGTATCGCGTCCTGCCTGTTGTTCGTCACGGGCGGTATCTTCCTTTGGCAATCCAGCGCCGATGGTACGCCCGTCCCCGACGCGCCCGCCGCGCGGCTGCCGGCACCCGCGCAAACGACGCGCCTCGCGCCCATTCCGGAGGCTCCCTCCGCCGATCCAAAATCCAAGGAAGAGAAGCGCTTCGACCGGGCCGATAAGGACAAGAATGGGCGGATCACGCTGGCCGAGCTGGTCGAGCCGCGACGCAAGGCCTATGCCAAGCTCGACCTCGACGGCGACGGCAAGCTCAGTTTCGAGGAATGGGCGGTCAAGACGATCGGCAAGTTCGAGGGCGCCGACTCCGACAAGAGCCGCTACCTCACCCGCGCCGAATATCAGACGACCGCGCCCAAGCCCCGGCCGAAGAAACCCACCTGCCAATGCGCTCCCGCGCTGGCCTCGGCCGACGACTGATCGGTTTGACGAAGCGGGGAACATTGCACTGCAACATCGGTTGTTTGCCAGCCGGTCAGACGACGTGTCGCTGCCCGGTTGTTCATCGGAGATCGACGTTGTTGTTCCTGGTAGGTTTGTTTCTCGTCGCCGCGTTCGGATGCCTGTTGATCGGCGCTTTTTCCAGAAGTGCGCGCAAGCAGCGGCGCTTCATCACGCTCTGCGCGATCCTGATGGTGCCGTCGCTGATCCTAAGCTCGGTCATCTTCCTGACCAGCGGTGCCTGATCAGGCGGGGACGACCTCGGACCGTTCGAGCCACCCTGCCAAGGCCTCACGCGCGCGGTTGGTATATAGCTTTTTCCGGTCGACCTTCTTCGTCTTGGGCCCTTCCAGCGGTGGCATCAGGCCGAAGTTGATGTTCATCGGCTGATAGGTATCCGCCTCCGCCCCACCCGTGATGTGGCCGAGAAGCGCGCCTAGAGCCGTCTCGGCCGGAGGAGGCGGCAACGTCTCGCCGCGCGCTTCGGCCGCCGCGAACCGTGCGGCGAGCAAGCCGATGGCCGCGCTTTCGACATAGCCCTCGCAGCCGGTGATCTGACCGGCGAAGCGGACGTGCGGCAACGCCCTCAGTCGTAGCTCACCGTCGAGAAGCTCGGGCGAGCGGATGAAACTGTTGCGGTGAATGCCGCCGAGGCGTGCGAACTCGGCGTTCTCAAGCCCGGGGATGGTGCGGAAGATACGGACCTGCTCGCCATGCTTCAACTTGGTCTGGAAACCGACCATGTTCCACAACGTGCCGAGCGCATTATCCTGGCGAAGCTGGACGCAGGCGTAGGGCCAGCGCCCGGTGCGCGGGTCGTCGAGGCCGACGCCCTTCATCGGGCCGTAGCGCAGCGTTTCGACGCCGCGGCTCGCCATCACCTCGATTGGCATGCAGCCTTCGAAATAGGGCGTGTCCTTTTCCCATTCCTTGAATTCGGTCTTTTCACCCTCGTTCAAGGCGGCGACGAAAGCTTCGTACTGCTCGCGATTCATCGGGCAGTTGATGTAATCCTTGCCACCCTTGTCCCAGCGGGCGGCCATCCAGCAGACGTCCATGTCGATGCTGTCGCGATGCACGATGGGTGCGATAGCGTCGAAGAAGGCGAGGGCGTCGCTGCCGGTGACGTTGGCAATCGCGTCGGCGAGGCCCGGCGCGGTCAGCGGGCCGGTGGCGACAATGGTCGAGCCGGAAGCGGGGAGGGCGTCGACGCGCTCGCGTACCACCTCGATGTTCAGATGGGTTGCGATTTGCCGGGTGACCTCTTCGGCGAACCGTTCGCGGTCGACCGCTAGGGCCGAGCCCGCAGGCACGCGATGTTTGTCCGCCGCGGCCATGACCAGCGATCCCAGCACGCGCATCTCCTGGTGAAGCAGGCCGACTGCGTTGTTTTCCGCATCGTCGGAACGGAAACTGTTGGAGCAGACCATTTCGGCAAGGCGGTCGCTATCGTGTGCCGGGGTGGAGTCGCCGCCGCCGCGCATCTCGCTTAGGCGCACTTTCAAACCTGCCTCCGCAAGCTGCCACGCCGCTTCCGATCCGGCGAGACCGCCGCCGATAATGTGAACCTGATGGGACATGGCGGCGTTCCTAGTCGAGACCGGAAGGAGCCGCAAAGGCCGATGCAGAGTAAGGTTGCAGGATGAAGCTGTTTACCATCGGTTATGAAGGCGCGACCCAGCCCGACTTCCTCGCGGCGCTGAAGGCGGCAGGGGTCGAGCGGGTGATCGACGTTCGGGCTTTGCCGCTCTCGCGCCGACCCGGCTTTTCCAAGACGCCGCTGGCTAATGCGTTGGCCGAAGAAGGCATCGAATATGTCCACCTCCGCGCGCTCGGAACACCGGCTGCGGGGCGCGAGGCGGCGCGAAAGGGACGGCACCAGGAATTGGAGCGGATTTACGCGGCGCAGCTGGAATTGCCCGAAGCCATCGTCGCTGGCCAGCGGATGCGCGAGTTAGCATCTGAAAAACCGAGCGCGTTGCTTTGTTTCGAACGGGAGCCGGGCGGGTGCCACCGGTCGCTGTTGATTGCGGCGGTGGCACCGGACGCGGAACAGATAGACCTGTTCGCCTAGACTTCGGCGGGTGCCTCCGGCGCGGTGTGACCGACGATCAGCGCTTCGATGTCCGGGATGGGTCGGCCGGTCATTTCCTTGTCGATTTCGCACACGACCCGGCGCTCCGCTTCCTTGTGGAGCTTCTTGCGCAGCTCGCCAAGCGTCTTGGGAGGGGCGATGATGGCGAGCGCCTCGAAGTCGTTGGCCAGGGCGCGCTTGTTGACCTGTTCGGCCGCCGAATGGGCCCAGCGGTCTTCCTCCAATTGCTTGAAGTCGGTTTCCTCGTAGGCCACGCGCCCGCTGTAACCGGCCGATTGGCCAATCGTCCCCGGCGCATCCGTCTTCATTTCCCCGTCCGTCAGATCTTCGCGCTCGTCGTGCGCCTCGGTGCGCAGGTCGATCTGGTTCTGGTCGCCGTGATTACGGAAGAACAGCGTCTTGCGGCCGTCGGTGACCAGGACGAGGGCGTTGTTGGGGATGGGCATCGAAGCTCCTTCGCGGTTGGATGAACATCAAATCAACGAAAGGGCGGGGATCAGCGTTCCAGCCGTTCGTCGCCGCTGGCCGGCCGTTCGACCAGCGGCGGATCGTACAGCTTAGCGCCCGTCTTCTGGGCCGGCTGCGAGGTCATCGGCGGTGTCGGCACCCGTTTCCGGTGCGATTTCGCTACCGGCCTCCAGTTCGATCTCCTCTTCCTCGCTTTCGTCGATCTTGGCCACGGACACGACTTTCTCGGCATTGGCGACCTTGAAGATGGTCACGCCCTGCGTGTTGCGGCCGGCAATGCGGATATCGCCGACGGTCGTCCGGATCATCTTGCCCTGGTCGGTGACCAGCATTAGCGATTCGCCAGGCTTCACCGGGAAGCTCGCCACCACGCCGCCGTTACGTTCCGAGGTGACGATGTTGGTGATGCCCTGGCCGCCGCGGTTGGTCCGGCGATACTCGTAGGTCGACGAGCGTTTGCCGTAGCCATTCTCGGTAATCGTCAGCAGGAACTGCTCCTTGTCCGCGATCTCGGCGTAGCGTTCTTCATCGATGCCTTCGGCGGCGCTGTTGTCGCGCCATTGCGGCGCCTTCAGATAGGCTTCCCGTTCTTCCTGGCTAGTGCCGGCGCGGCGCAGGATCGACATCGAGATGACTTGGTCGTCGCCGAGCAACCGCACGCCGCGTACCCCGGTCGATGAGCGCGACTGGAATTCGCGGACGTCGGTCGACATGAAGCGGATGGCCTTGCCGTTCCTCGTGGCGAGCAGGACGTCGTCCTCCTCGGTGAGCAGGGCGACGCTGATCAGGCGGTCGGACGGATCGCCGTCCTCGCCCTCGCCGAACTTCATGGCGATCTTGCCTGCCGTCGGGATGTTGGTGAACGCATCCATCGAGTTGCGCCGCACCGTGCCCTTCGAAGTGGCGAACATGATGTGAAGGTCGCCCCATTCCGCCTCGTCCTGCGGTAACGGCAGCACGGTAGTAATCGTCTCGCCCTCCGCGAGCGGCAACAGGTTGATCATCGGCCGGCCACGCGCGTTGGGACCGCCTTCGGGCAGCTTCCACACCTTCATCCGGTAAACACGGCCGAGGTTTGAAAAGAACAGCACCGGATTGTGGGTCGAGGTCACAAACAATTCGGTGACGATATCCTCATCCTTTGTGTTCATTCCGGAACGGCCCTTGCCGCCGCGCTTCTGTTCGCGGAACAGGGCAAGGGGGGTGCGCTTGATGTAGCCCGTCATGGTGACGGCCACGACCATGTCCTCGCGCTCGATCAGGTCTTCGTCCTCGATGCCATCGGCGGCAGGGGCGATTTCACTCAGGCGCGGGCTGGAGAATTCACGGTCAACCTCGTCGAATTCCTCCTGCATGACCTCATAGAGGCGAAGGCGATTGGCAAGAATTTCAAGGAGTTCGCCAATCACCTTGGCAAGCTCTTCAAGCTCCTTCCCGATCTCGTCCCGTCCAAGCTGCGTCAAGCGATGGAGGCGAAGCTCGAGGATAGCACGGACCTGCGCTTCGCTGAGGCGATAGGTTTCGCCCGCGGCCTGGGCTTCGACGGCCTCGACCAGCTTGATGTAGGGCCGGATTTCGTCGGCCGCCCAGTCGCGGGCGAGAAGCTTTTCGCGTGCCTCCGCCGGGCTGGCCGAGCCGCGGATCATCTTCACCACCTCGTCGAGGTGGGTGACCGCCACGACCAAGCCTAGCAGGATGTGGGCGCGTTCGCGGGCCTTCAGCAGCTCGAACTTCGAGCGGCGCGTGATGACCTCCTCGCGGAACTTGACGAAGCTTTCGATGATGTCGCGCAGGCTAAGCGTTTCCGGGCGACCGCCGCGGATCGCCAGCATGTTGGCCGGGAAGCTCGACTGCGCCGGCGTGTGACGCCACAATTGGTTCAGGACGACGTCGGGCGTTGCGTCCTTCTTCAGGTCGATGACGATCCGGACGCCGTCGCGGTTCGATTCGTCGCGGATGTCGCTGACGCCCTCGATCCGCTTGTCCTTTGCCGCCTCGGCGATCTTTTCAACCAAGCCGTTCTTGCCGACCTGATAGGGAATCGCCGTCAGGATGATCGAGCGGCGGTCGTTGCGGCCTTCCTCGACGTGGGCCCGGCTGCGCATCAGGATCGAGCCGCGGCCGGTGGTATAGGCGGCGCGGATTCCGGCGGTGCCGAGGATCAGCGGTGCGGTCGGGAAGTCCGGGCCTTTGACATACTCCATCAGACCTTCGGACGTGATCGTCGGGTCCTGGATGTAAGCGCGGCACCCGGCCAGCACTTCGCCGATGTTGTGCGGCGGAATGTTCGTGGCCATGCCGACCGCGATTCCGCCGGCGCCGTTGACCAAAAGGTTGGGGAAGCGCGCAGGCAGCACCTGTGGTTCGCGTTCCGACGCGTCGTAGTTCGGCTGGAAGTTGACCGTGTCCTTGTCGAGGTCGTCGAGCAGGAAACTAGACGCCTTGGCGAGGCGCGCCTCGGTGTATCGCATCGCGGCGGGCGGATCAGGGTCCATCGATCCGAAGTTGCCCTGGCCATCGATCAGCGGCAGGCGCATCGACCAATCCTGGGTCATGCGCGCCAGCGCGTCGTAAATCGCGGTGTCGCCGTGCGGGTGATATTTACCGATCACGTCACCGACGATGCGGGCCGATTTGCGATAGGGCCGATTGTAGACGAAGCCGTTTTCGCTGGCACTGAACAGGATGCGGCGGTGGACAGGCTTCAGGCCGTCGCGCACGTCGGGCAGCGCGCGGCTGACGATCACCGACATGGCATAATCGAGGTAGCTGGTCTTCATCTCCTCGACGATGGAGATGGGGGCAATATCGCCGTGCGTGTCGTCGGCCGGGGGCTGGGTCGCCAAGGATCAATCCTGCTTCACTAGGTACGAAAATTCGGGGATTCGGCGGTCGCCGCCCCGTCGCTTCCTTGCTAGCGGATCACGACCCGGCACGCCACCCCCGCGCGCCCGCGCACGCGAGGGATGACGGCATTTTCGAGCGGATCAGGCAGGCCTAGCGCGGCCAGGCATATTCATTGGCGTCGATCCGGCCGTTGCGGTTGACATCGAGACGGGTGAACGCCTGCGCCGACCAATATTCATCGGCCGACAGATAGCCATCGCCATTGGTGTCGAAGCCGGTCCAGTACGGATTCCAGTAGTCGCGATTGTAGTAGGCGTCGCGATAGAAGCCGTTGCCGTACCAGCAATTCTGGAACTCGCTCTGGCTGATGCGTCCGTCGCGGTCGGTGTCCCAATAGGTGTAGGTCGACGTGCGATACATGTTCCACTCGTCGCCGCTGATCCAGCCATCATTGTTGGAATCGACATAGGTCGTGTTGCCGCAGACGGCACTGGCATTGACCGAGGCGACAGTCCTGGGGGCGGGTGCGGCGGCGGTATCATAGGTGGTGCAGGCGGAGAGGGCAGCCGCGCCGAGGGCGGTCGCGAGCAGAAGGGGGTTACGCATGACGAATCTCCCAAGTTTCGCCGCCCCGCTCACCCGAGATGTATGTGGGTTAGGTGGGAAACACCTGCCGGCTGAGTCGGGTTCCGCTTTGCTCCGGTTCTGAAGTCAGCACGCCAAGCGCTTGGTTCAAATAGCGTTCAGCCGGCAACGGCCAAATCGCCTTTCCCGACACGCCCCCAAGGCGTAAGGCCGATTTTCACGACCAGCCGAGCGTTGCCGAAGCGGCGACCCGACCGACAGGAGATTTACATGCGTTCGACGTTCACCGCGATGACCGTTGTCCTTTTGAGCGGCCTAGCCGCGACAGCCGCACCTGCTGCGCAGAAGGCGGAAGCTGCGGCAACGCCCGCAGCGCAGTCGGACCTGTGCCCGGGCAACCTCAGCAACGGTGCACGCAAGCCGCTGATCGACCTGAAGGCGGCGGTCGATGCCAAAGACGCAGCGGCGTATGCAACGGCGCATGCCGCCGCCCGTGCCGCGGCGAAAAAGCCCGACGACCGCTGCATCCTGGCCCAGCTGGAGCTGAGCAATGCCGCGAACGCCAGCAACTTCACGGCGGCAAGCGCTGCCGTCGACGCGCTTCAGGCCAGTGGTGTCGCCAATACGTCCCGCCTGACGACGATCATCAACAACATCGGCAAGAACCAGTATAACGGCAAGGACTATGCCGGCGCGACGCAGTCGTTTGAAAAGGCGATCAAGCTCGCCCCGAACGACCCTGAAAACTACATGCTGCTGGCGGAAACCAAGACCAAGATGGGCCAGTCGGCCGCTGCTCTGGGCTATTACCAGAAGGCCGCGGAGCTCGGTAAGGCGGGCGGCGCGAAGCTTTCCGAAGATTATCTGAAGCGCGCCGTCGCCGTTTCCTACCAGTCGAAGAGTCCGCAGACCGCGGACCTCGCACGCCAGTGGGTCGCGGCTTATCCGACCAGCAAGAACTGGCGGGACGCGATCAAGGTCTATGCCGATCAGTCCGGCATTGCGCCGAGCGAACTGCTCGACCTTTGGCGTCTCCAGCGCGCGACCAAGTCGCTGGCCGGCGAGGGCGACTATGCCCGCTACGCCCTGTCCGCGACCAACAAGGGGTTGGGCGGTGAAGCCAAGGCGGTGCTGGAAGAAGGGTTCGCCTCCAACTCCATTTCGCGCAGCAGCAGCGTGATCAGCTCGCTTTACAAGCAGGCCAGCGCCAATCTGGCGGGTGACCGCGCGTCGCTTGGCCCGGCCGCGACCAAGGCGCTGGCAGGCACGGCTGTGAAACCGCTGATGACCACGGCGGACGCGCTCTACGGCTATGGCGACTATGCCAAGGCAGCGGAACTCTACCGCGCGGCGGCGACCAAGCCGGGCGCGGACGTTCCGCTAGCGAACCTGCGCCTCGGCGCGGCGCTGACGATGGCGGGCGACAAGGCTGGTGCCAAGGCGGCGCTCGAGGCCGTGACTGGCCCGAAGGCCGAGCAGGCCAAGTTCTGGCTCGTTTACCTGACGCAGCGTCCGTAACGCTTTTCAGCGGTGGAAATTTGAGGGGCGTCGGTCGATCCGGCGCCCCTTTTACTTTGGGTGAGCGGCGTGTCCCGTTAAAGGACGGTTAACCGAATCCCACTGTTGCCCGCCCACGCGTGCACTCATGGCTCGTTCCATCCGTTTTGGAAGGTGCCCGTTTGCGTTTCGATGACCGCCTCAAGACTGTTCTGGACAGCCCGGTCGGCGATTCGCGCGACCGGGCGGTACGCTGGCGCCAGCTGGTGGACTTGTTGTCGCGCGCGCGCGGCGATGCCGATGCAGCGCTGGTCGATCGGGCCATCCAGGCGGCGCGCGACGACCGGTCGAGCGTACCCGACACGGTGCGAGCGGCGACGGCCCGGTCAATCGCAGGCCGTCCACTCGATCCGCGCCTGATCGCGCTGTTCGCGTCGGATGTGCTGGAGGTCGCCGCGCCCCTGCTCGCGGGGGCGACGCTGGACGATGACAGCCGGCGTGAAATCGAGGCCAATGCCAGCGACGAAGTACGGCGGTTCTTCTTCGCGCTCGAGGGCCCTGCGGCGCGTATTAAGGTGGCTGATATGCAGGCGCCGGAGATCGCGCCCGCAGCGAAGCCGCCGGGCGAAGACGAGATCCCGTCGATTGGTGAAGCGGTTGCACGCATCGAACAGCTTCGGAGGGAGCGGGCCGGCGAAGCGGCTGGAACGCCGGTTGAGACTGATGAAATCCCTGACGAATTGCCCAAAACGGCGCCCGAGCCAGTCCGGCGCGAGCCGGCGCTGTTCCGTTGGGAAAGCGACGCCCTGGGCCTGATCGCTTGGGTGGAGGGGGCGCCGCGCGCCGCGCTGATCGGCCGCAGCCTTGCCGGACATGCGGGCGAGGCCCTGCTTTCGGAGGAGTGCCGCGATCTCGTTGCTCGCCGGGCGCCTTTCGCGGACGTGCCGCTGGCGTCGGCCGATCCCTTCGGCGGAGAATGGCGAGTGAGCGGGGCCCCGGCGTTCGCGCCCGGAGATGGTCGCTTCATCGGTTACCGCGGCATGGCGCGGCGGATCGACCTTACGCCGTCGCAACGGGCTGCGGTGCCTCGCGCGTTCGAAGGAGCGGACACACTTCGCGAGATGATCCACGAGATCAAGACGCCGCTCAACGCCATCATCGGCTTCGCGGAGATCATCGACGGTCAATATCTGGGTCCGGCGCATCGTCGATACCGCGAGCGAGCCGGCGAAATCCTGGTCCAGGCGCGCGAATTGCTTGGAGCGATCGAAGACCTCGATTTCGCCGCGAAGCTGCAATCCAGCCGGTCGGCACCGGGCGAGGGTACGGACCTATCAGTCGTACTCCCGGAAGTCGCCGACCGGATCAACGCCCGCACCGAGGCGCGCGGGGTCGAAGTTTCGCTTCAGTTTCGCGGGCGCGGCCAGCGGACCGCGCTCGACCCGGCACTGTCGAGCCGCCTTGCCGAACGCTTCATCAGCGCCATCGTCGATGCCCTTCCCGAGGGTGAGACGCTTGCGGTCGAGGTCGGAGTAACGAAAGGGCAGTGCGCGATTGCGGCGACGCGCCCCGCTCCGCTCGCGGAACTGGAAACACGCCAGTTGTTCGATCCTGGCTTCACCGGACCATCGGGGCAAAGGATCGGCCTCGGCTTTGCCTTTCGACTGGTGCGCGGGCTGGCGCGGATTGCCGGCGGAGACTTGATCGTGGACGACACACGGTTCGTCCTCACCCTACCAACCAAGAAGTAGGGCGCTTGCGCCATCCCGTCGGGCACGGCTATCGCGGCGCGCGGTGGGGCCTGTAGCTCAATTGGTTAGAGCAGGCCGCTCATAACGGCTTGGTTGCGGGTTCGAGTCCTGCCGGGCCCACCAGTCAGCCGTCGAGTGCGCGAAGCGCCACCGCGATGGCGCCAAGCGGTCCGGCGTCGGCGCCCAGACCCGCCGGGACGATCATCTTGCGCAGGACGTCAATCGTCAGGTCCGGCAGGTAGCCGGCGATCAGCCCGGGGATCAAATCGATCGCTCGATCAAGAAGCTGTGGGCGGCCGAGCCCGACACCGCCGCCGAGCAGGATCCGCTGTGGGGACACCGCGCAAATCAGGGTCGCGAGCAACTGCGCGAAGTCGCTTGCGGGCGAGTTCCATCGGGCGTCTTCGGCGGGAACCTCGGACGGCAGTTGCGCAAAGCGCTTGGCCAAGGCCGGCCCGCTGATCAGCCCTTCGACACAATCGCCGTGAAACACGCAGGCCCCTTCGAAATCATCCCCGGGCGCCCGGCGAAGCAACAGGTGTCCCGCCTCGGGATGGAGATGGCCGTGAAGCGTATGGCCATCCACGACCACGCCGACGCCAAGGCCGGTACCGATGGTGATGTAGGCGATGGTGCCGAGCCCTTGCGCAGCGCCCCAACGCTGCTCGGCGAGCGCGGCGGCATTGACGTCGGTGTCGATCGCGACAGGGCAACGAAATCGCTCCGCGAACGGTCCGCGGACCGGGGCGCCGGACCAGCCCGGCTTGGTCGTGGTTCGAATGAAGCCGAAATCGGCGGCGGACGGGTTGACCGCGACCGGTCCGAAACTGGCAATACCGATGGCACCGAGTTCGCTGCCCGCCGCTTCCGTTTCCAGCCAATCGACCAGCGCGCCGATGGTATGGTGAGGATCATCGCCCGTGGGGATGGAGGTCTTCGCCGATATGTCGCGGCCATCGGCAAGTACCGCGATCGACTTGGTGCCTCCCAGTTCGATGCCGCCAACGCGCATTCAGCCTCCGCCAACCGGCCCGGGACGGGCGAGAAGTGGTCGGGGAGACAGGATTCGAACCTGCGACCCTCTGCTCCCAAAGCAGATGCGCTACCAGGCTGCGCTACTCCCCGACGGGGCAGCGCCTAGCAGGGGCCTTCGCCCGCGGAAAGCCTCGATTGGTCGGGAACTTACTGGCTGTTGGTGGTCGGGGCCGGCTTGTCGTTGTCACGATTGATATCGACGTCGACCTTTACGTCGCCGATCTCGTTGCCCAACTTGTCGGCCTCGCGCTTGGCATCGGCGGCGATTGTGCCGGCAACGTCCTGCGCCTTATCGACCGCAACTGCCGCGCTGTTTTCCGCGACTTCCTGGTTGAATTCGACCGTGGTCGTGCCGTTGCCCTTGTCTTCGGTTACTTGGCAGGCGCCGAGCGCCACGCTCATGACCGCCGATCCCAGACACATCATTGCGCGCATTGTCTGTTCCTTTTTTCAAGACAGTTCGCGCTTCAACGCCGCTTGCGGGCTTTTGGCTCCTCGATCCCGCCGGAGAGGACCGCCAGTACGGTCGTCCACGCCGCCACGTTTTGCCGAAGCTGCTGGGGATCAACTTTGTCGAGCGTGTCGTCCGGCGTGTGATGAAGGTCGAAATAGCGGGTGCCGTCCTGGCTGAGGCCGATGGCGGGAAGTCCATCCTCGATCATCGGTCCGATGTCCGAGCCATCCGCGTCTTCGTAGCTGCCGGTGACGATCCCCAGCGGCGCCAGCGCGGCGCCGATGGTGCGGGCTTCCTGCTTGCGGTCTTCGCCGAGCTTGAAATTCACCCGCCAGATCCGGTCGGCGCCGAAGTCGCTTTCCATGATCGCGTAGTGCGGTTCCTTGCCATGGCGCTTGCGATAGTCGAGCCCGCCGAAAAGGCCCGGTTCCTCCGCGCCGAACCAGACGACCCGGATCGTTCGAAGTGGCTGGCCGGTGTCCATGATCCGCTTGGCCGCCGCGGCGGCGATCGCCACGCCGGTCGCATCGTCGATCGCGCCGGTGCCCATGTCCCAGCTGTCGAGGTGACCGCTGACCAGGATCGGCGCGAGGCTCGGGTCGCGGCCGGGAACTTCGGCAACGACGTTCCCCGACTGGCCGTCGGGGCGGGCGTTGCTGACCAGGGTCAGGTGCATCCGCACCGGCTTTCCACGCTTCAGGATGCGCTGAAGCTGTTCGGCGTCGGGAATGGTAAGGGCGCCCGCCGGAATGGGCCTGGCGCCGTTGGCGAAGCCCGTAGCGCCGGTATGGGGGTTACGGTGATGGTCCGTCCCGATCGAACGCACGACGATCCCGATGGCACCCTTCATCGACGCGATGGTCGGGCCCTGGCGGCGCGGGGCACCGAACTGGCCGTAGCCGGATCCGTCCTGGGTGGGGGCCATTTTGTTATCGATGAAAACGATCTTGCCACGAACGGCGGAGTCCGGCGCTGCGCGCAGTTCGTCGACGCTGTCGAAGCCGATGACCTCGCCGGTGATGCCCTCCGGTCCGGTCGAGGCGCTGTTGCCCAGTGCGCCGACGACGAGACGCTGCGGAAAGGGGGCGAGGATTTCGGCGCTTTCCGCGCCCCGGGTCCACACCGGCATCGAGAATGTTTCGACGCGGACATTCTTGAACCCCATCGCGGTCAGCTTGCGGACCGCCCAATCGCGGGCGCGGGCTTCAGCCGGTGTCGCCGCCAGCCGCTGGCCGATTTCCGTCGTCAGCCCCTCGGTGATCTCCCACGCATAATTGTCGGTGAGTGCCGCATCGCGGAGGGCGGCGACCCTCGCGTCGGTGACGATCGGCGGGGGCGGCGCCGGTGCGGTCTGGGCGGGCAGGGCGGTGGCGGTCGCGAGCAGCGCGGCGAGGGTCAGGGAGCGGATCATGGCCGCGTTGCTATCGGGCCGTTTGCCGCCTGTCACCGTCGTTCGTCGAAATTCTCAAAGCAAGCGCAACTGGTCGCCCTGCGGCGCTTCGAACAGGTCGCAGCGGAGCGCGAACTTGGCCCGGGCAAGGCCATGGCGCCTGGCCGCCATTTCGAAGCGCGTGGCGAGCAATTCCCCCCACGGACCCTGGCCGCGCATCCGAGTAAAGAAGTTGCCGTCGTTGTCCTTGCCGCCGCGCATCGAGCGGATGGTCGCCATGACCTTTGCCGCGCGGTCGGGGTAATGTTCGTCGAGCCATGCGCGAAACAGCGGCGCGACCTCAAGCGGCAGGCGGACCGGCAGGCAGAAGCCCCGCGGGCGCCGGCCGACGCCGCAGCCGCGACGATCGCCTCCAGTTCATGATCTGTGATTTGGGGAATGACCGGCGACACCGACACATAGGCCGGGACACCCGCATCGCTCAGTGCCCTGATCGCGGCCAATCGCTTCCGTGCTGCTGGCGCGCGAGGCTCCAGCGTCCGGTGGACTTTCGGGTCGAGTGAGGTCACCGAGATGGCCACCGCGGCAAGGCCCAGCTTGGCCGCCGGGGCGATGATGTCGAGGTCCCGCAACACCCGGTCCGACTTGGTCGTGATGGTGAACGGGTGCTTCGTTTCAAGCAGCAGCTCGAGGATGCTGCGGGTCACCCGCCAATGCTCCTCGATCGGCTGATAGGGATCGGTGTTGGTGCCAAGCGCGATCGGCGCGACTTCGTAGCCGGGCCGCGACAGCGTCGCGTGCAGCAGCTTGGCGGCGTCGGGCTTGACGAACAAGCGGCTCTCGAAATCAATTCCGGGCGACAGGTCGTGGTAGGCGTGTGTCGGCCGCGCGAAGCAATAGATGCAACCATGCTCACAGCCACGATAGGGATTGACCGACCGGTCGAAGCCAATATCGGGCGAACTGTTGCGGGTCAGGATCGATCGCGGCTTTTCGATCGTCACCGTGGTCCGGCGGGGGGCGATTCCGTCGAGGCTTTCCACGCTGTCGAGCCATTCGCCCTCGACGATCCGCTCCTTCAGGTTGAAGCGGGTGGGGGTCGCGTTGCGGGTGGCTCCGCGCGCTTTGGTCGACTCGACTGGCATCCCGGCAGGATGCTCGCCGAACCAGAACATTTCAAGAACATTTGCGGACTTAGCGACTGCCTGGGGCGGTCGGGAATGCCGGCCATTTGTGCTCGGCCAAGGTCTTCAAAGCGGGCTGGTCGCGCCCGTCGAGGCCCTGGTAGACAAACATGTTCCGCAGAACGGCGGGGACATAGTAACGGGTTTCCCAATAAGGAAGGCTCTCGATCCACAGCAGCGGATCGCCGCGGTCGTTGATGAAATTCCAGCGGTCCACCGGGACCGGGCCGGCGTTGTAGGCGGCGATGATCTTAAGGATCTGCCCGCGCGTGGCAGCCTTGCCGCGCATCAGCTCAATGAAGCTCTGGCCATATTCCAGGTTCACTGACGGGTCCTTGAGATCGCCGACAGCGGTGCCGCGGGCACGAGCGAAGTCGCCGGCGGTTCCGGGGCGAACCTGCATCAGGCCAACCGCACCGGCGGGGCTGACTACCCCGGCGCGAAAATCGCTTTCCTGCCTGGTGTGCGCCATGCCGAGCGCGGGATCGATTCGCCAGCCGGTCGTCGGCCGCCAACGGAGGGTCGGAAAGCGGTCCGCCGCCTGCACCGGAGCGCCGGGCTGGCCGTTGTGTGCCAACCAATACTCCGTGGCGGGAAGGTTGAGCTCCTCCGCCAATGCCAGCAGCTTGTGATGGTCACCGGGCGGACTGAGACGGGCCTGGTAACGAATGAATTCATCGGCGAGGCCGCGCTCGCCAATCGCTGAAAGCTCCCGCGCGCGCAGCAGGTTCATCGGGACGAAGCCGCCCGCCCGCGATCGCGACGCAGGTGCGATGGTGGTCGGCATGCCCAGCGTTTCGCGGGCGACCAGGCCATAGAAGCTGTCGGCCGATCGCGCCGCGGCTTTCAGCAATCCCTGCACCTCGCGCGGGCGACGGCACGCCTGCTCCGACCTTGCCGCCCAGTAGAAGGCGGCGGCGGCCAATTCACGGTCGGCAGTCAGGCGTGCCGTTTCGCGAAAGGCCGCCGCGGAGGCCGTGCAGTCATTCTGCCGCCAGGCTGCGAGGCCTGAAATCCAGGCGGCCTGGCCGCCCCACTCGCCGCCGGCCCCAACGCGCCACTGGTCGGCAACCCGGCGAGCTTCACCGTCTTGGCCCAGGACATAGTAAATCCAGGCGACGCGTTGCCCGGCCTCGGCACGCGCGTCGGGCGTCAAGAACGGCCCTTGAGCAATCAAAAGCGCCTCGGCCGCCGCGAAATCGTCGGCACGAACCAGCGGGTCGAGCTGGGCGCGAAGCGCGTCGGCCAGCGGCTCGTTGGCAACGGGGCGGGCGCGCTGTCGGCGCGGCGCGGACCCTAAGAAAACGGTCGGGCGAGGTGCGATGCCTGGTGCGCTGGAGGCGCCGCGAGCGATGGCCATGCGCTGCAGCTGCTCGGTGTGGGGAAGGTCGGGCGACTCCACCAAGAGGGCATTGATGGAGGCCAGGTCGACCTTCGGCGAATTTTTCGCAGTGTAGAGTTCCGCCTTCGCGACGGGTTTCAAAGGCCCATCGGGCAGCGCGGCGATTCCCAGCTGGGCGCCGAGCCAGTCCCCGGTCCGGATCGCCGCGAAGACGCCTTTCCAGTCCTTGGGCGCGACCCGCGGCGGCACATAGGGGTGGATCGACCCGGCCTCTTGCTCCGGGGTCGGTGCGACGACTGGGGGAACGATACTCGGTGCCGGGGTCGGGGCTGGCGTGGGGGCAGGCACCGGTTTCGCGGGCTGCGGGGCCAGCGTGTCCTGCGGCATCTGCGTGTCGATCGGCGCCAGCGGGTCTTCGGCGCTTGGAGTTTGCTGCTGCGCCCATGCCGGCATCGCGCACAACGCCGCGCCCGCCAGCCAAACACTCATCGACCTCATCAATTATCCTCGCTCATCAACAACAGAAGGTCGCGCCAGGCCAGGGCCTTGTCCGACGGCCGTTGCAGAAGCCATCGAGGGTGGAAGGTGGCGATCGTGCGCACACCTTCGACGTGATGAATACGCCCGCGCGCCTCGCCAAGCGGCAGGCCGGTCAGCGCCCGCGCCGGAGCGTCGCCGAACAGGATCAGGCGTTCGGGTTTGGCGAGGCGAACCTGCTCGCGCGCCAGCTCGCCGCATCGAGCAAGATCCTCGCGGGTAATTCGCGATCCCGGGGACAGAAAACAACTCAGCGAGGCAACATACGCAGACGCCGGGTCGATCTGAATCGCCTGCAGCATTCGTTCGGTCAAGATCCAGGCCGGGCCCGCGATCGGCCGACCAGCACCAGCTTCTTCGGGTCCGGGAAGGTCGCTCAACAGCATCAATGGCGCCTGTTCACGGCCGGCGGGAAGCACGCGCTTTGCCCCGGACGGAACAGAGGCAACGTTTCGGCGTCGGCCAGCCACTGATGAAACGCATCCAGTGTCAGGGCCTCGCTGCGCGCAGGCTCCGTCGTTTGCGGGGTGGCGGAGGTCAACTTTGTCGCCGCCGGCGCGTCTTTGGATGCCTTGAGCCAGTTTCGCGGCTCGTCGCTGACTGCAACGTCGACGCCGGCCTCCAGCCACCACGAGAGCAGGCTCTCGGCTTCGGCGTTAGTCAGCGGCGCTGCTTGCAGGGTGTCGGTCATGCTTTGCCGACCATCGTCCAAGGTTGACGGCGCGGTCAAGGAATTGGCAGGGCTGACGCAAGCCGCAACAGCGGCAGGGCCGTGACGGGAGACTGGCGTGAGCGACCGGGAATCGATGGAATATGATGTCGTGATCGTCGGCGCCGGCCCGGCCGGGCTGTCCGCCGCCATCCGCCTGAAGCAGCTCGCCGAGGAAAAAGGCCGTGAAATCGGCGTCTGCGTCCTTGAGAAGGGTAGCGAGGTCGGCGCGCACATCCTGTCCGGCGCCGTGGTCGATCCCAAAGCGATCGAAGAGCTATTTCCCGACTGGCGCGATCGCGACAGCCCGCTGACAGTGCCGGTCACGGATAACCTTCACTGGGTGCTGACCCGCAAGGGCAAATGGTCGATTCCGACGATCTTCATGCCGCCGTTCATGCATAACGAGGGCAAATATAGCGTCAGCCTGGGTAATGTGACCCGCTGGCTGGCGCAGCAGGCCGAGGCGCTGGGGGTCGAAATCTTCCCTGGCTTTGCCGCCGCCGAGGTGCTGTTCAACCCCGACGGAAGCGTCAAAGGCGTGGCGACCGGCGACATGGGCGTGGCGCGGGACGGCACGCACCGACCCGATTACCAGCCGGGCATGGAATTGCACGCCCGCTACACCTTCTTCGCGGAGGGTGCGCGGGGGCACCTGACCAAGGAACTGGTCCGCATCTTCGATCTCCGCAAGGAATCGGGGCCGCAGGTTTATGGTCTTGGCGTCAAGGAGTTGTGGGACGTTCCTGCCGAGAAACATCAACCGGGGCGTGTCATCCACACGCAAGGCTGGCCGCTCGACGACGCGTGGGGCGGGGGGTTCCTCTACCACCAGGCCAATGGGCAGGTTGCGCTCGGGTTCGTCACTGCGCTCGACTACAAGAATCCGTACATCTCGCCGTTCGAGGAGTTCCAGCGGTGGAAGACCCACCCGGCGATCCGCGCCGAGATCGAGGGCGGGAAGCGCGTCTCCTACGGCGCCCGTGCCATCAACGAGGGCGGTTGGCAGGCCATCCCGCGGCTTGCATTCCCCGGCGGCGCGCTGATCGGTTGTTCGGCCGGTTTCGTGAACGTCCCGCGTATCAAGGGCAGCCACACGGCGATGAAGTCGGGCATGCTTGCGGCCGAGGCCGCGTTCGAGGCCATCGCCGCCGATCGCCGCTTCGACACGCTGGAAAGCTACGAACCCGCCGTCCGGTCAAGCTGGATTGCCGATGAACTGAAAATCGTTCGCAACGCACAGCCGGCGGTCGCCAAATGGGGATCGACCATCGGAACCGTCTTCGCCGGATTCGACATGTGGCTCAACTGGCTGAAGCTGCGGACACCGTGGACGCTGAAGCACCACGCCGACCACACCCAGATCGGCCGCAAGGAGCATTACCATCCGATCGCCTACCCGAAGCCGGACGGGAAGCTGACCTTTGACCGCCTGTCGTCGGTGTTCCTGTCAAATACCAACCATGAGGAAGACCAGCCGATCCACCTGACGCTGAAGGACGCCGAAGTGCCGATTTCGGTCAACCTCAAGCTTTATGACGCGCCGGAGCAGCGTTATTGTCCGGCCGGCGTTTACGAGATCGTAGAGGAAGCCGGTTCACCAAGGCTTCAGATCAATGCGCAGAACTGCGTGCATTGTAAGACGTGCGACATCAAGGACCCGACCCAGAACATCAACTGGGTGGTTCCCGAAGGCGGCGGAGGACCGAATTATCCGAACATGTAGGCGCCTGGTTTCGTCGGCCATGCTCGCGGTGATCGCCGCTTGCGGTCCTGTTGCCGCGTCGGCGAAGCCGGTCCGGTTGAGCTTTACGGCCAACGATCCCAGCCTGCTGTATGTCCGGGCGCGAACTGCCGAAGCGTTGGGCGATACGGCCCGGTCGGCGCGGCTCTACGCATCGCTGTCGACGATCAATGGCAACGACTGGATGCTGGCGCGGCGGGCGGTGAGCAGCGCGATCGATGCCGGATCCTTCGATCTTGCGGTGCTGACAGCCCGGCGCATCCCGGCGGACCAACTCGCGCTCGATGGGCGCCTCCTCCTGATCGCCGACTCGCTTCGTCGAAGCCAGCTTGGCGAGGCGTTGACCTTCGTCGACGACAAGACGGCCGAAGGTGACGGCGGCTTCGTCACTCCGATCCTGCGCGCATGGTCCGAAGCCGCTGCTGGGCGCGACGGCCTGGCACCGCTCAGCACCCAGGCGGTGAGCCAAGGCTTGCTCGAGCCCTTCGCCGACGAGCAACGCGCGTTCCTGCTCCTGTCGCAACGCAAGGCGTCACAGGCGAAACCATATATTGAGCGCGCGCTGGCCAGCTCCGGCGGCCGAGAGACGCGCCTGCGCCTCGCATTTGCCGAAGGACTGCGGCGCGCAAGGGATGAAGCCGGCGCGAAGGCGCTGCTCGTCGAACTCGCCCCGGAAATTCGGTCAAAAGACGTCGCGCTCGATTCGCCTGGGATCGCCATCAGTACACCGGCCGAAGCGGTTGCCGAACTGCTTGCGGGGATCGGCGGCGCCTTGACCGACAATCCCGATCGGTCGCTTCCGATCTCGCTGTTGCGCGCCGCGCATCACGCTTCGCCGAAAAGCAGTGAGGTTGCGGTGCTGCTGGCATTGTTGCTCAACCGCGACGGGCGCAATGCCGAAGCGCTGGCGGTGCTCGACCCGATCGACGAACGCGACCCATTCATCGGCGATGTCCGGGACGCGCGACTGCGGCTGTTGCTGGCGGCGAACCGGAACGCGGATGCCGTCGCTTTCGCTCGGTCGACGATTGCTTCTCTGGGCGCGCGGGCGCGGGCTAATGATTTCGGGCGCCTCGGCGATGCCTTGCGCGATGCGAAGGACGCCGCCGGCGCCGCCGACGCCTATGGCAAGGCCGCGGCGCTCGCCGGGGCGGCAGGGCAGGACAATCGCTGGACATATCTGATGCTGCGGGCTGACCAGCTGGAAAGCATCGGCCGCTGGAGCGAAGCGAAAGCCGACCTCAGGGCCGCGATACAAATCCAGCCCGACCAGCCGTTGCTGTTGAACTTCCTCGGCTATGGCCAGCTCGAACGCGGCGAAAATCTAGAAGAAGCGGAGGCGATGATCCGCCGGGCGCTCGCGCTGCGGCCCGATGACGCGTCGATTACCGATTCGCTGGGTTGGGCGCTGTTCAAGCGCGGCCGGACCGACGAGGCCATCGAAACGCTGCGCAAGGCGGCGGCTGCCGACCCGGTGCAATCGGAGATCCACGAGCATCTGGGCGACGCGCTCTATACGAAGGGCCGCCGTCTTGAGGCGCGCTATTCCTGGCGCGCGGCCCTCATCACCGCTGAGGATCAAGACGCCAAGCGGCTGCAGGCGAAGCTGGATGGCGGCCTCTCACCGGAAACTGCCGCTCGCTGATGCGCTACGCCGAGCCGGCGCCGGCCAAGATCAACCTCGCGCTCCATGTCCGCGGAAAGCTGCCCGACGGGCGCCATTCGCTCGAAACGCTGTTCGCGTTTTGCGTGGACGGCGACAAGCTCGAGGCCGAGGCTGGCGATGGTCTGGCGCTGACCATCGGCGGGCCGTTCGCCGAGGGATTGGACGCGGGTGAGGAAAATCTCGTGATCTTGGCGGCGCGCGCGCTCGCCAGTTCTGCCGGGATCGAGCCACAAGCCACGCTGCATCTTACCAAGCGTCTGCCGGTCGCCTCGGGGATCGGCGGCGGGTCGGCAGATGCGGCCGCCGCGCTTCGATTGTTGACTCGCTTGTGGCGGATCGACCCTATGCATGCGACCGCGGTCGCCCCAGGCCTGGGAGCGGACGTTCCCGCCTGCCTGTTGAGCATGACGGCGCGCGCCGACGGGGCAGGCGATGCGCCGCGACTGTCGGCCGAGGCTGGAGTGTCGTGCGTTCCGATCCTGTTGGCCAACCCTCGTATCCCCTTGTCGACCGGGGAGGTCTTCGCACGGTGGGATGGGGAAGATCGCGGGCCGCTGGGCGAATGGCGGGAAGGCCGGAACGACCTCGAGGCGCCAGCGCGAGCGCTGGTCCCGGCGATTGGCGATGTTCTGGATTGGCTCGGGCAGCAGGCTGGCGCGAGTTTCGTCAGAATGTCTGGCAGCGGTGCGACCTGTTTCGCACTGTTTGACGATGAAGCAGCGAGAGACGAGGCCGCAGGGGCGTGTCCTCCGCGCTGGTGGCATTTGGCCAGCGTCTTGCGCTAAGGGGCGGCGATGCCGCGCCCGATCCTCACCGCCGACCGGATGCGCGCCGCCGAGCAGGCGGCAATCGAGGGTGGTACAAGTGTCGAGACGCTGATGGATCGCGCCGGGACCGCGCTGGCGGAAGCCGTTCACCGCCTTGCCGGAACTGGCGACACCTTGATCCTGTGCGGGCCGGGCAACAATGGCGGGGACGGCTATGTCGCCGGGCGCAAGCTTGTCGAGCGAGGGCATCGAGTACGCGTCGCGGCGCTGGCACCGCCTGCCAGTGCAGCCTGCGTCGCCGCCGCTAGTCGATGGGACGGCGAAACGGTAACGTTCGAGCAGGCCTCGCCGTCACCGATCCTTGTCGATTGCCTGTTCGGAACCGGTCTCACGCATGGCCTGGAAGCAACTGTGAGCGAACGGCTCTCAGATCTTGCCAAGTCCGCAAGCTCAGCGATTGCTTGCGACCTGCCAAGCGGTGTCGGCAGCGATGACGGTCGATGCCTGTCCCCGGTTCCTGCGTTCGATATGACGGTGACGTTTGGTGCGCTGAAACCCGCTCACCGCCTTATGCCGGCATTGCCGTCGATGGGGCGCGTCGTCCTTGCCGATATCGGAATCGACGCTTCGTCGACTTGGTTCGAAATCGGCCGACCCGAGGTGCCCGCGCTTGCTGCAGCGGCGCACAAGTACAGCCGCGGCTATGTGGCGGTTCTCGCGGGCGAGATGTCGGGTGCAGCTTCCCTCGCCGCTTCCGCCGCCGCACGGTCGGGTGCTGGCTACGTTCGGGTGATCGGCGACGGTCTGTTTCAAGGGCTACCGGCCTCGGTTGTCGTTGGCGGCAAGCTGGGCTTGCTTGCGGACGACGGACGCATTGGCAGCGTCCTGATCGGACCGGGTGTTGGGCGCGGAGCAGGGGCCAAGGCGCTCCTGCAGGCGGCGCTCGATTGCGGAAAGCCCCTCGTTCTCGATGCCGACGCGCTGAACGAACTCGGCGCTAATCCAACCGGCATGAGCGACGCGATCCTCACACCGCACGCCGGGGAGTTCGCGCGCTTGTTTCCGGGGCTTGATGGCACGAAGCCCGAAATGACGTTGCAAGCGGCGCGGAATTCTGGCGCGATTGTCGTGTCCAAGGGCCCCGACACGCTGGTGGCTTCTCCCGACGGCCGGCTGGGTTTTGCGCCGCCGGCGCCGTCGTGGCTGGCCAGCGCCGGGACCGGCGACGTGCTGGCAGGAATCATCAGTGCGTTGCGCGCCCGCGGAATGGACGCCTTCGACGCCGCCTGCGCGGGCGTGTGGATCCATGGTCGCGCCGCCGAACTCGCCGGACCGTTGATGATCGCCGACGATTTGATCAGCGAGCTTCCGGCCGTCCTGGCATGACCGACCCGATCGTCCGAATTGCGGCGCGTGGCGACGGCGTCAGCGCTTCAGGCAAGCATGTCGCCTTCGCGGTGCCTGGCGATGAGTTGCGCGACGACGGGTCGCTGATCGAGGGGCCGGGCCATCAGGTGCCGCCATGCCGTCACTTCCCGGAATGCGGCGGATGCCAGCTCCAGCACCTGACCGACGAGGCCTTTGCGGATTATTGCACTAGTCGGGTGAGCGGCGCGCTATCGCAGCACGGCTTGGTAACGGAGTTGCGAGCGCCGCACCTGTCGCCACCGCGCACACGCCGCCGGGCTACGCTGAGGGCGCTCCGGGCCGGTAGGGACGTCATTATCGGGTTCAATGCTGCGGGCTCGAATCAGATCGTCGACGTGCGCGAGTGCCACATCTTGACCCCGTCGCTCTTCGCGCTCGTCGAGCCGCTCCGCAAGCTGCTGGCCACCATGCTGTCGCCGCGGCGGTTTGCGGAGGTTCACCTCACGCATGCCGACCAAGGTCCCGACCTGTTGCTGAAGGGCGTGGCGCCGGATGGGCTGGAAGCTGCCGAGGCGATCATCGAGTTCGCGGAGCGGCATGCGCTGGCCCGCCTGTCCATCGACGAAGGCTATGGGCCGGAAGCCCGGTTCGAGCCTGTACCGGCAACGGTGACACTTGGTGGCACTCCGGTTACCCTGCCGCCGGGCTCGTTCCTGCAGGCGACGGCCGATGGTGAGGCGGCGCTGGTCGAAGCGGTTCGCGAGGGCGTCGCTGGCGCGGGACGAACGCTCGACCTGTTCGCGGGTCTCGGAACGTTCGCGCTTTCGCTTGATGGGGCGGTGACGGCTGCGGAAGCGAGCCGTGACGCGATCCTTTCGCTGATGGCGGCGGCGAGGCGGTCGGGCAGACCCGTCGAAGCGGCTCATCGCGATCTGTACCGCCGCCCTTACGATGCTGTCGAACTGGGCGCGTTCGAGGCGGTGGTGCTCGATCCACCCCGTGCCGGCGCGGCGGAGCAGGTGAAGGAGCTTGCGGCCAGTGGTGTCCCTCGAATTGCCTACGTCAGCTGTAACCCGGCAACCTTCGCCCGGGATGCGGAGAGCCTGGTTTCAGGTGGCTACCGCCTGTTATGGGCGCGTCCGGTCGGGCAGTTCCGCTGGTCGACCCATGTTGAGGTGGCGGCCGCCTTCGCACGCTAGCCGTGGTGCCAGAGGAATAGTGCAGCGTGGATCGCCAGCGACAGCAGGCACAGGCTCGACAGGATGAACAGGACGAAGCGCAGAGGGATCAGGTTGATTGTGGCCTGGACCAGGCTGTGGACGATTCGCAGCCCGACATAGCCCCACGCCAGCCAGACATTGATCCACGCGTCGAAGCCCATGAAAATCAGCGCCGCGATCGTCGCGTAGAAGATCGTCGGCTGCTCCATCAGGTGACCGTAGTTATGGGCTTTCCATTGCACCTGTTCAGGCAGCACGCTGTCGAGCGTCCCGGGCTTCAGACCCTTGCGGCCTTTCACCTGGACACCGGCGCGACGCATCGCCGGCAAACGCGTCACGTACATCCAGATCATCATCGCCAGCGACCACAGGATCAGGGTCACCATCGGAGCGAGCAAGGGGCTGGGCGCGGTCATTTCAGAGCGCCGCGTGCACGACGAAGTAGAGAGCCTGCATCGTCAGTCCGAACAGGCACAGGGACGACAGCAGGAACAGGCTGAAGCGATATTTGACGACGTTGGTCGTGGCCTGGATCAGCGAATGGCCGATGCGCAGGATGGTGTAGCCCCACGCCAGGTAGATGCTCATCGGCATGCCGCTGCCGCCCATCAGGATCAACGCGAAGACGATCGCGTAGAAGATTGTCGGTTGCTCGGTGAGGTGCATGTAGTTGTGGGCCTTCCACTGCACCGACGCAGGGATGACGCCCTCAAGATCCTGGCCGCGGCCGCCGACACCCGGCCTGATCCCTGCTTCCTTCATCGCCGGGAAGCGGGATGCCGCCATCCAGATCATCATCACCAGCGTCCAGGCGACCAGCACCACGACCGGCCCCAGAAGCGGATCGATTTCCATAAAAAAGCCCCCTCACGTTCGCGTCACGTGAGGGGCAGGATGCCTGATTTGGGGAAGGTTGCAACCTTAGTCGAACATCTTCCCGAAGGCGCGCTTGGCGCGGTTGCGCCAGTGGCCGCGATGGAAGGCGTCGCTGGCGATCAGCGGCAGCACCGAGGTCGCCTCGGCATAGACCATCTGTTCCAGCGCGGTGCTGACCTTGCCCCAGCTCGCCGCTTCCTGGAGCGTCGAGGAGGAGCAGGCGCCGTCGCGAACGTCGGCGACGGTGATCTGCACCGCATATTTATGCACTTCGACATCGTCATGGCCGAGGATCTCGGCGCAGACGACGGTGTCCTGGGTGAAGTTCTTGGGAACGCCGCCGCCGATCATCAACAGGCCGGTGGTACCCGCCTTGATCTTGATGTCGGTCAGTTCGCGGAAGTCCGCGATCGAATCCATCGTCATGTAATGGCCGCCGCGCTTCATCGCATCGACCTGATGCTTGACAAGGCCGAAGCCGGCCGAGCTGTCGGTGAACGCCGGGCAGAAGATCGGCACCTCGTGTTCGTAAGCGGTCTGGACCAGGCTGTTCGTCTTCTTGGCGTTGCCGGCCGCCAGCCACTTGCCCATTTCCTTGATGAAGGCGCGGCTGGAATAGGGGCGCGGTTCCAGGCTGTCGGCAATCTCGCCGATCGTGTGGTCGCAATCCTGCAGCGCCACTTCGTCGATGTAGGTGTCGTAGATGCGGTCGATGTACAGCGAGCGCAGCGTGTCGTCGTCGGGAATCTCGTTCGCCTGATAGTGCTTGTGGCCAAGCGCCTCGAAGAAATCCATGTCGACGATGGTCGCGCCGGTGGCGACAATGGCGTCGACCATGTTGTTCTTCACGAGCTCGGTATAGAGGTCCATGCAGCCGCCCGCCGAGGTCGACCCGGCGATGACCAGGATCACCGAACAATCGGGATCGTTCAGCATCTGGTTATAGAGGCCGGCGGCGCGCGAGGTGTCGCGGCTGGTGAAGCTCATCTTGCCCATCGCGTCGATGATCGGTCGTGCGTCGAACGAGGTGATGTCGATGTGTTCGACTTCGGTCGCCAGCAGTTCCGCCTTGCGGGTGTCGTTGATCTGGCTTTCGTCCTGGACCTTGTTGAGCGTGTCGATGGTCATTCAAATTCTCCAAGGCTTGCGCCCCGCCTGGCGGCGCGAAGTTATGGCATGACGAGGCCCCTGCCGAAGCAGGAGCCCAATTCAATAGGATTGCGATGCGTTACAGCGTGACGACGTTCGACGCCGCTTCGCGTTCCGGCTGGGCGTAGAGAGAGGCCATCGGTTCGTCCTCGACGATCACGCGATCCTCGACCCCGAACCCGTTGAAGCCGGTGCGCATGGCGCAGCCATAGGCGCCGAGCATCCCGACCTCGATATAATCGCCGGCCTGGACGTCGCCCGGCAGCATGAAGGGCCCGGCCATATGGTCAAGATCGTCGCAAGTCGGGCCATAGAAGCTGAACGCCATGACGCGCGTGTCGCTGTCGGTGTCGCGGATCAGCTTGACCGGATAGCGCCAGCCGATGTGCGCGGCATCGAACAGCGCGCCATAGGCGCCATCGTTGATGTACAGCTCGTTCCCGCGGCGCTTTTCGACGCGGACCAGCACGCTGGCATATTCGGCGCATAGCGCACGGCCCGGCTCGCACCACAGTTCAGCCGAATAGCTGATCGGCAGCGCTTCGAACGCGTTGTGGATCACCTCGAAATAGGTTTCGAGCGGGGAGGCTCCATGCCCGGATAGGACGACGGGAAGCCGCCACCGACATCGACGATGTCGACGGTGACCGCCGCCGAGACGATCGCGTCGCGAACCCGGGCCATCGCCTCGCTGTAGGCCGCCGGGCTCATTGCCTGGCTGCCGACATGGAAACAGATGCCAAGCGCATCGGATGCCTGCCGCGCGGCCTGGAGCAGGGCCTTCACTTCGCCCGGTTCGGCACCAAACTTGGCGGCGAGGCTCAGCTTGGAATGGTCCGAGGAGACGCGAAGACGGACGAGGAGGTTAAGGTCCTCGGCGCCCTTCGTGGCGCGAACGATCTTGTCGAGTTCCTCGATCGTGTCGAGGCTGAAGGTGCGGACGCCATGCGTGAAATAGGCTTCGGCGATGGCCTCCTCGGCCTTCACCGGGTGCATGAAGCACAGTGTCGCGTCCGGCAGCGTGCCGGCGACCAAGCGCACCTCACCAAGCGACGCCACGTCATAGTGGGTCACGCCGGCCGACCACAGGATCTGCAGTAGGTCGGGGGAAGGATTGGCCTTGACCGCATAGAGCGACTTGCCCGGAAACCTCTCCGTAAAGAAGCGGGCAGCACGCTTGGCGGCATGCGGACGAAGGAGCGTGACCGGCTGGACCGGTCGCAGGGCGGTCGCTAGCCCCAGCGCGCTATGGTGCTTGTACAATTCAAGGGACCTCCAACGGGTAGTAGGACAAGAGCTGCCTTGCGGTTGGAAGTCCCATGGGGCAGCGGGAGCGCGATATATGGTCGGTAAACCCCCATGTAAAGAATTATTGGACCCTTGCGTGCCGTTCCGGTTCGCTTCGTCCCCGATGCTGCCCGACTCAACGAAAACCACGTAAGGTCAACGACTTGCGATCGCATCCCGAACTCAATCGCGACTCTATTCTGGCGGCTAGCAAGCGCATCGCCGGTTGCGTGAAGCGCACACCATTGCTGGAATGTCACATCGATGGCGCGCGCATCTGGCTCAAGTGCGAATCCCTCCAGACCGGTGGCGCGTTCAAGCTGCGCGGGGCGACCAACCGGCTGCTGCAATTGTCGGAGGAGGATCGCGCACGCGGGGTGGTCGCATTCTCATCCGGCAATCACGCGCAAGGGGTCGCGATTGCCGCGAAGCGTCTCGACATGCGGGCGACCATCGTCATGCCGGCGGATGCCCCAGCCCTGAAAGTCGAGGGAACGCGCGCGCAGGGTGCCGACATCGTGTTCTATGACAGGCGAAGCGAGAGCCGCGAGGAAATCGCCGCGAGGATCGCCGCAGAGCAGGGTTCGACGGTCGTTCCGAGCTTCGACGATGTCGACATCATCACCGGGCAAGGGACGGCGGGAGTCGAAATCGACGAGCAGTCCGGCGGCGGCGCGGTGACGCACATCGTTGTGCCCTGCGGGGGCGGTGGGCTGGCGGCGGGGCTGGCACTGGCGTTACCGGATGCGGCGATCACGATCGTCGAACCGGAGGGATGGGACGACATGGGCCGATCGCTCGCGCTTGGACAGATCGTTCCTGTCGAGCCAGATGCGCCCTCCACGCTGTGCGACGCGCTTCAGACGCCCCGGGTATCGCCGCTCACCTTCGGCGTGCTCCAGTCGGCGGGCGCCACAGCCGTTTCGGTCAACGATAGCGAGGCAAAGAGGGCCATCGGGTGGGCGTGGCGCGAGCATGGCCTTACCCTTGAAGCAGGCGGCGCGGTCGCCCTGGCCGCAGTCCTCACCGGAAAGGTGCGCGCGGCGGACGGCATGGTCATCCTGCTATCGGGCGGAAACATCGACCCGGCGCTTCACGCCAAGATAATAGCTGGGGTCTAGGCGACCGTCCGGTATTCGCCGGGCGAGACGCGGGCCGGCGAGTTGCGTTCGACCGCGCGCGTCAACTCTTCCAACTCGGCTGCGAGCGTCTGGAGCTCGGCGGCGAGGGCCTTGGGGTCGAGTTCGGCAAGATTGGCCGACGCGTCGAGAAGCGTGTCCAGCATCATGGCGATGCACGGCAGTATCGTTTCCTCGATCCGCTCGAACGCCTCGTCGAGGCGCGCCTGCTGTTGTTCGACGCTGGTCATCCAGACATGCATAGGGCAGGCCAAGTTAAGTCTTCGTGAAAGGGTTCGCCGTGTCGACCATCGCTTCCGCCGCGCTCGCCATCGCCATGATCGCGGCGTTCCTGTTGGTCATTGGCGGCATGACGCTCGTCCGCACGCCAGCGACGCGCAAGAATGGCGTCCTGATGATGGTCGCGGCGGCAGTTCTGATCGGGAACGTCCTGATCTGGACGCTTTAGTTATCAGGATCGATGTCGAAGTGAAGGACGTCCTCGCGGCGCCCTAGCTTTGAGTAGAGCGAGATCGCCGGATCGTCGCCATGGTCGGCCTGAACGAACATTACATATCCGCCGGCGTCGCGAGCGATTTCTCCGAGCGAGCGGATAAGGGCCGTCGCGATACCCCGACGACGCCATTCCTCGCGAACGGCGAGATCGTAAATGTAATATTCGCTGCGCCGTTGCTCGAACTTGTCGAGCCGGTAAGCGCAGAGGGCGCCAACCGCCTGTTCGTCATCAAATGCGCCCAAAGCGACGAAGCTATCCCGTTCCAGGAGTTTCGTGAGGTAAGCGTCATCGGGCGGCGCCGTTTCGTAGGCGGCAGGGTCGTCGAATACCTCAGCGAACAGCGCGTTGAGGTCGCGCATCGCGGCGACATCGTTCGGGCCCAAGCGCCGAACGGTCGCCGCAGTTTCGCTCATCGGATTGGGCAGCTCGGGTCGAGGCGGTAGTCGAGATATTTGTCGACGCTGCCCATCAGCAGATCCATTTCATTGGCGAAGAAATGGTTGGCACCCGGAATGGTGTCATGGGCGATGGTGATGTGACGCTGGGTGCGGAGCTTCTCGACGAGTTTCTGGACGGCGCCCGGGGTCACCACTTCATCCTCTTCGCCCTGGATGATGATGCCCGAGGCCGGGCAGGGGGCGAGGAAGCTGAAGTCGTACATGTTGGCGGGCGGCGCGATCGAGATAAAGCCGCGGATTTCGGGGCGGCGCATCAGGAGCTGCATTCCGATCCAGGCGCCGAAGCTGACACCGGCGACCCAGGTCTGCTGCGCTTCGGGATGGATCTGCTGCACCCAATCGAGCGCGGAGGCGGCGTCGCTGAGCTCGCCGATACCGTTGTCGAACGTGCCTTGGCTGCGGCCAACGCCGCGAAAGTTGAAGCGCAGGACCGCAAAGCCGCGCTGGACGAAGTCCTTGTAGAGCAGCTGCACGATCTTGTTGTTCATCGTGCCGCCGGCCTGCGGATGGCTGTGCAGGATGAGCGCGACCGGCGCGCGCGGCGGCGCAGGGCTGAAACGGCCTTCGAGGCGACCTTCGGGTCCGGGGAAAATCACTTCAGGCATGGGCGGCTGGCTCGGTCACAAAGAGGATCGCGCGGCAGGTGCGCCGCGACGGCGGCTCCTATATAGGGGTGAGCCTCGCTCTGGCAATCATTGGGATTCTCGCGTTTTTCATGGCCCGGATTTACCTCGATCATGCTGCGACCACCCCGCTTCTCCCTGTCGCCCGTGAAGCGATGAGCCGCGGCTTCGATGCCTGGGCCAACCCCAGCTCGCCACACGGCGAGGGCGGGCGGCGCGCGCCCTGCTGGAGGAAGCGCGGGAAACCCTGAAAGATGCGCTGGGTTGGCGTCATGACGTCATCTTTACGTCTGGAGCCAGCGAAGCGGTCGAGATCGCCGCTGCCCGCGCCCGGATCGCCGGCCGTGCCCACGGAGCGACCGAACATCCGATCGTGCCGCACGCGATGGGCGCGGCGTCCCGCAAGCTTAAGGTGGGCAGAGACGGGCTGATCGACGAAGACGTGCTGGACGCCGTCCTTCGCGAAGGCCCGGCGCTGGTGGCGATCCAGCAGGTCAACAACGAGACCGGGATCCTCCAGCCGCTCGACCGGCTGGCGCCGCGCATCCGCGAGGCGGGATCGCTGCTGCTCGCCGATTGCGCGCAGAGTGCGGGGAAAGTGCCGCTGCCCGGCGCGGATTTCATCGCCCTTTCGGCCCACAAACTGGGCGGACCGCCCGGCGTCGGGGCACTGTTGGTCAGGGATTTGTCCACGCTCGACGCAGTGGGGGGCAGGAGCGCGGTTATCGGCGGGGGACCCAGGACGCGCCCAGCGCGCTAGCCTTTGCAGCGGCGGTCGCGGCGAAACCCTACGATTTGCAGTGGCTTGGCAAGCTTCGCTCGGAGCTCGAGGACGGTGTGAGGGCGGGTGGCGGCGTGATCATCGGCGTTGAAAGCCCACGCTTGGCGACGATCGGGGCGGTCGCCTTGCCAGGGGCGAGCAACTCCTCCCTGCTGGTCCAGTTCGATTTGGCGGGGATCGCGGTCTCCGCCGGCAGCGCCTGTTCGTCAGGCAAGATGCAGCGGAGCGAGGTGCTTGAAGCGATGCACGTCGCGCCGGAAATTGCCGCAGGTGTCCTTAGGGTCAGCTTCGGCCCGGCGACCTGCCGGGCCGACGTCGATGTCTTCCTGGCAGAGTGGAAGCGCATAGCGGACCGGGCGCGTCAGGCGGCATGATCTACCTCGATTACCAAGCGACGACACCGCTGGCGCCGCAGGTCAAGGCCGCGATGGCACCTTGGGTCGATCATTTCGCCAATCCGCACAGCCCCTCGAAGTGGGGCCGGGAGGCGGCGGCGGCGATCGAACTGGCGCGCGACCGGATCCTCAGCGCCGTCGGCCTTGACGAAGGGCGGTTCGCGTTCACCGGCGGAGCGACGGAGGCAATCAACTGGGCGATCAAGGGAACATTTGAACGATCTGAACGGCGCAAGCTGGTGACGATCGCGACGGAACATGCGGCAGTGCTCGACACCGCAGCCTGGCTGGAATCTCGCGGGATCCTGGTCACGTACGTGCCGGTCGGCCCGGACGGGATCGTCGACCTGGAGGCTGCGCGCTACGCCATCGATGACCGGACTGCGCTGGTGGCGGGGATGCTGGTCAATAACGAAATTGGCGTGATCCATCCGGTCGACGAACTCGCCGCGCTGGCCCACGACGTCGGTGCGCTGTTCCTTTGCGATGCGGTGCAGGGCTTCGGTCGTGCCGCTTTGCCGGAAGCGGCCGACCTCATCGCCCTGTCGGCTCACAAGATTCATGGGCCGAAGGCGGTCGGCGGCCTGTGGATGCGCAAAAAAGCCGAGCCGTTTCCGCTGCTCCACGGGGGCGGGCAAGAGCTTGGCATGCGGTCGGGCACACTTTCGCCAGCGCTGTGCGCCGGTTTCGGCGAAGCGGCGCGCGTGGCGATGGATCGGGTCGAGGAGGATCATCTGCATGTCGAGCGGCTGTTCCGGGTCGCCGTCGAGGAACTCGGTCCGCAGTGGACGGTGAATGGCAGCATCGACCGGCGCTATCGCGGCAATCTCAACATCTGCCGCGACGGCCTCGATGCGGCACGACTGATGGGGGACCTCCGCACGATCGCTTTCTCGTTGGGGTCGGCCTGCGCAAGCGGGTCCGGCCGGCCGAGCCATGTGCTCCGCGCGCTGGGGCTCAGCGACCGGCAGGCACGCGGGTCGATCCGGCTTGGGTTCGGGCGCTACACGCGAGAAGGGGAGTTGTTGTCGGCGTGTCGGGCCATCGCCGAGGCGGCCAAGGCGCAGGCGGAGTGGGCGGCGTGACCCTTGTTCGCTTCTGTAAGTTCGACGGCACTCTCGACCGCGAAGTCGAGGCGGCAACCGGCTCGATCCTGCTCGACGTGGCGCAGGCCAATGGCCAGCCGCTGGAAGGTAGCTGTGAAGGCGCGATGGCCTGTTCGACCTGTCACGTCATCGTCGACAAGGATGATTTCGAGCGGTTGCCGGCCGCGAGCGAGGAGGAAGACGACCTGCTCGACCTCGCCGCGCACGTCACCAGAACGTCGCGGCTGGCGTGCCAGTTGGTGCTGACGGCCGACCTCGATCGCCTAACCGTCCGGATCCCGCCGAGCGCATATAATTTGGACCGCTGACCATGGAAGAATTCCAGTCATTTTATGACGTCGAAATCGGTGAGCTCTTAGAGGATCCCTCGGCTTTCAGACACGTCGAAGCCGCCGCCTTGGTCTCACGAAGAGACGTCGCTGGTTCGAACTGTCCGGCAAGCATGGGGGAAGAGTTTTGAGCGTTTGACTGGCAAGGAACTTGGGACTCTGATGTCGCAGGGCGTGGGCCTGCGTGAACTTGCTGAGACGGCGGTGAGACTCAGCGCAAGTTACCCCAATGCGGAATTCGCATACTATCCGGGCGACTTGACGTCGACGATTCTCAAGAAAGCTGAAGAGTTTCAACGGCACTCACCAAGCTTCGCGCTCTGGCTCGATTCCGACTTCTCCATACTTCTGGAAGAGAATGACAAATTGGTCGGCGACGAGAGACGTTTTTCAGACGCTTTGGTTTGGGTCCGATCCAACTTAGCTAGCTAGTTGCCATTTAGCTTGGGCATCGCCATATGCCGCCCCGGAAGTCGGTGGGCGGGGTTGTCGCCAACCTGGTCAGGTCCGGAAGGAAGCAGCCACAACGATTTCGCCCCGGGTCATCGGCTTCCACCGCACAAGGCGCACAAGATTTGCGCCGCAAATCTCGAGACGCCGAATGTGCCGGCCAGCGGGCAACGCCCGACCAACGTCACGGATTGTTCCGTGACGGCGGCGGAGGCCGGATTTACTCCGTGACGGCCTTGAAGCGCCTCCCTACACTGCCCGGCAATGTCCGATTCCCCTGAACCGTCCGAAGAACCCGGCCTCGGCCTCGACCTGCCCGAGGTCGCACCGCCGGCTGCTGTGACCGCTTCGCCATACCGAGTTCTTGCCCGCAAATACCGGCCGCAGACCTTCTCCGAGCTGATCGGCCAGGACGCGATGGTGACGACGCTGGGCAATGCCATCGCCCGCGGCCGCATCGCCCATGCTTTCCTGCTGACCGGCGTCCGCGGGGTGGGGAAGACCTCGACGGCTCGCCTGGTCGCCAAGGCGCTCAATTGCATCGGCCCGGACGGGAAGGGTGGTCCGACGATCGACCCGTGCGGCGTGTGCGAGCCGTGCCGGGCAATTGCCGAGGGTCGGCACATCGACGTGATCGAGATGGACGCCGCATCGCACACTGGTGTGGATGACGTTCGCGAGATCATCGAGGCTGTTCGTTACGCCGCCGTATCCGCTCGCTACAAGATTTACATCATCGACGAAGTTCACATGCTTTCGAAGAGCGCTTTCAACGCTTTGTTGAAAACACTTGAGGAGCCGCCTGAGCATGTGAAGTTCCTGTTTGCGACGACCGAGGTCAACAAGGTCCCGGTAACCGTGCTGTCGCGGTGCCAGCGGTTCGACTTGCGCCGCATTTCTTCCGACAAGCTCGCCGCGCATTTCGCGCACGTCGCCCGAGCGGAAGGGGTCGACGTGGAGGATGAGGCCCTTCAGGTCATCGCCCGGGCGGCCGAAGGGTCGGCACGCGACGGCCTGTCGATCCTCGACCAGGCCATTGCCCATGGCCAGGGTCAGGTTTCGGCGGCCGATGTTCGCCAGATGCTGGGACTGGCCGATCGTGGACGAATCCGCCGGCTGCTGGACGCGGTGCTGGCGGCCGATGTGGCGACGACCTTGGGCCAACTCGACGAGGCTCACTCACTTGGAGTCGATCCGTCGGCGTTGCTCCGCGGTCTGATGGAATCGCTCCATGCGGTGACCCGGTCGAAGGCCGGCGCAGCCGCCGACTTCCTCCAGTCGCAGGAAGAGCGGGACGCCGCGGTTACGATGGCCGATCGGTTGAGCTGGGGCGCGATCCACCGCCTTTGGCAGTTGTTGCTAAAAGGTCTCAACGAGGTCAGCCAGGCGCCTGACCCGCATGAGGCGGCAACGATGGCCTTGCTGCGCCTGATCCACGCGGCCGAACTGCCTGATCCCGGGATGATCTTGCAGCGGCTGGCCGACGGCGCTGGCGCTGCGATTGCTGCTCCGGCAGGTCCGGCAGCGAACGCGCGCGCGTCTGCAGGCCCGGCCGTTAGCCTTCCGGAGAACTTCCCGGCGCTGATTGACGCGATCGAGGCAGGCGGCAAGGCGCTGCTCGGCGTCCAGCTTCGCAACCAGGTCGGATTGGTGCGGTTCTCGGAGACCGAGCTGGTGCTAAAACCGCTAAAGCCGCTCGGTCCCGATTTCGTTCGCGAACTGACCGCTGCCGCCAAGGCTGCGACCGGCGGCGCGTGGGCGGTCCGGCTGACGGACGAGGCCGGGGAACCCTCCTTGCACGAACAGGAAGCGATCGCCGAACAGCGGATGCGTGCCGCGGTTCTTGAAGAGCCGGGCGTTCGCGACTTGATCGCGGCCTTCCCCGACGCCATCCTTGAAGACATCCATCCGGAAAGACAAAGCAATGCCCAGCCTTGATGAGATCATGCAGATGGCTCAGGCCGCTCAGGCCGAGCTGCAGAAAGCCCAGGACAATCTCGATAACGTCGAGGTCGAAGGTGCGTCTGGCGGTGGTCTGGTCAAAATCCGCACCACTGCCAAGGGGCGAATCCTTAGCGTTGCAATTGATGACAGCTTGCTGGTCCCAGCTGAAAAGGCGATGCTGGAAGACCTGATCGTTGCTGCCTTCAACGACGCTCGCGCCAAGGCCGACGTAGCGGCGAACAGCGAGATGCAGAAGATGACGTCGGGCCTGCCACTGCCGCCCGGCTTCAAGATGCCCTTTTAAGGGTAACCGGCCGTTCACTTAAATCGATTGCACAAATTCCAAAGGTGAATGACACTCCCGATGGTTGACCGTTGGGGGCGTCAATGATCTTGGGAGCAATGCAGGACTGGCCGCTGCGCGTGATGCGCCTCGTCGACCATGCCGAACGCGAGCACGGTGACGGCGAAATCGTCAGCGCCTGGGCCGACGGGTCGGTGACCCGCACCAACTGGCGCGACCTGATCCGTGACTCGCGCCGGATGGCGCAGGCCCTGGAACGGCTGGGAATGAAGCCCGGCGACCGCATCGCGACACTGGCGATGAATCACAGCCGCCACCTCGCCGCGTGGTACGGCGCGATCGGGATGGGTGGCATTCTCCATACCATCAATCCGCGGCTGTTCGACGAGCAGCTTGCCTATATCGCCAACCATGCGGAGGACCGCGTCCTCCTTTACGACCGCGCCTTCACGCCGATCGTCGAGCGGATGAAGCCGCATTGGACGACGATCGAGCATTATATCTGCTTCGATCCCGCCAACGGAAAGCATGGGTTCCCTGACTGGATAGCGGCGGAAAGTGGCGATTACGTCTGGTTCGAAGGCGACGAACGCGACCCGTGCGGGCTTTGCTACACGAGCGGCACGACCGGCAATCCGAAGGGCGTTCTGTACGAGCATCGGTCCACCATGCTCCACACCATGGCCGAGGCATCGCCCGACATCTTCAACCTGTCGAAGCGGGCGACTGTCCTGCCGATCGTCCCGATGTTCCATGCCAATGCCTGGGGCGTCCCGTGGGCGGCGCCGATGGTCGGTTGCAAGCTGGTGCTGTCGGCGGACTATCGGCCGGACACGATGTGCAACCTGTTCCGCTCCGAAAGGGTGACGCATTCGGCCGGTGTTCCCACGATCTGGCTGACGATGATCGAACATATCGAGCGCACCGGAGAGGAGCTTGGCGACCTTAAATATGTGACGATAGGCGGCTCGGCTGCACCGCGTGCGATGATCCGCTGGTTCCTTCAGCGCGGTATCGATATTTGCCACGCCTGGGGCATGACCGAGACTTCGCCGATTGGAACCTGCGGCGCCCATCCTCGCGGATGGGAGGGGATGAGCGAGGAAGAACAGGTCGAATATACTGCGCGCCAGGGCAGGGTGCCGTTCGGGGTTGAGCTTCGGATTGTCGACGACGAAGGCAGGGTCCTGCCGCGCGACGGCGTGTCATCGGGCCGGCTTCAGGCGCGCGGGCCATGGATCGTCAAACGCTATTTCAAGGCGGGGGAGGATGCGACCGAGGACGGCCAGTGGTTCGACACCGGCGATGTCGCCATGATCCATCCTGACGGTTCGATGCAGATCACCGACCGATCCAAGGACGTCATCAAGTCCGGCGGCGAATGGATCAGTTCGATCGACCTTGAGAATGCCGCGGTCGGGTGCGACGGCGTCGCCGAGGCGGCCGCGATCGGCATTGCCCATGCCAAGTGGGACGAGCGTCCGCTGCTGGTCGTGGTTCGCTCTCCGGGAAGCGACGTCAGTGCCGACCAGATCCGTGATCATCTGAGCGGGTGCGTGGCCAAATGGTGGCTTCCGGATGCAATCGAGTTTGTCGAAGAATTGCCGCACACCGCGACCGGCAAACTCAGCAAGCGCACCCTGCGCGACCAGTTCCGCGATTATCGATTCGCGGACGACATCGGCATGACCGGGCGCGGCTAGCGGGCTGGCCGCGATTGCACTGGGGCGCTTGAACGCCTATCTGGCCGCCAAGCCTCAAAGCTACCCCATCCTCGATCGGAGCATTGCGACCCCATGGCCGCCCAATACAGCTATGTGATGAAGGGTCTGACCAAGACCTTCCCCGGCGCACCCAAGCCGGTCCTTAACGGCATCCACCTGCAATTCTATCCCGATGCCAAGATCGGCATCGTGGGCCCCAACGGCACCGGCAAGTCGACCCTGATGAAGATCATGGCCGGCCGCGACACCGAATTTTCGGGCGAAGCATGGGCCGGCGAGGGGATCACCGTCGGATACCTGGAGCAAGAGCCTGAGCTGGATCCCAGCAAGACCGTGATGGAAAATGTTCGCGACGGCGTGAAACCGGTCGCCGACCTAGTCGATCGCTTCAACGAGATCAGCGCGCTGATGTGCGAGGAAGGCGCGGATTTCGACGCGCTGGGCGCGGAAATGGGCGAGCTTCAGGAAAAGATCGACGCGGTCGACGGCTGGACACTCGACAACCAGCTCGAGATCGCGATGGACGCGCTTCGCTGCCCGCCCGGCGATAGCCCGGTCACCAACCTGTCGGGCGGTGAAAAACGCCGCGTCGCGCTGACCAAGCTGCTGCTACAGAAGCCCAGCATTTTGCTGCTCGACGAGCCTACCAACCACCTCGACGCGGAAAGCGTCCAGTGGCTGGAAAAGCATCTGGTCGATTATCCGGGCAACGTCATCCTCGTCACCCACGACCGCTACTTCCTCGACAATGTCGTGAATTGGATCCTCGAACTCGATCGCGGAAAATACTTCGTCTACGAGGGCAATTATTCGACCTACCTCGACAAGAAGGCGAAGCGGCTGGAGCAGGAAAGCCGCGAGGACGAAGGCCGCCAGAAGCAGATCAAGGAAGAGCTGGAGTGGATCCGGCAGTCGCCGAAGGCGCGCCAGACCAAGTCCAAGGCGCGTATCAAGGCGTTCGACGCGCTGGTCGAAGCGTCCGAGAAGCGGACCGTCGGCAAGGCGCAGATCGTTATCCAGGTGCCGGAGCGGCTGGGCGGCAACGTCATCGAGGCGCAGGGCCTGACCAAGGCGTACGGCGACAAGCTGCTGTTCGAGGACCTCTCGTTCAACCTGCCGCCGGGCGGGATCGTCGGCGTGATCGGTCCGAACGGCGCCGGCAAGTCGACCCTGTTCAAGCTGATCACCGGCCAGGAAACGCCCGATGGCGGGTCGATCAAGATCGGTGAGACGGTCCGCCTCGGCTTCGTCGACCAGAGCCGCGACGACCTCGACCCCAAGAAGAACGTTTGGGAAGAGGTCAGCGGCGGTCACGAACTGATGACCATCGGCAAGCAGGAAATGCAGACCCGCGCCTATGTCGGTGCGTTCAACTTCAAGGGCGTCGACCAGCAAAAGAAGGTTGGCCAGCTGTCGGGCGGCGAACGCAACCGGGTCCACCTCGCGAAGATGCTGAAGGAGGGTGGCAACGTCCTGCTACTCGACGAACCGACCAACGACCTTGACGTCGAGACGCTGCGCGCGCTCGAGGAAGCGCTGGAGAATTTCGCCGGTTGCGCCGTGGTGATCAGCCACGACCGCTTCTTCCTCGACCGCCTGGCGACTCACATCCTGGCGTTCGAGGGAGACAGCCACGTAGAATGGTTCGAAGGCAACTTCGAGGCGTACGAGGAAGACAAACGTCGCCGCATGGGTCCGGAAGCCGACCGTCCGCATCGGATGACGTACAAGAAGCTGACCCGTTAGGGTGACGTTGCCGCCTTGGGGCCGTCGCCCGCGGCCCCGCTGACCATCCGCTTATCAGGGATCGACCGGGAGGAGTCAGCCTTAGTGCGAGAAGAGGGGCGACCGTATCGTCAGTCTTCTCGCTCTATCCTCAAACTGCATGCTGATCCAGACTCGATCGCAGTGAGGACTTAGCGCTCATCCGCGATCATCCGGCCGCTCTCATAATAGCCGTCCGGGCCGTCGGCGATCCGCTTGCGGCGAAGGGCCTCGTCGACGCTCCAGGGACCGGGGCCGGCGAAGACAATGTAAAGGAACACGAAGCAGAACAGTACGGCTGCTTCGCCTCTGTTGATGACCGGAAAGATGCTGTCGGGCGCATGGATCATCCAATAAGCGATGGCCATCTCGCCGGAGAGCAGGAACGCCACTGGGCGCGACAGCAATCCGAACAGCAGCAGAAACCCGCCGACGAGCTCCAGCATGCCCGCGATCCAGAACAGGGTCCAAGGCGGCGGGAAACTCATCGACGTCTCGGGCCATCCCAATATCTTCGATGTACCGTGAACCAGGAAAAGTAGCGCGGTCACGATCCTCAGGATGGAAAGGAACTGGGGCCGGTAATCATCGGCCCAGGCGCCAATTGGATTGTCCATCGTCCTCTCCCTCGAAAGGCCACCCCGGACGAGTCTTTTATCATGAATCAGTCTGCAAAGCGAAGCAGGCCGGACGTGCCAGCCTGCTTTCGCAAATCAGGGACGCTTAGAGCTGGACCGTTGCCTGATGGTCGTCCTGATGCTCCTTGCCCGGGTCGATGTTGAACATCATCTTCAAGGCAGCCGCTTTCAGCGTAGCGAATTGGCTGGCCTCCCACACATCGGCCTTCTCTGCGTCGAAACGGATCAACTGCAGGTCGGGGTCGTCCTTGCCGTCCTTGTACCAGCTTCCGATGATCGGGTTCCACAAACGGTCGATGACGGCCCGGTCGTCCGACGGCGATAGCGTCCCGTGGATATGGGCGAACATGTCATGGCCCTTGCTGGCGAAGGCGGCGACGGCGCGTGCGGAGCGTTGGATGTCCTGGCCGATCCCGTCGGTTTTGGAGCCGAAGAAGTAAATTGTCGGCTCACCCCGGTCGTCCGCGCCGCGGTCGACCAGAGCGGTCATGGGCCGGGTGCGGTCGTCTTCCCCGCCTTTAAGGCCGAGCATGACGGTGCGATCGCTCTTGAGGCTATCCCAGAATTTGTCACGCAGTTTGGTTTCGGGGGCTTCCTTCTCGAACATCGCGAATCTCCTGATGGGTTCGCTCCGAAACGGGGAAGGGGCGCGGCGGTTCCTTGACGGTTAGCGCAGGCGCTTGACGACCAGGCGGCCATCGACGCCGGTTTTCACATCGAAATTCGGTACGGCCTTGATCAGGTCGCTAAGCCGCGTAAACCCGTAATTGCGCACCGCGAAGCTCGACACCGCCTTGGCGCGCTGGCCCATCTCGCTCAGCGAGGCGTAGCCCTCTTCGTCGCGCTTGGAAGCCTTGAACGCAGCGCCGAGCACCTGCAGCAACTCGGCGTCGACTGCCCGCCCTCCCTCCGGGGTCGGGGGCGCTTCGAGAGCCTCCTCCTTGTCGTTCTTGAGCGCCGCGACGTCGAAGAAGCGCGTGCAGGCCTGCTGGAAGCTCATCGGGGTCTTCGCTGTGCCGAATCCGTAGACGGGCAGGCCGTCTTCGCGAATGCGTTGGGCGAGTGGCAGGAAGTCCGAATCGCTGCTCATGATACCGAACCCATCGACATGACCGCGGTACAGGAGGTCCATCGCGTCGATCGTCATGCGCATGTCGGTCGCACTCTTGCCCTTGATGACGTCGAACTGCTGCATCGGGACGATCGAGTGCATGCCCGTGATGTTGCCCCAGCCCTTGAGACTGGTCTTCGCCCAGTTACCGTAGGCGCGGCGAATGTTGATCGTCCCCAGTTCGCCGAGCACGAGCAGGACCTCGTCGAGATGTTCGGGCGAAGCGTTGTCGGCATCGATCAGCAGGGCAATGTTGAGCTCGTGCTCACTCGCCTCATGACGGTCAGTCATCGGGCAAAAACTCCGTTTCGTCGCCTACTATCGCATCGGGGGCGGAACGAAACCGCCTTTCGTTCGATAAAGGCAATGCAGGGGTGGGGAAGCGTATCGAGAGGAAGTTTTGATGAAACATGCTGCGTTGACAGTCGTCCTGGCGTCGGGCCTGACTCTTTCGGCCTGTGCCACGGACCCGTACGGTTACAATAGTGATCCGACCACCCGTCGCGCCGCAACTGGCGCTGCGGTAGGCGGCGTAGCCGGCGCGGTGGCCGGTGCAGTCCTTCCGGGCGTCAACCCGGTCACTGGCGCGGTCGTCGGTGCGGTCCTCGGCGGTGTCGCCGGTGCCGTGATCAAGGGCCGTCAATATTATCGGGACACCCGTGGCTACTGCTATTATGTCGATAGCAACGGCAACCCGCACTACGACTATAACGTTCGCTGCTAGTACCTTAGCAACGACAGCTCAGACGGGGCGGAAGTCACCTTCCGCCTCGTCAAGCATGTAAAGTTGCCCTTCGCCGATCGAGAAGTGGCAGCCGACGAGCTTCATCACCCCCGCCTCCTCGCGCTCCGCGATGAACGGAAAGGTGCGTAAATTGATGAGGCTTTGGCGTATCGCCGCCTCCTCCAATTTTCGGGCACCCACCGCATTCACCCCGTACGAGTTCGCGATTTCCTGGGCTGGTCCTTCGATCTGCTCCATCCAGCGAGCGACGAAGCCGCCTTCGCCCTCCGGTGCTTCATTGAACACACCGCTCAGCGCAGCGTGGATCCCGCCGCATCGTTCGTGCCCGATCACCAGCACTTCCGGAACGTCGAGTTGCGTGACGGCGAACTCCAGCGCGGCCGACACGCCGTGGCGGCCGCCGTCAGCCTCGAACGGCGGCACCAGGTTGGCCACGTTGCGTACAACGAAAATTTCGCCGGGATCGGTGTCGAAGATGATGGCAGGGTCGACCCGGCTGTCTGAACAGGCGATAATGCAGGCGCGGGGCGACTGGCCTTCGGCAAGCTCGCGCCACTTGGCGGTTTCACCGGCGTAGCTATTGGTTCGAAAGCGGCGGTATCCCGCCAGCAGGTCTCCAAAACCTTCCATCGTCACCCCTCTTCGTTCGTCGGCGTCGCTATAAGCGCCGGAGCAGGGGTGGCAAGCAGACGCGCTAATCGCTATCTGGCGGCCACGATGAACGCACCGCTTCCTGTTCCGCCGATCGCGCCCAAGCAGCGCAAGCCCGACTGGATCCGCGTCAAGGCGCCGGTCAGCGAGGGCTATGCCGAGACCCGCCGCCTGATGCGCAGCCTCAACCTCGCCACGGTGTGCGAGGAGGCGGCGTGCCCGAACATCGGCGAATGTTGGACCAAGAAGCACGCCACGGTGATGATCCTGGGCGACACCTGCACGCGGGCTTGCGCCTTCTGCAACGTAAAGACGGGCATGCCGCGCGCCGTCGATCCGCTGGAGCCGCAGCACACCGCCGATGCCGCGGCGGCGCTGGGGCTGGAGCATATCGTCGTGACGTCGGTCGACCGCGACGACCTGCCCGATGGCGGTGCGTCGCAGTTCGTCAAGGTAATCGAGGCGCTACGCCGGACGACGCCGAGCACGACCATCGAAATCCTGACGCCGGATTTCCGCAACAAGCATGAGGCCGCGGTCGAGGCGATCGTCGCGGCGCGGCCCGATGTCTACAACCACAATCTGGAAACGGTCCCGAGGCTCTATCCGACGATCCGTCCGGGTGCGCGCTACTACGCTTCGCTGCGCTTGCTGGAGCAGGTCAAGAAGCTCGACCCGTCGATCTTCACCAAGTCGGGCGTCATGGTCGGCCTTGGCGAACAGCGCCTGGAAGTCCACCAGGTGATGGACGACATGCGCTCCGCCGGGATCGATTTCCTGACCATGGGCCAATATCTCCAGCCGACCCCGCGCCACGCCAAGGTCGAGGAGTTCGTGACGCCGGATGCGTTCAAGGCCTATGCCGCGATCGCGCGCGCAAAGGGATTCCTGCTGGTCGCCGCAACCCCGCTGACACGGTCGAGCTACCACGCCGGCGACGATTTCCGGAGAATGCAGGAAGCGCGGCAGACGCAACTGGCGCGGGCAGGGAGCACGGTCGCCTGATGCCTCGGCATAGCGAGACCAAGTTCCTTCCCTACACCCCGACCAGCTGTTCGACCTTGTTTCCGACGTCGAGCACTACGACGAGTTCCTGCCGTGGGTGGTCGCGGTCCGGTTGCGATCGTCCAGCGAGACCGAGACGGTTGCGGACCTGGTCGTCGGGTTCAACGCCTTCAAGGAACGCTTCACCAGCCGGGTGAGCAAGGAGCGGCCCAACCGCATCGTCGTCGACTATATCGAGGGCCCGTTGAAATATCTGAAGAACGAGTGGCGCTTCACGCCAGTCGAGGGCGGGACGGAAGTATTCTTCTCGGTCGATTTCGCCTTCAAGTCGCGGATTTTCGAGAGCCTCGCCGGGCAGATGTTCGACCGCGCCCTTCGCCGGATGACGTCGGCATTCGAGCAACGCGCCGCGGCGCTTTACGGCATCAGCAGCTCAAGCGCGCACAGCGCGGCCTGATGACGGACGCCTGACCGGCCGCCCGAGGCATCAAACAGCTTCTGGTCGGACTGGATTTCCTCCGGCGAACAGCCGCGAGTCGCCTTGGCGAAAACCACCGTCCCAACGGGCTTCGATGCCGTACCCCCGTCGGGCCCGGCGATCCCGGTGATCGCGACTGCCACGTCCGCTTGTGACGCCTCCAGGGCGCCGCGAGCCATTGCCCATGCGGTGGCGATGCTCACGGCGCCGAAGGTTTCGATGACGTCACTTCCGACGCCGAGCCGCCGGGTCTTGGAATCGTTGGAATAGGTGACGAATCCGCCGAAGAAGACGTCGCTGGCGCCCGGCACTTCCGTGATCGCGGCGCTGACCAGGCCGCCGGTGCAGCTTTCGGCGACGGCGAGAGTCAGCCCGGCATTCCTGTACGCCTCAACCACCGCACGGGCGCGGTCGACCAGGTCGGCAGGAAGGAGCGTGTCGGACATGTCTATCAGCCTATCGTAGTGCAAATCGTCAGGAAGCGTAACGTTCCCGAGTCGCAACGATGGAGGCGTCGACCGAGCTAGCCGGCTTTGGCGGGCAGCCGGACGGTGGCGACTGCTTGCGCCGCAATGCCCTCGCCGCGGCCGGTGAAACCTAGTCGCTCGGTGGTCGTTGCCTTGATGCTGACACTGGAGATCGGGAGGCCGAGGATTTCCGCCACTTTGGCGCGAATGGCTTCACGGTGCGGGCCAACCTTGGGAGCCTCGCAGATGACGGTGCAGTCGACATGGTCGATGAGGCCGCCATACTTGCGAACCAGCGAAGCGGCATGCTCCAGGAAGCGGTCGCTGCTCGCCCCTTTCCACTGCGGATCGGACGGCGGGAAGTGCTGGCCGATGTCGCCTTGACCGGCGGCACCAAGCAGGGCGTCGGTGATGGCGTGGAGGACGACGTCGGCGTCGCTGTGGCCGGCCAGCCCACGGTCGTGAGGGATGGCGATCCCGCCCATCATGATAGGCCCTTCGCCCGCGAAAGCGTGGACGTCGAAGCCCATGCCCGTGCGAGTGATCAGGCTAGCCGCTAACGTTGTTTCCGCGCGTCGCCAATCTTCGGCAGTGGTCAATTTGTCGAGCATGCTGCTTCCTTCCACCGCCGCGACCTTGAGGCCGGCGGCGACGAGCGCCGAGGATTCGTCGGTATATTTGCGGCCGCGCGTTTCCTCGATTGCGTACATCAGGTCCTCACGATGGAAAGCCTGGGGCGTCTGCACCCGTAGCAGCCGAGTGCGGTCGACCATCTGGTCAAGCGTTCCGACGCCACTGGCCACGGTGTCGGCGATGGCAAGGACGGGAACTGCACCTTCGTGATCAGCCAGTGCATCGAGCAGGCGATCGATGACGTCAGGTGGACAGAATGGACGGGCCGCGTCGTGAATCAGAATGACGTCACTCGTCACAGCGTCCAGGCCGGCGCGGACACTGTCCGCCCGTTCGGCACCGCCGATCAGCAGGCTGCCGACGTCCCGGCCGGTCAAGGCCCGTGCGGCCTCATCTTGCTGGCCTTCGCCGATCACGACGCGAACGCTATCGATGCGCGGATGACCAGCTAGTGCGTCGACCGCGTGCGCTAGCACCGATTTCCCGCCCAGCGCGCGATATTGTTTCGGCACTTCGCCGCCCATGCGGCTACCCGATCCGGCGGCGACGATGAGGGCGGTGACGGTCATGCGGGGCGCGCCTTGCCGCATGGTCCATGCTCCTGTAAAGGCGCGCCTTCCCATGAGCCTTGTCAAACCCATCTCGGTCGGACCCGTGACCATCGACGCGCCGGTCATACTGGCGCCGATGACGGGCGTCACCGACCTCCCGTTTCGCAAGCTGGTCAAGCGCTATGGCGCTGGCCTGACGGTGAGCGAAATGATCGCCAGCCAGGCGATGATCCGCGAAACGCGCCAGTCGCTGCAGAAGGCAACTTGGGATCCGTCTGAGGAGCCGGTCTCGCTCCAGCTCGCAGGCTGCGCGCCGGTCGAGATGGCCGAGGCCGCCAAGCTCAACGAGCAGCGCGGCGCCGCGATCATCGACATCAACATGGGCTGCCCGGTGAAGAAGGTCGTCAATGGCGACGCCGGCTCCGCACTGATGCGCGACTTGCCGCTGGCGGCTTCGATCATCGATGCCACGGTCAAGGCGGTGAAGGTCCCGGTGACGCTGAAGATGCGCATGGGTTGGGATCACCACAGCCTTAATGCCCCGGAACTCGCGCGGATTGCCGAAGATCTGGGTATTCACATGATCACCGTGCATGGCCGCACCCGCTGTCAGATGTACAAGGGCAGCGCCGACTGGTCGTTCGTGGCGAACGTCAAGCAGGCGACGCGGTTACCGGTGATCGTCAACGGCGACATTTGCAGCCGTGAGGACGCCCGCGAGGCGCTTCGTCAGTCCGGCGCTGACGGGGTCATGATCGGTCGCGGCGCTTACGGTCGGCCGTGGCTGCTGGCGCAGGTGATGAGCGACCTGGCGGGTGGCGGCGAACGCCCCGATCCGTCGATGGACGAGCAGCTCGACGTGATCCTGGAGCAGTATGACGCCATGCAGGCGCTCTACGGTGTCCATACCGGGGTCAATCTCGCCCGGAAGCATATTGGCTGGTATACCAAGGGGCTGACCGGATCGGCCGAGTTCCGCAACCGCGTCAACACTTATGACGATCCGGGCCAGGTCAAGGCCGCCCTGCGGGAGTTCTACGCGCCCTGGCTGTCGCGAAGCGCGGCCTGAGGCCTCACCGCAAGACTGTGTTTTTTATGCAACGCGTCCGTGCTAGTCCGGACGCGAATGGATGCGCCTCGTACTGATTCTAAGCCGGCGAACGGAGTAGTCCGCCGTATTGCCGACTGGGCCGACAAGGTCCGGTCGAACGAGGACATGTTCAAGCTGGCGACGATCGGGTGCGGCGTCCTGGTCGTCATCATGGTTGCGCTGACCGTCTCCCTGCTCAACCAGGAATCGGCGCCAGGCTCGTTCATCTCGCCGGTGCTGATTGCCTTCCTGCTCATTGCCAACCTGATTCCGGCCATCGCGCTGATGGTATTGCTGGCGCGGCAACTGGCGCGGGCCCAGGCCGAGCGGCGCGGGATGGGGACCGGGCGTCTGCACACGCGACTGGTCGCGCTGTTCTCGGTTATCGCCGCGGTGCCGACCGTGCTGGTCGCGATTTTTGCATCGCTGCTCATCCAGTCCGGTTTGGAATTCTGGTTTTCCAATCGCGCCCGGGGCATGCTCGAGAACACCGTCCAACTGGCGCAGAGTAGCTACGATACCGAGGTTGAGCGCGTGCAGAGCAATACGCTCGCCGCGAGCACCGATCTTGCCAATTACCTGCGCGAACTGCCGATCGACGATCCCCGCTTCATCGACGCCTTCGGACGGCTGCAGGTTTACCAGCGCAACCTATCGGAGGCGATCATCTTCACCGTCGGCGTCGACGGGCAGATCAGGACACTCGCCCTGGTCGATCCGTATGACCGCGCGCTCGACAAGGTGATCACCGCAGAGAAGATCGGCGAATTGAGGACCAAGGACGTCGTCTCCCTGAATTCGTCCGACCGGATCGGGGCGATGACCAAGCTCGACTATGGACCGTCGACCTACCTTTACATGTCCCGTGTCTTCGATCCGCGCTTCAGCGAGACGATCGAGCGCGGGCGAAGCATCCTGTCGGATTACCGCGACCTCGTCAGCCGCAGTCGCGACAACCAGTTACGCTTCAACTTCGCCCTCCTGCTCGGCGCGCTGATCATTGTCGCCCTAGCGATCTTCACGGCGCTGCGATTGGCGGATCGTTTGCTGAAGCCGGTCGGCGAACTGGTCGACGCGGCAGGCCGGATCGAGGAAGGCGACCTGTCGACCCGTGTCACCGTGTCCCCGCCTGCCGACGAGATCTCCATGCTTGGCACTGCCTTCAACCGGATGACGGGGAGGTTGCAGGAGCAGACCGGGGCATTGATGTCGGCCAATGCGCAGCTGGAGACGCGCCGCGCCTTCATGGAGGCTGTCCTGTCCTCGGTCACGGCGGGCGTAATCGCGCTCGACACCGACCAGAACATCCTGCTCATCAACCGGTCGGCCGAACTGTTGCTCCACAAACAGTCCGAGGAACTGGAGGGGAGGGCGCTCGACAGCGTTTCGCCCGAGCTTAAGGAATTCATGAGCGGAGAGACGCGCGAGGCGACCGTCAGCCTGCCGGCCGCGGGCGGGCAGCGAACCCTGGCGGTCAAGCGCATGCGCTATGCCGACGGGGGCGTGTTGACCTTTGACGATATTACCGAGCAACTGAGCGATCAGCGCCGGGCGGCCTGGTCCGACATCGCCCGGCGCATCGCGCACGAGATCAAGAATCCTCTAACTCCCATCCAGCTTGCGGCAGAGCGGCTGCAGCGACGTTACGGCGCGGAAATCAGCAGCGATCCGGACACCTTCACTCGCCTCACGGAAACCATCGTTCGCCAGGTCGGCGACCTTAGGCGAATGGTCGACGAATTCTCCAACTTTGCTCGGATGCCCAAACCCGTCTTCGAGAGCGCCGACATCCACGAGATTGCGCGTTCGTCGCTGTTCCTTCACGAGGTCGCGCACCCCGGGATCAATTTCTCGATCGAACCGGCCCAAGGGCCGATCGTCATGGTGTGCGACCGGCGGCAGCTTGCCCAGGCCCTGACCAACCTGGTCAAGAATGCGGTCGAGGCGATCGAGGCCCGTCGCAATCGCGGTGAGACCATGTCCGGCGGCGATCTGGTCGAACTCCAGATGCGGCGTGAAGACGACCAGCTGATCATCGACCTGTTCGACAATGGTACCGGCCTGCCCGAGGATCGCGAGCGACTGACCGAACCCTATATGACGACCCGTGTCCGCGGCACCGGTTTGGGGCTGGCCATCGTCAAGAAGATCGTCGAGGAACATCTGGGAGAGATCGCTTTCCTCGACCGGAAAGGCGGCGGGACGCACGTGCGGATCGCGTTCGACGCCGAGCGACTGGCGGCACTGGAAGATGCGGGGGACGACAGGGGGGATGAGGCCGAGGGTCATGAACCATCGGCGGACGATGTGAACGATGTGGAGCCGACGTAATGGCGCTTGAAATACTGGTGGTCGACGACGAGGCCGACATTCGCGAGCTGGTGTCGGGTGTGCTCGAGGACGAAGGCTATTCGGTTCGAACCGCTGCTGACAGCACGACGGCGCTGGAGGCCATCGAAGAGCGCCGGCCGAGCCTGGTACTGCTCGATGTGTGGCTTCAGGGCTCCAAGCTGGACGGCTTGCAAATGCTGGAGCAGGTCAAGCATCGCGATCCGTCGCTCCCGGTGATCATGATCAGCGGCCACGGCAATCTCGACACGGCGGTCGCCGCGATCCGGGAGGGCGCGGTCGACTTCATCGAAAAGCCGTTCAAGGCCGACAAGCTGCTCCACCTTGTCGCTCGGGCGACGGAAACCGACCGCCTTCGCCGGGAAAATGCGCAGCTTCGAGCCGCCGTCGGTAGCGACGATTCGCTTTCCGGATCGTCGGTGGCGATCAACACGGTCAGGGCAACGCTCAAGCGGGTGGCGCCGACCGGCAGCCGCGTGATGATCACCGGGCCGGCGGGCGTTGGCAAGGAAATCGCCGCGCGGATGATCCATCAGTGGAGCCCTCGCGCCGGATCGCCCTTCATCGTCGTCTCGGCGGCAATGATGAGCCCGGACCGGGTCGAGGAAGAACTCTTCGGGTCGGAACAGGACGGGGTCGCACGGCCGGGCCTGCTGGAACAGGCGCATGGCGGAACCCTGTTCCTCGACGAGATCGCCGACATGCCGCTGACGACTCAGGGCAAGATCCTGAGAGTCCTGACGGACCAGAGCTACACCCGGGTGGGCGGCCAGCGGCCCGTGAAGGTCGATGTCCGCGTTCTGTCGGCGACGTCGCGAAATCTTTCCGACGAGATCGCCGCCGGACGCTTCCGCGAAGACCTCTATTATCGGCTGAACGTCGTGCCGGTGCGCATTCCCTCGCTGCGCGAACGGCGCGAGGATATTCCCGAACTCGTGAACCACTTCCTTGCGCGATACGCGGCTGAGCGGCGGGTGCCGTCTGCGGAAATGTCGAGCGACGCAATGGCGGCGCTTCAGGCCCATGACTGGCCGGGCAATGTGCGCCAGCTTCGGAACATCATCGAACGGACGATGATCCTGACACCGGGCGACAGGGTGGGTTGCATCGAAGTCGATCTGTTGCCGTCGGAGGTGCTCGACACGCAAGGGACGATCAACGTTCCAAGCACGTCGATGGCCATCATGGGCTCGCCGCTGCGTGAAGCGCGCGAGAGCTTCGAGCGCGAATATCTGAAGATCCAGATCCGCCGATTCTCCGGCAACATCTCGCGAACCGCCTCGTTCATCGGGATGGAGCGATCGGCGTTGCACAGGAAGCTCAAGGCGCTCGGCCTTGGCGACAAGCGCGAAGGTGAGGAATAAACAGAACGATGGCCGACAAAGCACCTAGCTTGCAGGATATTTATCTCAACGAGTGCCGCCGGTCGAAGGCCCCTTGACCGTTTTCCTGGTGAAGGGCGTCAAGCTTCAAGGCATCCTGACCTGGTTCGACGCGTTCTCGATCCTCCTTCGCAGGGACGGGAATTCGCAGCTGATCTACAAGCATTCGATCTCGACGATCATGCCGGCGACGGCACCGGTACTCCCAGCGACCTCGAAGGAATCGGGGAAGGGGCGTCCGGCCCTGCAGGACGTTTTCCTGGCCGCCGCGGAGCGGACTGATGATCCAGTGACGCTGTTCCTGATCAATGGCGTCATGCTGCAGGGGAACGTTGCCGGGCATGACCAGTTTGCCTTGTTGCTCGCCCGCGGGGGACAGTCGCAACTGGTCTACAAGCATGCTGTTTCGACCATCCAACCGGCGCAGCCGCTCGACCTGGGCGGCGGCGAGGATGACGGAGAAACCAACTGAGCCTGTTTGAACGACGTGACGAAGACGGCGTAACCCGCGGGGAGAGGGCGCTAATCGTCCTGCCCGACATCAGCGGCGGGAAAGAGCTGCGCTCCGTCGATGCGCGACTAGAGGAGGCCGCGGGCCTGGCCGAGGCGATTGGCATCGACGTCGTGGCACAGCGCGCTTTCCGCGTCCGCGCGGTGCGTCCGGCCAGCTTGTTCGGGAAGGGACAGGCGGAAGAGATTGCCGAGTCCGCGGCCGCGCACGAGGCCAAGTTGTTGATCGTCGATGCCGGCCTGACCCCGGTCCAGCAGAAGACGCTGGAGGAAATGACCAAGTGCAAGGTCATCGACCGCACCGGACTGATCCTCGAGATTTTCGGCGAGCGCGCCGCGACCGCCGAAGGCCGGATGCAGGTCGAGCTTGCGCACCTGGATTACCAGGCCGGGCGCCTGGTCCGGAGCTGGACCCACCTTGAGCGGCAGCGCGGCGGCTTCGGCTTCCTCGGCGGACCCGGCGAAACGCAGATTGAGGCCGACCGCCGGCTCATCCGCGACCGGATGGCGAAGATCCGCCGGGACCTGGATCAGGTGAAGCGGACGCGCACGCTGCATCGGGATCGGAGACAGCGTGCGCCGTGGCCGGTGATTGCTCTTGTCGGATACACCAACGCCGGCAAATCGACGCTTTTCAATCGAATGACGAGCGCCTCGGTGATGGCCGAAGACCTTTTGTTCGCGACGCTTGACCCGACCATGCGCGAGATCCGGTTGCCGGGGTTCGACAAGGCGATCCTGTCGGACACCGTCGGGTTCGTGTCAGACCTGCCGACGCAGCTGATTGCGGCGTTTCGCGCAACGCTGGAGGAAGTCGCCTCGGCCGACCTCATCCTCCATGTTCGCGACATCGCGCATCCCGACAGCGAAGCACAGGCGGCGGACGTAGCCGACGTCCTCCAAAGCCTCGGCCTCGACGAACCGGGGAGTCCGCCGCGCCTGGAAGTCTGGAACAAGATCGATTTGCTTGCCGGCGACGATCGCGAGGCACTGCTTAACGAGGCAGCGCGGCGCGATGACGTGGTCACCATCTCGGCCTTGACCGGTCTTGGCATGGAGGAACTGCGAAGCACCATCGCTGCGCGTCTCAATGCCGGCGACGAGGTCCGGGATGTGCGGCTTCCAGCCAGCGACGGTGCACGCCTTGCCTGGCTTCACGCGCGGGGCCAAGTGGTGCGCCAGGAGGCTGATGGCGACCAGCTTCAGCTATCGGTTCGTCTCAGCCCGGCCAATTGGGCTCGCTACGAGGCGCTCTGAGCCTGCTTGCAGGCAACCCACAACTCTTCCTTTTCGTCCAACGTCATCTCGGCAAAGCCCGGGGCGCATTCGATCGTTCGAAAGCGCCGTTCAAACTTACGATTTGCCTTGCGCAAAGCCTCTTCGGGATTAATCTTCAGATGACGTACGAAGTTGGCGACGGCGAAGAGCAGGTCGCCGGCTTCTTCTTCAAGTTCGTCGGGTGAGGCCTGTTCGATCTCGCCTAGTTCCTCCACGATCTTGGCCTTGGGACCCTCGATGGTCGGCCAGTCGAAGCCGGTTCGAGCCGCGCGCTTTTGCAGCTTCACGGCTCGTTCCAGGGCCGGAAGGGCGGAGGCGATCCCGGCAAGCGCGCTCTGGTCGCTGTACGCGGCGCGTTCGTCGGCCTTCAAAGCTTCCCAGCCCGGACTGGCATCGGCGTCGCCGAAGAGGTGCGGGTGGCGGCGTTCCAGCTTGTCCGAAATGCGGGACAGGACATCGGTCAGGTCGAACGCGCCGACTTCTTCCGCCATGCGGGCATGGAACACGACCTGAAGCTGGAGATCGCCAAGTTCGTCCTCCAAAGCATTGAGGTCGTTGTTATGGATCGCCTCGGCGACCTCATAGGCTTCCTCGATCGTGTAAGGGGCAATGGTGGCGAAGGTCTGCACGCGATCCCAGTCGCAGCCACGTTCCCGATCGCGCAGCCGCGCCATGATCGCGACCAGACGTTGCAGCGCCTCGCTTTGATCCTGCGTCCGAATATCGCAAGCCTTTGAGGGGGCTGGTTTTTCCAAGCTTGTCCGCTCCGATCCATAAGTCTGATAATATGCATTATGTAAAGTAATTAGGCGAACATCGACGGATCACGGCTCCAGAACAAGCCATCTCCCCTCGACACCCCAACGCTTTAACGACGACAGGTAATTCATGCCGAGGACGTTCATGTCGTCCGTTTCAGCGATGTGCAGGCCGACGTTGCGGCGTTCGATCGAGGCGATCCGCAGTTCGTCCGCACGGCCGGACGATACCTTGATGATGCCGTTCCCGGTCCGGACCATCTGGTCCGCGGCACCCACCGAGACCTTGGCACGCTGCGCCGTCTGGCGATCGATCGTCGTCATCGTCGCTCCGCTATCGACCAGGAAGCGCGCCGGAATGCCGTTGACGGAGCCTTGCAGCCAGAAATGGCCGTCAATCGCCATCGGGATCCGGACCGCACCGCCCTCGTCATCGACTAGGGGTGCGCCGGTGGCCTCGGCTCTCAATCGTTCGCCGACGTATGCCAGGTCATCGCGAAAGCTGAAAATGACGAAGCCGGCCCCAAAGATAGCGACCCACGCCAACAGCATCGTGAACAGCTTGGCGATCGGCTCGCGGCGATTGATGAGCGCGCCGAGCACCAGCATCATCGCCATGAGGAGGTACAGGCTGCCGAGCATCACATCGTTGGTCACCAGCCAATCTCCATGCCGTCGAACGCCGGCGCGGCCCAGTCCGGCAACTCATTACGCAAGGTCGCATAATCCATGCTGTTATCGAGATGAGTTAGCCACAAAGCACCGACTTTCAACTCCCGAGCCCATCCCAGCACCGCGTCCAAATGCGCGTGAGTGGGATGCGGACGGCGGCGGAGGCAATCGCAAATCCAATGGTCTGCGCCTTCATACAGGGTGGCCATGTCATCGGTTAAGTCATGGAAGTCGATGGCATAAACCAGGGACTTCGTGCCCTCGTCCAGTCGGATGCCGAGCGAAGTGATCCCCCCGTGAGGCTGATCGACCAAGCGGAGCGACGCCCGTCCGAGATGGGAAAGCTCGCCGGCCGCCCTGCCCTCAACCACCGCCGGGTAGAGGGGTGTGCCGCGGAAAATGTAGCCGAAGCGTTGCTCGAGCCGCCCGAGAACGTCGGCCCGGGCATAGAGCGGCACCGGTTTCCCGAGGGCTTGGGCGACCTGGCGCAGATCGTCGATGCCGTGGCAATGATCGGCGTGATCATGGGTGATGATGACCCTGTCGACAGATGGCCTGTCTGCGGCGTTCATCTGCTCCCGAATATCAGGACCGCAGTCGATCAGTGCCGCTTCGCCGCCGCTTTCGACCAAGATAGACGACCGCGACCGACGATTGCGCGGGTCCGCGGCATCACAAACGCCCCAATCGTTCCCGATGCGGGGAACGCCCGACGACGTCCCGCACCCGAGAATGCGGACTTTCACGCCGCCGCTTTGTCGAACAATTGAAAGAAATTAGCGGTCGTTGTTCTGGCGATCTGTTCCGGACTTTCCCCGCGCAGCTCCGCGACGAAGGCGGCCGTGTCGGCCACGAACGCGGGCTCGCAGGTCTTTCCCCTGTGCGGGACGGGCGCAAGAAACGGGGAATCCGTTTCGACGAGCAGTTTTTCCGACGGTATCGTTCTCGCGGTGTCCTGCAGGTCCCGGGCGTTCTTGAACGTCACAATTCCGGATATCGAGATAAAGAATCCGAGATCGAGCGCAGTTCTGGCAAGGTCCGCGCTGCCGGTGAAGCAGTGCAAGACCCCCTCACCTCGCCTCTGCCGACCTCGCGGGCGAGGATGTCGGCAGTGTCGTCTTCTGCGTCGCGGGTATGGACGACCAGCGGCAGGCCCGTCGCACGCGCTGCCTCGATATGGGCCTGGAAGCGCTCAAGCTGGGCCGCGCGGTCGGACTTGTCATAGTAATAGTCGAGACCGCATTCCCCGATCGCCACGACCTTCGGATGGGCGGCAGCGTCGATCAGCGCAGCGGCACCAAGATCCGGATGGGCATCGGCCTCGTGTGGATGCACCCCGACCGTCGCCCAAACATCGGCGTTGCGCTCTGCGGTGGCGATGATGTCGACCCATTCGCGTTGACGGGTGGAGATGTTGAGGAAGCCCGCAACACCGCGCGCCCGCGCAGCATCCAGCACCTCACCCTGTCGCTCGACCAGTCCTTCGTAATTGAGATGGCAATGACTATCGATCAAAGTCACGCTGCGGCCTCCGCCAGTTCGAGACGCGGGAACACCGGTTGGGGTTGCGTCAAAGGCTCGCCCGAGCGCGCGCCGGCAATGACCGCGCGGAGCTTTGCGGCTGCCGTGGGCACGACCGGCTCGACAGCTTCAGCCAGGCGGTCGACGGCGGCGACGATCGTGCCGAGGACCGCAGCCATCCGTGCGGGGTCGGTCTTCTTGAGCGTCCACGGCGCCTGCGCGTCGACATACTGGTTGCAGGCGAAGACCGCCGTCATCCAGGCCTCGAGCCCGGCCGCGAAGGCGAGCTGTTCGAACTCGGACGACAGCGCCGCGCACGCGGCGTCGACCTGGGCAAGCAAGGCAACGTCCGCCTCACCCTGCCCAACGTCAGGAAGAACGCCATCCAAGTTCTTGAAAATCATCGACAAGGAACGTTGGGCCAGATTGCCGAAGCTGTTGGCCAGTTCGGCGTTGCAGCGCGTGACGAGCGCTTCCTCTCCAACACTTCCATCCTGGCCGAAGCTGACCTCGCGGAGGAGGTAATAGCGCAGCGGGTCGACACCATAGCGCTCGACCAGCTCAAGCGGTGCCACGGTGTTGCCGACGCTCTTTGACATCTTTTCGCCGCGCGCGAGCAAATGGCCGTGACCATAGACGAGTTTGGGCAACTCGATGCCGGCCGACATCAGGAATGCCGGCCAGTAAACCGCGTGGAATCGAACCACATCCTTGCCGATCAGGTGGCAGTCCGCCGGCCAGTAGCGGTCGAACCGCTCGCCGCCGTTTGGATATCCGACGCCGGTGAGGTAGTTGGTCAGGGCATCGAGCCAGACATACATGACGTGCCCCGGGCTGCCGGGCACCGGAATGCCCCAGTCGAAGCTGGTTCGGGAGACGCTGAGATCCTTCAGTCCACCTTCGACGAAACGAAGGACTTCGTTGCGGCGGCTCGACGGCTGGATGAACTCCGGGTGCGCGGCGTAATGGTCGAGCAATGGCTGCTGATACTTCGACAGGCGAAAGAACCAGCTTTCCTCGACCGTCCATTCGACCGGCGTGCCTTGGGGCGAGAGGCGCTCCCCTTCCCCGCCGTCGATCAGTTCTTCCTCGTCGTAGAAGGCTTCGTCGCGGACCGAATACCAGCCCTCATAACGATCGAGGTACAGGTCACCCCGTTCTGCCATGGCTGACCAAATCGCGGAACTTGCCGCGTAATGGTCGGGATCCGTCGTGCGAATGAAGCGGTCATACGACACGGCCAGGACGTCACACATATCCTTGAACTTAGACGACATTTCCCCGGCCAAGTCCGCCGGCGAAACACCCTTGCCCCGCGCCGCCTGCGCCATCTTCAGGCCATGCTCGTCGGTGCCCGTCTGGAAATAGACGTCGCGTCCCTGGGCCCGGCGGAAGCGGGCGGCGACGTCGGCGGCGATCGCCTCATAGGCATGGCCGATGTGGGGTTCGCCGTTGGGATAGCTGATCGCGGTGGAAATATAATAAGGCTCGGCCATAGGCGCCGCCCTAGCCGCCGCCGCCTATCGCTTCAAGGCGAGGTCGGCGAGGATGGAGCCAAGGTGGAACACCGTCATTCCCGGATCCAAGGTCAATCGTGGGGCTAGAGACGCCGTCTCCCGCGCCTTTCCGTAAGCGTGAATGGCGCGGTTCCGGCGTGCCGCATCGAAGTTGCGGGCCTCACGCGCGATCAGCGACGGAACCAGGTCGAGGAAAGCCGCGTAGCGCTCGGCGCTGGCCTTTCCGGACAATTGACCGGCAAGTGCGGAGCGCCGAGCGTTGGTTGGGTCGCCTTCGGTCATGATGGTCAGCGCCGCTTGCTCGAGCGAGGCAAGGTCGAGCGTTGCGGCACGCTGCGCCCGTCCGGCGGAGCCTCCGGCCAACCCAGCGGCCGCGCGGATCTGGGCCGGATTCTTGTCCGGAAATTGGTGACTTAGCAGTGACGTCATGGCGTCGTCGCCCAACGTGTCAAAGTCGAGGCGACGGCAGCGCGAGCGAATGGTCGGAAGCAGCCGGCCCGGCGCGTGAGCAACGAGGAAGAACAGCGTGTTTGCCGGAGGCTCCTCGAGCATCTTGAGGAGGGCATTGGCTGCTGACGCCTCCAGATCGTCCGCGGCGTCGATCACGATCGCGCGCCATGGACTGATCGACGGGGTGACGGCCAGCATGTCACCAAGACCGCGGATTTGCGCGACGCTGATGTTACGCGCCAGACCGCCGGTCGGCCGTTCGAGCCGCTCGACGAAGCGGAAGTCGGGATGGCTGCCGGCCGCGATCAACCGCATGACCGAATGATCGTCGGGAACGCTGAGCCCGTCGCCGCGCACCGGCCCGGCCGCATCGGCAAGGACCCGCGACGCCGCCGCTCTCGAAAAAGTCGCTTTACCGACCCCTCGCGGTCCGGCCAGCAGCCAGGCGTGATGCAGCCGCCGCTTTTGCCAGGCGGCCAGGAATTGATCGACCGCGCGGTCCTGGCCGAGGATCACGGCAACAGGTCGCCCAAGGCGTAGAGCAGCCGGGCGGTGACCGTGGCAGGGTTGCCACTGGCATCGATCAGCTTGACCCGGTTCGGCTCCTTTGCCGCCATCGCCCGGAACCCTGCGTCCACCGCAGCGTGATAGGACGGCGGCCGCGAACCGATACGATCGCCGGCATGGCCATCGCGGCTCCGCGCCCGCGCTCCCGCTTCCGCCTCGGGCAATTGCAGTACCAGGGTCCGATCCGGGACGAAGTCGAGGCTGCCGAAGCGGTGGAGATCGCGAACCGCCTCGATGCCCAACGCCGCTGCCTCGCCTTGATAGGCAAGGCTGCTGTCGAGGAAGCGGTCGGTAAGCACCCACGTACCGGCCGCCAGCGCCGGTTGGATCGTCTTTTCGCAATGATCTGCACGGGCGGCAGCGAACAGCAACGCTTCCGCCCGTGGGCTCCAGCGGCCTTCCTCGCCTTCGAGCAGCAATTTGCGAATCGCCTCCGCCCCCGGACTTCCGCCCGGTTCACGCGACACCAACACCTTGAGCCCGCGCCCTTCCAGCGCAGCGGCGAGCGCGGCGACCTGGGTCGATTTGCCGACCCCCTCGCCTCCCTCAAGGCTGATGAAGCGACCGCGGGCCAAGTCAGGCCATGCCCAGCAATTGCTTGAGGCCAGTCCACACCCGGCCGAAGAAGCCGGCTTCCGGAACGGCCTCCGCCGCCACGAGGGGCATCACCTGCTCGCCGGTGTCAGGCGTGGTCACGATCAACTGCGCAATCTGCTGACCCTTGGCGATCGGAGCCTTGACCGGGCCCTGATAGCGTATCTTCATCATCGACTTGGCGCGGAGCCCCACCGGGACAGTTACCGCCAGGTCACGGGGAGCAACCAACTTCACTTCAGAGTCGCTGCCGAGTTGGACCTTTGCCGTCCCCACCTCTGCACCCGCCTTGTAGAGGGGCACGGTCGACCAGGCCTTGAAGCCCCAATCCATCAGGCGGCGCGACTCGACGATACGCTGGTTGAAGCTGTCGAGTCCGGCGACGACCATCACCAGGCGGCGGCCGCCCTGCTCGGCGGAGCCGGTGAAGCCGTAACCGGCCTCCTCGGTATGACCGGTCTTGAGGCCGTCGGCCCCGGTCACGGCGCCCAGGATCGGATTGCGATTGGCCTGGGTAATGTTTTGCCCGGATCCCAGCGTCTTGCCCCAAGTGAAGCTCGGCTGTCCGTAAAATTGCTTGTACAGCTTGGGATGGCGCTCGATGGATGCGCGCGCCAGGGTCGCGAGGTCCTTGGCAGTTACGTAGGTGCGGCCTTCGTCTGGCCAGCCGTTGCTGTTACCGAACTGGGAATTGGTGAGACCCAATTCCTTGCCGAGCGCGTTCATCTGGTTGGCGAACGCCTCCTCGGTGCCGGCGATGCACTCCGCCAGCACCACCGACGCATCGTTGCCGGACAAGGTGACAATGCCGTGGAGCAGATTTTCGACGCTGACCTGTTCGTTCGGGCTGAGGAACATGGTCGAACCGGCCTGCGGACCGTGCCACTTTTGCCAGGTCTCCGGCTTGACCGTGCACATCTTGTTGAGCGGCAACTGGCCCTTGTCGATCAGCTCGAAGGCGACCTCGGTCGTCATCATTTTCGCCATCGACGCCGGCGGAATGCGCCGGTCGGCGTCCTTGGACAGCAAAACTGCGCCCGATGACAAATCGACCAGATAGGCGATCGGTGCCGATGTATCATAAGGTGGCGGCGCAGCGGCGGCACCGGCGGTCAGGGACAGGACGGCGGCGGAAGCGAGCAGGACGACGCGGTTCATGAGGCTGGCATTACTCCGATACGGGTTTCGTTCGCCTCTCTACCGCCACCCGCCGCGGCACGCGAGGGGGTTCAGCGACCCACGATCCGGTCGGCGAGCAATCCCACGGACAGTGCGTAGAAATTCGAGCAATTATAGTCGAGGATTGTCCTGTAATTGGTCGACAACAGGTAGGCGGTGTCGTTCGGCCCATCGGGTTCAATCAGGCTGAGCTGCTCCTGCTCCGAAATCCCGCTGGTGGTGCCCAGCGGAGCAATCCCCAGGGCCCGCCACTCGGTAAGGCTCTTCCATTGGCTGTGGCGAGCATAGACTCGCGGGCATCGCGGCGCCGTAAGGTGATTGGCAATGGCTGCCCGGTTGAGGGTCGCAGGTACGCGCACAGGGATTCCCCAATGGACCCCGCGTTTCCAGCCCGCTTCGCGAAGGTAGGCGGCGATCGACGCCAGACCATCAGCCTCATTGGACCAGATGTTGGCGATACCATCGCCATCGCCGTCCGCGGCGAGCCGAAGCACGGCCGTCGGCATGAACTGCGGGTAGCCGGTCGCGCCGGCCCAACTGCCCTTGAGCCGCGACCTCGGCGTTCCGCGATCAAGCAATTTCAGTGCAGCGACGAACTCGCTTTCGAACAGCTCACGGCGGCGGCCCTCATAGGCCAGTGTCGAAAGGGCATTCAGCAGGTCGAAACTACCGGTGATGCTGCCATAGCTCGTTTCATGGCCGTAGATTGCCATCAGCACCGAGGCTTCGACGCCAAACCGCTGCTCGATGCCCCTCAGGAAGACAGCATTGTCCGCGTATCTTGTCTGGCCACGGCTGATAAGTGAGGCAGTGACATGTTCCCGTCTGTAGGGAGCAAAAGGCGGGATGTAATTGGGATTGTTGATTTGTCCCGGCTGGCCACGATCAAGCGTGATGACGCGCGGGTTCTGCTGAAGGGTCGGGACGGTTGACTGGATGGTCGCTTCCCGCACGCCTTCGCGGCGGGCCCGCGCGGCAAGACGATCCTTGTAGGCCTCGAAGCCGGTTCGCACGGCTGCCGGCGCCGGCGTGAACACGATCGGCGGCCGGGCAGGCTGCGTTGCGTTCACGGCACGGCGGGCGGAGTCCGGCAACGGCGCAAGCGGATCGGTTCGCTGCGCCGCGACCGACCCACTGACCATCAACGCCCCGACGACCCACCATTGACGCACTACGAACCTCCCTGTCGCGGCCCACGCTAGCCGCTCGGGCGCGATCCGCCCACCTTCGTTCATCTCGCGCCTTGCACGATCCATCCGCCTTGGATAGCGGCTGCACATGAAGGAGAGATGGCCGAGTGGTTTAAGGCAGCGGTCTTGAAAACCGCCGTGGGTGCAAGCTCACCGTGGGTTCGAATCCCACTCTCTCCGCCACCTCTCTAGCGCCAATCCCCTTCCCCGCTAAAGCGCGCGCGACCTTATCATTTCCCGGAGCATTCTCGTGGCCGAGACCACCATTCTTCCGTTCGACTGGGCCGATCCGTTCGACCTTGAGCACCAGCTGACCGAGGAAGAGAGGCTGGTCCGCGATACGGCCGAGGGCTACGCGCAGGACAATCTGCTGCCGCGGGTGACCGAGGCGTTCCTGAACGAGAATTTCGATCGCGAGATCATGCGCGAAATGGGCCAGCTGGGCCTGATCGGAGCGACCATTCCGGTCGAATATGGCGGGGCCGGCCTTGGCTACACCGCCTACGGCCTGATCGCGCGGGCAATCGAACGGGTGGATTCGGGCTATCGTTCGGCCTGCTCGGTGCAAAGCTCGCTCGTGATGTTCCCGATCTACGAATATGGATCGGAAGAACAGCGCAAGAAGTACCTCCCGGACCTCGCCACCGGCGAAATCGTCGGCTGCTTCGGGCTGACGGAGCCGGATGCGGGATCGGACCCCGGCGGGATGCGGACGCGCGCCGAGAAGATCGAGGGCGGCTACCGCCTCCACGGCAGCAAGATGTGGATTACCAATTCGCCAATCGCCGACGTTTTCGTGGTGTGGGCGAAGAGCGAGGCCCACGGCGGCAAGATCCGCGGATTCATCCTGGAAAAAGGCATGAAGGGCCTGAGCGCGCCCAAGATCGAGGGCAAGCTGTCGCTTCGTGCCTCCATCACTGGCGAGATCGTCATGGACGGCGTCGAAGTCGGCGAGGATGCATTGCTGCCGAACGTCGAGGGTCTCAAGGGTCCGTTCGGCTGCCTCAACCGCGCCCGCTTTGGGATCAGTTGGGGCCCGATGGGCGCGGCGGAATTTTGCTACGCCGCGGCGCGCCAGTACACGCTCGACCGCAAGCAGTTCGGGCGCCCGCTGGCGTCGAACCAGCTGGTGCAGCTGAAACTGGCTAACATGCTGACCGACATAACGCTCGGCCTGCAGGCGGCCTTGCGGGTCGGGCGGCGGCTCGACGAGGGCGTGCTGGTTCCGGAGGCGATCAGCATGATCAAGCGCAACAACTGCGGGAAAGCGCTGGAGATTGCGCGTACGGCCCGCGACATGCACGGCGGCAACGGCATCAGCGCCGAATTCCATGTCATGCGGCACGCGTCGAACCTGGAAACGGTCAACACCTATGAAGGCACCCATGACGTCCATGCCCTGATCCTGGGCCGGGCCATCACCGGGATTTCGGCCTTCTAGGCTTTGGGATCGCGTCGAAGGACGACGATCGGTTCGCCGTTATAGGGACTCTCTCCAATCTCAGTGAAACCGAGGCGGGCGGCAAGTGCGCGTGACGGACTATTTTCGGGCGAGATGATTGCCCAGATCGGCGTCGGGTCGAGCTCCGCATCGGCCCAGTCGAGGACGGCGCGGCACGCCTCCCCCGCTATCCCTGACCGTGGACGTCGGTGGCGAAAATCCAGCCCATCTCTGGCGCGTCGCCGAATTCCGGCTCCAAATCGCGCCAGGCGGTGAACAGCGTGACGATGCCGACTTGGCGGTTGTCGGCCTTGCGCAGGACGACCCAGCCGCCGAAGCCCATCAGCGGCCACATGCCGACCGACGAGGCGGCGCGGCGCCACGCTTCTTCACGGCCGAGCGCGGGGACGCCAACCTGGTTCATCACGGCAGCGTCGCCGACGATGGCATGCTGGGCGTCGAGATCCTCGCGGCGAAATTCGCGCAAGATCAACCGCTCCGTTTCCAACGTGGGAGCGGAGCGGTGTTTTGGTCGAGCCGCGCCGGCCATGCCGACGCCGCCCAGCTTACTTCTTGCCGAGGGAGAGGCCGCCGAAGCGCTTGTTGAAGCGCGCGACCTGACCGCCCGCGTCGAGCATCTGGCCGCGGCCGCCGGTCCACGCCGGATGCGCCTTCGGGTCGATTTCGAGCTGCAGCGTGTCGCCTTCCTTGCCCCACGTCGAGCGGGTCTGGTAGGTCGTGCCGTCGGTCATCTGGACGGTGATGAAGTGATAGTCCGGGTGAGTCCCGCTCTTCATGATGCAATTCCTCGATTTGGCTGGTTTCCGACCAGCCGGAAAAGGTGAGCGGCGCCCCTAGCCGACAGTGGCCCGCTTGACAAGGCATGGCCGGCCGAACGAAGGGCGGCCTCACGATCGTGGTTCCGGGCTCGTAATGGGCCCGGCGAAGGGGGAAGCCGGCGAACATCCGGCACTGTGCCCGCAACTGTAAGCCAAGGCCGTTCGGCCAGGCGAAGTCAGATACCCGCCCGATCCGTCGTCCGCTTCCCGGCCGGGTCCAGCCGCGGGGCGTGGGACGGCTTCACCTTCCCTCCGTGACGACACGTCATGGAGGACAAGACTATGTTAATTGCCGACACCCCACCCGAAATCGTCATCACCGCCGCCCGCACGCCGGAGGACGCCAATGAAACGCCGGCGAGCGTGACAATTATCGATGCAACGCTAGTCGAACGCCTTGCCCCGCCACTAGCGGTCGACCTCCTGCGGTTGGCGCCGTCGGTCAGCGTCGCCACCGGCGGCCCGGCCGGTTCGCTCACCCAGGTGCGCATTCGCGGGCGGAAGCCAACCACACGCTGCTGTTCATCGATGGCATTCGCGCCAACGACCCGGCGGCAGCAAACGAGCCGCGGTTCGAACTGCTCAACGCTGACCTCACAGGGCGTATGGAGATTGTGCGGGGCCCGCAGTCGGCGCTGTGGGGGTCGGAAGCGATTGGCGGCGTGGTCGCAGTCGAGGGAGTAGGACCCGATGCCGCGCCACAAGTGATGGCCGAGGCGGGGAGCTTCGGCTTTCGCCGTGCCGCTGGACGGGGAAATCTCGGCAGCGGCGATCGCTTCCTGTCGTTCGGGGTCGCTGCGCAAGGCGCCCGCGGCATCGATGCCTTCGACGGCACCGGCGACCGTGACGGCTATCGCAACCTAGGCGGCCTGCTGTCCGCTGCGTGGCGATTGTCGCCATCGGTGAGGGTCGGCGGGTCGGGCTTCATGCTGAGCGGGCGCAGCGAGTACGACGGCTACTCGCCCTTCACTTATCTCCACGCCGATACGCTCGACGAAAGCCGCAACCGGCTTCGGGCGGGACGGCTGTTCGCGGAAGCCGGAGACCGCGAGCGTTTCTATGTGGTGGCGTCGGCTAGCCTGCTCGGCTCGTCCAATCGCAATTTCCTCGACGATTCACCGGTCAATCGCACCAGCGCCACCCGGCGCACCGCGGGGCTTGAAGGCGGGGTCGTCATCGACCGGCATCGCCTGGTGCTGGCGCTGGACGCGGAGGGAGAGCGGTTTCGGGCGTCGGACGAGGCCTATTTCGGCGCGACCGACCAGCGGCGGCGCCGATCGCGAGGCTCCGCCACCCTGGAATGGAAGTCCGATTTCAACGTGTTGCGGGCTGATCTTGCAATTCGTCATGATCGATTCGATCGGTTCAAGGACGCGACGACGTTGCGCGGCTCGGTCGTGGCCCCGCTCGCCGAGGGCATCGAAGCAGCGGCGACTTACGGCGAAGGCATCGCCCAGCCCAGCTTCTTCGATCTCTACGGCTTCTTTCCTGGCAGCTTTGTCGGCAATCCGTCGCTCCGTCCGGAACGTTCTCGTGGTGGGGAACTGTCGCTCCGCTATCGCAGCAAGGCCGCGAGCATGGCGCTGACCGCCTACCGCCAGCGCCTCTCGAACGAGATTGTCGGTACCTACGACCCCGGCACCTTCCTGTCCTCCACGGCTAATGCCGACGGTCGAAGCCGTCGGCGCGGGATCGAGGCGGAATGGCGTTATCGTCCGCTGGAATGGTTGTCGCTCGGCGGGAGCTACGCCTGGCTCGACGCCAGCGAGCCCGACGTCTCGACCGGACAGGTTCGAGAGCAGCGCCGCCCCGGCACAGCGGTAGTCTGTTCGTGGATGGCGGACGCGGACGGCTCGGCTTCGGGACGTCCCTCTCGGCCGTTGGGAAGCGGATCGATACCGACTTTGACCAGTTCCCCGCAAAGCGATTGACCCTTTCCGGCTATGCATTGGTGAACGCCCGCCTGGCTTATCGCCTGACGAACAGCCTGGAGCTGACGCTGCGAACCGCCAACCTGCTCGATGCGCGCTATGTCGACGCGATCGGCTATCGAACCGAGGGAAGGAGTGTTCATGTCGGTCTCCGCGTCAGCCCTCGCCGCTAGTGCCGCACTCCGGGTCGCGTCTCTCGACCTTTGCGCGGACGAATATCTCCTGCTGGCCGGGCGCCCCGATCAGATCGTGAGCGTGAGCAAGATCGGCCGCGATCCCCGCGATTCGGTGCTGGCTGGCATGGCGCGGCGCTATCCCGCGAACGACGGATCGATCGAAAGCCTGCTCAAGAAACGTCCCACCCTCTTGATCTCGACCGGCAGCGGTGGCGCCAAGTCCACGCGGCTGCTGGGCGCCCGGCTGGGGATGCAGACGCTGACCCTGCCGTATCCTGCCAGTGTCGACGATGTTGCAAAAAACTTCCGCAAGGTCGCGACTTTGCTCGGAAACCCGGATCGGGCCAACACCTTCGACCGCCGCCTGACGAGCCTGAAGCGTCCGACTTCCGCGCGGGAGGCAATTTTTGTTTCCGGCGGTGGGTTGAGCCTGTCACCGTCATCGTTACCCGGGCAGTGGATGGCATTGGCCGGCCTTCGCCAACGATCGCTCCCCGGTGCGCGCCTGACCCTGGAGGATTTGGCCCTTCGCCCGCCTCCGGTCCTCCTCTTGTCGCGCTATCGACCCGGCCAGGCGTCGATCGGCCAGCGTTGGCTGTCACATCCAATCGTTGCTCGCGCGCCGTCGCGAAAGCTGATCGCGGATGGCCGTCGCTGGACCTGCGCCGGACCCCTGATGCTCGATGAGATCGAGCGATTGGGGCGACAGCGATGAGAGCGGCGCTAATTCTTTGCCTGATGACGCTCGCAGCGTTGCACCTCCTCTTGCCGGTCGACATTCTGCAAGCCGATCCCAGCCTGGCCTCGTTGCTGCTGGTCGAATTGCGCCTTCCGCGGACGTTGCTCGTTATCGGCTATGGCGCGACGCTTGGCCTTACAGGGGCCGCGCTGCAGACGGTGTTCGCCAACCCCCTCGCCTCGCCCGACATCAGCGGCGCGTCGAGCGGCGCTGTACTGGCCGCGGTGCTGGGCACCTACTGGCTGGCTATTACCGATCCGATACTGCTCGCCTTGCTCGGGACGACTGGCGCGCTGATGACGCTCGCGCTGCTTTTGCTGATCGCCGGCCGTAACGGGGACCAGACCACGTTGTTGCTCGGTGGTGTCGCGCTTTCGCTGGCGCTCGGCGCTGCGACGAGCCTTGCACTTGCTCTCGCGCCTTCCCCGTTTGCCTTTTACGACGCGTTCGACTGGCTGATGGGCGGCTTCGCGGATCGCAGCCTGGGGCAAGCCGCTGCTGCCCTGATACCAGCCTTGATCGCCTCTGCATGGTTGCTTGGCCGGTCGAACGCGCTCGACCTGCTCGCGCTTGGCGATGACGTTGCCTCCTCGCTCGGCGTCCGCCCCAAGCGCCTTGCCACCGAAACCATCGTCGCCAGTTCGATCGCCGTCGGCGCTTGCGTTTCCGTGTGCGGTGCCATCGGGTTCGTCGGCCTCGCTGCGCCCGTGATCGCCCGACGAGTGGTGCGCGGGCACCCTGGGCGGGCGCTGGCGCCGGCTGCTGCATTGGGTGCCCTGCTCCTTCTGCTGGCCGACATGGCGGTGCGGCTCCTGCCGCTGAACCGGACATTGCCGATCGGTGTGCTTACCGCGCTGTTCGGCAGTCCGCTGTTCTTCTGGATGGTGATCCGTGCACGGCGGAGCGTGACGTCATGACGGCATTGCTCAACGCGTCAGGAGTTTCGATCCCAGGCCGCCTCCAGGCGAGTTCGCTGACGCTAAATGCGGGCGAGATGGTCGCTTTGATCGGCCCGAACGGTGGCGGCAAGACCAGTCTTCTCCGGGCCATCGCCGGAGCCGAAGAGGCATCCGGGAGCGTGCGGATTGCGGGTGAGCGATTGACGGCAGTCGGCTCGCGCCGGTCGCGCCTTCTGGGTTTCATGTCCTCCTCGCGAGAAATCGGATGGGAGATACCCGTCGCCGACGCCATTGCGCTCGGCACCGGACCGATTTCAGCCGAGCGTCTCGGTGAATTGTTCGAACGGTTCGAGCTCGGGCCACTGGCTGACCGACCGGTTACCCGCCTTTCGACAGGCGAACGATCGCGCGTCCTCATGGCTCGGGCGGTTGCCGGGGCGCCACTCGTCCTGCTGCTCGACGAGCCATTGTCGAACCTGGACCCCTATTGGGTGCTGCAGTTTCTCGGCGCGATGCGCGAGCGCGCGGAGGAAGGAGGCTGCGTCCTGTGCGCACTGCACGACCTCAGCCTGCTGCCCCGATTCGATCGAGCGGTCCTAGTGAGTGACGGAGCAATCCAGGCCGACGCCGCCGCCAGTCTCATCCAGGATCATCCGCGCTTCGGAGCCATCTTCCGGGTTCAGCCGGACGAACGGGGAGGCTGGGAGGTCAGGCCGCCGGAGGGTCGGCGATCATCGCCGTGAAGCTCGCCTCGGCGGCAAGCTTACCGCCGACCGACGCCCGACCGATGAACTTGCATACGGTGGCGCGCTTCTGGACGAATTCGACGTCGAGTTGAAGCAGGCAGCCGGGCTCGACCGGGGAACGGAACTTCGCTCCCTCAATGGCCATGAAATAGACCAGCTTCCCGGAGCCCGCGAGGCCGAGACTTTCGACTGCGAGGACACCCGCGGCTTGCGCCAGCGCCTCGACGATCAGGACGCCTGGCATGATCGGGCGTCCGGGAAAATGTCCCTGGAAGAAGCCTTCGTTCATGCTGACCGCCTTGACCGCGCGGATCGACTGGTCGACGCGGATCTCTTCGACCCGGTCGACCAGGAGCATCGGATAACGATGGGGCAGTGCCTCCATCACCCGCCGGACATCCAGCGGGCCGATGGAAGCCGCTTGCGTTTCGTCGGTCACCGGCCCTGCGGGGCTGGCTGCGCCGGAGCGGTGGTGCTGAGCGTCTTGATGTTGACGTTGAGCGCCGCGATCACATCGGCCGTGACATCGACGGCCGGCGAATATTTCGCGACGTTGCCGCTGTCGAGGATGACGGTAGCACCGCGCTTCTGCATGACCGATGCCAGCGACGGGTCCAGCTTCTGGCCAATCTGCTGCAGAACGTATGCACGGTTGCGCTCGAAAGTCTGCTGGCGGGTGGCGAGCTGACGCTGGGCATCTTGCTGCTTCTTTTCGAAGGCCTGGATGCGGGCGGTAAGCGCGGCATCGGGCTGCTTACCGGCAAGGCCGTTAATCGCGGTCTGGATCGCGGTGGCTTCGGTGCGAAGCGGGGTCTCGAGCGAGGTCTGCAGCGACTTCAAGCCGTTGACCTGCGACTCCAAGGCGTTGAGCGCGGTCTTGCACGCGTTGCACTGCGACGACGCGCGCTGGAGGTCGGCCACGGCAACGACGGCCGGGGCAATCGCCTGGGCCGACGCGACCTGCGGCAGGGCAACAGCCGCCAGCGCAACAACCGGAAGAAGGTTCTTTTTCATCAGAATTGAGTTCCTACGTTGAATGAGAAGAATTTGGTGTCGTCGCCCTCTTGCTTCATCAGCGCGCGGGCGATGTCGATGCGAAGCGGCCCGAACGGTGACGTCCAGTTCACACCCACGCCGACCGAAACACGCGGCTTGGCCGAGTTTCCAAGGAAGAATTCCTTGTAGCCGTTGGTCCGGGTGTACCCGGTCGCGCAGGCGGTTCCCGGCGTGACGACAACCTGGTCGGTGACGGCGCCGTTCGTGTCGCGAAGCGTACAGGTCGCCCCGAAATCGGAAAGGTCGGGCGACTTCAGCTTCCAGAGCGAACCGGCGTCTACGTAAGCCGACGGGCGAAGACCGAGGCTGCGCATGCCGGCGCTCGTCGGGAACTCCACTTCCAGCCGGCCCATGTAATAGGCGTGACCGCCCAGGGCGTCCGAGACGGTGGAGTCGTCGTACAGCAGCGTCCCGTCGTTATCGTAGCGCACCCGGCGCACGCGCGGGCCGATGCCGCGAATGTCGAAACCGCGCAGCTGCGGGCCAAAGAAGCGATCCGTGATACGAATTGGATCGCGGCCCGGATAACGATTCTCGCCGATCGCGTGGATGTAACCACCCTCAAGGTGCAGCGATGCCACGAACCCCTTGGGCAGCGCCTTGTACTTGGTCCCGTCGACCGTCGTCCGCAGATATTTGACGTCACCACCGAGACCGGCGAAATCCTGGCTGAGCAGCAACCGTTGGCCACGGGTCGCGCGGATCCCGTTGGCGTTGTCGAAGCCAAGCGAATAGCCCACCGACGATGTGATGCGCTTGCCGATTTCGTCGCAGAGATATTGTCCGGCCTTGGCCGGATCGCACTTCAGCTCATCGGTGCCGTCATCCGGCAAGTCACTGTAAAAATTCGTCTTGTTCAGAGAAATCTTGTCCTGCACCAGCTTATAGCGGCCACCGAACGTCAGATATTCGTTGAGCGGGAAGCCGGTACGAATGCCGAGGCCGTTCTGCACCTGCGAATAGGTGCGGTTCCGTTCGTTGCCGATATAGTTGAAGCTATTGTAGTCGCGGCGATAGATTTCGCCGCCCAGCAGGACCTGCCGGTCCAACAGGTAGGGCTCCGTGAATCCAAGGCTTACCGACCGCGAATACCGCGACCAGTTGACGCCGGCTTGCGCGATCTGACCCTTACCGAGGAAATTGCGCTGCGCGATCGATCCCGCGAACACGAAGCGTTCGAGGCTCGAGTAACCGGCCGAGAGCTGCAGTTCGCCGGTTGCCTTTTCTTCCACGTCCAGACCCAGGACGACACGATCAGGGCTGGTCTGGGTCTGCTTGATCTCAAGCTTTTCCTGGAAGAAGCCAAGGCTCTGGATGCGGTCCTGGCTGCGCTTCACGCGGATGGCATTGAACGCGTCACCCTCGTTAAGGCGAAACTCGCGGCGGATGACCTTGTCGCGGGTCACGGTATTGCCGGTGATATCGATCCGCTCGACATAGACGCGCGGCGTGTCCGAAATGCGGATGACGATATCCATCGTCTTCGTTTCCGCGTTGCGATTATAGTTCGGATTGACCTCGGCAAAGGCATAACCCTTGGCGCCGGCGAACTCGGTGATCGCGGTGACGGTGTCTTCGACGCGCTTGGCGTTGAACCAATCGCCTGCCTTGATCGTGATGCCCTGCATCACCGCAGCATCGTCGAAGTCCCGCAACGGGCTCTCCGCCTCGACCTTGCCAAACTTGTAGCGCGGGCCTTCTTCCACGACGTAGGTGATCACGAAGTCGCGGCGGTCCGGGGTCAGCTCGGCCAGGGCCGAAACTACGCGGAAGTCGGCGTACCCTTCCGTCAGGTAGAACGCGCGAAGCTTCTGCTGGTCGGCCGCAAGGCGGTCGGGATCATAGCTGTCGTTGGACTTAAACAGGCCCAGCACGCCGCCCGCCTGCTTCGTGTACATTTCCTTGCGCAGGCGGCCGTCGCTGAACTGTTCGTTGCCGATGATGTTGATGGCGCGGATCTTGGACTTGTCGCCCTCGTTGATCTCGAACACCAGGTCGACACGGTTCTGGTCCAGCGTGACGATCTTCGGCTCGACGGTCGCCGCGAACCGGCCCTGGCGCTTGTAAAGTTCGATGATGCGCTCGACGTCGGAGCGGACCTTGGATCGCGTGAAGATCTGCCGCGGCGCGAGCTTGATCTCCGGCGTGATCTTGTCTTCCTTGATCTTCTTGTTGCCCTCAAGGATGATCCGGTTGATCACCGGGTTCTCGCGCACCGTGATGACGAGGTCGCCGGTGTCCGCGCCGGAAATTACGACGTCCGCGAACAACTCGGTCGCGTACAAATCCTTGAGCGCGGTATCGAGCGTTTCGGCGTTGTACGTCTGGCCCGGGACGAGGTTGGCGTAGGAACGGATGGTTTCCGGCTCCAGACGCTCGGCCCCGCGCACGGCGATCGAGCGAATCTGTCCCTGCGCCGGCGCTGCGATCGGCGCAGCCGGAGCGGTCGGCACCGTCGGCGTCGCTACCGGAGCGGTGGCTTGAGCGTACAGCGGCGCGGAGAAGCCACCGAGGATGGTTCCCATCAGGAACAGGCTACGCAGGCTCTTGGAAGTATTCATGCTACTGGAAGTCACGCGTCCCCGCCCTAAAATGATGCGGCTGCTGGCATTTCAGCTGCCCGATTGAACCGCCCTGCCCTGCCCCAACCGGCCTAACCAATCAAGCGCCCTAGCCGATCGGCAATGCCGAACGAGGCCAGGTCGTTGACGGTCGTGAACATCAGCAAGGCCAGCAACAGCGCCAGCCCGCCGCGGAACGCCCATTCCTGCGCCTTCACGCTCAATGGCCGCCGCCGCACCGCCTCGACCGTGTAGAAGGCAAGGTGGCCGCCATCGAGCATAGGGACTGGCAAGAGGTTGATGAATCCGAGATTAATCGAGAACAGGGCGAGAAGCTGGAAGAACTCGAACGGGCCAAGCGTTGCCTGCTGCCCGGCGATCTGCGCCATTTTCAGTGGACCGCCCAAATCCTTTGTCGACCGTGTTCCGACGAGAATCTGGCCAAGCCCGTCGATCATGGAGCGCGTTAAGCGATAGGTGTAGCCCACCGACATCGGGATGATCTCAGTCAGCGGCAGTCGCTCGAGCACCCGGTCCTGGCGACCGACGCCAAGCACGCCGACCTTGAACTTCTGGCCAAACTCATCCGCGATCTCTCGCGCACCGATGGTCACATCGAGCGATTGCGGCCGGCCCTCGCGGACGATGTCCATCCGCACCCGCTCGTCCGGGCGGATCAGGACGATCCGTTGCAGGTCCTCGAAACTGGTCGTTCGCTGTCCGTTGATGGCGACGATCTCATCAGCCGGGCGCAGGCCCGCCTTGGCCGCCGCGCTCGCCGGTTCGACCATGTTAACGATGGAAGGGGTGCGAGGCATGCCAAATGTCGCGAAGAACGCGGCAAAAATGGCGATGGCGAGCAGGAAGTTAGCCATCGGGCCGGCAAGAACGACCAGGAAACGCTGCCACACCGGCTTCAAATGGAAGGCCTGCGCACGCTGTGCTTCGTCGAGCCCGTCGTCGTTCCCGGGCTGGCTCGCGGCGTTCATATCGCCGACGAACTTGACGTAGCCGCCGAGGGGAAGCCAACCGACCTTCCAGCGCGTGCCGCGCTTGTCCGTCCAGCCGACAATTTCGCGACCGAAGCCGATCGAAAATGTCTCGGCGCCGATCCCGAACCATCGTGCGACGAGGTAGTGACCCATCTCGTGAATGAAAACGAGCGGACCAATCGCGAGCACGAAGGCAATCACGATGAACCACAGTGGCGGTTGGCTCAGCATTTCAGGCGGCACGCTCGCTCATCAAGTGGCGCGCGCTGTGCCTCGCCTCTCGATCGATGTCGATAACATCGGCGATGGAATGGGGCGGAAGCGCGGTCGAATGCGCCATAACCTCTTCTACAAGCGACGCAATCCCGACGAAATCGAGCCGGCCACCAAGGAACGCCTCAACCGCGATTTCATTCGCCGCGTTAAGCACGACCGGCGCTGACCCGCCCGCCTCCAGGGCCTCGCGGGCAAGGCGCAGGGCCGGGAAGCGTTCGGGATCCGGGGATTCGAAGTCGAGCCGTCCAATCGCGGCGAAGTCCAGCCGCTCCGCCGGACTTTCCATTCGATCCGGAAAAGCGAGAGTGTGGGCAATTGGTACGCGCATGTCGGCGCTGCCGAGCTGCGCAAGGATCGATCCGTCGACGAATTCAACCATCGAATGGATGATCGACTGCGGGTGGACGACGACGTCGAGCTGCGACGATGGCAGGCCGAACAGATGGTGGGCCTCGATCAGTTCGAGCCCCTTGTTCATCATGGTCGCGGAATCGACGCTGATCTTCGCGCCCATCGACCAGTTGGGATGCGCCACCGCCTGGGCGGGCGTTACTTGCGCCATATCGGCCTTCGACCTTGACCGGAACGGCCCGCCACTGGCGGTCAGGATGATTCGCGATACGGAGCGCGAGGACTGGCCGGCAAGACATTGGAAAATGGCGTTATGTTCGCTGTCGACCGGAAGGATGGTGGCGCCGTGACGAGCGGCGGTATCGGTCATGAGATTGCCGGCGGTAACAAGCGCTTCCTTGTTGGCGAGCCCGACCGTTTTTCCGGCCTCGACTGCCGCCATCACCGGTTCAAGGCCGGCGCAGCCGACGATCGCGGCCATGATCCAGTCCGCCTCACCGGCGGCGGCCGCAATCGTCGCTTGTCGCCCCCCGCCGCCTTGCAGTCCGTGTCCGCCAGCGCTTCCCGCAATCGTGGGAGCAGACCCTCGTCGTCGATGACAGCAGTTTTGGCGCCGCTTCTCCGGGCCGCCGCAGCAAGGGCGTCGACGTTTCGGGCGGCAGTCAGGGCGATGACTTCGAAATTGTCGGGATTTCGTTCGACGAGGTCGAGTGTCGATGTCCCGACCGACCCTGTCGCGCCAAGGATCGATACGCGCTTGCGGGTCACAGGAGACCGCCGAAAAGCGCTGCGGCGGTGAGGACGGCGACCACGACCAGCCCGTCTAGGCGATCGAGCGCCCCCCCATGGCCCGGCAACCAGCTGCCGCTGTCCTTGACGCCGGCTTTTCGCTTCATCCAGCTTTCGAACAGATCGCCGCCCTGGGCCGCAATCGCGAAGAAAGGCGCAAGGACGAACAGCGCGACAGGCAAGGCCGTCATCCACGTCCACGCCCCGGCGAGCAGCGCCGACGACACCGTTCCACCGACGAGGCCGGCCCAGGTCTTGTTGGGGCTGATCCACGGCGCCAGTTTCGGACCGCCGATGGCCCGACCGGCGAAATAGGCGCCGATATCGACCGCCCAAGTCGTGATGAAAACCCAGACCAGGAGCTCAAGACCGATGAAATGTCCGTCGACGATGGCGCGGTCACGGATCCAAAGCAGCGAAATGGCCGGAAGGAGGGCGTAAAGAAATCCGCCGACCTGCCAGCCGAAATCCGAGCCGCGAACCATCCGGCGCCATTCATACAGCATGACACAGGCCGCGGCGCCGACCAGGACGGCGAAAAAATAGCCGCCCCTGACCGCGGCGAGCAGGGCCACCGCGACGAGGACAGCGGCGGCGAAACTGCGCTTGGCGAGGTCGTTCATCGGCCGCCGAACCGGCGCTGGCGCTTGGCGAAGGTGGAGAGCGCATCGTTGAATGCGGCCTCATCGAAATCCGGCCACATCAGATCGACGAACAGCAATTCCGCGTAAGCTGCTTGCCACAAAAGAAAATTCGACAGGCGCATCTCGCCGGAGGTGCGAATGAGCAGGTCAAGGTCGGGCAGGTCGGAGGTCTGCAGTTCCCGCCCTATTGCAGCCTCGTCGATGGCAGCGGGGGATAGATCGCCCGAACAGCAGCGGATGGCCACAGACCGCGCGGCCTTAACAATCTCCTGTCGAGAGCCATAATTGAGCGCGACATTGAGAGTCAGCCGGCGGTTGCCCGCTGTGCGATCGACGGCCCGGCGCAGCTTGGCCGCCAATTCCGGCCCGAAAGCTTCCGGTTCTCCGATGAGATGAAGGCGGACACCCTCCGCCTCCAGAGTTTTGAGCTCCCGTTCCAGGTAGAAGCGCATCAGACCCGTCAGGTCGGCGATTTCGTCATCCGACCGCCGCCAATTCTCGGACGAGAAAGCGTAGAGGGTGAGAACTTCGACGCCCGCATCGGCCGCGGCGCGCATTGTCTTGCGCACGGCCTCGGCACCGGCGCGGTGCCCGGCGACGCGAGGCAGCCCCTTGCGTTCGGCCCAGCGGCCGTTGCCGTCCATGATGATGGCAACATGCCGAGGAACGGCCGCCCTGCCACCCGGTAGAGGCGCGTCGTCCGGCGCGGCGCGGCTACCCGTCACTTGCCCAGGATTTCCTGTTCCTTGGCATGGGACACGGCGTCGATGTCCTTGATCGTGTCGTCGGTCAGCTTCTGGACCTCAGCGTCGAGGCGCTTGTGCTCGTCCTCGCTGATTTCCTTTTTCTTCTCGTCAGCCTTGAGCGCATCCATGCCGTCACGGCGAACGTTGCGGACGGCGACGCGCGCTTTCTCCGCATATTGGCTGGCGAGCTTGGCCAGTTCCTTCCGCCGCTCCTCGGTCAGGTCGGGGATCGGCAGACGGATCATCTGGCCGTCGACGATCGGATTGATGCCGAGGCCAGCGTTGCGGATCGCCTTTTCGACCGATGTGATGTTGGACCGGTCCCACACCTGGACCGAGATGAGCCGCGGTTCCGGCACCGACACCGTCGCCACCTGGTTGAGGGGCATGTTGGCGCCATAGACCTCGACCTGTACCGGATCGAGCAGCGCGGTCGAGGCGCGACCGGTGCGCAGACCAGCAAGATCATGCTTCAGATTTTCGAGCGCACCCGTCATTCGGCGCTGAAGATCGGATTTGTCGTAGGCGGGCATCTCTCACTCCTTGTTGAGCACGACCGTCGCTGTTCCCTTCCCCGCCAGCACCTCGGCAAGATTGCCGGCCTGGCGGATGTTGAACACGACGATCGGGATATTATTGTCACGGCATAGCGCGACGGCAGCGGCGTCCATGATCTTGAGGTCTTCGGCCAGCACCCGGTCGAAGCCGATGCTGTCGTAACGGGTGGCGCCGCTGACCTTCTTCGGGTCGGCATCGTACACGCCGTCGACGCTGGTGCCCTTGAACAGGGCGTCGCACTTCATCTCGGCGGCGCGGAGCGCGGCGCCTGTGTCAGTGGTGAAATAGGGGCTTCCGACGCCGGCTGCGAAGATCACCACCCGGCCCTTGGCAAGGTGGCGCTCGGCCCGGCGACGGATGACCGGCTCGCACACCTGGTCCATCTTGATCGCGGATTGGACGCGCGTCTCTACGCCCATCTGTTCCAGCGCGTTCTGGACGGCGAGCGCATTCATGACGGTGGCGAGCATGCCCATATAGTCTGCCTGGGCGCGGTCCATGCCCTTGGCGGCGCCTGCCATTCCGCGGAAGATGTTGCCGCCGCCGATGACAAGGCAGATTTCGAAGCCCTGGTCCTTGGCCGCCTTCACCTCGGCCGCCATGCCGGCGACCGTGTCCGGATCGATGCCGAACTGCCCCGGGCCCATCAACGCCTCGCCCGACAGCTTGAGCAGGATGCGTTTGAAGCTGGGGCGGGTCATTCGGGCTCCTGGACCGTGGAAGCTGATCCGCCGAAACGACGACGGGGCGAAGGCGCTTTAAGACGCCCCCGCCCCGCTGCCAACCGCGAAGAATCGCGGGACGATCGCTTTTAGGCGACCGGTTCGTCCTTCTTGACGCCAGCCGCTGCGGCGACCTCGGCGGCGAAGTCGCTCTCTTCCTTTTGGATGCCTTCGCCGAGCTGGAAGCGCTCGAACGCCTTCAGCGTGATCGGCGAACCGGCTTCCTTGCCGGCCGCGGCGACGACGTCGGCGACCGGGGTCTTGCCGTCGATCACGAACAGCTGGCTGAGCAGCGCATTTTCCTTGCGGAACTTGGCCATCGAGCCTTCGACCATCTTCTCGACGATGTTGGCCGGCTTGCCGCTCTCGGCCGCCTTTTCGACTGCAATCGCCTTTTCACGGGCGAGCAGGGCGGCGTCAAGGTCGTCGGCGTTGAGCGCCAGCGGGTTGGCGGCCGCGATGTGCATCGCGATCTGCTTGCCCAGCGCGTTCAGCGTCTCCGCAGGGGCCGCACCTTCAAGCGCGACCAGCACGCCGATCTTGCCCATGTTGGGCGCGGCGGCGTTGTGGACGTAGCTGACGACGGCGCCTTCGGCGACTTCGAGCAGCTTGGCGCGGCGCAGCGACTGGTTCTCGCCGATGGTGGCGATGTTGTCGGTCAGCTTTTCCTCGACCGTGCCGCCGCCCGGATAGGCCGACGCCTTGAGCGCGTCGACGTCACCGCCACCAGCCAGCGCCAGCTGCGCGACGTTGCGGACGAAATCCTGGAACTGCTCGTTCTTGGCGACGAAGTCGGTTTCGGAGTTGACCTCGACCACCGCACCCTTGGTGCCTTCGACGGCGACGCCAACAAGACCTTCAGCGGCAGTGCGACCGGCCTTCTTGGCAGCGGCGGCGAGACCCTTGGCGCGCAGCCAGTCGACCGACGCTTCCATCTCGCCATTGTTTTCGGCCAGCGCCTTCTTGCAGTCCATCATGCCGGCGCCAGTGCGCTCGCGCAGTTCCTTCACCGAAGCAGCGGTGATCTCAGCCATGTCAAATCCTCCAGAGGTATTCTTGAAAATCGGAACGCGCCGCCGAGGCTGCAAGCCCCGCGACGCGTCCGAAAAGGTCAATCGCGTGCGGGCGTTACGCCTCGAGAGCGGCCTCGACCGGGGGTTCGGCCATCGCGCCGATGTCCTGGCCACGGGCCTGGCGTTCACCCGTCTTGCCCGAGCTCGCTGCACCGGCGATCGCTTCGCAATAGAGGCGGATGGCGCGGCTGGCGTCGTCGTTACCCGGAACCGGGAAGGCGATGCCGTTCGGGTTCGAGTTAGAATCGAGGATCGCGATGACCGGGATGCCGAGGACGTTGGCTTCCTTGATCGCCAGCTCTTCCTTGTTGGAATCGATGACGAACATCACGTCGGGCAGGCCGCCCATGTCGCGAATGCCGCCCAGCGACTTCTCGAGCTTGTCGCGCTCGCGGGTCTGCTGGAGGACTTCCTTCTTGGTGAGACCGGTGGTGTCACCCGACAGCTGCTCCTCAAGGCTCTTGAGACGCTTGATCGAGTTCGACACGGTCTTCCAGTTGGTGAGCATGCCGCCCAACCAGCGGTGATTGACGAAGTGCTGGCCCGAAACGCGGGCGGCTTCGGCCACTGCGTCCTGGGCCTGGCGCTTGGTGCCGACGAACAGCACCTTGCCGCCACGGGCGACGGACTGCGACACGAAGTCGAGCGCGCGGGCGAACAGCGGAACGCTCTGCGACAGGTCGATGATATGGACGCCGTTGCGGTCGCCGAAGATGTACGGCTTCATCCGCGGGTTCCAGCGGTGGGTCTGGTGGCCGAAGTGGGCGCCAGCTTCGAGCAATTGCTGCATCGTGACGACGGGGGTCGCCATGGGGATAGTCTCCTTCCGGTTGTGCCTCGGCGGAACCTGTGACCGACTGTCGCCGGCACCGGTATGGTGGCTCCGCCTGTGGAATGCGCGGGCCCCTAGCCTATCGGAAAATAGTTTTCAAGCGTCCCAACACCTTAGTCAAACGAGAACATTGCGGGAACGATTTGGGCTTGACCACTCGAGAACAAAAAAGGAACTTGGCTGAATTCAGGGATCAATTCGTCTCGTTTCGGAACAATGCGAGTTGCAATGAGTTTCGAGGCACAACTTGAAGGAACCGCCGATGACCGCGCCTCTCGTCACGCTAGTCTTCCTGATTGCCCTCTGGTCGTTCGGCAAGATGATGATCGACATGATCGCCGCCGACGGCTCCAAGATCGCCGCCGCGCTCCGCGGTCAGTCGCTGCTGGCGCATCCGCCGCAGGTCACGCGCCCGGTCAGCGTGCGCTACCAGCCGCGGGCAGGATCGGTTCGCCGTCCGGTGCACGTAACGCCTGAGTGGCGCGCCGCCGCTTGACCCGCGCGTAGCTGGCGAAGCTCATCGGCAGCAGCGCCAGGTAGAGCAGCGACACCACCAGCAAGGTCCAAAATGGCACGGTCAGAAGTGCAGCGCCAAGCAAGGCGATCCCGGCCAGGGCGAAGAGACGCCAACCACTGCGGATTCGGATCGAGGTCCAGCTGAAAGTCGGCAGGCTGGAGATCATCAGCGCGGCGACAAACAGCGTCCAGCCCATCACCAACGGCCATTGGCGAAACATGTTTTCGCCCGTGACCAGCCACAGGTAGATCGGCACAAAGGCCAAGCCGGCGCCGGCGGGCGCCGGAACGCCGGTGTTGAAACCGGCCGACTTATGCGGCTGGTCGCCCTTGTCGATCCGGGCGTTGAAACGCGCCAGGCGCAGCGCGCAGCAAACCGCCAGGGCCAGCGAGGCGATCCAGCCGAAGCGCGGTGCGGTCTGAAGCGACCACAAGAACAGGATCAGCGCCGGGGCCGTACCGAACGCGATGTTATCCGAAAGGCTGTCGAGTTCTTCGCCGAACTTGCTCTGGGCGCGCAGCAGACGCGCGATGCGCCCGTCGAGCCCGTCGAGTACCCCGGCAACGATAATCGATCCGAGGGCGCGGTCCCACTCGCCCCGATTGCAAAGCGCACACCGGTCAGGCCGAAACAGAGCGCGATCGCTGTAACGGCGTTGGGCGCCATCGCCCGGAACGGAAGGCCCCTGCCCGGCCGGTCGCCTTCGCTCACTGGCTGGAGCCCACGCGCTGTTCCGCGTCGCCGATCCGTCCCAGCACCGTTTCACCAGCGATCGTCCGCTGGCCCAACAGAACCTGGCTGGCGGTGCCGGCGGGAAGGTAGACGTCCACACGGCTGCCAAAGCGGATCAGGCCGATGCGCTCACCGGCGGCGACGCGGTCACCTTCCTTGACGAAGGCCATGATGCGTCGGGCAACCAGCCCGGCAATCTGGGTAAAGCCGATGGCAGTGCCGTCTTCGCGCTCGACCAGGAAATGCTGCCGTTCGTTGTCCTCGCTCGCCTTGTCGAGGTCGGCGTTGAGGAACTTGCCAGGCACGTAGGCGATGCGGCGGATGGTACCCGCGATCGGCGAGCGATTGATGTGGACATCGAACACGCTCATGAAAATCGAGACGCGGGTGAATTCGCCGCTCAGGCCATTCTCGCCGGCCAGCTCAAGCGGGGCGGGAACGCGCTTCACCATGGTCACCAGCCCGTCGGCGGGCGCGACGATCAAGGCCGGGTCCTGCGGAGTGGTGCGGATGGGATCGCGGAAGAACGCCGCGACCCACACCGTGACACCCACCAGCAACCAGCCGAGCAGGTCGGGCAATGCCCAAAAGGCGATCAGCGTGATGAACGCCGCGATGACGGTGAATTTGCGGCCCTCGGGATGGACCGAGGGAAAGCGCCACTTGACGGTTGTCAGATGGCTGTCGGGCTTGTCGATAGAGTCCATGGATTGATCCCTTAGGTCGAAGGGCAACGCCCGGCAATCCGCGCGGTTGCCTTGCCACCCGCGCTTGCCTAAGGCCGCGCGCAATCCCTTTCACGCCGCATACAGGACGTTTTCCATGGCCAAGATCAAAGTGAAAAACCCCGTCATCGAGATCGACGGCGACGAGATGACCCGGATCATCTGGCAGTGGATCCGTGAGCGGCTGATCCAGCCCTACCTCGATATCGACCTTCACTATTACGATCTTTCGATCGAGAACCGCGATGCGACCGACGACCAGGTGACGGTCGATGCGGCGAACGCGATCAAGCAGCATGGCGTCGGCGTGAAGTGCGCAACGATCACCCCCGACGAGGCCCGCGTCGAGGAATTCGGCCTGAAGAAGATGTGGAAGTCGCCCAACGGCACGATCCGCAACATCCTCGGCGGCGTGGTCTTCCGTGAGCCGATCGTCATCGACAACATTCCCCGGATCATCCCGGGCTGGACCGACCCGATCGTCGTCGGCCGTCACGCCTTCGGCGACCAATACAAGGCGACCGATTTTAAGGTGCCAGGCAAGGGCAAGCTCACCATCAAGTGGGTTGGCGAAAATGGCGAGGAAATCGAGCACGAGGTTTTCGACTTCCCTTCGGCCGGCGTCGCGATGGGGATGTACAACCTCGACGAATCGATCCGCGATTTCGCCCGCGCCAGCCTGAACTACGGCCTGCAGCGCGGCTGGCCGGTCTACCTCAGCACCAAGAACACGATCCTGAAGGCCTATGACGGCCGCTTCAAGGATATCTTCGAGGAAGTCTACAACGCCGAGTTCAAGGCGGACTTCGAGAACGCAGGCATCGAATATCAGCACCGCCTGATCGACGACATGGTTGCATCGGCGCTGAAGTGGAGCGGCAAGTTTGTCTGGGCCTGCAAGAACTACGACGGCGACGTACAGTCGGACCAGGTGGCGCAGGGCTTCGGATCGCTGGGCCTGATGACCAGCGTCCTGATGACCCCGGACGGCAAGACGGTCGAGGCGGAGGCTGCGCACGGCACCGTCACCCGTCACTATCGCCAGCACCAGCAGGGCAAGGCGACTTCGACGAACCCGATCGCGTCGATCTTCGCCTGGACCGGCGGCCTCAAGTTCCGCGGCCGGGTCGACGAGACCCCGGACGTCGTGAAGTTCGCCGAGACGCTGGAGCGGGTCTGTGTTCGTACCGTCGAGGAAGGCAAGATGACGAAGGACCTGGCCATCCTGGTCGGCCCGGACCAGCCATGGATGACCACTGAGCAATTTTTCGAGGCGATCCGCGAAAACCTCGAAAAGGAAATGGCCGCCTGGGCCTAAGCGGTTGAAAAGGCGTCCGGCGAGCGCACCCGCTCTCGCCGGACGCCGAGCCCGATCAGCCGGCCGGGGATCCGGCGAAGCAGCGGAAAGCGGTCGAGCAGCTTGACCAGCGCCGGCGCGCGCACGGGTCCTCCGCCCAGCACCCGCCCGATGACATTGTCCTGCGCTGCCTTCTGGCCCGCCTGGATCAACCGGGTCGGCAGCAGGCGGCGTTCCTGGACCTTCGACAAGAGGTGATCGACAGCTTCCCCTCGCGCCAGCGGAGCAGCGAGGATATTGGCCGTGGCGACCGCATCCTGGATGGCGAGGTTGATTCCGATCCCGCCGATTGGTGACATGGCATGCGCGGCATCGCCGATCGCCAGCAGACCAGGCCGCGACCATTCGATCAACCGATCGAGCGACACCGTCAGCAAGTGGAGCTCCTCGCGCGATTTGAGAACCTCGCCTGATAAGTCGAGATCGAGAAAGGCTTTCTGCATCTCGCTGCGAAGCCATTCCATTCCTCGGCCGATCACGGTGCCGGCCGTGCCCTTGGGGATCAGATAGGCGGCCTGCCAATAGGTATCGCGGTCGATCAGGACCGCCATGCGACCTTGCGCGACGGAACCGCGCAATGCCTCGCCCCCGTCGCTCACCTTGGGTAGCCGGAACCAAAGCACGTCCATCGGCGCACCCAGGGATTCCACCTTGAGCATGCCGGTCGCACGGACCAGCGACGATCGGCCGTCGGCGGCGACGACCAGCCTGCCTGCCCGCTCCTCACGGCCCGATCGATAGCGGACGCCGGCAATGCGGCCGCCTTGCTCGACGAAGCCGGCGACCGGCTCTTCCATCGTGAGCGCGAAGGTTGGCAACTCCGTCGCATGGTCGCGAAGGAAATCGAGGAAGTCCCACTGCGGCATCATTGCGATGAAAGGCGCCGGGGTGTCGAGATGCGATAGATCGCCGATCGTATACTCGCGATTTTCGATGGCGATCCTGGCGCTGTCGATCCTGTTGTGGGGCCGGGACAGGAAGTCGCGAAGGAGCCCTAGCTGGTCGAGGATCTCCATCGTCGAGGGGTGGACGGTGTCGCCCCGAAAGTCGCGAAAGAAGTCGGCGTGTTTTTCGATCACCTTGGTGCTGATGCCCGCTCGAGCAAGCAGGTAGCCGGTCATCATGCCGGCCGGTCCGCCGCCGACGATCAGGACATCAGCCATGGCGGAGTGACGATGATGTCATGTGCCGACAATGTCAGAATTGCCGACGTTGCGGAAGCGCGTCAGGCCTTCTTTAGAGCCGAGGGTTTATGCGCCGCGCGCTTGCCGCTCTTGTCGCTTTCGACCAGATATTCGGGATTATCCTTGCTGGCGGCAACCTTGTGCCCTTGATCTGGGTCGGCGATGTCAGCTTGCGGACGACCTTCCCAGTCGAATGGCCGCCGCTGGAATCCCAGGACACCTTGTCGCCCTTGTGCAAATTTTCGGTCATGACTGCTCCTCGGCGACATCAACGTATTTTTGCGTCGTCGGTGCCGTGACTTGGGCGCTTGGCCGTGTAACAGGCACGGCGTGGCTGGAACGTTGAGCATGACCCCCGCGCTGAGCGACGCGCTGACCATTCTCGGCGCGGCGGGCATCGTCATTCCAGCCTTCGCCCGGCTCAGGATCAATCCGGTCATCGGTTTCATCATGGTCGGCATCATCGCCGGACCTTACGGACTCGGTTCCCTAACCGGCCAGTGGCCGTGGTTGTCGTACCTGTCGATCTCCGATCCGGAGGGTATCGCACCGTTCGCGGATTTCGGGATCGTCCTGCTTCTTTTCACGATTGGCCTGGAGCTCAGCTTCCGCCGGCTGATTGCCATGCGTGGGCAGGTGTTCGGTGTCGGTGCGGCGCAACTCTTCCTGAATGCGGCGCTAATCGGCGTGGCGTTGTGGATTGGCGGGATGGCGCCGCGCAGCGCGTCCTGGCTTGCTGTGGCACTCGCGATGTCATCGACCGCCCTGGTCCTCCCGATTTCGGGTACACAGGGTGCCGTCGGCAAGACTGCACTTGCAATGCTTCTCTTTGAAGACCTGGCGCTGGTGCCCATCCTGCTGCTCATCGGCGCGGCTGCTGGCAGCTTTGGCCAGATTGCGCTTCACGGCACCATCGCGATCGCCGCCATTCTGCTGGTCGGCCGCTTCGTACTGCCCGTCCTATTTGCGCAAGCCGCACGCGCCAAGAAGCCCGAGTTGTTCTTGGCGATCTCGCTGCTGGTCGTCATCCTGTCCGCCTTCATTACCGCGGAAGTCGGCCTGTCGCCCATCCTTGGGGCCCTGATCGCCGGCCTGGTCATCGCGGAGACGGATTATGGCCACGAGGTCGAACTGGTCATCGAGCCGTTCAAGGGGCTGGCGCTGGGCGTCTTTCTGATCACGATCGGGATGCGCATCGACCTCAGCTCCCTGGCGGATAACTGGATCCGAGTCGTCGGTGCACTGACCGTCGTCCTCCTGATCAAGGCCGTGGTGACCGGCGCCCTCATTCGCCTGTCCGGCGGTGCCAGGGGACGGCGGCGGAGGCCGGATTACTGATGGCGAGCCCTTCGGAAACCTCGTTGATCGTCCTCGGTGCCGCAGGCGTTGCCGGGATCATATCGCAGGAGACGGTGTCCTTCTGGTCAGCCGCGACGGCAATCGGGCTGACGCTGACACCGCTGCTCGCCAGCATCGGCCAGTCGGCCGCCCGCCGGGTCGATCGCGCGGCGGTCGAGCGTGAACACATCGGGCCGGTCGCCGGCAAGACCGTTATCCTCGGCTTTGGGCGGGTCGGACGGATGGTTGCCGACATGCTCGGCCAGCATGAGCGCGAATATATCGCGATCGACAGCGACATCGACGGTCACCTGGAGGCGCGCCGCGCCGGATATCCCACCATCTTCGGCGATGCGTCGCGCCGGGATATGCTGGAACGGATGAGCATTGGTGAGGCGGTCGCGGTGGTCCTGACCATGGACGATCCCGTGTTGACGGCGCGAATCACTCGCCTGCTTCGCGAAGAACATCCTTCGCTGCCCATCATAGCCCGCGCCCGCGATGCGGATCATGCCGCCGCACTTTATCGGGCGGGTGCAACTGACGCGATTCCTGAGACGCTCGAAGCATCGCTGCAATTAAGCGAAGCGGTCCTGATCGAGCAGGGCGTGGCGATGGGCAAGATCATCGTGTCGGTTCATGAGAAGCGCGAACAGCTTCGAGAAATGATCCGGTCGGATGCCCGGATGGAGCACAGCCCCCGGCTCAAGGGACTTGAGCGGTGAGCGACACTCCCATCGTGTCGGCCATCGTTACCGTCTTTAATCGAAAGGCGACGGTCACCGCGGCGGTCGACAGTCTCCGCCGGCAGACGGTCAACGACATCGAGATCGTCGTCGTCGATGACGGATCGACCGATGGGTCGCCGGAAGCTGTCGCCGCCCTTGCCGACCCCCGCGTGAGGGTTGTCCGGCATGACTGCAATCGCGGCATTCCGGCCGCTCGAAACACGGGATTATCGGCGGCGCGGGGTCGGTTCATCGCCTGGCTCGATAGTGACGATCTTGCCAGACCGAATCGGTTCGAGCGCCAACTCCGCTTCCTGGAGGCACATCCCGATATCGTGATGTGCGGGAGTTGGGCGGGGCGGATCGGCACCAAGGGGATGAAACGCGGCGCCAGGGTAAGCGTCACCGAACCCGAGGAAGTGAAACCGGCCCTCCTATTCCGAAGCTGCTTTCAGCAATCGTCGGTTTTCGGACATGCGGAGATATTGGGGCGCGAGTCGTACCGCCTTGAATTCCCGGTTTGCGAGGACATCGACCTGTTCGTGCGCCTGTCGCGGACGCATCGGATTGCCAATATGGCGGAAATCCTGGTGGATAGGCGACAGCACGACGGACAGACCGTCCAGCGAATGGCCGACCTGATCCGCGACCGAAAGGCGGCCATTTACCAGCCGCTGCTCGAGCAGCTTGATCTTGAGCCGTCCGGCGAAGACGTCGAGCGCCACGTCCGCATCGGCAATCCCGGACGCGGCGACGTCAACGAGGCGTTGATTGCCTGGGCCGAGGCATGGCTGACGCGCATCAAGCGGCACAACGATTGGAAACAGATCTACGACTGCGGGGGATTGGACCTGGCCGTCGGCGTCGTTTGGCTCAGACTGGCGCTTGCTTCCCGGAAAACTCACGGCTTCGCCGCGTTCGGTCGCGCGCTGAGCTCGCCACTGCTCCGCCCGCTTCTCGATCGACGGGGCCGCGGGCTGGCCCGGTCAGCAATCCCAGCGATGCTTGGCTGGAACCGTGTCCAGAGCGACGGGAACCAAACGCACGTGCCGCGCCTTGTGAGCCGGTGAGCGATACCCCTCCCCTTGATTGTCTCGTCATCGGCGGCGGCCCGGCTGGGCTGACCGCAGCGATTTACCTGTCACGCTACCACCTCGCCATCATGGTGGTCGACGGCGGCAAGAGCCGCGCCGCGTGGATCCCGACCAGTCATAACCATGCCGGCTTCCCTGACGGGATCAATGGCGTCGAGCTTCTGGAGCGAATGCGCGAGCAGGCGCGACGATTCGGCACGAAGATCGAATCCGGACAGGTGACGCGGCTTGAGCGTGATATCGACACCGGCCTGTTCACCGCTGAGTGGGGATCAGGCCCGGTCAGGGCCCGATCCGTGCTGCTTGCCACCGGCGTTACCAACCGCCGCCCCCCGATCGATCCAGAAATTCATGACGACGCCATGGCCCGGGGCCTGATCCGCTATTGTCCCATTTGCGACGGTTACGAGGTAACCGACAAGCGCGTCGGAATCATCGGCACCGGCGAGCGCGGAGTTGCGGAGGCTGTCTTCCTTCGCAGCTACACCGGCGACGTCACGTTGGTCGCGCCCGACGGCGCGCACCAGCTTGCCTCAGAAGAGTTGGATCGGCTGAAGGCGGTCGATATCCGCCTGGTGGACGGACCGATCACGCACATCGAACCGGGTGAAAGCACGATCGCAGTTCAGGCGTCGGAAGAATTGACCTTCGACAGCATCTACCCGGCCCTGGGATCGGACACGCACATCCAGCTTGCCGAAATGGTGGGCGCGACCCTGACCGAGGATTGCTGCATCGGGGTCGACGATCACCAACGCACCGATGTGGACGGCCTCTACGCGGCCGGCGACGTTGTGCACGGCCTCGACCAGATCAGCCATGCCATGGGTGAAGGTGGCGTCGCGTCAACCACGATCCGCAACGACCTGGCCAAGCTGTCTCCCCTGCTTCGCGATCCCGTCGGCGAGGAGAGCCTCGATAAGCTCGAATCCGGCGCTTAGGCGAGGAAGTCCGGGTCGAGGACGATGCGGTCGTCGTCGAGGCGAGCGACCGGATCGCGAAACGGCACCAGGCTCTTGCGGCCGGAGGGAAGCTCGACCTCGATCAGGTCGCCCGCTCCGAAATTTTCCACCGCGACGACCGTGCCGATCGCGTTGCCGTCCTCGTCGAGGCACGGCAGCCCGATCAGGTCGGCGTGGTAATATTCGCCTTCGTCCAACGGAGGCAGGGTGTCGCGTTCGACTTCGATCAGCGAGCCGCGCAACGCCTCGGCGGCGGAACGGTCGGTGACGCCCTCGAAGCGGGCGATCGCGGTCTTGCCGGCCTCTTTTGCGGAAAGCAGCCGCAGGGTTTGACCGCCGACGAACACGTTGGGCTGGGCAGCGAGGCCGGCAATGCTGTCGCCGAACAGCTTGAGCCTGACCTCGCCCTTGATCCCATGCGCCCCGGCGACCGCGGCGAGCGCGACGCGCTTGCCCGCCCCGGTCTCCGATGACGTCATGCCTTACTCGGCCTTTTCTTCGGCCTCGCCCTCGGCCGGAGCCTGGGCACTTTCACCGGTCACTTCGGTCGGCTCGTCGCCGGCGTCGCTGTTCGGGGTCGCTTCGTTGGCTTCCTGGCCGGCCGACGCTTCGACGGCGGCTTCCGTCGCTTCTGCCGAAACCGGCTCGGCCGGGGCTTCCTCGCCAGCCGACGCTTCGGTGGCGGCTTCGGCGGCGACAGGTTCGTCAGCCGGGAGGTCGGCAGTGTCCGACGGCGCCTGCTCGGCGGCGACTTCGGTCTCCTCGGTCACAGCCGGCTCGGCGGCGGGCTCTTCGGCCGGCGCGGCCGCGGCCGCCGCCTTGGCTTCCTCAGCCTCGGCCAGCTTGGCTGCACGCTCTTCGGCGCGCTCCTTGGCCTTGTCGCCCGGTTCGGCCTTCTTCGGATTGTTGCGGGCGGCGCGCTCCCGGATGCCGGCGGCATCGAGGAAACGGGCGACGCGGTCCGACGGCTGCGCGCCGACGCTCAGCCAATGCGAGATGCGGTCGGCGTCGAGCTTCACGCGCTCCGGCGAATCCTTGGCCAGCAGCGGGTTGTAGGTGCCGACCTTCTCGATGAAGCGTCCATCGCGCGCGTTCCGGCTGTCGGCGACGACGACGCGGTAATAGGGGCGCTTCTTGGAGCCGCCACGGGCGAGACGAATTGCAACTGCCATTTCTTCTTCCTTCAGTCTAATCAGTGAATTACAGGTTATTTCTTCGAAAACTTGTCAAAACCGGGCGGGAGGTTGAAGCCGGGCCCGCCGCCGAGGCCGGGAAGCCCCGGCATGCCGCCAGGAAGCTGGCCGCCGGGGCAAGTCCGCCGAGCGCCTTTTCCATGCCGCCGCCGCCGAACATCGCCGCCAGCTTGCCGAAACCGCCTAATTTCTTCAGGCGCTTCATCGCGTTGGCCATCTCCTGATGCATCTTCATCAGCTTGTTGACCTCCTGGACGGTGGTCCCGCTGCCCTTGGCGATGCGGATCTTGCGCTTGGCGTTGATGAGGTCAGGCCGTGCCCGCTCCTTCGGGGTCATCGAGCTCATCATGGCTTCGAGGCGGACCAGCGCCTTGTCGTCCACCGCGCCCGGCTTCACCATGCCCTTCATGCCCGGCATCATGCCGGCCAGCGCGCCGAGGCCGCCCATCCGCTGCATTTGCGAAATCTGAAGCCGAAGATCATCGAGGTCGAACTTCCCCTTGGCCATCTTGGCCGCGAGCTTTTCCGCATCCTCGATCTGCACGGTCTCGGCGGCGCGTTCGACCAGGCTGACGACGTCGCCCATGCCGAGGATGCGCCCGGCGACACGCGACGGGTGGAACGCCTCAAGCGCATCCATGGCCTCGCCGGTGCCGGCGAACTTGATCGGCTTGCCGGTAACCGAGCGCATCGACAGCGCCGCGCCGCCGCGCGCATCGCCGTCCATGCGGGTCAGGATGACGCCCGACAGATCGACTTCGCCGGCGAATCCCTTGGCGACGTTGACCGCGTCCTGCCCCGTCAGGCTGTCGACGACGAGCAGCGTTTCGACCGGCTTCGACGCCGCGGCGACCGCCTTCATCTCGCTCATCAGCGCATCGTCAACGTGGAGGCGGCCGGCGGTGTCGAGCAGGAGGATGTCGAAACCCTGGAGACGGGCCGATTGCAGCGCGCGCTCGGCGATCGCGACCGGCTGCTGCCCAGCGACGATCGGCAGCGTCTCCACCCCGACCTGGCGACCAAGCACGGCCAGCTGCTCCTGCGCCGCCGGGCGGGCGACGTCGAGCGAGGCCATCAGGACCTTTTTGCGGTCTTTCTCCTTGAGCCGCTTGGCGAGCTTCGCGGTCGTCGTGGTCTTACCCGAGCCTTGCAGGCCGACCATCATGACGACAGCGGGCGGATTAACGTCGAGGTGAAGGTCCGCTCCTTCCCCGCCGAGCATCTCGGTCAGCGCGTCATTGACGATCTTGACGACCATCTGGCCCGGCGTGACCGAGCGGATTACTTCCTGGCCAACGGCCTGCTCGGTGATCTTGTCGACGAATTCGCGGGCGACCGGCAACGCGACGTCCGCCTCGAGCAGGGCGACGCGCACTTCGCGCATCGCGGCGCGCACCTCGTCCTCCGACAGCGCGCCGCGACCGCGGAGCTTGTCGAAGACGCCGGACAGGCGGTCGCTCAGGCTTTCGAACATCCAAAACTCTCCAACGCGACAAGGCGAAAACGCATGAGACGCCGGCGGGCGAAACCTCGCCGGCCAGCGCGCATCCGTGGACGCTTCATCGATGTCATGTCCGTTAAGACAGGGCGCCCTACGCGCGGGGGACGCGAAGGTCAAGGTTCAGAAGGCGGCGCCAAGCGCCAGCGCTTCCCGTTCTTCCGGTGTCGAGACCCTTCCCAATGCCTTGTTGCGGCCGGGAAAGCGGCCGAAGCGCATGACTTGGTCCCGGTGCCGCCGTGCGAAATCGAGGGTGTTCGGATCGCCAAGGCGCTCAAACTCCGCGACGCTGCGGTCCTGCATGGCCACGTCCTCGCTGTGCATCAGTGGCATCAACAGGAACTGACGCCACGGCGGCGGCGTAGTGTCGATCCAGCCGCGTTCCAGAGCCTCCAGCGCGAGCGACAAGGCGAGCGCGTCGGCCTCGAATGCTCGGGCCGTGCCGCGATGAACGTTTCGGCTGAACTGATCGAGCAAGACAATCGCTGCGGTCAGGGCAGTCTCGTTGTGACGCCACGCCGCCGCACGGTCAGCCAGCACCTGATCGCGCAGTGCGCCGAAGCGACGAGCAATATGGGCATCGAGCTCTGCGTCCTTGGCGAACCACCTCTCCTCGCCAACTTCGTCGAACCAGAAGGCAAGGACCGCTTGCGCCGCGTCCGATGTCACCTCGGACCGCGAGGTCCACGCGGAGCGCCGCCCGGACGGCCGCCGCCAGGTCCGCCACCCGGGCCTCGCCGGCCGGGACCTTTGCGATTGTCGCGGCGATCGGTCGGGACGCGCCGCTCCCGCTCCGGCACGCGATCGATCGGCCGCGACTGCATTTCGGCCTTCGGGCCAATGGCGTAGCCGTCCTTGAGGAACTGGTTGAACGCAGTGCGGACGCTCTGGTTGACCGAATCCTGCAAAGCCTTGGGCAAGTCGGCAAAGGCGGCATTGCGGTGAACGCCCTGGAGATCGCGGAGCAGATTGTTGGGCAAGCCACTGGCGCCGGCGCGAAGGGCCTCGATCGCCTCGACGACCGCGGCGATCAGGACGGATTGCATGACGTCGGACGCCGATTTGGTCACTTCGCTTCCTCTCATTGACCCGCCGCCGGTGGACGAACGGGCGAACGCCTCCTAAGTCCGCGCTCGTGACGCGGCAATTCCACAAGATGCATGGGCTCGGCAACGATTTCGTCGTGTTCGATGCGCGCGCCGAGCCGCTGACGGTGACACCGGCGCTGGCGCGGGCGCTTGGCGACCGGAAAACCGGGGTTGGATTCGACCAGTTGATCGTCCTGACACCGAGCCCTGCCGCGGACCTGCGCATGGACATCTGGAACGCCGATGGCGGCATGGCGGAGGCGTGCGGCAATGCCTCACGCTGCGTCGTCGCGCTGACCGGGGCGCAAACGATCGAGACTGAGGGCGGGGTAATCGAGGGAGCGGCAATCGGCGCGGAGGTCGAGGTGGCGATGGGCGAGCCCCGCTTCGACTGGAACCAGATCCCGCTGGCGGATGCGATGGACACGCGGCCGTTGCCGCTGGCATGGGACGAGCTGGCGTCTCCCGACGCAGTCAATGTCGGCAATCCGCATCTCTGCTTTTTTGTGCAAGACAGCGACGCTATCCCGTTGGAAAAACTGGGGCCGCAGATCGAACATGACCCCGCATTCCCGGAGCGGATCAACGTCAATGTGGCGTCGGTCGAGCCGGATGGGTCGCTGAAACTGCGCACGTGGGAGCGTGGGGCGGGCCTGACCTTGGCGTGTGGGACCGGGGCCTGCGCCACGGGCGTTGCGGCGATCCGTCGGCGACTCGCGACCTCGCCGGTGACGGTGCGGACGCACGGCGGCAACCTGATGATTTCGTGGGCGCCCGGCGAGCCGGTGCGGATGCGCGGCGCCGCGACCCACGTCTTCACTGGCACGATCGACCTGGATTCCCTACCCGCGTGAGCGTCGAGACGATCACCCTGGGCTGCCGGCTCAATTTCGCCGAGAGCGAGGCGATGCGCGGTCTCGCGCCCAACGGCGCGCTGGTCGTCAATAGCTGCGCCGTGACCAACGAAGCCGTACGACAGACGCGCCAAGCCATCCGCCGCGCCCACCGCGAACGGCCAGGACGGCCAATCATCGTGACCGGCTGCGCGGCCCAGCTTGACCCGCAGGCGTTCGCCGCGATGCCCGAAGTGGCCAAGGTCATCGGCAATGCCGACAAGTATCGCGCAGCCGCTTTTTCCAGCGATTCCAGGGTAGTGGCCAGTGACGTCATGACGGCAGCCGCACCGCCAGTGGCTGCGGGGTTTCTGGCGCGTGTGCGGAGTTTCGTCGCGATCCAGAGCGGCTGCGACCATCGCTGCACCTTCTGTTCGATCTGGCAGGCGCGCGGGCCAAGCCGCTCACTGCCTTACCCCGCGGTGCGCGAGGCAGTGGAGCGTGAGTTGCTGGGGGGCGCGCGGGAGATCGTACTCACCGGGGTCGACATCACCAGTTACGAGGGCGGGCTTGGCGCGCTGTGTCAGCGACTGCTGACCGAGGTGAGCGGGTTGAAGCGGCTCCGTTTGTCGTCCCTCGACAGCATCGAGGTAGACGACGCCCTGCTGGAGTTGTTCGGCGACGCGCGGATGATGCCGCATGTTCATTTGTCGCTGCAGGCCGGCGATGACCTGATACTCAAGCGGATGAAGCGGCGGCATTTGCGTGCCGACGCGGTGCGGCTGGTCGAACGGCTCAAGGCCGAGCGCGACGTCAGCATCGGTGCCGACCTGATTGCCGGATTCCCGACGGAAACCGCAGAGGCCGCAGCCAATACACTGCGCCTGATTGAAGATTGCGACATCGTCGCCGCCCACGTTTTCCCCTTCTCGCCTCGGCCCAACACCCCGGCCGCGCGAATGCCACAGGTGGAACGTGAAATCGTCAAGGCGCGCGCCGCCCGGCTGCGCGACCGGGCATCGGCCCACCGCGACGCGTGGTTGCAGCGACTAGTCGGGACGGCGATGCCGGTGCTGATTGAAAACAGTGCCAAGGGGCACAGCGACCAGTTCGCGCCGGTCCGCATCGACGGATCGACCCGCGGCGACAGTGGCATTGCTAGGATCGTCGGGCGCGACGACCAGCATCTAATCGGGATTTTTTAATGAGTTGGCTCGAACGCCTGACAGGCGGTTTTAAAAAGACGGCGGACCGGGTCGGAGAGAATATCGCTGGCCTCGCAACGAAGCAGGCGCTCGACTCGTCGACACTCGACGACATTGAGGAGGCGCTGATCGCGTCTGATCTTGGCCCGGAAGCGTCGCGGCGGATCCGCGAAGCGATCGCCTCCCGCCGCTACGAGCAGCTCGACGAGCGCGGGCTGCGGACCATCCTCGCCGAGGAGATCGAAGCGATTCTGGCGCCGGTCGCCAAGCCGCTCGATGTGTGGGGCTTTCCTCGGCCGCACGTCATCCTGGTGATCGGCGTCAACGGCAGCGGCAAGACGACCACCATCGGAAAGCTTGCCCACCTGCTGCAAGAGCAGGATTATGGCGTCATGCTGGCGGCCGGCGACACGTTCCGGGCGGCGGCCATCGAGCAACTCAAGATCTGGGGCGACCGGATCGGCGCGCCGGTCATCACCGGCAAGGAAGGCGGGGATGCGGCCGGTATCGTCTATGACGGGGTCAAGCAGGCGACCGCGACCGGAATCGACGCTCTGATCGTCGACACCGCCGGGCGTTTGCAGAACAAGGCACACCTCATGGACGAGCTGTCCAAGGTTCGCCGTGTGTTGGGTCGCCTGAACCCGGAGGCCCCGCACGACGTTCTGCTCGTTCTCGACGCCACCACCGGGCAAAATGCCCTCAACCAGATCGAGGTCTTCAAGGAGAGCGCGGGCGTGACTGGCCTCATCATGACGAAACTCGACGGCACCGCCCGCGGCGGCGTGCTGGTGGCGGCCGCCGAGAAGTTCGGAATGCCGATCCACGCGATCGGCGTCGGCGAGGGTGTCGACGATTTGCGACCGTTCGACCCCAAGGCGGTGGCGCGGGCCATAGCGGGCTTGCCGGCATGACCGACGCTACTTCGCGCAAGGAGCTTGGCGGCGGCATGCGCCTGGCGCTCGACCTCGGCCCCCTCCTCCTCTTCTTCCTTGCCAACGCCAAGGTCGGAATCTTTTTCGCGACCGGCGTCTTTATCGTCGCCATCCTTGTTTCGATGGCGGTCAGCTACGCCCTGGTCCGCCACGTGACCGCGCTGCAGATGTTTTCGGCGGTGATGGTGGTGGTGATGGGCGGCCTAACCATCTGGCTTCACAACGAAACCTTCATCAAATTGAAGCCGACGATCTACTACGGCTTCGTTGCGGCGATCCTGGGCTTCGGACTGGCGACCGGGCGGCCGCTCCTCAAGAATGTACTCGGCGGCGCCTATCCGGGACTGGATGCGGAAGGCTGGCGCAAGCTGACGCGCAACTGGGCGCTGTTCTTCGTCGTCATGGCCATCGCCAACGAGCTTGTCTGGCGCAACAGCAGCACCAGCTTCTGGGTCGGATACAAGTTGTGGGGCGCGATTCCGGCCACGCTCCTCTTCGCCATCGCCAACGTGCCGATGCTGATGCGGCACGGCCTTAACAAGGAGGACGCCGTGAACGCATCCGAACCGGCGCCCGTCGAATGAGCGAGCCTATCCTCAGCATCAAGGGCCTGACCAAAGTCTATGGCAGCGGCCAGGAAGCGTTGAAAGGCGTCGATCTCGACATCATGCCGGGCGAGATTTTCGCCCTGCTCGGTCCGAACGGTGCGGGCAAGACGACCCTGATCTCGATCGTGTGCGGCATCGTTACCGCCAGCGGCGGGACCGTGACCGTCGCCGGCCATGATAACCGAACTCATTTCCGCGCCGCCCGAACCCTGGTTGGGCTGGTGCCGCAGGAATTGACTACCGATGCCTTCGAGACGGTGTGGGCCACCGTCAGCTTCAGCCGCGGCCTTTTCGGCAAGCCGCGCGACGACAAGAAGATCGAGGATATTCTTCGACGGCTGTCGCTATGGGACAAGCGCAAGGCGAAGATGATGGAATTGTCTGGCGGCATGAAGCGCCGGGTGATGATCGCCAAGGCGTTGAGCCACGAACCCGCACTGCTGTTCCTCGACGAACCCACCGCCGGAGTCGATGTCGAGCTTCGCCGCGACATGTGGGAAATGGTCCGCAAGCTGCGGGCCGACGGGACGACCGTGGTTCTGACGACCCACTACATCGAGGAGGCCGAAGAAATGGCCGACCGCGTCGGGGTCATTCGCCAGGGCGAACTGGTGGCGCTGGGCGACAAGGCCGAACTGATGCAGCGCATGGGCAAGAAAACCCTGAAAATCGCGCTCGACGAACCGTTGGCCACCGTCCCGCCCGAGCTGGACGAATGGGGACCAGTGCTCGAGGATGACGGATATACGCTGTGCTATCGCTTCGACAGCCACGCCGAGACTACCGGCATCGGCGGCCTGATGCGCCGCATCGACACCCTCAACCTGGGTTACAAGGACCTATCGACCCAGCAATCTAGCCTTGAGGACATCTTCGTGAGCCTGGTCCATGGCGAGAGGGACGCGGCATGAACTGGTCGGGCATCAAGGCGATCTATTACTTCGAAATGGCTCGGGCGGGACGCACGCTGTGGCAGAGCCTCGTTGCACCGGTGATCACTACCTCGCTGTACTTCGTCGTCTTCGGGTCGGCGATCGGTGGGCGGATGACGGACATGGCCGGCGTCGATTACGCCAGCTTCATCGTGCCCGGCCTGATCCTGCTGTCGGTCCTGACGCAGTCGATCTTCAACGCCAGCTTTGGCATTTATTTCCCGAAGTTTACCGGCACGATCTACGAACTACTCTCAGCGCCAATATCACCCATCGAGACGGTTATCGCCTATGTTGGCGCCGCGGTCAGCAAGTCAGTGGTGCTGGCGCTGGTCACGCTGTTGACGGCAACGCTGTTCGTGCCAGTGCAGATCGCCCACCCGGTGCTGATGGTCATCGCGCTGATCCTGATTTCAACCGCCTTCTGCCTGCTCGGCTTCGCGATCGGCATCTGGGCCAAGAATTTCGAGCAGTTGCAGGTCGTGCCGCTGCTGGTGGTGACGCCTCTCACCTTCCTTGGCGGCGTCTTTTATTCGACTGCCGCGCTCGGCGAGCCGTGGCGCACGGTAATCCACGCCAACCCGATCCTCTACCTGGTGTCGGGCTTTCGCTGGACCTTCTTCGAAATCGTCGATGTGCCGCTGACCGCCAGCATTGCCGCGTTGGCGCTGTCCATCGCGCTTCCGCTGGCGGTCATCGTCTGGATCTTCAAGACCGGATACCGGCTGAAGAGCTAACCCTGCTGGTCGGCGCGCGAAACGCCCTGGCCGTCAAGGTTCTGGGCAACGAAGTCCCAGTTGATGACGTTTTCGAGCACGGACTTTAGGTAGCGTGGCCGCTCATTGCGATAATCGATGTAGTAGGCATGCTCCCACACATCGAGCGTCAGCAGCGGTGTCATGCCGTGAACGACCGGCGTGTCGGCGTCGTGAAGTGACGTCACTTCCAGCTTGCCGTTGTTGAGGATCAGCCAACCCCAGCCCGACGCGAAGTGGTTGGCGCTCTCGGTGGCGAGCTTTTCCAGCAAGGTGTCCTGACCGCCGAAGTCGTTGTCGATCATCTCTTTCAACTTGCCCGACGGCGCGGTCGCACCGGCCGGAGCAAGGCATTGCCAGAAGAAGCTGTGGTTCCAGATCTGGGCACTGTTGTTGAACAGACCCTTGTCGCCCTTGTCCTTCGCGGCCTTGATGACCTCGACCAGGGAGGCGCCTTCAAGCCCCTTCTCGCCGAGCATGCCGTTGGTCTTGTCGATATAGGCCTTGTGATGCTTGCCGTGGTGATAGTCGAAGGTCTCGGCAGACATGAAATCGCCGAGGGCGTCCTTGGCAAAAGGCAGGTCGGGAAGCGTGAAGGCCATTGGGGCAACTCCTGGGTTAGATGCGTCGCGTGATGAACGCCCCTACCCCCGCCGTGTTGCAAGTCAACGCGGCCTTAATCGCCCGACGCTTCCATCAACTTGTGCCGCTTGAGCGCATGGCGAAGCTGGTCGTAGCTGAGACCGAGCGCCGATGCCGTCGCCCGCTGATTGAATCGGTTGCGCGCCAGGGCGTCCTCCAGCAGCAACCGCTCGTAGCTGTTGACGGCCGCGCGGAGGTCGTCGGTCGTCAGAGGTGCGGCCATTGGCGCGGCGGAGGGCGCTTCGTCCGTTGGCTCCATCGGCGCGGGACGCGGCGTCGACGGCAGGATCGGATCCTTCCCCATCACCCAGGGTGAACTGAACGGATCGAACTGGATTTCCGTAATGGGCCGTTCCGGGTTCTCGTGACGATAAACCGCGCGTTCGACGACGTTCCGCAACTCCCGGACGTTGCCGGGCCATTGGTATTCCTCCAGCTTGGCGATGGCTTCCGGCGCGAAGCCGGGCCAGTTCGTCCAATCGAGCTCGACCGCCATTCGCCGCGCGAAATGCTCGGCCAGCAGGATGATGTCGCCTTCGCGGACGCGAAGCGGCGGTAATGTGACAACTTCGAAGCTCAACCGGTCCAGCAAGTCGGCGCGAAATCGGCCCTCGTCGACCAGGCGGGGGAGATGCTCGTTGGTGGCCGCGACGATCCGGACATCGACGTTGATCGGCTTGGACGCGCCGATGCGTGTAATCTCCCCATATTCGACCGCGCGTAGCAGCCGGTCCTGTGCCGGCGACGACAAGGTGGCCAGTTCATCGAGAAAGAGGGTTCCGCCATCGGCTTCCTCGAAGCGTCCGTGGCGCGTTTTCGCGGCGCCGGTGAAACTGCCCGCCTCATGGCCGAACAATTCCGCCTCGATCAGATTTTCCGGGAGCGCCGCGCAGTTCATCGTCACGAGCGGGCCGGACCAGCGCGACGACAAGTGGTGCAGGCGCTCGGCGATCAGCTCCTTGCCGGTGCCCCGTTCGCCGATGACGAGGACGGGGCGATTGAGCGGCGCTGCACGGCTCGCCCGCTCGACCGCGTCGAGGAACGCTAGGCTCTGGCCGACGAACTGATTGGCGCGTTCCATTCCCGTCCCCGAAACTTGGCCAACTCTTGGTGGTAAATCCCACCATCTGGCAAGAAATTTCGGCCCGCCGTTGGTCGAAAAATGCCGTTTTTATCGGATTTTCGTCGACGGACGGATTATGGCACGTACCATGCAAGAAAGATGGCACAAAGGCCTTGTTACGAACTTGGAGTGCTAGATGGGTATCTTTTCCCGAACCCGGGACATCTTCGCCGCCAACATGACCGAACTGCTCGATCGGGCGGAAGACCCGGCGCGCATGATCCGAATGATCATCCTGGAAATGGAAGAAACGCTGGTCGAGGTGCGCGCCTCTGCGGCGCGGTCGATCGCTGATGGCAAGGAAATGCGGCGCGCGTTGTCGCGGCTCGACGAAATCCAGACCGGCTGGACCGAAAAGGCCGAGCTGGCCCTGTCCAAGAACCGCGAGGACTTGGCCAAGGCGGCGTTGATGGAGCGGCAGAAGGCGGCGGACATGGCCGAGGGCCTGCGCGGCGAGATTGCGGTCATCGAGGAAACGCTGAAAAGTTACGAGGCCGACATCGCCAAGCTGCAGGGCAAGCTGCGCGAGGCTCGCGCCCGTCAGAATGCGATCGCGACCCGCTTTGAAAGCGCTCTCACGCGCGCCAAGGCGAGCGAGCTGCTCAACGGTGGCCGCACCCAGGACGCCTTCGCGCGCTTCGACATCCTCGAGCGTCGCGCCGACCTCGCCGAGGGCCATGCCGATGCGCTGGGCATGACGGGGCCCAAGAGCCTTGAGGAAGAGATCGCCGATCTTCGGTCCTCGGACCGGGTCGATGCGGAACTGGAAGCGATGAAGGCCGCGATGAAGGCCAAAGGGGAATAGACGATGGAATTCGGAGATCTGATGGGCCTGGTGGTCGCCATGGGCGTGCTGTTCATCGGCCTGCCCTGGCTGGTGTTCCACTACATCACCAAATGGAAGACGGCGGCCCGGCTGACCGGCTCGGATGAAAAGCTGCTCGATGAGCTGCACGATGCCGCCCGCCGTCTCGATGATCGCCTCTGCTCGATCGAGCGCATCATGACGGCCGAAAATCCGGACTGGCGCCGCCAGTGCCTTCCGCCCGAGGAAAATTATCGCGAACGCCTGCTGCCCAGCCGGGAGGACGCACGATGAGCACGCAACCCCCAAGCCGCACGAGCTTCTACCTCGACAAGCGCCATGGGAAGGTGATGGGCGTCTGCTCCGGCATCGCCAATTACACCGGCCTCGACGTCACGCTGGTCCGCATCATGATGGCCTCGGCGATGTTCATGAGCGGTTTCTCCATCCTGCCTCTCTACTTCATCGCCGGCTGGATCGCCGACGACCAGCCGCGGGAGCTGCAGCACGATACCAAGGAAGATCGCCGCTTCTGGCAGGGCGTGCGCGCGTCGCCGGCCCAGAGCGCGCGCGACATCCGTTCGCGGATGCGCGAAATTGACCGCCGCATCGGCGACATCGAGATGTACGTCACGACGCAGAACCGCAGCCTGGCGCGCGAAATCGAAGACCTGCGCTAGAAGGAAACGGGGGCAATCATGGATCTTGGACCGCTCATTCCCATCGTCGCCATCCTCTCGGGCCTTGGCTGGGGATGGCTAGCGTTGAAACACCGCGAACTGAAATTGAAAGGTTCGGGATCGAAAGCGGAAATCGAAACGCTCCGCGCCGAAAACAAGCAGCTTCACGACCGCCTCGCCGTGCTTGAGCGGATCGCTACCGACCAACCATCCGCGCTGTCGCGCGAGATCGAAACGCTACGTTAGGGGAATTCACATGGGTCCAAGTCCGGGCGAAGTCATCGCCATCCTGTTCTCGATCTCGGTACCGGCCTTTCTGGTTTACTACCTCGCCAAGCGCTGGTTCCAGCTCAAGGAACGCCGGCTTGAGGTCGAGGCGCTCGTCGCCACGAGCAAGTCCGCTGGGCCCTCTGCGGTCACCCGCGACTTCGAACAGCGCCTCGCCGTCCTGGAGAGGATCGTTACCGATCAGAATAACTCGCTGAGCCGGGAAATCGACGCGCTGGCGCTCGATCGTCCGCGCAACGTCGAGGCCGTCCGCTGATGGACATTACTGGCATCTTCGCCATTTTTTGCCTGTTCGGCCTGCCCGTCCTGCTGATTTTCGGCCGGCCCTTCTTCAAGCAGTGGGTCCAGCTCAAGGAACAGCAGCTTGAAGCGGAATCGCGCCTGGCTGCGGAAAAGGCGGCGCAGTACGCCGCGTCCAATCGCGACCTTGAGGCGCGGGTTCGCGTTCTTGAGCAAATCGTCACCGACCGTGGTATTGAAACGGCGGCGCAAATCGAGGCGCTCCGCGCGCCGCGCCTTACTGTTGGAGACAGGAATTCATGAACCCCTTGGAAATGGTCGTCATCATCGTGGCGATCGTCACGATCGGTAACATCATCCGCGTAAAGCAGATGGCCAAGTACGGTCTCCGCGACGATCGCGGTTCGCGCCGGAGCCGTCACCGCGACGAGATCGGGGGATTTGGCAGCGAGGACTACGACCGCGACGACACTGCCGAAACCGTGCGGCTCCGCGAAGAGGTGCGTATGCTGAAGGAGCGCATCCACACGCTCGAGCGGATCACGGTTGACAAGGAAAACAGCCTGTCGCGGCAAATCGACGATCTGCGCAACCAGTAGGATATCCAGCAAGGAGTGGCGTCGATGGTGGTGATGGACGAAACAGTTGTCCTGCTGATGATCACCGCCTTGTGGTTCATGGCGGCATACATCGCCTATCAGAAGCTGTTCGTGGTCCGGAAGCTGCGCAAGCAGATCGACGGGTTGACGCAGTCGGCGCTGGATGCAGCCCGGAGCGTGCCACACTCGGCGCCGGACGCCGACAGCGGAATCGACGTCAAGCGGCTTCAACAACGCCTCGAGGTGCTGGAGCGGATCGCGGTCGAGAAAGAGGACAGCCTGTCCCGCCAGATCGACGAATTGCGCCTCGCCAGCAGGTGATTTCTGATGGCCGCGCTGCTACGGGCGCGCCGGTGACCGCATCCCTTCCCGACCTGGCGGATATCGCCGACGAATATGAGTTTCTCGACAGCGAGGACCGCTATCGGTTGCTGATCGATCTTGGGCGCAAGCTGGAGCCGATGCCAGACGCGTTGAAGACCGATGCGACCAAGGTTCGCGGCTGTTCGGCATCGGTATGGGTCTACCCCACCGAAAGGACGGACGGGCGCCTTCATTTCCTGGCCGACAGTAACGCGGCAATCACCAAGGGAGTGGTCGCATTGATCCTGACGGCAGTGCAGGACAAGCCTGCCGCGGAAGTCGCGGCAATGGACATCGCAGGGGCGCTCGCGCCGTTCGACCTTTCGCGCGAACTGTCGTCCAACCGGACTCAAGGCATTCCCAACATGATTGCGCTGGTCAAGGATACTGCCACGCGGCTGGCGGTCAGGTCATGAGCCGTCCGCCGGAGGAAGTATTCTCGGGTCGCGAAGGCAGCTTTGATCCTGCTGCCTTCTTCGCCTTGGCGCGCACGGTCGGCCATGGCCGAGCGCTCGGGCTCGATTTTCGAAATGCCGGCGAGAATTGGGTGGAGTTGGCCCTGCCCTGGCGGGAAGAACTGGTGGGCGTCCCGGACACGGGCGTACTCGCCTCAGGGGCAATCGTCAGCCTGCTCGATACATGCGGCGGGGCGTCGGTGTGGCAATCCATGCGCCGCTTCCAGCATCTCGCGACGATCGATCTCCGGCTCGACTATTTCAAACCGGCTCAGAAGGGCGAGACGGTCATCGCACGCTGCCACTGCGACAAGTTGACCCGGCAGATCGCCTTCGTGTCGGGCATCGCCCATATTGGCGACCCCGCTCACCCAGTGGCGCGGGCTACCGGCACCTTCATGATCAACCCTTAGGCCGACGTGGCCTGCCGACGCTCTTCGGCGCGGCGTAGCACCTCGTACGCGGCCTGGACCTGCTGGAAGCGCCTGGCCGCTTCCTCGTCATCCCGGTTGACGTCCGGGTGGAATTGCTTGGCGAGGCGACGATAGGCGGTCTTCACCGCGGCCATGTCCGCGTCGCTTTCCAGTTCCAGCGCGCCCAGTGCCCGCATCTCGTCACGGCTGCGCGTTCCGTCGCCCGGACCGGCCCACTGGTAGTGTGCGGACTTGCGGAAGGCCGATGCCCCCGCCTCTTCGTCGGCCGCGCGGCGGGCGGCTTCTTCGGCGGTCAGGCCGGCGAAATAGTCCCAGTTCTTGTTGTATTCGGCGGCGTGGCTCTCGCAGAACATCCACCGTTCGGGCTGTTCGGCGCCTTGGGTGCGGGCCGGTCGCCGACATTGTCGCATCCTTCACGATCGCAAAGACGCACGCGCGCGGCATCCCGGCCCTTGGAGCCATAGGGGCGCCAGCGGGGAAACCCCCAGTCGTCTGATCGCTTCGAACGGGCCATCACTTCCTTCATTATCGGACCAGCGCCCGTCCCGCCAGTTCAGGCGGAGGGAATGCCAGGGGACCTGTAAGCCGGGTTCTGTCCATCCCTTGCGGGACTGGGCGACCATTCCTCTAGGACGAAGGTTACCCTTCGCCTCAAGCAACCAACCCGGGCGCCGGGCCGGAACAGGCCCATGTGGCGCCCCTATTCGGTCTTGCACCCGGTGGGGTTTACCGCGCCGGAGCCGTTGCCGCCTCCGCGGTGCGCTCTTGCCGCACCCTTTCGACCTTACCCGGCCGAAGCCGGGCGGTATGCTTTCTGTGGCACTGTCCCTGAAGCGGCGAACCGCCCCGCCGGGTGTTACCCGGCACCGTCGTTCCGTGGAGCCCGGACTTTCCTCGCCTCATCGAAATGAGCCGCGGTCGCCCGGTCCCCTGGCGTCCTCGATATGGGCTATTGCGGACGCGGGAGCAACAGGGCGAGCAGCTTCGCCCGGCACTCCCCGTCGATGATGCCGTCGATCAGGTCGGGGCGGAAACGGCGCTGGAATGCGATGGTCGCCTTCAGACCGTCGGTGACGTCATAACCAAAGCGCTCCAGCGCCAACAGGAACCCTGCATCGGTCCAGTAAGGATCCATCAGGTCGCGTGAGGGGCTTGGCAGCGCAAGGCGCCGCTTCGCCAGTTCCCACCACGGGAAGAGTTCACCCGGGTCTTCCTTGCGGGCCGGAGCGATGTCGGAATGGCCGACGACATTCCCCCGGCTGATGCCGTGCCGCGCCTTGATTTCGGCCAACAGGGGGATCAGCGCCGCGATCTGCTCGTCGGGAAAGGCGCGATAGCCGAATTCATGGCCCGGATTGACGATCTCGATCCCGACGCTGGCCGAATTAACGTCGGTCACGCCACGCCAGTAACTTTTGCCGGCATGCCAGGCGCGATGCTCTTCATCGACGAGGCGGAGAACCTCTCCATCTTCCTTGATGACATAATGCGCCGACACCTTCGCGTCCGGGCTCGTGAGCCGGGCGATTGCGCCTTCCGCATCGGGCATCCCCGTGTAGTGGAGGACCACCATCGAGACCGGCAGCTTGCGCTTGTCAAAATTTGGCGATGGGCAATCGATTGGGGCCATGCCGCATGGCACACGTGGCGGCCCGTTGCGTCAAGTCCTAGCCGTTGGCGGCGCGGCGTTCCGTTGGCGGGACAGGATCGCGGCGCTCCTGGCGATAAAGCCCGCGCCACTCGCGGTCGGCAACCAGCTTGTTGGTCTGGCCGATGACCGTCTCGCCCGCGCCCAGCATCAGCAAGCCGTCAGGTGCCAGCGCCGACGCAAGCCGGTCGAACGCCAGCTTCTTTTTGTCTGCATTCAGGTAAAGGAGGACGTTTCGGCACAGAACGATGTCGAACTGTCCGGCACCGGGGTGCGGCGGCGGCTCGAGAATATTGTGTACCTGGAATCGGACATTCTTGCGCAGGGCTTCAATCGCGCGCCAGCCGGCGTCGGTTTCCTCGAACCAGCGGATCATCTGCGTCACGCCCAGCCCGCGCTGGACCTCGAACTGCGTGTAAATGCCCGATCGCGCGCGGTTGACGACATTCTCGCTGACGTCGGAGCCGACGATGTCGATCGACCAACCGTTCCACCGCAGGGGGTCTTCGGCGAACATCATGGCCAGCGAATAGGCTTCCTGGCCGGTCGAGCAGCCCGCCGACCAGATGCGTAGCCGCTTCGACGTCCCGCGAACCTCGGTGAGGCGTGGCAGCACGGTCTGGCGAAGCATGTCGAACGGAGTGCGGTCGCGGAAGAAATAGGTTTCGTTGTTGAGCAGCGCCTCGACCACCTGCTGCGAGAGCGATGGCTCCTTGCCCATGACGAGGATGGTGATCAGCTCGTCGAGCGTGGCGATACCGCGCTCACGAAGAAGGGAGCTGAGTGCGGTTTCGATTCGCCAGCGCCGACTCATGGTCAGTTGCTGGCCGGTCTTGGCTTCGAGCAGCCCGGCGAGGATGCGGCTGCTGCTGTCGCTTACCTGCACGCGGCCTCCTCGGCGCGCGCGACGATGGCGCGGGCGATCTGGGCCGGTTGCATCACGCCGCAGACCAAACCCGCCTCGGTGACGGTGCGCGGCATGCCCCACACGGCGCAGCTTGCTTCGTCCTGGGCATAGACACCGCCGCCACAGGCGACGAGCTTGGCGGCGCCTTCGACCCCGTCCCGGCCCATGCCGGTTAGAACGACGCCGATTGCGGCACTTCCCAGCAGGGCGCCGGCCGACGCGAACATAGGGTCGACAGAAGGCATGCAGCCGGAACTGACGCGGTGTTTTTCCAGGCGGACCGTCAGTCGATCCTTGATGCTTCCGACGGCCAGGTGGGCGTCGCCCGGCGCGACGTAGATCTGGTCAGGCTGAAGTCGCATGCCGTCTTCGGCAACGACAGCTTCACGACCGGATGTGGTCGACAATTGCCGGGCAAACACCGGCATGAACGGCGCCGGCAAGTGCTGTGTCACGAGGATCGGTGCCGCGATCCGCTCCTTCATATTCTCGAAGAAGCTACCAAGAGCGTGGATGCCGCCGGTCGATGCGCCGATCGCCACGAGCTTGACCGGCCCGGCGGGCGTGCTGCGCAGCGGAACGAGCCCTACCCGCCGCGAAGCCGCCGTCGCCTGCTCCACCGGCTGCGTAATGTCGGCGTAGCCAAGCGCGCGGAGCTTGCCGAGGAGGATCTCGGAAAAGCGCCCGTTGAAGCGGCCCGTACCCGGCTTGGGAAGCGTGTCAGCCGCGCCGAGCGCAAGCGCTGCAACGGTCTCTTCAGCCCCTCTTCCGCCAGGCTCGATACGATCAGGACACGTGCGCCTCGGGCGGCCTCCAGAATCCGTGGGATCGACTTCAAACCGCCCGCGCCCGGCATCTCCAGGTCGAGCAGGACAATATCGACCTTGACCTGTCCCAGCGCCTCGACCGCATCCTCGCCCGTCCCGGCCACCGCGGCGATCTCAAACAGGCCGTCCGCGACAATCATCCGCGAGAGGACCGCACGGGCGACCATAGAGTCGTCCACGATCATCAGCCGGATAGGCCGACGGGCGGCCGTTCCGGCCGGCCGTGAAGTGGCGAGCGCGCCCTTCAACATGTTGTCCTTACGCGACGCCGACGAGCTGGAGCTTGATGTGCAGCGTCTCGCGATCGAAAGGCTTCATGACATATTCGTCCGCGCCTGCTTCGAGCGCCGCGCGAATGTGGGCCATGTCGTTCTCGGTCGTGCAGAAGACGACCTTGGGTTGGTCGGAATGACCACGCTGACGCAGCAACTTCAAAAACTCCATGCCGCTCATGACCGGCATATTCCAGTCGAGCAGCACGACGTCGGGCATGCTCGCTTCGCAACGGTCGAGCGCCTCTCGTCCGTCGCCGGCTTCCTCGACCTGGAACTCCAGCGTTTCCAGGATGTGACGGGCGACCTTGCGGATCACCTTGCTGTCATCGACGATCAGGCAAGTCTTCATCAGTGGCAGTTCCCGTTAATTGTCGCGCCGGTGTAGACGGCAAGGGTAACCAAGGGCTTAAGCAGCGATGGCATTCCGTTCGGTATTCGGGCCGGTGACCAGTGCCGCCACATCGACCAGCAGCAGTGGTCCTTCTTCCGTCTCGACCATACCGCGCGACACGCGTTCCCAGCCTGCCTCCATCGCCGCCCGGATCGGGCTTGCGTCGGACAGGGCTTCGACCACGTCCTCAACGGCGTCGACGGTAAGCGCGTAGTGATGACTTTCCAGTTCCACGACCGCCGCTTCGACCAAGCCGCCCCGGCCAGTGCCTCGCTGGAGCCAAGCTCCAGGCTTCGACGGCAATCGATGACGGTCAGAACCCGGCTGCGTAGCGCGGAAAGTCCCGCGATGTGCGCGGGTGCGCGCGGCACCGGGATGAGCGTGTCGAGTTCGACAACGCCTTCGACCTGGTCGGCGAGCAGCGCGACGCGGCTGCCGGCGATCGTCACGATGAGCAGCAATTCGTTCATCAGGCCCTCCCCGCCCCCGCAGTTTTCAGAGCCACCAGCAGGCCGGTCCGATCATAGCGGTAGATGCTGTCCTTCCCGTCGGCGGCATCCGGATTGGCCGAAAGGCGCAGCAGGCGGCCCGCTTCCGGCGCAACCGCATCCGGATCTCCGCTGATGACCAGGTCGACGTCCGCGTCGTCGTCTTCACCGACGACGATGTAGCCCGCCGCTTCGACGATCGGACGCAGCATGTTCTGCATCCACGCATCGTTCGACGGCAGGCGGCAGACCAGCGGCTTCGACGGCACGGCCACCGCTCCGACATGCTCGGCGAACAGCCAGTGCGCGTCGAGAAGCTCGGCAGGTTCGCCGCCGATCAGGGTCACGCCGGCGACCTGGCCCAGGATCGATGCGGCGATCACCTCATGCTCGATCGTCATCAGGTCGATGACCTCGGCGAAGGCATAGCCCAGCTCGTTTTGACCGTCGTTGAGGCGGAAAACACGGATCTTGCTGTCCTTGTTCGGGTCATGATCCCGGGCGTCGAGACCCGCGAGCGGAAGGATGCTCTCGCCGAGCTGGACCCGCAGCTGGCCCGCGCCGAGGCGGATCGAGCCCGACCAGACTTCCTCGATCCGGTCGACCACGCCAAGGCGTATGGCACGGCGAACACCGTCGAGTCCGCGGAACAGCAGCACCGAGACATTGTCGTTGGCTACCGTCTTCGCGGTTTCGGCGACGCGACTTCCCCGTTCCTGCGCTTCAAGGCGAACGCCGCCGACTTCGGCGAGCCCTGCCGGGTCGAACAGCAGGATCGGGCTGCCATCGTCGGCCAGCGTCGTCCCGGCATAGAGGCCGGTGCCCATGACTGCCGGGGCCGCCGGTTTCACGACCAGTTCCTCATGGTCGTGGATGCGGTCGACCGCGAGGGCGAAGACATCGCCACCGGCGGGCTTGAGCACAACCAACGTGCGGTCTTCATCGGTCATGTCGCTTTGCAGGCCGAGCACATCGGCAAGGGCAATTTCCGGCACGCGCCGCCCACGGATGGTCGCGACTCCCGATCCGCCGATGCGGTCGAGGCTGACCGACGACCCGTTGGCGCGCACGATTTCTTCGATGGCGGCGCGGGGAATCGCGAAATGCTGGGTGCCGATCGAAACGGTAAGCGCCGGGATAATGGTCAGGGTGAGCGGGACACGAAGGGTCATTCGGGTGCCGCTGCCAGGGGTAGAATCGACCTCGACGACACCGCCGATGCGCTCGACGTTGGATCGGACAACGTCCATCCCAACGCCGCGGCCGGAAATCGCGGTCACGGCCTTCGCCGTCGACAATCCAGCCTCGAAGATCAGCGCCAGACGGTCGCGCGGCGACAGCCCCGCTGCATCCTCTTTCGACAGCACGCCGTTGGCTACTGCCTTCTCAACCAGCTTCTTGCCGTCGATGCCCTTACCGTCGTCGACGATATCGATGAGGATCTGGTTTCCAGACTGTCGCGCCGACACCGACAGGAGCCCGATTTCACGCTTCCCGGCCTTGAGTCGCTCGATAGGTGTTTCGATCCCATGGTCGATCGCATTGCGAATGATGTGGGTCAGCGGATCGCGGATCATCTCGATCATTTCGCGATCCAGTTCGACGTCGCCGCCCTCGATATCGACCAGCACCTGCTTGCCAAGCTCGGCCGACAGGTCACGGACCATTCGCGGCAGGGCGACGAACAGGTTCTCGATCCGCTGCATGCGCGTCCGCGTGATCGCGTCGCGCATCTCCGCGATGATGCCCGACAAGCGTTCGAACGCGCCATCGACAGCAACGTCACCGGGCGCTTCGCGAAGTCGGCGCGCAAGCTCGTTGCGGGCGAGCACCATGTCACTCACACCGGACATGACGCGGTCGAGCAATTCGACCGACAGGCGGATCGTTCGGGGGGCAGCGGCGGTGGACGGCGTCTTGACGGCAGCGTCGGCGGTGGCGGCCGCTTCAATCTTGGCAGCCGGCGCATCGCCCTGCGCTTCAAGCGCTTCGATCAGCGACTCATCGTCGCCGGCCGGAAATTCTGCGTTGGCTTCGATTGCGGCGACCATTTCGCCGATGCGGTCGATGATCGCGAGTACGCCGCTGACCAGCGCCGGATCGGGCGCGCGGCGGCCCGCACGGCAATCGGCCAGCGCGTCTTCGGCAGCATGGCTAAGCGCCTCGAGGCGCGGGAAGTCGAAGAAGCCGCAGTTGCCTTTGACGGTGTGGACGAAGCGGAAGATGGAATCGAGACGCGCCCGATCGCCGGGGCTGGCTTCCCAGGCCACGATCTCGCCGCCCAGGGATTCGAGCATCTCACGGCATTCCGCCACGAAATCGGCAATCAGATCATCCATTGGATCGGTGGGTCCCAAACTGTTCAGGACCTCTATGCAGCCAAGGAGTTAACGCGCCGTTATCCCTGCACAGGCGAACCCGCTACCGGCAGGTCGACCCCGATCAGCAGGACCTCGTCGGCCGGATCGCTCAACTGGATGGTTCCCCCAGCCTCGGCAGCAAGGCTGTGGGCCAGCCAGGCCCCGGCCGCGCGCGGATCGACGGTCCCGTTGGAATGACCCTCGGCGATGGTTTGGCGAAGCTTGGGATCGAGCAGGATCCGGGGGCCTTCCGCGCGGATCACAATCTCGATGCCGCTGTCACGCTGCTCGGCGCCGACGTCGAGGCGGCCACCCCGCACAAGCGCGTCGCCGGCAATCATGGCGAGGTTGAGCAGCAGCTTGACCGCGCCTTTCGGCAACTTGTCATCTGCGACCATCCAGCCAAGTTCGATGCGCTTGTCCGCCCCATACAGGCCCTGTAGCGCCGTGTGCGCCTCGCGCGTGTCGACCTCGTCACCGAAACCGCCAGCCGCGCCGAACGCCAGACGGAAGAATTTGAGCTTGTTGGCGCTGGCCCGGGCACTTTCGGCGAGCAGTTCTAGGCAGCGTTCCCGCATCTCGGGGTCCTGCTCGTCAGCCAACAGTTCGATGCCGTTGTTGAGCGCGCCGACCGGGGACATGAGGTCGTGGCACAGGCGGCTGCACATCAGGCTGGCGAGTTCGATGGGGGTCATCCGCGCCTGATGGCGGTAAGCGCGCTCCTTCGCAAGGTCGCTGAAGCTCGCTGCCCCACCCTTGAACAGTTGCAGCATGAGACCCATATCGACCATCGGATGTCGGGGACCCAAGCATTATCGAAGTCGCGCTGGCGCCGGCCCATCAGGGATGGCGGCTGGATCGCGCACTCGCCGACGCGGTCCCGACCTTGTCGCGCGAGCGCTTGAAGACGCTGGTACGGGCGGGAGCGCTTCACCGCCCGGACGGCTCGGCGCTGCGCGACCCCGCCACCAAGATGCGCGGGGATGAACGGTTTGCGCTTTCAGTGCCGCCGCCAACCCCGGCGCACAACGAGCCGCAGGACATTCCACTCGGGGTTATGTTCGAGGACGAGCACCTGCTGGTCGTCGACAAGCCGGCCGGATTGGTGGTCCACCCGGCAGCAGGCAACCTGGACGGCACGCTGGTCAATGCCCTGCTCCACCACTGCGGGGGATCGCTGAGCGGCATCGGCGGCGTCGCCCGGCCCGGCATCGTCCACCGCATCGACAAGGATACATCGGGCCTGCTGGTCGTCGCCAAGAACGACCGCGCCCATGAAGGCTTGGCCAAGCAGTTCGCCGACCACTCGATCGATCGCCGCTACCTGGCGTTCGTTTCGGGCGTGCCGGCGTTGCAGGCCGGAAGCGTCGATGCCCCGCTGGCGCGTTCGACCGCCGACCGGAAGAAGGTCGCGATCGTCAAGGACGGGCGAGGCAAGCGGGCGGTGACGCACTGGACCAGGCTGAAAAGCTGGCGCGACGCGGCGATGGTCGAATGTCGGCTCGAAACGGGCCGCACGCACCAGGTCCGCGTGCACATGGCCTCGATCGGGCATCCGCTGCTCGGCGACCCGGTCTACGGGCGGGCGCCGCATCAACGGCTTCGCGAACTGCTTCATCGGCTCGATTTTCGCCGGCAGGCGCTCCACGCGGCGCATCTCGGCTTCGTTCACCCGATTACCAAGGGTCGTTTGTCGTTCGACAGCGCCCTTCCGTCGGACATGCAGGAACTGTTCACCGCACTTGGTGTATAGGATTGGAAAGGCTAGGACGGTGCCAACGGCCCGGCCAGGGAGTGAGCAACACGATGGCGAATGCTAAGGGTATCGTATCGATCCCCGCCTCCGGTGGTGAAGCGGGCCTCAATCGCTACCTCACCGAAATCAAGAAATTCCCGATCCTCGCCCCCGAGGAGGAATTCATGCTGGCCAAGCGCTGGCGTGAGCAGGGCGACACCGACGCCGCGGCGCAGCTGGTCAACAGCCACCTTCGTCTCGTGGCGAAGATCGCCATGGGCTATCGCGGCTACGGCCTGCCGGTCAGCGAACTGATCAGCGAAGGCAACATCGGCCTTATGCAGGGCGTAAAGAAGTTCGAACCGGATCGCGGCTTCCGCCTGGCGACCTACGCCATGTGGTGGATCCGCGCTTCGATCCAGGAATTCATTCTGCGCAGCTGGTCGCTCGTGAAGATGGGTACCACCGCGGCCCAGAAGAAGCTGTTCTTCAACCTGCGCCGGATGAAAAACCAGATCGACGCGTTCGAAGAGGGCGATTTGAAGCCCGCCGACGTGGCGAAAATCGCGACGGACCTTGGTGTCACGGAAGACGAGGTCGTGTCGATGAACCGGCGCATGGGCCACGGTGGCGACACCAGCCTCAATGCGCCGCTCAAGGACACCGACGGCGAAGGCCAGTGGCAGGACTTTCTGGTCGACAGCGGCCCGTTGCAGGATGAAATCCTGGCGGACGATGAGGAACGCCAAGTGCGGCACGATTTGCTGACGCAGGCGATGGACAGCCTCAACGACCGTGAGAAGCACATCCTGACCGAGCGCCGCTTAATCGAGGATCCCAAGACCCTCGAGGACCTGAGCCAGGTCTACGGCGTCAGCCGCGAGCGTATCCGCCAGATCGAGGTCCGCGCGTTCGAGAAGCTTCAGGCCGCGCTGCTCCGGCTCGCTAACGACCAGCGGTTGCTTCCCGCCGCCTAACCCCCGGCGCGGCCCGGAATAAGGGCTTGCATCCGAAACAATGGAGTCCGACGCTCTTCGCCTGGAGAGCGCGGTGCCGCTCGACGCGCGACTCGCGCCCCGCCCTGATCGACGGAGGAAGGAGAGTCGCATGCCTGGAGAACTCAAAGGCACGAGGGTCATCGCGCTGGTCGGACCGGCCGGCGCGGGTAAGACAGGCCTGGCCGAAGCGATGTTGTTCGCGGCCGGCGCGGTCGACCGTCATGGATCGACCGGCAAGGGCAACAGCGTTGGCGACAGCAGCCCGGAAGCGCGGAGCCGCGGTGGCTCGACCGAAACCAACCTCTACAACTTCGAATATCTCGGCGAAAAGTTCGCCATCGTCGATGCACCCGGGTCAATCGGCTTTTCCAGCGATGGCGCGCGTGCCGTCGCGCTGGCCGACATCGCCATCGTCGTCGTCGACCCGGACCCCGCCCGCGCCGCCTTGGCAGCTCCGGCCATGCGCATGCTCGATGAGCACGGGATCCCGCACCTGCTGTTCGTCAACCGCATTGATCAGGCGCATGGGCGGATCCGCGACCTGCTGACCGCGCTCCAGCCGATGAGCGTATCGCCGCTCATCGCACGACAGATCCCGATCCGCGAAGGCGACAAGGTAACCGGCTTCGTCGACCTCGCGCTTGAGCGCGCCTTCCATTACATCCCTGGCAAGCCCAGCGAGCAGATCACGCTTCCCAGCGATCTCGCCGATCGCGAGGCCGAGGCGCGCACGCACATGCTCGAACAGCTCGCCGACCATGACGACGGCCTGCTCGAACAATTGCTGATGGACCAAACGCCGGAGCCAGGGACGATCTTCGCCGACCTGGCGCGCGAAACCAGCGACAATCTGGGCGTATCCGTGTTGTTCGGCTCGGCCGAGAATGGATGGGGCGTGCGCCGCCTGCTCAAGGCGCTACGCCACGAAGCCCCGGGTCCTCAATCGACTGCAAATCGGCTCGGAGTCGAAGGCCCTGCCCTTCATGCGTTCAAAACTTTTCACGGCGGCGCCGTCGGCCGGCTGGTGCTCAGCCGCATCCTTGGCGGGAAGATCGCCGAGGGCGCCGAGCTTCGCGACCCCGACAGCCATGCCATTCGCCTGGGGCGCTATTCGCCGTTCAAGGCGACAAGACGACCAAAATCCATGAAGCCGGCGACGGCGACATCGCCGCGGTCGCAAAGGTCGATCAGCTGAGATGCGGACAGTGGCTCACGCTCAGCGGCAAGTCACCGCCGCCGATCGACGTCCAAATGCCGTCGCGCAACTGCGCTCTGGCGATCGAGCCCGCCGATCGCAAGGACGATGTCCGACTGTCTAGCGCGCTGCAGCGCCTGTTGGAGGAAGACCCGAGCCTCAGCCTCGAGCAGGACGAGGCCAGCCATGAAATGCGCTTGAAGGGCGTCAACGACGAGCATCTCAAGACCACGATGGCTCGGCTCAAGCGGCGCTACGGGGTCGAGGTGAAGCATCGCGCGCCGACGATCGGCTATCGCGAATCCATCCGTCGCCCGGTGACCAAGCGCGGACGTCACAAAAAGCAATCTGGAGGCCACGGCCAGTTTGGCGACGTCATTATCGAAGTCGCGCCACAAGCCCGCGGTGCGGGCTTCAAGTTCGCGGAGCGGATCTCGGGCGGAGCGGTTCCCAAGCAGTGGATTCCGGCGGTCGAACAGGGCGTTCGCGATGCGCTTGCGAAGGGGCCGCTCGGTTTCCCTGTGGTTGACGTCACGGTCACCCTGACCGACGGCAGCTATCACAGCGTTGACAGTTCGGAGCTGGCGTTCCGCCTGGCCGGCAAGCTGGCGATGCAGGAGGCACTGGCCGAGGCGGCCCCGCACCTTCTGGAGCCGGTGCAGCGCCTGACGGTGGTGACGCCCTCCGCATCGACGAGCCGGGTGTCGTCGGCGCTTGCCAGCAGGCGTGGCCAGATGCTTGGCATGGCGCCGCGCGACGGGTGGACCGGCTGGGACCGGATCGAGGCGCTGCTTCCGGAGAGCGAGATCGACGGCCTCGAGGCCGAGTTGCGGTCCCTCAGCCAGGGCCTCGCCACCTATGAGGCAACCTTCGATCATCTCGCCGAGCTCAACGGCGTCCTCGCCGACAAGGTCGTGCAGAAGCAGGCGGAGCCCGCCTGATTAGGCCTCCTTCGGGTCCGGCAGGTTGCCGTCCTCCGGCGCAGCCTCGTCAGGCTCGCCGGAGGAAATGACCTGCGCCGCGACAAGGTCGCCGACCACGTTGAGCGTCGTTCGGCACATGTCGAGGAAGCGATCGACGCCCAGCACGAGCGCAATCGCCTGCGGGTCAATGCCGACCATGGCCAGGATCAGAGCCACGACGGGCAGCGAGCCCGCGGGGACACCGGCCGTGCCAATCCCGCCGAGGATGCACACCGCCATCACCATCAGCTGTTGCCAGATCGTGAGCTCTATCCCGAAGAATTGGGCAAGGAAGATGACGGTCACGCCTTCGAACATGGCCGTGCCGTTCTGGTTTGCGGTCGCGCCGATGGTGAGGACGAAGCGGGAGACGCGGCGCGGAAGTCGCAGGTTGTTTTCCGCAACCCGCAATGCCGTCGGCAGGGTTGCGTTCGACGAGGCCGTCGAGAACGCCATCACCGCGGCTTCCTGTATTTGGCGGAAGAACAACAGCGGGTTCTTGCCGCCCAGGGTCGAGAGCAATGCGGGATAGACGATCAGCAACTGGATACCGAGCGCCAGCAGGACCACGCCGACATAGGCCGACAAGCGGATCAGCAGGTCCCATCCGAACAGCGCCGCCAGGTTGAACATGAAACAGGCGACGGCAATCGGCGCCAGTTTGATGACCACGAGGATCAGGCGCATGGTCACGTCGAAGATCCCTTCGAACCCGCGCTGGAGCGCGCGAGCGTTGGGAGTATCCGTGATCAGGAGCCCGATCCCGAAGAACAGCGCGAAGAACATCACGGACAGGATCGAGCTGTTCGAACCCATCACTTCGACAAGGTTGTTCGGAATGATGCTGACGAAGGCGTCCACCCCGCCCGGTTGTTCGGCGCCAGCCTTGACGATCTCGCCTGCGCGCCCGGCCGAATCCTCGAGCATCTGGCTCGCGACCGCCCGGTCGACCCCCGCCCCGGGCCTCAGCACGTTGACCACGACCAGACTGACCGCCACCGCGATCGACGACACCACGACCGTATAGGCCAGGGTGCGAAGACCGACCCGCCTCAGGGCTCGGATTTCGCCCATCTCCGCAATGCCGACGACCAGCGCGGAAAACAGTAGCGGAATGACTAGCATGAACAGCAATCGAAGGAAGATCTGTCCGATCGGCTGCGTGACATAGGTGGTGACGAATTCGACCCACGCGGCATCCCGCTGTGTGGAAAAGGCGATGAGGCCAAGGACCAGGCCGACGACGAAGCCGATCAGCATCTTCCATTGCAGCGAAAGGCCACCGCGCGTGGTCTCGGTCATCGTTTTCCCCTATTATTCCTGACCAACGGGCATTGCGGTCGAAGGCCGAGCCGTCAAGCGCCGGAGCGTCCGAACGGCTCTTCCAACGAGGCAGGCGGGACACTGAACCATCGCGGTCCGGAAGCCGTCACCCGGAAACAGTCTTCCAGGCGAATGCCGAACTTGCCCGGTAGGTAGATTCCCGGCTCATTGGAAAAGCACATGCCGGGCGCAAGTGGCGTCGTTTCGCCATGAACCAGGTTGACGGGCTCGTGCCCCTCCATGCCAATGCCGTGACCTGTGCGGTGTGACAGGCCGGGGAGTTTGTAACCCGGACCGTAGCCCCATGCTGTGTAAGCCGCCCGGACCGCGTCGTCGACGCTTCCGGCAGTCCGCCCGACACGAGCCGCCGCGAAGGCTATTTTCTGGCCGCGCGCGACCTGATCCCAGACCTTCCGCTGCTCCTTTGTCGGATCGGCGCCCCATACGAAGCTTCGCGAGATGTCGGACTGGTAGCCGTGCACCGAGCAGCCGCAATCGAACAGGACGTTGGTGCCTCGCTCGATGACGTGACGCTTGCCGCTGCCGTGCGGATAAGCGGTGGCTTCGCCCAGCAGCACCAGGCCGCCGTCATACTCGCCGCCCAGCGCGCGCGTCGCCGCGCCGATTAATCCGTCGATGTCGCCGCGGGTCATGCCGGCCTTCACCCGCGGCCAGGCATGGCGGAATGCGGCGAGGGTAATGTCGGACGCGGCCTGCATCAGCGAGATTTCGGTGGGCGATTTGACCATTCGGCAGGCGCGCACGACGGGGTTCGCGCTCACCATCCGCAACGATGGCAAGCTGGCGCGCAGACGATCGACGATGAAGTAGCGATTTGTCTCTTCGATGCCGACCGGGCCGCCGGCGATGTTGCGCTCACGAAGGAAACCAGCAACCAACCGCAACGGGTCTTCATCTTCGTCCCAGGTCCTTATTTCTGCCGGAATGGTGAGGCTTTCGCCCACCGATGGCTTCTCGAAGAATGGCGTCACGATGATCGCGTCGCCGCTGGACGGAATGACCACGGCTGTCAGACGCTCCGAACGCCACCAACGAACGCCGGTGAAATAATCGAGGCTCGGGCCGGACTCGACGATGACCGCGCCAATGCCATTGGCCCGCATCAGGCGTTGGGCCTTCGCAATGCGCGTCAGGCGCTCGGCCGGTGCGATGGCCGGTGGCAACGCGACAGGTTTCAGGTCCCGAGCTTCCTCGATTGCCGCCCGGGCCATTCCGGTCATGGGTACCGCGCTCAAAGCGCCCGCACCGGCAATCAGGGAACGTCGAGTGAACTGCATGAGGCCGGCCTTCTCGCTTTTTGTCTGGCAAGCATGTTGCATGGCTGCCGTCGATAGGCCAGCAGCGCCGGATGATTGGCGACGAGCATCCCGCACCGCCCGGCGGACGTCCCGGGCGGAGGGAAACGGTGACCCTTCTCGCCGGCCTGATGGCGCTCAACGCCTTCGCCATCGACGCGATGATCCCCGCCCTTCCGGAAATTGGCGGTCAGCTTGGAGTGGCCGACGAAAATCGGCGCCAGTTGGTGGTCATCGTCTACATGGCAGGATTTGGTGTCGGCCAGTTGTTCTGGGGGCCGTTGGCCGACCGCTTCGGGCGCAAGAGCGTGCTGGCGATCGGAGTGGTGCTGTACGCACTCTTCGCCGCTCTCTGCGGCCTGGCATGGAGCTTCCCCGTGCTGATCGGCGGGCGGCTGGCAATGGGCATGTCGGCGGCGGTGACCCGAGTCCTCGTGCTCGCGATGGTTCGCGACCTGTTCGATGGCGAGGCCATGGCGCGCGTGATGAGCCTGGTCTTCATGGTGTTCATGTTGGTGCCGGTGCTGGCACCCAACCTTGGTCAACTGATCCTGCTCGTGGCATCATGGCGAGCGATCTTCATCGTGCTCGCGGCCTTCGCCGGAGTGATGTGGTTGTGGAGCTTCCTGCGTCTTCCGGAGACCCTTCATCCCGAATACCGCCGCGCACTTAATCCAGCCCTAATCGCTTCGGCCGCGCGGCAGGCGGCGACCGACCGGCTGTCGATTGGCTATACCCTGGCGATGACCGCGCTGTTCGGCGGATTGACGGCTTACATTGCGTCGATCCAGCAGATTGTTTTCGACGTTTTCAGGGCCCCCCACCTCATCGGCCCGGTATTCGCAGCCGTCGCCGCGCCGATGGCGTTGGCGAGTTGGGGCAACGCGAAAATCGTCGGGCGCCTCGGCCTCCGGCGCGTGGGCCATGGCGGACTGATTGCCTTTGTCGCCGTCACAGGCCTGCACGTCCTGGTTGCCCGCGTGCCGGGCGAGCCGCTCTGGCTTTTTGTCACGCTGATGGGCCTGACCCTCACGGCCTTTGCCTTCACCACCTCCAACTTCGGGACGCTGGCGATGACCAACATGGCGGCCATTGCCGGCACTGCATCGTCGGTTCAGGGCGTCGTCGGCACCGTCGTCGGGCAATCATCGGCTTTGCCATCGGACAGGCATTCGACGGGACGGCTTTCCCGTTCGTCATCGGCCTGTTTGCCTGCGGTGTGGCGAGCTTCGGGATCGTGTTGTGGACGGAACGCGGCCGGCTGCTGACCCCAATCGCCGCCTGACGCAAACGAAAGGGCGCCCCGGTCGACCAGGGCGCCCTTCCAGTTTTTGCCCAGCCCTAGAGGTCGTCGGCGTCGCCCGGTCCGACCATCAGCGCTTCGCCGACCTGGTCGGTCTTGCCGCGAACCGCATTCTCGATCCGCTGGGCCATCTCTGGGTTGTCCTTGAGGAACTGCTTGGCGTTCTCGCGGCCCTGGCCGATGCGGGTAGAGTCATAGCTGAACCAGGCGCCCGACTTGTCGACGATACCCGCCTTGACGCCCAAGTCGAGGATCTCGCCGACCTTTGACACGCCTTCGCCGTACATGATGTCGAACTCGACCTGCTTGAACGGGGGCGCGACCTTGTTCTTGACGACCTTCACCCGGGTGGTGTTGCCGACGATATCGTCGCGATCCTTGATCTGTCCGGTACGACGGATGTCGAGGCGAACGGAAGCATAGAATTTCAGCGCATTGCCGCCCGTCGTCGTTTCCGGATTGCCGTACATCACGCCGATCTTCATGCGCACCTGGTTGATGAAGATGACCATGCAACGCGAGCGGCTGATCGAACCGGTCAGCTTTCGCAGTGCCTGGCTCATCAGGCGGGCCTGGAGGCCGACGTGGCTGTCGCCCATCTCGCCCTCGATTTCCGCCCGCGGCACCAGCGCAGCGACCGAATCGACCACCAGCACGTCGATCGCGTTCGACCGCACCAGCGTGTCGACGATCTCCAGCGCCTGCTCACCCGTGTCGGGCTGCGACACGATCAACTCGTCGATGTTGACGCCAAGCTTGCGGGCGTAAACCGGGTCCAGCGCGTGCTCGGCGTCGACGAAAGCGGCCGTCCCGCCGGTCTTCTGCGCTTCGGCGATGGCATGAAGCGCCAGCGTCGTCTTGCCCGAGCTTTCCGGACCGTAGATTTCGATGACGCGACCACGTGGGAGACCGCCGACGCCAAGCGCGATGTCGAGACCAAGGCTTCCGGTCGAAATCGTCTCGATCTCGATCTTCTCGCGGCTGCCCAGCTTCATCGCCGAGCCCTTGCCGAACGCGCGGTCGATCTGCGCAAGCGCCGCTTCCAATGCCTTCTGACGATCCGTACTCACGCTATCTCCGTCAATTACCTTGAGCTGCGCTGCCATGACCCTGTTCCCTTCGTCAATCGAATGGCGGTTGTCCCCGCGACTATCGGCTACGTATCCTATTTGTTCCGGCGGAACAAGTGGGGAACATTCGGCCGCCTAAGTTTGCGCTACTCGGCCAAGGCAGCATCGATGACCGGAGTGACCCGGTCGATCGTGTAGGGCTTTTCGATCATCGCCACGTCGGCGAATTCGCCCGGCGGCGGTTCGACATGACCGCCGCTCGCAAGAACGAACGGGATGCCGCGGTCCCGAAGCTGGGTGGCGACCGGCCAAACGCTTTCGCCCTTCAGGTTCACGTCAAGGATGGCCAGGTCGAACGGTTCGCCGTCGAGGGCGCGCATCGCCTCGTCGACGCTTTCGCAAGGTCCGCGCACTTCATGGCCGAGCGAGAGGATGAAATCCTCCAGCATCATGGCGATCAGCGGCTCGTCCTCGACGATCAGGATACTACGGTTACTCACGTCGCCATGGATAGCATCGCTTCCCGCCGATGAAAGACTTAATTGGCGTCAGCCTTCTGCGCCAATGCCTTACGTACCGCCTCCGCCAGCTCTTGGACCGAAAAAGGCTTCGGCAGGAATGCGACGTTGGCGATGTCGATCGACTTGCGCAGCTGCTCCTCGGCGTAGCCGGACATGAACAGGATGGGCAATTCGGGATGGGTCTTGCGTGCTTCGCGCACCATGGTCGGTCCGTCCATGAGGGGCATGACGACGTCCGAGACCAGCAAGTCGATGGCATGACCTCCGTCGAGCTGCTCGAGCGCCTCCTCTCCGTTGGTCGCAGTAAGTACCCGATAGCCGTGCCTAGTCAGTGCCCGCTCCGCGACGGTCCGGACCATTGGCTCGTCTTCCACCAGCAGGACGGTTCCAGTGCCCCACAGCTCTTCGTCCCCGGCTTTCGAGACGGGTTTCGCAGGCACCGCGGCGCCCTCCTCCACCCGATGAACCGGCAGGTAGATGGTGAACTGGGTGCCCGCCCCGACCTTGGAATCAGCGAAGATGAACCCACCGGACTGCTTGACGATGCCGTAGACGGTCGAAAGGCCAAGGCCAGTCCCCTTGCCGACCTCCTTGGTCGTGAAAAAGGGTTCGAACACTTTGCCAAGCACCGCCGCGGGGATGCCCGTGCCGGTGTCGGAAATCGACAATGTCGAGTAGTCGGCCACCGGGAGGATGTCGGAGCCGAGGTCCGCCACCTGGTCGGCCCGGACGGCATAGGTCTGGATCGTCAGCGTGCCACCGCCCTTCGACGCCATCGCGTCACGGGCATTGACCGCGAGGTTGACGATGACCTGTTCAAGCTGCCCGGGATCGGCGCGAACGGGCCCGATGTCCCGGCCATGCTTGACCACCAGTTGCACGGTCTCGCCGAGCAGTCGTTTCAGGAGGTGCGATACCTCGCTGACGACGTCGGGAAGCTGCAGCACCTGCGGCCGCAACGTCTGCTGGCGCGAAAAGGCGAGCAGCTGACGGGTCAGGCCGGCGGCGCGGTTGGAGTTCGACTTGATCTGCTGAATGTCGTCATAGTCGCTGTCGCCGGGCGTGTGACGCATCAGCATCAGGTCGCAATGGCCGATAATCGCGGTCAGGATATTGTTGAAGTCGTGGGCAACGCCGCCGGCAAGTTGCCCCACTGCCTGCATCTTCGTCGCCTGCGCCACCTGCCGCTTGAGCTTCGCTTCCTCGCTATTGTCCTTGAGCAGGAGCAGCACGGCGGCGTCACCGAGGCCGCGAAGCCCCGCGACTGTCAGGGCGACCGGCTCGCCCGGCTGATGGTTTAGGCGGACTGCCAGATCGCCCGCCATCGCCGGACCACGCGCGTTGCGCCGCACCGCGTCCGCCACCGCCGCCTTGTCCTCCTTGGCGACCAGATCGCCCGGATAGGACGGCATCGATCCTGCCGGCAGACCAGCCGCGGTGCGGAATGCCTTGTTCATGGTCAGGAAGCGGCCGTCACGATCGACCAGCGCAAGCCCGATCGGCAACATTTCCAGAAGCACCTGGACGTTGGCCGAGTTGGCGAGGCTAGGGCCGTCGCGCGTCTCGAACATCAACAAGGTGCCGGCCCCGCCCTCCCGGTTCGGATCGAGCGGAACATGGACGGCGCGAAGCGGCACGCCTTCCTTGTCCGCCCTTAATTGGACGGTTTCATCCTCATGGATGTCGACAATATCGGCGAAGCGGACCGGGCCGTCCTGGCGCTGGGCGCCGGTCAGCGCGCGGTCGGCAAACGGCTTGTTTGCGGCAAGCAGCAGCCCGTCGTCGTCAACCAGGGCAGCCAGCACTCCGGCGGAAGCGAGACGCTCCCCGGTCGCCCCGGCGATGCGCCGTGCGGCGACGACGATTGCGTCAGGCTCATCGCCCGAGGGAAAGCGCCACAATAGCTGCTCGCCATGGGCGCCGACCCGCTCAATCTCGACCGCCAGGGCGCCGCTTGGTCCGGCGATCCGCGCAGCGCAGGACGCTCCGTCGCGCCAAGCCGCGAGGCGCGCCTCGACGAGGCTGTCGCGCGATTCGGGGTCCGAGCTTAGGTCCAGCGGCGTCGGCAATCCTTCGAAGCGTTCGCGATACGCATGATTGACGACGAGCAGCTTTCCTTCGGAATCGGTTATCGCCGCCGGGTCGATGGAAATGTCCAGACTGGCGCCGAGCAATGAGTAGTCGGGAACCGCGCGCGCCTCGACCAGCGGCACTCGGACCGAGCGCCGGTCGATGATGAATGCGGCGACCAGCATGATGATGAGCCCGCTGAAAAACAGGCCGGACAGCAGCGGCTCGCCGATGACGTAGAACAGGATTGCCCCGCTGGCCGCCGCCGCCGCAACGAGGCCCGGGACGAACCACCGGACACCGCTATCGAGCGGCCGCGCGTCAAGCGGGGCAAGATCCTGGTGAAGCACGCCCTACCAGATACGCACCCGGTCCGCCGGCGCAAGGTAAAGCTTCTGGCCAGGCTTGGGCTCAAACGCCCCGTACCACGGGTCCATGTTGCGCACGATGTTGGCGCGCTGCTCTGCGGGCGAGTGCGGATCCGTCAGGAGCCGCTGTCGAAGATTGGCCTCCCGATAATTGCGCCGCCACACTTGTGCCCAACCGAGATAGAAGCGCTGGTCACCGGTCAGGCCGTCGATGACGGGCGCTTCCTTGCCGCCCAACGAGGCCTTGTACGCATCGTAGGCGGCGCTGAGGCCGGCAAGGTCGGCACTGTTCTCGCCGAGAGTCAGCTGCCCGTTGACATGCTGGCCGGGTAGCGGCTCGTAAGCGTTATATTGCGCGACAAGGCGCTCGCTCAGCGCCTTGAACTTGGCGAGATCGGCATCGCTCCACCACTTCGCCAGCCGCCCTTGTGTGTCGAATTTCGAGCCTTGGTCGTCGAAGTGATGGCTGATCTCGTGGCCGATGACCGCGCCGATGCCGCCATAGTTGATCGCCGGGTCCGCATTCGGGTCGAAAAACGGCGGCTGCAAGATCGCCGCCGGGAAGGTGATCGCCACCAGCGTCGGATTGGCCTGCGCGTTGACGGTCATCGGAGCGAGTCCCCACTCCCACCGGTAAATGTCCTTGCCGAGCTTGCCGACGTTGTATTCGTGTGCCCATTGGTTGGCGCGCAGGTTGTTGCCAAAGGCGTCGTCGGCAGCGATCCGCAGCGCCGAATAATCGCGCCACTGCGACGGGTAGCCGATCCGCGGCGTGAACGCCGCCAGCTTTGCGTGAGCACCTGCCTTGGTCGCCGGCGACATCCAGTCGAGGCGGTCGATGCGCGCATTCATGGCGGTGATGATATTGCGCACCATCTCGTCGGCCACGGCCTTGGTTTCTGGCGGGAAGTATTTCGCGACGTAGATCTTGCTGACTTCGTCGGCGAGGACGCCGGTGGTAAAACGGACCGAACGTTTCCAGCGTTGTTCCTGCTGTGGGGTGCCCGACAGGGTCGTCCCGTAAAAAGCGAAGTTTTCCGCATCGAACGCCCGCGGCAGTACGTCGGCGAATGAATCGAGTGATCGGACGAGCAGCTGGTCGCGCAGTACCGGTACGGGTGTGCGTCCGATCAGGCGCGCGATGCCGCTGATCGCGCTCGGCTGCCCGACGATCACCGTGTCGACGGGCGTTCCGATGCCCCGGAAATAGGTGGCGAAGTCGAAGCCGGGGGCGGATTTGACGAGGTCGGCGACGGCCAGCTTGTTGTAGGTCTTGTCGGCATCGCGGCTCTGAGTGCGGGTCCAGCTGACCTTGGCGATCTCGGTCTCGAAGTTGACGACAGCGCGGGCACGTGCCGCGGCATTGGGTTCACCGGCCAACGTCAGCATCTTCGCCAGGTGTGCCTCATAAGCCGCCTTGGCCTCGGCGAGCTTCGGTTCCTTGCTGAGGTAATAGTCGCGATCCGGAAGGCCGAGACCGGCCTGACGCATCAGCAGCACGTAAGTGTTGGGATCCTTGGCATCCTGACCCACGCCCGCCGCGAACGGGACGCCGATGCCGTTACGGTCAGCCTCGGCCGCCAACGTCGCGTAGCCAGAGCGCGATTTCAGCGATGTGATGCGGGTCAGCCAGGGCTTGATCGGCGCAAGGCCCTTTGCCTCGATCGCGGCAGTGTCGAGGTAAGACGAGTAGGCGGCCCCGATCCGCGATGAGGGATCGGCCTTCGCCGCTTCGAGCAACTCGTGCGTTCGCTTATCCGAGAGATCCTGAAGCTCTTCGAAAGCGCCGTAGGTCGCCTTGTCGGCGGGAATGGCGGTGTTGCGCGCATAGGTGCCGTTGGCGAAACCGTAGAAGTCGTCGCCGGGCTGGATCGAGCGATCCATGCCGGCCGAGTCAAAGCCGAACGTTCCAATCGCGGCTTTTGGAAGCGCGGCGACCGCAGCCGGCTCCGCGACCGGCGGGGCGCTGGAAACAGCTTGGTCGGTCGAGGCGCATCCGGCGAGCGCGGTGGTGGCGACGAGCGCGATGAACAACGACGATTTCATGCAGTACCCCTGAGTCGAATGACGTTGCGCCCGACCCTAATCGTCGCAGCCAATGGAAGATACGCCGTTCGACCGAAGCGCTTCGGGAAACGACGAGCGGTTAGCGCCGCCGCGCCTTCCATCGTTTGGCGATGTGCCACCGCCAAGCGATCGAGCCGAGGGCATAGCCGGTCACCGCGGTGATGATCGCCAGGGTCACGATGCCCAGAGCGAGCGGCGCGGACGCGTGCTGCGCCCAACTCAGCCATGTCTCGACATGCCCCTGCAACTGGGTCGCTGGCAGCGTGGGATTGCTGCCCCTGGCCTCGAGTTCCCATTCGCCGATCCGCCAGGCGGCAAGGTAGATCGGCGGGATCGTCACCGGATTGATCAAGACGGTGACGGCCGCTGCCAGCGCAATGTTGGCGCGGGTCGGGATCGACAGCAAAGCTGCAAGCATCATGTGCATCACGGGGACGAGGATCCCGACGCCGAGACCGATCGCAATGGCCCGCGGCACGGATCGGCGATGCATCTGCCACAATCCCGGCCTGCCGAGGTGGCGGGCGAACGGACGAAGCAACGGCCACGCCTGGACGGCTTCCCGGCGCGGTATCCGGCTCGCCACCCAATCGCGCAGCCGGCTAGCCACGATTGCGCAACAGCCGGCCCTGCTCCCGCTTCCAGTCGCGTTCCTTGATGGTGTCGCGCTTGTCGTGAACCTTCTTGCCTCGCGCAAGCGCCAGTTCGACCTTCGCCTTGCCGGAGGAATTGAAATAGATCGAGAGCGGGATCAGCGTCAGCCCCTGGCGATTGATCGCGCCATGCATCTTGTTGATCTCGCGCTGCTTGAGCAGCAGCTTCCGGCGGCGGCGAGGCTCGTGGTTCATCCAGCTGCCCGCGCCATATTGCGGGATCGAGCTGTTGATCAGCCACACCTCCTCGTCCTCGACCGTCGCATAGCTTTCGGCAATCGACCCTTCGCCGGTGCGAAGAGCTTTCACCTCCGTACCCTGCAGCGCGATCCCCGCTTCGAACCGCTCCTCCACGAAATAGTCGTATCGGGCGCGCCGGTTCTCGGCGACGACCTTCGTCTTGTCGAAAGGGGTGGGCAGCGCTTTGGACATGGATGCTTAGATGAGGCCGGCGTGCCTCAATGCAACATCCACCGCCGCTTTGGACGCGTCGGAAGGTTCGCTGAGCGGCAGTCTGAGCTCGGTCGAAAAGCCGGGTCGCACCTTCGACAACGCGTATTTCGCAGGCCCCGGGGATGCATCGGTGAACAGCGCGACGTGAAGCGGATAAAGCTTGTCCTGCAACGCCAACGCCTCGTCCCAGCGGCCTTCGCGGGTCGCCTCCTGGAATTCGGCGCACAGTTTCGGCGCGACATTGGCGCTGACTGAAATGCACCCCACCCCGCCGGATGCGTTGAAAGCGAGCGCGGTCTCGTCATTCCCGGACAATTGGCAGAACTGCTCGCCGCATTCCAAGCGCTGGGCGGTCACGCGGCCGAGGTTGCCGGTGGCGTCTTTGATGCCGATGACCGACGGGATCTTCGCGACCTCGCCCAGGGTCTCGACGCTGATGTCGACCACCGTCCGGCCGGGGACATTGTAAACGACGATTGGAAGGTCGCAGGCATCCGCGAGCGCCCGGAAGTGGGCAACCAGGCCCGCCTGGCTCGGCCGGTTGTAATAGGGAAGCACAACGAGTGCTGCATGGGCGCCCGCCGCTTTTGCCGCCTTCATATGTTCGATGGCGGTCGCCGTGTTGTTGCTGCCGCAGCCGGCGATCACCGGCACCCTGCCGCGGGACACCGTCACCGCCAGCTCGATCAGTCGGTGCTGCTCGTCATGGGTTAGCGTCGGCACTTCGCCGGTCGTGCCGCAAGGGACGAGCGCCGACGATCCCTCCTCGATTTGCCACTCGACCAGCGCTCGGAATGCCGCTTCATCGACTCGTCCTGCCGCAAATGGCGTCACCAGGGCGGGTATCGAGCCGAAAAACATGATTAGGTCCTTTGCGAGGGGCCGCGGCTCGATTAGCTGGACGCGGGCCGCGTTGTTCAGCGCCTGATAAGGACAGGGTGTCAAGAATGTCCAGCATGAGAAAAGCCGGAGTCGCCACTGCATTGTTGACCACGGCAACCGCCATTGCCGCGACTGCCGCCGCACAGTCGATGGGAGGTCGTCCGCCGCTCGAGATCAATCTGCCTTCCGAGACCCCGGCCCCGGCCCGCGTGTTCACGCCAGCTCCGACCGCCGCCTCGACACCGACGGCCATGACCGGCGGCGGCAACCAGAGCTTTGCGCCGTACGTCGCGAGTTCCAGCGTCGGTGCGGCCATCTCCGAATGGCGCCGGCTTCGGCAAAGCGAAGGACATTCTTTTTCGACCTACGCCTATTTCCTGAACGCCAACCCGGGCTTTCCCGGCGAGAGCGCCATGCGGCGTTCCGCGGAAAGGAACATGCGCCCGGGCGAACAGCCTTCGCTCGTCATCGCCTTTTTCCGCACCGACAAGCCGCTGACCGGCAATGGCTGGGCGCGTCTCGCGGAATCGCAACAGGCGCTTGGCCGTCATGCCGAAGCTCTTTCCAGCGCCAGGGCTGCGCTCGCGACCAGCGATCTCAGCATCGTCGATGAAGGTTCGCTCGTGTCCCGCTTCCCGGGCCGTTTCCTGACCACTGACTATGATCGCCGCCTCGACGCCCTGCTCGCCGATCGCAAGGTTGGCGACGCATCGCGACTGTTAGGCTCCGTCAGCCCGGCTCGCCGGGCGACCTTCCAGGCGAGGCTCGCGATGTTGCAGCGCTCGCCGGATGCCGAAGCAATGTTCTCGCCGGTCGCCGGCCAGGTAAGTAGCGACGCCGGCCTGCTCATCGACCGCCTCCGCTATCTTCGGGACAATGGCGGCGAAGCTGCGGCCCGCGCCCTTGCCGCCCGGCCGCATGCCTTCACGTACCGACCGGCCAACGTCGAAAAATATTACGAGCTGATGCTGATCCTGGCCCGCGGGCATCCGAGGACGGCCAGCACCAGACGGCCTACGACATCGGCCGCCAGCTCGACGACAGCCTCCCGCCGGGCGAGTTGCCGAGCCAGCAACGCTATGGCGTCCGCGACGAATATACTTCGCTGGCGTGGCTCGCCGCCTCCTCCGCACTTCGGATCGGCCGCCCGGCTTCGGCGATGACGCTGTTCGACAAGTACGCGAACGGCGGCAAGTCGCTGCAGGTAGCGAGCAAGGGCTATTACTGGGCGGGCCGCGCAGCGTTGCAGGCAGGCCAACTTGCCGACTCCAACCGCTATTTCGAGCGGGCGGCAGTCTCCCCCGACCAGTTCTACGGCCAGTTGGCGCTGGAACGGCTTGGCCGCAAGGTGCCGGCTCCCGGGGGCCTGCCGACATTGCTCGTTACGGACGCCCAGCGTGTCGCTTTCCAGAACAAGCGCCTCGTCGCCGCTGTTCGCCAGCTCGGCATGCAGGGACAGCGCTCGGACCAGACTCTCTTCATTCGGGCCTTGTCCGATGCGCTCGACAATGACGGCGAGCGTGTCCTGGCCGTCCAGCTGGCCAACTACATCAGCCGCCCCGACCTGGCGGTTTGGACCGCGCGCGCCGCGCGGAACCAGGGATCGAACTTCTACTATCGTGCGGCCTACCCGACCCACAACTTCGCCGCCTCGACCGGAAGGGTGTGGTCCCTCGCGCACGGCATTACTCGCCAGGAATCGAGCTTCGACCGCGACGTTGTCAGCCACGCCAATGCCCATGGCATGATGCAGGTCGTGCCGAGTACCGGGCGCGAACAGGCGGGCAAGATGGGGATTGCCTTCGATACTTCCCGATTGACCAGCGATCCGGCGTTCAACGTGATGATCGGCACCGCTTACTTCCAGCGGCTCCTGAACAATTACGGCGGCAGCTATCCGCTGGCCGTCGCCGCCTACAACGCCGGCCCGGGCAACGTTCGCAAGTGGCTAAACCGATATGGCGACCCGCGAACCTCGGGACGCGACGTGCTGACCTGGATCGAGGCGATCCCGTTCGACGAGACCCGCGGCTATGTGCAGCGTGTCCTCGAGAACAGCGTCGTCTACGACACGATCAACCCGACCATGCCGCCTGCGTCGGGTAGCGTTCACCTGTCGTCCTACCTCGGCAAGACCGCCCGGCCGGGCTGATGAGCGACGACCGGCGGCCGCCGCGCTTCATTACGCCGGACGGCATGGCGCGGCTGCGCGCAGAGTATGATCAGTTATTCGGGGTCGAACGCCCCAAGCTGGTCGACACCATCGCTTGGGCGGCCGACAACGGCGACCGGTCCGAAAACGGCGATTACATCTATGGCCGCAAGCGCCTCCGCGAGATCGACCGCCGTCTTGGCTACCTGTCGAAAGCGATGAAGGGCGCAAAGGTGGTCGACCCGGCGTCTCAGCGCGAGCGCGATACCGTCCGCTTCGGCGCGACGGTCGAATTGGCCGACGAGGATGACAATCGGCGAATCATCACGCTGGTCGGCGAGGACGAGTCCGATGCCGACCAGGGCCGGGTCAGCTGGGCCGCGCCGATCGCCCGGGCGCTGATCGGCGCAAGGGTCGGCGACGAGCGCATCGTGCGCCTGCCTTCGGGTGAAAAGAGCTACGAACTGATGGCGATCCGCTACCCGGAGCCAGGCTAGCCTTCAGGCCTGCTTCTGGCTCGGGAAGGATACGACATTCTCCCCGTCCGCTGGCGGATCCTTGGGATGGCCTTTTCCAGGCCGGCCGTGATTTCCTGCAGGAAGGCGATCTGGCGCGAGGCGCTATCGTTGGCGTCGACCACCCTCCACGGCGCCCAGCGCGTATCGGTCTGCGCGAACATGTCCTCGACCAGTGGCAGTGACGCTTCGCGCTTCTCGGCACGGCTGAATTCGTCAGGACCGACCAGCGAACGGGTCCAGGGATCGGCCTGCCGTGAGCGTAGCCGGGCTAACTGGGTATCCCCGGTGACATGCAGGAACAGCTTGAGAATCAGCGTGCCATGATCGTGCTGCTGAGATTCGAATTCGTTGACCTCGTCCATCGCGCGGATCCACTCGCGCTCGCTCAGCTCCCCGTCCAGCCGCCGGTCGATCGCCCGACGATAGTAGCTGGGCAGGAACACCGTCGCTTCGCCCGATACCGGCAGGCCATTCCAATAGGGAGCGAGCCAATGGCGCCCATTGTTGCTGGGCATGCGCGACGGGCAGCGGACATTGACCTGGCACGGGTCCCATGCCGCCATCAGTCCGCGCAGCGCATCGCGCTTACCCGATGCCGCCCAACCCTCGACGATCAGCATTATCCGCTTTCCGTGGGCAATCTGCGCGCGCTGGAGATGCCCCAGCCGGTCCTGAAGCGCGGTGAGCGCTTCGGCATGGTTCCCGGCGAACGGCTCCCCTCGTTCAAAATCGGTTAAATCGATCGGCACATCACTGGCGTAACCGAACCGAAAATCATCCGCAATCGCGCGATCGATTGCGGATGGGACAGTCAGGGCTTGGGCGCGCCGTCGGCGACGATGCGGATCGACAATTCCTTCAGCTGCTTCGACGTAACCTCGGCGGGCGCGTTCATCAGAAGGTCCTCCGCCTTCTGGTTCATCGGGAAGACGATGACCTCGCGAATGTTCGGCTCATCGGCCAATAGCATCACGATCCGGTCGATGCCGGGCGCCGAACCGCCGTGCGGCGGGGCGCCATATTTGAACGCGCCGATCATGCCTGGGAAGTTGGTGTCGACTTCCTCGCGCGTGTAGCCGGCGATCTCGAACGCCTTGTACATGATGTCCGGGCGGTGGTTACGGATCGCGCCCGAGCTCAGTTCCACGCCGTTGCAGACGATGTCGTACTGCCACGCCAGAATATCGAGCGGGTCCTTGCCCTCTAGCGCCTCCATCCCGCCCTGCGGCATCGAGAAAGGATTGTGGCTGAAGTCGATCTTCTTCTGATCGTCATTATATTCGAACATCGGAAAGTCGACGATCCAGCAGAATCGGAACGCGCCCTTCTCGATCAGGTCGAGTTGTTCGGCGACCCGGGTGCGCGCCAGGCCTGCCAGCTTGGCCGCGTCTGCTTCCTTGCCGGCGGCGAAGAAGATGCCGTCGTCCGGACCAAGGCCCATCGCCTCGGCGATCCGGTCCATGCCTTCGCTGCCGTGATTCTTGGCGATCGGACCGCCCCACTCCCCGCCCTTGCGGGTGGCGTAACCGAGCCCGGCGAACCCTTCTCCGCGCGCCCACTCGTTCATGTCATCGAAGAACTTCCGGCTCTTCTCGGCGGTGCCCGGCGCCGCAAGCGCGCGAACCTTCATGCCCTTGTCGACCATACCCGCGAACAGCCCAAAGCCCGACCCGGCGAAATGGTCGCCAACGTCGTGAATCAGGATGGGGTTGCGAAGGTCCGGCTTGTCGCTGCCATACTTCAGGATCGCGTCCTTGTAGGCAATGCGCGGATATTCACCCGCCGGAGTCACCGACCGCTCACCGGCGAATTCGGCGAACACGCCCGAGAGGACCGGCTCGATCGCCGCGAAGACGTCGTCCTGAGTGACGAAGCTCATCTCGAAATCAAGCTGGTAGAATTCGCCCGGGCTGCGGTCGGCGCGAGCGTCCTCGTCGCGGAAGCAGGGGGCGATCTGGAAATAGCGGTCGAAGCCGGCGACCATCAGCAACTGCTTGAACATCTGCGGCGCCTGCGGGAGCGCGTAGAACTTGCCCGGATGAACCCGGCTCGGGACTAGATAGTCGCGCGCACCTTCCGGCGACGACGCGGTCAGGATCGGAGTCTGGAACTCGGTGAAGCCCTGGTCGATCATCCGGCGGCGGATCGAGGCGATCACCTTTGACCGCAGCAGGATGTTGGCGTGCAGCCGCTCCCGCCGAAGGTCGAGGTAGCGGTACTTGAGGCGGATTTCCTCGGGATAGTCCTGCTCTCCGGCTACCGGCATCGGCAGTTCGGCGGCGGACGACTGGACTTCGACCTGGCGAGCGATGACTTCGATGTCCCCGGTCGCCAGCTTGGCATTCACCGCCCCGCCCTCGCGAGCGACGACGTCGCCCGTAATCGTCACCACCGATTCGGCACGCAGCGAATCGAGCAGCTTAAGCGCATCGCTCCCCGCCGCCGCCACGACCTGGGTGAGCCCGTAGTGGTCACGAAGGTCGATGAACAAAACGCCGCCATGGTCGCGCTTGCGATGGATCCAGCCCGACAGCTTGACGGACGAGCCGACATCGGTGGCGCGCAGGTCAGCGCAAGTGTGCGTACGGTAGGCGTGCATCGGTAAGCTCGCAGAAAGATTGGCAGGAAGGCGGAAATTTCGCCGGGCCGCTTCACCTTGGGAGGTTCGCTTTGTCAAGGCGCGCGCACCTCGCTATGGCCCGCGCAACATGAAAATCCACAAGCTGATCACCAAGTCCGACGAACTCAAATCCCTGGTCGAGCGTCTTTCTACCCACGACTTCGTCGCGGTCGACACCGAGTTCATGCGGGAGAACACTTACTGGCCGGAGCTCTGCCTGCTGCAGATTGCCAGTGTCGAGGAAGCCGCGGCGATCGATCCGCTGGCCGACGGGCTCGACATGCAGCCGCTGCTCGACCTGCTGGTCGACAACGACGAGGTACTGAAAGTCTTCCACGCCGGTGGTCAGGACCTCGAAATCGTCCACAACCTGACCGGCAAGCTGCCGGTGCCGCTGTTCGACACGCAGGTCGCGGCCATGGCGCTCGGCTATGGCGAGCAGATCGGCTACTCGAACCTCGTCGAAAGCATGCTGGGCCATAGCCTCGACAAGGGTGCGCGCTTCACGGACTGGTCGCGCCGCCCGCTCGACAAGCGCCAGATCGACTATGCCATCGCCGACGTCACCCACCTCGCGACGATCTTCCCGAAGATGGTGGCCAAGCTCCGCAAGACCGGACGCGGCGACTGGCTCGATGACGAGATGGAGCGCCTGGCCGATCCGTCGAGCTTTGCCTTCGCCCCCGAAGACGCCTGGAAGCGGCTCAAGCTGCCGACGCGCAACCCGGCTGTTCTGGGCCGATTGAAAGCGCTTGCCGCATGGCGGGAATCGGAAGCGCGGGGCAAGAACCTGCCGCGCGGCCGGATCGTCAAGGACGATACGCTCGCTGAGCTCGCGTCTCATCCGCCCAAGACGCAGGACGATCTCGGCAAGGTGCGCGGACTTTCGGCAGGCTGGCGTGGCAACGACATCGGCGCCCGGTTGATGTCGGCCTTGGGCACGGCCGAGCCGCTCGGGGTCGATGACCTCCCCAGTCGCGAACCGCGCCGCCCCGGCCTGACCAAGGACGGGGCGCTGGTCAGCGACCTGTTGAAACTGCTGCTCAAGATCCGCGCGAAGGAAGTTGGAGTTGCGTCCAAATTGATTGCGAGGACCGACGAGATCGAGGCGTTGGCGGCCGGCGTTCGCTCCGACCTCGGAATCCTGTCGGGCTGGCGATTCGAGCAATTCGGCCGCGACGCGCTCGCCCTCGTCGAGGGTCAACTCGCCTTCGCGATCGAAAACGGCAAGCTCAAGATGACACGGGCAGCGGCGTCCGTGGAACCGGAGCCCGCCCCGCAGGATTGAGCCCCCAATGTCCTTGTGGAGCACTTCATGCGTGTTGCCGGTTCGATTTTCTTCATCACCTTGTCGCTCGCGGCCTGCGCGGCCGTGACGCCGACCAGCGATCCGGCGATCCCGCCCGCTCTTGACGGCAGTTGCAGCAATGACGCGTTGGGTGCCTTTGTTGGGCAAAAGGCGACTCAGGACCTCGGCACGCAGATGCTTGCCGCGTCGGGCGCGCGGACTCTCCGCTGGGTGCCGCATGGCGCGATGGTGACCATGGAATACCGGGCGGACCGACTGACGGTTCGGCTCGACCCGGCCAACAAGGTGCTGTCCGCTTCCTGCGGCTAGGCGATCACCGCTTCAGTCTCCCGACCGAGCGATACGCCGAGCTGCTTTAATCGCCTGTCCACCGCTTCCGCGTGCAGTTCGGCGCTTCGTGGCGCGATCGTCAGCACGATCTTGCCCTTCTTCAGCGCCAGTGACGTCCGTCGAAGGACCGGTTCCGTTCCTGCCGAAAGGCGCTGGGCCAGGCGGAGGGCGCGCCCCCACGCTACCGCTCGCTTCTCTTCCTCCGGACCGAGCAGCGACGCGATCGACGACGGAGCCGTGTCGCCGCCGAACGCCGTGCACAAGGTGCGGCCGAGGATCGCTCGCCCGCGCGCATCGATGCCCACCCAATTGCCGTGGATGGCAAGGTCGACGGCGCGTTCGGCCCGGTAGTCGGGATGGGCATTCCAGGCGATATCGCCGAGCAGGCAGGCGGCCAGTCTCAACCGCTTGGCGTCATGATCATCGTCGAGGAACAGCGGCGCAATCCATTGATCCAGCGCCGCGCCATGATCGCCGAACCTGCCCAGGCGCTCGCCAATTTCCAGCGCCGCCGCAAGCAACGGGTCTTCGGCACGAGTGGCGGCATCGAGGTCGCGATAGAGCAATCCCTCGCGAAGGCCGAACGCGGAAATGACGGTCCGCTTGGGACCGAGCAACTCGACCATAGTTTCGAGGATCGCAATCGCTGCCGGCATGGCCGCCAGGCGCGTCGTCGACAGCCCGAAGCGGTCCTTCAGTTCGGCGGTGCTCGACCCGGCGACCACGGCCCCGATCTCCTTGAGCCGCTCGGGCGAAGGACATGCTGGTGAACGATCGGCAAGGGATGGCCGCTGCTTCGCAGGTCCAGTTGCCCGAGCGCGCGGAACGAGCCACCGACGAGGTAGAGGGAGTGGCCCCTGGCGGCACTCCCCAGGCGCGTTCCTTGCAGGCCCTCCGCGATCTGGTTCCGGAGCGCCTTGCGGTCCGGCTCGGCACCGATGCGCAGGACACCGAGCGGCAGGGACACCCCCTCGCCCGCCGCGTCACGGGCCACACCGACGAGCTCCAGGCTCCCGCCACCGAGGTCGGCAACGACCCCGTTCGCGCGCGGGATCGCCGAGATGACCCCCAGCCCCGCGAGTTCGGCTTCCTCGGCGCCGGAAAGCAACCGCGGCTTCAGGCCGAGCGCGGTCACCTGCTTCAGAAAGGCCGGACCGTTGCTCGCTTCCCGAACCGCCGCGGTCGCCACGGTGTGGATCTTCTTCAGGCCCATCTCGCGGGCCAATCGACGGTAGCGGGCCAGTGCCTCCAGGGTGCGGGCAACCGCGACTTCATCGAGCGCACCGTTCTTGGCGAGCCCTTTTCCCAGCGCCGCGGTGATCTTCTCGTTGAACAGGTTGGTCGGCACGCGCGGCGCGCCGCCATAGGCGACGAAGCGCACCGAGTTGGAGCCGATGTCGATGATCCCCACTGGCTGGAAACGCCGGTCACTCATCGAAGGTCACCGATGCCGCGCTGGACGAGGCGAAGCTTGGGAACCTCCTTGCCGGCGAGCGCATGTCCCCGCCCCGACAGCGACGGGTTGGTCATGAAATATTGGTGTAGGTTGAAGTGCCGCCTGCCAGGTTTGACGCGCGAGTAACTGCCGTCGGGGCCAAGCGTCCAACTTTGCTCGTTGTCGATCAGGTTGGCGACCATGACCTGGTCGAGGACCTGGGCGTGGACGGTGGCGTTTTCCAGCGGGAGCAGGAATTCAACGCGCCGATCGAAGTTGCGCGGCATCCAGTCGGCGGAAGAAATGAACACTTTCGCACCCTTGTGCGGCAGCTTGGCGCCATTGGCGAAGACGAAAATCCGGCTATGCTCCAGGAAGCGACCGACGATCGACTTCACCCGGATGTTGTCCGACAGGCCGGAAACGCCCGGACGAAGGCAACAAACGCCCCGAACGATCAACTCAATCGTCACGCCGGCGGCACTGGCGGCATAGAGGCGGTCGATGATCGCTGCATCGACCAGGCTGTTCATCTTCGCCCAGATCGCCGCTGGCTTGCCTTCCTTGGCGTTGGCGATTTCCGCGTCGATCAACGACAGGAATTTTTCACGAAGGTTTCGAGGGCTGAGCGTCAACAGTTCGAGGCCGCGTGGCTGAACGTAGCCGGTGATCAGGTTGAACAGCTTGGCTGCATCCCGCGCAGCCCGACGCGAAGCGGTGAAGAAGCTGAGATCAGTGTAAATCTTGGCCGTCGTCGGATGGTAGTTGCCAGTACCGAAGTGGCAGTAGGTCCGCATCCGCTCGCCTTCGCGGCGGATGACCATCGATACCTTGGCGTGCGTCTTCCATTCGACGAAGCCGTAGATGACCTGAACGCCGGCCCGCTCCAGGCGACTGGCCCACAGGAGATTCTGCTCTTCGTCGAAACGGGCCTTCAGCTCCACGACCGCCGTCACCGATTTGCCGGCCTCCGCAGCGGCCACCAGCGCATCGACGATCGCCGACTGCTTGCCGGCGCGGTAAAGCGTCTGCTTGATGGCAACGACGTCAGGGTCCTCCGCGGCCTGGGTCAGGAAGGCCACCACCGCCTCGAAACTTTCGTACGGGTGGTGAATGATGAAATCCTTGGTTCGGATCGCAGCGAAGCTGTCCCCGCTGCTTTCGAGGATCCGCTCCGGGAACCGCGGGGTGTAAGGGGCGAATTTGAGCTGCGGGAAGTCGATCTCCACCAGCTGGGACAGGTCGGTCAGCCCGATCATTCCGGCGCTTTCGGTGACCAGCGCCGACTTTGCGCCAAGACCTTCGCGTACCTGGGCCTCCAGGTCCGGCGGCGTGTCGGCTGAGAATTCCAGTCGGATGACCCGACCGCGACGGCGGCGCTTGATCGCCGAGCGGAAGTAGCGGACGAGGTCTTCGGCATCCTCCTCCACCTCGATGTCGCTGTCGCGAAGCAGCCGAAACGCGCCGGACGCCTTGAGCTCGAAACCCGGGAAAAGCTGGTCGAGGTGGGCTTCGATAACGGATTCGATTGCGATGTACCTGACCGTCCCCGGCGTTCGGGGAGCCGGATGAACCTCGGCATTGTCGACGGGATCATCAGCAATTCGGTCACTGCTTCCTTGGCCCGGCCATGGGTCATCGAGAAGACAAGACTGAAGCCCAGGTTGGGAATGAACGGAAACGGGTGCGCCGGGTCGATCGCCTGCGGAGTCAGCACCGGCAGGATCTGCTCCCGGACGTGATCGGTCAGCCATTGCGCTTCGGCCGTCGTCAACTGGCCGGCGGTGATGACTTCGAGCCCTGCCTCGCAAAGCGCCTCACGAAGTACCATCCATTCGGCCTGCTGGGCGACGACAAGCTGATCGGTTTCGGTGGCGATCGCTTCCAGTTGCTGAGTGGGGGTCCGGCCGTCGGCGGACAGATCCTCGATCCCGCGAAGTTGCTGACCCGTCAGGCCCGCGACACGAGTCATGAAGAATTCGTCGAGGTTGGACCCGGAGATCGACAGGAAGCGAAGCCGCTCGAGCAGCGGATGCGACGGGTTCGTCGCCTCTTCCAGCACCCGCAGGTTGAAACTCAGCCACGAGAGCTCGCGATTGAAGAAGCGCGAAGGATCAGTGGCGATGATCGCGGTCTTGGTCATGCGGCGCCTCGATGGTCGATCAGGCCGCCCTCGCCCAACGCACGGCGGATGGTCGGCATCGTCAGCCGTAACCGTTCGGCGATGGCGAAGCGATCGATGGCTTCGACGATGCGTTCGGCATTGTAATAACTGCGTTCGATCCGTGACGAGACGAAGACAAGCGCTTCCTCGGGGATGTGCAGGCCCCGGTCCGCGAACAGCTGTGCGATGATGCCGCGAAACAGGGCGTCATCAGGCTGCTGGATCGTCGTCACCGGGGTAACCGCCAGGCGCGTGCGAAGGTCCGGCAATCGCGGTTCCCAAAATGGCGGCGCACCGTCGGCGACCAGCACGAGGGGCGCCCGCTTTCCTGCGCCGCGTTCCAGGCATGGAACAGCATCTCTTCGTCCTGATGCTCGGCCTGGTCGATCAGCTTCCCGCCGACGCGGTTGCAGAACCCCCGGGCAAGCAATGTCCGCCCCGACCGGCGCGGCCCGGTCAGAATCGTCGCCTTCACCGGCCACATCGTCCAGCGCTGAAAATGTTCGAACGCCGCCCGGTTCGCGTCCGACACAAGGAATCGACTGTCGTCCTGATGTTGCGGCCAGTCGAGCGGGAGCGCGATCTGATCCGGCGCACGGGTCACGGCGACGGATTTCCCTGGGGCGATGGCGGCGCCGACGGCAAGGTCGCCGGGCGTCGCGAAATACGCAGTGTCCCGCCCGCCTGGCTCACGTTCCAGTTGCGGGCCAGCAGCGCATTGCGCAGCGCGTCGATATCCCCGGCATAGGTGACGAACAGCGTACTCGTTCCGCCAAACGCAAGGCTGCGTTCGGTCACGGCCTGAACGCCCGGCGTGTTGCGGATGTAGCCGATGGCCGCCTGCAGCGAAGCCGGGTCGGGTGTCTCGACGATCAGCTGGATGGCAGTATCGGGACCCGTCGGCTTGACCGCTTCCTTCTCCTCGACGGGCGGAGGCGGCGGGACGATGATGAGCGACGGGTCGCCGCGAACGATGCCGGCGGCAGCGGCCTGCGCAAACAAGGCATCCATCCGCTGAACGCCCTCGTTCATCATGCGCGGAAGGTCGGCGCTGTCCTTGGCAGTGAGTTCGAAAGAGCCGAGCAACTGCCGATCCGGGCCGAAGCTTCCGGTGAAGCGCGCGATCGATGGTCCGCCGGGATAAAGCCGCCGCAGTTCGACCTCGGCGACCAACACATTGGCCGCCCCATAGAGATCGAGGATGTTCCGCCACCAGGCACGACCGGGGCGACGGACCTGCGCCGCGTTGACCAGCAGCGGATCGACCCCCGTGCCAGAGACTCGAACATAGTCGATCGGACTTTGGACGGTTCGGAACTGCGCCCATGCCCGCTGCCAGGGATTGCGCGATTCAACGGCAACCGGGCTGCCCGCGCTGATCATCACCGGGATGAGCAGCATCGGCGCCGACCGCCGCACCTGTCCGGCCACGCCGAGCATTTCTCCCGCCCGGGCGCGATCGAACAGGATGCCTAGGTCGGCGATGTAGCGGTTGGGCCCGATCTGCTCGCGCTCGATGATGATCGAGCTGACCAAGCCATCGAGCACCGAATCGGGCAGGTTGGGCGCTTCGCTGACCGGGCGGCCACGGCTCTTTGCCCACATCGCCTTGAAGCCCTCGCGCTGGGCGACGCGCCAGCCGGCATAGCGCGCTTCGGCGCCGGTCTTGCCACCGACATCGACATGGATACCGGTGATTTCGAGGGTCCCGCTGCTGTCGATCGGCGGAATTCCCCGGTCCCCCGATTCCATCTGCGCGACCAAAGCGCCGCCGACGGCAAGCGCGGCGACGGCGGTGATCGTGAGGAAGGCGGTGCGCCGCGGCGAAGGCATGGGGCGCTTTTGGCGACAACGGCGTGGAAATCCAAGCGCGTTGTGGCTAGGCGGCGTTTCCATGACCGAAAGCCGCGACAACAACCCTTACACCTACGCCGGCGCCGGCGTGTCGATCGAGGCCGGCAACGCGCTGGTCAAAGCGATCGGCCCACTGGCCAAGTCGACGGCTCGTCCCGGGGCGAGCGCAGAACTGGGTGGTTTTGGCGGCTTCTTCGACCTGAAGGCCGCTGGCTACGACGATCCGCTGCTGGTCGCTGCCAATGATGGTGTCGGTACGAAGCTCAAGTTGGCCATCGATCTCGGCAAGCATGATGGCGTCGGCGTTGACCTAGTGGCGATGTGCGTCAACGACCTCATCGTCCAGGGCGCCGAGCCGCTGTTCTTCCTCGACTATTACGCTTCAGGGAAGCTCGACCCCGAGGTGGCGCAGACAGTCGTCGCATCGATCGCCGACGGTTGCCGCCAGGCCGGATGCGCCCTGATCGGTGGCGAAACCGCCGAAATGCCGGGCATGTACGCGGACGGCGACTATGACCTCGCCGGCTTCTGCGTCGGCGCCGTCGATCGCGCCAAGGTGCTCACCGGTACGAAAGTCGAACCTGGCGACGTGCTGCTTGGGCTCGCCAGCAGCGGCGTCCACTCCAATGGATTCTCACTGGTCCGTCGCCTGATCGCCGACAAGGGCTGGAAGCTCGACCGCCCGGCACTGTTCGATCAGGAACGGTTGCTCGGCGACCTGCTGCTGGAGCCGACGCGGATCTACGTGAAGAGCCTGCTGCCCCTCGTTCGGGACGGGCGTATTGCTGCCTTGGCCCACATTACCGGTGGCGGACTTCTCGAAAATATTCCGCGGGTTATGCCCGAAGGTTCACATGCGGTGGTCGATGCCGGCCAGTGGCCGCTGCCCCCGCTGTTCGCCTTCCTGCAGGCCGGAGGTTCGATCGAACCGGCCGAACTGGCGCGGACATTCAACTGCGGGATTGGAATGGTCGCGGTAGTTCGCGAAGGCGACGTCGACGCGGTCAGGACGGCGCTGGTGGCGGCCGGGGAATCAGTTCACGTCATCGGCCGCGTCGAGACGGGCCATGCTGGTTGCACGGTGCGCGGGCCGGCCGGGACCTGGAGCGCCCGCGAGGACTGGTCGGCGAGCCATCATGGCTGATCGCGGCCGCGTCGCGGTGCTGATTTCAGGCCGCGGCTCGAACATGGCGGCCCTGATCTATGCCGCGCGCGCCAACGACTGTCCCTACGAAGTCGCGCTGGTCAGCGGCGACCGGCCCGACGCACCGGGCCTGGCGCTCGCGAAGGCTGAAGGGGTGGAAGTCACACCCCTCGATGCGCGCGCGCTTGGCAAGGGATACTGGGACGAACTTCAATCCGCGCTCGACAGCGCCAAGGTCGACCTTGTCGCCCTGGCAGGTTTCATGCGCATCATTCCGGACGCCTTCGTGGACCGCTGGCAGGGCCGGATGATCAACATCCACCCGTCGCTACTGCCGCGCCACAAGGGTCTCGGAAGTCACGCCGCGGTCCTCGCCGCCGGCGAAGACAGCACCGGCGCGACGGTGCACCTCGTCACGTCGGACCTCGATTCCGGGGAAACACTCGGCCAGGTCGAGGTCGCGGTCCTCGATGGCGACACACCCGAAACCCTTGCCGAGCGAGTGCTCATCGCCGAACATCAGCTTTATCCCCGGGTGCTCGCCGAATACGCCGCCCGGCCGTTCGATGCCGGCTGGATCGAAGCGCAGGTGGACCGGCTGGCCCGGCAGCTTCCCGAAATTGGTCGAAAGACCAGCCACGGGTCGCCGGGCTGGACCGTCGGCGGCGAGAAAGGAAAGCTGTTCGCCATCCTCGCCGACCGCCATCATGGCGAAGACGCCGTCGGCTTGCTGGTCAAGGCGAGCGGCCCGGACGAAATGACCGGCCTGATCGAAGCTCAGCCCGAACTCTACTACTGGCCCAAATATTACGGCGCGTCGGGCTGGCTGGCGTTGAAACTCAACCGCCGCGACATCGACTGGGACCAGGTGGCGGACTGGCTCGAGCGTAGCTGGAACGCCTGCGCCCGGCCCCGGCTGACCAAGCTGCGGCGGATCGCCGACGAGTTCTGAAGCGTGGTGACGCCGTCCGCGCGACAAGCTAACCCGGCGTCATGACCGATACGTCACCCGAAGCGCGGGCGGTTCGCCGTCGCTGGATCAACCTCGGCGAATTCGTCGCGGTCGCCGGCCTGATCATTTCGGGCCTCGCATTGTGGAACAGCTGGGGCGGCGACAAGGAACGGGAGCCGGATCCGGTCGCCGAACGAACGCGAGCCATCCCGATCGCTCTTCGCGGCACGGTTTCGGACGATGGCAAGACGCTGACCCTGTCACCCATAGAGACTGGCCATTCCCTCGACCGGGCCACGCTGACCGCGAATGGCAAGTCGGTCGATATCGGCAGCGACGGCGAAGTCTCGGCGTCAGACCTCCAGAGGTTGGTGGATAAGCCGGGCGACAACAGCGCCGAGAACTTGTTGCCGGTGACGATGTCCATCCATTACGTCGAGGCGGGCGAGGACAAGTCGAGCAAGGGCAGCTACCGCATCCGGTTTCGCTGGACGAACGGCGGCATTTTCGATGGCCGCGACCTCAGGATCACCGGTTTTTCACGCGGCTAGACCAGCAAGGACGGGGGACCATCTTTGATCGCACTGCTGCTGTTCCTCGCCGATACACCGGCACAAATGCCGATGCCGGCCTTCCTTTCGGGCTGCTGGACCTCCGAACAGGATGGTGAGTGGACCGAGGAGTGCTGGAGCACCACGCGTGGCGGGATGATGCTGGGATCAGCGCGCTCGGGTCGCGGGGATCGCGTGACGATGTGGGAATGGATGCGGATCGATCGCGGCGCGGACGGCAAGCCAACGTTCCACGCGTCGCCCAAGGGCGTCCCTTCGTCCGCCTTTCCGGCGGTCCGGGCCACCGCGACGGAGTTCGAAGTAATCAATGCCGCTCACGATTATCCGCAGCGGATCGTCTACCGCCGAACCGCCGACGGCCTGGAAGCGGAAATCTCCCTGGCCGACGGCAGCAAGGCCAATCGGTGGAGCTATCGCCGGAGCGACAGCCCCACCCGATAATCAGCCGACGATTTCGTCGTCGTTGAAGAAGTGGCGAATCTCGATCGCCGCATTCTCGTCGCTATCGCTGCCGTGGACGCTGTTCTCGCCGATCGACAGGGCGTGGGTCTTGCGAATGGTGCCTTCCGCGGCGTCAGCCGGGTTGGTGGCGCCCATGACGTCACGGTTCTTCTGGACGGCGTCTTCGCCTTCCAGGACCTGGACGACGACCGGCTCGCTGATCATGAAGTCGACCAGTTCGCCGAAAAAGGGGCGTTCCTTGTGAACGGCATAGAAGCCCTCGGCCTGTTCCCGGGTCATGTGGATGCGCTTCGACGCGACGACGCGCAGGCCCGCTTCCTCCAGCATCTTGGTGACGGCGCCCGTCAGGTTGCGGCGGGTGGCGTCGGGCTTGATGATCGAAAAGGTGCGGGTGACCGCCATGGAAGGCTCCATCGGATTGACAAAGGTTGGGAAGTGCGGCCCCTCTAGTTTCCTCATAGGGGGGATGCAAGACGGGCATGGACGAGACGCCGGTGCAACCGACCAAGGAGCCGGCGTGGAGCGCCATCCTCCGCTCGACCGACTTCTATCGCGATATCCTGGTCACCATCCTCGGCGTGCTGATCGCGCTGTGGATCGGGGAAAAGGCGGACGATGCGCGCTGGCGCAGCAAGGCGGCCAATGCCTCGGACGCCATCGACCGCGAACTGGCGGTATCCGCCGCAACCTTTGTCGAACGCGCGCTCCTACAGCCTTGCCTAACCCGCCGTTTGGCGGAACTCGATCGAATCGTCGCGTCGGTGCGGGCCGGGCAGTCGCTTCCCAAGGTCGGGGAATTTGGTGCCACGCCCTACCGGGCGCTCGAATCGGCAAGCTGGGACGATGCCCTCAACAGTGGTGCAATCGCCTACATGCCCGAGGGTAACAAGAGTTCGCTGGCCAGCACCTACCCGGCGATCAAGGAATTCAACCAGAATATCGGTGAGGAACAGCGTCTCTGGTATCGCCTCCGGCTGATCGAGAACTCGCCCGGGCCGTTATCGGAAAGCATGGTGACGGAACTGGCGACGTCGCTGAAATTGCTGACCTACCGCGTCCGGCTGAACGGCCTCATCGCGGACCAGCTGCTCTTGATGACCAAGGGGCGCCGGATCGAACCGGATTTGACGGCCATCTTCGGCCCCGATGCGACGCTGGCTTCCCTGAGACATGACGTGCAAAAGCGGAAGATCTGCCAGCCATTGCCGGTCGGCTAGGCTTTCTTGACCCAGCGGCCCTCCTCCTGCGCCCAGTAATTGCGCTCGACCCCTTCCCGGCCGGCCAGCAGCTTCCACGCCAACCGCGCCGCGTCGATCACAGGCTCGTCGAAGACATAAAAAGCGCGATCATACCCGAGCGCGGCATCGCGCCACTCACCATCGCCGAGCAGAATGTTCCGCGCTCCGTTGGGCGCGTCAGTGAATTGCGAGAGCAGGACAGGTTGGGCCGAATCATCGACGCCGCCTGCAACTCCATGCGGCAGGAAACTCGCCGGTCCCTGGTCCCACAACTGGCGGTCGAGGCGTGCGATGGCCGCCTCGTCCGCCATCGTGACCAGCAAGCGTTGCTTCTCGCTGATCAGGCGGCCGGCGATCGATGTCACCACCCCGTCGAGGGTCGCGCTTCCGCCAAGCTGGTAGAAGTCGACCCTCACCGACTCGTCCGATCTCAGGCGAGGTCGGCGACGAGCTGGTCGAGCAGGCGGACGCCGTAACCGGTCGCGCCCTTGTCGTAGGTCGGCTTGGGCTTGTCGGACCAAGCCATGCCGGCGATGTCGAGGTGCGCCCAACTGACGCCATCTTCGATATAGCGCTGCAGGAATTGCGCGGCGGTGATCGATCCCGCCTCGCGCGGTCCGACGTTCTTCATGTCGGCAATCGGCGAATCGATCAGCCGGTCGTAGGCCTCGCCCAAAGGCTGGCGCCACAGCTTGTCGCCGGTTTCGTCTGCTGCCTTAGTCAGCTGCGCGGCGAGCTTGTCGTCGTTTGTGAAGAAGCCGGCGTATTCATGCCCCAGGCTGATCACCATGGCGCCAGTCAGGGTCGCGAGATCGACAATCGCCCGCGGACGATATTCCTTCTGCGCCCAGGTCAGCGCGTCGCACAGCACTAGGCGGCCTTCTGCGTCCGTGTTGATCACCTCGACCGTCTGGCCCGACATGGTGGTGACGACATCGCTCGGCCGCTGGGCGTTGCCGTCGGGCATGTTCTCGACGAGGCCGCAGATGCCGACGACGTTGGCCGGGGCCTTTCGCCTGGCGATGGCCAGCATGGCGCCGGCGACAGCGCCCGCGCCGCCCATGTCCCACTTCATCATCTCCATGCCCGCGGCCGGCTTGATCGAAATGCCGCCGGTGTCGAACGTCACGCCCTTGCCGACGAACACGAGCGGCTTGTCGCCCTGGGTACCGCCGTTCCATTCCATCACCAGCAACTGCGGCGCCCGGCGCGACCCCTGCGACACGCCGAGCAGCGCGCCCATGCCGAGCTTCTCCATCTCGGCCTGACCAAGGGCGCGAACCTTGAGACCGGCTTGTTCCATCGGCTCGCGGCAACGAGCGACGAAGCTTTCCGGATAGATGATGTTGGGCGGCTCGGTCACCAGTTTGCGAGTCAGCGCGAGGCCGTCGGCAAGCGCCGAATAACGATCGCCCCACAGCGACTCCGCCCCGTCAGGAGCGCCGACGATGGTGACCTGCTCCAGGGTCGGCTTCTGCTTGTCCTTGAGGCGGGTGCGATAGGCGTCGTGACGCCACGACCTCAGCACGGCGGCCAGCGCGACCCGCGCCGCGGAGTCCGCATCAAGCCCCGCGCCCGACAGGTCGATCACTGCTTCACGCTCGCCCGACGTCAGCAACCGGCCCGCCACGGCACCGCCAAGCTGCTCGGCCGCCGCCGCATCGGCACGGCCGATCCCGACAATCAACAATCGCCGCGCATCGTCGCCGGTCGTGAAATGTTCGACGACACTACCCGCATCCCCTTCGAACCGCTGCCGCTTCAGGATCGAGGCCAGCCCGTTGGGGTCAATCCCGGTGGCGACGATCGAGGGGCCGGTTGCCGGCAAAACGAGCACATGATCACCGGCGGGGCGGCTGGTGGCGAAGCGAATCTGCATGAAGGTCCTCGGGGCATGAACGATCGGGGTCGGCGCTCCTTAGGCCGCGCCGCCGGACTAGCAAAGCCTTGAGACGGATTGCCGCCCTGCGCTCGAGGTGCAATAGGCTATTCACTCTGGCAAAAGCATCGAGCGGGACTGACACAAGCGTGCGAGCACTTCGGGGCTGCTGGACGGCGTTGCCACTCCTTTTCGCGTTCTCCAACAACGCTGCCGCGCAGGATTCGCGGCCGGTCGCCGCGACGACTGCCGCCCCGGCGTCGTCCCCGGTCGACTTTTCCGCCGACGTCGTCACCTACGACAGCGAGGCCGACCTTCTAACCGCGGAGGGGCGCGTGCGCATGGACCGCGACGGCTATTATGTCGCGGCGGACAAGGTCGAATGGAGCCGCAGATCGGGTGCCGTCGTCGCCAGTGGTTCTGTCGTGCTGCTGTCGCCGGAAGGTGACCGGGTCATCGGCGAACGCGTCGTCCTCACCGATTCGCTTCGGGACGGAACGATCGAGAACCTGCTCGTCGTCCTCGACACCGGGGGACGCATTGCCGCCGACCGGGCGGTTCGCCGGGACGGTCGAACCACGCTCCAGAACGCCGTCTATTCGGCCTGTCCGGTCGTTGGCGACAAAGGGTGCCCGAAACGGCCGAGCTGGTCGATCAGCGCTGCCCAGGTCGTCCAGGACCCCGCGAACAACCGGATACGTTTTCGTGGCGGACGGTTGCACCTGTTCGGGGTCAGCCTGCCCCTTCTCCCGATCTTCTCCGTGAACACCGGCAATGGCGGCGGAGCGACCGGCGCCCTGATTCCGGACATCAGCATCTCCGCGTCGAATGGCTTCGAAGTCAGCCTGCCCTATTATTTCCGTCTGGCGCCCAACCGCGACCTGACGATCACGCCGCATCTTTACACGAAGAACGTACCGGGGATCGAAGCGCGCTTTCGTAACCTCAACAGCCTGGGCGCGTTCCAGGTCGGCGCGTTCCTGACCTATGGAACGGTGGCCGAAACCGATCCCGCCGCGACCATCAGCGTCGAGCGCAAACGGGTCCGGGCCTATATCGAGGCGAACGGCAAGGCGCAGTTCTCGCCCGAGTGGGGCCTGACAACGTCGATCCGGGCGGCAACCGACAAAACCGTGACCCGCCGCTACGACCTTACCCGCGATGACCGGCTCCGCAGCTACATCAATCTCGAGCGCATTACGCCCGACGCCTATGTGTCGATTGCCGGCTGGGCGTTCCAGGGCCTGCGCGTCGACGACGTCCAGAAGCAGATTCCCATCGCGCTTCCCGCAATCGACGCCCGCCTACGCGTGCCCTCGCCCGTGATCGGCGGCATGCTCGAACTGCAGGCCAACAGTCTCGCTATCCTGCGGCTCGAGGGCCAGGATACGCAGCGCGCTTTCGCGTCTGCCAAGTGGGAAACGCGGCGGATCACCCGATGGGGACAGGAGGTGGCGCTGACCGCCTATGCGCGCGGCGACGTCTATCACACGGACGAATCCGGCGACACCAGCGTCGCCATCTACCGCGGCACCGATGGCTGGCACGGCCGGGCGATCGGTGCACTGGCCGCGGACGTCCGCTGGCCGCTGGTCGGTCCGCTCCTCGGCGGCCTGCAACGGCTGACGCCGCGCGTGCAGCTGGTGATCACGCCCAACACCAACAATTTCGACATTCCGAACGAGGATGCCCGGGCGGTGGATCTCGAAGACAGCAACCTGTTCGCCCTCAACCGCTTCCCGGGCTATGACCGGTGGGAAGACAGTTCGCGGGTGACATATGGCGTCGAATGGGCCCTCGATCGGCCCAACTGGTCCGTCCAGACCGTCGTCGGACAAAGCTATCGCCTGTCCCGTCGACCGACGATCTTCCCGGACGGTACCGGCCTGACGGACCGGCTGAGCGACGTCGTCGGCAAGACGCGCGTGCGTTTCGGACGGTTGGTCGACCTCACCCACCGCTTCCGCCTCGACAAGGATACCGCGGCGGTGCGGCGCAATGAGGTCGACCTGACGTTCGGGACCGACCTGACCTACGCCCAGATCGGCTACCTCCGGCTCAACCGGGACATCTCGAGCGAGGTCGAGGACCTTCGTGACAAGGAAGAGCTTCGCCTTGCCGGACGGCTGCAGTTCGCGCGGTATTGGTCCGTGTTCGGCGCCACGGTCGTCGACCTGACCGACACCGAAGAGGACCCGCTCAGCCTGTCCGATGGGTTCCAATGGGTGAGGCACCGTTTCGGCATCAATTACGAGGACGAGTGTCTGGACCTTGGCCTGTCGTGGAAGCGCGACTATGAGCGCATCGGGGACTTCCGTAAGGGCAGCACTTTCTCGCTGCACTTGGCGTTCAAGGGGTTGGGCCGCTAAGCCTGCGTTCAGCGGGCGTGAGTAAATCGACCTCGCAAATACCATTGGCTTTCAAGGAATTGACGCGTGGCAACAAGGATGACCGGTAAGCTGCTTTCGAAGCGTTCGGCGCTGCTAATGGCCGGAATCGGGCTTGCCGCCGCAACCACGGCAGCCGTCTCGCAAACCGCCGCGCCGCCCGCTGACAGCGCGGCCAACCTTCGCTTGCCGTCCAACCCCACCATCTACGGTGCGCCCCTGCCCCAGGTCGTGAAGGCGACCGTGATCGTCAACGGCGAGGTGATTACCCAGACGGATATCGACCAGCGCGTTGCGCTTCTCGCGATCGCCAATGGCGAGAGCATTCCGGCCGAGGAAATGGAACGCCTCCGCCAGCAGGTGCTTCGCAATCTTGTCGACGAAACGCTGCAGATCCAGGCCGCCCGGGCAGAAGAGATCGAAATCAAGCCTGCCGATATCGACCGCACGATAACGCGCGTCGCCGGCAACCTGAAACAGAGCCCGGAACAGCTCGCGGCCTATCTTGCCGCCAATGGCTCATCGATCCGCTCGATCCGTCGGCAGATCGAGGGCGAAATCGCTTGGCGGCGCCTGCAAAGTGCGAAAATCGAAAGCGGCGTCAGCGTCGGCGAAGATGAAGTGAAGGCGGTCATCGCCAAGCTGGAAGCATCAAAGGGCACCCAGGAATATCGCGTCGGCGAAATCTTCCTGTCGTCGACGGCCGCCAACCATGACGAAGTGAAGGCCAACGCGGGCAAGATCCTCGCCGCCCTTCGGCAGGGTGGCTCGTTCGCAGCTTACGCACGCCAATATTCGCAGTCGACGACTGCCGCGGTCGGTGGCGACCTCGGATGGGTGCGCCCGGAACAGCTTCCCGCGCCGCTTGATGAGGCGGTCAAGGAACTCGGCAACGGCGCGGTCTCGGTGCCGATCGATGTGCCCGGTGGCGTGTCGATCATCGCGGTGCAGGATACGCGCTCCATCCTGTCGAACGACCCGCGCAACGCTGTCCTGAACCTCAAGCAGGTGTCCATCACCTTTCCGAAGGGAACGACAAGGGCACAAGCCGAAGCGCGGGTAGCGTCATTCGCCCAGGCTTCCCGTTCGATCGGTGGCTGCGGCGGTGCCGAGAAACTGGCCACCGACTTCCAGGGCGACGTCGTCCAGTCGGACCAGGTCAAGCTTCGCGAACTTCCGCCCGCGCTTCAGGAAATGATGCTGCCGATGCAGATCGGCCAGGCGACCCGTCCGTTCGGTAATCTGGAAGAAGGCGTCCGCGTCCTTGTGATGTGTGGCCGCGACGAGGTTGCGAGCACGCTTCCCACGTTCGACCAGGTCTATAGCCAGATCAACGAGGAGCGCGTGAACATGCGCGCCCGTCGCTATCTCCGCGACCTTCGGCGCGACGCAGTCATCGATTTCCGCTAGGACCGGGCGGGTGTCGTCATTGCCCGCCCAGCCATTGGCCGTTTCACTTGGCGACCCCGCCGGGATCGGTCCGGAAGTCGTCGGCAAATGCTGGGACTATCGCGCGCGACTGGACCTTCCGCCGTTCGTGGCCATTGGTGACCCGCGAAGCCTGGCCGCCGTGTGGGACGGGCCAATCGCGACCATCGACGACCCGCGGGAGGCGGACAGCGCGTTCGACATCGGATTGCCGCTGCTGGCGCTGGCCTCGGCCGAGCCGGACGTCCCCGGCGTGCCGAGCGTGGCCGGAGCCCACTGTTCGCTCGATTCGCTGGAGCTTGCGGTGGGACTGGCCCGGTCGGGCTCCGCGTCGGCGGTGGTCACCGGACCCGTGTCCAAGGTGCAGCTTTACGCGATTGGCTTCAGTCATCCCGGCCAGACGGAATTCGTCGCCGAACGGTGCGGCGTATCGTCGTCCAATGTCGCCATGATGCTTGCCGGGCCCACGCTTCGGACCGTCCCCGTCACCACCCACATTCCGCTGGCCGATGCGAGCAGCCTGTTGTCAACCTCTCTGATCGAGGCGAGAGCGCGGGCGACCCTGCGCGGCCTTCAGCGCAACTTCGGCATTGCCGATCCCCGTCTGGCCATCGCCGGGTTCAACCCGCACGCGGGCGAAGGAGGCGCGCTCGGTCGCGAAGAGATCGAGATCATCATCCCGGCGATCGACAATCTCCGGGCCGAAGGTTGGGACGTGACGGGTCCGCACCCTGCCGATACGATGTTCCATGCGGCCGCCCGAGCCCGCTACGACGCAGCGCTCTGCATGTATCATGACCAGGCGTTGATCCCCTTGAAAGCGCTCCATTTCGACGAGGGCGTGAACCTGACGCTGGGTCTGCCGATCGTCCGGACCGCCCCCGACCATGGCACCGCGTTCGATATTGCCGGCTTGGACCGCGCCGAACCAACGGCAATGGCGGCGGCGATCCGAATGGCGGCCAGCTGTGCGGCGCAACGCGCGGCAAACCTTCACCGGGCATGAGCGGGGACCCTGACGCCCCCGACGGGCCGGAGCCGCTGCGGTCCGTCATCGCCCGGCACGGCCTGTCCGCGTCAAAGGCGCTAGGCCAAAATTTCATCCTCGACCGGCAGCTCCTCGCCCGGATCGCGACCATTCCCGGCCTCGCACCCGGAGACAGGGTGTATGAGGTTGGACCCGGCCCGGGCGGCCTGACTCGAGCATTGCTCGACACGGGCGCCTCGGTCGTCGCCGTCGAACGTGACCGCCGTTGCATCCCGGCCTTGGCGGAACTGGGGGCGGAGAGCGCTAACCGCCTGTCGCTGATCGAGGGCGATGCGCTGGAGGTGGACGAGGAACGTGAGGCCGGAACCGGTGCGCACATCGTCGCCAACCTGCCTTACAATGTCGGCACGGCCCTGCTGCTGCGGTGGCTCGGCGGCGAACGATGGCCGCCTTGGTGGAGCTCGCTGACCCTGATGTTCCAGAAAGAAGTCGCCGAGCGGATCGTCGCTCGAGCGGGCGACGATGCCTACGGCCGGCTGGCGGTCGCGGCGCAATGGCGATCGACTCCGCGGATTGCCATGCCCGTCCACCGCTCCGCCTTTGTCCCCCCGCCGAAAGTGGCGTCCGCCGTCGTTCACCTCGTCCCCGCCGCCGAGCCGGAGGGGGTCGATCCTGCCGTTCTGGAAAGGCTCACCGCCGCTGCTTTCGGTCAGCGCCGGAAAATGCTTCGTCAGTCGCTCAAGGCGATGCCGGGTGCACTCGACGCGCTGGCAACATTGGGGATCGACCCGGCGCGGCGGGCGGAAACGGTCAGCGTCGACGAATATGTCGCGCTGGCGCGGCGGCTTTCGGCCTAGTTGACCTTCTTCGCCGTCGCGGGGGTCGCGGCGGCCATCGCCGGGCCCTTGACGATCGACGCCGACAGCGATGCCACCTGCGAGCAGCCCGCCGTACCGCACAGCTTCTGCAACTTGGCGAGATTATCCTTGGCGCGAGGCAGCGCGCCAAGCTCAACCATCGCCTGCCCCTGGACCAGCAGCGCCTCGCGGTCGGTAGGTTCCATCGACAGCGCCTTGTTCGTCAGGCGAATCGCCTTTCCGAAGAGCTTTTGACGGATCGCCACCTTGCCCAGCGTGACAAACGCCGCGCGATTGCGCGGATCTACCGCCAGGGCAGTTTCGAGTGAATCGGCAGCAGCGTCCAGATTTCCCGACGCAAGTGATGCCTGGGCTTGAGTGGTCAGTTCAATGGAGCGCGGGATGATCTGGTCATCCGGCTTCTGGGTCATACCGGGGACCGACAGGGCCGACGCGGCCAGGCCCAGGGTCAGTGCAAGCGGCGAAAAACGCATGATCATCTCCAACCAATTGCCCCGTCCTAACATGGGGCAACGAAGCACGCGACGGTAAAGCCGTCGGTCGTATCATGATGGGGCGTCAGCACCGTGGCCGCTCCATCCGTCCGACCTCCATCGAAGCCGGCATCCTGCGCGCGCCAACCTGAATGGCGCCCTAAGAAATCGGCGGCCTGCCAGCTCCCTTCGACGGAAAGGATCGAGCAGGTCGCATAGACCAACCTGCCGCCCGGCCGGACCAGCGGCGCCGCGATGTCGAGCAGGCGCTTTTGAAGGTCGACGAGGCGGGTCAGCCGCTCGGGTGTCAATCGCCACCGGCCTTCCGGGTTCCGCCGCCACGTTCCCGACCCGCTGCACGGCGCGTCGACCAGCACAACGTCCATCGAACCTGCCAGTTCTGCGAGTTGCTCGACCTCCCTGCCTCCGTCGAGCAGGCGAGTCTCGATCGTGGCGCCGGCGCGCTCGGCCCGCGGTGCGAGTTGCGACAGGCGCTGACGGTTGGTGTCGCTGGCAATGACGCGCGCTCCCGGCGCCGCAGCGGCCAGCGCCAGCGCTTTGCCCCCGCCCCCGCACAAAGATCAAGGATCGCCGCACCGTCGGCCGGCTGGCAGGCAAGGGCAATCAGCTGGCTACCCTCGTCCTGGACTTCGACCAAACCCTCGTCGAACGCTGCGTCACCGGAAACCGCGCTGTCGGGCGGGAGGCGAAGCCCCACGGACTGAGCCGGGTCGCGACGGCGCCCTCGAAATGCGCGACCATCGAATCGCGATCAGTCCGCGTTATGTTTGCGCGCAGGTCGAGCGGCGCGCGTTCCAGCAATGCCCGCCACTCCTCCGGTCCGACGAGCGAAGAGAGTTCGGCCTCGATCCACTGCGGCAGGAGGCGCGAAGGCGCCGGCTGTTCTCCGTCACCAATGAGCGCAGGGCCATGCACCGAGCCATCGAACCACTGCCGCGCGTCTTCGAGCGCCAGTAATGCAGCTCGCCCGCTGTCCGGCCGATCACCGACGGCGCGAATCGCCCTGAATACCAGCTCGCGCACTGCTCGCCGATCCTTCGAACCCGCATAGCGCCGAGGCTTGAAATAGCGCTGCACCAACGTGTCGGCAGGCGGCCCATCATTGACGGCCGAGGCGATGATCTCGTCGAGCAGCTCGATCGCCGCTTGCGCGCGGGCGGCGGGCGTCATTGGTCAGCGAGTCGGATAATTGGGCGCCTCGCGCGTGATCGCGACGTCATGGACGTGACTTTCGCTGAGGCCCGCGTTGGTAATGCGAACAAACTGGGCGCGCTCTTGCAGGTCGGCGATCGTGGCGCTGCCGGTATAGCCCATTGCCGCTTTCACACCGCCGACCAGCTGGTGGATGATGTCGCGCGCCGGGCCTTTATAGGCGACCTGGCCCTCGATGCCCTCAGGCACTAGCTTGAGCTGGTCCTTGATGTCCTGCTGGAAATAGCGGTCGGCCGACCCACGCGCCATTGCGCCGACGCTGCCCATCCCGCGATAACTCTTGTAGGCGCGGCCCTGGTACAGGAACGTCTCGCCCGGCGCTTCATCCGTCCCGGCCAGCAACGATCCGACCATCACGGTCGACGCCCCCGCCGCCAGCGCCTTGGCGATGTCGCCCGAGGTGCGGATGCCGCCGTCGGCGATCACCGGAACGCCGGCCTTCGATGCGGTCGAAGCAGCGTTCATGATCGCGCTGAGCTGCGGCACGCCAACGCCCGCGACGATACGGGTGGTGCAAATCGAGCCCGGGCCGATCCCGACCTTGATCGCGTCCGCACCCGCATCGGCCAGCGCCCTGGCGGCATCGGCGGTGGCGACATTGCCGGCGACGACCTGCACGCTGTTCGACACATTCTTCAGCCGCTCCACCGCGCGCGCGACGTCGCGGTTGTGGCCGTGGGCGGTGTCGATGACGATGCAGTCGCAGCCCGCGGCGACCAGCACCTCCGACCGCTCGAAGCCCTTGTCGCCGACGGTGGTCGCGGCCGCGACTCGCAGGCGCCCTTCCGCGTCCTTGGTCGCGAGCGGCGACGCCACCGCCTTCTCGATGTCCTTGACGGTAATCAGGCCGACGCAATGGCCCGCTCCGTCGACAACCAGCAACTTTTCGATCCGCCGTTGGTGGAGGATGCGCCGCGCTTCTTCCTGGCTGACGCTCTCTCGCACCGTCGCCAGATTGTCGGCAGTCATAAGTTCGCGGACTTTCTGACGCGGATTTTCGGCGAAGCGGACATCGCGGTTGGTGAGGATGCCGACCAGCTTGCCCGACGATTCGACAACCGGGATGCCGCTGATGCGGTTGGCCTTCATCAGCTCGAACGCCTCGGCTAGCGTCTGGTCCGGAGTCATGGTGATCGGGTTGACGACCATGCCGCTTTCGAAGCGTTTCACGGCCCGGACCGCCGCGGCCTGCTCATCGACTTCCATATTGCGGTGGAGGACTCCGATGCCGCCAAGCTGGGCCAGCGCGATCGCCATGTCCGCCTCGGTCACCGTATCCATCGCTGACGACAGGATCGGGATGTTGAGCGGTATACTGCGGGTCAGGAAGGTCCGTGTGTCCGTCCCTGACGGAAGCACGTCGGATTCGAGCGGCTGGAGCAGCACGTCGTCGAACGTGAGGCCAAGCGGAATGTCGGAAGCGTCGGAGAGATGAGCCATGCGCGCCTTTGCCAAGTTCGGCGTGATTCGCCAACCCCGCTAGCGGTCGTACCGATCCAGCAGACGCCGGGCCGCCTCGACATGCATATCCTCGACCATCGCGCCCTCGAACCGGACCGCCCCGCCCGTTGCATGGGCGACCAGCCGCCTCGCCCGCTCGATGTCCGTCTGGCTCGGCGCGAAGGCGGCATGACACGGGGCGATCTGGTCGGGATGAATCAGGGACTTGCCGTCGAAGCCGAGGCGACGGCTCTCCTCTGCCTCGGCAACGAAACCTTCGGGATCCTCGAGCCGATTATAAACTCCGTCGAACGCCGCGATCCCCGCCGCCCGCGCGGCGAGCAGCGTTGACTGCAACGCGTAGCTCATCGATGCCCGCGAGCCGATCGGCAGGCGCAGGCTTGCCGCAAGATCATTTGTACCGACGATGAGCGCCGAACAGGATCGCGCGATCTCGGCGGCAGCCAGGACACCACCGGCGGTCTCGATCATCGCCGCGACCGGCTTGTCGAGCGGCTTCAGCGATTCTTCGACGAGTGGAAAGACGACGAGGTCGCAGTTCGACGCGTTGGCTGCCGCGACGTCCATCTCGTGCCAAGTGGTGCGGATTCCATTCACCCGGATTGCGACCGGCATCGGCCAGTCCATCGCCACCGCCTCGACCGCGGCCAACCTCGCCGACTCCTTGTTCTCGACCTTCACCGCGTCTTCCAGGTCGAGGACGACCAGGTCGGCGGCGCTGGCCCGCGCCTTCTCGATCGCTCGCGGATTGCTGGCCGGAAGGAACAGCACCGCCCGCCGGTCGACCAGGTTGAGCGTCATGCCGAATTTCCTTCCCGTTCGATGCGCCCGGCGTCATCATGGAGGCAAGCAAGGGGGATATACATGCTGACCACGTTCCTGATCGCCATCGTCGTATTGGTGCTGCTGTTCGTGATGATGGGCGTCAAGATCGTCCATCAGGGTTATCGCTACACGATCGAACATTTCGGCCGCTTTGTCCGTGTGGCTCAACCCGGCTTCAACTTCGTGCCGCCCTTCTTCTACCGCGTCGGCCAGCGCATCAACATGATGGAGCAGGTGCTCGACATCCCTGGCCAGGAGATCATCACCAAGGACAACGCCATGGTCGCAGTCGACGGCGTGGTTTTCTTCCAGGTGCTCGATGCCGCCAAGGCCGCTTACGAAGTCAGCGACCTCTATCTCGCCATCCTCGCCCTTTCGACCACAAACCTGCGCACGGTGATGGGGTCGATGGACCTAGACGAGACGCTGTCAAAGCGTGACGAGATCAACGCCCGGCTGCTCGCCGTCGTCGACCATGCGACCGAAGCATGGGGCGTGAAGATTACCCGCGTCGAATTGAAGGACATTCGCCCGCCCTCCGACATCGTCAACGCCATGACCCGCCAGATGAAGGCCGAGCGCGAGAAGCGCGCCTCGATCCTCGAGGCCGAGGGCAGCCGGGCTTCGGAAATCCTTCGCGCGGAGGGCGAGAAGCAGGCCAAGATCCTGTCGGCCGAAGGCATGAAGGAAGCCGCGTTCCGCGAGGCCGAGGCCCGCGAACGCGCCGCGCAGGCAGAGGCCAACGCCACCAAGTCGGTAAGCGATGCCATCGAAGGCGGCAGCGCGCAGGCGATCAATTACTTCATCGCCCAGAAATATGTCGAAGCGCTCGGGAAATTCGCCACCTCGCCTAATGCCAAGACGATCCTGTTCCCGGTCGAAGCGACCCAGTTGATGGGAACGCTCGGCGGGATCGGAGAACTGGCCCGCGACGTCTTCGGTGAAGGCGCGCCCCAGCCGCCTACGCCGCCGAAGGGCAAGGCCGCCACGGCCAGCCGTGGCGCGGCGCCATCGTCCGTTCCCGGCGTTCCGCGGATCGAAGGCTGATGCTCGGGGGAATCGAACCTGGCTGGCTGTGGGCGATCGGCGGCGTATTGCTGCTGATCTGCGAAGTCATCGCGCCCGGCTTTTTCCTGCTTTTCGTCGGCGCGGCCGCCGTCGCGACCGGGGCCTTCACGCTTTTGTTCGACCTCCGCCTGCCGGCGCAACTGGTACTATTCGCCATCTATACCGCCTTGGCGGTAATGCTCGGCCGGCGCTGGTACGCGCAGCCAAGCACGCCCGAGCAGCAAATCGGCCTCAACGATCCATCTAACCGGCTAATCGGCCGGACCGTCTTGGTCGTCACGCCGGTCGACGAACATGGCGGGCGCGTTCGCGTCGGCGATAGCGAGTGGAGCGCGCGTGGCGGTCCCGCCGCTGCCGGCGAGCGGGTCGAGGTCACCGGAGTCGACGGCAATTGCCTGGTCGTCGAGCCCGTCCGGCAGGACCGTCTCACCTAGGGCGCGACGGTCCTGTCGTTCCCTCAGGCGGCGAGCTGCGGTCCGGCCTGGCGTACACCCTCTTCGACGTGCGCCGCGAACTCGGTGAAGTTCTCGACAAACAGGTCGACCAGCTTCGCTGCCGTGCGGTCATAGTCTTGCGGATCGGACCAGGTCGACCGCGGGTCGAGGATTGCGGTATCGACGCCCGGCACTTCGACAGGCACTTCGAACCCGAAGTTCGGGTCCCTGCGGAATTCGGCCTGGTTGAGGCTGCCGTCGAGCGCGGCGTTGAGCAGGGCGCGGGTCGCCTTGATCGGCATGCGCTTGCCGACGCCATACTTGCCGCCGGTCCAGCCAGTATTGACCAGCCAGCAGGTCACGTCGCCCTCGGCAATCCGCTTCTTGAGCAGATTGCCATAGACCGACGGATGACGCGGCATGAACGGCGCGCCGAAGCAGGTCGAGAACGTCGCTTCCGGCTCGGTCACGCCAATTTCGGTGCCCGCGACCTTGGCGGTATAGCCCGAAATGAAATGATACATCGCCTGGTCCGGCGTCAGCCGCGCGATCGGGGGCAGCACACCGAACGCGTCGGCAGTCAGCATGATGATGTTGCGCGGGACCGGGCCCATGTTCTTTTCCGACGAATTCGGGATGAAGTCGATCGGATAGGCTCCGCGGCTGTTCTCGGCGTAGCTGTTGTCGTCGAGGTCGAGCTCGCGCGTGACGGGGTCCATCACCACGTTCTCGAGCACCGTTCCGAAGCGCTTGGTCGTCGCGAAGATTTCCGGTTCGGCCTCTTCCGACAGTCGGATCATCTTGGCGTAGCAACCGCCTTCGAAATTGAACACCGCGGTGTCCGACCAGCCATGCTCGTCGTCGCCGATCAGCGTCCGGTTCGGATCAGCCGACAAGGTCGTCTTGCCGGTGCCCGACAGGCCAAAGAAGATCGCCGTGTCACCCGCCGGACCGATATTGGCCGAACAGTGCATCGGCATGATGCCCTTTTCCGGCAACAAGAAGTTTAACAGGCCAAACACCGACTTCTTCATCTCACCGGCATAGGCGGTGCCGCCGATCAGGATGATCTTCTTCTCCAGATTAACCGCGATGACCGTCTCGGTGCGGCAGCCGTGACGCTCCGGGTCGGCCTTGAAGCTAGGCAGGTCGATGATGGTGTATTCCGGCACGTAGTCGGCCAGCTGCTCAGGCTCTGGCCGCACCAGCAGCGTGCGGATGAACAGGTTGTGCCATGCGAATTCGTTGATGACCCGGACGTTGACCTGGTTTTCGGGCTGCGAGCCGCCAAAGAGATCGGCGACGAACAGCGTGTCCTTGGTCGCGAGGTGAGCAAGGAATTCCTCGTGCAGGCGATCGAACGCGTCGGCTTCCATCGGACGGTTGGATTTGCCCCACCAGACGGTGTCGTTGCTGACGGAGTTGCGAACGACGAAACGGTCCTGGGCGCTGCGGCCGGTGTGCTTGCCGGTGCGGACGACCAGCGGGCCGTCCTTTGCCAGCTGCCCCTCGCCGCGAGCCACCGCGTGCTCGACCAAGGGCGCGGTCGTCAGGTTCCAATGAATTTTCGCCGGGACATTGATTCCCTGGGCGTCCAGCTGATGCGCCGGAATACGCTCGCTCACTTCACCATCTCCTTGATTTTCAAGGACGCCCCCTTTGATCGTGGCGTCTCGCATACGTATGCGGCGAGCCTATACACAGCGGCCCGAAACCGGTCAAAGCGCCATCTAGGCCATTGTGCCGAAGCGGGCCGCATCCTAATCAGGCCGGCGTGATGGAAACCCGTCGATGAGCCAAGTGATCGCGCTGGTCGACGACGACCGCAATATCCTGACGTCGGTATCGATTGCCCTTCAGGCCGAGGGGTTCATCACCCGCGTCTACACCGACGGCGCAACGGCGCTCCGCGCCTTCACCGACAATGTTCCCGACCTTGGCGTGTTCGACATCAAGATGCCGCAGATGGACGGGATGGAGCTGCTCCGACGGCTGCGCGAAACGGGCGGCGCGCTGGGGGCGATGCCGGTCATCTTCCTCACGTCAAAGGACGACGAACTCGACGAGGCGCTGGGGCTGGCGATGGGCGCAGACGACTACATCGCCAAGCCCTTTTCGCAGCGGCTGCTGATCGCCCGTATCCGCGCGATCCTCCGTCGCCAGGCACTGGCTCGCGGCGGCGCTACCGGAGGGAATGACGGTGCCGAGCCCGTCGCCCTTATCGAGCGCGGCCGCTTGGTCATGGATCCGGCGCGGCATAAGGTGTCATGGGACGGCCGCGATGTCGTGCTGACCGTCACCGAATTCTTGATCCTCGAGGCGCTTGCGCAGCGGCCCGGCGTCGTGAAATCACGCAACCAGCTTCTCGACATCGCTTACCAGGACGACGTTTATGTCGACGACCGCACGATCGACAGCCATATCAAGCGAATCCGCCGCAAGTTCCGCGCCGTCGATGACCGGTTCGAAGCGATCGAAACCCTCTATGGCGTCGGATACCGTTTCGGAGAAGAATGACGAGGCGGACCTCGCGCTCGCCTGGTCGGGCCGATGGACGCTGACCCACCGCATCCTGGCGGTGAACGTCCTGACGCTTGCCGTCTTTGCCCTCTCCGTCCTCTACCTCGACGCCTATCGCGAACAATTGCGGTCGGAGAGGATTACGCGGTTGGTCGCACAGACCTTGATGCTGGAGCGCACCCTCCCCTCGCTCGACGGCGAGACCCGGCAAAGCCTGCTTCGGCGGGTGGGCAAGGACACCAAGGCCCGCTTCCGCCTCTACGGTCCCGACGGTGCGCTTCAGGAAGACAGCTGGGAAGGCGTCACCCCGACCTATCGACTTCGCGACCCTGCCATCGAACCCTGGCGAAAGGACCTGGCAAGAGCCACCGACCGCGCCTTCAACCGGCTGGTCGGCGCGTCACCGATCCAGGATTATGTCGAGCCGGCGCGCGACATCGCGTCAGCTTGGCCAGAGATCGAAGCCGCACACCGCGCCAACAAGGTCGCACCCTTCGAACGGCAGGCGCCCGACCTGACGCCGATCTATTCAGCCGCGGCGCCGTTGCCCGACGGGTCCAGCCTGTTCGTCACCACCAACGATCGCAACTTCACGCTGACTGTACGAAGCCAGCGGCGCGCGCTGGTGGGCGCGATCCTTCTCACCACCCTGCTCGCGGTGCTGCTGTCTCTGTTCCTCGCCCGGACGATCGTCAAGCCGCTGCGGCGGATCGCCCTTGCCGCCCATCGCGTTCGCCTCGGACGGGCGCGAGAAGTCCGAGTTCCGCGCCTGCCGTCCCGCCGCGACGAAATCGGGACGCTGGCCCGCGCGGTTAGCGACATGAGCCAGTCGCTTCGCCATCGCATCGACAAGATCGAGGCCTTCGCCGCCGACGTCACACACGAGCTCAAGAACCCGCTGGCCTCGCTTCGAAGCGCTGTCGACAGCCTCGATCGGGTCGAACAACCGGAGCTTCGCAAGCAACTGCTCGACGTCGTCCGTCAGGATGTCCTTCGCCTCGACCGCCTGATCGGCGATATCAGCGAGGCGGCGCGAACCGATGCCGAACTGGCCCGCGCGCGCTTCGAACCGGTCGACATGGGCGAACTGATTGCGCCGCTGGTCAAGGCGTTCGAGGCGCGTCGAACAACGGGCGATGTGCGAATCGCCTTCGCCCGCCCCCGCAAGGGCAGCACCCAGGTGCTCGGCGTCCCGTCGCGCCTTGCGCGGGCGGTCGACAACATCATCGACAACGCGATCAGCTTCTCACCCCGGGGGGCTCGTCGAGGTCGCGGTGAGTCACGTCGGCGACCAGGTCAAAATCCGAATCGACGACGAAGGACCCGGCGTTCCCGCCGAATTGCGGGAGGCGATTTTTAACCGGTTCCATTCAGTAAGGCCGGAAGCCGAAGGGTTCGGCCGCCATTCCGGGTTGGGACTTGCCATCTCGCGCGCGATTGTCGAGGGGCATGACGGGGAGATTGACGTGACAGACCGCGACGACGCGCCATCGGGCGCCCGCTTTACCATCAGCCTGCCGGCGGCGGATCCGCAATGAACGCGCGCCTCAGTTCGGAAACGATACATGCCTCGACGGTTGCGAACGAAGGTCGCGCCGTCCTCATCACAGGCCCGTCCGGTGCCGGCAAGTCCGACCTTGCGCTTCGCCTGCTCGACCGCGGCTTCATCCTGGTCAGCGACGACCAGACGATCGTCCGCAAGGACGGGACGCGCCTCGTCGCTTCCGCGCCCGCCACGATCAAGGGCAAGCTGGAGATCCGCGGCGTCGGAATCGTCGAAATGGAAACGGTACAGGACGTGCCCGTCTCGCTGATCGTCGACCTGACCAGCGAAATCATGCGCCTGCCCGACGACAGCCGGGAGCGGCCGGTGCTGGGAATCGGCGTTCCGCTGATCAGTGTTGACGCGATGACCGCGTCCGCGGCCTCTAAGGTCGCGCTGGCGCTAGACCGCCTCGGCACCAAGTTCTGATGGATCCGGCGCGGAGCCTGCCGCGCCTGCTGCTCGTCACCGGCATGTCCGGCGCCGGCAAGTCGAGCGTGCTCGACGCGCTGGAAGATATGGGCTGGGACTGCGTCGACAACCTGCCGACCGCCCTGCTCCACGACTTCGTGCATGGCGAGCAATCCGACGACCGCGTCGCGCCGGTGGCGGTCGGCATGGATGTCCGCAGCCGGGGTTTCGACCCGGATAAACTGCCGGACCTGCTCAAGTCGGTCGAGGGCGTCGTCCCCGAAATCCTTTACCTCGACTGTTCGGGCGTCGAACTCGTTCGGCGCTACGACGAGACCCGCCGCAAACATCCGCTCGCCGAGGATCGCCCGGCGGAAGACGGCATTGCCCGCGAACGGGCTTTGACGGCGCCGCTTCGCCAGATCGCGGACAGCCTGCTCGACACGACCGACCTGACCCCCGCCGAGCTGCGCGACGAATTGGTGCGGCGCTATGGCGGCGATTCGCGTCAGCCGGTCATCACCATCGCCTCGTTCGGCTTTTCGCGCGGCGTGTCGCGCACCGCCGACCTGATGTTCGACATGCGTTTCCTCGACAATCCGCACTGGATCGACTCGTTGCGCCCGCTGACGGGCGAGGATCCCGCAGTGCAGGAACACATCCGCAAGGACCCGTCCTTCGCTGCGACGATGGACCGCATCGAAGGCCTATTAACCGACCTCATTCCCCGCTATTGGGCCGCCGGCAAACCTTACCTGGCAGTTGCGTTCGGCTGCACGGGAGGACGGCATCGCTCGGTGGCTGCTGCGGTCGACATGGCCGCACGGTTGCGCGCCGCGGGGTTTCCGGTGAATATCCGTCACCGTGACCTTGCTTCGCCTCCCAGCGACACGATCGAAGACGACATGGCGCGCGCTACCGGATACGCGGGTGGCGCTGGCATTTGAAGATGCGGGTGATTGAATGATCGGATTAGTGCTGGTGACCCATGGCCGCCTCGCGGTCGAGTTCATCACCGCCATGGAACATGTCGTGGGACCGCAGGAAGCCATTGAAGGCATCTGCATCGGCCCCGACGACGATATGGAAGCGCGGCGCAAGGATATCGCCGACGCTATACAGCGCTGCGACCAGGGCGGCGGAGTCATCATCCTGACCGACCTGTTCGGCGGCACGCCGTCGAACCTCGCCATCAGCTTGATGAAGAGCGAGACCGTAGAGGTCATCGCCGGCGTCAACCTGCCGATGCTGATCCGCCTCGAAGGCGCTCGCAAGGCGATGGGCGTTCGCGCCGCGGTCGCCGCCGCCCGCGAAGCCGGCCGGAAATATATCTCGGTCGCGTCCGAAATCCTTGGCGAGGCCGCCGCTTGAGCGGAACGTCGCGAACGCTGGAAATCACCAACCGGCGTGGCCTCCACGCGCGGGCTAGCGCCAAGTTCGTCAACCTCGCCGCTTCCCTCCCCGCCCAGGTCGAGGTCGAAAAGGACGGCAACCGCGTCTGCGGCACCTCGATCATGGGGTTGATGATGCTCGGCGCCGCGATCGGCGATACCATCACCATCCACTGCAGCGGCGACGGGTGCGATGACGCCATGGCGCAGCTTGCCGAACTGGTCGAGGGCCGTTTCGGGGAAGATTGATGCCCCGGACGATCACCAGCTTTTCCAACGAGACGGTCAAACGTATCCGCTCGCTGCGCGACAAGAAGGCGCGGCGCGAGGAAGGCCTGTTCCTGTCCGAAGGCCTTCGCATCCTGGCCGAAGCGCGGGACAGCGGCCGCTTGCCGGAGATCATCGCATTTTCGGCTGCCAACGGCGTTCATCCTCTCGCTGGCGAGATTATTGACGCCGCCGAAGCGGCCGGCGCTGACGTCATCGAGACAAGCCCGGACATCCTTTCGAAGATGAGCGGCAAGGATAATCCGCAGGCGATTCTGGGAGCGTTCCGCCAGCCCGACACGTCGCTGGCTGCGATCGACCGAACGACGTCGCCGCTTTGGCTGGCCGCCCAGTCGCTGCGCGATCCCGGCAACATCGGCACGATCCTGCGCACCGGCGACGCGACCGCGGCCGGCGGCCTGATCCTGCTCGACGACAGCGCCGACCCATTTTCGGTCGAGTCGGTGCGGGCGTCGATGGGTGCGATTTTCACCCAGTCGGTGGCGACAGCCAGATGGGATGAGTTCCTGCCCTGGCTGCGCGGTGGTCCGGGGCAGTTGGTCGGAACGAGCCTCAACACCGACAACGACTATATGGCGGTCGAGTATGGCCAGCCCTGCTTTCTGCTGATCGGTAACGAAAGCCAGGGATTACCCCCGAGTATGAGGCCGAGTGCGACCTGCTCGTCAAAATGCCGATGATGGGACGGGCCGACAGCCTCAATGCAGCGGTCGCGGCGGCGGTGATGGCATTCCATATCCGTGGTACCTGGCGGAACCGCTGACCCCCCAAGGGAGTTTGTTGCGGTATGAAAACGATCCTCGCGCTTGTGCCGCTCGCCCTGGGTCTCGCAGCGTGCCAGACCTATCCTAATGACTCCTACGGCTATCCGGGTCAGCCTTATCCGGGTCCCGGCCCCTATCCGGGCCAGCCCTATCCAGGACCGGACCCCTTCCCGTCGCCGAGCTATGAGGCGCCATACCGCGCCATCGGCACCGAACCGGGGTGGACGCTGGACATTACGGACCGCGAGCTTCGCTTCGACGGTGACTACGGCCAGTTCAAGGTCGTGCAGCCCAAGCCGCAGAGGATCGTCGGCGCTGCCGGCGAAATCTACGACACCCCGCGGCTGAATGTTAACATCATTCGCGGGCAGCAATGCAGTGACGGAATGAGCGACCGCACCTACCCCGACCGTGTCGAGGTGCGAGCCGATGGCCGCCTGTATCGCGGGTGCGGCGCGCCAATCGATTTCTACAATCGCGGCGAAGGCGGTTGGCAGGGCCCGGACAATGCGCCCCCGCCCATCCTCCCGGGCGGATCGATCGGTTCGCTGGCCGAAACCAATTGGCGCGTGCTGTCGATCGACAATATCCGGGTGCCCAATACCGGTTATTACATGAACTTCCTGCCCGATCGCCTGTCAGCGAAGTTTGGCTGCAACGGCATGGGCGGCACCTATCGCGTGAACGGCGACAAGCTTACCTTCGGCCCGCTGATCGGGACCAAGATGGCGTGCGCCGACATGGGGTTCGAGACCAAGGCCGGCCGGATCCTGGCCGCTCCGCTGACCGTCAACCTGTCGAACCCGGAGCGGATGATCCTCAGCAACGCGCGCGGCACGATCGAGCTTCAGCGCGTCCATTAGGTTTACAAATTTCATGGAGAGGACCGTCAATCCGGCCGGAGCCATGACGTCGAGAACGATTCGAGGATGCCGCGCCCATAGTGAGGATGTAGCGGCGACAGGAAAATGTCAGGCCGCGTCGTCCTCCGTGTCTGCGGACGCGGCCAGGCGGAGGGCCGGTTCCTCACCATAGCGGGCAAGCGCCTCGACAGGTGCCACGGCCTCGATTTCGCGTGCACTTGGTTCGATGTTGAGGTCGCGCAACTTGCGTGCGGTGACCAGCGAACGGCTCTCAAAAGACGACACGAAGCTGTTGTAGTTATTGACCGCGCTGGTCAGTCCGCTTCCGACTTTGCGCAGGTCGGACGCTGCCTTGGCCAAGCGGTCGTACAGTTCCTTGCCGAGTTCACCGATCTGCCGCGCCTCCTTGGCAAGCCGTTCCTGCCGCCACACTGCAGCGACAGTTCGGGCGATGGCGATAAGGTTCGTTGGCGTCGCGAGCAGGACCCGCTTGTCGAAAGCATAGTCCCAAAGGGTGGAATCCTGTTCGAGGGCGGCGGACAGGAAATGTTCGCCGGGGATGAACATGACGACGTAGTCGGGAGCATCGTCGAACTGCGCCCAATAGGCCTTCGTGCCGAGAGCATTGACGTGGTTCTTGATCGCTGCCGCGTGGAGCGCGAGGTGGGTAGAACGCTCGCCCTCGTCCACAGCGCCGAACGCATCCTGATAGGCGTTCAACGACACCTTGGCGTCGATGACGAGGCTCTGTCCGCCTGGCACCCGAACGATGACGTCGGGCCGGATCCGCCCGCCATCCTCGTCCGACCGGCTGACTTCGGTCGCAAAATCCGCATGTTCGCTGAGCCCGCAGCTTTCCAGAACGTTGCGGAGCTGCTGCTCGCCCCACCGTCCCCGCGCCTTCGGGCATTGCGGAGTGCGTTGACCAGCTTCGCCGCTTCGGCCGACACGCGTTCCGTGCCGCTCTTCATGGCTTCGATGTGGCCGGTGAGCAGACCGAAGGCATCCTTGCGCTCGCCTTCGACCCGGTTGACCGTTTCCTCGTACTTCTGGAGCCGTTCATGCACGGGTTGGAGCAGCGCCTTGAGCTGATGGCCCGAAGTCGCCTCTGATTCACGAAAGCGCTGGTCGGCCCGCTCCAGGAATTGCTTCTGGGCATTTTCGAGCAGCTTGCCGCCGACTTCCGCGAATTGCGCGCCGAGCGCTTCCTTGGCGGCGACCAGTTCGGCCAATCGCTCTTCGAACGCCCGCTCGCGCTCTTCCTGCGCCGCGGCGAAGGCGGCGTGGCGGTTGGCGAGTTCGCCATTCTCGGCGCGCAGCGTTTCGATCGTACGGGCGTTCTGGTCGCGCTCCTCGCGAACGCCGTCGAGCTGGAGACGGAGGGCATCCAGCACACCCTTACCCTCGGCCTGTCCGCGCGATGCGAACAACCAGCCGATCAGCGCGCCAAGCAGCAACGCGACAACGGAAACGACAATCAGGGTGGCGTCCAACGGGCCCTCCAACGAACGGAACGAAATGCGAACCTACGATGGATCCGGGGTCGGCTCAAGCGAGTGATCGAGGTCGCGCATGATGCTTTGTTCAAGCGGCGACAGGATGTACCGGTCTAGATAGCGGCACAGGGCCGTGATGTGCAGGAAAGCGGCCTGCTCTTCCGCCGCCGTCGCCGGATCGCCGCTCAGATAGTCCGCGAGGCCGCGACGCCAGCGCTGGCGCACGCCGGCGATCGTCATGGCGGAATCGGTCACGGCGCGAACGTTCGCCAGCAACCGCTCGACCTCCGCGAGCCGCGCTGCGCTCTGCTCCAGGTCGATGACACCGTCGAGATACTCGTCGAGCATGCCGCACCGGTAGCGGGCGCAGGCGTCGGGACGGTCGGCATATACTTCGCACGCCAGGTCGGCACCCAGCCGCGGGCACGGCAACCCGAAGCTCACGCGGCCATTGGATTCGAAAACATCAAGCCCGCGCTCGCGAAGCCGGCCGACTTCATCGTCGCGGACCACGCCGTGTCCGTGGAGAACTCCACGGCAGCACAGTCCGCAATTCAGGCAAAGGTCGGATCCGTCGCGGGCCATCCCGGCGACCGTAACCCTGGCCGGGCGCAGCGCAATGGCGAGCGGTCGTCGGAACCGCTAGGCTGCTGTTTCGCTAAGGGAGGCGAGAGAGGGAGAATCCATGTCCATTCGCAAAATGATTTCGCTTCACCCGGCATCGAAGGCGCACGTCAACCAGGCGCTGGGCGATGCCGTCCACCACCTGATGTACTGTTCGAAGATGTGCCTGAGCTGTGCCGACGCATGCATGGCCGAAGACATGGACATGACCCAGTGCATCCGGCTGTGCCTCGACTGCAGCGATATCTGCGAAGCGACGTCGCGGCTCGGCCTCCGCCGTACCGGCGACGACCAGCCGATGCTTCGCGAACTGCTCGAGCTTTGCGCCCGGATGTGCGAACAGTGCGCCGCCGAGTGCGAGCGCCACGACCATGAGCATTGCAAGCTTTGTGCGCAGATCTGCCGCGAATGCGCTGCCGATTGTCGGAACGCGGTCGCATCGCTGAGTTAATGACGCAGCAGCAGTTGTCGGTGGTGACGCTGGGCGTGGCGGAACTCGCCGCGTCACGGCGGTTCTACGCCGACGGCTTCGGCTGGCGGCCGGTAGATCGCCTACAACCCGCGTGGGCGATTAGCGACGACGGGTGGGTGACGTTCAGCGCCTAGGCGGCGCGCAGGCCCCGCTCCTTGCGGGTCTTGGCGAGCTTTTTCAGCACCATGTCGCGCTTCAGCTTCGACAAATGATCGATGAACAACACCCCTTCGAGGTGATCCATTTCGTGCTGGAGGCAGACCGCGAGAAGGCCGTCGAGGTCCTCCTCATGGCTTTCCCCCTGTTCGTCGAGCCAGCGGGCGCGGATCCGGTCCGGGCGCATCACTTCGGCATATTGGTCGGGCACCGACAGGCAGCCTTCGGTGTAGGGCACATCATGATCGCTGTGCGACAGGATCTCCGGATTGATGAACACCCGCGGCTCCTTAACAGGCGGGCTTTCCGGATCGTCGGGATTTTCGGGTTCCTGCAGGTCCATCACCAACAAGCGTTTGGGAACGCCGACCTGCACCGCGGCAAGGCCAATGCCCGGCGCGTCGTACATCGTTTCGAACATGTCCTCGATCAGCGTCCGAAGCTCGTCGTCGACCTTTTCAACCGGGGTCGAGATCTGGCGGAGGACGGGGTCGGGCGTTTCGAGGATGCGCAAAAGGGCCATGGCGGCGATTTAGTCTTTCAATCGAGTGGGTTCAAGCGACCGGTCGGCGCAGGCGCAAGGCCTGGCTGAGCGTGCCCTCATCGAGATAGTCGAGTTCGCCGCCGACCGGGAGGCCGTGGGCGAGCTGGGTCAGTCGTACCGGGAAGGTTTCGAGGCGCTCGGCGAGGTAATGGGCCGTGGTCTGGCCCTCGAGGGTCGCATTCATCGCCAGAACCACCTCGTCGATGCCGCCGGCAGCGACGCGGGCGATGAGCGAGTCGATCGCGAGATCCTCGGGGCGAACGCCTTCCAGCGCCGACAATCGCCCGCCAAGGACATGGAACCGGCCGGGAAAGAGTCGCGAACGATCAAGCGCCCACAGATCGGCGACCTCTTCCACGACGCATAGCAGGCGGTCGTCACGGCGCGTATCGGTGCAGATGGCGCAGGGATCCGACGTATCGACATTGCCGCAGCTCGAACAGGTCGACAGGTTTTCGGCCACCGCCTGAAGCGCGGCGAGTAGTGGATCGAGCGTCGACTGTCGCTTCTTCATCAGGTGCAGGACCGCGCGCCGCGCCGAGCGCGGGCCAAGGCCGGGAAGCCGCGCGAGCGCCTGGGTCAGCGTGTCGATCTGGTGCGAGGACATTGCGAGAACGACATAGGGCGCTTGGCCCGCGACGCAAGCCGCGCCATAGGCGGCGTCGATGCGAGTGATCTTCATGGGTTCGCCGGACTTTGCGGTGCCGACGCTGGATGCACTGGCGCGGCGTCATGACGTCATCTGCGTCTACACCCAGCCGCCGCGTCCAGCGGGACGGGGCAAGGCGGATCGGCCGACGGCGGTCGAGATTCGGGCTCGAGATTTGGGGATCGAGGTGCGGAGCCCGCGGTCGCTCAAGGGAACAGAGGAGCAGGACGCCTTTGCGGCGCTGGACGCCGATGTTGCGGTGGTTGCGGCGTATGGCCTGATTCTGCCGCAAGCGGTGCTCGACGCGCCGCGCCTGGGATGCCTCAACGTCCATGCCTCACTCCTGCCGCGCTGGCGCGGGGCGGCGCCGGTGCAGCGGGCGATCATGGCCGGCGATGAGGAGACTGGGGTCACGATCATGCAGATGGAGGCCGGGCTCGATACCGGGCCGATGCTGCTGAAACGCGGTCTGCCGATTGATGGCAGCAATGCTTCCGAACTCACGCAGAAGCTGGCCGAATTGGGCGCCGCGTTGATGGTCGAGGTGCTCGACGACTTGCCGCGGCATACTCCGATCGCTCAGCCTGCGGAGGGCGTTACCTATGCCTCGAAGATCAGCAAGGACGAGGCGCGAATCCACTGGTCGCGGCCGGCGGTGGAATTGGTGCGCCATGTGCAGGGACTGGCCCCCTTCCCTGGCGCTTGGTTCGAGGTTGGCGGGGAGCGGATCAAGCTGCTCCGCGCAGAGGTCTCCGCTGGGTGCGGCACCCCGGGTGAAGTCATCGACGACCGATTGACGGTGGCGACCGGCAACGGCGCGCTCCGGCCGCTGACTTTGCAGCGGTCGGGTAAAAGCGCGATGCCGCTGAATGAGCTGCTGCGCGGCTTTGCGGTGCCGAAGGGCACGCGGCTGGCATGACCCGCTGGCGGCTCACGGTCGAATTCGACGGCGGCCCCTTCATGGGCTGGCAGCGTCAGGACCATGGCCCGTCGGTGCAAGAGGCGCTGGAGCAAGCGATCGGCCGAATGACGGGCGAGACGGTCGCGGTGCATGCGGCCGGCCGGACCGACGCCGGTGTGCACGCGCTGGCCATGACGGCCCATGTCGACATCGATCGTGACGTCACCCCGCACCGCCTGCGCGAAGGGATCAACGCGCTGGTGCGACCCGATCCGGTGGCCGTGACGGCGGTCGAGCCGGTCGCCGACGACTGGCATGCGCGCTTTTCGTGCGTCGGCCGGCGCTATCTCTACCGAATCCTCAACCGGCGCGCGCCGCCGGCTCTGGACGCGGGACGGGTGTGGCACATTGCCCAGACGGTGGACTCAGACGCGATGGCCGAAAGCGCCACGCATCTCGTCGGAATTCACGACTTCACGACCTTCCGGTCGGTGCATTGCCAGTCAGACAGCCCGGTGAAGACGCTCGACAGCCTGAGGGTGGAGCAGGTCGGCGAGGAAATCCACGTTCGCGCGGCGGCGCGCAGCTTCCTGCACCATCAGGTGCGCTCGATGGTCGGGTGCCTGGCGTTGGTCGGGCGCGGCCAGTGGAAGCCCGCTGACGTGAAGGCGGCGCTGGAGGCCCGCGACCGCGCCGCTCTCGGCTTCAACGCTCCGCCGCACGGCCTTTACTTCGTCGAGGCGATCTACCCCTAGAGCAGCAACTCGCGGGCGACGGGCTGGCTAAGGAAGTTTTGGGGGCTTGCGCTGAGGCCGTAGGCACCGGCGCAAAAGATGGCGATGATGTCGCCAACGCCGACCGGCGGGAGCATCACCTCGTCGCCCAGCAAGTCCAGCGGGGTGCAAAGACAACCTGTTACGGTGACTTCTTGAGACGACTCCTCGCCAAATTTGGCCGCGTTGGCGATCGGGTAGTTGCGGCGAAGGAGCTGCCCGAAATTACCCGTCGCGGCGAGCATGTGCTGCAGGCCGCCGTCGGTGATGGCGAATCGCCGCCCGCCACTGTCCTTCACGTCGATCACTCGAGTGAGGTAGACGCCCGCTTCGCCCACGAGCCAGCGTCCCAGTTCGATCGCGTAGCGCGTGCTTGAAAGGATGTCGGGCGCGGCGCGCAAGGTCTCGCCGAGCGCCTGACCGACGCGGTCGACGTCCAGCGCAATGTCGGTCGACGCGTAGGGGATGCCGAAGCCGCCACCGAGGTTTAGCTCGGGCGGCTCCCGACCGACCTCCGTTGCGATCCGGGCGGCCAACTCGACGGTCAAACGCTGTGTCTCGATCAGCGGTTCGGCATGTAGGAGCTGGCTACCGGCATAGACGTGGAGCCCGCGCCAGTTGGCACCGGCGTCAATCAGGTGACAGACCAGTGCAGGGACCCGATCGGCATCGACCCCGAACGGGCTGGCGAGCCCGCCCATCTTCATGCCTGCGCCCTTCAGCGCAAAAGGCGGATTGACCCTGACCGCGAGTTTGGGCGTGATCCCCAGGCGGTCGGCGATGGCCAGGGCCCGGTCCGCTTCCCCCTCACTTTCCAGGTGGATCGTGACACCCCTCTCGATCGCCTGCGTCAGTTCGGTATCGCGCTTGCCCGGACCGGCGAAGCTGACCGGCAGCACAAGCCCACCGGCCCGCTCCAGTGTCGCCAACTCGCCGCTCGACGCGAGGTCGAACCCGTCGACATAGCTGACAAGCCACTCAAGCAGTGGGGCGTAAGGGTTTGCCTTTACTGCATAATGCAGAGCGACGTTATCCGGCATGACGGCGCGGAATTGGGCGATCTTTCGACCGATGAGGCTGCGGTCGTAAACAAACAAAGGCGTGCCGCCGCTGCGGTCGAAGAGGCCAACGGCAGGCTCGCCAGAAATCGTCAAGCCGCCGTGCGGACCGGGAACGAAGCCATCCGGGATCGGTCCCATCGGTTTCATGACAGCAACGCCTTGAGCGCAACCCGGTCGAGCTTGCCGGTCGCGCCGGTCGGAAGCGCGTCGCGCCACAGGATCCGCCTGGGCATCATGAACGCGGGTGCATTGGCCGCGAACCAGGCGCGAAGCCTATCCTCAGCGTCATCGGTCGCGGCCACGGCGGCCAGAGCCACCACCTGTCCCAGCGCTTCGTCGGAAATGCCGAAAGCCGCCACCTCGCGAACCGCGTCGCTTGCCATCGCCAGTTCTTCAATCTCGTTCGGACTCAGACGGTTACCGCTCACCTTGATCATCGCGTCATCGCGGCCGCGAAAGCGGAGGAGTCCGTCCGTCCCCTTGACCATCGTATCTCCGGACCAGACAGCCGTGCCGCCATACCGGCTGAAGGAGGGCGCCGGGCGGTAGCGCTCTGCAGTCTTCGCGGCGTCGCGCCAGTAGCCGTGGGCGACCAGCGGTCCGGCATGAACCAGCTCGCCTTCCTGGCCCGGCTCCGCTTCGCTTCCGTCGGGGCGTACGATCATCAATTCGGCGAAGGGGATGGAGACGCCGACGCTGTCGGGATGCGCGTCGACTAGCGCTGGATTAAGGCTTGCGGATCGGAACGCTTCGGTCAGGCCGTACATGAGATGGAGGTTGGCGTTCGGGAACAGCGCGCGCAACCGGCGGACCACCGGTTCCGGCAAATGCCCGCCGCTATTGGTCAGCGTTCGAAGGCTGCCCCCCGCCCCGTCCGACCAGTCGAGCGCAGCCAACTGCTGCCACAGCGGCGGAACCCCGGCGAGGACGGTGACGTCATGACGCCGGATCGCCTTTTTGACATCGTTCGCAAGAAGATAGTCGAAGCTGATCACGCTCGCGCCGGCCGCCCACGACGACAGCAACTGGTTCTGGCCATAGTCGAAGGCGAGCGGGAGCACGGCCAGCGTCCGGTCCGGGCTCGACAGGCCAAGATAGTGCGCCACCGAAATCGCACCGAGCCACAGGTTGGCGTGGCTCAGCATCACGCCCTTCGGTCTGCCGGTAGAACCCGAAGTGTAGAGCAGTGCGGCCAGCACGTCGGGAAGGTGGCCCGAAAGGCCGACCGCGGTGTCACCGTCTCGCCAGTCTTCCAGCGCGACTGCCACGGCGTCGCCTCGCTCCTCCCCGGTGAGCGTTTCCAGCCGCGCCGCATTCGCGACAAGCAGTCGCGCCCCGCTGTCGGCAAGAATATGGGCCGCCTGCATCCGCTTCAGCAATGGATTGATCGGGACGTGAATCAAGCCGGCGCGGGCGGCGGCAAGTGGCATGACGCAGGCAAGAGCGGTCTTGCCCATCCAGGTCGCGACGCGGTCCCCCACCCTTAACCCGTGAGCGATGAGGGCATCGGCAACACGCCCGACCCGCTCGTCGAGGTCGGCGTAGGACAGTGTCTCTCCGCCCGCGACAAGCGCAACATCGTCGCTGCGGCCACGCCGGGCGAGGTGATCGAGCGGAAAGGGCGTCGGATCGGGGTCGCTCACCAGGCCGGACTAGCCCCACGCACGCGGGTTCGCAAAGCTTGCCCTTGTGCAACGCAGCGATTAGGCGTCTGCCCACTATGACGACGGGGCAAGTCAGCGTGGCGACGAGCGATTTCGACGAGTTGGATTCGACGCTCCGCGCTATCCTCCAGGAAACATTGTCCCTGTCCCGCGAACGGGTCGCTGGGTTCACCGACGCAACCGAATTGTTCGGTGCGCTGCCAGAATTGGACTCGATGGCGGTCGCGACGCTCCTGACGGCGATCGAGGAGCGACTCGGCATCCTGATCGAGGACGACGATGTCGAGGCCGAGGATTTCGCGACCTACGGCAGCCTCCTCGCCTTCGCGCGCCGCAAGGCCCTCCAGTAATCAAGTGTCCCCCGATGTTCGCCTGGAACCGGCGACGTCAGGGCAGAACCTTGCGGACGCGACGGGCCTCTACCGTGAATATGCCGCCAGCCTCCCGCGCGACCTGACCTTCCAAGAATTCGAGGAAGAGGTCCGCTCCCTTCCCGGCCAATATGCACCGCCGGCCGGCACGATCATCGTCGCGCGGGGCCCGGATGATGCCGTCATCGGCTGCGTCGCGCTGCGGCCGATGAGGCAAGCGGACGCCTGCGAAATGAAGCGCCTCTACGTCGCGCCAGACTGTCGCGGACGGACTCGGTTTCATGCTGGTCGGCGCGGCCATCGAGGCTGCAAAAACGGCGGGATACCGTGCGATCTACCTCGACACGCTGGCCAGCATGGTCGAAGCGCAAGCGCTTTATCGACGGTGCGGCTTCGAAGCGGTCGAAACCTACCATTCGGCAGGGGTCGAGGGGATGCTATTCTTCCGCCTTAGCCTCGACTGCCGTCACTCGGCGGCTTCGAGCGCCTCGAACTCTTCGGCCGCCAGGAACTTCTCGGCGTCCAAAGCAGCCATGCAGCCGGTCCCGGCGGCGGTCACCGCCTGGCGGTAGATCTTGTCCATAACGTCACCGCAGGCAAATACGCCGGGGATCGACGTCCGCGTCGATCCGGTCTCGACCTTCAGATAGCCGTCGTCGTCCAGCTCCAGCTGCCCGGCGAATAATTCGGTCGCGGGCTTGTGACCGATGGCGACGAACGCGCCGTCGACGTCGAGGCGGGTGATCGCACCGGTCTTCACGTTGCGGACGTCGAGCCCGACCAACGTCTCGGGATTGCCGCCGCCGACGAACTCCGCGACTTCGCTGTCCCACATGATCTTGATGTTGGGATGGGCGAACAGGCGATTCTGCAGGATCTTTTCCGCGCGGAACGAATCGCGGCGGTGAATCAGCGTGACGTCATGGCTGTGATTGGTGAGGTAGAGCGCTTCCTCGACCGCGGTGTTGCCGCCGCCGATCACCGCGACCTTCTTTCCGCGATAGAAAAAGCCGTCGCAGGTGGCGCAGGCCGAGGCCCCCTTCCCCTTCATCAATTCTTCCGACGGCAGGCCAAGCCACTTGGCCTGGGCGCCGGTGGCGATGACCAGCGTATCGGCATGATATTCGCCGCTGTCGCCCTTCAGCACGAAGGGTCGGCGCGACAGGTCGACCGAATTGATGTGGTCCCACACCATCTTGGTGCCGACATGCTCCGCCTGCGCCTGCATTTCCTCCATCAGCCAAGGGCCCTGGATCACGTCACGAAAGCCTGGATAGTTCTCGACGTCCGTCGTCGTGGTCAACTGGCCGCCGGGCTGGATGCCCTGGACGACGATCGGGCTAAGGCCCGCGCGTGCGGCGTAGATGGCGGCGGTGAGACCGGCCGGGCCGGAGCCGAGCACCAGCAGGCGGGTGGAGACGATGTTGCTCATGCCCCGGCACTTAAGATGCCGGGCACCCGCCCGCAATGCCCCGATCAGTCGATCTTCAGGCGCACAAACGCCATCGCGCCGTTGGGATCGCCGCCATATTCGCCTTCCAGTGCCTTGGGCACGAAATTGAAGGCGTAAAGGCCGCCGAGGCCGAGCTTGAGATGGCTGGCGAGCGGCAGTTCGTACAGTGCACCGACGCTGGCCTTCCCGACCTTGAAGGCTTCCGTCTCGATCTCCGGATCCGCGAACAGCTCACGGTTTTCCGTGCGTTCGGCACGGCCGAACAAGGTCCAGCGGTTCCAGTTGAGTGACGATTCGAGCGCGACGGCGTCAGCGTCGTGACCATGGGCAGACTTGCGACCCCACGCGATCGTGGTCGCCCAGCTGCCTTGCCGGAGCGGCACCGTCCAGTGGCCACTTGCCGAGAGTCGCTTCTGATTCTCGCCGGGCTCGAGCTGTTCGGGTTCGACGAAATGACCCCAGCTGGCCTGGAGCGACAGCGTCCGGGTCGGGTTAAGCGAAACGCGGACCGCGGTCGAATCGAGCGGACCGGTTTCGATGTTGAAGCGCCGCTGGTCAGGCTCGCGGCCGTTGAAGCGAGACACCTCCACCTTGGCCGGGCCGACGATGAGGCCCCCGGTGAGCACGCCGAAGCTGATGTGGGTCGAATCGAGCCAATGATGGCTGATGGGAGCCTCGGGCGAAACATTGATCGACTGCCGGTGCATGAACGCCGGCGGGCCGAACGCAGGCTCTCCGGGCAGGCCGGCATAAATGAATGCCGATGCGTCCTTGCCGATCGGCTGCGACAGGCTGGCCGACAATTCCATGAACAGGTCGTGGGGATGCTGGCGGTCGACGATGCGGGTGACGCCGTCGGCGGTCTCGCCACTGGCGAGCAGCAAGGGATAGCCACGCTTGCCCATCAGCGGATCGGGGCTGACCATGGCGCGGAACTGCAGCGTGCCGTTGCCAAGCGAGCGACGGGCGGTGCCCATCAGCATCCCGGCGGCGAAATTCTTGCTATCGCCGCGAGGCCCCTCCTGCCAGTCATGCACGAGGGTCAGTTCGCCGTGGAGCATAAGCGACCAATCGCCCGCCATGGTCATCAGGCCGCTGTGGTCGGACGTGTCCGGCTGCCACGCCGTCCCCGACGATTCCCGTGCCGACGGATATGAGCCGTAGGCGCCGGTCATGCTGTGTGTTGGCGACATGGAACCGTGCGCCGGCATGGCTGGCACCGCCGTTTCTTCCATCCCATGCGCCGAGTGATCAGTCGCTGACGGTGGCGCAGCATCCGGCGCAGGGGGCGGCGTGGAGCTCGGCTCGACCTTTGGGGCAGGCTTGGGTTCCGGCATCGGCATGGTCATGCCCGGATGATGTTGGTGCTCTTGCGCCACGGCCGGCGAGGAAAGGCTGGCCAGCGCAAACGCGCTGGCCGCGGCGAGGTAACGGTAGTTCAAGACGATTTCTCCCGGGCGCGACATGCCGCACCCATGATAAGGATGGTTGCCGGACTTGCCGGCACGGAGCGCGGCGGGATCAGTCTCGGGGAGGCGGGATCTCGATTTCGAGATGGCGTCCCGTGAGCGCGGCAAGTTGGGCGGACGGCTCGAACGATGACGTCGGACGACGTTGAGGCGCTCCGACGAACGGGGCGGCAGGGAGGGCGGAGGCGCAGCCCATCGTGCAGTCGCTCGACATTGCTTTGCCTTGGGCTGGCGCCTTTTCCTCACAATGGCCCAGCACCGAGGCCTTGACTACTGTCGTCGGTGCGGCGGCCGCAGGCTGCATCGCCAATGGCGACAACAGCAGCGCCATCAACGCTGCCCACTTCAGAAAAGACTGGACTAGCGGGATCATCAGCGCGCCAACGCGTGATGCCCGCTTCCGGGTTCAACCAGCATCCAGACTGCCATGCCGATCATGAGCAGATTCTCGGTAAGCGAGACAAAGCCAAGCGGCACGTTGCTCGATCCACCTACGCAGGCACACTTCAATTCCCGGCGGTCGATATAGACTGCCTTGAATACCGAAACGGCGCCGATCGATCCGATCGTCAGTGCAATCGGAATCGATAGCCAGTGTGCAACGCCGGCGATCATCAGGACACCCGCCAACGCCTCAGCGAACGGATAGATGTAGCTGTAAGGAACCCAGCGGCGCGCGAGCAGGTCGTAGTTGAGGAACATCGCCGAGAAGGTTTCGACATTCTGGAGCTTCAACATGGCGAGGACGGTCATCGAAAATGCGATGAACCATTTCAGTGCCTGGACCGTGAACGGATCGCCGAACGCCGCCATGCTCGTCGCCAGCGCCATCAGTGCAGTGATGGTGAAAATGGCAATGACGGGGCGATAGCTGACGGCCTTGGAATCGGCGACCGGCTTGCCAAGGTAACGCCGAAGGTCGTCGTAGCCGCCAATGCGCTGTCCCCGATGAAAATCTGGGGAGTTGTCGCAACCGCATGTTGCGCTTTGAATGCGTCGGTTTCCTCACGCGTCGTGAGGTGATGATCCTCGACCGTAAAGCCCTCGCGTCGAAGCAGGTCGACCGCCTTGAGGCCCCACGGACAGACATGGTTCGCCATCACCATGCGGTGAATTACGGCCGTCTTTGGGTACGAATCGTTGTTCATGGCACATGCTTAGCTTCCGTACCATGGTACGGAATCAAGCGTTTTTACTGCCGACTAAAGGATGAAGGTCGGCGTCGGGTCGACGATCGGCGGAACCGTCCTTGTGCGGCAATCGGTCCGAGGCGCCTTGGCGCGCTGGGGATCGCCAGCCGGGCGCGCGCAGGCTTGCTTCTTCACCTGCTCGTTCTGAACGGTGTTGCCAGCCAACGCAGCGGCCGGAGCCGTTCCGATGAGGAGTGCAAAGGCAAGCGCGATCCGCATGCCAGGCATTTAACCTGAATTATCCTGAACAGCAAATGAAGCGGTTGCGAAACGACCTACACCAACCGTGATTGCTTTAGCGCGGCGCCGATGAAGCCGGCGAATAGCGGATGCGGATCGAATGGCCGGCTCTTGAGCTCCGGATGGAACTGGACACCGATGAACCAGGGATGGTCGGGCCGCTCCACGATCTCGGGGAGCTGGCCGTCTGGCGACATGCCGGAAAAAACCAGCCCGCCTTTTTCCAGGGCATCGCGGTAATGCGCATTGACCTCGTACCGGTGGCGGTGGCGTTCCGAAATCTCGGTCGTGCCGTAAGCCGAGGCGACATGGCTGTTGCCGGTCAGCTTCGCGTCATAGGCGCCGAGCCGCATCGTACCGCCAAGGTCGGTCTGGGCATTGCGCTGCTGGAGGCCTTCCTTGCTCATCCATTCGGTGATGAGACCCACGACGGGTTCGGCAGTTTCCCCGAATTCGGTAGTCGAGGCGGCGGCGATCCCGGCTGTATTTCGCGCCCCTTCGATGCAAGCCATCTGCATGCCGAGGCAAATACCGAAGAAGGGCACGCCGCGCTCGCGGGCGAAGCGGACCGAGGCGATCTTACCCTCGCTACCGCGCTCGCCGAATCCACCGGGGACCAGGATGCCGTGCAGTGGTTCGAGCTCGGCAGCGAGGTTCGCATCGTCCTTTTCGAACATCTCGGCGTCGAGCCAGCGGATGTGGACCTTGGCGCGATTGGCAATGCCGCCGTGGACCAGCGCTTCGCGGAGCGACTTGTAGGCGTCGGGCAGCCCGACATATTTCCCGACGACGCCGATCGTCACTTCCCCTTCGGGATGGTCGATGCGGTCCATGATGTCGGTCCAGCGCGACAGGTCCGGCGCGGGCGCGTCCTCGATCCCGAACACCCGCAGCACCTCGTCGTCGAGGCCCTCGCCGTGATACTGAAGCGGCACGTCATAGATCGAGCGGGCGTCGAGCGCCTGGATGACCGCCGACTTCGGCACGTTGCAGAACAGCGCGATCTTGGCGCGCTCACCCTCCGGGATCTCCCGTTCGGCGCGGCAGAGCAGGACGTCGGGCTGGATGCCGTAGCTGGTCATCTCGCGCACTGAATGCTGGGTCGGCTTGGTCTTCAGCTCGCCGGCCGCCGCAAGGTACGGAACCAGCGTGGTGTGGACGAAGCACGACTGGCCGCGGCCAAGGTCGTTCTTGAGCTGGCGGATCGCCTCGACGAACGGAAGGCTTTCGATGTCGCCGACGGTCCCGCCGATTTCGCAGATGACGAAGTCGAGGCCGTCGGTGTCGGCGAGCGCGAATTCCTTGATGGCGTTGGTGACGTGCGGGACGACCTGGACGGTCGCGCCGAGATAGTCGCCGCGCCGTTCGCGCGCGATGATGTCGCGATAGATGCGGCCGGAGGTAATATTGTCCGACTGACGCGCCGACACGCCGGTGAAGCGCTCATAATGGCCGAGGTCGAGGTCGGTTTCCGCGCCGTCATCGGTGACGAACACCTCGCCGTGCTGGTAGGGGCTCATCGTCCCCGGATCGACGTTCAGATAGGGATCGAACTTGCGAATACGTGCAGAATAGCCCCGCGCCTGCAGCAACGCGCCGAGCGATGCCGCCAAGAGACCTTTGCCAAGCGAGGAGACCACGCCGCCGGTGATGAAAATATACCGCGCCATGGGAGTCGAGCCTTAGGGATGCGCGCCGCCCACTGGCAAGCGCGCGAATCAGATAATTCGAAAAAAGCTTGCGCTTACTGGGCGAGCGGGACCGCCGGGGCGGGCTGGTTGGCCGGCTGCGCGCCGTTCGACGGCTGCGCCGGCGCTGCGCCCGGAAGCGTCATCGGGTTGGCCGCGGGCGCCTGCTGGGCCGGGGTGTCCTTGACCAGCGACGTGTCGATCTTCGGCGCTTCGCGGGTCACGCCGGCGATCGCGGCAAGCACGATCGACAGGATGATGAAGATACCGCCCAGGATCGCGGTGGCGCGGGTCAGGAAATCCGCCGCGCCGCGCGCCGTCATAAACCCGGCCGACGAACCGCCGACGCCGAGCCCGCCACCTTCCGATCGCTGCATGAGGATCACGCCGACCAGCGAGGCGGCGACGAGCGCTTGGACGATCAGGAGGAAGGTGAACATGACGGTCTTTCGATCAAAGGTGGTGGCGCGCCCTTACTGAGGACGCCGTGAAAACTCAACGCGTTGCCTGGATGATGGGGATGAAATCCGCTGCTGCAAGGCTGGCCCCGCCGACCAGCGCACCGTCGACATCGGCGACCGCGAAGATTTCTGCCGCGTTCGATGCCTTGACCGAGCCACCGTATAGAATGCGAATCCTGTCGCCCTCGTCACCGAAGGCGGCCATCAGGCGGAGGCGCAGCGCGGCATGCATTTCCTCGATATCCGCGACCGACGGCACCTTGCCGGTGCCGATCGCCCAGATCGGCTCATAGGCGATCGCGAACCTGTCAGCGGTTACGGAGCCGGGAAGTGAGGCGTCGAGTTGCGCGGTTACGGTGGTGATAGCCTGTCCGGATTCGCGGACCGCATCGCTCTCGCCGATGCAAAGGATAACGCCGAGCCTGGCCGCCAGCGCGGCCTCGGCCTTGGCGCGGACGTTGGCGTCGGTTTCGCCCTGCGCTTCACGCCGTTCGGAATGGCCAACGATGGTCAGGGAAGCACCCGCGTCGAGCAGCATCGCGGAGGAAACGCAGCCGGTGTGCGCGCCCTTCGGCGCCGGATGCACGTCCTGGCCGCCGATGGCGAAGCCGGGAACGGCGCGGGCCGCGCGTTCGATGAGAGTTGCCGGCAAGCACAGCGCGACATCAGACTGCGGGTTGTCGCCAGCGGCGTGGGCAATTTCCGCGATCGCCGCAATATCCGCCGCAAGGCCGTGCATCTTCCAGTTCCCGGCCACCAGCATTCGACGCATGACGCTTGTCCCCTCCTCGCCCCGGCCAGTTGCGGCGGCGCGTTGCCGCCCCTAAAGCGACCCTTCGAATTTTCATAGCGCGAGTATCCCGATGTCGTCTGCCTTTCGCCGCCTGTCCAAGTCCAAGGTCGGGACCGGCATCATGGTGCTGTTCCTGGTCCTGATCGTCGGCAGCTTCGCGGTTGCCGACATGAATAACCTCGGGGGCGGCTTTGGCACGGGCAGCGGAACGATCGCCAAGGTCGGCGGCGAACAGGTCACGGAACGCGACCTCAGCACCATGTTCGACCGCGCATTGACCCAGCAGCGTCGGGAAAATCCCGAGATCACTCCGGCAGCCCTGGCGGGCCAGTTCGACCAGATCGTCGACGAGCTGGTCAACGAACGGCTGATGGCCGCCTTCGCTGCCGACAACGACATCATCCTCTCGCGCCGCCTGGTTGACGCCCAGATCGCCAACCTTCCCCAGGCCAAGGGGCTGGATGGGAAGTTCAGCGAGCAAGGCTATGCCCGCTGGCTGCAATCCGAGAACCTGACCGACGCCTGGGTCCGGCGCCTGATCTCCACCGATATCCTCCAACGCACCATCCTGCTGCCGGTCGCAGCCAGTCCGCGCATGTCGGTCGGGATGGCGACTCCCTATGCCTCTGTCCTGCTCGAACAGCGCCAGGGCGAGGTCGCGCTGGTGCTGACCGATGCGTTCAAGCAGGGACTGACACCTACTGTCGGCGACCTCCAGGCGTTCTACAACCAGAACAAGGGGCGCTACATGGTGCCCGAGCAGCGGGTGCTGCGCTTCGCGACGATCGCCGCGGACAAGGTCCCCGTGCCCGCACCGACGGACCAGGAGATCGCTGCCTACTACAAGGCCAACGCCGCCACCTATGGCGGCGAGGAGAAACGGGTCATCAGCCAGGCCGTCGTCCAGGACCAGAAGGTCGCCGCGGGAATTGCTGCCCGGGCCAAGAGCGGAACGCCGTTCGCCGCCGCCGCCGCGCCTGCCGGCCTTTCGGCCGAGGACGTCAGCGTCGGTCCGCAGAGCAAGTCCGAATTCACCGGGCTGGCCGGCGCTGCCGTCGCCAACACCGTCTTTTCGGCAGCCTCCGGCGCGATCGTCGGTCCGGTGAAGTCCGACCTTGGCTGGCACGTCATCCGCATCGATGCGGTCCAGCCCGCCAGCGGCAAGTCGCTGGCCGCGGCACGCGCCGAAATCGTCACCAAGCTCACCGCGGACAAGCGCAAGGACGCGGTCGCCGATGCCGTCTCACGCGTCGAAGATGCGATTGCCGATGGCGCCAGCTTTGCAGATGCGGCCCGGGCATCGGGCCTGGCGATCACCGACACCCCCCTGATCAATTCCGCCGGCAAGAGCCTGACGGACCCTGCCTACACCGTGCCGGCCAACTACGCGCAAGCCTTGAAGAGCGGCTTCGACCTGAGTGAAGATGACGATCCGGTCGTCGACGAGCTGGCCGACAAGAGCGGCTATGTCATTGTCGGGCTGGGGCGCCTCGTGCCCGCCGCGCCGGCCCCCTTGGCAAGCATCCGTGACCGCGTCGCCACCGATTGGATCCAGAAACGCGCTGCGGACCAGGCTCGCGCGGTCGCTTCCTCGATTGCCGCCAAGGTGGCCGCCGGCCAGAGCCTTGCCGACGCGACGAAGGCCGCCGGCAAGGGCGTGTCGCCGCCATCGACGGTGACCGCTCGCCGCATCCAGCTTCGTCAAGCCGACCAGGCAAGCATCGCACCGCTGCGGATGCTGTTTTCCCTGCCCCAGGGCAAGAGCCGGATGGTGGCCGATCCGCAACAGCGCGGTTTCTTCATCGTTCGCACCACGCGCATCGTCCCCGGCAACGCCTCGACGAATCCGGGCATCATCAGCCGGGTACAGGTCGAGATGCAGCAGACCTTGTCACAGGAACTTGCCCAGCAGTTCATGAGCGCGCTCCGCAAGGACATCAGCGTCAAGCGCAACGAGGATGCGATCGCGGCGGCCAAGAAGCGGCTGACGCAGGTCACCAACTAGATTCCAAGCGTCATGACGGCGCGACAGCCCCGGTTGCTGCTGATCGATAACGTCGACAGCTTCACCTTCATGCTGGCCGACTATTTGCTGCAGGCCGGTGCAGAGGTCCGGGTCGAACGCAACGATGCGCTGACGGTTGATGAAGCGATTGCGGCCAATGCTGACGGCGTCGTCGTCTCGCCGGGACCGGGGGCGCCAGCGGAAGCGGGGATTTCGGTCGCGCTTGCCGGGGAGTGCGTGAGGCGCGGTGTCCCCTTTCTCGGCGTTTGCCTGGGACACCAGGCGCTGGCCGTGGCGTGCGGGTCGACGGTCGAGCGCACCGCGCCGATCCACGGAAAGGTTGCCGCCGTGCGGCACGACGGGTCGGGCCTGTTCACCGGCCTCCCCTCACCCTTCGCGGCCACTCGATATCATTCGCTGGCCGTGCCGGACCCGAAGCCGCCACTCGTCGCGAACGCGTGGAGTGATGATGGCACAGTGATGGCCATGCGGCATGCACAGGCACCGGCGCACGGCGTGCAGTTCCACCCGGAGAGCGTCGCCAGCGAACAAGGCCTCGTCCTGCTACGCGCCTTTGTCGGCAGGTGCGCTGAACTCGCTTGACCTACCCCGTTACGTTGCCTACACGTTCCCCGTTCGTTCCTTTTGCGCCGGGAGATCGACGTGCTTACGTCCAAGCAGCATGAATTGCTTCGCTTCATCCAGGATCGGTTGGCTGCAACCGGAGTCAGCCCGAGCTTCGACGAGATGCGCGAGGCGCTCGACCTCAAGTCCAAGTCGGGCGTGCATCGCTTGATCTCGGCACTCGAGGAACGGTCCTTCATTCGCCGCCTTCCCAACCGGGCGCGTGCGCTCGAGGTGCTGCGGATGCCGGATGCGGCGGTGGCCGCGACGGCAGCGCCCCGACCGCTCGTGCCTGCGCCTGCCAACGACATGATCGAAATCCCGCTGCATGGCCGGATCGCCGCCGGCACGCCGATCGAGGCGTTGCAGGGCACCGAGGGCTTCGCGGTTCCGGCCGCACTGCTCGGGCCGGGCGAACATTACGCGCTCGAAGTGTCGGGCGACTCGATGGTCGAGGAAGGTATCCTCGACGGCGATTACGCCCTTATCCGCAAGACCGAGACCGCGCGCGAGGGCGAGATCGTCGTCGCGCTGATTGATGCCGAGCATGCGACGCTCAAGACCTTCCGGCGCGAGGGTCAGATGATCCGCCTCGACCCGGCCAACCGTCATTACGAAGCGCAGCGCTATCGCCCCGACCAGGTCCAGATCCAAGGCCGCCTCGCGGGTCTTATCCGCCGATACTAGGATGGCTCCCCCCCGCATCGACTACGTCGAATTGCCCAGCGTCACCGCGCATGAACTGACCCGATCATTCTACGCAAAAGCGTTCGGATGGACGTTCACCGACTACGGCGCGGACTATGCGGCGACCACGACCGGAGACCTTGACGTTGGCCTCAATGGCCAGCCCGACGATGCCTTGTCCGCGCCGTTGCCGGTGGTGCGGGTCGATGATCTTGAAGCGGTGTTCGACGCGGTCAGCGACGCGGGCGGCGTAATCGCCAAGGCCATCTTCGCCTCTCCGGGTGGGCGCCGTTTCCACTTCATCGATCCGTCTGGAAGCGAGCTTGCCGTGTGGAGCGACCGCTAGCGGGCTTGCGTGACCGACCGTCGGCTGCCAGCGTCCACCCGTGCCGAACAGGGGGGATGTGGCATGGGGTATCGCGTCGACGCTTATGATCCGTATGGCAGTGTGCTCGAAGAGGAAGCGCTAGCAGACGGCAATTACCTGCTTCGCCATTGGCGCGGCCAGCTTCCGTTGGCGCAAAGCTACTGGCTGAACAGTTTCCTGGCGAACTTTGCACTCACCATCGTCGGCCTCACGCTGAAGTCGATGGGCGCGACCAGCATCGACCTTGCTTACTTCGCCGTGGCGTTCCTGTTTTATGTGCTGCTGGTCTACGCGGCTTCCATCTGGTCGATCGTCGGCGTGTGGCGTTCCGCGGGACGCCATCCCGCGCGCGGCGGATCGCCGGCGTGGGGCTTCATTGCCCGCGGCATGACCATCTTCAGCACCCTGGCACTGTTTGCCGCGACGCCCGGTCTTTGGGCACAATCGCGCGAGTTCGCGCTGATTGCCGTCGGCCGCGACCCGATCGGCGACCCGGCCAAGCTGACGTTGGTCGACGGCGGCAAGCGAATGCTGTTGCGCGGCGCGATCACGGCGGGAACCGCTCACCGCTTCGAAAAGGCGATTGCAAACGCGGGATCGCTCCGGACCGTCGAGTTGCAGTCGCCCGGCGGACGGATCGCCGAAGCGCTCCGCATGGCGGAAATCATCAAGGCGCGCGGTTGGTCGACGCGGGTTGAGCGCGACTGCGAATCTGCCTGCACGCTGCTGCTCATGGCGGGAAAGGACCGCAGTGCAGACCCGATGGCGACAGTCGGTTTTCACCAGCCCGATTTTCCCGGCCTCAGCGCCTCTGACCGCGCCGAGATCATTCGCATCAATCGCGACGATTATATCAAGGCCGGCGTCTCACCTGCCTTCGTCGACCGGATCATGGAAACCGAGCCGAACGACATGTGGTACCCGGTGCATGCCGACATGGTCGACGCCGGCGTGCTGTCGGCGGAGGAAGTCGTCGTCGGCAACGATCGCGCGCGCCGTGAGCGGATGGAGGAGACGTTGGCGACCATGTTCGCCGCAGACCGGGCAGCAGTGGGCCAGCTCGTCGACGAAGTCACGCGCATCGACAATGTGTCTCGGCAAGGTAACGAACTCTCGGTCCGATACAGCGTGCTTCGGCCCCTTAGCCGATCGGAACTCGCCGCGATGAAGCGGGCGCTGGATCGCAATCTTCGTGCAATGCTGTGCGACAGTCCCCGGGCCCGGCTGATCGAGATGGGTGCAAGCTTTCGCTTCCACTATGTGGGGACGAAAGGCGAAGAAATTGCCGACGTGACCGTCAAGGATTGCGACGCGGCGTGACCAACGCCCCTGATGTCCCCCACGGAAGTTGGCCGAGCCGGCCGGCGACTGTTTCGATACGTGGGATTTCGCCGAGGTAGACGGAAACACCGCCAACGCGTTCGAGGGCGGGCCGGTCAAGTTTCAGCCAACGCGGGGTGCAGCCGCGCGGCAATCGCCGTTCCGCGATGACTACGTCGGCGTCGGCACAGGCGGCGGTCAGGCGAGTCCATTCGATACGGTCGGGCTGGCGAATGGCGAGGATTCGCCACGCCTTCCCGCTGCGCTCGATGTCAGCGAGGCAAGCCTCGCGAGAGCAGCGCGCAAGGGCCTGCTCCTCCAGCGCCCCCGGATCGCCGTCGAATGCGGACGCCTCCGCCAAGACGTTCCGCATGAAGTCGCCTGCCTTGGCACGGAGTAGTAGTGGCCGACCGTCGGGCGCCAACAGGGCCATGTGCCTGCCGTCGCCGGTGACGAGCAAGTCCGGTACTGGTGCCGACGCCGCGAGCGCAGCGCCGGCGGCAAGCGGCGCCAGGCCCCACCATCGCCAGCGCCTGGTCCACAACGCGATCCAGAGTGCGCCGGCCACCATCGCGGCAAAGGCCGCGCGGGACATGGTCGGCAGCATCGTCACAGCCCCGTCCGCGCTGGAGACACGGCGCGCCAGTGCCAGCAAGAGATCGATCGCCCAGCCCGTTGCCGTCCACACAGGAGCGCCGAGGCCGACCACGTCGAGCAGCAATGCCGCTGCCTCCAGCGGCATGATCACGAAGGTCGTGAGGGGGATGGCGATCAGGTTGGCCGCGACGCCGTAAAGTCCGGAACGATGGAAGTGATAGAGCGCGAATGGCATCAGCGCAATCTCGACCGCGAGGCCGGTGATCAACAGGCCGGCCAGCGAGCGGCCCATGCGGAAAGGGACTGGTTCCTCGCGTCGGGCCAGAAAGTTGCGAACCGGCGCAAAGCCGTGGACAACGATGATCGCGGTGACCGCGGCGAAGCTTAGTTGGAAACTGGCTCCGGCGATCGCTTCGGGCCGGAACAGCAGCACGACCAGCGCGCCGACGGCGACGAGACGCAGGCTAATCGCCTCCCGGCCGAGAGCGATTCCGGCCAGCACCAGTAGCGCCGCGATGCAACTGCGCACCGTTGGCACCTGCATCCCGGTGAGCAGCGTGTAGGCAACACCTGCAAGCGCACCCATACCGGCCGAAATGAGGACCAGGTTCAGTCGCAGCGCGAGCCGTTCCGACAAGGCCAGCAAGCGCAGCGACAGCAGCATTGCCGCTGCCACGACGGCGGCGATGTGCAGACCGCTGACCGACAGCAGGTGGGTGAGACCCGAACGGCGCATGGCCTCTGCGTCCTCATCGCGGACGCCCGCCTGGTCTCCTGTTGCGAGCGCGGTCGCGATGCCGCCAGTAGAGCCCGGCAGGACCGTCCGGATATGACTGCCGAGCCGATCGCGAAGCCGGTCGAGGCCGCCACCCTTTCCCGGCCTCATCACCTCGACGGCACCGAGCGCCCGTCCGACACCGCCGATTTCCCGAAACCAGGCGTCGCGAGCGAAGTCATGCCCGCCGGGCAAGGCCATCGGCGGTGGCGGCTGGAGCCGGGCCCGCATCCAAACCGAAGCACCCGGCAGAAGCACGTCGGCGTTGTCGTCCGCCTTGACCGATACCCGTACCCGCGGCGGCAGGGTGTCGTCGTCGATCACCGACAGCGCCAAGCGCAGGTCGCCCTTGGCGGCAAGATGTTCGACACGCTCGATCGCTCCGGCGAACTCGACGATCACAGGTCTGGCAAGCCGCGGCGCCGCCACATGCTCCGATCTCCACCAGATCAGTGCGCAGCCTGCCGCAAGCGCGAGACCGCCGGCGACCAGGGCGCGTGATGACCGAAGCCCCTGCCCCAATGCGGCCCCGCCGGCCACCAGCGACATGGCAAAGGCGATCAAGCCGATCCAGCCACGCTCCCCGCCCACCCAGAACCAGCCGGCGATGCCCGCGCCAAAGCAGGCGACGAACCACAGCGGGAGTTGTCCGCGCTCCGCTTCCAGCAAGGCCTCTATCCGCGCCAGGAACCTGTCCCGGAACACAGGCAAAAAGGATGGGTGCGCCGGTTCCAGCGGCGCGACCACTATGTTAGGGGCGCTCACCTCGTTCATCGGCCCCGGCAACCAAAAGGAATTCGCGCCCCGCGCAAGCCACATTATGACCAGTGCACCTGCCAAGATTCCGGGCGTCGTTACCCGTTTCGCCCCCTCCCCGACCGGCTATCTGCATATCGGCGGCGCGCGCACGGCGCTGTTCAACTATCTGTTCGCCCGCCACCATGGCGGAAAGTACCTGCTGAGGATCGAAGACACCGACCGCGCACGCTCTACCCAGCCCGCCATCGACGCCATTCTCGACGGCCTGACCTGGCTGGGCATCGAGGGTGACGGCGAGCCGACCTTCCAGTTCGAACGGTCCGCGCGACACGCCGAGGTAGCCGAGGCGATGCTCGCCAATGGCCATGCCTATCGCTGCTACCTCACCAACGAGGAACTGGCCGAACGTCGCGCCGCCGCGCAGGCCGAACGTCGGCCGTTCAGGATTCGGAGCGAATGGCGCGACTGCGAGCCGGGCGATGCACCCACGGACCGCCCGTTCGTCGTTCGCCTCAAGGCTCCAAAGGACGGCGAAACGGTCATCGACGACCTCGTCCAGGGCCGGGTGACCGTCAGTAATGCCGAAATCGACGATTTCGTCCTTCTTCGTTCCGATGGCACGCCGACCTACATGCTGGCAGTCGTAGTCGACGACCATGATATGGGCGTCACGCACATTATTCGCGGTGACGACCATCTGAACAACGCGTTCCGCCAGCTGGGCATCATCCGCGCCATGGGCTGGCCGGAGCTGGCCTACGCTCACATTCCGCTGATCCACGGGCCTGACGGTGCCAAGCTGTCGAAGCGGCATGGAGCATTGGGCGTCGATGCGTATCGCGACGAAATGGGCATCCTGCCGGAAGCGCTGGTCAACTATCTGCTCCGCCTCGGTTGGGGACACGGCGACGACGAGATCATCGCGCTGGATCAGGCGATCGAGTGGTTCGACCTCGAACACGTCGGCAAGAGCCCGTCCCGGTTCGACCTCAAGAAGCTCGAGAATCTCAACGGCCACTACATCCGCGAAGCCGACGACGGCCGCCTGGCGGATCTCCTTGCCCCGAAGTTCAGCCTCGATGCGGCGGGCCGCGATCTCCTGGTTCGCGCCATGCCCGAGTTGAAGGCGCGAGCGCACGATCTCAACCAACTCGCCGACGGAGCGGAGTTCCTGTTCGCGGCCCGGCCGCTTCAGGTCGATGACAAGGCAGCGGCGCTGCTCGACGAGGACAGTCGACGCCTGCTCGGCCGGGCGCATGCGGCCCTCGCGGCGCTCGACCGATGGACGCACGATTCGACCGATGCTGCAGTGCGGGATATTGCCGAGCAGTCGGGAGTTAAGCTAGGCAAACTCGCCCAACCGCTTCGCGCGGCCCTGACGGGCAAAACGACTTCCCCGGGGATTTTCGACGTCCTCGCCCTGTTGGGGCGCGACGAAAGCCTGAACCGGATCGCCGATCAGATGCTGGAGCCGATTGAATGAGCGACAAGACCGTGACCTTCAACAACGAAGGCAAGGATATCCAATACCCGCGCATCAACGGTTCGGTCGGTCCCGACGTGGTCGACATCCGCAAATTCTACGGCGACACCGGGATGTTCACCTACGATCCCGGATTCACGTCGACCGCGTCATGCCAAAGCGCGATCACCTTCATCGACGGGGATGAAGGCGTCCTCCTCCATCGCGGATATCCGATCGACCAGTTGGCCGAGCAGTCGACCTTCCTCGAGGTCGCCTACCTGCTGCTCCACGGTGACCTGCCGAAGCAGAAGGAGCTGGACGAGTTCGCCTACACGATCAGCCGTCACACGATGCTGCACGAGCAGCTGGCGACCTTCTACCGCGGGTTCCGGCGCGATGCCCACCCGATGGCGATCATGTGCGGGGTCGTCGGCGCGCTTTCCAGCTTCTATCACGATTCGACCGATATCACCGACCCGCAGCAGCGGCTGATTGCCTCGCACCGGCTGATCGCCAAGATGCCGACAATTGCGGCGATGGCGTATAAATATTCGATCGGCCAGCCATTCCTCTACCCCGACAATTCGCTGAGCTATACCGGCAACTTCCTGCGGATGACGTTCGGCGTCCCGGCCGAACCCTACGAGGTCAATCCGATCATCGAGCGGGCAATGGACCGGATTTTCATCCTCCATGCCGACCATGAGCAGAATGCATCTACCTCGACCGTCCGCCTCGCCGGTTCGTCGGGTGCGAACCCATTCGCCTGCATTGCGGCGGGCATCGCTTGCCTGTGGGGTCCGGCGCATGGGGAGCGAATGAAGCCGCGCTCAACATGCTGCGCGAAATCGGCAACGTGAAGCGGATTCCGGAGTACATTGCCCGGGCCAAGGACAAGAACGATCCGTTCCGCCTGATGGGCTTCGGCCACCGCGTCTACAAGAACTTCGACCCGCGGGCGAAGGTGATGAAGGCGACCGCCGACGAGGTGCTGAAGGAATTGGGCAAGAGCGATCCGGTGCTCGATGTTGCCAAGGAACTTGAGCACATCGCTCTCAATGATCCTTACTTCATCGAAAAGAAGCTCTACCCGAACGTCGACTTCTATTCGGGCGTCATCCTCAACGCGATCGGCTTCCCGACCGAAATGTTCACGGCGCTATTCGCCCTCGCCCGCACCGTCGGCTGGGTCGCGCAGTGGAACGAGATGATTTCGGATCCCGAGCAGAAGATTGGCCGTCCGCGCCAGCTTTACGTCGGCGCCACCCACCGCGACTATGTCGCGGTCAACAACCGTTAGGACGCGATCGGAAGGGTCAGCGTGAAATGCGCGCCCTCGCCCGGCGCGCTTTTCAGCATGATGTCACCGCCCATGGAGCGCGCGAGGCGGCGTGAGATAGCAAGGCCGAGCCCGCTGCCGCCCGATGCGCTGCCCGCCTGTTCGTAGCGTTCGAAGATGCGCTGCTGGTCGGCCGGGGCGATGCCGGGTCCCTGGTCCGCGATCGTCACGGACACGGTGGCCCCATCGTGGGCGAAGGCCGCACTCACTTTCCCGCCTTCGGGCGAGTGGCGAATGGCGTTACCCAGGATGTTGACGAGGATCTGGACGATCCCGCGCGCTTCACCTTTGGCATGGATGCGCGTTTCGGGCGCGGTGATCTCGACGGTGACCTTGCGAGCCTCGCTGGCGGCCTCAAGCAGGCCGTCGGCCTCGCGCACGAGCGCGGCAAGATCGACGCTCGAGGCGCTGATCGACGCTTCTTCCGACATCGAGCTGATGACCGACAGCAGATGGCGGCCTGCGGCGGCGATGTCGCCGGCATAGCTGGCATAATCGCTACGCAGCGGCCCGTCGGTACGCTCGACGATCCGGTCGGCTGCGTCGATGATCCGGTCGAGCGGTGAGCGAAGCGCCTCGTCGAGCGCATGGTCGATCAGGACGGCGTCCTCCGCCGACGGCGTGCTGGATACGCCGTCGTGAACGGCGCGGCCCGAGAACCCGGTGAAGCGGCCGTCGGGGTCGAGCATCGGCTGGGCGGTCAGGCGGATATCCTCGTCCGGAGAACCACGCGGGTGGGCGCGCTGCGCCACCATCTCCTCGCGAGCCGCCAGCGCGACGAGCAGCGGCATCCGGCCATCATCGTCCTCGACCAGCCGCAGCAGGCGAGTCAGCGGCTGGCCGATGGCGTCTTCCTCGGTCGAGCCGAGCAGTTCGGCCAGTGCCGGCGAGATCCTCGTAAAATGAAGCTCGGCGTCGGTCTGCCAGATCAGGGGATCGGGCTCCGGAGCCTGCGGTATGTCCGGCTCCTCCGGTTCGCCGTTGTTGCTGACCAGCGCCAGTCGCGGCGGCGACGGAGCGCGCTCGTTCCATCGTTCGATGCGCAGGGTGACTCCCTCGTCGTCCGGCTCGGCGCGCACCCACAGGTCGAGGTCGTGTTGATCGTTGGCCGCCAACACCGAGCGCGACAAGGGCACGACCAGCGTAAGTGCCGATCGTGCAAGCGCCGCGAGCTGCGGAAGGGCGAGCGGTCGCCCCAAGGTGGAGCCAGCCGCTTCCTGTAGCTGAAGCAGCGCCGCATCGGCCGACACCAGGCGGCCGTCGCGGTCGATCCGTCCGGTCACGGGCAATTCCCGGCTAGCCAAGACCGCTGGCTCCAGCACTTCCCGGCCCCAAGGCCTCGATAGAATCCCGATAAACCTTCGGCAGTCGGAGCCAGCCTCGCTGGGCGTCGAGTTCCGGGCCGTCAATGCGGTCGAACTGGCCAATCGCTTCAGCCGGATCCGCTATGCCAAGCATGTCGCCGATCGCGACCACGATCCGGGCCGCGGTGCTCCGTTCCAGTCCGGCAAGGCGTGCCAGCAGCATGGCGCAATAGCTTCCCTGTTCGACCATCATCAGCCAGCCGGTGGCAGGTTCGATACCGGCGCGAACGCTGAGCAGGGCGGAGAGAAGAGCGACTTCGCCTGCTTCCGCCAGCGAAGCGGCGACGGCATCGTTGCCACGCCGCCCGTCGACGAGCGCAAAAGCCAGGCCGGAGACCCGTGCGTCGAGACGATTGCCCTCGTCGTGACGGGCCAGAACAGCCTTGGCCGCCGCAGCAATGGCGGTATCGTTGGCGGGTCCGCTGCCGCCCATTCCGCCGCGGATGGCGGCGGCGACCAGGTGGACGAGCGCCACGGCCTCTTCAGCAAGCAGATCGTCGAATTCGATGCCGAGCCGCCCAAATCGGTCACGACGGCGACCGCGGGCAACGGTCAACGCCATCGCCGCTTCGGCAATATCCTCGTCGTCGTCACCGACCAGGCTTTCGACCGGCCCAGCGGCTTGTGGCGAGGACAGCCGCTGTTCGTCGGTGCGGCGAAGGAGCAGCCCGATGAGTCCCGGGCGGTCGAGCGCGCCGCTGTCCCAGAGGCGGCGAAGCAACGTCGGCCGGGCGAGCTCGACATGATCGGCCAGCGCGGCCGGCATCGCGACGGCAATCTCGTCGACCAGCTGATCCAGCAACGCCGCCAGCATCGAGCCCATCAGCGCCCGCTCCTGCTCGGTCAGGCGCGCGCGATCGTCGAGGAAAAAATCGGCCCGGACGGCGGACAGCCGGTCGCGGCCCACCCCACGCGCAGGGGAGACGGACTGGTCGGCTGACGAGGCAGCGATCGGCCATTCGACGGGCATCATCGAGCGTCTGTTAGCCCAAGGGCCTTAACGCGTCGTCAATCGCCTTGGCCACTGTCCCGATGCCGGACATGCTGCACAAGGAAGAAGCTTGCCGCGGCGTAGAGCGCCAGCAAGGCAAGATAGGAGTTCCAGGCACCGAGAAGCGCAAACGGGATAGCAGCAATCACTGCCGACCGCCTGGAAAACAACCATAATTTGCCAGGAACATCGATCGAGCCGCGCTCGAGCCTGAACGCTTCGGCGAAGCCTGCGGCGGCGAACGCCGCCATGATCGCGCCCCAGCCGCCAACTCCCTGCCGGGTCACGAACCAGCCAAGTGCGAGCAAGGCCAGCCCCGCCGATGGCCACAGGAGCCTGGCACCGACCGAGCGCGCGCTGACGGGACGGAGCCGGAGAAGACCAATTCGGCGTGCGACGAGGTCGAGCGGCAAGGAAAGGACCATCAATGCAACGGCAGGCCCGAGCCATCCGCGTGTGAAGGCGAACGCCGCGACCGTATTCAGCGCGACGGCGGCATATATCAGCCAATCGGACGCGACGCGGGTTTCCATCAATCGCTCGGTCGCAATCTCTTCGACCAGCGGTAGGAGGTAACGAGCGACCCAATCGTCGCGGGCGCCGCGAGAAGCGACGAGCAAGCGACGCTCGAAGCCGGCCAGCGACGCTTCGTCCTCGGCCAGCAAGGGGCCCGCTCCCTCGCCAAGAGCAGCAGCGCGAAGCGGGACGCCGGCCTGGATCGCGCGTCGCAACAGCGTCGATTGCAGGTCCCAGTCACCGAGCATGGCGGCGGTGGCCCCCAGCAGGCTCGCCTCGAACCGAGCAACGCCGGCCCAGCGCCGCGAGGCGTCGATCCTCTCAAACCCGGCATGGTCTTCGTCATCCGGGACAGTGAGGATGACGGCGCCGTCCTGTTCCGCCAGCGCCGTGACATCGGTCATGTCGGCGGCGACCCCATCGGCGAGCAGGAGCACATCGCTTCCCGCTTCGAATCGGCTTGCGGCCTCGACTCCGTCACTGACGGGGATGAGACCGATCCCCTCCCCCGAAGCCGTTCGATTGCCTCGTTGATAGCTGGCGGCATCCGCTCGACGAGGACGACGATCGGCGAGGCGCCGGCGGCAGCGAGGCAGCGCGCCTGGTACTCCAGCAAGGTTTGGCCGGCGAGCGGAAGCAGCGCGCGAAGGCCGCCCGCTTCATCCTCCTGATAGGCGCCGATCAGCGCGCCAAGCGCCATGCCTGCCCTCAATCCCTTTTGCCCGTTCCCCTGAAAACCAGCATAGGGCAGCGCCGCCGGCGATTTCCACCCCCTCGCTCGGTCCATTTCGCTTTGCTCGGCGGTCAAAGATGGTAAACTCGGCCTTATGAGCGCGCAGCCGTACCGGAGCGGGGGGGAACCCGACACGAGCCCGCTGGTCCTCGACCAGCCCATCGAACAGAATGAATCGGTCGACTATGCCGTCGCACCCGAGTTTGCCCCCGGCGATTGGCAAAGCCATCAGGTAGAGCAGGCCAAGGCCGGCGGTCGCATGGTGCTGGGCAGCGTCCTCATCATCCTCGGCGCATTGTGGGTAGGCTATTCGGCCTGGGCTGCGGGACGATCGCTAAGCGGTGTTTCGATCGCAAGCCCGGCGGTCGCCCAGTGGATTGCGCTCGCCACCGGACCGCTCGCGCTGATGGGGCTGGTCTGGCTGATGTTCGGCCGGACACGCCGCAAGGAGGCGGAGCAATTCACCCGCTCCGTCGTGGCGATGCGCAACGAAGCGCGCGCTCTCCAGGAAATCCTTGGGGCCCTGTCGAACCAAATCGACCGCAACCATGCCGCGCTCGGGACGATGGCGGGCGACCTCATGGGCCTTGGCGATGAGGCCGCGACGCGCCTCCGCACGGTCACTGCCGATCTAGACGCCGGCGCGATGCGGCTCCAGCAGCAGGGGCTGGTCCTCGACCAGGTCGCCGACAATGCCCGCCGCGACATCGGCGTCCTGCTGGCCGACCTGCCCGTCGCCGAAGAGACGGCCCGACGGATGAGCGAACAGCTTCGGGGCGCGGGCAAAGCGCGACCGAGCAAGCACGCCAGTTCGAGATCCAGGTGCGCGCGCTGACCGAACGGACCGTCGAGGCCGATGCCGCGGTCCATGATGCCGCCCAGCGCCTGGTCGCCCACCTCACCCACATCGAAAGCGCCGGCGCGGCCGCGACAACCCGCGTTGGCGAAGCGGGCGAAAGCACGAAGGCGGAGGTCGACGCGGTCCTTGCCCGCGCAGCGGAAGCCCTCGACGAAATTCGCGGCGGGATCGATGGGCAGGCCAAGGCCGTTCTCGCCCTTGTCGAACAGTCACGCGTCGGCTTGGGTCAGGCCGGCGCCGACGCCGCCGAGAGGTTGAGCGAGCGTCTGGGAAGCGCCGGCTCGGCCGTCGATTCCCTGTCCCAGCGCATTGCCGAGCAGGAGCGCGCGTCTCAATCTCTCGTGGCCAACCTCGACACCGGGCTGGCAGCGCTCGACGAGCGGTTCGCGGCACTGGCGGAAAGCGGGGACGAACGATCGGCGCGGGTCGCCAACGTCCTCGCTAGGCTACGTAGCGAGATCGAGGCGCTGAGCACCGACACCGGCGCCCACGACCAGGCGATCCTGGCCATCTCCGACCGCACCCAGGCGCTGCGGGAAGGCATGACCATGCTCAGCACGGCGATCCAGAACGAGCTGTCGGGTGCGCTCGACGACGCCGAAGGGCGCGCAAGCCGCCTGCTGGCCACGAGCAGCGAGGCCCATCCGCTGATCATTGGCGCCCGGGATGCGGCGGTCGAAGCTGGCGAGCGTATTGCGGCCAGCGCAAGCGAAGCCGAAACGCTTCAGCAGCGCGTCAGCGCAGCACTGTCGGGTATCCAGGAGGGTGTCGGCAGCGCCGAGCAGCGCCTGGCGGACCTTGGCGATGCCATCAGCCGTGCCAATGCCGATGCCATGCAGCTGTCGGGTGAATCCGCGCCGGCATTGATGAGTGCCCTGACCCAGGTTCGCGAAGCGGCTTCGCATGCCTCCGAGCGCGCCCGGGCTGCTATCGCCGAAGCGATCCCCGCAAGCGCTGTCCAGCTTGGCGACGCCGCTCGCGAAGCGCTTGAGCGTGCAGTGCGCGAGGCGGTCGAAGACAAGCTGGCCGAGATCGATCGATTGGCGGCGCAGGCAGTCACGACCGCCCGCAATGCGTCGCAGCAACTGACCGCGCAAATGCTCTCGATCGGCCAGAGCGCCGCTGCGCTCGAAGCGCATATCGAAAAGAGCCGCGATGCCGCGCGCAAAGACGATGGCGAGGACTTCACCCGCCGTGTCGCGCTGCTGATGGACTCGATGCATTCTGCGTCGATCGACGTCCAGAAAATCCTCAGCGACGAGGTCGATGAGCGGGCGTGGAACAGCTACCTCAAGGGCAATCGCGGCGTGTTCACGCGCCGGGCCGTTCGCCTGATCGGCAACAGCGAAGGCCGCGCGCTCCAGGCGCATTACGACAGCGACCCCGAGTTCAACGGCTCCGTGAACCGCTACATCGCGGACTTCGAAGCGATGCTTCGCCGGGTGCTGGCCGAGCGCGACGGCGGGATGATCGCCGTGACGATGATGTCGAGCGACATGGGCAAGCTGTACGCCGCCCTGTCGCAGGCGATCGAGCGGCGACGTTAGGACGCGGCGTTAACCGGCGGGTTGTAGAAGTCGAGGTCGTCGACAGTCACCCAGCCAAACTGCCAGTTCGCATAGTAAATCGCGAAGAATACCAGTGCGAGGATCGCCGCCCGTCCGAGATGGCGCGGGAGATCGAACCGATGCGGCGCGCTTTCCGCCTGTCCGGGCACTCTTTCCTCCCCCGCCTCGTCGCTGGTCCGCACGCCAAACGGCAGAAGCGCGAAGGCGCTGAAGCAAAAGAACAGGAAATAGATCGCGAGGATCGAACCGATCTTCACGCGACCGTTTCCACCAGAATGACTTCGACGATCGGCTTCTTGCCGGTCCACAGGGTGGCGCAGCGGCGAACGGCGAGTCGTACCGCCTCGCGCACCTTTTCGCGGTCGCCCGCACCGTCGTACGCCTTGGCGGCCGCGTCGGTCGCGTCGGCCAGGAAGTCGTCGCGGTCGGCCTCGACCGGCACGCCCATGACCCGGACGACCGGGTCGCCGAGCAGGCGGCGGTTCTCACCCAGCGCCAGTGCCACCGAAATAACGCCATTGATCGACATCTTGCGCCGCTGGTTGACGGTCGATCCGTCGGCTGGGAGGATGACGTCGCCGTCGAGCACCAGCCGGCCGGTGCGCTCTTCGCCAATCTTGACCGGACCGTCGGGGGCCAGGCGGATGACGTCGCCGTTCTTCTGGTAGACGGCTCGCGGCACCCCTTGCGACAGGGCGAAGCGGGCTTGCTCCGCCATATGCCGCGCCTCGCCATGGACGGGCACGACGATCTCGGGACGGATCCAGCGATACATCTGCGCGAGCTCCGGACGGCCGGGATGTCCCGACACATGGACATGGACCTGCTTGTCGGTGACCAGCTTCACACCGAGGTCGCCGAGCGCGTTCATGATCCGGCCGATGGCGATTTCGTTGCCGGGAATGATCTTCGACGAGAAGACGACGGTGTCCCCTTCGGCAAGCTTGAGTTCGTGCGTGCCACCGGCGATTCGCCCAAGCGCCGCGCGTGGTTCGCCCTGCCCGCCGGTGGCGATGATCAGAACCTCCGATTTGGGCAGCCGCATCGCCTCGTCGAACCGGACCGGCTCGGGGAAATCGCGGAGGTAGCCGGTCGCCTTGGCGACGCGCAGGATGCGGTCGAGCGATCGGCCCGCGACGCACACGCGGCGATTGGTCTCCAATGCGACCTGGCCAATCGTCTGCAGGCGGGCGGCATTCGACGCGAAGGTCGTGACCAGCACCCGGCCCCGCGCCGCCGCGACGACGTCGCGGAGCCCTTCGTGGACGCCGGCTTCGGAACCCGACGGCTCTTCCTGGAAGACGTTGGTGCTGTCGCACACCAAGGCGAGGATGCCGGTATCGCCGACCGCAGTCATCGCCTCGGCACTCGGTGCCTCGCCCAGCACCGGCGTCTCGTCAATCTTCCAGTCGCCGGTATGAAAAACATTGCCGTGCGGCGTTTCGATCAGCAGGCCGTTGCCTTCGGGGATCGAGTGCGACAGCGCGACGAAACGGACCTTGAATGGGTCGAGGTCGATTGATCCGTCGCGTTCGATGATGTGAAGGTCGACCTGACCCGTCAGCCCTTCCTCCTCCAGCTTTCCGGCGATCAGCCCCGCGGTGAACGGCGTTGCGTAAAGCGGCACCTTGAGGTCGGCGGCGAGGTACGGCAGCGCGCCGATATGGTCTTCGTGACCGTGCGTCAGGACGATCCCCACCAGATCCTTCATCCGCTCCTCGATGAACTCGAGGTCGGGCAAGATGAGGTCGATGCCGGGATAGTCGCTGTCGGCAAAGGTCAGGCCGAGGTCGGCCATCAGCCATTTGCCGCGGCACCCATAGAGATTGACGTTCATTCCAATCTCGCCCGACCCGCCAAGCGCCAGGAACAGGAGTTCTTCGCCCGGGGTCATCGCGATGCCTGCCCCGCCAGCAGCGCCAGCCCGGTGATGGTGAGGTCCGGCTCGATCGCGTCGAACACGTGGGTATGCTGGTCGAACAAGGTCGCGAGTCCGCCGGTGGCGACGACCTTGGCCGGCCGGCCGATTTCGGAGCGAAGGCGGGCGATTAGCCCCTCGATCATCGCGACATAACCCCAATAGACTCCGATTAGCATCTGGCTTTCCGTAGTGCGCCCGACGACGCTTCTATCCCTTGGCGCCTCGATCGCGATGCGCGGCAACTTCGCGGCCGCACCGACCAGCGCATCCAGGCTGAGATTAATCCCGGGGGCGATAATCCCGCCCTTGTACGACCCGTCGAAGTCGACGACGTCGAAGGTCGTCGCGGTGCCGAAATCGACGATGATCAGGTCGCCCTGATGCCGCGCGTGTCCGGCGAGGGCGTTGAGGGCCCGGTCGGCGCCGACGCTGCCGGGCTCCGGCACATCGAGGCGCAGTGTCCAGGCGGCAGCGCCTTGCCCCGCCACCAGCGGTTCGACCTTGAAATATTTCTGGGCGAGCACGGTCAGGTTGTGGAGGGCGCGCGGGACGACGGTGCCGATGATCACCTGCGTCACATCCGCGGCCGCGAAACCTTCCAGCGCGAGCAACTGGTGAAGCCATACGGCATATTCGTCGGCGGTCCGCCGCGGGTCGGTCGCGATACGCCAGCGGGCGCGGACCTCCCCCTCGTCAACCAGCGCGAAGACGACATTCGTGTTTCCGGCATCGACCGCGAGCAGCATGGCGCGCTGCCTAGCCCTTGCCGCCGCGCCGCGCTAGCCTTCCGTCTTTCCGCGTCGGGGGCACGGTATGGCGAACAGTTGGGCCAAGGACCGGGCCAACGCTTTCTACATGGGAATGGCCGGATTGTCGGTGGCCGCCGTGCTGGCCGGTTTCAGCACCACCTATTTCTTCCCGGGCGTCCGGGGAACGCTCGGTATTCCCTGGGTCGCGCATGTCCATGGTTGGCTCGCCATGGGTTGGGTGGTGCTGTTGACGACACAGGTCTTGCTCGTTCGCGCCGGAAAGACGCGCCTGCATCGCCGGATCGGTTGGATGGGCCTGCCGCTGGCCTTGTCCATTTGGGCCAGCAGCGTGCCGCTCGGACGGTGGGTAGCGGCGCGCGACCTGCCCGAGCAAGGCGGCTTCGCCTACGCGGCATTCGCGGGCACGCTGATCAGCCTGACCCTCTTCCTGACACTGGTCATCGCGGCCTTCGCGCTCCGCAGCCGACCAGACTGGCACAAGAGGCTGATACTGCTCGCCACGATTGTCCTGTTATGGCCGGCCTATTTCCGGTTTCGGCATTTCCTACCGTTCGTCCCGCGGCCAGAGATCACGCTGGCGCTGCTGCTCGCCGACCTGCCGATCCTCGTCGCCGCAATCCGCGACCGAGTTCGGTTTGGGCGGGTCCACCCAGCTTGGGCGATCGTCGGATCAGCGGTCTTTGTCGAACAGGTGGCGGAAATTGCCGCGTTCGAATCCGGCATCACCGCCACGCTCGGTGAGGCGTTGTTCGCCCTATTCGACTGAGAAAGTGACGTCGCCGGCGCGCACGATCTCGACGGCGCCGCCCGCAAGGCGCAGGCGAAGCGCGCCGTCGGGATCGAGACCGTCGAAGTTGCCGTCGATTCGTTGTCCTGGCCCGCTGTGCACGGAAAGAAGGCTGCCGACCGGGTGGGCGCGCGCCAGCCATGCGTCGACGATGCCTTGGCCCCGAGTGGTCCGCCACGCATCGAGCCAGGCGGCGAATCGATCGGCCAGGATTGGCGCAAACGTGTCGGGCGTGGTCTCGCCATCCAGCGCCGCGATTTGGCGCCCGGCAATTCGCGGTGCGCCGGCCAGGTTGACGCCCGTGCCGACCACGACGCGGTCGCCGCTTCGTTCGATCAGGACTCCGGCCAGCTTGGCCCCATCAAGCAGAAGGTCATTGGGCCATTTGAGCGAGAGCGACCGGTCCGGGGCGATCGCGGTGACCGCTTCAACCAGGGCTAGGCCAGCCAGCAGTGAGAGTGTCGATGGCGACGGATCGTGCGGCCGCAACTCGACCAGTGTCGATCCAAGGAAATTGCCCGGAATGGAATCCCAGACACGGCCATGCCGCCCGCGCCCCGCGGATTGGCGTCGGGCCACCAGCCAATCGCCTTCTCTGGCGGTGGAATCGGCGAGCAACTCGGCGTTCGTCGAGCCGACCTGCCCGACGAAGCGGATGCGACTCAGAACAGCGAACTCGCGGCGTTGGCGGTAAGCGTCCCGAGCGGACCGATCAGGAGGTAGCCGAGCGGCGACACGAACAGCGCCGCCAGAAGGATGAGGATGCCTTCGAGGTCGGTGCGTGCCTTCCGGAACGGACGGCCCGGCGCGTCGAAATACATCAGCTTGACGACCTTCAGGTAATAGAAGGCGCCCACCACCGTTCCTAGGATGCCGACGACGGCCAGCGGGATAAGGCCTTCCGCGACCGCCGCCTGGAACACCATCAGCTTCGGCCAGAAGCCGAACAGCGGAGGAATGCCGGCGAGGCTGAACATGAACACCGCCAGAGCGGCCGCCAGCCAGGGCCGCGACTGCGACAGGCCTGACAGACTGTCCATGCTTTCCAAGGGTTCGCCATCCTCGCCGCGCATACGCAGCACGCAAAGAAATGCGCCGAGCGTCATGACAACGTAGACCGCCATGTAGAACAACACCGACGACGCGCCGCGTGGGCCGCCGGCGACGAGGCCAATCAACGCAAAGCCGACGTTGTTGATCGACGAATAGGCGAGCAGCCGCTTGATGTTGGTCTGGCCGTACGCCGCCACCGCACCAAGGATGATCGAGGCCAGCGAAGCGAAGATGATGATCTGGCGCCACGCGTCGATCGCCGGCGCCAGCGCATCGAGGCAGACGCGAACCGACAGCAGCACGGCGGCAACCTTCGGCGCCGAGGCGAAGAAGGCAGTAACCGGGGTCGGCGCGCCTTCGTAGACGTCCGGCGTCCACATGTGGAACGGAACAGCGCTGGTCTTGAAGGCGAGGCCGGCGAGCAGGAAAACGAGGCCGAACAGCAGGCCGAGCGAGTGAGTCCCCTCGCGCGCGAAGGCAGAGGCGATGCCGCTGAACTGGGTCGTGCCGGTAAATCCGTAGAGTAGCGAGATGCCGTAGAGCAGGATGCCCGAGGCCAGCGCGCCGAGGACGAAATATTTTAGGCCCGCCTCGGCCGACCGGTCGTCGGTTCGGCGGTAGGAGGCGAGGACATAGGCCGACAGGCTCTGAAGCTCGAGGCCGACGTAGAGGGTAACGAGGCTGGTCGCCGAGACCATCACCGCCATGCCGACCGCGCTAAACAGGATCAGCACCGGATATTCGGCGCCATGCTCGAAGTCGCGCTCGAACCAGCCATGTGCGGCGACGATCGCCACCGCCGCGCACAGGAAAATGAGCAGCTTGCCGAACGCTCCGAACCCGTCGGCGGCGATCAGGCCACCGAACAGGGCGCCGTCGGTCTGCGGCGGGCCGATGAGGCTGACCGCCGCGGCCAGCAGCAGCGCGATCGCGGCCCAGCTCGTCACACCCGCCGAGCGGCGGCCGGCGAAGGCGGCGACCATCATCAGCACGATCGCGCCGATGGTCAGAATGGCTTCGGGAAGGATGGCGGCGAAGTTCATCAGTGGGCCTCCGCCGGGGCGTGTTCGGCCGGCGCGCCGTGGGGCGCAGCGGTGACCGGCTTGCCGGGAATGACATGGGCATCGCCCCTCGGCGCGGCGCGCTCGATGCGGGTCAGCAGGCGCCCGACATCCTCACGCATCGGCCGCATGAAGCTTTCGGGATAGATGCCCATCCACAATACGCAGGCCGCGATCGGGGCGAGCAGCCACAGTTCGCGCGCGTCGAGATCGGGCATCGCCGCTGCGTCGGCATTGCGCTGCGTGCCGTAGACGACGCGCCAGTAGAGATAGAGCATATAGGCCGCGCCAAGGATGATGCCGGTGGTCGCGACCACCGCCGCCCATGACGACGCCTCGTAGGTGCCCACCAGGCTGAGGAACTCGCCGACGAAACCGCTGGTGCCGGGCAGGCCGACGCTGGCCATGGTGAACAACATGAAGAACAGCGCATACTTCGGCATGTTGTCGGCCAAACCGCCGTAGCGCGCGATCTCGCGGGTGTGGAGCCGGTCGTAAATCACGCCGACGCACAGGAACAGCGCACCCGACACCAGGCCGTGGCTCAGCATGACGATCAGCGCGCCTTCGATCCCCTGCCGGTTGAAGGCGAACAGGCCGAACGTGACGAACGCCATGTGGGCGACCGACGAATAGGCGATCAGCTTCTTCATGTCGTGCTGGACCAGCGCGATCAGCGAGGTGACGACCACCGCGATGCCGCTGAGGACGAACACGAACGGCATGAACTGAGCGGACGCTTCCGGGAACATCGGCAGGCTGAAGCGGATGAAGCCATAGCCGCCCATCTTGAGAAGCACGCCGGCGAGGATGACCGAACCGGCGGTCGGCGCCTGGACGTGCGCGTCGGGAAGCCAGGTGTGGACCGGCCACATCGGCATCTTGACCGCGAAACTGGCGAAGAAGGCAAGCCACAGCCACCATTGCAGGCCGGGCGCGAAGTCGTAGGCCATCAGCTCGGGGATCGACGACGTGCCGGCGATGCCGATCATCACCAGCATCGCGATCAGCATCAGCACCGATCCGGCCAGCGTATAGAGGAAGAATTTGTAGCTGGCCTTGATCCGCTCGACGCCGCCCCAGATGCCGATGATCAGGTACATCGGGATCAGGCCACCTTCGAAGAAGATGTAGAACAACAGCAGGTCCTGCGCGGCGAACACGCCAATCATCAGCGCCTCCATCAGGAGGAACGCCGCCATATATTCGGGCACGCGCTTGTCGATCGCGCGCCACGACGCGCCGATGCAGATCGGCATCAGGAACACGCTGAGCATGATCAGCATCAGCGCGATGCCGTCGATGCCGAGCGCCCAGCTGACCGGAAGGCCGGTCCCCAGTTGCTCGACGAACTGCCACTGCGCGCCCGCCGGGTCATAAGACGCCCATAGGCCGATGCCGAGGGCGAGATCGGCCAGCGTCGCGATCAGCGCCAGCCAGCGTGCGCCGTTGGCGTTAAGGAACAGCGCGACGATCCCCGCGATCAGCGGGATGGCGATCATCAGCGACAGGATCGGCAGTCCGGTCATGCCACCCACCAGAAAACCCAGGTAGCCGCGCCGATCAGGCCAAGAAGCATCACCAGCGCATAGTTGGTGACGTAACCCGACTGGAACCGCGTCGTGATCCGGTTGCCGACGCCGACCAGCGCCGCCGCGCCATGCGGTCCGAAGCGGTCGATGGTCTGCTCGTCACCGCGCTTCCAGAACAGGCGGCCAAGCGCCATCGCCGGACGGACGAAGATCGCGTCGTAGAGTTCGTCGAAATACCATTTGTGCATGAGGAAACGGTGCAGTCCCGGGAATTGCGCGACGAACGCGGCGGGGGCGCCGGGCACGCGAATATAATTGCGATAAGCGATGGCGAGGCCGATGAGCATCACGGCGAACGGCGTGTACTTCACCCATTTCGGCACCTCGTGCATGGCGTGGGCAAGGTGCTCGTTGAACGCGAGGCTGTGGTTCCAGAACTCGCCGGCCGTTTCCGGTTCAATGAAGCTGTGCGCGAAGGTGAAGCCCGCCGCGACCGCGCCGAGCGCCAGCAGGGCGAGCGGCGCCAGCATCGTCCACGGGCTTTCGTGCGGATGATAGCCGGCGGTGCCTTCGACAACCCTGGCGCCATGGTCGTGAGCGCTGTCGTGATCCGACGCCTCCTCCGATTCATCCTCGTGATGGTGATGAACCGCGTGCTGGATGTGCTCGCTGCCCGCCCAGCGTGCCTTGCCGAAGAAGGTCAGGAAGATAAGGCGCCAGCTGTAGAAGCTGGTCAGGAGCGCGGCGAAGGCGCCAAGGAAGAAGGCAATGTTGCCGTGGACCGTGCCGCTGGCGAATGCGCTCTCCAGGATCGCGTCCTTCGAATAGTAGCCGGCAAAACCGAGTCCGAACAGGCCGACGCCAGTGATCGCCAGCGTGCCCGCGACCATCGTCCAGAAGGTGATCGGGATCTCTTTCCTCAGCGCGCCGTAATAACGCATGTCCTGTTCATGGTGCATCGCGTGGATGACCGAGCCGGCGCCGAGGAACAGCAGCGCCTTGAAAAAGGCGTGGGTAAACAGGTGGAACATCGCCGCGCCATAGGCGCCGACGCCGGCGGCGAAGAACATGTAGCCGAGCTGCGAACAGGTCGAATAGGCGATGACCCGCTTGATGTCGTTTTGCACGGTGCCGACGGTCGCGGCGAAGATGCAGGTCGCGGCGCCGACGTAGGTGACGACGGTCATCGCGGTCGGCGACACGTCGAACATCGGCGACAGGCGGCACACCATGAACACGCCGGCCGTGACCATCGTCGCGGCGTGGATCAGCGCGCTGACCGGGGTCGGGCCCTCCATCGCGTCGGGAAGCCAGGTGTGCAGGCCGAGCTGGGCCGACTTGCCCATCGCGCCGACGAACAGCAGCAGGCAGAGCAGCGTCATCGTGTCGACGCGCAGGCCGGCAAAGCCGATCGTCGAACCGGCCATGCCGGGAGCGGCCGCAAGGATGGCCGGAATCGACACGGTGTTGAACACCAGGAAGGTTCCGAAGATGCCGAGCGAGAAACCAAAGTCGCCGACGCGATTGACGACGAACGCCTTCAGCGCCGCGGCGTTGGCCGACGGCTTGTGGTACCAGAAGCCGATCAGCAGGTAGGAAGCGAGACCCACCCCTTCCCAGCCGAAAAACATCTGCACCAGGCTGTCGGCGGTGACCAGCATCAGCATGGCGAAGGTGAACAGCGACAGATAGGCGAAAAAGCGCGGCTGGCTGGGATCCTCGTCCATGTAGCCCCAGCTGTAGAGATGGACGAGGCTGGACACGCTGGTAACGACGACCAGCATCACGGCGGTCAGCGCGTCGACGCGGAGCGCCCAATCGACGCTCATCGCGTCGGAGCGGATCCAGTCGAGCACCGGCACGACCGTCGGCTCGGCGCTATGTGCGACGAAGTTGAGGAAGATCGGCCAGCTGAGCAGGCAGCTGATGAACAGCGCGCCAGTGGTCACGACCTTGGCCGGCACCTTGCCGATGACGCGACCGCCGAGGCCCGCGACCAGCGCGGCCAGCAGCGGCAGGAAGACGATCAGCTTGATGGACAGGTCGAGAGGCATCAGCCGCGCATCCGGTTGACGTCGTCGACCGCGATCGAGCCGCGGCGACGGAAGAAAATGACAAGGATGGCGAGGCCGATCGCGGCCTCGGCGGCGGCAACGGTCAGGACAAACATCGCGAAAATCTGGCCGGTGATGTCGCTCAGATAGGCGCTGAACGCGACCAGGTTGATGTTCACCGCCAGCAGGATCAGTTCGATCGCCATCAGCATCAGGATGATGTTGCGGCGGTTGATGAAGATGCCGAGCACCCCGATCGTGAACAGGATCGCGGCGACAGTCAGATAGTGCATCAGGCCGATCACAGCTTCATCCCCTCGCCAACACCCGGATTGAGGTTCCGAACCGCTTCCTTCGGATCACGATCGACCTGGCGGCTGATTTTCTGCCCGCGAACGTCGCCGCGGCTGCGGTGGGTCAGGACGATCGCGCCGATCATGGCGACCAGCAGGATCAGGCCGGCCAATTCGAACGGGAACAGGTAACGGCCGTAGAGCGCCGCGCCGACGGCTTCGATATTCGGCTGGCTGGCGGCCACAGGTGCGCCCTCGGTGACCGGACCGGCCTTCCACGCCGCTGCAGCCAACACCATTTCGGCCAGCAGCACCAGCGCGATCAGGATCCCGAACGGCAAGTTCTTGGAAAAGCCGGAGCGCAGAGCCGCGAAGTCGATGTCCAGCATCATGACGATGAACAGGAACAGGACGGCGACCGCGCCGACATAGACGATCACCAGCAGCATGGCGATGAACTCGGCACCCAGCAACAGCATCAGGCCGGCCGCGTTGAAGAATGCGACGATCAGCCATAGCACGCTGTGGACCGGGTTACGCGCGAAGATGACCAGCACCGCCGAAGCGATGGTGAGCGTCGCGAACAGGTAAAATGCGAGGGTAGCGATCATGAGGTTGCGCGCCGCCTACCGGTAAGCCGCATCGGCGGCAAGATTGGCGGCAATCGCGCTTTCCCAGCGGTCACCGTTAGCCAGCAGCTTGGCCTTGTCGTAGAGCAATTCCTCGCGCGTTTCGGTCGCGAATTCCAGGTTCGGCCCCTCGACGATGGCATCCACCGGGCACGCTTCCGCGCACAGGCCGCAATAGATGCACTTCACCATGTCGATGTCGTAACGCGTCGTCCGGCGGCTGCCGTCGGCGCGCGGCTCGGCCTCGATCGTGATCGCCTGCGCCGGGCAGATCGCCTCGCACAGCTTGCACGCGATGCAGCGCTCCTCGCCGTTCGGATAGCGGCGAAGCGCATGCTCACCGCGAAAGCGCGGCGACTGCGGCACCTTCTCGTACGGATAGTTGATCGTCGCCTTTGGCTTGAAGAAATACTTCAATGTCAGGACGTGCGCCTTCACGAATTCCCACAGGGTGAAGGCCTTGATGGTGCGGGCGATCATACGGGCAACCCCTGGGTTTTGATCATCAGCCAGCCCGAAATGAGCACGACAAACAGCAGCGACAGCGGCAGGAAGATTTTCCAGCCCAACCGCATCAGCTGGTCGTAGCGGTACCTCGGCACGGTCGCCTTCACCCATCCGAAGACGAAGAAGAAGAAGGCCATCTTGGCGAACAGCCAGATGATGCCGGGGACGGCGTAGAGGAAACCGATGTTGAGCGGCGGCAGGAACCCGCCCCAGAACAGGATGGCGTTCAGCGCGCACATCAGGATGACGTTGGCATATTCGCCGAGCCAGAACAGCGCGAAGCTCATCGACGAATATTCGGTCTGGTGCCCGGCGACGAGCTCGCTTTCCGCCTCGACCAGGTCGAACGGCGTGCGAAAAGTCTCGGCCATCGAGCTGATCAGGAACACCACCGCCATCGGGAACAGTAGCGGATTGAAGCCAAAGCCGTTCAGCAGGCCGAAACCGATGTTGCCCTGCTGCTTCATGACGATGTCGGTGAGGTTGAAGCTGCCCGAATAGAGCACGACGCAAATCAGGACGAAGCCGATCGACACTTCGTAGCTGACCATCTGCGCCGCCGCGCGGAGCGCCGAGAAGAAGGGATATTTGGAGTTGGACGCCCAGCCGGCGATGATCACGCCGTAGACGCCCAGGCTGCTCGCGGCGAGGATGTAGAGCAGGCCGACGTTGATGTCGGTCAGCACCACGCCGACGTCGAACGGCACCACCGCCCACACGATCAGCGCGACCGTGAAGGTGATGATCGGCGCGATCAGGAACAGGCCCTTGTTCGCGCTCGACGGGACGATGGTTTCTTTCAGAAACACCTTCAGCCCGTCGGCGAAGCTTTGCAGCAGGCCCCAGGGACCGACAACGTTCGGCCCGCGCCGCAGCGCGATCGCCGCCCAGATCTTGCGTTCGGCATAGATGACCATCGCCACCGCCAGCATCAGCGGCAGGGCGATGACTAGGATGCCGATGATCGTCGCCAGGAACCACGCCCAGCCGTAAACCATGCCGTGAGAGACGAAGAAGTCGGTCACTCGGCCGCCTCCTCGTAGACAACGCCGTGGACGATTTCGTCGGAGCAGCGGCGCATCGTCGGGCTGGCGCGGCAGATCGCGTTGGTCAGGTAGAAGTCCTTGACCGGATAACCGACCGGGCCTTCGGCCTTGGCGTCGAGCGTTGGCGGCGACCAGGGCATTTCGACGATACCGTCGGTGGCAAGCGCCGGCACGTCGGCGACCATCGCCGCGCGAAGCTGGTCGAAGCGGTCGAACGGCAGCGGCTTGCCGATGAGGTCGCTGACCGCGCGGAAGATCGTCCAGTCCTCGCGCGCATCGCCCGGCGGGAAGACGGCGCGCTCGCCGCGCTGTACCCGGCCCTCGATGTTGACCCAGGTACCGTGCTTTTCGGCATAGGTCGCGCCTGGCAGCACTAGGTCCGCCTGCGCCGCGCCCGCATCGCCGTGGTGGCCGACATAGACTTTGAATGCCTTGCCAAAACGCTTGGAACCGACCTCGTCCGCGCCGAGCAAAAGCACCAGCTTCGGGTTGGCTTCTTCAATGTCGGCGATGCCGCCGGGCTGGGCGTAGCCAAGCATCAGGCTTGCCATCCGCGCCGCAGCGATGTGCAACACGTTGAAGCCATTCCAAGTATCCCTGACGAACGGCCCCGCCGCCTTGAGCGCCGCGCCTAGCGCGCCAGCGCCGAGCGCGCCCGGTCCGACGATCATCACCGGACGCTCGGCGGCAGCCAAAGCGTCGGCGGCCGACTTTGGCAGCCTGCCGAGCAGCTTCAGGTCATCGCCCAGCCATTCCGCTTTGTAGGTAAGATCCGCCTCGGCGCCGATCGCGAACACCCGAGCGCCACGCCGAACCGCCTTGCGCAGGCGGGTATTGACCAGCGACGCCTCGAACCGCGGGTTGCTTCCGACCAGCAGGATGTAATCCGCCGTCTCCAGCGCCGACAGCGGCGTGTTAAACCGCACCGCGGCCAGCGACGTCACATCATAGTCGAGGCCCGTCTGCCGCCCTTCGAGCAGGTTCGATCCCTGCCCCGCCAGCAGCGCCTTCGCGGCATACATCGTCTCGGCGTCGAGCAGGTCGCCGGCGATCGCCGCGACGTCCTTGCCGGCCTTCTTGAGCTGGCCCGCGAACATGTCGAGCGCCTCGCCCCAGCTGGCTTCGCGCAGCTTCCCGCCCTCGCGCACCCACGGGCGGTCGAGCCTGTTGCGGACCAGCGCGTCGACATGATGGCGGGTCTTGTCGCTCGCCCACTCCTCGTTCACGTCGTCGTTGATGCGCGGCAGGATGCGCATTACCTGACGCCCGCGCACATCCATGCGGATGTTGGTGCCGACCGCGTCCATGACGTCGATGCCGGGAACCTTCTTCAGCTCCCACGGCCGCGCCTCGAAGCTGTAGGGCCGCGACAGCAGCGCGCCGACTGGGCAAAGATCGACGAGGTTGCCCGACAACTCGCTGACCAGCGCCTTTTCGAGGTAGCTGGTGATCTGGCTGTCCTCGCCGCGATACAGCATGCCCATTTCGGGCGTGCCGGCGACTTCCTCGCTGAAGCGGACGCAGCGGGTGCACTGGATGCACCGGGTCATCGCCGTCTTGACGATCGGACCCATATATTTGTCTTCGACCGCGCGCTTCATCTCGTCGTAGCGCGAGTGGCCGCGGCCATAGGCCATCGCCTGGTCCTGGAGGTCGCATTCGCCGCCCTGGTCGCAGATCGGGCAATCGAGCGGGTGGTTGATGAGCAGGAACTCCATCACCCCTTCGCGCGCCTTCTTGACCATCGGCGTGTCGGTGCGGATCGTTTGCCCGTCGGCAGCCGGAAGCGCACACGACGCCTGCGGCTTGGGCGGCCCCGGCGCGACCTCGACCAGGCACATGCGGCAGTTGCCGGCGATGCTCAGCCGCTCGTGATAGCAGAAACGCGGGACTTCCTTGCCGGCGAGCTCGCACGCCTGAAGCACGGTCGCACCCTGCGGCACCTCGATCTCGAGGCCGTCGACAGTAACCTTGGGCATCAGTTCGCTCCCGCCGCGGTCACGCGCGGCGCCATGGCAAGACGGTAAAAATTCAGTGCGATCGTCCCGCGCAACGCGAAGCGGTTGACCGACAGTGGCGCACCCGTGGCGACACACCCGGTCAACGCCGTGCCGAGGCCACCAATGGCATTCTTTTCCTCGTCGCTTTCGACCGGCGTCCGGAGAAGCCGAAGGGCCGCGCCGGGATTGGCGCGAACCACGCATTCGCCGAGCGGCGACAAGGTGGCGTAAGCCGTTGCGGCTTGCGCGAAGGCGTTCCAGCGCTCGACCCGGGCCGGATCAGCGGCGACGACCGCGGGCATCGGCCGGTCCACAAACGGGCGATGGGCCAGCGGTGCAACGGCGGCGAGATCCGCCGGCGGAGCCTTGATATCTGCAGCCACAAGGGCATCCGCAAACCCGTACCGCATCTGCACCGCAGTCGCGCGCATCCGGCTTCGGTCAGGCATGCAATCGCTGATGTTCAGCCCTCGTCACGGCCAATCGGTCCGTCGCCGAGGACCGCGCGAGCCGCCGCGTCATGTTTCCGCCGGACGATGCAACGCGAATATTCGGCCAGCACGGCACGGCTGACGCCCTGGCTGGCGGCGGGAACCTCGCGCGGCACCACGGTCGGCCCGGCGCGAACCGCGGACGGTGCCGCCTGGGCGGCCAAAAGCGAGAGTGCGAGGGCTGACATCATCGCGAGGCTCCACGCGAAGCTTCGGCGAGACGGATGAAGTTGTCGGCAACGGCACCGCGGATCATGTCGAGGTCGAGCGTCGCCTTCCGGTCGGCCGGCAAACAGGTAGCGAGCGACGGGCGCAACCCGCCGAGCGCAGCACGTTCATCAGGGCTGGCGACGTCGGTCAGCAGGAACTTGTGAGCGGCGGCCGGATTGCGTCGCACGACACAATCCCCGAATACTTCCATGAAATCGAAAACGGCCTTTTCCTGCCTCGCCTCGGTCAGCGCGCGCGGGCCGAGATTGCGGAAACGCGCGCTGCTCATGAAACCGGCCTCGTCGAATGGCCGCTTCGTGTGGACGAGCGCGGGGGCACTGGCCATCGTCGCCGGATATGTGGTCGGGTAGCTCTGGCGAACCAGGGCATTCGCCACGCCATATCGGATCAGGTCGACATTGCCGCGAAGCGTTTCGACGTAGCGATAGGCATCGCCCTTCATGCAGGCCGGGTCGACCGCTCGGCCCATCGTCTTGTAAATCGTGCGCGCCGTCGTGCGATCGAGAACGAATGCCGTCGCTTCGACCGGCTTGGACTCAGCGATACAGCGGTAATAGGACGCGCCCGCCTTGCGCAGCGCGACCTTGTCGAGCGGCGCGGCGGCATGGGCAACCGAGCCCACGGCGGCCATCATCACCAACAGAAGGGAACGGCGCACGATCATTCCGCAGCCTCCCGCACGCCGCCTTCGCGTTCGACGATGCGGCGTTCGATCTCGGGGCGAAAATGCTTGATCAGGCCCTGGATCGGCCAGGCGGCGGCGTCACCGAGCGCGCAGATGGTGTGGCCCTCGACCTGCTTGGTGACGTCGTACAGCCGGTCGATCGCGCCGATGTCGGCGTCGCCGGTGCGCAGCCGCTCCATCGTCCGCCACATCCAGCCGGTTCCCTCGCGGCACGGCGTGCACTGGCCGCAGCTTTCATGCTTGTAGAAATAGCTGATACGGCTGATCGCGCGAACGATGTCGGTCGACTTGTCCATGACGATGACGGCGGCGGTGCCCAGACCGGAGCCGAGCGCCTTCAGCCCGTCGAAGTCCATGGGCGCGTCCATGATCTGCTCGGCCGGGACGAGCGGTACCGACGATCCGCCGGGGATGACGGCGAGTAGGTTGTCCCAGCCGCCACGGATGCCGCCCGCGTGCTTGTCGATCAGTTCGCGGAACGGGATCGACATCGCCTCTTCGACCACGCACGGCTTGTTCACATGGCCGCTGATCTGGAACAGCTTGGTGCCGGCATTGCCCTCACGGCCGAAGCTCTTGAACCACTCCGCGCCGCGGCGGAGGATCGTCGGGACCACCGCAATGCTCTCGACATTGTTGACCGTCGTCGGGCAGCCGTAGAGGCCGGCGCCCGCGGGGAACGGCGGCTTGAGGCGCGGTTTGCCGGGCTTGCCTTCCAGGCTTTCCAGCATCGCGGTCTCTTCGCCGCAGATATAGGCCCCTGCCCCGCGATGGACGAACAGGTCGAAGTCGTACCCCGAGCCCGCCGCGTTCTTGCCCAGCAGGCCGGCGGCATAGGCCTCCGCCACCGCGTTCCGCAGCGCCTCGGTTTCGCGGATGAATTCGCCGCGGACGTAGATATAGCCAGCGCGCGCGCGCATCGCGAAACCGGCGATCAGCGCCCCTTCGACCAGCTTGTGCGGGTCGTGGCGCAGGATTTCGCGGTCCTTGCAACTGCCCGGTTCGGACTCGTCGGCGTTGATGACCAGGAAGTTCGGCCGGCCCGGCGTCGGCGCCTTGGGCATGAAGCTCCACTTCATGCCGGTCGGGAAGCCGGCGCCGCCGCGCCCGCGAAGGCCCGATGCCTTGACGATCTCGATGATCTGGTCCTGGCCAATCTTCATCAGGTCGGCGGTCTTGTCCCAGTCGCCGCGCGCCTCCGCGTCCTTCAGCCCGGCGGACTGAAAGCCGTAGACGTTGGTGAAGATGCGGTCCTTGTCGGTCAGGCTGGTGATGCCGGTCATGCCGCGCCCCCTGCATCAGGAACCAGGCGACCGCAATCACGATCGCGGCGATAACCGCGAACTTGATCACGCCCGTGACGAAGCGGAACGCTAGGAATGCCAGCACGACGGCGACGATGATGGCGGCGACGCTCATTTGAGGCGCTTTCCGCCCAGATAGTTCTGCGCGACCATCACCGCGCCGACGCACAGCGCCAGGATGATGGCGATCTTGGCGAGCTTCAGCACTACGCCGATGACGACGATGGCGATGATCGCGAGAATGGCAAAGCCGATCACTGCGCGGCACCCTTCCAGCTAAAGATGGCCAGGCCGCCGAACAATACGCCGAGGATGATCCACACGACCCAATCGTCACCGCGAATGAGCTTCAGCAGCCCAAGCGCGAGGAAGATGCCGCCGAGGAGCGGAAAGCCCTTCTTCTGCACCGCGCCCATTACCACTGCCCCGATAGTCGTAGTTGCGCTCGGCCATCTTCTTCAGCGTGGTCGGCCCGCCTTCGGGGCAGCTGGTGGTGCGGTCGACTTGCGGGCCCGGCTTGACCTTCTGCCCGGCGGCGAGCGCGTCGAGGACGCGGCCCATGCTGTCCTCGGTCAGGTCCTCGAAATTGTCGTCGTTGATCTGGACCATCGGCGCATTGGCGCAGGCGCCGAGGCACTCGACCTCGGTCAATGTGAACAGGCCGTCGTCGGTGGTGTGGCCCTTCTTGAGCCCGCGCTTGAAACAGGCCGACAGCACATCGTCCGACCCGCGCAGCATGCACGGCGTGGTCCCGCACACCTGGACATGGAATTTCCCGACCGGGGCCAAATTGAACATGGTGTAGAAGCTGGCGACTTCCTGCACGCGAACCGGCGGCATATCGAGCTGCCGCGCGACGAACTCGATCACCGGGATCGGCAGCCAGCCCTGCGTCCCCGTCATCTCACCGACCTGCCGCTGGGCAAGGTCGAGGAACGGGATCGATGCCGACGCCTGCCGCCCGTCCGGGTAACGCGTCAGGATGTCCGCCGCCGCTTTGGCACGCGGCGCATCCCACGCGAACGAGTCCCACTCGGCGCGAAGCTCAGGAGTGTCGGCAGCAAAAGCGCGCTCAGCCATTAGCGGTCACACTCCCCGAAGACGACGTCGATCGCTGACAGCACCGCGGTCGTATCCGCCAGCATGTGGCCCTTCATCATGAAATCCATCGCCTGCAGGTGGCTGAACGCGGTCGGGCGGATCTTGCAGCGGTAGGGTTTGTTGGTTCCGTCGGCGACCAGATAGACGCCGAACTCGCCCTTGGGGCTTTCGGTCGCGACATACACTTCGCCGGCGGGGACGTGATAACCCTCGGTGTACAGCTTGAAGTGGTGGATCAGCGCTTCCATCGACGTCTTCATTTCCGCGCGCTTGGGCGGGAAGACCTTGCGGTCGAGGCTGCCGATCGGGCCTTCCGGCATGTCCTTCAGGCACTGGCGCATGATGCGCGCGGATTGGCGCACCTCCTCGACACGGACCATGAAGCGATCGTAGCAGTCGCCCTTGGTGCCGGTCGGAATGTCGAACTCCATCCGGTCGTAGACCTCGTAGGGCTGCGAGCGACGCAGGTCCCACGGGATGCCCGCGGCGCGGATCATCGGACCGCTGAAGCCCCACGCCAGCGCGTCTTCCTTGCTGACCGTGCCGATATCGACGTTGCGCTGCTTGAAGATGCGATTGTCGGCGACCAGGCTGATCGCGTCCTCGAAAATCTTCGGGAATTTGTCGAGGAAGGTCGCGATCTGGTCGAGCACCTTCGGCGGAATGTCCTGGTGGACACCGCCGACGCGGAAATAGTTGGCGTGCATCCGCGCGCCCGACACCGCCTCGTACAGTTGCAGCGTGTCTTCGCGCACTTCGAACAGCCACAGGTTCGGCGTCATCGCGCCGACGTCCATGATATGGCTGCCAAGGTTCAGCATGTGGTTGGAGATACGGGTCAGCTCCGCCATCAGCACACGGATGTATTGCGCGCGTAAGGGAACCTCGAGGCCCATCAGCTTCTCGACCGCCAGCACGTAGCTGTGCTCCATGCACATCGGCGAGCAGTAATCGAGCCGGTCGAAGTAAGGCAGCGCCTGTGCGTAGGTCTTGTATTCGATCAGCTTTTCGGTGCCGCGATGGAGCAGGCCGACGTGCGGGTCGATACGCTCGACGATTTCACCGTCCAGCTCCATGATCAGGCGCAGCACGCCGTGCGCGGCCGGATGCTGCGGGCCGAAGTTGATCGTGTAGTTGCTGACGGTCTCGTCGCCCGCGGTCGGCTTGTCGCCGGTCGGAGCCCCAACCATCAGGTCGACGGTCGTCGTCATTCTTGACCCTTCTTCGGCGCGGCCGGCTTCTTCGGGGCGCGCGGCTTGGCAGCGGCCTTCGGCGCCTTGTCGGCCTTGGGCGGCTTCGGCGCGGCCGGCGATTTCTTCTTGGCCTCGGTATTCGCCGGTTCGCCCGCGCCGGTCTTGGCGGGCGTGTCGGTCGTCTTGGGCGTCGGCGGCGGGGCCTTGGCCGCAGGCGGCGGCGAGGCAGGCGCTGGCGCGGGGCTCGGAGCGCCCGGGGCCTGGGCGGCCTTCTCGTCACCCGGAAGAACGTACTCGGGCCCTTCCCACGGCATCAGGAAGTCGAAGGTGCGGAAGTCCTGCGGCAGCTGCACCGGCTCATAGACCACGCGCTTCTCCGCTTCGGAGTAACGAAGCTCGACATGGCCCGTCAGCGGGAAGTCCTTGCGCTGCGGATGGCCCTCGAACCCATAGTCGGTGAGGATCCGGCGAAGGTCGGGATTGCCGCTGAAGATGACGCCGTACATGTCGAACACTTCCCGCTCGAGCCAGCCGGCGACCGGCCACAGGCCCGTCAGGCTCGGCACCGGCGTCTCCTCGTCGGTCGAGACCTTCAGCCGGACGCGATGATTCTCGGTTACCGACAGGAAGTGGTAGACGACCTCGAACCGCTCGGGGCGCTCGGGATAGTCGACGCCGGCAATTTCCATCAGCTGCTGATAACCGAACCGGTCGCGAAGCGTCCGCGCCGCCTCGACCAGGCCGTCGCGGGTAACCGTGATCGTCAATTCTCCGACATGGTCCTTGCGCGCGACGAACGCGCCGCCGATCGCCGTGCCGAAGGCGTCCGCGAAGCCGTCACGCTCCTTGATCAGCGGGGCCGCGCTGCTCATCGCTCAATCGACCCTTCGCGGCGGATTTTCCGCTGCAGCTGCATGATGCCGTAAAGCAGCGCCTCCGCCGTCGGCGGGCACCCGGGGACGTAGATGTCGACGGGCACGATGCGATCGCAACCGCGCACCACCGAATAGCTGTAGTGGTAATAGCCGCCACCGTTGGCGCAGCTGCCCATCGAGATGACGTACTTCGGTTCGGCCATCTGGTCGTAGACCTTGCGCAGCGCCGGGGCCATCTTGTTGCACAGCGTGCCGGCGACGATCATCACGTCACTCTGGCGCGGGGACGCGCGCGGGGCGACGCCGAACCGCTCCAGATCGTAGCGCGGCATGTTGACGTGGATCATCTCGACCGCGCAGCAGGCTAACCCGAAGGTCATCCACCACAACGATCCGGTCCGCGCCCAATGGACGAGGTCCTCAAGGCTGGTCACGACGAAGCCCTTCTCGTCGAGGTCGGCGCGCATCTGCTCAAAGCGCGCCTGCTCCTCGGCGGAAAGCTGGACGGTCGGCTCGGTGCGGCCGGGGGAAAGCGTCACTCCCATTCCAGCGCGCCCTTCTTCCAGGCGTAGGCCAGGCCCAGCGCCAGTTCGGCGAGGAAGACGATCATCGCGCCCCAGCCGACCCAGCCGGTCTGGTCGAGCGACACCGCCCACGGATAAAGAAACGCCGCTTCCAGGTCGAAGACGATGAATAGGATGGCGACGAGGTAGAAACGGACGTCGAACTGCGCGCGGCTGTCCTCGAACGCCGGAAATCCGCATTCATATTCGCTGAGCTTCTCGGCGGTCGGCTTGTGTGATCCGGTCAGCCGGCTGACGATCATCGGCAGGACGACGAACGCGCCCGACAGCACCAGCGCGACCATCAGGAATAACAGGATCGGGAGGTACCCGGCGGCGATCGACGACAAGAAGCTTCTCCGGAAGGGAGCAGGAATCGCGGCGGTTCCTAGAACCATGCGACACACCGGGCAAGGGCGATGGGCCCGAAATCGGGCCTTTTGTGACTAGGGAAGCGGAACCCGGACGATCGTCGCCCCGCGAGTGCGCCTGCGGCCCTTTTCGACCAGGGCCCACCCCGAATCCGCGACCACCAGCAGGGCATTGCCGAATACGGTAAGGTGGGTGGGGTCGGGCAACATCGTTCCGGTCGGCACGACCTTTGGGATGGCCTGGTCGCCCTCGACCGCGATCAGCATTAGCTTGCCCGGCGCCGATCCGTTGTAGATGCCGTAGAAGCGGCCCTTGGCACGCGTCAGCCCGTCGATCCCGCGCAGCGGCTTACCGCCGGCTTCGGGTAAGGGTGTCCGTTCGCCCTTATCGAGACTAATTCCGGACAGACCGCTCCCATAGTCTGCGGCGACCAGGCGCAGGTTGGCCGGATCGACCGCCGTTCCCTGAGCGCTCTTGCCGACTCCGGGCGCGACGAAAGTGGCAAGTCGCTTGCCGTCTGGCGTCAGGCGGTAGATGCCGCCGTTGCGGCTATCGCTGACGAAGACATGTCCTCCCGCCGCCGACACATCGCCAGGGTGGAAGTTGGGACCGGGCGTCACCGATATCTTGATCGACCCGTTGCGGCTAAGGCCGAACAGGAAGCCGCTCGGGCAGGGTCTAACGCCCGCAACCTTCGGGCAGTCGGCGGCAACCCACAGCAGCTTGCGCTGGGCATCCCACGCCATGCCCATCGGATGGAGCGCAGACTTGAACACGAAGGATTTGTCGCACCGCTGTCGGCAGACGATGATCCGGCGGTCCAGCACGCTCGACACGAACACGTCACGGCCGTCGGTGGCGATGCCTTCGACCAGCCGGTGCTGCGGCGGCACGAAATAGGCGACGGCTGTCCCGGGTACGGGTGGAGGCGGCGGCGCTGGCGCTGGCTTGGCTTGCGCGGCGGCAAGCGCACCGGCGAGCGCCAGCCCAATCACCGAAGAGACCCCGCCAGCAGCTTGTGAAGCTTGCTATGCAGGTCGGCGTTCCCCGCAAGATATTCCCGCCGCTCGAACATCCGGTCCTGCCCGCGATAGTCGCTCACGAACCCGCCCGCTTCCTTGACGAGCAGCACGCCCGCGGCGCTGTCCCAAATGTCGAGATCGTCTTCCCAGAAGCCGTCCATGCGGCCGGCGGCTACCCACGCCAGGTCGAGCGCTGCCGATCCGAAGCGGCGGATCCCGCTCACTTCGGGGCCAATCGCGCCATAGATCCGTGCCCAGCGCGCGACGTCACCACGGCCAAAGTGCGGCATCCCCGTCCCGATAACAGCCTCATCGAGGTGGCGGCGCGCCGACACGCGGAGGCGGCGATCGTGGAGCCATGCTCCCCGGCCCTTCTCCGCCCAGAACTGTTCGTCGTTGATCGGGTTATAGACCAGCGCATGGGTGATCTCGGTCTTGCCGCCGGGCTTGGTCTCCTCGACGGCGATCGCCATCGCGAAATGCGGAACGCCGTGCATGAAGTTGGCGGTGCCATCGAGCGGATCGACGATGAAGCGGGGCTTCGCCGGATCGCCGTCCAGCTCGCCCGCTTCCTCGCTCAGGATGCGCCAGTCGGGCCGCGCCTTGCGCAGTTCTTCCAGCACCGTCGTCTCGGCGCGCTTGTCGGCCATGGTGACGAAGTCGCCGGGGCCCTTGCGCGATACCTGCAGCTGCTCGACCTCGCCGAAGTCGCGACGCAGGCGCGGCGCGGCCTTCAGCGCGGCGCGCTGCATGACGGTGATGAGGCCGGAGTGGGAAACCATTAGTCGGCGCGGCGGACGTAGGTCTGTTCGTAGACGTCGACGACGATGCGCGTTCCGCTGGCGATGTGCGGCGGCACCATGATGCGCACGCCATTGTCGAGCACGGCCGGCTTGTACGAAGACGACGCCGTCTGCCCCTTCACGACCGCGTCGGCCTCGACGATCGTCGCTTCGATCGTATCGGGCAACTGCACCGAGATCGGGCGCTCGTCGTAGAGTTCCATCAGAACGTCCATGCCGTCCTGCAGGAACGCCGCGGCATCGCCCAGCAGGTCGCGTGGCAGTGTGATCTGCTCATAGCTTTCCTTGTCCATGAAGGTCAGCATGTCGCCGTCGGCGAACAGGAACTGGAAATCCTTGGTGTCCAGGCGGACGCGTTCGACCGTCTCGGCGCTGCGGAAACGGACGTTGTTCTTGCGACCGTCGATCAGGTTCTTCAATTCGACCTGCATGTAGGCGCCGCCCTTCCCCGGCTGCGTGTGCTGGATCTTCACCGCGCGCCAGATGCCGCCTTCATATTCGATGATGTTGCCGGGACGAATGTCCACGCCGCTGATCTTCATGACCGTTGAACCTGCCTGAAATGAAAAAGAGCCAGACGGGCCAAGCCCGCCGAAACAGGTGCGGCCCTAGCGGTTGGCGGACCTTCCGGCAAGCAGCGGATAAGGATTGATGGGGGTCCCCTGCCACCAGCGCTCGCCTGGCGCCATGCGGTTGATAGCGAAATGGAGGTGCGGCGCGTCGGGTGAGGCATCGCCGGTATATCCGACATAACCGACCGCATCACCCCGCCGCATCCGCTGGCCCTCGTGAAGGCCCGGCGCATAGGCGCTGAGGTGCGCGTAGTAATAGGTCCACAACTGGTCGTCGGAGCGGATGTAGGCGGTGATCCCGCCCTTCCCGACCGAATTGTAGAGCTTCTCGACCGTTCCTGGCGCGGCGGCGATGACCACTCGGCCTTGCGCGGCCATGATATCGATGGCGTCATGACGCCGCGCCCCACCTGCGCGCGCGGCGGTAAAGGTGTCGGTGAGTTCCGAGGGCTTCACGCCCGCAACGGGAATCGCCAATCCTGCGGGCCCGACGGTGACGCTTTCCGCAAGGACCATCGGCGCTTCGCCAGCCGGTCTGACGACCGCCTTGTCACCGGCTGGCGCGACCTTGCCATCGCTGGTCGCGGGCGAGCGGGTGATGTTGCCATAAAAAATCCAGACGGCGCTGACGAGGATCGCCGTCACCACGACGGTCATCAAATGCCGCATTGCGCCTCCTTGTGAGAACTATGCCCGGAAAACGGCCTTGAATCCCGGCTTGAGCATTCGCGAAAGCCGCAGAACGTCCCAGTTCGTCATCCGGATGCATCCGTGGCTTTCGGCGCGGCCAATGGTCGATGGCTCCGGCGTGCCATGGATGCCGTAATGCTCTTTGGTGAGGTCCAGCCATGCCACTCCGACCGGACCGTTGGGCCCGGGCTTCAGTTTCTGCTCGTCCTTCGAATCGTCGACGTCCCAGAACAGGTCCGGCTGATAATGGAAAGGCGGCATATAGGCGTAGGTCGTGACCTTCCAGGTACCGAGCGGCAGTGGGTCCTTGGTCGATCCCATCGTCACCGGGAACTGTGCGACCAGCCTGCCGTCGCCGTCGACGACCTTCAGCACGCCTTCCGACTTGTCGACGATGATCGATTTGCCGGTGTTAGCGGAACCGTCGACGTTCAGTTGGCTCATCACCGCCGCATATTCGGGCTTCACCCCTCATAATCGCGATTGGCGGCAAGCACGTTGGGCAGGCGAAGGGTTTGGCCCGGCCCGATCAGCGCCTTCGGCCCGTTCAACGCGACGATCGTCTCGGGCGTCGTGTGAAAACTCTCGGCAACCTTCTCCAGCATGTTGCGATAGCTGAGCGCCGGCAACTTGGCCTGGTCCTCCGGTTTCTTCGGGAAAGGATAGACGAACGGGCCCGCGACCTGGTCGGGGGTCAGGCGCACCATGACCGTCGAAGCGCGGTTCTGCGACAGCAGCGCCTGCCGGGTCGCGACGTCCAGCTTGCCGGTCTTGTCGAGTCCGCGGGCTTCCTGAAAGCCCTCGATCGCTTTGCGCAGCGACATTCCCGGCTTGCCATCGATCACCCCGGCGGGAAAGCCGGCGGCATCGAGGAGGACTTGGGCGTGAAAGACCGTACCGTCGATCGGCGATCCGTTAGTGCCGGGCGAAACCCAGGCTGAGCGCGGACTGGGGCTTTGGGCCACCGACGCGGCGGCCAGCGACAAACCGGCGGCGGCGATGGCGATACGCGAACGCAACACGAGCAACTCCTTCATTATTCGGGAGGCAAACGCCGGTCGGCGGAGCTTGGTTTCCTTTGCTGGTTGCGTTGCTGGTCTCGCCAAACCCAAGTAGCAGGATGGAAATGACCGCCGTCCGTCCCTCGATATAGAGAACGCGCTGGCGGTTGGGGTCGACGCGGGCGCCATCGCTCGTTTCGTCGCGGCCCTCGATCTCGACCGTCTCGAACCGGTCCGTCCAAGCTGGAATAGCGACCTCGAATGGCTGTCGACCGCGAACCGGAAGCAGTTTCGCGCCTTCGAGCACTTGTTCGAGACGCTGGACGTTGCTGCGCCCGTCTTGCCGATACTCGACCTGATTCGGGCGCCGCGTCTCTATTCGGGTTTCATTCTCCGCCGTCAGACCTGCGAGGCTCCCGACTTCCACACCGATTGGACGGGCTGTGACCGGCAGGCGTGGACGTTCATCGCCCCGATCTCCGACATTTCACCCGATTTCGGCCTTATTCTGCGGCAGCCGGGCGGGGCGAGGTTCCCTATGCCTATTGCCACGGCGAAGGCATCCTGTTCGGCGACGAAGTCCTCCACTCGACGCGACCAGGACGAAGCGAGCATCCGGTGATGCTGCTCTGCTTCGAATTCGGTACGGACCGGATGGAATATTGGCCGGCCATTCACGACTGCATCTCGACCCAGAGCGTGATGACCCAGCGCCCCGACGGACGGTTCGTCGTGTCCCGCTCGCGATTCCGGCGATGGCTGTCGCGCTGTCGGAAGGCCCTGACGATCACCCTTTGAGGACGGTTTCAAAGGCGGCCACCGCCGCTGAAACGTCCTCCGCGCCCCATACCGCCTGGCAGACGGCGATGAAGTCGGCGCCGGCGGCGACCAGCGGCGCGGCGCTGGCCGGCGTAATGCCGCCAATTGCCACGCACGGCAGTTCGAACAGGCCGGACCACCAGCTGAGGATCCCCGGCTCCGGCCGATGCTCGCTGGGCTTGGTCGTGGTCGGATAGAAGGCGCCGAACGCAACATAGTCGGCGCCTTCCTCGCCCGCCTCCATGGCGAGGTGCCGGCTGGCGTGGCAGGTCCGGCCGATCTGGACGCCGGGGCCCAGGACGGCGCGGGCCTCGCGGATGTCCCCGTCGCCCTGCCCAGGTGGACGCCATCGGCGGCAAGCCGCTTAGCCAGGCTGACGCTGTCGTTGACGATGAACGCGACGTCATGGTCCGCGCAGATACGCTGCAGCGGCTCGGCGAGCCGCGCCAGTTCGTGATTGTCGACGCCCTTCACCCGCAGCTGGAAGGCGGCCACGGGCCCGCCGTCGAGCGCCGCGCGCAAGCGGTCGGGGAATGCACCGCCCGCATCCTGCGGACTGATCAGGTAAAGGCCCGCAGGCTCGGTACGGGGCGGCGGAGGAAAGACAGTGTAGTCGAAGTCGTCATCGTTCATTTGCCGCTCATTAGCGCTGACGTTACGTTCGTCCAATGAAACACGCGATCCTTGCCGCCGCCGCGCTATCGCTCAGCGCTTGCCTGTCCACCCGATCGCCGAGGCACCCGTTCGCCCGGACGGCTTCGCCCGGCTCGGCGAGGCGACGCGTGTCGGAAGGCTGGTCGCGACCCCGATCCGTGTCGTCGAGGACAGCCGCTGCCCGATGAACGCGCGCTGCGTCTGGGCCGGTCGGGCGGTGGTTGCGACGCGCATCGACGGCGGCGGCTGGCGCGAGACCATCAATCTGGAATTGGGCAAGCCACTGGCGACCCACGGTACGACAATTGCGCTGACCTCTGTCCAACCCGAAAAAATGGCCGGGACGGCACCGCCGCCCCAGCCCTATCTGTTCGGTTTCGACGGCGGCCGCTAACCGGCAACCGAGGCGGCGTGGATCTCGTCGATCGCGCCGCCCAGCGAGCGATCGAATTCCTCGTCGCTCATCCCGTGGCGGAGGTCGGACAACAGCGCCCGGCTGAAGCTGGCGATCATGCCGCGATTCTTGGCCAGTTCGGCGCAGGCGTCGGCTCGACTGAAACCGCCCGACAAAGCGACGACCTTCAGCACCTTAGGATGGTCGACTAGCGAGTCGAACAACCCCGCCTCTGACGGAATCGACAACTTCAGCATGACCTTCTGGCCGTCCGGAAGGCGGTCGAGTTCCTCAAGCAGGGCGTCGCGCAACAGGACATCGGCCTCGGCGCGCTCCGGGCTCTTGATGTTCACTTCCGGCTCGATGATCGGCACCATGTCGTGCGCCAGCACCTGGCGAGCGACGTCAAACTGCTGGGCGACGACCTGACGGATCCCGCGTTCGTTGGCGAGGTTGATGACCGAGCGCTCCTTGGTGCCGAAGACGCCCATTTTCCGGGCGCGGGCAAGCAGCGCGTCGAGGTCCGGCATTGGCCGCATCAGCTGCACGCCGTTCTCCTCGTCCTCCAGCCCCTTGTCGACCTTGATGAACGGCACGATGCCGCGTTCGATCAGTGCTTTGGGCGTTGGCAAGCCATCGACGGTGCCGTCCATCGTCCGCTCGAACAGGATGGCGCCGATGACTTTCTGGTTGCTGAAGCAGGGAGAGGTGATGATCCGCGATCGCATCGCGTGGATCATCCGGAACATCTCGTCGTCATTCTTCCAGCTGTCCGCCTCGACTCCATAGCCGGTCAGCGCCTTGGGCGTGGACCCGCCCGACTGGTCGAGCGCGGCGATAAAGCCGTTCCCTTCGGCGATCTTCGCGGCCATTTCCGAGTGGTTCATCGTCCCATTCCCCTTTTACGCGGCTGTCGAAGGCGGCGCCGACGGCGGCCCCTTCAGCTCGATATTATTCCCTTCCGGGTCGGTTAGGTAGATGGAAGGTCCGTCACCTTCCGCGCCGTATCGCGACACGATTTCGCCCTCGATCCCGTGGCCCGCCAGATGTGACAAGATGTCCTCGTCCTTCCACGGCAGCACGCGGAAGCAGACATGGTCGACGTTGCGGCCGTCCTTGCCCGGCGCCGCGCCGCCCAGGGCGCCCAGCTTGCCGGAAACCGGGACGAGGTCGATCAAGGCGTTGCCGACACGAAGCTGGTAAAGCCCGATTGCTTCTTGCTTCCTTTCCCAGCGCGCGCCGAGAACGTCGCGATAGAAATCGGCCATCCTGTCCAGGTCGACGACCCGGAACACCACATGGTCGATGGCCTGGATATTGATCATCGCGACAGCGCGGCGACCCCCGGCAACACCCGGCCTTCCATCCATTCCAGGAAGGCGCCCCCTGCGGTCGACACGAAGGAGAAGTCGCTGGCGACGCCGGCGTGATTGAGCGCCGCGACGGTATCGCCGCCTCCGGCGACCGACACCAATGTTCCGCCCTGGGTCAGCGCCGCGGCCGTCTTCGCCAGCGCCACCGTAGCTTCGTCGAACGGCGGCGTTTCGAACGCGCCCAACGGCCCGTTCCACACCAGTGTCCGGCAATTCTTGATGGCGTCGCCAAGCGCCTCGACCGCGGCCGGCCCCACGTCCAGAATCATTTCGTCCGCGGCGACTTCGTGCACGTTGCAGGTGCGGACGCTCGGTGGATTGGGCGCGAATTCCTTGGCGACGACGACGTCGTAGGGAAGATGAATGGTGCAGTTCGCGGCTTCGGCGCGCTGAAAGATCGAGTCGGCCTTCCCGGTCAGATCGTGCTCGCACAGGGACTTGCCGACGTCGATCCCGCGCGCGGCCAGGAAGGTGTTGGCCATGCCGCCGCCGATGATCAGATGATCGACCTTGTCGACGAGGTGGCCGAGCACGGCGAGCTTCGACGACACCTTGGCGCCGCCGACAACCGCCGCGACCGGGCGCTCGGGGTCGCCCAGCGCCCGCTCCAGCGCCTTGAGCTCTGCCTCCATCGCCCGTCCGGCGTAGGCTGGCAGCAGATGCGCCAGTCCTTCGGTCGAGGAGTGAGCGCGGTGGGCGGCGGAGAAAGCATCGTTGACGTAGAGGTCGCCGAGTTCGGCCATCGCCCGCGTCAGCGCCGGATCATTCTTTTCCTCACCGGCGTGGAATCGGGTGTTTTCCATGATGCCGATATTGCCCGGCAGCATCGTCGTGATCGCCCGCGCCGCCTCCGGCCCCTGGCAATCCTCGATGAAGCGGACCGACCGACCGGTGAGCTCGGCAAGCGGCCGCACTAGCTGCGCAGTCGACATGTCGGGACGCACCTCGCCCTTCGGACGTCCGAAGTGTGACAGGAGCAGGACGAGCGCGCCCTTGTCGCTCAATTCCAGCACGGTCGGCAGCAACGCCCTGAGGCGCGTGTCATCGGCCACCGACGCCCCGTTCATCGGCACGTTGAGGTCGACCCGGACAAGCACGCGCTTGCCCGTCAGGTCGTCGGGCAGGTCGTCGAGTGTCCGGAAAGAGGCCATTGGCTTAGATCAGCCTGGCGATGGCGCCGGCGGTGTCGACCATGCGGTTCGAGAAGCCCCACTCATTGTCGTACCAGCTGACGACCCGGACAAGATTGCCTTCCAGTACCGCCGTTTCCAGGCTGTCGACGGTCGAGCTGGCGCGGTTGTGGTTGAAGTCGATCGACACCAGAGGTTCATCGGTGAAGTCAAGAACATCAGCCAAGGGCCCGGATTCGCTGGCTTTCTTGAGGATGCCGTTGATTTCCTCGACACTCGTCTCGCGACCTGGCGTGAAAGTCAGGTCGACCAGGCTGACGTTCGGGGTCGGTACGCGCACAGCCGACCCGTCGAGCTTGCCCTTCAGTTCCGGCAAAACCTCTCCGACCGCGCGGGCGGCGCCGGTGGTCGTCGGGATGATCGACATGCCGGCGGCACGGGCGCGGCGCGGATCGCTGTGGATTTGGTCCAGGATCTTCTGGTCGTTGGTGTAGGCATGGATGGTGGTCATCAGCCCGCGGACAATGCCGACCGTGTCGTTGAGCGCCTTGGCGACCGGCGCCAGGCAGTTGGTGGTGCACGACGCGTTCGACACGATCTTGTGATCAGCGGTGAGCTTGTCGTCGTTGACGCCATAGACGACGGTCAGGTCCGCGCCCTTGGCGGGGCCGAGATCAGGACGCGCTTGGCGCCGGCGTCTAGGTGCTTCTGCCCGCCTTCCTTGTCGGTGAAGAAACCGGTGCACTCCAGCGCTATGTCGATGCCGAGTTCGCCGTGGGGAAGCTTGGCCGGGTCGCGCTCGGCGGTGACCTTGATGCGCTTGCCGTTGACGATCATGGCGTCGCCTTCGGCCTTCACCTCGCCCGGGAAAACGCCGTGGACGCTGTCATGCTTGAACAGGCGGGCGTTGGCGCTGGCGTCGGCGAGGTCGTTGATCGCGACGAGCTCAAGATCATGGTCGTCGCGCTCGAGAATGGCGCGGGCGACGAGGCGGCCAATACGTCCGAAACCATTGATGGCGACTTTGGTCATTGGATTCCTCTCTGCTTCATGTGGTCGAGCACCCGCTCGGTCACCTTGGGCACGGTCAGCCCGAAATGGTCGTACAGGTCCGGCGCCGGCGCCGACGCGCCAAAGCGATCGATGCCGCACCGCAGGCCGTGAAGGCCGGTGTAGCGCTCCCACCCGGTCGTCGTCCCGGCCTCGATCGACACGCGCAGGATCTCGCGGTTCGACACGTCGGGCAGGATGTCCTCGCGATAGGCCGCTTCCTGCGCATCGAACGCCTCGGTGCACGGCATCGACACGACGTCGGCGCCGATCCCCTTCCCTTCGAGCTCCTTGGCGACGCCGAGCGCGATCTCGACTTCGCTGCCGGTAGCGATCAGGATGACCTTGCGCGGGCCTTCGGTTTCCTTGAGGCGGTAGGCGCCCTTGGCGGACAGATTTTCGCCCTCTGCCTTGGTCCGCACCTGCGGCAGGTTCTGGCGCGACAGAGCCAGCAACGACGGCCCGTCATTGGCAAGCGCCGCTGCCCAACACTCCGCAGTCTCAACCGTGTCGGCCGGGCGATAGACGTGGAGGCCGGGGATGACCCGCAGGCTCTGCAGATGCTCGATCGGCTGGTGCGTGGGTCCGTCCTCGCCGAGCCCGATCGAATCGTGCGTCATGACATGGACAACCTTGGCGGTCTGCAGCGCGCCCAGCCGGATCGCCGCGCGGCTATAGTCGCTGAAGACCAGGAAGGTGCCGCCGTAGGGCAGCACGCCGCCGTGCAGCGCCATGCCGTTCATCGCCGCAGCCATGCCGAATTCGCGGATGCCGTAGTAGATGTAGCGACCGGCGTAGTTCCCGGCGTCAAGCGGCTGCATCGCCTTGGTCTTGGTGTTGTTCGATCCCGTCAGGTCCGCCGACCCGCCGATGGTGCTCGGCAGCGCGGCGTTGATCGCCTCCAGCGCCATCTCGCTCGCCTTGCGCGTCGCGACCTTGGCCGGTTCGGCGATCAACTTGTCGAGATAGGGCTTCAGCCAGCCATCATCACAAACGCCAGCCTGGCGGGCAGTGAATTCCTTGCCCTTTTCGTGGCTTGCGAGCCGCTTTTCCCAGTCGGCTCGAACGCTTGAGCCGCGCGATCCGGCCTCTTTCCAGGCCTTGGCGACATCGTCGGGAATTTCGAACGGCGCGAGGTTCCAGCCGAGTTCCTTGCGCGCTGCCGCCACTTCGTCGGCGCCCAGTGGCGACCCATGGGTCGCGGCGGTGCCCTGCTTGTTGGGAGCGCCATAGCCGATGATGGTGCGGCAGCGGATCAGGCTCGGCCGCTCGTCGGCAATCGCCTCTTCGATCGCCTTCGATACCTTGGCGCTGTCCATGCCGTCGCATTCGACGGTATGCCAGCCCATCGCCTCGTGCCGGGCGCAGACGTCTTCCTTGCGGCTGAGATCGGTCGAGCCGTCGATGGTGATGCGATTGTCGTCCCACAGCACGATCAGGCGCCCGAGCTTCAGATGCCCGGCAAGGCCCATCGCCTCGTGGTTGATGCCTTCCATCAGGCAACCGTCGCCGGCGATGACCCACGTGCGGTGGTCGACGAGGTCGTCGCCATAGACCGCATTAAGGTGACGCTCGGCGATCGCCATGCCGACCGCCATCGCCAGGCCCTGCCCCAGCGGGCCGGTGGTGCACTCGATGCCGGGAAGTTCGAAATTCTCCGGGTGGCCGGCGCAGGGGCTGCCGAGCTGGCGGAAGTTGCGGATGTCCTCGATCGTCGGGCGCGCATAGCCGGTCAGATGCAGCAGCGCGTAGATCAGCATCGACCCGTGGCCGGCCGACAGGACAAAACGATCGCGATCCGGCCACTTCGGATCGGCCGGGTCGTACTTCAGATGACGTGTGAACAGCGCGGTAGCGGCGTCCGCCATCCCCATCGGCATGCCCGGGTGGCCGCTATTGGCCGCCTCGACCGCGTCCATCGCCAAGGCACGGATGGCGTTCGCGAGTCGGCGTTGCGTCGGCATGGATTCTCCCCAAGGGTCGGCCGGATGAAGAAACTTCGGCTGGCCGATGGTTTGGTGCCTATTGTCGAGGGCGCGCGGGGCGTCAACCTCGCACACTGCTTGCCCCGCGCTTTCACTTTGCCTACGCCTTGACACGATGAGCACCTCGTCCCTCGACGCTGCCCTCGACCGCACGGAGCGAGCCTTGCTTCGCATCGAGCGCTCCCTGTCCGGCCGTCGCGAGGGCAGCGGCCGCGACGAGGTTCTTCGATCGAAGGTTGCCGCCATCGTCGGCGAGCTTGACGACATCATCCGCCAGGCAGGGGTCCACGGCTGATGGCCGAGGTGGAACTGACCATCGCCGGCCGTCCCTATCGCGTCGCCTGCCGCGCGGGTGAGGAAGAAAACCTCCGCGCGGCCGGCGCCCTGGTCGACGCCAAGAGCCGGGAGGCGATCGCCGGCCTGGGAACCCTCAGCGAATCGCGGCAACTGCTGTTCGCGTCGCTGTTGCTGGCCGACCAGATCGTCGACGGACGGCAGGAACTGGTCGACACCGGGCCCGACCCCGCCCTCATCCAGCGCGCCGAACGGATCGCCGAACGGCTCGAATCGTTAGCCGACACCCTTGAGCAGGGCGCGGTGGGCGCCTAGATAGGGTTCGACGGGTACTGCCTCGTACGAGCTACTAACATCCCTGAGGCGATTACTGATCCTAGGGGGCTGACCCTGTCCGGGCCCTGGCCCGGGTTATTTGGTCCCCACCTGACGTTTGTGGCGTCAGAGGATATTAAGGCAAACGGCCATGGTGGTCCCGTCACCCTCCCTGAGCGAGAAGCAGTTGCGCCGTGCGGCGCTCCGCCAAGCCCGGCGTGAGTTTGTCGCGACGCTTTCGCCTGGGATGCGGCTACAGGCCTCTGCCGACTTGTCGCAGGTACTCCGCCCCCTGCTCGAAAAGGCAACGGTCGTCGGCGGCTATCACACGGTTGGCAGCGAAATCGACCCAGCGCCAGCGCTTCACCTTGCCGAACAGCTCGGTGCGACGATCGCACTGCCCGCCTTCGCAGGCCACGGCGAACCGATGCTGTTCCGCACTGGCCCTGCCGACGGGATCGGCCCCTATGCCATCGCTCAGTCGTCCGGGACGAGGTCAGGCCTGACCTGCTGCTTATCCCCCTCCTCGCCATCGACCGAGTCGGCCATCGCATGGGCCAGGGAGGCGGCCACTATGACCGCGCGCTGCCGGCGCTTCGGACGGCGGGTGCAAGACTGATCGGGATCGGCTGGCAAATGCAGCGCGTGATGGAGACTCTGCCCCATGACCCCTGGGACGTGCCGCTGGACGGATTCGCCTCGCCTGACGGCCTGGAGTGGTTTCGATGATCGAACCGAGTTGGCGTAAGACGGCCGGAATTTTCGGGATTCTTGCACTGATCACAATGTGGTCGGTGGCGGTGGCGTCGCTGTCCGGCACCGTCTCGTCATGGCCGGTACTGGCGCAGGCGCTGTTCTACCTCGTCGCGGGAATTGCCTGGGTGTTACCGCTACGTCCGGTGCTTCGATGGATGGAGACCGGGCAATTCCGCCGCTAATCCGGAATAACCGCCCACAACGCACCGTTCGTCGAAGGTTCATTGAACAGGCTGTATTGGCAACCTACATCACCTTCTCCGCATGAACACCGCACTCTCCTTGAAGGCCGTTTGGCCCTGGCAAGACCGTCCGCGCGAAACCGCCGCGGCCGTCTTGCTGTCGGCGATCGCCGTCGCGGCACTGGGCAGCGCCGTCGATGCCATGCCGACGTTGGGCAAGTTCGCGGAGCCCGTCACCGCCGCGCAGCAGGCTTCGCAGCCTGCACCGGCGGCCGCGCCGGCCACTGCGATCCGTGACCTCGACCCCGCCGCGGCGCTGGCGATGAATGCCCGGATACCCGTGTCGCAGGCCGCAGCGGGAGCCGCTGCCCCTTTTTCACTCGGTAACGCGAGCGCTTCGGCGCGCGCTGAGGCACTCGAGTGCCTGACCAGCGCGATCTACTACGAGGCCGGCCAAGAGAGCGACGAAGGCCAGCGTGCCGTGGCTCAGGTCGTTCTCAATCGCGTGCGCCATGCCGCCTTCCCCAGCAGTGTGTGCGGTGTCGTCTACGAAGGATCGACGCGACAGTCGGGCTGCCAGTTCACCTTCACCTGCGACGGATCGCTGAACCGCACGCCCAGGATCGGGGCGTGGGACCGCGCCCGCGCCAACGCCCGCGCCATGCTGGGCGGTGCCGTCTACGCGCCGGTCGGCAATGCCACGCATTATCACGCCAACTACGTCGTCCCCTACTGGGCGAGCAGCCTGGTCAAGACCCAGGTTGTCGGCGCCCACTTGTTCTACCGCTGGTCGGGGAATTGGGGGCAGCCGCAGGCCTTCACGCAGCGTTACAGCGGCCGAGAGGCCAGTGCGCGCGCGCTCCGCGCCGCCGCGCTCGCCGTCCCGCACGTCGTACCCAAGCCGCTGTTAGCGGCTGGCAAGGGTGCCGGGGAGCTCGATAAGCTCGATGGGGTCAAGGTCACCGCGGCGACCGGCGGCCGCGTCAAGGCTCACTTCAGCCCGCAGGCCCGCGAGGCTGTCGAGAAAGTGAAGGTCGTCCCCTATGCCGAGCGCGTCTCAGCATCAGACAACCTTCGCTATGCGCTCGATGGCGCGGGCGAAGCCTCGTCGGAGCCGGCGTTCGGCAAGACTCCGAAAGCGAACGACACGCCCGCTTCGTAAAGCGGGGCGGTCAAGCACCTATTTTCATGATGGAAAATGGCGCGAGTGACGGGGCTCGAACCCGCGACCTCCGGCGTGACAGGCCGGCGCTCTAACCAACTGAGCTACACCCGCGTTCTGGCGGTGGGCGGCCAACTAGGTCAGGCCCCCCAAGCTGTCAACAAGGTCAGGCGTCTTTTTCTTCGTCATCTCCCACATGGGTCAATGTGCCGTCCTCGAACAGGAATCCGGCGATGTCCGGCGTGCCTGCGGCGGCGAAGATCGTCTTGAAGATGATCAGCAGCGGGACCGCCAGCAGCGCCCCGGTTGTCCCCCACACCCACGCCCAAAAGGAGAGCGAGACGAGGATCAGCAGCGGATTGATCTCCAGCCGCTTGCCCACGATCATCGGCGTGATCGCATTGGCCTCGACCATGTGAAACGCGAGGAAGATCGACGGCGGCAGCAGCGCCGCCCAGGGATCGGTGAAGGTCATCAAGCCGCCCAGGCCAAGCAGGATCACCGACGCGATCGGCCCGAGGTAGGGGATGTAGTTCAGGACGGCGACGATGCCGCCCCACATCAGCGGCGAATCCATTCCCAGCCACCACAAGACAAGCGCGGTCAGCGCCCCCAGGGACACGTTGATAAGCGTAATCGTGCCGATGTAGGTCGAGGTGGCGTCGACCACCTGCTGGATGACGCGTGCGGTGGTCAGCGCCCCTTCGAAGCTGCCCCGACTGACGATGGTGCGCTTGCGCATGCCGGTCCAGCCGGCAAGGAAGAAATAGATCACTAGGAGCGCGAAGAAGAGCTGGATCGCCGCGTGCGGCGCGCTGGTCGTGATAAGGTCCAGCATCGAATTGGGCTGTTCCAGGGTCACCGTGCGCGACTTGGGCGTGCTGGTGGCGATCTGCGACACCGTCCGGTCGATGAACTTTTGCAGGCTGGAGTAGAGATCGACAATCGGGCTGAGTGCGTTTTGCACCCGCTCGATGCGCTGTGGGATCAGGGCGACCCAGTCGATCGCCGGCAGGACGATCGACGCGACGGCGAAAAAGGCCACGAGCAGGAAAATAATGACGCACAAAGCGGCCGCCAGCTTGGCCGGCACGCCGCGCCGTTCGAACCATTCCAGCATCGGCACCAGCGCAATGGCGATGACCAGGGCGGCGGTGACCGGCAGGAAGAATTCCGCGCCCGCGCGAAGGGCGAACGGCAATGCGAGCACAAGCCCGACCCCGCCAAGCAGGGTGAGCGAGGCCAGCAGGCGGACGCGCTTGATTTGCAGCGCTTCCTGCTCGTGCGTCAGCACCTGCGAATCATCGTTTCCCCCGGTCACGCGCACCTCCGTGCGTCGACCATACCAGCGCCGGCGACGCTGCAAAGACGGCGAAGATGCAGGATTTTCGGTTGGTACCCCCGGTCCGACTCGAACGGACACGTCTTTCGACACTCGATTTTGAGTCGAGCGCGTCTACCATTCCGCCACGGGGGCACACGGGTACGCCCTTAGCATGACAGGGACGCTGGGCAAGACGGACCATGATGTCTGGCGGTCGATCCCCAAAGAAATGTCATGGCAAGCTCCGCAACGGCTTGTCGCGGTCGAACTGGACGAGGCGAGGATTCGCGAGCGTTATTTCACGCCTTCCGGAACGCCGCCCGCACCCTTAACGCGGCGGTGACGGCGCCAACTGCCAGGAAAATGGAAAGTCTTGGCGCGGGGCTGACGTCCCCTCGCCAGAAGCAGCCGTCAGGCCTTGCCGAAGGTGAAAGCGGTCGGCGCCGCTCCGTACTTGTTCGGAATGTTGCTGCCCTTCTTGATCAGCGACGACAGCAGCCCCGCGAACACCAGCAACAGGATGCCCGAATAGCCGAGGATGATGATCTTGCCGATAATGCCGCTCATCGCTGCGTAGGCGACCAGCGGCATGGCAACCAGCATCACCAGTGGAACGACCAGTTCCTTGCCGCTCTCGTTGACGTCATGCAGACGGCGTACCGTCACGGCAACCTGCGGGATGAACAGCAGCAGGCTGCACAACCCGGACAGGGGTCCCGGCATCATGCCGCTGCGGAAGAACATCGAATCGACCAACCGGATGACGGCGGTGGCGAGGACGACGAAGGCGAAGAAGGTCCAGAATTCCTGGCGCGACGCGCGACCCTTGAAATCGGCGAACTTCTTGAGTGTCGACAGAACTTGTTCGAACATGATGACCCCCTCTTGGACGATACGCCGTCCAGTCGGCGTCGCTCCTAGCAGCGCGTGACTAACAAAGCGTAAGGACGGACCGGCTAGTTTCGCGGTGCCTGCCTGCGATAGCTGAGCGCTTCGGCAACATGGATGCGGCCGACGTCCTGCGCGCCGGCCAGGTCGGCAATCGTCCGGGCGACCCGAAGCACCCGGTGATAGCCACGCGCACTCAATCGCATCGCCGCGGCAGCATCGGCCAGAAGCTTGCGTCCAGATTCATCCGGCGTTGCGACGCGGTCGAGCAGTTCGCCGTCCGCCTCGGCGTTGGTCCGCGCCCCCTCCCCATCGTAGCGCTGGCGCTGGACGTGACGCGCGGCGGCAACCCGGTGCGAAACCTGCTCGCTCCCCTCGGCGGGGGGCGGCAAGGTGAGGTCGGCGGCGCTGACCGCCGCTACTTCGACGTGAAGGTCGATGCGGTCGAGCAGGGGTCCGGAAACCTTCGCCTGGTAATCGGCGGCGCAGCGCGGCGCGCGGGCGCAGGCCAGCGACGGATCGCCAAGGTGACCGCAGCGGCAGGGGTTCATTGCCGCAATCAACTGCACGCGCGCCGGAAAGGTTACGTGCATGTTGGCCCGGGCGACGCTGACGGTTCCCGTTTCGAGCGGTTGGCGAAGCGAATCCAGCACGCCGCGCTGGAATTCGGGAAGTTCGTCGAGGAACAGCACGCCGAGGTGAGCGAGGCTGATCTCGCCTGGGCGGACCTTGAGCCCGCCTCCCACCAGTGCCGGCATCGAGGCGCTGTGATGCGGACTTCGGAAGGGCCGTCGCCGCCGCAGGCGGCCTCCCTCAAGCTCTCCGGCCACGCTGGCGACCATCGACACTTCCAGCGCTTCGGCCGGGTCGAGCGGCGGCAGGATCGAGGGCAGGCACGACGCCAACAATGACTTGCCCGCCCCCGGCGGTCCGGACATCAGCAGATTGTGTCCGCCGGCCGCCGCGATCTCCAGCGCGCGCTTGGCCACTTCCTGACCCTTGATCTGCGCCAGGTCCGGACCGCCGCGACTCGTCTCGGCTTCGCCGGGCTGCGGTGCCGGGAGTGGCTGCGTTCCCTTCAGATGCGCCAGCAACGCGAGAAGGTCCGGCGCGGCGATGAGGTCGAATTTTCCGGCCCACGCCGCTTCCGGTCCCTGCGCGGCGGGGCAGATCAGGCCCATGTCGCGGGTCGATGCGTGGAGCGCCGCCAGAAGTACGCCAGGCGAGGCGGCGATGCGCCCATCCAGACCCAATTCCCCGACCGCCACATAGTGCGACAAAGCCTCGGCATCGGCGGCGCCAATCGCGGCGAGCAGTCCCAGCGCGATCGGAAGGTCGAAATGCGACCCTTCCTTGGGCAAGTCCGCGGGCGACAGGTTGACCGTGATCCGCTTGGGCGGGAGCGCGAGGCCGATGGCGTTCAGCGCGGCGCGGACGCGCTCGCGACTTTCGGCAACCGCCTTGTCCGGAAGTCCGACGATGACCAAAGCAGAGCAGCAGGTCAAAAATTTTCTAAGTGACTGCTATCCTTAGCTTTTCACGGAGATAGCTTTGTTGGCAGTCCGGACAAACCTGTCATTTTCGGGTATTTTTCGAGTTCAGTGCCCGCGCCGTAATGACGCTTCCGCCACTTGTCGCGGCTATCCCAGCCGTAAGGGTCTCACCACTCCCGAACCAATGACAGATGAGCGCAACGAGTGCGGTGATGGCGGTTGTGGAGGCGACCGGAGGCACCGTTTTGCCGACACTGATGATTTCCGCCATCACAATGCTTCCGGCTGTTTGGCCGAGTTGCTTGAGCTTTTGCAGTTTCGGCTGCCACGGTAACTCTGCCTCAATCGAACTGATAAGGTCGTTCAGAGCATCTCTAAGCTGCTTCAGGGCATCGAGCGCTGCTTCCTCGGCAGGTTCAACCGGACCGCCGTTGTGGTGGCGACGCTCTTCATCTTCGATGAGGACATCGAGCGCCCGGACAATCGCGACGCTCATTGTTCGAACACCACGCGCTTGCTGTGCGATATCTTCTCGCCCCGTCCACGCAGACGATTCATGACCTTCGGCCTTGGATGGGGTCAGCAACTCCATCAGCGGTGAGAAGTCATCCATGATTTCAACCACGCGCGCTTTTCGGTCGCTGTTTGCGCGAAAATACGCCGCCAACGAATTCAACGTTGGGTGAGTTTTGACCAATTCCGGACCGACCGCAGTCAAACGGCGCTGTCGCATGTAGATTGTTCGAAGGGTTTGATACTGGCGGTCATCGGAAATACTGCGCTGGCCTTCAGCGACATTCACCATCATCGAGCGAAGGCGTTCGACGGCTCGCCGGTTGCTGAGGCCTTGCGGCCATGTTGGCGCCTGTCGGACACGTGAAGGCCGGTTGGCCTCTACACTACCATTCATTGCGGTCGCTTCAGGAGCGAAGGCGCGCGCGGGCGGAATAGGTTGCGTTGCCGTCCCCAAGCTAGCCACGCTAATCTCTAGAGGGGAAGCCGTAACTGGCCGAGCCTCAAGATTGTGAGTCAGGCTTCGCGTAAGGTCGTCACGCGCTTGAATGTTACGCGCCACGGCCTCCACGGCCTGCTCGATAGCGCCGCGTGGCGACTTTCCCGAAGGCCGGTTCTTGTCGCTCATTCGCGGTCAAACCCTTCCTTGCGCGCTGATTTAGCCTTCGGCTGACTCCGTCGGATTGGCCTTAGTCGCCTTGGAATCCGAGATGACAATCCCGTGGCGGCCCAATCGAACGGGCACACCATTCGTTACCAATCCGCCCTGTCCTCCGGTCGCTGCAATTTCACCGTCGCCACGGTAAAGTGAGACATTGACCTCGCAGATGCCATCCTCGCTGACGCGATAGCCAAAAATGACCTCGCCATTCTTATCGACGAGGTCGTATCCCTCGCAGTGTTGCGAGGGCCTTTTTGTCCATCCGTCCGGAACTGCCTTCGGGAAACCGTCAATGATGGTTCCAGCGCTACCGCCGCTGTGGAAAAGCCTTCCATTGAAGATGAAGTCACCGTCCGGCCCTGCCATCGTGCCTTCGAGCCAAACATCCTCTCCGGCAGAGGAACCAATCTCGAAATAATCACAGCGGTTCGTCAAGAGGTCGAACCCACGTTGACCGGGCATAACGTTGAACGAGTTACCAATAAGAACAGCCATTTGGGCCTCCACGAGTCGAACGAATTGAACCTCTAGTCCGAGCAAATTTCCTATTCTGCAATGGGCGGAAGCGGCAGTTTACGTGCCGCATCAATGACGAAGGCCGGCAAGCCCGCGGCGAGCTGTACCTGCACTTCGACGGAGCGGGCCTCGAGCCCAAGGTACGCCACGGTGGCGACGGTCGCGACCATCAGGCGCGCGCCTCGAAACGCAACAAACTAACGCAGTGCAACTGTCCCCCTGGCTCGGCAGCGCGAGGCTAGCCGCGCCGAAATGCGATTGGCAAGCGCCCCTTGTTCCTCGTCCGCTTTCGTCCCACATGGCAGCCTATGTGGACGCGCGAGCAATGGCGGCAATTCGAGGATAAGCCGGGGGTCCAGACCTTCTTCTTCATCCTCGGCATCGTGTTGATGCTTGCTGCGATCCCGATCGGCGCGCTCCCCGGCCCAGGTGGCCTGTTTGTTTTCGTGCCCGGACTGGCCCTGACCCTGCGGTCAAGCATGTGGGCAAAGCGTCACTACGTTAAGTTCAAACGCTGGCAGCCCAAAGCGGGACGCTGGACCGACTGGGGGCTTCGCCGTGCCAGTGCCAAACGACGCGAGGAACTCGCCAAGGCGCGTCGCGAGGAGGAAAAACTGGCAGAAGAGCCGAACGAATCCCTCGAGCGGCGTTGACTTTAACGCCCCTCCCATCTATCGGCGCCCCCAACAGGAGGCCGCTCGCGCGGCCGTTTTTCATTTAGACATTTGAAGGCATGAGCGATGAAGCGCACTTTCCAGCCGAGCAATCTGGTCCGCAAGCGGCGGCACGGGTTCCGCAGCCGCATGGCGACGGTCGGCGGCCGCAAGGTGCTGAACGCCCGCCGTGCGCGCGGCCGCAAGAAGCTCAGCGCCTAATCACGCTTTCCAAGCGCGCCGATTTCCTGGCCGCCAATCGCGGCCGGCGCGCGCCGACACCCGGCTTCGTCCTGCTCGTCCGCCCACGCGGTGACGACGATCCGACGATTCGCGTCGGCTTCACCGTGACCAAGAAGATCGGCAACGCGGTCGTCCGCAACCGGATGAAGCGCCGCTTTCGCGCCCTCGCCCGCGAAGTGCTGCCGGTAAGCGGTCTTGCCGGTGCAGATCACGTCATGATTGGCCGCGACGGTGGGATCGAGCGCGATTTTGCCCAGCTTCGCAGCGAACTTGCACGCGCCTTGAAAAAGGTGGCGGCATGATTGCCCGCGCCCTCATCCTCATCTCTAAAGCCTGGCAGAAGGGCCCGAGCCGGATCCTGCCGCCATCGTGCCGGTTCCAGCCAAGCTGTTCGGCCTATGCGATCACCGCATTGGAACGCTATGGGGCAGCCAAGGGCGGCTGGCTCGCGGTCAAGCGGATCTGCCGTTGTCACCCCTGGGGCGGGCAAGGTCCCGATCCCGTCCCCTGATCTGAACCGAAGGACGTCCGCCACGTGAACGACAATAAGAATATGGTGCTGGCGATGGTGCTGATCGCCATCGTGCTGTTCGGCGGCAGCGCCCTTTCGGAACGCTTCTTCCCAGCCGCCGGACCGCGCACGGTCAAGGTCGAAGACGGGAAGGTGAAGCCCCTGCCCCAGCCCAACGTCAGCCCCGCTGGCGCGGCATCGCCGGCCGCCCTTCGCGCCCGCGACACCGTTCTGGGCGAAACGCCGCGCGTCACCATCCAGACGCCAAGCCTCGCCGGGTCGATCGACCTCAAGGGCGCGCGCTTCGACGACCTCGTCCTCGTTCGCCAGCGCGAAGGTCTCGCCAAGGATTCGCCGCCTGTCCGGTTGCTGTCGCCGGGCGGTGCGCCCAACGCCTATTTCGCCGGCTTCGGCTGGACCGGCGAGGGCGTTGCAGTGCCGGACGCGAACACGGTGTGGACCGCCAGCTCGACAACGCTGACGCCGGCCACCCCGGTCACGCTCAGTTGGACCAACCCGACCGGCCAGACCTTCCAGCTGATCGTCTCGGTCGACGAAGGCTACCTGTTCACGGTCAAGCAGCGCGTCGCCAACGCGGGGAGCGGGGCTGTCGCGGTGCGTCCGTACGGACTGGCCAGCCGCGCCAAGAAGAGCGCCGATCCAACCTCCTGGACGATGCATGTCGGGCCGATCAGCTTTCTTGGCGGCAAGGCTTCGTACGACACCGACTGGGAGACGCTGGACGAAGACCGGGCGGGCGTGACCCGCGATAGCCGCGGTGGCTGGCTCGGCTTCACCGACAAATACTGGCTGACCGCGCTCGTCCCCGCCGGCGATGCGCCGATCGCCGCCAGCTTCCGCAAGAGCGAAAGCGGTGCCTACCAGGCTGACTACGCCGGTGCGCCGGTCGTCGTCGCTCCCGGCCAGGCCGTCACGGGCGAAACCCGACTGTTTGCCGGGGCCAAGGAAAAGACCTGGCTCGACCGCTACGAAACCGCCGGAATCACCAAGCTCAGCAAGTCGATCGACTGGGGCTGGTTCGAATGGTTCATGCGGCCGATCTTCAGCCTGCTGCAGTGGTTGTTCCACGCCACCGGCAACTTCGGCGTCGCCATCATCTGCCTGACGTTCATCGTCCGATTGATCATGTTCCCGATCGCCGACCGCCAGTTCCGGTCGATGGCCGGCATGCGCCGTGTCCAGCCGAAGATGAAGGCGATCCAGGAGCGCCACAAGGACGACAAGCCGAAGCTCCAGCAGGAGATGCTGAAGCTGTACCAGGAAGAGAAGATCAACCCGGCCGCCGGCTGCCTTCCCATCCTGCTGCAGATCCCTGTGTTCTATGCGCTCTACAAGGTGCTGATGGTCAGCGTCGAAATGCGCCACCAGCCGTTCGCGCTATGGATCAAGGACCTCTCCGCGCCCGATCCGCTTACCCCGGTCAATCTCTTCGGCTTGCTCGACTTCACGCCTCCTGCGCTACTGGCGATCGGCGTCCTGCCGATCCTGCTCGGCGTCACCATGTGGATGCAGTTCAAGCTCAACCCCGCGCAGCTTGACCCCGTCCAGCAGCAGGTGTTCGGGATCATGCCGTGGGTGATGATGGTCATCATGGCGCCGTTCGCGGCGGGCCTTCAGCTATACTGGGTGGTCAGCAACATCCTGACCATTGCCCAGCAGAAGTGGCTGTACCACCGCTACGACATGGAGGCCGGGACGGTCATCCTGGACGCGAAGCCGATCAAGAAATGACCGATCGCCCAGACGAAGACCTGGCCGAAGAAGCGCGCAAGCTCTTCTCGGGGCCGATCGAGTTCCTGAAGTCCGCGCCGGGCCTGCAGTTCCTGCCTTCGCCCGATGCGCCGGAGATTGCCTTTGCCGGGCGGTCCAACGTCGGCAAGTCGTCGCTGATCAACGCGCTGACCAATCGGAACAAGCTGGCCCGGGCATCGAACACGCCGGGCCGGACTCAGGAACTCAACTTCTTCGACGTCGGCAACCCGCTGGTGTTTCGGCTGGTCGACATGCCCGGCTATGGCTTCGCCGAGGCGCCCAAGGACATGGTCAAGCGCTGGCGCTTCCTGATCAACGATTACCTTCGCGGGCGCCAGGTACTGAAGCGCACGCTGGTGCTGGTCGACGGGCGGCACGGCCTGAAGGACGTCGACCGCGACGTCATGACCATGCTCGACAAGGCGGCCGTCAGCTACAACCTCGTCATCACCAAGGCCGACAAGGTGAAGCCGACCGAGCTTGAGAAACGGCTCGACGCGATCCGCACGGAGTCCGCGAAACACCCCGCCTGCCACCCCGTTCTCTATCCGACGTCGAGCGAAACCGGCGACGGCATCGCCGAGCTTCGCACCGCGGTGCTGGAGGCGGCGCGGACGTGAGCGGAGAGGCAAGTCCCATGAAGTTGATCATCGGCAACCGTGCTTATTCCAGCTGGTCGATGCGCGGCTGGCTCGCGCTGAAGCTCGCCGGGCTGGAATTCGAAGAACTCGTCGTCCCACTCTACGACGAGGCGTGGGAGAAGCGCCGCGAAGGTGACGAATTCGCCCCCTCCCTCGGCAAGGTTCCGATCCTGTGGGACGGCGACTGTGTCGTGTGGGACAGCTTGGCAATCATCGAATTTTGCGCCGATCGCGTTGGACGCGAACGGATGTGGCCCGAAGACGATGCCGCACGCGCCATGGCTCGTTCGATGGCGGCCGAGATGCATTCGGGATTTTCGGCTCTTCGTCGCGAATTGCCGATGAACGTCCGCAAGAACTTCGGCTCGACCCCCTTGTCCGACGAGGTCGAGGCCGACGTCATCCGGATCCTGACCCTGTGGATGCAGGCTCGCGCCCGATTCGGCGGGTCGGGCGAGTATCTGTTCGGCGATTGGACCGCGACCGATGTCATGTTCGCGCCGGTCGTTACCCGCTTCGTCACCTACGGCGTCTCGGTCCCGCCATTCGCCGCCACCTACATGAACGCCGTGCTCCACCGCGCCGACATCGTCGAGTGGATCGAGCTTGCGCAGGAAGAACCCTGGGTGATCGAGCAGTATGAGGCGGAGCCTGCAGCCGACTAAGGTTGTCGCCTGGCGTCATAGGGCGTTCCGTCGCGGCGGGCGTAGGTCCCATCCTTCGTGAACACCATGTCGATTTCGCTGTACCCGCCGCCTTCCTGGGGCCCGGCGCCAATGGCAACGAACACGCAATCCCTGGCGCCCCGGTTGATGAGGTGATGACCGTTGGCGATCCCCGCGGGCCAGGCGGCGATGTCGCCGGCGCGCATCAGGGTCTCGCCCTCGTCCTCGACCAGCACTGCCTCGCCTTCCAGCATGATGACCATTTCATCCTCGCCTTCGTGCCAATGGCGCTGACTGGACCAGGCCCCGGGCTTCAGCCGAACACGGGACGCGCCGAATTTAGTCAGGCCTGTCGCTGGTGCCAATCGACGCTGCCAGCGGCCGGCGACCGGTTCATCGAACGGGGCCGGATAGCCCGTGCGGTTGATTTCCTCGATTTGGCTGAGATCGACTTTCGGCATCCCTTGTTCCCCGTTACGAGAAGGCGAATGAGCAATGTTGCAGCCTTAGCATGAGCATCGATCCGGTCGAACTGGCGCGCGCGTTGATCGCGTGTCCCAGCGTGACGCCCGCTACCGGCGCGGTATTCGACGTGCTTGAAGCGGCGCTTCGCCCGCTTGGCTTCGACGTCCATCGTTTCGTGCGGGGCGAGGCGCCGGACGGCCCCGTCGAGAACCTGGTCGCGCTGCGCGGATCCGGTGGCCCGCACTTCGGCTTTGCGGGGCACCTCGACGTCGTGCCGGCTGGCGAGGGATGGACGACCGACCCCTACGACGCTGTCATTGAAGACGGGGTGCTGACCGGTCGGGGCGCCAACGACATGAAAAGCGCAATCGCCGCCTTCGTCGCCGCCATTCCCGCGCGGCAGGACGCCGGATCGCTTTCGTTGCTGATCACCGGTGACGAGGAGGGCCCGGCGACGCACGGCACGGTCGCCATCATCGACTGGCTGGAGGAACGCGGCATCCGGCCCGACATGATCCTGATCGGCGAACCGACCAGCGAGGCTGCGCTTGGTGACACGATCAAGATCGGCCGGCGCGGTTCGGTCAACATGTGGATCGACGTACCGGGCCATCAGGGTCACGTCGCCTATCCCCACCGCGCCACCAACCCGGTCGGGACGCTGGCGCGAATCGTGGCGGAACTCGACGGCTGGACGCTGGACGAAGGCACCGATGCTTTTCCCCCGTCGAATCTCGAGTTCACGGAAGTGGCGACCCCGCCGGGCGCGACCAATCTGATCCCCGGCCGGGCCAGCGCCCGCCTCAACATCCGCTTCAACAATCTCCAACGGGGTGACGACCTGGTAATGCGTGTGACCGACGTGGTGAAACGCCACGCGCCCGACGGCACGGTCAATGCACTGATTTCGGGCGAGGCTTTCCTGACGCCTCCGGGCCTTCTCTACGACCATGTCGTCTCGTCGATTCGCGAAGAGGTCGGCGTCGAGCCAACGCTATCGACCAGCGGCGGCACCTCCGACGGTCGCTTCCTGATCAAGCTGTGTCCGGTGGTGGACTTCGGCCTGCCCAATGCGACCATGCACAAGGTCGGCGAGCATGCGGCGGTGGAGGATATCCGGGCGCTCAGCCGGATCTACGCGCGGGTCATCGAAAAGGCGCTTACGCCACCGACCGGTTGACCCGCCGCGAATTGCGCGTCCATTCGAGATATTCGTCCTCGAACATCGGCCGCGCAAAGACATAGCCCTGCACGGTATCGCAGCCCATCGCCCGCAGGATATCCGCCTGCGCCACATTCTCGACCGCCTCGGCGACGATCTCGGCGCCCACGCCCTTGATCAGCTGGATGACGGCCTGGACAACGACGCGCGCCTGCTCGCTGGTCTCGATATCGGCGATCAGTGACGGATCGAGCTTGACCCGGTCGAGCGGCATCGAACGCAGCCGAGCGATGTTGGAATAGCCGGTGCCGAAATCGTCGATGGCGACCTTGGCCCCGCCCCGCCGCATCTCGGCGATTTCCGCGAGTACGTGGGCGGAACATTCCATCGCCGCGGTCTCGGTGAACTCCAGTTCCAGCATCGACAGCGGGACGCCATGTTCGGCCATCGTCTGGCGCAGATTGGCGAAGAAATCCGCGCGGTCGACCTGGCGGGGACTGATGTTGAAGGCCAGCCGCTCGCTGACGCCCTCGCGCTGCCATTCGGCCAGCATGGTCGCGACCTCGGCGATCACCCATTCGCCGATCTCGTTGATGATGCCGGTCTGCTCGGCAATCGGAATGAAGCTGTTGGGCATGCGCAAGCCGTCGCGCGGATGGTTCCAGCGCAGCAGCGCCTCGGCGCCAGTCACTTCGCCGGTCGCAAGGCTGAGCTGCGGCTGCAGCGCGAGAACGAACTCGCCACGCTCGACCGCCTCGCCGAGCGCCTTTTCGACTTCGATCCGGTTCTGGTGTTCACGCGCCAGATCGTTGGAGAACACGCAATACTGGCTGCCGCCACGCGACTTGGCCCGGTACATCGCGATGTCCGCCGCCCGCATCAGGGTCTCGATGGAGCTTCCGTGGTCAGGGCACAAAGCGACTCCGACCGACGCCCCGATGTCGACGCTATGCCCCTGCAACTCGAACGGTTCGCGGATGGCGAGCGCGAGCCGCCGCGCGACGCGCTCCGCGTCGCGCTCGCTGGCGATTTGCGGGAAGAAGATCGTAAATTCATCGCCGGCCAATCGCGCCAGCAATGGCCGTTGGGCAATGCCCTCGACCATTTCGGCAGTGACGACGACACGCAACCGGTTGGCGACCATCGTTAGCAGCTGGTCCCCACGGGCATGGCCGAGGCTGTCGTTCACCGCCTTGAACCGGTCAAGGTCGAGGAAGAGCATCGCCGCCATCTGTCCGTCGGCCATCTGGCTGAGCAGTTTGTCGGCTTCCGAGCGGAAGTGCAGCCGGTTGGGCAGCGACGTGACGGGGTCGTACATGCCGAGGGCGTGGGCGTTCTCGATCGAGCTGCGCACTTCCGCGAACAAGCTGTCGACCGCCGCCGCGACCTTGGGCATCGTCTGGGCGACGATCGGCGGAGCACCGCTGGTGAAATCGCCGTCCTCGACCGCCAGCAGGCGATCGCCGAGCGCCGCCAGCGCCCGGGCGCTCTCGCTGTTGGGCCTCTCCGACGCGACGTAGCTGATCAGCAGGCAGAAGGCGCCGGCGACGATCGAGGCGACGATCTTGGCGTCGAGTTCGGTGATGAACAGGAACGCGGCCAGGGAAAACAGGAACGAGGCGAAGCCCGCCATGCACGACAGGATCGCGTTGCTGACCTTTTGCGTCGTTCCCTCAGTCATTGCCCCGAAAATCAGCCCCGCTCGTCGGCATCCAGCGTTAGCCTCTCGCGATAAACGGACGGGGTTAAGAAATGATGGAGCATTCAGCCCTTGCGAAGGACGATGTAGAGGCTGCCTCCGCCCCCGTGGCGGGGGTGCGCTCCACGAACCGAGGCAATACGCCCGGCGTGACGCGAAGCCGCCAGCCAGTCGTGGACCGCGGCGCGAATGCGGCCGCGCTCGATTGGCGGTTCCCCGCGTCGTTGATGCCCCGTGATCAGCAGCAGCACCCGGTCACCTGCCTCGATGCTCCGTTCCAGCGCCTCATCCAGCGCCCACCACGCGCGATCGAGCGAATGGCCGTGCAGATCGAGCGTGCGGTCGGGCACGACCTGACCGGATTTGATGCGCTTGTCCCAGCTGCCATCAAGGGTGGTTCCCAAGCGAACAGGCGGCGGCGATGGCGGCAGCCCGGGTTTGGGGCCGTTGCAGGTCGCCTAGGCGTTGCTCGTGCCGGGGTGATTGGCGGGGCCGGCTTCGGCGGTTCGACATCAGTGGCGTCGCGGGAAAGCGGGCGGATGGTCGCCGCAACGCGCGCCCACAGCGCAGCTTCCTCAGGGGTTAGCGAGCGCACGGTCGGCGGCCGACGGCGGGATAAGGATGAGCGCCTGGCCGTTGCCTGCGAACCCGCCCGCCGTCTTCTCGGCCGCGACGCCTGCGCCCCAGAAGGTGTCGAAGCGATTCGGCCCCTTGATCGCGCCGCCCGTGTCCTGGGCAACCCAGAGGCCGTTGGCCTCGGCGCGGTCCAGCGTCAGGAAGACAGGCGCACCGAGGGGAACATAGTTTGGGTCGGCGGCGACGCTGGCGCGCGGATGGACTGCCACACCGAGCGCGCCCAGTGGTCCGTCCCCGGTCAATTCACGGAAGAAGATGTAACTCAAATTCTCGCGCATAAGGGCGCGGCCTTCCTCAGGATGGGTGCGGATCCACTCGACGATTCCGGCCATGGTCGCGCCGCCGGGTGGCAACAGAGCCCGTTCCCGGAGCAGCCTACCGATCGCGACATATTCGCGGCCATTCTGGCTGGCGTAACCGATGCGCATGACGCCGCCATCGGGCAGGCGCAGTCGCCCGGAGCCCTGGATGTGGAGGAAGAACAGCTCGACGGGATCCGCTGCCCAGCCGATCTCCAAACCGCGGCCTGCGAGGGCCCCGTCTTCGATCTGCCCCGATCAAAATAGAGGACGCACTGGCCGGTCTCGTCAATCCGTCCCCTGCCCTCGCCGCCGTCGGCGCGGGTGCAGCGAATGAGGTCCGCCGGCACTCCGTAAATGGGCACGTCGAATCCCGGTTGCCGTGTCCGCGAACCGGCGATTTCAGGTTCGTAGTAGCCGGTGGCGAACGCTTCGCCCTTGCCCACCCGGACCCAGGCAAACCGATCGCGGAAGAAGCGAGCGGCCTCGACTGGCGTCACCGTGGCGGCATCGGCGCACAGCGAACTCCAATCTTCCGCCCTGGTCAGCCCGGACTTGTCCTCGCGCTTCAACAGGACGGGGCAGCTACGCCGGAACGATTCCAGCGCCCGCTGGGCATCGCCAGCGAGGACCGGCGGCGGGGCGACCCGTTCGATGCCTTGCAGCAACGCGTTGCCGGGAACGGCTACCGGCGGAGGCGTGGGCGTCGGTGCCGGGACGGCGGGCGGGACGACGACCGGCGCGGGCCGGGAAACGCAGCCTGCGAGAAACAATGCGCCGGCAATGCCAAGCGCACGACCGAAACCGATCATTCTTCTTCGTCGGTTTCGACGAGCAGCCAGTTGGGATCGTTCGACGCCAGCGACCGGCGGAACGTCCACAGGTCGCGCGTCTGGACGGCGTCGCTAAGCGACCCGGCGACGACTTCGCCTTCGGCGTTCCGAGTGACCGCGGCAATGTCCGCTTCAAAGCGGACCGTCACCAGCGCCTCGACCTTGTCGACTTCGGTCCCGGCGATGACCGCTTGCTCTACCGCGACCAGGCGATTGTCGAGCTTGAGTCCGCTCGAGTCGCGATCCTTCACGGCGCTAGCGAAAGTATCATAGACGTGGTCGTCGACATGCGGGCGCATCGAAGCGAGATCGCCCTTCCAATAGCTCTCGAGGATCAGCCGGTAGGCCGCCTTGGCCCCTTCGAGGAAACGAGCGACATCGAACGTTGGATCGGCGGCGAGAAGCGCGCGAACGCCCGGGCCGGCGGTCGGCAGATAGGCAAGATCACCCATGTCCGCCGGAGTCGCGCCGGCTCCCTTGACGGGCGCGGCTGTGGCCGGCGCTTCGACCCGCTTGTCCGCTTCGGCCGGTTTCATGATTGGCGCCTCATGCCCCGTGCGCTCGCCGAGGACGGCGTAAAGTCGCAATCCGATGAACAGGGCGACCAGTGCTAGGATCACGATTGCGGTCAACGAAAAGCCTTCCAAAGTATCGCGGCGGAAATCCGGGCGTGGAAATCACTGCCGTGCCCTAACATAAGCGCGATAACGCTTTGTTTCAAAGAGCGCTCCAACCGGGCCTCGGATCGTCTCGTCCCATTGCGTCGCTAAGGGAGCGCTGCTAGTCGCGGCGGCGACCCGTCGGGCGGCCGCACACTCGTGGCAATCCGATCCAAATCTCAATTCAAATCGAGCGAAAGACCACGCCATGTCCGATCAGGATGTTACCGAGCCGACCGACGCGATCCCCCAAGCCAATGGCGGCATCGACCCCAATGACATGCCGCAGATTGCGACCATCGCGCAGTACATCAAGGACATGTCGGTCGAAAACCCGAGCGCGCCGGCCGTCTTCCAGTGGCAGGCCCAGCCGCAGATCGACGTGCAGTTCAACATCCTCGTCAATCGGGTCAACGAAGAAGTCCATGAGGCGGTTCTCAAGATCAACCTCAAGGCGACATCGGACCAGGGCACCCACTTCGTCGTCGAGCTGGCCTACGCCGGCCTGTTCGGTCTTCGCAACGTGCCCGACGAAGCGCTGCCGCCGTTCCTTTTGATCGAAGCGCCGCGGATGCTGTTCCCGTTCGCGCGCCAGATCGTCGCCGAACAGGTCCAGAACCTCGGCTTCCCACCGGTCCTTCTCGACCCCATCGACTTCGCGCAGGCTTACATGGCGCAGGCCGACGCACTCCAGGAAACCGGCGCGTCCCAGGGTGACACCGGCCTTCCCGAACAAGCCTAGGCGGGCAGCGCCACCGGCATGAACCTGGTCAAGGCGACCGGAACGATCGGCGGGCTGACTCTCGTCAGCCGAATCGCGGGCTTCGCGCGCGAAATGCTGATGAGCCGCATCATGGGCGCCAGCGCGGCGGCCGATGCGTTTCTGGTCGCCTTCCGGCTTCCCAACACCTTCCGCCGTCTCTTCGGCGAAGGCGCCTTTTCGGCCGGGTTCGTCCCGCTGTTCAGCCAGCGCCTTCACGGCGAAGGCGGAATGGATGAAGGCAAGCGCTTTTCGGAAGAAGTGCTGGCCGTCCTGCTCCCGACGCTGTTCCTGTTCACGCTGGTGTTCGAACTGGCGATGCCGCTGTTCGTCGCCGCCATCGCATCGGGATATGAGGGTGACAAATATTGGCTGACGGTGGCCCTGACCCGGATCACCTTCCCCTACCTGCTCCTCATCAGCCTGGTCTCACTGTTCTCGGGCATCCTCAATTCGCTGACGAAGTTCACCGCCGCCGCCTTCGCGCCCGCGCTCCTGAACCTGGCGATGTTGGGCGCGATGATCTTCGTACCGGTGGGCGGCGTGCGAACCGCCTATGCGCTGGCGATTGGCGTCACAATCGGCGGCTTCCTTCAGATAGGATTGCTGTGGTTCGCGGCCAAACGAGCCGGCGTTTCGCTGAAACTCAAGCGCCCGCGGATGACGCCCGGCGTCCGCCAGTTCGTCCGCGTCGTCCTTCCTGCGACGTTCGGCGCCGGCGTTTATCAGGTCAGCCAGTTCATCGACACCTTCTTCCTGACCCGCCTGCCGACCGGCGCGGTCAGTTACATGAACTATGCTGACCGCCTGAACCAACTGCCGCTGGGCGTGATCGGCGCGGCGCTCGGCACCGCCATCCTGCCCCAGGTGAGCAAGTTCGTCGGAGCCAACGATCCCAAGGGCGCCGCCAAGGTGCAGGGCCAGGCTGCCGAGCTTGCGATGCTGCTGTGCCTTCCCGCTGCCCTTGCCCTCGCCACAGCGGCCGGCCCGCTGATTTCCGCCATGTTCCAGGGCGGCAAGTTCACTGCCCAGGACGCGGCGACCACCGCCAACGTCCTCGCAATCATCGTCTCGGGCTTGCCCGCCTACGTGCTGGTAAAGGTCATCACGCCCGGTTTCTACGCGCGGCAGGATACGGCGACGCCAGTCAAGACCGCGCTGTTCGTGCTTGCGGCGAATATCGTGCTGAACTTTGCGCTGATCCCGCCCTTCGGCCTCTACGGACTCGCCGCAGCGATTTCGATCTGCAGCTGGCTCAACTGTGTCATCCTCTACGTAATCCTTCACCGGCGCGGTCATTTCCGGATCGAGGGGTGGCTCGCCAGCCGCATTGCCCGGCAATTGCTTGCCGGCGCGGCGATGGTCGCGGTGCTGCTGCTGGTGAAGGGCGCGCTGTCCGGTTTCTTCGCCGGATCGGTGGGTCACCGTTTGGTCGGTGTCGGTGCCCTGATCGGAAGCGGCATGGCGGTCTACTTCCCGCTCGTCTGGCTGATCGGCGGAATGGACAAGGACGATATCAAGGCGCTGCTGCGCCGCCGCTCGAAAGTGACGTCGAATGACGCTGGTTAAGCCCAAGATGCGCGTGGTGTCGGGAATCCAGCCCACGGGTGGCCTTCATCTCGGCAACCTGCTGGGCGCCATCCTGCGCTGGGTGCGGATGCAGGACGAATGCGAATGCCTGTTTTTCCTCGCCGACCTTCACGCGATCACCATTGACGTCGAGCCCGCCCAGTTGCGCGCCAACGTCCGGGAAATGGCGGCCGCCCTGATTGCCAGCGGCATCGATCCGGCCAAGTCGACCCTGTTCGCGCAAAGCCAGGTGCCGGCCCACGCGGAACTCGCATGGCTTTTGCAGTGTGTCGCCCGCGTCGGCTGGCTCAACCGCATGACCCAGTTCAAGGACAAGTCGGGCAAGAACCGCGAGGGTGTCAGCGTGGGCCTGTACACCTATCCGGTGCTCCAGGCCGCTGACGTCCTGTTGTACCAGGCTACGCACGTTCCCGTCGGCGAAGACCAGAAACAGCATATCGAGCTCATTCGCGACATCGCGGTGAAGTTCAACAACGACTATGACAGCGACATCATGGTGCCGCCGGAGCCGTTCATCGGCGGCGGAGTCGCGGCGCGGGTGATGAGCCTTCGCGACGGCTCGATGAAAATGTCGAAGTCCGATCCGTCGGAACAGAGCCGCATCCACCTGACCGACAGCGATGACGCCATCGCCCAGAAGATTCGCAAGGCGAAAACCGATCCCGAACCCCTGCCAGAAGATCCGGCGCTGCTCGCGTCGCGTCCCGAGGCGCGCAACCTCGTTGGGATCATGGCGGCGGTGACCGGCGAGAGCGAAGCCGCCGTCCTGCAGCGGTTCGCGGGACAAGGGTTCGGCGCCTTCAAGCCTGCCCTGACCGAAGCGCTCGTCGCGTTACTTGGACCGCTTCGTAAGCGCCTTGAAGAATTGCGTCGTGACGAAGCGGCGATCGACTCTTTCCTCGCCCAAGGCGCGCAGCGCGCGACAGCGCTTGCCGCTCCTTTCGTTGACGAGGCGTATCGGGCGATGGGTCTTCGCCACTGACGCTCGCAACGTCGCTTGGGCGACGGACGCGCTTCATCGACTATTCAGCACGCTTCAACTACCATGCGGCGCTATACAACTCCTCTCATTCAGGATGTCCGTGATGCGTCTTTCCAAGCTTGCCGCAGCGTTTGCGCTCGGCGTTTCCGCTATCGCCGTGTCGGGTTGCGCGACTGGCTTCCCCACGCAGGTGTCCCGCTACCAGGCGATGCCGGCACCTCAGGGGCAGAGCTTCTACGTCGTGCCGGGCCCAGGTAACCCGGCGGGCTCGAATTCTCGCGCTACGCCGGCCTGATCAGCCAGCAGATGGCGGCGCAGGGCTACGCGCCCGCACCGTCCCCAGCGCAGGCGACGATGCTGGTGGAGGTCAATTACGGCGTCGATCAGGGGACGACCGAATATGACACGGACCCGTTCTACCCCGGCATGTACGCGCCCGGCTACTGGGGTCGCCCTTACTATTCGCGCTACGGCTACTGGGGTCCGCGCTCGCCCTTCTATTATGGCTGGGACAGTGCGTTCGGCGGCGGCCTTACCCGATACACCGTGTACCGGAGCAATCTCGACATGCGGATCGTTCGCCGTGCCGACAATGCCTCGCTGTTCGAAGGCCACGCCAAGGCAAGATCGCAAACCGACAACCTCGGCGTTCTCGTACCGAACCTTGTCGAAGCGATGTTCACCGGCTTCCCGGGCCGTTCGGGCGAGGTGATCAAGATCACCGTGCCGGCGCACCGCAAGGCCCGCTGATCTTTGCAATTGAATGAAGAAAAAGGCCCGCCGGTCCGCCGGCGGGCCTTTTCATTGCGCTTGCCCTGAGGCTCAGCCCTCGAGCTGGCGGGTCAGCAGTCGAATGTCGGCGTCCAGTTCGGAGTCGGCGGCCCGGAGCCGCTCAATCTGCTTGACCGCATGGATCACAGTCGTGTGGTCGCGCCCACCAAAACGGCGGCCGATGTCGGGCAGCGACTTGGGTGTCAGTTGCTTGGACAGGTACATCGCGACCTGGCGCGGCCGCGCGACTTCGCGGGCACGGCGCGCCGAGGTCATCTCCGCCTTGCGGATCCGATAATGCTCGGCGACCTGGGTCTGGATTTCGTCAATCGAGATCCGGCGCTGGTTGGCGCGAAGCACGTTGGCGAGCACTTCTTCCACGAAGGCGACGTCGATCGCCCGGCCGGTCATCATCGCATAGGCGGCGATGCGGTTGAGCGCGCCTTCGAGTTCGCGGATCGAGCTGGTCAGGCGGCGGGCGAGAAACTCGACCACGGCGCGCGGCATCTCGACACCCGGAAGCGTCGACAGCTTCGATTCTATAATCGCCAGACGAAGCTCGAAGTCGGCCGGATTGATGTCGGCAACCAATCCCACGACAGGCGCGACAGGATGCGCGGCGCGATGCCGTCGAGGTCCTGCGGGGCACGGTCGGAAGTGATCACCAGGCGGCGGCCCGCGGTGATGATCTCGTTCATCGTATGAAAGAATTCTTCCTGCGTCGAATCCTTGCCGGCGATGAACTGGACGTCATCGATCAGCAGCAGATCAGCCGACCGGAGGCGACCCTTGAAGCTGATAACGTCGTTGGCTTTGAGCGCGCGGACGAACTCGACCATGAACTTTTCGGCCGACATCGACACGACCTTGGCGGTCGGACGACGTTCCAAGAAAGCCTGGCCGATGGCGTGCAGCAGGTGCGTCTTGCCGCGGCCGGTGCCGCCGTGGATGAAGAGCGGGTTGAACGCGATGGCGTCGGCATTGGCCAGCGTCCGGGCGGCGGTCGCCGCAACCTCGTTGGCCTTGCCGATAACGAACGATTCGAAGCGATAGCGCGGGTCGAAATTCGGCGCCGACGGATCACGCTCAGGCGGCGCCTGCGGCGGCGCCGGGATTTCCTCGAGGATCAGCAGCGGCGCCGGACGCGGGCCGTCGGCAGCGGCGATGATCCGGACCGACTGGACAACCGGAAGAGTGGAGCGCCACGCCAGGCGAATTCGATCGCCGAAATGAGAACTGACCCAATCCGCCATGAACTGGCTAGGCATGACGATATCGAGTTCACCCGATTCGCCGTCGAACTCGCCAAGCTCGGCAGGCTTTAGCCAGCCGTCGAAGGTCCGCGCACCGCAATCACGGCGAAGTCCTGCACGAATCGTTTCCCAGGCGGCCTCGAGCGGCGCAGCGACAGAAGCATCGGTCCTTTCCAAATTGTCCCGACTGCCCTGCACCTTCGCGCGCCTCCATCCTGCCCAAATCGCGGACACAAGCCATCATCTCCGCGCGATCGAATCGACGCGGCACGAATCTGGTTGTCCCTTGCCCCAGCTGCGGACTCGCCGCCAGAAGGACGGTATTGAAAGGATGGAGCGCCGCTTTCAAGCGCAGAAATTTCATCAACGCGAAATAAACAGTCTTGACACAAAAAAGTCTCGGAAAACCGTTTATTTGGCAGTTTTCTGCGGTTTTCTGGGGACCGCGAAAGAGCCCGCGGTGCGAATCGCGGAAAACCCTAGACTTTTTTCAGTCATCAAAATGAAACGGGCCGCCGGATCGCTCCGACGGCCCATTTCCATGATACGAGGCGTCCCGTTTTAGAGCGACGCGACCCGCTTGGTCAGTCGCGAGAACTTCCGCGACGCCGTGTTCTTGTGGATGACGCCGCGAGCGACACCGCGCGCCATTTCCGGCTGCGCCTTCTTAAGCGCTTCAGCGGCTTCGTCCTTCTTGCCGGCCGCGAGTGCCGATTCGACCGCCTTGATGAAGGTGCGGATGCGGCTGACGCGGGCGCCGTTGATCGCGGCGCGGTTGGCGTTGCGACGGATGCGCTTCTTGGCTTGCGGTGTGTTCGCCATGGGGCGTGACCTCTAAATGCTTATCTGATCAAAGAAAAAGCGGCGCGCCCCACACGGGGTGCGCCGGCGTGCGGCTCCACTAGCGAAAGGGGCGATTCGCGTCAACCGCCGCGCTCTACCGCTGGCACGACGGGCAGTAGAAGGTGGATCGACCGCCCTGGACGATTCGCCGAACCCTGCCGGCGCAGCCGTCCCGGCACGGCTCGCCCTCGCGTCCGTAAACGTCGAACTGCTTCGAGAAATAGCCGAGTTCGCCATCCGGCGCTGCGAAATCGCGAAGCGACGAGCCACCAGCGCGGATAGCGTCCTCCAAGACCGCAGGGATGGCCCCGCGAGGGCTTCCAGCTTTGGCTTGCCGACCTTCCCGGCGGCCTTGCGCGGATCGATCCGCGCCCGGAACAGCGCTTCGCAAACGTAAATGTTGCCGAGCCCAGCGACGATCCGCTGGTCGAGAAGAAGCAATTTCACCGCCGCAGTCCGTCCGGCGAAACGCTCTCGCAACCACCGCGCCGTGATCGAGCCACCCAGCGGTTCGGGACCCAGCGCCTTGAATGGCGCCCATTCCGCCACCTCCTCGGTGGTCAGCAGGTCAAGCGACCCGAAGCGACGAGGGTCGTTGAGGCTTACGGTACAACCATCGGCCGTCTCGAGGATCAGGTGATCGTGCTTTTCGATCTCCGACGGATTGATTCGCCAGCGGCCGGACATGCCAAGGTGGAAAATCAGCGTATCGCCGCGATCCGTCTCGATCAGCCCATACTTCGCCCGCCGCCCCATCCCGGTCACCCTCGCACCGGTCAGCCGCTGCCGAAGATCGACCGGCATGGGGCGCCTCAAATCCGCGCGGCGCGGTTCGACGCGGACCAGCCGCTCCCCTTTCAGCACCCGCTCCAGCCGCGAACCGTGGTTTCGACTTCGGGAAGTTCGGGCACATCGTCTCCATCGTTTGCGAACGCGGCGAAGCAAGCTAGAGCCGCGCTCATGCAGGACCAAGTCAGTTTCGGCGACGAACTCGTCAGCCGCGAGGAAAAGACCCGCCGCGTCGGTGGCGTGTTCAGTTCGGTCGCATCAAAGTACGACCTGATGAACGACCTCATGTCGGGCGGGATGCATCGGCTGTGGAAGGATCGTTTCGTCGCCAAGGTCGCGCCCCGCGCCGGCGAGCACATCCTCGACATGGCCGGCGGCACCGGCGACATTGCCTTCCGAATGGCGAAGAGCGGCGCGCTGGTCACGGTGAGCGACATCAATGCCGACATGCTCGGCGTCGGCATGGAGCGCGCCAAGAAGCGGGGTGTCGAGGGCCTCACCTGGCAGGTCGAAAATGCCGAGACACTAAGTTTCGCGGACGCCTCGTTCGACGCTTACACGATTGCCTTCGGCATCCGGAACGTCACCGACATCCCGTCCGCCTTGCGGGAGGCGCACCGCGTGCTCAAGCGCGGCGGACGCTTCTATTGCCTCGAGTTTTCGACCAGCGAATGGCCCGGGTTCGGAGAGATCTACGACCGCTATTCAGAGCATCTGATCCCGAAGATCGGCAAGGCGGTCGCCAATGACGAGGCCAGCTACCGCTACCTGGTCGAATCGATCCGCCGCTTTCCACGCATGTCGGCATTCAAGGCGATGATCGAAGACGCCGGCTTCCGCTCGGCGAGCGTCGAGCCCATCCTTGGCGGGCTCGTCGCAATTCATGGCGGCTGGAAGATTTGACCGCAGCCGTCACGCATCTTTGGCGCCTCCTCAAGTGGGGACGGACGCTCGCCCGCCACGGGGCGCTGAGGGGGATCGAACGGGACCCGCTTACGCCGCCCGCGGTGCGTCGACTGCTTCGAGTGGCGCGGTTCGGCACCCGCCAGCCGGATGTCCCTGACTACGCCACGGCGCTTCAGGCGATCGGACCGGCGGCAATCAAGCTGGGACAGGCGCTGGCGACGCGCCCGGACCTTGTTGGCGACGAAGCGGCCGCGAACCTGCTCCAGCTCCAGGATTCGCTTCCCCCGCCCCCTTTCCCGCGATCAAGCGCGAGATTGAGCGAGCGCTCGAAGCGCCGCTGTCCTCACTCTATTCGCAATTCGACGAGGTGCCGGTCGGGGCGGCGTCAATCGCACAGGTCCACCGCGCGGTAACGACCGAAGGCCGGACCGTGGCCGTGAAAGTGCTTCGCCCAGGCATCGAAGAAGAGTTCGCCCGCGCGCTGGAAACCTACGAATGGGCGGCGGCGCATGTCGAGTTGCTCGGCGGCGAGGCCGAGCGGTTGCGCCCTCGTCTGGTCATCGCCCACTTCCGGCAATGGACCCGCCGCGAGCTTGACCTCCAGCGTGAGGCTGCGTCCGCGTCCGAACTGCGCGACAATATGGTCGCCGAGCCGGGATTCCACGTCCCCGAGATCGACTGGCGGCGCACCGCGCGGCGGGTGATGACCCTGGAATGGCTCGACGGCATCAAGCTCAGCGACCGCGAGCGGCTGATCGAGGCCGGCCATGACCCCAAGGCGCTGGCCGGAATCCTCGTCCGCGCCTTCCTCCGTCAGGCCGTCATCGACGGCTATTTCCATGCCGACCTGCACCAGGGGAATTTGTTCGCCCTTCCCGATGGGCGGATCGCCGCGATCGACTTCGGAATCATGGGGCGGATCGACCGTCGTGCGCGGATGTGGCTGGCGGAAATCCTCTATGGCCTGATCACCGGCAATTACGACCGCGTTGCCGAGATCCATTTCGAGGCGCAATACGTCCCGTCGCACCACAACGTCGACGAGTTCGCGACGGCGCTGCGTGCGGTCGGGGAGCCGATCCGCGGGCTTCCGGTGAAGGAGATCAGCGTCGGACGAATGCTCGACGGGCTTTTCTCGATCACCCGCGATTTCGACATGCCGACGCAGCCGCACCTCCTGTTGCTGCAAAAGACGATGGTGATGGAAGAAGGCGTCGCCACCGCGCTCGATCCCGACATCAACATGTGGGAAACCGCCGAGCCGTTCCTCAAGGAATGGCTTCGCTCGGAATTGGGACCCGAAGCTTATTACGCCGACCGCATCATCGACACGGTCCGCGCCTTCAAGCTGATTCCCGACCTCATTCGGCGGATCGACGCCGCTTATCCACCCGCTGGCGCCGCTCCACCGCCACCGCCGCTAGCGGAAATTGAGATCGTCGAAACGCGCCCGCGCTGGGCCAGGCCCTGATGCTATTGTTGGCCGCCGGGGCTGGTGCTGCTGCGACGTGGCTCCTTGGCTAGGATGGTTGACCTCGGGAGCTTCCCGACCCGGTTCGATCGATTTGGCCGAGGCGCGGCCATCGCAACCCTGCTCGCTCTCGCGGTCGCAATCCTCGTGGCCATTGCCCCAACGCCAGATGCTCCGAAGCCCAAGGTCCGCGCCAGCGAGGCCGAACAGTCAGACCTGCAACTGTATCGCGACATCACCGCGCGGGTCGCCGCCGGGGAGGCCTATTATCCCGTTGCCGCCGATGAACTTCGCAAGGGCAGCTACCCGCTCAAGCCGTTCGTGACATTCCGCGCGCCGACGCACGCCACTGCCTATGGGCTGGTGGGCGAAACCGTGATGGTCGTTCTCGAGGGCCTGTTGGCTCTGGCCGTTCTGGTCGTGTGGTGGATCCGGCTGATTCCCGTCTTGCCGTTGCGCGGGCGGGCAGCGGCGCTTATCCTGATGGTCGGCGGAACCGCGACTCTAATCGAGCCTGTCACCGGCCTGTTTCATGAAAGCTGGGCAGCGCTGCTGATGGCGCTCATGATCGGCCTGCGGCGTCCCGGGCATGCCGCAGCGGCAATCATCGCGGGAGGCCTGGCCTTGATGGTCCGCGAGACGGTCCTTCCAATGATCCTGGTCATGCTGGGCCTGGCGACTATCGAACGATGCTGGCGCGAAGCGGCGGGATGGGCCGCCGTTCTCGGCATTTTTGCCGTCTATCTCACTTGGCATGCTGGAATGGTTGCCACCGTCGTTCGGCCCGACGACCTGGCGTCACCCGGCTGGCAGTCATTCCTAGGGCCCCGCTTTGCCCTTTCCGCTTTCTCGGCCGTATCGAGCGCGACGGTCCTGCCGAAAGCCCTCGCTTTTGCCGCCATCATCCTGTCGATCTTCGGCTGGGCCTCCGTGCGTACGGGCTGGGCAGCACGCGTAGCGCTGATGATGCTGGGCTACGGCGCGATGCTAGCCTTGTTCGCGCGTCCAGATACCTTTTACTGGGCGTTGCTGATTGCGCCGCTGTCGCTGGCCGGCCTCGCCTTCGTGCCACGGGCCATCGCCGTGCTTGTGCGCGCCGCCCGCGGCATGGCACAGCAACCGGCATGAGCCGCGTCCTCCTGATCGTCGGTGGCGGCATTGCCGCTTACAAGGCCGCCGAGCTTATCCGCCTGCTACGCAAGTCCGGCCACGGGGTGACGCCTGTCCTTACCGACGGCGGCGCGCATTTCGTCACGCCGATGAGCCTTGCCGCCCTTGCGGAGAGCCCGGTCTACACGTCGCTGTGGGACCTCAAGGACGAGGCGGAGATGGGCCATATCCAGCTTAGCCGTGCTGCTGACCTGGTGCTGGTTTGCCCAGCTAGCGCCGACTTGCTGGCGCGGATGGCCGCCGGGATCGCCAACGACCTGGCGACTACCTTGCTGCTCGCGACCGACAAGCCTGTGGTCGCCGTTCCGGCGATGAACGTCCGCATGTGGCAGCACGCAGCGACCCAACGGAACGTCGCACAGCTTCGAACTGACGGCGTGACCGTGCTCGATCCCGACGAAGGACCAATGGCCTGCGGTGAATACGGTCCGGGCCGCCTTCCCGAGCCGGAAGACATCCTGCGCCGCATCGCGCCGATGCTGTCTGACCGCCCGAAGGTCGATGTCGGTAGCGGCAGGCTGACGGGCCGCCACGTCCTCGTGACCGCGGGACCTACCGAGGAGCCAATCGATCCGGTGCGCGTCATCGCCAACCGTTCCTCGGGCAAGCAAGGTTTCGCCATCGCCGAAGCCGCCGCCATGGCCGGGGCACGAGTGACCTTGATCGCCGGTCCGGTTTCCCTGCCCACGCCTGCCGGTGTCGCGCGGATCGACGTCGGGACGGCGGATCAAATGCTGGCGGCAGTCGAGGCCGCGCTTCCTGCCGACGTCGCCATCCTGGTGGCGGCGGTAGCCGACTGGAAGGTCAAGCCCAGTTCGATCAAGCTGAAGAAGTCCGACGGGCCACCAGCGCTGCAATTCGCGCCCAACCCGGATATTCTGGCGACACTTGCCAACCACCCTGATCGACCGACCTTGCTCATCGGTTTTGCCGCTGAAACGAACGACGTAGTCGCCAATGCTACGACGAAACGCAAAACGAAAGGTGCGGACTGGATCGTGGCCAACGACGTTTCGGGCGATGTCATGGGCGGTGCTCGCAACCAAGTTCACCTCATTACCGATGACGGATCGGACAACTGGCCGGAAGCGTCGAAAGCCGACGTCGCTGGCCGCCTCATCGACCGCATCAGCCAGGAGTTTGCATGACCATTCGAATCCAGATCAGCCGCCTGCCGCATGGCGAGGGATTGCCTCTGCCAAGCTATGCGACGCCGGGCGCGGCCGGGATGGACGTGGTCGCGGCCGAGGACCTCGACCTTCAGCCGGGCCAGCGCCACGCGGTGGCGACCGGATTCCGGGTCGCCATTCCCGAAGGCTACGAGATCCAGGTCCGGCCCCGCTCCGGCCTCGCCTTCAAGCATGGCGTGACCGTGCCGAACACGCCGGGGACGATCGACAGCGATTACCGCGGCGAATTGAAGGTGCTGATGATCAACCATGGCAGCGATCCGTTCGAGATCCGCCGCGGCGAACGCATCGCGCAGCTGGTTCCTGCTGCGGTGACCCTTGCGGCCTTCGAGGAGGTTGATGACCTCGACGACACCCACCGCGGCCACGGAGGCTTCGGCTCGACCGGCCAATGATCTTCAGCGACGACGAACTCGACCGCTACGCCCGGCACATCGTCCTTCCGCAATTCGGCGGGACCGGTCAGCAAAGGCTCAAGGCCGCCAAGGTCGCCGTAATTGGCGCCGGCGGGATCGGCGCCGCCGTCATTCCAGCGCTGGCGTTGGCGGGAGTGGGGAACCTCACGATTATCGATGGCGATACGGTGGATCTGTCGAATCTCCAGCGGCAGCCACTCTACCGGACCGAAGATGTCGGAATGCCGAAGGCCGAGTTGGCCAAGGCGTTTGCCCTCGCCCGCAATCCCCACGTCACGGTGACGGCCATCGGCCAGCGGCTGACCACCGAGAATGCAACGGACACACTCGGCGGCCACGATCTGATCATCGACGGCACCGACAATTTTGCGACGCGGCTGCTCGCTTCCGACGCCGCTGTGATTCTGGGCGTACCGCTGTTGTCGTCGGCGGCGGTGCAGTTCCAGGGCCAGGTCGCACTATTCTCTGCGCATCCCTGCTATCGCTGTTTCGTCGGCAATGCCTTCGATGCCGACGACTGCGACAATTGCGCGGAACTGGGAGTCCTTGGCGCGCTAACCGCGACCGTCGGAAGCTTCGCCGCGCTGCTTGCCATCAACCGTCTGGGAGGCATCGGGCCGGCCCAGGATGGGGTGCTGCACCTGTTCGATGGCGTGTCCGGAGAGTGGCGCCGCATACGTATTCCTGCCGATCCGGGCTGCCGAACCTGTGGAAGCGCGGCCGAAAAAGGTGTCGTCTAGCGTCAGGGCATAGGGGGAGAGCATCGTGACGACCCGGGCGTGGATGGTGGCATTGGCGGCGGTCGGATTTGCGCCGCAGATTGTGCAAGCGCAGTCGGCGCCACGAGTGATCAACGATCCAGCCAGTCTCGACTGGCTCTACTATGGGTCGGACTACACCGTGAAGCCGCTCACCGGTGTGCCCATCAGCGGCGGTGCGGCGGTCGAGGTGAAGGTTCGCCGTGGCAGCCAACCCTATGCCGCGGGAACGAACATCCTGCTGACGGCACCGATCGTCAAAGGCCGTGACTACGCCATTCGGTTCTGGGCGCGAGCCGTCAAGAGCAGCGCCAGCGATGGCCAGGGCAAGATCCTGGTCCGCTTCTTCCGGAACGAGGAGCCTTACAACGGCTTCGGCGACACCACGGTAACCGTCGGGCCAGAATGGAAGACCTATGAGGTCGCGGCGCGCGCAACCATGGACATACCCGCCAATGCCGGTGTCGGACTCCAGTTGGCCAGCGTCAGCCAGACCTTGCAGTTGGGGCAAGCGCACGTGGTCGAAGGATCGATGACGGTGACCCCCAATGCGGTCAAACCGACGGGCGACCCTCTGCCGCCGCAACTGGAGGGCAAGGGCGAATTGCTCAACGTCCCGACCAACCGGCAATGGGTAACGTATGGCAACGCGCAGACCAGCGAGACGACGACGACCGACGTCTACACGCGCCAGGCGACCCTGCTGACCGTCAGCCAGGCCGGCAAAGAACCCTATGATGCCGGCGCCAACGCGCCGATCGCCGGCGCGGTTCGGAAGGGCGATCGCCTGCTCGTTGCGGTCCTCGCCCGGGCGAAATCGGCGGAAACACCGAACGGCACCGGCCTCGTCAGCCTGCGGATGCAGTCTAACAAGGCGCCCTATGCCGGCTGGGGCGAGGAGGCGATCCACCTCGCGCCGGGCTGGAAACTGTTCCAGTGGCGGACGACCGCGACGATGGACCTGCCGGCCGGTGGCGGCGAGGTCGCGATCCATACCGGCCTTGCTAAGCAGCAGGTTGAGATCGGCCCGGTCTACGTCATCCGGCTGAAGGGCGACTAAGCCTTCTTTTTCTTGGCCGCCGCTTTCTTCGGCGCCGCCTTTCGACGGCCCTTCTTCGCGGCCGGCCCCTTCGCTGCCTTGGCATCGACCAGCGCGACGGCCTCGTCGAGCGTGACCGCCTTGGGATCGGCAGACTTGGGCAGTGTCGCGTGCGTCGTACCGTCGGTCACGTAAGGGCCATAGCGCCCGTCCATCACCTTCAACTCCTTGCCGCTTTCCGGATGCGCACCGAGCACCGCCAGCGGTTCCCGCGCGCCGCCCCGCGCTGCCCTTTGGCGGCAGCAGCATCGGCGAGCTTGGCGACGGCCGCGTTCATGCCGGTGTCGAATACTTCCGCAGTCGACGACAGCCGCGCGTACTTCCCATCATGTAGCAGGTATGGCCCGTAACGTCCGATGGATGCACTGATCATTTGCCCCGTTTCCGGGTGCGCACCGATCTCGCGCGGCAGGGACAAGAGCTTTTCCGCCATCTCAAGCGTGAGGCCGTCCTGCGGCACATCCTTCGGAATGGAAGCGCGTTGGATCTCCTCACCCTCGCCTCGTTCGAGGTAGGGGCCGAAGCGACCGCTCTTGAGCGTGATGCCGTTGCCGAGTTCCGCCGGCCCCTCGCTCGCTTCGGCGCCGCCCGGTTGGCCGAACTGACGGGTGTATTTGCACTCGGGATAGTTCGAGCAGGCGACGAACGCGCCGAACTTGCCGCCGCGAAGGCCCAGCTTGCCCGTCCCGCACAGCGGACACAGCCGCGGGTCGCTGCCGTCGCCCTTGTCCGGGAACAGGTAGGGCGACAGGAATTCGTCAAGCGCCGCGGTAACGTCGGAGGGCTTCTGCTCCATCACCTCGCCCGCCTTGGGCTTGAAGTCGCGCCAGAAGGCGTCGAGCAGCTGCTGCCAGCCGAGGCGCCCGCCCGACACGTCGTCGAGCCCCTCTTCCAGCTCGGCGGTATAGTCGAAGCTGACGTAGCGTTCGAAGAAGCGCTCGAGGAACGCCGTCACCAGCCGCCCGCTCTCCTCCGGAATGAAGCGCTGCTTGTCGAGGCGGACGTATTCGCGATCCTTCAGCGTCTGAAGCGTCGCGGCATAGGTCGACGGCCGCCCGATGCCGAGTTCTTCCAGGCGCTTGACCAGCGACGCTTCGGAATAGCGGGGCGGCGGCTGGGTGAAGTGCTGCGTCGCCTCGACCCCGGTCTTGGTCGGCGCATCGCCCGACCGGAGTGCCGGCATGCGGCCGCCATCCTCGTCGGCCTTGTCGTCCTGCCCTTCTTCGTAAAGCGCGAGATAGCCGGGGAAGAGCACGACCTGGCCGGTTGCGCGCAACGTCGCCCGGCCCGCTCCGTCGGTCAGCTCGACCGTCGTGCGTTCCAGCCGCGCCGACGCCATCTGGCTGGCCAGAGCCCGGTTGTAAATCAGCGCGTAGAGACGGGCGTGATCGCCGGACGCGGCGCGGTCCTTCGTGAAGTCGGTCGGTCGGATCGCCTCGTGCGCTTCCTGCGCATTCTTGGCCTTGGTCGAATAGAAGCGTGGCTTGTCGGGGACGTAACCGGCGTCATAGCGGTCGGTCACCGCCCGGCGGGCGGCCGAAATCGCCTCTTCCGCCATCTGGACGCCGTCGGTCCGCATATAAGTGATGAGGCCGTCTTCGTAGAGCGACTGGGCGAGGCGCATAGTGTGGCTGGCGGCAAAGCCGAGCTTGCGCGCCGCTTCCTGCTGCAGGGTCGAGGTGGTGAACGGCGGCGGCGGGTTGCGCGACAGCGGCTTGGTTTCGACCGACTGGACGGTGAAGCGCCCTTCCTCGACCGTTCGCTTCGCAGCGTCGGCACTGCCCTTGTCACCAATGCTGAGGCGATCGAGCTTCTTGCCGTCCAACGCGACCAGCCGGGCTGTGAAGGGCGTCGCATCGGCCTCGAAGGTCGCACTGACTGACCAATATTCCTGCGCCCGGAACAACTCGATTTCGCGCTCGCGGTCGACGATCAGGCGAAGCGCCACCGACTGCACTCGGCCGGCCGACTTGGCGCCCGGCAGCTTGCGCCACAGGATCGGCGATAGGGTAAAGCCGACGAGATAATCCAGCGCACGGCGAGCCTTGTAGGCGTCGATCAGGTCCTCATCGAGGTCGCGCGGATGCTTCATCGCCTCGGTAACGGCAGACTTGGTGATGGCGTTGAAGGTTACGCGCTCGACGTGCGCGGGTAGAGCCTTCTTCTTCTTCAACACTTCCTGCACATGCCAGCTGATCGCCTCGCCTTCGCGGTCGGGGTCAGTGGCCAGGATCAGCGTGTCGCTGCCCTTGGCCGCGTCGCTGATCGCTTTCAGCTGCTTCGCCTTGTCGGGATAATTGTCCCAGACCATCGCGAAGCCGTCGTCGGGATCGACCGACCCGTCCTTCGGCGGCAGGTCGCGGACGTGGCCGTAACTGGCCAGCACCTTGTGACCCGGGCCCAGATATTTCTCGATGGTCTTCGCCTTCGCGGGCGATTCAACGACAACAAGCTTCAAGCGGACATTCCTTACGTACGTATACGCGCGATTGTCGGGCCGCTCGGGCGCCCGTCAAGCGGTCAGGCTGACCTTGCCGCCGGCGTGGCGGTCGAGGCGTCCGGCAAGCTCCATCTCCAGCAGGACCAGCTGGACGTCTCCTGCCCCGGCACCCGACAATCGGACGATCTCGTCGACCGGAACGGCGGACGCGCCGAGCAACTCCTCGATCCGGGCGCGGACATCGTCGGGCGCGTCGACCGGCTGCGGCGGCGAGGCGTGGTCAAAGTCGAAGACGGGGCTGGCGACGCCGGCGATGGGCCTGATCTGCTCGATGACGTCGCGCGCATCCTGGATCAGCGTCGCGCCTTCGCGGATCAGCTGGTTGCAGCCCTGCGCGCGGCTGTCGAGCGGGGAGCCGGGGACCGCCATCACCTCGCGGCCCATCTCGCCGGCCAGCCGGGCAGTGATGAGCGATCCGGAACGCGGCGCGGCCTCGACCACGACCGTGCCGTCAGCCAGCCCGGCGATGATCCGGTTGCGGTGCGGGAAGTGGCGTGCGCGCGGCTCGGTGCCGGGCGGCATCTCGGCGATCAGCAGTCCGCGTTCAGCGACCGCCGCCTGCCGCGCCTCGTTCTCGGGCGGATAGACGACGTCGATTCCGCCGGCGATGACGCCGATCGTTCCGCTGTCGAGCGAGCCGTCGTGAGCGGCGGTGTCGATGCCGCGGGCAAGTCCGGACACGACCGTCACGCCCTCGCGGCCGAGTTCGAACGCCAGGGTACGCGCGAAGCGACAGGCGGCAGCGCTGGCGTTGCGAGCACCGACGATCGCGACCGGCGGCTGGTCGAGGACGGCCAACCGCCCCTTCACGATCACAAGCGGCGGCGCGTCGGGAAGCGATGCGAGACGTCGCGGATACAGACCTTGCCCGATCGCCAGGTATCGCGCGCCAAATCGCTCGACGCGCTCGACTTCCCGCTCCGCGTCGGCGCGGGGGAAGATCCGCGGCGCCGCTCCGCCTCCACGCCGGGCAAGATCGGGGATGGCGTCGATGGCGGCCGACGGACCGCCAAACCGGGCAATCAGCTGGCGATAGGCAACCGGCCCGATCCCGGCGGTGCGGATCAGTCTCAGGCGGTCGATGAGGTCGGTCGGGTGGCTCAATCGGGGCGGCGTCCGACCCGCGGCTCCTGGCCCGAGCGAGCCGGCGGATATTCTCGCGATGCTGCCAGATGATCAGGACGGCGAAGGCCAACAGCGCCGGGAACAGCGCCCGTTCGCCAAGCACCGCAGCGGTCACCGGCGCGCTCGCGGCAGCGGTCATTCCGGACACCGAGGAGATTCTGACGATCAGCAGCATCGCGATCCACACCACGGCGTAAACCAGCGCCGCCATCGGCAGCAGCGGCACCAGCACCCCGAGGAAGGTGGCGACCCCCTTGCCGCCTCGAAAGCCAAGCCAGATTGGGTAGAGATGCCCGACCAGCACGCCGGCCGCCGCGTACAATTCGCCGCCCGGCCAGAAGCGCTGCGCAAGCCACACCGCCAACGCACCCTTCAGCGCGTCGAGGATCAGGGTCGCCGCGGCCAGCCCTTCGACCCGGTGCGAAGGACGTTGGTAGCTCCGATGTTGCCCGATCCGATGGCGCGGATGTCGCCCTTGCCGCTGAAGCGGGTCAGCAGAAGCCCGAACGGGATGGATCCAAGGAGATAAGCAACGCCGAGCGCGATCAGGACTGTGCCGGTCATGGCCTTGGGTTAGCAGATCGAAAGACCTCCGCAACCGCCCGGGCTTGCGGGCGGAGCCATGGCTCTTCACATGGCCGCCATGGACCCGGCCGCGCCCCTGCTGTTTTTCGATTCGGGCGTGGGCGGCCTCAGCGTGCTCGGCCCCACCCGCGCGCTGCTGCCGACGGCGCCGATCGTCTACGCCGCGGACAGCGCCGCTTTTCCCTACGGCACGCGCAGCGAAGACGAGATCGCCGAGCGTGTCCCTGAACTGCTGCGCCGGCTGGTCGAAGCGTATCGCCCGCGCCTGGCAGTCATCGCCTGCAACACCGCGTCGACCATTGCCCTCGATCACGCCCGCGCCGCGCTTGACCTTCCCCTTGTCGGTACGGTTCCGGCGATCAAGCCGGCCGCTGAACAGTCGAAAAGCAGGGTAATTGGTGTCCTCGGAACGCCCGCAACGGTTCGCCAGCCCTACGTCGACGACCTTGCCGCCCGGTTCGCCGCCGACTGCACGGTCATCCGCCATGGCAGCCCGGAGCTCGTCCAGCTGGCCGAGGACAAGCTCGCTGGCGAGGCGGTTTCGGTTGACGCCGTGCGTGCCGCCATCGCGCAGATGACGGAAGCGCCGGGAGCGGGAGGAATGGACGTCATGGTCCTCGCCTGCACCCACTTCCCACTGCTAGCGGACGAGATCGCCGCCGCCTTCCCCGGCATCGCCCAGGTCGACGGCGGACCGGGCATCGCCCGGCGGGTTGCCCACCTTACCACTGGCCAACCCTGGCCCGACCAGGTGCCTCCGGGGACAGCCGTGTTCACTGCACCGCCACGCCCGTCCCTTTACCGGGCTCTGGAGGGTTTTGGCCTGGCGGTCATTGAAGGCATCTAGCTGCGAGTCGTTCGCAATGGCCTTTCCGGCTTCCCGAGGTTAATGGGCGCGGGAGCGAGGACAAGTTCTAGCACCGTGGATTACGACAAGATCTTCAAGGCGGCGATTGATCGCCTCCATGACGAGGGGCGCTACCGCGTCTTCATCGACATCCTGCGCACCAAGGGCAACTACCCCAACGCGCGCTGCTTTGCCGGGCACAACGGTCCGAAGCCGATCACCGTGTGGTGTTCGAACGACTATCTCGGCATGGGCCAGCACCCGGCGGTCGTCACCGCGATGGAAGAAGCGCTGCACGATGTCGGCGCCGGTTCGGGCGGCACCCGCAACATCGGCGGCAACACCCATTACCACGTCGACCTGGAGGCCGAGCTTGCCGATTTGCACGGCAAGGAAAGCGCCCTGCTGTTCACCTCGGGCTATGTCTCGAACGAGGCGGCGCTGTCGACGCTCGGCAAGCTGCTGCCCGGCTGCGTGATCTTCTCCGACGAATTGAACCACGCGTCGATGATCGCGGGGATCAAGAATTCGGGCTGCGAGAAGCGCGTCTTCCGCCACAACGACCTCGATCATCTCGAGCAGCTGCTGCGCGACGAGGCGCCGGAAACGCCCAAGCTGATCGCGTTCGAAAGCGTCTATTCGATGGACGGCGACGTCGCGCCGATCGCTGAGATCTGCGATCTCGCCGACCGCTATGGCGCCATCACCTATCTCGACGAAGTCCATGCGGTCGGCATGTACGGCGCGCGCGGCGGCGGCATTTCGGAACGCGACGCGGTCGCGGACCGGGTGACGATCATCGAAGGCACGCTGGGCAAGGCGTTCGGAGTGATGGGCGGCTATGTCGCGGCCGACCGGACGATCGTCGACTGCATCCGCAGCTATGCGCCGGGCTTCATCTTCACGACCTCGCTGTCGCCGGTGCTGGTCGCCGGCGCGCTGGCCAGCGTCCGCCACCTCAAGGCCTCAGCCGAAGAGCGCGAGGCGCAGCAGGCCGGCGCGGCGATGCTGAAGGCCAAGTTCGTCGCGGCGGGGCTGCCGCTGATGGAAAGCGTCACGCACATCGTGCCGCTGCTGGTCGGTTGCCCGGTCAAGGCCAAGGCGATCAGCGACATCCTGCTCGCCGAATACGGCCTCTACGTCCAGCCGATCAACTTCCCGACCGTCCCCCGCGGGACCGAACGGCTGCGCTTCACGCCCGGCCCCAACCACAGCGAAGCGATGATGGACGAACTCACCAGCGCGCTGGTCGAAATCTGGGACCGGCTGGAGCTCCAGGACGTCCGCGCCGCCTAATTTAAGCCTCCGAACGGCCTTCACACACTGGCGAATCCCGGCGCCTTGGCCTATCCGGACGTCATGCGCATCGCCTTCACCGCCGACCACGCCGGGGTCGACCTCAAAGACCTGCTCGTCGCCTTCGTTCGCGAGGCCGGGCACGAACCGATCGACCTTGGCACGAACAGCCATGACAGCGTCGATTATCCGCGTTTCGGCGCCCTGATGGCGGAGGCGCTGGCCGACGGCCGCGCCGAGCGCGGGATCACGGTGTGCGGGTCGGGTATCGGCGTCGCCATCGCCGCCAACCGCAATCCCGCCTGCCGCTGCGCCCAGGTCGCCGAGCCGCTGTCGGCGACCCTCGCCCGACAGCACAATGACTGCAACGCCATCGCGCTCGGAGCTCGCCTGATCGGGACCGAGATGGCCAAGGCATGCGTCACCGCATTCCTCGACACCGATTTTCTAGGTGGGCGACATACCCACCGCGTTGAACAGCTTGCCAACCCTTCAACCGAGACGGAACCCGCCTGATGGCCACCGCCCCGACCTCACCGACGTCCAGCCGCTCGGTTTCTTCACCGAGACGCTCGGCAGCGCGGATCCCGATGTCGCCGCCGCGATCAAGTCGGAACTGACCCGCGAACAGACCCAGATCGAACTGATCGCGTCCGAAAATATCGTCAGCCGCGCCGTCCTCGAGGCGCAAGGTTCGGTGCTGACCAACAAATATGCGGAAGGCTATCCCGGCCGCCGCTATTACCAGGGCTGCGCCCCGTCCGACGCGGTCGAGACGCTGGCGATCGAGCGGGCCAAGAAGCTGTTCAACTGCGGATTCGCCAACGTCCAGCCGCATTCGGGCGCGCAGGCCAATGGCGCGGTGATGATGGCGCTCTTGAAGCCCAACGACACCATTCTCGGCATGAGCCTTGCCGCCGGCGGTCACCTGACCCACGGCGCGCCGCCGGCGCAGTCCGGCAAGTGGTTCAACGCGGTGCAGTATGGCGTGCGCGAGGACGATCATCTGGTCGACTTCGACGAGGTCGAGCGGTTGGCCAAGGAGCACAGCCCCAAGCTGATCATCGCCGGAGGTTCGGCCTACCCGCGCCATCTCGACTTCAAGCGATTCCGCGAGATCGCCGACAGCGTCGGCGCCTATCTGATGGTAGACATGGCCCATTTCGCCGGTCTCGTCGCCGCGGGCGAGCATCCGACGCCGTTCGGCCATGCCCATGTCGTCACCACCACCACTCACAAGACGCTGCGCGGCCCGCGCGGCGGAATGGTGCTGACCAATGACGAGGCGATCGCCAAGAAGATCAATTCGGCGGTGTTCCCCGGCCTTCAGGGCGGCCCGCTGATGCATGTCATCGCGGCCAAGGCCGTGGCGTTCGGCGAGGCGCTGGAACCGGGCTTCAAGACCTACGCCAGGGCCGTCATCGCCAACGCCCAGGCGCTGGCCGCGCGCCTCAAGGAGCGCGGTGCCGACCTGGTCGCGGGCGGGACCGACACCCACCTCGCGCTGGTCGATCTTCGTCCGCTGGGCGTGACCGGCAAGGACGCCGACGAGGCGCTGGAGCGCGCCGGCATCACCTGCAACAAGAACGGCATCCCGTTCGACCCGCTGCCGCCGATGCAGACCAGCGGCATCCGCGTCGGCTCGCCCGCCGGAACCACGCGTGGGTTCGGCGAAGCGGAGTTCCGCGAGATCGGTGATATGGTGGCGGATGTTCTCGACGCGCTGGCCAAGCATGGCAGCGCGGGCGACGCGGCGGTCGAAGCCGACGTCAACGCCCGGGTCCGCGCGCTCTGCGCCCGCTTCCCGATCTATCAGGATTGAGATTTGCGCTGTCCGTTCTGCGCCCACGACAATAGCCAGGTCAAAGACAGCCGACCGAGCGAGGACGGCACGTCGATCCGCCGCCGCCGCCAGTGCGAGGGCTGCGGCGCGCGCTTCACCACGTTCGAGCGCGTGCAGCTGCGCGAGCTGACCGTATTGAAGAGCGACGGGAAGCGCGAACCCTTCGACCGCGAGAAGCTGCAGCGCGCGATCGGCCATTCGACCCGCAAGCGCGACATCAGCCCGGAAAAGATCGACCAGTTCGTCAGCGGCGTCCAACGCCAGCTGGAAACGCAGGGCGACGAGGTCAGCAGCGCACAGATCGGCGAGGCGGTCATGGCCGGTCTCAAGACCCTCGACCATGTCGCTTACATCCGCTTCGCCAGCATCTACCGCGACTTCTCCGACCCGTCCGATTTCGCCGAGTTCGCCGAGAAGGTCGAGCGCGAGTCGGTGCCGCCCGGCCAGGACAAGCTGCTGTGAGCGGCTCCCCGCCGCCGGTCATCATCCTCGTCCGCCCCCAGCTCGGCCAGAACATCGGCAAGGCGGCGCGGGCCATGCTCAATTTCGGGTTGACCGAGATGCGCCTCGTAACGCCACGCGATGGCTGGCCCAACCCGGAGGCCGGCCCCGCAGCGAGCGGCGCCGACATCGTGCTCGAGAAGGCGGAAGTGTTCGACAGCGTGGCCGACGCCATCGCCGATTGTTCGCTAGTCTACGCGTCGACGGTGCGCCGCCGCGACCTCGTCATGCCGGTGGTCGGCCCCGAACAGATGGCTGGCGAAATTCGGTCGGCGGGCGGGCGAAGCGCGATCCTGTTCGGTCCGGAACGCTCCGGGCTCGAAAGCGAGGATGTCGCGCTGGCTTCGAAGATCGTCACAGTGCCGATCAATCCGCAATTCGGCAGCCTCAACCTGGCTCAGGCCGTCATTCTTCTCGCCTACGAATGGTCACGCGGCGCAGAACTCGCCCAGCCGACCGCCAAGGAGGAAGAGCCGCCGGCACCGATGAATGATCTCGAGGGGCTGATTGGCCAGCTCAACGATTCGCTCGACGAGGCAGGCTATTTTTACCCTCCGGAACGCACCCCGGCGACACAGGCCACGATCCGGACGATCCTGAGCAAGGCGCGCTGGTCGACCCGCGAGATCAAGGCGCTGCGCGGGATGATCCGCGCCATGACGACTTCCAGACCGAAGTGAGGCCGGCCGTCGCCACGCGGCGATAACCCGACCGTCGCATCCATCGCTCCAGGCTGCCGTCAAGCCCGCCAGCTAGTGCCTTGGGGGTCGCTCGTTCATGACCGGTGATGATCATGGCCGGGCGGCTGTCGGCGAGATGATCAAGCGTGTCGAAGGTCGCCGGACATAGAGTAGGATCGTCGCAGCGGACGAGATTTCCGGCCCGAAAGAGGAATGGGCCTGTCGCGAAGCGCGGATCGAACGGCAGTCCGCTGTCGATCAGCCGCACAGGCTCCAGGCCGGCAACCAATCCTTCGGCCGGGTCACCAAACTTTGCGAGCGCATGCGCCTGCCGCTCGACCGCCAGGAGTCTCAAGTCAGGTGGCGACCGGACCGAATCGACGATCGTCCGCGCCGTCCCCGACACCAGGATCACCCCAAGCACCCCCAGCGTTCCGGGCGTCAAAGGCCGGTTCAGCCGCGGCGCGACCGATCGCCAGCCATACTTCGCCAGCCACAGGATTAGCGGCGCGACGATCGGCAGCATATAATGACGGAACGGCGGCATGGGCAGCACGATCGCAGCGACCGTCAACACGACAATGGGTCCAAGCGCTATCGGCAGGGTCGCTGCGCCGCCGACATCCGATCGGCTGCGGAAGCGAATCCACAACGCGGCCAGGCCGAGCCACAACAGCGGCCCCTGAGCCAGGAACATGACTATTCTCGGCAAGCGGCTGCTCCACGACAACCGATGCGCCTTCCCGATCAGTTCCTGCCAGGCCGCGACCGCGTCCACGCTGTAATGCAAGACCCGAACAGGAACTGCGCCGGCGCGAGCAGGAACAGTATCAACGTCGGAATGGTCGCGAGTGCGCTTCCTGCCAGCAAGGCGAGAGCGGGCCGGTCGCCGCGCCGGCACGCCCAGGCGGCTTGCAGCGCGATGGCCGCGGTCGGGAAAGCATAGCTGATCTTGGTCGATGCGGCGGCGGCGACGGCGAGGCCCGCGATGAATGCACGACCTGCCCCTACGTCTTTCACGGCGTAGAGACGTTCCAGCCCGATGACGAGAAAGAGGAATGGCAGGGCGTCGTTGCGGGCAACGCTTCCAGCAAAAAGGACGCTATCGGTCACGAGTGCGAGAAGGACCGCCGCAATCCCCGCGCGTCGATCGCCCGCCAGAACCGCCGCCGTCCGGCCAAGGAGCATCAACGCCACGGCCACCGCGGCCGCGTTGGCCAGGCGGCTTCCCAGGTACAGCCAGCCCGGCATCGCCAGCTCGAGCGGGGCAAGGATGAATGGCTGCAACGGTGTCTGAAGATAGGCGAAGTCGCGGAACGGGATCAGCCCGCGTCCGACCAGTGCGGTGGCGGCGACATATTGCCCCTCATCATGGTTCCAGGGGACGGCGAAGGCCGAAGCAACGAGAGCGATCAGCGCCAGGAGTACCGGCCAACGTGGCAAGCGGGCCGGATCGACCACCTGGTCAGCCGCCATGGAGAGTTTCCCAGCGCTTGAGTTCGTGCGCGATCGATGTCTCGATAAGATCTTCATACAGGCGGTCGCACAGGGCACGATCGACATCGAGCCGCATTGCCTCGGCATCAACCTTGGCCTTTACCTCGGCCTTACGCGCCTCATCGCGGACGACGTCCCGGGTCGGCTTGATGCGGGCAGCGGCGTCCATATAGGCGAAGCGGCGGGCCAGCAACTCGACGACGCGGCGATCGACCTCATCGACGCCATCACGAACCTCGGTCATTGTCTGGCAATCGGCAGGATCGGGTGCGGTGAACATCGCTGCCCTATGCGTTGCCCGCCCCGGCTTGCAAAGCCTTGACCTTGCGCCCCTTCCCGTCTAGGCGGCCGCCTTCGCAATTGACCCTGCACGCCCGGTGAAGCGGTGGTCGCGTCCGACATCTGGTCGGGCGGTGCGGTCCGGGCACACGCACACGAAGTAGCAAATTGGAGAATATCGATGTCGAAGCGCTCAAGCGCCAAGTATAAGCTCGACCGCCGCATGGGCGAAAACGTCTTCGGACGTCCCAAGAGCCCGGTCAACCGCCGCGAATATGGTCCCGGCCAGCACGGCCAGCGCCGCAAGTCGAAGATCAGCGACTTCGGTATCCAGCTGCGCGCCAAGCAGAAGCTCAAGGGCTATTACGGCGACGTCACCGAAAAGCAGTTCAAGCAGACGTTCCAGACCGCCAGCCGGATGAAGGGTGACGCGTCGCAGAACCTCATCGGCCTGCTCGAGCGCCGCCTCGACATGATCGTCTATCGCGCCAAGTTCGCGCCGACGATCTGGGCCGCGCGCCAGCTGGTCAGCCATGGCCACATCTTCGTCAACGGCGTGAAGTGCAACATCGCGTCGCGCCGCGTCGACGTCGGCAGCGAAATCACGCTGGGCAAGAAGGCGCAGGAAATGGCGCTGGTGATGGAAGCGCAGAGCCTCGCCGAGCGCGACATCCCCGACTACGTTGTTGCCGACGGCACCGCCAAGGTCACTTTCTCGCGCGTGCCCACGCTCGACGAAGTCCCCTACCCGGTGAAGATGGAACCGAACCTCGTCGTTGAATTCTATTCGCGATAAGCGGACCAAATTCCGGAGTTCACGAAGGGCGGTCCGAAAGGGCCGCCCTTCTTCGTTGCGTCCTACTTGGCCGGATACGGAACGAGCAGCCAGCGCTGGAACAACGCCTTCTGCTGTGCGGTCGGATTGTCGGCAAGACGCACGCTCGGCGACTTCGCGGGCCGGCCGCCAAGCACCAGCTTCCTTTCCTGAAGCTCGTCGCGGCGGAAGAAGGAGACGGTGACGGTGTCGCCGGGCTTGTAGTCGCCAAGGATCGTGGCGAAGCGGCCTTCGTCGACCCGCTTGCCGTCGATCGCGACGAGAATGTCGTCGGTTTCCAGGCCAGCGTTCCAGGCTGGTCCGTCACGGGTCACGGCGGTCAGCTTCATCGCCCCGCCGCTCGCGTCGGCGGACCATCCGGCCTTGGCGACCGTCGGCGCCCCGCCCATGTCGAGGGTCAGCCCGACTGGGGCCAGCAAGGCCGCGAAATCGACGTCGCTCGGCGCATCGACGTATTTCGCCCACCACGCGTCCCAACTGTGCCCCGTGAGCTCAGCCAGGATCGCCCGCATGTCGGCCGACGTGAACCCGCGAGCGCCGTTGCCGAAACGCTCATACAATCGCTGGTGCACATCGCGGTACGACACCCGGCCACCCGTGTCCTGGAGCAAGGCAATATCGAGCGCCCAGGACGCGATCGCTCCCTCCGAATAGATGTTCACCCAGGCGTTGTTGGCGCGATTGCCGCTGGGCGACATCCACTCGTCGAACGACGCTTCGGCGACCGACTTCACGAGACGCCCGGGACGGTTCTTGTTTGCATCGATAGCGTCGGCAAGCTCGCCGAAATATTCATCGGGCTTCATCAGGCCGGAGCGCAGCAAGAGGTGCGGCGTAAAATATTCGGTCGACCCTTCGTGCACCCACAGCAGGTCGGTGTAATTCTCTTTCTCGTAATCGTACGGCACCATGGCCCCGGCACGGTACGCCTTGACGTTCCACGTATGGATGAACTCGTGGCTCGCGGTACCGAGGAAGCCCATGTAGCGATCGCGCGGGGCGAAACGGTAGCGGGGCAGCTGGATCACAGTCGAATTCTTGTGCTCGGTCGCCCCTCCGACGCCATCGGTGGCGTGGACGATGAACAGGTAGCGCCGGAACGGATAGCCCTTCCAGATGGTCTGCGACTGCGGGACCATTTTCTTCAGATCGGCGACCATCCGGTCGCCGTCGTGATTGCCCTTCCCCCAGATCACCAGTTCGTAGCGGCGACCGTCGGCGTCGAAGGTGCGCAACTGGTGCGGTCCTGCCTCGATCGGGCTGTCGACGAGAACGTCCCAGTTGGGGGCGGTGAATCGGCCGCGACCGTTCGGCTCCATGCCGGAAAACGCGCGCCAGCTGCCCGGCATACTCAATGCGACGCTGACCGGTTCTTGGCGGTGGCGGTCGGCGTACATGAACACGCCGGAGGCATCGAGATAGGCATGGCTGTCGTCGATGTGCCGCGACCGGAGGCCAAGCTCGTTACCGAACACGTCATAGGTCACGGTCACCGGCTGCCCCGACGCGCGGCGAATCCGCCACGTCGACTTGTCCACCTTTTGCCATCCAAGCTTGCGCCCCGACGCATCGGTCGCGGTGAAGCCGCTGACTCCATTGGCGAGATTCAGGATCGAGTAGCGACCGGTCCGCCACGCCGGCATCTTGACGTCGAGCGTGTCCCCGGCCGCGGCCGGGAAGGTGATTGTTACCTTTCCGCTGTGGTGCTCGGGCTTCGTCAGGTCGATGGCATAGTCGACCTTCGCCATCGCCGGACTCGCCACGCCGGCAAACAGCGCCACCATCCACATCGCACGCATCGACATCCTCCCTAATTTGCGAGCGACCCTAGCAGGCGATCTGCCGCTGGCCAGTGGCCCTTCGCTTTGCGTTGGCGGGATCAATCGGATAGGCGCCCCGCATGACTACCCCGCCACCCGCCGAATGGGCGCCACACGATGCCGTCTGGATCGGCTTCCCAAGCGATGCGAGCCTTTGGGAAGACGACCTTGCGCCGGCCCAGGCCGAGGTTGCCGCCTTCGCCGAAGCCATCCATGCGGACGGTGCCGGCGAGGAAGTCCGCCTTGTCGCCGCCGACGAGACCGCTGCGGCAGCGGCACGGCGGCTGGCGCCGTTTGCGACGGTGGTGGTCGAACCCTTCGGTGATATCTGGCTGCGCGATACGGGGGCGATCATCGTCGGCACCAGCGCGGATCGCCGGGCGCAGGGGTTCCGGTTCAACGGCTGGGGCGACAAGTACGACCTGCCGGGCGACGACACCATCGGCGAACGCCTAGCGACCGGCGCTGGCCTTGCCTATTCGAAAGCCGACTGGGTGCTGGAAGGCGGCGCCATCGACGGTGACGGGACCGGCACCTTTCTCACCACCGAGCAATGCCTGCTTAACCCGAACCGCAATCCCGGCTTCGACCAGGAAGAGGTCGAAACCCGGCTCCGGCGCGATCTTGGTGCGACGATGGTGGTGTGGCTCGGCGACGGCCTTGAGAACGACCACACCGACGGTCACGTTGACAACCTGGCCCGCTTCGTCGGCGTCGGGCGCGTCGTGGTTCCCGAAGCGACGGATGACGACCCCAACGCCGACGCCTACGCCGAGGCGGCGGTCGCGCTGCTTGACGCCGATCTGGAGGTCGTCGCGATCCCGTCCCCCGGCCGCGTCGAGCGCGACGGCGAGATCATCCCCGCGAGCTACATGAACTTCTACATCGGCAATGCCGCCGTCGTCGTTCCGCAATATGGCTCGCCCAATGATGCTGTCGCGGTTGCGGCGCTGCAGGACATCTTCCCCGACCGGCGCGTTATCGGGCTTCGCGCCGACCATGTCCTGACCGGCGGCGGAAGTTTTCACTGCATCAGCCAGCAGGTACCCCAATGACCCAGAAGATCACCGTTGCGGCGCTGCAGCTCGCGTTCGGCGAGGACACCGCGAAGAATATCGCCAACGTGTCCGACCTGGTGCGCGAGGCGGCGTCGAAGGGCGCGCAAGTCGTGCTGCCGCCGGAACTGTTCGAGGGCCCCTATTTTTGCCGCGTCGAGGACGAAGGGCTGTTTGCGACCGCCAGGCCGACCGCGGAACATCCTTCGGTAGTCGCGATGCAGGCGCTGGCGAAGGAACTCGGGATCTGGATCCCGACCAGCTTTTTCGAGGCGGACGGTCCGCATCACTACAACTCGTTGGCGATGATCAATCCGGATGGCGCGGTTGCCGGCGTCTATCGCAAGAGCCACATCCCCGATGGCCCGGGCTATGAGGAAAAGTTCTACTTCCGGCCAGGGAACACCGGATTCAAGGTCTGGCCGGGCGCGGAGACGACGCTGGGTGTCGGCATCTGCTGGGACCAGTGGTATCCGGAAACCGCGCGCGCGATGATGCTGATGGGCGCGCAAGTCCTGTTCTACCCGACCGCGATCGGCACCGAACCGCATGATCCCGACCTCGACACGTCGCGCCTCTGGCGGCGGGCAATGATCGGACATGCGGTCAGCAATGTCGTGCCGGTCGTCGCCGCCAACCGCATCGGCACCGAGTGCGGCCAGCGTTTCTACGGCCATAGTTTCATCTGTGACGAGCGCGGAGACCTGCTCGCCGAGTTCGGCGCCGATGAGACCGGTGTCCTTGTCGCGACGCTCGACATCGACCAGGCCAAGCGCCACCGCGCCGCCTTTGGCTTCTTCCGCGATCGCCGGCCGGAACTTTACGGACGGCTGACCCAGGACATCTAGGTCAGCGGCCGGACAGCCATTTCGGCAGGGGCATCGCCGCCGCCTCGGCGAGGTCGATCCGCTTGCGGACCAGCGCCCAACGATCGCCGTCGACCAACACTTCGGGGTCAGCTCGCGGCTGTTGTAGCCGCTCGACATTGCAGCTCCGTACGCGCCCGCGGTGCGGAAAACGACCAGGTCACCCTCTCCCACCGCGTCCATGTCGCGGCCCATGGCGAACGTATCGCCGCTCTCGCACACCGGGCCGACGACATTGGCCGTCATGCGTTCGCCGCTGGGTACGACGGCATCGAGATGATGGTAGGCGTCGTAAAGCGCCGGTCGCATCAGGTCGTTCATCGCCGCATCGACGATGAGCCAGGGGTGGTACTCGCCCGGTTTGACACGGACGACCCGGGCCAGAAGTACGCCGGCGTTGCCGCTGATCAGGCGCCCGGGTTCGAACGCTAACCTCACGCCCCAATCCCGAGTGACGCGCTCGACCATCGCGCCATAGGCGTCGGGGCTCGGCGGTTCCGGCTGGCCCGGCCCGTAGGGAACGCCCAGGCCGCCGCCGAGGTCGGCAATTTTCAATGGCATGCCTTCATCGCGCATGCTGGCGATGAACCGGCCAAGCCGCTCGAACGCCGATTCCAGCGGCGCAAGGCTTGTCAGCTGGCTGCCGATGTGGACGGTCACCCCGCAAATCTCGAGACCGGGGAGCCCATGCGCGGTGCGGAACGCCTCCAGCGCCTGCGACGCGGGAATACCGAACTTGTTGTCGGCGTTGCCGGTGGTGATCTTGGCGTGGGTGCCGGCGTCAACGTCGGGGTTCAACCGGAAAGCGATCGGCGCGGTCTGCCCAACGCGCACGGCGACGTCCGACAGGGTGCGGGCTTCCTCGACCGATTCCAGGTTGAACTGGAGAACCCCGCCGAGCAGCGCCTCCTCCATTTCCGAAGCCGTCTTGCCGACGCCGGAGAACAGGATCTTCCCGGGCGGGACACCAGCGGCCCGCGCGCGGCGATATTCGCCGATCGACACGATGTCAGCGCCCAGCCCTTCTCGCGCCAGCGTCGCCAGCACCGCCGGATTGGGATTGGCCTTCACCGCGTAGGCGATCAGCGGATCGTCGAGGCCCGCCAGCGCCCGCTGCATGGCTCGCGCATGACGAACGAGGGTCGCGGTCGAATAGACATAAACGGGAGTGCCGACTTCATCGGCAATGTCCGCAAGCGGCACGTCTTCGCAGCGCAGGACGCCGTCGACGTAGTGAAAATGGTCCATGGTTCAGTCCAGTGTGGCCGGGCGGAATGCCAACGCCTCGGCAAAAACGGATTCGAACATACCGGCGTCGAGCCGTCGCGTGTTCTGGTTGTAGCGGCTGCAGTGATAGCTATCGACCAATCGCAAGTCGTCCGAAATCTGGTGAACCGCGCCGTGGGCGAACTTCGACCGTGCCGGCGACAAACCGAAGCTTCGGCAGAGGCTGTCGTGAGCGACCTTCCCGAGCGCGATGAAGGTCGTCAGGTTGGGCAGACTGGCAATCGCCTCCATCAGGAACGGCCGGCAGTTGGCTTCCTCGACCGGAAGGGTCTTGTTCTGCGGCGGAAGGCACTTGACGGCGTTGAGGATGATGGCGCCCCGCAACCGCAAGCCGTCGCCCGGATCGGCAGCGTAATTCCCCTCGCTTAGCCCGAATTTGGCCAGCGTCGCGTAGAGCAGGTCACCCGCATAGTCGCCGGTGAACGGACGTCCGGTGCGGTTTGCGCCATGCTTGCCAGGCGCCAGCCCGATGATCGCCAGCCACGCCTGCCGGTCACCGAACGCGGGAACCGGCGCGTTCCACCAATCCGGGAACTCCACGCGGCATTCGCGGCGTAGCGCGACCAGCCGCGGGCACAGCGGACAATCGCGAAGCGCTTCGGCATCGGGCAGCGGCGATCGCTCGGCGGGGGTGGCGGTTAGCATCGGTAATGCCTAGGCGAGCGCGGATGAGCGACGCAATCCATCTCTACGCCATCGCGATCGGTTCCAACCGACGGCACGTCCGTCATGGACCGCCGGCGGGTGTCGTGGCGGCGGCTGTCGCCGCTCTCGACCAGGAATTCGACCTGTTCGATGCGTCCACGATCATTGGCAACGCGGCCGTCGGCGGCGCGGGTCGCGATTTTGCGAACGCCGTTGCCCTGGTGGAAAGCCGGCTCGATCCCCCAGCGATGTTGACCACCCTGAAGAAGTTGGAGCGAGCCTTCGGCCGTCGGGCAGGCAAGCGATGGGGCGCACGCGTGCTCGATCTCGACATCGTCGCGTGGGACGGACCGCCGGTACGCACGCGCCGGCTGCAAATCCCGCATCCCCGGCTATCGGAACGCCCGTTCGTGCTTGCCCCGCTCGCATCCATTGCGCCGCACTGGCGACTGGACGGGGGGGCAACGGCAACCCACCTTTTAGCCCGAATTGGTAAACGGCACCTTTACCCTTAAGGCGCGTTAAGCCTATCTGAGAAAACCGTCCCGAATCAGCACAAGTATATGGAATTGCTGGGTCTGGTGGTAAATTTCCGTTAATTCTGAAGGCAGATGGGTCACGACGTTATCTTTCGCAGGCGCCGCCGCCAGAAGCACAGGAAATGGATTCCTGCGGCGATCGCGGCTGGCCTGATGACGGTCGGCACCGCTCCGGTCGCGATCAACATCCTCGCCAAGCATGGTGTCGATGTTCCTGGCGCGTCCAGCGTCCAAAGCATCATGGCGCTTCTCGATCAGCGGTCGCCCGGCGAACGAACCAAAGGCGAGCTGACGAAGACGAAACGGCAGTACCGGGTGCTTTCCTCCGCGTCGTGGCCGGCAGTTGCAAAGACCCTGCCGCCGGCGATGCCGCAGGCCGTCGAGGGAAGCCCGTTCCTTCCGCCCGAGGCGCCGCCAGAATTCCAGCTCGCAAGCTTTGCGCCCGGGTCCATATCGCCGCCGGTGACCTTCGGCGGCGGCGGCGGAAGCGGTGGTGGCGGCGGTGGCGGGTGCTGCGGAAGTGGCGGCGGCGGCGGCGGCAATACCCCAACCGATAATCCTGGCACTCCACCGGTTCCGGCCGTGCCCGAGCCGTCGACCTGGGCGATGCTGCTGATCGGATTTGGGGCGATCGGATCCGCACTTCGCCGTCAGCGGCGCGAGCGGATCCTCGCGCCCGCCGTGTGATGTCGACACGGACTGTCGCGGCGCCGATCGCCGTGGCCTTTCTGACCGCCGTTGGACTTTTCGCCGCGACCCAGCGTCCGGACAGGCCGGCGCCCCGGCCAGCGGCGCAGCTTGCGCCGCCGCCGGCAAGCGACGGACGCGTGCTGCTCAGCGATGCCCAGCGCCGCGAGGCTGCGGCCAGCGGCACCTGGCTTCAGGATATCCGCTCCCTCCTGCCGGTCGGCGAACGGCTCGAGTATGGCGATTATCTCTGGGACGATGTTCCGGAAAACGGCGGAGAGGTGTGGGTGCGGGTTGACCTTCGCACGCAGCTTCTGTCGGTTTTCCGCGGCGGACATGAGATCGGCAGCGCCGTTGTCCTCTACGGGGCGGATTCGAAGGAGACTCCGCTCGGCACCTTCCCCATCCTGTGGAAAGGCCGGAACCATCGTTCCAGCCTGTACGACGCGGAAATGCCATACACGATGCGGCTCACCGGTGACGGCGTCGCCATTCACGGCAGCGACGTGCGCTGGGGCGCCGCCACTCACGGTTGCATCGGGACACCGACGGAGTTTGCCGCCAAGCTGTTCGAAATTGCGAAGGTCGGCACTCGGGTACTCATCGTCCGATCGGACCCGCCATCCGCGCCAACGATCCGGACAAGCTGATCGCTTGGCAATCGCGCACCGCCACGCTAACGCGGCCCCGTCTGTGAGGGCCGTTAGCTCAGTCGGTAGAGCAACTGACTTTTAATCAGTAGGTCGCTGGTTCGAATCCAGCACGGCTCACCATATTTTCCAGTAACTTGGCGGCGCTGCTGCTGTTGCCGGATATGGTGCCCCCGGGCCGGGTTGCCCCGATCTTATCGTCCCCTCGAACGATGGCCGAAGATCCGGAAGGTCGTATCGCCGTCGTTGCGTGCGGCGAACCGCACGTTGCGGCTCCGGAAATCCACCATCACGCCGCCGAATGTGCGAAGGGCATCCATACCCAGCAGAACCGCCGGCTTCCGGTCCAGCGACAGCGCCCTGAACGGTTCCTGGGTCGAAAACGCCATCGGCATGCTTAAAAACTCTACCCCGTTCAGCATGACGTCCTTCACCGTCCCATAATCGGCGACGATGATTTCGCCCGTGATCGACAGAAGCCGTACCGGCACCGTCGGTCCAAGGCGCCCCTTGGCCCGCAACGCGTCACGTAGCGCCAGATTGCCGATGGTGATGCTCGACCCGGTATCGAGCAGTACGTCCGCCTTGACGCCATTGACCATCGCATCACTGAAAACGAGCCGACCGTTTCGGCGGGAGGCCTTAACCGTGGTCGACTCGAGCATTTCGAATTCGCCGGCGACGGCCCTGGCATGGCGAACCGTCATCCGGTCCCGAACGAAGTCGAACTCGATCTTTTTGTCCTGAAGCGCATCGACACCGAGGAACCCGTCGGCGCCGATGATTTCGTCCGGGAACGTCAAGACGACAAGATCATTGCGCGTCGTCTTGCTGAAGTGGAGGCTGGGCACGCGAACGGTCGGCACGTTGTGGGATCCGCCGAACGATACGATCGAAACCGGCCCCGCCGGCCGCAGTCCCAGCCGTTGCGCCGCTTCGCGGCTGATCGCGCTCCGTTCGGCCGCCGTGTCGATAAGAAAATTCAGCGCCGTCGGGCCCGGCGCCAGCACACGAACGACCATCCGATCCTCCGGCTCCACCCGGAAGCGAACCAGGTCGACCGTCTCGACCGGTATGCCGGCACCTGCGCCTGCGCCTGCGCCTGCCTTGACCTGAGGATATGTTGGTGCGGTGGACAACGGAGAGGCGATGGCTGTCGCAGCCATGGTCGCCAGTTTCAACGCGAGCGAGACCGACATCGGCATTCCCGACCCTTCGATCGAAGGCTACGCCTATGTCGAGATCAAGACAATAGCGGGTCCCGCCGCCGATCGGCGGAGCCCGCTTGCTTGGCGATTTACCGTTTGCCGCGCTCGTAAGTCTGCTTGCAGCGGTCGGTAACGGTCTTGCTGCATGCCGGAAGGTCGATCACCGGGGCAGCCCCTGGCGCAAAGGCCTCGGCCTGGTTTGGATTGACGACCACTTGCGCGCCTGTCGGTGCGGTGACCGGGACATTCGTACCGGCCGGGGCCGCAGCCGGAGCCGACACGACGGGGATTCCGCGAGCATCTACCTCCGGCTGACTCGCGGCAGGCGTTGTCGTCGCCGCCGGAGCCGGGGTGGACGCCGGGCCCGGCGCCGGCGCGGTCTCCGCAGCTGGTGCTGGCGCCTGTTGCGGCGCTTCGGCCGGCGCCGTCTGGGCAGCGGCCGCTGCGGCGACGCTCGCCAGAATGGCCGTAAGGAAGATCTTGTTCATGCAGCCTCCGTCATTGATCCGTGACGCGCGCCCCGCGCTGGCGGAACGACAACGCCGTCTTCGCCGAATATTTCCGCCGGCATCGCCCGCTCCGCATCGGAACCTTCGTCAACCTCTTGGAAATCAATCCGAAGCATTGTGATCGACGGACGCATCTTCTTGGTGTGCGGTGGAACGCGCAAGGAACTCGCCGGTGGACGAAGAACCAGTCGAAACGACCCTCTACTCGCTGTCGGACTATGCTCCCGAGCCAGATTGCCGCCGCGAGGATCAGCGGCACATGACGCTGTTTCGTGTCGGCTCCATCACCCTCGGCAACCGCCGGGAACTTTGCCTCATCAAGAACATCAGCGCTGGCGGAATGATGATCCGCGCCTATGGCCCAATCGAGGTTGAGGAACGGCTGACGATTGAGTTGAAATGCGGGCAGCCGGTCAGCGGCCGCGCTCACTGGGTGCGCGGCAACCAGGTCGGGATCGTCTTTGACGAAAAGGTCGATGTCATCGACCTGCTCTCGGTATCGATGAGCGGTCCGCGTCCGCGAATGCCAAGGATCGAGGTCGATGCGCCCGCCACTCTTCGCCAGGGCGCGGACATCGCGCGAGTGCGGCTCGTCGATATTTCGCAGGGCGGTGCCAAGGTAAAATGCGAGACGCGGTTTGCCCCGATGAGCGAAAGCGTCTTGTCACTGGGTAGCCTGCCACCGATCCACGGCGTCGTTCGCTGGTCCGGTGACGGCTTCGTGGGGCTGACCTTCAATCGCCTGGTCGCATTGCCGACCCTGGTCGAATTCCTGCAAGGACACCAACAGACGCTGCGCGCCGCCGGTTAGACGTCAGTCGCCCAGCGGACCAATCGGCTTGGAGAACAGGCAACGCTCCGCGAAATCGCGCTCCTGCGGCGTCAGCGCGGAGTTGGTGAGCCCTGGCCGATTGAATTTCGGAGCGACGCGAGGACGCGGCACGGGAATGTGACGAAGGACCTGGGCTGGGGCGAGCGACTTGGCGAACGCAATTCCTGCCTGGCTTCCGTTCGACCAGGCTACCCGGCCCGGGACGCAAAGATCGCCCTTGCGAAACTGGAGCTGCGACCCTTCGACCGGCAACCGGTCACCCTGGACGAGCGCCCCTTCGGCCGACAGGTTGCGAAGCTTGACCGCGATGGCCTCCCCCGACAGCTCGAGCGTTGCCGCCATGAGAACATTGGAGCGGCGCAAACGTCGGTTCGTTGTTTGAATGCTCTCGTCCATGAGGCTTCGATATACGAGGCAAGTTAATCATCGTTTAAAGTTATCGGGTGTGACCAAAAGATGCGCCTCCACATTGCCATTATCGCCCTGCTGGGGGCATCTTCCTTCTTCTCGGCTGGGCGGGCGGCGCGGCGAGCCCCGTCGACAGCACCGTCGTCACCACCCTGGCCGAAGCCCGTAACGCTTCGCCATGGTTAACACCGTGGATTGTCATGCTGACTCACCTTGGAAGTGCCTGGGCAACACTGGGTGCGACGGCAGTGGCGGCTGCTTGGCTCCTTTCCCAAAGACAGCGAATGGAGGCAGGCGTGCTCGCTGCGACCGTCGTCGGCGGCCGGCTGCTCAATGACGGCTTGAAACTGCTCTACGATCGTCCACGCCCCGCTTTCGACGCGCACCCTGTCCTGACCAGTTCGTCGAGCTTTCCCTCCGGCCATGCCGCCAATACGATGATCGCCTTCGTCGCGATCGCCCTGGCGCTCACGCCTGCCAGGCATCGGGCGCTCGCCCTGAATGTGGCCGTGATCGTGGCGGCCGCCATCGGTCTTAGCCGGCCTTACCTCGGCGTTCACTGGCCCAGCGACGTCTTGGGTGGATGGTTGCTTGCGGCGATGGTCCTCCTGCTCTCCAGGATCGCGCAAACTTCACTATGTTCGCCGGAAGAGCAGCATCAAGTTGTTGGCGGGCATGCGACGCCGATCGATCGCGGCTAATCCGCGCTTCTCGGCTTCCCCCTCGAAGGTCGCGGTATCACGCAATCCCCACCGCGGGTCGCGCGACTTCAGGTCAAGATCGAACGCCTCATTCGACGGCTCAAGTGCCTGCCCCGTCACCCGCCATGGTCCATAGAGGATGAGAACACCGCCGGCGGGCAAAATTCGCGCCGCGCCCTCGAGCAGCCCGAGCGCCGCCTCCCATGGCGCGATGTGGACCATGTTGATCGAAACGACCGCGTCCGCCGATTCGACCGGCCAGGGTGGGTCGGATGCGTCCAACGCCACCGGCGGCGATAGATTGACGGGCCGGTCCTTGGCCCAGGCGCGGATCGACCGAAGCGCTACAGGGTCCAAGTCGCTTGGAATCCACGTTAGGTCGGGGAAGCGCCCGGCAAAAGCGAGCGCATGTTCCCCGGTTCCGCTGGCGATCTCGAGCACCGTGCCGCCGGGCGGAAGCCACTCCGCCAGCACGTCGCCGATCGCGCCGACATTGCGCGCTGCCGCTGGCGCATGGCGGCGATCCGCTCCTTCGAGATCGCCGACATTATACGGTGGAAGGCTAGGCTGGGCCACGGCGCGCCGTCGCCCGCGCCCGCCGCTCGCGGACGACCATCCACAGCAGCAGGCCGATCGGGCCAGCCATGAGAGTCGCGAACAGGAACGGCAGTTGCGCCATCCGTGAAAAGCCCTTGTGATCGGCATCCTTGGCGATCCACTGACCGACGAACAGGTCGAATGCCAGGTAGTGGGTCCAGCCCAGCACGATGCCGCCGTCGCTCATGAACAGGTTGCGGATGCCGGCAATATTGTAATCAAGCAGGTCGGGCGTGGTCGCGCCCGCTACTCGCACGGCGTCGAATGCACCGGAAAAGAGGCCGGCGAACATGACCGCATAGGCCAGGCAGAGCAGTCCGACACCGAGGTAGAGAACTACTGCCATTACCTTCGGGCCCCGCGGCATGAACGCGATCATCGCCCATCCCGTCATCGCGATGACGTTGGTCAGCGTGAAAAGCGTGGCCCAACTCACGGGTTTCGGCCACTGCGTTCCAGCATGCTGCGCGCGCGGATGGCCATCTCGACGCGAGTCATGCTGATCAGTCCCACCGCGAACAGGAGAAGCGCATCGGTCAGGATCAGGGCGCTCTCGTCGAGTTTGCCCGGTTCGGGATTGCCCTGAAAATAGGACCGAAGCGCGAACCGGACGACGAGCACCCCGACGAGCAGCAGCATCGCCGCCGGCGATGCCCGCTGCGAAAACTCGTTGGTCTCGGGATCATAGTCGATCCGCATCAGCTTGCCCCGGTGCCAGCCGATCGCTGCGCCGACCAGCAACGCGGCGAAGCAGATCAACAGGCCAAGCGGGCTCGGCGGGTGCCCGGCAATGATAAGCACGGCGACAACCGCCAGGATCGCCGGCGCGACCCACATCCGCTGCAGCTTCATCGGCTGCGCCCGCGACATGCGGCGGAACCGAACCGCCAGCACGATCGCGATGGCGATCAGCGGGAAGACATATTGCGCAAGCTCCGGATTCATCATCCGCCCCCGATTCCGGCCCCCTCGCCACTGTCGGCGCCATCGGGCGCAGGCGTTCGGTAGGCAAGCACCGGCTTGCGGGCGGCCAGCGTCTCGTCAAGGCGGCGTCGCGGTGCGTAGATCGGGGCTTCCTTGAGCGCCGCATCCCCTGCCCGCGCCCGCTCCGCGATCGAGCGTAGCGCGGCGATGAACTGGTCGAGGTTGGCCTTGGATTCGGTCTCGGTCGGCTCGATCAGCATCGCGCCGTGGACGACGAGCGGGAAGTACATTGTCATCGGATGGAAGCCCTCGTCGATCAGCGCCTTGGCGACGTCGATCGTCGAGAAGCCGTCCGCGAAGCCCTTATCGCTGAAGATCGCTTCGTGCATGCATGGGCCCGAGTGAGCGAACGGCGCGTCGAGCACGTCTTCCAGGCTGCGCAGGATGTAGTTGGCGTTCAGCACGCTGTCCTCGGCGACCTGACGAAGGCCGTCGGCGCCGTGGCTGAGGATGTAGCTCAGCGCGCGGGTGAACATGCCCATCTGACCGTGGAAGGCAACCATCCGGCCGAAGCTGTCCGGCATTTCCTCGCCGGCATCCTCTTCCTCGATCAGCTTCACCGTGCCGTCGGCATAGCGCGCCGTGTAGGGCAGCGGGCCGTAGGGGCAGAGCGCCTTCGACAGCACCACCGGCCCCGACCCGGGACCACCGCCGCCGTGCGGAGTGGAAAAGGTCTTGTGCAGGTTGATGTGCATCGCATCGACCCCAAGGTCGCCCGGACGAACCCGGCCGACGACGGCGTTGAAGTTCGCACCGTCGCAATAGACGAATGCACCGGCGGCGTGGACGGCATCGCTGATCGCCTTCATGTCCGGTTCGAACAGGCCGCAGGTGTTGGGGTTGGTGATCATCACCGCCGCAACGTCCGGACCCAGCCGAGCCTTGAGCGCTTCAAGGTCGACCCGACCCGCCGCGGTCGCCGGGATATTCTCGACCCGATATCCGCAGAAGGCCGCCGTCGCCGGATTGGTGCCGTGAGCGCTTTCGGGCACCAGCACGACCTGTCGCGCATCGCCGCGGGCCTCGAGCGCGGCGCGAATGCACAGCAAGCCGCACAGTTCGCCGTGTGCGCCGGCCTTGGGGCTCATCGCCACCCCCTCCATGCCGGTCAGGTCGATCAGCCAGAAGGCGAGCCGGTTGATCAGCTCGATCGCGCCGGTCACCGTTTCCTTCGGCTGTAGCGGATGGATGTCCGCGAAGCCCGGAAGCCGAGCGATCTTCTCGTTGAGCCGCGGATTATGCTTCATCGTGCACGACCCGAGCGGGAACAGGCCGAGGTCGATGGCGTAGTTCTGACGCGACAGGCGGGTATAGTGGCGCACCGCCTCGGGCTCGCTGAGTCCTGGAAGGTCGACCCCTCCCCGCTCCAGTCCGCCCAGGCGGCTTTCGCCCTCGCCCGCAGCAGCAACATCGACGCCGGTCTGGTCGCGCCGTCCGATCTCGAACAGCAGCGGTTCTTCCAGCATCAGCGCGCGATTGCCGGTAACGGTCGCGGTGGCGGATCCTTCGCCCGCGACCGGCGTGGCCGGGCGCCAGCCCGACGGATTGACGGCGGTCACTGGCACACCTCCTTCAGCGCGGCTTCCAGTGCGCCGATATCCTCGTCGCTGACGACCTCCGTCACGGCGACGACAAGTCCATTGGCGAGCGCATCAACGCCGGGATAGAGTCGGCCTAGCGAAACGCCGCCGAGCACGCCCTTTTCGACCATCGCATGGACGGCGGGCCGCGCTTCGACCGGCAGCTTCAGCGTGAATTCGTTGAAAAAGGCGTCATTGATGACCTCGACGCCCGGGATGGCCGCCAGCCGTCCGGCCACCTCGCACGCGCGCGCGTGATTTACTTGTGCAAGCTGGGTGAGGCCGCGTTCGCCGAGCAAGGTCATATGAACCGAGAAGGCCAGCGCGCACAGGCCGCTATTGGTGCAGATGTTCGACGTCGCCTTCTCACGGCGGATGTGCTGCTCGCGCGTCGACAGCGTGAGGACGAAGCCGCGCTTGCCCTCCGCATCGACCGTTTCACCGGCCAGGCGGCCCGGCATCTGGCGGACATGCTTTTCGCGGCAGGCGAAGAGGCCGACGTAGGGGCCGCCGAACTGCAGGCCGACGCCGATCGACTGGCCTTCGCCGACGACGATATCGGCGCCCATTTCGCCCGGCGCCTTGATCAGGCCGAGCGCCACCGGTTCGGTCACCACCGCGACCAGCAACGCACCCTTGGCGTGCGCCGCCTCCGCGATCGGTGTCAGGTCGGTGATGCGTCCGAGGATGTCGGGATACTGGACGACGACACAGCTGGTGTCGGCATCAATGGCTGCAATCAGGGCTTCGGCATCGGTTGCGGCCTCGAGCACCGGGTTGCTGGTCGCCAGCGTGTCACCGGTGAATTTGGCCATCGTCCTGCACACCGATACATAGTGCGGGTGAAGGCCGTTCGACAGGATTGCCTTGGTCTTGCGGGTGATCCGACGCGCCATGCCGATGGCTTCCCAGCAAGCGGTCGATCCGTCGTACATCGACGCGTTGGCGACCTCGCAGCCAAGCAGGCGCGCGACCTGCGTCTGGAACTCGAACAGGACCTGCAGCGTGCCCTGCGCAATTTCCGGCTGGTAAGGCGTGTAAGCGGTCAGGAATTCGCCGCGCTGGATGATGTGGTCGACGCTCGCCGGAACATGATGCTTGTATGCGCCGCAGCCGAGGAAGAAGGGCACTTCACCCGCGACCATGTTCTTGCTGGCCAGCGCGGACAGTTCTCGCTCCACCGCCATCTCGCTGGCGTGCATCGGCAGGCCGTCGATCGGCCCGGCGAGCCGTGCCTCCTCCGGCACGTCCTTGAACAGTTCGTCGATCGAGGAGGCCCCGATCTTGGCGAGCATGGCGGAGCGATCGGCCTCGCTCAGCGGCAGGTAACGCATCTTATGGCTTCCTCATGATGAAGCGGAGCCGGACATAGTCGGCGATGTTGGAACCGACGCGGTCGGCGACCGCCTCGGCGATGGAAGGACGTTCGTCGAGCGGCACACCGGCGCGGTCGAGCCATCCGGCGCGGAAGGTGGTAACCCAGGCGGCAACGCCATGCTCGAGTGGCGTGGGCCGCTCGATCAGCCGGGCATCGACGTCGCGAAAGCCGGCGCCTTCGTAGACCTCGACGAATTCCTCGACCGTCGGATACCAGTTGGAGGCATAGCTGGGCGGGCCGAATCCGCGAGCGACCAGTTCGTCGTCCAGCGCCCGGCGAAGTGCGCCCAGGTTGCCGTCTCCCCCCATCTCGCCGGCGAAACGACCGCCAGGCTTGAGCGCGAACCAAATGGCCCGGGCGGCGCGATGCTTGTCGAGCACCCAATGAAGCGTGGCGTTGGAGAAAGCTGCGTCGAACGCCTCGCTGAAGCGGAGGTCGGCGGCATCCATCAGCCGCGCGTCGAGGCCCTTGGCCCGGGCCGCGCCGATCATGCTGAGGCTGTTGTCGATCCCGACGACGTCCGCTCCGGCTTCGCGGATCTTCAGCGTCAGCGTGCCGTCACCGCAGCCGATGTCGAGGATCTGCTCGCCCGGTTGCGGGTCGAGCAGTTCGAGCGCCGCCTGCCCAAGGGCCGGCACGAACCCGCCGACGCGGGCGTAATCGCCCGCATCCCACTGGGACGTCGAGGCGATGACGTCGCTCAGAGCGTCTTCACCCACTCGCGATACGCGGCCTCGTCCATCAGGCCGTCGAGCTCCGACGGATCGGACAGCTTCAGCTTGAAGAACCAGCCTTCACCTTCCGGGTCGCGGTTGATGAGCGATGGGTCGTCGGCCAGCGCCGCATTGCCCTCGACCACCTCGCCCGCGACCGGCGCGTAGACGTCGCTCGCTGCCTTGACCGACTCGACCACCGCCGCGTCGTCGCCCTTGTTGAGGCTGCGTCCGGCATCCGGCACCTCGGCGAAGACGATGTCGCCAAGCGCATGCTGGGCATGGTCCGAAATACCGACTGTGGCGACGTCGCCGTCGACCCGGAGCCATTCATGTTCACGCGTGAAATAGAGGGTCATGAGATTCAGGCTCCCTGTTTGCGATGGTAGCGATGGGGGACGAACGGCATCGGCGTGATCGTGGCTTCGAACAACTTGCCGCGCTGTTCCAGCTTCAGGGCCGTGCCCGCCTCGGCCAGCGCCTTGGCAACATACCCCATGGCGATCGGGCGACCGAGCGACGGCGAGTGACCGCCGGAGGTAATCCGGCCGACCTCATTGCCTTCGCCATCGAGGATGAGGGCGCCTTCACGGACCGGCTGGCGGCCTTCGACGAAAAGGCCGACGCGCTTCTGTACTGGTCCGTCGGCGATCTCGCTCAGGATCCGAGCAGCGCCCGGAAAGGCCTCTTCGACCCGACGGCGCTTGCCGATCGAAAAGCCGAGGTCGGCCATGATCGGGGTCGTATTCGTGTCGAGGTCGTGCCCGTAGAGCGGGAGCCCCGCCTCCAGGCGAAGCGAGTCGCGCGCGCCAAGACCGATGGGCCGGGCCCGCTCATCGGCCAGAATCGCATCGGCGACGCGCGCAACGGCATTCGCGGCAACCGAAATCTCGAACCCATCTTCCCCGGTGTATCCCGACCGGCTGATCCACGCGGGGGTATCGGCGATGCGGAAACCTTCACCCTGCATGAAGCTCAATTCGGAAACGCCGGGCGCGATCGCATCGAGCACGTCGACGGCCTTGGGACCCTGGAGCGCGAGCAGCGCCTGTTCCTTCATATGGTCCATGACGATGTCGCGCGGCAGGCGCTTCTGGAACACCTCGATGTCCCCGGCCTTGGTCGCGCCGTTCACGACGACATAGAAATGATCGCCACGGCGGGTAGCCATCAGATCGTCGATGATCCCGCCGTTGTCGTCGAGCAGTTGCGAATAGCGCAGTCGGCCGTCCTTGAGCAGCATCAACTCACCGGGCAGCAGGGTTTCCAGGGCGCGATCGACATTCGGCCCGGTGAAAATCAGCTGGCCCATGTGACTGACGTCGAACAGGCCGGCGTTCTCGCGAGTCCACAGATGCTCGGCCATGATGCCGTCGGCGTACTGCACCGGCATCTCATAACCCGCAAAGGGCACCATCCGGCCGCCACGATCGCGGTGCCACTGGTCGAGCGGCAGCTTGGCTACGGTCTGTTGTTCGTCTTCCATTCGCGCATCGCCTGGTCCGGCGCGACGGCACATCGGCCGGCGCGCGTTTCAAATCGGACCCCCTCTGTCGCGGCGACCTGAGAGCTTTCACGGCCTTCGACAGCCGCTTACCCCTTCGGTGGTCCATGGGCGAGAAACCCAAGGACGCTTTCCAGAGCGTCAGGCGCGCGCGGTCCTGCCTGCCTGAGAGATTCCGGGGCGGTTGCTCCTTCGGCGGTCCGGCCCTTGCGGTCCGGACACTCTCCCGCGCGTCCTCCCGGCCTTGCCCAAGGGCGCCGCCGGTGACGGGGCAAGCCTTGGCGGCGCGGCGCTGAGGAGTCAACGCTGCACCGTGCGAGCCGGGCGCCTAGCGCGTCGCGTTGTAGCGAAGCTGCTCCTGGGTGAGCTGGAAACCGATCAGATGCTCGAACGTCGCGCGGGCAACGGCGGCGCGCGTGGCGGGGTCGGTCATCGGGTCGACCGCCGCGTCGACCTCGCCGGCCTTACGCGGGCGGGTCAGCTTCTGGCGGATATCTTCCGGAAGCGTGACCGCCGCGCGCGATACTCGGATCGCCGCCTGTCCCTGCGCGCGAGCGCGCTGGCTGCCGGCCGGGAAGGTCAGGTTGACGGTGCCGATGCGCTTGGCGACGACCTGCGTGCCGCCCTGCATCGCGACGTCGAAATACTGAAGCGCAACGGTCCGTGCGGGCCCGGCATCCCGACGCGTCGCAACAACGTCGAACGTCGCGTTTGACAGAATCTGGCTGGACGCATCATCGCAGGTCGCGCGGACATTCGTGATCGTCGCCACCACGTCGATCGCGGCCGCGTCAGCCCGGCCCTGGGGATCGAACAAGGTCACATCGTTGGTCGCCGCGGGCACCGCAACCTGCGGGCAAACCGAGCGAGTAATGTAGACGCCGCCGTCTTCGATCCGCTTTTCACCACAGGCGGCGGTGGCGAGGACGAGGCCGACGAGAACGAAGCTGCGAACTTTCACTAGGGGATTTCCCTTCCAACGGCGGCGGTGCGCACGAACTGATTGAATTCGGCGCCATCCATAGGAAGCGCCTTGGCTGGCTGCAAGCAATCGCTTACATCGCGCCCGACATGGCTCTCCCCAAACCACGCCTCGACCTGATCATTGCCGCGCCGCGCGGATTCTGTGCCGGCGTCGACCGCGCTATCCAGATCGTCGAACTGGCGATCGATCGCTTCGGACCGCCGGTCTACGTTCGCCACGAAATCGTCCACAACCGCTTCGTCGTCGACCGGCTGCGCGGCATGGGCGCGGTGTTCGTCGAGGAACTGGACCAGGTGCCGGATGGCCGACCGGTCGTATTTTCCGCGCATGGCGTTCCCAAGGTGGTGCCCGCCGCAGCCGAAGCACGAGGCCTTGAATATGTCGATGCGACCTGCCCGCTGGTGTCGAAAGTTCATCGCCAGGCGCAGCGGTTGATCGAAGCGGGGCGCCAGATCCTGTTCATCGGCCATGCCGGGCATCCGGAGGTCATCGGCACCTTCGGGCAGGTCCCGGAAGGCTCAATGACGCTCGTCGAGACCGTCGAGGACGCGCGAACGGTGGCGATCGACGACCCGTCCAACCTCGCGTTCCTGACGCAGACGACCCTGTCCGTCGACGACACGGCGGAGATCATCGCGACGCTTCAGGATCGCTTCCCGGCGATCCGCGCGCCCAAGGGCGAGGACATTTGCTACGCGACCACCAACCGGCAGGCAGCGGTAAAGACCATCGCGCCGCAGTGCGACAAGATGCTGGTCATCGGTGCGCCCAACAGTAGCAATTCGCTGCGACTGGTCGAGGCGGCCGAGCGCATGGGGGTTCCGGCACGGCTCGTGCAGCGCGGGACCGAGGTCGATTGGGAGTGGCTGGGTACGCCGAGGGTCCTCGGCCTGACCGCGGGCGCGTCGGCACCGGAAATACTTGTCCGCGAGCTGGTCGACACGCTCGCCGAACGGTTCGAGATCGTCGAGCGCGAGGCGGAGCACGTCCCGGAGAACCTGACGTTCAAGCTGCCGCGAGCGCTCGTTGCCTGAGCCCAAGGCCGAATTGCCCACGGTCGAAATCTTCACCGACGGCGCCTGCAAGGGCAACCCCGGTCCCGGCGGCTGGGCGGCCTTGCTGCGTTCGGGCAACCGCGAGCAGGAAATCTCGGGCGGCGAGACGCCGACCACCAACAATCGAATGGAATTGATGGCAGCGATCGAAGGGCTGCGCGCGCTGAAGAAGCCGTGCCGCGTGGCCCTAACGACCGACAGTGCCTACGTCCGCGACGGAATTACGAAGTGGATCCATGGCTGGCGCCGCAACGGCTGGCGGACGGCCGACAAGAAGCCTGTGAAGAACGCCGACCTGTGGCAGTCGCTTCTGGAAGCGGTCGAGCCGCACCGGGTCGAATGGCATTGGGTCAAGGCCCATGACGGCCATCCCGAGAACGAGCGGGTCGATGCGCTCGCCTGCCTTGAGGCGAGCAAGCGGCGTTAGCGCAGCGATCGCGGCGCGAAGTCGGCCGCGTTGATTCCCTCGAGCTCCCTACCCAGCGGCTGGCCGAGTATCAGCCGAGCGCAGAGAAGTGAGGCCGCCGGCGCGGTCTGGATGCCCATTCCGCCCTGCCCGACGCACCAGAAGAACGTCGGCTCGTCGGGATCGAATCCGAATTTCATTCGGCCGTCCGGCGCGAACGTTCGCAGTCCCGCCCATTTCCGCTCGACGGCTTCGACCGGCCAGTCGACCGCACGCTCGAACCGGTCGATCGCGGTCGCGACATCGATTTCCTCAGGTGCCGCGTCGCAGGGATCGACCGGCGTCTCGTCAAGCGGGCAGACCCAGACGCTGCGGTCGCCTTCCCCTTTGAAATAGAAGCTTTCGTGCGAGTCGGTGACGAAAGGAACGTCGCGGAGCCCGCCCCGCCCCACCCGCAGTTGCACGACCGTCCGGCGCTTCGGTTGCAAGCCCAGCGGTGCCACTCCGGCTCGCCGGGCGACGTCATCGCCCCAGGCGCCGGCGGCGTTGACGATCACCTTGGCGTCAATCCGCCCCGAGCTTGTTTCAACAGCCCAACCCCGGGAAGCTTCGTGGCACCGAGGAAGCCTGAGTCCGTCCGGACAGTGCCTCCCCTCGCCGGAAGGCGGCCAGGCAGGCCGCGTGGAAGGCCGCTACCTCGATGTCGGCGCAGCTTCGTTCGAACCAGGCGCCGGTCCACTGTTCGCGAAGTCCGTCGATCTTCCCGTCGAGTTCCGTCCGGTCGAGACGCTTGGGGCGGTCGTCACCGCTCAAGTCTCCGATTTCCTCGAAATTGTCCATGCCCGCGCTGGTCAGGTGAAGCGCGCCGCGCGGGCGGAGCAAGGGAACATCGCTCCCCGGCCATCGCGCGTCGAACATCGGCTTCGACAACAGGCTGAGGCGGCGTTCGGGCGTGTCACCGCCCAGGCTGGCTTGCCAGAATGCCGCCGATCGCCCCGTCGCGTGGCGGCCGCACAAATCTTCCGCTTCGATGATCAGGACGGATCGCTCGCCCGCCAGCAGGGCGCCCAAACTCGCGCCCGCGATCCCGCCGCCGATAATCAGGACGTCAAGGGAATCCGAAGCGTTGGCGATGCTCATCGCGGGTTGGTTACGGTTTGATAAGCAGCCTCGTCTAGGTCTCAACGTCATGACCAACGACCTGTTTACCGAATTGCTGCTGATCACACTGGCCCTGATGTTGCTCGCGGCGGCCGTATGGGACCTGCGCACGCGGACCATCCCCGACCCCCTCAACATCGCCATCGCGTTGCTGGCGCCGGTCTTCTGGTGGTCGGCGGGGATCGAGTTGTGGCCCGACGTCGCGCTTCGCATTGCCGCGGCGCTCGCCATCTTCCTGGTCTTCTACGGCCTTTTCTGCCTCGGCGGGATGGGCGGCGGCGACGTCAAGATGGTCGGCGCGGTCGCGCTGTGGTTCGGCTGGAAGACGACGATCACTTTCTTCGTGCTGACGACGTTGGCCGGCGGCGTGGTTAGCCTCGCCACCTACATTCACCACAAGTCACGTGGGTCGAAAGCGCCCGCCGGTGCCGAATCCGAGGAACGTCCGGAGGTGCCGTACGGCGTCGCCATCGCGTTCGCCGGACTTTGGTTACTCGCCCAACGCTTTCTTAACCATTTTGCCGGATGAACGGGCAGGATTGAACAGGACCCTTGAGGGGAGGCGTACTCGCCATGGACGTTAAGAAGGTTGCGCTGCTCGTAGGAGCGCTGGTCATCGCGGTGGTTACCGCTGTCATGGCCAAGAACATGTTCTCGGGGGCTGGCGCCCAACAGGCCGCCGCTGCTCCCGCGGTGCCGATGGGTCCGAAGGTGCTGGTGGCTCGCAAGGCCCTGCCCGTCGGCACGATCATCGACGCCGAGAGCCTCGCCTACCAGGCATGGCCCAAGGAACTCGTCCAGAACGCCTATTACGCGGAAGGCTCGCCCGACGGCGACGTCCAGAAGCTGATCGGCACGGTGGTCCGCAATCCGATCACCGCGGGCCAGCCGCTGACCCGCGGTTCGCTGGTCGGTCCGAACGACCGTGGCTTCCTCGCCGCGGCGCTTGGCCCGGGCATGCGCGCCGTCACCGTCCCCGTGACCAAGGCCAGCGGCGTCGCCGGCTTCGTCTTCCCGGGCGATCGGGTCGACCTGGTGCTGACCCAGCAAGTCATCGGTGGTGGCGAAGGCCAGCCGCTGAAGGTGTCCGAAACCATCGTCCGCAACCTCCGCGTCCTCGCCACCGATCAGCGCATCGACGGCAAGTCGGAAGACGGCAAGATGGAAGCCAAATATTCGGAGAACGTCACGCTCGAGGCGACCCCCCGCATCGCGGAAAAGATCGCCGTCGCCCAGTCGATGGGTTCGCTGTCGCTGTCGCTCCGCTCGATCGCCGACAATGCGTCGGAGCTGGAGCGAGCGGTTGCCGCCGGTGAAGTGAAGGTCCCGGCCGGCACCAACCCGGTCGACGAACGCCGGATGCTGTTGGCCGTCGCCAACCGTCCGAACGACTCCAACACCACGTTCACCACCGGTGGCGATGTCTCGCGCTTCCAGCGCCGCAGCGTCCCCGCGACGCCGGGCTCGGGCTTCGCCGCCGCTGCCGCCGCCCGCGCTTCGGCTCCGTCCGGCAACGCCGCCCGGTCTACACCGGTCCGGTCGTCCGCGTGGCTCGTGGCAATACCGTTTCGCTCGTTCCCGTGGGAGCCCGCTAAGATGAACCGCATCACGACCCGCCGCCGCGCGTACCTGGGCACTGCCCTCGCCGCGCTGGCTCTCACCGCCGGCAGCCTGACCGTTGCCACCCCCGCCGTTGCCGCGTCTTCGGCGCGCCCGTCGGAAACGCTCAACCTGTCGCAGAACACCGGAACGCTGGTGCGCCTGTCCTCGCCGATGACGGACGTGTTCGTCGCCAACGAGAACATCGCCGACGTCCAGGTCCGTTCGTCGACCCAGCTCTACGTGTTCGGCAAGTCGGCTGGCGAGACGACCGTCTATGCCACGGACAAGGCGGGCCGCGTAGTCTACGCCGCCAACGTCCGCGTCGGCACCGGCGTCGGCTCGGTCGGTGAGATGCTGCGCCTGGCGATGCCGGAAGCGAACATCCAGGCCACCCCGATGAACAACCTCGTCCTCCTGACGGGCACGGTTGCTTCGCCGGACGACGTTTCGGAAGCCCAGCGCCTGGTGCAGGCTTATGTCGGCGAAGGCACGCAAGTGGTCAGCCGCCTGCGCTCGGCCACCCCGCTGCAGGTTACGCTGAAGGTCCGCATCGCCGAGGTGAACCGCTCGCTGCTCAAGCAGATCGGCGTCAACCTTTTGAATTCCACCAACGGCTCGAACATCCAGTTTGGTGTCGCCCAGGGGTCGGGCATCAGCCTTCCGCCGGTCGACTGCGCCGAGGACTGCGCCCCGTCACGTGTGATCCGCAGCCCGATTGGAAGCACCATTTCGATCGCCGGCCGTTTGTTCGGCGCCGACATCCTGTCGTCGCTCGATCTCGCCCAGCGCGACGGCCTGGTGACGACGCTGGCCGAACCGAACCTGACCGCATTGTCGGGCGAAACCGCCAGCTTCCTCGCCGGTGGTGAATTCCCGATCCCGATCTCGCAGGATCTCGGGTCGGTCACCATCGAGTACAAGCAATATGGTGTTGGCCTCGCCTTCACGCCGATCGTTCTGGCCGATGGCCGCATCTCGATGCGCGTCCGCCCGGAGGTCAGCGAGTTGTCGAGCGAAGGATCGCTGAAGCTGAACGGCTTCGACGTCCCGGCGCTGACCACGCGCCGTGCGGAAACGACGGTCGAGCTCGGCTCGGGCCAGAGCTTCATGATCGCCGGCCTGCTGCGGAACGCCAACACCAACAGCATCGACAAGGCACCGTTCCTCGGCGACCTGCCGATCCTCGGCGCGCTGTTCCGCTCGACCAGCTATCGCCGGGCGGAAACCGAACTGGTGATCATCGTCACACCGTACCTAGTGAAGCCGGTCTCGCACCAGCTCGCCACCCCGGCCGACGGTTATCGCTCCCCGACGTTCCCGAGCATGGTCGGCGAAGGCAAGACCTTCACCGGTACGTCGGGTCCGCGCGGCGTCGTTCCCCAGGCGGTCGCGACCAAGCCGGTCGCTGCGGCTGCCGCTCCGGGGTTCAAGCTGTGATCGCCCGCGCCCAAGGAAAGGATGCTCCGATGAGCCGTACCCTCGCCCTCCTCACCGCCGTCGCCGCCCTGTCGGGCTGCGTCACGGGTGGGAATGATGATCATCCCTCGCGCGGTGTTGCCTCGGTCAACGTCCCGGTCGTGTCGCGCCATGACTATGCGCTCGACCTGGCCGCTCCGGACGGGTCGCTGTCGCCGACCGAGGCCGCGCGCCTCGACGGCTGGTTCCGCTCGATGGACCTCGGCTACGGTGACAACGTCTACATCGACGGAAGCTATGCCGGCATGGCGCGCGATGATGTCGCCCGGATCGCCGGCAACTATGGCCTGCTGCTCAATGCCGGCGCGCCCCTGACGGCCGGCCAGGTCGCCCCGGGCTATGTCCGCGTGGTCGTCACCCGGGCCCGTGCCTCGGTTCCCGGCTGCCCCGACTGGTCGCGTTCCTCGACCCCGGACTTCGGCAACAACCAGATGAGCAACTTCGGTTGCGGCGTGAACGGCAACCTGGCCGCGATGGTCGCCAACCCCGAGGACCTGGTCCACGGGCGCGAAGGCAGCGGCCTCGGCGACAGCCGGAGCGCGGTCAAGGCGATCGATTATTACCGCAAGACTCCGCCGACCGGCACAACCGGCCTCAAGGACGTCACCACCTCGAAAGGAAGCAAGTAATGAACGCTCCGTTTCAGGCCCGCGCCGGACTGCGTGATCCTTTCACGGCGTTCGTCTGCGATGACGCGACCGCGGACATGCTCCGCCCGGTGGCGGTCGAGCACGGCTGGTCGCCGGAAAAGGTCAACAAGGGCGGCCTGCGCAACGCGGTCCAGTCGCTGTCGGTGTCGGCCAGCCCGAACATCCTGTTCGTCGACCTGACTGAATCGGCCGACCCGCTCAACGACATCAACGCGCTCGCGGAAGTCTGCGAACCGGGGACGATCGTCATCGCGGCCGGCCAGGTGAACGACGTCCGCCTTTACCGCGACCTCGTCGCCAGCGGCATCCACGACTACCTGCTGAAGCCGTTCACGGTCGACCAGCTGCGCGACACCTTCGCGCATGCCCAGTCGATCCTGTCCGGCCCGCGCGGCGAGGCTCAGGCCGACAAGCCGCACGTGATGACCGCCGTCATCGGCGTTCGCGGCGGCGTCGGCGCCTCGACCCTGGCGACCAGCCTGGCGTGGTTGCTGGGTGAAAAGGCGCACCGTTCGACGGCGCTGCTGGACCTCGACGTCCACTTCGGCACCGGCGCCCTGGCGCTGGACCTGGAGCCGGGCCGCGGCCTGACCGACGCGATCGAGAATCCGAGCCGTATCGACGGCCTGTTCATCGAACGCGCCATGGTTCGTGCCAACGAGCGTCTGTCGGTTTTGTCGGCCGAAGCGCCGATCAACCAGCCGATGATCACCGACGGCACGGCCTTCTTCCAACTTCAGGAAGAAATGAAGAACGCCTTCGAATCGACGGTCATGGACCTGCCGCGTCACATGCTGATCCAGTATCCGCACATGGTGCATGACGCCCATGTCGCGGTCGTGGTCAGCGAGCTCACCCTGGCGGCGACGCGCGACACGATCCGCATCCTCGCCTGGCTGAAGTCGAACGCGCCGCAGACCAAGGTGGTCGTGGTCGCCAACCGCCAGCCTTCGGGCGGCGCGCTGGAGATCAGCCGCAAGGACTTCGAGCAGTCGATCGAACGCGGTGTCGACATCGTGTTTCCCGAGGACGGCAAGATCGCGGCGCAGGCGGCGAAGCTTGGCAAGCCGATGGCGGAAATCGCCACCGGCAAGCTGGCGGCTCCGTTCACGCAGCTGACCAACATGGTGTTGAGCCATGCCAGCGACGACGTGGCGGACGCGGAGATCAAGGGCGCCGCGGCCGGCAAGGGCCTGGTCGACAACCTGAAGTCGATGCTGGCCAAGCCGAAGGCCAAGGCGGCCTAACAATGATTGCGGGAGGGCCGTCGGCGACGGCGCCCTCCCCGCTTTGAGGACGGACGGGACACGAGAAGATGCTGTTCGCAATTCTGATGGTCATCGGCCTGGGCGGCACCTTGTACCTCGCCACTTCGGCGCTGGGCGGTCCCAACCCGCGCAAGGCGCTCAAGCGCCGTGTCGAAGCACTTCGTGAACGTCACGGAGAAGGCGGCGTCCTCGCGGCGACGGCGCAGGCGCAGATCCGCAAGCTGATGGCCCAGCGCCAGAGCCGTGCGGAAGGCCTGGCCTCGACCCTGATCCCGAAGCCCGCGCTCCTGAAAAAGCGCATCGAGCAAACCGGCAAGGACATCACGCTCGCCAAATACGGCGCAATGTCGCTCGGTCTCGGCGTCCTCACCATGGCCGTCCTCATGTTCAAGGGCGCGCCCTTCTTCCTCGCCTTCTTCCTCGGCGCCTTCGTCGGCATCGGCGTACCGCACTTCGTCATCGGCAAGATGATCAAGCGGCGCATCGCCAAGTTCAATTCGAACTTCCCGGACGCGATCGAACTGATGGTCCGCGGTCTTCGCTCGGGTCTCCCGATCACCGAAACCCTGGGCATCGTGTCGGGCGAAATCCCCGGTCCGGTGGGGATCGAATTCCGCATGGTCAGCGACAAGATGAAGATCGGCCGCACCATGGAAGCCGCGCTCCAGGATACGGCCGACCGTCTCGGCACGCCGGAATTCCAGTTTTTCGTCATCACGCTGGCTATCCAGCGCGAGACCGGCGGTAACCTGGCCGAAACGCTGTCGAACCTGGCCGACGTGCTCCGCAAGCGCGCCCAGATGAAGTTGAAGATCCGCGCGATGAGCTCGGAATCGAAGGCTTCGGCGATGATCGTCGGCTCGCTGCCGTTCATCGTCTTCAGCCTCGTGTGGATGATCAACCCGGGCTACATGGGTGGCTTCTTCTCCGACCAGCGCCTGATCGTGGCCGGCCTCGGCGGCCTGCTGTGGATGTCGATCGGCGTCTTCATCATGGCCAAGATGGTCAACTTCGAGATCTAAGGGACAGTAACGATGGGCAATCCCACACTTCTCGGCGTCGACGTCATCTGGGTCGCTACCCTGCTCAGCGCGATCGCCACGTTCGCGGTCCTGACCGCCATCTACGCCGCGACCACGGTCAAGGACCCAATGGCCCGCCGCGTGAAGGCGCTCAACGACCGCCGCGAACAGCTCAAGGCGGGCATCGTCGCCTCGACCAACAAGCGCAAGAAGCTGACGAACAAGAACCAGGCGGCCGACCGGGTTCGCGGGTCCTGTCCAGTTTCAAGATGCTGCAGGACGACCAGATCAAGAAGACGCAGATCCGCCTGATGCAGGCCGGTATCCGCAGCAAGGACCTGGCGTTCTTCGTCATCTTCGCCCGTTTCGTCCTGCCCGTCGTGCTGGGCATCGGCGCGATCCTGCTGATCTACGTCGTCGACTTCTTCCCCGCCTGGGGCGCGTTCAAGAAGTATATGTTCGTCGCCGGCACGATCGGCATCAGCTACAAGGCGCCGGACATCTGGCTGTCGAACAAGTGCAAGAAGCGCAGCGACGCGGTCCGCAAGGGCCTGCCCGACGCGCTCGACCTGCTCGTCATCTGCGCCGAAGCCGGCCTGACCGTCGACGCCGCGTTCAACCGCGTCGCCAAGGAGTTGGGCAAGGCCTATCCGGAGCTTGGCGACGAATTCGGCCTGACCGCGATCGAGCTGGGCTTCCTCGCCGAGCGCCGCCAGGCCTTCGAAAACCTGGCGACCCGCGTCGATCTGGAGGCTGTCCGCGGCGTGGTCACGACCATGATCCAGACCGAAAAATACGGTACGCCGCTCGCCTCGGCCCTGCGCGTGCTGTCGGCGGAATTCCGCAACGAACGCATGATGCGCGCCGAAGAAAAGGCCGCGCGCCTTCCGGCGATCATGACCGTTCCGCTGATCCTTTTCATCCTGCCGACGCTGTTCATCGTCATCCTCGGGCCGGCGGCCTGCTCGATTTCGGACAGCTTCATCAACGGCTAGGACCAACATCTCCTGGTGGGTGGGAGAGCCGCCGTCACTCCTCGCGAGTGGCGGCGGTTTTTCGTTTCGGGAACGCATGCGGGCGACAGGCGCTTAACCCCCGATATCGATCTTGCAGGGGTTTCAGATGTTGAACTTTACCACCGACCAATGGGTCATCGTCGCGCTGATCTTCGTCCTCGGCCTGTTGATCGGCGGCTTCCTGTTCTCCGGAGGCGGCCGCAAGTGGAAGCAGCGCTACAACAGCGAAGTCGATCGCCGCAAAGAGCTTGAGCACACCTATGCCGAGCGTGAGAAGGACTGGCGGGAACAGGACAGCCTTCGTGCCGCCGCGCTGAAGCAGCAGGCGCGTGAAACGACGCCGGCCGACCGACCGCTGTTCGACCGCGATGGCGACGGCATTGACGACCGTCGCGAATAGTCAGCCTTCGATTTTCGAGAAATCCGCGACGCTGTGAACGGCGTCGCGGAAGCGCGCCAGCAGGTTGAGCCGGTGCTTGCGGACATCCGGGTCGGCGTCGTTGACTGTCACCTTGTCGAAGAAGGCATCGATCGGTTCACGTAACGATGCCAGCGCGGCCATCGCGCCGGTGAAATCCTCCGACTGGACGGCGGCGGCTGCGGTCGGCTCGGCGCGGTCCAGGGCAGCGATCAGAGTCCTTTCCTCTGTCGGGCCATCGCTTGGCGTCGCCGATCCGCGCGCCATATCGGCCACGGCCTCGGCGATGATCGGCTCCTCGACCTCGCTCAGCGGGTCTTCCTCGCCAGTCTGCGGAATCCCCTGCTCGCCCCGCGTCGCCATGACTCGCGGCAGGTCCCAATTTTCCTTCTTGAGGATATTCGCCGCGCGCTTGTACCCGGCGAGGAGGTTTGCGCCCCCGCCTGTCTCGACGAACGCCTGCAACGCGTTTACTCGGGCAAGCAAGCGGACGAAGTCGTCCTCACCACCCAAGGCGAACACGGCGTCAATGAGGTCGTGACGGACGCCGGCCTCACGCTGCTGAATCTTGAGGCGGTCGGCCAAAAAAGCCATCAGAAGACCTTCGCCGGACAGCATTCTGTCAGCCAGATCGGCCAGCCCGAGGTCGCTGAACATTTGTCGGAGATATGCTTCTCGATCAACGCTGTCCGGCCGTAAGCCAAGCTTCGAGAGCGATCGAAAATCGCCTGATATCTGAGGCTTTGTCACTCGACGCGCGATTTGTTCACTTAGCTTAAGGCCCGACTCTAAATAGGCATCAAGCAGGTGCATCCTTAAACCATTCGCGACGAGCAGGTTCAAAGTACTCAGAGCCGCTCTCCTCAAGGCAAATGGGTCTTTCGACCCTGAAGGAGTCATGCCCGCCCCAAAGAACGCTATCAGAGTATCTAATTTGTCCGCCAAACTTACAGCGACCGTGACGGGCTGTGTCGGGACCTCATCACCCTGACCGACCGGTTTGTAGTGATCGCGTACGGCGTCGGCGACCGCGTCCGGTTCGCCCTGCGCGCGGGCGATGTAGCCGCCGATGACGCCCTGCAGTTCCGGGAACTCCCCGACCATCCCGGTCACGAGGTCGGCCTTGGCCAGGCGCGCCGCTCGTTCGGCCTGCTCGGGGTCGGCGCCGTCGACGATGCCTCGATCGACCAGCCACCGGGCGAGCTTGGCCACCCGCTCGACCTTGTCGGCGACGGTGCCAAGCTTTTCGTGGAAGACGATCTGCTCGAGCTTTCGTGCCTGTTCTTCGAGCGGGATCTTGAGGTCCTGTTCCCAGAAGAAACGCGCGTCGCTGAGCCGAGCGGCCAGAACGCGCTCGTTGCCGGCGACGATCGCCTCACCGCCGTCGTTGGCGTCGATGTTGGCGGTGCAGATGAAGTGCGGCGCCAGCTTGCCGGCCGGATCGCGCAAGACAAAATATTTCTGGTTGATGCGCGCGGTAAGCTGGATGACCTCCTCCGGCACGTCGAGGAAATCGGGGTCGAACGATCCAAGAGCGGCACCGGCCATTCGGTCAGGCCGGCGTTCTCGACCACCAGCCCCTCGTCCCTGACCAGCAGGTAGCCCGCGTCCTCCGCCAGTTCGTTGGCGCGGTCGCGGACCATCGCCTCGCGCTCGTCCTGGTCGACGATGACGTGGCAGGCGCGCAGCTTTTCGACATAGTCATGCGCGCCGCCGATGGTGATCGGGCCCGGATGATGGAAGCGATGGCCGAGCGTCGTTGGAAGGCTAGTGACCTTGGAGAATGCTCGCTCAACTCCGGCTATCTGACCTTCGGCGTCAGCGAATACATTGCCCCACGAACTTAGATCGATCGGTAGGTGCTCGCTTCCGAGTATAGCCATCACATTATGTAAGGGACGCACCCACCGAAGCGATTCTGAAGAGACTGAATCTTGGCCCCACCGCATCGATTTCGGCCAAGGGAATTGGAAGATAATCGACGGAATCCTCTCGCGTAGAACCTCCGACGTCGCCCTGCCCGCCTTCTCGATCCGCGCGAACCAAGTGCCGTCACGATCCTCGAGCTGGTCTTGGTTGAGCCCGGTCTTGCGAAGGAAACCCTCCAGCGCCTGCGGCGGCGCGGAAGTGCGCGGACCTTTCAGCTCCTCGGTCACCGACTCGGTCTGAAGCGGCAGACTCTTGATGATCAGCGCCAGGCGGCGCGGCGTCGAGAAGGCGGTAATGCCGTCATGGCTGAGCCCCGCCGCCGCCAGCGCCTCTGCGAAGCGCTGCGACAGGTCGTTGCGCGCCCGCGCCTGCATCCGCGCCGGAATTTCCTCGCTCAGCAGTTCCAGCAGGAAGTCCGCGCTCACGCTGCATATCCCTTGTAGGCCATCCACGACTGGCAGGCGCCCTTGGCGAGGTCGCGGACCCGGCCGATGTAGGCCTGCCGCTCGGCGACCGAGATGACTCCGCGGGCCTGCAGCGTGTTGAAGATGTGGCTCGCCTTGATCGCCTGTTCGTAGGCCGCGATCGGCACTTCCGCCTTCAGGCTATTCTCGCTTTCGGCGACCGCCTTCCTGAACAGGTCGAACAGCGCCTCGGTGTCGGCGACTTCGAAATGCCACTTCGACATCTGCTTCTCATTGTCGAGAAAGACATCGCCGTAAGTGACTGCGGCGTCGTTGAATTTCAGGTCAAAGACATTGTTGACGCCCTGGATGTACATCGCCAGCCGTTCCAACCCGTAGGTCAGCTCGCCCGCGACCGGCTTACAGTCGAAGCCGCCGACCTGCTGGAAATAGGTGAACTGGGTGACCTCCATCCCGTCGCACCAAACTTCCCAGCCGAGGCCCCAGGCGCCCAGCGTCGGGCTTTCCCAATCGTCCTCGACGAAACGGATGTCGTGCTTCAGCGGATCGATGCCGATCGCGTCGAGCGAACCGAGGTAAAGTTCCTGGAGATTCTCCGGGCTCGGCTTCAGCATCACCTGATACTGGTAATAATGACCCAGCCGGTTGGGATTCTCGCCATAGCGGCCGTCGGTCGGCCGGCGGCACGGCTGGACGTACGCCGCCTTCCACGGATCGGGACCGAGCGCGCGGAGCACGGTGGCGGGGTGGAATGTCCCCGCCCCATTTCCATGTCGTAGGGCTGAAGAATCACGCAGCCCTGCGCACCCCAATAGCGGTGAAGGGTCAGGATCAGGTCTTGGAAGCTGAGCGCCATGCCCAGCGGCCCTAATGACGCTTCCGCGCAAGAGCAAGCGACGCCCGATTTGTCACCTTGTCCCGACATAGTGTCAGCTTATCTTGACAGTGTCGCGAATCACTGACACTTTGTCAGCATAACCTGACATCGAGTCGGGTTGGAGACAGGAATTGAACAACCGATTGAGGGTCCTTCGCGCTGAGCGCGGCTGGAGCCAGGCGGAGCTGGGCGGGCGGATTGGCGTGTCGCGCCAGGCCGTCAATGCGATCGAGACCGGCAAGCACGATCCGTCGCTGCCGCTCGCGTTCCGCATCGCCCGGCTGTTCGAACTGCCGATCGAGGGAGTGTTCGACGATGGAGCGGGTCATGACCGAGGGTGAGAAATTGCATGCCGAGCAGCGCAGGAAATTCTGGCGCAACCTGATGATCGTTGGGGCTTTCGGCGCACCGCTCGGCTTCGGGGTCGGTTTCGGTTTCGGCAAATCACGGGGCGACTTCGACGCGTTCTGGACCATGGTGCCGCAATGGCTGGTCGTTGCGCTCGTCGCACTATCGGTTGGCGGCCTGCTCTACGGGAGCTGGCGCTTCTACCGATCGATCGACGAGATCGAACTGGTCGATAATCTGTGGAGCTCGGTGGCGGCCTACGCCGCCTATGCCGTGATCTTTCCGGCCTGGTGGGCACTGGGCAAGGCGAAGGTCACGCCGGAGCCCAACGACTGGGCGATCTACCTTGCGGCCCTGGTGATCGGCCTTGCCGCCTACGGCAAGCGCAAGTGGGACGCCCGCTGACGGTTCAACATTCGCTAACCCGTACCTAGGTAGACGGCACCTATGCTGAAAAAGTTCATCCGATCGATCGCTGCCCTCGCGGGGCTCGCCGCCGCGCCGGGCCTTGCCGCCACGACCGCCCTGCCCGACGCGGACCCCGCGATCTGGATGGTCAAGGACAAGGATACGACTCTCTACCTGTTCGGGACGGTACACGCGCTGGACGGGAAGCAGGACTGGTTGAACGATGAGGTGAAGACCGCCTTCGATGCGTCGAGCGAATTGGTGCTGGAAGTCATCACGCCAGACAATCCGGCGGAGCTGATGCCGCTGCTGTCGAAATACGCCATCGACACGAGCGGCCGGACGCTGACGTCGAAGCTGGCGCCGAAGTATCAGGCCGCGCTCGCAGCGGCGCTCAAGCGGCATAACCTCAAGCCGCAGCACCTTGACCTCTACAAGCCGTTCTTTGCGTCGATCATGCTGAGCTCGCTCGACTTCAACCAGGCCGGCTTTACCGCGGAGGCCGGCGCGGAAGCCGTCCTTCGCAAGCAGGCAACGGCGCAGGGCAAGCGGATCGACGCGGTCGAAACGATGGACAAGCAGATGAGCTTCTTCGCCGCGCTCGACGAACCCAAGCAGATCGCCCTTCTCGAGCAAACGCTCGGCGAAGGGGGCAGCAAGATCAATCAGGACATCGGCCGGCTCGTCGCGGCCTGGAGCCGCGGCGATGCCGACCGGGTCGCGGCGGAGCTTCGCGCCGCCGACACCGACAGCCCGGAACTCTACCGGTTGCTGCTGGTCGACCGTAACCGCGAATGGGCTGACTGGATCGACCGCCGTATGGACCAGCCCGGCACCGTCTTCATGGCGGTCGGCGCCGGTCACCTGGCCGGGCCGGACAGCGTCCAGCAATTCCTGAAAAAGCGGGGGATCAGGTCGAAGCGGCTCAAGGCCAATTACCGTGTCCAATAAGCGACAGCTTTGAAATTCTGTCGGAATTTGCGTGAATTCCTCACGTGGCCAATTGATTGTTAACCCAATTGCGGTGACCCTCTATTCCTCAAACCGGCGGGGGTCGCCAATGGACCATGGGGTTGCGGGCCAGCCAGCGATGGCGTGCCCGGCACGGAGACGTCACTTCGGATTTCTCGCCTTCGCGGCGGCGCTGCTGACGCCCGCCATCGCGCCGGCGGCATCGGGTTCGGCCCCACTCCCACCTCCTGAGATAATCCGCGCAACCCCCGCAATGTGGATTGTGCGCGACGCCGATACGACCATCTATCTGTTCGGTACGTTCCACTCCCTCGACCAGCGTACAGTCTGGATGGAGAATTCGGTCCGCGCGGCATTCGATGGCTCCGACGAACTGGTACTCGAGACGATCGTGCCGACCGATCCCCGCACCCTTAGGCAAAGCGCGGCGACAGCCGGTGCGGCCCGCTCCGATTATCTGAAATCCGCACGATCGGCGACCGCCCAGAGCGGCATGTCGACCGACCACGGAGCCGACGCCGTTCTCCGCCGGATGGCCGAGGACGGCGGCAAGAAGGTCAGCGGGCTCGAGGATTTCACCGAACAGCTGACGCGCCTCGCCAACATCCGCGCGACGCCCGCTCCCGTCGCCCCCGCCCCTGCGGTTGCGACAAAGCCGGTGACGATGGCCGCGCTTTTCGACGCTTGGAGGACCGGCGACGGCGGTGCGTTCGATATCATGCTCGCCGGCCTGAAATCCCGGGCGCCGACGGTGTATGATTCGCTGATCGCGCAGCCGAATGTGCGTTGGGCCTCGTGGATCCGCGAGCGGCTGGACCGCCCCGGAACCGTGTTCGTCGCGGTCGGCGCAGGGCACCTGACGGGCAGCGACAGTGTCCAGCATGTGCTGGCCACGCGCGGCATCGCGGCGACCCGAATCAGCCAGGCCAACCTGCCTTGTGTTCCGGGGCGTGTCTCTCTATAGGCGCGCTTGCTCCCTCATGGTCATCCCTGGAGGCGTGGGGCGGCAATCAACGCACTGATTTTTTACGAAGGAATAGCGACATGAGCGAACAGCTGACGCTGCCCGCCGAAGCGCGCGAACGGGCTGGCAAGGGAGCCTCCCGCGAACTGCGCCGGACTGGACGGGTGCCCGCCGTGATTTACGGCGATAAGAAGGAACCGCTTTCGGTCCACGTCGAGGAAAAGCTTCTGACCAAGATGCTCTCGACCGGCCACTTCATGAACACCGTGGTGATGATCGATGCCGGCGGCAAGCCGCACCGCACGCTGCCCAAGGACGTTCAGTTCCACCCGGTCACCAGCCGGCCGATCCATGTCGATTTCCTTCGCATCGGCGAACATAGCCAGGTTCACGTCAACGTGCCGGTGGTGTTCCTGAACGACGAAGACGCCCCGGGCATCAAGCGCGGCGGCGTCCTCAACATCGTCCGTCACGACCTGGAACTCGTCTGCGACGCGGCCGAAATCCCGGAACAGATCGAAATCGACCTGACCGGCCTCGAGATCGGTGATTCGGTTCACATCAGCCAGGTGAAGCTGCCGAAGGGCGCCAAGTCGGCCATCGATGATCGCGACTTTACCGTTGCAACCATCGTCGCCCCGTCGGCGATGAAGTCCGAGGAAGGCGACAACGAGACGCCGTCAGCGGCCGATGTCCCGACCGTTGGCGAAGACGAAGCCGAAGGCGAAACGCCGGAAGCGGAAGGCGGCGAAGAGGCCTAAGCCTCTTCCCACCTGTCGTAAACAATGGCGTCCATCCCGCTTGCGGGGTGGGCGCTTTTGTTTGAAGGAACGGCGCGATGCAGATCTGGGCCGGCCTGGGCAATCCGGGCGCACAATATGCGATGCACCGCCACAACGTCGGCTTCATGGCGGTCGACGTCATCGCCGAGGTGCATGGCTTTGGCCCTTGGACCAAGAAGTTCCGATCGCTGGTCAGCGAAGGGCGTCTCGGCCGGCACAAGGTGCTGCTCCTGAAACCGCAGACCTTCATGAACGTCAGCGGCGACGCGATTCAGCAGGCGCTGCATTTCTACAAGTTGGAGGTCGGCGACCTCACCGCTTTTCACGACGAGCTCGACCTCGCGCCGATGAAGGTAAAGGTTCGCACCGGCGGCGGCCTTGCCGGCCACAACGGCCTCCGGTCGATCAACGCCAGCCTTGGTCCTGATTTTCGACGCGTGCGCATCGGTATCGGGCATCCCGGTCACAAGGACCGCGTCACCGGCCACGTCCTCGGCAATTACGCCAAGAGCGAGATGGAACCGCTCAGTGACCTTCTGGCGGCGATGGCCGCCGAGGCGCCGACACTGGCCGATGGCGACGATGCGCGATTCATGAACGACGTGGCGCTACGCCTCGGCTAGGCGCCGGCCGACGATCGCGTTGAAGGCGATCGTCACGCGATCCTTGCCGCTGTCATTGGGATGCACCCAGTGCGGAAGTTGCCCCGGGAACAACAACAAGTCGCCGACCTCAGGATGCACTCGGCGCCGTTCCGCGAACAGCGGCGCCTTGATCAGCCCGCCCAGCTGGCGAACCGCGTGCGGCGACAGGAACTCAATCGCGCCGCCCGCGTCGCTCTTCCCGCTCGGAACGGCGATGTAATAGACGCCGGACAGCAGAGCATCGGTATGCTGGTGCGGGGCATTGTATCCTCCCGGCGGATTGATGTTTACCCAGCCGTTCATCGTCACCCGGATCGCAGCGCGATCGAGGTCCGGGTCGAGCGAATGGAGCGTCTTCACCACCACTTCGCTGATGATGCGGACGAGCTTCGCGTGGGACGCTTCCGTGCGAGTGAAAAGGTCCCGCTCCGACTGCCATCCGCGACGGTTGCTGTTCGGAATGCCCTTCTCGGCGGCACGGCGCTTCTTGATTTCCGACAGCAGGCCCTCGTTGAGCCCATCTTCGCTGATCCGGTAACGCCACAGCGTAAGCGGAAACAGATTGTCGACCGCAGCCAGCGTCACGCCCATCACGCCCTCCCCCACTTCGGCACTTCTTGCGGCGGAGCACAGCTTCGCGCAACGCCTTTGAAAGCCGGCGCGGTTGGTGCCAAGGAAGCGGTCATGGCCCGGACCTTGTTCGCAACACTGCTCCATGAAGCGTCGATCGACGCTCCGGCGCTGTTGCTGGCGCTTGCCCACTCCATCCGTACGCTTGCCCAGGATGACTTTGCCGGACGCCGCTGGAGCCGCGAACACGGTTACAAGGGCTATACGAGCTACGCGTCGCTCAACGACCTGCCGCACCGCGATCCGGCGATCGCCGACCTTCGCCGCATCCTCGATCGCCACGCGGCTGCATTCGCGCTGGAGCTGGGCTTCGACCTCAAGCGGAAACCGCGCCTCGACAGCCTGTGGGTCAATTCCCTGAAGGGCGGCGGGCACCATGCCGCTCACATCCACCCCCAATCGATGCTGTCAGGCACCTTCTACGTCGAAGTACCGGCCGGTAGCGGCGACATCCGTTTCGAGGATCCGCGCCTGCCGATGATGATGGCGTCCCCATTACGCCGGGACGACGCACCGGAAATGCTGCGTCCGTTCGTCACCGTGTCGCCGCAACCGGGGACGCTGTTGCTGTGGGAAAGCTGGCTTCGTCACGAGGTGCGCCCCGGCACCGGTCGCGCGGAGCGGCTGAGCATAAGCTTCAACTACGCCTGATCGATCCCGGCTTCGGCCGGCGGGCGTGCGGTTAGGCGTGGCAAATCGATCATTCGCTGATAGGGAGCGCCCAAACACGAACTGGGACGAACCATGGGCTTTAAATGCGGTATCGTCGGCCTGCCGAACGTCGGCAAGTCGACCCTTTTCAACGCGTTGACTGAGACGCAGGCGGCGCAGGCGGCCAATTATCCGTTCTGCACGATCGAGCCCAACGTCGGCCAGGTCGCGGTGCCCGATGCGCGCCTGGATACGTTGGCGAAGATCGCTGGATCCGCGAAGATCATCCCGACCCAGCTGGCGTTCGTCGACATCGCCGGCTTGGTGAAGGGAGCATCGAAGGGCGAAGGGCTGGGCAACCAGTTCCTCGGCAACATTCGTGAGGTGGATGCGATCGTTCACGTCCTTCGCTGCTTCGAGAACGACGACATCCAGCACGTCGACAACCGCGTCGACCCGATCGCCGATGCCGAGGTGGTCGAGACCGAACTGCTGCTGTCGGACCTCGAAAGCCTGGAAAAGCGCGTCCCGAACCTGGTCAAGCGCGGCCAGCAAGGCGACAAGGAATCGAAGATCGCCGCCTCCGTCCTTGGCCAGGCACTCGACCTGCTTCGCGACGGCAAGCCAGCCCGTCTGACCCAGCCAAAGGATGACGAGGAAGCGCGCGTTTTTTCGCAGGCCCAGCTGATCACCGCCAAGCCGGTGCTTTACGTCTGCAACGTCAACGAGGACGAAGCGGCGGAAGGCAACGCGCACAGCGCGGCGGTGTTCGACAAGGCCAAGGCGGAAGGTGCCAACGCGGTCATCGTTTCCGCTGCGATCGAGAGCGACCTGATCGGCATGGAGATGGACGAGCGGATCGCGTTCCTGGAGGAAATGGGACTCCATGAAACCGGTCTCGCCCGGGTCATCCGGTCCGGGTACGACCTGCTTCACCTCATCACCTTCTTCACCGTTGGCCCGAAGGAAGCGCGCGCCTGGACGGTCGAGAAAGGATCGAAGGCGCCGCGCGCCGCCGGCGAGATCCATACCGATTTCGAACGGGGCTTCATCCGCGCCGAGACCATCGCCTATGACGACTATGTCGCCCTGAATGGCGAGGCCGGTGCGCGCGATGCGGGCAAGCTTCGGCAGGAAGGCAAGGAATATGTCGTGAAGGACGGCGACGTCCTGCACTTCAAGTTCAACGTGTAGGGGTCGCGGTCGAGTGGCGAACAAGCTGGAGGCATTGGCGCACGGATATCGGCTGGTCGACATTCGTCCGGATCTGGCTCTTCAGCAGGCGGACGCCATCCTTCGCCAGTTCCCGCGGGATTCCCAGGCATTCTGCCTTCTCGCCGCCGCGCGCCGGGCGGGCGGCAACGCTACAGCTGCCGCCGAGGCGGAGCGGAAGGCGATCGAGACCGCGGCCCTCGACAGGGAACTGGTGCAAGCTGCCGGCGCCCTTGTCGGCAATGACATCCCGACCGCCGAGCGCTTGCTCAAGCAACGGCTGCGCGCCGACCCTTACGACTTCCCGGCGCTGCGGCTTCTTGCGGAAGTTGCCGCCCGCGTCGGACGCTTTCCGGAATCGGAAAAGATCCTCCGGCAAACACTGGTGCTCGCGCCAAGCTTCGCGGAAGCCAAATCGAACCTGGCGCAGCTCCTCAACAAGCAGGGACGATCGCCGGAGGCTTTGGCCCTTCTCGACGAGCTGGAAGACGACGGCGAACTCACCAAGGCCACCCGCGCGCTCCGGGCGACGGTGCTTGGCCGTGTCGGTCGATATGAGGAAGCTATCACGCTCTATCGCTCAGCGTTGGAGGAGAACCCCAACGAGGCGCGGCTATGGACCTCGCTCGGGCATATCCTGAAGACGGTGGGTGAGCAGGACGACTCTATCGCCGCCTATCGCCGGGCGAGCGAACTTCGCCCGTCGATGGGCGAAGCATGGTGGAGCCTCGCCAATCTCAAGACCGTGAAGTTCGATGAGGCCGACCGCGCCGCGATGGCCGCCGCGCTGGGGGGTTCGGACCTCGACGACAATGATCGCTGGCACCTTCATTTCGCGCTCGGCAAGTATCACGAGGATCGCCGCGAGGACGAGGACGCGTGGCGCCATTATGCGGAGGGGAACCGACTACGCGCCGCCGACCTGCGCCACGACGCGAACGCCGACACCGACCGCGTCGAACGCACGATCAGGCTAATGGACCGCGCCTTCTTCGCGGAGCGCGAAGCTCAGGGCGACCCGTCGCCCGACCCCATCTTCATCGTCGGGATGCCGCGCGCCGGTTCGACCCTGATCGAGCAGATATTGGCGAGTCACAGCCAGATCGAAGGCACATCGGAACTGCCCGACGTCATCGCCATCGCTCGGTCGATCGGAGCGAAATCCGACGGTATCGGCTACCCCGAAGCGATCGCAACGCTCGATGCTCCGGCACTCTCCGAACGGGGGCGGAATATCTCGAGCGCACCCGCATCCACCGCGTCCAGGGCAAGCCGTTCTTCATCGACAAGATGCCGAACAATTGGATCCACGTCGGCCTGATCCGGCTAATCCTGCCCAACGCCAAGATTATAGATGCGCGCCGTCACCCGCTCGATTGCGGATTCTCCAACTTCAAACAGCACTTCGCCAAGGGCCAGACATTCTCGTACGACTTGACGCACATGGGCAGGTACTACGCCGACTATGTGCGTCTGATGTCGCACTTCGACGACGTCCAGCCGGGCAAGGTTCATCGGGTGATTCATGAGGCACTGCTCGACGATCCGGAGAAGGAAGTCCGCGCGTTACTCGCCTATTGCGGGCTCGAATTCGAAGAATCGTGTCTAAAATTCTACGAGAACAAGCGGGCGGTCAGGACGGCCAGTTCGGAACAGGTCCGCCAGCCCTTGAGCCGCGCCGCGGTGGACCGGTGGAAGCGGTTCGAACAGTGGCTGGATCCGCTGAAGGCGGCGTTGGGGCCGGCGCTCGACAGCTGGGATGATGCACGGCGGCCATAGTTGCCGAAATTGTTACGCTAACGATCAACCGTTCGGTTGCATTCCGGAAACAAGTGTCGCCCAATTGACGCGTCAATCTTCTGGGGGCGCGACCATGAACTTCACCAGCAACACCCTTCGACGCCGGCTGCCGGCGATCCTGCTCGGTTCGACGATCCTCATGAGCGGAAGTGCCTTGGCGCAGGACGCGACCAGCACGACGCCTGTCCCCTCCCCCACTGCGCCGGCCGCGGCCCAGGACGACCCCAACACGGTCATCGTGACGGCCACCCGGCGCGAGGAAAACCTGCAGGATGTGCCGATCGCGATCACCGCGATCACGACGAAGACGCTCGACGACCTGCAGGTCAACCAGTTCGAGGACTATGCGAAGCTGGTCCCGTCCCTGTCCTTCCGGTCCGGCGGCAGCGGCGGCAGCGCCAGCGGCCCGGGAACGACCAACGTCTATTTCCGCGGCGTCGCATCGGGCGAGAACGGCAACCATTCCGCGTCACTGCCCAGCGTCGGCACCTACCTCGACGAACAACCGATCACGACGATCAGCGGCGCGCTGGACGTTCACGTGTTCGACATTGCCCGGATCGAGGCGCTCGCCGGGCCGCAAGGCACGCTCTACGGCGCGTCCAGCCAGGCCGGTACGGTCCGCATCATCACCAACAAGCCCGACACACGGTCGACCTATGGCGAAGCGAACCTGGAGCTGAACAAGGTCGCGCATGGCGGCTGGGGCTATTCCGGCGAAGCCTTCGTCAACTCGCCATTGTCCGATAGCGCCGCCATCCGCGCCGTCGGCTGGTATCGCCGCGATGCGGGATACATCGACAATATCGCCGGTACGCTGACCTTCCCGACATCGGGCATCACCATCGACAACGACGACCTGGCCGAAGAAGACTATAACGACGTCAAAACCTACGGCGGCCGCGTCGCGCTCCGCGCCGAGCTCAACGAAAACTGGACCGTCACCCCGTCGCTGATGGGTCAGAAGCAGATCGCCAACGGCAGCTTCGCGGAAGAGCGCGGCCTCGGTGAGCTTGAAACGATGCAGTTCAATCCGGAACGCACCGACGACCGCTGGCTTCAGGCGGCGCTGACGATCGAGGGCAAGCTCGGCAATTTCGACGTGACCTACGCGGGGTCACTTCTGCGCCGCCGTGTCGATAGCGAAGTCGACTATGCCGACTACGGCTATTTCTACGATGCGCTCTACGGCTACGGCAGTTATTTCTACGACAATGACGACAATCTAGTCAGTCCGAACCAGTACATCCAGGCCATCGACCGCTATCGGAAGATGAGCCAAGAGCTGCGCTTCACGTCTCCGTCCGACAAACCGATCCGCCTCGTCGGCGGCCTGTTCTACCAGCGGCAGAAACACAACATCCGCCAGGATTACATCATCGACGACATCGCCGATCCGCTGGTCGTCGCGGGTACCGAAAGCGACATCTGGCTAACCCAGCAGCTTCGCGTCGACCGTGACTATGCGGCGTTCGGTGAGCTGACCTACGATGTGACGCCGACGTTGTCGGTCACGGCGGGGGGCCGTTTCTACAAGTACGACAACTCGCTGGTCGGCTTCTTCGGTTACAGCGACGGCTATTCTTCGGGCACTGGCGTCGCCGCGTGCTTCGGACCGGCCCGGGTCGAGGGGTCGCCTTGCACCAACGTCGACAAGCGCACCAAGGACAGCGGGTTCATCCATCGCCTCAATGCGACGTGGACGCCCAACGCCGACACACTGTTCTATGCGACCTGGTCGCGCGGTTTCCGTCCGGGCGGTATCAACCGCCGTGGCACCCTGCCGCCTTACCAGCCAGACTATATCACCAACTACGAGGCCGGGACGAAACTGACGCTCGATGGCGGGCGTATCCGGCTGAATGCCGCGGTCTATCAGCTGGACTGGGACGACATCCAATTGTCGTTCCTTGGCGCCAATGGCCTTACCGAGATCCGCAACGCCGGCAATGCCCGCATCCGCGGCGCGGAGTTCGACTTCTATTACCGGCCGATGGCTGGCCTGACATTCAACGCGGGCGCGGCGGTGAACTATGGCAAGCTGACCAAGGACTTCTGCAAGATCGCCAACGACGCCTTCGATTGCACGATCGATGCCGACCTCGACGGCAGCGGGGTGGCGGGCGATCAGGACAACGAAATCAACGAAACGCTGGCCCCGGCCGGCACTCGGCTGCCCATGACCGCGCGGTTCAAGGGCAGTGCGCGTGCACGCTACGAATGGAATGTCAGCGACATGAAGGCGCATGTGCAGCTGGCTGCAAGTCATGAAGGGTCGCGCACGCGCGACGTCCGCACCTTCGCCCAACCGATTTACGGCCGGATGGACGCCTACACCGAGGTCGATGCCAGCACCGGCCTGAAGTTCGGGCCCTGGACGACCGAGCTGTACGTCAAGAACCTATTCGATTCCCGCGGCGTGACATCGAAGGCGCTGCAATGCGCCGAAGGCACCTGCGGCGACCCTGACGGGGTGACGGCGATTGGCGGCAAGGTCTATTCGACCGTCATCCGCCCCCGCACCATCGGGCTGCGCTTCGGCCGAACCTTTTAAGGCTGGCCGAACGGCTAAAAGAAAGGGCCTCTCGCCACGCGGCGGGAGGCCCTTTTCTTTCGTCCCCGCTTATTTGTCGGGATCGGGATAGTCGAACGGGTCGGTGTCGAGCGGCTTCTGCGGCACCGGCGGACGCGGCAATTCCTTGTCGCTGTTCGCCGCCGCCAGCAGCACGCCGGCCATGACCACCGCCGCCTGGCGCAGGTCGTCGCCACGCAGGTGGTCGAACGTGTCGGCGTTCGAGTGGTGCGTCCGGCTGTTATAGTCGAGCGGGTCCTGCACGAACTGATATCCTTGGAGGCCGACGGCCTGCAGGTAAACGTGGTCGGTGCCTCCGGTCTTGCCGATGACGACCCGGTCGGCGTCCAGGGCGCCGTACGGTGATAGCCATTCCTTCAGGATCGGCACCGCCGCCCCATTCTGCTCGGCATGGATGCCGCGGAGCCGGCCCGAACCGTTGTCCATGTTGAAATAGGCCTTCATCGCGGAATAGCCCGGCTTGGTCGTGATCGGATAGGCATCGCTCCAAGCGTAATAGGCATCGATGCCCTTCAGGCTCGGGTCGACCGGTCGGCTGACGAGGTGCTGTTCGATATAGGCGCGGCTGCCCAGGAGGCCCTGCTCCTCGCCCGACCACAGGGCGAAGCGGATCGTGCGCTTGGGGCGTGCGCCGATCGCTTTCAAAATTCGCGCCGCTTCCATCACCACCACGCTGCCGGCGCCGTTGTCGGTGGCGCCGTCAGCGGCCACCCAGCTGTCGAAGTGCGCGCCGGCCATCACATAGCCTGCATTCGGATCCGTTCCGGCGATATCGGCGATGACGTTGCTCGCCTTGGTCGTTGAATCGTCAAAGCGGACATTGCTGGTCAGTTCGACGACCGGCGGCCGGCCGCTTTTCGCGAGACGGGCAAGGCGGCGATAGTCTTCGGCGGCGATTTCGAAGCCCGGCAGGGTTGGCGTTTCACCGACACCGTAGGTGTAACCTTCGCCGTGCAGCAACATGCCGTCACGATAGCTTTTGCGCGCCCAGGCCACGGCCCCTTCGGCCTTGAGGAAGGCGTCGAGCTTTTTCGCGAAGCCCCGCCGTTGGGCGCGAAGGTTGGCGGCATCCGGATCGTAGTTCGGCAGCTTGAATTCGTCGCGGTCGCTGATGTCCTTGTCGCTCAGCCGAATAAAAGCGCTCTTCGCGGGTTCGTCGGTCGTGCCGGGAAGCGTCACCAGGACGATCTTGCCCGCCAGCTTCCCGCGCCAGGCCGCGAAATGTTCCGGCTTACTGATCGGCGCGACGATGACCGGCGCGCGCACGGTGCCGTTGGTCGGCGGTGTCCAGGCAATCGGGATCGCCAGCATGTCGATTGGCCGCGGCTCGACCATCCGCGCGGAACTGGAGATGATTTCCCACCCACGTCCGAACTCGAACGGCTCCTGGTGGACGTTGGTGAGCCCGTAGCTCCGAAACTTGCCCATCGCCCACGACTGGGCACGGGTCATCGACGGGGACAGGGTCAGGCGATGGCCGATACCGTCGAGCAGTTCCGACGCCGTCACCATCACCTGGCTACGGTTGAGGCCCTCGTCCATGATGCGCGCAGGTGCGCCCGACTGGGCGATCGCGCCCGATGCCGCGACGAGCGCAGCCGATGCCGTCGCCGCCCGAAGAGCGGCACTGCTGTATCGAACCATTCACTAATCCCCTGATGACGACGAATCCGTGGTGGCAGCCTAGCGCGAGCTTCGCCGTTCAACCAAGGTCCTTCGACGAGCGGATGGCGAGGGCTGGACAGGGCCGTCGGTCGGGGGGATGGAGGTGCGCATGATGTACCTCGAAGATATGGAGGTCGGCGCCGAAACCGACTTCGGCCATTATGACGTTACGCGCGAAGAAGTTCTTGAGTTCGCGCGGAAATATGACCCCCAGCCATTCCATCTCAGTGATGAGGAGGCCGCCAAGACGCATTTCGGACGGATCGCCGCCTCCGGTTGGCATACGGCAGGGATGACGATGGCGACGATCGTCGACTACCTCGACCGCCATCCGCAGGCCGGCCTCGGCTCACCGGGCGTCGACGACCTGCGGTGGGTCAAACCGGTTTATCCGGGTGACCGGATTCACGTGCGCGGCAAGATCGTCGAGGTGAGACCGTCACGATCGAAGCCGGACATCGGCAGCATTCGCACCGAAACCACCGTCACCAATCAGGACGACCAGGTCGTCATGCGTTACACCTCCATCGTGCTGATGAGGCGGCGCCCGAAACCAGACTAATTGCGACGCCGTTGCTCGCGACGCTCGCGGATGACCTTACCGGCTTGATCGTGAAAAACCGACCAGTTCTGCCTCGCAACGGGGCGATTGGTCGTGGTCGAATAGGCACGCTGGCGATCGGTCCAGTAACGCTGCTGGGTCGAACTCCAGCGATACGGACGACGGTACTGATCGTACACGTAATATCCGGTGCCCGGGTAATAGTAGCCGTTGTTCCACCCGTAGTAGGACGGATAGCGGCCGTAGTTGCTATAGCCATAATTGCTGTAGCCGTAGGGGCTGCCGTACCCGTAGTTCCCGTAGCCGCTGCCATACCCGACCCCGAGGCCGCCGTACGGCCCGTAGGAGGTACAGGCACTCGCGGAGAGACCCAGAACGACGGCAACGGCGGCGGAACGAAGGGACAGGCTGGGCACAATAGTTCTCCCGAAAGGAAACGCGCCTGACGTTAACCTTTCGGGCAGCGACTTGTTCCGCCTTCACAAGGAGTTAGCTCCGTCAGCCACCTTCATAAGTGAGCAGGCTGACCGAATCGACGCCTGCTGCTCTCAAGGCATCAGACCCGCCGAGATCGATCAGGTCGACGATGAAACGCGCGCCGACGACCGTACCGCCCGCCCGCTCTACAAGCCGCGCCGCGGCCAGAGCGGTTCCCCCGGTCGCCAGCAAGTCATCGACAATGAGCACGCGCTTGCCAGGTGCGCAGGCATCGACGTGCATGGCTAGCCGGTCGGTGCCGTATTCGAGGGCATAGTCTTCGGCGATCGTCTCGCCCGGCAATTTCCCGTCCTTGCGGATCAGGAGCATTCCCGCGCCCAGTCTGAGCGCCAACGGACCGCCGAAGGCGAATCCCCGCGCCTCGATTGCTGCGACAAGATCGACCGGACCCGAAACACTGTCCGCAAGCGCATCCACCGCCAGCTGGAACCCCTCAGGATCGAGCAAGAGGGTCGTGATGTCGCGAAATTGGATCCCCGGCCTGGGAAAGTCGGGGATGGTGCGGACCAGCGCCGCCAGCCTTTCGGCGACGCTGGTCACGCCCATCGGTTCAGCCGGCGATTCCGCCAGCTTCGGCCTTGGCGGCTTCGCGCTTGGCCTGGTTATCCGGGTCCAGCGGGCCTTTCGGCGCGACCTTGCGCTTCGCGCTCGCCCAGATGTTCTGGTAGGCCATGTAGCCCAGCACGGTCGCCATGATCAGGAAGATCAGGACTGCCATCCCGGCGCGGTGACGGTTCACCAGCTTCGGCTCCGCCGTCCAGACCAGGAACGCGGACACGTCCTTCGCCATCTGATCGACGGTGGCCGCTGGGGCGCCCTCGCCATAGGTCACCTGGCCATCGCTGACGATCGGCTTCGGCATCGCGATGTTGAGGTTGGCGAAGTACGGATTGTAATGGAGGCCCTCCGGCGTCTTCACGTCGGGGAACTGCTTCAAGAGCTCGGTCGGCTGGTTTTGATATCCGGTCAGCAGCGAATAAATGTACGCCGCACCACCCTCGCGCGCCTTCGTGATCAGCGACAGGTCGGGCGGATAGGCATTGTTGTTCGCGGCGCGCCCGGCCGTTTCGTTCGCGTACGGCTTCGGGAAATAGTCGGCCGGGATACCCTTGCGGGTCGCCGGCTCGCCCGTGTCTGGATTAATCGACGGGACGTCGTAGCTCTTGGCGATCGCCTTGATCTCGGCCTCGTTGTAGCCAAGTCCGGCGAGATCGCGGAACGCCACACGCTCCAGGCTGTGGCAGGCCGCGCAGACTTCCTTGTAGACCTGGAAACCGCGTTGCAACTGCGCCTTGTCCCACTTGCCGAAGGGGCCATCCGACGCGAGGTGCAATTCCTTCGGCTCGCGATGGAATTCATGCTCAGCGGTCGGTGCGGGCGGCTCCGTGATGTTGTCGTACAGGTTGACGACGAAGCTCCACAGGAGGACACCGGCGAAGCCCAGTCCGACGAAGAATGCGATGATGCGGACCATGGTCCCGGGTTCCCCTTACTTGGCCGCCACGGGCGCCGTCTTGGCGAGCCCGTATGGAGCGCTTTCCTCCGCCTCGCCGTGAAGCACGGACGAGGAGATCGATGACGGCAGCGGCAGCGGCCGTTCGAACTTGGAGATCAGCGGCAGAATGATCAGGAAGTGCGCGAAATAGTAGGCGGCGGCAATCTGGCTGATGCCGACGTAGAGCGGTTCCGCGGGGCGCCACCACACCAGCCCAGGACGAGCACGTCGACGACCAGGAGAAGGTAGAAGCGCTTGAACACCGGGCGGTAGTTGCCCGAGCGGACCGGCGATCGATCGAGCCACGGCAGGAAGAACAGCAGCAGGATCGAGCCGAACATGGCCAGCACGCCCCACAGCTTCGCCGGCAGGATGAAGTCGACGGTGAACGCACGAAGGATCGCGTAGAACGGCCAGAAGTACCATTCGGGAACGATGTGCGCCGGCGTCGCCAGCGGGTTGGCCGGGATGTAATTGTCGGCGTGGCCGAGCGCATTCGGCATGAAAAAGACGAAGACCGCGTAAACCGTCAGGAACGCCCCGACGAACCAGCCGTCCTTGGCCGTGTAGAACGGGTGGAACGGCAGCGTGTCCTTCTCATCCTTCACATCGACGCCGGTCGGGTTGTTCGACCCCGGGATATGCAGCGACCAGATGTGCAGGATGACGACACCCGCGATCACAAACGGCAGCAGGTAGTGGAGCGAGAAGAAGCGGGTCAGCGCGGCCTGGTCCGGCGCGTAGCCGCCGAGCAGCCAGACGCGGATGGGCTCACCGACCAGCGGGAAGGCCGAGAAGAAGCCGGTAATGACCTGTGCGCCCCAATAGCTCATCTGCCCCCACGGCAGGACGTAACCGAGGAAGGCGGTGGCCATCATCAACAGGTAGATGACAAGGCCGAGCATCCACACGAGCTCGCGCGGGGCCTTGTAGGAGCCATAGTACAAGCCACGGAAGATGTGGATGTAGACCGCGACGAAGAAGAAGCTGGCACCGTTGGCGTGAGCGTAACGGATCAGCCAGCCGGCATTGACGTCGCGCATGATGCGCTCGACCGAGGTAAACGCGCCATCGGCATAGCTGTAATAGTGCATCGCCAGGACGATGCCGGTGACGATCTGGATCGTCAGGAACAGGCCGCTGAGGACCCCGAAGTTCCAGAAATAGTTGAGGTTGCGGGGCACCGGATAGCCGCCGCCGATGGCGCCGTAGACGAGGCGCGGCAACGGCAGGCGCTCATCAATCCAGCGGCCAATGTCGGTCTTGGGTTCGTAGGGCTTGGCCCAGGCAAAGCTCATGGTCGCAGTTTCCCTTAACCGATGGTCACGACGGTGGGTGAAGTGAACTCATACTCGGGGACGAGCAGGTTCGTCGGCGCAGGTCCCGAACGGATGCGCGCGGCCGTGTCGTAGGCCGAGCCATGGCACGGGCAAAAATAGCCGCCGAACGGACCGCGGTTCTCGCCTTCGCCAACGCCAAGCGGGACGCAGCCGAGGTGCGTGCAGACGCCCAGCGTGACGAGCCAGTTTTCCTTGCCGGGCTTGGTCCGCTCCGCCAGCGACTGCGGATCGCGCAATTCGCTCAGCGGCACGGCCTTCGCGTCGGCCACTTCCTTGGGCGTCAGGTTGCGGATGAACACAGGTTGCTTGCGCCAGCTGGTCTTGATCGCCTGGCCGGGCTGGATCTTCGACACATCGACTTCGATCGAGGCCAGCGCCAGGACGTCGGCCGACGGGCTCATCTGGTTGACCAGCGGCAGCACGGCCACCGCACCGCCGACGCCGGCGAAGCTCACCGCGGCAATGTTGATGAAGTCGCGACGGCGGAGACTGTGATCGGCCTCCACTTTCGCGGCGTTGGTTTCTTCCAGCGTGGCCATGCTCGCCCTTGTGTTCAGGATAGGTCGCGGCCCCCGGTTGCCCCGGAGCCGATTGGCGGGCCTGATAGCGCCTCACCCTTGGCTTGCAAACGGCAAAAATGGCCAAGCTTGCGGCGCGCCGCTCTGCTCGCCTAAGCGCGCATCATGCGGATCGCGCTTTACCAGCCCGAAATCGCCGGCAATGTCGGCGCGGTGATGCGTCTTGGCGCTTGCCTTGGGGTCCCCGTCGATCTGATCGAGCCCATGGGATTCGCCTGGGACGACAAGCGCGTCCGGCGTACCGCGATGGACTATATCGACCACGTCGAAGTCGTCAGGCATCCGAACTTCCGAGCGTTCCGGACGACGGCCGCTGATCGTCGTCTTGTCCTGTTCACGACCAAGGCCGACCGGTCGCCCTACGATTTCGCGTTTCAGCCGGACGACATTCTGCTGTTCGGCCGGGAAAGCGCGGGTGTGCCAGTCGAGGTTCGCGACGAGTGCGACGCCGCGGTTCGCCTGCCAATCCGGCGGGAAGTCCGTTCGCTCAACCTTGCCAGCGCTGCTACCCTGGGGATCGGGGAAGCGCTTCGACAAACCGGAGGATTGCCAGCGTGAAACCGCTCGACGACCAGCAGCAGGCCGCCCGCGATTGGTTCGAGGCGCTGCGGACCCGGATCTGCTCCGCATTCGAAGCGATCGAGCGTGAAGCAGGAAGCGACGCGGCTTTCGAATATATTCCGTGGGATCGGACCGAAGAGGACGGCGCGCCCGGTGGCGGCGGCGTTCGCGGCCAGATGAAAGGCAAGGTCTTCGAGAAGGTCGGAGTCAACGTTTCCACGGTCGGCGGGCGGTTCAGTCCGGAATTTGCCGCCTCGATTCCAGGCGCCGAGGATGACCCGAGCTTCTTCGCGACGGGCATCAGCCTGGTCGCCCACATGGCCAATCCGCACGTCCCGGCCGTCCACATGAACACCCGCTTCCTGACCACGACTCGGCGATGGTTCGGTGGCGGCGCAGACCTCAACCCCGCCCTACCCTACGATGACGACACCGAGGCGTTCCACGCGCGCTTGCGCGCCGCCTGCGCAGCGCACGACCCGACCTTCTATCCGCGCTTTTCGAAGTGGGCGGAGGAGTATTTTTGGCTTCCCCATCGCCACCGGTCGCGCGGCGTGGGCGGGATCTTCTACGACCGCCTCGAGGACCACTTCGACGAGCACTTCGCCTTTACCCGCGATGTCGGCGAAGCGTTCCTCGACATCTTCCCGCAAATCGTTCGCAAGCGCATGGGCATGCCGTTCACCGACGCGGACATGGAAGCGCTGCTGGAGTTTCGCGGCCGATACGTCGAGTTCAACCTGCTTTACGACCGCGGCACGCTGTTCGGCCTCAAGACCGGCGGCAATATCGATGCCATCCTGATGAGCCTGCCGCCCCTCGCCCGCTGGGCGTGACCTCAGCCCTCGCCGGCAGCCTGGCGATACAGCATCGCCAGCATGCTGTTCTGGACGATCTGAACGGCGACCGTGACGAGCGCTACGCACAGGGAAAGGATAATGCCGCCAAGCGTCGGTCCGCTGGCGCTGCCAAAGGCCACCTGCGCGGCCGAACCGATGGTGATTCCAACGGCGTAGTTGACCAGCATCCCGGCGGTCAGAAGCAGGAGGAAGGTTCCGATCAGCTTCGCGCCATTGCCCCTGCCAAGCTGCCAACCCCGGCGAAGGCCGGCCCAGGGCCCGATCGGCTCCGCGACGATGGCAGGAATCAGCAGGAAGAGGCGCAGGACCAGGAGCAGGAAGCAAAGCACGAAAAACGACACCGCCCTGGCCATTCCGGGCGTGACGACCCCTTGCGCCGCCGCGTCCGACCCGAGCACGAGGGCAAGGACAATCGCGACCGGCGTGACGATCAGCCCCAGCAACAGGAAGGCGAGGAAGATGACCACGGTTCGCCGCGCCGCCGTCACGATCAGGCCGCCCAGCGACCCTTTCCGCTGCAGCGCAAGCAGGATCACCGTCGATGACCCGACGAACTGAACAAAGAGCAGGATATAGGAGAGCAGTGGCGCCCAGGGCGGCACGCGCCCCGAAAGCACTGCGCTGACGTCTGCCACCTCGGGACGAGGGTCCGCATGACGACCGTCGGCAGCAAGACGAAGGCCAGCATGACCGGGACGATCAGTCGCCGTTCCCGGGAAATGAACGCCAGGCTGTCTTCCCATGCCCGGCCAACCAACAATTTCGCCATTCTGCGCGCGCTCCCCAAATTGGCGCCACCCTAGCGGACGTTGCGGCGCTGACAATCTCGCTTGCTGTCGGGCAGGCGCATCGCCATCTCGCAGGCATGATCCCGGACGATATCGAGTGGCGCGCAAGCGATGGCCTGGTTCCTTATCCGGAGGCGCTGGCCGAAATGGAGGCCCGCGCTGCCGAAGTGCGGTCAGCCGCGGCGCGGGAGCTGGTCTGGCTGCTGCAACACCCGCCACTGTTCACCGCCGGCACCAGCGCCGATCCCGCGGAATTGTTCAACCCGGCGGGCTTTCCGGTGTTCGATGCGGGCCGTGGCGGTCGTTACACCTACCACGGGCCGGGCCAGCGGGTCGGTTACCTCGTCCTCGATCTGGAAAAGCGCGGCCGCGATATCCGGCGATTCGTCCATGCTCTCGAGGGCTGGATGATTGCCGCCCTCGGCCAGGTCGGGGTCGAAGCCCGCCGTGAATGCGGCCGAATCGGCATATGGACGGGGCAAGGCCCGTCCGAAGCGAAGATCGGGGCGATCGGCGTGCGGGTGAAACGCTGGGTCACCCTCCACGGATTTTCGATCAACGTTGCCCCGGATCTCTCTCATTTCGGCGGAATCGTGCCCTGCGGGATCGCGGAATATGGCGTGACGAGCCTTGCCGCGCTGGGCGCCGATGCGTCGATCGAACGGCTCGATGCGGCGCTGAAGGCCGAATTCCCGCGCTTTTTGAGCGACTTGTCCGGAACGTGACAATTTCGTTGAGGGGCTGGCCCATCGCGACTATTGTGCGCGCGATTTGTGAAGCGGGGGATCATCCGCAGCAGATCCGCATAATCTAGGGAGTTATGAATGCGTGCTCTTATCCTGGTCGCCGCGGCGGCCCTGGCAGTCTCGGCTTGCAGCAAGACCGAAACCGCTGAAAACACCATGAACGTCGACGAGACCCTCACCACCGAGAACATCGTCGAAAATGACACCACCGCCGTTGACGCGACCGCCAATGCGGACGCCAACATGGCGATGGACGCGAACATGACGATGGACGCCAACGTCGACGCGAACGCGACCAACGCGATGTAATCGCTTACCGCCCCGCCGGTTCGCCGGCGGTGGTGGGGATAAGGCCGTCGGACCCCAGGGTCCGGCGGCCTTTTTCTTTCTGGGACGCTTGTCAGCACATGTTCAGGCCTTAGGATTCACCATCTAACGGCTTCACCCAGTGAAGCGTGCGGTAAAGGTGGTCCCAATCATGCGTGTTCCGGCATTTCGCCCGATGCCCCGTCTCAAGAATTGCCTGCTCGCGCTTGGCACGGCGGCGACGGTATTCGTTGCTCCGCTGTCCGCGAGCGCACAGGTGTTCGTCAGCGCCCCCGATTTCCGCGGTTCGCCCGTTACCGGCTCGGAACCGGGGATCGTCCTCCCATCCCGGGCGCTTCCGAGGCGGAATATTCGGCGGCATTACTGTGGTCGCTCCGCGCCGGCCTCAACGTCGCCGCCCTGCAGTGTCAGGCGCTGCCGATGGTTGACGCCGTCGACAACTACAACGCCCTGCTGGCCGATCACGGCGCCGAGATCCGGCCCGCCTATCTGGCGCTGCAGAACTATTTCAAGCGGACACAGGGTGCGGCCGGGATGAAGGCGTTCGATGCCTATAACACCCGTACCTACAACGGCTTTTCATCGCTCTACGCACTCAATGGCTTTTGCCATGCGGCGGCGCGGATCGGCCGCGAAGTGATGTTCGCACCTCGCGGCCAACTGCTCAACGTCGCCCGCCTGCACATGCAGGAATTCCGCAACAGCCTCATCCCGGCTCGGGACCGCTTCTGGCTGACGCAACCGACATTCGTCCAGTCGCCCTACATCGCCGATTATCCGGCCAAATGCTATGACAAGAACCGAGAATTGAAGAAGCGCTGCCTGCGCGATTAGGCGACTAGGCCAGCCCGACGATCTTGTGCGCCTGAAGCGTCAGGTGCCATTTCGGCCGCTCCATCGCCAGCGCGATGGCCGCCTGCTCCGACTGGCGGCGCTGGGGCCATCCATCGGCTGAACCAGGAAATGATCGAAGTCCCATCGCTCCAGATCGGCAGGGTCGATACCCGCCTGAGGCCACACCAGTTTGAGCTCATTGCCCTGGCGCTGGACAACCTCTGACCCCGCCTTGGGACTGATGCAGAGCCAGTCGATTCCCGGCGTGGCCGGCAATGTCCCATTGCTTTCCACGGCGATCCTGAAGCCGCGCCCGTGAAGCGCGCCCACGAGCGCCTCATCGAGCTGGAGCATGGGTTCCCCACCTGTGATGACCACGAGGCGATGGTCGCGCCCCTCCCCCCACAGCCGTTCGACGCCGTTCGCCAGCGATCCCGCGTCACGGAACTTGCCACCGCCCGGCCCATCCGTGCCGACGAAGTCGGTGTCGCAGAACTGGCAGACTGCCGATGCCCGGTCCTGCTCGCGCCCTGTCCACAGATTGCAGCCCGCAAACCTAAGGAAGACTGCCCGGCTCCCGGCTTGCATCCCTTCTCCCTGAAGGGTGAGAAATGCCTCCTTGACCGCGTAGGTCATGCGTAGCGTGTCGGGTCGGGCAGGCCCGCCTCCGCGAAGCCCTTGGCGCGAAGGCGGCACGCGTCGCACAGGCCGCACGCGGCGCCGTCGTCCCGGGGATCGTAGCAGCTGTGGCTCATCCCGGCGTCGAGGCCGAGCCTTGCCGCCTCGCGAGCGATGTCGGCCTTGGTCATGTGCTGCAGCGGTGCGTGGATCGTGAAGCGCCGTCCCTCGACCCCCTCGCGCGTCGCCTGGTTGGCAAGCGCTTCGAACGCCGCAATGAACGCGGGCCGACAGTCTGGATAGCCCGAGTAGTCGAGTGCGTTGACGCCGACGAACAGGTCATGCGCGCCGGCCGCTTCGGCCCACGCCAGCGCGAGGCTCAGGAACACGGTGTTGCGCGCCGGCACGTACGTAACGGGGATACCGTCGCCGACGCCGTCTTTCGGCACGTCGATATCGCTGGTCAGCGCCGACCCGCCGAACGCGCTGAGGTCGATCGGCAGGATGATGTGACGGTTGGCCAGCAGTTCGGCGATCCGCGTCGCGGCGGCCAGTTCGACCCGGTGGCGTTGCTGATAATCGACGGTGAGGGCGAGGACCTCGAACCCTTGCTCGCGCGCGAGAGCGGCGCAAACCATCGAATCCAGCCCGCCCGACAGAAGGACGACGGCTTTGCGCCCGCTCATACCCGCACTCCAAGTCGGGGCAGGGCCCAGAAGGTGACGGCATAGATCACCAGTGTGCCGGCCACGCACACAAGCATGGTTGGCCAGAGACCAACGCCCGCCCGAAGCAGCGCGGGAATTGCGACGAACATCGGCAGCGACGGAATGATGAACCAGAGAATCGACTGCGACAGGTCGCCGACCCGGCTCACATCCCGGGTATCGACCCACAGCAGGCTAAGCGCGAGGATCGACGTGATTGGAAGCGCCGCAAGCAGGCCGCCCCAGCCGGGATGGCGCTTGGCGGCGACCGTCACCAGCGCGACGATGAGACCCGCGAAGACAGCTTTGGCGACGAAGGAGAACATGGCGCGCCCTCTAGCGCTCGATCCGGTCGGACGCAAAGCTGCGCAGGCGCCACAAAAAAGTCGGGCCGCCTGATGAGGGCGGCCCAGGAACGGACGTAGAGGTCCGCTAGGGAGGAAAGCATGCCGAACCCGGCATTCGATTTACCTATCAAAGATTAGGTTAACCAAACCCTAACGAGCGGCGCAGGCGGCAACTCGCCGCGCGTGCAGCGTGTAGGCAAACGGGTATCCGCCGGAGATGCCCTGCGTTTCGATGCGCAGCGTGCGAGGCGTCAGCAACGTCATGTCCGATCGACCAAATCCGCCATCCGCGCAGGTGTAGTGGATAACGGTTCGAGTCCCGCTGTCAGAGATGACGACCCGCGTGCAGCTTCCACCGCGGTGTTCCCACTGGGCGAGGCTCGCGAGTTCCGCCACGCAGACCCGCACGGGATTACGGCCATCGGCCGATTTGCTGACCTCCCACGCTCCCGGCTGCGCCGGGGCCAGGGCACGCGGCGTCCGGGCTGCCGGGGCAGCACCCGCCGCGACGGCAGCCACGGTCGTGAACACAAGGAAGGCGACTCGCCGGATCATGAACGCGAATTTAATCCCGCATCGGCATTGCCGCCAAGCGCCTCTTCGGCGCCGTACGGAATCGGGAAGCTGGTGGCACAGAATTCGCAATCGACGCGGATCAGTCCGTCGTCACCGGCCATCGCTGCACGCTCTTGCTCCGGAAAACGAGCGATGACGGAAGCAATGTAATCCGGGCTGCACCGGCAACCCCTGACGAGGTGGAGTGGCGCCAGCGTGCGAACTTCTCCTTCTTCGTGGAGAAGGCGCCAGATCAGGTCATCGACCGGCAGGGTCCGGTCGGTGAGCTCTTCCCCGCGAACCGACCCGACCATGGTCGCGACGTGCGGCCATTCGGGGTGATCGAGCCTCGTATGAAGTCGCTCGCGCCCCTCCTCACCTTCCGGCAGATGCTGGAACATCAGCCCGCCCGCGATCCAGCCGAGGTCGTCCCTGCGGGCTGCCAGCCGGACGACCGAGGGGATCTGCTCGGACTGCGAGAAGAATGACTGCGCCGCCTCGGCCAGGCCCTCGCCTTCCAAGGGTACGATGCCCTGATATCGCTCGTCGGTGGCCGGCTGGTCGAAGGTAATCGCGAGATAGCCCTTGCCGAATAGCGAGAAGAGAGTGGGGTTCGGGCCGGCTTCCGCCAGCCGTTCGGGATCGTGGCGCACGTAACCGCGCAATTCCCCGCCCTTGTAATCGCAAACCAGCAGGTCGACGATGCCGTTCTCGGTCTGCGCCTGAAGCGTCATCTGCCCGGACGGGTCCTTGAGCAGCGACCCGAGCAGGGCGGTCAGGACCAGCGCTTCGGCCAGCAGCTGTTCGATTGCCGGCGGATAGCCGTGGTTGGCGAGGATCGCGTCGAGCGTCGCGTCGAGGCGGGCCGCGCGACCGCGCGCGTGGCGCGAAGGAACAGTGACGCCAAGCGCGACGTCCGAAGTAAGCGAAATGTCGGTCATGGGCGGGAGATGGTCATGCCACGACCGAAACGCAACCTCAGCCGGGCGATGCCGCCGATCCGGCAAGCAGCCCGCCGTCGATGTCGAACTCGGACCCCGTGATGTACGGCGCCTCGTCGGATGCCAGGAACACGGTCAGCGCCGCCACCTCCTCGACGGTGCCGAACCGGCGAAGGGGCGTGTCCGCGACCAGCGCCGCCATTTTCTGCTCGCGGTCCGGCCCTCGCCAAGCATCGCTTCCCAAATGGGGGTCAGGATCGCGGCGGGATGGATGCTGTTGCAACGGATCTTCGTTCCCTGCTGCGCGCACCACAGGGCCACGGACTTGCTGTGATTGCGGATGGCCGCCTTCGAGGAGGCATAGGCGGCCGCGCCCGGGATCCCGACCAGCCCCGAACGCGACGACATGTTGATGATCGACCCGGTCCCCGTGCGGCGCATCGCGGTAATGCCATGCTTGCAGCCCAGGAACGTCCCGTCGAGGTTGACTCGGTGGACGCGGTGCCATTCGTCCAGCGTGGCATGTTCGGGATCGTGCGGGCCGCTGCCCTGTTCGAACCCGGTGATCCCGGCGTTGTTGACCAGGATGTCGAGGCGGCCGTGCTCAGCGATGACGGCAGCAATTGTTGCAATCCACTGCCCCTCGTCTCCGACATCCAGAAAGGCGGCGCGATGCTGCTCGCCCAGTTCCGCGGCGACGGTCTTTGCGCCTTCCTCGTTGATGTCGGTGACCCAGACGGTGGCGCCTTCGTCGGCGAAGGCCCGCGCGATGCCTGCGCCTATGCCCTGCGCAGCGCCGGTCACTAGCGCGATTTTCTCTCGAAGACGGCCGCTCAGAGCTTTCCGAACGACCATAGCAACAGCGCCTTTTGTGCGTGGAGGCGGTTTTCAGCCTCGTCCCAGATCGCGGACGCGGGCCCGTCCATCACGCCATCCGTCACTTCCTCGCCGCGATGCGCAGGCAGGCAGTGGAGGAAGGTGGCGTCGTCTGCGGCCAGTGTCATCAACGCCTCGTCGACGCGGAACGGCGCGAACTGCTCGCGGCGATAGCTGGTCTCCGCGTCCTGCCCCATCGATATCCAGGTGTCGGTCACGACAATTTCGGCGCCCTGCACCGCTTCGCGCGGGTCGGTAGTAAAGTAGATTTTCGGCTGCGTACTGCCAAGCGCGACCATGCCTGCATCGGGTGCGAACCCGTCGGGGGTCGCCACGGCGAGCTCGAAATCCATGATCGACGCGGCCTCGATCAGCGAATTGCAGACGTTGTTTCCGTCGCCGACCCAGGCCCACCGCGTGCCGGCGAGCCGACCCTTGCGTTCCATGACGGTCTGCATGTCGGCCAGCAACTGGCACGGGTGCGACAGGTCGGTAAGCCCGTTGATCACCGGCACCGTCGAATGCGCCGCCAACTCCTCTGCCTTCTCATGCATGTCCGTGCGGATCATGATCGCGTCGGCGTAGCGCGACAGGACCCGCGCGGTATCGGCGATGGTTTCACCACGCCCCAACTGCGACGTGGCATTGTCGAGCAGCAAGGCATTGCCGCCAAGCTGACGGATCGCCTGATCGAAACTCAGCCGCGTTCGTGTCGAATTCTTTTCAAAGATCATGGCCAGCGTGACGCCGGCCAGCGGCGCGTCGGCGTCGACCCTGCCCTTCGGCCACCCTGCCCGCGCCTCTTTCCGCGCCGCCGCCTCGCCGAGGATGGCGGCGAGGCCGTCCGGCCCTGCGTCGCCCAGCGTCAGGAAATGGCGCTGGCTCATGCCGCTTCCGGCACCTCGTAGATCGACGCCGCCTCGCTCAGCCCTTCGACGAACTCGCGAATGTGCCTTTCATCAATGGTCAGCGGCGGAAGAACGCGCATGACGTTGTCGCCGGCGGCAACCGCCAGGATGCCCTGCCCGCGCAACCAATTCACAAAGGCGCGGCTGTCGGTCTTCATCTTGATGCCCAGCATCAGGCCCATGCCACGAACGCTGTCGAACAGCTGATCGTGGTTGGGAATCATTTGCTCTAGCGCGGCGCGCAGGCGGTCACCCATCTGGCGAACGTGGCCGAGGAATTCGTCGTTGGCGACAACGTCGAACACCGCTTGGCCCGCCGCCATCGCCAGCGGGTTGCCGCCGTAGGTCGACCCGTGCGTGCCGATGACCATGCCGCTGGCCGCCTTTTCCGTCGCCAGGCAGGCACCCATCGGGAAGCCGCCGCCGATCCCCTTGGCCGACGCCAGGATGTCCGGTTCGACGCCATACTGCTCATAGGCGTAGAGCGTGCCCGTACGCGCGACGCCGCACTGCACCTCGTCGAACACCAGCATCAGGTCGCGCTCGTCGCAGACCTTGCGCAGACCCTGGATGAACTCCTTCGACGCCGGGCGGATTCCGCCTTCGCCCTGCACCGGCTCCAGCAGGAAACCGGCGGTGTTGTCGTCGATCGCGGCCAGCGCCTGCTCCAGATTGTCGAACTCGACGACCTTGAAGCCAGGCAGAAGCGGCGCGAAACCGTCGCGAAGCTTTTCCTGATTGGTCGCGCTGATCGTCGCCATCGTCCGGCCGTGGAAGGCATTGGAAAAGGTGATCAGGTCGTGCTTGTGGGCGTTGCCCTTGGCATGATGATAGCGGCGCGCCGTCTTGATCGCGCACTCGACGGCCTCCGCTCCCGAATTGGTGAAGAACACGGTGTCGGCAAAGGTCAAGTCGACGATCCGCTGCGCCAGCGCTTCGCCCTGCGGCGATCCGTAGAGGTTAGAAACGTGCATCAGCGTCGCCGCCTGGTCCTGGATCGCCTTGGTCAGCACCGGGTGCCCATGACCGAGCAGGTTGACCGCGATGCCGCTGGCAAAATCGAGATATTTCTCCCCGCGTTCACCGTAGAGATAGACACCCTCCCTCGGACCGGCCGAACGTCGCAGCGCGGGTAAACGGGCATGAGCGGCGTGATGGCCATCGGGGCAATTTCCTTGGGCTGTAAACTGGCGAACGCGGCGCCATCGCCGCGCTCCGGCGCTATACTGCCCGACCTTTTCGAAGGTCAAACGAAAGGGGCGGGACCCTTGCGAGTCCCGCCCCTCCTACTGCCCGAATACGCCGGGATTAGTCGTGGTCCCAGCCGCGATCGTCTTCGTAGCGGTCGTTGCGGCCGTCACGGTCGCGATCGGAGTAGCCATTGCCGTAGCCGTAGTTGCCGCGGAAGTTGCGGTCGTTGGCGTCACGGCGGATGCGCTGCTCGAGGCGGGCGAGGCGAACTTCGATCTCGCGGCTGTCACGCTGGTTGAAGCCGTTCCGCGCCAGGACGTTGATCCGACGGTCGAGCCAGCGGGCTTCGTCGCTCAGGCGGCGAGCTTCGCGGTTCGACAGGATGTTGCGCCGGTCGAGCTGGGCGATGGTCCGGCGGACATGGTCCACACGCGCTTCGAGACGACGGACCTGACCATAGTTGTGGTTGTATCCGTAAGCATTGCCGTAGGGCGCATACTGGCCCGGATAGGGCTGACCCGGATAAGGAGCATATTGCGCCGCGGCCGGGGCAGCAGCGGCAATGGCCGAAACGGCAACGGCGGCGGTGAGAAGAACCTTACGCATATTCTTTCCTTTCCGAGGAAAAGTTGATGCCTGCCTTCTGGGCCACTTCGGTTGAGGCCAGCCTGAATGGCGATGTTATCCGCCGTTCATTTCGGCAACGAACTCTTATAGGATCGGCTGTGCACGCATCGCCAATGCAAGAGGTTGCATGATGAGAAGTTTTTGCCCTGCAATCAGGCGGTTGGCAATCGTCGCCTTGGGGCTGACCTGGCCAGGTGCCGTCGCCGTGGCGGCGAAGCCACCGCCCACTGACAACATCATCGCCGATTTCAACTCCGGCAGAAAACCGAATAATCTTGGCGGCGATTTCGGCTGCTGGATCAGTGATCCGGCCGATTCGGCACAGGGTTGCATCGAGGCATTCGACCGCGGAGCGTTGCGGGTGATCTATAGCGTCGACTCGGACAAACCAGCATTCGGCGGCATCTGGATGCGGCTGCAAAACCTCGACGCCACCCAATACGACCGCCTTGTCCTCCGGGTTCGCGGCGATGCCGGAATGGGCTCCACCGCCACCTTCAAAGTCGAACTGAAAGACGCCATGGACCGATCCAGTTCGACTTACGTCCGTGGGATCACCGACCAGTGGCAGGACATCTCGATCCCGCTGGGCGACTTCCAGGGCATGGCCAACCGCAAGAAGCTGAAGGAGTTTGTGATCGTGATCGAGGACCGGACCGCCACGGCCAAGCGCGGCATGTTCTATATCGACGAGATTCGCCTAGCCAAGCCTACTGCTTGATTTTCCAGCCCGATCTCAGGAGTCCGTAACAGGCCGCCCACAGCGCAAGGTTCACCACCAGCAATCCCATGGCCCCGACCCAGATCGGGCTGTCGGTCACCCCGACGAAGCCATGGCGGAAGCCGGAGATGACGTAGAAGAAAGGGTTGGCGTGGCTCGCCGCGCGGAAGGCCGGCGCGAGTTGCTCGACCGAGTAGAAGGTGCCGCTGAGCAGTGACAGCGGCGCCACCACGAAATTGGTGATCATGGCCGCATGATCGAACTTCTCCGCCCAGATCGAGGTCAGAAGGCCAAGGAAGGCGAGCATCAGCGATCCCATCAGGCCGAACCAGAAGGCGGACAGCGGGTCGACCAGTCGAACGTGGACGCCCGGGTTGAGGACCATGGCGATCCATACGGCCCCGCCGACCAGGAACGCGCGTGTCACCGCAGCACCGACCAGTCCCGCGATCAGCTCTCCGGTCGACAGGGGCGGCATCAAATAATCGACGATCGTCCCCTGCATCTTGCCGACGAGCAGCGAGAAGCTGGAATTGGCGAAGCTGTTCTGGAGCATCGCCATGACGATCAGGCCCGGCGCGATGAAATCGGCGAACGGGACGCCCATCACCTCACGGCCGGAGCGGCCCAGCGCGACGCTGAAGATGATGAGATAGAGCAGCGTCGTGATGGCCGGAGCCCACACGGTTTGCATCTGCACCTTGAAGAACCGGCGCACCTCCTTGATATATAGGGTCTTGAGGCCGCCCCAATTGACGCCTTGCAGCGTCGGCATGCCGGGGTCGGGCATTGCCCAATGGGGAGTCTGGTCGTTCACGCGACAATCGCCTATCGGCAGCCGCGGCCTCACGCAACACGCGACGGGAGTAGAGAATTTCATGAGCTGGACCGACGAGCGGATCGATCGCTTGAAAGCGATGTGGACCAAGGGCGCCACCGCCAGTCAGATCGCCGAGGAACTGGGCGGGGTCAGCCGCAATGCCGTGATCGGCAAGGCGCACCGCCTGGGCCTGGAATCACGCCCGTCACCGGTGAAGCCGGGCGAGGAAAAGGAAAAGAAGGCCAAGCCGGCGCCCAAGGCGAAGGTGGAAGCGCCGAAGGCGGCGCCGGTGAAAGCAGCTCCGGCCGCTCCGGCAAGTGACCCGATTCCGCGGATCGCGCCGGCGGACGCCCCGCGCCGTCCGGCGGTCATTCCCGGCTCGTCGGCGGTCGCGATGACGCCGGCCAAGGCGGATTCGACGAATGTCCAGTACCGGTCGGTCGGACCCGGCGGCTTCATCCGCCAGGGGCCGGGCGACACGCAGGCGCCGATCCCGCCGGCCCCGCCGCGCCGTCTTGTGCCGGCCAAGCCGTCCGCGGAAGTCGCCGACAAGACGTCGCTGCTCGAGCTGAACGACCGCATCTGCCGCTGGCCGATGGGCACCCCGGCGAACCGGACTTCCACTTCTGCGGGAACGACGCCAACCCGGGCTATCCCTATTGCGTCGATCATTGCGGTGTCGCCTATCAGGCGCAGCTTCCGCGACGCGATCGCCGCCCGCCGCCGCCCCTGCCATTCGGCGGCCCGCGCGTACGTTGAAAAATAGCCCCGGCGACCACGATCGCCGGGGCTTTTTCTTTGCCGCTCAGGCCGTTTCGAGTTTCTTGGCCTCGGTCTGAGGCTCGGCCTTCTTGCCGGCACCAAGCTCGATCTGCTGGCCGGCCTTCTCGCCGGTACCGAGTTCGATCTTGCGCGGCTTCATGGCCTCCGGAATCTCCCGGACCATGTCGATCTGCAGCAGGCCGTCGCGAAGGTCGGCGCCCGTTACCTTGATATGATCGGCCAGGCCGAAGCGGCGCTCGAACGATCGCGTCGCGATGCCGCGGTGGATGTAGTCGATGCCCTCGTCTTCGCCGCGCTGGCCCGACACGATCAGTTGGTTCTGGTGCGCCGTGATCTCGATCTGGTCGCGATTGAACCCGGCAACGGCGAGGTTGATCCGGTAATGATTGTCATCGAGCGCGATCAGGTCGAACGGCGGGTAGCCTTCGTTGCCCTGCCCGCTGGCGCTGTTTTCCAGCATGTCGAACAACCGGTCGAAGCCGATGGTGGAGCGCCGGAACGGCGCAAAATCGAATGCACTCCGCATTGTCATGTCCTCCGTTGAGCAACATCCAGGCGGTGAGCAGCGACCGAAAGCCGCGGCTCTCCGTCACCGACCCCATCAGGCAGTCGGCGACGATGATTTGGTTGCAGGTTTCAGCGTTTCAAGACCCTGATCGCGGCGCGTAATCTAGACAGGCTAGCCCACCCGCATGCCCAGCCAGATCACCGCTTCGGTCGAGGCGGAGATGATCGAACGGAGAGCGCGAAGCCACCATGAGTCGAGTTTCATCCGGTCGAGAAAGCGGTCGTGGTGGATCTGCTCATCCTCGATGATGCTGCCGATGATTGCGACCGCTTCGGCATCGAGGCCGGAGAGGGCGCGGCGCTGGTCGGCGAGGTGCCGGAGCACTGTCGCCTCGACGGCGAGGGTCGTCGCGGCGATGGCCCGCGCGCCGAACAGTCCGGTCAGGAATCCGAGAACATAACCACCGATCGCACACGGCCAGAACATCCGCGATCGCGGGGCGCGGCGTTGCATCAGCGCAGCGCCAAAAACAGCGCGGTGCCGCTTTTCGTGGATCAGGAAGTCGGAAAGGTGATCGACCATCGCCGGTGCGGTGACCCGCGCGGCGGTGCGCTGGGCGCGGTAGAGGCAGATCGCACCCTGCTCCCCGGCGTGATCCACCTTGAGCATGCGATTGCCGAGAATCGAGGTGGAGTGGACAGGCGCCGTTGAAACCATTGAACCGCTGATAGCCCGGCTATCGCGTCCTGCCAGCCCTCAATGGGACGAGGGAACGTCAGTGGTCAGCGAGCGGCGGTCTGGCGCTTGGCGATCCATTGATCGCGCGTTTCGTACCAGGCCGCCCGGGCCAGTATCCATTCCTGCGAGCTCCTCGACTGAAGCGGCGGAAGCCATGTCTGACGGACGCTGGCCACTTCGGCAGGCTCGACCGCGAACTGACGCGCCCACAGCGTCAGGTCATCTTCGAGCGATTGACGCAATTTGGGCGCCAACTCCGCCGGGACCTGAGCACCGCCCTTAACGCGCGCGGCAAGTCCCAAGGCGTCACCACGGCGCCGCTGGGCGAGCGCTGCCAACTCTCCATTGGGATCCGGATTGATCGGACCGGCGGTGACAACCTTGCCGTCCTTGCCCTTCAACTTGACCTTGCCGCCATCGACGTAACGCCGCTGATACTCGACCGTCATCGACGCCGCGTCCGATGCGGTACCGTCAGTCCCCATGCCGTCGCTCTTGCTCAGGATGCCGTCGCCGCTGGTCGTCGGTATCTCCTGCGCCACGGCCGGCGAAGCGAACACCGCGAGGATCACGCCAAGGATTGTGGGCCGCATAGCAATTCCTGCCGCTTCGTCATTTCCGGGCACTATGCGCCTGAAAATCGCGCCTTGCAAAGCCGTCCGCGACGTCGGCGGATTTCAAAGCGCTGTGACCCAGCGGCCGCTTGGCAGGCGCGGGCCGCTCCCCCTATAGCATCACGCAATGTCCGACCTTTTCGCCAACGGTTCCGCCGCCCCCGCCGACAGTTACGACGCCAGCGCCATCGAGGTGCTGGAAGGGCTGGAGCCTGTTCGTCGCCGGCCGGGCATGTACATCGGCGGTACCGATGCGCGGGCGCTCCACCACCTGGCCGCCGAAGTCATCGACAATTCGATGGACGAGGCGGTCGCCGGCCACGCCACGCGGATCGAGGTCACGCTGGACAAGGGCAACCGGCTGACCGTGGTCGACAACGGCCGCGGCATCCCGGTCGACCCGCATCCCAAATATCCCGGGCAGTCGGCGCTCGAGGTCATCCTCACCACCCTCCACTCCGGCGGCAAGTTCGAGGGCAAGGCCTACTCGACCTCGGGTGGTCTCCATGGCGTCGGTGTTTCGGTGGTCAACGCCCTGTCGACCGAAACCATTGTCGAGGTGGCCCGCGACCGGAAATTGTATCGCCAGACGTTTGCCCGGGGTGTCGCCACCTCCAAGCTAGAAGAGGTCGGTGCCGCGCCCAACCGCCGCGGCACCAGCACCAGTTTCATCCCCGATCCCGAGATCTTCGGAGCGGACGCGACTTTCAGCGCCGAGCGGCTTTACAAGCTGGCCCGGTCGAAAGCCTATCTTTTCGCCGGCGTCGAGATCCGTTGGCGCTGCGATCCATCGCTGGCGACGGACACGGTGCCAGAGCAGGCCGTCTTCACCTTCCCCGGGGGGCTCGCCGACCATCTGCGCGAGCAACTGGGCGACCGCGAATGCGTCACCAACCCCGCGTTCGCGGGTCGGCAGGATTTTCCGGACGCGCAAGGATCGGCGGAATGGGCAGTGGCCTGGCCGGTGTGGTCGGAAGGATCCAACGAAAGCTATTACTGCAACACCATCCCGACGCCCGATGGCGGCACCCATGAGGCAGGGCTTCGCGCCGCGCTGACCAAGGGCGTCCGCGCCTTCGGCGAACTGATCGGCCAGAAAAAGGCCAAGGAGATCACCGCCGACGACGTGTTCAACGGCGTCGAGCTGATGCTGTCGGTGTTCATCCGCAATCCCCATTTCCAAAGCCAGACCAAGGACCGCCTGACCAGCCTGGAGGCGGCGCGCTTCGTCGAGGCCGCTGTCCGCGACCATTTCGACCATTACTTGGCCGACAATATGGACCGCGGCCGCGCGCTGCTCGGCGCAATCCTCGAACGGATGGACGAGCGGCTGAAGCGCCGCGCCGAACGTGAGGTGAAGCGCAAAACCGCGACCTCCGCCCGCAAGCTGCGCCTGCCCGGCAAGCTGACCGACTGCGCCAACGACGATCCTGCCGGCACCGAACTGTTCATCGTCGAAGGTGACAGCGCCGGCGGCAGCGCCAAGCAGGCCCGTGACCGCAAGACGCAGGCGATCCTGCCGATCCGCGGCAAGATCCTCAACGTTGCCAGCGCGACCGCCGACAAGATCCGCGCCAACCAGGAGATCGCCGACCTGCAGCAGGCGCTCGGTTGCGGCATCCGCGACAAGTGGCAGGAGGATTCCCTCCGCTACGAGCGTATCATCATCATGACCGACGCTGATGTCGACGGGGCCCACATCGCCACCTTGTTGATGACGTTTTTCTTCCAGGAAATGCCCGAATTGGTGCGCCGCGGGCACCTGTTCCTGGCCCAGCCGCCGCTCTACCGACTGACCTCGGGCTCCAAATCGCTCTACGCTCGCGACGACGCCCACCGCGACGAGCTGGAGCGTACCGAGTTCAAGGGGAAGAAGGTGGAGGTCGCGCGGTTCAAGGGCCTTGGCGAGATGAACCCGAACCAGCTCAAGGAAACCACCATGGATCCGGCGAGCCGCTCGCTGATCCGCATTACCCTGCCGGCGGAATATCAGGACCGGCAACCGGTGAAGGACCTGGTCGAGCGGTTGATGGGCAAGAATCCCGAGCACCGCTTCAACTTCATCCAGAACAATGCGGCCAGCCTCGACGAGGACGTCATCGACGCGTGACGCGAAGTTTTCCGATCCGTGCACCGGTCGCTTCCCGCAACGGCGCCGCGACAATCTTCCCGCTTGGGGATGTTGACCGAGATTATCCGACAAAACGGCCTGGCGTCGGCATGCCTCGGTTCGGCGCAGCAGCCAGTTCAACCGATTGCCACGTAACCGATCGTTAACCATCCCGTTGGTTTATTGATCGTTTCCCGATCCGGAACAGGCGTCGCTGCGCGCCTCGCGGGGATGGAATATTTGTGAAACGGTCTGGTCAAAAGGGTGGGACATGACGCGGATTGTCGCTTTTCTCCTGAGCTTCTTGCTTCTGGCTGCACCGGCGGCCGCGGAGGCGCCATTCCGGCTCCAGCCGCTGGAGCAGCGGCTTCAGGCTATCGCGAACATCAACCCGGGCAATATCGGCATTGCCGCGCTCGACCTGACATCGGGTGAGATGGTCAGCGTCCACGGCGACGAGCCCTTCCCCATGGCGAGCACGGTCAAGGTCGCCATCGCCGCCGCCTACCTGACCCAGGTCGAGCATGGCCGGCGCAGTCTCGACGATCGCATCGAGGGCCGCAGTGTGCGCTCGCTGATGGAAGCGATGCTGATCCGAAGCGATAATGCCGCGACCGACATCATCCTTCGCAACCTGGGCGGACCCAAGGCGATGCAAGAGTGGCTGACCTTCCACCGCCTCGAGGGACTGCGCGTCGATCGTTCGATCGCCCGCCTGCTCGCCGACCGCCGGGACCTTCGTGATGTCCGCGACAGCAGCACACCCAAGGCGATGGTCAATCTGCTCGCGCGCCTCGACCAGGGCATCCTCCAGCCGCAGAGCCGGACTTACCTGCTCGACCTGATGGCGCGCTGCGCGACGGGCAAGAACCGTATGCGCGGGCTGCTGCCGAGCGGAACGCCGGTGGCGCACAAGACTGGGACGCTCAACGGCCTTACCACCGACGTCGGGTTCATCACCCTTCCGGACGGACGCCGGGTCGCCGTGGCGCTATTCGCACGCTCCGGCGTCAATCGCCCGATGACGCTCGCTCAGGCGGCGCGCTCGATCTACGACGGGTTCAGCCGCATTTCGCTTCCGCTGAGCGGCCCGTTCGTCTTCGGCGGACAATAACCGCCCTGCGCTGCGGGCTAGCGAGCGCCGAAGCCGTTGAGCATCGTCCGGATCGTCTTGAAGACGATGAGCACGTCGAGCCACGGTGAAAAATATTTGATGTAGAAGAAGTCGAACTGCAGCTTTTCGATCGTCTGGTCCCGGCCGGCAACGTGCCCCTGATTGACCTGCGCCCAACCGGAGATGCCCGGCTTCACGACGAACCGATAGCGGTAGAAGGGAATCTCGACGTAGACGTTCGAAAGAAGCGCGGCCTCGGGACGCGGACCAATCCAGCTCATCTGGCCAATCAGGATGTTGATGATCTGCGGCAGCTCATCGATTCTCGAGGTTCGCAGCCATTTCCCGATCCTCGTGATGCGGGGATCGTCCTGCAGGGTCATCGCGGCCTCGACCGTCGATTCCGCCTTCTCCCCCTGCCACTGCATGGTGCGAAACTTGTAGACGGTGATCGGCTTTCCGCCCCTGCCCACGCGCTGCTGCAGGAATAGCACCGGCCCCTTGCTATCCAACCTGATGAGCAGCGCGACCACCAGCATCAATGGCGCCACTACTGGAAGCATCGCCACGGCGAACAGCCAGTCGCCAATGCTCTTGATGTGCGTGTAGATGCGCATCGGCACCAGGCTGCCGAAGCTGTTCTCCGACAGGTGCTCGACATCGACCCGTCCGGTCAGCGATTCGGACAACTGCTTAACTTGGAAGACCACCCGCCCCTCGATGGCTGCATCGGCAAGGAAAGCCTCCCACTCGTCGGGCAGGTCCGCGGCGAAATCGGCTACAATGGCATCGCAGCCGGCGGCTTCGTCCATGTCCGGGCCGCGCATCTCGTACCAATCGACGCTTCGGATTTCGCGAAGCATCCCGAACTGACCGATCGGCACGACCGCGATCCGCTGGCGAAGCCGGCGTTGCACGGTGATGTACAAGCCGTACGCCCAGACAAGGTGGACCACATAGCCCGTCACCATCGCCACACGGTCGTAGGGCAGTCTGGCCATCAGCATGACGATGAGGACCGACAGATGCGCGAAGGTGATCGCCGGAAGAAGCACCGCGCCGGCGCGTGTACCCGGATAGGGCTGCAGGCTGATCCGCATCCACACCGCCAGGATGACCGCGACGGCGTTGGCGATCAGCGACGCATAGGTGGAGGGTTCATTGACGCCGACCTGGAGCAGCGAGAAGCGTAGGCCTAGCGGAACCAGCGGGACGAGGATCAGCGCCCCCGCCGCGGCGAAGCGGATACGGGTAAACAGCGATCGCTGGGTGCGGTTTGCCGGAAGCGGGTTGTGAAGCATCGGCCTTACACCGACCGCTCGATGTTATGGGCGCTCAAGCCTCGTTCCACCACTCACCCCACGCGTCCGAGCCCGCCAGGATCTTCCGAAACGGACCGATCAGGGGCGGCCGCGACCGATCCCGCGATAGGATAGTCCGGCTCGTTCGGCTTCTACGCGGTCGTAGATATTGCGCAAGTCGATCAACAATTTGCCGCGCATCGTCTTGGCGATCGCCGCTAGGTCCAGCGCCCGGAATTGGTCCCATTCGGTGGCGATGACGATGGCGTCTGCACCTTCCGCAACCGCTTCCGCCGTCTCGGCGTAGGCGATCGCCGGAAGAAGCGGCTCGGCCTGCTCACGGCCGACCGGGTCGAAGGCAATCACGTCGGCACCGCCATCGACGAGGCCTTTCACGAGCGGGATCGCCGGGGAATCGCGCATGTCGTCGGTGTTGGGCTTGAATGTCAGGCCAAGCACGCCGACTCGCTTGCCCGCCAGGCTGCCGCCCAGCGCCTCGGCAACGCGCCCCGCCATCGCTTCCTTGCGGCGGTCGTTGACCTCGACCACGGTCGAAATGATCCGCTGCTCGACGCCGACATCTTCGGCCGTGTGCAGCAGCGCCAGCGTGTCCTTGGGGAAGCAACTGCCGCCGTAGCCGGGGCCGGGATGCAGGAACTTCGGCCCGATGCGATTGTCGAGACCGATCCCCGCGATAGGTCCTGCACGTCGGCGCCGACCGCTTCGCACAGGTCAGCCATCTCGTTGATGAAGCTGATCTTCATCGCCAGGAAGCCGTTGGCGGCGTATTTGGTCAACTCGGCTGTCCGCCGTGACGTCGTCAGGATCGGCGCCTGATTGAGGAACAGCGGGCGGTAGATTTCCTTGAGCACGGTCTCGGCGCGCTCGTCCTCGACCCCGATGATGATCCGATCGGGGATCTTGAAGTCGCGGATGGCGGCGCCTTCGCGGAGGAATTCCGGATTGGACGCGACCGAACAGCCCTCCGGGGCGCCGTGTTCCTTCAGGAGCCTCTCGACCTCGTCACCCGTCCCTACCGGCACGGTCGACTTGGTGATCACTACCGCGGGCGCCTTGAGGGCTCCGGCTAGCTCCTTGACCGCGGCGTAGACGAAGCTGAGGTCGGCATGGCCGTCACCGCGCCGCGACGGCGTTCCGACCGCCAGGAAGACGGCTTCCGCGCCTTCGACGCCTTCCGCGAGGTTGGTGGTGAAGCTCAGGCGCCCGCGCTTCGCATTGGCGTTGACCAGCGTGTCGAGGCCCGGCTCCCAGATCGGCAAGCGGCCTTCCTTAAGGCCGGCGATCTTCTTCTCATCCTTGTCGATACACACGACCTGGTGGCCAAAGTCGGCGAAGCAGGCGCCGGAAACAAGACCGACATAGCCGGTACCAATCATCGCGATACGCATCAGGTCTGGGTCCGTTCAAACGCCAAGGAAAGTCGCTGCCCAATAATCGGTGGGGGTCGGCAGCGCCACCCCTTCGCAAGCCGGTCAGCACGTCGTGGCACAAGCGATTGTCATGCCTCGCTTTCGCCGCAGAATTCGGATAAGGGGCCCGCCTCCCATGGCTACTACCCTTCCCTCCCCGCCGCGCGTCGGCATGGTTTCGCTCGGCTGTCCCAAGGCGCTGGTCGACAGCGAACGCATCCTCACCAAGCTTCGCGCCGACGGCTACGAGATGTCGCCCGACTATGCCGGCGCCGACGTCGTGCTCGTCAACACCTGCGGCTTTCTCGATTCCGCGAAGGAAGAAAGCCTCGAAGCGATCGGGGAGGCAATTGCCGAGAACGGCCGCGTCGTCGTCACCGGCTGTATGGGCAAGGAGGCCGACGTCATCCGCGCCCGCTTCCCGGACGTGCTGGCCATCACCGGACCCCAGCAATATGAGGACGTGGTCGCCGCGGTCCACGAGGCCGCTCCACCAGTGCCCAACGCCTACCTTGACTTGGTACCGGAAGCGGGCCTCAAGCTGACGCCGCGCCACTACAGCTATCTGAAGATTTCAGAGGGCTGCAACCACCGCTGCGCCTTCTGCATCATCCCGTCGATCCGCGGCGACCTGGCCAGCCGGCGCCCCGACGCAATCCTCCGCGAGGCCGAAAAGCTGGTTGCGGCGGGAACCAGGGAACTGCTGGTCATCAGCCAGGACACCAGCGCCTACGGCCTCGACCTCAGGCACGCCTCCTACCCGCTCAAGAACGGCGGCGAAGTGCGCGCGCACATGACCGACCTGGCCCGCGAGCTTGGCCGGCTGCGCACCCCGGAGGGCGAACAGCCGTGGGTTCGACTGCACTATGTGTACCCCTATCCGCATGTGGACAGCGTCATCCCGCTGATGGCCGAGGGGCTGGTCCTTCCCTACCTGGACATCCCGTTCCAGCACGCCAGTCCGCGCGTCCTGAAGGCGATGCGTCGACCGGCCAATGAAGCGAGAGTGCTCGAACGGCTTCGCAACTGGCGCGCCGAAGTGCCTGATATCGCCATCCGTTCATCTTTCGTCGTGGGCTTTCCCGGGGAGACCGAGGAAGATTTCCAGTACCTGCTCGACTGGCTGACCGAAGCGCAGCTCGACCGCGTCGGTGCGTTCCGTTTCGAGCCGGTCGAGGGTGCCGCCGCGAACAACCTGCCCGATCCGGTGCCGGAGGAGGTTAAGGAAGAGCGCTATGCCCGGATCATGGAACTGACGGCACGGATCAGTACGGACAAGCTGGCGGCCAAGGTCGGCAAGACGGTCGACGTGCTGATCGACGCGGTCGACGGCGAAGGCGCGACCGGCCGAAGCAAGGCCGATGCGCCGGAGATCGATGGCGAGGTCCACCTGCGCGATGCAGGACATCTCAAGCCCGGCGATTTCGCCCGCGTGCTGGTCGAGGACAGCGACGAGCACGACCTTTACGGGGTCGCCGTCTAGAGGTTGGCGGCGGCCTTCGGGAGGGTCGGCACGACTTCGATAATGAGGTCGCCCGCCTTGAGCTCGGCGGCCTCGCGATCCCACGGGGAAAAATGCAGCGTGCCGCGATGGATGCGCACGCCCTGCCCGTCGCAGACGTCCTGAAGCGACCGTCCGACCTCGTGCGGCGCGACCAGGCGCTCGCGGATGGAAACGTCGCCCTCCGTGGTGACAAGGTCGGCAATGTAGTCGGCCACGTGCGTCCCTTCGCTTGACCGCGCAAGCAAAAGTCCGGCGAAGCTTACCGGATTGACGACGACATCGGCGCCCGCCTGCCGCGCGAGGCTTTCATTGTCGGCAGCGCGCACCGTGACCGCTATCCGAAGCTTCGGGCCAGGTGGCGAGCCGTTAGAACGATCAGGATCGATGAGTCGTCCCGCCCGGAACTAACGACCATCGACGCCGCGCGCTCGATGTGGACGGCCGCCAGGATTTCATCCCTGCTGGCGTCGCCGCGGATCGTCGCCGCGCCCGCGGCGCGTGCCGCCTGGATCGCTTCTTCCTCGCAATCGATGACCACGACATTCTTGATGTCGGCGCCGCTCGCGACCAATTCTTCAAGCGCCTTGCGGCCGCTGTGGCCGAATCCTGCAAGCACGATGTGGCCGCGCAAGCCCCGCTGGATATTCTTCATTCGCAATTTCTCCCAGCCCCGCTTGAACAGGAAATCGAACGCCGTCCCCAGGAAGATGAGCCACAGGAAAACCCGGATCGGCGTGATCAGGAAGGCATCGACCAGCCGCGCCCGATCGGTGACCGGCACGATGTCGCCATAGCCGACCGTCGTCACGGTAATCATCGTGAAGTACAGGATGTCGCTGAAAGACAGATGGCCGTCGATATTATCGCGCAGGCCGTCCCGATCGAGCCACAGCAACGCAAACGCGAGGAAAATCAGCCCGAATGCGAAGGCCACGCGAATCCACAGCCCGCGCCATTCGCTGCTATGGGCCCGGCGCGTCAGCGGCGGCAGGTCAACGCGCTTCAACACCGGCGGGTGATGGCACAGCGGCGCCGCGCTTGCCAAGGCGGCGACGGTGGCTAGTCTCCCTGTCCATGCATAAGCCCCTGCTAGCGCTGACCGCGCTCTTCGCCGCCGCACCGCTCCAGGCCCAGCCGATCACGGCCGCCGAACAGGCGCAGATCGACAAGGTCGTGAGCGATACGCTCGATCACTATTCGGTCCCGTCGGCATCGATCGCCATCGTTCGCGACGGCAAGATCGTGCTGGCCAAGGCCTACGGCAAGGCGTCGGAGACCATTCCGGTGGCGCGCCCCGACCTGCCCTACCAGATTGCGTCGAACAGCAAGCAGTTCACCGCGATGGCGATGTTGCTGCTGGAGGATGACGGCAAGCTCGACCTCGATGACAAGGTCGCCAAATATGTCCCCGGAATCAGCGGCGCCGACCGGATCACGCTTCGCCAACTGCTCGATCACACCTCCGGCCTCCAGGATTATTGGCCGCAGGATTTCAGCTTCCCCGACATGGCGCGGCCGACAACGCCCCAAGGCATCGTCGACAAGTGGGCCAAGAAGCCGCTCGACTTCCAGCCGGGCGACCAGTGGCAATATTCGAACACCGCCTATGTCGTTGCCGGCATGGTCATTGAGAAAGTGTCGGGCGAACCGCTCTTCGCCTTCCTCAAGCGCCGGATTTTCACGCCGCTCGGGATGACCAGCGTCGAGGATATGGACAGGACGAACGGGCCGCGGTTCCCGCAAGGATATGGTCGCAATGCGCTCGGCCCCGTCCGGCCCGTGACCCCGCCAGCGCCCGGCTGGCTCTACGCCGCCGGCGAACTGTCGATGAGCGCGACCGACCTCGCCAAGTGGAATATCGCCCGGATCAATCGCGCCGTCCTTCCGCGTGACGATTGGGAAGAGCAGGAGGTGACCACAAAGCTCAACAGCGGGAAGGACAGCGGCTACGGGCTCGGAGTCTTCGTCCGTGACAGCAACGGACGCCGCATCGTCAGCCACGGCGGTGAATCGGTCGGATTCCTGTCGGCCAGTAACGTTTACCCGAACGAGCGCGCCTCGATCGTCGTCCTGACCAACAGTTGGTCGGGCGCGGCCTATGGCGCGATCGCGCGCCAGCTGTCGCAGATCGTCCTGCCCAAGGCGCAGGCGGCACAAGGCGCAGCGCTGACCCGTGCACGAACGGTCTACGACCAGCTTCGGCGAGGAACGCTCGACCGACAGCTCCTGACGGCCAACGCCAACTACTACTTCACCCCCCAGGTCCAGGCCGACTTCCGCACCAGCCTTGGACCGCTTGGAGAGCCGACTGCCTTCGAAGCGGATGGCAACGAGGTCCTGCGTGGCGGCTTCGTGATCCAAAGCTATGCGATCAAGTATCCGGGGCGAACGCTGTCCCTTTCGACGTTCCGGGAGCCCGGCGAGAACGGCCGGATCGAGCAATTCCTGGTGTCGCCCGAATGACCGATCTTGCGACGCTGCTGAAGCCTGACCGCGGCGAGCCCGCGCACACCATCCACCTGGTCGACAAGGACAGCGCAGCCGACTGGATGAAGCACCAGTCCGCGCCGCGTCGCGCCTTGCTGGAGGCGGCACGATTCGACGGCAAGACCGGATACCAGTTCGTCATCCTTCCCGGCGCATCCCATGAGCGGTTCGACGTCGTCAGCGCGGTCGCGAACCGCACGGAATTGTCGCCGTGGTGCCTCGCCAAGCTGGCCGAAGCGTTGCCCGAAGGCACGTATCGGCTTGCGGAAGGCGAGCCAGGCCCCGCCGCCCTCGGCTGGTTGTTGGCCCAGCACCGGTTCGACGAATACAAGTCAAAGCCCAAGCCCGTCGCCGGCCCGCGCGTCCTGCTGAGCCCCGCTGCAGCCGCGATCGAGCCAACGATCCGGCAGGCGGAAGCGACCGCGATGGTCCGCGACTTGGTCGACACGCCCGCCGCCGACCTCGGGCCCGCCGAGTTGGAGGCAGCCGCCCGCGCGCTCGGCGAGGAAATGGGGGCCCGGGTCGATGTCACCCACGGCGATGCCATCACCCGCGACTATCCGATGATTGCCGCCGTCGGTGCCGGAGCCGCGCCGGGCCGCACCCCCCGGCTCATCGAACTTCACTGGGGCAAGGACAACGCGCCACGGGTCGCCGTCATCGGCAAGGGCGTGTGCTTCGACAGCGGCGGCCTCAATATCAAGTCTGCGGGCGGTATGCGCCTGATGAAGAAGGACATGGGCGGTGCGGCGCATGCGCTGGCCCTCGCCCGACTGATTATCGGCGCCCGGCTCCCCGTCCGGCTGCACGTGCTGGTGCCGGCGGTCGAGAATAGCGTGTCCGCAACGTCTTTCCGCCGGGTGACGTTATCGACAGCCGTCTGGGCCTCAAGGTCGAGATCGACAACACCGATGCCGAGGGCCGGCTTGTCTTGGGCGACGCGCTGGCCAAGGCTGGGGAATCCGGTCCGGCGGTGATCATCGACTTCGCAACGCTGACCGGCGCCGCGCGCGTTGCCCTTGGGCCCGATCTTCCAGCGATGTTCGCCAATGACGAAGACCTCGCCGCCGATCTTACCGCGGCCTCCCAGTCCGTCAGTGACCCGATCTGGCGGATGCCGTTATGGGATCCCTATGCCGAAATGCTGAAGTCGGACCTCGCCGATTTGGTCAATTCGGCCGACTCACCGATGGCGGGCGCCGTCACCGCGGCGCTGTTCCTGAAGCGGTTCGTGCCGGAGGACGCGGCGTGGGCGCATTTCGATACCTTCGCCTGGCGATCCGCCGCGAAGCCGGGTCGCCCGAAGGGCGGCGACGCGCTCGGCCTGCGCGCCACCTTTGCCATGCTGGAAGCGCGTTTCGGAAGGTAACCTCGCGCTCAACTGCCGCCGAATAGGCCGAAATTTTCGATGAAATTCATTGTCTTTACGCAACCAAAGGTGCGCGTGACGGGTTTCTTCTTTCAAACGCGACGAAAGAGGATTTCCGGTCAATGGGCGACACTTCGCTGACAGGATGGATGCGCGCCTTGATCGGCTATGTTCGGTCCGGTGAGCCCGACCTGACCAATCGACAGATGGCCCTCCTGATGCTCGTTTATCTTACTCCGGGACCCCATACGGTCCGTGGCCTCGCCGCGCTGCTGGGCGTGTCGAAGCCGGTCGTCACTCGCGCCTTGAATACCTTGGGCAGCCTCGGCTATCTGCGCCGCGAACGAGATCAGGACGACCGTCGTAACGTGTTCGTCGTCCGCACCAACGACGGGAAAAGCTTCCTTGACGGTTTCCAGCGCTATCTTCGGGCTGACGTGTCCGTCCCAGCCGCCGCGCAAGGCGGAGACGGGGCACGAACGACCGCTAGTGCCGCCCGCGAGCCCGCCTTCGCCCAAGGTTGAGGGATTTGCCCTCTCAGGCGTCTCGAACCTGCCCGACCCACTGACGCACGCGTATCGCAAGGACCTCGCCGACGCCGCCCTGGCCGGCCGGGTCATCGCCTCGCATTACGCCGAGCCGCTCAACCGCCGCTTGGTGAAGGATGCAGTGCTGTGGCTGGCCGACGACGAGACTTCGGAGCAGATCGACACCCTTCCAGCCGGAAGCCATCTTCGGATGCTCGATTGCAGCCGGGGTTGGGCCTGGGGCTATGCGCCCGACGGCCGGGTGGGATACGTCCGCGCCGAGGCGATCGGCTGCTAGCCTACATCTCGCCGCGAGCTCGGCGGATGGCATACCATTTCTGCACGTTTGCGTTGTGCTCGGCGAGGGTGTCGGCGAAGACATGGCCGCCGGTCCCATCGGCGACGAAATAGAGCGCCTTGGTGGGTGCGGGATTGAGGACCGCAGCGATGCTGTCCTTGCCCGGGTTGGCAATCGGACCGGCGGGAAGGCCGGGTTCCCGATAGGTGTTGTAGCCGGTGATCGCGTTCAGTTCTGACCGCTTGATCCGCCGGCCAAGCGGCTTCCCCTTGGTGATCGGATAGATGACGGTGGGGTCGGCATCGAGCTTCATGCCAATCTTCAGCCGGTTGCAGTAAACACCGGCAACCTGTCGCCGCTCGGAGGCCTTGCCAGTCTCCTTTTCGACAATCGACGCCAGGGTCAGTGCCTGTTGCGGGGTGGCGACGGGACAGTCGCCCTTTCGCGCCGCCCACAGCGAGGCCAGCGTCTTGTCCATCGCATCGGTCATGCGCTTGGCGACGGCAGCGCGGCTCTCCCCCGCTTGCCAGTCGTAGCTATTTGGAAGGACGCTTCCTTCCGCCGGCAACGGCGCCGCGCCGGTCAACTCCTTCACCGCCGCCAGCTTTTCCTGCACCAGGATCGACGGCATGCCTTCCGGGATGGTGATCAGCCGGGTCGCCGGCCGGCCGTGCTGCAATATGTCGAGGATGCCCGCTGCGCTTGTCCCGGGGGGAATTTCGAACTCGCCGGCCTGGACCGGGTCGGATGACCCCAACAGCCTGGCCATCGCCCGGAACGTCGTCTCGTTGCCCGGAATCAGGCCGGCCTGGTCGAGCTGCCTTGCGACCGAGGAGAGCGTGGCACCTTCCTTGATCGCAATCCGCTGAGCGCCGGACTTCGGCCCGGCGCTGAACCAGAACAGGAAGATGACCGCCAGCGCCGCGACCAGGGCGACGATGACGAGGCCGATGAGTTTCCTCACACGGCCTTCATGACGAGCGAAGCGTTGGTGCCGCCGAAACCGAAGCTGTTGTTCAACACGGCACGCACTTCGCGATTCTTCGCCTTGTGCGGGACAAGATCGACGCCGGCCGTGCCTTCGCTCGGATTGTCGAGATTGAGCGTGGGCGGCACGATCTGGTCGCGGATGGCGAGGATGCAGAAGATGCTTTCGACCGCGCCCGCGCCGCCAAGCAGGTGACCGATGGCCGACTTAGTCGAGCTCATCGACACGTTGGCGATGGCGTTGCCGAACAGTTTGCGGACCGCGCCGAGCTCCAGCTCGTCACCCAGCGGCGTCGAAGTGCCGTGGGCGTTGATATAATCGATGTCGGACGGTTGCAGCCCCGATTTCTTGAGCGCCATCTGCATCGAGCGGAACGCGCCCGACCCCTCTGGATGCGGGGCGGTGACGTGATAGGCATCGCCCGACAGACCGTAGCCGACGACCTCGCAATAGATTTTCGCGCCGCGCGCCTTGGCGTGCTCATATTCCTCAAGGACGACGACGCCGGCGCCCTCGCCCATCACGAACCCGTCGCGATCCTTGTCGTAGGGGCGCGAAGCCTTTTCCGGCTGGTCGTTGAAGTTGGTCGACAGCGCCCGCGCCTGCGCGAACCCAGCGATGCCGATCGGGCAGATGGTCGCTTCCGCACCGCCGGCCAGCATGATGTCGGCATCGTCGTCCCGGATCATCCGCGCCGCGTCGCCGATCGAGTGGGCGCCGGTGGAGCAGGCGGTCACGACCGCATGGTTCGGGCCCATCAGGCCGTACTTGATGCTGACCTGGCCGCTGATCAGGTTGATGAGGCGGCCATGCACGAAATGCGGACTGACCCGGCCCGGCCCCTTTTCGGCCAGCACCAGCGATTCGCTCTCGATCCCCGGAAGGCCGCCGATGCCCGAACCGATCGACACCCCGGCGCGAAGCCGCGTCGCTTCGTCCATGTCGGTCAGGCCCGCGTCCTCGATGGCCTGGCCGGCGGCGTCGATGCCGTAGACGATGAACGGGTCGACCTGGCGCTGGACCTTGTGGTCGACGCGCTTGTTCGGGTCGAAACCATATTCATGATCGGCCGGCTTTACTTCGCATGCGATGTGACATTTCTGGTCACTGGCATCGAAACGGCTGATCTTGCCCGCGCCCGATTTGGCGGCGAGGATGTTCGCCCACGTCGTCTCGACGTCACCGCCAAGGGGCGTCACCAGTCCCAGTCCTGTCACGACTACGCGCCGCATATCATTCTCCACAAAGCACAACAGGCTCAGACCCGTGCGGGCTGAGCCTGTCGAAACACCGTGCTGTCTTCAAGCCCAGCAAGAAGCCAAACGGATGGCGGGCGTCAGCCCTTGTTGCTGTCGATGTAGCTGATCGCGTCCTTGACGGTCGTGATCTTCTCGGCGGCGTCGTCCGGGATTTCGACCCCGAATTCTTCCTCGAACGCCATCACCAGCTCGACGATGTCGAGGCTGTCGGCACCGAGATCGTCGATGAAGCTCGCTTCCTCCGTCACCTTCTCGGCGTCGACGCCAAGATGTTCGACAACGATCTTCTTCACCCGATCGGCGGTTTCGCTCATGTGGATTTCCTCCGTTTGATTTTGCGCTGCCGTAGCGACCGACGGGGCACTGGGCAAGCATCGTCTGCGCCCCTAACAATCGGCGCGATGAAAGGTGCCAGACCACTAACGGACGGCGAGATCGCCCTCGCCAGGACCATGTTCGGGGACGCAATCGACTATTCTTTGGTGAAGCTGGTCCGGCGCAAATGGTGGCCGTTTCAGCCGCGCGGGATCGTGATGGCCCCGACTGGCAACATCCATTTCCACCCCAACAGCCCCAACTGGTCGGAAGATTTCAGTAAGGCTTCGCTCCCCCTGCAAGGCCTGTTCATGCATGAAATGACGCACGTCTGGCAGACCCAGAAACGTGGGCGCTACTACCTGCCACTGATGCGCCATCCCTTCTGCCGCTATTCCTACACACTGAAGGAAGGGCAGCCCTTCGACCGTTACGGCCTGGAGCAGCAGGCAGAGCTGGTCCGCCATCGATTTCTAGCGGATCGCGGCATGGCGCTCGCCGTAGCCCCCGACGTTTCCCTCCTGCCCTTCGCAACTGTTACGGTTAAGCAACAGGCTTAACGAGAAAGGCACACCCCCCTTCCCGACGTCCCCTGTTTGATTCATTCTCCCCCACGGGCATGAAAAGCAGGGGAACGCTCATGACAATCCGTCGCATCCACCACGCCGCGTTGTTGGCGAGTGCCGCCACTTTCATCATCGCCACGCCGGCCTGGGCGCAGACCGCCGAGGAACAGCAGGCGCAGGCGTCCAACGAAATCTCGGACGAGCCGGAAACGGTGATCGTGACGGCGACAAAGCGCGCGTCGACCGTGCAGGACGTCCCCTTCTCGATCAATGCGCAGACGCAGGAAGACATCCAGCGCGCCAATGCCCTTTCGATTGAGGACATCAGCCGCAATGTCGCCGGCCTTGCCGTTCAGAACCTCGGCCCGGGCCAAAGCCAGGTGTCGATCCGCGGCGTTTCCGCTGGCCAGATCGTCCGCGACCAGCCTGGCGTCAAGGAACAGGTTGGCGTTTACCTCGACGAAAGCGTCATCTCGCTGTCTCTGTTCACTCCGGATATCGATCTTTACGACCTGAACCGCGTCGAGACGCTTCGTGGGCCACAGGGAACGCTGTTCGGTTCGGGCAGCGTTGGCGGTACGTTGCGCTACATCACCAACCAGCCGCGGCTGGACCGAATCGAGGGTTCGGTCGAAGCCAACGTCAACTCGGTCGAAGAAGATGACATCGGGTATCATCTGAAAGGCGCCATCAACCTTCCCGTCAGCGATACGGTCGCCATTCGGGCGGTCGGCTACGGCACCAAGTTCGCCGGCTTCGTCGACAGCGTCGGGCCTTACAGCCGAAAGAATGTCAATGACGGCAGCCGGGTCGGCGGACGCCTTTCGGTGCTGTTCGACCCGGGAACCGGCGTGAAGCTGACTCCTCGCGTGGTTTACCAGAAGGTCAAGGCGAACGGCTTCAACCGTCAGGAATTCTTCAATCTCTATGCCAACCCGCTGACGACTACTCGACCCGCTTATACGTTCGGCGAGCGAGAGCAGTATTTGCTGGTCGGAGAGCGATTTGTCGATGAGACCCTACTGACCGACGTCACCGCCAGCATCGAGGTCGGCGACAGTGCCGAGATCACTTCGGTGACCAGCTATATCAATCGCGACCTTCTAGTAAGTCGTGACGCATCCGCACTAACGGGTTCGATCTCGGACGATTTTGGCTTCGATGACTTGACGGTCCTGCTCCCGTCAAATCTCGTTGACACAACCGACCTGCGCCAATTCTCGCAAGAGTTAAGGGTCGCTTCTACCAACGCTAGCCCGTTCCAATGGCTAATTGGCGTATTCTATTCGAGCGTTGATCGCGATTATTCGCAAACACTGCCTACCCCGGGATATGCTGACCGGACCGGAGGGCCAGCCGGAGGCAGCTCGAATCCCGACTCTCCGTACAACAGCTACCTTGCCTATGACATCAGCCAAGCCGCCATTTTCGGCGAGGCAAGTTATGACTTTGGCGACGTGAAGGCGACACTGGGCGGCCGCTACTATGACTTTGCCGAAGATCGGACGCTGTTCAACGAAGGCCTTTTTGTCGGACCGGCAAATAGCTTGAAACAGAAGACGAAATCGGACGGGTTCAGCCCCCGTGCGATCCTGACTTATGAGCCAAGTAACAACCTCAGCTTCAATGTGCAGGCCGCAAAGGGCTTCCGTCTCGGCGGATCGAACGACCCGCTGAACCTTCCGCTCTGCGATAACGGCGAACCCAATGGTCCAGATGCGCAATTGTTCGGCCCTTTCAGCGGCGCATATCGCGACGAAACGCTCTGGAACTACGAAGCAGGGTTCAAATATTCGCGTCGCGGCGTGACATTCAACGCAGCCGCCTTCTACACCAAGATCAAGGATTTGCAGGTTACGCTTGACGCAGGCACTTGCTCGTCGCGACTGGTCTTCAACGTCGACAAGGCCCACACAAAGGGCGTCGAGGCTGAATTCTCCATCAGGCCGGTCAGTGGGCTGGAATTCTCTTTCTCGGGGAGTCTGGTGGAATCGGAATTCGACTCGACCCTGCCGGGCGCACTCGCCGTCAGCACTGGTATTCGTGACGGGAATCGCTTGCCGTCAGTCCCGAAGTATCAGTTTGCCGCAGCCGCAAACTATGGCCAACGTTTCGGCGGGATGGACGCGGAATGGTACGTGAATGGTAGTTTCCAGCGTGTCGGCAATCGGTACACTCAGCCGGCCGACCAGGAAAACAATCCGCGCCTCTTCGTCTATGGGAACGACTTCGGCGGAATTCCCGACGACGTCGGCACGCTGGTGGACCTCAAGCTCCCAGCCTACAGCCTGACCAACCTCAGCGCCGGGGTGAAATGGGACAACGGCTTGGAGATTTCGGCCTACGTCAACAACCTGTTCGACAAGAACCCGCTGCTGTCGTTCGATCGTGAACGCGGTGGCCGGGCCCGTCTTGGCTACAACATCGGCACGCCGCGGACGATCGGCCTGACGATCCGCAAGTCGTTCAGCAGCCTGCGAGCCCAACCGGTCGAGGTTGCCCCTCCGCCTCCGCCGCCCCCGCCGCAGGATGTGCCGGCATCACAGACCTGCGCCGACGGGTCGGTGATCCTGGCGACGGACGTGTGCCCGGCACCGCCCCCGCCGCCGGCCCCACCGCCCGCCGGCGAGCGCGGCCTGTAATCGGATGACCGTGGGAAGCGGCACACCCGACATTGCGTCGCTTCCCAACCTGACACGCCGCTCGCTCCTTGCCGGAGCGGGCGGCGTTTCTCTTGCGCCGGGCGTCCTGCGTGCCGCGCCGGCCGGGTCGAAAACGCACGTTGCGGTGATCGGCGCCGGCGTGTTCGGCGCGTGGACCGCTTATCACCTGCACCGGGCCGGACACCGGGTCACGCTGGTCGACATGGCCGGACCGGCAAACAACCGGGCAAGTTCCGGCGGCGAGTCGCGAATGACCCGCGCCGCCTATGGCAAGGATGCGATCTACACGCGCATGGCGGTCGACAGCCTGCCGCAATGGAAAGCCTTGTCGGCAGCATCCGGCCTGCCGATCTTCCACCCGTCGGGCGTCTTGTTCTTCTTCGATAGTGACCAGGCCTACATCCACGACAGCATCGCCGCCCACCGCGCCCTCCGACTGCCGACCGAATATCTCGATCCCAGGGCGATGGCTCGTCGCTTCCCGATGATCGATTTCGCCGGCGTACACGGCGGCCTGTTTGAGCCGGGGTTCGGTGCGCTGATGGCGCGGCGGTCGGTAGAAACGCTGGTCAAGCGCTTCGTGGACGGCGGCGGCACTTATCGGTTGGGCAAGGCGCGCCCGAGGGCGCGCTCGGGCAAGTTGAAGTCCGTCTCGCTGAGCGACGGCACCGATCTGCAGGCCGACGCCTATGTCTTCGCCCTTGGCCCGTGGCTCCCGAAGATTTTTCCCGACGTCGTCGGCCCCCGCATCCAGCCGACGCGGCAGGAAGTCTTCTTTTTCGCTCCGCCGGTTGCCGATCGGCGTTTCCAGCCGGGAATCATGCCGGGCTGGGCCGACTTCAACGGCGGCGACGTCTTCTATGGCTTCCCGGATCTTGAAGGCCGCGGGGTCAAGTTCGCCCACGACGCCCACGGCGTCGAGATCGACCCCGACACCCAGTCACGCGACTACACCAAGGCAGCGCTGGCGGAGATAATATCCTTCCGCGACCGCCGCTTCCCGCTGCTGCGCGGCGCACCGCTGATCGAAAGCCGCGTCTGCCAGTATGAGAACAGCGGCAACGGCGACTTCCTGATCGACCGTCACCCGGCCATGCCCAACGTCGTCCTTGTCGGTGGCGGCAGCGGGCACGGGTTCAAGCATGGGCCCGAAGTCGGGCGCCTGGCCGCCGCGCTCACGTCGTCAGGCAAGCGACAGTCCGAGCCGCGATTCAGCCTCGCCACCAAGGCCGCAGTCCACAAACGCGAGGTTATCTGACGAGCCCCCGTTGAGGGTCAGCCCGCGCGCGCAACGCCGACGAGCGACGGCCGCAACAGCCGGTCCTTGAGCATGTATCCGGCCTGCATTTCCTCGATGACTGTACCCGGTTCTTTGTCGCTCGGGATTTCGACCATCGCCTGGTGCTTGTGCGGATCGAGCGGCAGTCCCTTGGCGGCGATGCGCTCGATCCCGTTGCGGACGAACACCGCATCAAGCTCGCGCAACGTCGCCTCGATGCCCTCCACGAAGCTCTTGAGGTCACCGTCACGCGCGTCCTCCGGTACATGGCTCAGCGCGCGGTCGAGATGGTCGCGGACACTGAGCATGTCCCGAGCGAAGCCGGTCGAGGCATAGGCTGCGGCCTGCTGCTTCTCGGCCTCCAGCCGGCGGCGGACATTCTGCGTCTCCGCGGCGGCGTAAAGAGCCTTCGACCGTGCCTCCTCCAGCTCCTTCTGGAGCGCGGCGAACTGGTCGTGCTCGGCCAGTTCCGGCGCGGCGTCGGCCGTTTCCTTGCGAATTTCCTCGGCTTCGTCGTGAAGGTTTTCGTTCTCGTTCATTGCATCCGTCTCGTTAGCGCCTGCGCGGTGAAATCCACCATGGGGACCACGCGGGCATAGTTCAACCGAGTGGGGCCGATGACCCCGACAACGCCGACCACCTGCCCTTCGCTCCCGCGATAGGGCGCGGCGATGACGCTGGATCCCGAAAGCGCGAACATCCGGTTCTCGCTGCCGATGAATATACGGCACCCCTCGCCCGCTCTGGCGCCTTCCAGCAGGCGGGCAATTTCCTTGGCGTCTTCCAGCTCCTCGAGCAACTGGCGGACGCGTTCCAGATTCTCCGCCGCGGCCTGGTCGATCAGGTTGGCGGCGCCCTTGACGATCAACACCGGGCGCTGGTCGAGGTCCTCGCTCCACGCGGCAAGGCCGGTGGCGACCAGTTCGGCGGCGGCGACGTCGATGGCTTCCCGCCGCGATGTAATCTCGGACCGGAGGCGCGCTACCGCCTCGCTCAGGGTCAGGCCGCTAAGGCGGGCGCTGATGTAATTGCCGATCTCGACCAGTTGGAGTGCGCTGGTTCCGGCAGGAAGGTCGACGACGCGGTTCTCGACGTTGCCGTCGGTGCCCACCAGGACCGCCAAGGCACGTCCGGAATCGAGCGGAACGAATGACAGCTGGCGCAGCCGCAACTCGGCCTTCGGGGCCAGTACGACACCGGCGCAGGCCGACAACCCGGACAGCGTCGCGCTCGCCGCGGCCAGTGCTTCCTCAATCGGGCGGTCACGAAGTCCCGCCTCGATCGCCGCCCGCTCGCGCGCAGCGGGGATGGATGCTTGCATGATGCCGTCGACGAACAGGCGTAGTCCGCTTTCGGTCGGCACCCGACCGGCCGAAGTGTGCGGATGGGTCAACAGGCCACGCTCTTCCAGCGTCTGCATCACACCGCGAATCGAGGCTGGGGACAGGCTGACGCTTCCGGCCAGCGCCTTCGACCCGACCGGCTGTCCGCGGTCGAGGTAGGCCTCGACCACCAGCCGAAAAACGTCGCGCATGCGGTTGGAAAGATCGCCGATCGGCTCGCTCATGGCGCGCATGTAGGGAGTGCGCCACGGAACCTCAACGCGTGGTTACAGTGCGCCGCGATCGACCGGCCGCCGCTCGACGACGGCCGTCGCCCTGGCGGCGTCATCGACGATCCGATCGACCTTGGAGACCGCCGACGAAAGCTCGGCATCGCGCCCCTCGGTGCAATTCGCGTTCCATGGCAGCTTGGCCGGTGTTCCGGCGATGACCCACTCCAGGTCGCCATAGGGTCCGTCCGTCATCCGCCTCCTGCAGTCTTCGGGCTCGGCCAGCTTGGCCTTCACCGCGTCGATCGCGACCGTCAGGGACTGGCGCTGGCCCGGCGTGAGGACGATGCGCCGGACGAGCAATTCCTGCTTCGCGCGGTCGCCGAACGGTTCGGGATTCTGGACGTGTTCGACCCGGCCGTCCGCATCCATCGTCCACTGATGGAGAAGCCGACCCCAGCTTTTCATCGAGAAGGAGGCCGTGTCGACCACCGCCGGCATCGGGGTCGATTGCATCATCTCGGCGGCACAGCCCGACAAGGCGAACGCCGCCACCACCGCCATCATCCGCATACTCGCCACGCCCGGTTGCTTGTCCCTGTCCGTCACCATATGGCGCTGCCCAACCAGTGACGAGAGGAAATTCCATGCGCCCCAGCGGCCGCGCCCCGACCAGATGCGCGAATTGACGTTCGAGCCCGGCTTTACCAAGCATGCCGAAGGGTCCTGCCTGGTCAGCTTCGGTGAGACCCGCGTTCTGGTCACCGCCTCGGTCGAGGACAAGGTCCCGCCATTCCTTCGCGGCAAGGGCCAGGGATGGGTCACCGCCGAATATGGGATGCTGCCCGCGCCACCCATACCCGCGGGAACCGCGAGGCGGCGAAGGGCAAGCAGTCCGGCCGTACCCAGGAAATCCAGCGGCTGATCGGCCGGTCCCTGCGCGCCGTTGTCGACCTCAAGAAACTCGGCGAGCGCCAGATCGTCGTCGACTGCGACGTTATCCAGGCAGACGGCGGCACCCGCACTGCGTCGATTTCGGGCGCGTGGGTCGCGCTACGCATCGCTATCGACAAGCTGATCGCATCGGGTGCGCTGACCGAGGACCCGATCACAACCCAGGTCGCGGCGGTGTCGTGCGGTATTCACGAGGGAACGCCCGTCCTCGATCTCGATTATATCGAGGACAGCAACGCCCATTCGGACGGAAACTTCGTCCTTACCGGCGATGGCGCGATCGTGGAGGCGCAATTGACGGCCGAGGGCGCGACGTTCGACGAGGAAGGCCTGCTGCGATTGCTCCGCCTGGCCAAGATCGGCTGCACGGCCATTTTCACCGCGCAACTCAAGGCGACCGGACGATGAAATCGATCGGGCCGAAGCTTGTCATCGCCACGCATAACGCGGGCAAACTGCGTGAGATCAGTGAGCTTCTGGCCCCCTATGGGATCGAATGCGTCGGGGCGGAAGAACTCGACCTGCCCGAACCCGAGGAAACCGGCATCACCTTCGTCGACAATGCCGAATTGAAGGCCCGCCAGGCAGCCGACCTCAGCGGCCTCCCTGCACTCGCCGACGACAGCGGCCTGAGCGTCGACGCGCTGCACGGCGCGCCGGGTATCTATTCCGCCCGATGGGCCGAGGATGAGGCCGGCAGCCGCGATTTCGGCCGTGCGATGGAGCGAGTGTGGCAGGGCATCGAGGATGCCGGGGAAGACGCGGGCCATGACGCCCATTTCGTCTGCGCCCTGTCACTGGCCTGGCCCGACGGCGCGATCGAGACGTTCGAGGGCAAGGTGTTCGGAGCGCTGGTTTGGCCGCCGCGCGGCGACCGCGGCTTCGGCTACGACCCGATGTTCGTCGCGGCCGGCATGGACCGTACGTTCGGAGAGATCGATCCGGCCGAGAAGCACCGCATCAGCCACCGGGCCGATGCGTTCGCCAAGCTAACGGCCGCGCTCGCCTAGGCTCCGCCCCGGCGCCAGCGTGATGCCGTCCTTGTTGCCGGTCGGCGCATAGCGGCACACGAAATAGTCGTAGCGTGCGTTGGACGCGAGACCGCAGCCGACCTCGGTGGTCGTCGGCCATACGATCTGGGTGTAGTGGCTGACGTCGAGCCACTGGCCGGTCCTGCTGACGTTCGGAAAGGCGCCCCCGCGAAAGTGGCGGCGCTCGTCGACCATCGTCGAAATCATCACGTCGTAGGCGAAGACGCCGCGCGGCCCGCGCCACAGGTTTTCGCCCATCAGCTTGCGCCGGCCGGGGGTCGAATCGTGGCGATAGACATTGGTCGCCGCCATGCGCCGGGCATATGTCTCGGCCGCGTCGGCGAGACGCTGGTTCCATGCCAGCGGCGCAACGCCGAATTCCCGTCGGGCGTCGTTGTGAACGCTCAGCGCGGCGCGGCGAAGCTCACGGTCCGCGCGCGGTGCCGGTCCCGGCCAATTCGGGCTCGGCATCGGCGACGCGGCCACGACCGCGCCCGACAGACCGACCAGCAAAAGCCCCAATCCCCGTGCCCTCATCGCGCTGCTTTGCCATCGCCGCGCTTAACGAATGCTTTCGCGCCGCGCGCCTGATAGAGGGCGACACGTGTCCGACCCCTCCACGCTCGCCCTTTACGTTCACTGGCCCTTCTGTGTCAGCAAATGTCCCTACTGCGACTTCAACAGCCATGTCCGCAGTTCGGTCGACCAGGCGGAATGGCGCGACGCGCTTCTTCGCGACCTCGCCCATGAGGCGGAGGTTTTGCCCGGACGCCGGCTGACCAGCGTCTTCTTCGGCGGAGGAACGCCCTCGCTGATGGAGCCGGCGACGGTCGCGGCGCTGATCGAAGCGGCGTCGCGTCACTGGTCGGCGGACGATCAAATCGAAATCACGCTGGAGGCCAACCCCAACAGTGCCGAAGCCGCCCGCTTCGCCGACCTCGCGTCGGCGGGCGTCAACCGCATCAGCCTCGGGCTCCAGAGTTTCGACGATGCAAAACTGGCCTTCCTCGGGCGGGCCCACAGCGCGATCGAAGGCCAACGCGCCCTTGCGGCCGCGCAGTCCGCTGTGGATCGCGTCAGCTTCGACCTGATCTACGCCCTGCCCGGCGATACGATGGAGGGTTGGTCGCGCGACCTCGACCGGGCGCTGTCGCTCGGCACCGAGCATCTCTCGCTTTACCAGTTGACGATCGAACCCGGAACACGCTTCGCGACCGACGTGGCTAGGAAGAACTTCGAGCCGCTTGACGCCGATCGCTCCGCCGACCTGTTCGAGCTGACCCAGGAGCGCAGCGCGGCTGCCGGACGTCCGGCCTACGAGATTTCCAACCATGCGAAGCCCGGTGCCGAAAGCCGCCATAACCTCGCCTACTGGCGGTACCAAGACTATGCCGGCGTTGGACCTGGCGCGCACGGCCGGCGACGCGGGATGCGTACGGTACGCCACAAAAAGCCCGAGAACTTCATCGCCGCGGTCGGTCGCAACGGTCACGGGCTGGCCGAGGAAGAGGAACTGAGCCGTACCGAGGCGGCGCAGGAGGCATTGGTCATGGGCCTTCGACTTGCCGAAGGGATCGATCCCGGTGCGCTAAGGGGCCGACTGGAGGTCGACGAACTGGTCGATCAGGCAGGGATCGACCGGATGATCCAGCTTGGCCTGATGTGGCGCCAGGAGAACCGTGTCGGGACCACCGCTGAAGGCCGCCTGCTGCTCGATTCGATCCTGGCGGAAGTCGCCCCCTAAAAGCCGGATCCCGCGCGGTCGACGACCGTCGTTCCGGTTGCGGTCACCTGGCGCACTTCCAGTTGGCGTTCCGCAATGCCGTCGTTGCCGAAGCGGAAATTCCCGTCGACGCCGGCAAACCCCTCACGATCGATCAAGATCCGCGTCGGGAAGGGCCGGCCCATCGGCCAGCCCCGCGCACCGCGGACGGCCAGCAGGACCGCGTCGTAGCCAAGGCTGGCGAGCCGGTAGGGCGACTTGCCGTAGCGAGCGCGATAGCGGGTCGTCAGTTGCGCGAACCGGGCATCGGGGGCTGCCGCATACCATGCGCCCCGGAGCGCCGCCGTCCGGCCCAGCGCCTTGTCGCTGGCCCACAATTCGGTGCCCATGAACTTGGCCGCCTGGGGCAAGGAGGGTGCGGCCAATGCTGCCATCCGTCCGCTGTCGGCGATCAGGATGGCATCGACCGGTCCTTTCATCTTGACCCGCAACGCGGCTGTCCGCGCCGAAGCGGCCGATCGTTCGAATGTCTCGATGGTGATCATTCGCCCGCCAGAACGGCGCACCGATTCCAGGACCGACTGGCTGGCGCGGGTGCCGTAGAGCCCGGTCGGAACCAGCGCGGCGAAGCGGGTTGATCCCTTGCTTCGTGCCAGGCGCACGACCCGGTCGATCGATTGGTCGGGCGTGAAGCCCATGATGAAGGTACCGCGCCCGGCAACACTTTCGTCGTTGGAAAAGGCGATGACCGGTATGCCGGCCTGGCGGGCGACCGGCGATGCGGCGCGGACATCAGTGGCCAGCAGCGGACCGAGGATCAGCGTGGCGCCGTCACGCAACGCCTGACGCGTCGCGCCGGCTGCACCGCCCGGCCCGCGCTGTCGTAGCTGTTGAGCCGGATCGACTTTTCCCCGGTATCGGCGAGCGCAAGATTGGCGGCATTGGCGATCGACTGGCCAATCGGCGCATCGCCGCCGCTAAGTGGCACGATCACCGCGACCAGGTGGCGGTTGGCCGCTATCGGACCCGGCGTGACCGGTCCTGGACCAGGCCCGGGAGGCAGGGGGCCCGGACCGGTCTGGCAACCCGCCAGCAGCAGCGTGCCCGTCCCCGCCATCGCCAACAGAAAGCGACGGCGCGCTTGCCCGGGGGTCGTCGAAGATGCCATGTCTCTCGCCTTCATGAATGATCCGCCCCTCACTCCCGGCCTCTATATTGTCGCGACCCCGATCGGCAATCTCGGCGACCTCACGCAACGCGCCGCGACCACGCTTTGCAGGGCCGACCGCATCCTTGCAGAAGACAAGAGGGTGACGGCCAAGCTGCTCAAGCACATCGGCGCAACGGCGCCGATGACCGCGTATCACGATCACAGCGACGAACAGCTTCGTGACAAGATTGTTTCCGAGCTGGCGACGAAAGCGGTCGCGCTGGTCAGCGACGCGGGAACGCCGCTGATTTCGGATCCGGGCTACAAGCTGGTGCGCGCCGCCCGCGATGCCGGCGCCAACATCGTCACCGTCCCCGGTCCGTGCGCGGCAATCGCGGCGCTGACCGTGGCCGCCCTGCCGACGGACCGCTTCCTGTTCGCGGGTTTCCTGCCCTCGAAAAGCGGCGCCCGGGCCAGCGCCATTGGTGAACTTGCGAGCGTGCGGGCAAGCCTCGTTTTTTACGAAGCCGGTCCGCGTCTGCACGAGGCGCTGGTCGCACTGGCCGCGGGCCTTGGCGAGCGCGACGCGGCAGTGGTTCGCGAAATCACCAAGCTGCACGAAGATGCGGTCACGGGGACGCTGGCCGAACTCGCCGAGAAATATTCGGCTGCGGCGCCAAGAGGTGAAATCGTTATCGTCGTCGGCCCGCCGGCGGAACGTGCCGAGACTAGCGACGACGATCTCGACCAGGCGCTTGACGAAGCGCTGGAGTCGATGTCGGCTTCCCGCGCAGCGGCGGCGGTTGCCGAGGCGCTCGATATTCCGCGCAAGCGGGCCTACGCCCGCGCGCTGGAGCGGAGCGCAAGCCGCTGAGCCGCGCACAAGCCGAACGCCGGGGGCGGCGCGCGGAAACGATCGCGGCGTGGTGGCTAAGGCTTCAGGGCTGGCGCATTCTCGCGCAGCGCGCCCGCGTTCCAGGCGGCGAGGTCGACCTGGTCGCCCGGCGCGGCCGCACCGTCGCCTTCATCGAGGTCAAGCAACGCGCCACCGGCGACAGCGCCGCGCTGGCGCTCGACCAGCATCGCCTGCGCCGCGTCGCGGTGGCGGCGGAGCGTTTGGCGCCTCGTTTTCAGCGCCCCGGCGACGACATCCGCATCGACGCAATCTTCGTCATCCCGCGACGCCTTCCCCGTCACCTGCCCAACGTCTGGCTAGGGTGACAAAGTTCGCGCGGTCGCTTAGGCCGCTCGACCCATGAGCCTTCGCGTCGCCGTCCAGATGGATCCGCTGCAATCGATCGGCATTGCCGGCGATTCGACCTTCGCGCTGATGCTGAAGGCGCAGGAACTCGGCCACACCCTGTTCCACTATCTTGCCGAAGACCTGGGCTACCTCGACGGCCGCGTCATCGCTCGCGCGCGGCCGGTTACCGTCCAGCGCGTCGAGGGCGACCATTTCGGCGAAGGCGACGCCGTCACGCTCGACCTCGCCCGCGACGTCGACGTGGTCCTGATGCGCCAGGATCCGCCGTTCGACGTCGGCTACATCACCGCGACCTATCTGCTGGAGCGGATTGTCGGCGAGACGCTGGTCGTGAACGACCCGCGCTCGGTCCGCGACGCGCCGGAAAAGCTGTTCGTCCTCGACTTCGCGCACTTCATGCCGCCGACGTTGATCACGCGATCAATCGGTACGCTTCGCGATTTCCACTCCGCCCACGGCGAAATCGTCGTCAAGCCGCTTCACGGCAACGCCGGCGCCGCCGTGTTCCGCATCGGCAAGGACGGACAGAACCTCGCCGCGCTGGCCGAACTGTTCGGCCACGTGTGGAAGGAACCCTTCATCGCGCAAGCATTCCTCCCGGCGGTCAGCGAGGGGGACAAGCGAATCGTGCTGGTCGACGGCGACATGGCAGGCGCGATCAATCGCAAGCCGGGCAGCGGCGAGATCCGCTCCAACCTTGCGGCCGGGGGCACGGCTCACGCGACCGACCTGTCGCCTCGCGAGCGTGAGATCTGCGAGGTGCTCGGGCCCGAACTCAAGAAGCGCGGCCTGATTTTCGTCGGTATCGACGTCATCGGCGGCATGCTGACCGAGATCAACGTCACCTCGCCGACCGGCATCGTCGCCATCGACAAGTTTAACGGCAGCGACACGCCAGGCCTGATCTGGAAGGCCATCGACGCGCGGCTCGCTAGCCGATGAGCGACTGGATCGTCCGCCTGATCGAACAATCGGGCTATCTCGGTGTCGGCTTCCTGATGTTCCTGGAAACGGTATTCCCGCCGATTCCATCGGAAATCATCATGTCGATCGCGGGGGTCACCGCCGCGCGCGGCAGCCTCAGCCTCGGATGGGTCATCGCGTCGGGAACAGCCGGCGCGATGCTCGGCAACATTTTCTGGTACCTCGCCGCCCGAGCGCTGGGGATCGTCCGGCTGCAGCCGATCATCCACCGCTGGGGACGCTGGCTGGGAATCAGCTGGAGCGAGGTGAAGCGCGGCGAGAAATGGTTTGCCGCTCACGGCACCGCGTTCGTCCTGATCGGCCGGCTGATACCAACCGTCCGAAGCTTGGTTTCGGTGCCGGCCGGCCTGTTGAAAATGCGCTTTCGTAGCTTCGTCATTGCCTCGACCATCGGCACCGCCGGTTGGACGACCCTCATCGCGCTGGCCGGCTACAAACTCGGCGAGAACTTCGATGTCGACGCGCTGCTCGGGCCGATGAGCAACGCGGTGCTGGCATCGCTTGTCCTGCTGTATCTTTACCGGGTCTGGACCCACCGCGACGTCGACCCGGATTCCTGATTCCCGGCACAACAGGACGGGACCAATCAGGCGCGTGGATGCGCGTGCCGGTACACGTCGAGCAACCGCGCCGCATCGACGTCGGTGTAAATCTGGGTTGACGACAGGCTGGCGTGACCTAGCAATTCCTGGAGCGAGCGCAGGTCGACCCCGCGTCCCAGCAAGTGGGTCGCAAAACTGTGGCGAAGCGCGTGCGGGGTCAGGCTGTCCGGTAGTCCCAGCCGCTGGCGTGCGCCGCGCACTGCCCGGCGGACAAGGTCTGCACTGAGCGGACCGCCGCGAGCGCCGACGAACAACGGCGCGTCGCCCTTCAGTGGATAGGGGCATTGGGTGACATAGGCCGAAACGGCCTCACGAACCGCTGGCAACAGCGGAACGACGCGCGTCTTGTTGCGCTTGCCGGTCACCCGCAGCGCCTGGCCGAGCGGTAGGGCGCTCGCCCGCACGCCCAGCGCCTCCGACACCCGAAGGCCGGACCCGTAAAGCAGAAGCAGGATGGCAAGGTCGCGCGCACCGATCCAGCCGTCGCTCCCCTCTCCTGCCTCCTCGGCAAGCGCCAGTGCATCATCCGGGCTGGCGGGCCGTGGCAGCGTCTTGGGGCGCTTGGGCGCGCGGGTTCGTGGCAGCTGAGGCAGGTTGCCGGCATCTTCAGCGGCGAAGGTCAGGAAGCCGCGGACTGCCGACATTTCGCGCGAAGCGGACGCCGCGCCGAGTCCGTCCGCGCGTCGATCGGCCAGGAAGGCGCGGAGGTCGGCCGCGTGCATGTTGAGCAGGCTGAAGCGCCCGATCTCCTCGCCGCGATGCCGGCCGAGAAAGTCCAGGAAACGGTGCGCGGTCGCCACGTAGGCGCGAACCGTGTGCGGCGAGCGGCGGCGATCGAACGCGAGATGTTTCCCCCACTTCGCGGCAAGCGCGCGCGCGGGATGCGAAGGTTGATCGTCGTCGTTCAGTCGATCGGTTGCTTCAGCCACCGAGTGATCATAGCGGCAAGCGACTGGCCTAGGAACCGCAACAGGTTGGCGCCGTGCCCGCCCTCGATCTCGCCGGCATCATGCTGGCCAAGTGCGAGCAATCCGTAGGGCAGCCCCGGTCCACATTCGATCCGGATGAGCGCTTCGGCGCCGATTCTGCTCGCCTGCCCACCGAACAGGGCGTGCCCGCGTTCCACCGCCCGCAACTCGACTTCACCAAGAGCGGCAAGCGCCCGGTCGATCAGTTGCGGCGCGACCTCATCGACGCCATTGGAATGGACCAGGAATCCCTGCCCGCCGACCACCAGCGCCAGCGATACGACGTCGATGCCCAGTACGGCCGGCCAATCGTGCGTGACGGTCGAAGCCAATGCCTCGAACCCGTCGGCCTCGATCGCGGCAAGCACGGCGCCATGAATCGAAGACACCGCGCCGGAATGACCGCGGGCGAAGGCAATCAGGTCCTCGTTGGCACTTTCCGCGGCGCCGAGACGCTCGCGAAGGGTCGCCACGGCGCTTGGCTCGAACTGGATTACTCGTCCCATGCCCGCACCCTACGCGCGACAGGGTTAAAATATTGGCGTCCTCTCAGCCGATCTTCTGACCGGTCGCCTCCCAGTCCTTCAGGAAAGCGGCGATGCCGTTATCGGTCAGCGGGTGCTTGAACATCTGCCAGATGATCGACGGCGGCGCGGTCATCACGTCGGCACCCAGCTTGGCGGCGTCGTGGACGTGGATCGGGTTGCGTACGCTGGCGACCAGGATCTGCGTCGGGAAATCGTAATTGTCGTAAATCGTGCGGATGTCGGCGATCAGTTCGATCCCCGGATAACCGACGTCGTCATGGCGTCCAACGAACGGCGAGATGAAGGTTGTGCCCGCCTTGGCGGCCAGAAGCGCCTGGTTGGCCGAGAAGCAGAGCGTGACGTTGACCATCGTCCCATCGCTGGTCAGCGCCTTGCAGGTCTTGAGGCCATCGGGCGTCAGCGGCACCTTGATCGCGATATTGTCGGCGATCTTCCGCAGCGTTTCCGCCTCTCGCATCATTTCGGCATGATCGAGCGCGACGACTTCGGCCGAAATCGGACCGGGGCAAATCGAGGCGATCTCGCGAACGGTTTCGATGAAGTCGCGGCCCGCCTTCTTGATCAGCGATGGGTTGGTCGTCACGCCATCGAGCAGGCCGGTGTCGTTCAGCTTGCGGATGTCGTCGATTTCAGCGGTGTCGGCGAAGAATTTCATCGGTTGGGGTCCCCGGTGCTAGCGTTTGCATGGCGATAGCGGCTGGGGCCATGAAGGTCACCCGATTCGACGGCTTGAAGGGCTTAAAAGATGGGCGACGACGTACGGATCGAACGGCGCGACGGCGGCGCCCGGCTGGCAATCACCCTCTCCCGTCCCCGCCAGCGCAACGCCATCACGGTCGCCATGTATGCCGCGCTGGCCGATGCCATTGCCGGTGCCGCTGACGACCCGTCGGTCCGCTTGATCACGCTGGAAGGCGAAGGCGAGGACTTTACCGCCGGCAACGATCTCGCGGATTTCCTCAAGGAAATGCCGGCTCCGGGCAGCGATACCGACATTCCGGTGTGGCGCCTGCTGCGCGCCCTTGCCACCAACGAAGTTCCGCTGATCGCCGCGGTCCATGGCAACGCGGTCGGCATCGGCACCACGATGCTGTTCCACTGCGACTTCGTGCTGGTCGAGGACGGAGCCCGCCTTGTCATGCCGTTCGTCGACCTTGGCCTCGTCCCCGAGGCAGCAAGTTCGCTGATCATGCCGCGCCTGTCCGGACGCCGCGCCGCCGCGCGTCACATCCTGCTTGGTGAGCCGTTCACGGCCCGGCAGGCGCTGGAGACCGGCATCGCTAGTCATGTCGTCCCGTCGGGCGGCCTTGCCACCGCGCTGGAAAGGCTGGTCGCCGCGTTGCTCGCCAAACCAGCCGAAGCGATGCGCCAGACCCAGCGGCTGCTGCGGCGCGGATCGCGCGATGAAGTGCTTGAGCGGATGGAGCTGGAAAACGGCCACTTCGCCGAACGGTTGGCGTCCGACGAAGTGAAGAATGCAATCGCTGCTTTCTTCGCGGCCCGCGCCGCCAAGTCCTAGGTGATCCGGCCCGCGGTATAGACCCGCTTGGTGCGCGTCAGGTTGATCTCCGGACCTTTGAAGAACAGGAAATCGGGCGTCATCTTGAAGTTGACGCTGAGGTCTTTGTACTTCGACACGGTCCCGGTCGGGCAGGCATTGTCGCCGGTCGAGTCGCATTGATTGGTGACCGTCGGGGTACCGAATTGCCCCACCTTGGTGCCGAATACCTTCGCGTTGATCCGGGCGACGATTTCATCATTCGTCGGTTCGGGAAACAACGTCGCGAGACGAGCGCCCTCGCCCAAGGCGTTTTGCATGCCGGCACTTGCCTGGAAGGCAATTCCCACTTGGAAGATGCCGTAGATGAACAGGATGAGGATCGGCAGCGCGAACGCCATTTCGATCGCGGCCGCACCTTCCTGATTGCGGATCAGCTTCTTCATCATTGCACCCGGATTCCGGCCTTGCCGTGAAGCGTGTACGTGCCATCGGCGTTGGCGCCCGCGAACTTCACCTTGGTGAACATCGGGGTGTAGACCTTGGTGATCTCGACCTGGATATAGCGGGCATAGGCCTGGCCGTTCGGACAGACGCCGTTGTAGGCGGTGGCCTTGTCCACCCCGTTTTGCCTGACCCGTTGCATTGCAGCCAGTAATCGATCGTCACCGCCGAAGCATCGACCCCTGCCGCCGACGCCGCCTCGGCCTTCAGCGTATCGACGGCGCCGGTCTGGAAGCTGGTCTGCATGACCTTCTCGATCGAACGCTGCGCGGCTTGGGTAAGCTGGAGCTTCGCCGAGAATCCGCGCGAGAGATCGGTCATCCCGACCAGCATCGTCGCGAAGATCGGCGCGACGAACGCCAGTTCGATGATCGACGCGCCGCGATCGTCGCGAAGGAGGTTGCGGAACCTGCTCATTATGCCACCAGCCGGACGTGACGCCCCGTCGGGGGCGGCGGATCGCCGTCCTTCTTGCAGGTGTTCTTCAGGTTCATGTTGCCCTTGAAGTCGACCCGGCGTGACACGAGCATGAAGCAGTCCGTGACCAGGCCGCCGTTGCCGTTGAAACCGACCTGCTGGTTCGGGAAGTAGAGTGCGCCGCGCATACTTGACGACGAGTTGCCATTGACCTGATTCGGACTGTTCGACGTGCTTCCGTCGTCCGTGGCCCGCCGATCCTGAAACATTACGATTCCGTCGAAGCAGCCGGCATTGCCAAGCGTGCACCCGGTCTTCGGCGCCTTTAAATTGACCTGGGCAGAGCCGTTCATCTTGAGGTTGCCGATCGTGGCCGTCGTCGATGCCGACGAATTGGTCAGAACCAGCGTCACGCCAGCCGTGCCGTCGACCTTCGCCTGGGCGCCGAAATCGATGTCACCGGCGTCGATGTAATAGGTGCCGGGTTTCAGCTTGACCGTCCCGTTGATCGTGAAGCCCTTGTAGCAACCGGGTTCTAGATCCGGCACCGTTTCGTTCGGGTTCACCTTGGGATCGTTCTTATTGCATGGCGTGATGGTGGTATCCATCTTCACTGCGGCGAACGGATCGTCCTGCGCGATGGTGAAGGGAAGCAAGGTGGAATTGCCCCACTGCTTCGACGCCTGAATGCCGCCCACGGCCGCGACCGGGCTGGCGTTGACCGTCGCCGAACCCGTTGCGATCGCCGCGTTCAGCGACGTCGAGTTGGTGATCATCCCGCACCCGAGATCGAGGTTCGAGTTACCGGAATTAAGGATTCCGGTGACCGCCGTGTTTTCGAGACTCACGACGCAATATTCGCCGCTGTCAGCGATGGCCGCGGTCGCCGATGCGACAATGGTCGGCGCGGTCGTGAACATCGACGAGAAAGCGAGGTTGCGTTTCACCGCCAGTTCGACCCTGACCGCGCTGTCCCAGTCCGCCGTGTCGGCCGGGAAAGAAATCTTGGGATAGCCGGTCTCGAGCGTGATGCCGGTGTTCTGATTGTAGACGAGGTCGGCGTTGACGGCGCCGTTACGGTCCTGACCCGCAACCTTCGCGTAGACGCCCGCCATCGCCGCCGAGTCGGCCGCGCGCTGGAGCTGTCGCTTCCACATGGTCCACTGAATGGTGTCAGTCGCAAGACCGGCCGAACCGACCACCAAAGGCAGTGCGGCACCGGCAATAACCAGGGCATTGCCCCGCTTATCATTCCACAATTTCCGCAAGAAATGGCGCATCGTCTCACCCATTTTGAGCCGTTATGCCGACGGAAATAGCCAACTCACGGTGAGCAAACTGTGCAGGAGAATGGTTGACGAACTGCTAACCCGGCGCCCTTGCCCGCATCCGTATTATACATATAATACACTGAGACCCTTGCGTGGCGCCCGTTCAGGCTCCACCTTCGGCGATGACGTTACAGAAGGAATAACGATGGCCAGCGACGCGACCCAGACGACCACCGCGACCAAGATCAAGCTGGAACCGCCCGCCGCGCTTCAACCGATCGCGGCGCACGAGGCGTCGGGCCTCGTCCCTTTAAAGGGCGAGGAAGTGACCGAGCTCGACCAGAAGGTCGCAAAGTTTGTCGAGGAACTCGCAGCGCTCGATTCCAATAGCCCCGAGTTCGGCAAGAAGGTCGACGCCCTGACCGCCATGGGACGCAAGGAAATCGCGGAGGCCGCCGGCGCGTCGAACCGCTTCCTCGACCGACCGGTCAAGGCGATCGATAGCGACACTGGCATCGGTGCCGACCTGGTCGAACTCCGCCGCACTGTCGAAGGGCTCGACCCCAAGGAAGCCTCGCGCGGAATGACGACCCGAAAGTTCCTCGGGATCATTCCGTTCGGCAACAAGATCAACAACTACTTCGACAAGTACCGCAGCAGCCAGACGCACATTTCCGCGATCCTCAGCCGCCTTGCCAACGGCAAGGACGAGCTGTTGATGGACAATGCAGCGATCGACACGGAGCGGTCGGGCTTGTGGAAGACGATGCACCGCCTGGAACAGATGATCCACATCTCGAAGGCGCTCGACAAGCAGCTGGAGGACAAGGCCAACGAGCTTGATGCGACCGAGCCCGCCAAGGCCAAGGCGATCCGCGAAACCGCGCTCTTCTATACTCGCCAGCGCACTACCGACCTGCTGACGCAGATGGCGGTGACGGTGCAGGGCTACCTCGCCCTCGACCTTGTCAAGAAGAACAATGTCGAACTGGTGAAGGGTGTCGATCGCGCCTCGACCACGACCGTCGCGGCGCTGCGCACGGCGGTGACGGTCGCCCAGGCGATGACGAACCAGAAACTGGTGCTGGAGCAGGTCACGGCGCTCAACACGACCACCGCCAACATGATCGATTCCACCGGCGAAATGCTGCGCACCCAGACCGGCGCAATCCATGAGCAGGCGGCCTCGTCGACCATCCCGCTGGAGACGCTGCAGCGCGCTTTCCAGAATATCTATGACACGATGGACCAGATCGACCAGTTCAAGCTCGCGGCGCTTTCCAACATGAAGCAGACGGTCGAGACGCTGGGCACCGAAGTCGAAAAGTCCAAGGGCTATATCGCTCGCGCCGAGGGCGTGGCCCAGTCCAAGCTGGCCGGCCCCGAACCGTCGCCGTTCACCCCCATCGAGCAAAAATGACCGACGTCACACAGAAAGCGGATCTCGCGATTGCCCGCGCCGACCGGGTAATGGCGCAGCTCGACGGACGCGAGGGCAGTGTCCGCGCCGCCGCCAAGCGCGAGCGGCAGCGGCTGAATTCGGGGCTGACCCGAACGCTCGCGCGCATCGGTATCGCGGTGGGCATCATCAGTCTGGCGACAATCGCCATCGGATTGATCCTGCCGATCGGCATGTTCGGTTTCCTCGCCGCGGTGGGCCTGGCGATCGGCGTCGCAGCGCTGCTGGCGGTGTCCGGCGGGAAGGAGATCGCCGCGCCCGACGTGTCGACCGACCTTCCCAACGGCCAGATGGTGCAACGGTTCGACAGCTATCTGTTCCGCGCCCGGCGCGCCCTCCCCGCGCCCGCGCAGGCGGAGGTCGACCGTTTGTCGGCTGCACTTCCCGGACTGCGGGAAACGTTGCAACGAATCCCCGACCTCGATCCCAACGCGCAAGATGCCCGGCGGTTGATGTCGGTCCACTTGCCGGGCTTGATTGACCGCTATCTGCACATCCCGAAAGCCTATCGGTCAGAGCGGGACGGCGAGGACAAGGACGTCGACCAGCGGCTGGTCGAAGCGCTGGCCGCGGGGCGCGAAGCACTGTCGGAGATTAGCGAGAAGCTGGCCCGTGCCGACCTTGCCGCGTTCGAGACCCAGGGCCGCTTCATCCAGTCGCGTTACGGCGAGGAGTTGCTGCCCGCGCCGGACCGCGACCGGGTCTAGCCGACCACGCCTTCCGAGCGAAGGTGTTCGATCTCTTCGGGCTCAGGAAGCTGCCGAGGACTTCCGAACCATGTTCGCCCAGTGCCGGGGCGGCCGGGTCGCGTCGGTACGCTCCCCGTCGAGGCGGATCGGGTTCCCGATCATCGGCACCGGCCCCAGCGCGCCGCCGTCCATCGACAACTTCATGCCGCGATGCTGCGCTTGCGGATCGGCGATCGCCTGGCTCACGCCATTGATCGGTCCGGCCGGGATGCCGGCCGCTTCGAGCTGATCCAACCAGTCGGCGGCAGGCTTCGTGCGGATGATGTCGGCGATCATCGGCACCAGCGTCGCTCTTGCCGCGACCCTGGCCGGATTGGTCGCGAATTCCGGGTTGCTGGCCCACTCGGCGTGGCCGAGGATGGCCGCGAGCTTGCCGAACTGACGGTCGTTGCCGACCGCGACAATAATTGCCTGGTCCGACGCTTCGAACGGCTGATACGGCACGATGTTGGGGTGGCCGACCCCTTGGCGGCCGGGGTCGCGCCCGCTGACCAGCGCATTCGAACCCTGATTGGCCAGCATCGCCAGCTGCGCATCGAACAGCGCCATGTCGATCGTCGCGCCCTCGCCGCTCGTTTCCCGCGCATAGAGAGCGGCAAGGATGGCGTTGGCGGTGTACATGCCGGTGAACAGGTCGGCGATCGCGACCCCTGCGCGCATCGGACCGCCGCCGGGCTCGCCATCCGGAACGCCGGTCAGGCTCATCATCCCGCCCATCGCCTGGATGATATAGTCGTACCCCGCGCGCCCCGCGTACGGTCCATCCTGTCCGAAACCGGTGATCGACGCATAGACCAGGCGCGGGTTGGCGGCGCGAAGGGTCGCGGCGTCGAGACCGAACTTCTTCAGCCCGCCGACCTTGAAGTTCTCCACCACGACATCGGCTTCGGCGGCCATGCGCCGTACCAGATCCGCGCCTTCGGGCTTGCCGAAGTCGATCGCGACCGATCGCTTGCCACGGTTGGCGGCAAGGAAGTAGGCGGCGACACGCTCGTCGCCATGCTCAAGCCACGGCGGTCCCCAGTGCCGCGTGTCGTCACCGGCGCCGGGTTGCTCGACCTTGATCACGTCGGCGCCAAGGTCGGCCAGCAGTTGCGTGCACCATGGGCCGGCCAGTACCCGGCTGAGGTCGAGAACCCGGATGCCGTCGAGCGGCTTGGTCACCGCGCGCGCCGCCAGGGCCGCCGGTCCGCCAATATTGCCTGCGCCGCATTATGACCGGGCGCCCGGTCACGCCGCCACCGGGATGGGCGCCGGAACCGCACAAGTAGAGGCCGGCGAGCGGCATCCGGTAATCAGCCGCGCCGATCATCGGCCGGGCGCTGAAGAGCTGGTCGAGTCCCATCTTGCCGTGGAAGATGTCTCCGCCGATCAGGCCGAAGCGACGCTCCAGGTCAAGCGGCGAGTGGATCTGCCGCGCAATGACCGACTTGGCAAAACCCGGCGCATGCGCGTCGACCGTGGCGATGATCGCATCCGCGGCCGCCTCGCGCTCGTTGTCCCAACTCCGCCCGTGGGGAAGGTGATAGCGGAAATGCTGGCAAAACAGCGACGCGACATGCCTGCCCTTGGGCGCGAGGGCGGGGTCGAGCGTCGACGGGATCAGCATCTCGACGATAGGCTGCTTGGTCCAGCCGTTGAGCGCCGCATCGGCGTGGGCGCGATGCATATAGTCAAGGCTGGGCGCGATGATGATGCCGGCGGTCAGATGATCGCCGCGGCCGGGCAGCGCGGTGAAGTTCGGCAACTTGTCGAGGGCGACGTTCATTCGGAAGGTCGCACTCTCGCAAGACCAGTTTGCGAAATGCTCCTCGGCGGTTCGTTCCAGAGCGCCCTGTGGCACGAGCCTGGTAAATAGGAGGCGCGGATTGACGTTGGCAACGACAGTGCTGGCCCGATGTGCCTTGCCACCGGCGACCACGCCGACGGCCCGGCCCTTTTCGACCAACACTTCGTCCACCGGCGTGTTGAGCATGATGTCGACGCCGGCCTCCCGGCAGGCCTTGGCCATCGCTTGGGTGATCGACCCCATGCCGCCGATGGCGTGACCCCAAGCCCCGGCGACCCCGCGGCTTCGCCGAACAGATGGTGCAGCAGGACGTAAGCTGTACCCGGCGTGTAGGGCGACGCGAAATTGCCGACGACGCCGTCGAAGCCGAACAACGCCTTGGCGAGGTCGCCGGTAAAGTGGCGGTCGAGGATCTCGCCCGCGCTCTTGGTGGCATATTGGTGGACGACGCGAACCTCGTCCGTAGTAAGACCCACCAGGTCCTTGCCCAGCACCAGCAACTTGCCGAGACCGGCGACCCCGGCCCCGGCCTCGACCGGAGCCTTCAGGATCCATTTCTTGATGAGCGGTACAACGGTTTCCAGTTCCGCATTGTAGCGGTCGTAGGCCGGGCCGTCAGAAGCGTGATGCCGGACGATATCGGCGCGCGTTTGCCCGTCGCGCCCGGTCAGCAGGTAGCTTCCCTTCGGCCCCGGCAGGAAATTGTCGCGCTTGCGGAGAACGACTTCGAGGCCGTGCCGCTCCAGTTCCATGTCGCGGATGACCTTGGGCTGCAACAGGGAGACGGTGTAACTGGCCGCGCTGTTGCGGAACCCCGGATGGAATTCGTCAGTGACGGCCGCGCCGCCGACCTTCTCGCTGGCCTCGAGAATGGCAACCTTCAGCCCGCGCCTCGCCAGATACCAGGCGCAGGTGAGCCCGTTATGCCCCGCCCCGATGATGACAACGTCGTGCATCAGCGCATCAACACCAGTTCTTCGGACATCGTCGGATGAAGCGCGACGGTCCGGTCGAAGTCGGCCTTCTTGAGCCCCGCCTTGACCGCGACCGCGGCCGCCTGGAGAATTTCCGGCGCGTCGGGGCCGATCATGTGCATGCCGACGACGACATCGGTGCCGCCATCGACGACCAGCTTGTAAAGAGAACGCTCGTTGCGGCCCGCCAGCACGTTCTTCATCGGCCGGAAGTCGCTGGTAAAGGTACGCACCTGTCCCAGCTTGTTCTTGGCCTCCCCTTCCGTCAGCCCGACACTCGCGATCGGCGGGTGCGAGAATACGGCGTGCGGGACGTTGTCGTAGTCGACCGTCCACGGCTTTCCGCCGAACTGGCTGTCGGCAAACGCATGGCCCTCGCGGATCGCGACCGGCGTCAGCTGGATCCGGTCCGTGACGTCGCCAATGGCGAAGATCGACGGCACGCTGGTGCGACTATGTTCGTCGACCTTGATTTCGCCGCGGTCGCCGATAGCGACGCCGACGCCTTCCAGGCCAAGGCCGTGAACATTCGGCCGGCGGCCCGTCGCGAACAGGACGACATCGGCATCAAGGTCGTCGCAGCCCGTCATGGTCGCGAGCAAGGTGCCATCGGCGTTCTGTTCAATCTTCTGAAACGTGGAGTTGAAGCGGAATTCCAGGCCCTTGGTCATCGAGATGTGCAACAGGCGATCGCGCATCTGCTCGTCGTAGCCACGAAGGATCGTGTCTCCGCGATTGACCAGCACGACGTGCGCCCCGAACTGGTGGAAGATGCCGGCGAATTCGTTGGCAATGTAACCACCGCCGGCGATGACCACGCGCTTCGGCATCTTCTCGAGGAAGAAAACCTCGTTCGACGAGATGGCGAGATCGCTGCCCTCGAACTGGGGCATGTGCGGGTGGGCACCTGTGGCGATCAAGATCTTGTCGGCGGTGACGGTGCGGCCACTGGCCAGCCGGACCTGGTTTGGCCCCGCCAGCACCGCCCGCTCTTCGATGATCGTGACGTCGTGGGTGGCAAGCGTCTGCTTGTAGAGTCCCTCGAGCCGCGACACTTCGCCCAGCACATTGTCGCGGAGCACCGGCCAGTTGAATGAACAGCTGGGAACGTCCCAACCGAACATCGCCGCGTCATTCAGATCCTCGGCAAAGTGCGCTCCGTAAACGAGCAGCTTCTTGGGAACGCAGCCTCGGATGACGCAGGTGCCGCCGACGCGATGTTCCTCCGCGACCGCAACCCGCGCCCCATGGCTGGCGGCAATCCGCGCGGCGCGAACACCGCCAGAACCCGCGCCGATGACGAACAGGTCGTAGTCGCTCACAGCCCGGCCTTGTCGAGCAGGGCGCGGGTCGAGGCGTCTAGCCCGTCGCGCGATTCCGGATCGTCCAGCGACAATGCAATCTCCTTGCCCAACTCCACGCCGAACTGGTCGAACGGGTTGATCCCGATCAGCACGGCATTGGCGAACGTGCGATGCTCGTAGAAGGCGATCAGCGCGCCAAGCGTTCGCGCGTCGAGCCGTTCCAGCAACAACGTCATCGAAGGCCGGTCGCCCGCATAGAAGCGCGCCGCATCGTCGCTGTCGCGCCCCTTCATCAGAGCCGCCGCCTGCCCGATGCAGTTGAGCAGCAGCATCCGGTGATGACGCGGGTCGAGGCTGTCTTCATTCTCGACCACGGCGACGAATTCGACCGGGACGATGTGCGTGCCTTGGTGGAGCAGCTGGAACACCGCGTGCTGGGCGTCCGTGCCGGTCCCGCCCCAGGTGATCGGCGCGCTTGGACGGTCGAGCTTGCCGCCATCACGCGTCGCCGACTTGCCGTTCGATTCCATTTCGAGCTGCTGGAGGTAATTGGGCAGCAGTCGCAGCCGTTCGTCGTAGGCGAACACCGCTCGCGTTTCGGCGCGGCGGACCTGAGCGTAATAAGTGTCGGCGAACGCCGCCAGCAGCGCGACATTGTCGGCGCCCTTGGCCGAACGGACATGACGGTCGACGATCGCCGCGCCTTCCAGCATCTCCTCGAACGCGCTCCAGCCCAGGGCCAGCGCGATCGACAGGCCGACCGACGACCACATCGAATAGCGGCCGCCGACGCCTTCGCCGAACGGAAGAACGCGGGTCTGGTCGATACCGAAGCGGATTGCCTTGTCAGGCGCTGCGGTGACCGCGATCAGCTGGCCATAAGCATCATCGACCCCGCCCTCGACCAGCCACTCGATCGCGGCCTCGAGGTTGGTCAGCGTCTCGATGGTCGAAAAGGTTTTCGACACGGCCACCACCAGGGTCGTCGCCGGATCGAGCCCGCTGACGGCCTCGTCGAATGCCTCGCCGTCGATGTTGGACAGGACCCGCACTTCGATCCGGTCGCTGTCGCGACCCAGCGCGTCGATGACGAGGTCGGGACCAAGCGCCGATCCGCCAATGCCAATGTGGAGCACGGATTCGATGTCGCCGAATGCCCCGCCCTCGATCGCGTCGAGCAGGCTGCGCATCCGCGCCCGGCGTTGCGACGCCAGGTCGACGTCGGCGGGCGATCCCTGCCCACGCTCGGCGGTGTGGGTCGCCGACCGGTCCTCGCTCGGATTGACCACCGCGCCGGCGAACAAGGCATCGCGCGCCGCGCCATAACCCGCTTGCTCGGCAAGGTCGCAGAATGCGCTGACGAGCCCGTCGTCCAGGTGCGTTTTCGATAAGTCGAAGTGGATCCCGGCAAGGTCGCGACAAAGCCGGCCAACCCTCCCTTCATCCTGTTCGAACAAGCTTGTCAGGGGCACCGCGTGGTGCGCGTCGATCGCCTGCCAGGCGCCGGTGGTATCGAGAATCGCCATCGCCGCCTCTCCTAGCCGCGCGCCGGCCAAAAGCCATCCCTGCTTGACGCTTTGGGCCCCTCGCCCAAGGCACGACCCCGATGAGCGAAGAGAGTGTCGAGCAAGCCGAAGCGCCCCCCAAGAAGGACAGCTTCTGGAAATCCCTGCTGTTCCTTGCGCTGTTCGCGTGGGTGCTCCGAAGCCTGATCGTCGCGCCGTTCAGCATCCCGTCGGGGTCGATGCTGCCGAACATGTACATCGGCGACTATCTGTTCGTCCAAAAGTGGCCCTATGGCTATTCACGATACAGCTTCCCGTTTGGTTTCCCGTCGTTCGACGGCCGGGTTTTCGAAAGCATCCCCAAGCGCGGCGACATCGTCATCTTCCGCAAGCCCGGCGCAGAGAATGAGGACTGGGTGAAGCGCGTGATCGGCGTCCCGGGCGACACGGTACAAGTCGTCGGCGGGTCAGTGCTCCTCAACGGCAAGCAACTCGCCCGCACCGACAACGGGATGATCGAGATCCCGGTCAGCCCGAACACACCGTGTCGCGTCGTTCCTGGCGCCACGCAGATGGTGAAACCCGGCGCAGACGGCCCCATTTGTCTCTACCCGACTTATCGGGAATCGCTGCCCAACGGCCCGACCTACCTCACCATCGACCAGGTGCAAGGCGGCCCGCGGACGACTTCGGCCCGGTGACCGTTCCGGCCGGTTCCGTCTTCCTGATGGGCGACAATCGCGACGACAGCCTCGACAGCCGCTTCTCGCCTTACCAGGGCGGTATCGGCATCGTGCCCATGGATCATCTTGTCGGGCGGGCCACGGTGCGCTTCTGGTCGACCGACGGCAGCGCGAGCTGGATCAACCCGATCAGCTGGTTCACCGCCCTCCGCGGGGACCGCGTCGCCAAGAGCTACAACCGGTGAGCGACACAGCCGCCTTCCTGACCGAAGCGCTCGGGATCGAGCCACGCGACGCAGCACTCTACGAACGCGCTCGGACCCATGGCAGCCGCGGCGGCGACAGCTACGAACGACTGGAATTCCTCGGCGACCGGGTGCTTGGGTTGTTGGTCTCGGAATGGCTGTACGAGCGCTTTCCTGACGAGCCCGAGGGCAAGCTCAGCCGGCGCTACAACGCGCTGGTGGCCCGCGAGACTTGCGCCGAAGTCGGCCGGGCGATCGGCCTTCCGCCTCACATCCGCCTCGGCAAGCAAGCGCGCGAGGATCTCGCCAATCTCAGCGAGAACGTCATCGGCGACGTTGTCGAGGCCCTGCTCGGCGCGGTCTATCTTGAACATGGCCTCGATGCCGCCAGGGCCATCGTCCGCAAGCATTGGTCGCCGTTCCTCGACGTCCAGAAGCGCGCGCCGGTGCACCCCAAGTCCGCGCTTCAGGAATTGGCCGCGGCCCGAAACCTTGGAGTTCCCGTCTATGAAATGCTTGCCCGCTTCGGTCCGCATCACGCCCCGCGTTTCCGCGTGAAGGTGTCATTGGGCCGTCACGGGGAGGCGGAAGCCGAGGGCGACAACAAGCAGGAGGCGGAGACCGCCGCCGCCGCGATGCTGGTGGAGCGCCTGTCATGAGCCAACGTTGCGGACTGGTGGCCGTCCTCGGCGCGCCCAACGCGGGCAAGTCGACGCTGGTCAATGCCCTCGTCGGGCAGAAGGTCGCCATCGTCAGCCCCAAGGCGCAGACGACCCGTGCACGGCTGATGGGCATCGCCATTGCCGGCGAAACCCAGATCCTGCTGGTCGACACGCCCGGCATTTTCACGCCCAACCGGCGCCTCGACCGCGCCATGGTCAAGGCCGCGTGGGAGGGAGCCGAGGACGCCGACCGCGTCGTGCTGGTGATTGACGCCGCCGCCAAGGTCGGCCAGCGCGTCGAGCAGGTCATCGAGGGCGTCGAGCAGCGCAGCGAGCCGAAGATTCTCGTGCTGAACAAGGTCGACATCGCCGACAAGGAAAGCCTGCTCGCGCTCACCGCCCGGCTCGCCGAGCGGTTGAAGCCCGAAGCCATCTTCATGGTCTCCGCGACCACCGGCGACGGCGTCGCGGACCTCAAAGCGGCGCTGGCCGGGGCGATGCCCGAAGGCCCGTGGCACTTCCCCGAAGACCAGCTAACCGACGCCACCGACCGAATGGTCGCCAACGAGCTGACCCGCGAGCAACTCTACCTGCAGCTTCATGCCGAGGTGCCCTACTCGGCGGCGGTCGAGACCGAGCAGTGGGAGGACCGCAAGGATGGCTCGACGGTCATCCACCAGCAAATCCTGATCGAGCGCGACAGCCAGAAGGCGATCGTCGTCGGCAAGGGCGGCGCCCGGCTAAAGTCGATCGGATCGGCGGCCCGCGAAGCCATCGCCGAGCATCTCGGCCGCAAGGTCCACTTGTTCCTGCACGTCAAGGTCGATCCGCGCTGGGACGAGGACCGCGGGCTTTATGAGGATATCGGGCTGGATTGGGCGGACTGAGCGAGAAGCTCGTCTACCCAGCGCGGCACTTCGACGCTCGCCGGTCCGTAACGCCGCTCGTCGAAGAAGACGCTGCCCTGACTCGGTTCCAAGTTGATCTCCAGCGTGCGCGCGCCACGGTAGCGGGCGGTCTGGACGAAGCCAGCGGCGGGATAGACCGCGCCCGACGTTCCGATCGACACGAACAGGTCGGCGTTGATCAGGGCCGCATCGATCCGCTCCATGTCGTAGGGCATCTCGCCGAACCAGACGATGTCCGGACGAACCTGCCCGGCCCTCGCGCAACGCGGGCAGTGAGCGCCCTCTCCCATCGGCCCGTCCCATTCGTATCGATCGTCGCACGACTGGCACCAGGCGGACAGCAGCTCGCCATGCATGTGCAACAGCCGCCGGGCGCCTGCCCGTTCGTGCAGGTCGTCGACGTTCTGGGTCACGATCAGCAACTCGCCCGACCACTCGGCATCCAGTCGCGCCAGCGCTTCATGGGCGGGATTAGGCACCACCTCCGCCAGCCGGGCGCGACGGGCGTCGTAGAATTGATGCACTAGCGCGGGATTGCGGCGGTACGCCTCGGGGGTCGCGACATCTTCGACCCGATGCCCTTCCCACAAGCCGTCCGCAGCACGGAACGTCTGCAAACCGCTTTCCGCGCTGATCCCCGCCCCAGTCAGGATGACGATGTTCTCGATCATGTCCGTGCATACTTTCGAGCCTGCCGCACGATGGCAAGGGCACGCCCGAGATATGGCGGATTTTGCCTCGGGTTGGGATGCTCCCCCATCCCGCGATACCGCCTCAGCGTATTATGCCACTGATACGGCAAGAAAAGCCGGATTTGGCACGATCCTTGAAATCCTCCCAGCGAGGCAACGGCCTTTCCGCTGCCGCCGAAAAGGGAGAATGACCATGATTTCCGCGACCATCCTCGTTGCCGCGTCCTCGCTGGCCGGCACGGCTACCGCCGCCCAGCACAGCTTTCGCATGGAAGGCCAGCCCGTGGCCTACACCGAAACCGTTGCCGCGGACGGTACGCGCCATATCCAGGGGCAGCGGATCAGCGACAGGCAGTCTTTCCGCTTCAAGGTCCGCGCCGACGGCCGCGTTTCCGGTCATGTCGGTGATACCCCCGTCCGCTTCCGCGTCGACCGCAACCGGTGACCCGGGACCAGGCCGGCTGCGATCTTCCAGCGATGGGCGATTGCAGCCGCCGTCTGGCTGCTGCATCGACGCGGGCATGGCCAGGGGCAACATCCGTGTCGGCATCGGGGGCTGGACCTTCCCCGAATGGCGCGACCTCTTCTATCCCGAGAACTGGGCGAAATCGCGCGAACTGGAATTTGCCTCCCGGGCCTTTGGCGCGATCGAGATCAACGCGACCTTCTACAGCCGTCAGGCACCTGGAAGCTGGGAGAAATGGGCGGCGGCAACGCCCGACGACTTTCAATTCACGCTGAAAGCTTCGCGATTCTGCGTCACCCGCCCGAAGCTCGCCGACGCCGGCGAGGGGATCGGCAATTTCTACGCGCAGGGCGTCGACCGACTCGGCGCGAAGCTTGGCCCGACGTTGTGGATGCTCGCGCGGCACCGGCAGTTCGACCGCGACGACATCGCCGCCTTCCTGTCGCTGTTGCCGCAAAAGCTTGGCGATGTGCCGCTTCGCCACGTCATTGAACCGCGTCACGAAAGCTTCCGGGACGAGGCCTTTGCCTCCCTCTGTCGCGACCACAACGCCGCCGTCGTATTCGGCGATGACGACGAATTTCCCTGCATCGACCTCGACACCGCCGATTTCCGATACGCCCGGCTGCAACGGATGCAGGACGAAATCGAGACCGGCTATTCGCCCGCCAGGCTCGACGAATTGTCGACGCTGACACGCGGATGGGCCGAGGCAGGCCGCGACGCTTACGTGTTCCTGATCAACGGCGCGAAACGGCGGGCGCCCGCCGCGGCGATGGCACTCCAAGACCGGCTCGGCATTGCGCGCGGCTGATCGCTGCGCCATCACCATTGCCATGCGCACCGACCAGCAACCGCTTCGCCTTTCCCTGTTCGCGCCCGACGGCCGCATGGGCCAGGCCATCGCCGACGCCGCCGGAGCCGATGACGAATTCGAGATCGCATCCGACCACGGGGACGTCCTGATCGACTTCTCTGCCCCGGCAGCGCTTCGCCAGAGCCTGGACCGCGCCGTCAGCGCAGCTGTGCCGCTGCTGGTCGGGACGACCGGCCTGGACGAAGGCCACCACGAACTGATCCGCGAGGCGTCGCGGACGATCCCCATCCTCGTCGCGCCGAATACGTCACTGGGCGTGGCGTTGCTCGCTGACCTGGTCGAGCGTGCCGCGCGGGTGCTGCCGACGGCCGATTGGGACGTCGAGATTGTCGAGGCGCATCACCGCCACAAGGCCGACGCTCCGTCCGGCACGGCACTTCACCTCGGCAAGTCCGTCGAGATCGGCCGGTCGATGGACTGCAAGGAGGAATTGGGCCGCTCCGGCGTCGGCCTGAAGCGCGAGCCGGGCGAAATCGGTTACGCCGCCGTTCGCGGCGGCACCGTCGCCGGCGACCATGACGTTATGTTCCTGGGGCCAGACGAGCGGCTGGTCCTGTCGCATCGCGCAGAAAGTCGCGCGATCTTCGCCCGCGGCGCGCTCGCGGCCGCCCGCTTCCTTCATGGCAAGCCCGCCGGACTCTATTCGATGCGCGATGTCATCGGCGGATGAAGCCTCCGCAAGTTTTCGAATTCTACCGGCGACTGGCGGAGGCCGATCCCTCGCCCCAGACCGAGCTTGAATATGTAAATCCCTATACGCTGGTCGTCGCGGTCGCCCTTTCCGCGCAGGCGACCGATGTCGGCGTGAACAAGGCGACGCGCGCCCTGTTCGCCAAGGTCCAGACGCCGCAACAAATGCTCGATCTCGGCGAAGAGGCGCTCCGTGATCACATCAAGACGATCGGGCTGTTCAATACCAAGGCGAAGAACGTCATCGCCGCCGCGCGCATCCTGGTCGACAATTACGGCGGCGAGGTGCCGACCGAACGGAGCGAACTCGAGAAGCTACCCGGCGTCGGGCGCAAGACCGCCAACGTCGTCCTCAACGTCGCGTTCGGTCAGCCGACGATCGCCGTCGATACCCATATCTTCCGGGTCGCCAACCGCACCGGACTGGCCAAGGGCAAGGACCCGCTGGCGGTCGAGCTGAAATTGGAGAAGGTCACTCCCAAGCCGTTCCTGACCCACGCCCATCACTGGCTGATCCTGCATGGCCGCTACGTCTGCAAGGCGCGGAAACCGGAATGCTGGCGCTGTCCGGTGATCGACCTGTGCGCGTTCAAGCCAAAGACGCCCCGCCCCGTTCCAGTCCCGCTCGAACCGCTGGCCAAGCCCGGTAAGCAATTCGTATTGCGACAGGCCGCTGGCCTCCGCCGCAGCCGGGAGGTCATAGTCCATCGACACCCATTCGCCCTCGCGAAGCTCGGGGCAATCCGAACAGTCCAATGCGACCAGATCCATCGATACGCGCCCGACCAGCGGCAGCCGGGCTGCGCCCACGCTGGCCCCGCCGCGTCCGGCGAAGCAGCGCAGATAACCGTCGGCGTAACCGATATTGATGACCGCCACCTCGGTGTCATCCTGGGCAGTCCAGGTCGCGCCATAGCCGACGGTCTCGCCCGCGCGAACCGTGCGGCGCTGGACTACCTCCGCTTCGGGATACACCACCTGGCGGATGTGGCCGCTCGCCTCCTCCCGCGGGATCCCGCCGTAAAGGGCAAGTCCCGGACGGACGAGATCGAAGGCATAGTCGGCGCCGAGGCAAATCCCCGCGCTGTTGGCGAGGCTGTAGCGGCGCGCCTCCACCGTCGCGGCGACCGCGGCGAAGCGATCGCGCTGCACCCGGTTCATCGCGCTGTCCTCGTCCGCGCAGGCAAGGTGGCTGATCAGCGTTTCGATGCGGAGCCCTTCGAGCGAATGAAGCTCGTCGGTTCGAACTCCGAGCCGGTTCATGCCGGTATCGACCATGACGTCGCACGGCCGCTCCGGTGCCGCTTCGCGCCACCGTGCGATTTGCCCCGGCGTGTTAAGCACCGGCCGGGCGCTGCTGCCCAGCGCGGCGGCCATGTCCTTGGCGCCGACGCCGTGAAGCACGCTCAGGCTTACACCGTCGGGCATGGCGCCCAGTGCATCAGCCTCCGCCCAGTTCGACACGAAGAAATCGCGGCAGCCAGCGTCGCCCAGCAGCCGCGTAACGTCACGTGCGCCCAAACCATAGCCGTCAGCCTTGACCGCCGCACCGGTCGCAGTCCCGCTGGCTCGCTGCAACCAGCGCCAATTGTCCTGAAGAGCGGCGGCGTCGAGGCGGAGGCGAAGGGCGCGATGGGTCACACGCCCTGCCCTAGTCGGAGCCTGCTACCCCGTCGAGTGCCGCCTTGGCCGCCTCCCAGTCGCGTCCGTCGAAACGTTCGATTTCCAGCGTGACCGGATCATCGAGACAGTTGGCGTTGACGCTCCAGGCGTTCGGGTGACTGCGCGGCTGGTAAAAGCTTTTCACCCCGCACGTCGAGCAGAACAGGTGGTCGGCCGCCCCCGTGCCGAAGCGGTAGCTGGTCAGCGATTCGCTACCGCGATCCAGCTGTAGATCCTCGTGCGGCACGATGATGTGAACAAAGCCGGTTGCCGAACAGACCGAGCAATTGCAGTCGAGGGCGGGGACTGGCGGATCGGGCAGCCGAGCCCTGAAACGCACCGCCCCGCAATGACAACCGCCGCCAACCTCGATCATGGGACCGAGAATGGCGACGGCATCGATGCTTGTCGAGATCAACGGCCGACCGCGATCGGCTCCTTGGCCCGACCTGCCTGGGCGAGGCGCTGCTCGCGCTCTGCCTCGACCTTGGCCCACGCGTCGGCGCGGCAAGTGCGGATGTCGTTTCGACCGGCGAGATCCACCGCCGACGTCTCGCCGCAGGCGTCGTCGATGGCGATGGTCAGGCGGCGGTCGAGCGCCCGCTGTCCCTTTTGGGTCGACAGGTCGAGATCGGCGGTCGCGACCGAGCGGCTGACCTGAACGGGTTCGGCGGCCACCATCGACGGAAGGGCGATGAGGATCATGCTGGCGAGAAGGGTTTTCATGGTCGTGTCCCTCTTTCAAAGGCCGGATCAATCCGGAGCGACCTTTCTCATAAGCCCGGAATAGGTTTCGTAGAGCAACTAGTTCGTGGTATTGTTCTGCGATAATGCAGAATGCGCGGTCCGCCGGCCTTACTAGGATACGGGGCATGTTCGACTGGAACGACCTGCGTTATTTCATCGCCGTGGCCCGTGTTGGCAGCACGCTCGCCGCGGGGCGGTCCATGCGAGTTAGCCAGACCACCGTGTCCCGACGGATCGCAGCGCTCGAACAATCGCTCGGGCTGCTTCTGTTCGACCGCCGCCAGGCCGGTTACGCGCTGACGCCAGCGGGCAAACAATTGCTCGACCGCGCCATCGTCGTCGAACAAGCGGCACTCAGCTTCGCCGAAGCGGCGGGGTTCCAGTCACGCGACAATAGTGGAACGGTCCGGGTGACCACCTCCGACATTTTCTCCAATACCTTCTTGCCGCCATGGTTGGCCGAGTTGCATGAAGCCCATCCGGATATCCGGATCGAGCTTGATGAGTGCGGAACGGTCCGCGACCTGGGCGCCGGGGAAGCCGATGTCGCCATTCGCAGCACCGCCGCGGCTGCCCCGCCGGAGTCGTCGGCAGGCGGATTTGCCCGGACGAATGGACCTTTTACTGCAGCCGCGACTACGCCGCCCGGCACGGCATCCCGCGCACCCGCGCCGCGCTCCACGGGCATGCGCTGGTCGGCGGTGGCGGGGTGATGACCTGGCGTGCCTATGAAGCAATCCTTCAGGAAATCGGGATCGCCGAGCAGGTCGCCATCCAACAGGCGACGATGACCGGCCTGTTGACCGGTGTCCGCTCCGGGCTGGGCATTGGCGCCCTTCCCTGCTTCATCGCGGAAGGCGAGGACGACCTGATCCGATGCATGCGCCCAAGGGCTGAGCCGGATCGCTGGATCTGGCTGCTGACCCATGAACGTGTCCGTCACTCACCGCCGGTGAGAACGGTGGTCGACTTCCTTTATGAACGAATGAAGCGCCGGGTCCGCGACCTCAACCTCGCCCACTGATCATTCGACGGTAACGGACTTCGCCAGGTTCCGCGGCTGGTCGACGTCAGTGCCCTTGGCGACCGCCACGTGATACGCCAGCAACTGCACCGGCACGGCATAGACCAGCGGCGCGATCAGCGGGTGGACGCTCGGCATCTCGATCGTCGCCATGCAGCCCTCGCCGGCCTCCGCCAGGCCTTCGGCATCGCTGATCAGGATGATCTTGCCGCCCCGGGCGCGAACTTCCTGCATGTTGCTGACGGTTTTTTCGAACAGGGGTCCTGACGGCGCTAGGACGATCACCGGCACCGCATCGTCGATCAGCGCGATCGGGCCGTGTTTCATCTCACCAGCCGCATAACCTTCGGCGTGGATGTAGCTGATTTCCTTAAGTTTCAGCGCGCCTTCCATCGCCATCGGATAATCGGGGCCGCGGCCGAGATAGAGGACGTCGCGGGCGGGCGCGACGAGGTGGGCGTGGCTGGCGATTTCCTCGTCATGCGCCAGCGCATGGTTCATCGCCTGCGGCGCCTCTTGCAGGTGCGCGACGATCTCGCGCTCTTCGTCTTCGCTCAGCCGGCCCTTGGCGCGGGCGAGGTTGGCCGCCAACGCGGCGAGCACCGCCAGCTGGCATGTGAACGCCTTGGTCGAGGCGACGCCGATTTCCGGACCGGCATGGGTCGGGAGTAGCAGGTCGGCCTCACGTGCCATCGAACTGGTCGGCACGTTGACTACGACAGCGATAGTCTGCCCCTCCGCGCGCGCATGGCGAAGCGCGGCGAGCGTGTCGGCCGTCTCGCCGCTCTGCGAGATGAACAGCGCCAGGCCGCCCGGCTCCAGCACCGGCTCGCGATAGCGGAACTCCGAGGCGACATCGATGTCGACCGGCACGCGGGCGAACTGCTCGAACCAATATTTGGCGACCATGCCGGCATAGAAACTGGTACCGCAGGCGACGATCGTCACCCGGTTGACCGCGCCGAGATCGAACTCGATGTCCGGCAGGGCCACCTTGCCTTCGAACGGCCGGACGTAGCTTTGCAGGGTCTGCGCCACGACGATCGGCTGCTCGAAAATTTCCTTCTGCATGAAATGGCGATGATTGCCCTTTTCGATCTTCGCCGCCGACGCGCCGGATTCGACGATGTCGCGGGTAACCGGCTGATTTTCACGATCGAAGATCTGCGCGCTGTCGCGGCGAACGACGACCCAGTCGCCCTCGTCAAGATAGGCGATCTTCTGGGTCAGCGGCGCGAGCGCCAGCGCGTCGGAACCGAGATAGTTTTCGCCCTCGCCGTAGCCGACCGTCAGCGGTGCACCCATGCGCGCGCCGATGACGACGTCGGGATGGTCAGCGAACAGGAAGGCGATGGCAAAGGCGCCGTGAAGCCGTGGCAGGACCGTCGCGACCGCGTCCTGCGGCGATGCGCCGCGTTCGACCTCGCGGGCAACGAGATGGGCAACCACTTCGCTGTCGGTCTGCGACTTGAACTCGCGACCCTCGGCGATCAGCTCGTCACGCAGCGGCTTGAAATTCTCGATGATGCCGTTGTGGACCAGCGCCACGCGACCGACGATGTGGGGGTGGGCATTGTCGACCGTCGGTGCGCCGTGCGTTGCCCAGCGGGTATGCGCGATCCCGATGTCGCCGCCCAGCGGATCGGCATCGAGCTCACGCTTCAGATTCTCGAGCTTTCCTTCCGCGCGGCGGCGATCGAAGCCACCCTCCCGACGGTGCAGATGCCCGCCGAGTCATAGCCGCGATATTCCAGCCGCTTCAGCCCGTCGAACAGCCGCCCGGCGACGGCCTGCTTGCCGACGATTCCCACAATTCCACACATGGGCCCTCGATACGCTCCCTTGTTCCAATCGACAGCCGCGCTACACCAGCAAAGGAGGCCAGCCTAGCCCCACGCGCGGGCTGTGCCGATGGGGGAAGCACGATGCGAAAATTGGCTGCCTGTCTCGCTCTGACCGCCTTGGCACTGGGCGGATACCGACCCGAAGCCAAAGCCGGTGTCGGCCCGGCAGCAGTTCCCTCGGCTTACCTCGACAGCCGCGGCCTGCCCGACGCGTGGAGCGGCGGGGTGCGGATGATCCCGATCAAGACCCCGAAGGGCGACTTCCGGGTATGGGTCAAGCGGGTCGGCAACAATCCGAAGCTGAAGCTGCTGCTCCTGCACGGCGGGCCGGGGGCGACTCACGACCCATTCCAGGTGTTTGACAGCTTCCTTCCGCAGGAGGGCATCGAATATTATTATTACGACCAGCTCGGGTCCGGCCGGAGCGACCGGCCCAACGATGACGACCTGTGGACCGTAGACCGTTTCGTCAGCGAAGTGGAACAGGTCAGGTCGGCGATTGGCGCCGACGCGTCGAACTTCTGCCTGCTCGGGCAAAGCTGGGGCGGCTTGCTGGCCATGGAATATGCGCTGAAGCACCAGGACCAGCTGAAGTGCCTGGTCGTGTCCAACATGATGGCTTCGATCCCGGCCTACAACGACTACGCCAATCGAGTCCTGAAGCCGCAGATGGATCCGGCAAAGCTCAAGATCGTCGAGGAACTGGAGCGGACCGGCAAGACGGACGACCCGCGCTACCTCGGCATCCTGATGCCCGAGTTCTACGAGAAGCATATCCTGCGCCGTCCCGCTGCCGAATGGCCGGAGCCGGTGGTCTACGGCCTGACCCCTGGCCCCATGAACCAGCACCTTTACGTGCTGATGCAAGGGCCGAGCGAAATGGGCGCGAGCGGCCGCCTGGCGAACTGGGATCGCTTCAACGACCTCAAGCGCATCGCCGTCCCGACACTGGTCATCTCCGGCAAGCACGACACGATGGACCCCACCTACATGGCGCGGATGGCGAGCGAATTCCCCAAGGGCGAGCTGCTGGCCACCAACGGCGGCCACATGGCGATGTACGACGATCAGCCCGCCTATTTTGCGGGGCTGACCAAATTTCTGCGCAAGTTCAAATAGCCTAGCGGCTTTCTTTTTTCGCGCGCTGCTTGTCGCGGAATCGCCTGGCCCAGCCGGCAAAGCCGCGCTGCTCGCCTCGCGCGATCGCCAACTCGTCGGCTGCGACCGGCTTGGTCACGACGCTGCCTGCGCCGACAATCGCGCCAGCACCGATCGAGACCGGTGCCACCAGCGCGCTGTTCGATCCGATGAACGCGCCCTCGCCGATCTCGGTCCTGTACTTGAAGAAGCCGTCGTAATTGCAGGTGATGGTGCCCGCGCCGATGTTGGCCTTCGCGCCGACGGTCGCATCGCCGATGTAGCTCAGGTGATTCGCCTTGGCGCCGGGGCCAAGCGTCGCTTTCTTCATCTCGACGAAGTTGCCGACTTTGGCGCCTTCGCCCATCACCGCGCCGGGCCGAAGCCGGGCGAACGGACCAACCTCGCAACCGCTGGCGATGCTGGCGCCCTCGATATGGCAGAAGGCGCGTATGACCGCGCCATCGGCGATCTCGACCCCCGGTCCGAATACGACATGCGGCTCGATCGTCGCGTCACGGCCGAGCCTGGTATCGTGGCTGAACCAGACGCTTTCCGGGTCGATCAGGGTCGCACCCTGGTTCAGCGCTTCCTCGCGGCGGCGGCGCTGCCAATCGAGCTCGAGGTGAGCCAACTCGGCGCGGCTGTTGACGCCCGCCGTCTCGAACGCCTCGCCCTCGATCGCGACCGAGTGCCGCCCCTCTTCGGCCGCGACCATCACGACATCCGGCAGGTAATATTCACCTGCCGCATTGTCGTTGCCGACCTTGTCCAGCCAGCGGAACAGGTCGGCCGACCCGACCGCCATCATCCCGCTATTGCACAGCCTGACGGCGCGTTCGGCGTCGTTCGCATCCTTGTATTCGACCATCTTGGCGATGCGGTCGCCCTCGCCGAGAATCACACGACCGTAAGACTTGCCGTCTTCGGGTGAACTGGCGAGCACGACGACGCCGGGCCGGTCGTGCGCGTCCAGCCGCTCGAGCATCCGCCGAAGCGTTGCCCCGGTGACGAATGGCGTGTCGCCATAGAGGATGATGACGGACCCTTCGAAGCCGTCCAGCGCCTCCGCCGCCATTTGCACGGCGTGCGCGGTTCCTTTCTGCTCCGCCTGGACCGCGGTTGTGACGCCATGTCCCTCGACCGCCGCCTCGATCTGCTCGCGGCCCTTGCCAACCACCACGACCCGGCGCGCGGCGCCGAGCGAATCCACGGTGTCGAGCAAGTGCTGGAGCATCGGCTTGCCGGCGATGGGGTGAAGCACCTTGTGCGTGTCGGAACGCATCCGGGTGCCCTGGCCGGCGGCGAGGATGACGACCGAAAATGGGTTGGCTGTTGTCATGGGCGGTGCCTTGGCATGGCCGCCCCTCCTTTTCCATAGAAGAAGGGCCCCGGAGTTTCCTCCGGAGCCCTTCGTATCCATGGGCTCGCCTTAGCTGGCGGGGTGCCAGACGTGCTGGGCTTGGCCGTCGTCCGCTTGCGCGTCGTCGAGGCCGAGCGGCGCTTGGCCGCGGGCTTGCGGGCGGCGGTGGAAGTCGTCGATTTCGGAGCCGTCGACTTCGCCGCCGTCGAACGCTTGGCCGCCGGCTTGCGTTTCGCTCCGCCCGTCGAGCGGGTGGTGGACTTCACGCCGACCGCCTTCTTGGCGCTGCTGGCCGCGTTCGACACGGCCGTCTCAGCCTCGTCGATCCACTTTCCGGACAGGACCCGCTGGGCGGCATCTGCGACCGCTTCAGCGATCAGGGTGCCGAGCTTCGAGGCGCTCGACATCATCGTGTTGGCGGCCTGGCTGGCACTATCGGCGGCATCAAGGCCGGCGTCGCGAATTGCGCGGCGCGCCTTCGGGCTTGCGGCGATGGCCGCGGCCGCGGCAGTCAGCCCCGCCGCGAGCATTTCTCGGCTCATTGCCGCCTTGGTGATCTTGTCGATGGTCGATTTATCCGAGCTCTTGTTGCCCGAACTCTTTGTGGTGGACTTCGCCATGCACTGCGCTCCTCTCGATTTGTTTCGAAAGACGGTTCAACGCCGAAACGGTTCCGGTTTTAGCGAAACGGCAGACAAGTAAAAGGGAGCTGTCGCACCACACGACAGCCCCCTTCAACATGGTCAGCGATCGGGTTTCAAGCCCGGGGGACCACGGGTCAGCTGGTTAGGCTGCCATCCCCCAAGCGAACTTCTCCGACCTCTTAGCTGAACCATGAGACATCGGATCACCTCCTTTCGCTGCGTAATTGCAGGCACAACATGTTGTGTATGGAGCGCAAGAACAAGACTTGTATTGTATTTTAGTTTCGGCAATCCTCGATGCTTCGCGCCGCCTCCGGCCATGCCGGGATCAACAGCGCGGCGCCTCCTCCACCCGCCACCACGAACCGCCCGCGGCTATACGCGATCGCGTCGAGCAGCGAGTCGCGCGGCGTCAGGCTGGTCGTCGTCGACGGAAGGCTGCGCGTCGCCGTGTCGGTTGCGACGGTCATCGGGCCGGACAAGGCCGTAAGCGGGTCCGTGCGCTGGAGCGTGACATTCCGGGTCGCCCGATCGCAGCGGATGGTGAAGACATTGGCGAATCGCGCCTCGCTTCCCGTCGGCGTTGACCGGTATGTCCAACCGCCAGCAGTCAGCGGCGTCGAACGCATCGAGTCGAACAGGGAAGTTGCGGAGCTTTGCGCCGTCGCAGGCGCGGCCAGCGCGAGCGCGGCCACCGTCAGTATGGCACGCATCACTTGCCGATCTTGTCGACCTTGGCCTGGAGGGCGGCAAGTTCGGCCCGGAGCTTGGCCAGCTCGTCGCTGCTGCTGTCCGGTGCGACATCGCCGGCTGTGCTCTTCTTGCCGGTGAACGCCGAAGCGGCGCCTTCGAACATCGCCATGTTGCGCTTGGTAAGGTCGGCCAGCATGTTGCTGCCGAATGCGCCGGCCAGCGCCTGCTGGTTTTTCTTGAACGCGTCCATCGCGGCCTCGAGATATTGCGGCACCGCGCCCTGCATCTGTCCGCCGTACAGCGCGATCAGCTCCCGCAGGAAATTCACCGGAAGGAGCGTCGATCCGCGGGCTTCTTCCTCGACGATGATCTGGGTCAGCACCTGGTGCGTGATGTCTTCGCCCGACTTGGCATCGACGACTTCGAAATCCCGGCCCTCGCGGACCATCTGTCCAAGGCGATCGAGGGTGATGTAGGTCGACTGTTCGGTGTCGTAGAGTCGGCGGTTCGCATATTTCTTGATCGTGACCTTGCCGCCCGCCGCCTTCGCCATTCCCGAACTCCTGAATTGATTGCGCGGGAACCTAGACCCCTCTTTTGCGCGCTGCAACATCGGGCCGTCTTGCCGCGCCGTCCCCGCATCGCTAAGCGGCATGGCAACGCACCCATAGCTCAGCTGGATAGAGCGCTGCCCTCCGAAGGCAGAGGCCAGAGGTTCGAATCCTCTTGGGTGCGCCATTTCCGCTCCGGACGTTCGGGGCAGCGCGGAACGCCACAGCCCCCCCTTCGCCTCCTGGTTTCGTTTCCATCCCCGACAGCGCCTACGAAGCGCGCACGCTTCCTGCCGATGGCCACGCCGACAAGTGCGGCCGATCACTTGCATCTGGGCGGCTAGACATGTCCGTCGACGCGCGCACGAACCACCGATTGGGCGACAAAAAGGCGGCGCTTTGCCCGACCGTACTCCATCGCCAAGCGAAGGAGCCGCTCGCTGCCGCCGGTCGCGAGCACCAACTGCTATTGACAATGGTTTAGAGTTTTCTAAATTAGGGTTCTCTGTTGGAGTTGCTGATGACCGATCCGGACATTCCCTTCGCCGGGCAGGCGGCGATCGCGGCCGGGGTTCTCAAATCCCTGGCCCATGAAGGCCGGCTGCTTGTGCTCTGCTTTCTGGTGGAGGCGGGAGAGCTGTCGGTCGGTGAGTTGGTCGCGCGTATCGGCCTCAGCCAGTCCGCACTTTCCCAGCACCTTGCCAGGCTACGCGCCGAGGGTCTCGTGACCACGCGCAAAGAGGCACAGACCGTTTTCTATCGGATCGCCGACGACAAGGTCCGCTCGCTCCTCGCCATCCTCCATGATCTCTACTGCCCGGCGCTTGGCGCGGGCGCATCGAAGGAAATTTCGTCATGACCGACCGCCATCTCGACATCGCCATCGATCAGGTCCGCTCGGTGCTGGTCGGCAAGACGCATGCGCCGCAAGTGAAGGCCTTCTTCGACGAGCCGACCTTCACCGTTAGCTACGTCGTCAGCGACGCCGCAACCGGGAAGGCCGCGATCATCGACAGCGTGTGGAACTTCGACCAGGCGTCGGGCCGCACCAGCTTCGAATCCGCCGACGCGATCATTGCTTACGTCACCGACCAAGGGCTGACGGTTGACTGGATCCTGGAAACCCACGCCCATGCCGATCATCTGTCGGCGGCGCCCTACCTTCAAGAAAAGCTGGGCGGGAAGCTCGCCATCGGCCGCGAGATCGTCACCGTCCAGGGCGTCTTCGGCAAGATCTTCAACGAAGGCACGCAGTTCGCCCGCGACGGTTCGCAGTTCGACCGCCTTCTGGATGACGGCGACACGTTGATGGTCGGTGAAATCCCGCTCGTCGCGCTTCACGTGCCCGGCCACACGCCGGCCGATATCGCCTATGTCGTCGGTGACGCGCTGTTCACCGGCGACACCATGTTCATGCCGGACTATGGCTCGGCCCGCGCCGATTTTCCCGGCGGCGACGCGCGCCAGCTTTATCGCTCCGTGCGCCGGCTGATGCAGTTGCCGGACGAGACCCGCGTCTTCCTGTGCCATGATTACAAGGCGCCGAACCGCGACGAATATATGTGGGAGACCACTATCCTTGCCGAGCGCACCGGCAACGTGCACCTGCATGATGGCGTGAGTGAGGACGACTTCGTCGCGATGCGCACCCAGCGCGATGCGACGTTGGCCATGCCCAAGCTCATCCTGCCGTCGTTGCAGGTCAACATGCGCGGTGGGCACCTGCCCGAGCCCGACGAAAACGGGGTCAGCTACCTGCGACTGCCGGTGAACCTGCTATGACCTTCGACGCATTTCCCTATGCCCAGCCACTCCACGGTCTGGTCGGCGGACTCCTGATCGGCCTGGCCGCGGCGATGATGCTGCTCGGCGCGGGCAGGATCGCCGGCGTGTCCGGGATCACCGCGCGCGCCACCGGCCTTGGCAAAGGCGACATGTCGCCGTCGAGCGCCTGGGGCTTCCTCGCCGGTCTGCCGATTGGTGCGGCCGTCGTTGCCGTGCTGCTCGGCCTGGCACCGGCGCGGTTCGCCGAGTGGCCCGTGCTGGTCGTGGCTGGCCTCCTCGTCGGGTTCGGCACGCGCATGGGCAGCGGCTGCACCAGCGGTCATGGCGTATGCGGCGTCAGCCGGTTCTCGGCGCGCTCGATCGTCGCCACCGTCACCTTCATCGCCGCGGGTGTCATCACCGTCGCCCTGATCGGAGCGCTGTCATGAGCCTCATCCGCAAACTCCTTCCGCCCCTGATTTCGGGTGCCTTGTTCGGGGCCGGCCTCACCGTTTCCGGCATGACCGATCCGGCGCGCGTCCGCGGCTTCCTCGACGTTTTCGGGCAGTGGGACCCGACGTTGGTCTTCGTCATGGGCGGGGCCGTGCTGGTCATGGCCGTAGCCTGGCGCATCCAGTCGCGCATGGCCCACCCTGTATTCGGCGAAAAATTCTCGCTGCCCGACCGCAGCGACCTCGACCGGCCGCTGATCGTCGGCTCGATCCTGTTTGGCGTCGGTTGGGGCATCGCGGGCCTTTGTCCCGGTCCGGCGATCGCCTCGCTAGCCCTGTCGCCGCTCTCTGTCTTGCCGTTCGTCGCCGCCATGTTGGCCGGGATGGCACTCCAGAAGCTTTTAACTCAACGCGCCCGAGCCGCGTAACCAAAGGAAATTGACCGATGAAACTTGCCGTCCTTACCCCGAACGTCACTGTCCTGGCCCAGCCGAGCGTTGCGCAAATAAGCGAGCTCGCCGATCGCGGCTACCGCTCGATCATCGGCAACCGGCCGGAAGGCGAAAGCGCCGACCAGCCGGAATGGAACGACCTGAAGGCCGCCGCCACGGCGCGGGGCATGGAAGCCGTGCAGATCCCGGTCGTCGCCAGCGCGATCACCGCCGCGGATATCGATGCCTTCACCGAAGCCCTCGAGCGATTGCCGAAGCCGATCGCCGCCTTTTGCCGCACCGGCACACGATCGGCGCTGTTGTGGGCGCTGGCCAACCAGGCGAGCCTGACGGTGGACGAGCGGATCGCGATTGCCGCCAAGGAAGGCTATGACCTCGAGCCCTTCCGGCCGCTACTTTCCCGGGAGAAAAGCGATGCGCAATCATGATGTCGTAATCGTCGGCGGTGGGGCGGGCGGAATTGCGGCCGCCGCTTCGCTGCTCCGCCGCCGGCCCTCGCTCGACGTGGCGATCATCGAGCCGAGTGAGGATCATTATTACCAACCAGGCTTCACCCTGGTCGGCGCCGGCATTTTCTCCACCGAACAGCTGCGCCGATCGACGGAGTCGCTCATTCCCAAGGGCGCGACCTGGCATCGGGCGGCGGTCACCGCCTTCGCGCCTGACGATAACCGCATCACCCCGGACGGCGGCGACACTATTGCCTACCGCCTGCTGATCGTCGCCACCGGCAATCGCCTCGACTTCGATGCAGTGGCGGGCCTCACCGAGACGCTCGGCAAGAACGGCGTCACGTCGAATTACCGCCGTGACCTTGCGCCCTACACGTGGGAGCTGGTGCAAAGCCTCAAGGGCGGCACCGCGCTGTTCACCCAGCCGCCGATGCCGATCAAGTGCGCCGGCGCGCCGCAAAAGGCGATGTACCTGTCGTGCAGCGAATGGGAACGCAGCGGCGCGCTGGCCCAGATGAACGTCGAGTTCCACACCGCCGGCGCGGTCCTGTTCGGCGTCGCTGCCTATGTTCCGGCGCTTGAGCTGACCGTCGACCGCTACGGCATCGACGTCCATCTCGGCAGCAACCTCGTCGCGGTCGACGGGCCTGGCAAAACCGCGACCTTCAAGACTGCCGAGGGCGAGACGACGCGGCCCTTCGACATGCTTCACGTGACCCCGCCGCAAAAGCCGGTCGAGGTCGTCGCCGACAGCGCGCTGGCCGATAGCTCGGGGTATGTCGAGGTCGACGCCGCGACGCTTCGTCACACCCGCTATCCGAACGTCATGGCGCTGGGCGATACCGGCAATATGCCCAATGCCAAGACGGCCGCGGCAGTCCGCAAGCAGGCGCCGGTGGTGGCGGTCAACGCGCTGGAGATCCTCGATGGACGCGACCCGAGCGCGGGCTACGATGGCTACGGCAGCTGCCCGCTGACGGTCGAGAAGGGCAAGATCCTGCTCGCCGAGTTCGGCTATGGCGGCAAGCTGCTGCCGACCTTCCCAAGCTGGCTTATCGACGGGACTCGCCCGTCGCATCTCGCCTGGGTGCTGAAGAAAGACCTGCTGCCCCCGATTTACTGGGACGCCATGCTCAAGGGGCATGAGTGGCTCGCCAAGCCCCAGCCCCTTCAGAAAGTGAATGCATGATCGACACGGTTCAGATGCTGCTAGGCGCCTTTTCCGGCACGCTTGTCGGCTTCACGCTCGGTCTGGTCGGCGGTGGCGGCTCGATCCTGGCGGTGCCGCTGATGGTGTATCTTGTCGGTGTCAAAAGCCCGCACGTCGCCATCGGGACGAGCGCGCTCGCGGTCGCGCTCAATGCCGCGATGGGCCTGTTCAACCATGCCCGGCATGGCACAGTGAAGTGGCGCTGCGGACTGACCTATGCCGCGGCCGGAGTCGTCGGCGCCTTCTTCGGCTCCACCGCCGGCAAGGCGTTCGACGGTCAGCGCCTGCTGTTCCTGTTCGCGATCGTCATGATCGTGGTCGGGATCATGATGCTTCGCCGGCGCAACGCGGTGGGCGACGCCAATGCGCAGTGCACGCGCGAAAATGCGCCGAAGGTGCTCGGTTACGGCCTCGGCACCGGCGGCTTCTCCGGCTTCTTCGGCATCGGCGGCGGCTTCCTGATCGTCCCCGGCCTCATCGCCTCGACCGGCATGCCGATGATCAATGCCGTCGGCACCAGCTTGGTGGCGGTGACCGCTTTCGGCCTGACGACCGCGGCGAATTATGCGTTCTCGGGCCTCGTCGACTGGGTGCTTGCCGCCGTCTTCATCGCCGGCGGCATCGTCGGCAGTCTGCTGGGAACCAAAGCTGCCAAGCGCCTATCCGGTTCGGGCCATCTCGGCTCGATCTTTGCCGGCCTGATTTTCGTGGTGGCAGCGTACATGTTGTGGAAGAGTGGGACGCAGGCCTTCTGAGCACCCCCGTGCGCACGCCGGCGGAGCTCACTTGACTAAAGCTGCACAAATTTCCCAATGGGCCGAGTGCCTGACGCTCTCCCGTTTGGTGCGCCCTTGAAATCCAGCGCGCGGCGGCCATTCGAAGGACATCATCCCGTGGCACAGCCGCTTACCGACGACAGGCGATTTACCCGCAACGCCGGCCTGGCGCTGGCGGCCGGTTTCGGACTTGTCCTGGTGGCCCTGATCCTGGTCGCGATGACCTATGACAATGCCCGTCGATTGAATGACCGGGTTGAGCACACGCATCGGATCACCGACAATCTTTCCCAGCTCATTCTGGCGGTCGAGCGCAACGAGACGGCGACGCGCGGCTACCTGCTTTCGCCGGCGCCGCTCCGGATCCAGACGAGAAGGGATGCATTGGCCCGCATCGGGCCATTGCTGACCGATCTTCGTCGCCAGCTGGCGGACAACCCGGAACAGGCGCGGCGTCTCGACGCCTTGCGCCCGTTGATCCGCGAGCAGGTTGCGACGACCGAAACCCTGATGGGCATGGCCCTGGCTGGTGACTTCACGGGTGCGCAAGCCGAGTTCGGACGCCGCGTGCTCGTGCGGCGGATCGAGGACATCCGCGCCGAAATCGGAAAGATGCAGGCCGTGGAAGCGGAGCTTCTGAGGCAACGGATCGCGCGGGAAAGCGGCAACCGCGACATATTGCAGGCCATCTTGTTGCTGACCGCCCTCCTGTTCATGGCAGTCGGCGTCGCGACCTACCTGCTAGTACGGCGCTACACCAGCGACCTGGCCGCGGCGCGCGACCGTCTTCACTTGCTGAACACCGACCTCGAAGCGGCCGTCGCGGAGCGGACGGCCGACCTTAGGCGAGCGAATGAAGAGATCCAGCGCTTCGCCTACATCGTCAGTCACGACCTGCGCTCGCCATTGGTGAATGTCATGGGCTTCACCGCGGAGCTGGATAGCGCGAATTGGCAGATTGCGGGCCTGATCGACCGGGTCGAAAAGGAAAACCCGGATCTGCTGACGCCGGCCGACCGCACCGCGGCGCTCGAAGACCTGCCGGAAGCGGTCGGCTTCATCCGTTCCTCGACGCAGAAGATGGATCGGCTGATCAACGCGATCCTTGACCTGTCACGCCAGGGAAAGCGCGTGCTGGCGCCGCAAGAACTCGACATGAAAGAGGTGCTCACGGACATCGCCCATTCGCTGGACACGCTGGCGACCGAGCGGGGCGCTCATTTCGTCGTCGAGGAACCTCTTCCGACCATCCGGCACGATCGGCTGGCGATCGACCAGATTTTCTCCAACCTGATGGAGAACGCGACGAAATATCTTGTCCCCGGCCGTCCCGGCGTAATCAGCGTGCGCGGAAAGCTGCGAGGCAAGCGGGCCATCTTCGAGGTGCAGGACAATGGCCGCGGTATTGCGCCCGAAGACACGGAACGTGTTTTTGAATTGTTCCGCCGCGCCGGCGCTCAGGACCAGGCAGGCGAAGGAATTGGCCTCGCCAATGTCCGCGCGCTCGCCTATCGCCTTGGCGGAACAGTATCTTTACGGTCGGCGCTCGGGGAAGGGTCGACATTTGTCGTCGACCTGCCGGTCGAATTTGCCGAGGAGGGGAAAATCAAGTGAACGCGCAGCAGCCTGTCCGCATCGTCATGGTCGAGGACGACGAAGGCCATGCCCGGTTGATCGAAAAGAACATCCGCCGCGCCGGTATTTCGAATGACCTGACCCACTTCCTCGACGGCACCAGCGCGCTCGATTATCTGTTCAACAATCCCGAAGGACCTGCCCAGAACGGCCCCGCGCTCGTCCTGCTCGACCTCAACCTGCCGGACATGAGCGGCACCGACATCCTCGCCAAGATCAAGGGCGACGAGCGACTGCACCGCACGCCCGTCGTCGTGCTCACCACGACCGACGACAAGGTCGAAATCGCGCGCTGCTACGACCTTGGCTGCAACGTCTACATCACCAAGCCGGTCAATTACGAAAGCTTCGCCGACGCCATCCGGCAGCTTGGCCTGTTCCTGTCGGTGATCCAGGTTCCGGACGTCGAAGCCTGATCGAATGAAGCAACCCCGGCGTATCCTGTACATCGATGACGATGCCGGTATCCGGCGGCTGGTCGAAAAGCTTCTCGGCCGGCGCGGCCACACCGTCGTCACCGCCAGCAGCGGCGCGGAGGGCGTCGAGAAACTGAAGGGGGACCCGAGTTTCGAGCTGATTGCGGTCGACCACTACATGCCCGGAATGGACGGGCTGCAAACGTTGGCCGAACTGCGCAAGGTGCCAAACTGCCCGCCGGTGGTTTATGTCACCGGTTCGGAAGAAAGCACGGTCGCGGTCGGCGCGCTCAAGGCTGGCGCGTTCGAATATGTCGTCAAATCGGTTGGCGACGATTTCGTCGATCGGCTGGAACAGGCCTTCTCCCACGCACTGACCTCGGTCCGCCTTCGCAATGAGAAGACCGCCGCGGAAGAAGCACTGAGGGTCAGCAACGAACGGCTGCAAACGCTGCTGAAGGAAGTGAACCACCGCGTCGCCAACTCCCTGCAGCTGGTGTCGGCGATGGTCAGCATGCAATCGCGGCACGTCGAAGACGAAGCGGCCAAGAAGGCGCTCGACGACACGCAGCGCCGCATCCAGGCGATCGCCCAGGTCCACCGCAGCCTCTATACTTCCGACGAGGTCGAGAGCGTCGCGATGGACGAATATCTCGCGGCGATCGTCACCGAGCTTGAAGACACCTGGTCATCGCCGCAGGCGCGCCGCGACATCCAGCTGAACGCCGAGCCGATCAAGCTGGAAACCGACAAGGCGGTGTCTCTCGGCATGATCGTCAACGAACTGATCAGCAACGCCTGCAAATACGCCTACGGCGACCAGGAATCGGGCGAAATTCGCGTCAAGTTCGCGCGCAGCAATCCGCACCAGTTCACGCTGACGGTCGAGGACGACGGCTGCGGCCTGTCGAGCGACGCGCCGGCGCAGGGCACCGGCCTGGGCTCTCGTATCCTGACGGCGATGGCGTCGAGCCTGTCGAGCAAACTCACGTATGACGAGGCGCATCGCGGTTGCCGCGCGGTGCTCGTCGCCGACTTTTAGGCCGCGGGCCAGCCTTCCAGTATCTCGACGAACCGCGACAGCCACGCGTTCGTCTGGTGCCCGTCGACGACCCGATGGTCAATGGTGAGCGTGACATAGGCCATCGGTCGGATGAGGATCGCGTCCTGGCCGCCGACAGTGCGGACGACGACCCGCTTTTCCAGCTTGCCGACACCGAGAATCGCCGCCTGGCCGGCGTGGAGGATGATCGGGCTGGCGAGCAGGCTGCCTGACACGCCGTGGTTGGAAATGGTGAAGGTTCCCCCCGACACGTCGGCACCGGTCAGCTGGCCGGACCGCGCGCGCGATGTCAGGTCGTCGAGCTTCCGACCTACGTCCTCAAGACTCAGCGCGCCGGCGTCCTTGACCACCGGTACCACCAGGCCCTTGTCGCCAAGCGCCGTACCGACCCCGATGTTGACCGTCGGAGAGACGGCGATCCTGTCGTCTTCCCAACGCCCGTTGATCGCCGGCGCGACGGCCATCGCCTCGGCCGCGGCCTTGACCAGGTAAGCGGTGTAGCTCAGCTTCACGCCGCGTGAGGCAAGCGCGCTTTTGTGCGCAGCAATCGCGCTGAAATCCGCTTCGAACAGCGCGGTAACGTGCGGTGCGTCACCGACCGCGCGGACCATATTCTCGGCGATCTTGAGGCGCATCCGATCGTGCGGGATGTCCGCACCTTTGAAATGCCTTGGCTGCGCGGTCGCGGGCTCGCCGACGGTCGTCACTGTCGCCATCGCCACGAAGCGGTCAACGTCCTCGCGGGTGATCCGGCCATCGCGACCGGTTCCCTCGATCCGCGCCGGGTCGAGGTCGTGCTGCAACACGGCGCGGCGAACGGAGGGCGACAGACGCTTCTCCACGTTACCGGTCACCGACTTCTTCACCGGTGCTTCGGCGTCCGACACCGGTGCTGCATGTTCTTCAAACGGCAACGGATCGTAGGTCCCGGCCGAGATTCGCCCGAGGAGGGCGCCGGGTTCCGCTTCCGCATCCGTATCGAGCAGGATTTCGCTCAGCACGCCCGCCACCGGGGATGGCACCTCCTGCGTGACCTTGTCGGTTTCCAGCTCGACCAGCGGATCGTTGACCGCGACCCGTTCACCGACCTTTTTCAGCCAGGCGCGAACGACCGCCTTGGTGCCTTCCTGCTCGTCGGGGACACGGACGTCGATCATGTCAAAAACCTACCAGCCGGTCGATTTCGGCTCGGATGCGCCCGACGCTCGGCACCGCCCATTCCAACAGCTTGGGATGATGCGGGCTCGGGATGTCCGGCATCGTGACCCGGGCGACCGGCGCGTCGAGGTCGAGGAATGCTTCATCGGCAACCACCGCGGCGATCTCCGCGCCAAAGCCGCCGGTGCGCAAATCCTCGTGGACGATCAGGCAACGGCGGGTGCGGCGGACACTGTCGAGGACCATGTCACGGTCCCACGGCATCAGCGTGCGCAGGTCGATGACGTCGGCGCTGATCCCCTCCGCCGCCACCTCGCAGCGCGGGACCATCGCGCCCCAAGTAACGATGGTGATGGCATCGCCTTCACGTGTCTTCCGCGCCCTGCCGAACGGAAGGACGAAGGCATCGCCCGGCCACGGTCGCCGCGCCCAGCTGTCGTCCAGCATGGCGCGATGTTCGAAGAAGATCACCGGATCGTTGCCGCGCAGCGATGCGCGGAGCAAGCCGACCGCATCCTCGGCGTTCGACGGCACCGCCACCTTCCAGCCCGGATTGTGGACGAACTGCACCTCGTTGGTCTGGCTGTGCCAAGGATCGCCGCACTTGAAGAAGCCGCCCGGAATGCGCAGCACCATCGGCGCGGCGAAGCGGTTGGCGGTGCGCCAGCGCATCGTCCCGCAATCGTTAATCTGTTCGGTCGCCGGCTCGGCATATTTACGGAACTGGATTTCCGGCACCGGCATCAGGCCGGCCAGCGCCATTCCGACCGCACGTCCGACGATGCCCTCTTCGTTCAAAGAGGTGTCGAACACCCGATCATGGCCGAACTTTTCCTGAAGCCCCAGCGTGACCGCGTGGACGCCGCCCTTGGGCCCGACATCCTCGCCGAACACCAGCACGCGCGGGTTGGTGGTCAACTCCTGGTCGAGCACGCGGCGGATGGCGGTGACCATGTTGATCCGCTGGCCATCCGGCGCGGGAACGTCGGTCGTCCCCTCGAGCGACGCCCCTGCCCCGCCGCCGACGGTCGCCATGTCGCCGTCGAAGAAGACGTGGCGGGTGACGTCGGCCGGCGTCGACACGCCGCGTGTCTCGGCCTCGGCCCGCGCGTCCTCGACCTCCCGGTCGACGCTGGCTTCGATGAAGTCCCAATCGAGATCGCGCGCGAACGCCTTGAGCTTCGGCAACGGATCACGCGCCCATTCGGCCTTGATCGTCTCGTCCGACTTGTACGCCTGCGTGTCCTGGTAGCTGTGCCCTTCGAGGCGCGGGACGGTCAGGCGGATGAGCGCCGGTCCCTTGCGCTCCCGCACATGGCCGACCGCGGCACCGATCAGCCGCGAGGCCTCGTCCGGCTCGGTACCGTCGCCATTGAAGATGGCGAGATTCTTGAAGCTGCCGAGGTTGGCGGCGATGTCCTGTCCCGGCGTCTGGTAGGTCGACGGGACCGAAATCCCGAAGCCGTTGTCCTCGATAAAGAACAGCATCGGCAGGTTCTGGGTCGTCGCCATGGTCAGCGCCGACCAGAATCCGCCGGTCGCGCAGCTGGCGTCCCCGCCCAGCACGACGCCGATCGCGCCGGTGGACGGCTCACCCAGCACGCGCTCCTTGTAGAGCACCGACTGCGCCCAGCCGGCGGCCGGCGCATATTGCGCGCCGACCCCGCCACACATTGGCAAGGCGTGGGCGCCGCCCGGGTTGGGATAATTGAAAACGACGCCGATATCGCGGCCGTCGCTGTATCCGCCGGCCCGGCCCATGCCACTGCCCAGCGCGTCGGCGAGCGGCACGCCGAGCGCGAGCAGCATCGGCCGCGAGCGATAATAGCCGCATGCCGCATCGCCATCGCGAAGGTGCAGGCCGAGGATGACCTGCGCCATGTCGTGACCGCGGGCCGAAAATTGGTAGAGGACCTTCTTTTCCGGGACGAGCCTCTGTTCCTCGAGCGCGTCGAGCGCCCGGCTGACCGTCACCAGCCGAGCAACCTCCGCCCAGTCCAGTGTCGCCTCGGGCCGCACCGGATCCGCTTCAGCCATCCATCGCCTCGATCACCGCGGCGATGAAACGGTCGACCTGTCCGTTCGACATTCCGACGACGTTGAACCGGCCGCTGTCGGCCATGTAGATCGACTTGTCGCGAAGACGGACGACCTGGTCCTTGCTGAGCGGCAGCATCGAGAACATGCCGTACTGCTCGGCGACAAACGCCAGCCGCGGATCCGCCGCAGCGATCCTGGCACGGATCGAGTTGATGCGGTCGCGCATGGCGGCGACCTCTTCCAGCCACTCGGCCTTTAGTAGCGGATCTTCCAGGACGATGCGCGCCGCCGCCGCGCCGTGATCGGGCGGCATCGACCATTGTTCGCGCGCAATCTGCAACACATGGGTCATCGCATGCTTCGTCGCGGCCTCGACGCCCGTCTTGACGAACAGAGCGCCGACGCGGTCGCGATAGACTCCGAAATTCTTGTCGCAACTGTAGGCGACGATCGCCTCCTCGCTGCTGTCCAGCACCTTGTGCAGCCCGGCGGCGTCTTCTTCGAACCCGCGCCCCAGGCCCTGGTAGGCAAGGTCGACGACCGGCAGCAGGCCGCGCTCCGCAACGATCTGCGCAACCTCGCTCCATTGCTCGTCGTCGAGGTCGGCACCGGTCGGGTTGTGACAGCAGCCATGAAGCAGCGCGACGTCGCCGCGCTCGCCTGACTTCAGCGCCGCGACCATCTCTTCGAAGCGGATGCGGGTCCCATCGCGGTCGTAGAACGGATACTCTACGATCCGCAGGCCCGATCCGGCGACGATCGGCTGGTGGTTGGGCCAGGTCGGAGTGCCGATCAGCACCCGCGCTTCCGGCCGAGCCGCCGCGATCAGCTTGAAGGCCAGCGCCAGCGCGCCGCACCCGCCCGGGGTTTGCACGCCCCCGATCCGCGCGTCGTCCGCGTGGCGACCGAGGGCGACCGGGCGGATCGCCGCGGTGAAGCGAACATCGCCATAACCGCCGAGGTAGGCCTTGGTCTGCTGTTCTTCCCACAGCCGCTTCTCGGCCTTCTTCAGGCTCGCGGGAATCGGCGTCCGTCCCTGGCCATCACGGTAGACCCCGACCCCGACGTCGATCTTGTCCGGGTTGGGGTCGGCATTGACCAGCGCGATGATCGCCAGAAGCGAATCGCTCACCAGCGGCGGCAGCGTGTCGAGGATGTGCGCATTGCCCGCGCGGACGGCCGTGTCAGTGTCGCTGTGCATGGGCGCGGCCTAGCAATTCCCGGCCCGCCGCGCAAAGTCGTTTAGGCGTCGTAATCGACCGCGACGCCCTCGCCTACCGGCACCGATTGGCAGGTCAGGACATAGCCCGCCGCGACCTCTTCATCGGTCAGGCCGTAGCGCGCCGCCATTTCGACCTTCCCGGCAGTGACCCGCGCCCGGCAAGTCGCGCACACCCCGGCCTTGCACGCGAACGGCGCTGGAAGCCCCGCCTCGCGCGCGCTGTCGAGGATGTTGGCGCCGTCGAACTCGATCCTGCGAGTGCGCCCGTCGAGCGTGACGGAGATCCTGACGCCGGCCGCTTCGGTCTGAAGCTGTGCCATTGCCGCCGCCGCCGCCGCCGACGGACGGCCGGCGGTGAAGCGCTCGATATGGATGCGGTCATTGACGATGCCGCGGGCGAGCAGCGCCGCTTCCGCCGCGTCCATCATCGGCCCGGGGCCGCAGATGAACCAGGCTTCGACCGACTGCGGCGTCTCGACCAGCGATGCAATCGCCTCGTCGCACGTCGCACGGTCGAGCATGCCATTGAATAGATCGACATCGCCCTCCTCTTCGCTGAGGAAATGGTAGAGTTCGAACCGTCCGAGGTACCGATCCTTGAGCGCGGCCAGCGCTTCTAGGAAGATCACCGAATTGCTGTCACGGTTGCCGTAGAACAAGGTGAAGCGGCTGTTCGGTTCAGTTTTCAGCGCCGTGCGGATCAGCGAGATGACCGGCGTGATGCCCGAACCGCCGGCGAAGGCGACGTAGCGACGGGCGGCGGCGGGATCGAAATCGGTCGTGAAGCTGCCGTGCGGGGTCATCACATCGATCGTATCGCCCGGCCGAAGCTGGTCCGCGACCCAGTTGGAGAAGGCACCGCCCGCGATGCGCTTGACCGTGACTTTCAGTTCGCCGTCATCGGGGGCGACGCATAGAGAATAGTTACGGCGCACTTCCTCACCGGCGATGTCGGTGCGCAGGGTTAGGTGCTGGCCAGCGCGGAATCGGAACGCGCCGGCCAGTTCTGCAGGCACGTCGAAGCGGATCGAATTGGCCTCGTCGGTCTCGGGAATGATCTCCGCGACCCGAAGCGCATGGAAATGCTCGGCCATTACCAGGTCGCTTGCGGGTAGGTGCGCGGCAGGTACTGCATGATCGCCAGCAGGTGGCCGAGGTGCTCGCTATGGTGTCCACGACGACCGCCGAGGATCGGTCGCTGGTCGGCGGGTTGGCCGAGGTTCGCTTCGGCCAGCGTCGCGGCAATGGCGGCGCGGTAATCGTCCGCGAAGTCGCGCGGATCGGCGGCCACCCCGCGCTCGATCAGGCCGGCCAGCGTCTCGTCGACCTCGAACAGTTCGGGCACGAAGCGCCAGCACCACTCCAGCCCGTCGGCCATTCGACGCGCGCTTTCGTCGGTGCCGTCGCCGAGCCGGACGACCCAATCCGCGGCAAGTTCGCGGTGATAGGCAACTTCCTTGACCGCCTTCGCGGCGACGGCGGCAATGCCCTCATGCGTCGACTCGGCGAGGCGCTGAAGCAGCATGTGCTGCCATGTCGAGAACAGGAACTGGCGGGCCATCGTCCGCGCAAAATCGCCGTTGGGCTGTTCGACCAGCCAACAATTCTTCCAGTCGAGCACGTCACGGTGGAAGGCCAGCCGGTCGGCGTCGCCCGCAATCGACAGGAAATTAGTTGCCTGCCCGATCAGGTCGAGGGCGATGTTGGCGAGGCTGAGGTCGACTTCCAGCACCGGTGCATGGCCGCACCATTCACTCAGGCGCTGGCCGAGGATCAGCGAGTCATCGCCGAGGCGCTGGACGTAATCGGCGATCGCGGCCTCGTGCACATCGGCGGGTGCATCGAATGCACCGCCGTCGGGCGCATTCCTAGCGTGACGCTCCACATCCTTTTCAATCGTCGGCAGTGACGGCATCAGATGTGCTTCACCACGTCGGGAATGTCGTAGAAGGTCGGGTGGCGGTAGACCTTGCTTTCGGCCGGTTCGAACAGCTCGCCCGCCGCTTCCGGATCGCTCGCGGTAATCGCGCTCGACGGCACGACCCATAGCGAGACGCCCTCTAGTCGCCGCGTGTAGGTATCTCGGGCGTGTCGGATCGCGAGCTCCGCGTCAGGAGCATGAACGCTGCCGACATGGCGATGATTGAGGCCGCCCTTCGCACGAACGAAAACTTCCCAGAGCGGCCAGTCATGTCCGCCTTGTCCACCATCGCTCATGCCGCCGCCTTCGCCTGGCGCTTCGCTTCATGCGCCGCCGCCGCATCGCGGACCCAGGCGCCGTCGTCCCAGGCCTTGCGCCGGGCCTCCATCCGCTCGCGCGCGACCGGGCCTTCGCCGCGAACCACCGCGTAGAATTCCTCCCAGTCGATCTCGCCATAGTCATGGCCGCCCTTTTCCTCGTTCCACGCAAGCGCGGCGTCGGGGATGGTGAGGCCAAGATAGTCGGCCTGCGGCTTGGTGATGTCGACGAACTTCTGGCGAAGCTCGTCATTCGTCTCGCGCTTGATCCGCCAGCGCATCGACCGCTCCGTGTTGGGCGAATTGTCGTCGGGCGGGCCGAACATCATCAGCGACGGCCACCACCAGCGGTTGAGCGCGTCCTGCGCCATCCGCCGTTGCTCCGGCGTGCCGTTCGCCAGCGCGATCATGATCTCGTAGCCCTGGCGCTGGTGGAAGCTTTCTTCCTTGCACACGCGGACCATGGCTCGCGCGTAGGGGCCATAGCTGGTGCGCTGCAGCGGCACCTGGTTCATGATCGCGGCGCCGTCGACCAGCCAGCCGATCGCGCCGATGTCGGCCCAGGTCAGCGTCGGATAGTTGAAGATGGTGCTGTACTTGGCTTTTCCGGAGTGCAGCGCGTCGATCATTTGCTCGCGGCTGGTGCCGAGCGTCTCCGCGGCGCAGTAGAGGTAGAGGCCGTGCCCCGCCTCGTCCTGCACCTTGGCCAGCAGGATCGCCTTGCGGCGCAGCGAGGGCGCGCGCGTGATCCAGTTGCCTTCGGGCAGCATGCCGACGATCTCGCTGTGCGCGTGCTGCGAAATCTGGCGGACCAGCGTCTTGCGATAGGCGTCGGGCATCCAGTCCTTGGGCTCGATGAATTCGTCGGCGGCGACGCGCGCTTCGAATGCCTCGACCAGCGCGGGATCCTCCGCCACCTCGATCGGCTTGACGGTCTTGCTCATCTCGGTCGTGTACATGGCGCCTCCCTAATCGTTTGCCGGACGCACATCAAACGCGAGCCGCGTCGAATTGCTTCCGCGCGGTCTCGACCGAGTCGAGGTTGGCCTCCGCCCACCGCCAGACACCGCAAAACGCTTCCCCCAAACCCTCGCCGAGCGGGGTCAGACGATATTCGACCTTGGGTGGCACCACGGCGTACACGGTCCGCGAAACGAGCCCATCGCGCTCCATCGCGCGAAGCGTCTGGGTCAGCATCTTCTGGCTTATGCCGGGAACGGCCCTGGCGAGTTGCGAAAAGCGCATCGTCCCGCCCTCGTCGAGTTCCTCGATCAGCAGCATCGTCCACTTGTCGGCAATACGCCCGATCAATTCGTTGACCAACGCCCCGACCCGCGGATCGATGTCGGCGTAGGCGGGACTACTGCTGATGACAGCCTCGGACATGCTGGCGCTCTCTTTTTGGTAAGTATCGATTTTTACAGTGCCTTCTTTCGTTTGGTTAGCACGCTGCCATATAGCTTGTCGAACGCATCGAAAGGACAGTCACGATGAGGACCAGCGGCAACACCATCCTGATCACCGGCGGCGGCAGCGGGATCGGCCGGGCGCTCGCCCAACGCTGGCACGACGCCGGCAACATCGTCATCGTGGCCGGCCGTCGTCGCGATGCGCTCGACGAGACCGCCGTGGGCCGCGACAACATGCATGTCGCGCCGTTCGATGCCGACGACGCCGCCAGCGTCACCGCATTCGCGGCCAGCGTGGTGGAGCGTTTCCCGTCGCTCAACATACTGGTCAATAATGCCGGCATCATGCGCTTCGAGGACGCGACGTCCGCGCGCGACCTGGACGATGCGGAAGCGACCATCACCACCAACCTCCTTGGCCCGATCCGCCTGATCGATGCGCTGGTCGATCACCTTGCGGCGAGGCCGGATTCGGCAATCGTCAACGTAACGTCTGGTCTGGCATTCGTGCCGCTTCCTTCGACCCGGACCTACAGCGCCACGAAGGCCGCGCTGCACAGCTACACGCAGGCCCTGCGGCAACGACTGACTGGCAAGGTCGAGGTGATCGAATTGGCGCCGCCCGCGGTCCAGACCGACCTGACCCCGGGTCAGTCGACCCGCGCAGGGTACCAGCCGCTCGACGAGTTTGCCGACGAGGTTATGGATCTGTTCGCCGAGTCGCCGACGCCGCCCGAGATTCTGGTGCGCAATGTCCATCCGCTACGGTTCGCGGAGCGCGATGGGACGGTCGCAGAGCGACTGGCCTTCCTCGACTCGCGATGATCCGTCATGACATCTTTCGCGAGACGCGCGACGCGGAGAGATACGGGCGATGGTAACATGTGTGAAATGCAGCGGATCGATGAGCGAGGGATTCGTCATCGACCAGGGTGATTACGGCGCGAAGTCGGTCAGCAATTGGCACGACAATCCGCCAGAACGCCATTGGTACGGACTCAAGACCTCGAAGGAGAACCAGCGCCCGATCGCAACCTACCGCTGCAACCGTTGCGGCTACCTCGAAAGCTATGCGCGCTAATATGACTGATCGATCGATCCTGACCGAGCGCGACGGGCATGTCGCAAGGATTACGTTGAACCGGCCCGACCGGCTGAACAGCTTCACCCGCGCAATGCACGGCGAGCTTCGCGAGGCGCTGGCCAATCTCGACGATGCACGGGTGGTTGTCCTGACCGGCGCTGGTCGCGGATTCTGTGCCGGGCAGGACCTCAACGACCGCGCTGTCGCCCCCGGTGAGGCCGTCGACCTCGGCCAGACGGTCGAGGAAAGCTGGAACCCGCTTGTCCGCACGCTCGCTGCCCTGCCCCAACCGGTGATTGCCCGGGTCAACGGGGTCGCGGCCGGGGCCGGTGCCAACATTGCGCTGGCCTGCGACCTGGTGGTCGCTGCCCGAAGCGCAAAGTTCATACAGAGCTTCTCCGCGCTCGGCCTCATCCCGGACAGTGGTGGCAGCTGGCATTTGCCGCGCCTTGTCGGCCAGGCCCGCGCCCTGGGCCTCGCGCTGACCGGAGAGCCGCTGCCGGCCGAGCGGGCGGCGGACTGGGGACTTATCTGGAAATGCGTCGACGACGACGCGCTCGACGCAGAGGTCGACGGACTGGCCGCCAGGCTTGCCGCGCTTCCGCCGCTGGGCCTCGCCGCGATCAAGTCCATCATCCGCACCAGCAGTTCGCGGACGCTCGATGAGGAATTGGATGTCCAGCGCGACGAAATGCGCCGCCTTGGCTTCACCGCCGATTATCGCGAGGGCGTCGCCGCCTTTCTCGAGAAGCGCCCGCCTCTGTTCACAGGGACATAGTCATTTCGGACTTATCGCGTCGCTGATCGTCGCGATTGGACGCGCCAGCGCTTCGCCGATGGCGGCGTAGGCCAGGCTGGCTGCAAATGCGCCGGCAAGGGCGATACTGGCGAACTCCATCACGCCCGCCCATTGACGGTTACCCTCATGAGCACGCCCTGCCGGGCGTGGCGACCGTCGACGTTCGCCATCTGCAGACCGTCCAGCAGGGGTGGCCACCGCCGCATCGGGGTCGCTGATCAGTGCCTCCACCGGCAACCGGTCTTGGGCGGGAAGCCCCAGCCGGTGCTTGCCTGACCAGACGACCCGGCCGACGATGACATGGGCACCGCGCCTGATTTCGAGATAGGTCCCGCGTTCCGCCGGTTGCGCTGCCTGCACCATCAAGCCACGAGAGCTGACGTTCAGGATACAGGCATCGTGCCAGCCGTCAGGCGCGCGCATCCGCGCCCGGATCAATACTTTGCGACGCTCTTCGCGAGCTTTCATGGTCAGCCGCTCCAGACGCGACCCAAGGCCGCCCGAGCGCTTGTTTTCGTTCAAAGGTCGGTCCCGGCCGCTTAACCGATCATCCGAAATGGATGCGTCGCTGAGCATAGAAAAATGGCCCGACCTTTAGGCCGAGCCATCTTTCTCGCGTCGAGGTTCTGGCTGGTTAGGCCAGTTGCAGCAGCTTCGGCTGCGAACGGCGACGAAGGCCGAAACCAATCGCGCCAAAGCCGATCAGCATCATCGCCCAGGTGCCGGGTTCCGGCGCATGCATCGTCTGGCGACCGATCGCCGAAGTAACCGCGCCCGCCCCGGCAATCGACTGATAGCGATCGACGAAGTTCAGCAGCGAGATCGACGACTGCGCCTGTGCGAAGTTCAAGGTCAGCGTTCCGGTGTTACCGCTCATCTGGCCCATGACCACGCCGCCATTGCCGCCGCCGGCGCAGCTGTTGCCGCTGCCGTCCTTGAAGCAGACTTCGACGTTTCCGTAACCTACCGGATAATTCCCGTTGAGATTGGTATCGCCAAACACGCCGGTCGAAGTAGCAGTCGAAACATTCGGGTTGGTGTCAAAGCCGAAACCCGAAACACGCGAGGCAGTAATCGGAGACTCCGAAACGTTGTTGATGGTGTAGTTGAACACATACTGGTTCGTGCCACCACCGCTGACGAATTCGAAGGTGATCGTCGACATCAAGCCACTGATCACCGACTGCGATTCACCGCCAACGCCATTGAAGGCGATCGTCCAAGAACCGCCGCTCGCGCCAGAAGTCGTCGCGACCTGGTTCGTCACCGGACCCGTTACGGTAACACCCGCGGCGGCCGGCGTACTTGCAATCGCAGATGCGGCGATCAGCGCCCCCACCCAAAACTTCTTCATAACCATTCCCCTTAAACCCCGATGCGAATCAGATCATTAAACGGAGAATTAACCGGGGTTATAGAATTCCGCCAGCCCGAACCCCAGATCGAGCGTCTCTTTTTGGAACAAATTGAAGAATCTTCGTGATGATGTTGCATCAGGCGCACAGCCTTTGCCGACTTCTTCGCATCTGTTCTGTCAGGGTAAGGGCTGCGACGCGCCGTGGCGTTCGACTTGGACCACCCGCGAACTCTCGCTAGAGCGCGGACAACCAGCCAGAGGATGCCATGAAGACCAACACCCTGCTCAACTATGCACAGGATCGCTGGGTCGAAGGTCAGGGGCTGCTCGCCCCGATAGCCAGCGCGATCGATGGCACCTTGGTGGCCGAAACGGGTTCAGGCGGTCTCGATTTCGCGGCGATGCTCGAACATGCGCGGACCGTTGGCGGGCCCGCGCTTCGCCGCCTGACGTTCCACGAGCGCGCACGAATTATCAAAGGTCTCGGGCTGGCCGTCCTCGAGCGCAAGGAAGAGCTATACGCGCTCAATTCGCTGACGGGCGCGACCCGCAAGGACGGATGGATCGATATCGAAGGCGGTGCGGGCACGCTGCTGTCGTTTTCCTCCAAAGGCCGGCGTGAACTTCCCGACGCCCATGTCCTGCTCGACGGCGCGATCGAACCTCTTTCGAAATCCGGCAGTTTCATCGGCCAGCACATCTACACGCCGCTGCAGGGTGCCGCCGTCCATATCAATGCTTTCAATTTCCCCGTGTGGGGGATGCTCGAAAAGCTCGCCCCGACGTTGCTCGCGGGCATGCCGGCCATCGTGAAGCCGGCCAGCTCGACCGCCTATCTGTGTGAGGCCGCCTTCCGCGTTCTGATCGAGAGCGGCTTGCTGCCCGAGGGCGCGGTGCAATTGATCGTCGGCGGCGTCGGCGACCTGTTCGACCACCTGGGCGGCCAGGATGTCGTCAGTTTCACCGGTTCGGCCTCGACCGCGCTGAAGCTCCGTTCCCACCCCGTGGTTCAGCGCGAGAGCGTGAAGTTCGTCGCCGAGCAGGACAGCCTGAACGCCTCTCTGCTCGGTCCTGATGCCGGGCCGGGAACGCCCGAATTCGATTTGTTCGTGGCGGAGGTCGTCAATGAAATGACGGTCAAGGCCGGACAGAAATGCACCGCGATCCGCCGTGCGATGGCGCCGGCCGAGCACCTCGATGCGCTCCAGGCGGCGATTGCAGGGAAGCTGGCGGCGGTCGCGATCGGCGATCCCAAGGGCATGGGCGCACTCGTCTCCACCGCCCAGCGCGACGATGTTCGCGGCCAGATCGGCAAGCTGGTCGATGCCGGCGCGCGCATCGTCAGCGGCGATCCCACTGCCTCCGTGGGCCACGAGGGAGGCGCTTTCATGCAGCCGATCCTCCTCCGCGCCGACGATCCCTGGACCGCGACCGCGGTTCACGACGTCGAGGCGTTCGGGCCGGTTTCGACCATCATGCCCTATCGCGACATCGCTGACGCCATTGCACTCGCCAACCGTGGCATGGGTAGCCTGGCGCTGTCGCTATTCACCTATTCGCCGGAATCAGCGCGGCAGTTCATCCAGGGCGCCGCCGCCTTCCATGGCCGGATGCTGGTCATCAACCGCGACAATGCCGCCGAAAGCACGGGCCATGGCTCCCCACTGCCCGTCCTGGTCCATGGCGGCCCCGGGCGGGCCGGCGGCAGCGAGGAGATGGGCGGCGTGCGCGGGGTGAAGCATTACATGCAGCGCACCGCGATCCAGTCCACCTCCGCGATGATCGCAGCGATCAGCGAACAATATATTCCGGGCGGCCCGAAGCATGTCATCGATGACGCCCACCCGTTCCGCAAGCGGATGAGCGAGCTTCACATCGGCGACACGCTTCGCACCAAGAGCCGGACGGTAAGCCTGGAGGACATCGAGCATTTCGCTCACTTTACCGGCGACACCTTTTACGCCCACATGGATGAGGAGTCCGCCAAGGCCTCGCCGATCTTCGAGGGGCGCGTCGCGCACGGCTACCTCATCCTGAGCTTCGCCGCCGGCCTGTTCGTCGATCCCGATCCCGGCCCCGTGCTGGCGAATACCGGCCTCGAAAACCTTCGCTTCCTGACGCCGCTCTATCCGGGCGATTCGATGCGAGTCGAGCTGACCGTGCGGTCGAAGGCGCTGAAGACCGAAGATACCGGCGTGGTCCGCTGGGCAGTAGAAATCTTCAATCAGAAGGACGAGCTGGTCGCGACCTACGACCTGCTGACGGAAAACCTGCCCTAGCAGCCGGAACGCTCGCTTCCGGCCATTCGTTTTGATCCGGAAGGAGACGAGCGATGGCCCAGATTCGCGACGTGATGACCAGTGAAATCAAGACCGTAGCGCCTGACGCCACGGCCCAGGAGGCGGCGGGATTCATGCTGGCGGCCGACACCGGATCGATCCCTGTCTGTGATGGCGACCGCGTCATCGGGATGATCACCGACCGCGACATTGCCGTCCGCGGCGTTGCGGAAGGCCGGGGCCCGGACTGCACGGTTCGCGACCTGATGAGCAGCGACGTGGTCTGCGCGCGCGATACCGACGACGTCCTTGCCGTCGCCCAGCGCATGAGTGACAAGCAGGTGCGGCGCCTCCCGGTCGTCGACGCCGAAGATAGGTTGGTCGGAGTGGTAAGCCTCGGCGACCTCAGCCGCGAGGCCCAGTCCTCCGCAGCGCAGACCGCGCTCGAAGGCGTCAGCGCGCCGGGCGGACAGCACCAGCAGCAAGCTTAACATTTAACGAAAAAGGGCCCGGCGGGGATCGTCCCACCGGGCCTTTCCTTAATCTCGAATGAGACGTTTAGCGGCCGAGGCCGGCAATCGCCTGATCGACGATCGCCTTGTCGGCATTGTCGTCGTTGCGCTCGGCAATCAGCTTGGTCGCGGCGGCGGTCGCGGCCTTCGCGGCGGTCGCGCGAAGTTCGTCGATCGCGGCACGCTCTTCGGCCGCGATCTTGGCTTCTGCCATGGCCTGACGCCGAGCGACCAGCGCCTTTGCATCGGCGCTCGCCTTGGCGACGATGGCTTTGGCGTCAGCTTCGGCCCGTTCGACAATCGCGGTCGCGTCCGCGTCAGCCGCCTTCGACTTGGCTTCATACTCGGCCTTCAGCGCCTCGGCATCCTTGCGCAACGCCTCGGCTTCGGCGAGTTGCTCGCGGATTGCCGCGATCTTCTTGTCCAGGCTTTTGCCGATCGCAGCCGGCACCTTGCAGAACACGAGGATGCCGATGACGATCGCCATCGCCAGCGCGACCACCACCGGGGCGGTGGCGACTCCAAAGATCGCCGGAGCGGCGTGCGCCTCGGTGCCGGCGTGCGTTTCCGCCGCGCCGTGCGTCTCGGCGACGTCGCCGTTAGTCGTCGGCTCAGCCATGGACCAGTTCCTTCGCGACCGCAGCGCGGGCAGCCGCCGGGTCGACCTTCAGGCCGGCGACACGCTCGACCATCGCCTGGGCGGCTTCGGCGGCAACCGCCTCGATCTCACCCTGGGCAGCCTGGCGGGCCTCGCCGATACGGGCCAGCGCCTGGTCCAGCGACAGGTTGATGCCCTCGTCAGCCTTGGCCACCGACTTCTCGGTCGCCTTGGCGGCCTTGTCCTTGGCCTCGGCAGCGAGCCGAGCGGCTTCCGCCCGGCTCTTGTCCATCGCGATGCGATATTCTTCCTCAAGCCGGTCGGCCGCCTCGCGGGCGCCCTCCGCGGCCTTGAGGTCGGCCGCAATCTGCGCGTCGCGCGAATCCACCGTAGACTGGATCTTGGGAAGCATGCCCAGGCCAATCACGAGGAAAATCGCACCGAAGAACACGAACAGCCAGAATAGCTGCGACGCGTAGACTTCACCCAGTTGGGCAATTTGCGGCATGGCCGACCCTAAGGTTCCGTTGGACGTCGGTTAGGCGACGAACAGCAGGATCATCGCGACGACGAACGCCAGCAGGCCGAGAAGTTCGGCGGCGGCGAAGCCGATGAACAGGCGGCCCTGCTGGCCGTCGGCGGCACCCGGGTTGCGCAGCGCGCCTTCGAGGAACGAGCCGAAGACGTTGCCCACGCCGAGCGCGGCCATGCCCACGCCGATCGCCGCGAGGCCGGCACCGAGAAGCTTTGCAGCATTAGCGTCCATGTTAAAAACTCCCTAGGAAAAACAGTTGCTTAGTGAAGGTTGATCGCGTCGTTGAGGTACAGCGACGTGAGCAGGGCGAAAACGTAGGCCTGGATCGCGCTGACCAGGATTTCGAGCAGCGTGATGGCGATCATCAGCAGGAAGCTGGGAATGCTGACGACCGGGAAAACCCACAGCGCGTCGGCGTTAGCGCCGTTGATGACGAAGCCCGCCAGCACTTCCATCAGGATGTGGCCGGCCATGATCGCGACGAACAGTCGCAGACCAAGGCTGAACGGGCGAACGAGAAAGCTGAGCAGCTCCACCAGAAAGATCAGCGGGACCATCACCGGCGGCGTGCCGTGCGGCACGAACAGCGAGAAGAAGTGCAGCTTGTGCTTGGCGAAACCGACCACCAGCACGATCGCGAAGCTGACGACGGCAAGGACGCCGGTCACGGTCAGCTGCGCGGTCACCGCGAAGGGGTGAAGCCCGACCAGCGCCACCGGCAGCATGCCGAGCAGGTTGGCGAACAGGATGAACATGAACAGCGAGAAGACCCACGGCACGAAGCGGCGGCCGGCCGGTCCGATGTTGGTGTCCATCATGTTGGTGATGAAGCCGGTCATGCTTTCGACCGCCATCTGCCAGCGGCCGGGGACCAGCTTGCGCTGCATGCCCATCAGCATGAAGCCCCACAACGCTGCAAAGGTCACCGCCATCCACAGGGCGGAGTTGGTGAAGGCGATGTTGTGGCCGGCGATCGACCAATCCTGACCGAACAGCGGTTCGATCCGGAATTGATGCATCGGATCGATCTTGCCCGATTCTGCGGCCACGTCGTAGTCCCTCTAGTCCAAACGCCCGGCAGGCCTATGGCCGCCGGTTCACCAGCTTGAAGATGCTCCAGAAGCCGCCGACGGTGCCAAGCACCATCATCACGACCAGGAGCAGGTGTCCCGTTCCGAACAGCCGGTCGAACAACCAGCCGATCAGTGCACCGCCGGCAAGGCCGCCGATCAACAGGGAGAGGACGCGCTGGCCGAGTTGCTCGTTGGCATCGGCCTTGATCGGTCCACCCGTCCGTTCCGCCTCGCGGGCCTGCGCCTGCTCGAGACGCTGTTCCAGCGAATCGAGCCGTGCATCCTGCGGGGCCTTGATCGGTTCCTGCCCGGATTGTTCGTCTGCCATGATCCAGTCTCCCGCAGCTAAGCGCCAACCCTTTGGAAAAGCGGGCGCGAAAGGCATGGAACATGGCGGCCAACCAACCCGCCAAGGCGCCGCCCCTTTATGAACCGCCGCCTGCCAAGTCAACCGCTCCAAGGGACGCATCTTGGCCTTGCGTCGCGCCCGTGGCACACCACTGCGCATGAAGCCCGTCCCGCACGCCTTGGTCGCCGCCGCGATCCTCCTCACCGGCGGTTGTCATTCGCCGGAAACCCGCGAAAAAATCGAGAAGATGCAGAATGGCGAAGTGGCGAAATCGCCCACCGCACCCGAACCGGGCCGGGCTTTCTCGCGCGAGGAGAAAACGCCGCTGCTCGACTTCAGCTACGAATGGCCGGCCGAAGCCGCCGCCATCCCGGCGCTGGTCGAGCGATTCACCAGGGACATGGACAGCGCCCACAAGCAAGCGGTCGCCACGGCGCAGGAAGATGAAAAAAGCCGCAAGGGCATCGGCGTCGACTTCAACAATCACAGCTTCGAACGAAGCTGGTCCACCGCGGGCCAATCCCCTGCCCTGCTCAGCCTGGTCGCGACCACCTCGGTGTTCACCGGCGGCGCCCATCCCAACCATGGGAGAACCGCGCTGCTGTGGGATCGCAAGGCCAACCGCGAGATGAAGGCGTCCGACCTTTTCGCCAAGGCGTCCGACTTTACCGCCCTGCTTAACGGGCCGTGGTGCAAGGGGATCGAGCAGGCGCGCCTCGAACGGCGCCAGGGCGAGCGGATCGGCGGCGAATTCGACATTTGCCCGCCGCTGTCCGACATTTCGGTGATCCCGGCCGACACCGACAATGACGGCAAATTCGACCGGCTACGATTCCTCGCCGACCCCTATGTCGCCGGTCCGTACGCGGAGGGTGACTATGAAGTGGCCTACGCGATCGAGCCGTCGTGGATCGCGGCGATGAAGCCCGAATGGCGGGACAGTTTCGAGCGGCCCTAGCCGCAGTAATCCGGCCGCGGCGCGCCTTGTCCCGGACCACGGCGGCGCCAGATCCCGTCCTGCAGCATGTAGACTTCGCCCACCGCAACGCGTGCGAACAGCTGGCACGCTGCGGTGATTCCGACCTCTGACGGACTGACCCCCCGCCGTGCCGCGAGCTGCGAGTAAAGCGAGCGCCGCTTGATGTTCACCGCGCCGACGATCTTGCGCAGGTTGTCGCCGGACCCGGCGGCAAGGCCAAGGTACCCGTCATAACGTTCGCCCACGACGCCCGACGCTCGCGCCGCGGCAATGGCGGGGCTGCTCTGCGCGGCCGCCGGCGCTGCACCGAGGGAGAGCGACGCAGCGACGGTCGCGACGGCGAGGAATCGCGCCATGTTCAGCGATTTCCCGGCGCCGGCGTCGTCGGGAAGGCGTCGGGATTCTGGTTGATGATCTGCTCGACGTCGCGCTGTAGGCGCACCAGCACTTCCTGCTTGATGTTGACGTTGAGGTTGATCTCGATCGGTTTTTCCGGCGTCTTGACCGATATGCACCCGCCCAGCGGCAGCAGCAGCGCTGTCGCCGCCAGGGCCTTGGGCACCGTGGCTATGTTCATGGCCTTACTCCTCACTTCGCATCCTGGTCGGGGGGTGGCGCGACGTCGACCTGCTCGTTGACCGGCGTCTGCGTCTGGGTCTGGCTTTCTTCCTGGCGCCGCACCTCGGTGACGATGCCGGGCACCTCGTCCAGCGGCACTGGCAGCGCGTCCGAAATGACGGTGCGCGGGTCGCGGAAGCTCTTGGCGGTCGCGATCAGGGCGCGGAATGGGCCCTTGATCGTCACGTTGAACTTGAACGGGATGCGATTGATCGACTTCAGGAACCGCTGGGTCTTGGTCGCATCGCCCAGCGCGACCTGGTCGATCGTCAGCCGAGTCGCGAATTCGCCATCGAGATAGCCGTCAAGGCGGATGACCATCGAGCGGAAGCGCAGGCTGCGCAACGCATCGAACGCTAGGCCGCCGAACATGCCGATGTTCGCGCGGTTGACGACACCATTATAGCTCAGCGTCCCGCCGCCCTCACGGCTGTCCAGTCGGCCGCCGACGATCCGGCCGCCGCTTTCGTCGAAGACCATCGGCAGGACGCCGTCGAACACGCCAGTGGCGCTGATTTCGGCAAAGCCCAGCGTCGTTACAAACGTCTTGGCATCAAGCCCGACCACCTCGAACGTCAGCCGCTTGGCGGTCGGCCGGGCGAAGTTGAGGATGGTTTCCTGCAGGATCAGCTTGCCGCCCATGAAGGGCCATTCGCCCCGCTCCACCTTCACCAGCTGGTCCCGGAGCAGCTGGTACCGGATCGTGCCGTTCTCGACGATGATGCCGGGGTTGATCGACGCGACCGTCGCGACCTGGTTCGGCGCGGTCTCGATCGCCAGCAGGTCGGTGAAGTTGACCGTGGTATTGAGCCCGGTGACCGGTCCGAACGGCGCCGCGAAATCGGTATCGACGACATTGAAGGCACCGGACGAATCGACCTTGCCGCTGCCGCTCCACGCGATCCGCCCGCGACCGTTCACGCTGCCCGTGACCAGCGCGATGACCCCCTCGGTCAGCCGGGTGAGCTGTTCGGGCTGGAAGCCGTTGTTGAACCGGATGCCGGGCACGTCCAGCACGGCCTCGCCATCGCCGCTGGACAGGCGATGCTCGATCGTGACGTCGGTCACCGGGGTCCTGGAATCGGGATGGACCAGCCGCCCGTTGGCGCGAATGACATTGTCTGCCAAGGTCAGGCGCATGTCGTCGCTGCGCAGCGGGTAGAAGCGCGGATTTTCGTTGCGGTCGCTGACCGTCACGCCGCCATTCAGCGCCAACCGATTGTTATCGAACGACCAGTCGCCCGACGAATCGCTGAGCAGCAGCGGCACGGTGCCGATGGTCGCTTTCATCCCGCCGAAGCTGCCGCCGACACCCTTGCCGCGGAAATCGCCGCGCAACGTTTCGGCATCGATAGCGACGGGCGAGGAGGCACGGCCAAGCCGGACGGCAAGGCGCGTCGTCTCGAACGAACGCTCGCCCAAGATCGCCAGCCGCGCCGCATTGAGCAGGAACGGGGAGCGGCCAAGCGTGCCCTGAAGCCGCAAATTATTGGTCTGCGCACCGAGCCTGATGGAACCGCCCGGCGCCTGTGTGACGATCGCCGGTCCACGCGTCGGACAGATCGGGAAGCGCGCCGCGCCCAGGCGTAGCGCCCCGACCTGCAAGGCCGAAAAGCGCGTATCGACGCAGCCGCGCCCGATCTGAAGCCCGCCATTGGCGCCGAAGGTGCCATTGATCGGCACCCTGAGGCCGGTCACTCGGCCGGAAGCGATCGGACCGTCGAGCACGGCCACCGTCTGGACGTTGGTGGCGCCACTCGGCTGCGCCGCGAAATACACCGGGGCCAGCGCTAGCCGCGCGCCCCGGCCTCGTACGGCGCGATCCGGGCGGTGCCGCTGATCCCGCCCCGGCACGCGGCGAGGACAGGGAAACCTGGGCGGTGGGCAGCCCGCCGCCGCTCACATCGACGTCGCCGTCGAGGCGCAGCCGCCCCGATGGCCAGTAATAGGTGATGCCGTCCCCGCCGGCGACCGTTGCACGCGCCCCGCCCGGCGCGTCGACCCGGGCGGTCTCGATCCGTACGCCGCCGGAGCCGGGCCGGTTCACGGCCACCAGCCGCCCGGCGACGTTGAAATTACGCGCCGCCCCGTCGACGGCGCGGGCAATGCCGGTGGCAATCGGTCCGATCGGGGTTCCCGCCGCCTTCATCAGCGGGCCGGTGAAGCCGCGGGTCATTGCCGGGTCAAGTGTAACCCCCGACGCGCCATAGGCCGCCGCGAACTCGAGCGAGCCGCGAGCTGCCGCCAGGTGATAGCGCCCGTCGAGCCGCGTCCGGTCGGCAAAGATCTGGGCCAGCCGTGCCCGCTGGGCAGCGACGTCGATCCGGCCGGAAATGTCGGTCGGTGTGCCCTTGAAGGTCAGGTTGCTGGTCGCGTTGGCCAGGCCGTTGGCGCCGGCGACCAGCGACGCGAAGCTCATCCGGCCCTTGCCGTCGAAGCTTCCGAATGCCTCGCTGAACCGGCTGTCGATCTCCATCCGTGGCGCCGCCAGCGCCAAACGGCTTTGCGGACAGGCGAAGCTGGTCGCGGCGACCGGGCCGACGACATGCGGACGCCGGGCGTCTACGGAAATGGCGACGTTCGACTTGAGGCCGGTGACGGTGCACTTGCCCGGCCGAAGCGACGGCGCCGATACCGCCAGCCGCCCGCGGAACCCGCCGCTGAGGTTGCCCGCGCCGATCACCGCCCCGCCGATCTTCCCATAGGGCGTCTGCAAACCGATCTGCGTGTCGGCGACATCGACGACGATATTGGGAAGGGTGAAGGGCTTGCCGCTCGGCGGCGGAAGCAGCTTGTCGACCTCGCCCCAGCTGACCTTGCCGCCAACCACCCGGCCCTGCAGCCGGACGCCGCGCGCGACAATCCGGTATACTTCCACGGATCCGGTGAGCAGCACGCGAAGCTGGATGACCGCCTTGTCCGCCGTCAGGTCAGGATTCCGGGGATCGCCGATGACGAGGTTGCTGACCTCCTGCGTCCGCAGGCCCACGCGGTCTAGGCGGTAGGTCGCCTGCACCCCGCGATTCTCCAGCTCCTTGGCCAGAACGTTGTTGGCGATCGGCTTGCGCGCGATCCACAGGCCGACGGCGGCTACGACGGCGAGGATGAGGATAACGATCAGGCCGAGGCGGGTGATCCGCCAGACACGATGCCAGTGGCCGCGATGGCGGACGACAGTAGGCTCGGCGAGGCCCGCCTCACCAAGTTCTTCCGCGACCTCCTCCAGCGGCCCATCATCCTTGCGCTCACTCATGCTTGGCTCACAACCGCTCGCAATCCAGACCGTTCCGTATCTGTTACGGTGGCGCTTGTCGCCGCGACGAGCCACCCCTAGCGTGCGCCGAATGAGTGAGCGTGATGCGTCCCCCACCGATTCCAGCGGTCACCGCGCGCGGCTTCGGCAGCGGCTGTTCGACGGCGGCGGGCGGGCACTGCTGGATCATGAGCTGGTCGAATATCTTCTCGCCCTCGCCATCCCCCGTCGCGACACCAAGGCGCAGGCCAAGGCGCTGATCGCCCGCTTCGGCGGGATCGGCCGGCTGCTCGGCGCCGACGTCGAGGCGCTCCGCCGCGAGGGCCTTAGCGATACCGTCATCGCCGCGCTCAAGATTGCCTCGGCCACCTCGGAGCGGCTGCTGGAAACACGGGTCGAGGCGATGCCGATCCTGTCGAGTTGGGACGCGCTAGGCGATTATCTCCACGTCACCATGGCGCATCTGTCGATCGAGCAGGTGCGGGTGCTGTTCCTCAACGCAAGAAACATGCTGATCGCCAACGAGGCGATGTGGAGCGGCAGCGTCGACGAGGCGTCGGTGCATGTGCGCGAGGTCATCGCCCGCGCCATCGCTCTAGGCGCCACCGCGATCATCATCGTCCACAACCACCCCAGCGGCGACCCCTCGCCCAGCCAGCAGGACATCCGCCTGACCCGCGACCTGGTCGACGCCGGCCGCCACATGAAGATCACGGTGCACGACCACGTCATCGTCGGCGCGAATGGCCGCAGCAGCTTGAGGGCCATGGGCCTGATTTGAGCAGACAACGTAGTGTCCGACTTCGACCCATTGCGGACATTAGTGCTAACGCTAGGCTGCCCGCATGAACAAAGCATACGACAAGCTAATGCGGGAGGTCTGTGTTGGTCTGGGGTTCTGTGGAACCGTTATCGACGGCGTGCCTACGAAGGTTGAAATGTACCTTCCCGAACAAGGACCCGTTCGCGCAGAGCAGTTTGTTGATGCGGTGTTACGAGCCGAAGGATGGGACCCTAGCAGCGCAACTGCGCAAGGCTATCGCAGAAGCATCCGCAATGCCTTCGTGAAACATATGGGATCGGACGAGGTCGACGCAGGGTCCCTTCGCCAAGGCATCTAATGTCCGTTTTCCACCCAAAGCGGACATTAGCTTCTCGTCGATTGAATGCGGCGCCCGCCCTGCTAGCCGCTCGCGCCATGGTTCCTCGCTATTCCCGCCCCGCCATGACCGCCATCTGGTCGTCCGAAAACCGCTACAAGATCTGGTGGGCGATCGAGGTGTTCGCCGCCGAGGCGATGGGCAAGATCGGCATGATCCCGGCCGACGACGCCGCGACCATCCGCAACGCCTATGACGCCGATGTCCTCGGCGAGATCGACGTGCCGGCGATCGACGCGATCGAGGCGGTGACCAAGCATGACGTCATCGCCTTCCTGACCTGGGCCGGCGAGAAGCTGGGGCCGGAGCGGCGCTGGCTTCACCAGGGCATGACGTCCAGCGATGTGCTCGACACCTCGCTAGCGGTGCAGCTCAAGCAATCCGCCGACCTGCTGCTCGACGACCTCGACGCGCTGCTCGATGTGCTCAAGCGCCGCGCCATCGAACACAAGATGACCGCGACCATCGGCCGAAGCCACGGCATCCATGCCGAGCCGGTCACCTTCGGCCTCAAGCTTGCCCAGGCCTATGCCGAGTTCGACCGCTGCCGCACCCGCCTCGTCGCCGCCCGCGACGATATCGCCACCTGCGCCATCAGCGGCGCGGTCGGTACCTTTGCCAATATCGATCCCGCGATCGAGGCCCATGTCGCGGCCGAGCTCGGCCTGTCGCCCGAGCCGACCTCGACCCAGGTCATCCCGCGCGACCGCCACGCCATGTTCTTCGCGACGCTCGGCGTCATCGCCTCGTCGATCGAGCGGCTCGCGGTCGAAATTCGCCACCTGCAGCGCACCGAGGTGCTCGAAGCGGAGGAATATTTCTCGCCCGGGCAGAAGGGCTCGTCGGCAATGCCGCACAAGCGCAACCCGGTGCTGACCGAGAACCTCACCGGCCTTGCCCGCGTCGTCCGGTCTGCGGTCGTCCCGGCGATGGAGAATGTCGCGCTGTGGCATGAACGGGACATCAGCCATTCGTCGGTGGAGCGGTTCATCGGCCCCGATGCCTGCATCACGCTGGACTTCGCGCTGGCCCGCCTCACCAGCGTCGTCGACAAATTGCTGGTCTATCCGGACCGTATGCAACGCAACATGGATCGAATGGGCGGGCTCATTCATTCCCAGCGCGTGCTTCTCGCCCTCACCCAGGCCGGCCTCAGCCGCGAAGACAGCTATGCGCTGGTCCAGCGCAACGCCATGCGGGTGTGGGAATCCGACGGCCAGCTCCAATTGCTCGACCTGCTCAAGGCAGATCCCGAGGTCACTTCGCGCTTGTCAAACGACGAGCTCGAGGGCCTGTTCGACCTCGGCTACCACCTCAAGCGGATCGACACGATTTTCGCGCGGGTCTTCGGGGACAGCGCTTGACCGCCCACGCTGCCTTAAGGGCGGCGACGCGCGATGCTCACGACCAACTCGACTCCCATTTCTCCGGCTACGACCTGGCCGACCCTGGCGACTATGGCCGTTTCCTGACCGCCCACGCCGCCGCGTTCCTGCCGATCGAGGAAGCGCTCGACCGGGCTGGCGCGGCGAGGCTGGTGGCGGACTGGCCGACCCACCGCCGGCGGGACGCCCTGGTCGCGGACCTGGCCGACCTTGGGCTGACTGTCCCTGCACCAGTCGCAGCGCCAGCCTACGCCAACGACGATGCCCTGCTTGGCGGTCTCTATGTCCTCGAAGGGTCGCGCCTTGGCGGCGCCGTGTTGAAGCGCGCCGTTGGCGACACCCTTCCGCACAGGTTCCTGTCCGCGCCGCAGGAGAGCGGACGATGGCGGCGCTTCATTGCGACGCTCGATCAATTCCTCTACTCCGGCGCCTCACTTTCCCGGGCGGGCGATGCGGCCAAGGCTACATTCGCCTGTTTCGAACAAGCTGTTACGGTGCCGCGTCCATGAGCGAAGCTGACTTCAACGTCGATTTGACGAACTGCGATCGCGAGCCGATCCACTTGCTGGGCGCAATCCAGCCGATCGGCTTCCTGATCGCCCTGTCGACCGACTGGATCGTGTCGGCGGTGTCGGCGAACATCGGCGACTTCCTCGACACCTCCCCGAACAACTGGTCGGCCAGCCGATGTCGACCCTATTCACCGGGGAGGCGATCCACTCGCTGCGCAATCGGCTGTCGCTACTACGTGGCGACGATGCGGTCGAACGCGTCTTCCGCCTGGCGTTGGTCGAGGACGGCGACCCCTTCGATGTCGCTGTCCACATGTCGAACGGGAAGGTCATCGTCGAGGCCGAGCCTTCAAGCGAGCGCGACTACGGCGATGCCACCGGCACCGTCCGCGGGATGATCGGCCGCCTCGACCAGGCCACCGACCTCGCCGCCTTTTTCAACGAAGGCGCCCGCCAGGTGCGCGCCCTGACCGGGTTCGACCGGGTCATGGTCTATCGCTTCGAGCCCGACGGTTCGGGCGAAGTCGTCGCCGAACACGTCAAGAGCGGCATCGGCAGTTTCCTTGGCCTCCACTACCCCCACACCGACATACCGGTGCAGGCCCGCGCGCTTTACAAGCGTGCGCTGTTGCGCGTGATCACGGATATCGATGCGAAGCCGGTGCCGATCGTCCCGCCGCTCGACGAACACAAGAAGCCGATCGACCTGTCCCTGTCGGTACTTCGCTCGGTATCGCCAATTCACATCGAATATCTGCGCAACATGGGCGTGCGCGCGTCGATGTCGATTTCGATCCTGGTCGAAGGCGAATTGTGGGGCCTCATCGCCTGCCACCATTACAGCCCGCGCTGTCCCGGGTTCGAACGGCGTTCGGTGGCCGAACTGTTCGCGCAGATGTTCGCAATGCGGATCGAAAGCCGCATCCGTCAGCAGACCGTCGACTACGAACGTCGTGCCCGCGATATTTCCGACCAGCTGCTGGGCGCAGTAGCGTCGGACGAAACCCTGCTCAACGATCCGGCTTGGCTGTCCGACATTTTGACGCACGCCATCCCGGCGGACGGGGTCGCTGTGTGGATCAACGGCAATTACGCCATGTCGGGACAGACGCCCGACACGCGCGGAGTGGCGGCGATCGTCAACGCGCTCAACGCCGCTGCCGCGGGCAAGGTTTTCGCCACCGATCGCATCGCCGACCTGGTACCCGACGCAGCTCGGTTCGAATCGGTGGCATCGGGGATGATGTCGCTCCCGATCAGCCGCAACCCCCGCGACTATGTCATCCTCTTCCGGTCGGAACGGGTACGGTCGGTGCGCTGGGCCGGCGATCCGCACAAGCCGGTCGAATATGGGCCGAACGGTCCGCGCCTCACGCCGCGCCAAAGCTTCGAGGAATGGAAGGAACTGGTGCAGGGCCGGTCGGAGCCGTTCACTCCTTCCGAAATCCGGGTCGCCGAAACGCTTCGGGCGACGCTAATCGAGGTTGTTCTCCGCCTCGCCGACGAAGCGAGCGTGGAGCGGCAGCGCGCGACCGCCCGCCAGGACCTGCTGATCGCCGAGCTCAACCACCGCGTGCGCAACATTCTGGCGTTGATCCGGGGTCTTATCCGCCAGTCACGCCCTCCCGAAGGCGCGTCGGTCGAGGATTTCGTGTCGGTCATCGACCGCCGGGTCCACGCCCTCGCCCGTGCCCATAACCAGATCACGGACGACCAATGGGGTCCCGGCGCGTTCCAGAGCCTGATCGACGCGGAAGCAGCCGCTTTCCTTCAGGCCGACGTCCATCGCATCACGACCGATGGCTGCCACATCATGCTCAATCCGCAGGCCTACTCGACGATGGCTCTCGTGATCCATGAGCTGGTCACCAACTCGACCAAATATGGCAGCCTGTCGAATGGCGGCAACGTCCATATCGTCTGCGACAAGGACAAATCCGGAAACGTCCTCATCGACTGGATCGAGAGCGGCGGCCCAAAGGTCGAGGAACCCAAGCGCCGCGGCTTCGGCACGACGATCATCCAGCACAGCGTGCCGTACGATCTTGGCGGAACCTCCGACCTCGATTTCGACAAGGACGGCCTCAAGGCGCGGTTCATGATCCCGGCGCAGCATATCGCCGCCGAAACGCCACCGCTCCGCAACAGTCCGCAAATCCAGTTCGCCGAGCCGGTCGAAAGCGCCAGCAACGTCAATTCGACGTTGCTCTCCGGTAAGCGGGTTCTCCTGGTCGAGGACAGCCTGATCATCGCCCTCGACGCCGAGGACATCCTGCGCCGTCTCGGCGCTCGCGATGTCATCACCGAGGGCAATGTGTCGGGAGCGATCCTGGCCATCGAGACCTCGCCGCCCGACCTTGCCGTGCTCGACATCAACCTCGGCGATCACAACAGCTTCGCTATTGCTGACCGCCTCAACGACATCGGCATACCGTTCGTGTTCGCGACCGGCTATGGCGAGCAGGCGCAGCTGCCGGAGGCGCACCGCCCCGTATCGTCATCCAGAAACCCTACACGCTGAACAGCCTCAGCCGGCAGCTTCCCACGCTGTTCGAAAACCAGGCCTAGCCTTCGAAGATCTTCCGCGCGCGAGCGAAGAAGCCCTTGCTTGCCGGGCATTCGTCGCCTGTCTCGGTCTCTCGATACTGTTCCAGGATCGCGCGCTGCTCTTTCGTCAGCTTGGTCGGCGTTTCGACCAGGATGCGCGCCATCAGGTCGCCGCGGCCGCGACTGTTGAGCAGGCTCATGCCCGCCCGCGCTGACGCAGCGTCTCGCCTGACTGGATACCGGCCGGAATCTTGAGTTCGATCTTGGCGCCGTCAATGCCGGGGATTTCGATCGACCCGCCGAGCGCGGCAGTCGAGAAGCTGATTGGCGCTTCGGCGACCAGCGTCGTCCCCTCGCGCTCGAACAGCTGGTGCCGCTTCATGTGGACGAAGAGGTAAAGGTCGCCCGACTGTGCCCCGCGAACCCCCGCCTCGCCCTCGTTGGCGACACGGATGCGCGTTCCTTCATCGACGCCGGCCGGCACGTTGACGCTGATCTTTCGGCGCTTCAGCGCACGGCCCTCGCCGTGACAAGTTGGACAGGGGTCGGCGATCGTCTCGCCCGACCCCAGGCACGCCGGACAGCCGCGTTCGACGACGAAAAAGCCCTGTTGGGCACGGACTTTTCCGTGCCCGTTGCAGGTCGCGCATCGCTGCGGACGGCTATCGCCCTTGCTGCCGCGCCCTTCGCACGGCTCGCAGGTCGCAAGCGCATCGATCTGGATCGTCTGCTCCGACCCCGCGAACGCCTCCTCAAGCGTCAGGTCGAGGTCATAACGCAGGTCGGAGCCGCGCGCCGCGTTGGCCTGCTGCGCACGTGGGTCCATGAATTCGCCGAAGATCGACGAAAAAATGTCGGAGAAGCCGTCGAAGCCCGCGCCATTGCCCTGCCCGAACGGGCTGCCGCCGCCCCCGTTCTGGAACGCGGCATGGCCGAACCGGTCGTAGGCCGCGCGCTTCTGCGGATCCTTCAGGCAATCATAGGCCTCGTTCAGCGACTTGAACTTGGCTTCCTTGTCGGTGCAGCCGCCATGGCGGTCGGGATGACACTCCATCGCCAGGCGCCGGAAAGCCGATTTGATCGTCGCCCCGTCGGCGTCGCGCGCAACGCCGAGCAGTTCGTAATAGTCTTCGCTGACCATCACGGTCCCTTGAATAGAAGAAGCGGCGCCGGGGCCCTAAGAAGGGAGACCGGCGCCGCGTTCTTCACGTCCTATCAGCCCTTGTTTTCGTCGTCGACTTCCGAAAATTCGGCGTCGACCACGTCCTCGTCGGCCTTGGCTTCGGAAGACTCGCCAGCATTGGCCGACGCCGTGGTGGCATCGGCGCCGCCTTCGGCCTGAGTCTTCTCGTAGATCGCCTGGCCAAGCTTCATCGCGACCTGCGCCAGCGCCTCGCTCTTCTGCGTCATCGCATCGGCGTCGCCGCCCTCGACCGCAGTCCTGGCTTCGGCGATGGCCGTTTCGATCTCAGACTTGAGGCCGGCGTCGACCTTGTCGCCATGCTCCTTGAGCTGGTTCTCGGTCGAGTGGATCAGGCTCTCGGCCTGGTTCTTGGCTTCGGCCCCGGCGCGCCGCTTCTTGTCCTCTTCGGCGAACTGCTCGGCTTCGCTCACCATCTTTTCGATGTCGGCGTCGCTAAGCCCGCCCGAGGCCTGGATGCGGATCTGCTGTTCCTTGCCCGTGCCCTTGTCCTTGGCGTGGACGTTGACGATGCCGTTGGCGTCGATGTCGAACGTTACTTCGATCTGCGGCACGCCGCGCGGCGCCGGCGGGATTCCGACCAGGTCGAACTGGCCCAGCGACTTGTTGTCCGCCGCCATTTCGCGCTCGCCCTGGAAAACGCGGATGGTCACCGCGTTCTGGTTGTCGTCGGCGGTCGAGAAGGTCTGCGACTTCTTGGTCGGGATCGTCGTGTTGCGATCGATCATGCGGGTAAACACGCCGCCCAGCGTCTCGATGCCCAGCGATAGCGGGGTGACGTCGAGCAGCAGCACGTCCTTGACGTCGCCCTGGAGCACGCCGGCCTGGATCGCGGCGCCCATGGCGACGACTTCGTCCGGGTTGACGCCGATGTGCGGTTCCTTGCCGAAGAATTCCTTCACCACTTCACGCACGCGCGGCATGCGGGTCATGCCGCCGACCAGCACGACATCGTCGATGTCACTGGCCTTCAGGCCCGCATCGGCCAGCGCCTTCTTCATCGGCTCCTTGGTGCGGTCGATCAGGCCCTGGACCAGCTTTTCAAGATCGGCGCGGGTGATCGTTTCGACCAGGTGCAGCGGCGTGGTCGCTCCGCCTTCCATGCGGGCGGTGATGAATGGCTGGTTGATCTCGGTCGACTGGGCCGATGACAGCTCGATCTTCGCCTTCTCCGCGGCTTCCTTCAGGCGCTGCAGGGCAAGGCGATCGGTGCGGAGGTCGATGTTCTCCTTCGCCTTGAACTTGTCGGCAAGGAACTCGACGATCTTGGCGTCGAAGTCTTCGCCGCCAAGGAAGGTGTCGCCGTTGGTCGACTTCACCTCAAACACGCCGTCACCGATTTCGAGGACCGACACGTCGAACGTACCGCCGCCAAGGTCATAAACCGCGATCGTCTTGCCGTCGTTCTTCTCGAGGCCATAGGCCAGCGCCGCCGCGGTCGGCTCGTTGATGATGCGCAGCACCTCGAGGCCCGCGATCTGGCCGGCGTCCTTGGTCGCCTGGCGCTGGGCGTCGTTGAAATAGGCCGGGACGGTGATGACCGCCTGGGTGACCGTCTCGCCGAGATAGGCCTCGGCGGTTTCCTTCATCTTCTGAAGCGTGAAGGCGCTGATCTGCGACGGCGAATAATCCTTGCCGCCGGCCGCGACCCACGCGTCGCCGTTCGCGCCCTTGACGATCTTGTAAGGGACCAGCTCGGTGTCCTTCTTGGTGATCGGGTCATCGAACCGGCGCCCGATCAGGCGCTTCACCGCGAAGATGGTGTTGTCGGGATTGGTCACCGCCTGGCGCTTGGCCGGCTGGCCGATCAGTCGCTCGCCGTCCTTGGTGAACGCGACGACCGACGGGGTCGTGCGTGCGCCCTCGCTGTTTTCGATAACCTTTGGCTTCCCGCCCTCCATGACCGCGACGCAGCTGTTGGTCGTGCCGAGGTCAATCCCGATCACTTTTCCCATAAATCGTCCCTCTCAATACGCGCCTGTTTTGGTCCCGATTGCCCCGGGACCGGTTGATGTTTCGCCCGGCGATATAGGGGTCGCTTTCGCGACGACAAGGGATGTGGCCCGCCGTCCGTTCGTCTCTAGGAAGGGGCATGGGGAGCATTCGTTCGGGGAATTGGCTGACGGCGGATCGGGCGCGGCTGGTCGCGGCCGCCAGTCTCAGCGTGACGGTCGCCACCGTCGCCTGGTTGTTCCTGACCAGTAACGGCACGCTCGACGCCGTCGGCCGTCCGCTCGGCACCGACTTCTCGCAGGTCTGGACCGCGGGCCGGATGGCCCTCGATGGACAGGCCGCGCGGGTGTGGGACTGGCCGACGCACTTCGCGGTCCAGCAGCAACTGCATCAATCAAAGACGGTCGAGCTCTACGGCTGGCATTACCCCCCGCCCTTCCTGCTGGTCGCGTCTCTGCTCGCCTTCCTGCCCTACGTGACGGCGCTGGTGCTGTGGCAGGTCGTGACACTCGGTCCGCTGGCGGTCGCTGGCCAGCGCTTCCTCGACCGCCGCGACGGCCGGCTGTTCGTGCTCGGCGCGCCGGTCGTGCTGGTGTGCCTCACCCATGGGCAGAACGGCTTCCTCACGGCGCTGCTGCTCGGTGGCGGCCTCGCCCTGCTCGACCGGCGGCCGTTCGTGGCCGGGCTGCTCTTCGGATGCCTGCTCTACAAGCCGCAATTCGCACTGGTCATCCCACCGGTCCTGCTATTCGCGCGGCAGTGGCGGGCGATTGCCGGCGGCGCGGTGTCGTCGCTCGTCCTCATCGCGATCACCGTCGCCATCTGGGGTCCTGCGCCATGGCACAGCTTCATCGACAGCCTGCCGCTGACCAAGCGCGTGGTCATCGAGGCCGGCACCACCGGCTGGTACAAGCTGGTCTCGCCGTTCGCCGCGGTGCGCGCTTGGGGCTTGCCGGTGCAACCCTCGTACGCGGTGCAAGCAATGTTCAGCATCGCCGCTATCGGGGCTTCGATCTGGCTGGCGATGCGCGGCCGCCCGATGCTCCGCAATGCCGCGGTCACCGCCGCCGCGATCATCGCGACGCCTTACGTACTCGACTACGATCTCGTCGTCCTGCTCGCCGGAATCGCTTTCCTGTGGAAGGACGGAGAGCAGCACGGCTGGCGCGACTGGGAGCGGCCGATCCTCGCCCTCTGCTGGATCGCGCCGCTGATCGCGCGGACGACGGCTCTCTACACCAGCATCCCGCTCGGCCTGATGAGCGCGCTCGCCATCCTCGGCGTCGCGCTCAGCAGGGCGCTTAGGGCATCGCCATCCCGCCATTCACGTGCAGTGTCTGCCCCGTGACGTACCCCGCTTCACGGCTCGCCAGATAGACCACCGCCGCAGCGATATCGTCGCCAGTGCCCATCGCACCCGTAGGGATCTTCGACAGGATGCCCTCCCGCTGCTGGTCGCTCAGCGCGTCGGTCATCGCCGAGGTCATGAAGCCCGGCGCGACGCAATTGACCGTGATTCCGCGCGTCGCCAGTTCCTGGGCCATCGCCTTCGACATGCCGATCAGGCCGGCTTTCGACGCGACATAGTTGGCCTGGCCCGGGTTGCCGGTGACCCCGACCACCGAGGTGATCGAAATGATGCGCCCGAAGCGCGCCTTCATCATCGGCTTGGCCGCCGCGCGCATCAGGCGGAAGGCAGCTTCCAGGTTGACCTTCAGGACCTCGGAGAACTCCTCGTCCTTCATCCGCATCGCGAGGTTGTCGCGGGTGATGCCGGCGTTGTTGACGAGGATGTCGAGCTTGCCGAGCGCTTCCACCGCCTGCGGTACCAGCGCGTCGACCGCCGCGCCGTCGCTCAGGTTGCACGGCAACGCGACGTGATCGCCGCCAAGCTCCGCCGCGAAGGCCTCGAGCTTGTCGACATTGCTGCCGGACACAGCCAGCCGGGCCCCCTGCGCGGCGAGCGACTTGGCGATGGCGCTTCCAAGACCGCCCGAAGCGCCAGTCACGAGCGCGGTCATCCCGCTGAGGTCAAACATCATGCGATCTCCTTGGCGATGGCTTCGATATCTTCGATGGTGACGACGCTCGTTACCTTGGCGTCGGGCGCGATGCGCTTGACCATCGGGCCCAGCACCCTGCCGCCCAGTTCGACGAATTCCTCGACGCCCTCTGCGGCCATGTTGGCGATGCTCTCGCGCCAGCGGACCATGCCGGTGACCTGCTCGACAAGCTGGTCGCGGATGACCTGCGGATTGGCGGCCGCGGCGGCAGTGACATTGGCGTAGAGCGGCACACACGGCGCCACGATCTCGACCTTGCCCAGCGCGTCGGCCATGGCGTCGGCAGCGGGCTGCATCAGGCTGCAGTGGAATGGCGCCGACACCGGCAGCGCCACCGCACGCTTCGCGCCCATGTCCTTGGCAAGGGCGATGGCGCGATCAATGGCGCCTTTGTGCCCGGAAATGACCACCTGCGACGGATCGTTGTCGTTGGCGACCTCGCAAACCTCCCCCTCGGCGGCGGTCGCGGCGATGCGCTTGGCGAGTTCGACGTCGGCGCCCAGCAGCGCCGCCATCGCGCCTTCGCCGACCGGCACCGCCGCCTGCATCGCCTGACCGCGAAGCTTCAACAGCTTGGCGGTTGTCGACAGGTCGAACGATCCCGCACCGGCGAGCGCCGAATATTCGCCGAGACTGTGTCCCGCGACGAAATTCGCGGCCTTTTCCAGCTGAAAACCACCCTCGCGGGTCAGCACGCGATATACCGCCAGCGCATGCGCCATGATCGCCGGCTGCGCGTTTTCAGTCAGCTTGAGTTCGTCCTCGGGACCTTCGCGCATCAGGCGAAACAGGTTCTGCCCCAGCGCCTCGTCGACCTCGCCGAACACGTCGCGCGCGGCGGCGCTCGCCTCGCTAAGCGCGGCGCCCATGCCGACCGACTGGCTCCCCTGACCGGGGAATAGAAATGCGCGCATTACCCTCTCCTTTTCGCGCCGCCGGTTAGGCCGGGACGGCGCGATTGCCAACCCTGCCACTCGGTGCGACACGGGTGCCGATGGAACTCCACACCGCGCCGCCGCCGCCTCCACCGCCTCCGCCATCGAAGCGGCTCGGCAAGGTCATGAGCCTGTGCATGGTGGTCGGGACGATTATCGGCTCGGGGATCACGGTCCTGCCCGCCACCGTCGCGCCATTCGGCTTCAACATTGTCCTGGCGTTTGCGGTGACCATCGTCGGCACAATCTGTCTGGCGCTGGCGATGGCGCGCCTGGCCCTCAAGCTTCCCGGCGGTCCCTACACCTACATTTCCGTGGCGTTCGGCGACACGACCGCGTTCGTGACCATGTGGAGCTACCTCATCTCGCAATGGACCGGCGTTGCAGCAGTCGCAATCGCGGTCGGCGGAGCGCTTGGCCATGTCTTCCCGATGGTCTCGTCCGGCGTGCCGCTCGCGGCAGTGGCGATCGGATCGATCCTGGTGCTTGCGCTGGTCAACCTGACCGGTGCGCGCTCGGCGGGCATGCTCCAGGTCACGGCCACGCTGATCAAGATCGTGCCCCTGCTGCTGGTGGTGCTGCTCGTCCTCCTGCGCCTTGGCACCGGTCAGCCGCTCGAAGCACTCGCGCCGGCACCGATCAGCATGGCTGGGATCGCCGGTGCGGCGGCGCTGATGCTGTTCGCGTTCACCGGATTCGAATCCGCCGCGGTCAGCACGAACGTCACCGATGACGCTGCGGACGTGGTGCCATCAGCGACCGTCAACGGCACCATTTTCGTCGCGCTGATCTACCTAGTCGCAACGCTCTCGGTGCTGTGGCTCCTGCCCGCCGCCGTCGCCGGTTCCTCCAGTGCGCCCTTCGCCGACGCCACGGCCCCCACTCTCGGGCCGGTCGCCGGGGCGCTGGTTGCGGTCATCGGCGCAATCAGCGCCTTCGGCACCGGCAATGCGCTGATCCTGCTGTCGGTCGAAGTCGCCCGGTCAATCGCCAACGCCGGCGATCTGCCGCCCGCGTTCGCCCGCACCAATCGCGCCGGAGTTGCGACCTTCTCGCTGCTGGCGGCCACGACGGTCGCCGTACTGCTGGTGCTGGCCAGCATCAGTGACAATTTCGTCACCGTGTTCAATTTCGTGGCGTTGGTGTCGGCGGTCGCCGCGCTGGTTCTTTACCTGGTGTGCGCCGCCGCCGCGCTGAAGCTGAAGGCCGAAAAGCCGGTACTGGCCGGTATCGCAATTCTCTATGCCGTCGCGATGTTCGTTGGCGCGGGATGGGAAGCAACGCTGTGGGGCTTCGGCCTGATGCTCGCCGGCCTCCCGCTTCGCTGGTGGTCGCGGCGCCTCAATTCGAAGGCTGGCGGCTCCACCCCGGCGACGGTGCCCGCTCCAGCCGAGCTTCGGGAATAAGCCGCCGAAGCCGCTGGGCGAAGCTGCGTAACGACACCTCGCTCGTTCCCAGCGGACCCGCGACGTAGGACGGTGAGCCCATGCCTTTCTGAACCCGCGCGATCAGCTCGGTGTCCTCGGCGTTGACCCGCCGGTTGATCCGCCAGTTGAGATAGCGGACCGCCCGCATCTCGCGCCGATCGTCGGGCAGCGCGTAACTGATTTCGCGGATCACGGTTTCGGTCGCCGACACCGGCAGGAACTGCATGAAATCGACCTGGTCGGGATAGATGTCGAAGGCGACATTGGGGAACAGTTTGTAATAGAGCCATTTGCGCTGGTGGCTGGTCGGCAGGTGCGCCACGTTGGGCAGGAATTTCTGGTACGCCCGCTCCGACGGATTGCTGCTTTCGTCGACGCGAAGTTCGCCTTCCATCCGGTCGACCCATTCGCGCGCCTCGACCGAATAGCTTCGCCCGAACAGTCGCGTCAGGCCCGGATGACCGACCGGTATATGCAAGGCGTCCGAATAATTGTCGGCGATCGTCTTCCAGTTGAGCGCGCGCGGCCGCATCGTCACCCGTCCGATCGGTCGCAACTCCTCGAACCGGTAGGGGGCCACTTCGTGCTCATAGGGCGCCATCATCTCGTGCACCGACGGCGCGCCTGGCTCCAGCGTCACGAAAAGGAAGCCGCGCCAACGCTCCAGCGCGACCGGCACCAGTCCCAGCGCGTCCGGATCCAGCCCGGATATTCCTGCCGATGCGGTACGCCAACCAGCTTTCCATCGCGCGCATAGCTCCAGGCGTGATAGGGACAGGTCAGCACCCGAGCGCAGCCACCGGTCCCGTCGACCAGCCTCGATCCGCGGTGACGGCAGACGTTAGCGAATGCGCGGACCTGCCCGTCGTCGCCGCGAATGACGATCACGCTCTCGCCAAGATACTCCAGGCTCCGCCACTCGCCGGGCTGACCGATTTCCGCCTCATGGCACACTACCTGCGGCGCGGCTCGAAGGAAGGCACGCTTCTCGGCGGTCAGGAACTCTTCGGCATGGTAAAGCCATCCCGGAAGGCTCATGCCGTCGAGGGGGTCGGTGGTCGAAACCGGCTGCAGTCTGGTGGCCATCACGGACAAATGGCACATTCCCCATCCCCCCGGCAATTGGCGCGCGCAACGAAATCCATGTATGCAATCCACCTTGCATCGGGGAGTCGCAGTGCCGCTTTACCTCGACATTCACAATGTTCCCGGCGCCGGTGCGGACGACCTTCGCCGAGCGCATGAGGCGGACATGGCGGTGCAGAGCCGCCACGGCGTCGACTACAAGAAATATTGGCATAACGAGAAATGCGGTAAGGTCTTCTGCCTCGTCGATGCACCAAGCCGGGAAGCCGCCATTCGCGTCCATGAGGAGTCGCACGGACTTCGTCCCGAGAAGATGATCGAGGTCGATCCCGACCTGGTCGAAGGCTTTCTTGGCGGGGGCGACGACGATCATGGGGCAGCGTTGTTGCCCGGCACGCATACTGGCGAACGCGATCCCGCGATCCGCAGCGTCATGTTCACCGATATCGTCGGATCGACCGAAATGGCGCAGCGACTTGGCGACGATGTCGCCATGGCGCTGCTTTCCGCTCACGATGACATCGTCCGCCGTGCCGTTACCGGCCATAATGGCCGGGTCATCAAGCACACCGGCGACGGGATCATGGCGGTGTTCCTGTCGTCCTTCCATGCGGTCAAGGCCGCCTGCGAGATCCAGGGCGCGGTCGGCGGACTGGAGGAAGACGAACGAAGGCCCGCTTTCCAGGTGCGGATCGGGGCCGCGGCAGGCGAACCGATCGAGCGCGACAACGACTTTTTCGGATCGACCGTCAACCTCGCTGCCCGGCTTTGCGCCCGGGCCGATCCCGGTACCGTCCTGGTGACCAGCGGCATCGCCGAAATGTGCCTAGGCAAGGGAATGCGCTTCTCGGAATTGCGCGAGGCGACGCTCAAGGGCTTCGATGAGCCGGTGCGGACCCGGCAAGTGGTCATCACCTGCTGATCGACCGCGGCCGGCGGCGCCGTCGGGAACGGGCGGTGGCGGCCGCCGCCCGTTCCTATGCCGTCAGTACCTCGGGACGAATTGCGCCTGGATGATCGTCGAATTCGGCAGCTGGCACTGGCCGACGCCACCGCCCGACATGCCGCTGCTAGGCCGCATCAGCGTAAAGTGGCAACGCATGTAGCCGCCCGGGCCGGCGAGGTTGGCGAGTACCTGGCCGCTGTAGTGGGTGATGGTCTCGTCCGTCGGTCCCCACGGCCCCCAGCCGCCCCAGCCATATCCCCAGCGCCGGCCGCCCCAGCCGCGGCCCCAGCCATAGCCGGGACCCCAGCCACTCCACAGAGGACCGTAATCGGTCACGCGGCTCTCCTGGGTAATCTGGAAGAACTGGCCCTGATAGACCTGCCCGTTGGTCAGGCTCGCCACCATGGTCCCGCGAGTGCTGCCGCTTTGGCTCCAGTTAAAGGTCGCACCGATGTTGCCGGTGGTGCTCTGGCCCGTGCCGAAACCCGTTGTCGTGCAGCCGGCAGCGGCCAGCGCCGCCAACGAGGCCGCCGCTACTTTCAAGGACGTCTTACGCATCTTCACTGATCCTTTCTGCTGTCATAACGATTCCACTGCCCTCATTGCTCCACTGGACGGCGTGCGGGCCTGCTTGCCTTTTCCGGTGCCTTCCGCCATAGGGCCGCCAGCCGCGTGGAACCCGCTTCCGACGCGGCTCTAATGTTTGTGACGACAGCCGGAGGGGCGTTCGCATGGTGCGGCGTCAGCGATCGGCCAACATAGGTGGCAAGAACATGGCTCTTTACGAGCATGTTTTCCTTGCGCGGCAGGACCTGGCCCAAGCCCAGGTCGATGCGCTCGCGGAAAACGCGACCAAGATCCTCACCGACAATGGTGGGAAAGTGGTCAAGACCGAAAATTGGGGCCTTCGCAGCCTCGCTTACCGCATCGCCAAGAACCGCAAGGCGCATTACGTCATGCTCGACGTCGATGCCCGCCGGCGGCGGTTGCCGAACTGGAACGCCAGACCGGCATCAACGAAGACATCATCCGCTACATGACGATCCGCGTCGACGCGCACGAAGAAGGCCCGTCGGCCGTAATGCGCAAGTCGGACCGTCCGGAGCGCGGCGGCCGTGGCGATCGCCCGGACCGTGGCGACCGTAGCGAGCGCGCCCCGCGCGCCGAGCAGGAGGCTTAACCCATGGCGCGTCCGTTTTTCCGCCGCCGCAAGTCCTGCCCCTTCTCGGGCAAGGACGCCCCCGCATCGACTATAAGGACGTTCGTCTGCTTCAGGGCTTCGTGTCCGAGCGTGGCAAGATCGTCCCCAGCCGCATCACCGCGGTGTCGACCAAGAAGCAGCGTGAGCTGGCCAAGGCGATCAAGCGCGCCCGCCACATCGGCCTGCTTCCCTACGTCGTGAAGTAAGGAGAGCGAGAGATGGAAGTCATCCTGCTCGAACGCGTCGAAAAGCTCGGCCAGATCGGTGACGTCGTCACCGTCAAGAACGGCTTTGCACGCAACTATCTGCTGCCGAACAAGAAGGCGCTCCGCGCCAACGAAGCCAACAAGAAGGTCTTCGAATCGAACCGCGCCAAGATCGAGGCCGACAACGCCTCGAAGAAGGCCGACGCCGAAAAGGCTTCGGGCGGCATCGACGGCAAGACGGTCCAGCTGATCCGTCAGGCGTCGAACACCGGCCAGCTTTACGGTTCGGTTTCGGCCCGCGACATCGTCGAGGCGCTGGACTCCGACGGCGCCAAGGTTGCCAAGAGCCAGGTCGTGCTGAAGGCGCCGATCAAGGCGATCGGCATGCACGAGGTGCGCATCGCGCTTCACCCGGAAGTCAGCGTGACCGTCAAGGTCAACGTCGCTCGCTCGCCGGAAGAAGCCGAGCTGCAGGCCCAGGGCATCGACGTCATGGCGCAAATGTTCGAACGTGAGGAAGCGGGCTTCGTCGAAGCCTACGACCCCAACGCCGAGCCCGGCACCATCGCCGACGAGGGCGAGACCGCCGCTCCGACCGACGAGACCGCGAGCAGCGAAGAGGCGTAATCGCGCCTCACCTGCCGACCAAAAGAAGCCGCCGGGGTCTCCTCGGCGGCTTTCTTTTTTCCGTTCGTCGAATGGCCGGAGCGGTGCCGGCGTCTGCGAATTCATGGGGCAAGGCAGCTAGTTTCGGTTCGGTAATGATTCCTGCCATCCTTTCGTCGCATCCGTCGCTTTCCCGACGGAACGCGCGATTGGGTCGGTCCGTTTGGTTAACGAGAGCTCGGGGCGAGTTTGGAGAGGATCGACCATGGAAAATCGCGACAATCAGAACCCGAGCACCGGAAGCCAGAGCGACATCAGCAAATCGCAATCCTCGCAGCAGCCCACTGGCCAGCAGGGTCAGGGCCAGCAGGATTGGCAGAAGGATAGCCAGGCGACCTCGCAGGGCAGCACGCAGGGCAGCGATAGCGGCCAGTCGCTCGGCGGCCAGCCGGGCGAAATGGGCAGCGGCCTCGGCTCGGGCGACAGCTCGTCGACCGGCTCGTCGTCGGACACCACCGGCCAGTCGGGTCAGGCCGATTACGGCAGCGCCGGCCAGAGTGACACGATGACCGATCAGCGCAGTGACATCGAAGGCAGCGCCCAGTCGGCGCAGCAGACTGGCGAAGGCGGCTCCGGCTTCATCGGCCAACAGTCGGGTAGCGACACCAGCAGCGAGCTGGTCGAGGACGAAGACTCGGCGAACCGCGATCGCCAAAATCCGCTCGACGGCGAATAACGGCCGCTAGCCAATGAAAAGGAGGGCCGCGACTCAACCGAGCCGCGGCCCTTTTTTCATGCGCGTTCCAGGAAGGCGCGTTCGCGGGCGATCGGCCGGGCGAAAGAGGGCCGCGTCAGAATGCCCTCGACATAGGCGCTCACCTTTGGATGCCGCGCTGCGTCGATCTTCACCCCGCAATGATCGAAATTCGCGAACGGGCTTGCGACGGCGATGTCGGCAAGGGTCAGCCGGTCGTCGACCAGGAAACCGCTGTCCGGAACGACCCCTTCCAGATAATCGAGCAACGGCGGAAGTTCGTCACGCTCCGCCGCGTCGGCGATTGCCGCGTCCCCCTCTCGACCCAGGAAGCGGGGCGCCACCACCCGGTTGAAGAACATCTTGCCGCCGCACGCGAACAGCAGCGTGTCGGCGAATTCGTCGTACCAGATGGTGCGCCCGCGCAATTGCGGATCGACGGGGATGAGTTCCGGCGTCGGATACTTCGCCTCAAGGTAATGGATAATCGCGCTGGAATCGGCCAGCTTGTAGTCGCCGTCGACCAGCGCAGGCATTTTCCGGAAGGGGCTCGCGGCGCGAAAATCCGGATCCGGGTCGGCAAGGCCGATCGCCCTCAGTTTCAGCTCGATTCCCTTCTCCGCCGCATAGGCAGCGACCTTGCGCACGAACGGGGACATGGTTGAACCATAGAGGATCATCGTGGCATTCCCTCCCTTGCGCGGCCCGGACCCGTCGAGCATCGCGGGCCGGGCGTTTCGCCATCCCTAGCAAAGGAAGAAGCTAAGCGCAGCAGCAGCGGCTTCGGCGTCAGTAAAGCCCATCTTCGCGATGCCGAGCGGGCTACAAGGAAGATTGGCAAGGCCGCATTGGTCGACGAGGACGGTGAAGGCGGGGAAGCGCCCCTACTCGAAACTCGGCGGGCACGCCCGGACTGAAGGTTCAGCGAACCCGGTAACGGTCGGCCACGCGGTCCAGCGCGAACGCGAGGACGAGCTTGCCCGCGCGCGCAGGCCAGCCAAGCGCCGTCTCCGCCTGCCGCATCCCTTCACCCGCGCACACGACGCGCCACAGGATATCAGCCAGGCCCTCACCCGCGGACGCTACCGCCCCTTCGAACCGCCGCCGCGCGTCGAGCTGCGTTCCGACAAGTTCGGGCGCATCGGACGAGCCGCTTCGCCCACCGTCAACGGGCGCGCCGTCCCAGCGCATCGTCACCCTGGGCGACAATTGGCCCCTCTCCCAGTCGGATCGCAGTCTTTCCCCTGCCTCAAACTGGCGGCGGGTGACGTGGCCGTGGGCAAATAGCCAACCGAGGGGACTTTCCGCGGCGTTGATCGTCACCGAGCGGTGCGATTTCGCAGGCCGTGACGAAGCTCGGCGCGGCTCGGCGACGACCTCTCCCTCGATGACCCTCTCCTCGAGCAATCGACCCATGGTGGCGGACTTTGACGGCATTTGACCTCCCGAATCGCTGGCACATGTCGCTTGGCAATTATATACTTGAGAAAGCAGCAAATGAGTCGCTATAACCAAACGGGTGACAGGCCGGCGATCCTTAACCGAGTTGCGGAAACACGCGCCGCCCTAGAGCGCGGCGGTTGGTCCGTTGGGTTTGCGTTGATCAAGGAAGTGAATGGAGACGGGCTCGTCATCGAACGGGACGTCAACGAAGAACGCATTTCCGCTAGCCAGTTCGATGCGGTGAAAGCGCAGCAGGCCTAGGAGTTCATTAGTCAGGTCCAGCGCATTGCCCAGCCTTACCGGACGAATTTCCGGTTCGCGGTCATCAACATACCCAACGTGCAAAAACTTGTCGCAACGGACGTAGTCCGCTCTGAATCTGTCGGCGTCGAGAAACGGTGCGGGCGTATCTTCCATGTAGCCATCGGGAGCACGCCGCATCGGGATGGGGTAAGGCTCCAAGCCAGCCTTACCGAGCGACTTGATAATAAGATCGGCGCGAAAGAAGTCCGCCGCTCGCTTTGTTTGGGCCGTGTCGATCAGCCGATGGGCCACAATGCAGCCCAGAGCTACCGCCTCGTGCATTTTTCTAAGCTGAAGGACGCACATATCATTGAGGCCAGGTCGCGGAATGAGGCCTTGCGCCACAGGGTTCTGAGCGGCCTTGACGATCTCGGCTCGCTTACGCACTTCATCCATGATGTTGGCGTAGGCGGCGGCTGCTTCCTCAAATTGAGGCCTTTGGACCATGACAGACACCGATCAGAAGCAAGAAGATGAAGTCCTAAAGCGGATGCTGGCGACGAAGCCGAAGCCGCACAAGCGGCAACCTGAGAAAGAGGATCAGCTCCCGCCACGCAAAGTGTAAGGTTTTACTTGACAAATGTAAGGTTTTGCCTTACAATGTGTCAAATGATTAGGACAATTCAACACCGAGGGCTTGCCAGGTTCGCAGAAAGTGGCGACCCGTCTAAGCTGCCTGTTCAGAACCACGCTAAGGTGCGCCGTATCCTTCAGGCGCTCAATGCCGCAACGACTCCTCAAGACATGAATTTGCCGGGCTATCGGTTTCACAGCCATCAGGGGTTGCCGAAGCGCTACTCGGTTGATGTCACGGGCAATTTTCGCATCATGTTCGGGTGGGAAGATGGTGATGCGATCAACGTCGATATCGACGATCCTCACTAGGCAATTTGTGTTGAGTCTAGCTCTCGCGAAAGTGGAATCTGTCAACTAAGGGTTGACATGTTAAGCCAAAGGTTACACTTTATCCCTAGCAAGCAGCTGCTTGTTACGAGAGGAAGAGATGACCAACAATCTGCTGGCGGGCTTGGCACCTGCGCATCCTGGTGAGTTTCTGCGCGAGGACGTGTTCCCTGCGTTGAATAAGCCTATGGCGGAGTTTGCTCGTCTGCTCGGCACGTCCCGCACGACCCTGTACGCCATCATGAATGGCGATCAGGCCGTTACTTCGGACATGGCGTGCAAGATTGGCAAGCTGACCGGCACCGCTCCCGAAATGTGGATGAATCTCCAGCAGGCTTATGACCTTCGGCAAAGCGAGACTCGCTTGGCGGATGAGCTCAAGAAGATTCCGACGCTGGAAGCCGCTTAATCGGTCCACCTTTTACGGCGCTCGCCAATGACGAACGGCACAAGGTAATTAGGCTGCGAGCTTGTCAGTCCGCCGATAGGTGAGGCGTTTGCCACCAATGCCCTTCAGGGCTTCGTCAGAGCGCTCACGATCGCTGACATCCTTGGTCGAGTAACGGAAATCGAACTCGGCAAGGTAGCGGTGGATGTGGGTCGCGCTCCAATGGTGGTAGGTGCCGACAACGCCGCGCTTGAGGATCGAGAAATAGTTCTCGGCATTGTTCGAGTGGTTGCCATTGCCGCGTGAGAACTCACGGTTCGAGTGCAGCGTGGTTTCGTGGCTGGCGAACTCTTGGCCGATGCGCAGGTAGAAACGGGCATCGTCGGTGCGCAGATGCGACGAACGATGAGCGTTCGTGACAAGCGCAGCGCGAATGTTCGTATGGTCAACGTGGGTGATGTGGAACGAGCGGGCAGCCCCGCCACGCTCCACTAGAGTGACAACCTTTTTCGCCGGAGCGACCTTGCCTGACAGGCGGCGCTTCTTCTTGCCGCCGATAAAGGCTTCGTCGCTCTCAACGAACTTGTCGGGGCCGCCCAGCGGCGCGGGGTCGGTGGGGGTCATGGCTTCGCGAATGCGGTGCATCATGAACCAAGCGGTCTTGTAGGTGACACCGAGCATACGTTGGATCTGAGCGGCGCTCATGCCCTTCTTGGACGCACAAAGCAGGTGGGTGGCGAGCAACCACTTGTTCAACGGGATTTTCGAGCGCTCGAACACGGTGCCGACGGTGACAGTGAACTGCTCACGGCACTTGTTGCACTGATAGACACCCTCACGGTGCTTCTTCCCCTTCAAGGGGGTCGCATCGATCAAACCGCAGTGCGGGCATTCCGCGCCATCCGGCCAACGAAGCGCTTCCAGGTGCTTACGAGCGGCAACCGGATCGATGAAGCGGGGTGCGAGAATGTCGTCCATGTTGGTTAAATGCTCCCTAGTCCTTGCTTTGTCAAGTATATAATTGCCTGTCGCTTGCCACAATGGAGAATCTGTAGGACAGTAAAAAAAACCGCTTTGGTTAGGAGCCATCTATGATCACCCGCATCCGGGAAGTTCGCCGGGCCCGCAATATGACCCTGGACGACGTCGCGAGGAAATGCGAGCCGCCGACTACGCCGCAGACCATCGGCCGGCTGGAGACCGGGATGCGCACCGTATCGGTGGGCTGGCTCAACCGCATCGCGACCGCGCTTGGGGTCGAGGCCTCGGACCTTGTCGAATCGCCCGACCGCAGCGAGCTTCACGTCGCCGCAGTCCTTGGCTCGAATGGCACCGCCACTGCGCCGCGCCGCGCCGGGCTGGTCGTGCCGCCCAAGGCCGGGCCGACGATGGTGGCGATGACGGTGTCGGCCAGCGTCGGCGATTACCGCGCTGGCGACGAAATCTGGTGTGAGCGGATCGAGCCCGAGGACTTCGGCCGGGCGCTCAACCGCGACGTGCTCGTCCCCCGCCCTGCCGGCCGGTTCCTGTTCGGCCGCCTTATCGGCCGGGAGGACGGTAAGCTGCACATCCTTCCCCCCGGCGCCGGCGGCCGCCAAAGTGTGGTTGCCGATCCTACCTGGGCAGCATTGGCGGTGAAGCTTGTGCGGTCGCTGTAGCGAGAAGCCGGCGCGTGTTACGCTTCGATCGCCGCGGCTGGTGAGTCGCGCCGGTGCGTCGCGTCTCCCCTCGCGAAAGGTCCTTCCATGCGCACCAGAACAAGTCTCGGAATGTTCATCGGCATCTTCGCTTCGACAAGCGCTGCGACCGCTGATCTTCTGCCGCTGAAGAACGGCATCTTCGTCCCGACCAACGTCGCCTGCAAGGGTGCCGCGAACGCCTATATGGTGAACTACTGGGGCAGAAAGAGTGGCATAGGGGTTGCCCAGGCCAGTTGCACGATCAAGTCGATGACCCGCAAGGGCAACGTCTACACGCTGCGCGAAGAATGCCGCGACAATCAGAGTGGCGGCCCGATCGAGGGCGGACCGAACGTCCTCACCATCGCCAGCCCGACCCGATTCGCCATGGGCGGCACAACCTACCGCTACTGCGGCCTCAAACCGGTCTGGTGACGCAAGTACGGCGGGGTTGGCAAGCCGTCCCCGCCGTGGCAAGGCGCCGCCCGCGGGCGCTTAGCTCAGTTGGTAGAGCATCTCGTTTACACCGAGAGGGTCGGCGGTTCGAGCCCGTCAGCGCCCACCATCCTTCCGCAATCACACCGCTACCTGGGGCCGCACCTCCGCGAAATAGCGGCGCATGGCCTCGCTCGCGGCGGGGGCCAGTTCGACGAAAATGCGCCGGCCGTCATGCGGATCGGCGCGGCGCAGGAACAGGCCGTTGTCGGTCATCGTCTTGATCCAACGAAGCGCGGTCGTCGGCGGCACCGCCGCCGCGATGCACAGCGACGACACCGGCACGCGATGTTGCGCGATCTCGGCCGCGAGAAGGTCGAGCAGCATGTCCCAAGCCGGATCCGCGAACAATTCGGGGTCAAGGAATTTCGCACGCAGTCGCCGGGCCCGGATGACGCTCCTCACCGTCTCGCCGCTCAATTCGGGAAGCGCACCGGTCGCGCTGGTCGGCGCCGGCCGCTCGACCGTGGCGGAGGTGCCGACGCCCGACGACAGCCGTGCCAGCGTCGCCGCGATCCGGCCCACCTCGTCCGACAATTGGCGAAGTCGCGCCGACGACGGCTCGCTCGACACATCATTGAGCATCGACGCACCGTGGCGCCGCCATGCGGTGGCGACCGCCAGCGCTGCCGCCCGCTCGCCCTCGTCGGCATCGATAAGCAATTGAGTCGTTCCGTCGGCCATCTTCGCGACGACCGGATCGATCAGTGCGCCTGGCGCGGCGACGATCGCCGGCATCCGACCCGAGGCCGCTTCGCTATTGGCGCGGTCAAGCAACCGGTCGAGCGCGTCGCCGCCGTCACGATCCACTTCGACCCACAACGCGCTCGCCGCCGCCTGCAGCGCCAGCCGGTCGAGCGCTTGCTCGATCGGCACCGAAACACTTCGATAACCGGCAGCTTCGACGGTCGCCGCGGCGCGACGCTGCGCTGCCTCGCTGGAGGCGGCGATCAGGACGGGCGCGCGCTGGTCAAGCGTCGCGGCGCCAAATTGGGGGGCAAGATAGGAAACGCTCGAATCCATAACATTCGCCTTGGCGAGAGTTTGAACCGAGCAGGAGGCACTTAGAGCCATTGCCGAACGATTGGCCAGCGCGAACAGCGTCCGAAACGGACCAATCGGCGAGACCAGCTTAACGGCCGCGAGCGTAACGTTGCGCCATGACCGACGACAGGGACTCCCGAGGTGCCGGCCCAACCGCCGAGCGGCTGCTTTGGCTGCGCAGCCTTGAGCGGTCACTCATGGACGCGGAGATTTCGACACGGCGGCTGGGCAAGGCGGCGACCGACTGCCCGGAGATTGCGATGCTGCTCGCCCAGATCCAGCTTGCCCGCGAGACATTGGCACATCTCCACGTTGCCGACGTGACTCACGATCATCCGGATTGGATCGAGTTGTTCCGCACGCTCGCGGAAATGGCCGACGGCGGTCAGACGCCCTGGGGGATTTCCCCGCCGCCGCCGAACTCGACCATATAGGGGCCGATGGCGGGCGCCTGCCAGCCAGCAGTCGCGACGAACCCGCGATTGAGGAAGGCCGGCTTGCCATAGGGCAGCGCTGTCCCGTCGAGCCCGTCGACACGGCCGCCCGCCGCCAACAGGACCGCGTGGCCCGCCGCAGTGTCCCACTCGCTGGTCGGCGACAGGCGCGGATAGATGTCGGCCCGCCCTTCCGCGAGGATGCAGAACTTGAGGCTCGACCCGACCGAGACGAAGCCGCATTCGCCCACGGCCTGCTCCAGGTAATCGACCGTCGCCTGGGTCAGGTGCGACTTGGACGCCACCGCATCCGGACACGTCCCTTCCCGCCTCGCCCTGACCGCGATCGTTCGCCGCTGGCCCCGGTCCTCGACAAAGGCACCGCTGCCGACGAGGCCGCCCCACAGACGATCGGTGGCCGGCTGATAGACCACGCCCAGCCGCGGCGATCCGCCGACGATCAGGCCGATATTGACGGTATAATCGTCACCGCCGCGCACGAATTCCTTGGTGCCGTCCAGCGGATCGACCAAAAAATAGGTATCGCCGTGCGCCGGGATCCGCCCCGCCGCGACCTCTTCCTCGGCAATCACCGGGACATCCGGCGCGGCGTCGGAAAGCGCCTTGAGGATGATGTGCTCGGCCGCGCGGTCGCACACCGTCACCGGGCTTTCGTCGGCCTTGTGTTCGACCTCGAACCCGGCCGCGACCAGCTTCAGTATTTCCGCGCCCGCGGCACGCGCCGCGACGACGCACGCCTCGAGCAGCGCCTCCTCGGACGTCATTCGAAAATCGGCGCGGATGCGCCGCGCCCGGCGTTTGAGGGGCCAAAAATCAACGGGGCGCCATCCGGATGCCGCCGTCGAGGCGGATGCTTTCCGCATTGAGGTAGACATTCTCGACGATGAAGACCGCCAGCTTGCCATATTCCTCGGCGGTGCCGAGCCGCTTTGGGAACGGCACCTGCGCCGCCAGCGCATCCTGCACCTGCTGAGGCATCATCGCCATCATCGGCGTCTTGAAGATGCCCGGCAGGATGGTGTTGACCCGCACGCCGTCATTCATCAGGTCGCGAGCGATCGGCAGCGCCATGCCCAGCACGCCGGCCTTTGACGCGGTGTAGGCCGCCTGACCGATCTGCCCGTCCTGCGCTGCGACCGAGGCGGTGTTGATGATGACCCCGCGCTCGCCATCCTCCAACGGGTCGGCCTGGACCATGCCGTAGGCCGAATGGCTGATGCAGCGGAACGTGCCGACCAGGTTGATGCCGATCGCCAACTCGAACTGGTGCATCGGATAGCGCTTGAGCTCGCCGGTCGCCTTGTCCTTGCCGACCGTCTTCACCGCGTTGGCGACCCCGGCGCAGTTGACCAGAATCCGCTCCTGCCCGTGCGCCGCGCGAGCCTTCTCGAACGCCGTCGCGACTTTCTCGTCGCTGGTCACGTCGACTTCGCAGAATATGCCGCCGATCTCCGCGGCGACCTTTTCACCCTTTTCGGCGTCGCGGTCGAATACCGCCACCTTGGCTCCCTTGGCGGCGAGCGCCCGCGCGGTCGCTTCGCCCAGCCCCGATGCGCCGCCGGTGACGACTGCCGCTACTCCGTCGATCTTCATGCCTCGTCCTTTTCGATTCTTGCCAACATCGCGTCCACCTGGACCTGCGCGCCCTCAACAGCATTCAGTTCGGTGACCACGCCGTCGAACGGCGCCGTCAGGCCATGCTCCATCTTCATCGCTTCGAGGGTCAGCAAACGTTGACCCTTGGCAACCTTTTCACCGGTCGAGATCTCGACGCTGGTGACCTTTCCCGGCATCGGCGCGATGATGGCGCCGTCTCCCTGCGCCGCGCCACCGGCCGAAAAGCTCGGCAGGGTGAACAGGAACGGTTGCGCGTCGACGAAGACCAGCGCACCGCCATCGACAGGCGCGCTGAATCCGCTGGCGGTGACGCATTCTTCCAGCATCATCGTCCGCCGTTCGCCGCCGTGCTGGATCGTGATTCGGGCCTGCGAAGGCGCGTTCAAGCGGAAGCCGTATTCCCGCGACCACGGGCCGCCGGTCTCGCCTTGTGCATAATAGGGCGCGAACAGTTGCAGGGCACCGATCGCCCACTCATTGTCGGACATTTCCGGCGCGGCGGTCAGCGCGTCGCCTTCCTGCGCGATCAGGCCGGTTGTGACGTCTCCGCTCCGGAAGTGGGAGTTCTGCAAGCAGGACAGAAGAAAGGCGGCGTTGGTTTTTACCGGCCAGACGCGCAGGCCGAGCAGCCCCGCCGCCAGATTCATCATCGCCTTGTCACGGTCCTCGCCGCGCGATACCAACTTAGCGATCATCGGGTCGTAATAAGGGCTGATCTCGTCGTCCTGCTCGACCCCGGTTTCCACCCGCAATACCTCGTCGGGGAAGTCCGCGAGTTCCAGCGTCCCAATTGAAGGAAGGAAACCCTTGGCCGGGTCCTCGGCATAGAGCCGCGCTTCCATCGCCCAACCGTCGATCGACAGTTCGTCCTGCGCCATCGGCAGCGGCTCGCCGCTTGCCACCCGCAATTGCCATTCGACCAGGTCGACGCCGGTGATCTCCTCGGTCACCGGATGCTCGACCTGAAGGCGGGTGTTCATTTCCATGAACCATATGCGGTCGGCGCGTAGGCCTTCGGACGCGTCGGCGATGAACTCGATCGTCCCGCGCCCTCGTAATGCACCGCCTGCGCCGCGCGTACCGCCGCGCCGCACACCGCTTCACGCGTCGCCTCATTTATTCCCGGCGCCGGTGCTTCCTCGATCACCTTCTGGTGGCGCCGCTGCAACGAGCAATCGCGCTCGAACAGGTGGACGACATTGCCGTAGCTGTCCCCGAACACCTGCACCTCGATATGGCGCGGGCTTTCGATCCATTTTTCAATCAGGACGATGTCGTTGCCGAAGCTCGACGCCGCCTCGCGCTGACAGCTTTCCAGCGAGTCGAGGAAATCCTCCGGCCGGTCGACCTTGCGCATTCCCTTGCCGCCGCCGCCCGCGACCGCCTTGATCAATACCGGATATCCGATCAGTCCCGCCTGCTCGGCCAGGAACGCCGGCTCCTGGTTCTCGCCCATATAACCGGGCGTCACCGGCACCCCCGCTTCCGCCATCAGCTGCTTGGCGGCATCCTTCAGGCCCATCGCGGTGATGCTTGCAGGCTTCGGCCCGACCCACACGAGCCCGGCGTCGATCACGCTCTGCGCGAACCCCGCATTTTCGGACAGGAAGCCATAGCCCGGGTGAATCGCCTCGGCCCCAGCTTCCTTCGCGGCGGCAATGATCTTGTCGCCGATGAGGTAGCTTTCGCGCGCCGCCGACGGCCCGATATGCACCGCCTCGTCCGCCAAGCGCACATGCAGTGCCTTGGCATCGGCGTCCGAGTAGACCGCCACCGTGCGGATACCCATCTCGCGCGCTGTGCGGATGATGCGACAAGCAATCTCGCCCCGGTTGGCGATGAGTAATGACTGGATCATGCCGCCACCATCGCCCGCATCGGCTCTTCCGCTTCCATCGGCTTCAATCCCAGCTTGGCAAACATCGCCGCGTCGGCGCTGCCGCCGGCGTTGCCCGCGGTCAGCAATTTCTCGCCGGTGAAGATGCTGTTGGCGCCGGCGAGGAAACACAGGGCTTGGGTCGATTCCGACATGCTCTCGCGCCCGGCCGACAGCCGCACCATGCTGCGCGGCATCGTGATCCTCGCCACGGCGACGGTGCGCACGAATTCGATGTCGTCGATCAGCTTTTCACCGTCCAGCATGTCGCCCAGTACCGTGCCCTTGATCGGCACCAGCGCGTTCACCGGCACGCTTTCGGGATGCCTTGGCAGAGTCGCCAGCGCGTGGATGAAGCCGACGCGGTCGTCACGGTTCTCGCCCATTCCGACGATGCCGCCGCAGCACACCGCCATGCCCGCCTTACGCACTTCGTCCAACGTATCGAGCCGTTCCTGGAACGTCCGTGTCGTGATGATGTCGCCGTAATGTTCAGGGCTCGTGTCGATGTTATGGTTGTAATAGTCGAGACCCGCCGCCTTCAGCGCCCGGGCCTGATCACCCGTCAGCATGCCCAGCGTCATGCAGGTCTCCAGGCCCATCGCCTTCACGCCGGCGACCATGTCGCACACCGCGGCCATGTCGCGGTCCTTCGGCTCGCGCCACGCCGCCCCCATGCAGAAGCGCTGTGACCCCGCAGCCCTGGCCTCGGCGGCCGCGGCCAGAACCGCGTCCACGTCCATCAGCTTCTCGGCCTTCAGGCCGGTGCTGGCGTGCGCGCTCTGCGAGCAATAGCCGCAGTCTTCCGGACACCCGCCGGTCTTGATCGACAAGAGCGTGCACAACTGCACCTCGACCGACGAATGATGGGCGCGATGAACCTCGCCCGCCCGGAACACGAGGTCCGTGAATGGAAGATCGAACAGCGCGGCAATCTCGGCGCGGGTCCAGTCGGTGCGCAATAAATCCTTGATCATCATCACATCCTGAACACGCCGAACTGCGGCCGGTCGGGGATCGGCGCGTTCAGCGTGGCGGCAAAGGCGAGGCCCAGCACGTCGCGGGTTTGCGCCGGGTCGATGATGCCGTCGTCCCACAGCCGCGCGGTCGCGTGCCACGGGTTGCCCTGCGCCTCGTAATCGTCGCGGATCGGCTGCTTGAAGGCCTCGGCTTGCTCCGGCGTCCAGCTGTCCGCATCGCGGTGGACGGTGGCGAGGACCGACGCGGCCTGCTCGCCGCCCATCACGCTGATGCGGCTATTGGGCCAGGTAAACAGGAAGCGCGGACCATAGGCGCGGCCACACATGCCGTAATTGCCGGCGCCGAAGCTGCCACCGATCAGCACCGTGATCTTGGGCACGGTCGCGGTGGCGACGGCGGTGACCAGCTTGGCGCCATGCTTGGCGATCCCCTCCGCTTCATACTTCCCGCCAACCATGAAGCCGCTGATATTCTGCAGGAACAGAAGCGGGATTCGCCGCTGACAGGCCAGTTCAATGAAGTGCGCGCCCTTCACCGCGCTTTCGCTGAACAGCACGCCGTTGTTGGCCAGGATCGCCACCGGCATCCCCCAGATATGGGCGAAGCCGCACACCAGGCTCGGCCCGTACAGCGCCTTGAACTCGTGGAACTCGCTGCCGTCGACGATGCGCGCGATGACTTCGTGCACGTCGTAAGGCGCCCGAACGTCCTCGGGGATGATCGAATAAAGCTCTTCCGGGTCGAACCGCGGCGGCTTCGGCTCGCGGAACGCGATGCCCGCCCCCGCCTCGTCCCCTAGGTGCGACACGATGTCGCGAACGATGGTCAGCGCATGTTCGTCATTCTCGGCAAGGTGGTCAACCACGCCCGACTTGCGCGCATGGAGGTCGCCGCCGCCCAAATCCTCGGCGCTGATCACCTCGCCCGTCGCCGCCTTCACCAGCGGCGGTCCGGCGAGAAAGATGGTGCCTTGGTTCCGCACGATGACGCTCTCGTCGCTCATCGCCGGGACATAGGCGCCGCCGGCGGTGCAGCTGCCCATCACGCAGGCAATCTGCGGGATGCCGAGCGACGACATCTGCGCCTGGTTGAAGAAGATCCGGCCGAAATGCTCGCGGTCCGGGAACACCTCGGCCTGGTGCGGAAGGTTGGCGCCGCCGCTGTCGACCAGGTAGATGCACGGCAAGCGGTTTTCCCGCGCGATTTCCTGCGCCCGGAGGTGCTTCTTGACCGTCATCGGGTAATAGGTGCCGCCCTTCACCGTGGCGTCGTTGGCGACGATCATCACCTGCCGCCCGCTGACCCGGCCAATTCCCGCGATCATCCCTGCGCCCGGCACCTCGCCGTCGTACAGGTCGCACGCCGCCAGCTGTCCAATCTCAAGGAAAGGCGCGCCCGGATCGAGCAGCCGCTCCACCCGCTCGCGCGGCAGCAGCTTGCCGCGCGACACATGCCGCTCGCGGCTCTTTTCGTTGCCGCCCTGCGCGGCCGCCGCGACATCGGCACGCAGCTTTTCGGCAAGGCCGCGATTGTGCGACGCCCGCGCCCGGGCCGCGTCGCTCGACAAGTCGATCTTCGACTCAAGCCTCGGTGCGCTCATCCGCGTGTTATCCCCGTTCGTCGAAACATAAGGCCCGGACCGCGCCTAGCGTCCCCAATCCCACTTGCAAAGGTCGCGCTTCCGGCGCAGCGACTCGCGGCAACGACATCAGGAGACGTCCATGACCTCGAACAAGACCATTATCGTCCTGCTGAGCAGCGCGTGCCTCGCGCTGGGCGCGGTCGCCTGCAAGCAGGGTCCGACCACCGCCACCGAACAAGTCCAGCCAGGCACCGCGTCGGGCATCAACCTCGCCGCGATGGACAAGTCGGTGAAGCCGGGCGACGACTTCTTCTCCTACGCCAACGGCAGCTGGGTGAAGAACACTCCTATCCCCGACGATCGCAGCTCGATCGGCGGCTTCCTTATCGCCGACCAGAAGCGCGAAGCCGACACCAAGGCGCTGTTCGACGAAATCCTGAAGGCCGATCATGCCGCCGGCTCCAACGAAGCCAAGATCAAGGATTTCTACAACGCCTATCTGAACACCGACGCGATCGACAAGGCCGGCCTTGCGCCCGCCAGGGCCGACCTCGATGCCATCGCCGCGATCAACGACAAGACCTCGCTGTCGCGTGTCATCGGCTCGACACTCCGCGCCGACACCGATCCGCTGAACGCCACCAATTATGAAACCGGCAACCTGTTCGGCATCTTCGTCAGCCAGGGCCTCAACACCCCGGGCGAGACCATTCCCTACCTGATGCAGGGCGGCCTCGGCATGCCGGAGCGGGAATACTACCTGGGCGCCGACAATGCCGAGCTTCGCGGCAAGTACCGCACCTATGTCGAAACCGTGATGAAGGAAGCCGGCTCGGCCGACCCGAAGGCCGCCGCCGACCGCATCATCGCGCTCGAGACCAAGATCGCCCAGGCCCATGTCGCCCGCGAAATCAGCGAGGACTTCAAGCAGGGCGCGCAAGTGTGGACCCGCGCCGACCTCGACAGCAAGGCACCGGGGATCGACTGGAACGCGCTGCTGACGGCTGCCCAGCTTCAGAACGCGCCCAAGTTCCAGGCCTATCACGCCGGTGCGATTCCCAAGCTGTCGGCGCTGGTCGCCTCGCAGCCGCTGGATGCGTGGAAGGACTGGCTGACGTTCCACACGCTCAACCAGCGCGCCTCCGTCTTGCCCGCCGCGATCCGCGACGCCAGCTTCGCCTTCAACGGACAGGCGCTGAGCGGCCAGAAGGCGCAACGCCCCCGCGACGTCCGCGCCCTCAACGCCACTTCGAACGCGCTCGAGGATGCGGTGGGCAAAGCCTATGTCGAGAAGGTCTTCCCGGCCTCGTCGAAGGCCGACATCACGCGCATGGTCGACGAGATCAAGCAGGCCTTCGCCACCCGCGTCCAAAGCATCGACTGGATGGCGGATTCGACCAAGGCGGAAGCGGTCAAGAAGATTGAAACGATGGGCGCCGGCATCGGTTACCCCGAAAAGTGGGCCGACTATTCGTCGTTCAACGTCAGCCCGACCGACGCCTACGCCAACGCCAAGGCAGCCGAGCTCGACCGTTACAAGCGGCAGATCGCCAAGATCGGCAAGCCGATGGACAAGCTGGAATGGTGGATGCCGGCGCAGCTGGTCAACGCGGTCAACCTGCCGGTCCAGAACGCGATGAACTTCCCGGCCGCGATCCTGCAGCCGCCGTTCTACAACGCCTCGGCCGACCCAGCCTACAACTATGGGGCGATCGGCGCGGTGATCGGTCACGAGATCAGCCACAGCTTCGACAACAATGGCGCCGCGTTCGACAGCACCGGCAACATGCGCAACTGGTGGACCCCGGCCGATTTCGCCAAATTCGAGGCCGCCGGCAAGGCGCTCGCCGAGCAGTACGACACCTACGAGCCGTTCCCGGGCGTCAAGGTCAACGGCAAGCTGACGCTGGGCGAGAACATCGCCGATGTCGCCGGCCTGCAGGCGGCCTATGACGCTTACAAGCATTCGCTTGGCGGCAAGGAAGCGCCGGTCATCGACGGCTTCACCGGCGACCAACGTTTCTTCATCGCCTACGCGCAGACTTGGGCGACCAAGATGCGCGACGAGGCGCTGAAGGCCCGCATCGCCACCGACGGCCACGCCCCGGGTCAATACCGCGCCCAGACCGTCCGTAACATCGACGCCTGGTACAGCGCGTTCAACGTCCAGCCGGGCGACAAGCTGTACCTCGCGCCCGAAAAGCGCGTGAAGGTGTGGGGGTAAGCCGTAGCGGCCGAGACTAACGGCGCGGCGCGAGCCGCGTCGCTAGGCGAAGACCGCGACAGCCGGCCGACGGCCCGACGCAAGAAAAGCGGCGCGGAGCAATGCCTCCGCGCCGTTTTTATCTCTCTGCTTTGGAAATCTGCGACCGCTTCCGCATCAGGCCCGTAACCGGGCCCGGATGCGATGGGCGGTCACATCGCTCGCGTCCCGAGCCGCGGCGTGTAAGGCGCTTTGACGCGGCACATCAGGCCGCCCGGATCGTAGGTCAGGTCAATGGCCCCGTCGAACGCGGCAGACAGGCTGCGCTTCAGCGTCTTTTGGCCATAGCCTTTTCGTTCGGGGCTCTGCACTTCCGGGCCGCCCGTCTGGTTCCAGTTGAGTTCGAATGATGGCGCATCATCATTCGCAAGCATCCAGCTGATGCGAACGCACCCACCGTCACGCGACAAGGCGCCATACTTCGCTGCATTGGTCGCAAGTTCATGGGCGGCCAGACTGAAGGCGACAGCCGCTTCCTGGCTGAGGATCAGCTGCGGCCCCTCGATCGTGACCTCGTGATCGATGGAGTAGGGAGCCAACGTGTCGACAAGCAGGCTTCGCAAATCGGGCGTTCCGGTTTCGAGCGCCAGCGAATGAGCCCGGGAGAACGCAAGGAGGCGGCCGTCGAAGACCTTGCGGAAGATGGCCGGTTCAGGATGCGCTTTCAGCGTCGAGTACACGACCGCGCCGATCGTGCTGAACATGTTCCGCATGCGGTGCTGCAATTCGCCGACGAGAAGTTCGTGTTTCAGTTGCGTGCGGCGGAACGTGAGCGCCAGCGCACAAAGGGTCGCGAACTCCTCGGCAAGTCGCATCTGATCGTCGCTCAGGGGGCTTCCGGTTGCCAGGCAACGACGAAGGTTCCCAACGTGATGCCGTCCCGATGAAACGCCGGGATGGAGACCAACGACCTCAGCCTATGAGAAGCACCAAGGGATTTCCAGAGCGCGCTGAATCGCTCGTCGCTCGACACATCCTCCACGACGACGGTCTGCCCTTCGAAAACGGCGAGAGCGCAGGAGCCGGGTTTGTCCTTGACGACGATTCCCTGGAGGGCTGCCGCATACTCCGGGGAAGCGACGGAAAGATGGCGTGCTCGAAAAGCTGCGCGGTTCGGTCGAGGATGGTCACGCCAGCGGTCGTACCAGGAACATGATGCTCGAAGGCGGTGCAGATATCACGCAGGACTTCGTCCAAGGAAGACCATTGGCGAACTTGCCGAAGGACTCGAAGCGTACGGAATGAAGAAAGTCGGACATGGGGCCTCGCTCACGATCGGCGGGAGCACAAATGTCTCTCAGTCGCTCACGAGCCTACGCCAAGGAGAGCGATGGGACTGACTTAGCATGGCTTCGGCCTATATCCCAGCCGTCCTCGTTTCGGGTCCGGCTCGCGCTTAAGTAAAAGGCCTCCCTCCTCCCGCACCGCCGACATTCCGGTTGTGCTACCCCGCCTATCGATGGGAAGGCATCACGTCGTCAGGAGGTGATTGGTATGGAATCGACGTTTCGGGGCGCCAACCTGGCCGCGCCGTTCATCGGCTGGGCCGTGGTCCTGCTCGGCTGGGCGGGTCTCGCGTCGCCGCTGGTCACCGCCGCCATTCTGGTCGGCGTTGTGCTTAGCGCGGTCCATCATGCCGAGGTCGTGGCGCATCGTGTCGGGGAGCCGTTCGGGACGCTGATCCTGGCGGTTGCGGTCACCGTCATCGAGGCGGGGCTGATCGTTTCGCTGATGCTCGTCAACCGCGAGGCGGAATCGACGCTGGCCCGCGACACCGTCTTCGCGGCCGGCATGATAATCCTCAACTTTCTGCTCGGCTGCTGCCTGCTGGCCGCGGCGCGGCACCAGCGGCACGCCCGGTTCACCCGCACCGGCGCCACCGCCGCGCTCAGCACCCTGGCGGCCCTGATGGTGCTGACCCTGGTCCTGCCGAATTACACGACGAGTGTGTCGGGCCCGATCTACAGCTATCCGCAGTTGGCGTTCGTCGCCGGCTTCTCGCTGCTCCTCTACCTAACGTTCGTGTTCGTCCAGACCGTCGGCAACCGCGATTATTTCCTGCCCAAGGGCGACCTGCTGGCCGACGTGGATGCGCATGCCGAACCGCCGACGACCGCCCGGGCCTGGCAATCCTTCTGGCTGCTGGTCGTGGCGCTGGGCGCGGTTGTCCTAATGGCGAAGTCGCTGTCGAAACCTCTGGAGGCGGCAGTGGAGGCCATCAATGCCCCGCGGGCGCTGGTCGGGATCGCCATCGCCGCCATCGTGCTGCTGCCCGAAAGCGTCGCCGCCATCCGAGCGGCGCGCGCCAACCGTCTCCAGACCAGCCTCAATCTTGCGCTGGGATCGGCGCTGGCCACCATCGGCCTGACCATCCCGGTGGTGACGGTGGCGTCATTCATGCTGGGGCTGCCCCTGGCGCTCGGCCTCGACCAGAAGGGCGTCGTCCTCCTCGCACTGACTTTGTTCGTCAGCGCGCTGTCACTGGCGCGGGGCCGAACCACCTTGCTGCACGGTGCGGTCCACCTTGTACTGTTCGCGGCCTATTTGCTGGTGACCGTCCTGCCCTGACGCTGGCATCGGGGAACGCGGATCAGGGTCATCCGATCTTCGCCGATCTTGTAGCTGCCATCGATCGACTGCACGAAGCGATCGTCCGGCCAGTCCCGCCGCTCACCGCGCGGTACGATGACACGGCCCGGCGTGATCGTCGTCGTACCGGCGCGGCGAAGGTGGAAGTCGATCACATCGAAGTTGGGATGCGCAGTGTAGGCGGAAAAGCCGCCGGGGTCGGCAAAACGGTAGAGCCGTTCCCACTGCCGGAGATCGCCAATGCACGGATTGGCCGCCAGCCGCTGCTCGATCCGCTGGACATGGCGCTCGTCGGGAAGGCCGTCACCGTCGGCCGCCTCGCAAGCGGACAGCAACGGAAGCAGGCCAAGGATCCAACGATGCTTCATGCCGCTCCTTCAAGAGGTTGGCGGCATTAAGCAGCATCACTGCACGACATGGCAAGGGCGACGCGGCCTGTTCGGAGGCCTACGCCCCGATAATCTCGCGTCCGATTAGCATACGCCGAATTTCATTCGTCCCCGCGCCGATGTCGAGCAGCTTGGCGTCTCGCATGAAGCGTTCGACCGGCCAGTCCTTGGTGTAGCCGGCGCCGCCCAGCGCCTGGACCGCCTCGCCCGCCACCTTGAAGGCACTTTCGCTAGCCAGCAGGATCGCGCCCGCCGCGTCGAACCGGGTGGTCCGCCCCGCGTCGCAATTCCTGGCCACCGCATAGACGTAGGCGCGCGCGGAATTGAGCGCGACGTACATGTCGGCGACCTTGGCCTGCATCAGCTGGAAGCTGCCGATCGGCGTCCCGAACTGCTTGCGATCGCGCACATAGGGAACGACCACGTCGAGGCAGGCCTGCATGATGCCAAGCTGGATCCCCGCCAGAACGGTCCGCTCGTAATCAAGGCCGCTCATCAGCACCCCGACGCCGCCATTCTCCGGACCCATGACGTTCTCGGCCGGCACGAAGCAGTCGTCGAACACCAGCTCGCAGGTCGGCGATCCGCGCATGCCGCACTTGTCGATCTTCTGGCCGATGGAGAAGCCCTCCATCCCCTTCTCGATCAGGAAGGTGGTGATGCCGCGCGAAGGTTTATCGTCATTGGCGCCGGTCTTGGCATAGACAACCAGCGTGTCGGCGTAGGCACCGTTGGTGATCCAGAACTTGGTGCCGTTGAGGCGATAGCCGTTGCCCGACTTTTCCGCCTTCAGCTTCATCGACACGACGTCGCTGCCAGCGCTGGCCTCACTCATTGCCAGAGCGCCGACATGCTCACCGCTGATGAGCTTCGGAAGGTATTTCTTCTTCTGATCCTCGTTGGCCCAGCGGCGGATCTGGTTGATGCACAGGTTGGAGTGCGCGCCATAGCTAAGCCCGACCGATGCCGAGGCACGCGCCACTTCTTCCTGCGCGACGACATGTTCGAGGTAGCCGAGGCCGAGACCGCCCCACTCCTCCTCGACCGTGATGCCGTGAAGGCCGAGCTCGCCCATCTGCGGCCACAGCTCGATCGGAAAGCGGTCCTTCTCGTCGATCTCGGCGGCGATCGGCTGGATCTGCTCGCGGGCGAAACGCTCGGTCGATTCGCGGATGGTGTCGGCCATCTCGCCAAGGCCGAAGTCGAGGCCGGGCATGTCGGTCAATTCTGCTCTCCTATTTGGCTGGGCGCCTAGCAGAGGCGAGCCAGCGCAAACAAGGTCAGGCGGGCGGCGCGGTCAGCGGCTTCGCGGCGCCGCGATGACAGGTAAAGCAGGTCACCTTCGGCTGGGCCGGATCGGTCACCGAGAATTCCTTGTCGTTGATGTGCTTGGTCATCACCATCATCGACCGCGCCACCAGCTTTTCGCGCTTGGCGTCGGAGGCGAAGTCGATCGTCTCGCGCTTGCCTTCGACCCCGACGTGGCAATGGGTGCATTTGACGCCGAGCGACGCGCTGATCCGCTTCATCGAGTCGATCAACCGGTCGCGCGGGATGTCGGCCGGGAAGACCTTGAGGTTCTTGAACGCCGCCGGCTGGGCGGGCGCCGGCGCCGGTGCCTGCCCGTTGGCGACGCCGGCGGCGGCAGCGAACGTTGCGAGGGCGACGGCGAGGATCAGTCGGCTTCGGCGTGGGGTCATGAGGCGAGGCTATGCCTACTCCGGCGCTTCCGCAATCGGCAAATCGGCGGGGTTTGAATCGTCGCCCCGCCGGGCCTATGTGCACCTGCAACAACGAGATTCCAGGAGCGCATCGCCATGGCCACCGATCCCATCGTCATCCTTTCCACCGCCCGCACGCCGATGGGCTCGATGCAGGGCGCGCTGGCCGACGTTTCCGCGACCGACCTCGGCGCGACCGCGGTCAAGGCAGCGGTGGAGCGGGCCGGGGTCGACGCGGCGGAGATCGACCGGATTTACATGGGCTGCGTGCTTCCCGCCGGCCTTGGCCAGGCCCCCGCGCGCCAGGCGGCGATCAAGGCCGGCCTGCCCAAATCGGTTCAGGCAACGACCGTCAACAAGGTGTGCGGATCGGGGATGCAGACGGTGATCATGGCCGAAGAGGCGCTGAAGGCGGGCAACGCCGACCTGATCGTCGCCGGCGGCATGGAATCGATGACCAACGCCCCCTACCTGCTCAAGAAGCACCGCAGCGGAGCGCGCATCGGCCATGACACGGCCTACGACCATATGTTCCTCGACGGCCTGGAAGACGCCTACGACGCCGGCCGCGCGATGGGCACCTTCGCCCAGGATACCGCCAACCAGTATCAGCTGACCCGCGAGGACATGGACGCTTTCTCGATCGAGAGCCTGTCGCGGGCCAAGGGCGCGATCGACAGCGGCGCGTTCAAGGATGAAATCGTCGCGGTGACCATCCAGGGGCGTGGCGGCGAGACCGTGGTGGACACCGACGAAGCGCCCGGCCGTGGCCGGCCGGACAAAATCCCCAGCCTCAAGCCCGCCTTCGCCAAGGACGGCACCATCACCGCCGCCACCTCGAGCTCGATCAGCGACGGCGCCGCCGCGGTGGTCCTCGCCCGCCAGTCGGACGCCGAGGCCAAGGGCCTGAAACCCGTCGCCCGCATCGTCGCCAGCGCCGCCCATGCCCGTGAGCCGGCGGACTTCACCATCGCTCCGGTCGGGGCGATCGAAAAGGTGCTGAAGAAGGCCGGCTGGAGCGTCGGCGACGTCGACCTGTGGGAAGTCAACGAAGCCTTCGCCTGCGTCGCGATGTTCGCGATGAAGGATCTCGGCATCGCCCACGACAAGATCAACGTCCACGGCGGCGCGACCGCGCTCGGTCACCCGATCGGAGCCAGCGGCACGCGCATCCTGGTCACGCTGGTCAATGCGCTGAAGCACAAGGGTTTGAAGCGCGGCGTCGCTTCGCTGTGCATCGGCGGCGGCGAAGCGACCGCGGTCGCGGTCGAGCTGGCCTAGTCCTCGAAGACCTCGCCCTCGCCCAGACCCCACAGATCGGTCTGGGCGATATAGCCTTCCCGCTTGCCCATCTGGATGTGGCAATAGCGGCCGTCACAATGGTCGAGGCGGCCGACTACGCCCGCTTCGACCCGGTAACGGACCGGCGCGCTGTCGTCCGGCTTGGTGCGGACGTTGCGCGGCTCACCGGCGCGAATGATGGCGGTGCGGCGGGCGGAAAGCAGCGACACCAGCATCCACCCCTGCGCGCCGTCGGGATCCTCGATCTTGCGCCAGTTGGGATAGGTCTGGACGACGCGGACCGGCAGGTCGCGGCGCTTGTAGAGCCAGATGCCGGGGTAGTTGCGGCCCGGCCCGGTGCGCATCATCGCCTCGCCACTGGCGATCGAGGCCCAGTAAGGCGGCTTCTTGTCCTGCGCGCTGGCGGTGGCCGCCAGGCTGAGCAGCACCGCGGCGGCAACGGCCCTCCGCATCACGCGCCCGTCAGGATGCGATCGACGAGCTGCTTCACGGTCGGCACGAACCCGTTCGAATAGAAAGGATCGGTCTTGAAGCGGAACGCGGCGTGGCCGGCGAACATCAGGTTCTGTTCGACGTCGCCGCCATGGGCGATGTCCTGCAGCGTCTTCTGGATGCAGAAGCTACGCGGGTCGGCGAGCCGGCCGGTCGAATTCTTCTCATTGTCCGCCCATGACGAGAAGCTGCACTGCGACAGGCAGCCCATGCAGTCGGCCTGGTCCTTGCGGATCATCGCCTGTTCTTCGGGCGTCACGAAGATCAGCGTGTCGTCGGGGGTCTTCATTGCTTCGGTATAACCCGCCGCGTGCCATTCGCGCGCGTGCTGCAGGTCGCCCTTGGTCACCCAGTAATTCTTGCGGTTGTTGACCCCGACATCCAGCTGGAAGGCATGATCGCCGATCTCGTCCTTGGTGTAGGCGATCTGGCGATGCGAGCGCGCCTCGAGCGCTCGCAGGAACGGGTTGCGGACCGCCGACGAATAGAAGCCGGTCGGCGAGAATTTGTGCAGCAGGACGTCGCCTTCCTCCAGCGTCATCAGCCGCGCCTTCCATTCCGGCGGGATCGGGCTTTCCTGGGTCAGAAGCGGCCGGGTTCCGAACTGGAACATGATCTGGCCCAGTTCCGGGTTGTCGATCCAGTCGTTCCACTCGTCGAGACGCCACACGCCGCCCGCCATGACGATCGGAACGCTGTCGGCAATCCCGCCTTCACGCATCACGGCGCGCAGTTCTTTGACGCGCGGATAAGGGTCCTGAGGCGCGCGCGGGTCCTCCGCATTGCTGAGGCCGTTATGGCCGCCGGCAAGCCACGGGTCTTCATAAACCACGGCGCCAAGCAGCTCGGCGACCTTCGAATAGGCGCGTTTCCAGAGGGCGCGGAAGGCGCGGCCCGACGACACGATCGGCAGGTACTGCACGCCGTGCTCCGCCGCGATTTCGGACAGTTTGTACGGCATGCCGGCACCGCACGTGACACCCGTGACCATGCCCTTGGTGCGTTCCAGGACGCCCTGCAACACGCGCTGCGCGCCACCCATTTCCCACAGCACGTTGATGTTGATGGCGCCCTTGCCGCCGGCCACTTCGAAGGCGCGCTTCACCTGCGCCACCGCGCCGTCGATCGCGTACTGAATCAGTTCTTCGTGGCGCTCGCGCCGGGTCAGCGCCCTGTAGACCTGCGGGATGATGCGGCCCTCGGGATCATAGCTGTCGGCGTTGACCGCGCTGACGGTGCCGATGCCGCCAGCGGCCGCCCACGCACCCGAACTCATGTGGTTGGTGGCCGACACGCCCTTGCCGCCTTCGACCAGCGGCCAAACTTCGCGGCCGCCATACACGATAGGCTTCAAGCCTTTGAACACGCATCCACTCCTTCGATATCGGCGCCCCTATACTGCTTTCGCGTGGCTTTGCGCGAAAAAAAGACGGGGCCGGCGCAGTGCCGGCCCCGTCCACTCGGACCCTGTCATGGGCCGCTTAGCAGGTGCGGGTAATCTCGCGACCCACCAGAGCACCGACGACGCCGCCGATGATCGCTCCGGTCGTGCCGCTGCCGCGATTTCCATAGTAATAACCGTTGCGGCTCTGCCGCTCGATTTCGCGGCCGGCAAGCGCGCCTGCCGCACCGCCGACGATGGCACCGGTGGTGCCGCTCTTGCAGCGGTAGTTGCCGTAATAGCCCTGGTTGTACGCGCGCTGGCCATAATAGCGCTGATTATAGGTGCGCTGGCCATAATAAGGTTGGCCGTAACGCTGCCCGTAATAGGGCGACTGGTAGCCGTACGACGGATAATGGCCGTAGGATTGCGCCTGGGCAGCAGCGGGGATCGCGACGGTGGCGGCAGCGGCGCTCAGCGCGATGGTGACGGTCTTCAGCATGTCATGCTCCTTGTTCCTTGGGCCGGGCGTCGGGAAGCAAGCTAGCAGGGGCGTCTGACGCCCCGCTGAAGTGGCCGTTATTTGTCGTTCAGGGTATAATCGAGCCCGATGTCGACCGCCGGCGCCGACTGGGTGATGCGGCCGACCGAGATGAAATTGACCCCGGTTTCCGCGATCCCTCGAATGGTGTCGAGGTTGACGCCGCCCGATGCTTCCAGCGGCACCCTTCCCGCCACCAGCGCCACCGCTTCGCGAAGCACCGGCGGCGGCATGTTGTCGAGCAAGAGGCGCTGGGCGCCCGCCTCGAGCGCCGGTTCGATCTGCTCGATGCGATCGACCTCGACCTGGATTTGCAGGCCGGTGTCGGCCGCCTTGGCCGCACGCACGGCGTTCGCGACGCCGCCGGCGACGCCGACATGGTTGTCCTTGATCAGCAGCCCGTCATCCATCCGCATCCGATGGTTGTGCGCCCCGCCCATCCGCGCGGCATATTTTTCCAGCAGGCGGAGGCCCGGGATCGTCTTGCGGGTGTCGAGCAAGGTCGCTCCCGTCCCCGCGATCCGGTCGACGTAGCGGCGGGTCATCGTGGCGATGCCGGACAAATGCTGCAGCGTGTTCAGCGCCGACCGCTCGGCCGCGAGCATCGCCCGGGCGTTGCCCTCGATCCGCAGCAACACCGTGCCCGCCGAGACGCTGTCCCCGTCGGCCACCAACCGCTCGATCCGCACTTCCTTGTCGAGCGCCTTGAAAAAGGCGACCGCGATGTCGAGTCCGGCCGCGGTGATCGGCTCGCGGCAATTCATGTCCGCCGTGAAGCGGGCGGATGCGTCGATCGTCGCCCGGCTCGTAACATCTCCGCCCGAGCCGAGGTCCTCGGCCAGCACGCGCTGGACGAACTCGGCGAGGTCGAAGGTCGAGCTGAGATTGTCCAAGAAACGCGCCCCGTTGTTCCAGTGCCGGTTCGCCCTAGCGCCCAACCGATGCGCCCGACAAGTCAGGCGACGGGCGCTTCCTCGACCGGCTGGCCAGCGGCCGTCTCCCAGTGGCCGTCGTGCCGTTCCAGCCAAACGCTGTCGCCATCGGCGAAGCGTCCGCCCCTCCAGCCGATCACCGTCACCCGGCAACCGCTCTGGTCGATCTCGATCCGGTTGAAGCTCTGCTCCTGCTCGCGCAGGCGCGTCGACGTCGCGGTCCCGGCCTGGATGACGAGCGCCTTGCCCGCCCCGTCACGAGCGATTCCGCGTGGTCAACCGAAGCGCGATGGTTATGCCCCGCGAGCAACAAGTCGACTCCCGCGTCCGCGATCGCGTCAAGCGCCAGCTCCTGGTCTTTCATCGCCTTGCCCAGTTCCGGGCCGTCGCCGACGGGCAGCGCGAACAAGGGGTGATGGGTCACCAGGATTCGCGGAAGCCGCGTGTCGGTTCGCGCGAAGGTGTCGCGGATGAATTGCATCTGCTCGTCGTTGATATGGCCGTCCTTGAAGGTGAACGACCGCGCGGTGTTGATCCCGAGAACCGCCGCCCCGCCGATCTCGACAAACGGGCAAAGCGTCTCGTCGATGAAGCGTTTGTACCGCGTCAGCGGGGAGAGAAAGCGGCGGAGGACGTCGTAGAGGGGCACGTCGTGATTGCCGGGAACGCCCAGCACTTCATGCCCCGCATCGCGAACCCGGGTCAGAAAATCGCAGGCTTCCTTGAATTGTTCGGTGCGCGCGCGTTGCGTGAAGTCGCCGGAAACGACGACCAGGTCCGGCTTGTCCTCGTCGATGCGGCGCTCGACCGCTTCGACCAGGACCGGGTCGTGGGCGCCGAAATGAAGGTCGGAAAGATGCAGGATGCTTGGCATGGCGCGTCAACGTCCAAGGTCGGGAAAAGGTGTCAGCTTGCGAAAGCGCGCCGCCCGGCTACGCTCGCTTTCCATGGACCGGACGGAAGCCAATAGCGGGACCCGCGATGTCGCCGAGCGGCTCCGCTTCGACGTTGCCGCGCTCGAGGCCTGGATGTCCGAGCATGTGCGAGGTTTCGCGGGTCCGCTGACCGTCAGCCAGTTCAAGGGCGGCCAGTCAAACCCGACCTATCGGCTGGATTCACCGGGTGCCTCTTACGTGCTCCGCCGCAAGCCGCCCGGAAAGCTGCTGCCCGGCGCTCACGCCGTCGACCGGGAGGCGCGGGTCATGTCGGCGCTGGGTGCGCAAGGCTTCGCGGTGCCGCACGTCCACGGTCTCTGCGAGGACGAGGGCGTCATCGGAACGCCCTTCTTCGTCATGGACATGGTCGAAGGGCGGATCGTTTGGGAAGCCAGCTTTCCCGGCCTGTCGCCGGAGCAGCGCGGCGCCCACTTCGACGCGATGAACGCGACCATCGCCCGACTTCACGGCTACGACCCGGTCGCGATCGGGCTCGGCGATTATGGCCGCGCCAGCGGTTTCGTCGAACGGCAATTGTCCCGCTGGTCGAAACAATATCGCGGCGATACCGAGGCCGGGCGCGTGCCGGCGATGGATGCGCTGGCCGAGTGGCTCGAAAAGCACCTCCCCGCCGACCGCGGCGACAGCCGCGTCGTTCACGGCGACTTCCGTTGCGACAACATGATCTTCGCATCATCCCCTGACCAAGCGCGGGTTGCGGCCGTGCTCGACTGGGAATTGTCGACGCTCGGCGATCCCGTTGCCGACTTCGTCTACCACTTGCTGATGTACCGGATGCCCGCAGGAATCTTCACCGGCCTCAAAGGGCTCGACCTGCCGGCGCTCGGCATTCCGGACGAAGACGATTATGTCGCCGCCTATTGCCGCCGCACCGGCCGCGACCATTTGCCCGACCGCGATTACCTGGTGGCGTTCGTGATGTTCCGCCTCGCCGCCATCCTGCACGGCATCAAGGGGCGGCTTGCTCGCGGCAATGCGTCGTCGGCCCATGCCGCCCAGATGGTCGGGCAACTGGAGCCGTTGGCCGAGCTGGCCCTGTCGGAAGCCCGAGCCGCCCGCTTGTGAGCCGACTGGCCACCTTCGGAAATATGATTATCCTGCGTTAATCGCGACGGTCGGCGACTCACCGCCACCGGCGCCTCAGGTCGCTTGGGGGACATGCGCGCTTGAATCGGGAGACACCCGTAACGGCCGACGACGATGGCGCGCCGAAACCGGCAGCGGTTTCGACGGGCGAGCGGCACTGGCGCGACACGCCCAACCCGATCGACGACAGCGATTCCCCGAGCTTCGAAGCGGTCAAGCGCGACCTCGCCAAGGTGCCCCCGGTCCGGCTGGTCATCACGATCCTTCTGCTGCTGCTGTCACTCGGGATAGCACGGTACAGCTGGGGACTGCCCGTCAGCCGGGGTTTCGACGAGGAGACCAATCGTCGCGTGCTGCATTTTCCGGCGCGGGCGGACGAAACCCCGATCCGGCTGCCGATCGCCCTCGATGCCGAACGCGCGCTCTACGACGCCCGCGCCTACCGGGCGACATTGATGCGAAGGGTCGAGGAGGATCCCCGGATCCTGGTCATCTCGTTCGACCAGGAAACATTGCGGATGACGGCCAAGCGGTCGCCGCTCGACCGGACGATGCTGGCGCAGGCACTGACCAATATCGACAAGCTCGGCGCACGGGCGATCGGCATCGATATCCTGATCGACCAGCCGCAGCGCGAGGACCCTGAACTGTTCGCGGCACTCCGGACGATGAGAACCCCGGTCTATTTCGCCTATGCCACCAGTTCCGCCAACGCAGCCGATGTCGAAAGCTGGCAGCAGGAATTCATGGACCGCTGGTTTGCCCAGCTGGCGGGCACCAACATCCACAAGGCGTCGATCCGCGGCGAGGCCGACAGTGACAACGTCATGCGGCGCTGGCCGCAACATGTCCCCGGCTTGCCGACCTTCATGCCGATCGCGCTGACGGGTCGCACGGAATTCACGGGTTACGAGGGCAGCGTACTCTATCGTTCCCCCGCCAACGTCGAACGCAACGTGTTCGCCGAGTTCCCGATCCAGCTGTTCGCGGACCCGGCGACGGCCAGCGCCTTCGCCGACCAGGTCAAGGATCGGATCGTCCTGATTGGCGGCAACCTGCCCGACGTCGACCGGTTCGATACGCCGGCGACGCGCTACACCGACAAAACCATTTCCGGGTTGGAAGTGCTGGCGACCGAAACAGCACAAATTCTCGACGGGCGAATGCCCGGCCGGGTCGGCGGAGGGATGCTGTGGGTCCTGGCGATCCTCGTGGTCACGGCCGGAATGTTCACCGCGATGCTCGACGTCCGGCCGTGGGTGGCGCTCGGCGCAATCCTCTTCCAGCTGGTCTTCTTCGGCGCGACGCCGTTCATGTTCGAACTGATCGGAATGGATACGTACGGCTTGCCCGCGGCTGGCTGGCTGGCCGGTTGGGCCCTCGCCTTTGCCGCCACCAATGCCGCGGATCGGGCCGTCACCTCCGACCAGCGCCGCTATGCCCAGTCGGCGCTTGGCAAATATCTGCCCCGCGACATCGCCGCGCAGATCCTCAAGGACCCCGAAAAGCTGTCGCTGACCGGTGAGAAGCGCTTTCTCTACACGCTCTTCACCGACATCGAGGGGTTCACCAGCCTCAGCCACGTGCTGCCGCCGGAGCGGGTCGCGACGCTTCTCAACGCCTACCTCGACGGCATGAGCAACATCGTCCTCGATCATGGCGGGACCATCGACAAGTTCGTCGGCGATGCGGTGGTGGCCTTTTGGGGCGCGCCGATTGCCCGGCCTGACGACGGCGACCGGGCGATCGCTGCCGCCATCGCCATGACCGACTTCACCGCCAACTTCTCGCTCAAGGACAGCAACGACGGTGCAATGCTCGGCCGCACCCGCGTCGGCCTCCATTATGGCGAGGCCGTCGTTGGCAATTTCGGCGGCGAGGGCCGGCTCAGCTACACCGCGCTCGGTGACGCGATGAATTGTGCGGCTCGGCTCGAGAGCGCCAACAAACATTTGAAGACGGTGGCGCTGGTCAGCCAGGAAGCCCGCGACCGCTCGACGAGCGACCAGTTCCGCCCGATGGGCCGAATCGCGGTGTCGGGGCGGGCCACTCCGATCGTGGTCTGGGAACCGGCCCAACATATGGACCCGGAAGAAAGGGCGGTTTTGTGCCGTTTGTGGACGGAATTTGACGCCGGCTCCCTCGCGGCACTGGACGAAATCAAACAAATTTGTTTAACGCATAGTAAAGATACTGCTCTCGCCTACTTCGCGACGCGTCTTGGTGAGGTCGGACCCGGGGCACTTTCGAACTGAGGGAGAAATGACATGGGCCGCATGGTTCGATCGCTTGCTATTCTGGTCCTGGCCGGAACGGCCATGACTTCGGTCGCCGCCGCGGGCAGCGTCCTCGTCGTCCGCTCGTCGGGACCGTCGGCCAAGGCCTATCCGGCGGGCAAGGCCATTGCCGATGCCCAGACCATCTCTCTCAAATCGAACGACATGCTCGTGCTGCTCGATTCCCGCGGCACCCGCACGCTCCGCGGCCCTGGTTCGTTCAGTGCATCGGCGTCGGCATCGCCATCGGCTTCGTCGATGGCCGCGGCGGCGCAAGGCGGCAATCGCCGCGTCCGGATCCAGGCGGTCCGCGGCGCGCCGACAGGTGCAACGCAGGGCCGTAATATCTGGCAAGCGGACATCAGCCGTTCGGGCAACGTCTGCGTTGCAAGCCCGGCGGACCTAGGGCTTTACCGTGCCAACGCGGCCAGCGAAGCCCATGTCACCCTGCGCGATGCCGCGGGCGCATCTGCTACGGTCCATTTCAACGCCGGCCAGTCCATCGCGCCATGGCCGCAGTCGCTGCCGGTCGCCGCGGGCGCGAAATACAAGGTTGCCGGTGCCGCCCTGTCGCCCACCACGCTGGAAGTGCACATGCTCTCGCCAGTACCTGCAGGTCTCGAGGGAATGGCGCAAAGCTTCATCCGTAACGGCTGCCAGGGACAACTCGACGTGCTGATCGACACCTTCACCTCGCCCTCGGCCAGCTGAAAGCGGTGCAACGGTCGCCGTGAGTATCCTGGCGATCCTCTTCATCATCATTTCCGCGGCATCGTTAGCGGCGCTGCTTCTACCGCTGCGTGCCGCCCGGGGCGCAATCGCCTTCGCCGGCGCGCTCGGTGTCTGGTACGGTTATCAGCAGCATGGGGCGATGGCGGCGGTGCTCCCGTTGCTCGTCTTCATCGTCGGCGCGTCGCAAGCGCTAGGAGGGCTGCTTGGGGACAAGCGCGCGCAGCTTTCCGAAGATGAGGAACGAATGCGTAATGGGCCGCTGTCGGGTCTCGGACGGGGCGATGCGCGGCGCTTCCTCGACCAGGGAATGTGGATGCACGGGCGGGCCGGCGATACGCTGACGCATGAAGGCGACCAGGTGACCCACCTTTACTGGCTGGCGACCGGCGAGGCCGAGGTGGTGGCCCACAAGGCCGTCGTCGGGCGCCTGAGCGGGGGCAGCCTGATCGGCGAGGCGACGATCCTGTCCCGGAACCGGCCACGGCCACGGTCCGGCTGACGAGCGATTCGACCTTCTGGTGCGCCCCGGCCAAGGCGCTGTCCGCCTTCCTCGCCGCTCACCCGCACACCCGCCACGCGCTGGAGCACGGCTTCACCCTCAGCCTTAAGGAAAAGCTCGACGCGATGAACCGCCTCGGCGCCTAGCCGATGATAGACGGCGAGAGGAGCACGAGGATTCGAACGTCGATGGCCAGGCCGCGCTTGCGCTGCGTGGCGATGAATTCGGCAATGTCGGCGCGCGGGACGCGGTGGACGACGATCTCCTCGCCGGCGACTCCGCCGCCATCCCCAACCCGGGCCAGTCCCCGGGCCCGGACCAGGGTGAAGCTCTCGCTGACCATCCCCGGCGAGGAATGAAAGTCGCCGACGACGTCAATCTCCGTTGCCCGATAACCGGTTTCCTCTTCGAGCTCCCGAACCGCGGCCGATCCGACCGTGTCATCCTCGCCGCCATCATCGTCGCCGATCAGGCCGGCGGGCAGCTCGATGCAGCGCTGTCCGATCGGCACCCGATACTGCTCGACCAAAAGCACCTCGCCCTCGTCGGTCTCGGCAAGAATGACCGCGGCGCGGATACCGCGTGAACGCCGCACATATTCCCACTGCCCATCGCGAAGGGCAGTAATGAAACGCCCTTCCCACATGATCTGCGGGCCGGTCACAATTCTATCAGCTTGTCGGGGATTTCGTTGCTGTCGGCGGAGGTTTTCGGGAAGTGCTGCTTCAGCACCTCGCCGATCAGGCCGACCGCCGCGATAATGCCATCGGCGGGACGCCCTGCCTTCACCTCGGTAATCAGCGACGCCATGGCCTCTCCCCAGGTTTCGGGCTCGGTCACGGCGGTAATCGCCTCGTCGGCGACGATCTCGGCGCGATGCTCCCCGATCGACAGGTAGACCAGCACGCCGGTGCGGCCCACGGTCCGCCGCTCCGCGCCGGTCTTGAACAGCATGACGGCGCGCCGCCGGACGCGTCGCGTCTTGGTCGCGCCGGGGGTCAGTGCCAGCCGCAGCGGCATCCAGCGCATGATGAACAGAACCACCAGGAATTTGAGCAGGGCGATCCCGAGAAGAAGCGTCAGTAGCTCGCGAAGGCTCGGCACCGCCGTCCAGCCCATGATCCGAGACCACCACGCTTCCAACTGGCCGGGCCAGGCCGCGAAGAAGGCGAGCACCAGGAACAGGACGAGGATGGCGTAGTGGAGGCCGACGTCGTGATAGCTGTCCGACTTGTCGGCGCTGATGGCGATGATCTCACCATCGCTGAGCGCTTCCGCCGCGGCGATTGCCGCGCTAACGCGCGCATGATCGTCTTTCGTCAGATTGACCTCTACCATCCGCCCGAAGCGCCCCCGCCGCCGAAACTTCCGCCACCGCCCGAGAAGCCGCCGCCACCGCCGCCGCCTCCCCAGCCGCCGCCACCTCCCCATCCGCCGCCGCCGCGCGAGGACCGGCTGATCGCGTCGAGACCCCACAATACGACCCAGGGGTCGATGCCCCCACGACGGCGCCCGTGATAGCGGCGTCCGCCCGCGACGCCCCGCACCATCGGAATGATGATGAATAGGATGATGAAGATCCAGAAGACAATCGGGACCAGTCCCGGCCCGTCCGAGCGCCGCGACTGTTCCGCGGTCTCGATCGACTTTGCCTGGCGCGCCGCCTCTTCGGGCGGAAGCTGCATCATGCGGATAATCTGGTCAGCGCCGGCGACGATTCCGCCGCTCATGTCGCCCGCCTTGAAACGCGGCAGGATGCTTTCACGGATGATGACGCTCGACACGGCGTCGGTCAGAAAGACGCGCGCGCCGTATCCTGTCTCGATCCGCACCTTCCGCTCGTTTGGCGCGACCAGCAGGATGACCCCGTCGTCCTTCTGCTCCTGCCCAATGCCCCACGCGCGACCGAGTTGGTAGCCATATTCCTCGATCGTCCGCCCCTCGAGGCTATTGACCGTAGCGACCACGAACTGCCGCCCGCTGGCGGCGTTCAACGCCTCGGACTTCGACGTGATGTCGGCAATCTGCGCCGGGGACAGGAGATTCGCCTGGTCGACAACCGGAGACTTCCCCCGTTCAGGGAACGTCTGCGCGGAGACGGGCGTGGCCAGCGCGAGCAGCGCCAGCCACAGGACGGCGAAGTACCGCGTCATCCTACCCGGCGGTGTTGAAGTCGACCTTGGGCGCGTCCTGCGCACCCGACGCTGCTTCAAACGGCACCTTCGGCTTGGCGCCGTAGAAGATCTTTGCGCCGATCGCGTCGGGGAAGGTGCGGATGCGGGTGTTATAGCTCTGCACCGCCTCGTTGTAGTCGCGGCGGGCGACCAGGATGGAGTTCTCGGTCCCTTCGATCTGCGACTGCAGCGTCAGGAAGTTCGTGTTCGACTTGAGATCGGGGTAGGCCTCCTGCAGCCGCTGGAGCGGGATGATCGCCTGCGTCAGACGGTTCTGCGCATCGTTGAACGCGCGCACCTTCGCCGGATCATCGAGGTCCTCGGCACTGAGCGTCACCCGGCCGGCATTGGCGCGCGCTTCGGTCACCTGCGCCAGGACGGTCGATTCCTGCTTGGCATAGCCCTTCACCGTTTCGACCAGGTTGGGGATGAGGTCGCTGCGGCGCTGATACTCGCTCTGCACATTGGCCCACTTGGCGTTGACGTTTTCCTCGGCAGTCGGAACCGAGTTCAAGCCGCATCCGGCCAGCGAGAGTGCAGCAATCGGTGCAACGAGGCCAAAGCGGCGAAGTCCAGTCATCGGGTCGTCCCCCTGAGAAAACCGTGGAAGCGAGAAGGTAGGGGGATGCGAAAGCGCTTTCAATCACCGCCAATGCGATTCATGGTCACCGCCTCGTTACGCAACGCAGGGAGTCGCTCATGCTTCGGGAATTCCGAGAGTTCATCGCCAAGGGCAACGTTCTCGACCTGGCCGTCGCTGTCATCATCGGCGCGGCCTTCGCCAAGATCGTCGCCAGCCTGACCGACGACATCATCATGCCGGTCATCGGCGCGATCTTCGGCGGCCTCGACTTTTCCAACTATTTCACGGTGCTCGGTCCGATCCCGGAAGGGTTCAAGGGATCGGCGACCAGCTACGCCGACCTGAAGGCGGGCGGGGTCGCCGTCCTCGGCTGGGGTGAATTCATCACCGTCGCGATCGACTTCCTGATCCTTGCCTTCATCATCTTCCAGATGGTCAAGATGGCGAACCGGATGATGCGCAAACCCGCCGACGCGCCCGCCGGCCCGACCGAAACGGAATTGCTGACGGAAATCAGGGACGAGCTTCGGAAGCGCTGAGCACCGTCACGGCAGTTCGGTCCTCTCGGCCCCGTGCCTTTGCGCAGGCTGGCCGGGGCCTCAGGCATTGGAAAAGTCCGCGGGATTCTGTTGCCCGGCTCCCGCGGAGGCCGCTGGATTCCCCTTCTGTTGCCCGGCGGGGTCCGGCCGCGCTTTTGTCCATCTAACTTCAGACCGTTAGGCCCTCAGTTAGGCAGCAATCGCAAGAGCCTCGTTATCGTTGGCACTTGTGTGAATGGGCCTTTGCGGTGGACCCATACCGATCGGCAACCTGGCCTTTATTGCACTCGTCGATCCTGTTTCGCCCCCATCAGCAGCGGCGCTTTCGAACCTTCGAAAACACCCGCCGCTGGTGGTGGAGGCGCCGGGGTACTGCCCCCCGGGTCCGAAATGCCTATTCCACCAAATACTCTACCGACGTAGCCGGTTACCCGGCACGCCCAAGATAGGCCGCCGGCGGTTTATGTTCAAGCGATTGACTTTTCCGCGTCCGTCGCGGAACCGTTACGAAGTTGGTTGCGTTGGGACTGACCGTGTGAACACCGGCATCCCTGCCGCCGCACTTTAAGAGTTCAACTAGGGGATTGATGATGAACAAGATGTCTTTCGCGATCGTCGGCGCCGCTGCGCTTGCTCTGGCCGCTTGCGGTGGCCAGGGTGACGATACGCTGGGCGAACAGGTCCAGGAAAACTACGAAAACGCCGCCGAGAACCTCGACGCCGCCGCCGACAACACGGCGAACCCGGCCGAAGCCGCTGCCCTGGAAAACCAGGCCGACGCGCTTCAGGAAGAAGGCGAGAAGAAGGAAGAAGCGATCGACGCCGCCGACGTGAACGCGGCCGCCGTCAACGCGATGTAATTTTCCGAACTTTTCTCCTGCCTTCGGGCGGGAGGGACAGGAAGGGGTCGGTCACAGTGGGTGCCGGCCCCTTTTTTGTTGCCTGCTTCACCCGGGCGCGTAGGCGATAAGCGATGGACGACGAACAGCCTGCAATCCCGGCCGCCACGCTCATCGTGATGCGCGAGAGTGCCGGCGGTCCGCCCGACCTGCTGATGGTCGAGCGGGAATCTTCGATGGCCTTCGCCGGTGGCGCCCTCGTCTTCCCCGGCGGAAGGGTCGACGATGCCGATCACCGCCTTGCCGAAAGGTTCGGTGCGCCCGGCGAGGGTGCGCGGGTCACGGCTATTCGCGAGACACTTGAGGAAAGCGGGATCGCCGTCGGGCTTGGCCCGGTTGAGGCATTTCATGCCCTCGAATTGCAGCAGGCCTTGATCGGCGGGGAGCCGTTCGCCGACCTCGTCGCTCGGCATGATCTCGCGCTCGAATTGAACGGCCTGGTTCCCTTCGCGCGGTGGAAGCCATCGTTCCACCAGACGCGCCGTTTCGATACCATTTTCTACCTTGCATCGGCGCCGGTCGGCGAGTGGTCGCCCAATCCCCAGCCGGGCGAATGCGCTGCCGCCGAATGGATTGGCGCCGCCGCGGTGCTCGACCGTGTCGCCGCCGGGACAGCCGGCGCGATCTTCCCGACCAAGCGAAACCTGGAGCGGCTGGCGCGCTTTGCAGACTTCAGCCAGGCCGTCGAGGACGCGCGGCGCTATCCCATGGATACAATCGTTCCCTGGGTCGAGGAACGCGGCGGCGAACGCCACGTCTGCATCCCTCCTGATCGCGGCTACCCCGTTACGTCGGAACCGCTGACCAGCGCCGTCCGTGCCTGAGCGGCGTCGCGGCCCGCGATGGGGCTGCCTGCTGCTGCTCGTTACACTGGTCATCGCCGGCATTCTTGGATGGCGCGAATACCAGCGCCAGGTGCGCGAACATCCCGAGCGTTTCCCGTGGACCCCGCTGAGCCTTAGCGATCCGGTTGGTCGATTCACCAGTGCCAAGTTGGTGGGATTGCGCGAGGACGCCGACCAGTGCCGGGTCCTGCTGAGCGCCGTCGGCGACCGCGCCCAACCGGTCCCGCCACGCATGGCCGCAAGCTCGCCATCCTGCGGCTATCTCGATGGCGTGCGTCAACGCCGCGAGAACGAGGATTGGGCGACCTATGGTGACCTGGTGACGTCCTGCCCGGTCGCCGCGGCGCTCCGCCTGTGGGAGCGCACGTACGTCCAACCGGCGGCGGAGCGGATCTTCGGACATCGCGTCGCCCGCATCGACCATTTCGGGAGTTATTCCTGCCGCCGCCTCTATGGCCGGACGGAAGGCGGCTGGAGCGAGCATGCCACGGCCAACGCGGTCGACATCGCGGGCTTCCGGCTGACCGATGGACGGCGGATTTCGGTACTCGCGGACTGGTCCGGATCGCCCGATGAAGCGGCCTTCCTGCGCACGGTCCGCGATGGCGCCTGCCAGCTATTCGCGACCACGCTGTCGCCCGACTATAACGCGGCGCATCGCGACCATCTTCACCTGGACCTGGCCAACCGGGGACAATCCGGCTGGCGCATGTGCCGATAGGCGACTCGCGTCAGGCTCGGGATAAAGAAAAGGGACCCACGGCAGTGCCGGGGCCCCTTTCCTGATCACCCAAGGGGTGAAAAGCGCCTAGCTGAGGTGCTTTGACAGGTGCTTGTTCATTTCGAACATGGTGCACTTGTCGGTGCCGAAGACCTTCTTGAGCTTGTCGTCAGCGAGAATTTCCCGCTTGTTCTGAGGATTTTGCAGGTTGTTCTTGCGAATATGATCCCACACCTTCGAAACGACTTCGCTGCGCGGCAGCGGCGACGAGCCGACAATCGCTGCGAGGTCCGACGAAGGGGTCACCGGACGGGCGAGTCCACCGCCAGCTTTACGTCCAGTCGATTCTTTAGCCATGAGGCCCTCCTGTTGTTTCTGAGGGAGAGGATAGAGCGCAAAGACGCCCCCCTTGCAAGAGGGAGAGCGTCAAATGGATGGTTAATCACCCACAGGGGAAAACGGCACGACCCGGTTGGCGGAGTCATGGCCAATGTCCGCGGTTCCGGCGAACGCGATCCCTGACCGCGCGCACCAGTCCACGACAATCGCCGCGGCATCGCTCCCGAACACCGGATCATTGTCCGGAACCTCGCTCATTCGTCCCATGCGCAGTGAACGGCACGCGCGGATTGCCGGGCTGTTGACGAGGTGAAACATCATCCGGTCGATACGATATTCATGCTCGGCGACCTCCTCGATCAGCAATTCGCGGCCGCTGAAGTCGGGCTCGATCGGCGTCCCGAGCAAACTCGACAGGACCGTCAGGTTGAAGGCCATCGCGCCCTGCCCCGGTTGCAGGCCCGGTTCCAGCGAGGCCGCATCGCGCCGGACCAGCCAGTCGAGGGCGCGGCCGACCGCCGCTTCCCCGCCCTGGCGGAGGATATCCTGGACCATCGGGCCATGGGCGACGGACAATCCAGCGCGATGGAAGGCGGCAAGCAGGAATCCGGCATCCGAATATCCCATGTAGGTCTTGCGCCGCGCCGCGTCGGGCAGGTCGCGACCCGCGGCCTCGGCAATTCGGTTGGATCCATATCCACCGCGCGCGAACCAGACGGCATCAACGCTGTCATCCGCCATCACCTCACGGATTGCTGCCAGCCGGGCTTCGTCAGGACCGGCGAAATGACCGGTGCTGAGGAAACACTGCGGGTGAATGGCCAGCTCGCAATCGCCGCGCTGCGCGACGATCGCCTGCACTGCATCGGCAGCCTTCGGGCTCAAGGTGCAACTCGGCGCGACGACGGCAATCTTCATGGCGCGATGAATTGCACATGGCGTTCGTCCCGCATAGGGCAACCGCGATGAACTCGACGCGCTACCATTTCTGCGGGGTCGGCGGCAGCGGCATGCTTCCCCTCGCCTCCATCGTCCGGGCCACCGGAGCCACCGTCAGCGGCTCCGACCGCGCGCTCGACGCCGGCCGGCTGGCCGCCAAGTTCGACTATCTGGAACGGCTTGGCATCTCGCTGCATCCGCAGGACGGGAGCGGCCTGACCGACGGTGCGACGCTGGTCACCTCGGCCGCGGTGGAGCCGACGATCGCGGACGTGGTGCGCGCGAAAGAACTTGGCCTCCCCCATCTCACCCGCCCCCAACTGCTCGCCGAATTGCTGAACGCGGCGAGTCAAAGCGTCGCGGTGGGCGGCACGTCGGGCAAGTCAACGGTTACCGGCATGATTGGCTGGATGCTTTACAAGCTGGGCCGCAATCCGACCGTCATGAACGGCGCGGTGATGAAGAATTTCGTGTCGGCGGACCAGCCGTTCGCGTCGGCGCTGGTCGGCGATCCGAACCTGTTCGTCAGCGAAGTCGACGAGAGCGACGGCTCGATCTCGCTTTACCGCCCCACCGTGGCGGTGCTGGGCAACGTCAGTCTCGACCATCATTCGATGGACGAGTTGCGGAGCCTGTTCGGCGCCTTCCTGAGCCGATCGCGGCGCGCGGTGGTTAACCTCGACGACCCGGAGGTGCGGGCGATGGCCGAGGCGCTGCCATCGTCCCATCTCGTGTCGTTCGGCTTCGATGCGCCGGGTGCCATGCTGCAGGCGCGCGGATTGGCGCTTCGAGCCGATGGAGTCGATTTCAACCTGCATGTCGAAGGCGAAAGCCATCCGGTCTCGCTGGCCGTTCCAGGACGCCACAATGCGCTGAACGCGCTTGCTGCGCTCGGGGCGTTGCATGCGCTTGGCCAGCCACTGCCGGCAGCGATTGCCGCCCTGGCCAGCTTCGCCGGGCTGAAGCGACGGCTCGAAACGGTGGGCGAAGCGGGCGGCGTGACGGTCATCGACGACTTTGCCCATAATCCCGACAAGATCGCCGCTACGCTCGCGACTCTGACTGATCGGGGCGGCCGATTGCTCGTGATGTTCCAGCCTCATGGATACGGCCCCTTGGCGAAGATGGGCGACGAACTGGCCGCGACGTTCGCTCACGGTCTCGGGGAGGACGACCTGCTGTTCCTGCCGGATCCGGTCTATCAGGGCGGGACGGTCGACCGCAGCCGCGGGTCGGACTGGCTGGCGGCGCGGATCGGGGAGACCGGTGGCCATGCCCGGCATTTGCCGACGCGCGAGGCGATCGGTGACGCCCTGGTCGCCGAGGCCCGACCCGGTAACACCATCGCTATCCTCGGCGCCCGTGACGACACGCTTAGCGAATTCGCCGCCGAACTGGTGGAACGGCTGGGCACGTCCACGAATTGACGGTGCATGGCGAAACCCGGGACGGTCATCGGCTGGAAGCTTGACCGCGCTCAGCGCGACGAACTGCTGCGGCGCTTTCCTCCCGCCTACGAACGTCCCGACGCCGACCATGTGACACTGCGCACCGATGCAGCGGCCGATCCCCTACCCCCCGCCGCGACGGCGCGGATCGTCGGCCACGCGGACGACGGACAAGGCCTGGAAGCGATGGTCGTCGAACTTGGCGGCACGACCGACCGGCCGGACGGTTCGACCTATCACATCACATGGTCGCTCGGCGAAGGCCGCAGGGCGCGGGAAAGCAACGACCTGATCCGGGAGCGAGGTTGGCAACCAATCGAGCCGATCGAGCTGTCCCTAAGCCCAGCACGGTTCTGAGATGCCCGAGCTTTTCCTCGACTGCGATGGCGTGCTTGCCGACTTCGACGCCGGCGCTCGCGAGGTGCTTGGTGGCATGACGCCCGAGCAATTCCTGGCGCGCGAGACGACGCGCGAGTTCTGGCGGCGATTGGCCCAGACACCGGACTTCTATGCCGGCCTACCCTTGATGAAAGACGCGCACGAACTGTTCGATGCGGTTGCACACCTCAATCCGACCATCCTGACAGGGCTGCCGCTCGGTAATTGGGCCGCGCCGCAGAAGGTCAAATGGGCGGCCGAGCATTTTCCCGGGACGCCGATCATCACCTGCATGGCGCGCGACAAATACCGCTACATGGATCCCGGCGACGTGCTGGTCGACGACCGCGAGGATCATCGCGGCAAGTGGGAAGATGCCGGCGGGATCTTTATTACGCACAAGAATGCGGAGCGCAGCATCGCCGCGCTCCGCAAGATTTTCCCGTCAATCGATTAGGCCGCGGCGGCCTGGTCGACTTTCTCGACCCACTCCGGCCAGAACACCGGCTCGCGGCTCGACCAGCCCGGCGCCGTCGCGGCGTTCTCGCTGATCGACTGAAGCAGCAGGCGGCGGCGTTCGGGGTGCAGGTGCGGCAACGCCGACGCCGCGCAGAAGGCCGCCGGCAGCCAGGGGCGGACGCCCGCGCCCAGCAACCGCTCGTACAGGAACCGATAGGCGGCGAAGCTCGGGATGCGGTCCTGGCCAAGGTCAAAGGCCGACAGGGTGACCAGCATGCCGAGGAACGGTTCGATCATGTCGAGCCCGCTGTCGTCCGGGATCTGCAGGCGGAGATGATCGAGTTGCTTGTAGAAACGTCCCTGCGCGGCGATCGACGCGACCTCGACTTCGTCACGCGCCCAGGTTTCGATCGGGTCGGAGCGGCCAAAAGCGACGTCGAGCGACCGGCGAATGTAGCGCTGCGTCGACTTGGGGAAGCCCGCGAACTCTTTCATCTCCGATATCAGCAGCGCGCCACCGGCAGGCTGGCTGGTCTTCGTCGTCATGATCCCATGCTCCTAAACACTGGATGGGATCATGCGGCCGCGTTCGTTTCGAAACGCTTAACCAAAAACCCACCCCCGTTAACCAATGAATCAAACGGAGGGCGGTGCAGCAACAGGAAAGTGAAATTACGGCGTCACTTTTCCGGCGCTGTGTTTTTCGGGTGACGAATTTTCGATTCGATTTGGGGGCTCAAGGCCGCCTCGTCGAATTCTTCACTTCTTCTCTTCCGGAAAACCCGACGACGGGACCGGATCGCTTCCCCGCCCAGGCGCGGTCGCGGCCACCGGGTCGGACGCGTCCATCGATTCGTCGCTTCCGACGTCGATCTTGGCGTCCTTGTCCTTGGGGTTCTTCTTCAGCTTCAGTTCCAGCACGCGTTCCGGCGCCGCCTGTTCGCTGGGGGCCCGTTCCTTGTCGGTCATGTCACTCTCCGGGAAAATATGATTTCGCCGTGATAACGGCTGCCGGATGCGCCTGTTCCTCCGTTCTTATCGACCGGCGGGGGAATCCCTTCTGCCAAGCGGCGGAGGGGCAATTGCGCTCGGTTCGCGCCGGCCCCAAAAGCAATGGCGAATGCTCAATCTCAAGAAATCCGTGAAACGGAGGCGCTCGCCGGCAACGCCGCTGATGACCAGCAGCCGGTTCGCCGACCGAGCCCTGGCCTTCAAATCGATCGCCGGCTTCTGGACCTTCTATCTCGCCACCGTGCTTCTGCGCGCGCTCCTCGGCCCCGAAGCGGCTTCGGCGATGAAGCTGCGCATCGTCAATGCCGCGATCGGCGTGCTGTTGACGGTGCTGATCTATCTTGCGCTCCGCTTTTTCGCCCGCGACGGCAGCGTGCGACGGATGGTGTCGGTGGCGGCCATCGCCACCCTTCCGGCGGCTCTGATCCTGTCGGTCGTCTCGCTCCAGATGGTCATCTTCAACGAAGACACGGCGCCACAGTCCAAAATTACAACGCAGGAAGGCGTGGCGATCGTCCAGCAGGGCAGCAACCTGCGCATCGTCAAGGAAAACGGCAACGAGCTTGAGGTCAACCTTCCGCCGGTCTCGGAAATCATCGGCAAGAAGATCTGGCAGCTGGTCGCTGACGGATCGGTCACCTGGTACTTCCTGTTCGCGGCGTGGTGCGCGATCTACATCGCCATGACCCAGCAGCAGCGGGCGCGAATGACCGAGCGCCGGCTGGCCGAGGCGGAGACCGCCGCCCACGCCGCCCAGGTCCGCGCGCTTCGCTACCAGGTCAACCCGCACTTCCTGTTCAATACGCTGAATTCGCTGTCGTCGCTGGTGATGAGCGGCCGCGCCGATCGCGCGGAAGAAATGCTGCTGAAGCTCAGCAACTTCTTCCGCTCCAGCCTCAGTATCGACCCGTTGGCGGACGTGACGCTGGGCGAGGAGATCGCTCTGCAGCGGCTGTATCTCGAGATCGAGCGGGTGCGCTTCCCCGACCGGCTGGACGTCGAGATCGATGTCCCTAAGCGCTTCGCCGACATACGAGTGCCGGCCCTGATCCTGCAGCCGCTGGTCGAGAATGCGATCAAGTATGGCGTGTCGGCAACGCGCGACAAGGTCCGGCTGGCGATCGCCGCCCGGCCGCTCGACGGCGGCCGGTTGCAGATCGACGTGACCAACAGCCTCGCCGAGGTCGCCGGCGACGAAGTCCCTCCGCCGATGCCGAGCCATGAGGGCACCGGACTTGGCCTGTCCAACGTCTGTCAGCGGCTCGACGCCCATTACGGTGGCCGCGCCGATTGCCGCTTCGGGCCGATCCCTGGCGGATATCAGGTCTCGATTGCCATCCCGATCAACGACGACGAGGAAGAATGACCGACCTTACCCCGCTCAAGGTGCTGATCGCCGACGACGAACCGCTCGCCACGGAGCGGCTGGAACTGCTCCTCGCCCGCCAACCGGGGGCGACACTGGTCGGCACGGCAAGCGATGGCGAAGCGGCGGTTCGCATGGCCGGCGCGTTGTCGCCTGACCTGGTCCTGCTCGACATCGCCATGCCCGGCCTCGACGGCATCGAGGTAGCTCGCGCGCTGTCGACCCTCGACCAGTCGCCGGCGGTGGTGTTCGTGACGGCCTACGACCAGTTCGCGGTGGCCGCGTTCGAGGTCGCCGCCGTCGACTATCTGATGAAGCCGGTCGATCCGGAGCGGCTGACACGGGCCTTTTCGCGCGCCCGCACCTATCTGGCGCAGCGGCATGAACAGGCGGTCGAGCCGGCACCGGCGGCAGGCGAGCCATCGCCCTATCTCGATGAATTCTGGGCCTCCGACCTCAGCGGCCTGGTGCGCATCGCCGCGCGCGACATCGACCGCGTTTCGGCGGAGCGAGATTATATGCGGCTCCATGTCGGGCAACGCAGCTGGCTGATCCACCATTCGATGAGCGCGCTGGAAGAAGGCCTCGACCCGGCGCTGTTCGTCCGGCTTCACCGCTCTGCGATCGTGCGCCGCGACTTCATCACCGGCTTTTCGCGCAATCCCTCGGGTCGGTGGATCGCGCGGCTCGCCGACGGCGGGCTCCAGCCCGTCGGCCGTCTCTATACCGAGCAGGTGCGGAGCATGGCCGGCCGCTAGTCCACCGATCCCTTGTCGCTCCGCGACACGGCGCCGGTTACCGCCACGTCGAGCGTGACGTTGCCCACTGTGCGGACGATATCGGGAATGACCTCGACCGCGATCAGCAGCGCCAGCGGCTCGATGGGAACGCCCATGGCGAGCGCAATCGGCGCGATCGACGTCACAAAGGACAGGGCGCCGGGCAGACTGACCGCCCAGTAACTGGCGATGGAGGCCACCGCGATCCCGGCAATGTAAGCGCCCGGACCGAGCGGGATGTCGAGCCAGTAGGCGATGTAGATGGCCACCGCGACGTTCATCGCCGGCCCGGTCGCCCGGAACAGCGCCACGCTGAGCGGCAGAGTGACGTCCGACGTCCGTTCCGGAACTCCCAGCGATCGGGCGGCAGCGAGCATCGCGGGAAGCGACGCCAGGCTCGACTGGGTGGAGATGGCGACGGCCTGCGGCGGGATCATCGCGCGGGCGAAATCACGAAGGTTCCACCGCGCAAAGACGACCGCGATAAAGTAGCCGGCGATAAGCACGATCACGCCCACCAGCGAGTATAGCAGGATGTAGTGCAGCACCGCGCCGAACGCCGCCCCGCCCGCCCCGGCGCCGACGGCGAAGGCCAGCGCGAGCACGCCGAAAGGCGCCAGCCACAGGACCCAGCCGACCATCACCAGCATCGCGTCTTCGACCGCCTTGAAGAAGTCGGCGATGATCTTGCGCCGTGCGGCCGGAATACGCGTCACGGCAAAGGCGAACAGCGAGGTGAACACCACCAATGCCAGAATCTTGTCTTCGGCGGCCGCCGCGACGGGGTTGGTCGGGATAACGCTTTTCAACCAGTCGGCCACGGTCGGCACGGAGGCGGCCGCCGCGCTGGCGTCGACGCTTGCCAGGCCTGCCCTCAACGCCTCGGCGGCGCTGTTGGGCAACGGGAAGGTCTGGAGAAGCAGTGGCGTGACGACCCCGCCGAGGATGGCTGACAGGGTCAGGACGATCACGAACCACAGGAACGACCGACCGGCGATGCCCCGGCCCGCGCCGCGTCGGCCCCGCCGACGATCCCGGTGATCAGGAGCGCAATGATCAGCGGAATGACCGTCATCTTCAGCGCGTCGAGCCAAAGCCCGCCGGCCATCGCCATCACGCGGATCGCAGGGTCACGGACGCCGTCACCCAGCTTCAAGCTGAGCGCGCCGAGCAGCAGTCCGACGACGAGGGCGCCGAGCACCAGCCACGACGATCGCCCGCCGATGGGGCGGGTCGCAACGTCGCTCATGCGGCGGGCTTCCGGAACTTGAAGACGACGCGGTCGGTCTTGCCGCGGATTTTTTCATCGAACACGTTGAGGCTGTGGTCGTCGGCCGGATTGCGAAGCAGGTCGGATTCCGCTTCCAGCTTGAAACCGGCACGTTCGAAGTCGGCGCGGACGACAACCGGGTCGATGCGGTGCAGCTTGTCCACGACCGCTCGAGTGTCACTGCCGGCACTGGCGACATGGTCGACGATCCCGACGACAGCGCCCGGACGCATCGCGGCATAGAGCTTCCGGATCCAAACATCCGGGTCCTGGCGCGGGATCTTGTTCTTCTCGTTTTCCCAGTAAAGATCATGGAAATCGAGGTTCATCAGGGCAAAGTCGTAGCTGGCCGGCGCGAATGAGGGCGCCTCGAACGGGCTCGACATGATCATGGCGTTACGCTGCTTGCCGGCGAAGGCGGCGAATTCCCTGCGGCGCTTGTCATTCATGAACTGGCTCGGTTGCCACACGATCACCTGCCCCTTTGGCCCGACCGCGGGAGCGATGATCTCCGCCCAGTATTTGTTCGCCCCGAACAGGTCGAGCACGCGCATCCCCGGTTTCAGCCCGAGAAAGTCGAGTAGTTCGGCCGGCTTGCGGCTCTCGTCGAGCTTGACGTTGTCGGCACTTCGAGCGGCGGTATTGGCCACCGCCGCGGTGACGGACTTGGCAGGAGCGGCCGGCAGGGCCTGAAGCGGCGCCAGTGCGAGCAGCAGCGCGATCTTCACTCGTTTCATTCTTGCCCTCCGATTCCAGCCGCCTTCCGGGCCGGGAATGCGCACGATGCGTCGGAACCGCGCCGCTCGGCAAGGCCCCGCCTCGATCCGCCGCAAATGCGTCCGACCGATGGAGCGGAAGGCCAGCCGCGCACGTTGATCCTTACGTCAATCTCACCCGCCAATCGGAGGACGAACCATGGGCATCTTCAGCAAGATCAAGGACGCAATCTTCGGTCACAAGCCCGCCGCGGCACCGGGGACCGAACCGCAGATTCCGGCTGGCTGGGACGGCGGCCCGCCGCTCGGCACGCCCGGCGCACCGACTGCACCGTCGCCGACGGGCACGGCTGCCGCCGTCGACGTCGACCAGGTGCTGACCGACATTGCCGCGCAGAAGGGGAATCCGGACCTCAACTGGAAAACGTCGATTGTCGACCTGATGAAGCTTCTTGGCCTCGACAGCAGCCTGCAGAACCGAAGCGAGCTGGCCACCGAACTTGGTTACACCGGCGAGAAGGACGGCAGCGCGGAAATGAACATGTGGCTTCACCGCGAGGTGATGCGACAGCTTGCAGCCAACGGCGGTAAGGTGCCCGCCAACCTGACCGACTAAGCACTCGCAGCGGCGATCCTCCGGTGTTGCGCGCGACGCCGGAGGTCACCTGATAAGCGGCTGTGGCAGCCCGATTACGGTAACACCCACGCAATCGTCGTGCGCGTATAGGAGCTGATTGCCGCTCCGCTTGCTGCGCGAGCGGGAACGTAGCGCGCGCGACTGCGAAGGATGGTGCACGTCGCCCTTTTCAGTTCCTCGATTTCCCTGGGCCCGAACGGCTTGCAGGCCGAAGGCCGCCCGTCGGCGTCGACCCGAAGGACCGCGATGACCCGGCCTTGAATCTCCCGCTTCAAGGCAGTGACTGGATAGTCGCTGGCGTTGAAGATGCTGACGAGGCTTCCCCCCTTGATCGAGGGCGGAGTCACCGGAACTTCATCGGTGTCGAGAGGCCCCAGCAGTTCCGCAAGAGCCACGCGGTTGCACTTGTCGAGTCCCTCCTGGAACAGGTTGATGGCGCCGAAATCGATGGCCAGGATTTCGCTTTTGGGGAAAGCGACCAGCAGCGGCTGTCCGTCGGCCAGCGCGGTCAGCTCGTGCGGTTCCAGCTGCAAGGTGATCTGGGGCGTCGGTTCGCCAAACGGGATGTAGGCGCTTCCCGCTCTTGGCTTGGCCCGTCCCACCTTGGCGGCGATCCCGGCAAGGGTGGAAGCCTCGGCCTTGGCGAGGGTCAGGGACACCGTCCCGACCTTGCCCGCTTCGCCCGCGGCGACACGGACGCTGTTGAACCTGGCCGAGCCGGCGATCGGCGATTCAAGGGCGCATCCGGCGAAAATCGGGACGACCGACCACTTCTGTCCGGCAACCTTAGGTGCGACCTGCGCGCTGGCGGCAGTCGCCGCGAGTGCCCCGATGGCGAAAATGAAGCTACGCAACTTACCCCCCTCATCCGGCTGGCAAATTGGGGGGCATCAGCGGCGAGAGGTCAAGCGGTTTCGCGACCGACGGAAATCAGGCGGGGATCGTGTTCGGTTCCCCAAACGGAAATGGGGGCCGGCATTTCTGCCAGCCCCCACTGCGCCGAGCGAAGGATCTGCCGGTGTTCGCTAGCTTGATGACCCGAAGGTCTTCCGCTCTTCGATCCTGGCTCACCAGCTCAGGCGTCGCTTCCGAAAGTGGATCCCAATCCGAAGACGGGTTCCTCTTCATCAGCGGCCCTTCTTGGACCAACCTCCTTCGCGCCGCCTGTCCGCTCCCCGAAAGGTTTGGACCGCGTTCGCGACAGGAAGATTGGCTCTTCCGGCGCCTCTGACCGGCTGGTCCGGATCGTCGCTCCGTTCGTGTCCGAAGACACTCCCTTTGCATCTCACCATCGCCTGCCGGCGGAGATCGGATCTTCCGTTCCATCCCTCCGAGGAGGGCGGGAACTTCCGTCCCGATCACATGCTCAAGATGACTCCGAATTCGATTCGCGCAAAGCGGAAAATATGAGTCTTTGCCTGTGGATAACGGGGATATTGCGCATAAGTCGGCAAGATGTTGGTCTGCGGTCGCCTGGATAACCGAGTCGCCGCAGCGGTTGCCGTTTCGTTCCCCCCGTCCTACCTCCACCCCGTGCCCGAATCCCCTGCCCTGACGCCCGATCCCGCATACCTGAACGGCCTCAACCCGCCGCAGCGCGAGGCGGTGCTGACCACCGAGGGACCGGTCCTGATGCTGGCCGGCGCGGGAACGGGCAAGACCGCGGCGCTGACCGCGCGCCTTGCCCATATCATCGCCACCCGCCGTGCCTGGCCGTCGCAAATCCTGGCCGTCACCTTCACCAACAAGGCGGCGCGCGAGATGAAGGAACGCGTGTCGCATATCAGCGGCGGGGCGATCGAGGGCATGCCCTGGCTCGGCACATTCCACTCGGTCGCAGCGCGGATGCTCCGGGTCCACGCCGAGTTGGTCGGGCTACAGTCGAACTTCACGATTCTCGATACCGACGACCAAATCCGGCTGCTCAAGCAGTTGATCGTAGCCGTGAACCTCGACGAGAAACGCTGGCCGGCGCGGCAGCTGGCCGGACTGATCGACCGCTGGAAGAACCGTGGCTGGACCCCGAAAGAGATCGACGCGGCGGAGAGCGAGGCCTTCGCGAACGGCCGCGGCCAGGAAATGTATGCCGCCTACCAGGCGCGGCTGGTCGCGCTCAACGCCTGCGACTTCGGCGACCTGCTGCTCCACACGCTGACCATCTTCAAGAAGCACGACGACGTGCTGGAAAAGTACCGCGATCGCTTCCGCTACATCCTGGTCGACGAATATCAGGACACCAATGCCAGCCAGTATGAATGGCTGCGCCTGCTCGCCGAGCCACGCCGCAATATCTGCTGCGTCGGCGACGACGACCAGTCGATCTACTCATGGCGCGGAGCAGAAGTCGCCAACATCCTGCGGTTCGAAAAGGATTTTCCCGGCGCCGCGGTGATCCGGCTGGAACAGAATTACCGCTCGACGCCGCACATCCTCGGCGCCGCCACCGGCCTCATCGCCCACAACGCCGGGCGGCTCGGCAAGACGTTGTGGACCGAGGTCGACGCCGGCGACCCGGTCAAGGTCATCGGCGTGTGGGACGGGCCCGAGGAAGCGCGCCGCATCGGCGAGGAGATCGAGGCGCACCAGCGGCGCGGCGGATCGCTCGACGATACCGCCATCCTCGTCCGCGCCCAGTTCCAGACGCGCGAATTCGAAGAGCGGTTCATTGCCATCGGTCTCGCCTACCAGATCGTCGGCGGCTTCCGATTCTACGAGCGGGCGGAAATCCGCGACGCCCTCGCTTACCTTCGCCTCGTCGCGCAACCGGCGGACGACCTCGCCTTCGAACGCATCGTCAACGTCCCCAAGCGCGGCCTCGGCGACAAGGCCGTCGCCAACATCCACGCCTTCGCCCGCGCCACATCGCAGCCCCTGCTGATGGCCGCAGCGCAAATGCTCGACAGCGACGAGTTGACCCCGCAGGCTCGGCGCAGCCTCGGCCGCTTCGTCGGCGACCTCGCCCGCTGGCGGCAGATGGCAAGCGAGCTGCCGCATCCGGAGCTCGCCCGAATCCTGCTCGACGAGAGCGGCTACACGGCGGCGCTTCAGGCGGAGCGCACGGCCGAGGCGGCCGGACGGCTCGAGAACCTCGCCGAACTGACCCGCGCGATGGAGGAATATGAGACGCTCGGCGCGTTCCTCGAGCATGTCAGCCTGGTGATGGACAATGACGCCCAGCGCGGCGAGCCCAAGGTCACGATCATGACCATTCACGCCGCCAAGGGGCTGGAATTCCCGATCGTGTTCCTGGCCGGTTGGGAAGAAGGCGTGTTCCCGTCGCAGCGCGCGCTCGACGAGGGCGGTCTCGCCAGCCTCGAGGAAGAACGCCGCCTAGCCTATGTCGCGATTACTCGCGCCCGGCGCCAGGCGACCATCCTCCACGCCGCCAACCGCCGCATCTACGGTCAGTGGACCTCCTCGATCCCCAGCCGCTTCGTCGGCGAGCTGCCCAAGGAGCATATCGAGGAAGAGACCACCATGTCGGGCGGCGAAAGCCTGTGGCGCGCGCAATGGAGCGAGCGCGGCGATCCGTTCGCCCACCTCGCCGCGGCGCAATCGACGCGCGCCTCCACGCGCGGTCCGGGATGGCAGCGCGCCGCGGGCGGCAATTTCTCGACCCAGCAGCCGCGGGTGATCGAGGCGCGGGCCTCGGCCGTCAGCCTCGGCAACAAGGGCCGCGACGACCTGACGGTCGGCATGCGCGTGTTCCACGGGAAATTCGGCTACGGCACGATCGAGGCGATCGAGGGCAACAAGCTGGAAATCGAGTTCGAGAAAGCCGGGCACAAGCGCGTCCTCGACAGCTTCGTCAGCATTGGTTGAGGCGGTGGACCATCCGGTCACCCCGGACGGCCGTTACTTCGTTGTGCGCGGGCGGCTGTGGCGATGTTCCGATCCCCGACTGGCGCCAGATGTGCGCGAGCGCCTTGTCCGGGACTTGATGCGGGCGCGTCGCGAGCTGGGCGTAGCGCGCAAAGCGGGCGATCGCGATGCCGGCGCGAAGGCGCGCGCCGCGGTCGACCGTGCCAAGCGCTCGCTGGGCGAACGTGGCGATCCGTGGTGGACCGACGGGGCGCCCGACTACAATCGCCACATGGCGCGCAACACACCCTATCGCGAGTGGTTGGAGGACCTTCCGCCCTCGCCCGACTGATGCCGGCGCTTCGCCAAGCGCTGGTCGACGGCGATTACGCATCCGGCGACAATCGTGAACACGACCATGACCCCGGCCAGGTTCGCTGCCAGCTGCCCGACGCCCTGCGTTGCCGGGTCGAGGAAATAGTAAGGATACCAGCCGTCGAAGGCGCCACGCAGCAGTGCAACCGCCAGGAACACGGCCGGCAGCGCCAGCGCCCACGGCAGGTCGCTCCAGCGCAACCCGCCATGCGGCATCGACAGCCACAGCAGCAGGAAGAGAAGCGACGTCACGTCGTGGAGCAGCACATTGGTGACCTTGTCCCAGCCATGCGGATCCCACAGCGATCGCAAGAGGATCGAATAAACGAGCGCGACGGCCAGCACCGCTACCAGGCCCATCATCCGGGGCCGCGGGCCGGTCAGCCAGTGCCGACGCCCTGTCGCAATCAGCGTCGCGATGATGGCGATGGCGATATTCGACAGGGTCGTGAAGAAGCCGAGGTAGTGCCACACGCCGACGACCGGGCCCGACCGGCCGACGAACAGGACCAGCTGGATTCCAAGTCCGATCCAGCCGGCCAGCGCCCCGGCCATCGCCAGCGTTCGCGTCTGTGTCACACCCACTCCCCTTTTGCCGCGACCTGCCTACAGTGACGCGATGACGAAAGCGTTGACGCCGACCATCGCCCTGTTGCGCGCCGTGAATGTCGGCGGGACGGGCAAGCTTCCGATGACCGAATTGAGGTCCATGGCCGACGAACTCGGCCTTGCAAACGCGCGAACCTACATCGCCAGTGGGAACCTGTTGTTCGACACGGACCTAGACGAGGCGCAGGTCAAGACGAGGCTGGAAGAGCGGCTGCATGCTTTCGCAGGAAAGCCGATCGGGGTGATGGTCCGGACCGCCGCCGAGATGGCCGCCGTGGTCGCCGGCAACCCCTTCGCCGATTGCCCTGGCAACCGGGTGATCGCCATTTTTCTCGACGATGCGCCGCCGGCGGATGCGCTGGACGACGTCAGACACCAGGACGGAGAGCGGTTGGCGCTCGGGAGGCGCGAAATTTACGTCCACTACGGCGACGGGATGGGAACGAGCCGCCTCGTCATTCCGGCCGCAAAGGCCGGCACCGCCCGCAACATGAACACCGCCGCGAAGCTTGCCGCCCTGTCGATCGCCTAGGAACCAAGCACCCGGGTCAAGCGCTTTTGCAGCTCCCTCGCCTCAGGAGCTTGACCGTGCCCAAGACCGCAACCCTGACCCGGATGGTCCTGCCCACCCACGAATGCCCGTTCGGCACGCGTGCCAAGGCCATGCTGGAGGACGCTGGATATCAGATCGACGAGCGCATCCTGTCTTCGCGCGAGGAGGTCGAGGCGTTCAAGGAGGAACGCGGCCTGACCACCACGCCGTTGGTTGAGATCGGTGGAAAAGAGATCGGGGGGTCAGCCGAATTGAAACAATATCTCGTCGAGCACGGCGCCCTCGCAAATTGAATTTTCGTTAAAATCGTGCATGATCAAGCCCATGCTGGTTAGGCGCCCATGGGTGTTGGTCTGCGCGGTAACGATTGCCGCGATCTCGACCGGCGCGCCCGCCGAGGCCAAGAAAAAGCCGCCACCACCAGTCGTTCACGCACCGCTTCCACCACCGCCCATTCCCGGCGTCGATAGCGGCACCCAGGCAGCAATCGACCGGTTCGTGACGCGGCGCGGCGCGCATTCATTATGGCTGGCCGGTGGTGCGACTTCGCCCGCCGCCCTCATGGTGATCGACCGCCTCAGGACGTCGGCCATCGACGGATTCGCCTCCGGACCGTCCTTGGCCGCGCACATCGAGCGATCGCTGGCCAGTCCGGCCGGCGCCGCGGAGGCGGAACGCTCCCTCTCCGCCGCCTACGTCATGCTGGTGCGGCAACTCACCGGTCCTGGGCTTGGCCTGCGCTACACCGATCCGGCGGCACGGCCGAAGGTGCGATCGGCGGACGAGATACTGGCGATCGCCGCATCGTCGACGGACTTCGATCACCTGGTCCGGACAAGCCTGCGCCGGTCGGACGTCTACGAGCAGCTTCGCGCCGCCATCCTCGCGTCGACAGCCAGTGGCACACCCGTCGATCCCCGTCTTCTCTCCAATCTCGAGCGGGCCCGCGTCCTTCCGCCGTCGGGCCGTGCCCTGGTCGTCAATCCGGCGACGGCCGAGCTGTGGATGATGGAGGACGGGCGCGTTCGCGATTTAATGCGCGTCGTTGTCGGCACGATCGAAACGCCGACGGCGCCGATGGCCAGCACCCTGTCCTACGTGACCGCCAATCCTTATTGGAACGTGCCGAGCGACCTGGTGCAGAAGATCGTCGCGCCGCGCATCGCTCGGCAGGGCGTCTCCTATCTGAAGCGCGCCCGCTATGAAGTGGTCGACCGCTTCGGCCCGGATGCGTCGATCATCGCGCCCACCGACGTCGACTGGAAGGCCGTGGTCGACGGCAAGACCCAGGTCAGCCTCCGCCAGCTGCCGGGCCCTTACAATTCGATGGGGCGAATGAAGTTCGGCTTCCCCAACGACCTGGGCATCTTCTTGCACGATACGCCGAACAAGCCCCAGTTCGCCAACGCCCGCCGGACCGACAGCAACGGCTGTGTCCGGCTGGAAGATGCACCGCGTCTCGCACGGTGGCTGCTGGGCGACGAACCGAGGACCAACGGCACAGCGGGCGACCAGCACATCGCCCTTCCCAAGCCCGTTCCGGTCTTCATCGCCTATCTTACGGCCATGCCGTCGGCGTCCGGAATCCAGTGGGCCGAAGACGTTTATCGCCTGGATCCTCCGGCACCTACTGGGCCGACGCTCGTCCAGGCAGCGGCGGGGCCCGTCAGCGCCGACTGACGCCTAATTACGCGCGTCGCCGCTGTTCGGTTCTTCGCCCGCGACGGCCGTCGCGGTCGCCCCGCCCTTGTCCAGTTCCATCCAGTCTCGGAACGGAAGGTGATAGACCATGTCCATCACCTCGAATTCCAGACCGCCGGGTTGGCTGGTGTTCGAATTCCAGAGCGCGACGACCCCGCTTTTCTTCTTGGGATCGAACAGGATCAGCGAGCGGTAGCCGTTCACGCCGCCGCGATGGCCGATGATGCGGTGGCCCGCGTAATCATAGGTCCGCCAGCCCAAGCCATACATCGGGTCATGCACCCGCTCCGCGAACTTGCGCAGCCGGCCCCGCTCGTTGGGCGTCGGCACCAGCGGGGCATGGATGCTGCCCAGCAGCTTCTTGTCGAGCACCGCCGGCATCTGCCCCATCTGCGCCGTCATCCACAGCGCCATGTCCTTGATATTGCTGTTGACGCCGCCCGCGGCAGGGACGCCGTAATAGACATCGTTGACCTCGAGCGGCCGGCGTCCGACGCTGTGCGGACGTGCCCAGCTCTTGGCGGATTGCAGTCCCGCGCGCGTGACGCTGGCCGACGTCATTCCGATCGGCGCGAACAATTCCCGGCGAAGCGCGACGCCATAGGGTTGGCCGGTCACGCGCTCGACGATCTCGCTCGCCGCGTCGTAGGCGACGTTCTGATAGCTCCAGCACGTCCCGGGCGGGCAGATGCTGTTCAGTTGCGACAGGGTGCTGCGCAGGAAGCGCGCGTTCTGCCCTTCCTCCAACTTGTTGTCGTACGCGTTGCGGTAAAGACCCAGGCGGTGGCTAAGCACGTCCGACACGCTCGCCTTGTGCTCAAGGCCGCCTGGCAGCTTCAGCGACGCGGCGTAGCGCGCGACCGGGGCCTGCAATTCGACCTTCCCCTCCTCGGCCAGCTTGGCGACCATGGTTGCGGCAACACCCTTGGAGACAGACGCCCAGCGGAACACCGTATCCGGCGTCACCTTCTCGCCCGATCCCTCGAGTGTCTCGCCATAGCCGTTGAGGAAGGTGATCCGGCCATTTTCGACGATGCCGACCGCCATTCCGACCATCGTTGGCTTTTCCGCCAGCCGGCGGAAGCGCTGGTCGAGGGAGGCATAATCGATGTCCTTGCGCGCGAACGGCGCGACCTTGACCAGCATTGCGCGCGTCGCCGCCTGCTCGGCCTGTTTCGCTGCTTCGGCTTCGTTCTGGACAAGCGGATCTTTCGCGTTCCCGCCATCCGCCGCAGCGAGTGCCACCGCGCCCACCACCGTCGCCAATAATGCGACGCCGATTTTATGCTGTCGTTCCAATGAAATCCTCCGCCCGCGCCTTCCTTGGCGATGGCCAAGCGCCGCCTCAACTGCCTCGCTCCGTCGCTGCGCCGAAGCGATGGCTCGGGGCGACGAACCGCGATCGGTCTGGTGTCGGCTGCCCGACACCGCTAGGGAAGCCGCATGCGCTTTCTAACAACGCTGATGTGGATGGCGATCGCGGTGGTCTGCGCGATTTTTTCCGTCCGCAACTGGAACAACGTAACGCTCGACATGTGGGGACCGTTGCAGGCGGACATCAAGGTGCCGCTGTTGATGGCGATCATGTTCCTGCTCGGCTTCGTGCCGATCTGGCTGGTCATGCGCGGCAAGCTGTGGGCGGCGCGTCGAAAGCTGATCGCGTTGGAGCGGCCGATCGTCACGCCCGCTCCTCCGCCGTTGCCGACCGAAGAAACCCCGGTTCAGGGCTCGTCCGATGACTAGTCCGATCTTCGTCGCGATCGACACGCCCGACCTCGATCGGGCGCGGGCTATTGCCACGGCGGTCAAGGGACAGGCCGGCGGGGTCAAGCTGGGGCTCGAATTCTTCAGTCACAACGGCCGGCATGGCGTGATGGAAATTGCCGAACTCGGCCTGCCGATCTTTCTCGACCTGAAGTTTCACGACATTCCCAACACCGTCGCCAAGGCGATCCAGGCGCTGGCACCGGTCGTCCCTGCGGTGATGACCGTCCACGCCGCCGGCGGTCGGGCGATGATGGAAGCGGCCAAGGCGGCCGCGCCAGCCGACACCAGGGTCGTGGGAGTGACCGTGCTCACCAGCCTCGACGCGGGCGACCTTGGCAGCATCGGCGTCGCGGCTGACCCGCACGCCCAGGTAGAGCGCCTCGCCGCCCTCGCACAGGAAGCAGGTCTCGACGGCATCGTCTGTTCCGGCAACGAGGTCGCGGCCGCGCGCAAGGCCTGGAAGGACGGCTATTTCGTGATCCCGGGCATCCGGCCCGCGCAATCGGGCGTTGGGGACCAGAAGCGGGTCATGACGCCGCGGGCGGCCATGGACGCGGGTGCTTCGATGCTGGTTATCGGCCGGCCGGTCACCGAGGCGGAGCATCCAGCGGCCGCGCTGCGCGAGATCGCCGCGACGCTGTAGTGGACACCGCCGCGCCGCGGGCTTACTCCGCGCGCCGCAAGGAGATTTGATCGAATGAGTTGGCTGTCCCGCGTCCGCAACGGCATCCAGTCGCTGACCAAGCGGCAGAGCGCCGACAATTTATGGCACAAGTGCGGAAAATGCGCGTCGATGGTCTTCACCAAGGAGTGGGAGGACAATCAGTACGTCTGCCCGCGATGTGACCATCACGACCGCATCGGCCCCGGCGCGCGCTTCGACCTGCTGTTCGACAAGGGCAAGTATGAGACCTTGCCAACGCCCGACGTCCGCGAAGACCCGCTGAAGTTCAAGGACACCAAGCGTTATACCGACCGCATCAAGGCGGCGCGCACCGCGACCAAGGAACGCGACGCGCTGATCAATGCCAAGGGCAAGATCGAGGGCCATGCCGTTGTCGTCGGCGTCCAGGATTTTGCCTTCATGGGCGGGTCGATGGGGGTCGGCGTCGGCGCGGCGTTCGTCGCCGGCGTTAAGGCCGCGATCAAGGGGAAGACCCCCTACATTCTCTTCACCGCTGCTGGCGGCGCACGCATGCAGGAAGGCATTTTATCCTTGATGCAGATGCCGCGCTCGACCGTCGCGCTGGCGCAGCTTCGCGAAGCCGGCCTGCCCTACATCGTCGTGCTGACGGATCCCACGACGGGCGGCGTCACCGCATCCTACGCCATGCTCGGCGACGTCCAGCTTGCGGAACCGGGCGCGCTGATCGGGTTCGCGGGCAGCGGGTGATCGAGCAGACCATTCGCGAGAAGTTGCCCGAAGGATTCCAGCGCGCCGAATATCTGCTCGACCATGGCATGATCGACATGGTGGTCCATCGCCACGCGCTGAAGGACCGGCTCGGCCGGCTGGTCGGCTACCTCGCCCCGGCGAAGCCCAAGGCGGCCTGATGAAGGAAGTCGTGCGGGCCACCGACCCGCGCATCGCCGCGCTGATCGAACGGCAGGCAAACCAATATGTCGAGCGCGAACAGATCGGCCTCGACCGCATTCGCGTCCTGCTCGACCGGCTCGGCAATCCGCAGGACCGGCTGCCACCGGTTTTTCATGTCGCTGGGACCAACGGCAAGGGATCGACGTGCGCGCTCCTTCGCGCCGGTCTGGAAGAAGCCGGGCACCGCGTTCATGTCTTCACCAGTCCGCACCTGGTTCGATACAATGAGCGCATTCGCGTCGCCGGACGGCTGATCGACGACGATGCGCTCGCCGACGTTATGGGCCGGGTGCTCGACCATAATGACGACATCGGCGCCAGCCTCTTCGAAGTGAATACTGCCGCGGCCTTTCTGGCATTCGCCGCCACGACGGCCGATGCCTGCATCCTCGAGGTCGGCCTCGGCGGGCGCCTCGACGCCACCAACGTCATCGAACGGCCCGCAGCCTGCGGAATCGCCAGCCTTGGCCTCGATCACCAGCAATATCTCGGCACCACCATCGCGGAGGTTGCCACCGAGAAAGCGGGCATTGCCAAGTCCGGTGTACCGCTGGTGGTTCTGCGTAACAGTCCGGAAGCGCTCGAGGCGATCGAGGCCGTCGCGGGGGCGCAAGGCGCGCCGGTCCTCCTGGAAGGCCGGGACTGGACCATCGATCCGACCCTGTCCCCTTCGCTTCCCGGCGCACACCAATTGCGCAATGCAAATCTTGCCTGGACGATGCTGTCATCCCAGGCACTCGTGACGGTGACGCTCGAGACATTCCGGCGCGGCATTGCCGGGGCCGATTGGCCCGCCCGGTTCCAACGTCTTCCCGATGGGCCACTAGCCCCCGAGAGGGAGACCTATGTCGACGGTGCGCACAATCCCGATGCCGCCGCCGCGCTGGCCGCAATCCTTGTCGATCGCCCGATGCACCTCGTCATCGGCATCCTTGCCAACAAAGACGCCGAAGGGGTTATCGCGCCGCTAGCGGCCCACGCCCTGTCCCTCACCTTCGTTCCGGTTCCCGACCATCCCTCCCACGACCCGGCGGGCCTTGCCGCCAGTTTCGGGGGACGCGCCGCGCCGGACGTCGAAGCGGCACTTCGCGGCCTTCCGGAACCGAGGCTGATCGCCGGCTCGCTCTATCTTGCCGGGGATGTCCTGAAGCGCAACGGCACCCTGCCCGATTAAGCTACAGGTCTCGGCGACGGGGCGGACTGATCGGGAAGCGTATCCAGCGGGTCTTCGTCGTTGCGGGTCTGGCGCACCGACTGCACGACGTAACCCTTCGACCACAGTACCCACAGCAGGATCATGCCCGGGATGGCCGCGACGATGGTCATTCCCCAGAAGGTCACCCAGCCCAGTTTTTCGGCGGCGATCCCCGCGGGCGTTGCCAGCCATGTCCGCCCGACCGCAGCAAACGACGACAGCAGCGCGAATTGGGTGGCGGTGTAGGCCAGGCTGGAGAGTCCCGAGAGATAGGTCGTGAACACGGTCAGACCGATCCCGCTGGTCAGGTTCTCCGTCACGACGGCGGCGACCAGCGTCCAATAATCGTTGCCGACCATGGCCAGGACCATGAACATGACGTTGGAGAACATCATGAGCAGGCCGGAGACCAGGAGCGCGCGCCCCATGCCGAGCCAGAGGATGAACGGCGCGCCGAGCGCCGAACCGATGATCAACGCCGCAAATCCCCAAGCCTTGTTGGCGGATACGTAATCGAGATCGGCGAAGCCCAGTTCGACGATCATCGGGCTGAGCATCGACTGGCCCATCGCGTCGCCGACCTTGTAAAGCAGGACGAACGCAAGGATCAGGAAGGCTCCGTCACGGCGAAGGAACTCGCGGAACGGATTCCATACGGATTCGCGAAGCCATTGCCCGGCGCGCATGCCACTTGCCGAGGCATAGCGGTCGACGTAGCGACCCGGGCCTGCCCACAGTGCGCCCAGGATTGCCGGGATGATGCAGAGGCCGGTCAGGCCGTAGGCGACGGCCCAGCCCAAGCCGAGCCCTTCCGACGATGCGAGGAAGATCGTGCCCGCGCCGGCAATCAGGTTACCTGTGCGATAGCCGAACTGGTTGGTCGCGGTGCCGTGGGCGATTTCCTCGTCGCTCAAAATTTCGATGCGATAGGCGTCGATGACGATGTCCTGGGTTGCAGACAGGAAGGCGACGACAATCGCCCAGAAGGCGAACGCCCCCATCGCGCCCGGTTGCGGATTACTGGCGCCGAGTTGCCACAGCGCGATGACCAGCAGGCCCTGGATGAGGAATAGCCACCCGCGCCGCTGACCGAAGGCTCGCGTGAGAACGGGCAGCGGCAGCTTGTCGACCAGCGGGGCCCACAGGAACTTGAGCGTGTATGGCGTGGTCAGGCCAATCGCGAAGCCGATCGTCGCCTTGTCGATGCCGACCTTCGACAACCAGAAGGTCATCGTCGCCAGCAGCAGTGTCAGCGGAAATCCGCTGGAAATACCGAGGAGGAAGGCGACAAGTGGCATCTTGCGCAAATAGGGCTTGAACGATGCAAGCCGCGTCGCGAGCAGCCCGAGGGCGACCAGCACCGCGACGAAGATGGCAACCTGCATTCCGTTCATGATGGCACTCCCCGCGAATTGCCGCGCAACCTAGCAGCGGTTTGGCGGCGCGAAAGGGGAAGGTGGCGCACGCTTGCAACCTCGCCGCGAGGGGCGCACGATCGGCCTCATGGACATGCCGCGTTCCGCCCCTCGCCCGACGCCGGGCCAGCGCGCGCTGGCCGATGCGCTGGCCAGGGGCGAGGCCGCGATGGGACAGGCCGTCGAAGCCCTTGATGCGTCGGTCTATATCGATCCGGTGCGGTTCGCGGCCGAGCACGACATTCTCTTCGGGACGCTGCCTCAGCCGATCGCGCCCTCGGCGCTGCTTCCCTCCCCCAACATGGCGGTCGCGCACGATGACTACGGCATTCCGCTCATCCTGACCCGCGACGCCGACGGCAAGGCTCATGTGTTCGCGAATGTCTGCCGGCACCGGGGGACTCGCCTGGTCGAAGGCCAGGATGTCGTCTGCGCCAAGCGGATCGTCTGCCCTTACCACGCCTGGGCCTACAAGCCGGACGGGGAACTGACCGGGATGCCGCGCGGTGAATGCTTCCCCGGCCTTGACAAGGGCAGGCACGGCCTTCGCGAATATGCGTCGGTGGAGGCCGGTGGGCTGATCTGGTTCGCGCGGGACAAGGCCGCCGATTTCGCTTCGGTGCAGGCACTTGACGATGATTTCGATGCCTTCGGGATGCAGCGGCTGCACCTCTACCGGCGCAAAACCCACCAAGTCGCGTCGAATTGGAAGCTGATCGTCGATGCCTTCCTCGAAAGCTATCACGTCCAGCGGCTTCATGCCTCGACCATCGGCAAGTTCTTCGCCGACGGAATCACCGCCGCTGACCGCATCGGCCCGCATCAGCGCGCAGTCGTCGGCCGCGCCTCGCTCGTTTCGGAGATCGACCGCGACGATTGGACGGCGCTCCGCCGCGCGGTCACCTATACCTATCACCTGTTTCCGGCTTCGATCGTCGTCGTCAGCCCCGACTATGTGAACCTGCTGGTCGTGATGCCGCAATCGGTCGACAGGTCGCTGGTCGAGGATTTCATGCTGATCCCCGCACCGCCCGAGACGACTGACGAAGAAGCGCACTGGGCGAAAAGCTGGGAGCTGCTGGACGGCGGGACCTTCGCGGCAGAGGATTTCCGCGCGGCGGCGCTCTGCCACGAAGGACTGGCTAGCGGCGAGCTCGCGCAAGTCACTCTCGGAACGCTGGAACAGGGCATTGCGGAATTCCACCGCAACATCGCGGCCGCGTTGGGCGGTCAGCCTTCCGTCGTCTCGTAGAGCTCCAACCCCTTGGGCGGCTTGGCGTCGCGCCCCGCTAGCCGGTCATCGACCGCCTTCAGCGCGGATTTCAGGGTGCGGTCGTTGTAAGGCTTCAGCAGGCAGCCCATCACCAGCTCGCGAGCGTTGGGCGGCGGATTGCCGGTCACGAACAGGACGGGGATACCACGCTCGCGACCCGCGTTGGCAACATCGATCCCGGATCGTTCGCCACTCAGACGGACGTCACTCAGGATAAGGTCGACCTCTTCTTCGTCGAGTTTGGCGATGGCGTCGGCATAGCGGTCTATGGTCGCCACGACTTCATAACCCGCTTCGCGGATCATGTTTTCATTGTCGAACGCGGTCAGTGGCTCGTCCTCGACGATAAGGATGCGCTTGACGACGCGCTTACGCTTCCCGAACAGCATGAGACCCTCGTAGGACGAATGACTTGACCCCGCAACGACCCAGCCGCGGCTCGGCTCCGCGACCATCCCGCCGGTCCCGCGACGGTGCGACCGAGCGCCCGCGCGGCGGGGCCGACCGACCGCGCGGGCCCAAGCCCGCCCCCGCACGCGACGACGGCCCGCAGCGCATCGCCAAGCTGCTGGCCCGCGCCGGGGTCGCCTCACGGCGCGAGATCGAGCGGATGATCGAGGAGGGCCGCATCGCCCTCAATGGCGAAAAGCTTACGACTCCGGCGACGCTGCTGACAGATTTGTCGGGCGTGACGGTCGACGGCAAGCCGGTCCGGCCACCGGCAGCCGCCCGGCTCTACCGCTTCTACAAGCCGCCGCGCACCCTGACCGCCGCCAACGATCCCAAGGGCCGCGCGACGATCTACGACCGGCTGCCCTCCGGCCTGCCCCGGCTGATGCCGGTCGGGCGGCTCGACTACAATACCGAGGGCCTGCTGCTGCTCACCAACGATGGCGAGCTGAAGCGGCAACTCGAACTACCCAGCACTGGCGTGGTCCGGACCTACCGCGCCCGCGCCTTCGGCGACATCACTCAGGAGGCTCTGGAGGACCTTGCCGAGGGCATCACCATCGACGGCGTCCGCTACGGCTCGATCGATGCCAATCTAGAGCGACGTACAGGCCGCAATTGCTGGATCGAACTCAGCTTGACCGAGGGCAAGAATCGCGAGGTGCGCAACGTGCTCGCCCATCTCGGCATGCAGGTGTCGCGTCTGATCCGGACCAGCTACGGTCCGTTCACGGTCGAAGATCTGGCGCCGGGCGCGGTCAGCGAGGTTCAGCGCGAGGCCTTGTTCCAGTTCCGCCGCACGCTGAAAAAATGAGGGTTATCGCGGGCCAGTGGCGCGGGCGAGCGCTGGTTGCGCCAACCGGGCTTGCGACGCGGCCAACCGCCGACCGTACCCGCGAAACGCTGTTCTCGATGCTGACAAGCCGTCTCGGCAGCTTCGAGGATCTTGCCGTCGCCGACTTGTTCGCGGGCAGCGCCGCGTTGGGCATCGAGGCCCTGTCGCGAGGCGCTGCCAGCGCCTGCTTCGTCGAACAAGACCGCGCGGCGCTCGAGGCGATCCGCGCCAACCTCGCCAGGCTTGGCGCGACACAGGCGGTCGTGAAGGCGACGTCGGCGCTGCGCCTGCCCAAGGGCGAGACGTTCGACCTGGTGCTGGCCGATCCGCCTTACGCCCCAGGATCGGGGACAGCGGTGGCCAAGGCAGTTTGCGAGGCCGACTGGCTCCGCCCCGGCGGATGGATGGCGATCGAAACGGCGCGCGGCGACCGCGTCGAATGCGAAGCGTATGAAACGGATGCCGAACGCGACGTTGGCCGCGCCCGGATCACCCTGCTGAGGCGGCCCGCCTAGGCTTTTTTCGAATCCTTGGCGGCGTCCTTCGCGCTGTCCTTCAGCGAATTGAATTCGCTCATCAACCGCGTGCCGATCGCGGCCGCGGCCGCCTTCGCCGCCGACTTGCCGTCCCTCTTCTTCGATCCGGCAAGCGCCGCCACCGCGGCGGTCGCACCGACCGCGATCAGGTCCGCCACCAAGGGAGATTCCGCTAGCCTGGCCAGGCTTTCGAGCGCCGAGTGGTCCTTGCCCTTGCCCTTCTTAGGCTTGTTCTTGCCGTCGGCTTTCTTTGCCTTGCCGACCTTGATCTTCAGTTCGCCCTTGTCGCCAAGTTTGATCGATTTCTTGAGCACGCGCTTGCCGCCTGCCTTTTTGGTCTCTGCCATCTGGTCCCTCCTGTTGGCGCCTTCGCGGCGGCTAGCTGGTCAATTCGATGCGTCTCATGTCGGCATCGGGAAATGGAAGCGCAAGAGCGCAAGCTTGTTCCCTGTCGCCTTCAATCCAGCGGAGCGCATCGGCGGGCCGGAGTATCACCGGCATGGCCTTGGGATGCACCGCCCCGACCGTCCGGTTGGCCTCGCAGGTCAGGAAAGCCATGAACGGACCGCCCTCGCCCGGCCGCCACACACCCGCGAACGCGAACAGCGGCTCGCTCCCTTCCTGCATTCCGAACCACACCTTTGATTTTCGCTTGGTCACCGGGTCGGGCTCCGCGGTCCATTCACAAAATCTGGTAACGGGGACGATACAGCGGCGCTCCGGCGCCTGCAGCGCGGATCGCCAGAACGGGCTGTCGAGATTGCGGACGTTGGTGACCGGTCGTCCCTTGGCGGCCGCCGGTCCCGGAAAGCCCCAGGTCATGGTCTCAAGCTTCATCTTCCCGCCGGTGCGTCGTAGCACCGGCGCCGGCTTTCCCGGGTAGATTTCGTCGAACGGGGGCAAGTTCGCGGTTTCACCGTCAAACGGTCCGAACATCCGGCGCAATTCGTCGACGGTCGCGGTCATCGTATAAAGATTGCACACCGCCTGCCTCCTTTGGCCCACCTGCGACCAACGGTTCGCCGTTAACAGGACGATTTGCGTTTAACCGCCCTTGCCCGGTTGTGCATCGTTAAGAATGACGGGCGCAACAATCCTTTCGATCGCGGGTTTTCGCGATCCACAAAGATAAAGTTCACAAAGGAGTATTCGATGCGCAAGTTCATGATGGCCGCCGCGGCTGCCACGATGGTGGTGCCGACCGTCAGCGCCACGCCCGCGCTCGCTCATGGCGGCTATTACAAGGGCAAGATGTGGCAGGATTCCCGTGGCCGCTGGCGCTGCAAGCGCCCGAACGGCACGACCGGCCTCATCATCGGTGCCGCTGGCGGTGCGCTGATCGGCCGCGCCATCGATACGCGCGGTGAGCGCGCAACCGGCACCATCCTCGGCGCCGCTGCTGGCGCGCTGGTCGGCCGGAAGATCGAACGCAGCAACGTCCGCTGCCGCTAACTTTTCTCAGTTTGGCCGGCGTTCCCGACTTCCCCCCTGTGTGAACGCCGGCCATCCCCTACCCACGGCTAATCGCCGCCATGCTGTATTGACACAATAACACACCCTGTGCCACGATGGGCGCACAGGGAGGATATTGTCCGATGTACAGCCAACAGGATTTGGACGAAGCGGTCGCCGCCGGCGCGATCAGCGCGGAAGGCGCCGCATCGCTTCGCGACTTCTTCGACCAGCAGCGGCGCTCGCCCGCGGTCGACGAAGAACAGTTTCGACTGATCAACAGCTTCAACGACATCTTTGTCTCGGTCGCCAGTGCGATCCTGCTATTCGCGGTCGGCTGGATCGGCCAGTCGATCAGCCAGTCGATGGGCCTCGTGCTCGACCATGACGGCCCCGGCCCGTTCGCTCCGGCGTTGATCGCCGCCACGGCTTGGGGCCTGGCGACGGTCTTCACCGCCAAGCGCCGAATGGCGCTGCCGTCGATCCTGCTGCTGCTCGCCTTCGTTGGCGGCGTGCTGTTCACGGCCGCGACGTCGATCGCGCTCGTCATCGGCGAGGCGGCGTTCGAGAACAATGCCCCGCTTGCCGCCACGGTCGGCGCGGTTTCCGCCGCCATCGCCGCGGCCGGAGCGTATCTCCACTGGCGCCGATTCCATGTGCCGATCACCGTCGCCGCCGGCGCCGCCGCCGTGGCGATGATCTTCGTCGCGATCCTCGTCGCCATCCTTGGCGAACAGGTCGAGCAGATGAAGGACCTGGTGCTCGGCTTCGTCCTGGCGCTTGGCATCGGCATGTTCCTGTTCGCGATGCGCTGGGATTCCTCGGATCCGGCGCGGACCACCCGCCGCTCCGACGTCGCCTTCTGGCTTCACCTGCTTGCCGCGCCGATGATCGTCCACCCGATCTTCACCCTGCTTGGCCTCAATGACGGCAATGCCAGCGTTCCCGAAGCGGTGGCGGTAGTCGCGCTCTATGTCGTGCTCGGCATCGCCGCGCTCGCGATCGACCGCCGCGCACTGCTCGTCTCCGCGCTCGCCTATGTCCTCTACGCGCTCAGCGAGCTGTTCAAGCAGGTCGGGGCCGTCGAGCTAAGCGTCGCTTTTACCGCCCTCGTCATCGGCTCGGCACTGCTGCTGCTGTCGGCCTACTGGCATCAGGCGCGGCGGATGGTGGTGGAACGACTTCCCGACACGCTGCGGTCGCGCCTGCCGTTGCTGGACCGGGTCGCTATTCCCCAACCAGCCGCATAAGCCGCCGCTCAAGCGGGGCAAGCACGCCGGCCAGGTCGTGCCCCCGTTGGAGGACGGTGCCGTGTTCCGAAATCAAGGCAAACGCCCCCTGCTTCGCCCGAAGCCGGGGGCGTTTCTCGATCCGGATTTCGGGCCGCTCGGCGGTTCGGCGGAAAGCGGAGAACACGGCCACCTCGGGCGTGAACGTGACTCCATAGTCGCGCCAATGTCCGGCGGCGACCATGCGGCCGTAAAGGTCGAGGATACGCTGGAACTCGAGCCGGTCGAATGCAGCAACGGCTTGCCGGTCCCGGGGCGACGGGAACGGCGTGATGACGCTCAAGCGCTTTTCACCTTCGGCGTCTCGCTGCGCCGGCTTTTCAGCGCGGCGATCTCCTGTCGGAGCGCGTCGATCTGATCCTCGAGCTCGATCAAGCGGGCACGCGCCGGATCGCAATCCTCGCCGCACGGCGTTCCATAAGGGACGAAGCCGGGACTGTAATGCACTGTATCCACCGGCACGGCTTTCGCCGGGATACCGACCATCGTCGCGCCGGGGACGACATCGTGGGTGACCACGGCGTTGGCGCCAACCTTGGCATTTTCACCCACGATGATGGGGCCAAGGATCTGCGCCCCGGAACCGATGACGACGCCGCTGCTCAGGGTCGGATGGCGCTTCCCGCCGACGCCGGTCGACGGGTTCGTACCGCCCAGCGTCACGTTTTGGTAGATGGTGACGTCGTCGCCGATCTCGGCGGTTTCACCGATCACCGTGAAGCCATGATCGATGAAAAAGCGTGCGCCGATCCTGGCTCCCGGATGGATGTCGATCGAGGTCAGCATCCGCGAAAAATGATTCACGAAGCGGGCGAGGAAAAACAGCCGGCCACCGTATAGCCAGTGGGCGACGCGGTGGAACATCAGCGCCCATGCGCCCGGATACAGCAGCACTTCCCATCGCGAACGCGCCGCGGGGTCGCGCGACTTCACGGAATCGAGATAGGCAATGAGACCGTTCAGCACCTGTACCACCCTTGCTTGCCATCCAATCTAGGTGTTCCGCGCGCCCATGAAAAGCCGGACGGGCCCAATCCAGCGCCGGAACGCCTTGCTGCACCGCACCAACTAGGGCATCACCGATCGTCAAATCAGGGTGGAGACCGAACATTTTCGCCGACTTGCTGGCTGATCCGTCTGCCCTCCTGCCCTTCATTCTGATCGGTTTTGCGGCGCAGTTGGTCGACGGCGCACTCGGCATGGCGTTCGGCGTGATCAGTTCGACCCTGCTGGTTGGAATGGGAGTCCCGCCCGCAACCGCGTCTGCCGGCGTCCATGCGGTGGAGACCGCGACCACCGCCGTCTCCGCGGTCAGCCATGTCGCCCACCGCAACGTCAACTGGAAGCTGTTCTTCCGGATCGTCATCCCCGGCATCATCGGCGGCGTGCTCGGGGCCTACGTCCTCACGCAGGTTGACGCGGCGATCGCGCGGCCGGTGGTTCTCGTCTACCTGACGTCGATCGGCCTCTACCTGTTCTGGCGTGGCTGGACCCACAAACATGTCGAACGGGAACCCAGGATCGTGGAGCCGCTCGGCCTCGTCGGCGGGTTCCTCGATGCGGCCGGCGGTGGCGGCTGGGGTCCGGTGGTCAGTTCCAACCTGATGGTCCAGGGTACCTCCCCCGTCACACCATCGGCACCGTCAATACGGCCGAGTTCTTCCTGACGATCACCATTTCGGCCACTTTCATCGCGACGCTCGGGCTTGAGGCGGTAACGCGTGCAACGCTCGGGCTGCTGATTGGCGGCGTCATCGCTGCTCCCTTGGGGGCGTTGATCGCGAAAAGGATCGAACCCGACCGGATCATGGTGCTGGTGGGGTCGGTACTGACCCTTACCAGCGGCTTCGGCCTGTGGAAGGCGCTCGGCTAGCTTGAACGCTGGACTGATTACCGTGACCGATTATATCGGCAGAATTGATCGGATCTGCCAATGATCGTCCACCTGCCGACCCTCAAGCAACTGCAGTATCTCGTCGCGTTGCGCCAGCACGGCCATTTCGGTCGCGCGGCCGAGGCTTGCTTCGTCACCCAGTCGACGCTTTCGGCCGGCCTTCGCGAGCTCGAAACGCTGCTCGGCACCATCTTGGTCGAGCGCACTCGGCGCGTGGTCAGGTTTACCCCGCTCGGCCTGCGGATTGCCGACAAGGCGCAGCGAGTGCTCCGCGAGAGCGAAGAGTTGGCCGACATGGCCCGAGCGGAGGGCCAGCCGCTGACCGGCGATCTCAGGATGGGGGTCATCCCGACCATCGCGCCCTTCCTGCTGCCCTCCCTCCTGCCTGGGGTTCGCCGAAAGTTCCCCGCGTTGAAGCTGTTCCTGCGCGAAGAAACCAGCCAGGCGGCCTGCGACGCCCTCCATCGCGGCCAGCTCGACTGCGTCCTGCTGGCGATGCCCTATGCCTGCGGCGACGTCGACACGGCGCCGCTCTTCGACGATGCGCTCTACATCGCTTTCCCGCGGGGTGAAGCGCCGTCCGACCAATCGGTCGCAGCGGCCGCTATCGACGAGGGCCGGCTGCTGCTGCTGGAAGACGGGCATTGCCTGAAGGACCACGCCCTCGCCGCCTGCAATCGGCCGGAGCTTCGCGCGACCGCGACGATGATGGGGACATCGCTCCACACACTGGTGCAGATGGTCGACAATGGCCTTGGGCTGACGTTCGTCCCGCAAATGGCGATCGATGCGGGGCTGCTGGACGGAACGCGCATCGAGGCGAGGGCGCTCGACAACGATCACGCCTCGCGGCGCATCGCGCTGGCCTGGCGCCGCAACAGTCCGCGCGAGGAGGAGTTTCGCCTCCTCGCCACGGCCCTCAAGGCGATCGCGTCGGCGGACGCGACGCCCCTCGGTGCGTCCTAGCCGACCAAGTCGGCGTTCATCACCTTCGTCCAGGCGGCGACGAAGTCCTTCACGAACTTCTCTTCGTTGCCGCGCTCCGCATAGACTTCGGCGGTCGCGCGGAGCTGGCTGTTGGACCCGAAAATGAGGTCCGTGCGGGTCGCACGCCACCGCTCCTTGCGGCCACCACGGGTGTAACCGATGAATTCCTCATCGCTCGACGGGTCGACGAGATCCCAGAAGGTCTCGTTGTCGAGGAGGTTGACGAAGAAGTCGTTGGTCAACTGTCCCTTGCGGCTGGTGAACACGCCCTCCGGCGCATCCTTGTAGTTGGCGCCCAGCACCCGCAGGCCGCCAAGCAACACCGTCATTTCCGGCCCCGACAGACCCAGCAACGACGCCTTGTCGAGGAGCAATTCCTCGGTCTTCACGCTTTGCCGGGTCTTGAGGAAGTTGCGGAACCCGTCGGCCTGCGGTTCCATCCAGACGAAGCTGTCGACGTCGGTCCATTCCTGGGTCGCGTCGCCACGGCCGCCCTTGAACGGCACGGTGACGTCGAAGCCGGCGTCCTTGGCCGCCTTCTCGACCGCCGCCGAACCGGCCAGCACGATCGCATCCGCCAGTGAGATCGATCCGCGGAGCTCATTGAGCTTGCCGAGCACCTTGGCGAGCTCTTCCGGCTCGTTGACGGCCCAGTCCTTCTGCGGCGCAAGCGCGATGCGGGCGCCGTTGGCACCGCCACGCTTGTCCGACTTGCGATAGGTCGAGGCCGAGGCCCAAGCCGTCTTGACCAGCTGCGAGACAGTCAGCCCGCTTTCCAGCACCGCCGACTTGAACGCCGAGACGTCGGAGTCCGAGGGCGCGGTGCCGGCCGGAACCGGGTCCTGCCAGATAAGGTCTTCCTCGGGAACTTCGGGCCCGAGGTAGAGGGCCTTCGGCCCCATGTCGCGGTGGGTCAGCTTGAACCACGCGCGGGCAAACGCATCGTCCAGCGCCGCCTGGTCGTCGCGGAAGCGTTCGGAAATCGCGCGGAATTCCGGATCCATCTTCAGCGCCATGTCGGCGGTGGTCATCATCGTCGGGACGCGCTTGCTGGGATCGCGAGCGTCGGGCGCCAGATCCTCGGGATCGGGATTGATCGGGGTCCATTGCTTCGCGCCAGCCGGTGAAGTCGTCAGTTCATAGTCATATTTGAACAGCAGGCGGAAATAGTCGCCGCCCCACTTGGTCGGGTTATTCGACCACGAGCCCTCGATGCCCGAGGTCGTGATGTGGCCCTTGCCGATCTCCTCTTCGTCGGTGAGCCACCCAAGGCCCTGGAGCTCAATTGCCTCGGCGGCGGGATTCTTGCGGAAGCTTTCCGCGGGCTTGGCGCCGTGCGCCTTGCCGAAGGCGTGACCACCAGCGGTCAGCGCGACCGTTTCTTCCGAGTTCATCGCCATGCGCAGGAAGGTCGCCTTCATGTCGCGCGCCGACTGCAGCGGATCGGGGTTACCGCCCGGGCCTTCCGGATTAACGTAGATCAGACCCATCTGGATGGCGGCGAGCGGACCTTCGAGTTCCGGAAGCTCTTCGGTGATCCGGGTCTCCGCACCCTGGTCGACCCAGATTTCCTCGGCGCCCCAGAAGGTGTCGCCCTCAGACTGGTAGACGTCCTTGCGGCCGCCGCCGAAGCCGAACACCGGCCCGCCCATGCTTTCGATGGCCACGTTGCCGGCGAGGATGAAGAGGTCGGCCCAGCTGATGTTCTTCCCGTACTTCTGCTTGATCGGCCACAGCAGGCGGCGAGCCTTGTCGAGGTTGCCATTGTCCGGCCAGCTATTGAGCGGCTCGAACCGCTGCTGGCCGCTCGACGCGCCGCCACGGCCGTCCGTGACACGATAGGTGCCGGCGGCGTGCCACGCCATGCGGATCATGAACGGCCCGTAGTGACCATAGTCCGCGGGCCACCAATCCTTGCTGTCGGTCATCAATGCGGTGAGGTCGGCCTTGAGCGCGTCGTAGTCGAGTTGCTTGAAGGCCTCCGCATAATCGAAATCGGGGCCCATCGGATCGGGCGACACGCCATGCTGATGAAGCATGTCGACCGGAAGCGCCTCGGGCCACCAATCCTTGTTGGTCCGGCCAAGCAGTGAGCGAGCCTTCGTCCCCTTCATCGGGCAGCCGCCGATATCACCAGTCTTCGCGTCCATGCCTTCGGCTCCTGAGTCTCAATTTGTGTAGGAAAGCACGCTTAGGCGCGCGCTTTAATCGATTGAAACGACAAAACTCGCTCAGTCAGAGCGAGCCAGTCGATTAGTCCATGTGGCGGAGGCCGACTCGAAGATAATCGTAGCCAGTGATCAGGGTGAGCGATGCGGCGGCCCACAGGAAGACAAGGCCGGTATCGTGCACCCACTCCTGCTGCGGCAAGGCTCCGCCAAGGATCAGCGCGCCGAGCGCGACCAGTTGGAACGTCGTTTTCCACTTGGCGAGGCGGCTGACCGGCATCGACACGTTCAGCGGGCCGAGAAATTCGCGAAGCCCGGAGACGATGATCTCGCGAAGAAGGATCACCAGCGCGGCAATGATGTGAAGTCCGTCGATTTCCGGAACGGGATTTTCGCGTCTGCTGGAAATCAGCATAATCAATACGGCAACGACCATGATCTTGTCGGCGATCGGGTCGAGGAACTGGCCGAGCCGCGAAATCTGACCCTGCGCGCGGGCGAGATAGCCGTCGAAATAATCGGTAATGCCGACGATGCAGTAGAGGACGAAGGTTACCGCATAATCGATCGGGCTTGGCCGCCACAGCAGGAAGACGAGGATCGGCACTGCCAGGATGCGCGAAAGCGTCAGCAGGTTGGGCAGTGTCAGCATCGGACACAGGGCCTAGCCCAAGACAATCGCGATTGCCAAACCCGTCCGAGCCCCTATCAACGGGGCACCCCCGATGCAGAACAGCGTCCACCTTCTGAAGACCCGCCGCTTCCTGCCGCTGTTCGCGACGCAATTTTGCGGCGCGCTCAACGACAATCTGTTCCGCACGTCGATGGTGATGCTGGTGATCTATGGCATCTATCGGGACGCGACGCAGGAAGCGACGTTCAGCGCCATCGCCGGCGCCCTGTTCATCCTGCCGTTCTTCCTGTTGTCGGCGCTCGCCGGACAATTGGCGGACGAGCGCGACAAGGCGCGGATCGTCCGCATCGTCAAATCGGCCGAAATCGCGATCATGCTGGTCGGCGCGGCCGGCCTTCTTTTGCAGAGCGTGCCGCTGTTGCTGGCGGCGTTGCTGGCTATGGGCGTCCACTCGACCTTTTTCGGTCCAATCAAATACGCGATCCTGCCGCAACATCTCGAAGAGGGCGAAGTGCTCGCCGGCACCGGCCTGGTCGAGGCTGGCACCTACATTGGCATTATTGGCGGCACCTTGCTCGGCGGTGTCCTCGTGCTGCAACGGCCGGACGGAAGTTTCCATGCCGAATGGGCCGCGGGCGCCGTCCTTCTGGTCGCCTTGATCGGGCGGGTTTCGGGCCACTTCGTTCCGCCTGCCCCTCCTGCCCCCGACGCGCCGCCGTTCCACTTCGACTGGCACATCATCCGCGCCTCCCGGACTCTCGTCAGCAACACGCTCCACATCCCGCGCCTGTTCCTGGCGATCATCGCCATCAGCTTCTTCTGGGCGATGGGCGCGGTTCTCACCGCCCAATTCATTCCGCTGGTCAAGAACGCGCTCGGCGCCGACCAATCGGTCGCGACCTTGTTCCTCGCGGTCTTTTCCGTCGGCGTGGCCATCGGCTCGGTCGCCATCAACCGACTGCTTGGCGGGCACGTTTCGGCCAAATACTCCCCGGCCGCCGCGATCGCCATGGGACTATTCGTCCTGGACCTGTTCCGCCGAGTTCACGGTTGGCCGGCACCAGACGAGACCCTCCGGGACCTTGGTGCATTCGTGGCCATGCCCAATGGGTGGATGATCGTGTTCGACCTTCTCGGCGTAGCCATCGCCGGCGGTATGTTCGTCGTACCGCTCTACGCATTCCTGACGACCACGGTCCCCAAGTCGGAAACGGCCCGGACGATCGCCGCGAACAATATCGTCAATTCGGGGATGATGGTCGCAGCAACGCTGATTTTGACCGTCGCCGTGCAGATGGGCGTGACCGTCGCCGACAGCCTGCTGATCGTTGCCGTGGCAAGCCTTCCGGCCGCCTGGCTTGGCTGGAAGCTTCACCGCGCCTGCGACTAGGTCGCCGCACTGGTCAGGCCAGATAGACACTCATGAAGAGCAGGCCACCCAGGAAGGTGGTCGCGAACAGGCGGAGGTCGTCGCCAAGCAACGGCTGCGCGGCGGACAGCGGCAACGCCATGACATAGGCGCGGCCGCGCCCAAAGTTCGGGACGTTGGAACGGAGAAACCAGCGTGATCGGCTCATCGGGAATATGCTTAATGCTGTTTTAACTTTCGTCAAAACGCATCGCCGCGCCCGGACGCTCCACGCGTCCCGCGGTGAAACAGTCGATCGGCTTGATATCAGCGGGCGGCCGCAACCCGTCCGTGCTGCACGCTTCGCTCGGCAGCGCGGATTCGAAGCAACTGCGCCGCGTCCTCGGCGCTCATGGCCTTGCCGAAGTACCAGCCTTGGCCCTTGGCGCAATCGATGGAAATCAACGCCTGATGGGTTTCGGCGTCCTCGATCCCTTCGGCGACCACCGGAACGTCCAGCGCCTTCGCCAAGGTCGTAACGGCGTTGACGATGGCGAAACTCTGCCGGTCCTCATGCAAGCTCGAAACGAAGCTGCGGTCGATCTTGATCAGGTCGAACGGCAACGCGCGAAGGTGCGACAGCGACGAAAAGCCCGATCCGAAGTCATCGAGTGCGAGACGGATACCCTGCGCCTTCAGGCTGGTGACGATCGCGCGGGCGAGCTCGAGATCCGCGAACAGCGAGCTTTCGGTGATCTCGACGATCAGGCGTTCGGCCGGGAACTGCGTTTCATGCAGCATCCGGACGATCTTCTGCGCCAGCCAGCTATCCGCCAGCTGGGTCGGGGAAATGTTGATGGACAGCGTCAGGTCGTTGTCCCACTTCGCCGCGGCCAGGAATGCCTTGCGCACCACTTGGTCGGACAGCCGATCGAGCAGGCCGTTTTCCTCGGCGATGCCGATGAAGCTGTCGGGCGTGACGATCCCCGTCAGGGGATGACGCCAGCGAGCAAGCACTTCGAACCCACCGATTTCGCCGGTGGCAAGATCGACCTGCGGCTCGAAATAGGGAACGAACTGGTCATGTTCGAGGCCGAAGCGGATGCCCTGTTCAATCTCGCTGCTGGCCAGAAGAGCGCGCTCCATCCCCGCGTCGAACCAGGACGGCCGCACGCTTCGTGCGCTGCGGGCATGATCCAACGCGATATCCGCCCGCCGCAACAAGTCGGGAACGCTGCATGAATCAGGATTGGCGTTGGCGATCCCGATGAAGGCCCCGACCTGGATGAATTTCGTCTGCTCCTCGAACGGACGGGTGGTCGACTGCAGCAGGATCATCCCGATTTCGGACGCACGGTCGAGATCTTCCGGCGCCAGGGAAAGAGCCACTGCAAATTCGTCGCCGCTCAGGCGAGCGACGAGCGCAGTATCAGGGACACTGTCGCTGATCGCATCGGCGATCTTGCGGATGACGGCATCACCGACATCGAAGCCGTGGCGGTCGTTGACGGACTTGAAGCGATGCAGGCGGAGCGAGAGGATCACAAATTGCTCGCCCGCCTGCGCCGCCTGCTCGCGGAGGAGAAGGCTCTGGTCGCCGAAGCCCTTGCGGTTCAGAAGTCCGGTCATCCCGTCGGTCGAGGCGATCGTCCGCGCTCGCCGTTCCCCTTCTGCCCGCCGCTCGGCTTCATGCTGCAGATCAATGTACCGCCGCCAGCCGAATAGGATCAGTGCGACATTCAGGATCAGGGCGGCCGAGGCAAGCTTCAGCGAGGGCCCGATCTCCCCTTGGGCAAGGCTCAATCGCTGGAAGAACTCACTGCCGTTCCAGATGAGCAGCATCAAGGCCCCGATGAGGACGCTGATGACCAAGAAATCGCGTCGGGCGCTGCTCAGCGCCGACTTCTTGAGGGCCGATGAAAGCTCGGAGGAATGGAACGAAAAACTGCGCACACTGCGCGATTACCGGCAGATGCTTAACATTTTCCCAGCATTGCCCGATGTTATTGCGCCTCACTGGCACAATATCGTCCAATGGTCAGGCTGGTGCGGACGGCGGGACTTGAACCCGCACTCCAACAAGGGAAGCCGATTTTAAGTCGGCAGCGTCTACCATTCCGCCACGTCCGCGGGCGTCGGCCGCCCCTACGCGGGCGGCCGCAATTTATTCGGCGGTGACCTCGCCTAAGTTCAAGCGCTCGCGCATTTCCTTGCCCGGCTTGAAATAGGGCACGCGCTTGGCGTCCACCGCCACCGCAGCACCGGTGCGCGGATTGCGGCCGGTGCGCGCATCGCGCTGGCGGGTCGAAAAAGCACCGAAGCCGCGAAGCTCGACGCGGCCGCCCTTGGCGAGCTGCTCCGTGATCGAATCGAACAGCGATCCCACGACATTCTCGACTTCACGCTGGGTGAGGTCCGGAAACTCTTCGCAAAGCTTCTGGACGAGCTCGGAACGGATCATGCTTTTCCCCGCATCATTCAAAATTGGCGTGAACGCCCCCGGCGCTTGCCGCATTGCGTATCAGCCTGCCGCACAAAGGAAAAGGGCGCAGATGCATCCCGCATCCACGCCCTTCCCATTTGCGATCAAGCAGTCCGTAGACAGCTTACTTCTTGGTGGCTTTTTCCTTGAGGGCGGCGCCGAGGATGTCGCCGAGCGAAGCGCCGGCGTCGGACGAACCGTATTGGGCGACCGCCTGCTTTTCTTCGGCGATCTGCATCGCCTTGATCGAGAAGTTCGGCTTCTTCGAGCGGTCGAAGCCGGTCACCATCGCGTCGAACTTCTGGCCGACCTGGAAGCGCTCCGGACGCTGCTCGTCGCGGTCGCGGCCGAGGTCGATACGCTTGATGAAGCCGGTCGCGCCGTCGTCGCCGACCTGCACCTCGAGGCCGCCGTCGCGGACTTCGAGGACGGTGACGGTGACGACTTCGCCCTTGTTCGGGCCGCCAGCGCCGCCGGCACCGCCGCCGACCGCGACACCGCCGCGCTCAAGCTGCTTGATGCCGAGCGAGATGCGCTCCTTTTCGACATCGACGTCGAGCACCTGGGCCGACACGGTCTCGCCCTTGTGGTGAAGCGCGAGGGCTTCCTCGCCCGACACGCCCCAGGCGATGTCCGACATGTGGACCATGCCGTCGACGTCGCCATCGAGGCCGATGAACAGGCCGAATTCGGTCGCGTTCTTGACTTCGCCCTCGACGGTCGAGCCGACCGGGTGCTTCTCCGCGAAGTCGGCCCACGGGTTCGACTGCGCCTGCTTGAGGCCAAGCGAGATGCGACGCTTTTCCTCGTCGACCTCGAGCACCTTCACTTCGACTTCCTGCGAAGTGGAGACGATCTTGCCCGGATGGACGTTCTTCTTGGTCCAGCTCATTTCCGACACGTGGACGAGGCCCTCGATGCCCGGCTCCAGCTCCACGAACGCACCATATTCGGTGATGTTCGTCACGCGGCCGGTGAAGGTGCCCTCGATCGGGTACTTGGCGGCGGCGCCTTCCCACGGATCGCTTTCGAGCTGCTTCATGCCGAGCGAGATGCGCTGCGTGTCGCGGTTGATGCGGATGATCTGTACCTTGACGGTGTCACCGATGTTGATGACCTCGCCCGGGTGGCCGACGCGCTTGTAGCTGATGTCGGTGACGTGGAGCAGGCCGTCGATGCCGCCGAGGTCAACGAACGCACCATAGTCGGTGATGTTCTTGACGACGCCGTCGATCACCTGGCCCTCGGCCAGCGACTGGATCAGGCCCGAGCGCTGTTCGGCGCGGGTTTCTTCGAGGATGGCGCGGCGCGACACGACGATGTTGCCGCGGCGGCGATCCATCTTGAGGATCTGGAACGGCTGCGCCAGGTCCATCAGCGGCTGGACGTCGCGGACCGGGCGGATATCGACCTGCGAACCCGGCAGGAAGGCGACGGCGCCGCCGAGGTCGACGGTGAAGCCGCCCTTGACGCGGCCGAAGATCACGCCGTCGACGCGCTCGCCCTTTTCGAATTCCTTTTCCAGCTTGTCCCAGGCGGCTTCGCGGCGGGCGCGGTCGCGGGACAGCATGGCTTCGCCATTGGCGTTCTCGACGCGGTCGACATAGACCTCGACGGTGTCGCCGACCTTCAGGTCGGCCTTCTGGCCCGGCGCGGCGAATTCACGCAGCGGCACGCGGCCTTCGGATTTCAGCCCGACGTCGATGACCGCCAGGTCATTTTCGATGCCGGTGACGGTGCCGGTGACGACCTTGCCTTCGAAGGCTTCGTTTTCACCGCCAAGCGATTCATTGAGGAGCGCCGCGAAATCGTCGCGGGTCGGGTTTGCCGTAGTGGCCATAGAGGGTTGTACTTCCAAGCATTCGGGCAGGCCGCCAACCGGTCGATGCGCCGGTTTTCCATTGCGGACTTGGCCGTATGATCCGCCCCGCCGGCCCCATGCCGGCAAGGCACCCGCCGGGTAGTGGTTCAAGCGGCGGGCCGGATCGCTTCAACGGAAAACGACGGGCGCCGAAGTGCACCTTCACATCGCTCGCCAGGAAAAGACGGGCCGTTCGCAAGCGCACACCGCTCGTCGGACGGGCGGGCGCTTAGCAGAGTGGAAGGCTCATGGGAATATGCCAATGCCCTATGACTAGTGAGTCAACTCAAACCTTCTGTTTACGGTCTTGTAGATTCCTTGACGGAGGCCGTAGGCTGTCACCGAAAGATTCTTGGGACTGAGATTTTATGAAAAGCGAGCCTACTCCATTTCGATGGTTGCACTTCAGTGATCTACATGTCGGAAATGGTGCGCTGCCTACACTTTGGCAACGATTTCGAACATTGTTGCACGACGATTTAGACTCGCTGCTGAAGCGAGTTGGGCCGATCGATGTCATTGTTTTCTCTGGAGACCTCACACAAAAAGGAACTCCGGATGAATTCGACCGTCTCGATGAGGTCTTGGAAAGTGTACTTTCTAAGATTGGTACTTTCCAAGAACGCCCTAGGATCATTGCGGTCCCAGGAAATCACGACTTAAGCCGTCCGGGAAGTCTTTCGCCACAGGCGATTTCACTGAAACAATGGTGGAACGACGCTGCCCTGCGGGAAGGCCTCTGGACTGACGAGGGAAAGCAGTTTCGTGATTTTATCGCTACGGTTTTCGAAAATTTTACCGCTTGGCAATCGCGCGCCATAGGCAGCGGATTGCATCTGGCGCCAGAGACTACCGGTTATGTTCCGGGGGATGCGACTTATACGATTAAGAAGGACGCAGAGAGTCTTGGCATCGTTACCCTCAATTCAGCCTGGCTCCAGTTGAGCGGCGCCGATTATCGAGGTCGTCTACACGTTGGTGCAGAACAATTAGGGAAAGTAACCCATTCTATTCCTGATGAGTGGACTAGATCGAGAACATCCAGTTTGCTGGTCACGCATCACCCATCATCATGGCTCGGCAAGCATGCGCCGTCGAGTTGGATCAACGACATTAATCCACCGGGGAGATTTGATCTGCACCTTTTCGGCCATATGCACGAGCCCGAAGTATTGTCCTCGAGCCATGGAGGCGGCTTCCAGCAGAGAGACGTCCAAGCGGCTTCACTCTTCGGTTTAGAAACGTTTGGGGATGGCTCTCTTCTACGCATTCAGGGCTACTCCGTAGGGGAAATCCGAGCCGTTGGCGACGCGAGAACATTTCAAAGCTGGCCCCGTCGGCTCCTGCCGATGACATCCGGCAAATCGAAAATTGTACCTGACGCGAGTCAAGATCTCGACGAAATTACTGGCAGCTTCGAGCTTCCTTATGCCATCGAACGCAACTCCGACGGCAAAATCGACAGTGAACCCACTCAAACTCTGCTTGAACCAATTGGGCGGAAAAGCGACTTCGAACTTGCCAATATTCGGTATGCTACGGGAGACTCGAGCGGACATCGCAATGTCCGCAGAGTCGAATTGGAAGAATGCGAGGATAACCTTCGTCAGCAGAAGGTAGTCTCCGTCAACTCCGACTGGGGAATGGGCTTAGAGGGGTTTGTCGCGACATTAGCCAAGGGACTCGGGGTCGACCAAGACTGCGTCTTTGCGATTGATTTCGCAAACTACTCGACACGCGAGCGATTTCTGGACGACATAAAAGAGAGACTTGGCTCGACATTTCAAGGCGCATGCGAAGCCATCGCTGAGGCCGGACCTTCTTTAGTAGTCTTTAAAGACCTTGATCTCCCGACTGACTGCGCGCGAGAAATTGGTGAAGTCGAGGAATTAGCTCGGACAGTGTCCGACTTTGCCCCGGAAACCTACCTTGTTGTTGCGTCTAGGCGTGCCTTTAGAGGAACTTTGAAAGAAGTCTCCCTGAAGGCATTGGATGAAGCAGATCTTGGAATCTATGTTCGGGATAGTGAGCTCGGTGGCGAACAGTACTCGGGTGCGGACGTAACTTCCACTTTGTTTCGCCACACGGATGGGGTTCCCAGCCGTATCGATACCGCATTACGAGACTTGGAAATTGTTTCGCTCCATGATCTCATGGCTTCCAATCCCGACTACAATGAAGACGTCGGCGGCCTTATTTCGAACGTGCCAAGTGCCCTCCAGGCCGCCGTCAGTGAACTTGCAGATTCCGAAGACCGAGCAGATCAAAGAGCGTATGACCTTCTGCTCGCGCTATCATCCTTGCCACAAGGTGAGCAGCTGAATCGGCTTACCCGATTTATGGGCGTCCACCCCTTTGGTCCAATGCACGCGCGAGTGTTGCTAGATAGGTCGTTAATAGATTCGAACACTGTATTCGATCTCAGTGGAGCCCTAAAGAGCTCGAATTTAAAATCGCTGATTGTTCCGCGGCCCGTTCGCGAATACGTACGTGACTCAATCGATAGCGCTAAATCAAAGTCAATTGATCGAAAGGCTATTACGTTCTACTTTGGGGATGATTGGTCGACGGGAGACATTTCCTCGTCCCCAACGGGAAAGCGTGTACGAGATGCTCTGTGTAACAGTTATGAGATTCAAAACGCTGAGACGTTAATTCTTCGCGCGAACAGAAGAGCGGTTAGCGAACAGAACTCGCTTGAGCTGGAGGGAGCCATTAGACTGGCCTCGTCCTTTATTGGGTTACTGATGAAAGGGGATCATTTTCGGGCGGCGGAAAGATTTAGTTCCGATATGGTTCGGCTGCTGCAAGAACTCGGCGGGTTTGAGAAAGAGTTAACCGTAATTCGCTACGAGTATGCGCGCGCTCTGCGAATGATGGGCAAAGTCGCTGAGGCTAAAGCAGAATTTGAGTCTCTCAATCATAGTTTCTTGAGTCGGGCTCAAAAGCAAAGCGCCGAGTTGGGCCTGGCCCTATGCTTGGACAAAGAGAACGACACCGCTGGAGCTGCGGAGGCAGCAAAGAGAGCGCTCAAAATTAACCCGCATTGTAGCGCTGGAGCGCAAGCGGAACTCATACTTGCAAATCAAATTTCTGATCCAGCCTCTCGAAAGCTGGAACTGAGTCGCCTCTTGCATTTGGCTCAGAAGAAAAAATACAAAGTTCTCTGTAATAATATCCTTCTCGACCTAGCAAGACTCGCTGAATCGGCAGATGAGTCGCCGGTCCAATACCTTGAAGAGGTCATAAAGTCTGCTAGTAATAAGGAAGACTTCTACAATACCGCCGAGCAGCGGTTCAATTGGCAGCAGAAACCGTGCGCGGTAAGAAGTCTGACTCGAAGTACAGGAATCTATTAATAGAGACTTATCATTTCCTCTACAATGAACGAATGTTCAGTCTCTTCGAGGGCTGTCATTCTGCACTTTGGAAGGTATTTGAGGCAGGAAAAGAGTACCAAAATCTTCTCAACCTGTTTCGGCACAGTTCCTTTCTCTGGCGAATTGATGGACGCTTGGCCGAGGAGCGGAAATATCTCACAAAGATCCTAAAGATTTTCAGGCAGACCCCGGCCGCGTTGCCTGCATTGGGTAGTCGAGAGGGAGCATACCTAGTATCGCGGATGTTTATAGTACTAGGAGAAGTTTTACCCGATGCGTCTGAAATTCCGGCGCTGGGAAGCGCCTCGACTTGAGTTGGGTTAACGGTCTGCTTCGACCATTCTAGTGAACCGGCATCAATCGAGCCGTCACAACCTGAACAATACTCTAAAACCCCCGCTTGACATGTAGGAACCCATTTGGTTCACGGTTTTCATGCGCGATGTGCCGGATGAGCCGCCCCACCCCTTAACCCCCTCCTCTAGAGGTGAGGGGAAGATTGTGCCCTGCAAGAACCGCCTCCTCCAGCGCAGCCGCCCTCCCAACCGCAAGCTATTCGACGCCAGGGCCAAGGGTCGCTTTCTCGATATGTTCGCGGCGACCGCCAATGCGCGGATGGCGGCGGAGTCGGCGGGGGTGGCTTACCAGACCGTGTTCAAGCACCGGGCGCGGGATGCCGGGTTTGCGGCGGCGTGGGACGAGGCGTTGGCGCAGGGCTATGCCCGGTTGGAGGCGGAGCTGTTGGCGGCGGCGTTGGCGCCCCCTACTACGCTCGAAGGTGGCGAGACGTCCTTCGACTTCGCTCAGGACGAACGGGCGGGGGACGGTCAGGACGGGCGGGATATGGACGGACAGGCCCTCCCTTCAACCGCTCGCGCGGTCGAACCCTCCCGCTCGCGGGAGGGGAGAGAGATGGCGACGATCGAGCAGAAGCTGGCGATCCTGCGCGAGTATCGGCGAGGGTTTGGGCCGGGGCGGCGGGCGGCGCCCGCGGTTCGGCTGGCCAGTGACGAGGAGGTCGCGGCGGCGCTGGTCAAGCGGCTGAAGTCGTTCGCCCTACGGAATTTCGGCCAAAGTGGTACTTTGGCCGAGGCAATAACAATAGAAGAATGAGCGCGGACTGGATTCCGCTGCTGATGGAAGCGGCGGGGCGGTGTGGGGATGACGGGCGGTATTGGGAGCATTTCCTGCGCGCCCTGCCTGCGGCGGTTCGCCACCGGATCGCGCACGAGTGGCGCTGGCAGGCGCATGGCGGGCAGGTGGCTCCCCCGCCCTGCCCGACGGCAATCCCTGGCGCATCTGGATGATCATGGCCGGGCGCGGGTTCGGCAAGACCCGCGCCGGATCCGCCTTTGTCCACGCCACCGCCAACGCCGGCAGCGGCGCGACGCGCATCGCGCTGGTCGGGCAGACGCGCGAGGAGGTGGTGCGGGTGATGGTCGAGGGGCCGAGCGGCCTTCTCGCCACCGCCGCGCCGGACGCGCGCGTGCGCTGGGTACCGACGGCGGGGCGTATCGAGTGGCCATCGGGGGCGAGCGCCTTCGCCTATTCGGCGGAGAATGCGGAGGGGCTTCGCGGGCCAGAGCATGACGCGGCGTGGTGCGACGAGCTGGGCAAGTGGGGGGCGTCGGTGGGGCGCGGTCACGGACGGGCGGGCGCGCGGAGGCGGCGTGGGACAACCTCATGATGGGGCTGCGCCGGGGCGAGCATCCGCGATGCCTGATCACCACGACGCCGCGGCCGACGGCGTTGATGACGCGCATCCTGAGCCTGCCCGACCTGGTAGTGACCGGCGGGCGAACGGCCGACAACCCGCACCTGCCGCCCGGCTTCGTCGCGGCGATGATGGCCGAGCATGGCGGCACCCGGCTGGGCGCGCAGGAGCTGGACGGGGTGATGGTCGAGGGGGTCGAGGATAGCCTGTTCCCGCGCGAGATGCTTCGCCAGGCGACGATGAGCGCGCGGATGGCGGTGCCCTATCAGCGGACCGATCGCGGGCCGGCCGACCGGCCGACGCTGGAGCGGATCGTGGTCGGGGTCGACCCGCCGGCGGGAATCGCGCGCGACGCGTGCGGGATCGTGGTGATGGGGACTCGGCGTGACGGGCTGTTGATCGTGCTGGACGACCGCAGCGTCCACGGGCTTCGGCCCGAGGGGTGGGCGCGCGCGGTGGCGCGGGCGGCGGACGAATGGCGCGCGAGCCGGGTGGTGGCGGAGGCCAACCAGGGCGGCGAGATGGTGCGCGACGTGCTGCGCGCCGCCGACTGCACGATGCCGGTCAGGCTGGTGCGGGCGAGCCGGGGCAAGGGCGCGCGGGCGGAAGCCGTGGCGGCGATGATGGAGGCGGGCAAGCTGATGCTGCTGCGGCGGATGGGTCGCCTGGAGGACGAGCTGTCGGCGATGACGGTGGCGGGCTACGCCGGCGTTGGATCGCCCGACCGGGCCGACGCGATGGTGTGGGCGGCGCACGAGCTGATGCGGGGGCTGGCGCGCGCGGCGCACGAGGGACCGCGGGTGCGGATGGGCTAGGCGTCCCGCGGCGGGACGGTGGCGTGGTGGCGTCTAGGCGCGGGGGCGGGCGAGGCAGACGATGGCGAGTCGAGGCCCGGACCAGCGCCCGTCACGCTGCGGGCGCGGGCTACGACTGGCCCGGGGCCGGGCCTCACCAGCCATGCGGCTCAGGCGTTTCCATTTCGCCGGCGGGTGTCCCAGCCCTTGCGGGCGGCGGCGGAGCGCTGTTCCGCGGAGCCCGACTTGTGGGCGCGGCCGCCGCGCGAGGAGGAGACGTGGGTGTCGGGCTTGCCTCGGCCCGAGCCGGACTTGTTGCCGCCGCCGCTTTCCTTGTTGACCGTCGCCCAGGCGCGGGCCTTGGCGGTCTTTTCGGGTACGCCGCGGTCCTCGTAGCCCTCGGCGATGTGCTCGGCTTTCCGCTTCTGCTTGTCGGTGTAGGCGTCCTTGTCACCGCGGGGCATCGTCGCTCTCCTGATCCGGGAGTGACCTAAACGCCCGAGGGAAGACCCCGTTTCAGCCGCGCCTCGACAAGCGCGAGCGCCGCGGCGATCGCTTCGTCCACCGTCAGGTCGCTGGTGTCGAGCAGGTCGGCGTCCGCGGCGCGGGCAAGCGGGGCAAAGTCGCGATGGCTATCGCGTTCGTCGCGGGCGTGGATATCGGCCAATACCTCGGCATAGTGGACGGAAATGCCCCGCGCCTCGAGCTCGGCGAGACGGCGCTGCGCACGGGCTTCGGGCGAGGCGGTGACGTAGAGCTTGGCGCTTGCCTCGGGCGCGATGACGGTGCCGATGTCGCGGCCGTCGAGCACTGCACCGCCGTCCTGGCCGGCGAAGGCGCGCTGGCGATCGAACAGCGCGGCGCGAAGCATCGGGAAAGCCGAGATGCGGCTTGCGACTCCGCCGACCACTTCGCTGCGAAGTTCCGGATCGGCGGGATCGACCTGGCCCAGCTGGGCGACGGCGCGAACCGCTTCGAATTCATTGTCGAAGTCCCCGCCGAAGCGGACCAGGGTCAGCGCGACCGAACGGTAGAGGACGCCGGTGTCCATGTGCGGCAGGCCGTAATGCGCCGCCAGGGCGCGGGCGATCGTGCCCTTGCCGCTGGCCGCGGGGCCATCGACGGCGATGAGGGTGGAACGGGAGGACTGGGCCATCGCGGTGCCGCTTTGACAGGGCGGCGGGCCTATGGCAAGGCGCGCGCCAACACGGGACGAGGCGACCCACGCCCTCCCCTTTTAAGCCACTTGCGATTTGGAGACATGACCTTGGTCAAGACCGAATGGGGCACGAAGCGCACCTGCCCCAAATGCTCGACCCGCTTCTACGACCTCGGCAACGAAGAGCCGGTGACCTGCATCGAATGCGGCAACGCCTGGATGCCCGAGCCGGTGCTGAAGTCGAAGCAGCCGCTGCCGTTCGAAGCCGCGACGCCGACGCCGGACAAGGCGGTCGAGGCCGACGAGGACCTGGGCGCCGAAGACCTGGTTCCGGACGAGGACGAAGAGCCGAGCGCGGACGACGAAGTCGACCTGTCGACCGGCGACGACGACCTTGGCGTCAGCACCGGCGACGAGGACGACGAGAATTAAGCGCCGACGGGCGTGATTTTACCGTTTGCTTGACGGGAAATCTGCCCTAAAGGGCGCGCCACCAGCCCGGTCGAACTACGCTTCGACGGGAAAACGGACGGGGCCGTAGCTCAGCTGGGAGAGCGTCGCAATGGCATTGCGAAGGTCAGGGGTTCGATCCCCTCGGCTCCACCATCCGTCAAAAAAGCCCGCAGCAATGCGGGCTTTTTTTATTGCGGCCTTCCCTTGGCGCCGGTGGCGAGTTCAGAGAATGAAATCGGTCGCGGCTAGTGCGTGGAGCCCGTCAATCCGGATCCAGAAGTCGGCCTTGCCGTCGCCGTCGGTATCGCCCTGAACATAGGTGTTGCCGCTGATCTGCTGGTAGCGGAGTTGCCCCGCGACATTGCTGAAGGCGGCGCTGCCGACGAAGGTGAAGGCCTGGTCGAAGCCGACGTTGCTGTTGGCATCGACCAGTTCAAGCGAGATGCGGTCGCCCTGCGCATGGCTAAAGTCGTGGATGCGATCGGCGGTGCCACTGCCCATCCCGGCGAAATCCAAATTCTCGAACGCGAACAGGTCGGCGCCAGCGCCGCCATAGAAACGGTCGAGACCCGACCCGCCGTAAAGATAGTCGGTCCCGTTTTCACCGTAGAGGATGTCGTTGCCGAGGCCGGCACGGATCGTGTCGGCACCATCCTTGCCGTACAACAGATTGTTGCCGCTGTTGCCGATCATCATGTTGTCGAGGGCGTTTCCGTAGCCGCGAAGGTCGGAGAAGCCGTCGAGGACCAATTGCTCGATATTCGGGCGAAGCTGGTGGTTGATCGACGCGAGGACCGTATCGTATCCCTCGCCGGCATTTTCATAGGCGTAATCGGCAAGATCGCCGACGACGAAGGTGTCGTTGCCGATGCCGCCATACATGCGGTCGTATCCAGCACCGCCCGTCAACGTATCATTGCCTTCCGCACCGAGCAGGAAGTCATCCCCGCCGGCACCGTCGATGGTGTCGTTGCCTTCATAGCCATAAAGCTTGTTGGCGACTGCGTTACCGACAATGAGATTGTCGGAGGAATTACCCTTCCCGATCGCGGCAACGCCGGTCAGCGTCAGATCCTCGACCTCGGCACGCAGTTGGTGATCGATCGACGAGACCACCCGGTCACGCCCTTCGCCAGCAACTTCGTAGGCATAGTCGTCGGCGTCGTTGACGAAATAGGTGTCGTCGCCTGCGCCGCCGTACATCCGGTCGTAGCCCGCGCCGCCGACGAGTGTGTCGTTGCCGATCAGGCCGTAGAGGTAGTCATCACCCTCGCCGCCCTCGATCGTATCGTCGCCGCCGTTGCCGTACAGCTTGTCGGCGCCCGCAAGACCATGCAGCACATTGGCCGAGTCATTGCCGCGGATGGTGTTGTCGAGCGCATTGCCCGTCCCGTCGATCATCGCCGTACCGAGCAGACGCAGGTTTTCGACATTGGCCGTCAGGGTATAGCTGATCGACGAGCGCACCTCGTCCGTACCCAGACCAGCGCCCTCGATGACGACATCGCCTGCATTGTCCACGATGTAGGTGTCGTTGCCGGAGGCACCGTACATCTCGTCGGCACCGGCGCCGCCATCGATCGTATCGTTGCCGCCCGCCCCACTGATAAGGTTGCCCAGCCCGTTGCCGGTCAGGACGTCGTCGAACGACGAGCCGTACAGATCCTCGATGTTGAGGAGCGTGTCGGTCCCGGCCCCGCCCGTTACCTGCGGCCCCGATTTGGCGAGGCTGACGGTCACCGCGCTGCTTGCGCCGGCGTAGCTTGCCGCGTCGAAACCACTGCCACCGTCGAGGGTGTCGTTGCCCGCGCCGCCCGACAGCCAGTCGTTCCCGCCGCCTCCGACGATCGTATCGTCACCGCCCATCCCATAGATGAAATTGTCGACGTCATTTCCGGTCAGGACATCGGCGTAGGCCGAACCGTCCAGGTCCTCGATCGAGATCAGCGTGTCGGTGCCGGCACCGCCGGTCGCCTGGACACCGGCGATCGCGAGGTTGACGGTCACGCCCGAGGTTGCCTCGGTGTAATCGGCGAGGTCGTAACCCGCGCCGCCGCTGAGCGTATCGTTGCCGCCGTTGCCCGCCAGCAGGTCGTCGCCTTCGCCGCCCTCGATCTTGTCGTTGCCGTTACCGCCGATGACGATATCGTCGCCGCCCGCGGCGTTGAAGGTCTGCGCGTAATTCCAGGTCACCCCGGGCACGAGCTGGGCGTCGGCGACGTCGGGCAGGACGACATAATCGTCGCCGTCGAACGCATAATAGATGTCGGCGAGGCGGCCGGAGGCGGCCGCGAAGGCGACCGCTTCCTGCTGGTCGGCGGTCAGTGCGCCGAAGTCGACATCGTCCGCCTCGCTTGTGAACAGCTGGCCGCCGGTCGGGTTGCGGTACAGCACCGCGCGAACGCCAAAGCCGCTGGCGTCCCAGCCGGTGAAGGTGACCAGGAAGTCGCCGTCCGCATCGACCCCGACGTCGGGGCTGGCGAAGTCGTAGGCGAAGTCGTCGCCGACATCGAACGACACCGGCGTTTCGTCGCCGACCTTTTCGCCGACCGAATTGAAGGCCTGGACCCCAACCGCGCCTTCCCACTCATCGTACCAGCTGACGATGAAGCCACCGGAAGGAATGGATGCCACCGCGGGGTAATGTTGCTCGCCCTCGACATGGGTGGGGACGATGAACGGGTTGTCGATAATCTGTCCGGTGGCACTGAACAGCTGCGCGACGACATCCTGGCCGCCGGTCGCGGGGTTCTCAAAGGTGCCTACGACGACGAGCTTGCCGCCGCCGGCGGAAGCGACGTCGGCAACGTGGAACCCGAGTTGGACGGTCGAGCCGCCGATCCGGACGTAGGAGCCACTGTCCGTTCGCCAGGTAATGGCGTGTCCGGCACCGAATGAGGTGACCGCGGTGACATCGAGAAATTCAAAGTAACTGCTGCCGCGAGCAATTTCGGTGGTGCCGCCATTCGACCCGTTCACGCCGATCGAACGCGCCATGATCACCTGAACGTTATCAGACAGATCGTTGTCCGGAATTCCGTCCTTTTCGATCGTGGTGCGATAAGTCAGGACGTGGCCGTCGCCTGACTGGCTGATGTGAGGATCGCTCGCCTTTTCGATCGAAATGAAACTCCCAACGGCTTGGCCACTGGCGTCGTAGGTCTGGGCGCGGACCTCAATGGTGTAGCTGTTGGTATCTGGGAGGAGAGTATGCTGTGTCCAGGCGACGATGAAACCGCCCCCTCAACCGCGGCGATCACCGGCTGATCGATGTAATCGTTGTTGTTGCCGCCCGACCCCGAACCGGCGCTGGTCGACACGATGATTTCGTGCGCGATCGGGCTGGTGCCGCCGATCGACTGGCCGGCGTTGTCGATCACCCGTACGATGATCTTGGGGGGTCGTTCATCGTCTGCTGCCAATAGGCGATGGCAAAATTGCCATTGGTCAGCGCCGCGATTTCCCCTGACCCTGAGACCCCGCCTCAACTTCGTTGATGCCGAATTCGGAACGCTCAACAACGTACATGCTACACCCCCTACACGACGATCTCGTCGCCGAGTCGTCCAGTACGTTGTGTCGAGTGTTCGCGTTGAGTGTCAACACGATCAATCAAGCCGTTTAATAATCGGACGGCCGAAAGGCCGCTCCGCCGTCAGCGATCGATCAGGGGAGCCGGCCGTTCCGCTTTCTAGTCCGGACCGCCTACGTCCTTGTCGTCAGCTGTGTCCCCTAGAACAGGACATCCGCCGCAGCGGAGGTCGTCGTTGCCGAGCCCGTGTCGACCACGACGAAGTCGGTGTAGCTGAGCACCGTTCCCGCGGTGAAGGTCGCGATTTCGACCTTCGCGCCCGACCCGGTGCCATCGGCATCGAAGTAGAGTTTACCGCTGGCCTGGTCATAGATGACGCGGTCGGTGCTATCCTGGGCGGCGGTTCCGGCGCGGAAGGCGCCTTGGGCCAAATTCCCTTGCCCAAGGCCCGTGAACACCGATGCGGACAGCACGAAGGTGTCGGCCACGCGATCGAAGTCCGCGAACAGGTCGGATGAATTGAAAGCGTCGATGACGAAATTGTCCGCGCCTGCCCCGCCGAACAGCGTGTCAAAGCCCTGCCCGCCGATCAGCGTGTCGTTGCCAAGGCCGCCTTCGAGCCGGTCATCGCCAGCAGCGCCGCGAATGGTGTTGGCGCCATCATTGCCCACGATCAGGTTGGCACCGTCGTTGCCGCCAGCGAAGAAATCGCCCGTCCCGGTCAGGTAAAGCGTTTCGACATTGGCGCCGATGACGAAGGAATCGGACGCGACGACGGTATCGTTGCCGGCATTCGCACCCTCGATGACCTCTTCGCCGTAATAGTCCACCTGGTAGGTGTCGTCCCCGGCCCCGCCGAGCATCCGGTCCGCGCCCGTGCCGCCGTCGAGCAGGTCGTTCCCGCCGCCGCCGCGCAGTTCGTCATTGCCGGCGTTGCCGACGAGCTGGTTGGCGAGGTCGTTGCCGATGATCAGATTGTCCTGCTCGCTGCCGGTGCCGTTGACCGCGTCGGCGCCGACGAGTGTCAGGTCGCCGTAGAAGCCCTGCGACATGGTGAATGACACGGTCGACAGGATCATGCCGTCGCCCGCCAGCACCACGTCGTCGGCCGAGTTGACGATGTAGGTGTCGTATCCGCCGCCGCCGCTAAAGGTGTCGGCGCCGAGGCCTCCATCGAGGACGTTGGCCGCGAAATTGCCCGTGATGACATTGTCGAGCGCATTGCCCGTGCCGTTCACGGCATCCGTGCCGCCCAGCACCAGGTTTTCGACATGGTCGCCCAGCACGAACGAGACCGTCGAATTCACTTCGTCAATGCCGGCGTCCGCGCCCTCGATGACCACGTCGCCGAGATCGGTGACGGCATAGCGGTCGTCGCCCCGTCCGCCGATCATCGTGTCGGAGCCATAGTTGCCGGTCAAATAGTTGGCCGCCGAATTGCCGGTCAGCACATTGTCGAGGTCGTTGCCCTGCGCGTCGATCGCGGCCGCGCCCATCAGGGTCAGGTTTTCGACGTTGGCGCCGGCGAAGTAGAGGCTGAAGCTGATCGTCGAGCGGACGGTATCGATGCCGGCGCCGGCGTTCTCGAGGATCGAGTCGCCGGAATTGTCGACCGCGTAGATGTCGTCGCCAAGACCGCCGCGCAGCAGGTCGGCCCCAAGGCCGCCGTCGATGAAGTTGTTCGACGCATTGCCGGTGACGACATTGTCCAGGGCGTTGCCGGTCGCGCGGTAGGCGGTTCCCTGCAGCAGCAGGTTTTCGACATTGTCGCCCAGGACGTAGCTGATGGTGCTTCGGACCGTGTCGGTGCCTTCGCCGGCGTTTTCGATGACCACGTCGCCGGTGCTGTCGACGAACAGGGTATCGTTGCCGGCGCCGCCTTCCATGATGTCGGCGCCCGCGCGGCCGTCGAGATAGTTGGCGGCGCTATTGCCGACGAGGTGATTGGCCCGGCTGCTGCCCGTGGCGTTGATCGCCGCTTCGCCGGTCAGGAAGATGTTCTCGACATAAGTGCCGAGGATGTAGCTGACCGAAGAATGGACGGTGTCGACGCCGCCGCTGGACGTTTCGCCGATATAATCGTCGACATGGTCGACGATGTAGGTGTCGTTCCCGGCGCCACCCTTCATGACGTCGCTGCCCCAGCCGCCATCGATGACGTTCGCGGCCGAATTGCCCGTGATGATGTTCCTGAATTCGTTGCCCTTGCCGTCGATCGCGGCGGTGCCGGTCAGGGTCAGATTGTCGAGGTAGCTGCCGAGCGTATAGCTGATCGACGATATCACCGAATTGACGTCGGCGACGTAAGAAGTTTCGACAATGACGTCCCCGATATCGTCGACGATATAGGTGTCACTGCCCATTCCGCCGCTCATCATGTCGGCGCCGCCACGCCCGTCGATCAGGTTGGCGTTGGAATTGCCGTTGATGACGTTGCCGAGCGCATTGCCGGTGGCATTCAGCGCTGCCCCGACCAGCGTCAGGTTCTCGACGTGAGCGCCCATGATGAACGAGACAGACGCGGTCACCGTGTCCACGCCCCCGTCGGCGCTGGCCTCGACCGCACGGTCGCCGGAGGAATCGACAAAATACTGGTCGTCGCCGCCAAGCCCGCGAAGAATGTTGGTGCCGCCGTTGCCCGTGAGGATATTGGCGAGGTCGTTGCCGGTGCCGTTGATGCTGGCACTGCCGGTCAGCGTCAGGTTCTCGACGAATTGGCCGAGGGTGAAGGCAACCGAGGCCTGGACGAGGTCCACACCGCCGGTGGCGCTGGCTTCCGTCACCGAATCCCCGGCATGGTCGACGATGTAGGTGTCGTTGCCGCCATTGCCGGCCATCTGGTCGGCGCCGGCGCCGGCGTCCAGGCGGTTCGCCCGATTGTCGCCCGTCAATCGATCGTCAAAGGCAGAACCGACGACATTGTCCATGCTGACCAGCGTATCGTTGCCGTCGGCGCCGCTTGCCGTTCCGGCCAGCAGGTTGACGTCCACGCTACCCGAAGCGTTGGCGTAGACCGCCGTGTCGGCACCGCTGCCGCCGATCAGGCGGTCATCGCCGAGGCCGCCTTCAAGCGTGTCGAGACCGCCGGTCCCCGTGACGACTTCGGTCAGGCCGATGACGAACGAGCCGTAGACATATTGGTTGAAGGAGCCGTCCCCGGCGAGGATGTCGTTGCCGGCGCCGCCGACCAGGACGTCGCTGCCGAGGTGCCCGGCGAGGATGTTGTCCGCCCCGTCACCGACAAGAGTGTCGTTGCCCTTCCATGTCGACAGGTTCTCGATCCCGGTCAGGGTGAAGGTGACGCCGCCGGTCGATTGGGACCCGCCGTCGGGCGCGAGGGAGATCGTCAGGTTGACCGGCGTCTGATTGTAATCGGTCCCCGCAATTTCCCAGATTTGCACGGTGTCGGAGCCGTCGCCGCCGTCGATCGTCTTGTCACCCGTTCCGAACGTGAAGAGGTCGTCACCACCGTTGCCCGACAGATTATCGGTGCCGCCCGTGGCGAAGAACCAGTTTCCGCCATCGTCACCAATGAGCGTGTCGTTGCTGGCGTAATAGCTGCTGAACACGTGTTCGATGCCGGTCAGGACGTCGAAACCGTTACCGGTATGCTGGCCGATGCCCTGTTGCCTGAGGTCGATCGTCAGCGCCGACTTGGCGAAGCCGAAGAAAATATCGACGCCGTCCCCGCCATGATATTCGTCGTCGTAGAACGGCAGGTCCCAGCCTTCGCCATAATAATATTGGTCCTGGAGGATGTCGTTCCCGGCGCCGCCGTAAAGACGGTCGGTGCCGAGGCCACCGTAGATGCGGTCATCGCCGGCGCCGCCGTCGAGCGTGTCGTTGCCAAGACCTCCGACGATGAAATCGCTGCCACTCAGGCCCTCGATCTGGTCGTCGCCGTCGGTGCCATTCAGCGTGTCGTCGCCGTTCGTCCCGCTTATAACCATGTCCGTCATCCCCCTTATGGCGGAGGACGTACGATAACATGCCGACTGGCGACGCTCGGGATCCCCACCCCGCGCGGCAGGATAGATTGCGAAACCGACGCGTCAATCAGCGGAAGTGAGGCATCCTCCGGGGCGGCGTTCCATTCGGAGACCCGGCAGGCGGACCGACGCAACGCCTGGCGCCGCGCTGCGTTGAAGCAGCATGACCGACAAGCGAAACCCTGGCGCCCATCCTGATGCCACCGATAGCCCCGGCGGCCTGCCCCCGAGAAAGTCGAAGATCGCCCGGTCGTCGGACAGGTCCGACCCGAGGATTATCCCGATCGTGGCGACACCACCTTGCCCGGTGGCCAATCGGAGAGATGCGACCGCGATGGCCAGGCCGGACAGGTCGAAGGCGGCGAGACCTCCGCTGCCGGCGCTCAAAAATCGAACAAGGACTTGCCGCGCGGTGGCTGAACCGATCGCCTGGTGCAATCGGTGCATGATCGTCAACGAATGGACGAGCGATGCTTGAGCTAAAGCATCTCGAAAAGGTCGCGGCGACGTTCCGCAACCTGGCGGCGACGGCGCCGACGGACGAGACCAAGGCCGAGATGCTGGCGGCGGCCGAGGAGTATCAGCGTCGCGCCGACGTCCGACGCAAAAGCCTGGAAACCGTCAAATCGATCGGCGCTCGCGATGACTCGTGATGAAATCGTCTCGAAAATTCGGGGTCGTGTCGCCCAGTGCCGGGCGCTCGCACGGTCGACCATGGACCCTGCAACGAAAAAAGTCCTCAACGAGATGGCGGACGAGGGCGAGGCCGATATCGAACGGCTACTGGCGGGACCATCCTTCTGAAGACCGGCATGCCGGAAACGGATGAGCCCGCACATCGCGCCGCTCGTCGCCTCGCCCCTGTCGTGATACGCCCGCGACGAAATGCGCAATGATGATCCGGACAGGCCGTTGCGGGCCGATCCCTAGAAAATGAAGTCTCCGGCGGCGAGGGACGTGACGCCGATCAGCTGCAAGCCAAGATCGGCGACACCATCGCCGTTCGTATCGGCCCAGACGACGCTGTCGCCACCGCTCGATTCGTAGCGCAATTGCCCGGCGACGCCGGTGAAGGCGCCAGTTCCGATGAAAATGAAGTCTTGCGTGCCGGCGAGGGTCGTGTTCGCGTCGGTGAGGTCGAGGCGGATCTTGTCGCCTTCCCGCGGACGAAATCGCCGATGACGTCGATCGTGCCGACGGTCCCGCCCTGCAAATCGCCCGTGCGGAAGACGAAGCGGTCACCGCCAGCGCCGCCTGAAAGTTCGTCGCGACCGGTGCCGCCTTCGAGCCAATCAACGCCGTCGCCGCCATGCAACTGGTCATCGCCAGCGCCGCCGTACAGTTTGTCGTTGCCGCCGTTGCCGCTGAGGATGTTGGCGCCGGCGTTGCCCTTGATGACGTTGGCGAGTTCGTTGCCGGTGCCGTCGATTGCGGCACTGCCGAGTAGGGTCAGGTTTTCAAGGTTTGCACCTAGCGTGTAGCTGATCGAGCTGTCGACCCGGTCGGCGCCTTCGCCGGCCAGCTCGGTGACGCTGTCGCCAGCATCGTCGACGCCGTAGATGTCGTTGCCGACGCCACCGATAAGCGTGTCGACACCCGCTCCGCCGTCGAGCGTGTCATTCCCGGCGTTCCCGACAATGGTGTCGTTCCCGGCCAGCCCGTACAGCTTGTTGGCCCGGCGTTGCCGGTCATCATGTTCGCCAGGGCGTTGCCCGACCCGCTGATCGACAGCGCGCCGGTCTGGACCAAATTCTCGACATTGGCGCGAAGCGTGTAGGCGACCGACACCATGGCCGTATCGGTCCCTTCGCCCGCGACCTCGACGAGCGCATCGCTGCTGTTGTCGACGATATAAGTATCGTCCCCAGCGCCGCCGTAGATGGCGTCGGCATCCCTTCCTCCGTCGAGCGTGTCGTCGCCGGCGTAGCCGTAGAGGCGGTCGATCCCCACGCCACCCTGCAGCGTGTCGGCGAAAGCGGTCGCCTGGAGGATGTTGGCGCCCGAGTTACCGACCATCGTAACCGCGTTGCCGAGCAGGCGCGCATCGACATTGAGCGCGACCGTCCCCGACAAGGCGGCGGTCGGATTGGTTCCGGTGCCGATGACGATCCGTTCGATGCCCTGGTCGTCGGCGAACAGCTTCAGCGTGCCCTCGCTGGTCGCCGAGAAGCGCACTTCGTCGACACCGGCGAGGCCGCTGTCGTTGATCTCAGCGGCGGCATGGTGAGCGGCTGTCATGACCTGGTAGATGTCGGTGCCTTCGCCGCCGTCGAGTTCGTCGGCGCCCTCGCCTCCGATGATCACGTCATCCCCGTTGCCACCGTAGACCGTGTCGTTGCCGGCACCGGCGTCGAGGAAATCGTTGCCGCTATAGGATGCGACGGAGTTGAAGAAGACGATCGCGCCCGCGTTCACCCCGGAGAGGCCAAAGGTGCCGTCGCCGGCCAACGTGTCGTCGCCAGCATTCCCGATCAGCCTGTCATCGCCATCGTCACCGGCCAGAATGTTCGCATTATCGTCGCCGGTCAGGCGATCCGAGCCATAATAACCAGACAGATTCTCGATGCTGGTAAGCGTCCAGGTACCAACCCCAGTAGACTGGGTGCGATTCTGGAGCAGCAGCGAAATGCTGACGCCATCAGCGGTGTAGAGCGGCGCATAGGCCTGGTCATTGATTTCAACCGTGTCCGTTCCGGCGCCGCCGTTGAGCGTCTTGGTGCCGTGTCCGACCGTGAAATAATCGTCACCGCCGTTGCCCGACAGATTATCGGCCCCGGCGAAGGTCCAAAACCAATTGCCTGCGTCGTTACCGATCAAGGTGTCGTTCTGGTAGCTGGCCGTGATGTGCTCGATGCCCGTAATCGTGTCCGTGCCCATCTGTCCGACATATTGCGCCGCGGTAAGGCGCAAATCGACGGTCACGCCATATTCGTTGCTGAAATAACTCAGGCGATCATTTCCGGCGCCGCCCGAATAGACGTCGTTACCGAAGGGGCCGGTGGCCGTCCCGGACTCGCTGAGGAAATCGTCACCGTCGCCCCCGTCGAGTTGATCATTGCCGAAGGAACCGCGGAGCGTGTCGTCGCCCGTGCCGCCAAATAGCGAATCGTTGCCGTCACCGCCGTCGAGCACATCCGCCCCACCTTGCCCATCAAGGACGTCGTCGGCCGTGCTTCCGGTGAGCGTATCCGCGCCGGCCAAGAGCAAATCGAACAGGCCGGCAAGATTGTCGGACATGACAAGGTCAGTGAAGGTGGCGACGCTCATCGCCGTACCTTCCATTGTCACAATCGTGGCGCCGTTCACCGCATAGGAAAGCGTGTTGATCACGCCCGTGGTGGGATAGCCGTCGACGTAGTCGTAGAGGCTGCCGGTCAAGGTCAAACGTTCGGTAAAGCCGGGTTCACTATAGTCGACGATAAAGTGGGTCTCGGTTCCGGTCGTGGGGGTTCCGAAGTCAAAAAACTCCGCCAAGGAACCAGTGGCAATGAAATCACGCTGATCAAACGCTACGCTCGCAACCAAACTTGCCATGAAAGCCCCCAAGGATTTTGACGCCCACTACCGTTATTGGATTAACGGCACGATTCTGTGCGTGTTTAATAAAATTCGTAAATTTATTGATCAATTGAATTTTGTGAATTGGCTGCTTTCAAGGAGCGCGCTTGCTTGTCCTCGGAGGCTCGCCGTCGGCAATGGCCAGCGCAATTCCTAGCGCAATCGCGTTGTCACCGTGACGGCGCCCAACGCCACCAGTCAATGGCGGCCTTCCCTAGCGACCGGTATCGATTGGCAGGGCCGTGGTACGCTTCACGGTCTCCATCGCCAGATGCGACGAGACATTCCGGAGCGGCACTTGCGCGATGAGCTTGCGGTAGAAGGCATCGAAGGCGGCCATGTCGGCCACCGCGATCTTCAGGATATAATCGAGGTCGCCCGCCAACCGGTGGACTTCCATGATTTCCGGCATGTCGGCCACGACCCGCGTGAAGTTCGCGAGCCAATCCGGGGAATGGTCGTTGGTCTGGATCGTCACGAAAACGATGAGGTCGAGGCCGATGGCTTTCGCGCTGACCAGCGCGACCTGGCGCTGGATGACCCCTTCGCGGATAAGCTTCTGGATGCGGCGCCAGCAGGGCGTTTCCGACAGGTTGACCTGTTCGGCCACGCGGGCGACCGCTTGCGACGAGTCCTGCTGGAGAATGGCGAGAATGCGCCGGTCGGTCTGGTCCATGACAATCGCCTGCTGGGGAAGAATCTTCCAATCGAGTCGCGTCGATGACATTTTACGGGCTATTTTGGCAAGGCAATCTGCTTCTACTTGGAAGTTACTGGCGCAAATGTCATTAACAGGATGTCGGGTCGTGTCTGCCGTTACTCGGCGCGGTTCGGCGAAACGCCCTCAACTCCCTTTCAAGGGCGATTTCCCGTGGGAGCCCCATGATCCGGGGCTCCCACCCCCCTCTTTTCAGCAACGGCTGATCGGACCATGGTCGTGGGCTTGAGGAGGTGGACGGCGCCATGACCATGCCTGCCCTGTTCATCGGCCACGGCAGCCCAATGAACACGCTGGAGCGCAACGGCTACACCAACGCCTGGCGAGCGATTGGACGCCAGTTGCCACGGCCCCGCGCGATCCTGGTCGTGTCGGCGCACTGGTACATCGGCGCAACCGCGGTGACCGCGATGGCGCGGCCGCGGACGATCCACGACTTCTACGGCTTCCCGCCAGAGCTGTTCGCCTTCGACTATCCGGCGCCCGGCGCGCCCCACATTGCGATGGAAGTCGTCGAGGCGTTGAAGCCAACCTGGGCGGGCCTCGACCGCGACCAGTGGGGACTGGACCATGGCACCTGGAGCGTCCTGGCGCACCTTTACCCGGACGCCGATGTCCCGGTTCTCCAGCTGTCGATCAACGCGCTGAAGCCGATCGACTATCACGTCGAGCTTGGCCGCAAGCTGGCCGCGCTCCGTGACCGGGGAGTCCTGGTGCTGGCCAGCGGCAACGTCGTCCATAACCTGCGCGAGATCCAGTGGAACAAGCCCGACGCCGGCGAGCCGTGGGCGCAGCGCTTCGACGAGGCGACGCGGCGGCAGATGGCCGAGGATCCCGGCGCGATCCTGAAATTGCTCGAACACCCCGACTATGACCGCGCGGTGCCGACGCCCGACCATTTCGTGCCCTTGCTCTACATCGCGGGCATGGCCGAGGCTCTGGGCGCCAAGGGCGAGGCGGTAATCGAGGGCTATGCCATGGGGTCGCTGTCGATGACCTGTTTCGGAGTGGGCACCGACCTTGACCTTGAATGCCCGACCGGCGCGGCGGAACTGCCCGAGGGCGTCCCGCCCGACCAGACCAACGTCTAGGCCAAACGAAAACGGCGGTACCCGGAGGCACCGCCGCTTCCCGTGACGAACGTCGAGGCCGGTTAGGCGACGACCACGTCGTACATGCCGTTGATCACGCGGGTCCGCGGATCCATCCGGTACACGAAGCCGTCGTCGTAACGGTACATGTACTGGTCGGTGTCGTAATACTGGCTGCGGTACTGGTACGGGACGTTGTAGACCCCGTAGCTCGCCGGCATGACCTGGCCCATGGCGTAGTTGTTGCCACTGACCAGCGCGACCAGCGCCTGCACCACCTGGGTCGACGGATCGACCTGATAGATGCCGCCATCGGCATAGCGATAATCGAACTCGGGCGTATCGTAATAGATGTCACGATAAGCGACCGGGACGTTATAGCTGGACCACGACGACGGCATCGGGTTGCCGATGTAGTAGTCGTCGTACATCGGATAGGCACTTTCGATCAGCCGCGTGCGCGGGTCGACCTGGTAAATCATGCCATCGTCGTAGCGATACCAGTTATCCGGCGTGTCGTAATAGCGCGAACGATACTGGTACGGCACGTTGTAGACGCCGTAGCTGGCCGGAAGGTAATTACCGACGCCGAGGTTGTTCCCGGTCAGCAGCGCGACCACCGCGGTGATCAACTGCGAGGTCGGGTCGACCTGGTAGATCGCGTTGCTGCCGTAGCGATAATAAGAGTCCGGCGTGTCGTAATAGTAGGATTGATAGGCATACGGCACGTTGTAGCTGCGATACGCGATTGGCATCGGCTGCCCGATCGAGAACGCCCCACCGTAAAGCGGGATCAGCGTCGTGACATAATCGTCGTAACGGCGGACCCGGTACAGATAGCCGTAGTCGTCGTCGTACCGGTAATAATAGTCGGGCGTGTCATAGTAGGTCGACCGGTAACCGAGCGGCACATAGTCGTCATAGTAATAGCGCGTGTCGAGCGGCTGGCCGACCAAGGCCAAGGCACGGGCCGGTTGGCGATCGCGAATGCGTTCGCGCGACTGGGCCAGGCGAGCGCGTTCGATCACGCCGCCCCAAGCGCTCTGGCGACGGGCATCGCTATACGCGATCTCCCGCGAGTCCGCGGTCGGCGCGAAGGCCGTGCGGCGACCGTCGATCCGGCGGTCGAAATTCTCCGCACGAAGCTGCTGGCGGTCGCGGATGCGATCCTCACGATGGGCCATGCGCTGGTTGGCGAGCGAACGACGATCGACCTGTTGCTGGCGACGATCGGCGAGCACGGCGCGACGATCGGCCCGCTCACGACGTTCAATCTGCTGTGAACGGCGGCTCTCGGCTTGCTGGCGACGTTCAAGCATCTGAGAACGACGGCTCTCCGCCTGCTGGCGACGTTCAATCTGCTGCGAACGGCGGCTCTCGGCCTGCTGACGACGCTCAATCTGCTGCGAACGACGGCTCTCGGCCTGCTGACGACGCTCAAGCTGCTGGGAGCGGCGGCTCTCAGCCTGCTGACGACGCTCTGCCATCACATTGCGGCGTTCCTGCATCTGCTGCTGGCGTTGCTGGCGAGCTTCGGCGCGCTGGAACGACGGGCGTTCCATCCGCTGCTGACGCTCGATGCGCTGCGGCTGGCGCTCCATGCGCTGGGCCTGACGCTCGGCGCGCTGCGGCGCCTGCCGTTCGGCACGCTGTTGCTGGGCCGGGCGTTCTGCCCGCTGAGCCTGGCGCTGTTCCTTGGCCGGGCGGTCCTGGTTGCCCCCGCGCTGAGCGGTGGCGGGCGAGGTAATGGCCAGCGCCGCGACGCTCGCGATCAATAGGGTCTTGGTCATAATCCGATCCTGACTGGTTCAGTTCGAGAAACGACGGATTTTGGCAAATCACGTATGTTTTCAACATGAACAAGCAGGTCGAAGTTCCGGCGAGCGGGTCGGCTCGCCGCATAATGTGCGCGTCACAACGACACTGTTATCTGAGGTTCAGATTTCCGGGTCTCGCGGGCACGCGAAAACGGCGGCGTCTTTCGACGCCGCCGTTCCCACTGATTCAACCGTAAGGCCGGTCGGCTTAGCCGAGCTTCGACGAAACGTTGTTGAACGTGGTGCCCAGCTTGTTGCCGATGCCCTGCATCGCGCCGATGGCGGCGACGGCGATCAGCGCGGCGATCAGGCCGTATTCGATCGCGGTGGCACCCTTGTTGTTCTTGATCAGCTTGAGAAACTTCGACATTTTCTGGTCTCCTATGGTCCACGAGAGGGTCCACACCCCCACCGAACGTCTTCGCGCCCGGTCGACCAATCAGTAGGATGACAGCGGTTAAGGATGGCTTGAGCGCCCCGGTTACCGTCGGTGTAACCATCAATTTTTTATTGTTTTATCTCAGTCGATTGCGGGCCGCCGGTTAAATCGACAGCCTGATTTCGCAGGATTAACGCGCCGACGGAAACGGGCCGCCGGTCGCCCGGCGGCCGGCCAGTTCACGACTTCATCCGTCAGCGCTTGGCGAGCGTGGTCGGCGACACGCCGCACTTCCCGCAAACGATGCCCAGGCCGACTTCGCCGCTGCCCGGGACCGCCTCTGCGATGAGGCGCGGGAAAGACGAGGTCTGGATCAGCCGCCCGGCCACGAGCGGCGCTGCGAAGCTTGTCCCGCGAACCGCCATGAAGCCGCTCCCGGGGACGGCGGCGACCAGGTCGACGGCCGGAGCGCCGAAATCGACATGTTCAGCGCGACCGGCCTCCATGATCGGCTTGCCGGTGCGGTCGGTGCCGGTCACGCTGATGACCCCGGCGTAGCTTGCCGGATAGCTTGCCGGCGCCATCGATCCGTCATTGCCGGTCGCGGCGACGACTTTCGCTCCGCCCTTCTGGACGGCGGCAATGGCCCGGCCGACGGCGACGCTTTTCGGCCCGGCGAGGCTGACCGTCACGACGGCCGGCCGCTTCGACGCGGCCCAGGCGAGGGCCTTGACCATCCTGGAGGCCGAGCCGCTGGCCGGATTGCCGCCGTAGATGTCGGCCGAATAGAGCCGCGCACCCAGGGCAGCGCCGCGGAATTCGCCGAGGTTACCCACGAGCAGCGACGCCACCGCCGTGCCATGGCCCGTCGCCTGGTACTTGCCGGCGAATCCCATCGTTTCGATGCCGCTGTTCTTCAGCGCGGCATGATCCGTGGCCACCCCGCCGTCGATCATCACCAGGGCGGGCGCCGCCGGACGCGCAGCCGGCGCCTGGGCGGATCCGGCCGAAGAACCAGCCTCCGCGCCTGCGGAGCCCGCCGGTTCGTAGACATAGTCCGGCTCGACCTGCAGGCCGGGGTTCGCGCTGGCGAGCGCCGCGATCGCCTGGGCGGTCGGGGTCGATGCAGGGGTGCTGAGCGTCGTCAGGCGGAGACCGAGCGCGGCGTCCGACCATTCGTCCGTCACCCCGAAACCCGCCGCCTTCGCGGCCGCCAGCTGTTCGGGCGTGGCATCGATCAGCAGCGCACGCTGCCGGACGATCGGCAGGCCGGCCGGGTCGAGCTCAAGTTCCTTGCGGTGCCGGTTGACGAGGTTCTGGAGCCGCTTCGTGCGAAGGGCCAGCAGCTTGTCGGGTGATACGAAGGATTCCTCGATCCCGCTGACATAGTCGAGCGTGGAGCGGAGCGCGTAGCGATCGCCCCTCAGGATCTCGCCGCCCCTCACCCGGCTTTCAGCCTCGACCTTGTCGAGGTCATGCTGGCGCCAACCGCTGTTGGCGACACCGGTCACGTTGGGAGGAGGGGGAACAAAGATCGGTTGCGTCGCCTGCGACCAAGCGGCGCCGTTGTACGCCAAGGACAAGGTGACCGCGGTAAGTGCGACATAGACAGATTTGCGCATGATCGACTCCCCTTCGAAGTCGTCATCAAATAGCATTGGTTACAAACTTACAAGAAGGGCGAGGACCAGCTTCAGTTGCTGTCCTGGCGCGAGAACAGGCTGTCGATGGCGTCGATGAGCCCGTCGATCGCCGTGCCCGGGTCGCTCCATTCTTCGGGCAGAGGGCTTTGCCGTTCGAGACGCGGTCGGGGCTGCGGCGCCCGGAATGGCAGTTCGGGGCCGCGGCGGCGGTCGATCTCGATCGCCGGGGCCATGAACGCGCGCCAGATCCGGGCGGGCGTCGTGCCGCCGCTGATCGAGCCCAGCGACTTGTTGTCGTCGCGCCCGACCCAGACGCCAACCACCAGGTCGCCGGCAAACCCGACGAAGATGGCGTCGCGGTTGTCCTGGGTCGTCCCCGTCTTGCCGAACGTCGGAACGCCCAGCGCGGCGCGCTTGCCGGTGCCTTCGTTGGCGGCGCTCCACAACAGTTCGAGCACCGGTGACCAGTCGCGGCCGCGGTCGAGGAAGCCACCGCGGCTGAACCAGGAGGACAGGCCTTGTTCGGCATTGGCCTTGGGCGGCAGGCCGGTGGGGCGAACCGGATAACGACCACCGGCGACCGCGGCGTAGGCCGAGGTGAGTTCGAGCAGGCTGACGCCTGACGTGCCGAGCGCGAGGCTGGGCGCGTCGGTCATGGGTGAGACGATGCCCAGTTCACGCGCGGCGCGCATGACATTCTGCCGGCCGACCTGCTCCGCGAGGCGGACGGTGGCGGCGTTGCTGGACCGCGCAAACGCTTCGCGGAGCGTGATCGTCCCGCGATAGACGCCGTCGCTATTGCGTGGGGTCCAGCCGTCGATGGTGATCGGCCGGTCCTCGACCATGCTGTCGGGCGTGTAACCGGCGCGGAGCGCTGCCAGGTAGACGAACAGCTTGAACGCTGAACCGGGCTGGCGCCGGGCCTGGGTCGCGCGGTTGAACGGCGAATCCTTGTAGCTTTTGCCGCCGACCATCGCGACGACCGTTCCGTCGGGACGCATGGCGACCAGCGCCGCCTGGATCGGTGCCCCGGGCGCGGTCGCGATGGCGCGGACGGCGAGGCGCTGCAGGTCGGCGTCGAGCGTCGTCGGCACCCTGACCTCGCCATAGTCCGCCTCGAACGCGGCCGATGCAGCGGGGGCGACCCAATCGGCGAAGTAGGTGCCGGTCGGAACCTTGCCGACACGGATCATCGGCTTGGCCGACTTGGTGGCGGTAGCCCGCGTCTGGGTAATGACGCCGGTGTCGGCCATCGCCTGGAGCACGAGGCGGCTTCGCTTTTGCGCGGCGGGCAGGTTACGGGTCGGCGCAAGCCGCGACGGCGCCTGCACCAGGCCGGCCAGCATCGCCGACTGGGCCAGCGTCAGCCGCTCCGGCTCCCGCCCGAAATAATGTTTCGACGCCGCGCGGAGCCCGTAGACGCCGTCACCGAAATAGACGCTCGACAGGTAACGCGAGAGAATCTCGTCCTTGGTCAGCCATGCTTCCAGCCAGAAGGCGATGATCACTTCCTGCGCTTTCCGCTTCAGCGAGCGGTTGGACGACAGGAAGCTGGTTTTGGCCAGCTGCTGCGTCAGAGTCGAGCCGCCCTGGCGGACCCCGCCGGCGCGGAAATTGGCGACGAAGGCGCGGCCGATGGCGCGCGGGTCAATGCCCCAGTGACTGCGGAAACGTCGGTCCTCGATGGCGATGAAGGCGTTGGGGGTAATCGGGTCGAGCCGCGCGATCTCGACCGGCGATTCCTTGACCGCGCCGCGCCGGGCGATCGGCTTCCCTTCCGCGCTGACCAGCAGCATCGCGGGGTCGTCAAGCGGTTCGAGCGCGCGCGACAGCGGCGCGGTAACGATCAGCCAAAGCAGCGTGATCAGGAACAGCGCGCCGAACGCGGTGAAGCCCCAGCGCAGCCAGCGACGGCGGCGCGGCTTCGGCGGCGCAATATCGGCCGGCTCGGGCGGCGGCGGCGGACGGTTGAACGGGTCGGGCAAATACTCGACGTCGCGACCGTTGCGTTGCCATATCCCGGATTCGTCGGTCATTCGATCCTTGCCAGACGGAGGCCGACACCTTGGCCACTGACTTACTTCACTAAAACAGTCGGACGCCAATATCCAGTGGTTGCTGAACCCGGCTTTAAGGCTAGTCTGCACGCCATGCCGCCTTACCGCCCTGCCCGACTACTGCTGACGGCCGCAACCTTGGCGGTAATCCTGGCCGGGACGAACGGTTGTCGCCGCGGTCCCGAGGGGACGAGCCGCGTCGTCGTCATCGGCGAGGAAGCACCAACGCTCGGCGACCCCTTGCGCCCGCCCGCGACGATGGCCGACGCCACGCTTCGGCAGTCGGTCGCGCAGGGTTTGGTGCGGTTCGATCCGGCGGGGCAGATCGAGCCGGGCCTGGCCGAACGATGGAATGTCAGCGACGACGGCTTGAGCTACATCTTCCGGCTGTCGACCGGCGAGTGGCCGGACGGCCGCAAGATCGTCGCCCGGGATGTCGCACGCTTGCTGACCCGGCAGATCAAGGCCAACGCCGGCAGCCCGACCTTTGACGCCGTGGGCGCGGTCAGCGAGATCGTGGCCATGACCGACCGGGTGATCGAGATAAGGCTGTTGGCGCCGCGGCCGAACCTGCTGACCCTGCTGGCCCAACCCGATTTCGCAATCATCCGGGAAGGCGAAGGGACTGGCCCGTTCCATATTCGCGAGCCAAAGGACGCCAAGCCGGAGAAGTACCCGGAAATCTCGCTTCGCCGGCGACTGCCGGGCCTCGATGGCGAAGAAGGCGAGCGCCAGGACGTGACGCTTCTAGCCATGCCGGCGACGACCGCGATCCGCGCCTTCGTCGCCGGTGAGGCCGACGTCGTGCTGGGCGGGACATTCGTTGACCTGCCGCTGGCCAACAATGCCAGGCTTCCGCGCAACAGCCTGCGGTTCGACCCCGTCGCCGGCCTGTTCGGGCTGGCCCCGGCCCGCAAGGACGGGATTATTGCCGACGCCGCCGTTCGCCGCCTGCTGAGCGAGGCGCTCGACCGGCGCGCGCTGATCGCCGAGCTGGCGGTGCCGGGACTGGGCCCGCGCTCGACGCTGTTGCAGGACGGGCTGGACGGTATCGGCACGTTGCCGCAGCCGGCGTGGCTTGACCAACCGGCGGCGGAGCGGCGTCCCGCGCTGCTGGCCGAGGCCGCGGCGCGGTTCCCGGCAGAGGAACGGCCGGAGGGCGAAGTCGCCGAACCGCGAAAGATCCGCGTCGACCTGCCGGAGGGACCGGGCGGCGACATCATCCTTCGACGTCTCAATGCGGATTGGGGACCGCTTGGCCTCACCGTGGAGCGCGCCGGTGACAACAGGGCCGATCTCAGGTGGGTGGATTCGGTGGCGCCTTCCAGTTCGCCGGCGTGGTTCCTCCGCCAGTTCCGCTGCTCGGTGGCGCCTGTCTGCCTGCCCGAGATGGACGAATTGCTGGCGCAGGCCAGAGCGGTTCCGATCGCGGTGCAGCGGGCGGCGCTGTTCGGCGAGGTGGCTCGGTCGATGGACGCGGAGCAGCTGTTCATTCCCGTGGCCGCGCCGATCCGCTGGTCACTGGTGGCGCGATCGGCCCCGGGTTTCATTGAAAACCGTTATGGCCGTCACACATTGGGCGGCCTTGGGGCCAGCCCCCGCCCGGGAGACGGTTGATGAACCCGCTTGATCATGTGCCGATGGGCAGCGACCCGGTTTCCGTCCGCCAGCGGGTGGAGGCGATCGAATATCTGCTGGAACGGATGATCACCATTCCCGGGATCAAACGGAAAGTCGGGCTCGACGTGCTGCTCGACCTGGTGCCGGTCGTCGGCAGCGTCACCGGCGCTGCGCTGGGCGCCTACATGATGTTCGAGGCGCGCAACCTGGGCATGTCGAAATGGCAGATGGCGCGGATGAGCGGCAATGTCGGCTTCGACTTCCTGCTGGGCCTGATCCCGTGGATCGGCGCGGTGCCCGACTTCTTCTTCCAGTCCAACACCCGCAACCTCAGGATCATCAAGCGGCACCTGGACAAGCATCACCCCCATACGAAGATCATCGACGCCAAGGCGCAGCCGATCCCCTGATGGCGCCCGCCGCCGTCGCGCTGTTCCTGGCCAGCCTGATCGTCCAGCGGCCCATCGCGACGGTCGGCGGATTTGGAATCATCCTGCCCGACCTGGCGGCTGTCCCGCTGGCGTTGCTGGCGGTGACCGCGGCGGTCCGCGAGCCGGCGCGATTGCGAAAGATTGCAAGCCATCCGCTGGTCATTGCCATCGCGATCTACCTTGCCGCGATGCTGTTTTCGCCCGTGGTCAGCAGTGACCGGACGGCGTCGCTGCATAAGCTGGCGACGCAAATCTACCTGCTCGGGCTTCCTGTCGTTGTCGCGCTGGCACTGCCTGACCTGCTAGCTCTCAGGGACGCGGTGAGGGGCTGGCTGGGCGGCACCGCCTTACTGCTGGCGCTGGCGGTCGTTGGCTTAGCCGCGTGGCTGGCCGATCCGAGCGGCGGGCTTCATCGAGCGCTCGACAATGGGCCGGGCAGTCTCGCGCCCGGACCTTACCCGCGGCTGATGCTGAGCTTCGCCAATCCGAATATGATGGCTCATTATCTGGGACTGACCGCGCCGCTGGTCCTTGCGGCGCGGGCGATCGGCTGGATCGGGTCAGGCGCAGCCAAGCTGCTGGTCGCGATGATTTTCGTCACGGCGCTGGCGGCGGTGTCGCCGCAGCTTGCCGGCCTGTTGTTCGCGATGGGGTGGTGGTTTTGGCTCGAACGCCGCCGCGACAGGCCCTTTGCTGCGGCAACCGCCCTCATCGCGGCACTCGGCGTGGTCGTCGTCATGCAGGTCGTTGCCAGCGTCGTCCCGGCGGCACCGACCGTGCGGGTCGAGGCATGGCGGGCGGCATTCGAATCATGGCGGCAGGCGCCGTTGCTGGGCCGCGGCCTTGGAGTCGATGCGGTGGCGGTGCGGTTCACGACGCCCGACGGAGTCCTGCACACGCTGAACGACGCCCATAACCAGGCGTTGAGCCTGTTGGCGCAAGTCGGGATCGCCGGCCTTGCGGCGTTTGGCTGGCTGCTGTGGCGGATCGCAGCGCAGTTGCGGGATAGCGGCGATCCGCTGGGCCAAGCCCTCGCCGTGGCGCTGATCACCGGTGCGGCGATCCAGGGTCTGACCGGATCGTTCGAAGACTCCCGCGCCTGGTGGGCGATGCTCGGATTGCTGTTGGCGGCAAGCGTGCGGCGGGAAAGTTCAACGACTTAGCTTGTGGATTGGCGCGGATGCGCGCATGGGGGCCGCCTCATGTCATTCTCATCACTTCCGCCGCTCCTCGGCGAAGCGCTGGCCGCGCGCGGCTATGCGAACCCCACGCCTGTCCAGGCCGCCGTCCTCCAAGCGGAGGCGCAAGGCCGTGACCTCATCGTGTCCGCCCAGACCGGGTCGGGCAAGACGGTCGCCTTCGGCCTCGCCATGGCGGGCGAGCTGCTCGACGGGCCGGGGCGGATGCCGCCATCGGCGAGCCCGCTGGCGCTGATCATCGCCCCGACCCGCGAACTGGCGCTACAGGTCAGCCTGGAGCTGCGCTGGCTATACGAGAAGGCGGGCGCGTGGATCGCGACCTGCGTCGGCGGCATGGATGCTTCGCGCGAACGGCGCAACCTGGCGGGCGGCGCACACATTGTCGTCGGCACGCCGGGGCGGCTTCGCGACCATCTGGAACGCGGCGCACTCGACCTGTCACAGCTGAAGGTCGCCGTGCTCGACGAGGCCGACGAGATGCTCGACATGGGCTTTCGCGAAGACCTCGAGGAAATCCTCGACGCGACGCCCGACGGCCGCCGCACCCTGCTGTTCTCCGCCACGATGCCCCGGCCGATCGTCGCGCTGGCCAAGCGCTACCAGCGCGACGCCCTGCGCATTTCGACGGTCGGCGAGGATCGGGGCCATGGCGACATCAGCTACCAGGCGGTGACGGTCAGCCCGGCCGAGATCGAGCATGCCGTCGTCAACCTGCTGCGTTTTCACGAGGCGGAGACGGCGATGCTGTTCTGCGCGACGCGCGACAATGTCCGTCACCTGCATGCCATCCTGGTCGAGCGCGGCTTCGCGGCGGTGGCGATCAGCGGCGAGCATTCGCAGAACGAGCGCAACCATGCGCTTCAGGCGCTGCGCGACCGGCGGGCGCGGGTGTGCGTCGCGACCGACGTCGCCGCGCGAGGCATCGACCTGCCGTCGCTGAGCCTCGTCATCCACGTCGAACTGCCGCGTGACGCCGAGGTGCTGCAGCACCGGTCGGGCCGCACCGGCCGCGCCGGGCGCAAGGGCACCGCGATCCTGATTGTCCCCTACCCGCGCCGCCGCCGGGTCGAGTCCGTGCTTCGCGGCGCACGCATCAACGCCGAATGGATCGACCCGCCATCGGCCGAGGACATCGTCAAGCGCGATAACGAACGTTTGCTCGAAACGCTGATGCAGCCGATCGAGGTCAGCGAGGACGATCGCATTATCGCCGAACGCCTGATGGCGCAGCGCAGTCCGCAGGAAATCGCGGCCGCGCTGGTCCGCGCGCATCGCGGGTCGCTGCCCGAGCCGGAGGAATTGCTGGCGCGTGGACAGCCGACCCCGCCCCGCGCCGACGGCAAGCCGGCGCATCACCGCGAGGGCTTCGACGAGACGGTGTGGTTCCGGATGAACATCGGGCGCCGCCACAACGCCGACCCGCGCTGGCTGCTGCCGCTGATCTGCCGCCGAGGTCACATCACCAAGAACGAAGTCGGCGCGATCCGGATCACCGCCAACGAGACCTTCTTCCAGATCCCGCTGCCGATCGCCGACCGCTTCGCCGACGCACTGGTGCGGACCGGCGGCAAGGACGGCGAGGACGAGAACGGCGTTCGCATCGAACCGTCGCCCGACGGCAACCGCCCGCCGCCGACGGCGCGCGGCGACAGCGGTGCGCAGATCCGGCGTGGCCCGCCCCGCGCCCAGATCAAGCCGACCGGCCCGCGCAAGCCCGGCCGCAAGGGTCCGCCGCGGCGCTAGGACTCAGTCGCCGCTGATCTTCGGCTTGCCGACATCGCCCTGCCCGACCGTCCGGCCGGCCATTTCGAGCATGCGTTCGAGCGGAATGCGGGCCCTGGCCATGGTGTCGTCGTCGAGCTCGATGCGCGGTTCGAGGTCGCGGAGGGCAACGTAGAGCTTCTCCAGCGTGTTGAGCGCCATGTAGGGGCACATGTTGCAGTTGCAGTTGCCGTCGCCGCCGGGGACGCCGATGAAGACCTTGTCAGGCGCGGCCTTTTCCATCTGGTGGATGATGTGCGGCTCTGTCGCGACGAGGATCGTCCTGGCGGGCGAATTGATCGCGAAATCGAGGATCGCCTTGGTCGAGCCAACGAGGTCGGCATGGTCGACGATGTGCGGCGGGCATTCGGGATGCGCCGCGACCGGCGCGTCGGGATATTCGGCCTTGAGCTTGAGCAGCTCGGTCTCGCTGAACGCCTGGTGGACGATGCAGATGCCGGGCCACAGCAGCATCTCTCGCCCCAGCCGCCGCGACAGATAACCGCCGAGATGGCGATCCGGGCCGAAGATGATCTTCTGGTCCTTCGGGATCTGCTGGAGGATGATATCGGCGGAACTTGAGGTGACGATGATGTCGCTCAAGGCTTTCACGGCCGCCGAGCAGTTGATGTAGGTCAGCGCGATATGGTCCGGGTGCGCGGCGCGGAAGGCCGCGAACTGGTCGGGCGGGCAGCTGTCCTCCAGGCTGCAGCCCGCGTCCATGTCGGGCAGGATCACCGTCTTTTGCGGCGACAGGATCTTCGCGGTTTCGGCCATGAAGCGGACGCCGCAGAAGGCGATGACGTCGGCATCGGTCGCCGCGGCCTTCCGCGACAGATCGAGGCTGTCGCCGACGAAATCGGCAAGGTCCTGGATCTCCGGCTTCTGGTAATAATGCGCCAGGATGACCGCGTTACGCTCCTTCTTCAGGCGCGCGATTTCGGACAGCAGGTCGAGGCCTTTGAGGCTTTGGCTTTGGGCGGTCATGCCACCCTAGATGGCCGCTCAGCGGGCGGCGGGCAAGGGCGCTCCCGGGGGCGGCGGCGGATAATCCATCCCCGACACGTCGGCCCCGGCCGACCCGGCGACGACCGCGTCGTAGATCGCGCTGCCGAGCGGCGAATAGGCAATCACGTCCGCCAGGATAACGCTTCCGACGATGACGGCGATGCCGATCTTCCAGACCGGGTGGGCGGCGCCATGCTTGCGCCGGTCGATGACGATCCCGGCGATCGGGAAAAGGAGACCGAAGAGCACCGCGACCTCCATCGCCGCCGGCATCAGCAGGGGCATCGGCAAAAGACGTCCGAACGCCGGTCCCATGATCGCCGACATGCCGCAGATGTGCAGCCGCGCGTGCCAGTCGGTCCGGCGCCGCATCCTGACCGCCGCGATCGTCAGGCCGGCAAAGGTCATCAACCCGATGGGGTTCAGGACCAACATGACCTGCGGCCGGAAGAAAAAGGGCACGTCGGCGGCGCGAACCTTGGCGATCATCACCCACATGCCCGCGACCAGCATCGCCGCCAGCCAGCAGACCGCGACCCAGCCAAGCTTGCGGTGAAGCGCGATCGGGCCCCGCGTGGCGAGCCAGCTTTGCGTGACGAAAATCGCGGTCCAGCCCATGAACAGCACGGCGTGGAAATGCACGAACAGCGGCGCCGAGAAACTCGACCGGCCCAGGGCGAGATGGGTCGAGAAACCGAGCACGACGGTTGCCGCCATCGCCGCCGCCATCGGGAAGAACCAGCTTTCCGCCCCCGCACGTGTCGTCGACGGTCCATTACCGGCCAGCGTTGCCATGATTGCCCTCCCCGATTGCGCGCGCAATTTAGCGGGATTGGGCCTTGTCTGCCAGCACCTCGTTGTAGCTGCGGCTATGGTCGAGGGTCTCGCCGGCGACCGGCGTTCCGTCGGTGGCGTAGCGGGCGACAACCTTGACGTCCTTGAACCCCGCCGCCTGCAGCGGCAGCGCGAAGCTGCGTTCGACCGCCTGGCGACCGGCCTCTCGGGCGAGGCCCATCGGCAGCGGCGCCATCGCCTGCTTGCGCAGGTCGGACACCGCCCGGGCGCGGTTGGCCTGGTCGAGCCGGTTGGCGCCGTTGGTCAGGATCTGGCCAATGCCCCCCGCGCCATATTCGCGTGCCGCCGCGAGGTCGACTTCCGGCCCGGCCAGCTCGATTTCGGGCAGGGTCACGGACAGCGTGTTGGTGCCGCCGTCCCATGCGACATCGTCGGGGCCGAGCTTCGACAGGTCGAGCTCGTAACGGACGTTGCCGGGAAGGACGAGCGTCCGCTCGGTCGTGATCAGGCCGGCAAGCTGCGACTGTTTCGAGCTGACCACGGAAACGTAGCGGGCGACGAACGGCACCAGCCGGTTCTGCGCGCGCATTGATTCCAGCGCCGAGCTTGCGACGGTTTCCGGGTCGGGACCGCCGAACAGCCGCTTGCCAAGCCCGAGCGCGCCGCCGACCAGAAGGCCGATAACGAGCGCGACGACGATCGCGCCGATCGCCAGCGGCCGGTTCAGGCGGCGCGGTTGGTCGGTATCCATGTTTCTCCTTCCGACCGTTCAACGAGGCCACGCCGCTGGAGGTCCATGAGGTGCGCGGTGACCGATCCGCCCGCCGCCGTGAGCAGTCGAGGATCGAGTCCGGGGTAAGCGCCGGCGACGATCTCCGGGACGGTCAGCGGCGCCGACGCGATCAGCCTCAATATCTGTTTCTCACGCTGTATCCGGTGGCCGATCATGCCGCGCACCAGCTGCGCCGGCCTGGTCACCGCGGGTCCGTGCGCCGGGTAGTAGATCCGGTCGTCGCGGCGGCGAAGCTTGTCGAGGCTTTCCATATAATCCGCCATGTCGCCGTCGGGCGGGACGACTACGGTCGTCGACCAGCCCATGACATGATCGCCCGTGAACAAGGCGCCCTCGCCCTGCCCGCTCTCGACCGCGAAGCAGAGGTGGTTGGAAGTGTGCCCGGGCGTCGCCACCGCGACGAGGCGGCGGCCATCGACCGGGATGGCCTCGCCATCGCCGAGCACGCGGTCCGGGACGTACTCGCCGTCGAAGCTTGCGTCGGCGCGCGGCCCGACCGTCTCCAGCGCCAGCGGCGCGCAGCCGATGATCGGCGCGCCGGTTGCGGCTTTCAGCGCCCGGCTGGCGGGCGAATGATCGCGGTGCGTATGCGTGCAGGCAATGGCGACAACCGGGCGTCCGGCGATCGCGGCGACGATGGCCTGGACATGGTCCGGAATGTCCGGACCGGGGTCGACGACGACCAGTTCGCTATCGCCGACCAGATAGGTTTGAGTGCCGGTGTAGGTAAAAGCCGACGGGTTGTGCGCCAGCACGCGGGCAATCCCGGGCTCCAGCAAATCGAGCAAGGCGTAGGGGGCGTCCACGGCGACGGGCTGTGCCATGGACGCCCCCGCGGGGCCAAGGATTAGTTGGCCTTTTCGAGCCGCGCGATTTCGGCGTTGAGATCGGCGGCGATCTTGGTCCGGCTTTCCGGCGACATGTCCTCCATTTTCTCCAGCTTGCCGCGAGCATCCTTCAGCGTCGCGACCCAGGCCGCGTCGCTTTCGCCCGGCTTGGCGCAAAGCTTGATCTTGGTGACGCGCTTCTTGCCGTCCTTGTTCATTTCGGCGGTCGTTTCGAAGTTCCGAGCGCCGCAACTGGCGACAAGCTTTTCGACGTCGGTTGCCGGTCCCTGGACTTCCTTGCCGTCGACGATCCGGACGGTCTTCTTGACCTCGACCGTCTCGACCTTCTTGGCCTGGTCCTGCGCGGCGGCGGCCGGACTGGCGATCACGGCGGCGGCGATGGCGGCGAGCGTCATGTCAATGCGGGTCACGAGTCCCTCCCTTTTCGTTGGCGTCGCTAAACCGCAAGGAACGGCGGCGCGGCTGAACCCCAGATTAAGTCCGATGGGCGGCTTCGACCAATGGCGGCAAGGCGTCGACCGGCGACGAGCCGCGGCGCGCGGCGGCCGCAAGAGCACGCACATAGATCTCGCCGAACAGCAAGGTCATGCTCCGGTCCCAGCTAAAGGTTTCTGCATGGTCGCGTGCCTGCGCGGCGATGGTGCTTCGATCCATCGCCCATACCGCCTGGATGTTCGCGGCCATCGCCGCGGCGTCTTCGATCGGACCCGTCCGGCCCAGGCCCGGCGGCACGCGATCGAGCATCGCTCCCTCGCCGATTCCGATCACGGGCAGGCCCGACGCCTGTGCCTCGATGATCGAAACGCCAAAGGTCTCGTCGGCCATGCCGGAAACATAGAGGTCGGCGCTTGCCAGCCAGCGCGCGAGTTCGCCGCGGTCGCCGACGTAGCCGGGCAAATGGATCCGGCGTCCTCGGGCGCGTTCCATCAGCGGCTCGCGCAGCGGGCCGTCGCCGAGCAGCACCAGGGTCGCCCGCATGGCCTCCGGTAATTGGCAGAACGCGTCGACCACCGTTTCCGGACGCTTCTCGACATCAAGCCGTCCGGCATAGATCAGCAAGGGCTCGCCGGCGGCGACGCCCAACGAGGTGCGAAGAGCGTCGTCGCGGCGGTCCGGTCCGAACTGGCCCAGTTCCACCCCGAGCGGGACGATGCCGACGCGCTCGACACCCGCCGCGCGCAGCTTCTTGGCGCCGCCATGTTCCGAGAGGGCAAACACCGCATCGAAGCGGCGATAGAGCCGGCCGCAATAGCGGTAACACACTCCCGCGGCCCATCTTCCGGCTGCGGGCCCAAGGAAGCGGCCGGCAGGGCGATCGGCGTAGACGGTCGGGAAGTCGGTGAAATAGCCGGCCACCGTGGCGGTCCCCGGGTTCCGCCGAGCGTGGGCAAGCGCCGCCCACGGCAGGTTGTAGGCGTCCTGGCATTCGATCAGGTTCGGCTGGAATCGGTGCAGGGCGTCGCGAACCGCGCGGTTGCGAAGCAGCAGTCGGTAATTCGGGCTTCCGGGCACCCGCGGACTGGCGATCGTAACCGTGGTCGCGCGGCCGCCTTCCTCCGCCGTGACCGAATCGCGGTCCCCGGGAATGATCAGCAGATGGGAGGCGTTGGTCGACTGCAGGATGTGCTGGCGCTTGTGGCGAAGGTAAGTGCCGACCCCGCCGCCAACCGCGGACCAGCTTTGCGTCAGGTCGCAATAAAGGGCCGGCTTGCGGGAGGGAGGGTCTTGGCGCGCCATGCCGGCTCAACCCGCCGCTGGATGAAAAGTGCCGGCACCGGAATCCAGCCGATTTTCGTCGGGATTCCTTACAACTGCCGCGCTGCGAGCATCGGCAGTCACGAGCTTTTTCCTAGATTTGCGCCATTTTTTTCAATTGGCACGGCGGATGCAATATTGATGGTGTCCACTTGGTTCCACAACCAAATCAAAGGGGCGGCACAGCGGTTTTCTGGTCCCGCGTGCCGCCCCTTTATTATCTGGCGATGTGACAGCCCGAAGGCAGCCGGTCAGGCGTCGGCGCCGACCAGTTCCTTCAGTTCGCCGCTTTCGAACATTTCCATCATGATGTCGCTGCCGCCGACGAACTCGCCCTTGACGTAGAGCTGGGGGATGGTCGGCCAGTCGCTATATTCCTTGATGCCCTGGCGAATGTCCTGATCGGCGAGCACGTCGACGGTTTCGAACGGGACGCCGAGGTGGTCGAGGATGGCGATCGCGCGGCTGGAAAAGCCGCACTGCGGGAACAGCGCAGTGCCCTTCATGAACAGGACGATGTCGTTGTCCTTCACGATGCTGTCGATGCGGTTCTTAACGTCGTCGGTCATTCATGATCTCCGGATGGCACTGCCGTTTCCAGCTGCAGCGCGTGAAGCTCGCCCCCATTCGTCCCCGAGCGCCTTGTAGACCAGCTGGTGCTGGCGGACGCGGCTTATGCCGGCGAAGCTCGGGCTGATCACCCGGGCGGCATAATGGTCGCCGTCGCCTGCCAAGTCGCGAATCTCGACCACGGCGTCGGGGATGCCCGCGACGATCAGCGCCTCGATGTCGGTGGCCGCCATCGGCATCGGTTTAGCCCAGGCTCTCGATCAGCTGGCGGCGTGCCTCCACATGCTTGTGGGCCAGCGTTTCGCGGATCTTTGCCTCGTCCGTGTCAACGCCCGCAGCGGTCAGGTCCCCGAGCAGCTTGCGAATGACATCGTCGTCGCCCGCTTCCTCGAAATCGGCGCGGATGACGTCCTTGGCATAGGCTTCGCTCTCGACCTCGGTCAGGCCCATCAGCCGCCCCGCCCATTCGCCGAGCAGCCGGTTGCGCCGCGCGAGCACTTTGAATTGCATCTCTTCATCCCGGGCGAACTTCGCCTCGAACGCACGCTCGCGATCATCAAACTGGGTCATGCCGGCTCCTCAGCAAATCGTTTCACGCCAGATAGGAGGGAGCGGGCCGCAGGGCAATGCGCGGCGGCGCGAGTTTCAGGCAATGATCCGGCGCTTTCGAGGTGGAGGAAGCGTCAACCGCCGCAACCCCGCGCTCAAGCCGCATCACGGCCAGCGTCGACTGCCAGGACGGCAGCACCTGCCAACGCGACCAGCCGACCCGTGCCGCGGGGCAGGCCGCGGACCCTTGCCGCGATGAATCCGTTTTAAGCTGGACCCCTCGAGCGGGTCCTTCCCCAAGGAGAGATGTGATGCGTAAAACGCTTAGCCTGATGCTTGCCGCAGCCGCTGGACTGTCGGCAATCCCCGCAGCCGCCGCCGACAATAACGGCCTGGTCGTCATCGACCTCACCAACGCCGATGTCCTCAATAATCTGGCTCAGAACCTCAAGGTGAACGTCAGCGACATTTCCGCGCTGAATAATGTGTCGGTGCCGATCGGCCTTGCCGCTGCGATCTGCGACGTTAACGCCAATGTGCTCGCGGCGCAGAAGAAGACGGGTACACCGACCTGTACGGCCAAGAATAGCACGAGCGCCCTGCAAAGCGCGGTGCAGAAGAAGCTGGGAACCGTCAGCCAGTAAGCCTGTGGGGCGGGCGTTCAGCGACGCCCGCCCTTCCCCTGTCAGTCCTTCAATCGAGAGTGACGACGACTTTCCCGATGACGCTGCGCGCGGCGAGCGCGGCGATGGCGTCGCCGCCCCGTTCCAGCGGATAGGTCGCGCTGACCCGAGGCGCGATCCTTCCCTCGTCCCACAGTCGAAACAGCTCCGCGACATGCGCGGCGTTGGCTTCGGGATTGCGCGCGGCAAACGCGCCCCAGAACACACCACAGACATCGCAGCTTTTCAGAAGGGTCAAATTGAGCGGCAGCCTGGGGATGCCGGCCGGAAAGCCGACGACGAGGTAGCGCCCTTCCCACGCGATTGCCCGAAGCGCCGGCTCCGCATAGTCGCCGCCGACCGGGTCATAGATGACGTTGGCGCCGTTTGGGCCGACCGCCGCCTTGAACTGGTCGGCCAGCGCGCGTTGCCCGTCCTTGTCGAATGGTCCGGCGGGATAGACGATGGCGTCGTCGGCGCCGGCCTCGCGCGCCGCGGCTGCCTTTTCCTCGCTCGACACGGCCGCGACGACGCGCGCGCCGCGGGCCTTGCCGAGTTCGATGGCGGCCAGTCCAACGCCGCCCGCCGCGCCGAGGATCAGCAGCGTGTCGCCGGACTTGAGGTGGCCGCGGTCGTACAGGGCGTGGATCGAGGTTGCGTAGGTCAACAACAGCGCGGCGCCGTCGGCGAAGCTGCGGCCATCGGGCAAGGGGAAGGCCGAGCGCGCAGGAATCACCAGCTTCTCCGACAACCCGCCGACGCCTGGGACCGCGATGAGCCGGTCACCGACCTTCCACCCGGTGACTCCCTCACCCACCGCTTCGACCTCGCCTGCAATCTCGCCGCCCGGCGCGAACGGTCTCGGCGGGCGCATCTGGTACTTGTCCTCGATGATCAGCACGTCGGGATAGTTGATCGCCGCGGCGCGCACCCTGACGAGCAATTCGCCCGCACCGGCGACGGGATCGTCGACCTGATCGAGTGTGAGCGTATCGGGTCCGCCAACGGCATGAGATCGAAGCGCGCGCATCAAGGTCTCCTTCGCCGTTGGATTGCCCCGTCGGGGAGCGCGCCGCAATGGCTTTCCCGCGCATCAAACCTTGTCCTTCCGCTGTACAGCGTTCAACCATCGCCGCGACAAGGGGAGCCGATGGACGGGGTAGGCACGTTCGAATTGGTGCTGGCGCTGCTGGGCGTGGTGGTGGCGCTGTATGTGCTAGCGGCCAAGCTGCGGCTGCCGCCCGCGACCGCGTTGCTGGTCGGCGGGGGTTGCTGGCGTTCGTGCCGGGGTTGCCGCCGATCGAACTCGACCCGGAACTGGCGCTGGTCCTGTTTCTGCCCCGCTGTTGATGGACGGGGCGTGGTTCACGGCGCTGGGGCGGTTCCGGCGTCATCTTCCCGGCATTCTGTCGCTTGCGGTCGGGACCGTGGTGTTCACGACGTTGGTGGTCGGCGTGGTCACCTACTGGCTGGTGCCATCGCTGCCGTGGGCGGCGTGCTTTGCGCTGGGCGCGATCGTGTCACCCCGGACGCGGTGTCGGCGCGCGCGGTGCTCCAGGGTGTTGAACTGCCGCGGCGGCTGACCGCGCTGCTGGAAGGCGAAAGCCTGCTCAACGACGCGACCGGGCTGGTGCTGTTCCGCTTCGCCGTCGCGGCGACGCTGAGCGGTGTGTTTTCCGCCAGCGATGCGGCGCAGAGCTTCGCCATCCTGGCCATCGGCGGCGTGCTCGCCGGGCTCGCGGTCGGCGCGGCATGGGTGTTCATCGTCCGCCGGCTGAATAGCGAAATGCTGATCCTGGTGACGACCATGCTGATGTCGTGGGCCGCCTACATACTGGGCGAAGCGATACACGTATCCGGCGTGATTGCGGTGGTGACGGCAGGCCTGATGCTGGGCTGGTATCAGCACGTCGTCTTCCCGGCGACCGTGCGCCTGCGCGGCAATGCCTTCTGGCAGATCATGGTGTTCGTCCTGGAGGCGCTGGTGTTCATCCTGATCGGCTTTTCGCTGCGCGGCGTGCTGGAGCGGGTCGGCGGGATCGAGGCGGTGACGACCACCTTCGCGGGGCCGATCGTGGCGATCGTGCTGGCGGTAATCGTCGCGCGGTTCGTGTGGATCTTCGCCAGCGATGCGCTGCTGTCCGGGCTTCGCGCCGCCGGGCTGAAGCAGGCGCGTCCGCTGGGCGTGCGCCAGGCGACGGTGCTGGGTTGGGCCGGGATGCGCGGGGTGGTGACCTTGGCGGTGGCGCTGACCCTGCCGGCGCAGATGCCGGGTCGCGACTTCATGTTGCTAACGGCGTTCGCGGTTATCTTCGCGACGGTGGTTCTGCAGGGAACCAGCCTTGGTCGCGTAATCGCGCTGGTCAAACCGGTCGACAAGGAGCCGCCGGCCAAGCTCGACCTTCCCGCCACCGAAGCGGCGATCACTCGGGCGCGGCATGCCGAGGTCGAGCGCCGCGCCTACGGCCCCGACGGGACGCTGGAGCATCCGGTCTTGCTGGAACAGTCGCAGCGAAGGCTCAACGCGGTCGAGAAATATGCGCAGGACAGCGACCGGGCGATGGTTCGCTTTCGGGAACATTTCGACCTGCAGCGCCACGCCATCGCCGCGGCGCGGGCCGAACTGATCCAGGTCCACCGCGCCGGACTGATTGAGGACGAGACGCTCCACAACCTCGAACGCGATCTCGACGTCGAGGAGATGGGCCTCATCCTGCAATCGCAGGACTAAGCGGCGGGCCTCAGCGCCTCCGGTACGTGGCGTCGACCAGGGCGATCCGGGCGGCGGTCGGGGTCAGGCGCCCCATGGCTGGCGCCCCGCATTGCGGAGTCGCGGCAAACAGCGCCGTCGCCGCGTCCCGCTCGCCCGTGCTGCCCGGCTCGGTCGCGAACACCGAACGAACCTTGTCGGGCTCCAGCGCCGCCTGGCAGCGCGAGATGATCCCGACCGGATAGCCGTCGACGACCGGGGGCATGCCGACCGACAATGGTGTCGGCGAACGGTCCGGGAGGCCCGCAAGCGAACTTCGGCAAGCGCCGCACGGAGCACCAGCGGATGCATCCTCACCAGTTCGGCGACGCATGGTCCATTGACCTCGGCGAGGCGCCGCAGCCGGCGATTGTCCTCAAGCCCGCCGATCGGCGCTGCGAGGATGCGGTTCGCGGCCGCGCGGTCGAACTTGTCGACGCACGCGGCAAAGCGGATCGCCTCGCGATAGTCGCTCGATTCCATCCGCTTTTCGCGCTCATAAGCCTCGGCGGCAAACTTGCCGCTCCGCATGGTCACGTAGCGCGAGTAGATTTCGGGGTTGGGGTGAACGGTGCCGCGCTCGACGACACCGGGCATCGGGTTGCGGCCCTGCGCCAGTGCGGGCGTCGACACGAACGAGGCGAGTGCGGCAAGACAGATCCATCGGCTGTGCATCGGAAACCTCCCATCAGGCGGGTGGTCACTGCCGCGGCACGAAACGCGTGGGGACGCGGAACCGTTAATCTACATGAAAGCCGCCCAGGGCAAAAGTGGCGCGCGTAGAGCGAACGGGCTAGCGCAGCGCCGCCTGAAGCAACGGTTCCAGCCCGGCCCAGTTCGATGCTTCGCGGGGCAGGAGCTGGCCGTTGATGACGAACGACGGCGTTCCCTTGAATTCCGGGAACTCCGTGTTGACGTCGTTCATCGTCTGCACCTCCGCGGCGACCATTTGCTGGTCGGCAAGGCACTGGGCGCTCTTGGCGCGCGGCAGGCCGCGGGCCGCGGCGAACGCCTGCAAGCCTGCGAGATCGGCCATCGCGACGAAGGCCCGGTCGGGCGGAAGGTTCTGGATTTCGGCCAACTTCGCTTGCGGCGCCGCCTCGACCTTGCCGACCCAGACTGCCTGATCCTTGTACAGCGCGCGAGCCATCGGGAAGAAGCCGGCGGGCCCGTTGCAGCGGGCGATCAGGTTCGCCGCGACGTCGATCGGGCCGTGGATGAGGTAGGGGCGAAATTCGAAGCTGACCTGCCCGGTCTTCACATATTTGTCGACGAGCTGCGGGACGCCATTCTCCTCGAACTGCTTGCAGAACGGGCAGGACAAGGATGCGATCTCGATCAGCTTCACCTTCGCGTCCGGGTTGCCCATGAGATAGCCGTTGGCCGGCGTCTGGTTCACGACGTCGGCCCAGGTGCCGCCTGGCGGGATTGTCGCGGTCATCGTGTTCGTGGTCTCCGGCGCGGCGACCGGTTCGGGCGCCTGCTTGCATCCGCCGACGGCGAGCAGGGCAAGGGCGGAGAGCGAGGCAATGAACTTCATCGAGGTCGACCCTATTCGGCTGCGTTCGGGAAGGCCGGCAGCTTGCCGATGTCGCGCGGCTCATGCTGGATGATGACCTTGGCGCCGGTCTTCTTCGCCAGCGCTTCGAATTTGTCCATCGACGCCAGCGTTTGCGCGCGATCGGTGTTGAACGGAGGCACGCCGCGCTTCTCGCGCGCCTCGAGCGCGTGATAAAGATCGCCGCTGAGCAGGACCGGGCCCGACGCGAGGCGCACCAGCAGGGCCATGTGATCGGGGTATGGCCGGGCAGGTGCATCGCGACGACGCTGCCGTCGCCGAAGATGTCGGTGTCGGCGGAAACCTTGTCCACACGCGCACCATCCGTGGCCCACGGGGCTAGCGGATTGGGTCCGCCGGGCTGCGCCGGTTCCTGCGCCTTGGTGAAATCGGCCGCGCCGATGATCAGCCGGGCGTTGGGAAAGGCGGACGCCTGACCGGTATGGTCGCTGTGGCTGTGACTGATGGCGACGATGTCGACGTCCCCGGGCTTCAGGTTGAGGGCCGCCAGCTGCTCGATGATGGTCGTCTTCTGGTGCGCGACCATGTCGCCCATGTCGGCGTCCTGGCCCTTCAATTCGGCCGGAAGGCCGGTGTCCCACAACATGACCTGGTCGCCATGGCGGATCAGGTAGCAACTGTCGGTGACATCGCGCGGCGCAGCCTCGTAGAGGCCCGGCCTGTCCGAGAAGAATTTGTCGAAGTTCTTGATCGTGATGCTTCCGCAATCGAGGCGGGTGAGGCTGACCTTGGCCGCGGTCGCCGGGGCGGCGGGGTTGTCCGCCGCGGCCTCGTTGCCGGAGGCGGCGGGCTTGCACGCGGCAAGCGCGGCGGTGGCGAGCAGCAGTGCAACGGTCCGCATGATCAACTCTCCCTATTCGATGTAGCTGGCGGTGGTCCTGGCCTTCACTTCCTCGGCCGTGACGCCCGGCGCCAGTTCGATGAGCCGGAACGGCTGGACATGGTCGGACCGTTCGAAAACGGCGAGGTCGGTGACGATCATGTCGACGACGTTCTTGCCGGTCAGCGGCAGGGTGCAGGCCGGGATGAACTTCGGGCTGCCGTCCTTCGAGGTGTGCTCCATGACGACGATGATGCGCTTGACCCCGGCGACGAGGTCCATCGCCCCGCCCATGCCCTTGATCATCTTGCCCGGGATCATCCAGTTGGCGATGTCGCCGCCCTCGCTGACCTCCATCGCGCCGAGCACGGTGAGGTCGATATGGCCGCCGCGGATCATCGCGAAGCTGTCGGCGGAACTGAAATAGCTCGACGAGGGAAGCTGGCTGATGGTCTGCTTGCCGGCGTTGATGAGGTCGGCGTCGACCTCGTCCGGATAGGGAAACGGGCCGATGCCCAGCATGCCGTTTTCGGACTGGAGCGTGACCTCCATCCCGTCGGGGATGTTGTTGGCGACCAGCGTGGGGATGCCGATGCCGAGGTTGACGTAGAAGCCGTCCTTCAGCTCCCGCGCCGCGCGCGCCGCCATTTGGTTGCGATCCCAGGGCATGCCGGTTCCTTACTTTGCGGGTTGGGCCATGTCGGCCGGTAGAGGCAGGCCGCTATGTTCGGGCTGCCAGAAAATCGACTGCACCTTCCATTGGCCGCCGAGGCGGGCGAGTTGGAAGCTGTTGATGCCGCGCACCTTCAGCTTGCCGTCGGTGCTGGTGCCTTCGTAGCTCGACCAGACATGCGCGATGTCGCCATATTGTTCGATGCGATGGGCAAGCTCGCGCTCGGTAAAGCCAACCTTGACGAGGATCGGGCCGCTCTTCGCGATATAATCTTCCAGCGTGCCGCCGCTCAGCCCCTTGGGCGTAATCGCGGTCATTCGCGCGTCGGGCGCAAACAAACTCCGCATCCGCGCCCAATCACGCGGCTGGCCGGCGGGGCCCGAGATGACGGCATAGACGTCCTTCACGGCCGCGCTGATGGCAGCGGCGTCGGTCGCGGCGGCGTCGATCGCGGCGGCTGGGGCGGGCTGCGCCATGGCCGGGGGCGCTGCGACGGGCGCCAGTACCACCAGTGCGCCAAGAAGAATGGATCGCATCACTCGTCCCCCGTCCAGCGAGCGTTCGGCGCAAAAATGTCCTCGATCGAGCCGCTCAGCCCCGGCCCGTAGACGGGGTTCGACAGCAGGAACCAGCCGTTGCCCCACTTCGCGGCGTAACGTTCGGCAAGCGCGCGCCGGACGAGCGGCTTCAGCGCCTTGTCGTTGAAGCCGTCGGCGAAGTCGGCGAGTTGGTCGCCCGCCATCGCCACCACGCAATAGCGCGAGGCGACGAAGCTGCGCCGTCCGTCCTTGCCGCTCTTGCCGTCGACATCCCGCGCAGGAACAGCGTCTGGCCGGGGACTGCCGAACCCAGCCCGGCGGTCGCCAGCGTGGCGGCGGTGCCTGCGGCGTCGGTGTTGTCGCGGTTGGAGTTGAACACGATCGTGATTCCGGCCGCGCGAAGGCGATTCAGCGCCTGCACCGCGCCCGGCATCGCTGCCGCGGCGGTCTGCGGATTGTGCTGCCAGCGGTTGATCAGCTCCCGGTCCGACGACTTGCCGCGCACCGCCAGCGCATATTCGTAGCCCAGGTTCTGGAGCGCGGTTTCGTCGACGTCGAGGATCACCGCCAGCGGCTTCTTGCCACACGGTTCGTACCGTCCCATCGTCAAATCGCCGTTGGCGACGACGACGCTATCCGTCGGCCGCTTGCGCTTCGCCGCAAGCACATGGTCGGTAAAGGCGCGGTAGGTCTGGATGCTGGTCGCCGCCCCTCTCCCGACCCGTACATCCACTGCATGCCCGACGGCGCCTTGGTCGGCTCCGGCGGACGCGGCGGATCGATGGCGACGATGGGCGGCGGGCTGACCGACGCGACCGTGACGACCGGCGCGGTCGACGCGCAGGCCGACAGCAGAAAGGCGGGAACGACGGCCAAACGCATCAGGCGGCGCGCTCCCGCGTGGTCGTGAATTCGATCTTCTTGTCGTAGGGACTGCCATTGATCAGCCGCTTCACGTAGATCGACGGCAGGTGGATCGCGTCGGCATCGAGGCTACCGACGGGCACGATCTCCTCGACCTCGGCGACGCAGATCTTGCCGCAGGTCGCGGCGGGCGCGTTGAAGTTGCGGGCCGTCTTGCGGAACACGAGGTTGCCCGCCTCGTCGGCCTTCCAGCCCTTGATGATCGCGAGGTCGGCGCGGATGCCGCGTTCGAGGATGTAGTCTTCACCGTCGAACGATTTCACCTCCTTGCCCTCGGCCACCTTCGTGCCGACGCCGGTCTTGGTGTAGAAACCGGGAATGCCGGCGCCGCCGGCGCGCATGCGTTCCGCCAGCGTTCCCTGCGGACAGAATTCGACCTCCAGCTCGCCCGCCAGATACTGCCGCTCGAACTCCTTGTTTTCGCCGACGTAGGAGGAAATCATCTTCTTCACCTGCCGCGTACGCAGCAGCTTGCCGAGGCCTTCGTTGTCGATGCCGGCGTTGTTGGACGCGATGGTGAGATCCTTGACCCCGCTGGCGACGATGGCGTCGATCAGCCGTTCCGGGATGCCGCACAGGCCGAACCCGCCGGCGGCGATGGTCATGCCGTCGAACAGGAGGCCATCGAGAGCGGCAGCGGCATCGGCGTAAATCTTGTTGGCCATGAATCCTCCTGTTGGCCGTGGCCCTAGGGCGGCGGGCGGCGGCGGGTCAACTAGCGTGCTGGGGTCAACGCGTCGGGGCTGTCGGGGATGAGTTCGCGGGCGCCTTCGGGCAGGCGGTTGAGGATCGGTTGGACCGTCGGATTCGATGGATACTGGCCGCCGGTGAAGCGCAGCAGCGCGGTCCCGGCCTCGCGGCCACCGCCGCCGACACCGACGGCGAGGTCGTTCCAGCCTTCGCGGCTGGTGCGCAGCCGGTGGACCGGCAACTGCGTGACGCTGGTCTGTCCGACGCTTCGCCAACCCCTGCCCGACGGGGTGAGGATGACGAGCGCGCAGCCGCCGCTTCCGCAGTGGCCAAGATCGGCGACATACACCAGCGCTTCATCCCGCTCGTCGCCGCCGATATCGGCATAGCGGACCGCTGCGCGAGCCGAGGGGTCAAGGTCGCCAAGCGCCCGCGCCACCGCGTCGATCACCTCGGTTCGACGGGGGTCGGCCGGCGTCGCAGCCACGGCCTCGTTCGCGGGAACAATCGGTGCCGGCGCGAGGTCATTGGCGACAGGCCGGTCCACATCCGGGTCCGCCGCCCGCAGGCGGCGCAGAGAAGCAGGATCGATCCGGCCAGCGCCGAACGCATGGGCGTATCTCCCTGGCGTCAGCCCCGAAGCTTCGACAGGACGCCCTGCAGCTGCAGGGCGTTCGACATGTCGCCTTCGACCTTGAGCTTGCCGGTCATGAAAGCGGTCATCCCGTCGAGCTGCCCCGACGACAGCGCTTCCCAGTCCGCCCAGGACACCTTGATGGTGGTATCGGCGTCGCCGTCGCCTTCGCTCACGCTGTTGCTGGTGCCATCGAGCATGACCGCGCCCTCGTCGCCGCCGAAGTCGATCTTGATCTTCTTGCCCGGGATCACCGCCCGGCTTCGTTCATCTTGGCGACCAGTTCCGACTTCGTCATGGCATCGTCTCCTTTGCTTTCCGCCGTAGCGAGCGCGCGGGAACGCTTCAAGACGGGTTGGCGGATGCGGGGTGCGAGCCTATCTGCGAGGCCATGAGCTACGACACCGACCTCAAACTCTTCATCGACGGCAGCTGGCGTTCGGGCGAAGGCCGCGGCACGCACGACGTCGTCAACCCGGTCAGCGGCAGCGGCATCGCCGCGCTCCCGCTGGCCACCAAGGCCGACATCGACGAGGCGCTGGCCGCTGCGAACCGGAGCTGGCCCGAATGGCGCGCGACCGATGTCGAGAAGCGGGCCGCGATCCTGCACAAGACCGCCGACCTGCTGAAGGAACGCGCCGACCATATCGCAAGCATTTTGACGCAGGAGCAGGGCAAGCCGGTCGGCGAAGCGCGGCTGGAAGTGCTGGGCAGCGCGTCGATGTTCAGTTGGTACGCGGAAGAGATCAAGCGCGACTATGGCCGAACGCTGGTGCGCCCGAGCGGGCAGCGGTCGATCGTCATCCGCCAGCCGGTGGGCCCGACCGCGACCTTCACGCCGTGGAATTTCCCGATCTATTTGCTGGCCAAGAAGGTCGCCGCCGCCCTTGCCGCCGGCTGCACCGTCATCAGCCGCCCGCCGCAGGAAACGCCGGGCTGCACCGGCGAACTGTTCCGAGCCTTGGCCGATGCCGGCATTCCGAACGGTGTCGCCCAGCTGGTGCACGGCGAGGCCGACCTGGTCAGCCGCACGCTGATCGGATCACCCGTCATCCGCAAGGTCAGCTTCACCGGGTCGGTCCCGGTCGGAAAGCACCTGATGAAGCTGGCGGCCGACGACATGAAGCGGATCACGCTGGAGCTTGGCGGCCACGCGCCGGTGCTGATCTTCGACGATTGCGACCTCGACAAGACGCTCGACATGGTCGTGCCGCAGAAGTTCCGGAACGCCGGACAGGTCTGCGTGTCGCCGACGCGCTTCTACGTCCAGGAGTCGATCTACGACGCCTTCCTGAAGGGCTTCGCGGAGCGCACCGCCAAAGTGAAGGTCGGGGACGGCCTGTTGCCCGACACCAAGATGGGCCCGCTGGCCAACGATCGCCGTCCCGAGGCGATCGCCGAGCTGGTCGGCGACGCGGAGGCCCACGGCGCGCGCGTGTTGGCCGGGGGCCACAAGGGCGACAGCGGCTTCTTCTTCCAGCCTACCTTGCTGGGCGACGTCCCGAGCGACGCGCGGATCATGAACGAGGAGCCGTTCGGCCCGGTCGCGGTTACCGCCCGCTTTTCGACCTTCGACGAGGCGATCGAGCAGGCCAACCGCCTGCCGTTCGGGCTGGCCGCCTTTGCCTTCACCGAGAACGGACGCCGCGCCAATCTGCTCGGCGACGCGATCGAGAGCGGGATGGTCGGGATCAACAGCTTCGCCATCTCGACCGCCGACGCACCGTTCGGCGGGGTCAAGGATTCAGGCTTCGGCAGCGAGGGCGGCAAGGAAGGCCTGGAAAGCTACCAGGTCGTGAAGGCGATCCACCAGGCCTAGCGGCGCCACAGCTCCAGCTTCGGGAGCAGGCCGGCCACCTCGTCGCTCTGTTCGGGGCGCGAGTAGATGCGTTCGACCAGCTTCCACTTGCGGCGCACCCTGGACTTCTTCCACAGCGCCGTGACCCACATCGGGCCCGACCAGTCGTGCCCGTCGATGGCGGCCTTGAGGTCGAGCTGGGTCGCGAAGACGGTCACCGAACCGACGTCGCGGACGTAGATGTCACCGAAACGGTACGACGAGCAGGTGAAGCGGTCGGGCGCGGCGTCGAACCAGCTCTTGCCGTCAAGGATGACGCAGGGCTTGGTCCCATCACCAGGCGGAAGTTGCGCGCGGTGGCTGCTTTCAGCGCCTTGAGGTCGCCGTTGACCCACGACCGCATCCAGTGATGCTCCATGGTTTCGATCTGAGCATGACGTTCGGACATGGAAGCGGCGGATACAACAGCGCCCCGAAGTTGCAAGGCTAGGCCGCGCGCATGCGATGCGCTACGCCAGTCGTCGATGGAGGATTCAAGCCGGATCGATGCGTTCACGGACGCGGCGTTCGCGTAGCCGGCTCACGCGCAACGATGTGATGCGGCAAGCGAATATTCGTTGCCTGCTGGCGTTCGCGAGCAGGACCGCTAAAGGCGCGCAATGGCCACGACCGCAACCCCTCCCCGCTCGCGCATGCCGCTGTTCTGGATTGGCTGCGCCCTGATCGCCGTCGGCGTAGCGCTTCACCTGCCGATGCTGGCGATGGCGCACAGCATGGGCAACCATCTCGTCGGCATGCCGATGGATGCCGAGATGTACGCCGGGATGGCGATGATCATCGTCGGCGTACCGCTGGCGATTTTCGGCGCGCTGCCCGCGCAGCGGACGACGCACGACAGTCACGCGGGGACGTCCTACGAGGCGCCGGATTCGACGCCGCTGTCGAAGCACCACGCCGCGGTCCTGACAGTACTCATCTTCGGCCTCATCATCGACGTCATGAAGCCGGCCACGCTGGGCTTCGTCCTTCCCGGCTTGCGCGCCGAATATGGCATCGAGAAATCGGTGGCCGCCTACCTGCCGTTCGTTGCGCTGACCGGGACGACGGTGGGGTCGTTCCTGTGGGGCTGGCTGGCGGACATTTACGGCCGGCGGTCGTCCATCCTGCTGTCGACGATCCTGTTCGTGTCGACATCGATCTGCGGTGCAATGCCCGCGTTCCAGTGGAACCTGGTGATGTGCTTCCTGATGGGTGCGTCGGCCGGCGGGATGCTGCCGGTGGTCTACACCCTGCTGGCCGAGATCATGCCGCCCAAGCACCGCAGCTGGGTGCTGGTGCTGGTCGGCGGCGTCGGATTGGTCGGCGGCTATCTTGCCGCCAGTTTCTCCGCGCACACCTTCGAGCCAGTCTATGGCTGGCGCGCGCTGTGGCTGCAGGGTTTCCCGACCGGATTGATCCTGCTGGCGCTGGCCCGCTGGATCCCGGAGAGCCCGCGCTTCCTGAAGGAACAGGGGCGCGAGGATGAACTGGCCGACATGGAGCGCAAGTTCGGAATCGTCCCCCGCCGGCGCGCAGCGGTACCGGAGGATGCGGCCGTCGCCACCCAGCGGCACGGCAAGCTCACCGCCGCCCTGGTCATCACCGCGCTGGCGTGGAGCTTCGTCAACTTCGGGCTGCTGCTGTGGCTACCGACCGACCTCGAGGCGCGCGGGTTCAGCGCGGCGGTGGCCAGCGGGATCATCGCCAAGTCGGCGCTATTGGCGCTGCCGACGATCGCGCTCGGCGCGCTGCTCTATAGCCGGTGGAGCAGCAAGAAGACGCTGATCCTGACCATCGCACTGACGCTGGCGGGGCTGGCCGGTGCGTTGCTGCCGGCACCGGTGCTTGCGGATGAGCCGGTGCTGATCACCGTGATCGCGCTATTGGTCGTCGGGACGAACGGGTTGATCGCCGTGCTGCTGCCCTACGCGGCAGAGAATTACCCGCTTGGCATCCGCGGCCGCGCCACGGGCCTGATCGCCGGGGCGAGCAAGGTCGGCGGGGTCGCGGTGCAGGCCTTCGCGCTGGCCGGCCTGATCCCGACCCTTGGCGGTGCGGCGGTCGCCCTGCTGGCGCCGATGGCGATCTCGATCGGCCTGGTCGGCTATGCCGGGCGCGAAACGCGGGGCCGGTCGCTCCGGGAGCTGGAAGCGACCGGCTGACCCGTCAGCCGTTGATGTCCCAGCCGAGCGCGACGCGCCCGGTGAAGTCGAGCTGCGGCTTTTCCTGCATCGGGTGGAAGCGCGCCGCCTGGATGTCGCGGAAGGCGCGTTCCAGCCCGACCTTGCGATAGAAGGCCGCGCCGCCGGCGACTTCCATCGCCTTGGCAACCGTGTCGATCGCGTTCCGGCCGACGAGCGTTCGCAGTTGCATCGCCTCGCTGGTCGTTTCGGGCCCCGGCGTGCCGGTCTCGGCAATCTCGACCATCCGGCGGTGCGCCAGCCGGGCGGTGAGCAGTGCGTTTTCCATCTCGCCGGCCAGTTGGGCCAGCATCGGGTCGGCCGGCCGTTTCCTGGCCAGTTCCAGCGCCCGCGTCCGCGCGCCTTCAGCGACGCCGACATAGGCCGCATAGATCAGCGCGAAGGCAATCATGGAGACGATGTGGAACAGCATGTGCCATTCCCCCTGCGGACGCTTGCCGGCAATGCCGGCGTCGGGGATGAACACGCCGTCGAACACGACGTCGTCGGACCCGGTGCCTCGCATGCCCATGGTCTGCCAGGTCGACGCGATCGACACGCCCTCTCCCTTCAGCGGTGCGGCGAAGTGGAGCACGGTCGGCCCTTCTTCCGGATCGTCGTAGACCGCGCTGGTCATCAGCAGGTCACCGGTCGGCGACCCGCTGGCGAACGCCTTCCGCGCCGTCAGGCGATAGCCGCCTTCGACCTTTTCCATCGTGCCGGCGCTCTTCAGCCAATCCGAACCGCCGCTCGACACCAGCTTGAGCTTTTCCGCGACGATCCGCTTCATCAGGCCGTCGGTCGGTGCGCCCATGTGCTGCCAGCGCCACGCGGCGACCGCAACGATATGGCTGTGCATGGCCGCCGCCAGGGCGGTCGAGCCGCACGAGGCGCCGATGATGCGGATCGCGTCGCAGATTTCGCCGACGCTGGCGCCGCCGCCGCCAAGCTCGGCCGGGACGAGTGCAGCGAAGAAACCCGCTTCTTCCAGCGCGTCGAACCCTTCGGCGACGAAACTGTCGTCGGCATCGTGCGCCGTGGCGCAATCGGCGATGCGTGCCGCGATGGCAGTCGCCGTGTCGGTCCAGTCCACGGTCATCGGCAGATTGCCTACTACATTCAGCATTGAAGTTCCTCCCTTTCGAGCACGGAGAAGTCTTATGCCGACCGGCCCGACGCCCTCTAGTTCAGGAACTGAACTGCCCCAGTACAGAAACTGAAGTTATGGAGCCGCGGGCCGGTTCACGGTATGGTGACCGGCAAGGGAGGCACGGCGATGCCCGAGCGCAGTTACGGCCAATTCTGTCCGGTGGCGATGGCGACGGAGATCCTGTGCACCCGCTGGACGATCCTGTTGCTGCGGGAGCTGCTGGCCGGATCGACCCGGTTCAATGAACTTCGCCGCGGACTGCCGCGGATGTCCCCCGCCCTGCTGTCGCAACGGCTGAAGGAGCTGGAGGACGCCGCCATCGTCGAGCGGGCGCCTATCGCTGGAGAGCCGGGAGTCAACGAATATCGCCTGACCGAGTCGGGCCGCGAACTGGAGCCGCTGGTGTTCGGTTTCGGGCGCTGGGGCCAGCGTTGGGTGTCGAGCCAGTTGTCGCTGCAACAGCTCGATGCCCAGTTGCTGATGTGGGACATGCGCCGCAACCTCAGCTTCGACCCGATGCCCGACAGCAAGCAGGTCATCCAGTTTCTCTATCCCGACGCGCCGCAGAAGGAGCGCAGCTGGTGGCTGATCGTCGATCCCGACGCGCCGGTCGACCTGTGCAGCATCGACCCCGGTTTCGACGTCGATCTGTATGTCACCGCCAAGCTTCGGGCGATGACCGCCATCTGGATGGGCATCGAAAGTGTCGCCAGCGCGAAGGCCGATGAAGATTTGATCCTGACCGGCGACGACCGGCTGGCGCGCACCATGCAAAGCTGGCTCGGCTGCAGTCCCTTCGCGGCCGAGGAACGGTGCGTCGCCTGACTATGTGCAGGCGCGCTCGCGCCGGTTGATTCCATATTCGACCGACGCCTTGAGCGCGGCCGGCGGTGCCGGGAGCGGCAGGGAAGCGGAATTTGCCCTGCCGCTCCTCCGGGGATCAACCACCCGTCAGGCCGACACCGCGGAGCACGTCAGTCGCAGGCGGTGACGACCATGTCGCCGCCCTGACCGTCGTGCAGCCCCGGCGCGCCGTGCTGCGGACCGAGCGTCTCGGCGTCAACGCCGGGGGCGCTCGCAGAATGGTGCACGTTGTAGTGGAATTGATTGAACGCGTACTGCAGGTCGGGATGGTCGCAGATATTCGGGCCAACCTCGACCCGGCTTCCGTTCGGGGTCAGGACATAGTGTTGATGGGGCCGAACGTTTGTCAGCATGCTCCCGGGGTCGGCGAAAGCTCCGCCCACCGGCGCCAGCGCGAATACCGAGGCGATCAGGCCCGCAGAATATTTCGTCATCGCCAATCTCTCCTTTTGTCGGCTCGCCATCCACTGGCGAGACCGGGAAGTCCTTTGCCCTCCGCGGCATGGCTTCAATGAAGAGCTGACGATGAAAAGCTGACCATTTGCCGACGGAGCATGATTGGCGGGTGAAGCGGACGAGAAGCTGCCAACCCTTCTGTCTTACCGATCCGGGATGTCCGATCCCGCAGCCGAGCGGCTCAGCCACAGATCGAGGCACCTTGTCGGCTTTGTTAACTGGCGTTAACAATGTCCTTAAGTTCATTCGGGGAGGCAAGCGTGGGAACTTACAACGGAAATCATAAGTCCCAGACGATCAACGCATCGAACAAGGCCGACTCAATCTTTGCGCGCGGGGGCGATGACACCGTTTACGCCAACGGCGGCGACGACCAGGCGTGGGGAGGCCATGGCCACGACATCGTCTATGGCGGCGGCGGCAACGACACCCTTCGCGGAGGCGAAGGCAACAACGCCGACGAAGGTAATGATGCTCTCTATGGAGAGGCCGGCAACGACACTCTTATAGGCGAGAGAGGTAATGACTTTCTCGACGGCGGAGATGGAGATGATCAGCTGATTGGCGGCGAAGGAGACGATACGCTCGTCGGGGGTGCGGGTGCCGACAACTTCGCCTTCTATCCCGGCTGGGGTCCGGCCGGTAACGACCGCATCCTCGATTTCACGTCGGGCGAGGACACGCTCGATCTTCGCGTTTATCAATTATCCCAGGCCGATGTAGTGATCACATCGTCAGGTTCCGATTCACTCGTCGCGGTCGATGTGAATGGCGACGGGCTGGCGGACTTCCAAATTACATTAGTGGGTGCGTCCTCCCCGGTCTGGTCGGATTTTCTTTTGGTTTGAGAAAGCCGCCGAGCCGAGCGCTACGGTGAGATTCGAGTGTCCACGCTGACCCAATGTAGACGGCAAGCGCTTACGTTTGGGCTAGCCCCCGCCCCGTTGAGGCGGCAATATGCGTCTCGTGCCTGTGACCACCGTTGCCATGCTCACCGCCGGCGGACTTGCGCCGTGTCTGTCGTCCGCGGTCGGCGGGCTGATCGAGCGCTACAGCGCGATTGCGCCAGACGTTCGCGTCATCGCCTATCGCAATGGATATGCCGGACTGCTTACCGGTGACAGCGTCGAAGTGGATGATCGCCTGCGGGCGGTGGCCGGACGCCTGCACGGGTTCGGCGGCAGCCCGATCGGCAACAGCCGGGTCAAGCTGACCAACGCCGGGGATTGCATGAAGCGCGGGCTGGTGCGCGAGGGCGAAGACCCGCTGCACGTCGCCGCCGAGCAATTGCGTCGCGACGGCGTCGACGTGCTCCACACCATCGGCGGAGACGATACCAACGGCACCGCCGCCGACCTTGCCGCCTATCTTCGCGGTAACGGGTACGAGCTCACCGTCGTCGGCCTGCCCAAGACGATCGACAATGATGTCATCCCCATCCGCCAGTCGCTCGGCGCATGGACCGCGGCGGAACAGGGCGCGCTCTATGCCCGCAACATCATCGCCGAGCATTCGTCCAATCCGCGCATGCTAGTCGTGCATGAAGTCATGGGTCGCAACTGCGGCTGGCTGACCGCCGCGACCGCGCTGGCCCATCACCAGTGGGTCAAGGGCGCCGGGTTCACCGAGTGGTTGGAAAACAGCGCCGAACGCTGGGACGTCCACGGCGTGTTCGTTCCCGAACGGCCGTTCGACATTGCCGACGAAGCGCGGCGGCTGCGCGACATCATGGACCGCGACGACGGCGTGAACCTGTTCATTTCCGAAGGCGCCGGCGTTCGCGAGATCGTCGCGGCGATGGAGGCGGCCGGCGACGAGGTGCCGCGCGATCCGTTCGGCCACGTCAAGCTGGACAAGGTCAATCCCGGCGCCTGGTTCGCGAAGCAGTTCGCCGAGGCGCTCGGCGCGGAAAAGGTGCTGGTGCAGAAGAGCGGCTATTTCTCCCGCTCCGCGCCCGCCAACGCCGCCGACCTGGCGCTGATCCGCCGCTGCACCGACTTCGCCGTCGATGCCGCGCTGCGCGGCGAATCCGGCGTGATCGGCGAGGATGAAGAACGCGGCGACGAACTTCGCGCGATCGAGTTCGAACGGATCGCCGGCGGCAAGGCGTTCGACACCGCGACGCCATGGTTCACCGAATTGCTGCGCGACATCGGCCAGGCCTGACGCTTAGCGGCTCCCCAAAGCCGCCCTTCCCCGCTAGAACCCCGCCGCATGACGATACGCACCGGTGGCCAGATCCTTGTCGACCAACTAGAGGCACAAGGATGCGACCGCATCTTCACCGTGCCGGGCGAAAGCTTCCTCGCCGTGCTCGACGCGCTTCATGACGCCCCGGAAATCCAGACCGTGGTGTGCCGGCAGGAGGGCGGGGTCGCTTATATGGCCGACGCCGACGGCAAGATGACCGGGCGGCCCGGTGTCGCCTTTGTCACGCGTGGACCGGGCGCGACCAATGCCAGCGGAGGCGTCCACGTCGCTTTCCAGGATTCGACGCCGATGATCCTGTTCGTCGGCGACCTCGACCGCGCCGACCGCGATCGCGAGGGTTTCCAGGAGATCGACATGGCCGCCTTCTTCGCGCCGGTCGCCAAGTGGGCGGCGCGGATCGACGACGCGCGGCGCATTCCCGAATATGTCGCCCGCGCCTGGCGCGTCGCCACCAGCGGCCGGCCGGGCCCGGTCGTGCTCGCCATCCCCGAGGATATGCTTCGCGACGAGGTCGAGGCGATCGACCGCCCCGCCATCCCGCCGATCAACCAGCCGCCCTGCGCCGGCGCGATGGAGGCGCTGTTCGGATTGCTGAAGGAAGCGACCAATCCGGTGGCGATCATCGGCGGCGCCGGCTGGAACCCGGCCGCGGCGCATCACTTCGAGACCTTCGCCGCGCGGCATGGGATCCCGACGGCTGCCGCCTTCCGCCGACAGGACGCGATCGACAATGAGTGCCGGGTCTACGCCGGGCAACTCGGCTACGGCCCCAATCCGAAGCTGCAGCAGCGCATACGCGAGGCCGACCTGCTGATCGTGGTCGGCGCGCGGTTGGGCGAGAGCACGACCGATGGCTACAAGCTGATCACGCCCGATCATCCCGACCAGATCCTGGTCCATGTCCATCCCGATCCCAACGAGCTTGGCCGGGTGTTCAAGGCGGACCTGCCGATCTGCGCCGAGATGGACGAATTCGCCGAGGTTGCCGCCGACTGGCACGACCCCGATTTGGTGCCGTTCAAGGCCGGCCAGGAAGCGCACCAGGAATGGCTGGAGTGGAGCGATCCCAAGGCCCGCGAGGGCGTGGCGCTCGACCTCGGCCCCTGCGTTGCGGCGATGCGCGCGGCGATGCCGGCCAACACCATCATCTGCAACGGCGCCGGCAACTTCAGCGGCTGGTGGCACCGCTACTGGCACTATGGCGTGATGCCGACCCAGCTGGCCCCGACCAGCGGGACGATGGGCTATGGCCTCCCCGCCGCGGTGGCCGCCGCCTTGCGTTTCAAGGATCGACCGGTGGTGTGCGTAGCGGGGGACGGCGATTTCCTGATGAACGGGCAGGAACTGGCGACCGCTGCGCAATATGGCGCCGACCTGCTCGTCATCCTGGTCGACAATGGCGCGTATGGAACCATTCGCATGCACCAGGAGCGCGACTATCCGGCGCGCATCTCCGCGACCGAGCTGGCCAATCCCGACTTCGTCAAGCTGGCGGAAGCCTATGGCGGGATCGGCGAGCGGGTTGAGGCCACCGCGGACTTCGGCCCGGCGTTGCAGCGCATGCTGGGCGCCCGGGGCATTCGGCTCCTCCATTGCGTGACTGATGTCGAAGTGATCACCAATCAGACGACCATCGAGAAGCTTCGCGCCCGCTAGAGCCAGTCGTCTTCGTCGCGGCTCTTGCGGCCGAGGCGGTCATCGCCGATTTGCGAGCGAAGCCGCGGATCGATGTAGGTGTCGGACCGCTCGATTGGCCCGGGCACGAGTCCGAAGGCTTGTTGCCAGCGACCGTGGCCGGCGGCTGAAGCGGGAACGGGAAGCGGCAGACGATGGACGATATCCACGAACCGTCCGTGACGCTGGCTTTGCCGCAAACTCTGCTGCGAATGACGGGCCATGAAGAGATAACGACCGCCCATCGCCGTTTGATGTCGATTGGGCCGATCCGGAGTCGTTTTTCCAGGTTTCGGTCAAGGCCGGTGACCCTCCGCTCCGACCAGCGGCACGAACTGGACGCCGCACAATTCCTCGCGATGAATGGCGCCGTCAGCAGCCTTGACCAGCAGGATCAGCGACTGGCTCCACTGCTGCGACCCGACCGGCATGATCAGCCGTCCCCCTGGCGCGAGCTGATCGATGAGCGACGGCGGCACGTCCGGTCCCGAGGCGGAGACGATGATGACGTCGAACGGCGCCCGGTCGGGCACCCCAAGCGAACCATCCCCGCACCGCAGGTCAACGTTGGCGATCTGGAGGCTGACAAGCCTGTCGCGTGTTTCATTGGCCAACGCCTCATGCCGCTCGATCGCGACCACCTCGCGCGCCAGCCGGGCAAGGATCGCCGTCGCGTATCCCGATCCCGCACCAACCTCGAGCACTCGGTCGTCGGGCCGGATGTCGGCCGCGTCGATCATCAGGGCGACGATGTAGGGCTGACTGATGGTTTGTCCCTCCCCGATCGGCAGTGGCCGATCGCGATAGGCGAGATGCCGTAACTTTTCCTCGACAAAACAGTGGCGTGGGACCTCGCGCAGGGCGTCCAGCAAGGCGGGATCGTCGATCCCGCGCGCCCTGATCTGGCGTTCGACCATCGCGTGGCGTTCGGCCCCGAACAGATCTTCGTCGGCCATGACGGAAAAACCCGCGACGCGGCGTTGACGTTCCTAGATCAGGCCCGCCAGCGGGCTGCTGGGGTCGGCATATTTCCGCGTCCCCATCCGGCCCGACAGGTAGGCGTCGCGCCCGGCCTCGACCGCCAGCTTCATCGCCCGGGCCATACGGATCGGGTCCTTCGCCTCGGCGATGGCGGTGTTCATCAGCACGCCGTCGCAGCCCAGCTCCATCGCCACCGCCGCGTCGCTCGCCGTGCCGACGCCGGCATCGACCAGCACCGGCACCTTGGCCCCTTCGACGATCAGGCGGATGGTCACCCGGTTCTGGATGCCAAGCCCCGAACCAATCGGCGCGCCCAGCGGCATGATCGCGACCGCGCCAGCGTCTTCCAGTTGCTTCGCGGCGATGGGGTCGTCGACGCAATAGACCATCGGGTGAAAGCCCTCCTTGGCCAGCACCTCGGTCGCCTCCAGCGTTTCCTTCATGTTGGGATAAAGCGTGCGAGCCTCCCCCAGCACTTCCAGCTTGACCAGGTCCCAGCCGCCCGCCTCGCGCGCCAGGCGCAGCGTGCGGATCGCCTCGTCGGCGTTGAAGCAGCCGGCGGTGTTGGGAAGGTAGGTGATCTTCTTGGGATCGATATAGTCCATCAGCACCGGCTGGGTCGGATCGCTGATGTTCACCCGCCGCACCGCGACGGTGACGATCTCCGCCCCCGACGCTTCGACCGCGGCGGCGTTCTGGGCGAAGTCCTTGTACTTGCCGGTGCCGACGATCAGCCGCGAGGAAAAGGTGCGTCCGGCGACGCTCCAGGTGTCAGACAAAACTCAACCTCCGCCGACGAAGTGGACGATTTCGAACTGGTCGCCGTCCGCGACCCGCACCGTGCCGAGCGTCGAGCGCGGGACGATGGCACGGTTGTGCTCCACCGCGACCTTGGCCGGATCAAGGCCGAGGCCTTCGATCATCTCCGCCAGCGTGCAGCCGGCGGCGATCCGGCGGGTCTCGCCGTTGATGATGACGCTGGCGCTGTCGGTGGTTGCGGACATGGGTGCTTTCGCTTCACGAACGGGACGCGTGCCCATATAGGCGCTCCGCATGGCAACGCTACCGACGATCTTCGTCCTCAACGGCCCGAACCTCAACCGGCTGGGCCGACGCGAGCCGGAAATCTACGGCACGCAGACGCTCGACGGCATCGCGGCCGTGATGTCGCGGCGGGCCGAGGAACTGGGTGTGGCGGTCGACATTCGCCAGTCCAATCACGAGGGGCACCTGATCGACTGGCTGCACGAGGCCGAGGACAGCGGCGCGAAAGCGGTCATCATCAATCCCGGCGGCTATGGCCATACCTCGGTCTCGCTGCACGACGCGGTCAAGGCGATTGCCACGCCGGTCATCGAGGTCCACCTGAGCGATCCCGAAACGCGCGAGGATTTTCGCCACACCGACCTGGTCGCCCTGGCCGCCTTGCGCGTTATCAAGGGCCAGGGCGCTGAGGGTTACCTTACGGCACTGGACGCGGCCGCCTGTCTCTGACAGGAGGCCCGCACGTCATTTTCAGGGAATATTTTCATGGCTGATCCCAAGGGCGAGACCAACGCGATGCGCGTCGATTCGGCGTTGCTGCGCGAGCTCGCGGAACTGCTGTCTGCCAACGACTTGACCGAGATCGAGGTCGAGGACGGCGATCGCAAGATCAAGGTCCGGCGCGAGGCCGCGCCCGTCATCGCCCACGCCGCGCCGGCGGCCTATGCGCCTGTGCCGGCAGCTGCCGTTGCGCCACCCGCCGCTTCAGCCGCTTACCCATCGGAAGCGCCCGCTGCAGCCCCGGTCGATGCGATCAAGTCGCCGATGGTCGGCACCGCTTATCTGTCGCCCGAACCGGGCGCGAAGCCGTTCATCGCGGTCGGCCAGCCGATCAAGCAGGGCGACACGCTGATGATCATCGAAGCGATGAAGGTGATGAACCCGATCACCGCGCCCAAGGGCGGCAAGATTGCGCAGATCCTGATCGGGGACGCCCAGCCGGTCGAGTTCGACCAGCCACTCGTCGTCATCGAGTAAGGCCGTCACCATGCCGATCCAGAAGCTGCTCATCGCCAATCGCGGCGAGATTGCGCTGCGCATCCATCGCGCCTGCCACGAAATGGGCATCAAGACGGTCGCGGTCCATTCGACCGCCGACAGCGACGCGATGCACGTCCGGCTGGCCGACGAAGCTGTGTGCATCGGCCCGCCGCCGGCCAAGGACAGCTACCTCAACATCGCCAACATCATTTCGGCGGCCGAGATCACCCATGCCGACGCAGTACATCCTGGCTACGGCTTCCTCAGCGAGAACGCGCAGTTCGCGGAGATTGTCGAAAGCCATAACCTGATCTGGGTCGGGCCGAAGCCCGAGCACATCCGCATCATGGGCGACAAGGTCGAGGCCAAGCGTACGGCGGCCAAGCTCGGCCTGCCGCTGGTACCGGGCTCACCGGGTCCCTTGGACAGCGTCGCTGAAGCGCGCGAAATCGCGGCCGAGATCGGCTATCCGGTGCTGATCAAGGCGGCCAGCGGCGGCGGCGGCCGCGGCATGAAGGTCGTGCCGTCCGAAGACCAGCTGGAAAGCCTGATGGGCCAGGCTTCGTCGGAGGCCAATGCGGCATTCGGCGACCCGACGGTCTACATGGAAAAATACCTCGGCGATCCCAAGCACATCGAATTCCAGGTGTTCGGCGACGGCGAGGGCGAGGCGATCCACCTTGGCGAGCGCGATTGTTCGATCCAGCGCCGCCACCAGAAGGTCATCGAGGAAGCGCCCTCCCCGATCATCACGCCCGAACAGCGCGAGGAAATGGGCGAGGTCGTTCGCAAGGCGATGGCCGACATGGGCTATCGCGGCGCGGGTACGATCGAATTTCTCTACGAGAACGGCGAGTTCTACTTCATCGAGATGAACACCCGACTGCAGGTTGAGCATCCGGTGACCGAGATGATCACCGGCATCGACCTGGTGCGAGAACAGATCCGCATCGCCCAGGGCGACGGCCTGACCTGCCGCCAGGACCAAATCAATCTGCACGGGCACGCGATCGAGTGCCGCATCAATGCGGAAGATCCGCAGACCTTCGCCCCCTCGCCGGGCCTGGTGAAAAACTACGTCGCGCCGGGCGGGATGCACGTCCGCGTCGATAGCGGCCTGTACGCCGGCTATCGGGTGCCGCCCTATTACGACAGCATGATCGGCAAGCTGATCGTCTTTGGCACCACCCGCGAGCGCTGCATCATGCGATTGAAGCGGGCACTGGAAGAATTCGTCGTCGACGGAATGAAGACGACGGTGCCCCTTCACCAGCGGATCATCCAGACGCCGGAGTTCGCGGCGGGCGACTATACGATCAAGTGGCTCGAGCAATGGCTCGACGAGAACCCCGCCTGACGCACTGAAACGCCGCCCGGCCATCGCGCGTTGTAATGGCCGGAGCCGCCATGCCCTATCGCACCACGACCACACCGGCCGACCGGACCCGCGCGATTGCCGCGGTGGTGTTGATCCACGCTGCTCTTGGCGCGCTGTTGCTGAATGCGTCGACCAAGGTTGAAGCGCCCGCCCCGCCCGACGACACGCTACTGATCGACATTCCGCCCGAAGCCGAGCCGCCGCCTGAGGTACGCTCGAAGCCCAGGCCGAAGGACGCGGAAGGCGCCGCGGGCAAAAAGGCGGAAGCGACGCCGGTGGTTGCACCGCCTTCGCGCATCCCCGCCGCTTCCCCGGTCGTCGCAGCGCCGGTCGCCGGCAGCGGAACTGCGCCGACGTCGGGCGCCACGACAGCCGGAACCGGTTCCGGCGCTGGTGGCAGCGGTAGCGGAACGGGCGGCGGCGGCGGCGGCACCGGCGCGCAGTGGATATCCGGCGGGCTTCGCGACAGCGATTACCCCCGCGCCGCGCTTGCGGAGCGCCTGGGCGGGACGGTCAGCGTGCGCTTCACGGTGCTCACGACCGGTCGGATCGCCGACTGCCGCGTCACCCGGTCGAGTGGTTCCGCCCTGCTGGACGGGACGACCTGCCGCCTGCTGACCGAGCGCCTCCGCTTCCGCCCGGCGACCAATTCGGCGGGACAGCCGGTCACCTCCAGCGTCGGCAGCGACTTCACTTGGGGCGTAAGGACGCGGCGCTAGACAAAGCAATCCCGCCGGCCGCAGGTCGCGGCCGACGGGATGAATTCGCTGCCCCTACATCGGGCAGCGGGGGAGACGGTGGTTAGCCGCGTTCGCCGGTGGCCGGTGCCGGCATCGGCTGGGTCATCGGAGCGGTCGCACCCGGCGCACCCGGCTGGCCCGGATAGTAGGTGCCGTTGTAGACGTAGCCGTCGGCACGTCCGTCACGGTCGTTGTCGGCCCATACCGCGCCGGCGAGACCGCCGACCGCAGCGCCGATCACCGCGCCTTCGAGGACGCCGAGACCCGGGATGACCGCACCGGCAACGGCGCCGAGGGCAGCACCGCCGGCTGCGCCGGTGGCGACACGGCCAAGCGTCGGATCATAGCCCGACGGCGCACCCGAGTAGTAGGTGCCGTTCTGGACGTAGCCGTCGGCATATCCGTCATTGTTGTTGTCCGACCAGACAGCGCCGGCGAGACCGCCGACCGCCGCGCCAATCGCCGCGCCTTCAATGACGCTGACGCCCGGCGCAATCGCACCGACCGCAACACCGCCGGCCGCGCCGACAGCAGCGCCCTGCGCGACATCGCCGGCCATTTCACTGTTGGTGGCGCAAGCGCTTAGCGAGACGCTTCCTGCAAGCAGGATCGCGACAAAAGTCTTCTTCATGTGATGCTCCCTTTTTTCGTCCGTTCCGTAGAAGCGCGTCACCATCAGGGGGCTGACCAGCGGTCATAGGGATGCAGCTTCCGGACTCGTAACGAAAAGCAGCGAGACCTGTTCCGCTGTCGATTTTCGCGGCCATCACAGCGGCCTCGACGACGTCCAAGACGCATCATTACGGGACGACCGCGCGGAACTCGGCGTCGGTCCAACGGACCAGCGTACGCGGCCAAATCATCGACGGGCGGAAACTCCGCGCACGGAGAAGCGCGGCCCGATCGATCCTAGCGCCGCCGACAAGTCATGGAACGGCCGGCTTGCTCAGCCGGCCGTCCGGGATCAGTTCGATCCGCCGTAGTTGATCGCCGCCATCGCTTGGGAGTCGCGACGGTAGATGTCTTCGTAGAACGCCACCTGGCTACCCTGCGGCATGGCCGTCAGGTAGGCGAGATAGACGGGGACCGGCGCGTCGAGATCGACCCGCTGTTCCGGCTTGGCGCCCTTGGTGTTGAGCGGGCGGCCATAAAGCCACTTCGCCAGCTTTGGTGCCGATTCAAGGCGGACGCAGCCGGCACTGTACAGGCGGCTGTCGCCGGCCATCAGGTCTTTCTGTGGCGTGTCGTGCAGGTAAACGCCCTTGGGGTTCGGGAACATGAACTTCATCTTCCCCATCGCGTTCGCGACGCCCGGGTTCTGCCGCATGCGAAGCTGCACCTTACCAGCCGCAACCTGGTTCCAGTCGACTTCGGTCGGGCTGACCTTGCTGGGATTATCGGACCAGTCGGACAGTACGACATAGCCCTTCTTCGCCAGGTAGCTCTGGCCATCCTTCAGAACGTTCGGCGCAACGCGTTCCGCGACCAGGTCGGGCGGAAGGTTCCAGTACGGATTGACCGCCGTGTAGCGGATGAGGGCCGCCATCTGCGGGGTCGGCATGTCGGGCTTTCCGACAACCACCTTCATCGACCCGACGACCTTGCCGTTCTCCCACATCTCCAGCTGCTGGCTGGCGATGTTGACGAGCACGTAGCGGCCGGCCGAACGACCGGGGAGAATGCGGGCGCGTTCCATGTTCGCGCGGATGATCTGCGACTGGGCGCCTTCGCCAAACGTGCGCGCATTGATCAGCGCCTGGCGAAGCTCGCCATACACCGGGTTCATCCACGCGATGTCGCCGACATAGGCCGCGGCCGACCCGTAACGGGCGGCATCGGCAAGAACCTCGGCCGCGGCCGGGGCACGCGGCATCAGTTCGCGGTCGTTGATTTCCCAGCCGCTCGTGACCGGATTCACCGTCCGCATGGCCCGAACGTAGCGAACGAAATTCTCGCTCAGCAAACGGTCGGCGCGGAAAATCGCCTCCGGATCGCCGCTCTGTGCGCGGGTCATCGCGCGGCGAACAGCCTTGCGCTCGATCAGGTCGCTATCGACGCCGTCGAGCGACGCGGATTCGAACAGTTCGAGCAAGGCTTCCCCGCCCGAGAAGTTGCCGGTGCTCAACCAGAGCGGACGATAGGCGCGCGACTGATAGAAGGCGTCGATGTCGTTCTGGACCGCCGCGGTCACGGCATTGGGCGCCGCAGCCGCGATCGAAGGGGAAGCGCTTCCGAACGCGACTCCCGCAGCAATCATCAGCTTGACGGCGATCGCCGTCGGGCTGGATTGGATTGACGGGAAATTCATGTTCGGCTCCTTGGATGTCTTAAAAAACCGTAACGACGGTGATGCGCCACTGTTCCCGAGGCTTGCTGAATGCAGGCCGAATGTGGCCCCCAACCGCCTAAGATTGAAGGCGGATTTGGAATTTGTGCCGAGTCGGGACAAGTGTTGCAGTGCAATATACCATTGAATTCGACGATTGAATTGCATGTAAGTCACACCCACCGCTGCCAATGAGGGAGTAACGACGGTGAAGGCCACTATCTTCCACAACCCGGCCTGCGGGACGTCGCGCAAGACGCTCGCTTTGCTGGAAGACGCGGGAGCGGACATCACCGTAATCCGCTATCTGGAGACGCCGCCGAGCCGCGATGAGCTGAAGCGGTTGTACCAGCGGGCCGGCATGTCCGCGCGTGACGGCCTTCGCGCCAAAGAGCCACTGGCGAGCGAACTGGGCCTAAACGACCCCGGCGCCAGCGAAGACCAGATCCTCGACGCGATGATGGCGCATCCGATCCTGATCAACCGTCCCCTGGTCGAAACGGAGAAGGGCGTGGCCCTGTGCCGTCCACAGGAAGAGGTCGCAAAACTGCTGTGAGCGAACCGCTCGACCCGCGTTTGCTGCTTCGCGGCTATGCGGCCGGAATCTTTCCGATGGCCGACAGCCGCGATGCTCCGGACGTGTTCTGGGTCGAGCCGCGGATGCGGGCGATCCTGCCGCTCGAAACCTTCCATCTCTCCCGTTCCCTCGCTCGGCGGGTTCGGTCGGGCCGGTTCGAGGTCACGCGCGACCGGGCCTTTTCAAAGGTGGTGCTGGCCTGCGCTGACCGCAACGAGACGTGGATCAACAGCGAGATCGAACGGGCGACGCTGGGCCTCCACGCCGCCGGCCATGCCCATTCGATCGAGTGCTGGCGTGACGGCGCGCTGGTCGGGGGACTGTACGGGGTCCGTCTGGGCCGCGCATTTTTCGGGGAATCGATGTTCAGCCGCGAAGCCGATGCGTCGAAGGTGGCGCTGGCCTGGCTCGTGGCGCGGCTATTGCTGGGCGGGTTCACCCTTCTCGACTGCCAGTTCATGACCGAACACCTGGCCAGCCTCGGCGCGGAAAACGTCAGCCGCGCCGATTATGTGGGATTGCTTGGCACCGCGTTGGGGTCGGCTTCGATCGGTTCGGGGGAGTCGGCGGGCGCTGCCGGACCCGAGGGTGCCGGCGCGGCCGTTGCGGGAGCATCCGCGGCAGGAGCGTCCGGGCTCGCCGACTTCTTCGCGCTCGACGACGAACTGGAGGCACGGGGGCTGGCCGGAGCAGCCGCGCCATCGGGGAAGTTCATCGCACAGCTTTTGGGCCAAACATCGTAGACCGGGTGCTCGACGACGTTGAGCGACGGCGATTCCTTGTACAGCCAGCCCGAGAAAGCGCGCGCCCACTGACCGTCCGACCGTTGCACGTCGAGTTGGACGAACGCGCCGGTCAGCCGCTCCGCTTCCCACGGCGCAGTCGTCTCGCAGGCCCGCAGACGAACGACAGCATCCCGGATTCGAATGGCCTGGCCGGGTTTCAGCGTGATGTCTCGAACGATGCCGTTGCGCTTGTTGAGGAAGCCGAGCACCGCGACCCGCTCGGCCATCGGCGTCGTGCCCTCACCGACGCCAGCAGCAGCTTTAGGGACGTCGACCGTCACCGTGCTTTCCTGCGTATTGCGCGGCGTGTCCGCCGGACGCTTGTCGCAACCGGCCGCCAGCAGCGCGGCTGACGCCAGGAGTATCGACGGGGAAAGGATTCGCGACACGCTTATTCGGGTGTCCACGCCTGATAGTCGCCCGTCGCCGGGGCGCGGATACCCTTCCCGCCCATCGATCCGTCGGGGCGGTAGGCTTCGCGCGTGCCGGTCAGGTTGGGCCGCGGCGGCTGCTCGAACGAGCGCCGCGCTGGCAGTGCCGCCTCAGGCAGTTCGTCGATCGTCCCGCGCAGCCACGCGTTCCAGCCCGGCGGAACCCGGCTGCTGTCGTTCGACCCCGAATAGATGACCCAGCGGCGCCGAGGATCGCTGCGATGCTGGAAATAAACGTTGCCGTCCTCGTCGCGGCCGACTTCCTTGCCGTTGCGGCGGGAGAAGATGGACGTGCCCCAAGAGGCACCGTTCCACCAGGTGAAGGCGTTTGCGAATAGACCCATGACGTCGCTGCCTTTGCCCCGACTGGCGCTCCGAGGCAAGCTGGCCTTAGCCTACCATTCGACCTTGTCGCCGGCCTGGATCCCGAGCTCGGCCGACCGCCCGCCTGCCAGTTCCAGTACGGCGCCGACTGGCTCTCCGGCCATCACCGGTTCCAACGACAGCGGCGCCGCATTCGCCTCGATGCGGGCGATGGTGCCGTCCGCACGGACGAAGATCATGTCGAGAGGAATCAGCGTGTTCTTCATCCAGAACGATGCCTCGACCGGAGGATCATAGGGAAAGATCATCCCCCGGTCCGGCGCAAGGCTTTCGCGGTTCATCATGCCCGTGGCCTGTTCTTCAGGTGTGCGTGCGACCTCGACGGTGAAGCGGTGGACTTTCCTGTCGGCGGTGGTGACCGTCAGCGGGACCTGCTCCAGCCCCGCCGGCGACCGGTCGAGCGTGACCGCCGCCGATCCAGACGGCTGGCAGGCGGCAAGCCCGAAGGCGGCCGCCAACGCAAAATGAAAACCTAGTCTACGCGGATTTCGACGGCGGTGAGGCCCTTCTTGCCCTCGGCGATTCGCGCTTCGATCCGCTGCCCCGGCTCCAGGTCCGGCACCTGCGCCTGGCGCACCGTTTCCATGTGCAGGAAGATATCCTCCGCCGCTTCCGACGCCCGATTCCCGTCGATGCGGTTGAGAAAGCCGTAGCCCTTGACGCGGTTGAACCATTTAACCTCCACCGGCTCGAACGGACCGGCATTCGCGGCAAGCGCCTGGCGGTCGGCCCGGATCTCGCTTCCATTGGCCGTTCGGGGCGGCAACGGCAAGGCCGTCGACAGGTCAATCTCATCGATCCGCGAGGCCTGCAGCCCGCGTTCGTGACGCGCGGCCTGACCCCGGATGGTCGCGCCTTCCGGCAAGCTGCGGCGCCCGTGCTCCTTGAGCAGCGAGAAATGGACCAGGATATCGCCGTCAGTCGCCTCGCTGACCACGAAGCCGAAGCCCCGAGTCGCGTCGAACCATTTGACGCGCCCTTCGAACGCGAATTCCTCCGCAACCGCGGACGCAGTCTCACCGGCACCGGCCCCCGGTTGATCCGCCACGTTGATTACCTCCACACGCACAAGCGGTCTTTTACCATGAAGGCATGTGTCGTTAAACCGACATAACGACTTTGATCGAGATTATTCGTTTTCAAGCGAAACGGGATCAATGTCGCTGCCTGGCGGCAGGTCAATCAACCGCTTCACCAGCGCCATCGGATGTCCGGCGCGAAGCATCGCGGCAATCTGCCGCTCGCGGGTCTTGGGGTCGGGCACGTCGTGTGCGAACGGGCCGATCCGGCGACGTCGGGCGAAGCGGATCGCCGCATCGACGGCTCCCTTTTCCACTTCTCGCCTGGCCAGGTCCTGGTCCTGGCCGGCAATGCCTGCGGCGTGGAGAGCCAGATCGACGCGGCGCTCGCCATAGCCGCGGCCGAGCATCGACCGCGCCCGTGCCGAAGCGAACGCCTGGTCATCGACGTAGCCAAGCGCCCCCATCCGGTCGGCGACCGCCCGCGGGTCTGCGGGCGATGGTCCGTCCCATCCCCGTTCCCGCAATTTTCGAGACAGATAGGCGGCGAGCTTGGCCCTGCTGGTCGCGAATTTCCCGACGTAGGACAAGGCGAGTTCGTCCAGGCTGGCGGGGGTGAGTGCAGGCCGTGCTCGCCTGGGGGCGGATGATGGTGACGGCATCGCGCCATGTTTGTGCCACACTCGCGCACCATCAGGCTAGGGCCGTTCGGGGCCTGTTGGCGCATGACCGCCGGCGACTGAGGTTCAACAACCAGGATTGACGCGTGCTCGACCGCAACATCATGATCGACGGCGGACTTGCGCCCGAGGGCTGCACTCCCACCACCGACGACCTGCCGCGGCGCATCGCCGACTTCGCAACGCTCGGCGATGCATTGGACTATGCGGCGTCCGGCCGTCGCGGCATGAATTTCCACGACGGCCGTGGAACGCTGGTGCGCGCCTATCCCTATTCGGAATTGCGCGATGACGCGTTGATTAACGCGCGGCGGTTCATGACGCTGGGCCTCGCCAAGGGTGACCGGGTCGCGATCGTGGCCGAAACCGGCCCGGAATTCGCCGCCTGCTTCTTCGGCGCGGTCTACGCCGGCCTGTGGCCCGTGCCGCTGCCGTTGCCGACCAGCTTTGGCGGCCGCGACGCCTATGTCGACCAGCTTGTCGTCATGCTGACGTCCAGCGACCCGGCCCTGTTCCTGTATCCGCCAGAGCTGTCCGAATATGCGCAAGCAGCGGCGGCGAAGCGCAACGTGCCGGCGCGCAACTGGGATAGCCTGCCGGAGGTCGAACCGTCGCTCGCGTCGCTCCCCGAGACGCGGACCGACGAGATCGGGTACCTCCAGTACAGCAGCGGATCGACCCGTTTCCCGCATGGCGTCGCGGTGACGCATCACGCCCTTCTCGACAATCTTCGTGCACACGGCCTCGGGCTGAAGGTCGAGGACGCCGATCGCGTGGTCAGCTGGCTGCCGTGGTACCATGACATGGGGCTCGTCGGCTGCATGCTGTCGCCGATCGCCAACCAGATCAGCGTCGATTATCTGAAGACCGAGGACTTCGCCCGCCGTCCGCTGGCGTGGCTCGACATGATCAGCCGCAACCCCGGGACGACCCTCTCCTATTCGCCGACCTTCGGCTACGACATCTGCTCGCGCCGGATGAGCAGCGTGACGAAAGCGTCCGACCGCTTCGACCTGTCGCGCTGGCGGATCGCCGGCAACGGCGCCGATATGATCCGGCCGGACGTGATGCAGGCCTTCGTCGACAGCTTCGCCGATGCGGGTTTCAAGGCGCAGGCGTTCTGCCCGAGCTACGGCCTCGCCGAGGCAACGCTGGCCGTATCGCTGATGCCGCCGGGCGAGGGCATCCGTCTCGAACTGGTCGAGGAAAGCGAGCTGTCGGGCGTCGGCACGGAGGCGCAGGAACGTCCACGCCGCTACCGGGCGATCGTCAACTGCGGCAAGGCCGTCGAAGGCATGGAGATCGAGATCCGCGACGCCGACGGTTCGGTCCTCGACGACCGTTCGATCGGCAAGGTGTGGGTGCGCGGGCGTTCGATCATGGTCGGCTACTTCCGCGACCCGGAATCGACCGCGGCCTGCATGGTCGACGGTTGGCTCGACACCGGCGACATGGGCTATTTGTCCGGCGGCTACATCTTCATCGTCGGCCGCGCGAAGGACATGATCATCATCAACGGCCGCAACCACTGGCCGCAGGATATCGAGTGGGCGGTCGAGCAGCTGCCCGGCTTCAAGTCCGGCGACATCGCCGCCTTCGCCATCACCGGGCCGAGCGGAGAGGAAACGCCGGCGGTGCTCGTCCATTGCCGGGTCAGCGACCCCGACGAACGCGGCAAGCTTCGCGACGACATCAAGGAACGCGTTCGCGCCATCACCGGCATCTCGCCCGTCGTCGAACTGATCCCCCCGCGCACCCTGCCCCGCACCAGCTCGGGCAAGCTGTCGCGCACCAAGGCGCGCAACCTCTACCTTAGTGGCGAGATTGTCCCATTCGATGTCGCCGCCTGAACGCGCTTGCGCTTCATTCTTGTCGCGGGTAACCGGCGCCTCGGCCTAGGGGTATAGCTCAGTTGGTAGAGCATCGGTCTCCAAAACCGAGGGTCGTGGGTTCGAGTCCCCCTGCCCCTGCCAGGCCCGATGCGCCGAGCGTAGTGTAGCCGCGCCAAGAGCCGCGACGTGGCTGGCCAGTTTCTCGCTCAGCGATGAAAACGAACGTCACTGAATATACTTTCGAGACGGGCCTCCTCAGTAATCTTGCAAAGGCCACTCCCGCTCGCTAAGTCGCGGCCCCATGCGGACATGGAGGCAGGCGCTTCCCCTCGCCGGCCCGGCCGGAGCGGGGTAAGGGGCTGTATCCAACCGCCAGCGAACGACAGGACGGCAAGCATCGTGGCAAAGGTTTCCCCAGGCGAATATGTCAATCAGGTCCGCCGCGAGGCCGGCAAGGTCGTTTGGCCGACCCGCAAGGAGACCGTGACCACCGCGATCATGGTCCTGATCCTGACCCTGGCGCTCGCCGTCTTCTTCTTCGTCGTCGATTCGGGCTTCAGCGCGATCGTCAAGCAACTGCTCGGCCTGCTCGGCTAACTTCGAGGTCTTCATGTCCCGCTGGTACATCATTCACGCCTATTCCGGCTTCGAGAACAAGGTTCGCGAATCGATCCTGTCCGAAGCCAAGCGCCTGCAGCTTGAAAGCCTGGTCGAGGCGGTCGAGGTTCCGACCGAGAAGGTCACCGAAATTCGCCGCGGCAAGAAGGTCACCTCGGACCGCAAGTTCTTCCCGGGATACGTTCTCGCGAAGCTCGGCATGAACGACGACGTCTATCACCTCGTCAAGAACACGCCCAAGGTGACCGGCTTCCTCGGCCCGAACGGCAAGCCGCAGGCGATCAGCGAAGCCGAGGCCGCGCGCATCCTCAACACCAAGGAGGAAGCCGCCGCGGCCGCGCCCAAGGCGAAGGTCAAGGTCGACTACGAGATCGGCGACGCCGTCAAGGTGCTCGACGGTCCGTTCGCCAGCTTCAACGGCGTCGTCGAGGAACTCGATTTCGACCGCAGCCGGGTCAAGGTCAGCGTGTCGATCTTTGGCCGCGCGACCCCGGTCGAGCTGGAGTTCGAGCAAGTCGAACGCGTCAAGTAGGATGTGCGGGATCGTTCGGGGCCTGACGCACGTTAGACGCCGGACAATGCTTTCGATCCCGAGTGAATACCCTGCCCCCGTCCGCTAAGGATCTGCCGGAGCTGGACGCCGAGGAGTATCGCGTCCTGTTCGATGCGATGGACGAAGGCTACTGCGTCATCGAATTCTTCGATGGTCCGCATGGCCCCGACAGCGACTATATCCACATTGCCGCGAACGATGCTTATGCGGAGAACGCCGGCATCCCCGACGTCGTCGGCCAGAAGTTGCGCGAAATGGTGCCTGACGAGGCGGATGCCTGGGTCGCGCGCTACGGCGAAGTGCTCCGCACGGGCAAACCGATCCGCTTCATCCAGGAACTGGTCGCCACGGGGCGCTGGCTGGAATTGTCGGCCTTCCGCATCGAACCGCCGGAGCGCAAGCATGTCGCGGTCCTGTTCCGCGACATCACCGACCGGCGCATCGCCGAGCAGTCGCTGCGCGAACTCAATGAAACGCTGGAGCAGCGCGTCGAGAAAGCGCTGGCCGAGCGCGCGCTGCTGGCGGACATCGTCGAGGGGACGAACGCGTTCGTCCAGATTGCCGACAAGGACTTCAACTTCCTGGCCATCAACGGCGCGTCCGCCAGGGAGTTCGAGCGGATCTACGGCGTCCGTCCGGTGGTCGGCGACAATATGCTTGACCTGCTGAAGGGCCGGCCCGAGCACCGCGCCGCTGTCGAGGCCATCTGGCGACGGGCGCTGGAGGGGGAGGAATTCGTCGAAATCCAGCAATTCGGCGACGAGACTCGCGATCGCCGATTCTACGAGATGCGGTTCAGTGCTCTCCGAAATCAGGCGGGCGAGCAGATCGGCGCCTATCAGTTCGTCTACGACGTGACCGATCGCCTCAACGAACAGGCGCGCCTCGCCGCAGCCGAGGAGGCGCTTCGGCAGGCGCAGAAGATGGAGGCGGTCGGCCAGCTGACCGGCGGACTGGCGCACGATTTCAACAACCTTCTGGCCGGGATTTCGGGCGCGTTCGACATGATTTCCACCCGCCTGAAGCAAGGCCGGGCCGAGGATGTCGAGCGCTACCTCAGTGCCGGGTCCGGGGCTGCCCGGCGCGCCGCTGCCCTCACTCATCGGCTGCTGGCCTTCGCCCGGCGACAGACCCTGACCCCGCGACCGGTCGTGGTCAACGGGCTGCTGCCCGACCTCATGGAGCTCGTCCGTCGGACGGTGGGTCCCGCGATCGCGGTCGAAACGGTGGCCGCGAGCGGGCTTTGGCCGGCCATGGTCGACGCCAACCAGCTTGAAAATGCGCTGCTCAACCTGTGCATCAATGCCCGCGACGCGATGCCCGATGGCGGCAGGATCACGATCGAAACCGGGAACAAGTGGCTGGATGAGCGGGCCGGGGCCGAGCATGGCCTCGACCCCGGTCAATATGTGACGATCTGCGTCAGCGACACGGGCGAAGGCATTCCCAAGGACGTCCTGCCGCGCGTGTTCGATCCCTTTTTCACGACCAAGCCGATCGGCGAAGGCACCGGCCTAGGCCTGTCCATGGTCTACGGCTTCGCGCGCCAGTCGAACGGCCACGTTCGCATCTATTCGGAGATTGGCCAGGGAACGATGGTGTGCATCTACATGCCGCGCCACCTAGGCGATGCCGAAGCGGACGATGCCGGGTCCCATACGCTGTCGGCAACGCCGGCCGTGGCGGAAGGGGAAACCGTGTTGGTGGTCGACGACGAGCCGGTCATCCGGATGCTGGTCGTCGACGCGCTGGCCGAAATCGGGCTCACCTGCCTCGAGGCGGAAGACGGCCGCGAGGGACTTGCAATCCTGCAGTCCGACCAGCGTATTGACCTGCTGATCACCGACGTCGGCCTGCCGGGTGGCTTGAACGGACGCCAGGTTGCCGATGCCGCGCGCAGCCTGCGCGACGGGCTGAAGGTACTTTTCATCACCGGCTATGCCGAGAACGCCGTCCTCAACCATGGCCATATCGAGCCGGGAATGGAGGTGCTGACCAAGCCATTCGCGGTTAGCGACCTGACTGCACGCGTCGACCGGCTGCTTCGGGAACGACGCGACCCGAGTTAGGCTCGGCCGATCACCGTCACCTCGACGAAGCAGCGATGGCGAAAGCCGATCCGCTCATAAATCCGGATCGCGGCGGCATTGTCGGCGTAAGTGTGGAGAAACGGCGTTTCACCGCGCGCGGCGATCACGCCCGCGACATAGCGAGTCATCTGCTCCGCCAGGCCGCGTCCGTGGGCGTCGGGGTGGGTACAGACGGCGCTGACCTCGCTCATGCCCGGTAGTTTCAGCCGTTCCCCGGCCATGGCGAGCAACCGGCCATCCTTGTCCTTGAACCCGAAGAATTGCGAGAGTTCGTGAGTGCGCCTCCGGAACGGCCCAGGCTCCGTCAGGGCCGCCAGTGCCAGCATGGCGGGCGCGTCGGCGTCGGTGAGGGCGACCACACCGGGCGGTGGTTTGACCGGCTCCAAGCCATCCGACACCATCTGCACGCCGCGCCCGCCATCGAGGCGGACGGTGCCGGGAGGGATCGGCGTTTCCGTGCGCTGCATAAACAGGGCCGCGTCGCGATCGCCGAGCAAGTCGCTCACCGCAGCCAGCGCCTCCCGAGAATCGTCGGCGCAGGCGATGAAAGGCGACACATCGGGCTGAAACCGGCGCGCAAGGCCGTCACCAATCGCGAAGTGCCTCTGGCGATCCTGCAAGGCGAACCAGATCGGGCGGTCGAGCGGCTCCATGCCGCCGGCCATAGCAATCTTCCTGCGCTGGCTCGACGATCATGGAGCAAAATCTTTCGGCTCCCGTCCATCGATTGTCGCGAAAGTTCCAATAATCCAAGTTTTATCGCGTAAAATCAGTACGTTAGAGTGTAATATTTCAGTTCGGTGAAACTGGCGTGATTCCCACACGCTTTGGCGCTGGAGTCTGGTTCCCGACGGAGCTTCCGCCGTCGGCGCATGTTAAACGCCATCATTCCGTCATCGGAGTCGGAGGTAGCAATGGCCCTGATCGAACATGCGCCGAACCCCCAGTCCAGCCGCTATGCCCGCTTAGCCGAACTTTGCCGCTCCAAGGCGGCCAGTGCGTCGAGCAAGTCGATGGCCGATGGCATGACCGAGATGGCGCTCGCCTATGAGCGTCGAAGCACCGGTGATCGCTGGTAGGGGAAGCGGGATGGCCGCCCTGTCCCCGGTCCCCCAGTTCGCCGAGCCGGCTCGCCGCTTTCCGGGGCTGCCGGTTCGAAGCGGCGCCTTGCCGTTTCGCTGGACCCCCAATGGCATGGAAGTGCTGCTCATTCGCCGCGTTCACACGGACGACTGGTCGATTCCCAAGGGCCATCTGATCGACGGGCTGAGCTTCCCCGATACGGCGCGGATCGAAGCGATGGAGGAAGCCGGCGTCATCGGCACGATCGCCGACGCTCCCATCGGCAGCTTCAGCCATCACAAGGCCAGGAAGGGCTTTTTCACCAGCGACGAGATCGTCGAGGTGGTGACCTATCCGCTGGAAGTCAGCTCGCTCGACCGGCGCTGGCAGGAAGATGGTCTTCGCCATCGCCGCTGGTTCGGAATCGACGAAGCGTGCCGCGTCGTCCGGCCTCCATTGGCGGCCTTGCTGGCCGAGTTCGCAGGCGCGCGACTCCCGGTCGCCCTCCCTGCCAACTGACCCTTTCCTTTCGCAGCGGCCGCTGCTAAGGGCGCGCGCTTCCAACGCTTTGCAATGGAAACCTGCGGGAGGTGGGCTCTCGGGCTTTCACCGTCTGTACCGCTAAACTTGAACGGGCTTCACGGCCCCTACAGAGTGAGAAAAATGGCCAAGAAAATTACGGGCTACATCAAGCTCCAAGTGCCTGCCGGCGCCGCCAATCCGTCCCCGCCGATCGGCCCTGCGCTGGGTCAGCGCGGCGTCAACATCATGGAATTCTGCAAGGCGTTCAACGCCGCGACGAACGATCTGGAAAAGGCGATGCCGATTCCGACCGTGATCACCGTCTACGCGGACCGCAGCTTCTCGTTCACCACGAAGACGCCGCCGGCGTCGTTCCTGCTGAAGAAGGCCGCCAAGCTGAAGTCGGGCTCCAAGGAGCCGGGCAAGGTTTCGGCCGGAACCATCAAGCGCTCGCAGCTTGCCGAGATCGCCGAGACCAAGATGAAGGATCTCAACGCGAACACGATCGAGGCGGCGACCAAGATCATCGAAGGCAGCGCCCGCGCGATGGGCCTCCAGGTTGTGGAGGGCTAACGACATGGCAAAGCTGACCAAGAAGCAGAAGAACCTCGACGGCAAGGTCGACTCGACCAAGCTCTACCAGATCGACGAAGCCATCGGCCTGGTGAAGAGCCTGGCCTCGTCCAAGTTCGACGAGACCCTGGAAGTCGCCATCAACCTGGGCGTCGACCCGCGCCACGCCGACCAGATGGTCCGCGGCGTCGTCAACCTGCCCAAGGGCACCGGCAAGGACGTCCGCGTCGCCGTGTTCGCCCGCGGCGACAAGGCCGAGGAAGCGACCAAGGCGGGTGCCGAAGTCGTCGGCGCCGAAGACCTGATGGAAGCCATCCAGGGCGGCCGCAGCGATTTCGACCGCGTCATCGCCACGCCCGACATGATGGGCATCGTCGGCCGCCTCGGTAAGGTGCTGGGTCCCAAGGGCCTGATGCCGAACCCGAAGCTGGGTACCGTCACTCCGAACGTCGCGCAGGCCGTGACCGACGCCAAGTCGGGCCAGGTCGAATTCCGCGTCGAGAAGGCCGGCATCATCCACGCCGGCATCGGCAAGTGCAGCTTCCCCGAGGCCGACCTGAAGGCGAACTTCGACGCGTTCGTCGACGCCATCGTCAAGGCCAAGCCGACCGGCGCCAAGGGCAAGTACGTCCGCAAGGTGGCGCTGAGCTCGTCGATGGGCCCGGGCGTCAAGATCGACACCACCGAGGTCGCCGGCGCCTAAGCGCGTCGACATCGCCGAAAAAGATCGAGGCCGGGGTGGCAACGCCCCGGCCTTTTTCTTGGCCTTGCGCGTTGGTGCGGGGAAGGAGCAGCCCATGACCGACGATCCGAAGCGCGAACCGCACGACCCGTCAGAGGACGAACACCCTCTCGCCTCGCCCACCGAGCTGGCGGGCACGACCGAGGCCGCCATCGACGCCGAATTCGCCGCGCGCGGTCGGCAGCAAGCGCTGGAAATTGCCGAGAAGGGTGAGCCCAAGGCAAGCGAAGGCAATAACCCGGGCTAAGCGGATTGTATTTGGCCCCGCGATTGGGCAGCCTGATCGCCGGGGGACCGCCGTGGAAAAGCTCAAGAAGAAGAAATACGAGGCCCTGCTCGAGCCGTTGCTTCACGAGTTGAGCGACGCCGCGCGCTGGATCGCCGAGACCGGCCAGCGGCTGGTGGTCGTTTTCGAAGGGCGCGACACCGCCGGCAAGGGTGGTTCGATCCACATGTTCGCGAACACGCTGAACCCGCGCCAGTGCCGCGTCGTCGCGCTGTCGGCCCCGAGCGACCGCGAGCGCGGCCAATGGTATTTCCAGCGCTACGCCGAGCACTTGCCCGCTACGGGCGAGATCGTCCTGTTCGACCGTAGCTGGTACAACCGCGCCGGTGTCGAGCGAGTGATGGGGTTCTGCACCGAGCGCGAGGCCAAGGATTTCCTGAAGAACGTTCCCGCGTTCGAGAAGCTGCTCGTCGACGAGGGGATTCTGCTCTACAAATATTGGCTGTGCTGCGACCAGGAGAAGCAGGAGGAGCGGTTCGAGGATCGGCTCAACAATCCGCTGCGCCGCTGGAAGCTGTCGCCGGTCGACCTCGCCGCTCGCGAGAAATATGACGACTACACCCGCGCCCGCGAAGAGATGCTGATGGCGACGCACACCAGCTATGCGCCGTGGACGCTGGTCGACTTCAACAATCAGGCGATCGGCCGGCTGACGCTGCTGCGCGACCTGCTCGACAAGCTGCCCGACACCAAGCTGCCGATTCCGGATGTCGAATGGCCGCCGCTCAAGACCAAGCCGGGCCATGAAAGGTTTCAGGCGCTGCAGCCGATCGAGCATTACGATTACGACCAGGACGTCGAGGAACGCGATCGCAACGAGGATGAGGCGGATTAGGCCCGCACTGGGGGGACGGAGACGATGGACGCGCTCAAACTGCTGACCAAGCTCATCACCTACTACGTCGTCATCGTCGGCCTCGCCTTGCTTGCCCTGCGCGTCTTCCCGTCGATCCATGATTACATGCCGGTTGGCGGGGTGAAGGCGATCCTGACCCAGTCCGAGAAGGGCGTTCTTGCCGGCAACCAGACCCAGCCGGTCGAGGTCAAGAATATCGGCGAAAGCCTGATCTGGCTGGCGGTCGCCATCGGAGGGGCGCTGCTGACCTCCATTCCGGTCAGCTGGGTCTACATGGGCGTGCGCAGCGGCGACGAATATGACCAGTCGCTGATCTCCACCATCCTCATCCTGCCGCTGGTGGTCACCTCCATCGTCGTCGTCGTGCAGAACTCGCTAAGCCTCGCCTTCGCGCTGGGCGGCATCGCCGGTGCGGTGCGCTTCAAGAATTCGCTGAAAAGCAGCGGCGACGCGCTGTTCATCCTGCTGTCGGTCGGGATTGGGCTGGCTTCCGGGATCGGCGCGGTCGAGCTGGCGATGGTGATGTCGGTCGCCTTCAACCTGTGCTTCGTCTTGCTGTGGTGGAGCGAATATGGCGAGCGCGAGGGGATGAAGCGATACCTTAGCGATTTCCGGCCGGATCCCAACGCGCCCGCGTCGCCACCAGCCGGCACCGCCGTCCCGCCCGCGACACCACCATCGCCGCCAGCTGTCTGATCTACACCTTGAGGCAGCGGTTGATCACCCTGGCACGCACCGACTGGTCGGTGGCGATCAGGGCGAAGAATTCCTCCAGGTAGGCCGATGCCTTCGCCGCCCGGCGGCGGTCGAGCCCGGGCACCGCGTTCAGTTCGGCCAGAAATGCGCCGCGCCTGGCACGGAAATCGCCGGCAGCTGCGAGGACGGCATCGTTATGGATGCAATAGCCACGATAGCGGCGTTCGCGGACGCTCGCCTCGGTGAAGCCTTCGGGCGGAACGGCGTAAGGCGCGTCGACCAGCCCGCTGTAGTCGAAGTCATAGGGCATCGGGATCAGCCCCTGCCCTGCCACGGCGGGCTGGACCAAGCGACCGTTGTGGCAGCAGGGTTCGCCCGCCGGACCGGCCTGCAGCGCCCAGTCGAGGTTGCCGATCATATATTCGAACAGCACCATGCGCGCCGCCGCGGCCGGGTCGATCTGCCGGGTCGGGACACGCTGCCCTACTCGGGCCTTGCGGAGGCCGTTTCGCCGGGCCGCGGAACCGTCGTCCTCGATGAAGAAGCCGACCCGGGACGTGATCGGCTTTCCGGCGTCGTCGACATAATCGATGGTGGCCAGCCGCGCCCGGAAGCTAACCGGGGTGAGAAGGTTGTAGAGCCGGTAGGCGGCGTATTCGAGGAGCACGTGCTGCTGGAAATCCTGGGCGTTGCGGCAGTGGGTGACCAGCTTCAGCCGGCCCTGACGAGCAAACACCGATGTTGGCGCGGGATTGGTGAAGGAAACGCGCAGCGGCGGAAACTGGCAGGTTTCCTTGCGCATGCGCGTGATGCCGCGAAGGCCCAGCGTCACCGGCAGGCTTTCCCCGGTCGATTTCACGGTCACCGTGCCGGGTACGCTGTCGCTGCGGTCGCGGTCCCCGCGCATCATTTTCTGGATGGCTCCGCGGATTTCGAGCGCCAGCGGCTGGTCGGCGGCGAACAGCGGTTCGGGTGGGGCGGCATGGACCGTTGACGAGGCGGACAACAGCGCCGCCGCAAACAGCATCTTTCCCTTCATTGCCTGCCCCTTTCGTCGCCCTATGGGCGTGAGACGCTGTGCGCCGTCGCCTTTCCTCCGATGATCTCGAGGTAGCCGGGCTTGCCGCCGTAGGCGCGTGAGGCGCCGCTATCGACACGGCCGAGCCGGCCGGCTTCCTGCACCGTCACGCCGGACAGGATCGGCGTATGGCCGATCACGATCCGCCTCGCCTTGCGCAGGCTCAGCAGGCGGTCGAGCTGCACCGACACGCTCGGCAGCGGCGGCGCGCCCCTGACGGGCGTTTCCGGCGGCAGGCCGGCCAGCCCGCGGTACCACAGCGGCCCCGTGGCGCTGTTGATGATGGCCTCTCGGCCAGTGTCGCGAGCGGCCAGTGCCTGGGCGACCTGACGGTTGATGTCGTTATCGCTGACCGGTGCGTAGGCGGGGCTGATCCCGCCATGGACGAAGATGGTATCGCCGATCTGCACGACCGCCTTGTGCTCCATCAGCCATTTGCCCAATTCCCCGGTCGGAGCCCACGCGGTCTGGTGCTCGATCATCCCGAGCGGCGTTGCGGCGTACCACCGCTCGCGAATGGCGGTGTCCGACAGGGTGACGTCGGTCTTCCGGTAGTCGGCGATTATGGCCTTGCGCTGCGCATCCCACAGCCGGTCGCGCCGCCGTTCCGAATTGGCGTCGGCGAACGCCGCATATTCCCCCGGCGTGACGTAACGCAGGTCGCCGGTCATCATCATCGCCTCGTGGTTTCCAACCAGGACGATGACCTCGCCGCCGGCTTTCCTGGCCTCTCGCTCCAATTGCTGGAGATGGCGAATGATGCGAAGCGAGTCGGGGCCCCGGTCGACGATGTCGCCGGTCTGGACCAACGTCGCCTTCCCGCCGGCCCAATGCCCCCTGGAGTCGATCAGCCGCGCGCCTCGGGCGATCGCCTGCCACGCGTCGAAGTCGCCATGAAGGTCGCCGACCGCGACGATGCGCTCCGGGACGACCGGCGACGCCGTTGCCGATGCCGCCGGCAGCAAGAGAAGCAGGATGGCGAGCCAGCGGCCAACGCACCGGGTCAACGGACCGACCATGAAAAGCCTTTCCATGCAGGACCCCTGCATGGGGCGCGCGGCACGCCGGCTTGTCAAGCGGCGCCCACCCTTTCGCGTCGCGCTGGCAGACCTTACCTCAGGTCCTGAAAGCGGGAGGACTCATGGAAAAGATCGCTGACGACCTGAAGGTGATGCCTCGAACGCCGCTTCACGCCGAGCATGTCGAGGCGTTGCGCAAGGCCGGCCATGAGCGACTGTTCGAAGCCGGCGAGACGGTGTCGCGGATCGGGGATCCGATGGACCAGTTCATCTATGTCGAGGAAGGCGAGATCGAGCTGGTCGATCCGTTCACCAACGAGCGTTACGTCGAGAGCACGATCGGGCCGACCCAGTTCGTCGGCGAAATCTCTTTCCTCAACGGCGGCGCCTACAGCCTTGCCCTCCGTGCCGCGAAGCCGACGCGGGTGATCGAAACGTCGCGCAAGGCGGTGCTCGACCTGATGTCGAAGACCCCGGAGATGAGCGACATCATCCTGTCAGTGTTCGCCGCGCGCCGTCGCGCGCAGTTCGAAGACGGGGACAGTTCGCTGGTGCTGATCGGCGCCGAACGCGATCCCGCCGTCCAGGCCGTTGCCGCCTTCGCCACCCGCAACCTCATCCCGCACGCGAGCCACGAGCTCGGCAGCCCGGAGGCCGCCGAAGCCGCGCTCAGCTGCGGCGTTGACGGATCAGGCCCGAAAGTCATTTTCGGCAAGGACCGGGTGATTGACGACCCTACCCCGCGCAAGGTCGCGCAACTGCTCGGCCTCGACCTTGCCATCGAGTGCGGAGAAATGGTCGATCTGCTGATCGTCGGGGGCGGGCCGGCCGGGGTGGCGGCGGCCGTTTACGCCGGCGCCGAAGGCATCGAAGCACTCGTGATCGAGGACGTGTCGATCGGCGGCCAGGCCGGGACGTCGAGCCGGATCGAAAATTACATGGGTTTCCCGACCGGAATCTCCGGCGCCGACCTGGTCTGGCGCGGCCAGGTGCAGGCGATGAAGTTCGGCACCCGCTTCGCCATGCCGCGCCGGGTTACCGGCCTTGCGACCGCGCTGGACGGACAGTCGCTGTGCGCCGAACGCGATCATGGCGAGCAGATGATCTGTGCCCGGGCGGTGCTGGTCGCCACCGGGGTCCAGTACCGTCGCCTGCCCCTCCCCGGCTGCAGGAATTCGAGGGCCGCGGGGTCTATTACGCCGCGACCGAGATGGAAGGACGCTTCTGCGCCGGAACCGAAGCGGTCATCGTCGGCGGAGGCAATTCGGCGGGCCAGGCGGCGATGTTCCTGTCGCGTCACGCGCGCCATGTGCACGTGCTGGTGCGCGGCCGTTCGCTGGCGGCGTCGATGTCCGACTATTTGCGGAGCCGGCTGGACGCCGACGAGCGCATCACGGTCCACTACGGCTGCCAGATCGCGGAGCTTCACGGCGACGAGGATCTCAACGCGATCACCATCGACACGTGCGGCGAGGCGAGGCGGATCGACACCAACGCGCTGTTTATCATGGCCGGGGCCGCGCCCAACACCGGCTGGTTGTCCGAACTGGTCGAGCTGGACGACAAGGGCTTCGTGAAGACCGGCGAGGCCGTCGGCGCCTCCTCCCCTACGCCACGTCCCACGACCGCATCTTCGCGGTCGGCGACGTTCGGGCCGGATCGGTCAAACGCGTCGCCTCGTCGGTCGGCGAGGGCTCCGTGGTCGTGTCGGCGATCTGGTCGGTTCTCGACACGCCGCCCCGGACGAGGGCTAAATATCTTGACACAGGGGCGATTCTGGTTAGTGGGCCGCCTGTCGTTCGCGGGGTTCTCCCCACGGACACTCGTCCGAGACAGTCGCCGAGGGTTTCCCTCTTAATCTGCGGCCTAGACGGGGAACTGAATCATTCGGGGCCTTCATCGGCCCTGTCGTGCGGAGCTACGGCTCTGCCACCGATCCATCCCCACGGACAAATATGCTTCGTCGCCAACCGGCGGCGAGGTCGTTTGAACCTCGGCCAAAGTACCACTTTGGCCGAAAAGGAGTATGGCATGGATCGTTCGCAAAAAGCCGATCTGGTTGCCGAGCTGAAGAACGTCTTCACCGAGACCAGCGTGGTGGTGATCACCCGCAATCTCGGCCTGTCGGTCGCGCAATCGACCGACCTGCGCCTGAAGATGCGCGATGCCGGTGCCCAGTTCAAAGTTGCGAAGAACCGGCTTGCCAAGATCGCGCTCGAGGGCACGAAGTACGGACCGATCGGCGAAATGCTGACTGGCCCGACCGCTTTGGCCACCTCGGTCGACCCCGTGGCCGCCGCCAAGGTGGCCGTGGAGTTCGCCAAGACCAACGATCGTCTGGAGATCGTCGGTGGCGCGATGGGCGACACGCTGCTCGACATCGATGGGATCAAGGCTCTGGCCCAGCTCCCGTCGCTCGACGAGCTTCGTGGCACCCTCATTGGCCTCATCCAGGCGCCGGCGACCAAGATCGCCCGGATTGCCAAGGAGCCGGGTGGCCAGCTGGCGCGCGTTCTCGCCGCCAAGGCCGCAGCTTAAGTTTTTCATCAACGCACGACATTCGGGCCCTTGCCCCACTAGGAGAATAAAATGGCTGACCTGAACAAGATCGTCGACGACCTGTCGGCTCTGACCGTCCTCGAAGCTGCCGAGCTCGCCAAGCTGCTCGAAGAAAAGTGGGGCGTTTCGGCCGCCGCTGCCGTCGCCGTTGCCGGCCCGGCCGCCGGTGCCGCTGCTCCGGCCGCGGAAGAGAAGACCGAGTTCGACGTGATCCTCACCGGCGACGGTGGCAAGAAGATCAACGTCATCAAGGAAGTCCGCGCCATCACCGGCCTGGGTCTTGGCGAAGCCAAGGCGCTGGTCGAAGCGGCTCCGAAGGCCCTCAAGGAAGGCGTCAACAAGGACGAAGCCGAAAAGATCAAGAAGCAGATCGAGGAAGCCGGCGGCACCGTCGAGCTCAAGTAACCTTCTTCGGGCCACTCGCCCGGACGATCAACGCGAAGGGCGGCCCTCACCGGGCCGCCCTTTTAGTTTGGCCGGAAGGCTCCGGCTTTCAAAATTTCGTTGCGATTGGGGACGGATTGGAACTCTCACCCAGTTTCCGCTTTGATTATGCAGATAAAATCATTGGTGAGAGTGAGTGAAATGACGTCGCTAGCGAAGCTGCTGGCGGTTACGGGGGCGTTTGCCCTGGCGGTAACCGCTGCCCCTGCCGGAGCAACCATCGAGACGCCGGAAGCCAAGGCGCAGGCCGCCGAGGCGGCGGACATCGCCCGCGGCGACGTGATGGATCACCTGGGAGATGCGATGCTCCGTCCCGGCCAGTATCGCTGGGTGTCCGACGCTCGCCCGGGCGAACCGGTGCGCGTGGTCGTCAGCCTCAGCGACCAGATGGCCTATGTCTACGGCGGCGATCGCCTGCTCGGCTATTCGACCATTTCCAGCGGCAAGGCAGGGAAAGACACGCCGACCGGCATCTTCCCGATCCTCGAGAAAAAGACGATGCACCGCAGCCGCAAATACGACAATGCGCCGATGCCGTTCATGCAGCGGCTCGACAACTACGGGATCGCGATGCATGCCGGCGCCAACCCGGGATATCCGGCAAGTCATGGATGCATTCGCCTGCCCGCCAAGTTCGCCGCCAAGCTTTACGGCGTCACCAGGGTGGGATCGACGGTGATGATCGGGGCCTGATGCGTTTCGGCGCAGTGCGGTGCCGAAATGAACCGATCCGCCGGAAAGACGTTGACCGCTGAACCGATGCGACCCATGCGGTCGTTGGAGGTTATGTTTGTCAGCGGTCACTAGTGAGACGGAGCTTCCCGTCACCATCCATCACACACCGGAACAACGGGCGGCATTCGACATATTGTTGAATGATCCGCGCTTGCGCAGGATCACGGACTTCGCGGCAGAGCTTTGCGAGGCGCCGATTGCGCTCGTCAGCCTGGTGGAAGATAGCCGCCAACGCTTCCTTGCCCGCACCGGCCTGGAAGCGACGGAAACCCCGCGCGAACAATCCTTCTGCGCGCACGCGATGACCGGCGCGAATATCATGGTCGTTCCCGACGCCACGGCGGACGATCGGTTTCGCGATAACCCCCTGGTCACGGGCGAGCCGGGCATCCGGTTCTATGCCGGCGCGCCGCTGGTGTCAGCGGACGGCCAGCCACTGGGCGCCCTGTGCATCATCGATACCAAGCCGCGGCCCGGCCTGACGCCGCTGCAGCACGAGGGCCTGCTGACCCTGGCGGAGTCGGTCATGACCCTGGTCGAGAAGAAGCGCGCTCGCGTCGCGCTGGAGGCCGAGGCTCGTCAGGTGCGCGACGAGCGCGATGACCGCGAGCAGCGTTTCACCATCCTTGCGGACACGATGCCGCAGATGATCTGGTCGACGCTGCCCGACGGCTATCATGATTATTACAATGCGCGGTGGTACGAATTCACCGGGATGCCCGAGGGGTCGACCGACGGCGAAGCGTGGAACGGCATGTTCCACCCCGACGACCAGGAGCGCGCGTGGGCCCGGTGGCGGCACAGCCTGGAAACGGGCGAGCCCTACGAGATCGAATATCGATTGCGGTCGGCGGACGGGAATTATCGCTGGGTGCTGGGACGCGCCCTGCCGATGCGCGATAGTGATGGGCAGATCACGCGCTGGTTCGGGACCTGCACGGACATCCACGACCAGAAAACGGCGATGGAGCAGCGCGAGCTGATCTCGCACGAGCTCAGCCACCGCATCAAAAATATCTTCGCGGTGATCAACGGGCTGATCGGCCTGTCGAGCCGAGAGGATCCGGAGATCAGGCCGGTCGCGGACAAGCTTCGCGAACGCGTCATGTCATTGGGCAAGGCGCATGATTTCGTCCGGCCGCATAGCGACGCGTCGCGCCCAACCAAGCGGCAATCGAGCCTGCAGGGGATGCTCGAGGAGCTGCTTTCCGCCTATCAGTCCGAAGACGGCACGCGTGTCAGCATCACCGGCGACGATATCGACATCGACGACCGCTCCGCTACGCCCTTTGCCCTGCTGTTTCACGAGCTGGCCACCAACGCCGCGAAATATGGAGCGCTGTCGGTCCCGGACGGCCGCGTCGCAATCGACATGGAAAAAGGGACCGATCGCGTCTGCATCCGCTGGCACGAGCAAGGCGGCCCAAGGGTGTCGGAGGAACGGAAGACAGGGTTCGGAAGCCGTCTCATTGAAATGAGCGCCGAGCGGCAGTTGGGCGGCAAGGCCGAACGCCACTGGAACGAAGACGGCCTGCGGGTCGAAATTGATCTTCCCGCAAGCTCGATGATCAGGCTCTAGGCGCTGCCGCCGCGCAGCAGGGTGATCTCGGCGTGGCCCGAGGCGTTGGCGTCGTTCGCCGCCAGGTCGGCCGCGGCGCGGATGGCTTCGGCGCTGAAGGGTTTGCGGATGTAGCCGATGGCGGTCGGCGCGATCGGTTCGATCTGCGCCGGGTTGGCCGTGACGTAGAACACCTTGGTACCGAAGTTCGCCAGTTCGTTCGCGACAATCGGGCCGGTCTGCCCGTCGCGAAGGTTGATGTCGACGAACGCGATATCGGGCGTGACAGGACTGGACAGGGCAGTCTGACGGTCCGCGGCAATCGCGGTCACCGTATAGCCAGCGTCGGCGAGGATCCGTTCGATGTCCATCGCCACGAAGATTTCGTCTTCGACTATGAGAACCGTTTTCGACACAATCGCTCCACTACCAATGTCGGATAACCGACATGGAATTTCGTTTGTTCCGTCCAAAAAAGGCCCGTCCGGCTGGTCAGTCCAACGCCGGGCAGAAAAGTGCAAACGCCCTCTTTCCTTTTTGGTTGCATGGCCTATATGGGTCCTATCCAACAAATATCGGCTCCGCCGCACCATTTCGTGCGTCCCGGGGCCTTTCCTGTCCTCACCGGGACACGGGCCGATCCCGCGCAACGGCCTGAACGTATGGTGAGGTGGACACGGGGAACGCGCCGACTTCTATCTGAGGGCCGCGGCGGTGCCGTGCGTCCGGAGCGCAGGAAAACACATGGCGACCAAAGCGAAAGACGTGCCGGCCTCGACGGGCCGTTCGGTTCACACCAACACGCGTCGCATCCGCAAGATCTTCGGTAACATCCATGAGATCAGCGAGATGCCGAACCTGATCGAGGTCCAGCGCGAGAGCTATGAACAGTTCCTCCGCTCCGACCCTTCGATCGGCTACGTCTCGGGTCTCGAAAAGACCCTCCGCTCGGTCTTCCCGATCCAGGATTTCGCGGGCACCGCGCACCTCGACTTCGACCGCTATGAGCTGGAAGAACCGAAGTTCGACACCGACGAGTGCCGCCAGCGTGGCCTGACCTACGCCGCGCCGATGCGCGTCACCCTGCGCCTGACCAGCTTCGAGATCGATCCCGACACCGAAGCCAAGTCGGTCATCGATATCAAGGAGCAGGACGTCTACATGGGCGACATGCCCCTGATGACGGGCAACGGCACCTTCATCGTCAACGGCACCGAGCGCGTCATCGTGTCGCAGATGCACCGTTCGCCGGGTGTCCTGTTCGACCATGACCGCGGCAAGACCCACGCGTCGGGCAAGTATCTCTTCGCCGCGCGCGTCATCCCGTATCGCGGCTCGTGGCTCGACTTCGAATTCGACGCCAAGGACATCGTCAACGTCCGGATCGACCGCAAGCGCAAGCTGCCGGTGACCGCGCTGCTCCATGCGCTGGGCCTGTCGAGCGAGGAAATCCTCAACACCTTCTACAACCGCCTGACCTACGTTCGTGGTTCGAACGGCTGGCAGATCCCCTACGCCGCCGAAGGCTGGCGCGGGCAGAAGCCGACTCACGACGTGGTCGACGCCGACAGCGGTGAGGTCATCTTCAAGGCGCACGAGAAGATCACCCCGCGCAAGGCCAATGCCGCCGGCAAGGATGGCCTCAAGAACGTCATCATTCCGACCGAGGAAATCTTCGGCCGCTTCTCGGCCTATGACCTGATCAACGAGAAGACCGGCGAAATCTACGTCGAGGCCGGTGACGAGATCTCGGCCGAGAACCTGGAGAAGCTCGACAAGGCCGGTGTCGACCGCCTCGAGCTGCTCGACATCGACTACGTCAACACCGGTCCCTGGATCCGCAACACGCTGAAGGCCGACAAGGCCGAGGACGGCGACCAGGCGCTGGCCGACATCTATCGCGTTATGCGCCCCGGCGAGCCGCCGACGCGCGAGACCGCCGACGCGCTGTTCTACGGCCTGTTCTTCGACGCCGAGCGCTACGACCTTTCGGCCGTGGGCCGCGTCAAGCTGAACATGCGCCTTGGCCTTGACGCCGAGGACACGGTCACCACTTTGCGCCGCGAAGACATCATCGCGGTCGTCCAGGAACTGGTGAACCTGAAGGACGGCAAGGGCGAGATCGACGACATCGACAACCTCGCCAACCGCCGCGTCCGTTCGGTCGGCGAGCTGCTGGAAAACCAGTATCGCGTCGGCCTGCTGCGCATGGAACGCGCGGTGAAGGAGCGCATGAGCAGCGTCGACGTGTCGACGGTCATGCCGAACGACCTGATCAACGCCAAGCCGGCGGTGGCCGCCGTGCGCGAATTCTTCGGCAGCAGCCAGCTGTCGCAGTTCATGGACCAGACCAACCCGCTGTCGGAAGTCACCCACAAGCGCCGTGTCTCGGCGCTCGGGCCGGGCGGCCTCACCCGTGAGCGCGCCGGCTTCGAAGTCCGCGACGTTCACCCGACGCACTATGGCCGCATCTGCCCGATCGAAACGCCGGAAGGCCCGAACATCGGCCTGATCAACAGCCTGGCGTCGTTCAGCCGCGTCAACAAGTACGGCTTCATCGAAACGCCTTATCGCAAGGTCGTCGACAACAAGGTGACCGACGAGGTCGTCTACCTGTCGGCGATGGAAGAGGCCAAGCACACCATCGCGCAGGCCAACGCCGAGCTCGACCAGAATGGCGCCTTCCTCGAGGAAATCGTCTCCAGCCGTCGCGCCGGTGACTTCCTGATGGCGCCGCGGGACACCATCACCTTGATGGACGTCAGCCCCAAGCAGCTGGTGTCGGTCGCCGCGTCGCTCATCCCGTTCCTGGAGAACGACGACGCCAACCGCGCGCTGATGGGTTCGAACATGCAGCGCCAGGCCGTGCCGTTGCTGCAGGCCGACGCGCCGCTGGTCGGCACCGGCATGGAAGAGACCGTCGCCCGCGATTCGGGCGCGGCGATCGCCGCCCGCCGGGCCGGCATCGTCGACCAGGTCGACGCCAGCCGTATCGTCATCCGCGCCACCGGCGAACTTCGCGCCGGTGAATCGGGCGTCGACATCTACACGCTGATGAAGTTCCAGCGGTCGAACCAGAACACCTGCATCAACCAGCGTCCGCTGGTGAAGGTCGGTGACACGGTCGAGACCGGCGAGATCATCGCCGATGGTCCCTCGACCCAGTTCGGCGAGCTGGCGCTCGGCCGCAACGTGCTCGTCGCGTTCATGCCGTGGAACGGCTACAACTATGAGGACTCGATCCTCATTTCCGAACGCATCGTGAAGGACGACGTCTTCACCTCGATCCACATCGAGGAATTCGAAGTCATGGCCCGCGACACCAAGCTGGGGCCGGAAGACATCACCCGCGACATCCCCAACGTCGGCGAGGAAGCGCTCCGCAACCTCGACGAGGCGGGCATCGTCTACATCGGTGCCGAGGTCGAGCCGGGCGACATCCTGTGCGGCAAGATCACGCCGAAGGGCGAAAGCCCGATGACTCCGGAAGAAAAGCTGCTCCGCGCGATCTTCGGTGAAAAGGCCAGCGACGTGCGCGACACCTCGCTCCGCCTGCCGCCGGGCGTTGCCGGGACGGTCGTCGAGGTGCGCGTGTTCAACCGTCACGGCATCGACATCGATGACCGTACGCGCGCCATCCAGACCGAGGAAAAGGAACGCCTGAAGAAGGACGCCGACGACGAGAAGGCGATCCTCAACCGCGCCACCTTCACCCGTCTTCGCGAAATGCTGATCGGCCAAACCGCCACCGCGGCGCCGAAGGGCATGAAGAAGGGCGCCACGGTCGACGAGGCGATGCTGGAGGAAACCCCGAAGCACGAATGGTGGAAGGTCGCCGTCAAGGACGACGCCCGCCAGTCGGACCTCGAGGCGCTGAAGGCCCAGTACGACGAGAGCGTCCAGGTCATCGACCGCAAGTTCGAGGACCGGGTGCAGAAGGTCGAGGCCGGCGACGAATTGGCCCCGGGCGTGCTGAAGATGGTCAAGGTCTTCGTCGCGGTGAAGCGCAAGCTGCAGCCGGGCGACAAGATGGCCGGCCGTCACGGCAACAAGGGCGTCATCAGCCGGATCCTTCCGGTCGAGGACATGCCGTTCCTGGAGGACGGCACCCACGCCGACATCGTGCTGAACCCACTGGGCGTGCCGTCGCGCATGAACGTCGGGCAGATTTTCGAAACCCACCTTGGCTGGGCCGCGCGCGGCCTTGGCAAGCAGATCGGCGAGATGCTGGAAGGCATGCACGGCCGCGGGGCGGAGATCAGCGGCAAGGACGCGAAGGAAATCCGCGAGAAGCTCAAGGACATCTACGGCGACAATTACGCCAAGGACATCGACGCCCGCAGCGATGAGGGCGTGATGGAGCTGGCGGCCAACCTGGTCGGCGGCGTCCCGATGGGCACCCCGGTGTTCGACGGCGCCCGCGAGGCCGACGTGTCGGCGATGCTGGAAAAGGCCGGTCTCGATACCTCGGGCCAGGTCACGCTGTTCGACGGCCGTACCGGCGAGGCGTTCGATCGCAAGGTGACCGTGGGCTACATCTACATGCTGAAGCTCCACCACCTGGTCGACGACAAGATCCACGCGCGTTCGATCGGGCCGTACAGCCTGGTCACCCAGCAGCCACTGGGCGGCAAGGCGCAGTTCGGCGGCCAGCGCTTCGGCGAAATGGAGGTCTGGGCGCTCCAGGCCTACGGCGCCGCCTACACGCTGCAGGAAATGCTGACGGTGAAGTCGGACGACGTCATCGGCCGCACCAAGGTCTACGAGGCGATCGTCAAGGGCGACGACACGTTCGAAGCGGGCATTCCGGAGAGCTTCAACGTGCTCGTCAAGGAGATGCGCTCGCTGGGCCTCAGCGTCGAGCTGGACTCGATCGAGGATCCGGACGCCGAACCGACCGCCATCGCCGCCGAATAATGATGTTCTCTACCCCCGGCCCATCGCGGCCGGGGAGTGAAGGAATGAAATCTATGAACGAGCTGACCAACTTCGCGAACCCGGTGGCCAAGCCGGAAACCTTCGACCAGATCCGCATCGGCATTGCGTCGCCGGACAAGATCCGGTCGTGGTCGTTCGGCGAGATCAAGAAGCCGGAGACGATCAACTATCGCACGTTCAAGCCGGAACGTGACGGCCTGTTCTGCGCGCGCATCTTCGGTCCGATCAAGGACTACGAATGCCTGTGCGGCAAGTACAAGCGCATGAAGTACAAGGGCATCGTCTGCGAGAAGTGCGGTGTCGAAGTTACCGTCTCGAAGGTCCGCCGTGAGCGCATGGGCCACATCGAGCTGGCCGCGCCGGTCGCCCACATCTGGTTCCTGAAGTCGTTGCCGTCGCGCATCGGCCTGCTGCTCGACATGCAGCTGAAGCAGCTGGAGCGCATCCTCTACTTCGAAAGCTATGTTGTCATCGAACCGGGCCTCACCAGCTTGGAGAAGTACCAGCTTCTGACCGAGGACGAGCTGCTCAACGCGCAGGACGAGTTCGGCGAGGACGCCTTCTCGGCCGGCATCGGCGCCGAGGCCGTTCGCACCATGCTGATGGACCTCGACCTCGAAGGCGAGCGCAAGGAGCTGCTCGACGAGCTGGCGGTCACCAAGTCGGAACTCAAGCCAAAGAAGATCATCAAGCGGCTGAAGGTCGTCGAGAGCTTCATCGACTCCGGCAACAAGCCGGAATGGATGATCCTCGAGGTAATTCCGGTAATCCCGCCCGAGCTGCGCCCGCTGGTGCCGCTGGACGGGGGTCGCTTCGCGACGTCGGATTTGAACGACCTCTATCGCCGCGTCATCAACCGCAACAACCGCCTCAAGCGCCTGATGGAGCTGCGCGCGCCGGACATCATCGTCCGCAACGAAAAGCGCATGCTTCAGGAAGCCGTCGACGCGCTGTTCGACAACGGCCGCCGCGGCCGCACCATCACCGGCGCCAACAAGCGTCCGCTGAAGTCGCTGTCCGACATGCTCAAGGGCAAGCAGGGCCGCTTCCGGCAGAACCTGCTCGGCAAGCGCGTCGACTATTCGGGCCGTTCGGTCATCGTGACCGGCCCGGAACTCAAGCTGCACCAGTGCGGCCTGCCGAAGAAGATGGCGCTCGAGCTGTTCAAGCCGTTCATTTACTCGCGCCTCGACGCCAAGGGTCTGTCGATGACCCTGAAGCAAGCCAAGAAGTGGGTCGAGAAGGAGCGCAAGGAAGTCTGGGACATCCTCGACGAAGTCATTCGCGAGCACCCGGTCCTCCTCAACCGCGCGCCGACGCTCCACCGCCTCGGCATCCAGGCGTTCGAGCCGGTGCTGATCGAGGGCAAGGCGATCCAGCTTCACCCGCTGGTCTGCTCGGCGTTCAACGCCGACTTCGACGGTGACCAGATGGCCGTGCACGTTCCGCTGAGCCTCGAAGCCCAGCTGGAAGCGCGCGTCCTGATGATGAGCACCAACAACATCCTGTCGCCCGCCAACGGCAAGCCGATCATCGTGCCTTCGCAGGACATGGTGCTGGGTCTCTATTACCTGTCGATGGAGAAGGAAGGCGAACCGGGCGAAGGCTCGCTGCTCGCCGACATGACCGAAGTTCACCAGGCGCTGTCGGCCGGGGCGGTGACGCTCCACTCCAAGATCGTCAGCCGCGTCCCGCAGACGGACGAGGCCGGCAAGCAGTATATGAAGCGCTTCGAAACGACCCCGGGCCGCATGCTGCTCGGCGAAACGCTGCCGAAGAGCCACAAGGTGCCGTTCGAGACCGTCAACCGCCTTCTCACCAAGAAGGAGATCGGCGACGTCATCGACACCGTCTATCGCCACACCGGCCAGAAAGAGACCGTCCTGTTCGCCGACGCGATCATGGGCCTCGGCTTCCGTCACGCCTTCAAGGCCGGCATCTCGTTCGGCAAGGACGACATGGTCATCCCGGCATCGAAGGAAGGCCTGGTCGACGAAACTCGTAGCCTGGTGAAGGACTATGAACAGCAGTACCAGGACGGCCTGATCACCCAGCAGGAAAAGTACAACAAGGTGATCGACGCCTGGTCGCGTTGCGGTGACCAGGTCGCCACGGCCATGATGAAGGAAATCTCGTCCGTGAAAAAGGGCGAGGATGGCCGCGAGGCGCCGATCAACTCGATCTACATGATGGCCCACTCGGGCGCTCGTGGTTCGCAGGCGCAGATCAAGCAGCTTGCCGGCATGCGCGGCCTGATGGCCAAGCCGTCGGGCGAGATCATCGAAACGCCGATCATCTCGAACTTCAAGGAAGGCCTGACCGTCCTTGAATACTTCAACTCGACCCACGGCGCCCGCAAGGGCCTGGCCGACACGGCGCTTAAGACGGCGAACTCGGGCTACCTGACCCGCCGCCTCGTCGACGTGTCGCAGGACGCGGTGATCATCGAGGAAGATTGCGGCACCGACCGCATGCTGGAGATGCGCGCCATCGTTCAGGGCGGCGCGGTGATCGCCTCGCTCAGCGATCGCGTGCTTGGCCGCACCACGGCCGAGGACATCGTCGATCCGAAGACCAACGACGTCCTGATCAAAGAAGGCACGCTGCTCGACGAAGCGATGGTCGCCCAGATCGAGGCGCTCGGCCTTCAGGGCATGAAGATCCGCTCGCCGCTGGTGTGCGCGTCGCAGCAGGGCGTTTGCGCCAAGTGCTACGGCCGTGACCTTGCCCGCGGTACGCCGGTCAACATCGGTGAAGCCGTCGGCGTCATCGCCGCCCAGTCGATCGGTGAGCCGGGCACCCAGCTGACGATGCGGACCTTCCACATCGGCGGCGCGGCGCAGCTCAACGAGCAGTCGAACCTCGAGGCGCCGGTCGACGGCACGATCGAGCTTCGCGACATGCCGACGATCACCGACCCGCGCGGCCGGCACATCTCGCTGTCGCGTTCGGGCGAGATCGCGATCCTCGACATGGACGGCCGTGAACTCAGCACCCACCGTATTCCGTACGGTGCGCACCTGATGGTCGAAAGCGGTCACATCATCAGCCGCGGCGACCGGATCGCCGAATGGGACCCGTCGTATAGCCCGGTCATCACCGAGCGGGCCGGTACGGTGAAGTACCAGGACCTGATCGAGAACCGCACGATGACGGAACAGACCGACGAGTCGACCGGCATCACCCAGCGCGTCGTCAACGACGACATCGCCAAGTCGAAGAAGGAAGACCTTCGTCCGCGCCTCACCCTGACGGGTGCCGACGCGGCCGAGGCCGGCGTCTATCGACTGGCGCCGGGCGCGATCGTCGCGGTCGAGGACGGTGCGACCGTGGAGGCCGGCGAAGTGCTCGCCCGCATGCCGCGTGAAGCCGCCAAGACCCGTGACATCACCGGCGGTCTGCCGCGCGTCGCCGAGCTGTTCGAAGCCCGCAAGCCGAAGGAAAACGCGATCATCGCGAAGGTCAGCGGCAAGGTCAGCTTCAAGAAGGACTACAAGGCCAAGCGCAAGATCGCGATCATCCCCGAGGACGGGTCGGAGGAGGTCGAATACCTCGTCCCGAAGTCGAAGGTGATCGACGTCCAGGAAGGCGATTACGTCAAGCGCGGCGACAACCTCGTCGGTGGTTCGCCCGATCCCCACGACATCCTCGAAGTGCTCGGCGTGGAAGCGCTGGCCGAATATCTCGTCAGCGAGATTCAGGAAGTCTATCGACTGCAGGGCGTGAAGATCAACGACAAGCACATCGAGGTGATCGTTCGCCAGATGCTGCAGAAGGTTGAGATCACCGACGGAGGCGACACCGTCCTCCTGGCCGGCGAACAGGTCGACCGCGAGGAAATGGACGAGCAGAACTCGAAGCTCGGCAAGGGCAAGACGCCCGCGCAGGGCCGCCCGGTGCTGCTCGGCATCACCAAGGCGTCGCTGCAGACCCGCAGCTTCATCTCGGCGGCGTCCTTCCAGGAAACGACCCGCGTCCTCACCGAGGCGTCGGTCCAGGGCAAGATCGATACGCTGAACGGTCTCAAGGAGAACGTCATCGTCGGTCGCCTGATCCCGGCGGGAACCGGTGCCGGCATGAACCGCCTGCGCGTTGCGGCCACCAGCCGCGATGCCTCGCTCCGTGCCGCGCAGCGCAAGCTGCAGGAAGCGCTGATCGCGCCGAACAGCGCCGAGGAAGAGCATGCCGCCGAGCTGGCCCAAAGCCCGCGCGACGCCAGCGCCACGGGTCCGGATCCGCTGGCCGAGGTCGTCACCTCGGGCACCGGCACGGACGCCGACGCGGGCGACTACCTCAACGACTGATCGTCGCGGTAAATGCTAAGCGAAAAGGCCGTCGCTCTTCCCAGAGCGGCGGCCTTTTTCATGATGTAACGCCTACAATTCCCGTCGCGGGGCGATACACCCCAGTGCCGTCGGGTTGACATTGGCCCCCAGAAGCGCGCTGCTTTACGCGATGGGAGAGCCAATTCGAATGTCAGAGCTTGCGAAAGAATTCGACCGGCTGCACGCGGCATTAGTCGCAGAGTTGGCGCCACACGAAGTCGAATTGGTCAACCAAGCCAAAAGCCGGTTGCCGACAAATGGCCGAACCTATGGTTTTGAGGATGTTGGCAAGGAGGCGAAAGCGGCGCTCAAGGCTGTGGCCGCTTTACCTTCCGAGCAGGCGAGGACCGCATCTCGCGCGACGATCGCGGGCCTGGCCGCCAGCAACGCGGATCGGCTGCGGCAGGGACTAACGGCCAGGGTCGGTGAACGAAGCGAAGTGGCTCTCCGTCACCTTTTGGATTTCCTCTCAAGCGATCTCGACGCGAGTTACCGTTATCCGGACGATCATTTCCTCAAGGATTACCGCTTCGTCACGGGAATGACTGTGCCATGCGGCGCCCAGGTCGTCGATTTGGCGGAGCGACCAGGATTGAAGACCGTCGTTTCGATAGCTGGAAAATCTCCACGACTTGCATGGCACGCGATTTCACGGCCCTGGTTTCGGCCTCACACCGAAGATCGCTATTTAGACGAGTTCAATGAAAAGGGCTGGGACCGGTGCTATGCCGAGGTGGGAGACCTGCTGACGGCCTTGCCAGAAGTCGCTGGCTTCATCGCAACGAGCTGGTTTTACGACCCGGCGTTGGCCGAGGTGTCGCCGCGTTTGGATTATCTGCGGCGCGTTCCCGTTGAAGGCGGTGCCCTGATGGTTCGCCACGGGACGACACCTTTCGACATCAAGTCATCGACCGCGACATCCCCCACCCGCCGCGCGCTTTATGAGCAGGGCAAATATGTGCCAACCTGCTGGTCGATCGTCTGGCCGAGACGGGAGATGCTGGCTTGGTGTGAGCGCAGTCCAGCCGCCGGAGCTTCTACGCCAAGCGCTTGAGGCGCGGCATGACTGCCTGGCGCAGTCGTTTGGCCGGCGAGGCCTTCCCTGCGATCAGCTCAACCACATCAGCAATATCATGCCAACGCATGACCGGCTCGCGTCGGACGAAGCGGTCAACAGGCCTGGAGCGGCCGCGATCAGAGGTATGGATCCGCCTGAAGGGGGACCGCTCGAGATAGGTCCAAACGCGTCGATCGTAGTGGCCGTAGGGAATGGCGACCGCTTCGACCGGTCGTCCGCAAAGCTCTCCGAGTTCTTCGGCGGCGCGGTCAATCTCGCTGTTCAACGTCGCGTCATCCGCCTTGCGCCAGTCGATATGGTTGCGGCCGTGCAAGCCGACTTCCATCCCAAGATCCAAGAGTTCGCCAACCTCGGCTTCCGTCAAGTAACCCGGTGCCCCCAACCGCCCGACGAGGACAAAAAAGCTGCCGTCGACCCCCTGCGCACGCATTCGTCGCGCTGCTTCGAGATCGGACTGATTACCATCATCGAAGGTGAAATTGACCTCATCGGGAGGGAGCTTTGCGCAATAATCGACAATAGCGTCAAATTGGTCCCAGTTGATCCAATAGTTTTCTTCTCCCGGCTCCATCGGATGTCCTGGAATGCCGATCCCGTGAAACATCAGGGTCGATTGCATCGAAGTTCGGCCACTGCAGATCGTCCTGATGTAAACCGGGATAGCGGCCAAGACGGTGCCGTTCGGACGCACGATTGACAAGGAATCTTTGCGCTCATACCCACCCGAAGAAGCGGCGAACGGGTCTGACTGGCCAACTGAAGTCTTGGTAGAATGGCGGGACAATTGCCGGCACCCTTGAGAACTGCAATCGTCGGGTGCGGAGCAATCGCGCACGAACATGTGCGGTTCATTTCAGCCTCCCCCGCGCGAAGTTCGTTGCAGCGGTTGACCGTTCGGCATCGACTGCCGCTCTTTTCTGCGATCGGTACCGGGCATCATCTAGCTTTACCGATACTGCCGAAATGCTGACCAAGGCCAAGCCCGATGTGGTTCACGTATTAACGCCCCCCGGCACACACGAAGAGCTCATCCGGCTGGCGATGGCCGCGGGGAGTCATGTCATCTGTGAAAAGCCCATGACGGCAAACGCCGCCGACAGTGCGGCGCTGCTAGAAGAGGCTGCCGGACGAAAGTTGGTGCTTGTCGAGAGCGCCAATACGATGTGGAATGAGAATGTTCTCGCGCTTCACCCGCTGATCGACGCTGGAACACTCGGCAGGGTTCGCGAAGTGGACATCGAGCTTTCGCTGGACCTGGCCAACGGGCCGTTTGGCGATCTCAACCTTGGCGATAGCGGGGTCAAGCTTCCCGGAGGCGCCGTCCATGATTTCCTTCCCCACATGTGCGGCGCCTGGCTATTCTTGGCCGGACAAGAAGAGGCTAACGGGCTGAAAGGAACGCTTCGCAACGCGAGCGGAAACCGGCGGGTAGGTTACGATCTTCTGGACTGCATCATTACCGACGGCCCGGTGCGTGGCCGACTCAAGCTTTCGCCCGACATCAATCCGCCGGCTTTCGCGATCACGGTGCGGGGCAGTCTCGCCACCGCTGAAACGGAACTGTTCAACCCCTTCCTGCGCGTGACGGGCGGGCAAAACGTCGGCAAGCGGGCTCCGTTTGAGTTGATATCGTCCGGTATAGGAATGACCCGCGCTGGTCTTCGTGGATTTCGCGACAAGGTGTTCCAGCACACACCGTATCACGGTCTCGTTCGAATGCTGGACGACGTTTACGCCGCGCTGCAGAACGAATCCTCTCTCCCGAGTTGCTCTCGGCTTCCGCGATGTTGGCGAGGGCACGAATGGTCGATCAGGTTGTTGCGCTTCGAAATTGATCGCCCGTGAAAGTCAAAAACAGCTAATCCTTGGGAACCACGTCAGGCCGCTCGCAGGTTTTTGCGGCCGACGGCGAAAAGGATGATGGCGAATGCGGTCAGCCTGAACAGGTAGATATAGCTTCGGTCCTCGTCCGGGATGTTGGCGAGGATCTGGACGGCCTGCCCCGTGCCCAGAAGCGCGAAGGCGATCGCGAAGGCGATGAACAGATCGTCGTGCGACCGCCACCAGAAGCTGAAAAAGAAGAGCGCGCAAATGAAGAAGCCGAATACGCTGCTGCCCGACAGGAAAATGTAGAGCGTGCTCATTTCGCAGTCCTCCCCGTGTCCCAGATCACGCCCCAGATAAGCGATGCCGAGGCCGCCAGGGCCAGCGAGGCTCGCAAGGTGCGCAGGTCGCCGTCCGGCCAAATCAGCAGGTCGATGACGAGGACAAGATTGTTGGCGGCCAGAAAAGTGAAGCAAATGCTGCTCCACAAGAGAAGCGACATGCCGTGGCGGCAATAGCTTCGGGCCAGCAGAAGGGCGCACGCCGTACTGGTCAACAGGCAGAGGACGTAGACCACGCCGGGGAATGCCTCAGTCATCGTCGGCCTTTCGGAGTTTGAACGCGTCGGCAAAGGCGGCCAGGCTGTTCGAGTGCGCGCCGATGATCGCGCGGCGCACGGCGTTGGGCTTGCGCTGGTAAAGCTCTTCCGCCCGGTCAACGCTCGCGCCGACGGCCCGGCTGGACGGCATGTAGACGGCCGTGTCGAGGTCGTTGGAAACCAGCCCGGCAGCGGTCAACGATTCCAGCGCACGTCCGACGACATGCTCGCTCGCACGCAGCCGCTCGATGAGATTGGCGTGGCTGCAAGCTCCGCCGGCTCGCTTCAGGGTCAACAGAAGTTCCAGCGCCCAAATGGAGGGAAGCTGGCGACGATGAACCCTAGCGTGTCGTCATCTGGATCGGTCAACGAAACGGATACCCGGGAAACCGAAGCAACATCCCGGCACCATGGCCTGCCGCGCTTGAAATTGCCAATGCCGGATGGCGAAGAGAGTGAGAAAAAAAAGCCCCGCGGCTTTCACCGGCGGGGCTTCTTGTCGATCACTGCACTCTTGGCGGAAGGCAGTCCGGGATTACTTGCAGTAGCCGGTATTGATCGTGTTTTCCGCGCAATTGGCGGCCGAATTCACGTCAGCGGCAGCGCCACGAACGGTGTTGCAAGCCGCGAGTGCGAGAGCGCTGCAGACGAGCAGCGCCGCCGTCACTTTGGAAACCATGGTCGAACTCCTTTGTATAGGCGTAACGACCATGGCCAGTCTTACGTGGCGTTGTCTACCGCGTTCGCAGCCGAATTGACGTCCGCAGCCGCACCGCGAACGGTGTTGCAAGCCGCGATTGCCAGGCTGCTGCCGATCAGCACCAGGGTCATTACTTTGCGAACCATGGGATGTTCTCCTGTCTCTGCGCTGAACGAACGAAGGCGAAACGTTTGGGTTGCGTGTAAAATGCGGAAAAGAAGCAGCGCTTGAAAGTTGAGGGGCTTCGGTGTATTAGTGTCGTATGACACTGACGCATCTTGCTGCCGCCATCGGACTGATATCGGTTCCCGCCCTCGCCACCGCGAGCGACCCCGGTTTCGACCGGTCGGCCTGGAAGGCTGACTTTGAGCGCGTAAAGGTTGGCCTCGCCCAAGGCTATGCCAACCTCGACTGGCAGGTCGACCGGCGCACGTTCAACCTCGCTCGCGCCGACGCCCAGATCGGCGCCATGCTGGACAAGGCACAGAGTGATGTCGAAGCGGCGCTGGTCTTTGCCAAGTTGATCGACGCGTTTGACGACCCGCACCTGCAGCTTCAGGTCGGACCGCCGCCATCGAGTGCCGGCCTGCTGCCCCGTCAGAGCAATGCCGATGGGCCGACGGAGGCACGCCCCAAGTGCGGTGAGGCGCATTACGCTGACGGAAAGGCGGCAACGCGCCTGCCCTACGTCAAGGCAGCCGGCTGGAAACCGTTGTCTGATGGCCCATTCGTGGCCGGCCAGATTGGCGACATCGGCATCGTCCGCATCCCCGCCTTCGGCGAAGACCGCTATCTGAGTGCCTGCAAGATCGTTGCGAAGCCCGGCATGGATTCGCGTGCATTGCAGCTGGCGACACGGGCGGAACTCAATCGTCAGCTGACGACACTGATCGGCACGCTGCGGCAGCGCGGCGTTCGCAAGCTGGTCGTCGATGTCAGCGGCAATGGCGGCGGCAGCGAATGGAGCAGCGAAGTCGCGGCGATGTTCGCCAGCGGCACCCTCAAGCGGCAGGCACCACGCCGCGTCGGTCCAGCGTGCGATCGGTCCGCCGTCTGGAAAGGCGAACGCCCCTGCCCCATCTATGCCGGCTCGGCCGAGACCGAGACGATGGCCGGAACCGGCACCTGGACGGGGCCGCTGGCGATCCTGACCGACCGCCGGTCGGCCTCTGCCACGGAGGAATTCGTCACCTGGCTGAAGGATAACGGGCGCGCGATGATCGCCGGCGAGCGGACTTTTGGTGCCGGTTGCGGCTACATCGACGGCGGAAGCGCCATCGCGCTCAAGGCGGCCAACCTTCACATCATGATGCCGAACTGCAGCCGCTACACCGGCGCCGGGATCAACGAGATCGAAGGCATCGCCCCCGACATCACCGTCGACTGGAGCACGGTCACGCCAGATGAGATGCCGGGCCTGCTGGCCGGCCTGTTCGACCGCCGCTAGACCGCGACCGGTGCGGCGATGTGCGGGTGGGGATCGTAGGCCTCGAACGCAAAGTCTTCGGGCTCGTACGTGTCGATGTCCTGTCCGCGATCCTTGATCACCAACTTCGGCAAGGCGCGCGGTGCCCGTGAGAGTTGTTCGCGCGCCTGGTCGAGATGATTCGAGTACAGGTGAACATCGCCGCCGGTCCATACGAACGTGCCAGGCTGCAGGTCGCAGGCACGGGCAAGCATGTGGGTAAGCAACGCATAGCTGGCGATGTTGAATGGCACGCCGAGGAAGAAGTCGGCGCTGCGCTGGTAGAGCTGCAGGTTGAGCCGGCCGGCAGCGACCTGGGTCTGGAACAGGCAGTGACAGGGGCCAGCGCCATCCGGTCGATCTCACCGGGATTCCACGCAGTAACGATCTGGCGCCGCGACGAGGGATCGCGCTTGATGAGCGCAATCAGCTCGCGAATCTGGTCGATGTGCCGACCGTCCGCCGCCTCCCAGTCGCGCCATTGCTTGCCATAGACAGGGCCGAGATCGCCGTTGTCGTCCGCCCACTCGTTCCAGATACTGACCTTGCGGTCCTGCAACCAGCGGACGTTGGTGTCGCCACGCAAGAACCACAGCAGTTCGACGATGATTGATCGCAAATGGAGCTTCTTCGTCGTCAGCAGCGGAAAGCCTCGCGACAGGTCGAACCGCATCTGCGCACCGAACAGCGACAGGGTCCCGGTGCCGGTTCGGTCGCTCTGCGGAACGCCCTCGTCGAGGATCCGCTGCATGACGTCGAGATAGGTGCGCATGGCCTCACCCTACCCGCTCGTGCTCCCTCGTCCAGCGCAAGTTGCTGCGTCTTCGCTCGATTTTGGACCAAGTTGCCTTGGCCTGTTCGGGCCGGGCCCCCTAGCTAGGCGAGCATGCGGATCCAGCGTGCCGAATCACCTGCCCGTCTCAACGGCCATGAAGCGGCCCGCCGCTTCTTCGCGCAGTGCCTTTCCGAGCCCGGCGCATCGACGCAGGAGCGTTTGTGGGTCGCGCACCTCGATCAGGAGGCGCGCTGCATGCAGCTGTCGAGCCATGACGGTGGCGTTGGCGAGGTCGAGATGCCGGTCCGCGACATCATCCGCGATGCTGCTCGCCTTGGAAGCGCCGGAGTCGTCCTGGCGCATAACCACCCCAGCGGCGATGCGCGGCCGAGCGAGGCCGACTGCCGCGCAACGCGTCGACTGGCGCTCGCGGCCGAGGCGATCGACCTGATGGTCGTCGATCATCTGATCTTTGGCGACAGCGATTGCACCAGCCTCCGGCGAATGGGGCTGCTGTAGACCTTACGCCGCGGGCCGAGGCGGCCCTGGAAGTTCCTGCTTGTGCGGCGCGGGGCACGCCTTGATCTGCGAAGGTTCGGGGCGTGGCCGGGCGGCCCTGAAGCTCATCAGATACGCTTCCCCGCCGGTCAGATCGACCTTCCGTACGGGGTCAAGCCCGATCGCGGCCATCTCGCACGTCAGTTGCGCTGGCGGCATGCCGTGACGGCGGGCCGGCCGGTCGGCGTCGACCACGACCACCTCACCATCCTGCTTGAGGCCTTCCCGCAGGTTCCACAGGAACGCGTAGGGGTTCGTGACCTCGTGGTACATGTGAACCAGGAAGATACGGTCGAACGAATTCCCGGGCAATTTGGGGTCGTCGGCGGTTCCGAGGCGCACCGACACATTATCAAGTCCCTCGCGTTGCACGCGCTGGGCCAGTCGGTCGCGCACATCTTCCAGGATGTCCTGAGCCAGGACGCGTCCGCGGGGCCCGACCACGGGCGAGAGGCGCACGGTGTAGTAACCCTCGCCAGCGCCGATGTCGGCCACTGACATGCCCGCGCGCACGCCCGACAGGCGCATGACTTCCTCGGCCTCGCCCAGCCGGTCGCGGGCGTCTTCGGTGGAAAACTGGTCTGACACGATCGGCGCGACGTCGCGCTCGGCGTCGGGGAATTGGTTCGACGCCGGCTCCGCCCGGCAACCGGCGAGAGAGATGGCGGCAAGGCATAGCGCCGGGAACACCTTACCCTGCACGACGCGGGGCGCGGGAGTGAATGCCGCGCCGTCAGTCCTTGCGATGCAAGGCTGGCCGCGCTTCGCCGTCTCTCCCGCAAGGCTCACGCGCTACGCTCCGTTCGCCATGGCGCTCGGCGGCTCAGTCGACATCCTCGACCTCGACCTTTTCGCCGGTCACGCGCTGGGACAGGGCGGCGGCCATGAACCGGTCGAGGTCGCCGTCGAGGACATCAGACGGCGCGGTCGAGGTAACGCCGGTGCGCAAATCCTTGACCAGCTGATAGGGCTGCAGAACGTAGCTGCGGATCTGGTGCCCCCAGCCGATGTCGGTCTTGGCCGCGGCACTGGCGTTGGCCTCGGCCTCGCGCTTCTGGAGCTCCACTTCATACAGTCGGGCCTTCAGCTGCTTCATCGCCTCGGCGCGGTTTTTATGCTGCGAGCGCTGATTCTGGCACTGGACGACGATGTTGGTCGGGATGTGGGTGATGCGAACCGCGCTGTCGGTGGTGTTGACGTGCTGTCCGCCCGCGCCGGACGCACGATAAGTGTCGATGCGAAGCTCGCTCTCGTTGATCTCGATGTCGATGTCGTCGTCGACTTCGGGATAGACCCAGACCGACGCGAAGCTGGTGTGGCGCCGCGCCGAACTGTCGTAGGGCGAAATGCGCACCAGCCGGTGGACGCCGCTTTCGGTCTTGAGGTTGCCGTAGGCGTTCTCGCCCTTCACCAGCAGAGTTGCCGACTTGATCCCGGCCTGCTCGCCCGCGTGATGGTCGATCAGCTCGACCTTCATGCCGTGCCGTTCCGCCCACCGCGAATACATCCGCTGAAGCATCCCCGCCCAGTCATTGGATTCGGTTCCGCCAGCGCCCGAATTGACCTCGACGTAGCTATTGTTGGCGTCCGCCTCGCCCGCCAGCAGCGCGGCGACCTTGTCCCGCTCCGCCCGCTCGGCGAGGTCGGCGAGCGAGGCCACGCCGTCATCGACCAATCCCTCGTCGCCCTCGGCCTCGGCCATCTCGATCAGCTCGACCGTGTCGGTCAGTTCGGTCTCGATCTTGCGAGTCGCGGCGATCGCCTCTTCCAGGCGGCGCCGTTCACGCATGACTTCCTGCGCGCCCTTGGGATCGTCCCACAGCGTCGGGTCCTCGACCCGCGCGTTCAGCTCCTCGAGCCGGCGGAGCGCGCGGTCCCAATCGAGGAAGCGGCGCAGCAGCGCGGTCGCGGCATTGATCTGGTCGATATGGGCTTGCGCTTCGGCGCGCATGACAAAAGTCCTGTTCGAAAGGCGGTTCGGCCAACCGCCTAGTAAATGCCGCCCTGCCTTTGCAAGAACTCGCCGCTGTCGGTCGGCGCCTTGGGTTTGGCCGGTGTGGCGGGACGGCGTGCGACAGTGCGGGCGGCCGGGCGGCCATTGGTGTCGGTCGCGGCATCGCCGCCGGCCAGTTCGACGCTCCGGCGGAAGCTCCGGCGCGGCTCGGTTTCGGGCTGAAAGGCCTCCCAGATCACCGACGACTTGGGGTCTTCCGTGACCGGGAAGGTGCCGAATACGCGCTTGCCGGTGACCCGGTCGATCCGCACCATGCGAATTCCGGGCGGGGCGACGAATGGCGTTTTCGGAAGGTCCTTGAAGGCTGCTTGGGCGAATTGCTTGAAGATGGGCGCCGCGATCCGCCCGCCCTGGGCGTAACCGCCCATCGAGCGCGGCTGGTCGTAGCCGAGGTAGACACCGCCGACGATGTCAGGAGTGCCACCAACGAACCAGACATTGGTCGGGCCGGTGGTGGTGCCGGTCTTGCCGAACATCGGCCGGTCGAGCTCGCGAAGGGTCGTCGCAGTGCCGCGCTCGACGACGCCTTCGAGGATGTGAACCATCTGGTAAGCGGCCTGCGGGTCGAGCACCTGGCGGTTGCGGTTCGGCGGCCGCGGCATCGACCGCCCGTCCCAATCGGCGGCGTTGCAGCCTTCCATCACCCGGCAACGGTTGTCGCTGCGGTAGATGACCTTGCCGTTGCGGTCCTGGACATAGTCGACCAGCGTCGGCTTCACCTGCCGGCCCTGATTGGCGAGGATGGCATAGGCGTTGACGAGCTTCAGCACCGTCGTCTCACCCGCACCGAGCGAGATCGACAGATAGGGATCATATTTGCCGAGGCCGAGCTTTTCGGCGGTCGCGACGATCTTGTCCATGCCGGTCTGCGACGCGGCGCGAACCGTCATCAGGTTGCGCGATTGTTCGACGCCCCAGCGCATCGTCTTCGGCCCGGCATAGCCGCCGTCGAAGTTGCGGAAGCATTTGTTGCCGAGGCCCGCCCCCTGCCACACGCAGAACGGCGCATCGACGAGGATGCTGGCGGGCGTCAGCCCATTCTCGAGCGCCGTTTCATAGACGATCGGCTTGAACGCCGAACCGGGCTGGCGGAGCGCCTGGGTCGCGCGGTTGTAGGACGAACCGATGACATCGAAGCCGCCCTGCATCGCCAGCACTCGGCCGGTGCGCACTTCCTCAACCACGAAACCGCCGCCGATCTCGGGAATGGAGCGCAGCGCATAGCTGTTTGTGCCGAGCTGTTTGACGATGATGATCATGCCCGGCTTGAGATGCCCGAAGGCTGCGCCTCCGACCCCGCGCTTGGGCTGGACCGCCGCCGACGCCGGAAGGACCCCGGTCGATCCGTCGGCGAACCCGATTTCGGCCTGCCCGCCACCCTTTGAGAGGACCACCGCCTTCTTCCAGTCCGGAAAGCCGGTGCCCACCGCGGCTCGCGACAATTGAGCGCGCCAGTCCTGCGACATGTCGACCGACAGGCCGAGATCGCGCCAGCCGCGGCCGCCGTCGAATTGGGCCAGGCCTTCGCGGAGCGCTTCGGCGGCAGCGTCCTGGTACCTCGGCATCATTGACGTGCGCACCCACAGGCCGCCGGCATAGACGCTGTTGGGGCCATCCTCCGCCTTTTCGCCGAAGCGGGCGAGCAGGCTGCGGCGAACGTCTTCGAGGAAATAGCCGCCCTGTTCGCGAAACTTGGCGTTCGACCCGTAGCGGATGGTGCCGAGGGGAAGCGATGTCGCCGCCTGCGCTTCGGCCGGCGTAATGTAGCTGTTGCGCGCCATTTCGTTGAGGACATAGTTGCGGCGGATGAGCGCCTTCCTGGTGGCGCGGACGGGATCATAATTGCTCGGCGCCTTGGGCAGCACTGCCAGATAGGCCGCTTCCGGAAGCGTCAGGTCGGCAACATCCTTGTCGAAATAGGCGCGGCTCGCCGCCTGGACGCCATAGGCGTTGCGGCCGAGGAAGATGGAATTGAGATAGAGTTCGAGGATCTGCTGTTTCGACAGGGTCGATTCCAGCCGGAAGGCGAGGATCGCCTCGCGAATCTTGCGAGTGACGGCGTAGCTGTTGTCCTGCAGCAGGTACTTCGCGACCTGCTGCGTAATGGTCGAACCGCCGCGCGCGCGGCCGCCGGTCACCGACTTGGTCGTGTAATCGAACACCGCGCCGACCAGGCCCGGATAATCGATGCCGCCGTGGCGGAAGAAGGTCTTGTCCTCCGCCGAGATGAAGGCGTTGACGACCAGCGGCGGATATTCGTCATAGGCCAGTTCCACCCGGCGCTCGCGGGCGTAGGTGCCGATCGGGTTCCCATCATAGCCCCGCACGTTCGACGGCAGCGGAGGCTGGTAGGAGAGCAGCGATTCGGACGTCGGCAGGCCGCTGGCGAAGTAAAGCCAGACCGCGACGAAGAAGGCGAAGCCGCCCGCGAAAAGATAGCTAAACCGCCGGATCCAGGGGCGCGCGAAGAAGGGATCGATGCGTGCATGAACCCGCTCGTTGAATGCGACGAGATTGGGAAAGGGCAAGGACAGGGAAGCCATGGTCGCGCCCTCGTTAGCCGCTTGAAGCGGCAGGCGAAAGACGCTGAACGAGAGTGGGGTTCATCGCGATTGCCGCGACGCGGCGTGCGCCTCGATCGCCTGGGCCAGCGCCCTGACGAGAGCCGCTCGCCCTTCGGCGGTGACCAGCATCGCCTCGTCATCGACGTTGCTGATGTACCCCCCTCCAGAAGGATCGCCGGCGTTTCGGCACGGCGAAGCACGTGGAAATCGGCGAACTGGTGCGGGCGCGGGCGGAGCTGCACCGGACCCGCGGCGCGGCGCACGAGCCGCGCGGCGAATGCCGCCGAATCCTCCATTTGGTCGCGGAGTGCGAGGTCGGACAAGAGCGCCCTCACCGATCCGTCGGTCTCGCTGCTGAGCGCACCATCGACCCTGTTCTGGGCCGCGGCGAAACGCGCCGCTTCCGCGCTGGAGGCGACATCCGACAACGAATAGACGGTGACCCCGCGGGCCAGCGGATTGGGCGCGCTGTCGACGTGCATCGAGATGAAGATCGCCGCACCCAGCCGCCGGGCGATCGCCGCGCGTTGTTCCAGGGTCAGGTATCGATCGTCGTTGCGGGTCAGGGCTACGCGCACGCGGCCGCGCTCCACCAGCAAGTCGCGGACCTCACGCGCGAGCGTCAGCGTCAGGTCCTTTTCCTTCACCGTGCCCGAAACACCGGTCGCTCCAGGGTCCCGGCCGCCGTGACCGGGGTCGAGCAGAACGATGGGTCTTCCCGGAACGCGCGCTTCGGACACCTGGATGTCGCCGACGGCCTGGGGAAGCTCGACGGTCAGCCCGCCCTTTCGCGCTTCACCGACCAGCGCGCTGTCAATCGTCGCGTCCGCTGGCGCCCGGCTCCGGAAACCGATGAACATGCCGACGCCGAGCACCGCGACGGCGCCGAAGATCGCCGCCATGCGCGTCCTACCGCTCAAACCCGCAAAGCCGATCATCCTTCGCTTATCACGGCCCCGGGGGCTCCGCGTCAAATGGTTGCGGCCCGCAACTGTCAGTGCTAGTCCGCAATCGTCCATGCCGGGCCATTCCGGTTGGGCGATGCCGCGATCCGCTCGGAACCGCGGCCTTCAAGGTTGACGCTGCATGACGCTACAGGACGCATTTCGCACTCGGCTTTCCAAGCCGCGTGGCGCGTCCGTTGCCGGTACGCCGGCACTGGCCACTGCAGCAGAGGCATTTCCAGCTTTAACCGCTTGCCCGACCGGCGATCGTTCGCCCGGACAAGCCATTAGTATTGCGCGCCGCCGGCCCCGAGCGGCCGGCCTGCGCGCCCGGAGAAATTCGTATGTCCATGCGCATGCTGATCGACGCGCGCCACCCGGAGGAAACCCGGGTCGCCGTCGCCAAGGGAAATCGGATCGAGGAATTTGATTTCGAGTCCGAAGAGCACAAGCAGCTCAAGGGGAATATCTATCTAGCCAAGGTCACCCGCGTCGAACCGTCGCTTCAGGCGGCGTTCGTCGATTACGGCGGCAATCGCCATGGCTTCCTCGCGTTCAGCGAAATCCACCCCGACTATTACCAGATTCCGAAGGCAGACCGCGACGCATTGCTGCGCGAAGAGGCCGAGCATGCCGCCGAGGAAGAGCGGCTTCGCAACGAGCAATATGCCTCGGACGACGACGTCGACGAGGATGCCGACGCGGATTCCGAAGCCGACGAGGCCGAGGGCGAATCGAGCGACGACGAGGCGCATGAAGTCGGCACTGGGTCGGCCCGCTCGCCGGTCGACGAAAGCGCCGCCGACGAGCTTCGCCAGAAGCGCCAGAACCTTCGCCGCCGCTACAAGATTCAGGACGTCATCCAGCGCCGCCAGGTGTTGTTGGTCCAGGTCGTCAAGGAAGAGCGCGGCAACAAGGGCGCCGCGCTGACAACCTACCTCAGCCTCGCCGGCCGTTACTGCGTCCTGATGCCCAACACTTCGCACGGCGGCGGGATCAGCCGCAAGATTTCCAACGGCTCCGACCGCAAGCGGCTGAAGTCGATCATGTCGGATCTGAACCTGCCGTCGACGATGGGCCTCATCGTCCGCACGGCCGGGCTGTCGCGGACCAAGGTCGAGATCAAGCGCGATTTCGACTATCTCGCGCGGCTGTGGGACGAAGTGCGCGAGCGCACCCTCGCCTCCTCCGCGCCGGCGCTGATCTATCGCGACAGCGACCTCATCAAGCGCGCCATCCGCGACCTTTACCACCGCGAAATCGACGAGGTCGTTGTCGAAGGCGAGGATGGCTACAAGGCGGCGCGCGGCTTCATGAAGCTGTTGATGCCCAGCCACGTGCGCCGGGTCAGCGCCTATTCCGACCCGACGCCGATCTTCCAGCGCTATGGCGTCGAGGACCAGCTGTCGGCGATGTATCAGCCGGTGGTCCAGTTGAAGAGCGGCGGATACCTGGTCATCAACCCGACCGAGGCGCTGGTCAGCATCGACATCAACTCGGGCCGCTCAACGCGCGAGCACAATATTGAACAGACGGCCTACGCCACCAACCTCGAGGCCGCGGCCGAGATCGCGCGCCAGCTCCGCCTGCGCGACATGGCGGGCCTGGTCGTCATCGACTTCATCGACATGGAACAGTCGTCCCATGTGCGGAAGGTCGAGAAGGCGATGAAGGAAGCGCTGAAAAACGATCGCGCCCGCATCCAGGTCGGTCGCATCTCCAGCTTCGGCCTGATGGAAATGAGCCGCCAGCGGCTTCGCACCGGCGTGCTCGAAGCGTCCACGAAGGCCTGCCCGCATTGCGAGGGCACCGGCCTGATGCGCACCGCCTCGTCGGCCGGCCTGAGCGCACTGCGCATCATCGAGGACGAGGCCGCGCGCGGCCGCGGCGATCGAATCCTGCTCCGCGCAGGGCGCGAGGCGGCGATCTATGTGCTGAACAAAAAGCGCGCCGAACTGGCCGAGATCGAGGATCGCTATGGCGTGACGGTCGAGATCGCCATCGACGAGGCGTTCGAGGGCGCCCGCATGAGCGTCGAGAGCAGCGGGCCGCGTCCCGACCCGCGCCGCCGCCCCGTCCCCGCGCCGATCGTCGAGGAAGACGAGGACGATCTGCCGATCGAGGACGAGGTGGACGAAGAGGAAGAGGAAGAAACGGAAGAGCGCTCCGAGCGTGGCCGTGGCGACCGCGATGGCGATGGCGAAGAGCGCGGCGGACGCCGTGGGCGCCGCCGCCGCCGCCGTGGCGGACGTGGCCGCAACCGCCGCGACGAGGAAACCGGCGACCGCGAGGATGGCGAGGCTCTGTCCGACGAGGAACCCGTTGGCGAGGAAGCCGATACCGATGCGGCGGAACAGGCCGACAGCGAGAATGGCGAACGCAGCCGCTCGCGCCGGGGACGTCGCGGTGGACGCGGCCGTCGCGGTCGCGGTGGCGATCGGCCCGAGACGGAAGCTGCCGTCGCCGACGACGCGGTGGATGCAGAGGAAGCTGCGGTCGCCGAGGTAGCGGCTCCCGAAGCCGAATCGCCGGGCGAGGAAGCACCGGCCGACGACAAGCCCAAGGCTCGCCGCCGTCCGCGTGCTCGCAAGACCGCCGAGGCGACGCCGGCGGAGGCCGTCCAGGCGCCAACCGCGGAAGCTCCGGCCGCCGAAGCCATGGCTGAGGAAACCCCGGCCAAGCCCAAGCGTAGCCGCGCCAAGAAGGCGGCTGTGCCGGCCGAGACGGCCGCCGAGACGGTTGCCGAAGAGCCTGCGCCCGCACCGGCCAAGAAGACCCGCAGCCGCAAGGCCGCAGCCGCGACGGCGACCGCCGAACCGGCCCCGGAGCCTGCCGCACCAGCCGCGGAGCCTGCCGCGGAAAACGTATCGGCCGAAAACGAGAACGAGGACGGTTCCCCGCGTCGCGGCGGTTGGTGGCAGCGGACGTTCGGGTAATGACGGGACGCCCGGCTGGTTCGCGGCCGGGCGGCCTTTCATCCAGGGTTCACGGGGCTCGCTTAAGAGCGACACGATGATGCGCTTCGTCCAACGCGCCGCCCGGGCGACGATGCTGCTGTCGCTGATGCTGTTCGCGGCCGCCCAGCCCGCCGCGGCCCAGCAAATCCTGCGCGACAGCGAAACCGAACTGTTCCTTCGGGATATTTCAAAGCCGTTGATCGAGGGTGCCGGGCTCAATCCGCGCCACGTCCAGATCGTGATGATCCAGGACGACGAGATCAACGCCTTCGTTGCCCAGGGACAGGTGGTCTACATCCATTCCGGCCTGATCGAGGCGGCAGATAACGCCAACCAGTTGGAAGGCGTCATCGCCCACGAACTTGGCCACGTCGCCGGCGGCCATGCCATCCGCATGAACGACGGCGTCAAGGCCGCGACGGGGATATCCGTCCTGTCGATCCTGCTCGGCGTCGCGGCGGCGGTGGCCGGCGCCGGTGAAGCGGCGCTTGGCGTGATCGCGGCGGGCCAACAGGCGGCGATGGGCAACTTCCTGTCCTTCACCCGGGCCCAGGAAGCCAGCGCCGACGAGGCCGGATCGAAATATCTTTCCGCCGCGGGCTACAGCGGCAAGGGCAGCATCGAATTCTTCAAGAAGCTGCAGAACCAGGAATTCCGCCTCGCGATACCGCAGGACAATAGCTACGGGCGCACCCACCCGCTGTCGGGCGAACGGATCGCCGCGCTGGAGCAGAATTACCGCAAGGATCCGGCCTGGAACCGGCCGACCGATCCCGCGATCGAGATGCGCTTCAAGCGGATCAAGGCCAAGCTGCTGGGCTACCTCGACCCGCGCAAGGCGACGATGGCCTATCCCGAAAGCGACCAGAGCATCCCGGCGCATTACGCCAGGGCCTACGCCTATCACCGGGGTGCCTATCCGGAAAAAGCGGCACAGGAAGTGAAGGCGCTGATCGCCGCCATTCCCCACGACCCCTTCTTCCTGGAGCTTCAGGGCCAGACCCTGCTGGAAGGCGGCGACCCGAAGGCGGCGATCGCGCCGCTGCGGGAAGCCGTTGCGCGCGCCCCGGACCAGCCGATGATTGCCGTGATGCTGGGCCACGCGCTGGTCGCGTCGGATGACCCCAAGAATATCGCGGAAGCCAAGCAGGTCGTGAAGAGCGCGGTCAACCGAGACAACGACAACCCGTTTGCCTGGTACGTGCTGGGCGTCGCCTACGACCGCGAAGGCGACGCGCCGCGCGCGGCGCTGGCGTCGGCCGAGCGCAATAATCTTCAGGGCAACAACAAGCTGGCGTTGGCGTCCGCGCGGTCGGCGATGGCCGGCCTGAAGCCGGGTACCCCCGATTACCTTCGGGCGCAGGACATCGCCATGGTCTCCGACTATGAGCTCAACAAGAACAAGAAGAAAAAGAAGAAGGCCGAGTGAGCGAGACCGGAGGAAAAGGGTGGACCGCCGCGATTGTCGGCGGTGCGATTGGCGCGGTCATCGGGTCGGCAGTGACGCTGGCGCTGGCGCCCAAGCTGTTGGGGGAGCGGATGGTGCGTGAGGCGCTGGTCGCCCATCCCGACATCCTCGTGCAGTCCAACGACGCGCTTCGTGACCAGCAATATGCGCCGATGCTCGCCGCCAGCCGCGCGCAGTTCGAAACCCCCTTTCATTCGTCATGGAAGGGCGCGGCCAAGCCGGACGTCGTCCTGACCTATTTCTACGATTACGCCTGCGGATATTGCCGCAAGTCGAATCCTGACCTCGAGCGGCTTGTGGCCGAGGACAAGGGCCTGCGCATCGTCTATCGTGAATTGCCGATCCTGGGCCCGGACAGCATCGCCGCGTCGCGCGTCGCGCTGGCGGCATCGAAGGCGGGCAAGTTCGCGGCGTTCCACGACGCGCTCTACGAAGCGGGACGGCCGACGCCGCAAACCATCGCCCAGGCGGCTGCGGCAGCGGGCGTGGCCGCGACCCCGACCGACGCGCCGGACCAGGAAGCGGAACTGAAGGCGAACTTCGCAACCGCGAGCCAGTTGGGGGCAACCGGCACGCCGTTATTCATCGTCGGCGACCGGGTGATGAATTCCGCCGTCGGTTACGATGCACTGAAGGAAGCCATCGCCGTCGCGCGCAAGACGCGCAGCTAGGCGATCAGCGGTCGCGCCGCTCCATGCGGGCAAGGCGGCGGCCGGTGGTGAGGGTCTGGTAGACGAACAGGCCGATCAGCAGCAGTCCGGCCAGACCGACCGCGATATCGAACCCATTCACGGCCGACGTGTGGCGCGCCTTGTCACCGCCGAACATCATGATCAGCGTCAAGCCGATCAGGACGAAGCGAAGCTCGGTCGGTCCGAACGCGACGTAGGACAGACGCACTTCGCTGAGGACCCGGGCCGATAGGAAGACGTGGATGGACATCAGCAGGTATCCGACCAGTCCCAACAGGGCGACGTCGCTGCGCACGTAGGGGCTGATCGCCATGCCGCCAAGGATCAGCAGAGTGGCGATGCCATCGCAGCTATGGTCGATGAAATAGCCGTAGGACGGCCGCTCGATCTTGCGCCATCGCGCCAGGCTGCCGTCGAGGGAGTCGCCGAACCACTGCACGACGTATCCGACAATCGCGAGCCACAGCCACGCGTCGGCGGCCAGGCTGGCGGCATAGCCGGCGAAGATCACCACGGCACCGATCACACCGATGATCGTCAAGTGATCGGGCATGACCCACGCGGGCATCCGCGCGCACAACCAGTTCAACAGGCGCCGTTCCGACACCGCGAGAATGTTCTGCTGGATTCGATCGATCGGGCGAGCTTGGGGACGCGGCGTGGCCATGGCCCGCGCCCTATCACAAAACTGTCACGGATGAAGCATGCAGAACGGCGATTGTCCCGCCTTTAAGGCTTCACGGCGCAGCCTGCCCTTGAACCCCTGCGCAATCACATACCATTCGGACGAATCCTTGCGGCTGGCCGGCGGCTTGGCGTGTTTCACGGTGGTGAAATGTCGCTTGAGTTCAGCGACAAGGTTGTTGTCCGCGCCCCCGGCAAGGACCTTGGCGACGTAAGCGCCGCCCGGGCGGAGGATTTCGGTCGCGAACAACATCCCTGCCTCGACCAGCGCCATCGTTCGCAAATGGTCGGTCTGGGGATGGCCGACGGTATTGGCGGCCATGTCCGACATGACAAGGTCGGCCGCGTCCGCGCCCAGCGCCTCGCGCAATGCGTCCGGGGCGGCATCGTCCATGAAATCCATCTGCAGGATGGCGACTCCGTCGATCGGGTCGGTCGGCAACAGGTCGATCCCGGCGATTTTTGCGGCCGGCGACCGGCGCCGAACGACCTGGCTCCAGCCACCCGGGGCGATGCCGAGGTCGACCACCGCCTTGACGCCCTTGAGCAGGCCAAATTTCTGGTCGAGTTCGGTCAGCTTATAGGCGGCTCGGCTGCGGTAACCCTCGGCCTTGGCCTTCTTGACGTACGGATCGTTGAGTTGCCGCTCGAGCCAACGGGTCGAGCTGACCTTTCGGCCTTTGGCGGTCTTGACCCGCTGGCGGGGCCCGCTGCCGCCGCTCATAGCGGGTGGCCGTCGCGGGCCATCAAGGAACGGAGGATGCCCTCGCGGATTCCGCGATCGGCGATGCCCAGTTGCTCGGCGGGCCAGATGTCGAGGATCGCTTCGAGGATCGCGCAGCCGGCAACGACCATGTCGGCCCGCTCCGCACCGATGCAAGGCAGCGCCGAACGTCCGGCGAAATCCATTTCGGCGATGTTGGTCGAAATGCGCCGCATCGAGCTGACCGGCACCTGCAGCCCGTCGACCGCGCGCCGATCATAGGACTGCAGCTTCAGGTGAACGCTGGCGAGCGTCGTGACCGTGCCGCTGGTGCCGAGCAGCGCGACATCGCTCTTGTCCTTGGGCAGAAGCTCGACGAAGCGCGAAAAGCTGCTGCGCGCGCGGGCCCGCATCCGGGCATAGGCGGCAACACGCTCGGGCCCCTCGATCGCCGCCCTGCCCTCGCTCTCGGTCAGCGAGACCACCCCCCACGGCGCGCTCCACCAGGCACGGATGCGCGGGGTTTCGTCGCGATGATCGACCAGAACCAGTTCGGTCGATCCGCCACCGATGTCGAAGATCAGCGCCGGTCCTTCGCCCGGTTCGAGCAGCTTGTGGCATCCAAGGACGGCGAGCCGCGCCTCTTCCTCCGGCGCGATGATCTCCAGCGCGACGCCGGTTTCGCGGCGCACACGCTCGGCGAAGTCGCGGCCATTGACGGCACGGCGACACGCCTCGGTCGCGACCGAACGCGACAGGCTGACGTTGCGGCGGCGAAGCTTTTCCGCGCATACGGACAGGGCGCCGATCGCGCGGTCCATCGCGTCCTTGCTGAGCCGTCCGGTTGTGCTGAGTCCCTCGCCCAGCCGAACGATCCGCGAAAAGGCGTCGACCACGGTGAAGCCGCTATCGGTCGGCCGGGCAATCAGCAGCCGGCAGTTATTCGTGCCAAGGTCGAGCGCGCCGTAGGTGTGGCGAAGCGAGCGCTTCGCGGGCGAAAGCCCCGAGGCGGCTGCCGGACCGCGCGAATGGCGCGGGGTCGGCGGGGTGACGGCCTGCTGCGCCATCGTCGAACACACCCGTTTCTATCCTTCGCCGCGGGCCATACCCGCGACTGACTTGGGTGCACCTTAGCCAGATTGCCTCATCCGGCGCAACCGACGTCAACGACCGGCCGGGCGGCGTTGACTTGAAGGCCGCGCCTTTCTAAGTGCCCCCGCGGCAGCAATGCCCGATCGTCTAATGGTAAGACTACGGACTCTGACTCCGTCAATCGTGGTTCGAATCCACGTCGGGCATCCACTCCCCTGAGCGCCGAGAGCCGAGCCGTCCGGCTTTAGCGGGATCGATTTGATGGAGAACCGCTGAAGGGCGGCCGGCCATCAAACAGGATCTAATGCTGCGTGCCGGCGATCCAGTGTTCCAGCCGCGTCTTCAGTGACTTCTTCGACGGAATGAAGCCGGGCTGCACCTCCTCGGGCTCGACCGGCTGGTCGTACAGGGTCAGGTTGACCGGCATCTTGGGACGAAGCGTCTCTCGCCCGCGCATCATGTCCTCGGCCGCGGCGAGGCTGCGGTGGACGTCCTCGGCCGTGAACGGCTTCATGAGGCAGCCGAGCGCGAGGTCCGGCATCGGGAAATTGGGCGCGCGACCGGTGATGAAGAAGCAGGGGATATTGAAATCCTGCATCCGCACCGCAACCGAAAAGCCCGTCGTTCCGCGCGCCAGTTGGAGGTCGACGAGGGCCAGGTCGGGCGTGTCGCGTTCGGCGGCGGCGATGGCGCCCTCCAGATCGTCGGTCATCGCGACAACCCGATAGCGGGGATTGTCTTCGACCAGATATTTCAGGGTCGTCGCGAGTTGGCTGTCGTCCTCGACGATCAGGATCTTCAGCATGAAAACGCCCTCCCCAGCGAAATTTCGTCGCCAAACGAGAGACATGTCTGCGCCAACATGGATCGGACGCGAATCCCCCGGCGCCATGGTTAACGCCAGTCGGAGACTATCGAGCGACTAGTGGCCGCTTACGCACGGTAGAAGATATGCGCACCGATCTTGTCGACGCGGCTGAGGCGCTTTCCCCACGACGGCGCGACGTAATCCGCGTGGTACCACAGCACATCGGCCGGCAGCGCCTGCGCCAGATTGTTGGCGGCGATGCGGGCGATGGCCCGGGCCCGGCTCCACGCCTCGCCGTCGGTGTCGACCCGCGGGAACCGGCCATTGCGGACGAAGCTGAACTGCGCCTTCTGCTTGACCACGCCGCACCAGCTGGACGGATAACGGCCCGATCGGGCGCGGTTGATGACGACGTTGGCAACGGCGAGCTGGCCCTGAAGCGGTTCGCCCATGCTTTCGAAATAGACCGCGGTGGCGAGACACTTTGCCTGCTCGTCGAGGGCGGCGTCGACGCTGTTCAGCGCGACCAGGGAATCGAGGGGAAGTGGCTGTGGCGACACCGTGACGGCGGCCGGAGCCGGGGTCGCCGGAGCCGGCGGAACGATCGCCGCGGCGGTGGTGCGGACCACGGCCTGGACCGCCGTCAGCGGCACCTTGACCTGCTGGGCCAGCGCATCGCCGGCACCGCCAAAGGTCATTACAAACGCGGAAACACAGGCCGTTGCGCGGCCAAAACCGTGAAGAAGTTTCAATGATCAAACAGTCATCTGCGGCCGGCTTCGCGGTCGCGCTACTTGATCGGGAACGTCATTCCCGTGGCGCTTGGCTTGGCTCGTCCGTCTGGCAATGGGATCCGGCGCTGAACTGCGACCTCGGACCCTCCCGCTCGAAATGTTGCAGTGCACATAAAACGGATCAGGAAAGGCGCAACCAATCGAGCGGTGAACGGAGCCGCCCATGGGATGAATGCCGGGAACCTGCGCAAAAAGTGCTGATTTGCGCTGCTGGTCGCGTTCGCTCTATCGGCGAAAGCCTGGGACCAGGAGATTCGCGAGTGGCTTATTGGCTGATGAAATCCGAACCGACCAAATATGGCTGGGACGACCTGGTCCGCGACGGCAGCACCTTTTGGGACGGTGTCCGCAACAATGCCGCCCGCCTGCATTTGCGGGCGATGAAGCCGGGCGACGAGGCGTTCTTCTACCATTCGATGGAGGACAAGGCGGTGGTCGGCATCATGCGCATCGCCGGGCCGCAGGAGCCTGACGGGGACGATGGCCAGTGGGTCAAGCTGCTGGTGGAGCCGCTACGCTTCCTCCTCCGCCCGGTCACGCTGGCGCAGATCAAGGCCGAACCGGCGTTGAAGGACATGGAACTGATCCGGCAATCGCGCCTGTCCGTCGCCCCGGTCCGAGCGGAGGAATGGACGAAGATCCTGGCAATGAGCGAGGCCTGAGGCCGCGTTAGGCCTTTGGTAAACCTCGAGGGGCAGACTGGGGGGATGATGGGTTCCTGTTCCTCGCCGCAGCGTCGGTTGTGCCCTCAACGGCCGCCCCGACGCATGCTTGGGTGCTCCACGACGAAAGCGAGGAAAGCCGCTTCTACGTCGACGCCGGTCGGTGGGACCGGAGCGGCGACACGCTGAAGATCTGGCTCCGGACCGAGCCCAAGTCCGACCAGTCCGCGTATCGCGAACTCGTCACCCTGGAAGAAATCCGGTGCTCGTCACTCCAGTCGAGGACGCTCGAGGGCCACTTCCGCCTGGCCAACGGCCAGACGCGCGGCGGGCGCGCCGACCAGCCGTTCGCCGACGCCCAGCCGGGTAGCGCGTGGCAGGCGATCGCCGAGGACGCCTGCGCCATGACCGCATCCGCGGGACGGATGGCCCGCGCGAACTAGGCCGCTTCGGATTTCCGCGACTGGCGCTTGCGCTCGTGCGGGTCGAGGTAGCGCTTGCGGATCCGGATCGCCTTCGGTGTCACTTCGACCAGCTCGTCGTCCTGGATGTAGGCAATCGCCTGTTCCAGCGTCATGCGCTTCGGCGGGGTCAGGCGGATGCCCTCGTCCTTGCCGCTGGCGCGGAAGTTGGTGAGCTGCTTCGACTTCAGCGGATTGACCTCGAGGTCCTGCGTCTTGGCGTTCTCGCCGATGACCATGCCTTCGTAGAGCATCTCCCCGGGCGAGACGAAGAGCACGCCGCGCTCCTCCAGCATGTTCAGCGAGTAGGCGACCGCGGCGCCCGTTTCCATCGAGATCAGCACACCATTTTGGCGGCCGCTGATCGGGCCCTTGTAGGGACCATACTTCTCGAACAACCGGTTCATGATCCCGGTGCCGCGGGTGTCCGACAGGAATTCGCCGTGATAGCCGATGAGGCCGCGCGATGGCGCGGAAAAGGTGATGCGGGTCTTGCCGCCGCCCGACGGGCGCATGTCGGTCATCTCCGCCTTGCGCATCGCCATCTTCTCGACGACCGTTCCGGAAAATTCGTCGTCGACGTCGATCACGACCGTTTCATAGGGCTCCTCGCGGCCCGAAGGACCGTCCTGGAACAGCACGCGCGGGCGGCTGATGCCAAGCTCGAAGCCCTCGCGCCGCAAAGTCTCGATGACGACGCCCAGCTGAAGCTCGCCGCGCCCGGCGACCTCGAACGCTTCCCCGCCCGGCGTTTCGGAAACACGGATGGCGACGTTGCCCTCGGCCTCGCGCTCCAGCCGCTCGCGGATGACGCGGCTTTGTACCTTGTCGCCGTCCTTGCCGGCGAACGGGCTGTCGTTGACCGCGAAGGTCATGCTGAGCGTCGGCGGATCGATCTCGCGCGCATGGAGCGGCTCGGCGATGGCGGGCGTGCCGATCGTGTTCGACACCGTGGCTTTCATCAGGCCGGCGATGGCGACGATGTCGCCCGCCTTGGCCTGGTCGACCGGAACCCGTTCCAGCCCGCGGAAGGCGAAGACCTTGGTGGCGCGGCCGTCCTCGACGACCTTTCCGTTCACGTCCATCGCGCGGATCGGCATATTGACGTCCAGAGTGCCGCTTTCGATCCGGCCGGTCAGGATGCGCCCGAGGAACGGATCGCGGTCGAGAAGCGTGGCGAGCATCTTGAACTCGCCCTCGGTATCGAGCTGCGGCGCCGGGACATGTTCGACGATCTTCTGGAACAACGGCGTCAGGTCGCCTTCGCGCACGTCGTCTGTCAGCCCGGCATAGCCGGCGCGACCCGAGGCGTAGAGCGTCGGGAAATCGAGCTGCTCGTCGTTGGCCTCGAGATTGAGGAACAGTTCGAAGACCTCGTCCAGCACTTCGGGCGGACGCGCGTCGGGACGGTCGATCTTGTTGACGACGACGATCGGCTTGAGGCCCAGGCTGAGCGCCTTGCCGGTGACGAACTTAGTCTGGGGCATCGGGCCTTCGGCGCTGTCGACGAGCAGGATGACGCCGTCGACCATCGACAGGATACGCTCCACTTCGGCGCCGAAGTCGGCGTGGCCGGGGTGTCGACGATGTTGATCCGCGTCGTCTCGCCGGATGCATCGGTCCATTCGACCGAGGTGCACTTCGCGAGAATCGTGATCCCGCGTTCCTTTTCGAGGTCGTTCGAGTCCATCGCGCGTTCTTCGACGCGCTGGTTCTCGCGGAAGGTGCCGGACTGGCGGAAAAGCTGGTCGACAAGCGTGGTCTTGCCATGATCGACGTGGGCGATGATCGCCACGTTACGCAGGTTCATTGATTTTTCCCGGGATAGAGTTGGCGACCCCTACCCGAATTGATGCGATGCAACAAGCGGGCCGCCGTCGGGCCGACCTGCCCGCCGCTTGGTCGAACAGTCAAAGCCGGTGGAGCGAAATCTGTTGCAACTTTAACACAGGTCTGAGAAGATTCCGGCTGTGGAACCAAAGCATAGGAACCACTTGTGGGGGCCGATGTTGGGGCGGCGGAAGCAGGGCTGCGAGAGATCTCGTTGCCTCTTCGATTGCACCAGGTTGGTGCCTTAATTTTCAACTCCCATAAAGGGGACACTCAATGCGTAAACTTCTCCTAGCGGCAGTCGCTGCGTCGGCGATCGCCACCCCGGCGATGGCCCGCGATGGCTCGCCGTACGTCGGCATCGAAGCCGGCGCTCTGTTCGCTCGCGACCTCGACTTCGACCTCGTCTATGACGATGGCGAAGTGATCTACGACGGCGTCTTCGGCATCGATCACAAGACCGGTACCGACATCGACCTGATCGGTGGTTACGACTTCGGCATGTTCCGCCTCGAGCTGGAACTGGGCCGCAAGCGCGCCTCGCACGACGAATACACCTTCAGCGACGCCGACGTTGACGGCGCCGTTGCAGGCGACGGTCGCACCCGCGTCTTCTCGATCATGGGTAACGCGCTTGCGGACTTCGGTGCTGACGACGGTCTCGGCTTCTACGTCGGTGGTGGTATCGGTACCGCCAAGACCAAGCTGACCTTCAACGACACCGATGTCGGCCAGCTCTCCGTCAAGGACTCGAGCCTGGCGTGGCAGCTTCTTGCCGGCGTCCGCTATGCGGTCAGCCCGAACGTCGATGTTGGCCTGAAGTATCGTTACTTCCGCACGAAGTTCGACGATAATCCCGGCGAAGGCTTCGACGACATCTCGGGCAAGTTCCGCTCGCACTCGCTGCTGGCGAGCCTGATCTTCAACTTCGGCGCCCCCGCCGAAGTGATCGCGCCGCCGCCGCCGCCGGAACCGGCCCCGGTTGTCGAGGCTCCGGCCCCGGCCCCGCGACCCAGACCTGCCCGGACGGCACGGTCATCACCATGGACGCGGTGTGCCCGGCTCCGCCGCCGCCGCCGGCTCCGGCGGGTGAACGCGGCCTGTAAGTCAGGCCTCGCTCACGCGAACAAGGTTCGGCCCCGGAAGAGCGATCTTCCGGGCCGTTTCTTTTGACGAAGACTGATTAGCGGGGAAGCCGTTCCAGAATTTCGATGCCGCGTTCAAGCGCACGCAACTCGCTGGTGGCGAGCTTGGTCAGCCGGGCCTCCAGATTGCGGTCGCCGGCCGGCGGCTCGTCCAATGCCCCACGCCCGGCATCGGTCAGGCGAAGCGCCAATCGCCGGCGATTGTCGGGGTCGGGCGTCCGCTCGACCAGACCGGCCCGCACGAGCACATCGATCGCCCGGCTGACCGCTGGCGCGCCGCGGCTTACCTGCCCCGCGACCTGGTTGAGTGTCGCAGGTTCCAGGTCGGCGACCGCCTGGAGCAGTGCGCGCTGCTGGCCCTTGGCACGGGCCGCACCCACTTCGCCGCCCAATTGTTCGACCAGACGCGCGAAGCGCGACGCGAGCGTGCTGGCGGATGCATTTCCCCACATGTGATTGAGCCTATCAAACTTTCCGCTGTTGGCAATATTGCCAGTTGACAACGGTTTGCCACTTGCACGCGGACCAGTGCCTGCGCAGGGTCCCGTGATGCGCGCCCGCCTGCCTCGCTCCGTATGGATTCTCGGTTTCGTCAGCTTGCTGATGGACCTGTCGAGCGAAATTTATCACGCGCTGCTTCCAGCGTTTCTGACCGTGACCCTCGGCCTTCCCGTGGCGGCGATGGGCGCCCTCGACGGTGTGGCGGAGGCGACCGCCAACATGGCCAAGCTGGCATCGGGCCACCTCAGTGACCGAGGCCGCCGCCGCAAGCCCTGGATCCTGCTGGGCTATGGCATGGCGGCGCTGTCGAAGCCGCTATTTCCACTCGCCACCTCGGCGCTTCCGGTGTTCGGCGCGCGGTTCATCGATCGGATCGGCAAGGGAATCCGCGGCGCCCCGCGCGACGCGATGATCGCCGACGATACGCCGCCGGAGTTGCGCGGAGCCGCCTTCGGCCTTCGCCAATCGCTAGACACGGTCGGCGCATTCCTGGCGCCGCTGGCGGCGGTCGGGCTGATGATTGCCTTTGCCGGGGACATTCGGGCCGTGTTTTGGGTCGCCGTGATCCCGGCGTTCCTGTCGTTCCTGTTCCTGCTGGCGATGCTCCGCGAAAGCGAAGGCATGAGCAGCATCGCGCCCAAGGCGGCGTGGAACGGGTTTCGCGACCTCGGCATCGATGTCCGCCGCCTGCTGCTGGTCGGCTTCCTGTTCGGAATGGCGCGCTTTTCGGAAGGGTTCCTGATCCTCAAGGCAATCGATGCCGGCCTTGCCGTGCATTGGTCGCCGCTGGTCTTGGCCCTATTCAACCTGTCCTACCTTTTGCTCGCCTATCCGGCCGGAGCGCTGAGCGACCGCGTTGACCCCAAGTCCCTGCTGCTGGCCGGGATCGCGGTGCTTGTCGCCGCCAATTTATGGCTGGCCCAGGCGACGAACCTGTGGGCAATCGGCGGGGCGTGCTGCTGTGGGGCGCGCACATGGCGCTGACCCAGGGCGTGGTCAGCCGGATGGTTGCCGATGCCGCCCCTGCCGAGCAGCGTGCAACGAGTTTCGGCGCCTTCTTTTTCGTGTCGGGCATCGCCGCCCTCTTCGCCAGCGTTGGCGCGGGACTGCTGTGGGACCGGGGCGGCCCCGCGCTGGCGTTCACGTCGGCCGCGGGCGTTGCCGCCCTGGCCGGGGCGATGCTGACGTTGGTTCCGTCCCGGCGCTAGGCGTCGCGACGGCCGCGGAAGGGCCACATGCGGCCGGCGACCGGGCCGCGATCGATGAACTGGTTATAGAACGCGGCGGCGACATGCAGCGCGACCAGGGCCAGGGTGACCAGCACCAACGTCTCGTGAACGTCGCCGAACTCGTTATCCTCGCTGATCCCAGGTATCGCCGGAAACTTAAGGCCCAGCTGCAGCGCCACCCAACCATCTTCGGCGCGTCCGGAGACGGCCGCAAGACCAGTCAGGGGGAGCGCGACGAGCAGCACGTAGAAAAGCCGATGGCTCCAGACCGCGACGAAGCGCTTCCACGTCGGGTAATCGGACGGGAAAGGCGGCGGTGGGTTCATCAGCCGTACCGCCAGACGGGCCAGCGCCAGCAGGAGGATAAGAACGCCCCACGTCTTGTGCCAGCCGAATACGAAGGCGCGCTCTTCAGATCCGCGCGGCAAATCGTGGAAGACGAAGCCGATATAGACCTGCATCAGCACCAGGATCGCCGTGATCCAGTGGATCCACATGACGATCTTCCGATAGCGGACCGGCCGGTCACCGGTGCTCTCCTCGACCATATAATCGCTCACGGGGCACTTCCTTCCTTGCTGGAGAGGCGCCCGACAAGGGCGGTTCGGTTTCGATGGCGACCGACAGACAGGGCCCGAAGCCCAGTTCGCTTCCAGCCGACCCGAGCGGAACGACGCGCAAGCTTGTGCCGGGGAACCCGCGGAGCCGCAATGTTGCCGGAACACGGCAAGGTGCATCGCCAAGCATGTATCCGATCAGCTGGAGCCAGCGGTGATGATCGAGAGGATGACGAAGGCCGAGCAGCGCGCCGCGCAGGCGGAACGGGCCGTTTTTTTCGAGGAATGCTTCGGCCGACGGACTCATGGCGCACAGCCAGCGATGTCGATTGACGAGCAGCACCGGTTGCGACACCGCGCTCCATTCGCCAAGTGCGATCCGGCTGCCCTCGCCCGCCATCGCGTCCTCGGCGCGGACGGCCTGATGCATCAGGTGGGCCAGCCGGGTGAAGCGAGAGATCGTCAGATCGGTGCATGGCCCGTCCCGCCGGCCGCGCATCAACGCGACGCCGACGAAGCTGTCCCCTTCGCGATCGAACAGCGTCTGGCAGCCAAAGGGCATGTCGATATCGCGCGTGGCGTCATCGTAATAGTTGGTCGAATGGAGGCGGCGATATGTCTGGTAGTGCGCCTCATGCTGGACTTCGAGCGGCCCGGCGACCGAACCGATGCGCCAGTTCGGCCGGCCCCACAATTCGGCGTCGCCAAAGGTCTTCTGCACCTCATGATCGGTGTAGCCGGTAAAGAGATTGAGGGTCGGCAGCCGTGAGCCGATGCACAGAAAATTGGACCCACGGCTGTGCGTTGCGCTGGCCAGCATCGACAGGGCGCGGGTCCAGCCGCCGACTTCGAACGGCGCATTGAGCAGCGCCGCCTCGGTCTGGCGCAGGAACTCAGCGTCGTTCGAAGCCCGGTATGCGGTCATTTGCCGCTGAATTTGCCTCCCTCGGCCGCCTTGTCCAGCAACAATTGGCTGAACGAGAAATCCTCACCCATGCGCGCTTCCTGCGACTTGAGCCCGTCGACGATCTTCTGAAGCCCCTCGGTGTCCGCCCAGAACATGGGGCCGCCGCGATAGACCGGCCAGCCGTAGCCGTAGACCCACACCACATCGATGTCCGACGCGCGCTGGGCCATTCCTTCTTCCAGGATCTTCGCGCCCTCGTTGACCATCGTGTAGAGCGTGCGCTGGATGATTTCCTCGTCGCTGATTTCCCGCCGCGTCACCCCCTGCTTGGCGGCGAAGTCGTCGATGATCTCCTGGACGCGCGGCGACGGCGACGGCTTCCGCTTGTCGTCATAATCGTAGAAGCCGGCCTGCTTCTTTTGGCCCCAGCGCCCTTCGGCGGCGAGCGCGTCGCGAATGTTCTCGATCCGCGTCGGGTCGCGGTGCCAGCCGATGTCGACCCCGGCGAGGTCGGCCATCTGGAACGGCCCCATGGGCATTCCGAATTCGACATGGACGCGGTCGACCTGTTCCGGGGTCGTACCTTCCAGCAGCAGCTTGGTCGCCTCGACCTGGCGCGGCATCAGCATTCGGTTGCCGATAAAGCCGTGGCAGACGCCGGCAACGACCGCGACCTTTTTGATCCGCTTGGCAAGCTGCATCGCGGTCACCAGCACGTCGGGCGCGGTCTTTGCGCCGCGCACGACCTCCAGCAGCTTCATGATATTGGCGGGCGAGAAGAAGTGGAGGCCGACGACATCCTGCGGCCGCTTCGTCACCGCCGCGATCTCGTCGATGTTAAGGTAGCTGGTGTTGCTGGCGAGGATCGCGCCCGGCTTTGCGATGGCATCGAGGCGCGCAAAAATGTCCTTCTTCACCTCCATCTGCTCGAACACCGCTTCGATGATCAGGTCGCAGTCGGCGAGCGCGTTGAAATCGAGCGTGGGGTTCAGCGCACCCATTGCCGCCTCGACCTGTTCGCCGGTCATTCGGCCCTTGGCGGCGGTTGCTTCGTAATTCTTGCGCATGATCCCGGTGCCGCGGTCGAGCGCTTCCTGCGCCATCTCGACGATCGTCACCGGGATTCCGGCCGACAGGAAGTTCATCGAAATGCCACCGCCCATCGTGCCGGCGCCGATCACGCCGACCCTCCTGATATCGCGCGGCCTCGTGTCCTCGGGAATTCCGTCGATTTTCGACGCCTTGCGCTCGGCGAAGAAGAAATATTGCTGGGCGCGGCTTTGCACGCCGGTCATCAGGCCCATGAACAGGTTGCGTTCGTCGATGACGCCTTCCGCATAGGGCTTGGCGACCGCCGCCTCGATTGCCTTGATGTTCGCCTCCGGCGCCTCGAAGCCGCGAAACTTGCGGGCGTTGGCCTTGCGGAAGTCGGCGAACACCGACGGGTCGATGTTGCTGACCTTTTCTTGCCGTTCCGACGATTTTGGCAGCGGACGAATGTCCTTCACCTCCTCGGCATAGGCGACTGCATGCTGGACCAGGTCGCCCTCGACGATCCGGTCGACGAGGCCAAGATCGTGCGCCTCCTTCGCGCCGACCATGCCGCCGCCGGTGACCATCTCCAGCGCCTTGGGAACGCCAGCGACGCGCGGCAGGCGTTGCGTCCCGCCCGCGCCCGGCAGCAGGCCAAGCTTAACTTCGGGGACGCCCAGCTTGGCGCTGGGGACGGCGACGCGATAATGGCAGCCGAGCGCCACCTCCAAGCCACCGCCAAGCGCGGTGCCATGGATCGCGGCCACGACCGGCTTCGAGCAATTCTCGATCGTATCGACCACCGACGGGAGCCACGGCATCACCGGCGGTTTTCCGAATTCGGTGATGTCGGCGCCGGCGAAGAAAGTCTGGCCTTCACAGCGGATGACGACCGCCTTGATGCTGTCGTCGCCTTCCGCCTGCTCGATCGCCGCGACCAGCCCCTGCCGCACCGCGGCGCCGAGCGCGTTGACCGGCGGATTGTTCGACGTGACGACCAGGATGTCGTGATGCTTGGCGGTGGAGATCGGGCTGTCGGTCATGCGGAGGTCCGTCCGTAGCTTTGGTGGTTGAAGGGATGAGAAGCGCTGAGGCCGCCGTCGACGACGATGGCCTGGCCGTTGACGTAGCTGGACTCGTCGGAAGCGAGGAATAGGGCGGCGTTGGCGATCTCGACCGGCGCACCCCGCGCTTCATCGGGTTCAGGTGGCCGATCATGGCTTCCTGCCCCTTGGCGCGGGCGCGGTCGAAGATGAATTCGGTCATGCCGGTTTCGATCAGGCCGGGACAGATAGCGTTCACGCGGATGGCGGATCCGACCATCTGCGTCGCGGCAACCTTTACGAGATTGATGACCCCGCCTTGGATGCGGAATAGGCCGGGCCGCCGGCGCCCGCGCGGAGCCCCGCGACCGAGGCGGTGGCGAGGATGGATCCGCCGCCGGACGCCTTCATCGCAGGGGCGGCATATTTGATCGCGAGGAACGGGCCGATCAGGTTGATGCGGAGGATTTCGGCCCAGGCGGCCGCGTCCTGGTCGAAAATGCCGTCGAACCCGCCCGATACGCCGGCGTTGGCGAACATGATGTCGAGCCGGCCATGCTCCGCGACCGTGCGATCGACCAGCGCCTTTACCTGCGCCTCGTCGCCCGCGTCACACTCGACGTCCGCGCCCTTGAGGTCGGCCCCGACCACTGTCGCGCCCTCGCTTCGGAAGAGATCGACCGAGGCCTTGCCGATGCCGGACCCGGCGCCGGTGACGATGGCAACTTTCCCGTCGAGCCTCACAGGCCGACCCCGATGGTCGAGCCTCCGTCGACGACCAGTGTCTGACCGGTCATGAACGTGGAGGCAGGCGAGGCAAGATAGACGGCCGCGCCGGCGATCTCCTCGGGCAGGCCGATGCGCCGCAACGGCGTTCCGCGCGTCACCGCCTTCAGCGTATCGGGATTTTCCCACAGGGCGCGGGCGAAGTCGGTCTTGATGAGGCCCGGCGCGATGCAGTTGACGCGCACCCCGCTCGGCCCGAACTCTGCCGCGAGGTTCCGGGCCAATTGGAAGTCCGCTGCCTTGGAGATGTTGTAGGCGCCGATTACGGTCGAGCTGGTCAGCCCGCCGATCGAACTGACGATGATGATCGACCCGTCCTTGCGCTCGACCATTTCCGGCGCGACCATCGCGATCAGCCAGTGATTGGCGATGACGTTGTTTTCCAGAATCTTGCGGAACTGATCGTCCTCGATCCCCGCCATCGGCCCGTAGTAGGGGTTCGAGGCGGCATTGCAGACGAGGATGTCGACCTTTCCGAACGCGGCCTTGGTCCGGTCCACCAGCGCCTGGAGCGCCGCCTTGTCGGAGATGCTGGCGGCGACCGCGATCGCCGCGCCGTCATGCTTCGCGTTGATCGCCGCCGCGACCTCGTCGCACGCGTCCTGCTTGCGGCTGGAGATCACCACCCGAGCCCCCTGGTCGGCCAGCGCCTCGGCGATTGCACGGCCGATGCCGCGCGACGAGCCGGTGACGATGGCGACCTTGCCGGTCAGGTCGAACAATCCGCTCATGCCGGCATCTCGGCGTGCTTGGCGAACTCGATCAGCGCGATCGAGCGGTTGTGGACCTCGTCCGGCCCGTCGGCGAGACGCAGGGTGCGGATCCCCGCCCAGCTTGCCGCCAACGGCGTGTCCTGGCTGACCCCCGCCCCGCCATGCGCCTGAATGGCGTCGTCGATGACCTTGAGGGCCATTGCCGGCGCCTTGACCTTGATCATCGCGATCTCGGCCTTGGCCGCCTTGTTGCCGACCTTGTCCATCATGTCGGCGGCCTTGAGGCAAAGGAGGCGCGTGCAGTCGATCTCGATCCGCGCCTCGGCCACGCGCTGCTCCCAGATGCTGTGGTCGCTGAGGCGCTTGCCGAACGCGACCCGCGACTGAAGCCGCTTGGCCATCAGGCCCAGCGCTTCTTCCGCCGCGCCGATCGTCCGCATGCAGTGGTGGATGCGGCCCGGCCCCAGCCGGCCTTGCGCGATCTCGAACCCGCGGCCCTCGCCCAGCAGCAGGTTGGAGGCCGGGATCCGCACGTCCTTGAGACTGATCTCCATGTGCCCGTGCGGCGCGTCGTCGTAGCCATAGACCGTCAGCGCGCGGTGGATGGTGATGCCGTCGGCGTCCATCGGCACCAGCACCATCGACTGCTGCGCGTGGCGGCGAGCCTCGACGTCGGTCTTGCCCATCAGGATCGCGACCTTGCAGCGCGGGTCGCCCGCCCGCTCGACCACCATTTGCGGCCGTTGATGACATAGTCGTCGCCATCGCGGTCGATGCGGCATTCGATGTTTGTGGCGTCGGAACTGGCGACCCCGGGCTCGGTCATCAGGAAAGCGGAGCGGATCTCGCCCGCATCAACGGCGCCAGCCAGCGGTCCTTCTGCTCGCGCGTGCCATAGCGGTGGAGGACCTCCATGTTGCCGGTGTCGGGCGCGGAACAGTTGAACACCTCGCTGGTCCACAGGATGCGTCCCATCTCCTCGGCGCACAGGGCGTATTCGAGGTTGGTGAGTTGCTCGCCCTCGAACGCGAAGCTCTCGTCGACATGCTGCAGCGCGCCGCCCGGCGGCATGAACAGGTTCCACAAGGCAGCGGCGCGGGCCTTGGCCTTGAGGCCCTCGATCAGGTCGAGCGGCTGCCAGCGGTCCCCGCTGTCGATCTCTTTCTTATACTCGCCGACTCGCGGACGGATCTCGGTATCGATGAAGGCGCGGACCCGGTCCCGGAAGAAAGCCTGACGTTCCGTAAGGTCAAAATCCACCGTGTCTCTCCCGTTGGTCGAACCGGCAAAGGTCTCGTTCCGAAACGGGCTAGGCCGCCGACGTGACGAGGGCAAGACCGGTTGCCCGGAACGTCACGGCGCATGGTGGGTTGGCGCCGGATGCGTCTCGTTCTTCCGCTTTCCGCCGCGCTTCTGACCCTCGCCTGCAACGCCGGCGACCCGCCGACCGACGGCAACATCGTCGTCGCCGACATGCCTGAGGGCGGCGGGGCGGCAAGCGCCACGAACGCCATTCCTGCCGCCCCGCCCGCGCCGGCCGGCCCGGGCCTGGCGAATGACGGACCGCCACCTCCCCATCTCGATCCGGAGGCCCCGCCGCCGGCCGCGGAGACGTCCGCCCTGGGGGCCGCCAGACGTGTCCAGGAATATTGCGATGCCCTGGCGACTCAGCGGTATGGCGACGCCTGGCGGCTATGGGCCGACGGCGGACGGGCGAGCGGGCTGAGCGAGGCCCAGTTCCGGGATCGCTATCGCGGCGTGCGTATCACCGATTGCGTGATCGGCACCCCCGGCGAAATGCAGGGTGCCGCCGGTTCGATCTACATCGAGGTCCCCAATCGTTTCCGCGGCACTGCGCGTAACGGCGGCCCTCTGTCGATCGACGGTCCGGTCGTGCTGCGCCGGGTCAACGACGTCGACGGATCGACCGCCGAACAACGCCGCTGGCACATCGCCCGGGCCGAGTTTCCGTCCGAACGCTAGGGAAAGCTGACCGGTTTGACGCTGCGTTGACCAACGCGCCTCGTCGGCCAATGGTGTGGTGAGGAGACACCCCATGACCGAGCCACTCGATAACTTCCGCTCCGAAACCCGCGACTGGCTGGAAGCGAACTGCCCGCCCGAAATGCGTACACCGATGCGCAGCGAGAAAGACGCGTGCTGGGGAGGACGGCACTTCGAATTCCAGTCGCCGGCGCAGAAACAGTGGCTTGAGGTGATGGGCGCGCGCGGCTGGACCGTGCCGGACTGGCCCAGCGACTACGGCGGCGGCGGGCTGAGCGCCCCGGAGGCCAAGATCCTTCGCGAGGAAATGGCGCGGATCGGCGCGCGGTCGCCGCTCACCAGTTTCGGCATTTCGATGCTCGGCCCGGCTTTGCTCAAATACGGCACCGAGGAGCAGAAGAAGCGCTATCTGCCGCAGATCGCGCGCGGTGAGATCCGCTGGTGCCAGGGCTATTCGGAACCCGGCGCGGGCAGCGACCTCGCCGGGCTGCAGACCAGGGCCGAAGACCGCGGCGACCACTACCTCGTCAACGGCCAGAAGGTGTGGACCAGCTACGCCGACCAGGCGGACTGGATCTTCTGCCTGGTGCGCACGTCGAGCGAATCCAAGCACGGCGGGATCAGCTTCCTGCTGTTCGACATGGAAAGCCCCGGCGTCACGACCAAGCCGATCCTGCTGATCAGCGGCTATTCGCCCTTTTGCGAGACCTTCTTCGACGATGTGAAAGTGCCCAAGGACCAACTGGTCGGCGAGGAGAACAAGGGCTGGGACGTCGCCAAATATCTTCTCGGTCACGAACGCGAGATGATCAGCGGCATGGGGCTCGGCGGCGGCAAGGCCACGCTGGGCGACAGCGTCGGGCCGATCGACGATCCGCTGCTTCGCGCCGAACTGGCGGCGTTCGATGTCGACGCGCTGGCCTTCCAGGCGATGAGCGAGAAGTTCATCGACGAATTGAAGGCCGGCCAGGCCCATCCCGCGATGCCGAGCATGATGAAATATGCCGGGACCGAGCTGAACAAGCGCCGCCACGAGCTGATCATGGCGGCCGGCGGGTCGGACGCGCTGGAGTGGGACAGCGAACGCTCGAAGGGCGGCAAGCAAGCCCGCGACTGGCTTCGCACCAAGGCCAATTCGATCGAAGGCGGCACCTCCGAAATCCAGCTTGGCATCGTCGCCAAGCACATCCTCCGCCTGCCGGGAGCCTGAGCCGATGATGATCCTGACCGACGACCAGCGCATGCTGCAGGACACGGTGCGGCCGTTCATGGCCGACGAGGGGGCGATCAAGACGCAGCTTCGCCACTGGCGCGACACCAATTGCAAGGACGGCTTCGGTCACGGCCTGTGGAAGCAGTTCGCCGAACTTGGCCTGACCGGAATTCTCGTCCCCGAAGCGCAGGGCGGCGCGGGGCTCGGCATGATCGAGGCCGGCGTCGTGCTGGAGGAGATTGGCCGCAACCTGACGCCCTCCCCGTTCCTGACGACCGCCGTCGCGGCGGTGCGCGCGCTGGAGGGATCGGCGCAGGCGGAGCGCTGGTTCCCCGGCATCGTCGCGGGTGAAACGGTGGCTGCACTGGCGATCGACGAGGGACGGAACCACGATCCCGCCCGGATCGAATGCCGCGCGGAACGGTCGGGGAATGGCTTCACGCTCAGCGGCCAGAAGCAATTCGTGGTTCACGGCGGCAGTGCCGACGTCCTGCTGATCGCGGCGCGAACCGCAGGATCGGCCGGTGAGCGCGAGGGAGTGACGCTGTTCGCGATCGGCAAGGATGCCAGCGGCCTGACGCTGGACAGTGCCGGGCTTGCGGACTCATCGAAGGCGGCGCGAATCACGCTCGACAGGGTGGCGGTCGACGCCGATGCGGTCGTCGGCGACGTCGACGGCGGATGGGCGCCGCTGTCGCGGGCGCTGAATGCAGGGCGCGCGGGCGCCGCGAGCGAATTGGTCGGCGTCGCCGCCGGTGCCGCGGAAATGACCTTCGACTATCTGAAGCAGCGCAAGCAGTTCGGCCGCCTGATCGGGGAATTCCAGGCGCTGCAGCATCGCGCCGCGCACCTGTACGGCGAAATCGAGATCGCCCGAGCCGCAGCGCTCAAGGCCGCGCAGTTGCTCGACGCCGGCGACTACCGCGCAGAGCTGATGACTTCGGTCGCCAAGGCCAAGGCGGCGCGGGTCGGCGCGCTGGCGGTGCAGGAAGGAGTGCAGATGCACGGCGGCATCGGCATGACCGACGAACATGACATCGGCCTCTACATGAAGCGCGAGGCGGTGCTGTCGGAGCTGTTCGGCGGACCCCGCTTCCACGCCGGCGAGGTGGCGCGGCTTAGCGGCTATTAGGGCCGGTCGAGGAGGAAATTGATGCGCGCGGCCGCGATCGGCTTGGCCCGGTCGCGCTGCCAGGCAATTGCCTCGACATTGGCGATGCGGTTGCCAAGCCGTTCGATGACGGCCTCGGCATAGGTTTCCCGGGCCATTCCGCCCGCATGTAATCCACCGTCACGGTGACCGGCTTCATCACGACCTGATCATCGTCGAGCGCGGCGCGGAGCGTGGTGAATGCGCTGAATTCCAGCAATCCGGCGATGGCGCCGCCGTGGAGCATGCCCGGACGGCCAACGACGTCGTCATGGAACGGCATGACGATGCGCTGACGCCCGTTGGCATCATCGGCAAATTCGATCCTGAGCAGGCTTGCGTAGGGCGACTTCATCGCCGCCGGCTTTAGCGCGCCGCGTCGGGGAGGTCAGCCCTTGCTTTTGTATCCACACACCGATCCCAGGACGAAGCTGGTGAACAGCGCCAGCTGCACCTTGCTTTCGGGATCGGACCAGCCGAAATATTGCGCGCCCCAGCCGAAGAGGCCGACGAACATCGCGGCGGCGATGGCGACCAGCATGTTGATCCCTTCCGTTCGGACGAGCCCGATTGCCCGGCGGTTCATTGTCTCCGCCAATGGTGAATCAATGGTAAAGCTTGCCCCGCGCGGGCCGCCCGTCATAGGGGCGCCATTCGCCGCCGCGGGAAGGAGACCAAGCGATGAAAGCGCGAGTATTCGTGACCTTGAAGCCCGGTGTCCTCGATCCGCAGGGCAAGGCCATTCACCATGCGCTGGAAGGGCTTGGCTTTGGCGGCGTCAACGACGTCCGTGCCGGCAAGCTGATCGAGCTCGACCTCGCCGACGGCACCAGCGACGACGAGATAGCCGAGATGTGCCGCAAGCTGCTGGCGAATACGGTCATCGAGAATTTCAAGATCGAACGGCAGGGCGCGCCCGCCGCGGCCGACGCCTGATGCGCGCCGCGGTCATCGTTTTCCCCGGATCGAACTGCGACCGCGACCTTGCCGTCGCCATCGGCCAGGCGACCGGCAAGTCACCCGCGATGGTGTGGCATCGCGAGACCGCCTTGCCCGACGGCACCGACCTGATCGCGATTCCGGGCGGCTTTTCCTACGGTGACTATCTTCGCTCCGGTGCCATGGCGGCGCGATCGCCGATCATGCAGGCGGTGGTCCAGGCGGCGGGCAAGGGCGTGCCGGTGCTCGGCATTTGCAACGGGTTCCAGGTCCTGACCGAAGCGGGCCTGCTGCCCGGCGCGCTGATGCGCAATGCCGGCCTGCATTTCGTTTGCCGGCCGGTCGGCCTGAAAGTCGAAAACAGCCAGTCGATCTTCACCAGCGCCTACCGATCTGGCGAGGACATCACGATCCCCGTCGCCCACCATGATGGCAATTACCAGGCCGACGCCGAGACCCTCGACCGCCTTGAGGGCGAAGGCCGCGTCGCCTTCCGCTATACCGAAGAGGTCAACGGTTCGGCCCGATCGATCGCGGGCCTCATCAACGACGGCGGCAATGTGCTCGGCATGATGCCGCACCCGAGCGCGCGTTCGAGCCTGCTCATGGCAACACAGACGGCAGACGCCTGTTCGAAGGCCTGCTCGAAGCAGTCGCGTAGTTTTCCGGCGCTGCGGCGCCGGGTGCGGTGTTTGTGCAAGGCCTAGCTTCGGAACAATAGGCCTCGGCGGCCTTGCGGCGCTTCGCGCCGTCGCTAAAGCCAACCGCACGCGCGCCCGTAGCTCAGCTGGATAGAGCACGTGCCTTCTAAGCATGAGGTCGCTGGTTCGAATCCAGCCGGGCGCGCCAGATTTTGGGGATTTTCTGAGTTTCCTAGTCTCTTCTAGGTATCAAGTAGGGAACTGTGGAGGCGTCCGTGTTTCGAAATCGCACTGTTTTAATTGTCGGAGCTGGGGCGAGCTTTGAGGCCGACTTTCCGATTGGAGGCGAGCTGCTCGCCCGGTTAGCGAAGTCGCTGAACATCACCTATCAATTCAATCAAGTGCAAACAGGCGATACGCGCGTTGAAAATGCGCTTCGTAGGCACTGTATAGAGGCCTTTGGCGGTGATCAGCACGCCGGCCTCGCTCTAATGAATCAGTATGCAGCAGCAGGTCGGCGCATAGCTGAAGCGGCTCGCGAGGGAATGTCGATCGATGCCATTATCGATCAACATGAGAATCCAGACATCGAACTGGTGGGCAAGGTTGGGATCGTACGAGAGATTCTAAAAGCCGAGGGATCGTCGAAGCTCAAATGTCCCAACGGACGGTATGACGAACTGAGCTTAGACTCATGCAAAGACACCTGGCTTCCACGCCTAGGGCGTCTGTTGGTTGAAGGTCGTAAAATCAGTGAGCTAGAGCAGATATTCGACAACCTCACGATCATAACATTCAATTACGACCGCAGCATCGAGCATTATCTGCCGTTTTCGCTGGTGAGCCACTACGGGATTACTCTGCAGCGGGCACGTGAACTGGTCTCCAAGCTTCGTATTTTTCACCCTTTCGGTACCGTCGGTCGCTTGCCTTGGCAGCAAGGGGAAGGAACGATCGTTCAATTCGGAGATTCTGATCAGGCCGACTTGATCGGGGTAAGTTCACAGATTCGAACTTTCACCGAGCGTTTATCCGACGAGGCCACCCTGAGCGAGATGCACAGCTCCATCAGCATAGCGGACCGTATTGTGATGCTAGGTTTTGCCTACCACCGGCCAAACTTGGCGCTGCTTGAGCCGCGGTTTCCGACGGAAGCGAAGCAAATCTTTGGCACGGTCAAAGGCATATCGGCGCAGGGTCAAAGGGCAGTGAAAGACGAGGTGGCCGGCATGCTCAAGATTGGCGAACAGTACGTCAAACTTTTTGACAGCACCTGTTCGCAGTTATTCGACGAAAACTGGCGCAGCCTCACCGCTTAGACGGGCGGCAGGATGTGCATCAACGCCGCCTTCAATCCGCACCGCCCGCACTTCAGCCGCGGCGCTAAAGCGCGAAGGCTCCCCGCCCCAGCCAACTGAGCGACCTCGTAGCCGCTAAGCGTCCTCGCCGCTCCACGGTCGGCACACTCGATCTTTAGGCCGGCGCCGAAGCGTACCAGATCAGCCGCGGTGCGAATGTGTTTAGTCGACATTCTCGCCAGCTATCGTGCGGAGAACGATTCGAGAACATGCATTTTTTTGGGGTCAGTCGAGGAGGTCGCTCGGATCCCTCGTATTCTGCTCGATTGAGTCGAGATGCATGCGAATGGAGCTGAGCTCATCCGGCAGCACGTCTAGCACCTCCATCATTTTCAAATGGTCGGCGCGCCTGTCCATGTTCGCGGCATGAATAACCCTCACAATATTGTTGCCGAAGAACCAGATCGTGGCGGCAACCAGCACCGGTCCCCAATAAGCGGGATCACTCCACATATGCCCCCCAGTTAAAACACATCCGCAATCAAACGTCAGACAGTGACGCCGCAATAGTCGATCGAGGGCAGCGATTCCTCAGCACTCGACTTCACGCAGTGTTGCCCCCTCGACGGCGAGGAATGCGTCGCTGCTCAGCTCGCTAACCGATCGCTCATCGAAACCAAGCCCACTCAGAATTGCGGCTTAGCTTCAGTGGGAGCACGTGTGCACTGACCACTGAAGTCCCCTGCTTTGCCGGAAATTGAGATCGTCCCAGTCGTCCGATCGATGTAGATCTTCGGGTTGTTGAATGCGTTGACGGCAGCGCTCGCTGTGATCGTCCTTTCGCTCGCAACAACGTTCTTGAGCTTGAACCAACCATCCTTTCCGCCGCGAATGGCAGGCAGCATCGTGCGGGGCATCCGAATGCGATCGTCACCGGCAAAAAGCCTAACATCAACTTGACTGTCGAACCCTTGCTGGCGGGACGAATAGACGTTCGAGAAGCTGTTACCGTAACCACTGACTGGTACGGTCCCAACCGACCCGGACGCGCTAGAATTGCTATTTATCGTGGTCACATTGATCTTGTTGGCGACGCCACCACCCATGCACGTCAACTCAAGTGGGACCTGGGATGAGGCTTGCAGCGCAAACGCTTCCGCCATCGCACTAACGCAAATCGTCAATGCGACCGTTGCGGCATAAAATTGCTTCATCGACTTCTCTCCCCGTTGGCCCCTCGGCATTTGTGCCCACCCCAATAGCGATCCCATTGAACAGCACCGCCCGCTCTGATGACAGCGCAAGATAGGTCCCCAACCGAGGCCGATCGGCACCAAGCCGCCGTGCGCGAGCCGCCAGCGGAGCCTTGAGATTGGCACTGCAACGGTTCACTCCGAACAACGATGTGTCCTGTGGGAAGCATCCCGCGAGGCCCACCGAGCAGCAGCACAAGCCGATCGCGAGCATCCTTCCCGCTAACTTTGGGGCAGGGCTGCTCGACCTTACAACTGTCGTCGATCTCTCGTGCCGCGACACCGGCAAGGCGGATGCGCGGTCCTTCTGCGCACCAGATCGGCCCGTCTCCATCCCAAACGGCTGTCGGCGTGCAAGTGAAGGTCGTGCCGGCCGCGACGATCGCGGGCGCGGCAAACATTATTGCCAGGAGCACGCCATTTTCCGCCAAGCTTCGCCATTAGTGCCGGGAACTATTGGATCGGATCGATAGGGTCCGCCTGTCTCGACTATTCCCCCATCCGCCGAATAGGCGATTCTTTTCTCGATCCGGAGCGTGTCGCGAGTGCAGTCAATAACGACGAGCAGCTTTGATTCTCGGTAATTCACAGACGGGTTTCGCCGATGGTAGCCTCTGACCCAAAGGCGCGGCTTGATGCTTTTTGAAGTGACGGCTCTATGAAGATCGGTCGCCAGGATGGCGTAATCATCCTTGGCTCCTACCTTGTTGCTGTTGATCCAAAGTTTCCCGTCGAGCGTGATGTCTATGCCGTGCGGAGCGCGCTCCATCGCCCACTCCAAAGGGCCGTCGATCTGTGGCTCAGTGGCGGCTTCCTGCGCCAGAGCGAGAGCCGCGAGCACCAGAACGCTCATTCGCAGCCCACCCCGTCACCGTCCCGATCGAGGCGTCGCGAATAGCCGGGCTGTCCCTCGCGCACCGGCGCCGCGCCGGCAGCACGAGCCGCTGCGCAGTTGGGGAATGCCCCGCCTGACGATGACAGTCCGTACGATCGCTTCCGACCCGATGACGATGAAAGTGCGCTCCCGCCACCGCCGCCTCGATGGCAGTGGTAGTCGCCCGTCTTGCGATTGTTATGGCAGCCCTGCGCATTAAGGCCCCCGCCATGCGCGACAGCCGGCGCGACCGGCACGCCGAAGGTGCCCACTCCGAGACATACAGCTACAACGCCCGGTAGCAGCTTCATGCCTGCCCCCCTGTTAAATTCCGAGCAACCCGATCAGAGCGACAGACGGTCGGAGAGTCAATCCAGTGCGAAGCAAACTTGGTCAGTCGTTTCAGTTAACAAAAATTTACCGTAATTGATGTGCCGCCGAGTCGCTTTCGAAGGGGTGGCGTTATGAGGAAGACTTTATCTGGCGGGCTGGTTGGCTTTGCCTTGACGGTGTTTGGGAGTGGGCCTGCTACCGCGGCGGACTACACAATAGTCGCGAATGTCACCGGCACGGAATTTACTGTGCCCTGTGATCCGCAGATCCCATCCTGTAATGCCTTCACGCCCTACTCTGCGACCGTCGAACGCTTCGTTTCCCTCGATCTGGTCACTGGCGACAATCAGTTCTTTTCAGGGACGCGCGACAACGGCGGCCTGCTCAGCGGCACCAATCAGCGGCAAGCGAAATGAAGCAGACACTGATGCTATAAAGGTCCTCAAGTCCGAGCTGCTTGTAGTTAACAAAAATTTATCGGAGATTGGACTTTCGAATCAGGGAGGTTGGCTTGCTGCAGAAATGGAAATGGAGCCTGAAAGCCCTTTTAACGGCGTTAGTCCTAGCCTCGGCGAGCGCGTCCGAAGCTTCGGATAACCTTATCGCTAACGGCGGTTTCGAGACCGGTGACTTTACCTCTTGGATTACCGCAGGCGACTCAGCATTCACGGGCGTCAACGGTTTCGCTACGCATTCCGGAGACTTCGCCGCTTATTTCTCGTCGAACAATCCCTTCACCATCAGTCAGGATTTCACGACTGACATCGGACGATCCTACACCTTCGGCTTCTGGGCTTGGAGCGTGCAGACTTCGTCGAGTGAGCGGCTGAGCTTCCTGATCAACGGGGACGCAATTATAACTCTTCTGCCGTGGCCGAACCGCCCTTTCACATATTTTGAGTACACTTGGACCGCCATCTCCGAAGTGACTCAAATCGGTTTCACCAGTTCGCGCGGGACGTACCGTCTAGATGACATCACAGTTCTAGCTGCGCCGCCGCTGCCCGCTCCGGAACCCGGCACTTGGGCAATGATGCTTTTGGGCTTTGGAGCGATCGGTGCGGGTCTGCGTCGCCGTCGTCAGTTGGACCCGGCTCTTTCAAGGGCTAGAGTACTGCCGCGGTAGCTTTGAGAAATGTCCTGATCCGACGCCTCAACGGCATCTCCGCTTCCCTCTGCCCAAGATGGTTCGCTAACCGGACCATCTGGTTCCATTCCTCTAGCGGCAGTGCGTAACTCGATGACGGCGACAGTTCTGCTGTCTGCGCCGGCATTGCCTCATCGAAGGCGGGAAACTTTGGTTCAGGTACCGGCATTCCGACACGCTGCATCGGATCGCCTGTGGCGGCAAGGCGAATGAAAGGCTCAGTCGTCCCCAAACAAGCGCTGAAAGTGGACGACCAGCGATGACCGCCAGCGTTCGACAAAGCTCGTCGCGTCCTGCCCTCCGCCAGCAAATTTCGCATCAGACTTGATCACGCCCATATCACCGAGACCCGCTGCGTAGAGCGCCGACTGGATAAGCGGCACTTCCTGTCTGGTGCTGCGAACAGTCTGGCAGAAATGAGCGTAGGCCTCGCGACCGCGTGACGGGTCGTCAGCAAACGCAGAGCGATGATCGGAGAGGTGCTCAACCGCTCTGTCGATCGCCGCGTTCCGAGCATCAACAATCGGCTTAATCGCGGCGATGTGCTCCATCAGCTTCAGGAAGTGCTCTCCAGCTTCGTCTATGTCGGCCTTTGCCAGCGCAGCGGACGCAGCTTGGGCGACGCTGATATCGGTGACGGCATTCGCCTCATTCTGCTTCACCTGAGCCGACCAGGCGGATTCCAAATCTTCGCGCTGTTTCTTCACCGATGCCAAGGCTCCGGCAATCATGTCTGCTTGGGATTGATCGATCTCGCCGGCGCGGAGTTTTAGCTGAACCTCTGCGTGACTCTCCTCCCCTTGCTGAATGGCGAAGTTGAAGAACTGCATTTGCGAGACGTAGCTCGCCTCAGTGAGGATTTGACGATGTGCGTTCATGGTCGTGCTCCTTCGGTTAGGCCGGGAGCACGTCCGAAGGGGCACGTTGATCCCAACGCACTCCCGACCTGGGCACAGGCTTGGAGTGACGAAGAAGATTATTGAATCGCGGGTTAGCTCAGCCGTTCCTCTCCGCGCTCGTCCGGATCAAAGAGCTCGTCCTGCCGATATTGATTCTCGAGCACCTCGACTATTTCCTCTACGACAAACGCTTCGGAAATCAGTTCGTTGTCATAACCGTAACGAACCTCCTGGGTAACCGTGCATCGAAGTGCATCACCCGGCCGAACGTCTACCTGCCTAGCTTGGAATTTCTTCAGCCACTTCTCATCGGTAATTTTCGCGCGGATGGTTCGCTTGCCATGGCGGAACTCCCACTGCGCCGAGCCTAGATAATCGGGGCGCCGGACAGCTAGGATCATCGGAGCGGGAGGAACGAGGATCGTTTCTCTGACAGCCAACGAGGCTAGGTCCAATCCTTCCCAATCCATTGAAAGATCGAAATTCTCGTCACCAGATTTTGAAATGAATGCGGCTTTGTCGGTCGGGGCGAGCCTTGCCAACGCCTTCGATACGTCCGTTGCGCTACTAAGTATGTCGGCGGCGCTGGGCACTCCGTAGGACGGAATAAATTTCACGTCCGTTTGCTTCGCCAGCGCCAGGAACTCATTCCGTAGGTCAGCCAGCGAGCCGGGACGAGAACGCTCCTCGCTGTCGTTTACCCAGCGAACAAAAGCGTACTTCGCCGCGACTAGATATTTGCCGACTAGCGGCTTCCAATCGAGCGAGTATAGAGCTTGGTCCTCGGTTTGCAGAAGCTTGTCACGCAACCAGACCTTAAGGGATCCGGCTTCGATGTCTTCGAGAACCATGACTGGTTCAATCGATGCGTCGATTGAGTGCGCTAAAACCTTATCGAGCTTCTCGAAGGCTGAAATAAGGCCCTCGACGGCTTGAAATATCCGTTGCGGATGCTCCGCCGAACGGTCGAAATCGACATATATCGCAAAGTCAGCGTCAGGGGCCGAAGGCTCGCTTGTTGAGAGGCTAACCGTGGCCATCAGCCATGACTAGCGAACGCGTCACCGACTTTGAATCGAAAATTTGTGACCTTCGCATTTGTCGGGTCATTGGCGCAGCTTCGCACCCAGACGACGGAACGTCCGGATCATCTCCGGATGATTGCCGAGGCCACTTTCATCCAGAAACTCCCGAAACGCCGAGCCCTTCGTCGCGCCAGCCGCATTCAGCGCAGCATCAGCCAGACGCGTCGTCTCGTTCCAATTCGCGCGACCCAACTCGGCGTCGGCTTTGGCGGTTTTAACCCAGTCGGCCCTGATCTGCGCAAAGGCCTCGTTCTGCCCCTTCAGGATGCGCTCGTGGTACTTCGCCGCGAGGGGCATCAGCCGGTTCGCGCCATCGTTCGACAATTTCAGTTCCCGAAAGACCGGCTCGGCGTCTGCTATCATGGCGCGATCGAGGACAAAGCCTTCCGGCGCCTGAAGCGAATATCCGAAGTCAGGCGCGCCGTGCGGGTTGATGGACGCGGTCTCCTCCTTCGGCATATCGTCCTTGTACAGAACCTCCTCGCGCGGCTTGGCTTCCTCCATCGGCGCAGCCACGGCTTCCGTCTTGGGTACGTCGTCGGGGTAGAGCGTCGCCAGGCGCGTGTCGGATTGATCAGTGTCGGTCATAGCGATCCTCCCCGGAATATCGGTTGTATTGGTCAAGCTCGGCGTAGCGGTCGTATTCCCGCTCCTGCGCGGGCATGAGGTAAGTCGGGAGGGCGCGGGCTTCGACGTGCTCGGCAAAGGTCAGCGCCAAGGCATCCGAATAGTCCGATGACGGCAGGCCGCGGGCGCGAAGGTGTTCCTTCCGCTCAAGCTGGATCGCGTTGTCGGCGTTGTAGCCATATTCCAGCGCGGTAAGGTCGTCGGACAGTCGGGTGATGTTTGGCAGGCATCCCCGCTCCAGCCAGGCGCGAAGGTTGGTGTACATCTCGGCTCGCTTGTTGGCGACGCGGACGCGGTTCACGCCATCCCAGTTCGCCTCGCGGCCCTTGGCGCCGAAGTTGATCTCAAAGATCGGTACGCTCTCGCCGAGAAGCTGTCTGAGGCGATCGATCACGCCGCCGGCGTTCGGACCGCCAGCATCGACCATGATTGCATCCGGAGAGTAGCGGGCAGCCTCCGCCGCGATGTCGCCGGCAATTTCCATCGAGTTGGCGCCGTTCCAGACCTTCCACCGTCTAGATCGGGCATCCCTGCCCTGCCTGATTGCCAGGACCGAACTGTCATCGCCGAAACGGGCATGGTCGACCCCGAAGATGATCGGGTCGTTGGGAAGGATGGCGCTATCGCGTGAAGGCCGCTCCATCGCCGCCGAAACAGTTTCCGACGCGATGAACTGCATCGATGATGCCGACGGAAACAAGCCGCGGACCCGGACTTTCACGAAGTCGCTGTCCTCTCCGTACGTATCTACCAGTTCCTGGAGGTGCTGCTTGTTCGTGCCCTCCACAGTCCGGCTGTCGATGTGGCGGGTCTTCCAGAGATGCCTGTGCTTACTGAAGGCCTCTCTGAAACGACCCGTGTTGCGGCTCGGATTCCCGAAGGCGATCCAGATGATCTCGGTCTGTTCGTCGGTCAGCGCCCCCTCAGTCACCTCCCAGATGCGGTCGTGGATGTTGGACGCTTCGTCGTAGAAAATGACGATGCGGCGGCCCTGATTGTGCAAGCCGGCGAAAGCCTCCGGCGAATGGATCGACCAAGGGATGAGATCAGCTCTCCAGCTTCGCTCGTGCCCCTTCTGCGTCGACGTGATCGAAGTGACGGACTGCCGAAACCAGCTCTTGGTGATCGAGAGATTGTGCCACTTGGCCAGCTCTGGCGACGTTTTGGTCTGAAGCTGTCCATCCGTGTTCGCGGTGATGACGATGCGAGTATCGGGGCAAGTGTCCAGCGCCCATTTGCAGAGCATGCCGATAGCGGCGGACTTGCCGGGGCCGTGACCGGACGCGACGGCGATGCGGAGCGGTGTGAAGCGCGTTTCAGGGTTGCTCAGGTGATCCCCGATCTCGCGCATGACTTCGATCTGCCAACGACGGGGGCCTTCAATGCCCTGAAGCGCTCCCTCGCCCCACGGGAAGGCGTACAGCGCATAGCGGTAGGGATTGGCCGCAAACCCCGCGATGTCCTCTGCAAGGCGTCTCTGAGCGCCACCAGCCGTCATCGCGAGGCATCCGGCAGTGCTGGCTGGTCTTGGCCTTCCAGCGCGCGTTGACGGCGCTTGTCGATGACCGCGGCCAGGTCGAAGGTGTGATCGACCGTCATGTCTATGCGGTCTCCGTATTTCGATGGCGCCTGCTTGCTCGCTCGCCACTGAAGGTTGCTGAGTTGGACCTTGGCCGCGGCGGCACTGTCACGATCGATCGCCGTCTTTGCGATGCGATCCATCTCCGCATCGAACCACTCGCCTTGGGCATTGCGAGCGTGGGTGTAGGCCGCAGCTAGCTTCTCGTCCCTGGCTACCCAATCGAGGAAAGTACGGACTGCCGGCATCCCTTCCGAGCGGCAGATTGCGGCCAGCGGTTCGCCAGCTTCCAGGCGCTCGAAGATGTTTTCCGCGACTTCGGTAGAGTACGTTGAGGGACGTGCCATGAGGACACGTTAAGAGGCTCACCACATGCTTGAATCGCGAAGCGCTCAGAGGCCGATTTTTGAGCGACAAGCTAGTTAGGCTTGTGGTTTGTGAGGGAACAAACCTTGCTAGGTAACGCATAGGTAACTGACGGCCAATTCTCGCGCGTAATTGTTTGAACGGAATACGTCGATTGCCGTTCAGCGAAGATGGCAGATTCCCTTGCGACGAGAGTTGCTTTGCTCCGCGTGATGGTTCGTTAGAGCGAGATGCAGGCGCGAATGAGCCTCGATCGTGAGGTTCGAGACGCCCATTATGACGAGGCCACGCTGCACAGGGGCGAGATCGCGATGCTCCAGCGCCCTCGCGTGCGCGCGCCCGATCACTGCGGAAATGGGTCATCCCTTGGCCTCCAAGTAGGCGTTTGTTGCGGATGTTGCGGATGTTGCGGTTCTCAGACGAGACGCTGGGGAAGCGTCCACAGTTGCCCCCGAACTCGCCTCGTATCCAACGTATCCTAAGGATTGGGGTAGATACCGTGACCAAGCATCAGCAAAGTCCGATCGAGCGTAGCCCTTGGGTGTCGATCCGCTCAAACGAATGGTCGTTGGCCTGATCTCGTAGTCCCGGAGTCGCTTTGCGAGACCTCGGTCATCCAGTGGCTTTCCGCGAATGTCACCCCATGGAGACTCTTCAATGGCATGGAGGCCTTCGAGAATGTCCTTCGTGCGAAGAAGGGAGGGTCGATCGCCGACAACATCGGGCCTATCGAAGATGGTGCGGATGTCCAGGAGCAGCCTTACTCCCTGGCTAGGAGTGCTCTCCTTAGATGCCGCAACGAGCGCAACAGCCGCCGCACGAGCGGCGTTGGGCCAATCTCCGCCAGCCAAGTCCGCAACGGCTAACAGCGGCTCCCAGACGTCAGCATCGCGGTCCTGAATCGCGGCAGGAATCTCAGGCCACATCGCACTTGCGTCAGACCTGACGATATTGGCCCAACTCTCAATCGCCTCCTTGAGACGCGTTCCCTCTGGCTCGTGTAGACGCCTCCGAAAAGGCTCCACGCGCTCGCTCGGCGCCCGACGCCGCATTCGAACAATTACGGAGCGGGTCAGAATTGTGTCGGGAAGATTTCCAAGACCGGCCATCGCCAGCGGACAAAATGCCGGTATCTCCTCCGTCTCGATTTGCTTCCCTTTAACAACACAGCGACCGGCCTTCGCGCCACGACGGTGGCCAGCGTTGAGCAGGCCGCGAATTTCTTCGTTGTCCTTGGCCTTTGGTCCAAAGACGGTGTCGATCTCGTCAAAGAGAATGGTCGGCATGCCCTCTAGAGCTCCCACCTTCCGAAACAGGTACGCCGGAGTGACGTTCACTGCCTCAACGGGCCGAGGGACGAGCAATTCGGTGACCTCAAGAGCGCGCGTTTTCCCACTCCCTGGCTCCGGAGAAAGGAATGCAATCCGTGGTGTCGATTCCCAAGCTTCCATCAGATGGCAGTGAATAATCCACAGTGTGTGCGCGACCTTAGTTTCGGCTGAAGGATACGCTACGAACCTGCCCAAGAAGCCGGAAACCTGATCAAGTAGCTGCGCTGGAGAGTGTGTCATTGACCCGCCTCCTCGCGCTCGAAGCAATCAGCGGCGACAAAGATGCGAACTATCGCGTTCGCAATGTCTCGGAGTTGATCGGCCTGCGCATTTGCGAAGCACCACCGGTTAGCCGCCTCATTGGCGAACCAAAAGAGCTCGCGCGCAGCTTCCGATGACGCTCTGATTGCCCTAGCGGCGGCTTTGTCGCGACCTCGACAGAGGCGGCGTCGCAGATGCTTTAGTTCTCCACTCTCCCAAGGTCGGAAGAGCTCTACAGGGTCTGCAAGGCGGCTGAGGGGCGCGTTCATGGCCGTGCCTCGATCCATACGCCGCCGCAATTGCACCGCGGGCGCCGAAGCGAGCGGATTGAACGGCGATTCCTGATGCTGTAGAAGATGCTGGTCTGTTGCTGGCTAGCGATCAGATTGAGGGAGTCCTGCCAGGGGCTCCCTTTTCGATTGAGCCGGCCGCTCATGCCGCGGCTCGCTCAGCTATGCGTTCAGAAATCCAAGCGTCGATTTCTTCTGCAGGCCATGCGATCGCGCGGGCATTTGGCCCGAGCTTCACTGGCTTTGGAAAGGTGCCCGCCGAGATCGCCGCGTAAAGTCCGCTACGGCTCAAGCCCGTGCGTTGAAGTGCTTCAGGAAGTCGAAGAAGTTGCATTGCCATTGCTCCACTGAGTCCAATGGCATCTTGAGGTACTCACATTTTTGCGAGTTTGAATCGCGATCACGGTTGGTCGCAACCAAAATTAGATTAGCTGGGCGCTGCCCGCTGCCATCTTCCGAATTTCAACCTGACACTCGGCTTCGGTCATCGATCGTCCAGCGATCGTCGCTTCGCGCAAATCGATGCTATCCTCGGCCTCGGCATCGCAATCATCGAACCATTTTCGTACCTGCTGCCAGGTCACTTTCGGACGTTGGGCGCGCTCCGGAGATTCGTTGAATAATTGCGCGACCCGCTTGCTTGCCGCTTTGGTGTCCATGTCGAAATGGGGCCGAAGAAGAGCGACCGCCTTTGCGACAAGGAACCGTCCGATCCGCTCCCACTCATTCAGTTTCACGCCCGAACGCGACTTCACGCCCTCAAAGGTCAATGGGCTTCTGCGCCCGCCCGAAAGTGCGCTTTGGACGGCAAGCAAGCAATGACGCGCGAAGTGCAATTGCTGTGAGGTGAGAGGGAGCCGATTGAGCGCGACCATCAACCAGAACAGCGTCTCCTCCCCGGTGTCGATGATGGCGTGATTACGCGCGGCTCCAGTACTTAGCAGACTTTCATACAGTTGATTGGTGTCGCCCAATCCTCGCGCGAGCCTTTCATCAAATTCTGCCAAGGTCATAGTCAGATCAATTGGCACCTGCTCGAAGATGTCTTCCTCAGCCACGGATCGAAACAACCGTACTGCCCGATGCTCCGTCAATTGCGCGGGCAAGGTCAGCCGCCCACCGATCAAGCGCGCTGCGCTTCTCTGGTGCGTAGCTGTGGAGTGCGTAGACCTTTGCTGTGACGCCCTTCACCGCATGATTGAGGATGCGACCGACGACTTCTTCTGACACGCCAAGGCGGACCATATGCGTGGCCGCAGTCCTGCGAAGATCGTGCAGCGTCCAAGGCTTCAATACCGCACCCGATGCCTTCAAAAACTTGTCGAGCCGAGCCTTACCTTTGGCAAAGCCGCTGATGTGGGTCTCGCCATCCGACGTGAACACAAACGGGCCGATCCGCGGGACGGCCTTCAGGATTTCAACGACGGGCCGCGAGAGTGGCACAAGCGTCGCCCGATCGCCTTTCGTGTCCTCAGCGGTAAGCGTCCACGTCCCTGCATCCAGGTCGACCGCATCCCATCGCATCGCCGCAACTTCCGTCCGGCGCTGCGCGGTCAGTTGAAGCACACGAACGTATGGGCCGAACGGATAACCCATGTGTTCGGCAGCTTCCCACACCGCTTTGCTCTCGTTCATATCGAGAACGCGGTCACGCGGCGTTTCGGACTTCGGCTTCTCGATACCCTCGATTGGCGACGCTTCGATCCAGTCGCGCGAAAGGGCGAAGCGAAAGATCGTCTTCACTTGCGAGAGCACCCGATTGGGAAGCACGTCCCCTTCGATACCCTCGATCAGTTCGCGAACGTCAGACCGTTTGATGCTCTGAATTTTGCGCTCTCCCCAAGTCGGCAGCACGTGCATCTCCAGGCGGCGCTCTTGGAGCTTCCAGCTATCATTCTTTGGCTTGGCGACCTTCTCGATCCAAGTCTCCGCCACGGCGCCGAAGGTGCGGTCCAGCGCGTCGGTCGTGCCGTCGCTCGCCAAGGCTTCCAGAATGCGCTCAGCGGCCTTCCTGGCGGCTGCCAAGCCCATCGGCGGATAAGTGCCGACCTTCTTGTTCAACACCTTCGGACCAACACGGCGTCGTACGATCCACGTCTTCTTGCCCGAAGAGCCGATGCGAAGCCGCAGCCCTGTCACCTTGTGATCGGGATGCTCGGCTTGGCCGGCGACTGGCGGCTTCAGCGCCGCGATCTTCGCATCGGTCAGCATGGCTCAAGCCGCTTTCGCAACATGGCCGGTCCGCAACCGGCGACGCTCTGACACAATGCATTCGGACCTGTGGAAAATGCCCACGTTTTCGTTGTGATCGACTTCGTCACACATGAAATCAAACAGCGTGTCCGAGGCGATCGAGACCGCCTTAACCTCCTCGGCTGTCATCTCGCTATTCGGATCGGTGATGCAGTTGATGTGAAACTGTAGGATCAGGGCATCCACCCAAGTGGTAGGCACTTGATGTAGGATCGCCAGCCGGAGCGCATCGGTTTCGCCGCTGTTCTGGAGCATAGCGTCGCGATATCGAAACTGAAGAAGTCGCTCGCTTTCGTTCTTATCCGAGAGTGCGGTGGAAGCCTCGTCGACCCGATTATACTCTTCCCAGGCGCGCTCGTATCGCTCGTGCATTGCTTCGATCAGCGACTGATAGTTGGCCGCTTTAGGTTCATTGGATAGATTGGGAGTAGCCATTGATCGTCTCCTAAGGACGGTTTTGGTCAGGGGCGGCCCAGCGGTACCAGCGCTGTGTCGTCCCGCCTGTTACCTACTGAGTAGCCTGACATGTGGCCGCTGATATGACCCCGTGTCTGGTTACCTAGCTGGCGAGCAGGTAACGATTTAGGTAACAAAACTCAAAACACTACGCAACCCCCTCGGACTTATCTGGACGGTTTACAGAGGGGAGATGGACAGACTTGGACGTTGGCGCACACTAGCTGGCAAGGCTTCTAAGCATGAGGTCGCTGGTTCGAATCCAGCCGGGCGCGCCATTCCCGTTCAACGAGGCGGGCACGAACCCACGACTAGGTGACTTTCCCGATATGACCGCGGCCGTTGCCGGGTGAAGGTCGCGGGATGAAAAGCCTAACCGCCCTGCTGCTGGCCATCCTGCTTGGCGCCAGCGCTCCTGCACCGGTCGAGCTTGGAGGTCGGTCGGTTCTCGAGGCGGCTTCAAGCCTGAAAACCGGGGACTTCATCTGGGCGCCGGAATTGGCGCCACAAGGCCCGGCCCTGCTGGTCGTCAACGTCGATACGCAACGCGCCGTCCTGTTCCGCAATGGAGTTCCGATCGCAGCGACGACCCTTTCGACCGGGCGACCGGGGTACGACACCCCGACCGGCGTCTTCACCATCCTCCAGAAGCATGTGGAGCATTACTCCAACAAATATGACAATGCGCCGATGCCCTTCATGCAGCGGCTGACGTGGACGGGCGTCGCGCTGCACGCCGGCCATCTGCCCGGCTACCCGGCGTCGCACGGCTGCATCCGCCTGCCGAAAGAATTTGCACGCCTGCTCTACGGCGTGACGAAGCTGGGGATGACGGTGGTGATCACCCAGCTCCCGACGGCATTGAAGGCGACGGACGAGATCCCCCTGGCTGCCAAGCCGATCGCGGACGCGAATATCGCTTCGGCGCCCTTTCGATGGAACCCCGGGCTAGCCCCGACGGGCATGACTTCCGTCATTGTCAGCGTGGCGGACCAGCGCGCGATCGTGCTGCGCGGCGGGACGATCATCGGTTCTGCCCCGGTCCGCGTCACCGGACCGGTCGATGGGGCCTGGGCATACCTGCTCCATCGCTCGGACAAGGACGGCCGCCATTGGCTGAAGCTGAAATTCGACGGCGACTCATCGACCGGGATGGAAGTCGCGCCAAGAGAGGCCGCCCGCTTCCAACTTCCGGATGGCTTTCGCGAGGCGGTGATCCCCGTTCTTCGTCCGGGGAGCATGATCGTCGTCACCCCCGCGCCGCTGCGATTTGGAAACATCGGAGCCCCGGCTGTGGTAATCGAGGACGAACCCCCGACATCGGATTAGGGGGAAATGCGGACAGACAGGGCGGTCCGTGTCGGCCACCCTACATCCCGCCATGGCTCGGGAGAGGCGAATGTACCGAAGTATCCTGATTCCGATCGATCTCGACGAGCCGGATAGCTGGAAGACGGTCTTTGCGACGGCATCGTCGATCGCCGACTGCTTCTCGGCCAAGGTGACGATCTGCTCGGTGGTGTCCGACGCCGAAGCGATCCGTCATGGTCAATGGCTGCCCATCAGCGTCGAAGAGCGCATGTTCGATGCGCGTGCGCGACTGGAAGGCATTGCTGCATCCGGCGCCCTTCCAGGCTGCCATGTCGAAGTCGCGTCCGGTACGATTGCCGGCGGAATCCTGCGTATTGCCGAGCGTGTGCGGGCCGACCTCGTCATCCTGGCGTCGCACCAGCCCGGGGTTGGCGATTATCTCAGGGCGGCCAATGCCATTCGCGTTGCGAGGCGGGCACCATGCTCGGTGCTCATCGCCAGAAGCACGGGGCCAGAGCGTCATGCCTAACCCGTCCGTCACCATCTATGGGGCCGCCCAGACAGTCACCGGCTCCTGCTTCGAGATTGCAGCCGGGCGGCGAAGGTTGCTGGTCGACTGCGGGTTGTTTCAGGGCTCGCGCTCGCTGGAGGCGCTCAACCGGGAACCGTTCCAGTTCGAACCCGGGCAGTTGAGCGGCGTGCTGCTCACCCATGCCCACCTCGATCATAGCGGCTTGCTTCCGAGGCTGGTCGCCGAAGGATTCCACGGCACCATCTGGTGCACGAAGCCAACGCTCGACCTGCTGGCCGTGATGCTGCCCGATGCGGCGAAGATCGAACAACAGGAAACGGAGCGTCGCAATCGCCGGGCAGACCGGGCCGGCGAGCGGCCGTTCGAGCCGCTCTACACGCTCCGCCATGTCGAACGGCTCCTGGACCTCGTACGAACGATTGAAATCGAGCAGTCGTTCGAGCCCGCGCCGGGCGTGACCGCCCGATTGTGGAATGCCGGACACATATTGGGGGCTGCGTCGATCGAGGTGACCGTCGACGGCGTGGACCTTCTGTTTTCCGGCGACCTCGGCCCGGAGCACAAGAGCTTCCACCTCGACCCGACGGGCCCGCGCGGGATCGATCACCTTTTCTGTGAATGCACTTACGGAGACCGTGAGCGAGACGTCCTGACGTTCGAAGACCGGCGCGCTCTGCTCAATGCCGAGGTCAAGAAGGCGCTGGCCAAGGGTGGCAACCTCGTCATTCCGGTCTTCGCCCTGGAACGGACCCAGGAACTGCTCCTCGACCTCGCGACCCTGATGAACCGCGGCGAGCTGGCACGAACGCCGGTGTTCATCGATTCACCGCTGGCCAGCCGTGCGACAGCCGTGTTCCAGAAGCATCGCGACGAGCTTGAGGACGTCGGGGACGCCGATGTCTTCCGACACCCGTCGTTCCATTTCGTGGAAACGGTGGAAGCGTCGATGCGCCTCAAGTCCATGTCGGGTGCCATTATCCTGGCGGCATCGGGCATGTGCGAAGGAGGCCGAATCCGCTACCACCTGATGGATAACCTGCCCCGCAGCGATTCCACCGTGCTGTTCGTCGGTTTCCAGGCGCAGGGAACCCTTGGCCGGGCGATCCTCGAAGGTGCACGGCGAGTTCGCATATCGGGCCGGGATGCCGTCGTCCGCGCCGACATTCGCCGGATCGACAGCTATTCGGCCCACGCCGACCGGAACGAGCTGGTCGACTGGCTGGAAGCGCGCCGGCCGGTGCGCGGCAGCCTGTTCCTGGTGCACGGAGAGCCTTCCGCGACCCAAAGCTTGCACGCCGGGTTGCGCGCACGCTTCCCATCGCTCATCGAGCCGGAAATCGGTGAACGCTATGAACTGCCGGCAGGGGCACCGGCACGCCGGCTCGCCACGGGTCGCACCGACATCCGCGGCGCCCTGGGCCGCGACTGGCAGAACAAATACGCCGACTTTGCCGCCAACCTGAAACGGGACCTTCAACGGATTCCGAGCGCCGAGCAGCGGGACCGGGCCCTGGAACAGATGCGCGCCGTCCTGGAGGACTATGCGGGCGGCGAATCACCGCGGCGTTGAAGGCGCGTGCATTCAGCGAGGCCAGTGCATCGCCAGCGGCAGGGCACGGGTACCTGGGATCACGCTCGGATTAGTGTCCGTTTGGCGACCGCGAACCAGCCGCCAGCGGCAATTCCGATGAGGACGCCTGCCCCGACAATCCATGGTTCGAGCGGCGAAAACCGAAGAATGTCCCTCATGGCTGGCAAGGATAGCGACAAGATCAACACCAACGCTGCCGCACCGCCGATCGCCCAGAACACCAGTCGATCACGGGAGAACAGACGTCCACCGTCGCCTCCGCTGACCGAAAGCGCCAGGCTGAGATGGCCGGTTACGAGAGCAATGAAGGCGGCCGATCGAGCCTCGCCGGTCGCCAGGCCCATGCCGTTCAGCCACGCGTAGAACCCCAGCGTTGCGGCCAACAGCACGGAGCCCTCCAATGCGGCGATGGTGATCTGCTGCGATCCGAAAAGAGGTTCGCCGCGATTGCGCGGCGGTTTCCGCATCGCATCCGGGTCGCCCGGCTCACTTTCGAAGACCAGTGCGCACAGCGGATCGATGAGCAATTCCAGAAGCACCAGGTGCATCGGGTACAGCATGGGGGCAGGCCAAGCAGAATGGGCAGCAGTGCCAGACCCGCAACCGGGACATGGACCGCGGTGATATAGATCATCGCCCGGCGAAGGTTGGCGAAGATTCGCCTGCCGAGCCGGATCCCACCGACGATCGAAGCGAATTGATCGTCGAGCAGGATGAGGTCGGCGGCTTCCCGCGCAACGTCGGTTCCGCGCCGGCCCATCGCGATGCCGACGTCGGCTGCCGCCAACGCCGGCGCGTCGTTGATGCCATCCCCGGTCATGGCGACGACATGCCCTGCCCGTTGAAAGCCCTCGACCAGCGTCAGCTTTTGCTCGGGCCGGATTCGAGCAAACACCCTCGCTTCGACGGACGGCAACGTCCCCGACTTCAGGTCGTCCCCGGTCACTGCACCGCTTGCGGTGTCGATCCCGGCAAACTTGGCCGCCGCAAGCGCGGTCGGGGCAAAGTCGCCGGTGATCATCGCGACGCCGACGCCGGCCTCTACAGCTTCCTTCAAGGCGCCCGGAACATCCGAACGGACGGGGTCCCGAAAACCCAGCAATCCTTCCAACCTGTAAGTGATTTGATCGGGAGTTTGCTGTGGATCGGTCGGAAACCGCGCGGTGGCCACCGCGAGGACGCGCATGCCCTGTTCACCCAGCGAGTCGGCCGCGGCCCTGGCCGCAGCGATCACGGCAGGCTCCTCGCGGCACAGGTTCAGGACGGTCTCGTGAGCACCCTTGGCGGCGTAAATGACCCCGCCACTCGCGGGCCAAACCTGGCAAAAAGCCAGGAAGTCCGGCTTCAGCGGATAGGAGCGAAGCGGTTTCCCATCAGGCGAGGCCGACCGTGCGTTCTGGATCGCCAGGTCCATAGGATCGTGAGGGTGAAGCGCGGAGGCCAGCCGGGCTGCCCCGAGGAGGGTGCCGGTTTCCGATGAAGCGCGACCAAGGTCGTGAAACGCGCCCGATTGCCAGAGGCAGCTCAGTTCCATCCTGTTTTCGGTGATGGTGCCCGTCTTGTCGACGCACAGGAGGGTCGTTGCACCGAGCGTTTCGATCACGGCCGATCGCCTGACGAGGACGTTTCGCCTGGCGAGCCGAAGCGCTCCCAACGCCATGAAGATGGTGAGGACCATCGGGAACTCTTCGGGGACGAGCGAGATCGCCAGCGTCAGCCCGCTGAGAGCGCCGGCGAACCAGTCATCCCTCAACACGCCATAGGCCAGTGCGACCAGCAGGCAGGCAGCGAACGCGAGCGTGCCAATGATCCTGACCAGGCGGCGGATATCCCGCTGCAAGAGCGTCGGAGCCTCGGAAATATCGGCGAGCTCGACACCGATGCGCCCGACCTCGGTGGCCGCGCCGGTCCGGGTGACCTGCGCCACGCCCTGGCCCCGCGCGACGAGCGTCGCGGCGAACAGCGCGGAGCCCGTTTCATCGGCCAGCGTGGGGTGGCGCGCTTGTTCGGTGGCAGCGGCTGCCGGCCGCTTGGTGACCGCAATGGATTCACCCGTCAGTGCCGATTCGTCCACTTCCAGCACGTCACCATCGATGAGGATCGCGTCAGCGGGAACCCGTGCTCCCTCGCCGACGATGACGAGGTCGCCCGGCACGATCCGGGTGACGGGCACAGACCGCCGCTGCCCTCCACGGATCACGGTGGCCCTTGGCTCGGCGAGGGCGTTGAGGGCCTGAAGCGCGTGCTCGCTGCGCGCCTCCTGGACGATGACCAGGCCCAGCGCCAGCAAGGCGCCGATCGAAAGGAAGATGCCTTCGGCCAGGTCGCCAACCAGCAAGTAGAGCCCGGCAGCGACGACCAGCAGGAGGAACATCGGCTCGCGCAGCGTGTCCCGTGCAATTTGCAGCACCGTCCTCCGCTTCGATTCATGGACAAGGTTTGGACCATGGCGTGCCAGTCGAGCCGCAGCCTCGACATCCGTTAACCCCTGGAGATGCGCGGCAACATCCATTTCCAAGCCTGCCTTCTCCTCTCGCCGGGATGGACTACGCCATTCCACTCCGATGCATTAGGCATGACGCCGGCGACCCTATCGTTACGGGAGTCTACCTATTATCGCGAAGACGCTTCGGGCCTAGCTGTTAACCATGGCTGGCCCTGACGGTCGGCCTGTCACGGAGACGGTCCATGGCCACCGACCAGATTCAGCTCGACCGGATCGACACCGCCGCGTCCGACACGCAGCGCGACATCGTCGCAGGCGTCAAGACGATCCTTCTCCACGTCCAGAACGACAAGGCGCTCGACCAGACGCTGGAATCGGCCTTGTCGCTGGCGCGGGCCTGTGATGCCCACCTGGACTGCCTGCATGTGACGCCGATCCAGGCCTATACGTCGTTCGATGCCTTCGGCGGGACGTTCGTCATGAGTGAGGTCATCAAATCGATCGATGAGGAAGAGAAGCTTCTCAGCGAGCGTCTTTCCGCCAAGCTGAGGAAGGAAGGCGTCAGCTGGGATTATACCCAGGTCACCGGTGATGTCGCGAGCCAGATCATTGGCCGCGCGGCCCTGGCGGACCTGGTCGTCACCGGCCGTCAGCCAAAGCGTACGGCGTTCCAGGGCCCCACCATCGGATTGCTGGGCGACCTGCTCCACCGATCGCGGACCCCACTTTTCATCGCAGCGGATGACGGCAAATTGCCCGATCCCAATGGACGGGTGCTGATCGCCTGGAACGGCAGCTTCGAAGCGGCCAATGCCGTCCGGTCGGCGGTCGGCCTGCTGAGATTGGCGTCAGAGGTCCGGGTCGTGCGGATCGACGAGCAGAAGGACGAGACATTCCCGTCGACGCGCCTGCTGGAGTATCTGTCCCGACAGGGGATCAACGCCGACCTGAAGGTCGAGGTCGCGGACCCGATGCCGCTCGATACGGATTTCGCCTACGCCTGCCTGATGTCCGAAGCCGAGCGAATGGAAGCCGGTTACGTCGTCATGGGCGGATACGGCCACAGCCGCGTCAGCGAATATATGTTCGGGGGCCTGACGCGCTCGGTGTTGGGCGGATGCTCCGTCCCTCTCTTCATCGCACACTGACAATCGGGGGTGAGCCATGATGCATGCAAAAATCCTCGAGACGCCGAAGCCTGCCGAGAGCAAGGCACAACCGACCAGGGCGTTCCCGCCATTTCCTGCGAAGACTGAGCCGGCGGACCGGGATTACTATCACCGACGCCTGGCGCAGGAACATGACGCCGCGCAGGCCGCATCGTGCCACGAGGCGCGGATGGCGCATGAGGAGCTTGCGCGAGCCTACAGCCTCCTGTGCGGCCAGTAATCGGCCCGGCAATTCTGCTTGCAGCCCGGAAAATCATTCCAAGTCAGTCCGAAATCCCAAGCATCAGGAGGCCAGCCATGCCCGAGCATAGCGCAGCGGAAACCCAACTTCGGTCGCGGCTCACCGAGCTGGAGAGCCGTCGAGAGCGGATCGTGCAGGATCTATCGCAGCCCCTCGACGCCGACCCATCGGAGCAGGCTGTCGAAATGGAAGACGACATTGCGCTTGAAGGCCAGGCGGCGCTCGTCGAGCGGGAGATCGAATCGGTGAGGCGCGCCTTGGCACGGATCGGTGACGGCAGTTACGGGCAGTGCGTTCGGTGCGGCGCGGAGATCGCTTCCGCGCGCCTCGCAGCCCGACCGGAGGCTGCCCTTTGTCTGGAGTGCGCCACCCAGGACGGCACTTAAGGACTAACCCGTATCGCCGCGCCGCTCGCGTCCGGGCATTCTTTCCACGCTACCCAATGCAAGGAGGTCCCAATGTCACGAACCAATCAAGTGATGGACAGGCCAGTTGCTCGCCGTGGCGTACCCAGCTTCACCGAATCCCTCGTCGAGCCGTTGGCAAGGCTCCGTAGCGAGGTCGACCGGATGTTCGACGACTTCCCGCCGCGCCTGCCGGCCATGAGGTTCGTGCTGCCGAAAGGGATGCTCGTCCCCGCGGTCGAAATGACGGAAACGAAAAAGACGTACAAACTGAACGTCGAAGTTCCGGGCATGGATGCCACGGACATCGAGATGCACGTCCAGGAGGATGCGATCCTGATTTCCGGCGAGAAGAAGGAATATCGTGACGAGGACGAGAAGGGATATTCCTATTCCGAACGGTCGTACGGCGTGTTCGAACGCCGCATCGAGCTTCCGCCCGGTGCCGACGCAAAGGGCATAAAGGCCAAGGTCCGCAACGGGGTTCTTCACATCACGGTGCCGAAGAAGCCCGAGGCCGCCAGCGAACGGAAGCGGATCGAGATCGAGTCCGCGTGAGGCGCGCAGGCTCCCCGCCGGGCGGGGAGCCGCACCGTCGCCCGTCAGATCAGTGAGGCAAAAAAGACGGCCGTCGCGCCCGCCATCACCAGGGTGGCCAACCAGCCCAGGATCGTCAGCGCCGGCGACAGGGTGAGTTCCCCCATCGCGCGCCGGTTGCGCACGATCAGCATCATGATCGCCATCAACGGAGCGGCAAGGACGCCATTGACCACGGCTGCCCAGTAAAGCGCCTTGATGGGGCTGATTCCGATCGAATTGAGCGATGCGCCCGCGAACGTGGCGGCGACAATCGTGGCATAGAAGAGCCGGGCCTTGCGGGCTTGAAGTCGAGCCCGCCCGAAACCCCGAACATCTCGGTAATCGCATAGGCCGCCGAACCGGCCAGGACGGGGACGGCGAGCATGCCCGTGCCGAGGATGCCCAAGGCAAACAGGATCATCGCGAAATCGCCGGCCAGTGGTCGAAGCGCTTCCGCCGCCTCGGCCGACGACCCGACAGCGGTGATGCCGTTTGCGTTCAGCGTCGAGGCGGTGGCGAACACGATCGCCACGGAGATGATCGTGCTGAACGCCATGCCGACCAGCGTGTCCATCTGGATTTGCTTAAGCTCGGGTCCCGCGGACTTGGGTGTCCGAAACAGCGGCTTGGCATGGTGGCGCCGTTCCTCCTCGATCTCCTGGGCTGCTTGCCAGAAGAATAGATAGGGACTGATGGTGGTGCCGAGGATGGCGACGACGCCGGTCGCGTAGGCCGCGTTCCATGAGAATTCGGGGGTGACGAGCGATCTCAGTGCAGTGGCCCACGGCACGTTGGCGACCGCCACGACACCGACATAGGCGAACAGCGACAAGGTGCTCCATTTGAGGACCGAGGCGTAGGTCCGGTAGGGAAGGAAAACCTCCAGCAGCACGCAGATACTGCCGAGGACGATCGTGTGGACGCCCGCACTTCCACCGACAAGCAGGGTGAGTGCGTCGCCCATCGCGCTCAAATCCGCGCCCAGGTTGATGACGTTCGCGATCAATAGCAGCGCGACCGCCGACCAGAGCAGTGGGCGCGGATAATGCCGCCGAAGGTTGGCGGCGATCCCCCGGCCGGTCACGCGTCCGATTTCCGCCGACACGATCTGGATGACCGAAAGTAGCGGAAGAGTCAGGGTGAAGGTCCACGACATCGCATAGCCGAACTGCGCGCCGACCTGACTATGAGTGCCAATTCCGCTGGGTCGTCATCGGCGGCGCCCGTGACAAGGCCCGGGCCCAGCCTCGAAAGAAAACTGCGCGATGTCTTGGCCGGTTGTCCGGCCTTCCCGGCTTCGTGGTGCGAATTTGCTGGCTTCACGCGAGTCCCCCAAGCGTGGAAACTTCGACGACTTGCTAACTCGCTGTAGACCAAGCCGCAAATTGACGGCCCGGTCCGCGTCGCGCGGCCCGCCGGCGCGGATGCAAAGTGGCCATCATAAGGGTAGTCATTCGTCCGATCGGGTTTGCTCGGGGCGTCCCGACGATTGATGTTGGGGAGAACGGCAGTGGCTACGCTTGTGTTCGGGATGAACCAGTCGCTCGACGGCTTTGTCGACCACACCGAATTCGCGCCGAGCCCCACCCTGTTCCGCCATTTCATTGCCGAGGCCGAACAGCAGGCCGGAAGCATCTACGGTCGCAAGATGTACGACCTGATGCGCTACTGGGACGACGACCAGCCGGAATGGGGCGAGGACGAACGCGCATTCGCCGCTGCGTGGCGGAGGCAGCCGAAATGGGTCGTCTCACGCGGTTCGCCGTCACTTGGCCCGAACGCGACGCTCGTTGGCAGCGATCTCAAGCGATCGATTGAACGGATCAGGGACAGCCACGACGGAGAGATCGAGGTGGCCGGAACGCAGCTTGCGGATGCCCTCACCCAACTCGGCCTGATCGACGAATACCGGATCTACCTGCATCCGGTCGTGCTCGGTACCGGTGCGCCTTACTTCGCGGACAGGAGGCCACCGCTTCGGCTGATCGCGCACGACCGGATCGGCGAGGATGTCCTTCGGCTTCGCTACGTGCCCCGCTGACAGCCGAGCGGGGACTACAGCGCCTCGACGATCGTGAGGTTGGCGATGCCGCCGCCCTCGCACATGGTCTGCAGGCCGAAGCGCTTGCCGCGAGCCCTGAGCGCGTGGACCAGCGTCGCCATCAACTTCGTGCCGCTGGCACCGAGTGGATGGCCGAGGGCGATGGCCCCGCCGTTGACGTTGAGCCGGTCCGGATCGGCCTCCAGCTCCCGAAGCCAGGCCAGCGGAACCGGCGCGAACGCCTCGTTGACCTCGAACAGGTCGATATCGCCGATGGCGCGGCCGGACCGCTCCAGGGCGCGACGGGTGGCGGGGATCGGCTCCATCAGCATGATGACCGGGTCGCCCGCCGTGACCGTCAGATGATCGATTCGGGCGATCGGCGTCAGGCCATGGTCTTTGACCGCCCGCTCCGACGCGATCAGCACACCCGACGCACCGTCGCAGATCTGGCTGGCATTGCCGGCGGTGATGACTCCGTCGGCGACCAGCGTCTTTAGGTCTGCCAGCCCTTCCATCGTCGCGTTGCCGCGAACGCCCTCGTCGCGGTCGTGGCGGATGGTGGCTCCTTCCCGGTCGAGCCCTTCGAGGACCAGGATCTCGTCGGCGAAGGCGCCGGCCTCGATCGCCTCGGCCCCCTTGCGATGACTGTCGAGCGCAAAGCTGTCGAGCTGGTCGCGGGTGAAGCCATAGTGGCGGGCGATCATCTCGGCGCCTGTGAATTGGCTGAATTCAGTGACGCCATATCGCTGCTTGATCGACGCCGGCCACGGACCGGTACCGATGCCGGCCTGCATCGGCAGGATCACCGGGGTTCCCATCGGAACGCGGGTCATGCTCTCGACGCCAGCGGCGATGACGACGTCCTGAGTCCCGCTCATCACCGCCTGCGCCGCGAAGTGCACCGCCTGCTGCGAGCTTCCGCACTGGCGGTCGATGCTGACCGCCGGGACGCTGTCGGGCAACGATGAGGCCATCACCATGTTGCGGCCGATGTGGAAGCTCTGCTCGCCCACCTGGCTGACGCAGCCAACGATGACATCGTCGATCGCCGACGGGTCGATGCCCGACCGCTCGGCCAGCGCGTCGAGGATCGATGCGCCGAGGTCGGCCGGATGCCAGTCGCGCAGTGCCCCGCCCCGCTTTCCGCCGGCCGTCCGGCGCGCGTCGATGATGTAGGCTGCGGACATGGGGGTTCCTTTAAATGAGCTTGCCGGGATTCATGATCGTGCGCCGGTCGAGCCCCGCCTTGATTGCCTTCAAGATCGCGACCCGGTCCGGGCTGAGCCGCGCGAGTTCGGCGCGCTTCATCTGGCCGATGCCATGTTCAGCGCTGATCGACCCGCCAGCCGCGACGACCAAATCGTCGACCAGCCGCGTGACCGCCTCCCCTTCTTGCGCCAGCCAGTCCGTCGAGGCGCGCGATCCGGCGCGGACGTGGAAATGGATGTTGCCGTCACCGAGGTGGCCAAATCCCGACGCATGGCTGCCGGGGAAAGCGGCTTCGACTGCGGCGCTGGCCTCGACGAGAAAGGCGGGCATGGCGCCCACCGGAACGGAAATGTCGTGCTGCGTCGCCGGACCGTAGACCGCCCGCTCCGCCTCCGACAGGCTGTCGCGCAGGCGCCAGAAGGCCTCGGCCTGACCCTCAGAAGCAGCGATCGTCGCGTCCCGCACCAGGCCGCGTTCGAGCATCGGCGCCAGCAGCCGCTCGAGCAGGGCGCCGGGGTCGTCCGCACCCCCGCTGGCCGTGGCTTCGACGAGCACGTGCCACGGGTGCTCGCCGTCCAGCGGAGAGCGGGTGCCGGGCACGTGCGCCAGCACCGCCTTGAGCGACTCCGCAGGCAATAGTTCGAAACCCTCGATCCGGTCCGTCGAATCTTCGAGCGCCCGCAGGACGGCAAGCGCGTCGGCAGGGCTGGCGAGGCCGAGCCATGCCACCGCGCGGGCAGCGACGGCAGGCACAAGCCTCAACCGCGCCGCGGTGACGACCCCGAGCGTCCCCTCCGCCCCGATCAGCAATTGGTCGATGCTTGGTCCGCGGTTATCTTTCTTCAGTCCGGAAAGACCGTCGTGGATCGTGCCGTCGGGGAGGACGGCTTCCAATCCGGCGACCAGACCCCGCATGGTTCCGAAGCGAAGGACCTGGGTTCCCCCGGCATTGGTGGAGACGAGGCCGCCGATCGTGCAACTCCCGCGCGCGCCGAGCGTCAGCGGGAAGCGGCAACCGATGTCGTCGGCCGACTGGTGAAGCTCGGCAAGAATGACACCGGCCTCCGCCACCGCGCCCTGCGGCCCGATCGAGCGGATCCGGTTCATACGGCGCAGCGAAAGGATCAGCGCCGAGCCGTCGTCCGGCGGCGTCGCGCCACCGACCATCGACGTGTTACCGCCCTGCGGGACCAGCGGGGCGCCCGCTTCCCCCGCCAGCTGGACCATCGCCGCCACTTCCCCGGTGGTCGCCGGTTGCAGGATCGCGGCGCTTTTGCCGGTCCAGCGCCCGCGCCAGTCGGTCAGCCATGGCGCGATGTCGGCGGCGTCGGTCACGACCGCCCGTTCGCCAAAGCGGGCGCGGAGCGTGTCGACCAGCCGGGCCTGCGATGGGCTCATGCCCCGCCTCTACCCTTGCCGCCACCGGCGCGGCAAGCGTAGGACAAGTCATGGCCCGACCCATCACCATCGTTCTCGCCCGCGCCATCAACGGCGTCATCGGCCGCGACGGCCAGCTTCCCTGGCACATCCCCGGCGACCTCAAGCGGTTCAAGGCGCTGACCATGGGCAGTGTGATGATCATGGGCCGCAAGACCTTCGACAGCCTGCCGGGTGTCCTGCCGGGCCGCCGTCACATCGTCCTCACCCGAGACGAGGACTGGAGCGCCGACGGTGTCGAGGTCGCGCACGATATCGACGGCGCGATGGCAGCGGCGGGAGCCGAGCCGGTGTCGGTCATCGGCGGCGCGGCGATCTTCGAATTGTTCGAGCCCATCGCCGACAGGATCGAGTTGACCGAGGTCCTGGCAGAAGTCGAGGGCGACGTGTCGATGCCTGACCTGCGCAGCAGCGAACGGTGGCGGGAGGTCGCGTCGGAAGATCATGCGGCAACGGGCACCACCCCGGCGTGGCGAACGATTACGCTCGTCCGCGCCTAGCGCATCTCGACATGCGCCATGTAGCGGCGGAACTGCTCGGCCAGCACGGTGTCGACCTGCCGCGCCAGCTTTGCGCCCTCGGCATCCTTCATGCCGCTGACCCGGTAGGTCATCGTGATGGCGGAGCCGGTCCCGGCCTTCTTGATCTCGATGTCCATGATGCCGCCGGTGCCTTGGTAGAGCATCGGACCGAGCAATCCTGACAGGACGAGACGCTGCCCCGGCCAGGCGAGGACGACATGAAGATGCTCGATCCCGCCGCTCCCGATCTTTTCGCAGAAACAGCCGCCCGGCCGGAGGTCGAGGGTCAGGTTGGCCGCGTTGCCGGAATAGGTGTGGTCCTTCGACCACCAGCGCCCGGCCTCGCCGAATGCGGCATAGGCTTGCGCCGGCGGAACCTTCACGTCGATTGACTGGCGGACGGTCAGCGACGTGGGGCTGGCGTCGACGACTTCGGCACCAGCGACCGTTGGCGTGAAGAATGCCGCCAGGGCGATCCCGATGAATGACAAGCGCATAGTATTCCCCCCAAGCGGAGGAAGAATGCCGAAACGCCGCCTAGCTGTCGAGGATGGCGTCGATCGCCGCAGCGACCTCCTCGACGGATGCCATGCCATCGACCCGGCGCACCAGGCCCTTTTCCTCATAATAGGGAAGGATCGGCGCTGTCTTGGCGCGATACTCCGCCATGCGGGTGCGCACCGTCTGCTCGTTATCGTCGGGCCGGCGCTTGAAATTGTGGCTGCCGCAGACGTCGCACGTACCTTCGACCTTCGGCGGGTTCAGCGTATCGTGGTAAGGTGCACCGCACTTTTCGCAGGTGAAGCGCCCGACGATCCGTTCGACCAGCGCTTCCTCGTCGACAACGAGTTCGATCACATAGTCCAGCTTGCGATGCCGTTCGGCGAGCAGGATCTCCAGCGCTTCGGCCTGGTGGCCGGTACGCGGGAAGCCGTCGAAGATCGCGCCGGTCCCCGACGCGCTGTCCAGGCGCTCGCCGATCAGGGCGGACACGATGGCGTCACTGACCAGCTCGCCAGCGGCCATCACCGCCTTGGCCTTGAGGCCGACCGGCGTGCCCTTGGCGACCGCTTCGCGAAGCATGTCGCCGGTCGACAGCTGGATCATGCCGCGCTTTTGCTGCAGCCGCTGGGCCTGCGTGCCCTTGCCGGCGCCCGGCGGTCCCAGAAGAATGATGTCCACGGCTTGCCCCCGTTTCAACGACGCAACACTAGCGGCGGCGACTGCCCTTGAGCTTCGCCTTCTTGATCAAATCGCCATATTGGTGGGCGATCAAGTGGCTCTGGATCTGGCTGACGGTATCCATCGTCACGTTGACGACGATCAGCAGGCTGGTGCCGCCAAGGTAGAACGGCACGCCGGCCTGGCTGAAGGCGATTTCCGGCACCAGGCAAATCAGCGTCAGGTAGGCCGCGCCGATGACCGTGATGCGGTTCAGCAGATAATCGAAATATTGCTCGGTCGCCTTGCCAGGACGGATGCCGGGGATGAAGCCGCCGTGGCGCTTCAAATTCTCGGCTGTCTCTTCCGAATTGAACTGCACCGAGGTGTAGAAGAAGCAGAAGAAGATGATGCCCGCGCCGTAGAGGAACATGAAGAGCGGCGAGCCATGCTGAAGGTAGGTCGACAGCGTGATGAGGAAGTCGCTCGACGACGAATCCGTCGCGGTCTTGGCCCCGGCCATCTGCAGCACCGTCAGCGGCATCAGCAGGAGGGACGAGGCGAAGATCGGCGGGATGACGCCGGCGGTGTTGAGCTTGATCGGCAGGTGGCTGCGCTCGGCCTGCATCAGGCCGCGCGCGGTCTGGCGCTTCGGATACTGGATCAGTACGCGGCGCTGCGCCCGCTCCATGAAGCAGATGAACAGGACGAGTGCGACGACCAGCGCGATGATGGTGACGACCAGCAGCGGGTCCATCGTGCCGGTGCGGCCGCCTTCCAAAAGCTGCGCGACGTGGCGCGGCATGGAGGCCACGATGCCGGCCATGATGATCAGCGAGACGCCGTTGCCGATGCCTCGGCTGGTGATCTGCTCACCCACCCACATCAGAAACAGCGTGCCGCCGACGAGGCTGATCGTCGCGGTGACCCGGAACAGCATGCCCGGCTCGACGACCGCGCCGATGCCTTGCGTGGCTCCAAGGCTCTCGAGACCGACGGCGATGAAATAGCCCTGCACGGTGGTCAGCACGACCGTCAGGTAGCGCGTGTACTGGTTGAGCTTCTTGCGCCCGACCTCGCCTTCCTTCTTCAGCGCCATCCACGGGCCGTAGAGCGACCCGCCGAGCTGAACGACGATCGAGGCGGTGATGTACGGCATGACGCCGAGCGCGATGATCGACATGCGCTCCAGGCTGCCGCCGGAGAAGGTGTTGAAGAAATCGAGGACGCCGCCCTGCTGCGTCTGGAACAGGCTGCCCAGCGCGCGCGGGTCGATGCCGGGGATCGGCACGAACGACAGCAGGCGGAACAGCACCAGCGCGCCCAGCGTGAACCACAGCCGCTTCTTGAGCTCGGTCGCCTTGGAGAAGCTGCCCCAGCTGATGTTGGAAGCGAGTTGTTCGGCTGCGGATGCCATCGATCAATCCTGGAAATTATGAAACGGGCGACGACGGACCGAGGCCCCCCGCCGCCCGATATAGTGTGCGTTCTCGGCTTGCGAAGCCCCCGAACCGCGCAAAAGGCAGGTCAGGCCTTCTTGCCCGACTTGGCCGCCTTGTCGGCGAGGCGCGCTTCGCGGGCCTTGCCCTTCTTGGCAGCGGCCAGTTCCGAGGGAACCTTGCGCTCGATCAGTTCGACCGAACCGCCGGCCTTTTCGATCGCTTCGCGCGCGCCCTTCGACACGCCGGCGACCTTGAAGTTCAGCTTGGCGGAGAAATCGCCCTTGCCGAGAATGCGGACGCCGTCCTTGCCGCCACGACCGACACCGGCGGCCTTGAGCGCCGCATGGTCGATCGTGCCCTTGCCGTCGAGCGCCTTGGCATCGACCAGCTTCTGGATCGCGCCCAGGTTCACCTCGGCAAAATCCTTGGCGAAGATGTTGTTGAAGCCGCGCTTCGGCAGCCGCATGTGCAGCGGCATCTGGCCGCCTTCGAAGCCCTTGATGGACACGCCCGAGCGGCTCTTCTGGCCCTTCTGGCCACGGCCACCGGTCTTGCCCAGGCCCGAACCGATGCCACGGCCGACACGGACGCGACCCTTGCGGGCGCCGTCGTTGTCGCGGAGTTCGTTGAGTTTGATCGTCATGTCAGTGCACTCGCTTTCGCTTTTGTCGCGCCAGAAGCGAGCGAACCGAAGTCCGCCGCCCCTATACTTGGGTGATTAATTCTCGACCTTGATCAGGTGAGCGACCTTGCGCACCTGGCCCATCACTTCCGGGGTCGCTTCGACCTCGACCGTGCGGTGCATCTTGTTGAGGCCGAGACCGACTAGGGTCGCCCGCTGCGTCTTGTGACGGCGGATCGGCGAACCCGTCTGCGTGATCTTGATCTTCGCCATGATGCTTACTCCGTGACCGCTTCAGCGGCCGCTTCCGCTTCGGCCTGGTTCAAGCCGCCACGGCCGAGAAGGTCGCTGACCTTCTTGCCACGGCGCTGAGCAACCGAACGGGGGCTGGTCTGATCCTTAAGCGCCTCGAACGTGGCGCGGATCATGTTGTAGGGGTTTGACGTGCCGACCGACTTGGTCACCACGTCGGCAACGCCCAAGCTTTCGAACACGGCGCGCATCGGACCGCCGGCGATGATGCCGGTACCCGCCGGAGCGGTACGGACCGTGACGCGGCCGGCACCGAAGTGGCCGAGACCGTCATGGTGAAGCGTGCGGCCGTCCTTGAGCGGAACGCGAACCATCGCCTTCTTGGCGGCGGCTGTCGCCTTGCTGATGGCTTCCGGCACTTCGCGGGCCTTGCCGTGACCGAAGCCGGCGCGGCCCTTGCCGTCGCCAACCACGACCAGCGCGGCGAAACCGAAGCGCTTGCCGCCCTTCACGGTCTTCGAGACGCGGTTGATGTGGACCAGCTTCTCGATCAGCTCTTCGCCGTCGTCCTCACGCGGACGGCGGTCGTCGCGACGGCCACGGCCGCCACCACGTCCGTCGCGGTTGCCGCCACCACGGCCGCCACGCGGACCGCGCGGGCCACGGCCTTCGGTCGGGGCTGCTTCGGTCGCCTCGGGCGCCGCGTCGGCGACCTGCGGGGTTTCGTTTTCGTCAGCCATTTAGAACTCCAATCCGCCTTCGCGGGCGGCATCGGCCAGGGCCTTCACCCGGCCATGGAAAAGGAAACCGCCACGGTCGAACACGACCGCCGACACACCGGCCTTCTTGGCCCGCTCGGCGAGTGCCTTGCCGACCGAAGCCGCGGCATCGCGGGTCGCGGAGCCAGTGGCCTTCTTGAGGTCCTTGTCCAGCGTCGAAGCAGCGGCAATCGTCTTGCCGGCGGCATCGTCGATGAGCTGGGCGTAAATGTGCTTGCCCGAACGGTGGACCGACAGGCGGGGCTTGCCCGAAGCGCGCGCACGAAGCGCGGTGCGGACACGGCGCCGGCGGCGATCGAAGAGAGAGAGTTTAGCCATGGCTTACTTCTTCTTGCCTTCTTTGCGGAAGATGAACTCGCCGCGATACTTGATGCCCTTGCCCTTGTAAGGCTCCGGCTTGCGCCAGCGGCGGATCTCGGCGGCCAGCTGGCCGACCTTCTGGCGATCGATGCCGCTGATCTCGACGGTCGTGTTGTCCGGGGTCTTGACCTCCAGGCCTTCCGGAACATCGACGTTCACGTCGTGGCTGTAGCCGAGCTGCAGCTTCAGGGTCTTGCCCTGGGCCTGCGCGCGGTAGCCGACGCCGGTGATCTCAAGCACCTTCGAGAAACCTTCGGTGACACCGGTCACCAGGTTCTGGACGTTGGTGCGCTGCATGCCCCACGCCGCGCGATTGCGCTGCGCCTGGGTGATCGGCTGGACGCTGATCTGGCTGTCTTCGACCTTGTACGAGACGAGGTCGTCCATCAGCGGCATGCTGAGCGAGCCCTTCGGGCCCTTCACGGTCAGGGTCGACCCATCGATCGAGGCAGTGACGCCCGACGGGATCGCGACCGGCTTTTTACCGATGCGGCTCATTAGAACACCTCCGCCAGCACTTCGCCGCCGACGTTCTGGTCGCGCGCTTCCGCGTCCGACAGAACGCCGCGAGGCGTCGAAACGATGGTCATGCCAAGGCCATTGCGGATACGCGGGAGATCCTGCGAACCCGAATAGACGCGGCGGCCCGGCTTCGAGATCCGAGCGAGATGCTGGATCGCCGGCTGGCCTTCGAAATATTTGAGCTCGATGCGCAGGCCCTTCTGGCCGGCGAGCTGCTCTTCGGAATATCCGCGGATGTAGCCTTCGCGCTGAAGCACGTCGAGCACATTGGCGCGCAGCTTCGACGCGGGCGTCAGGATCGAATCCTTGCGCGCCTGCTGGCCGTTGCGGATGCGGGTGAGCATATCACCCAAGGGATCGGTCATCGGCATAGCGTGCCCTTACCAGCTCGACTTGGTGAGACCGGGAATCAGGCCCTTGTTGCCCATTTCCCGAAGCATGATCCGCGACAGGCGGAACTTGCGATAGAAGCCGCGCGACCGTCCGGTCAGTTCGCAGCGGTTGCGGATGCGGGTCGCGTTGCCGTTACGCGGCAACTCGGCCATCTTCAGGCGCGCGATCAGACGCTCGGTCTCGTCGACCGATTCATCATTCGCCTTCGCCTTGAGCTTCGCATATTTCGCCGCGGTCTTCGCGACGAGCTTCTTGCGACGCTCGTTCTTGTTCACGGAACTCAGTTTCGCCATGACTTAAGTTCTCCAGGCGCCGCTTACGCGGCTTCTTTCTGTTCGTCGGCCGGGAAGGGGAAGTTGAAGAGGCGCAGCAGTTCGCGCGCTTCCTCGTCCGTCTTCGCGGTCGTGGTGATGATGATGTCCATGCCCCGGACCTTGTCGATCTGGTCATAGTTGATCTCGGGGAACACGATCTGTTCCTTGAGACCCATTGCGTAGTTGCCGCGGCCGTCGAACGACTTGGCGTTGAGGCCACGGAAGTCGCGGACGCGCGGCAGGGCGATGGTCACCAGGCGGTCGAGGAACTCGTACATGCGTTCGCGGCGCAGGGTGACCTTGCAACCGATCGGCATGCCTTCACGCAGCTTGAACTGCGCGATCGACTTCTTCGCCTTGGTGATGACCGGCTTCTGGCCCGAGATCTTTTCCATCTCGGCCGCGGCCTGCTCGACCTTCTTCTTGTCCTGGGTCGCCTCGCCGACGCCCATGTTGATCACGATCTTCTCGAGCTTCGGGATTTCAAGAGCATTCTTGTACCCGAACTTCTCGGTCATCGCCTTGGCGATGCGATCGTCGTAATCCTGGCGCAGACGCGGCGTGTACGCCTTGTTGCTGTCGGCCTTAGCCATCGATCTTCTCCCCGGAACGCGCCGCAACGCGAACCTTCTTGCCGTCCTTCGACGTCTCGAAGCGCACGCGGGTCGCCTTGCCGTCCTTGGGGTCGACAATCGCGACCTTCGAAACGTGCAGCGGCGCTTCCTTGCGCTCCAGGCCGCCCTGCGGATTGACTTGGGTCGCCTTGCGGTGACGGGTGGCGACATTCACCCCCGCCACGACGACCTTGCCGTCCTTGGGCATCGAAACGGTGACTTCGCCGGTCTTGCCCTTGTCCTTGCCGGACAGAACGATGACCTTGTCACCCTTGCGGATTTTCGCAGCCGACATGTTACAGCACCTCCGGCGCGAGGCTGATGATCTTCATGTGCTTCTTCGCGCGCAGTTCGCGAACCACCGGGCCGAAAATACGGGTGCCGATCGGCTCTTCGTTCTTGTTGACCAGGACGGCGGCGTTCGTGTCGAAACGAATGACCGAGCCGTCCGGACGGCGGATGTCCTTTGCGGTGCGGACGATGACGGCGCGGTGAACGTCGCCCTTCTTCACACGGCCGCGCGGCTGGGCTTCCTTGACCGAGACGACGATGATGTCGCCGACGCCGGCCACCCGGCGCTTGGAGCCGCCGAGCACCTTGATGCACTGGACGCGCTTGGCGCCGCTGTTGTCCGCAACCTCGAGGTTGGACTGCATCTGAATCATGGGTCAGTCCTTCCTGTTAAGCGTCGGTGGCCGCGGGCTCGGCCTTGGCCTTACCCTTGGTCGCCTTGGCCGGCTTTTCGGCCGGGGTCGGGGTTGCAACCGTGTCGTCGCGCAGTTCGACGGCCACCGCTTGGGCGGCGCCGATGCGGTCAAGCACGGTCCAGCTCTTGTTCTTCGAAATCGGCGCGCATTCCTGAATGCGAACCTGTTCGCCGGTGGCGTAGGCATTGGCCTCGTCGTGGGCGTGGTACTTCTTCGACAGCTTGATGATCTTGCCGTACAGCGGGTGCTTCACCCGACGTTCGACGCGGACCACGATGGTCTTGTCACCCTTGTCGGACACCACGGTGCCGGTGAGGACGCGCTTTGGCATCTCAATAGTCTCCTTACGCCTTCGACGCAGCGCTGGCGCGCTGGGTCTGGAGCGTCTTGATCCGGGCGATGGTGCGACGAACTTCGCGCACGCGGCTCGGCTTTTCGAGCTGGTTGGTCGCCGACTGGAAGCGCAGGTTGAACTGCTCGCGCTTCAATTCGCCAAGCTGGGTAGCCAGCTGGTCATCAGTCTTCACCGACAGATTTTCCTTAGCCGCCATGATTAGTCCTCCACGACCAGCGTTTCACCCAGGCGGGCGACGACCTTGACCTTGATCGGCAGCTTCTCAGCGGCGCGCTCGAAGGCGGTCTTGGCCAGCGGGCCGGGAACACCGTCGAGCTCGAACAGGATGCGGCCGGGCTTGACGCGGGCGACCCAGAATTCCGGCGAACCCTTACCCGAGCCCATGCGGACTTCGGCCGGCTTCGACGACACGGGGACGTCCGGGAAAATGCGGATCCACAAGCGGCCCTGACGGCGGATGTGACGCGTGATCGCGCGGCGGGCCGCCTCGATCTGACGCGCGGTGATCCGCTCCGGCTCCATGGCCTTCAGGCCAAAGGCGCCGAAGTTCAGTTCGGTGCCACCCTTGGCGTTGCCGTGGATGCGGCCCTTGAAGGCCTTGCGGAACTTGGTGCGTTTAGGTTGCAGCATCTTCTAGTTCCTTAGCGACGATCGTCGCGCATCGGGCGGACGCCCGAAGTCTGCGCTTCCATCATGAGGCGGTCCTGCGCGAGCGGGTCGTGACCCAGGATTTCGCCCTTGAAGACCCACACCTTGACGCCGCAGACACCGTAAGCGGTGTGCGCCTGCGCTTCGGCATAGTCGACGTTACCGCGCAGCGTGTGCAACGGAACGCGGCCTTCGCGGTACCATTCGGTCCGGGCGATTTCCGCGCCGCCGAGACGGCCGGCGCAGGTGATGCGGATGCCTTCCGCGCCGAGGCGCAGCGCCGACTGCACCGCGCGCTTCATGGCACGGCGGAACGCGACGCGGCGTTCGAGCTGGTCGGCGACGCCCTGCGCGACGAGGCGCGCATCGACTTCCGGCTTGCGGATTTCGACGATGTTCAGGCTGACGTCCGACGAAGTCATCTTGGCGAGCTTCGCCTTGAGCTTCTCGATGTCCGAGCCCTTCTTGCCGATGATCACGCCGGGGCGCGCGGCATAGATCGACACGCGGCACAGCTTGGCCGGACGCTCGATCACCACCTTCGAGATCGCGGCCTGCGGCAGCGTCTTGATGATGTACTGGCGGATCTTGAGATCTTCCAGCAGCTGCTTGCCATAGGCCTGGCCTTCGGCGAACCAACGGCTGTCCCAGGTGCGGTTGATCTGCAGACGCAGGCCGACGGGGTTGGATTTTTGACCCATTACGCTTCTTCCTGCTCGCGAACGACAACGCGAAGGCGGCTGAACGGCTTCTCGATACGGGTCGAGCGGCCACGCGCGCGGGTCGCGAAACGCTTCATGGTGATCGACTTGCCGACCGACGCCTCGGCGACGACGAGCGCGTCGACATCGAGGTTGTGGTTGTTTTCGGCGTTGGCGACGGCCGAGGCCAGCACCTTGTACACATCCGTCGCCATGCCCTTCGGGCTGAACTTCAGGATGTTGAGGGCTTCTTCGACCTTGCGGCCGCGGATCAGGCCCGCGACCAGGTTGAGCTTCTGCGCCGAGCCACGGATCATCGTGCCGACGGCGAGCGCTTCCTTGTCACCGACCTTGCGGGGGATGCGGGCTTCGACATTAGCGCTTACCCTTCTTGTCGGCCGCGTGGCCGGGGAAATAACGCGTCGGCGCGAACTCACCCAGCTTCATGCCGACCATGTCCTCGTTGACCGACACCGGCACGAACTTGCGGCCGTTGTAGACATTGAAGGTCAGGCCGACGAACTGCGGCAGGATGGTCGAGCGGCGCGACCAGGTCTTGATCGGCGCGCGCTTCGTCGTTTCCTGAGCGGCTTCCGCCTTCTTCAGGAGCGACAGCTCGACGAACGGACCTTTCCAAATGGAGCGAGCCATCGTTTAGCCCTTCTTCTTCGCGTGGCGGCTACGGATGATGAACTTGTCCGTCGCCTTGTTGTGGCGGGTGCGCGCACCCTTGGTCGGCTTGCCCCACGGGGTGACCGGGTGACGGCCGCCCGAGGTCCGGCCTTCACCACCGCCGTGCGGGTGGTCGACCGGGTTCTTGGCGACACCGCGGGTCAGCGGACGGCGGCCCAGCCAGCGAACGCGACCGGCCTTGGCCAACGTCTGGTTGCCGTTGTCCGGGTTGGACACCGCACCGACGGTCGCCATGCAGTCCGAGCGGACATAGCGCTGCTCGCCCGAGTTCAGGCGAACGATGACCATGCCCTTGTCGCGGCCGACGACCTGAACGTAGGTGCCGGCGGCGCGGGCGATCTGGCCACCCTTGCCCGGCTTCAGCTCGACGTTGTGAACGATCGTGCCGACCGGCATCTGACCGATTTCCATCGCGTTGCCCGGCTTCACGTCGACCTTCTTGCCGGCGACAACCTTGTCGCCCGGCGCGAGGCGCTGCGGCGCGAGGATGTAGGCCTGCTCGCCGCCCTCGTACGTCACCAGCGCGATGAACGCCGAACGGTTCGGGTCATATTCCAGGCGCTCGACGGTGGCCGAGACGTCCCACGTGCGACGCTTGAAGTCGATGATGCGATACTTCTGCTTGTGACCGCCGGCGATACCGCGCGAGGTCACATGGCCCTTGTTGTTGCGGCCGCCGGTCTTGCGCTTACCTTCGGTCAGCGACTTGACGGGCTTGCCCTTCCAAAGGCTCGACTTGTCGACGAGGATCAGGCCGCGGCGGGCCGGACTGGTCGGCTTATATTGCTTCAGTGCCATCGGTTAGATCCCGCTCGTAATGTCGATCGAGTCACCCTCGGCGAGGGTGATGATCGCCTTCTTGACGTCCGAACGCTTGTAGGCCTGGCCCTTCCAGCGCTTGGACTTGCCCTTGGCCACGAGCGTGTTCACGCCCTTGACGCTGACGCCATAGATGGCCTCGATCGCTTCCTTGATCTGCGGCTTGGACGCGGTTCCGGCGACCTTGAACACCACCGCATTATATTCCGACACCATGGTCGACTTTTCGGTGATGTAGGGCGCCAGGACGACGTCGTAGTGACGGTTCTCGACCGTCTTGGTGGCAGGCTTCTTAGCCATTGAACCGGGCCTCCAGCTTTTCGACCGCGGCGCGGGTCAGGACCAGCGTCTCGTGGCGCATGATGTCATAGACGTTCGCGCCGACCGCCGGCATCAGGTTGACGCCTTCGAGGTTGGACGAAGCGCGGGCGAAGCCGACGTTGAGCGCGTCACCGTCGATCACCAGCGCGGTCTTGCCGAAGCCCAGCTTGCCGAGCTTCGCCTTGAGCGCCTTGGTCTTGGCGTCCTCGCCCATGTCGAGGTTGTCGAGAACGACCAGCTGACCGCCCTGGGCTTTCGCCGACAGCGCCATCTTCAGGCCGAGCGCGCGGATCTTCTTGTTGAGGCTCGCGGTGAACTCGCGGACCCGCGGGCCGTGAGCCTTGCCACCGCCGATGAAGATCGGTGCACGGCGATCGCCGTGACGAGCCGTACCGCCGCCCTTCTGGCGACCGAACTTCTTGCCCGTGCGGGCAACATCCGAACGCTCACGGGCGCCGCGGGCGGTGCCGCGACGATTGAGCAGCTGCCACGTCACGACGCGGTGCAGGATGTCCGCGCGCGGATCGACACCGAACACGGCGTCGTCCAGCTGGATGTCCCCACCCGCCTTGGCGTCGAGGGTCTGAACCTTGACCTTCATCGCTTAGCCTTCCTTGCTCTCGTCGGCGGCGGGGGTCTCACCCTCGGCCGAACCGGCATCATTGTTTTCCGCGGCGTCAGCCTGGGCGCCCGCTTCCTGCTCGGCGGCGATCGCGGCGACTTCCTCGTCGCTCGGCATCACCGGCAGCGCTTCGACCGCGGCCTCATCGACCAGGCCCAGCGGGGTTTCTTCGATCTTCTCGCCCTTGACGATCAGGCCCGCCGGATAGGGGACGTTCTCGTTGCGCGGCAGCTTGATCGCGTCGGTGACCGTCAGCCAGCCACCCTTCGAGCCCGGAACCGAGCCCTTGATGAACAGCAGGCCGCGGGCCGCGTCCGTGCCGACAACCAGCAGGTTCTGCTGGGTACGGTTGCGGGCGCCCATGTGGCCGGCCATCTTCTTGTTCTTGAACACGCGGCCCGGGTCCTGGCGGTTACCGGTCGAGCCGTGCGAGCGGTGCGAGACCGAAACGCCGTGCGTCGCGCGCAGACCGCCGAAGCCCCAGCGCTTCATGGCGCCGGCGAAGCCCTTACCCTGGGTCACGCCCTGGATGTCGACATGCTGACCGGCGACGAAGTGATCGGCGCTGATGGTCGCGCCCAGATCGAGCAGCGCATCTTCGGCGACACGGAATTCGACGACGCGAGCCTTGGGCTCGACCGAGGCCTTGCCGAACGCTTCGCGCTGCGGCTTGTTGACGTTCTTCGCCTTGGCCTTGCCGGCGCCGAGCGCGACGGCGGTGTAGCCGTCCTTATCTTGTTCGCGGCGAGCGACGACCTGCACGTCTTCCAGCTGCAGGACGGTTACCGGAACGTGCCGGCCGTCCGCCTGGAACAGGCGAGTCATCCCCATTTTCTTCGCGATCACGCCAGTGCGCATGATCCACACTCCCAATACAGAGGCCCTTCCGCGAATGCCGCGAAAGGGCGTGCCGACCCGTGAAAATATACGTGCCCCGCTTGGGCCATTCCTGCCGAAGCAGGATGCGGGGGACGCAGGCCGGGATGCTCGAAAGCGTCCCGCGGTATCCCTTTGATCCGATGTTGCGCCGCTGAGGCGCCACTCCGATTCCGAAGAATCGCGCGGCCGAATCTGGCCGCGGTGCCAGCCCCTTAAGCCAGCTTGATCTCGACGTCCACCCCGGCAGCGAGATCGAGCTTCATCAAAGCGTCGACCGTCTGGGGCGTCGGCTGAACAATGTCGAGCAGCCGCTTGTAGGTGCGCACCTCGAACTGTTCGCGCGACTTCTTGTCGACGTGCGGCGAACGGTTGACGGTGAACTTCTCGATGCGCGTCGGCAGCGGAATGGGGCCGCGGATAAGAGCACCCGTGCGCCGAGCGGTGTCGGCGATGTCCCCGGTGGCCTGATCGAGCACTCGGTGATCGAAAGCCTTGAGGCGAATCCGGATATTCTGCGTTTCCATGTCCACTACCGATGCGAAAGAGCCAAACCCGTCCCCGCCGAAGCGGTTGGGGCAACAAAAAACGGGGATCAGCGGCTTCCTAGACCCAGGGGCCTGAACGCCGCCTTACCCGTGCAAACTCGAAAAGCGGGCCGCGCGATCTCTTGAGAGAATCGCGCGGCCGAGCGCCCTATATTACTTCGTGATCTCGCCGACAACCCCGGCGCCGACCGTACGGCCACCTTCGCGGATCGCGAAGCGGAGGCCCTCGTCCATGGCGATCGGAGCGATGAGCTTGACCTGCAGCGACACGTTATCGCCCGGCATGACCATCTCGGTGCCTTCCGGCAGGACCACTTCGCCCGTCACGTCGGTCGTGCGGAAGTAGAACTGCGGACGGTAGTTGGCGAAGAACGGCGTGTGACGGCCGCCTTCGTCCTTCGACAGGACGTAGACGTTCGCCTTGAAGTCGGTGTGCGGCGTAACCGAACCCGGCTTCGCCAGGACCTGGCCACGCTCGACCTCTTCACGGCCGACGCCGCGGATCAGCGCACCGATGTTGTCGCCGGCTTCGCCCTGGTCGAGCAGCTTGCGGAACATTTCGACGCCGGTGACGACAGTCTTCTTGGTGTCCTTGATGCCGACGATTTCGACTTCTTCACCAACCTTGACCACGCCGGTTTCGACGCGGCCGGTGACGACCGTGCCACGGCCCGAGATCGAGAACACGTCTTCGATCGGCATCAGGAACGGCTTGTCGAGCGGACGCTCCGGCTGCGGAATCCAGTCGTCGACGGCCTTCATCAGCTCCATGATCTTGTCTTCGCCGATGTTGGCATCGCGATCTTCGAGGGCGGCCAGCGCCGAGCCCGCGACGATCGGAATGTTGTCACCGTCGAAGCCACGCTTCGAAAGCTCTTCACGGATTTCCAGCTCGACGAGCTCGAGCAGCTCGGGATCGTCAACCTGGTCGACCTTGTTGAGGAAGACGACCATGGTCGGAACGCCGACCTGCGCCGCGAGCAGGATGTGCTCCTTGGTCTGCGGCATCGGGCCGTCGGCGGCCGACACGACGAGGATCGCGCCGTCCATCTGGGCGGCACCGGTGATCATGTTCTTCACATAGTCGGCGTGGCCCGGGCAATCGACGTGCGCATAGTGGCGGGCCGGGGTCTCATACTCGACGTGGGCGGTCGAGATGGTGATGCCGCGCTCGCGCTCTTCCGGCGCCTTGTCGATGTTGGCGAAGTCGACGGCGACGCCGCCGCCATGCTTCGACAGCACCTTGGTGATGGCGGCCGTCAGCGACGTCTTGCCGTGGTCGACGTGACCGATGGTGCCGATGTTGCAGTGCGGCTTGTTCCGCTCAAACTTTGCCTTCGCCATTTTTGCCTCTTCTACTTTGAAAAAACCGGGGGCGCCCGATGTGCGAGCGCGCCCATAGCCACAAAAATCAGGTTACGCCAGCTTCGCCTTCACTTCGTCGGCCACGTTCTGCGGCACTTCGTCGTAATGGCTGAACTGCATACTGTACTGCGCGCGCCCTTGGGTGAACGAACGCAGTTCGTTCACGTAACCGAACATGTTCGCCAGCGGGACCAGCGCCTCGACCGCCTGCGCGTTGCCGCGGCTGTCGGTGCCCTGGATTTGTCCACGACGGCTGTTGATGTCGCCGATGACGTCGCCGAGGTAATCCTCGGGGGTCACGACTTCCACCTTCATGATCGGCTCCAGCAGGGTGATGCCCGCCTTCTGCGCCGCTTCGCGCATCGCGGCGCGGGCGGTGATTTCGAACGCCAGCGCCGACGAGTCGACGTCGTGGTAGGCGCCGTCATACAGCAGGATTTCGAAGTCGATGATCGGGAAGCCGATCAGCGAGCCGGTCGCCGCAGTCTCGCGGAAGCCCTTTTCGATCGCCGGGATATATTCCTTCGGAATGTTACCGCCCTTGATCTCATCCTTGAAGATGATGCCCGCGCCGCGCTCACCCGGGGTCAGCTTGACCTTGACGCGGCCGAACTGGCCGGTGCCGCCCGACTGCTTCTTGTGGGTGTAGTCGATGTCGACCGGCTTCTTGAGGTACTCGCGATACGCAACCTGCGGGGCGCCGACATTGGCCTCGACCTTGAACTCGCGCTTCATGCGATCGACCAGGATCTCGAGGTGGAGCTCGCCCATTCCCTTGATGATGGTCTGGCCCGATTCATGGTCGGTCGACACGCGGAACGAGGGGTCCTCGGCGGCCAGGCGGTTGAGGGCGAGGCCCATCTTTTCCTGGTCGGCCTTGGTCTTCGGCTCCACCGACAGCTCGATCACCGGCTCCGGGAATTCCATGCGCTCGAGGATAATCGGCGCCGACTTCGCACACAGCGTGTCGCCGGTCGTTGTTTCCTTGAGGCCCGCAAGCGCGACGATGTCGCCGGCATAGGCTTCTTCGATGTCCTCGCGGCTGTTCGCATGCATCAGCAGCATACGGCCGACCTTCTCGTCCTTGCCCTTCACCGAGTTCAGGTAGGCGCCCTTGGTGAGCTTGCCCGAATAGATGCGCGCAAAGGTGAGCGATCCGACGAACGGATCGTTCATGATCTTGAACGCCAGCGCGGAGAACGGAGCATCGTCCGACGACGGACGCGAATCCTCGGTTTCGCCGTCGAGCTTGACGCCCTTGATGGCGGGAACGTCGAGCGGGCTCGGCAGGTAGTCGACAACGGCGTCGAGCAGCGGCTGCACGCCCTTGTTCTTGAACGCCGAGCCGCAAACGACCGGCACGAACGCCATCGACAGCGTACCCTTGCGGATCAGCTTCTTGAGCGTCGCAACGTCCGGCTCATTGCCTTCGAGATAAGCTTCCATCGCCTCGTCGTCCTGTTCGACGGCGAGCTCGACGAGCTTCTCGCGGGCAGCGGCGGCGTCGGCCTTCAGCTCTTCCGGGATTTCCTGATATTCAAACTTCGCGCCCAGGCTCTCTTCAAGCCAGATGATCGCGCGCTGCTCGACCAGGTCGACAAGGCCCTTGAAGCCGCCTTCGATGCCGATCGGGAGATACAGGACAGCCGGGGTCGCGCCGAGGCGCTCGACGATCGACTTGACGCAATAATCGAAGCTGGCGCCGGTGCGGTCGAGCTTGTTGATGAAGCACATCCGCGGAACGCCATACTTGTCGGCCTGGCGCCACACGGTTTCCGACTGCGGCTCAACGCCGGCAACGCCGTCGAAGCAGGCGACCGCGCCGTCGAGCACGCGCAGCGAACGCTCGACTTCGATGGTGAAGTCGACGTGGCCGGGCGTGTCGATGATGTTGATCAGGTGCTCGGGGCCCTTGCCCTCGTCAGCCTTCCACTTGCAGGTGGTGGCCGCCGACGTGATCGTGATGCCGCGCTCCTGCTCCTGCTCCATCCAGTCCATCGTCGCCGTGCCTTCGTGCACTTCGCCGATCTTGTAGGACTTGCCGGTGTAGTAGAGGATGCGCTCGGTCGTCGTCGTCTTGCCGGCGTCGATGTGCGCCATGATGCCGATATTGCGATAACGTTCGAGCGGATGGCTGCGGGCCATGGGAGAGCTTCCTTACGAATGTGGGAGGACCGGCGAACCGATCCCCCTGAATATAGGTACGAAATTTACCAGCGCCACCCGTCGGTCGCGCCGGCGGGCCTTTACCAACGATAATGGCTGAAGGCGCGGTTCGCTTCGGCCATGCGATGGGTGTCTTCACGCTTCTTCACGGCGTTGCCGCGGTTCTGCGAAGCGTCCATCAGTTCGCCTGACAGGCGGCCGGCCATGGTCTTTTCCGACCGCGCACGGGCGGCGGTGATCAGCCAGCGGATGGCCAGCGCCTGGGCGCGCTCGCTGCGCACCTCGACCGGCACCTGGTAGGTCGCACCGCCGACACGGCGGCTGCGGACCTCGATGCCCGGCTTGATGTTGTTCAGCGCCTCGTGGAACACCGACAACGGATCCTTCTTCAGGCGGGTCTCGACGGTATCGAGCGCACCGTACACGATGCTCTCGGCGACCGACTTCTTGCCGTCGAGCATGACCGAATTCATGAACTTCGACAGTGTGATGTCCCCGAACTTGGGATCGGGAAGGATGACGCGCTTTTCCGGGCGACGACGACGGGACATAGGATATTCCTTTCAGAGCGGCGCGCCTGCCATCGAGGGCGGCGCGGCCGGCGAAACCAGCTTACTTCGGGCGCTTGGCGCCGTACTTCGAGCGCGACTGACGACGGTCCTTGACACCCTGGGTGTCGAGCACGCCGCGAAGCACGTGGTAGCGAACACCCGGAAGGTCGCGCACACGGCCGCCACGGATCAGCACCACCGAGTGCTCCTGGAGGTTGTGGCCTTCGCCCGGGATGTAGCTGATGACTTCGCGCTGGTTGGTCAGGCGGACCTTGGCCACCTTGCGAAGCGCCGAGTTCGGCTTCTTCGGGGTCGTCGTGTAGACGCGGGTGCAAACGCCACGCTTCTGCGGGTTCTGTTCCATCGCAGGGACCTTCGACTTGGCCTTCTGCGGGTCGCGACCCTTGCGGATCAGCTGGTTAATCGTCGGCATGAAGCCTTCACCTTCCAAATGGTTACTTTGCGCCACGAAAAAACGCACGACCATCCGGCAGCCTTGCGGTCACCGGGGATCGCGTCGTGGAGCAATGTTCAGCTCTTGTCCTTTGCCGCTAGCGAGAATCGCGGGAGGCGCGGACAGGCGGCCCCTTACGGGTAGGACGGGCGAAGGTCAACCGCAGGACTGTTCACGATTTCTTTGCAATGACCGTCGCATAGCGCCCCAGTGCCGAGTGTCGTAGGGGAAGCATTGCGTGGGTAAGATTCATTATTTCCTGGTCGGCTTCGGGGTCCTGTTCATCGGCGTGAACTGGTATCTCGACTTTCCATTCGGCATGGCCGGCATGGGCATTGCGCTGGGATCGATCGTCCTTGGCATTCGCCAATGGTTCATGGCCAGCGCCCACCAGGCGCGCGCGGACAATGCCTTTTCCAACGCTTATGTCGGGTCCGACCGCAAGAAACTGACATACCACGGTCCGGACTGGTGAGTAGCGGGCGGGAAGGCTACTCGGTCGTCTCGCCGTCCCATTCCTCGTCGTGGTGACGCCGCTCGGCCTCTTCCTTGGTCGACTGGACGACGCCATCCTTGTGCTCGGGCGGGCCATAAAGGGTGTAGAGCTTCAGCGGCCCGGAGCCTGAGTTGCGGACGTTATGCCGCGAACCCGCGGGCACGATGATGCCGCTGCCATCGACAACCTTGTACTCGTTGTCGTCGATGAAGACGGTTCCCTCGCCTTCTTCGAAGCGGAAGAATTGGTCACGGTCCTTGTGGACCTCCGACCCGATCTCCTCGCCAGACTGGAGCGTCATCAGCACCAGCTGAAGGTGCTTCCCGGTGTAAAGCACCCGCCGGAAATCATCGTTGCCGGTGGTCTGCTTCTCGATGTCGTCGTGATAGCCCTTCATGTCGTCCCCTACTTCTTCATCGGGTCGTGACCCCAATTCTTCAGGCTGTAGCGCCAGCGCGACCCTTCCGGATCCGCCGGTCGCTGCTTCAGGTGACGGTGCACATAGCCGACGACCTTGCGCATATGGTCGTAGTCGCCGTCGGTTAGGTCCGCGACCTTCTTCTCCTTGATGCGCAGGATATGGCGGCCGCTGGCGTGCCCGACGCTTTCGCCGCCGCCATCGCCATCCTCGCCCTTCCAGCCCACTTCTCTGCTCTCGTCGGTCTTGAGCCAAGCCTCAAGCTCGGACGGGGACATGTTGACCGCTTCGGCAAAGTCCTTGCGGACGTCGGCGCGTTCCTCGGTGTCGGTGGTGGCCATCGTTCCTGCCTCGTTTGCGAAAGCTGAACCCCGGCCGGTCGATTTGGTTCAAACAACCTAGATGTGAAGAACGCGCCCATACGCGGCGAGGACGCTCTCGTGCATCATCTCGCTCAGCGTCGGGTGCGGGTAGACGGTGTTGATGAAGTCCGTCTCGACCAGTTCGGCCTGCTTGCCGACGGTGTAGCCCTGGATCAGCTCGGTGACCTCGGCGCCGATCATGTGCGCGCCAAGCAGTTCGCCGGTCTTGGCGTCGAACACGGTCTTGATGAAGCCCTCGACCTCGCCCAGCGCGATAGCCTTGCCGTTGCCGATGAAGGGGAATTTGCCAACCTTCACCTCATGGCCGGCTTCCTTGGCCTTGGCCTCCGTCAGGCCGACACTGGCGACCTGCGGGTGGCAATAGGTGCAGCCCGGGATGTTCCTGACGTCCATCGCATGCGGGTGCACGTCCTTGTTGCCGAGAGCCTGCGCGATCGCCTCGACCGCGATGATCCCCTCATGGCTCGCCTTGTGCGCCAGCCACGGCGGCGCGGTGACGTCGCCGATCGCGGAAATGCCGGCGACGTTGGTGCGGCACATCGCGTCGGTGTCGATATGGCCCTTGGTCGTCTTGATGCCGAGCTTCTCCAGGCCGATGTTCTCGGTATTGGGCACGATGCCGACCGCGACGATGCAGTGCGAGAAGCGTTGCTCCGCGACCTTGCCGTCGGCGGTCTTGATCTTGGCCGCGACGCCCTTTCCATCGCTCGACAGGCTTTCGACCCCCGCGCCGGTCAGCAGGGTCATGCCCTGCTTGGTCAGGCTCTTGGCGAGTTGGGCGGAGATTTCCGAATCCTCGACCGGGACGATGCGGTCGAGCATTTCGACCACCGTCACCTTGGCGCCAAGGTCGTTGTAGAAACTGGCGAACTCGATCCCGATCGCGCCCGAGCCGATGACCAGAAGCTCAGTCGGCATTTCCTTCGGGGTCATCGCGTGGCGGTAGGTCCAGACGCGTTCGCCGTCCGCTTTCGCAAACGGCAGCTCACGGGCGCGGGCGCCGGTGGCCACGATGATGTGCCTGGCGCTCAGCTCGGCGGCCTTGCCGTCGGCACCGGTGACCTTCATCTTGCCCGGCGCGGTGATTTCGCCAACGCCCATGTGAACCGCGATCTTGTTCTTCTTCATCAGGCCGGTGACGCCCTGGTTCAGCTGCTTGGCGACACCGCGGCTGCGCGCGACGACCTTGGCGAGGTCAGCCTTGGGTTCGCTTGCCGACAGGCCGTAGGCGTCGGCATGCTTCATGTTGTGAAGCACCTCGGCCGAGCGGAGCAGCGCCTTGGTCGGGATACATCCCCAGTTGAGGCAGATGCCGCCCAGGCTTTCGCGTTCGACGATCGCGGTCTTGAGGCCGAGCTGGCTGGCGCGGATCGCCGCGACATAGCCGCCCGGTCCCGAACCGAGCACAATCAGGTCGTAGGCGTCCGCCATCGCTTTCTCCACTTCAGAACAGCTGCCGACTAAAGACCCGAACGAAGCCGAACAACCCCCGACGCATCCCGAAGGTCGTCAGCCGGTCACCGCCCTCGGCCGGTTGTCGGCATCCAACGCGACGAAGGTGAAGGTGCCCGCTGCGATCGGGAACGTCCGTTCCCCATCGCGCTCGCGCGCTTCGGCGTCGGCGCGGATCGTCAGCGACGATCGGCCCCGTCGCTCGATCGACGCATAGATGCTGATTTCGTCGCCCACGCTTGGCGCCCCCGGGAATGTCAGGTCATTCGCCGCGACGACGACGCATTTTCCCCTGGCTGTCCGCGATGCCAGACTGCCGGCGGCCAGGGCCATCTGGCTCATCAGCCAGCCGCCGAAGATCCCGCCGTAAGGATTGGTATCGGCGGGCATTGCGGTAACGCGGATATGCGGGACCCGCTCGCTCAAGCCGGCCTCAGCCGCCGTGCCAGTTGAAGAACAATCGCAGGCCGATGGCGGAAATCAGGAACACCGGGATCGAAAACAGGAGTCCGGGCGAGCTGGCAATCGGATGAATGGTCCAGGTTTCGGTCCAACCGGTCATCCAGACGCCGTCCCGTCCGCCAAGCGACATCGGCAGGACGACCGCCAGGATCGCGCCGATCATGATCGCGGTCATCCACTTCATGTCAGGCCACCAGTCCGAGCGGGGACTCGCACAACTCCTTGAACGCCTTCATCAGCCGCGCGCCATCGGCACCGTCGATGGCGCGGTGGTCGAAGCTGCCGGTCGCCGACATGATGCTGGCGATCTGCAGGCTGTCGTCAATGACGTAGGGACGCTTCTCGCCCGCGCCGATCGCCATGATCATCGCCTGTGGCGGATTAATCACCGCTTCGAACTGCTTGATGCCGAACATGCCCATGTTGCTGAGCGACGCGGTGCCGCCCTGATATTCGTGCGGCTGCAGCTTGCCTTCCTTGGCCCGCCCGGCGAGATCACCCATTTCCTTGCTGATCGCCGAAATCGCCTTACTGTCGGCGCCCGCGATGATCGGCGTGATGAGCCCGCCCGGGATACTGACCGCGACCGATATATCGGCGCGGCTGTACTTGATCAGCGTGTCGCCGGCGAAGCTGACATTGCATTCCGGCACCTCGATCAGCGACAAAGCGAGCGCCTTGATCAGCATGTCGTTGACGCTGAGCTTGACCCCGCGCGACGCCAGGCCGGCGTTGAGTTCGCCACGTAGCTTCAGCAACGCGTCGAGGCGCACATCGACCGTCAGATAGATGTGCGGGATCTGCTGCTTCGATTCGGTCAATCGGCGCGCGATCGTCTTGCGCATGTTGCTGAGCTTGACGGCCTCGTGCGGAATGTCGGTCTCGAACGGCTGGACCGGTGCCGCGGCAGGCGCCGGGGCCGCCGTTGGCGCGGACGTGGCAGCGGCGGCGGGCTTGGCCGCGCCGCCGGCCTTGTCCCCAAGGTCGGCACGGACGATCCGACCGCCCGGACCGCTGCCGGTCAACGAGGAAAGGTCGATCCCTTGCGCTTCGGCCAGGCGGCGCGCCAGCGGGCTCGCCTTGATGCGGTCGCCGGTGTCGGCTTTTGGCGCGGGCGCGGCCGGTGCGGCGGGTGCCGCCGGCGTCTCGCCGCCGCCCTTCGCGGGCGGTGCGGGCTCGGGCGCCTTGGCTTCTTCCTTGGCGGGCGCGGCGGCCGGCGCCGCAGCAGGCACAGCAGAGGCATCTTCACCCTCACCGGCGAGTACCGCAATCGGCGTCCCGACCTTCACCCCGTCGGACCCCTCGGGGACCAGGATCTTGGCGATCGTGCCTTCGTCGACCGCTTCGAATTCCATCGTCGCCTTGTCGGTTTCGATTTCCGCCAGGATGTCGCCGCTGGAAACGCTGTCGCCTTCCTTGACCAACCATTTGGCGAGCGTCCCTTCCTCCATCGTAGGCGAAAGGGCGGGCATCTTCAGTTCGAGCGGCATGGCAACTTCCAACAGGGGCAGACTCGATGGGCACAAACGCCAAAGCGGTGCGTCGGGTCAAGCCTTCCACCAAATAAGCCGTGCTTGTCTTGGCCGCGCATTTGACGCAGCGTTCTTGCGACAGAGGGGACTTTCCATGGCACGCACCTATCTGGTGGTGGTCGACGACAGCGACGAAGCGCGCGTCGCGCTGCGCTTCGCGTCGCGCCGCGCGTCGAAAACCGGCGGCACGATCGAGGTGCTGGCCGTCGTACAGCCGCAGGACTTCGTTCAATGGGGCGGCGTCCAGGCGGCGATCGAGGAGGAGCAGCGGCTCCGCATCGAAGCCAGCGTCACCGCCTCGGTCGGCGAAATTCTCGACGCCAAGTCGATCGACATCGTCGTCCAGGAAGGCGATCCGGTGACCGTGGTCCGCGCTTATGTCGGCACCCGCGACGATATCGCGGCGCTGGTGCTGGGGGCTGCACCGTCCGGCGATCCGGGACCGCTGGTCGCGAACTTCACGGGCCATGATGCCGGCAAGTTGCCCTGCCCGGTCATGATCGTGCCCGGCAGCCTCAGCGACGAGGAACTCGACAAGCTGAGTTGAGATTCATTGGGAGGGGAAGTCTGATAAGCGAGGGTCGCACACCATCCTACCGCGAGTGCTTCGGCACGATCGCCCTGGGCCTGACGCCCATCTTCCTGTTGCTCGGCATCGCCGCAGTGGCGGGTTCGAATACGGTCACCTGGAACAATCAGTACGTCCACGGCCCTTCCGCGATCCCGGTGGCGCTGCTGGTCGTCCTGTTCTTTTCCGTCGTCCTCGGCGGGGTGCAGAAGCTAGGCTACCTGATCTACGGCCTGTTCCGCCGAAAGAACGCGCCAGCCGCCTAGATCGCGCCCGCCATGATCTCGGCGATTCGGAGACAGCCGGCGCGGTCGTCCTCGTCGAACCGGGCCAGGGTCGGGCTGTCGATGTCGAGCACGCCGAGCAATTCGCCGTCGCGGATGATCGGGACGACGATCTCGCTGTTCGATGCGCTGTCGCAGGCGATGTGGCCGGGAAAGGCGTGGACGTCCTCGACCAGCTGGATTTCGCGGGTCGCCGCGGCGGTGCCGCACACGCCGTCGCCAAAGGCGATGCGGATGCAGGCGGGACGGCCCTGGAACGGACCGACGACCAGCCCGCCCTCGACGTTGCGATAGAATCCGACCCAGTTAATGTCCGGCAGCGTTTCCCACAGCAGCGCGGCGGCGTTGGCCATGTTGGCGATGCCATCGCTCTCCCCCGCGACCAGCCCTTGCAGCGCGCTCGACAAGTCACGGTAAAGCGTCGGCTTGTCGGCCGCTTCGATGCGGAAGTCGTAGCTCATTCCCAATTCACCTTTCCGCGGCCCTGCTTGACCGCGCTTCGGCCCTTCTTCTGGTCGACGCGCTTCGCCTTGGCCGCTCGCGACGGCTTGGTCGGCCGCCGCTTCGCCTGGACGATATGGGCCTCGGCGATCAGTTCCGCCAGCCGACGCCGCGCATCCTCGCGGTTCGCCTCCTGCGTTCGGTATCGGCGCGCGGTGATCAGCAACTCCCCGCCGGCGGTCATCTTCGATCCGGCGATGACCTTGAGGCGCTGGTAGGCGTCCGGGTTCAGCCCCAGCCTGAAGACGTCGCAGCGCAGCTGGCAGGCGGTCGCGACCTTGTTGACATTCTGGCCGCCCGGACCCGTCGCCGCCAGGAACCGCTCGCTCAGCGCATCCTCGGGAATGGCGACGTCTTCCGGCCTCACGCCACGAAGTCCAGCCATCGGCCGAAGCGCTCCGGCAAGGGTGCGGTCACATCGATCGGGTCGCGCGGGGAGCGCGGGACGACGAGGCGCGAGGCGTGCAGCAACATGCCGCTGTCGGGCAGAACCATCTCGCCCGGTTCGTCGTCATCCTCGTCACGCGAATAGACCGGGTCGCCAACGATCGCCGCGCCCAGCCCACGGGCGGCATGGACGCGGATCTGGTGGGTCCGGCCGGTCGCGGGCTTGAACTCGACCAGGCTCTGGCCGTCCGCCACGCCGATCCGCCGCCAATGGGTCAACGCGTCCTTACCGCCCTTGTCGACCACCATTCGCCACCCGCGTGCAGGCGTCGAGAACTTCGCGACCGGAAGGTCGATCGTCCCCTCCTCCTCTGTCAGTTCCTTGTCGATCACCGCAAGGTAGGTCTTTTCGACCGCGCCCTGCTCGAACGCCTGCTGGAATCTGGCGCGGGCCTTCGGGTTGCGCGCGAACAGCAGGCAGCCCGAGGTATCGCGGTCCAGACGGTGCATGGCGACGGGCGGCCGAGCGAAGCCCAGCGTCAATTCCCCGATCCGCCGTTCGATGCTGTCCCCGCCAAGGCGCGGCGCATCGACCGCGAGGCCGGCGGGCTTGTCGATGACAATCGCCTCGCCATCGATGAACAGGATCAGGTCTTCCAAGGTCATGCCCCGGCCATGGCAATTGTTGGCCCGCGGCGCAAACACGCCGCGTGCGCCTTGTGACTCAGGCGCAACGGTATGAACCCATCTTAACCTTTCACTCCTTATTAACCTTTTACGGTCAGACAGGGCATGGTTAATGGACGCTTAGACGTCGTTAAGATCGTGCACCCAGCACGGATCGCGGGCGGACTAACAGGGGTGATTCAGATGCGGGTATTGCTGATCGAAGATGAGGCGACCATCGCCAAGAGCATCGAGCTGATGCTCGGCACGGAGGGCTTCAACGTCTACACCACCGACCTGGGCGAGGAAGGCCTCGATCTGGGCAAGCTGTACGATTACGACATCATCCTACTCGACCTCAACCTTCCCGACATGCACGGCTACGACGTGCTCAAGAAGCTGCGCACCGCCAAGGTGACGACGCCGGTCCTGATCCTGTCGGGCATCGGCGAAATGGATTCAAAGGTCCGCGCGCTGGGCTTCGGCGCCGACGACTATGTCACCAAGCCGTTCCATCGTGACGAGCTGGTGGCCCGCATTCACGCTATCGTCCGCCGTTCGAAGGGCCACAGCCAGTCGGTCATCCGCACCGGCAAGCTGGCCGTGAACCTGGACGCCAAGACCGTCGAAGTCGACGGCAGCCGCGTTCACCTGACCGGCAAGGAATATGCGATGCTCGAGCTGCTATCGCTCCGCAAGGGCACGACCCTGACCAAGGAAATGTTCCTCAACCACCTGTACGGCGGAATGGACGAACCCGAACTCAAGATCATCGACGTCTTCATCTGCAAGCTGCGCAAGAAGCTCGCGCTGGCGTGCGGCGGCGAAAATTACATCGAGACGGTGTGGGGTCGCGGCTATGTGCTTCGCGACGTCGAGGCGGATACCGCGCCGGAGGCAGCGGTCGCCTAAGACCGTCATCCGGGGGAAAAGAGGCGGCGGGCGCGGAAGCGCCTCGCCGTTTCACTTTGGGACATCGGCACAATCCGCCGCCGCGCCTTAGGATTTCATCAACCAAATGATCGCAAAACGGATGCACTCGGATGCGCCGATTGAAGCTCGTTCTGCTTGGCGCCTGTCCCGACCAGAGGAGAAGAACGATGAAAAAGTTTCTGAAGAACAACAAGGGCGCGACCGCCATTGAATACGGCCTGATTGCCGCGCTGATCGCGGTTGCCGCCATCGGCGCGATGCAGAGCATCGGTTCGAAGCTGGGCACCACGTTCAACAACGTGTCGTCGCAGCTCGGCTAAGCCGACGCGTCTTCGGACAAGGAAGCGGCGGTCCCTTCGGGGCCGCCGTTTTTCTTTGTATCGTTAAAACGACTTAGCCACGTTTTCCGTGTCGTCTTAAGTCTTTTTCAACGTTTGCCTGACTAAATGGACTGACATCGGAGGCGGTGGATAGCGGCCGATGGAAATCGCCGCATTGGCGTTAGGAGAACGACCATGAAGAAGTTTCTGAAGAACAACAAAGGTGCGACGGCCATCGAATACGGCCTGATCGCTGCGCTGATCGCCGTTGCGGCGATTGCCGCGATGCAGAGCGTTGGCTCGAAGCTCGGCACGACGTTCAACAACGTTTCGTCGAAGCTCGGCTAAGCCGAACGACCCTAGTTCGAAGGACGGCGGTGCCCTTGTGGCGCCGCCGTTTCTTTTTGTGCGTGAACGATCGCTGGCCGCGGCAGCCTAGGCGTCGACCAGGATCCGTTTGGGCGACCGGGCGGGGAGTTGGACTTCGGTTGCGGGCGCGCTCGCCGGCTTCGTCGTCGTCAGCGGTTGCCAACCGTCGCGGCCCAGCCGCTCCATCGGACGGAAATTGGTCTTGTAGGCCATCCGGTCCGAACCCTCGACCCAGTAGCCAAGGTAGACATAGGGCAGCCCCGCCCGCGCGGCGCGGACGATGTGGTCCAGGATGATGAAGGTGCCGAGGCCCTTGCGCGCGCCCTCCCCCACATCAAAGAAGCTGTAGATCATCGACAAGCCGTCGCCCTGCTGATCGCTGAGGCAGGCTCCGACCAGCTTGCCGGGACGACCATCGACCGACGGCTCGCGATATTCGATGACGTAGGAGCGGACCGGCGTCTGCTCGATCATGTCGGCAAAATCGCTTTCGTCCATGTCGATCATGCCCCCGCCAGGATGGCGCGAGGCGAGATATGTACGGAGCAGCGCGTATTGCTCCTCCGTCGACCAGGGCTTGCAGGCCGAGACCTCAAGGTCCGAATGGCGCCGGATCAGCTTTCGCTGGGTGGCGTTGGGTTCGAAGCGGTCGGCGACGACGCGGACCGACACGCAGGCGCTGCAATCGATGCACGACGGACGGTAGGCCACCGATTGCGACCGGCGGAAGCCGATCCGGCCCAGCGCTTCGTTGAGCTCGCCGGCGTTGCGGCCGTTGAGTTCCGTGAAGACTTTCCGTTCGACCTTGCCCGCCAGGTACGGACACGGCGCCGGGTTCGTGACGAAGAACTTCGGAAAGCGAAATGGAGCACTCAAACCCAGTCACCCTTCCTCGAAAGGTTACGAAACTCTTTATGCGACCGGTAAACGCAGTTGAAAAGAGTTTGGCTACCCGAAAAAAGGGTTAACCGCCGCGCTGTCCCAGGGCGGGATGCCAAAGGCCTTGAAAAGTCAGTCGAGCGAGGCGCGCTCGACGTGGAATCCGGCCGCTTCCAGCCGGCTGACCAGCGCGTCCACGGCGGGGGCGTCGCGAGCCTCGCACTCCACCTCGATGACCGTGTCCTTGGCCGGCAGGCTGGTGAAAATGCGGTGGTGGTTGGTCTCGATGATGTTGACGTCGCACTCGTGGAACTTGGCGGTGATCGCCGCCAGCGCGCCGGGTCGGTCCTGCGCGGCGATCTTCAGCCGGGCAATGTGCCCGCGCCGAACCAGCTCGCGGACCAGCACATTGGCCAGGAGGTGGGTGTCGATGTTGCCGCCGCACAGGACGGTGCCGACCTTCCGCCCATGGTACTTTTCCGGATGGGCGAGCAGGGCGGCGAGGCCTGCGGCCCCTGCCCCTTCGACGACACTCTTTTCGATCGCCACCAACAGCGCGACGGCGTGCTCGATGTGCTTTTCCTCGACGAGGTCGATGCGGTCGACGAGATCCTTAATGATCCGCCGCGTCAGTTCGCCCGGCTCCTTGACCGCGATGCCTTCGGCCAGCGTATCCCCGCCGATCGCGCCATGGCCGCCCTCGACGACATTCTTCATCGACGGGTAAAGCTCGGCCTCGATCCCGACGACCTCGATCCCTGGCCGGATGGCCTTGGCCGCGGTCGCGATCCCCGAAATCAGGCCCCCGCCGCCGATCGGCACCACCAGCGTGTCGAGGTTGGGAGCAGCCTCCAGCATTTCCAGCGCGACGGTCCCGGCGCCGGCAATGACCAGCGGGTCGTCGAACGGGTGAACGAACACCAGCCCACGCTCCGCCTCCAGCGTCTTGGCGTGGTCGTAGGCGTCGTCGAACCGCTCGCCGTGCAACACGACCTGAGCGCCATGGCCCTCGGTCTGGCTGACCTTCACCATCGGCGTCGATTTCGGCATGACGATCGTCACCGGGATGCCCAGCCGCTTGCCGTGATAGGCGACCGCCTGCGCGTGGTTCCCGGCCGACGCCGCGACCACGCCGCGCCGGCATTCTTCCGGCGTCAGGTGCAGCAGCTTGTTGAGCGCCCCGCGCTCTTTGTACGCAGCGGTGAACTGCAGATTCTCGAACTTCAGCCACACCTCTGCGCCGATGATTTCGGACATCGTCCGGCTCAGCATGGTGGGCGTTCGGACGATCGACCCGGCAATGCGCCCGGCGGCGGCCTTGATGTCTTCGAAACTTGGCGGGGTCTGGGTCACGGGACTGGTCATGCGGGGCTCGGCCTAGCCCTTCCGCGCGCTGCAAACAATGCTATGCGGTGGGCCCATGCGAAGCCTGCCCCTCGCGCTCACCGCGCTCCTTGCCACCGCCTCAATCACCCCGGCCGCCGCCGATACGCTGATCGACAATGCCAACGGGCTGCAGGTCACGGCCAATGGCCAGTTACAGCGCTTCACCGGCGTCCTGATCGGCAACGACGGGCGGGTCATCCGGCTCTATGCCAAGGGCGAGGTTCGGCCGAAGAATGTCGCTTATCGTCTCGACGCCAAGGGACGGGCGATGCTTCCCGGCCTGATCGATGCGCATGGCCACGTCATCGGCCTCGGCCTTGCCGCGCTCGACCTCGACCTCACGGGCACGCGGTCGCTGGCCGAGCTTCAGAACCGCCTTCGGGCCTACGCCGCCGCGACGACCACGCCGCGCTGGATCCGGGGCCGCGGCTGGAACCAGGAATTGTGGGCCGACAAGCGTTTCCCGACCACGGCCGATCTTGACGCGGCGGTCAGCGACCGGCCGGTATGGCTTGAGCGGGTCGACGGCCATGCCGCCGTTGGCAATAGCCTTGCGCTTCGCGAGGCCGGGATCACGGCCAAGACCAAGGCGCCGGCGGGTGGGCGGATCGAGAATGGCATGTTTGTCGATGCCGCCCGCGAACTGGTTGAGAAGCACATCCCCCCGACCCAGCCGAAGCAGCTCGACCGCGCCCTATTGAAGGCTCAGGAGATCATGCTGTCGCAAGGCCTGACCGCCGCCGCCGACATGGGCACGACCGCGGAAGACTGGAACACGATGCGGCGGCTCGGCGACAGCGGCCGGCTCCAGGTCCGGGTGCTGAGCTACGCGCTGGGCGTCGACAACCTGGTTTCGATCGCCGGTCCCGCACCCACGCAGTGGCTTTATGACGGCAAGCTCAAGATGGGCGGGGTCAAGCTCTACGCCGACGGCGCGCTGGGATCGCGCGGCGCCTACCTCAAGGCACCCTATAGCGACATGCCCTCGACGCGTGGCCTGCCGCTGCTCGACGATGCCAAGCTCAAGAACCTTGCCAGCCGCGCGGCGATGGACGGCTTTCAGGTCGCGGTTCACGCAATCGGCGATGCCGCCAACGCGCAGGTGATCGGCGCGATCGAGGAGCTGGCGGCAACCTACAAGGGCGACCGGCGCTGGCGCATCGAGCATGCGCAGGTCCTCGACCCGGCCGACATCCCCCGCCTCGCCAAGACGGGGATCATCGCATCGATGCAGCCAACCCACCAGACCAGCGACCGGACGATGGCCGAAGCGCGTCTGGGCGAGGCCCGGCTCGCGGGCGCCTACGCCTGGCAGACGATCGTTCGCAGCGGCGCGCGGATGGCGCTGGGCAGCGATTTCCCGGTCGAATCGCCCAACCCCTTTCCGGGCCTCAGCGCCGCGATCAGCCGCCAGGGCCTCGACGGCCAGCCGCCGGGCGGTTGGCGTCCGCAGGACCGGTTGACGCTGGAACAGGCGCTGGCCGGCTTCACCCGCGACGCGGCCTACGCCGGTTTCGCGGAAGATCGGATCGGCAGTCTCGACCCCGGCCATTACGCCGACTTCATCTTCGTCGACCGCGATATCGAAACGGCCAGCGCGGCCGAGGTGGCTCGGATGCAGGTGCTGGAAACCTGGGTCGCCGGGAAGCGCGTCTACCAGCGCCCGGCTAGCGCGCCGGCAACGCCCGCGCACGAGCGCTGAGCAGGCCGGGCGTCAGAACCTGGGGCAATTCGTCAGGCTCGCGAGCGCCGGGCGCGTACCAAAGATACAGCGGCACCGCCGCCCGCCCACGTGATTCCAGGAAACGTGTGATCGCCGGGTCGCCGTTGGTCCAGTCGCCGACCAGCACCTTCACCCCCGCCTTGCGAAAGGCGTCGCGGGTTTCGTCGCGGTCGATCGCTGCCGCCTCGTTGACCTTGCACGACAGGCACCAGTCGGCCGTGAAATAGACGAACATCGGCTCGCCGCGCGCGCGGTGCCGTTCGACCGCCGCCTCGCTCCACCGCTCGGTGCCGCTTGGCACCTTCGCCGCCAGACTGACGGGTTTCGGCATGAGAAGGGCTGCACCGACGACGAGTCCCAGCGCCGCGACGATCGTCACCAGCGGATGGCCAGCACGGTTGCGCTGGCACCAGCCCGCCCAGACCAGCAGCAGCAACAGGAACAGCGCCGCGACCAGTCCGATGCCGAGCGCCGACGGGCCGGCCTGTCGGTAGAGCAGCCACAGGCAGGCGACGACCGTCGCCAGCATCGGAATGGCAAGAATGCGCTGCAGCCGGGCCATCCACGGTCCCGGCTTCGGAAGAACGTTCACCAGCCGTGGAACGAACGCGAACAGGACGAACGGCAGCGCCAGGCCCAGCCCGAGCGCCGCGAACACCGCGACCGACCCGGCAAGCGGCAGCAGCAGCGCAGTGCCAAGCGCCGCGCCGAGGAAGGGTCCCGCGCAAGGCGTGGCCACGAAGGCCGCCAGCGCGCCGGTGCCAAAGCTCCCGCTCGGGTGTCGCTCACCGCCCAGCACCGGAAGCTCGAACGCGCGCAGCAGGTTGAGCGTGACGGCGGTGGCCAGCAGCAGCAGGACGATAATCGTCCGCGGGTCCTGCAGCTGGAATGCCCAACCGGCGGCACTTCCGCCCGCCCTCAGCGCCAGTAGCACCCCTCCTAGCGAACCGGTGCCGACCACCGCGCCGGCAGCGTAGGCCAGGGCATCGCGCCGCGCCCGCGCCGGCTCGCCGCCAGACCGCGCCAGGTGCATCGCCTTCAGCGCCAGGATCGGGAAGACGCAGGGCATCAGATTGAGAAGCATGCCGCCGGCGATCGCGCCCAACACGGCCCACAGGATGGCATTGCCGCCGAGGCCGCCGACCAGCTCTCCACCTTGCGGCACCGCACCCGGGCTCGCGGCGATCTCGACCCCGCGGCCATCGCCGAACGCGAGGACGCCGTTGATCGTGCCGCCCGGTGCCGACGATCCGGACGCCAGCTCGGCCACCAGCATGTCGCCCGACCGCCGGAAAGCTTGCGCGGCGCCATAATCGACAGGGCCGTCATCTGCCGGGTAGAAATAGGGATCGGGCAAGGCGACACCGGCCGGAAGCGGGATCGCAATGCGGAGTTGGAAGCCTGCGCGCTCGAACCGCTGCGCGGCTTCGATCGGGTGAGGCAGGTCGCGGCGCCACTCGTCGAACCGCACGTCACGCGTGGCCGCGGTTCCCACCGGCACCACCAGCGAGACATTGCCGCGCTCGGGCACGCACACCTTGTCGGTGCAGGCGAGCCAGTTCATCCGGGCCGCGATGGGCGCCGTCCCGCTGGCACCGGCGGGCGCGGTCAGGCGAACGAGGACAGCGTAGTCCTTTTCGTAAACGTAGTTGATCAGGCCCGCGACCAGGAGCCGCGTCGGCACAGGGTATCGCAGCGGTCCCGCCTTCCATCCTGGCGGCAATTGCCATTCGACGCTCATGGGCAGTCCGGCATCGCCTGGGTTGGCCCAGTATCCGTGCCAGCCGGGTTTGGTCCGCATCAGGATGGCCAGATCGACTGTTTGGCCCGGCGCCACAGCCTGCTCGACCAGCAGCTCGGGCTGGATCGCGTTGACCCGCCCGGGCTGCAACGGTTGCGCCGCGGCGGGCGCAGCCAGCAACATCAGCAGGACGAGGAGCAGGCGAGTCACGCGACGAGCGCTAGCTGCCGCCGCGACACTAGTCGAGATTGGGCCGAAGCCAGCGCCCCGCCGTCTCGACATCGACCCCGCGCCGCCCGGCATATTCCTCGAGTTGGTCCTGGCCGATGCGGGCAACGCCGAAATAGCTGCTTTCGGGATGCGCGAAGTAAAAGCCCGAGACCGCCGACGTAGGAAGCATCGCGAAATTCTCGGTCAGCTCGACCCCCGCGCCATCGCCAAGCAGGCCGAGCAGCAGCGGCTTCAGGCTGTGGTCGGGACAGGCGGGGTATCCGGGCGCCGGACGGATGCCGCGATATTGTTCGCGGATCAGCTCATCATTGCTCAGCGTCTCATTCGGCGCATAGGCCCACAGCGTCGTCCGCACATGACTGTGCAGCCGCTCCGCAAACGCCTCCGCCAATCGGTCGGCGAGCGCCTTCAGCAGGATGTCGTTATAGTCGTCGTGCGCGGCCGCGAAGCGCTGGAGGTACGGCTCCAGCCCATGAATCGCAACCGCGAAGCCACCCAGCCAATCTTCTTCCTGCGGCATGATGAAATCGGCAAGGCACATGTTGGGCCGCCCCTGCCGCTTGCGCACTTGCTGGCGAAGGAAGGGCAGCCGGGTCCGCTTCTCATCGAGCACCACAATATCGTCGCCTTCGCGCCGCACCGGCCACAGCCCGACCGTCCCACGCGCCCTCAACCATTTCTCGTCGACAATCTTTTGCAGCAGCAACTTCGCATCGGCGAACAGCGATCGCGCGCTTTCGCCAACCACCTCGTCGTCTAGGATCGCCGGGTATGTCCCGGCCAATTCCCAAGCGCGGAAGAAGGGCGTCCAGTCGATGCATTCGATGAGCTCGGTCAAATCCCAGTCGTCGAAGACATGGGTTCCGGGCCGCGCCGGGCGGGGGCTCGGTTCGCGATCATTAGGCACGAAGCTGTTGGCGCGCGCCTCGATCAGCGGGGCGAGTTCGTTCGACCCGCGCCCCTCGCGGCTTTCGCGCAGCGCGCGGTAATCGTTGGCGGTGCGGTTGATCAGTTCGGCGCGCCCGTCGCCGTCGCTGGTCAGGTTGGCGGCGACGCCGACGGCGCGGCTGGCGTCGAGCACGTGGAGCACCGGCCCTGAATAGGCCGGCGCGATCCTCAATGCGGTATGGGCCCGGCTGGTGGTCGCGCCGCCGATCAGCAGCGGCAGGTCCATGCCCGCCCGCTCCATCTCCTCGGCGACGGTGACCATCTCGTCGAGCGATGGCGTGATCAGACCGGACAGCCCGATAATCGCCGCGTCATTCTCGTTCGCCGCCTCGAGGATCTTGGGCCACGGCACCATCACGCCCAGGTCGATCACCTCGAACCCGTTACATGCCAGCACGACGCCGACGATGTTCTTGCCGATGTCGTGGACGTCGCCCTTGACCGTCGCCATGACGATCCGGCCCTTGGTGTGCACCTCGCCGTCCTGCTTCTCCGCCTCGATGAAGGGCAGCAGGTGCGCGACCGACTTCTTCATCACCCGCGCCGATTTCACCACCTGAGGCAGGAACATCTTGCCCGAACCGAACAGGTCGCCAACCAGGTTCATGCCCTGCATCAGCGGCCCTTCGATCACCTCGATCGGCCGTGCGAACAGGGTGCGGGCTTCTTCCGTGTCGTCGACGATGAATTCGTCGATGCCCTTGACCAGCGCATGGGCCAGCCGCTCGCGCACCGGCCAGCCGCGCCATTCCGCCGCCTGCTTTTCGGCGACGGCATCGGTACCGCGAAAGCTCTCGGCGAGTGTGATCAGCCGCTCGGTCGCATCGTCGCGGCGGTCGAGAATAACGTCCTCGCATGCTTCGCGGAGCTTGGGATCGATCGCGTCGTAAACGTCGAGCTGGCCGGCGTTGACGATGGCCATGTCCATGCCCGCGGGAATCGCATGGTAGAGGAACACCGAATGCATCGCTCGGCGCACCGGCTCGTTGCCGCGGAACGAGAAGCTGAGGTTCGACAGGCCGCCCGAGATATGAACCCCGGGGCAGCGGGCGCGGATCTCGCGGGCCGCCTCGATGAAATCGATGGCGTAGCGGCGATGTTCATCGATCCCGGTCGCGACCGCGAACACGTTGGGGTCGAAGATGATGTCCTCGGCCGGGAAGCCGATGCCGGTCAGCAGCTTGTAGGCGCGCTCGCAGATGTCTACCTTGCGTTCCTTGGTGTCGGCCTGGCCAACCTCGTCGAACGCCATGACGACGACCGCCGCTCCATAGGCGCGCACGCGCCGGGCGGCGTCGAGGAAGGCTTCCTCGCCCTCCTTCATGCTGATCGAATTGACGATCGGCTTGCCCGAGACGCACTTCAACCCCGCCTCGATCACGCTCCACTTGGAGCTGTCGACCATCACCGGCACGCGGGCGATGTCGGGCTCCGCGGCGAGGCGCTTGAGGAAGGTCGCCATGGCCAGTTCGCCGTCGAGCAGCGCCTCATCCATGTTGACGTCGATGATCTGCGCGCCGTTCTCGACCTGGTCGCGCGCGATCGCGACCGCGGCGTCATAGTCGCCGGCGAGGATCAGCTTCTTGAACTTGGCCGAACCGGTAACGTTGGTGCGCTCGCCGATGTTGACGAAACGCGCGCCGCTCGGGGGGGCGGCAGCGGACTCACTCATGCGGCAATGACCATCGGTTCGAGCCCCGCGAGCAGCGTGTTCGTCGGAGCGGCCGGGACGATACGCGGCGGGCTTGTCCGCGTCGCCCCGGCGATCGCGGCGATGTGCGCGGGAGTGGTCCCGCAACAGCCGCCGACGATATTGATTAGGCCATCCTTGACCCATTCGCCGACCTGGCGCGCGGTTTCCTCCGCCGCCTCGTCATATTCGCCAAGCTCGTTGGGCAGGCCCGCGTTAGGATAGGCCATGATCAGCGTGTCGGCCATGCGCGACAGCGCTGAGAGATGCGGGCGAAGCTGCGCCGCCCCGAACGAGCAGTTGAGGCCGATCGTCAGGGGCTGGGCATGACGAACGCTCGCCCAGAACGCCTCGACCGTGTGCCCGGAAAGGTTGCGGCCGCTGAGATCGGTCAGTGTCATCGAAATCATCACCGGAAGCTCGCGGCCCAGCGCCGCTTCCGCCTCGAGCACCGCCATCGCCGCCGCCTTGGCGTTCAGCGTGTCGAACACGGTTTCGATCAGGATGAAGTCCGCCCCGCCTTCGACCAGCGCGTCGACCTGCTCGCGGTAGACCGCCTTCACCTCATCGAAGTCGACCTCGCGAAAGCCCGGATCGTTGACGTCGGGCGACAGCGACAGCGTCTTGTTGGTCGGTCCCATCGCGCCCGCGACCCAGCGCTTGCGACCGTCGATCACGGTCGCTTCATCGATCACCTCGCGGATGATGCGCGCCGCATTGACGTTGATGTCGCGTACCAGATGCTCCGCGCCATAATCGGCCTGGCTGATGGCGTTGGCGTTGAAACTGTTGGTCGCCAGGATATCGGCACCCGCGTCGACGAAACGGCGCGCGATTCCGGCGATGATGTCGGGCCGCGTGATATTGAGCAGGTCGTTGTTGCCGCGCTGATCCTTCTCCAAGCCAAGATCGCCGCCATAATCGGCCAGTTTTTCTGCCTGGATCAACGTGCCGTAGGCGCCGTCCTTGATCAGGATCCGCTCCGCTGCCGCGGCCCTCAACTCTTGCGCCGCGGTCATCCCCGGACTCCCAACAGGTGACAAATGGCGAATGCCAGTTCGGCACGGTTCAAAGTGTAAAAGTGAAAATGGCGCACGCCGCCGGCGTAGAGCTGGCCGCACAGTTCGCCCGCGATGGTCGCTGCGACCAGCTGGCGCGCGGCCGGAAGCTCGTCGAGGCCTTCGAACACGCCGTCCATCCAGTCCGGTATGGCCGCCCCGCATTGTCCGGCGAACCGTCGCGCGGTCGCAACATTCGTCACCGGCAGGATGCCCGGCACCAGTTCGACGTCGGGCCGCCGCGCCGCCAGCTTGTCGCGAAACCGGAAGAAATTGTCGGCGGAGAAGAAAAACTGCGTGATCGCCCGGTCGGCACCGGCATCGATCTTACGAATGAGGTTCTCGAGGTCGCTATCCGGACAATCTGCTTCCGGATGCGTCTCGGGATAGGCGGCAACGGAAATGTCGAAGTCCGCGACCTTCTTCAGCCCGGCGACCAAGTCCGCAGCGGTAGCATAGCCATCAGGGTGCGGCGCGTAGGGCGTGCCCGGTTCCGGCGGATCGCCGCGCAAGGCGACGATATGGCGGACCCCGGCTTGCCAATAGCTGCGTGCAACCTCGTCAATCTCATCGCGACTGGCACCAACACAGGTCAGGTGCGCGGCCGGGGTCAGTTCGGTCTCCCGGACGATCCGCGACACGGTGGCGTGGGTCCGCTCGCGGGTCGAGCCGCCCGCGCCATAGGTGACCGACACGAAGCGCGGCTTCAGCGGGGCCAGAGTCTCGATCGAGCGCCACAGCGTCTCGGCCATGGCGTCGGTCTTGGGCGGGAAGAATTCGAAGCTGACCGCGACATCGCCGCGGGTCTTGGCGAACAGCGGCGCGTGATTGCCGAGCGCGTCCTGACTGAGCCGGTTCATGCCGCTTCTCTCGTCTGCAACCGGCCGGGCTTGCGTCCGCGCCACAGGATGACGGTCAACTCGCCGCCTTCCAGCCGGTCGATGCGGTCGACTTCCAACCCTGCCGACGCGAACCAGCCGCGGATCGCATCGTCGGCGAAACCGAGGCGGAGGTGCGCGTCCTGATTGCGGAGTTCCTCGCGGCCGTGCTGGGCGAAATCGATGACCAGCAAGCGCCCGCCGGGCCGAAGCACCCGGGCTGCTTCGGCAATCGCCGTGCCGGGGGCCTGTGCATAGTGTAGCACCTGGTGGAGCAGGATCGAATCCACGCTCCGGTCAGCCAAGGGCAACGAATACATGTCGCCCTGGCGAAGGCTTGCGGACGCGATTCCGGCGGCGTCCAGCTTGACCCGGGCCAGCCGCAGCATTTCCGAGGAGCGGTCGACGCCGATGGCGCCATCCGACCGATCGGCGAACAATTCCAGCATCCGGCCCGTGCCGGTGCCGATATCGAGCAAGGTACCGATCGGTTCATCGCCAAGCGCCGAGGCAATCGCGGCCTCAACCTCGCTCTCGGCCACATGGAGCGACCGGATATTGTCCCAGGTCGCGGCGTGCGCTTCGAAATAGCGGCGCGCCGCCTCCGCCCGGTCGGCCCGAATCGATTCAAGCCTTGCCGCGTCGGATTCGAACAACGCCTCGCTCGCCGGGTCCACCCATTGGTCGACGAGCGCAAACAGCACCTCGGGCGCCGCGGCGGGCGCGAGGCCGATATAGACCCAGCTTCCTTCCTTGCGACGCTCGATCAGCCGCGCCTCGTCCAGCACCCGGATATGGTGCGACACGCGCGGTTGGCTCTGCCCCAGGATCTGCGCCAGTTCCCCTACGGCAAGCTCCATCGTCCGAAGCAGCGCAAGGATGCGCAGCCGCGACGGATCGGCCAGCGCCTGGAAACGCCCCGCGAGCGGGTGAGGAGAAGGACTTAAGGACATAAAGAAGCGCTTATATCCTAAATCCGGCGCCGGTCGAGTGCAAGCGCGAGAGAAGCTGCATATCCGTTCATCAAAATGGCAATTGCGTGACGAGGGCACTCCCTATATCTCCCGCCGCTGGCCTGACCGTCTTTACGGACAGGCCGAGCCTGGCGTCGTGTCCTTCAGGGTGCGGCGCGTCATGCAAGGAATGGAACGATCATGAAGAAGGTTGCACTGACCGTTGCGGTCCTCGCGCTCGGCCTGGCCGCGTGCGAATCGAAGACTGCCGATGCCGTTGAAAATGCGGACGTGACCAACAGCGTCGAGGCGGACACCGCCAATGCGCTCGAAGCCACCGACAACGCCGTCGACAACGCTCTCGACGCCACCGCCAATGCTGGCGAAGCCGTCGACAACGCCGCCGCCAACACGGTGAACGCTGCCGACAACGCGATGTAATTCGCTTGTCTGTCCCTTCGGGGATGGGCGAAAGAGAGGCCGTCCGCCTTGTGCGGGCGGCCTTTTTTGATGCAACGCTGATCCGCGATGACCCGCCTCATCCTCCTCGCCGCCCTCGTGCTTTCGTCATGTGGAGACGATCGGCCGCCTGCGCCGACCGCGGAAGAGAATGCCCGGCTTGATGCGACCGATCGGATGCTCAACGAGGTCGAGCCGTCGCCCATGACTGAGGGCAATGCGGGCTAGGGCAGTTCCAGTCGAATTTCCGCCTGATCGAAGCGCCCTTGCGCAAGGTCGCGCGGGGAGATGGTGATGAAATAGGCGCCGCCGTCGCCCCACATCCAGTGCATCCCATCGTCAGACGCCAGCTGGAGCAGCAGCAACATCGCTTGCGGCCCTTCTTCCGGATCGGTCTGAAGCCCGTCGTGATAGCCGCCCATGCGGTGCGGCCGGTTATCGGTCAGCGCGCGCCAATGCGGCTCGAGCCGTGACCGGATGCCCTCGGGAACCAGCGCGGCCAACGCCGGGTCGGCCTGATAGTCAGCCGCAAGCTCGACCACGCCCGCATTGCGCCCAGCCTCCGCCAGATCGAGCAGCGACACCGTCCGCTGCACGAGTGAAACCGGAAACTCGGTGTTGCGGCTGGTCCACTCGATCGACCACCCGGCGAAACGTTGCCCGTCGAGGTGCATTCGAAGCGCCTCCCAGTCCTCCGGAAGCAGCGGCGTGTCGAGCGGCTGGGCAATGATCTGGTCGCGAACCGCCTCCAGCCCGGCGATCGCGCCGGCGCGCCAGTCGGCTTCAGCCTTCCGGTCGTGCTCGCAGCGGGCAATGATCGCCTCGCCGTTCGGGTTCTGCACGATAAAGGCGGCGACCTTCTCGAGTTCGCGCTGGCGATCCTCCGAGATCGATTGCATTCGCGCCTGCAATTCGCGTTCGCGAAGGGTCAGCGGCTCGGGCTTGGCGACAATCGCACCCCGTCCCACCGACATCCACGCTTCCTCTTGCGCCCGAAGCTCGGGAATGATCGAGGCGACGTAATTCTCGCGTAGCAGCACTTCCCGCTGCGCGGGCGACGGCGGACGGCCGATGATCCCCTCATCGAGTTCGCGCAGCACGGAATCGATAATGTACAGCGCCCCGCGCCAGCTGAGCGGCGCGTCGGCTTCCGCTTCCGCCGGTGCGGGATCGACGGGTGCGCCTGCGTAAAGCTGGGCGGCGAAGTCTGGCGGTGTGACGAAGATGCGATTGCCTTCGTCGTAAAGTTGGTTGGGAACGGCGACGAGGTCGACCGGCCACCTGCGCCAGCGCGTCGGGATGTCGCGAACGGTCCGGCAATGGCGATAGTCGGGGCCCGGTCCTGTTTCTTCATCCACGGGCGGCAGGTCGACCGGCGGTTCGCGTTCCGCGCCCCATTCCTCGACATGGACGACCCGAACCAGGCGCGGGTCGTCCCCTTCCGGATCGAGCGGATCGAGGAAGAACAGCAGCCAGCCGACGCGCGGGCCGAGCCCGCCCCACAGGTCTGGCGGCAGGTCCTCACACGAAATTTGGGCGACGAAGTGGAGCGGTCGATCCCCCTCGTCCGCGCGATCCGGTGCGACGGTGCGAGGCCATTCGACGCTGTCGGGCAGGCGCGGCAGTCCGCCAAGCCAGGAGCGCGCCGGACCGGCGGCCAGCGGGACCTGGCGGCGGAGGACGACGCTCACGTTTTCCTCCACCTCCCTCGGGACATGCGCCGCCTGAAGGTACGGCGGCGGCGCACCTGGCGAGCGCTTCTTCTTGGTCATCAGGACCAGCGGCGCATGATCCTCGACCGGTTCCGCGGGGGCGCCGTCCAATTCCTCGGGCGGCAGTTCGCCGACGCCGCGTGGGATGACGAAATCGGCGCCGAGCGTCATTCCTTCGTCGAAGCCGACCGCCGACTCCTGGTCATCGTCGATCGCCCGTTCGTCGGCTTCCATCAGGATTGTCGGGCGATCGAAGGCTTCTTCGTCGGCGCCGTCACTTCCTTCCGCCTCGTCCGAGGGCTCGCCGTCCGATCTGCCGTCCCAGGGGGTCAAGCCGAGCGCGGGCCGCGGACGCGGCGGCAGGACGTCGACCGATGGCAATGGCGGCTGGGTCACCAACCCGTCTCCAACGCCGCGGCGGCGACCCAGGTCGATCGTCGGATCGGGGACCGGCTGCGAACGATGACGCAGAAGCATGACGGCCAGCACCATCACCACCGCGAGACCGCCTGCGATGATCATGATCGACTGGTCCATCCCCACCCCGAACCGTTAGCAAACGATTTCCCAGAGAATGGTTAGCAGCGACTTAATGTAAATTGCCATCGGAAATCGGCAAGGGAATTCACTATCCGGCGCGGCGCTGTTCCTGCGCGGCGTCGCCAATCGCGTGGGCCTGGGAGAGCCGCGCCAGTTCGCGGTCGATACGGTCGCCCGCCTCGAGCGCAGCGAATGGATCGGCCAACGATCGGCGGTCGCCCAATGCATGGGCTTCCGCCCGACCCTCGGCTTCGTCGGCGATCCGCTCCAGCCGCGCCAACTCGTGCGAGAACTGCCCGCCCTTTTCCTCTCCCAGCAGTCGGTTGGTCCGTTCAGCCTGTCCTGCCCGCTCGATGCGGGCGTAGGCGCGCTGCTGTCGGCGGTAGGCTTCAGCCAGTTTCTGGTGAAGCTTCTCGATGTCCGCTTCATAACCGGCGAGGAGCGCACGGTCGGTACCGAGCTGCTGCTGGAGCGCGACGATGTGATCCTTTGTTTCCAGCCGTTCGACGATCGCGGCGCGGGCGAGGTCCTGACGTTCCTTCGACAAGGCCAGCGCGGCGCGGTCGGCCCATTCTGCGGCACATTTTTCCAGCCTGGCCAGCGCCTCGCGTTCGCGGTCAATCGTCCCCCGCAGATTGTCGGCCAGCAACTCTTGCGCGGTGAGGCTTTCTTCCATGTCCTCGGTGAGGGAGTCGATGCTGTCTGGCTCCGGCTGCTTTTCGCCGCCGAGCACGTTGTATTTGCGAAATTCCTCGTCGGTCCAGGTGTCGCGGCTTTCGCGGCTGCGCCCGATGAACAGCCCGCCCATCTTGCGCGTGACGTGGCGCAGGCCGCTGTAGACGACCCACAGCCACAACCCGCCCAAGACCAAAGCGAACAACGAATCCAACGCTTACCCTTCCCTTGTCGCGCGCCAGCCTAGCGCAATGCGATTATCATTTGGTTGATCGCCGGACAAAAGAATGGGGCCGGTGGATGTCCACCGGCCCCTTCTTCGTTTGGCTAGGTAGGACGTCACGGAGTGAATCCGTGACGTCGATCCGGTCGCTGCGCGCCGGTCGGCCGGCCTTCAGCGAGTCCGGGACTAGCGGCTGCTAGCCCCGGCCGCTTCAGGTCAGAAGTCCATTCCGCCCATGCCGCCCATGCCGCCGCCCATCGGCATCGCCGGCTTGTCCTCGGCCACGTCGGCGATGGTCGCCTCCGTGGTGATGAGGAGGCCGGCGACCGAGGCCGCGTCCTGGAGCGCCGTGCGGACGACCTTGGTCGGGTCGATCACGCCGGCCGACACCAGGTTTTCATAGGTATCGGTCGCGGCGTTGAAGCCCTGGGTCTGGTCGCCTTCACGCAGCAGGTTGCCGGCGACGACGGCGCCGTCGACACCCGCGTTGCTGGCGATCTGGCGAAGCGGGGCTTCGATCGCCTTGCGGATGATATCGACACCGCGGGTCTGGTCGTCGTTCGCGCCCTTCAGGCCGTCGAGAGCCTTGGTGGCGTAGAGCAGCGCGGTACCGCCGCCCGGAACGATGCCTTCCTCGACCGCGGCGCGGGTCGCGTGGAGCGCGTCGTCGACGCGGTCCTTGCGTTCCTTCACCTCGACCTCGGTGGCGCCGCCGACCTTGATCACGGCCACGCCGCCGGCGAGCTTGGCAAGACGTTCCTGCAGCTTCTCACGGTCGTAGTCGCTAGTCGTGTTTTCGATCTGCTGGCGGATCGCGCCCGTGCGGGCCTCGATCGTCTCACGCGTGCCGGCGCCATCGACGATGGTCGTGTTGTCCTTGTCGATGGTGACGCGCTTGGCGGTGCCGAGCATGCCGACGGTGACGTTTTCCAGCTTGATGCCGAGGTCTTCGCTGATCATTTCACCGGCGGTGAGGATCGCGATGTCTTCCAGCATCGCCTTGCGCCGATCGCCGAATCCAGGTGCCTTGACCGCCGCGACCTTCAGGCCGCCGCGCAGCTTGTTGACGACCAGGGTCGCCAGCGCTTCGCCCTCGATGTCCTCGGCGATGATCAGCAGCGGACGGCCCGACTGGACGACGGCTTCCAGGATGGGGAGCATCGCCTGCAGGTTCGACAGCTTCTTTTCGTGGATCAGGATGTACGGGTCGTTGAGTTCGACCTGCATCTTTTCCGGGTTGGTAATGAAGTAAGGCGACAGGTAGCCGCGGTCGAACTGCATGCCTTCGACGACGTCGAGTTCGAACTCGAGGCCCTTGGCTTCCTCGACGGTGATGACGCCTTCCTTGCCGACCTTTTCCATCGCTTCCGCGATCTTTTCGCCGACTTCGGTGTCACCGTTCGCCGAAATGATGCCGACCTGGGCGATTTCCGACGAACCGGCGACCGGCTTCGAACGTCCCTTGAGGTCTTCGACGACCTTGCCGACGGCGAGGTCGATGCCGCGCTTCAGGTCCATCGGGTTCATGCCAGCCGCAACCGACTTCATGCCTTCACGGACGATCGCCTGCGCCAGGACGGTCGCGGTGGTCGTGCCGTCGCCGGCGATGTCGTTGGTCTTGGAGGCGACTTCGCGCACCATCTGCGCGCCCATGTTCTCGAACTTGTCCTTGAGCTCGATTTCCTTGGCGACGGTGACGCCGTCCTTGGTAATGCGCGGGCACCGAAGCTCTTGTCGATAACGACGTTGCGGCCCTTCGGGCCGAGCGTCACCTTGACGGCATCGGCGAGGATGTCGACGCCCTTGAGGATGCGTTCACGTGCATCACGGCTGAATTTCACGTCCTTGGCTGCCATGGGGCTACCCTTTCAAAGTCTGGAAGTTCGCAAAGTTCGCGGCATGTGCCGCTGAAAAATGGAGGTCAGCCGACAATCCCGAGGATGTCGCTTTCCTTCATGATGATGAGGTCTTCGCCGTCGACCTTGACCTCGGTGCCCGACCACTTGCCGAACAGGATGCGGTCGCCGGCCTTGACCTCCAGCGGATGGACCTGGCCCTGCTCGTTGCGGGCCCCGGTGCCGACCGAGACGACTTCGCCTTCCTGCGGCTTTTCCTTGGCCGAATCCGGGATGATGATCCCGCCGGCGGTCTTTTCCTCGGCCTCGACACGGCGGACGAGGACTCGATCATGAAGCGGCCTGAAACCCATGGTGGTTTGTCCCTTATGTTGAATCGCGTTTCGGCTGGCACTCAGGCAATCCGAGTGCCAGCGATGCGGCGCATATGGGTCGGGCTTTCCTACCCGTCAATGGCCGGACGAGAGGATTCTTCGGTCGTTTCGATGACCGTCAGACGACCGGTGTCACTCGCCCGGCAAGCCCGAGTGAATCCCGCCGGTTCCAGCGCAGCAGCATCAACAGCGCAACCGCCGCGAGGCCGGCGGCAAGACCCGACCAGATGCCGACCCCCTGCCAGCCCATGACGAATGCGAGCAAAACGCCGACGCCGAGCCCGATCACCCAATAGCCGAACAGCGCGAAGATCGCCGGGACGCGGGTATCGTGGAGCCCGCGAAGCATGCCCGCGCCGATCACCTGCGCGCCGTCGGCGACCTGGAAGATGGCCGCGACGAACAGGAAGCTCACCGCCAGCGCGACGACATGGTCGTTGGCCGGCCCACGATCGAGGAACAGGCCGACCATCGCCTCGGGCGCGGCGATCATCGCGAGGCCGGTCAGTGCCATAAAGCCGACCCCCAGCGCGAAGGCGGTCCAGCCGGCGCGAGTGATGCCCGGCCGGTCGCCCCTGCCGAGCGCCAGGCCGACACGGACCGTCGCTGCCTGGCCAAACCCCAGCGGCACCATGAACGACGTCGCCGCGATCTGCAGCGCGATGGCGTGGGCGGCAACCGACGCGGCATCGATCAGCCCCATCAAATAGGCTGCGGCACTGAACACCCCGCCTTCGAGACCCATCGTCATTCCGATAGGGAAGCCGAGCTTCAACAGGCGGCGGAACCGGGGCCAGTCCGGACGCCACCATCGTCCGAACAGGCGGAAGCGGCGAAACTGGCGATCGCGGACGATCACGACGGCAAGGCCGAACGCGAGGGCGGTCCAGACGATGCTGCTGCCAAGCCCGCCGCCGAAGATGCCAAGGCGCGGCAGGCCGAAATGTCCGAAGATAAGCGACCAACTGAGCAGCGCGTTGAGGACGATCCCGGCGATGCTGATGGCGAGGATCCAGCCCGGCCGTTCCATCGCCGACAGGAAATTGCGCATCACCTGGAAAAACAGCCAGCCGCCAAGCGACCACATGTAGCCGCGCAGGAACAACGCGGCCTGCGCGGCAAGGTCCGGCTGCTGGCCCAGCGCCAGGATGACCGGCTCCGCATTCCACAGGATCAGCCACATCGGCACGATCATCATCGCGGTCAGCCACAACCCCTGGCGGAATGTGCGGCGGACATCGCGGACGGCGTTGGACCGTTGGCCCAGCGCGGTCGCCATCATCGGCGCCGTAGCGGTGAGGATGCCGAGTGCGACGAGCGCCATGGCAAAGGTCAGGTTGAGGCCGAGCGCCGCCGCGGCCAGCTGGTCAGGGCCCAGCCAGCCCATCAGCACGACGTCAGTCGCCTGGATCAGCGCCATCGTCAGGTTGGACAGGATGAGCGGCCACGCGAGCTTGACCGTGGCGGCGAGTTCATCGCGCCAGGCCGATCGGGTCGAGGAAATATCGGCGGGCTGCTCCATGGCGTCCGCCTAGGGAAGGCGCCTGCCCGCGTCCAGCGCCGCCGGTCGAAAAGCGATGGCCGTCCGGCACCGCCTGCGCTAGCCGGTCGGAAAGCCTTGCAAGGAAATGCGATGAAGTTCGTTCGCGGCGTCTGGAAATTGCTGGTCGGCATCAAGGATTTGATGGTCCTGATCTTCATGCTGCTGTTCTTCAGCCTGCTCTACGCGGGCCTGAAGTCGTCGCCGAAGCCCCTCGGCGAGGGCATCCTGCTGGTCGACCTGGACGGCAGCCTGGTCGAGCAACCGTCACTGCCAAGCACCGCCGAGATCCTGTCCGGATCGGCCAGCCGCATCCGCGAGCACCGCCTGTCGGAGATTGTGCAGTCGCTCGATGCGGCGCGGGGCGACCCCCGCATCAAGGCGGTGGCGTTCGACCTCGACGGTTTCCTCGGCGGCGGCCAGACGGCGATCGCGACGCTGGGCGAGGCGATGGACCGGGTGCGCCGGTCGGGTAAGCCGGTAGTGACCTTCGCTACCGCCTACACCGACGACCGGTACCAGTTAGCCGCGCATTCGTCCGAAGTGTGGCTGAGCCCGATGGGTGCGGTGGCGGTGGCCGGCCCGGGCGGCACCAACCTCTATTTCAAGGGCCTGTTCGACAAGCTGGGGGTGACCGCGCACATCTATCGCGTCGGCACCTACAAGGCCGCGGTCGAGCCGTTCGAGCGCACCGGCATGTCCCCCGAAGCGCGAGAGAATGCACAGGCGCTGGCCGGAGCGCTGCTCGAAACGTGGCGTCAGGACGTCACGAAAGCGCGACCCAAGGCGAGCGCCGGGCTGACCCGTTACCTCGCCAATCCGGTCGCGGTCGCCGCCGGCGCCGGAGGAGACTTGGCGCGCGCGGCGATGCAGGTCGGCCTGGTCGACCGGCTGGGCGAGCGGCACCAGTTCGAGGCGCGGCTGGCGGAACTTGGCGGGGACGATCGCCGGCTACCCGGCGGCTTCAAGCGGGTGGCCGTCCGCGACTACGCCCACCGCACCGCTCCACCGGGCGGACCGATCGGCGTGGTGACCGTTGCTGGCACGATCGTCGACGGCACCGCCGGTCCGGGCACGGCGGCGGGCGAGACGATCGCCCGTGCCATCGAAAAGGCGGTCGCGAACGATGCGATCAAGGCCCTGATCGTCCGCATCGACAGTCCCGGCGGGTCGGTGACGGCATCGGAACGCATCCGCCAGGCGATCCTCGCCGCGAAGGCCAAGGGGATCCCGGTGGTCGCGTCGATGGGCAATGTGGCCGCGTCGGGCGGCTATTGGGTGGCGACGCCCGCCAACGTCATCTTCGCCGAGCCGTCGACCATCACCGGGTCGATCGGCGTCTTCGGAATCCTGCCAAGCTTCGAGGGCAGCCTGGCGAAGCTCGGGATCACGACCGACGGGGTGAAGACCAGTCCGCTGTCGGGTGAACCCGACCTGCTGGCCGGTCCGTCGCCCGTGGCCGACGCGCTGCTGCAAACGGGCGTCGAGTCGACCTATCGCCGGTTCCTGGCGATCGTTGCCCAATCGCGGAAGAAATCGCCCGCCGAAATTGATCGCATCGCGCAGGGCCGCGTCTGGGACGGCGGCACGGCGCGACAGATCGGCCTGGTCGACCGCTTCGGCGGACTCGATGACGCCATCGAGGCCGCTGCCGCTGCGGCGAAGCTCGGCGACGAACGGGGCGTGACCCTGCTCGAAGCCGGTCCGACCCTGACCTCCCAACTGCTAGGCATGGTCCAGGGCGAGCCGCGCGACGATAGCGAGGCGCCCGACGCCTGGTCGTCGCTGGCGCCCGCCCCCAAGACCCTGCTTGCCGAGGCGATGGCACGGTTGGAGGCGGTGCTCGACGGACCAGCGATCCAGGCGACTTGCCTGGAATGCCCGGCGGTCGCCCCGGCTAACCTTGGCCGGACGACTCCGCCGACGGCGTCCGCCTGGGCGCGCGTCGCGGCCTGGCTGGCGGGCTGACGGGCTCGGGCTGGGGATCCGGCTGCTTGCCGGTGAAGAGGATAGCGACCCCCGCCACCAGCATCAGGATTGACAGGGCGCTGAACATCACGACCCACGGATTGTGCGGGTCCTTCCGGCCCTGCAGGTCGAGGATATGAAGGCCCCAGAACCAGTCGTGGACGCGCCACTGCCGCGTGCGATGGGCGATGATCGCCGAGGATCCCGACTCGACATAGAAATGCGTGGCGTCATCCATCTCGACGCGCCAGCCATCGAGACTGCGGCGAACCTCGAGGTGATATTCCTCTGGCAGGATGCGGGTGACGCGCGCGATCCTGGCCGTCCCGGTGTATCGGGCGAGAACCTCGCGCGTTGCCTCGGCAGCGCCGATCGCGGGCAGCCAGGCACCGGTTGCCGGATCGGCCATCCGCGGCTGGCTCACGCCGGCAATCTTGGCCACCCAGCGCAGGCCCGCGGCGCGAGGCTCCAGCGTCAGGCTTTCGAACTTTAGGCCGTCGAGGCGCGGAACGACGAGCGGGGAAGCGACCTGCATCGGCGCCGGCTTTCGCAGCAAGTGGTCGGCGCGAGTCTCGGCGATCGGCCGAGCCGCCATGACAAAGCCACTGACCAGCCAGAACATCATCGGAAGCGCCAGCACCCAGGCCAAAAGCCGGTGCCAGCGACGAAACGCCGTCCTGATTCCCACCTGTATTCCCCTAATCCCACCTTACAGGCCGATCGGCGGTCCCCCGGAAATCTGGTCATTTCCGCGCCGAACGACGGTCACGGCATAATGGCAAGTTAATCCGCCGTCATCTCCTTTTCGAAACGAGGTTAATGCCCGGAGTGGGCCGGACTTCGTTCGCAGGATTTTCGGCGCCTTGGGCCGGCCGGATCGGGGTCGGAAAGCGCGGGCGACAGCCGCCGGAGCGCTAGATGTGGATGGGCTTGCCCGTCACTGCCATCGCCGCTTCCTTGATCGCTTCCGAATGGGTCGGGTGAGCGTGGCAGGTGTAGGCGATATCCTCGCTGGTCGCACCGAATTCCATCGCCTGGGCGGCCTGGGCGATCATCGTGCCGGCAACCGAAGCGATCGCCCACACGCCGAGCACACGGTCCGACCTGGCGTCGGCGACGATCTTCACGAAACCATCGGGTTCATGGTTGGTCTTCGCCCGGCTGTTGGCGAGCATCGGGAACTTGCCCACCTTGACCTCGCCATACTTCGCCTTGGCGTCCTCCTCGGTGAGGCCCACGCCGGCGATTTCCGGCCAGGTGTAGACGACGGACGGGATGACGTCGTGATTCACGATGCCGGTGAGGCCAGCGATATTCTCGGCGACCGCGATGCCCTCGTCCTCGGCCTTATGGGCCAGCATCGGGCCGGGGATGACGTCGCCAACCGCCCAAACGCCGTCGACCTTCGTTCGAAAATCATGGTCGGTTTCGATCTGGCCCCGCTGGTTGACCTGCAGGCCGATCTTGTCGAGGCCGAGCCCATCGGTGTTCGGACGCCGGCCGATCGACACCAGCACACAGTCCGCCTCCAGCGTTTCCGCCGCGCCGCCCTTGGCCGGTTCCAGCGTCAGCGTCGCCTGGTCGCCGTTGACGGCGACGCCGGTGACCTTGGTGCCAAGCTTGAACTCGATGCCTTGCTTCTTGAAGATCTTGTTGGCTTCCTTGCGAACCTCGCCGTCCATGCCGGGCAGGATCTGGTCGAGGAATTCGACGCAGGTGACCCGCGCGCCCAGCCGGCGCCAGACGCTGCCCAATTCCAGCCCGATCACGCCGCCGCCGATGACGACCATATGCTCCGGCACCTTGGGAAGCTCGAGCGCGCCGGTGGAATCGACGACGACCTTCTGGTCGACCGTCACGCCCGGCAGCGGGGTGACCGACGATCCGGTGGCGATGACGATGTTCTTGGCCGTCGCCTTCTGCCCGCCGACCGAAACGGTATGCGCGTCCTCGAAGGTCGCAAGCCCCTTCAGCCAGGTGACCTTGTTCTTCTTGAACAGGAATTCGATGCCGCCGGTCAGGCCCTTGACCGCGTCGCGGCGCTGGCCGTGCATCGTGTCGAGGTCGAGTTCCGGCGTGACCTTGATGCCCATCTTGGCCATGGCGCCATTAGCGGCGGCGTCGAAATATTCCGACGCGTGAAGCATCGCCTTCGACGGGATGCAGCCGACGTTGAGGCAGGTGCCGCCCAGCGTTTCGCGGCTCTCAGCGCAGGCGGTCTTGAGGCCGAGCTGCGCCGCGCGGATCGCGGCGACATAACCGCCCGGCCCCGCGCCAATCACCAGAACGTCGTAGTCGTAGTCAGCCATGGTCAGTCCTTAAAGATCGATCAGCAGGCGCGTCGGGTCCTCGATCGCTTCCTTGACGCGGACGAGGAAGGTGACCGCCTCGCGGCCGTCGATCAGGCGGTGGTCATAGGATAGCGCCAGATACATCATCGGCCGGACGACGACCTGGCCGTCGCGGACGACCGGGCGATCCTCGATGCGGTGCATGCCGAGCACGGCCGACTGCGGCGGGTTGATGATCGGCGTCGACAGCAGCGAGCCGAACACGCCGCCGTTGGAGATGGTGAAGGTGCCGCCCTTCATTTCATCCATGCTTAGCGTGCCGTCCTTGGCCTTCTTGCCGTAGGCGGCGATCGCCTGCTCGATCTCGGCGAAGCTCATCCGGTCGGCCGAGCGGATCACCGGGACGACCAGGCCCTTGGGCGCCGATACCGCGACCGACACGTCGAGATAGTCGGAATAGACGATTTCGTCGCCTTCGATGCGGGCATTGACCGACGGTACGTCGCGCGCGGCGAGCGCCACCGCCTTCACGAAGAAGCCCATGAAGCCGAGGCGGATGCCGTGCTTCTTTTCGAACAGGTCCTTGTAGCGGGCGCGGGCGTCGATGACGGCGGTCATGTCGACGTCGTTGAATGTCGTCAGCAGCGCAGCCGTGTTCTGCGCGTCCTTCAGGCGCTGGGCGATGGTCTGGCGGAGGCGCGACATCTTGACGCGCTCTTCCTTGCGCTCGCCCGACGGCGCAGGCGCGGCAGTTGCGGCCGGTGCCACGGCGGCAGCCGCAGCCGGGGCCGATTCAGTCTTCTTGGCCTGCGCGGCGGCGATGACGTCGTCCTTGGTCAGGCGGCCGTCCTTGCCGCTGCCCTTGATCGTTGACGGATCGACATGATGTTCCAGCACCGCGCGGCGAACGGCCGGCGACAAGGTCAGCGCGGCGTCGCCGGTGGGCGCGGTCTGCGGGGCGGGGTCGTCCTCTTCACGCGGGCGCACATTCTCGCCGGCTCCGGCCGGGTTGACCGGCGCTCCAGCCACCGTCGCCTCGGCCGGTGCAGCAGCAGGGGCAGCGGCAGCAGGCGCCGGCGCGGCCGCACCGCCTTCACCGACGCGGGCGATCACCGCCCCGACGGCGACCGTGTCGCCTTCCTTGACCAGCTGCTCGGACAGGGTCCCCGCGACCGGCGAATTGACTTCGACCGACACCTTGTCGGTTTCCAGGCTGGCGATCGGCTCATCGGCCTGGACCGCGTCGCCGGGCTGCTTGAGCCACTGGCCCACGGTCGCCTCGGTGATCGATTCACCAAGCGTCGGGACCTTCACGTCAGTGGCCATCATGCACTCCTTAGCTGGCTTTGGCGGTACGCGCGGGCTGGCTGCTATGGCCCAACGCGTCGGCAATCAAGGCGGCCTGTTCCGCCGCGTGGCGCTTGGCGAGGCCGGTGGCGGGCGATGCCGAGGCGGCGCGGCCCGCATAGCGCGGGCGAAGGCCGCCGTGGCCGGCTTCGGCCAAGCAGCATTCCAGAAGCTCCTCGACGAACGTCCAGGCGCCGCCGTTCTTCGGTTCTTCCTGTGCCCAAACCAGTTCTTCCAGCTCGGGCATCGCCTGAAGCCGCTTGACCAGGGGTTCGGACGGGAAGGGATAAAGCTGTTCGATGCGGATGACTTCGGTGGCCGTGTCGCCGGCGCCATCGCGGGCCTCGATCAGTTCATAGCCAAGCTTGCCCGAGCACAGCACCGCGCGCCGAGTCTCACCGGTGGCCGGCGGGTTGAGGTCGGACATGATGCGGAAGAAGTGGCCGTCGCCGACGAAGTCCGAACGCTTGGATACCGCCAGCTTGTGCCGCAGCAGCGACTTGGGCGTCATGATAACCAGCGGCTTGCGGAATTCGCGAAGCATCTGCCGGCGCAGGATGTGGAAGTAATTGGCCGGCGTGGTGCAGTTGGCGACCTGGATATTGTCCTCGGCGCACAGCTGCAGGAAGCGTTCCGGGCGCGCCGAGCTATGTTCCGGCCCCTGCCCTTCAAAGCCGTGCGGCAACAACATGACGAGGCCGCTGGCGCGAAGCCACTTCGCCTCACCGGCGGCGATGAACTGGTCGATGATCGTTTGCGCGCCGTTGACGAAATCGCCGAACTGGCCTTCCCAAAGCACCAAAGTGCGCGGGTCGGAAATCGAATAGCCATATTCGAAGCCGAGCACGCCGAATTCGCTCAGCGGGCTGTCGCGGACCTCGAAGCGAGGGCGGATCTCGCCGTCGTTGATCGTGCGAAGCGGGATGTATTTGTCACCGTTGGTCTGGTCGACCCATGCCGCGTGCCGCTGCGAGAAGGTGCCGCGGCCCGAGTCCTGCCCCGACAGGCGGACGCTGTAGCCGTCCTCGACCAGGCTGCCGAAAGCCAGCGCCTCGCCAGTCGCCCAGTCGATCCCCTCTCCCTTTTCCAGCGCGGTGCGCTTGGCGTCGAGGATGCGGGCCAGCGTCTTGTGAACGGTCAGGCCGTCGGGAACGGTCGTCAGGAGCGACGTCAGCCGCGAATATTGGTCGTCGTCGATCGAGGTATCGACGTTGCGGCGGCCAAGCACCGGCTCCCCCGGCTTGCCAAGGCCGGTCCAGCGACCCTCGAACCAGTCCGCCTTGTTGGGCAGATAGGTGGCGCCCGCTTCGAACTCGCCTTCCAGCAGGGTGACGAATTCCTTCGTCCTCGCGTCGATCCACGCCTGGTCGACGACACCCTCGGCAATGAGGCGCTGGCCGTAGATCTGGCTGATCGGCGGGTGCTTGCGGATCGCCGCATACATCAGCGGCTGGGTGAAGCTGGGTTCGTCACCCTCGTTGTGGCCGAAGCGGCGGTAGCACCACATGTCGATGACGATGTCGCGGTTGAACCGCTGGCGGAACTCGATGGCGAGCTTGCAGCAGAAAGTGACCGCTTCCGGATCGTCGCCATTGACGTGAAGGATCGGCGCCTGGACCGACTTGGCGATGTCCGACGGATAGGGCGACGAACGCGCGAACTGCGGGCTGGTGGTAAAGCCGACCTGGTTGTTGATGACGAAGTGGATCGTGCCACCGGTGCCGTAGCCGGGAAGGCCGGAGAAGCCGAAGCATTCCGCGACGATGCCCTGGCCCGCGAAGGCCGCGTCGCCGTGAAGCAGCACGGGAAGCACGGTGTCGCCCTCGCGGTCGCCCTTCACCGTCTGCACGGCGCGGGTCTTGCCCAGGACGACCGGGTCGACCGCTTCCAGATGCGACGGGTTGGGCACCAGGCTCAAGTGAACCTTGTTGCCGTCGAACACCCGGTCGCTGCTGGTGCCGAGGTGATATTTGACGTCGCCCGACCCGCCGACATCGGCGGGGTTGGCGGAGCCGCCGGCGAATTCGCTGAAGATCGCGCGAAACGGCTTGCCCATGACGTTGGACAGCACGTTCAGGCGGCCGCGGTGGGCCATGCCGATGGTGATCTCGACGACGCCGAGCTGGCCGCCGTATTTGATGATCGATTCCAGCGCGGGGATGGCGCTTTCGCCGCCGTCCAAACCGAAGCGCTTGGTGCCGACATATTTGCGGGCAAGGAATTTCTCCCACTGCTCGCCGTGGATGACCTTCTCGAGGATCGCCTGCTTGCCCTCGGGCGTGAAGGCGATCTCGGCGTCCTTGCCTTCCATCCGTTCCTGAAGGAAGCGGCGCTCCTCCAGGTCGTTGATGTGCATATATTCGAGGCCGACGGTGCCGCAGTAATTCGCCTGGAGCACGGCGACGATCTCGCGGACGCTCGCCTTTTCGAAGCCGAGTGCGCCGCCCAACCAGATCTTGCGGTCGAGATCACCCTCGGTGAAGCCATGATAGGCCGGGGTCAGGTCGGCCGGCAGTTCGTGATGCGCAAGGCCGAGCGGATCGAGCTTGGCGGCGAGGTGACCGCGCACGCGATAGGTGCGGATCAACATCATCGCCCGGATGCTGTCCTGGGCGGCGCGGTGGATCGCCGCTTCGTCGATGGTCCCGCCAGTCGCCGCGACCTGCTTGGCAGCCGCCGCGACCTTCTCGATCGTCGCTTCGGTCGGGTCGAGCCCGGCGTTGACCGGGTCGAGGTCGGCCAACGGCCAGTTGGGGCGCGCCCAACTGGGTCCGGTTTCGCGATCGATTGCCATCGGGTCCATCGGGACGATCAGCCTTTCAGCAGCTCCGTGAGGGTGGTGCCAAGCTCAGATGGGCTCGGCGACACGCGGATTCCAGCCTCTTCCATCGCGGCGATCTTGTCTTCGGCGCCGCCCTTGCCGCCCGACACAATCGCGCCGGCGTGGCCCATGCGGCGGCCCGGGGGTGCCGTGCGTCCCGCGATGAAGCCGACCATCGGTTTCTGGCGGTCGCGCCTGGCTTCGTCCTTGAGGAACTGGGCCGCCTGCTCTTCCGCGTCGCCGCCGATCTCGCCGATCATGATAATCGACTTGGTCTCGTCGTCGGCCAGGAACAGTTCCAGCACGTCGATGAAGTTGGTGCCGTTGACCGGGTCGCCGCCGATACCGACTGCCGTGGTCTGGCCAAGGCCCGCGTTGGTGGTCTGGAACACCGCCTCATAGGTCAGCGTGCCCGACCGCGACACGACGCCGACGCTGCCCTTCTTGAAGATGTTGCCCGGCATGATGCCGATCTTGCACTCGTCGGGGGTCAGCACGCCCGGGCAATTCGGCCCGATCAGCCGCGACTTGCTGCCCGACAGCGCGCGCTTCACCTTGACCATGTCGAGCACCGGGATGCCTTCGGTGATGCAGACGATCAGCGGCACCTCGGCGTCGATCGCCTCCAGGATCGAGTCCGCTGCGAAGGGCGGCGGCACGTAAATCACCGACGCGTCGGCACCGGTCTTCTCGACCGCTTCATGGACGGTGTTGAAAACCGGCAGGCCGATGTGGGTCGTGCCACCCTTCCCCGGCGTGACGCCCGCGACCATCTGAGTGCCATAGGCCAGCGCTTGCTGCGTGTGGAAGGTGCCGGTGTCGCCGGTCATCCCCTGGGTGATGACCTTGGTGTTCTTGTTGACGAGAATGCTCACTGGCCGAGGCTCCCATCGATCGCCTTGCAGGCAACGAGCAGTTCCTTGACTGCGTCGACGCTGACCTGGAAATTCTGCTTGGCTTCGTCGTCGAGTGCGATTTCGATCACTTCCTCGACGCCGTTGGCGCCGATCACGGTCGGGACGCCAACGTAAAGGCCGTCGAGGCCGTACTTGCCCTCGACATAGACCGCGCATGGCAGGATCCGCTTCTGGTCGCCCAAATAGGCCTCGGCCATCGCGATCGCGCTGGTGGCCGGGGCGTAGAAAGCGCTGCCGGTCTTGAGCAGGCCAACGATCTCGCCACCGCCACCGCGGGTACGCGTGACGATCTCGTCGATGCGCGCCTTGGTCGACTTGCCCATCGCGACGAGGTCGTCGACCGGAATGCCGCTGACGGTGGTGTAGCTGGTGACCGGCACCATCGTGTCGCCGTGGCCGCCGAGCACGAAGGCGTTCACGTCCTTGACCGACACGCCGAATTCCCACGCCAGGAAGGTGGCGAAGCGCGCGCTGTCGAGCACGCCGGCCATGCCGACGACCTTGTTGTGCGGCAGGCCGGAGAATTCGCGCAACGCCCACACCATCGCGTCGAGCGGGTTGGTGATGCAGATGACGAACGCGTCGGGGGCGTATTTCTTGAGGCCCTCGCCGACCTGCTTCATCACGCCAAGGTTGATGCCGATCAGGTCGTCGCGGCTCATGCCGGGTTTCCGCGGCACACCGGCGGTGACGATCACCACGTCGGCGCCGGCAATATCGGCATAGTCGTTGGTGCCGGTTATTTTCGCGTCGAAGCCCTCGATCGGGCCGCACTGGCTAAGGTCGAGCGCCTTGCCCTGCGGAATGCCCTCGGCGATGTCGAACAGGACGATGTCGCCCATTTCCTTTTTCGCCGCGAGGTGCGCGAGCGTGCCGCCGATCATCCCGGCGCCGATCAGCGCGATCTTCTTGCGTGCCATGGGCATTCCAGCCTTTCGTCGAGTCTTTAAGTCGTTTCGGTCCCGCGGAAGGGCGCGAAATGAAGGCGCGCCCGGGGGCGGCGTTGCGCTTAGCCGCACCCGCCAGCAGGGGCAACCGCTGCGACGGGCCGGGGCGCGGAAACGACGAGATTTTTGCTGTGAATGCGGCACTCACCCCGCGTTAAGCGTTACGCACCCATGATGACCGGCATGAAACAGGCACTTCTCATCGCCGGCGCCGCGCTGCTTGTCAGTGCCGCCCCGGCTCTCGCGGGCCCGGGCCATGGCAAGGGTCATCACAACGGACATTCCTTCGCTGGACAGCCGGGCTGCCCGCCGGGCCTTGCGAAGAAGAACAACGGCTGCCTGCCGCCGGGCCAGGCCAAGAAGCTGTACAGCATGGGGCAGCGCCTGCCCTACGGCTTCAACGGCTACACGCCGTACAACCAGATACCGTACGACCTGCGCCGCCAATACGACCTCGACCCGTATGGCCGCTATATCTACGATCAGCACTACATCTATCGCGTCGACCCCAAGACCCAGATTGTCAGCGCGATCCTGAACGCCATCCTCCGCTAACGGTCGAGTGCAACCGACCGTCTGGGCCGTCCCGGGAAACCGGGGCGGCCCTTTTGCTAAAAGGCCAGACCGTGGCCCTCGCCGAGGTAATCGACACTCTGCATTTCCTCGAGCCGGCTGACGGTGCGCTGGAATTCGAAATTGCCGTCGCCTGACGGGTAAAGCTCCGCGGGCTCTGCGTCCGCGGCGGCGAGCAGCTTGACCTTATGTTCGTACAGCGCGTCGATCAGCGTGACGAAGCGCGCCGCCTCGTTGCGCATCTCGCGCGTCATCTTCGGGATGCCGACGATGATCACGGTGTGAAAGCGCCTGGCGATTGCGAGATAGTCGGCCGCGCCGCGTGCTTCGCCGCACAGCCGCTTGAACGAGAAGACCGCGACGCCCTTCAGGGACTTGGGAACGAACATCGTGCGCCCGCCGCCGACGTCGAGTTCCTCGGTCGGGACGTGCAGGCTGTCCTCGACCGGATAGTCGGTCAGCCGGAAGAAGGCTTCCCGCAGCGCCTCGGTCGCGGCCGGGCCGTTCGGCACGTACCACGTATCCAGCCCTGCCAGTCGATCAAGGCGGTAATCGATCGGGCCGTTGAGCGAAACGACCTGCAGCCGCTGCTCGATCAGGGCTATGAACGGAAGGAACAACTGCCGGTTGAGCCCGTCCTTGTAGAGGTCCGACGGCGGACGGTTGGACGTCGTCACCAGCCCCACCCCGGCGTCGAGCAGTTGCGTGAATAGCCGCGACATGATCATCGCGTCGGCCGGGTTGGTGACCATCATCTCGTCGAACGCGAGGAAGCGGACGCTGTCGGCGATGTCCCGGGCGACCTTGATCACCGGATCGCCATCCTCGCCGGTCCGTGCCTCGCGCAGCCGATCATGCACCTCCAGCATGAACGGCGCGAAATGGGTGCGGCGCTTGGGCTCGACATCGATGTGGTCGAACGCCAGGTCCATCAGCATCGACTTGCCGCGCCCGACCCCGCCCCACAGGTAGACACCGCACGGGGGTCGCGCCTTGCCGAACAGCTTTTTCAGGAATCCGGCGTTGGTCCCGGCGAGGTCAGCGGCGAAGCGGTCGAGCGCCGCCGCCGCCTTGCGCTGGTCCGGATCGTCCTTGACCTCGCCCGCCGCGACCAGCGCGGCATAGGCGTCAGCGACGCTGGGCATCGTCGCTGGAATCGCCGTCGGCGCTCTTGGCGCGCGGAGAGATCTTTTTCAGCGTGCCGGTGAAATCATAGCAGGGGGCGCCGTCCTGCTCGAGAAAGCCCGACAGGAAGACGATGCCGCCCGCCGTCTGCCGGACCAGCCGGACGTGGGCCGTCAGCGGCTTGCCGATGGCGCCGCGTGCCAGGAAACGGGTGTGCATGTCGAGCGTGACGTAATGCCCTTCGGCCATGCCGGCGCAGCGCCCCCCGGCGAACAGCGCCATGTCGGTGAAGCTCATCACCGCGCCGCCGTGGATCGACCCGCCCATGTTCTGGTGCGCCTCGGTCGGGAACATGCGGACTTCGGCCGTTCCCTCTCCGGTCGGCCGGAAGATCAGCCGGCCGGTCGCAGCGGCGAAGCTCCCGCGCGGGAAATCGCCCCAGCTATACCAGCCTTCGTGGTCGGGATCGGGTTGCGCGCCATTGGGCAGGCGCGGCGTTTCCGTCATCAGGCGGCGCGTTCAGCTACGAGCTTTTTCGTCTCGGCAATCGCCTTGGCCGGGTTCAACCCCTTCGGGCAGACGTTGGCGCAGTTCATGATGGTATGGCACCGATACAGGCGGAACGGGTCCTCGAGCTGGTCGAGCCGCTCGCCGGTCGCCTCGTCGCGGCTGTCGACCAGCCAGCGATAGGCCTGAAGCAGGATCGCGGGGCCGAGGAACTTGTCGCTGTTCCACCAATAGCTGGGGCAGCTGGTCGAGCAGCAGGCGCACAGGATACACTCGTACAGCCCGTCGAGCTTGGCGCGGTCCTCGGGCGACTGGAAGCGTTCCTTGCCCGACGGTTCGGGCGTCGACGACTTCAGCCACGGCTGGATCGAGGCATATTGCGCGTAGAAGTGGGTCATGTCGGGAACCAGGTCCTTGACCACCTCCATGTGCGGCAGCGGCGTGATCCGCACCTCGCCCGCGCAATCCTCGATCGCGGTGGTGCAGGCGAGGCCATTCTTGCCGTTCATGTTCATCGCGCACGACCCGCAGATGCCCTCGCGACACGAGCGGCGGAAGGTCAGGGTCGGATCGATCTCGTTCTTGATCTTGATGATCGCGTCGAGAACCATCGGCCCGGTCTTGTCGAGGTCGATGGTGTAGGTGTCGTAGCGCGGGTTTGCGCCGCTGTCGGGGTCGTAACGATAAACCTTGAACGTCTTCGGCCGCTTGCCGCCATCGCCCTTGTGGGCGCGGCCCTTGGCAATCTTGCTGTTCTTCGGAAGGGTGAATTCGGCCACGGGCGGTCCTTGACGGCGGTTCGACTTGGCAGCGCCGCTAGCATGGCCGGGGACGCGGCTTCAAGCGCAACCCTTGCTGCGCTGTCGCCCTGCCTTTACCGCCGCGGCCGATGATCCGCATCGCCTATCTCGCGCTGGCCGAGGCCCACCAGCACCTGCACTGGCTGCCCGGCGCGCTGGCGCTGGCGGCGCGCCCCGGGGTCGAGGTCAGCGTGCTGAGCGCGAGCAAGGCCAGCCTGGACCTCATCCGGCGGTTCGATCCCAAGAAGCGCCTTCGAATCCGATATTTGCCGACCCCGTCGCACAAGCGCGATGGCTTGTTCTCGCCTCCGCCAAGAGGGTTGGTGGCACTGCTCTATTCGCCGCTGCTGGCGCGGTTCGACGCAGTCGTCACCACCGAGACCAGCAGCAGCATCCTGAAACGCCTGCCGTGGTTCGGGGTGCCGATGATCCACCTGAAGCATGGCGCCGGCGACAGCGTTGTCGGCTACAACCCAAATCATCGTCTTTACGACTTCACGCTCGTCAATGGCCCAAAGGACAAGGCAAGGCTGATCGAAAAGGGGCTGGGCCGCGACGACAACATCGCCGTCGTCGGCTACGCCAAGTTCGAGCTGATCGCACCGGCCGGGCGGCTGTTCGCCGACGACCGGTCGGTCGCACTCTACAATCCGCACGCCAAGGCGCCGGGGTCGACCTGGTTCGATCATGGACCGGCGATGGTCCGGGCGATGGAGGGCATTCCCGGCTGGAATTTCGTCGTCGCGCCGCACGTCAAGTTGAAAGGCGGGCCGGACGTTTCCAGCGATGCGCCCAACGTTCGCATCGACCGGGGCAGCATCCGGTCGATCGACATGAGCTATACTCAAGGGGCGGACGTCTACATCGGCGACGCGTCGAGCCAGGTCTACGAGTTCATCCGCCAGCAGCGGCCGTGCATCTTCCTCAACCTCGACCACGCCGACTGGCGCGGCAAGGAGCAGTACACTCACTGGCAGTTCGGCCAGGTGATCGACGATCCGTCGGAGCTGGCAGGAGCATTGGACCGCGCTGCATCGTTGCAGCCGCAATTCGAACCGCTGCAACGCGCCGCGTTCGAGCGGTCGCTCGACCCGACACCGGTCCCGTCATCGATGCGGCAGGCGGACGCGATCCTCGCCTTCCTCGCCGGGCGCGGCGTGTCATCCTAGGGCGCGCGTCGCCTCCAGAACCTCGGCGGCGTGGCCGGCGACCTTCACCTTGCGCCATTCGCGAACAATCGTGCCGTCGGCGGCGATGAGGAAGGTCGAGCGCTCCATTCCCATGTATTTCCGCCCATACATCGACTTTTCGACCCACGTCCCGAAGGCGTCGCTGATCGCTCCATCCTCGTCCGAGGCGAGCGGAACGGCGAGGTCATATTTGGCGATGAACTTGTCATGCTTCTTCATCGGGTCGCGGGAGACGCCGACGACCCTGGTCCCGGCCCTGGCGAAGTCCGCAGCGAGGGCAGTGAAATCCTGCGCCTCGCGCGTGCAGCCGGTGGTGTCGTCCTTAGGATAGAAATAGATGACCAGCGGCGAACCGGGCTTGCCGATGTCCAGCGACGTTCCATCGCTCAGCGTCGCCGAGATCGCCGGCGCCTTGCTTCCGACTTCAACCATCATCGTCCCTCCTGCACCGCGGCCCAGCGCGCCGAGTTCCTCTGCCGGGCAGCGCCGGCGGCGGCAAGCAGCGCCGTCCAATCGTCGGCCCCGCATAACGACGCCACCAATTGCCGCGACTGATCGGCCGGGGCCATCGCCGCCTCCGAACCCATCAGCCGAAGCACGACCAGCATCCTCGTCAGCAGGCGAAGATCGGGATCGGCCTCCCCATCGATCAGTCCGGCGGCGACCAGACCCGCAATCGCGTTCTCGAGCTTCGGATCGAGGCCCTGGTGATGGATCAGTTGCAGCGTGTGGACCGCAAACTCAAGGTCGACCAGGCCGCCCGGACCGAGCTTGATGTCGAGGTCTCCCGCAGGCGGTTTGTGACGCGCCATTTCCCGCCTCATCTGTGCTGCGTCGGTTCGCGTCTTGGCCGGGTCTCTCGGCATACACAGGATCGCGTGGATGATCGTCCGCACCTTTTCGCGGAGCGCACCGGAGCCCGTCAGGGGCGGGCACGGCACAGCGCCATATGCTCCCACGTCCAGGCATCCTCGCGCTGGTAGCGATCGAAGGCGGCGAGGCTGACGGCGAGCATCCCCTGCGCCCCCTGCGGCCGGAGGCGGGTGTCGACGTCGTACAGCGGCCCGCCCCGGTCTGGACGTTGAGGGACGAAATGATCCGCGCCGCGAGGCGATTGAAATAATCGGTGGCCGGGATCGACCGCGGTCCGTCCGACACCGCTCCTTCCGGAGCGTCGAACAGCATGATCAGGTCGAGGTCGCTGGCGTGGGTGAGCGCCCGCCCGCCGAACCGGCCGAGGGCGAGAATGACCAGTTCACCGCCAGGCACACGGCCATTACTGGCTTCGAATTCGCGCGTGGTCGCTTCCGCCAACGCAATCACCGATGCTTCTGCTAGATCGCTGTAGCCGGCGGTGATGACGATCGGATCGCGGTGCGCGGCGATCAGCTGGACCCCGAGCGCGAAGCGGCGCTCGCCCACCAGCCGCCGGACCTGGTCGAGGGCCTGGTCAAGCGGCAGTCCGGCGATCGCCCGGCGGAAGCGCTCCGTCAGCGTTTCCGCGTCGGGCGGCGGGGCGAAGCTGGACTCGTCGATCAGCCCGTCCAGCAGCGTCGGCCGCAGCGCCAACTGGTCGGCCAGCACCGGCGCGTGGGTCAGGATCAGCGCGAGCAACTCGGCAAGTCGCGGCCGAGCTTCCAGCAGCCGGAAGAAATTGACTCCGCTCGACAGCCGCTCGACGATATCGCTGAACCGATTGAGCGCGTGACCCGGGTCGGGGCCGGCGGCAATCGCCTTGAGCAGGGTCGGCAGCATCGCCTCGAACGCGTGACGGGCGGGCTGCGAGCGCAGTGAACGGGCCTTGGCGGTGCGCCAATCCGCGACCCGCCGAGCGGCCTCGTCAGGATCGGGGAAGCCGAGCGCTTCGACCTCCGACCGAAGGATGTCGGGATCGTTCGACAAGCGCCCGCCCCGGTCCGTGACCAGCCCGTCAAACTGCGCGCCGACGAAGTCGACGTGCGGCCGGAGAAAATCGAGCAGGGCGGCCCCATCAGCATGGCCATCGAGGTTGGCGACCGCCTCCAGGGCCGCGGGATCGACCGGAAGGCGATGATCCTGGCGGTCGTCGATCATCTGCACCCTGTGTTCGGCGGTCCGCAGCGCACGATAGGCGTCACCGATCCCCGTCGCCACGTCCGGCGCCAGCATGTCCGCCGACTGCAATGCCGCCAGCGCATCCAGTGTCGCCGGCGCGCGCAAGGAGGGATCGCGGCCGCCGTGGATCAACTGCTGGACCTGGGTAAAGAATTCCGCCTCGCGGATTCCGCCGCGCCCGCGCTTCAGGTCGAATCCGGGACCGAAGCCCTGTCCCTGCGCGTAGTGGTCGCGGATGCGCAGCGAGATGTCGCGAATTTCCTCGATCGCGCCGAAGTCGAGCGCGCGTCGCCAGATGAACGGCTGTATTTCGGCCAAGAAGCGGTTGCCGAGGTCGAGATCGCCGGAGCAGGCGCGGGCGCGGATGAAGGCAGCCCGCTCCCACGGCAGCGCCTGGCTTTCATAATAGGAGATGGCCGCGTCGACGGGCAGTACGATGGGCGTCACCTCGGGCGACGGCCGAAGGCGCAGGTCGACCCGCTGGACATAGCCGTCATGCGTGCGCTGCTGCATCAGTTCCATAAATCGGCGGCCGATCCGCACCGCGGCTTCCCCGGCATCGTCACGCGGGCGACGGGGCATGGTCGCCTGGTCGAACAGCAGCAACAGGTCGACGTCGGAGGAATAGTTGAGTTCACGGCTTCCGAGCTTGCCCAAGGCGAGCACCGCGATCCCGCGCGGTTGCTCGTCCGGGGTCCGTTCCAGCATGGCCGCTTTCAGCGCCTCATCCAGCGCGCGGTCGGCGAAGGCGGACAAATGCGCGGTCACCGCCTCCAGCGGCAGTTCGCCGGACAGGTCGCCAAGCGCGACGGCCAGCGCCAGTGCATGCCGTTGGCGCCGAAGCGTCGTGGCGACGCTGTCGCCGTTGAGCAGGGGAACGCCTGCGATCGCGCTGTCGCTTCCGTCGCGAAGGAACGTCTCCGCGACGTCCGGAAGCGCGGCCATGGCCTCGCGGAGAAAGGGACTGAAACGACGCGCCCTGTCCAGCGCGTCCTGGCGAGCATCCCGCTTATGCTGCTGTTCGTCCACGGAAGGCATCGATCTGGTCATGGCGCAATTCCGGCCGCTACGAAACCAGCGGGGCGCAAAGGCGTTATTTTCTTACGATGCAGAGACTTCGAATGTTCGACGAAAATCACAGGACCGGCGGCGACCGCCGGCCCATCCTGCTCGAGTCGGCTTCGAACCAGCAGGGAATCGCGGCCGCGCTTCGCCGCGCATTTGAGACCGTCGACAGCGATCGCGACGACGAGTTCGAAGCACTGCTCCGCCGCATCTAGCGACGTCAGTCGCGGTCGCGGCTCAATTCGTCCACCTGACCCATGATGGATTGCAGCGCCGAGCGGTTGGGATCCGTCTGGTGCTGACGGCGCGACGGCAGGCCGCTGCCGGTCAGCAACGCTTCGAGAGCGACGCGGCCACGAGCGACGCGGCTCTTGATCGTGCCGACCGCGCAACCGCAGATTTCCGCGGCTTCTTCGTAGGCGAAACCACCTGCACCGACGAGGATCAGTGCTTCGCGTTGCGGCTGCGGCAATTGCATCAAGGCGCGCTGCATGTCGCCAAGCTCGATATGCCGGTCCTGGCTGGCCGGCGCGGCGAGAATCTTGGCTGCGGTGACATCGTCCCATTCGCCCTTGAACCGGGCGCGGCGCATCTGGCTGAGAAACAGGTTGCGAAGGATGATGAAGGTCCACGCCCGCATGTTGGTGCCGGCCTGGAAGCGCTTGCGCGCCGCCCACGCCTTCAGCAGCGTTTCCTGGACAAGGTCGTCGGCAAGGTCGCGGCTGCCCGACAGCGAACGGCCGAACGCGCGAAGATGCGGGATGACCTGGGCGAGCTGGTCCTTGAACTCGTCGTCCGGCAGCGGGACGAGTTCGACCGGCGCCTCCGCAGGCTCGTCGTCTTCTTCGAATTCCGCCACGCTGTTACCCCACCCCTCGTTCGCGCCCATTGCCATGGCCGCTGAGATTTCTGTTTCGCTGGATGCCTGAATGTAGGGCGCTAGCGCGCTGCAAACAATATGACGGCAAAGATGACCACGACGAGGACCAGCCCGCCGAACAGAACATAACGCATGCTGCTGGGGCCCGTGCCCTCACGCGCTTCGGTCCCGGTCAGATGTTCGGGCTGCTCGGCCATAAGATTCCTCAGATCAGTTACGGGGCGCCAACGCGGCGGATTCGCGAAGGGTTCCGCGAGCGTTACGGATCAGCCCGCCGGGACAGTCGCCGTGTCGAAGAACAACGCCTGGCTGATCGCCGCCTTCACCGTCGCGCGCTGGAAGGGCTTGGTGATGAGGAAGGTCGGTTCGGGGCGCGAGCCGGTCAGCAGGCGTTCTGGGAAGGCCGTGATGAAGATTACCGGCACCGAGAATTCGGCCAGGATATCCTTGACCGCGTCGATGCCCGAGCTGTCGTCGGCAAGCTGGATGTCGGCTAGCACCAGTCCCGGGGGAGCCTTGCGCGCCTGAGCCACCGCTTCGTCGCGGGTCACGGCAACGCCGGTGACGTTGTGACCAAGATCGCGAACAATGGTCTCGATGTCCATCGCGATGATCGGCTCATCCTCGATGATCAGCACGTCGGCATGGGTCTGGCGCTCGATCTCCGCAAGCGCTTCGGCGACCAACGATTCCACGTCCTCGGGCGAAGCGTCGATCAGGTAGGCGACGTCCTCGTTGGAAAACCCTTCGAGGCTGGTGAGCAGGAGCGCCTGGCGCGACAGCGGCGTGATCCGCGACAGGCGGGCATGGGCGATGCCCTCGTTACCATCGATGCTGTTCGTCGGCTCGTCGCCTTCCTCGATGTTCGCGCTCGACCAGATGGCGTGGAAGGTACGATAGAGGCCGAGCCGCGGATCGACCTCACGAGGGAAGCTTTCGGGGCTGGCGACGATGGTTTCAAGGGTGGCTCGGACGAAGTTGTCGCCATGCGCCTGGCTGCCGGTCAGGGCCCGGGCATAGCGGCGAAGAAACGGCAGGTGCGGGCGAGATCTTGGCCAAGCGACATGAGTGATACGACTCCGAAATGTTACGCCCGCGTTGTGGGCGCGACGTTGGGTTGATGCAACCCGCGGAGGAAATTGCGCCCCTGATGTCACAGAAAGTGACAATCCCCGGCCCGCGGCGTCTGACGGTGGAACAAAGCACCGGCCATTTGGTTTCCCGCTCGGCTCCGTTGTTAAATTTGGCGACATTGACGAGCTGGCAAGCGCCCCATAGTGCTGCAATGCGAAGCGGCGAAAGGCCTCTTGTCCGTGTTTGGTTTGAGTGAGGGTGCGCATGGCATGCGAATGGCGCGCCGGAGGGGGATGAGAGGTTGAGTGGTTCGAAGAAGAGCGAGGAGCGGGCTCGAGGAAAAGTGGGCAGTGACCGCGCAAACAAGACCGCTCGCGACAAGACGTCGCCGGTCGGCCGCGCCCTCCGCACCGTGTACGATGACACGCTTCGTGAATCCGTCCCCGACGACTTTCTCGACCTGCTGCGCAAGCTCGACTGACGCGCCGCGGGTGGCGCCATGACCCTTTCTGACCACCTCCGGTCGCTGCCAACACCCGCCAAGATCCTGCTACTGCTGACGGTCGCGCTGCTCCCGATCGGGGCGGCGCTGGTGTTCAGCGCGGTCAACGGGTTGCGCGAAGCCGGGCGCGTCATTCGCGAGAGCAGCGTCCGGGAAGCGCACGTCACCACCGAAGCACTGAATGGGCTGATCGCGCGCAACGCCCTCGCGCTTCGTGTTGCTGCCAACGCCAACCTTCGCGCCGGCGGCGGGCCGGTATGCGCCGAAGCGCGGCGGATCCTCGCCATCGCTCCGGCGGTCGCTCGAAGCTTCGAGCTGGAGGACAGCGCCGGCACCCCCATCTGCGCGGTGGGCGACTATCGCGACCTCGATCGTCCGCCCTTGCTGGCGCCCGGTGACATTCGCGAATGGGTGGCGCGCGACGGCAAATCGTTGCTGGTCCGGGTGGGCGTTCCCGGCGGCAGCGCCACGACCCGCTTGACCCTGTCGGAGATACGCGGCGCCATTGGCGCGTCATTCGATACCATCGACCATATCCAGATCGACGATCAACGGATCGTCATGGACGTGTTCAAGCGGGTGTCCGGGGCCGACGACAAGATTGTCCGCCAGGACATTTCCGCCGGCAACGGCGACCTGACCGTCCGTTACACCCTTCGCCAGCGATCGATCAGCACGATCGAGCGGCTGATGATCCTGCTACCGGTCCTGATGTGGGCCTTGGCGGCCATCATCAGTTGGTGGCTCGTGCACCGCTTGCTGATCGTGCCGCTCCGGCGGTTGCAGCGGGCGGTGGTCGATTTTCAGCCCGGGTCAGAAGCGGGATTGGCAATGCCGGAGGGCCTGGGGCCCGCGATGGAAATCCGCGAACTCGCGGACGCCTTCAGCCGCGCGGTGGAGCGGATTGACCGAAGCGAGCGGCAAATGGCCGAAGCCCTTGAAGGCCAAACCCGCCTGGTGCGCGAAGTCCATCACCGCGTGAAAAACAACCTGCAGGTCATCGCGTCGCTGCTCAGCATCCACGGCCGCACCGCGGACGGAGCCGAGGCGAAGGCAGCTTATGCGGCGATCGGGCGGCGGGTCGACGCATTGTCGGTCGTCCACCGCAACCACTACGCCGAACTCGAGGAAAACCAGGGCATCGCCCTTCGGCCCTTGCTGACCGAACTGGCTTCCGGACTGCGCGGCTCGACACCCGAGGGCACCACGCCGATCCGGCTCGAACTCGAGCTCGACCAGGTTTCCACCACGCAGGATGTCGCGGTCGCCGCAGCCTTCCTGATCACCGAGGTCGTCGAATATGCAATGCTCCATGCCGGAGCCCAGCCGGTGGAAATCTCGTTGCGGCGATCGAGCGAGCTGACCGCCCGGTTGTCACTGACCAGCTCAGGCCTGCTCGAACGAAACATGGACAGCAACGAGCGCAAGCAGTTCGAGCGGATCGTCGAGGCCTTGGCCCGCCAATTGCGGGCGCCGCTCGATCGTAAACTCGGTACATATTCGCTCGACGTTCCCGTCTTCCCGCCCATGGAACGGCGGGTACGGGGTCGAACGCCAAGGACGTAAAGTTTTTTTTTAAAACCGGGGAACCGTGGCGGAAAACCGGACGTTTTAAGCTTCGGATAGTGACCTTTTGCCCCCCCGCTCTCGCTATCCGATCAAATGGGCCCGGAACCGCCAACCCTCCCCCCCCCGGTGGCGTTTCCGGGCCCACATTCGTCTGGGCCTCCTCAACAACCTCCGAATCATCCGCGACTTTGGCGCGTGACGCGCGCCAGTGCGTGAGACGGATAGAGAGAATCGCGAATTCGTACAGCGAGTAGAGCGGCACGAGCATCAGCAGCATCGACACCACGTCCGGCGGCGTCAGCACCGCGGCAATCGCCGCCGAGGCGACGATCGCATAGCGCCGTGACTTTGCGAGTTGCTGTACGGTGACGATGCCAGCCCGTTCCAGCACCATCAACAGCACCGGCATCAGGAAGGCGACGCCGAATCCGAACAGGAAGCGGGTCACGAACGACAGATAGTTGCCGATCGCCGGCAAGGCCTCCTGCTCAACCCCGCCGATATTCCCTTCGAAGCCGAGCAGGAACTTGAGCGCCCACGGCATGGCGACGAAGTAGGCAAAGGCTGCGCCCGCCGCGAAGAAGAAGGGCGTCATCAACAGGAACGGCAGGAAGGCCCGCTTCTCCTTGGCATAGAGTCCCGGTGCGACGAACCGCCACAACTGGGTCGCGAACATCGGAAAGCCGATCATCAGCGCGGCGAAGAAGGCGACCTTCACCTCCACGAAAAAGGCCTCGAAGATGTCGGTGTAGATGAGCTTGCCCTGCCCCGCCGCCAGCAACGGCTGCACCAGCACGGCGAAGATCGGCTTGGCGAAGTAGAGGCAGACGAAGAAGGCGGCGAGCAGGGTGAGCACGCTCCACAACAGCCGTTTACGAAGCTCGATCAAATGATCGATCAGCGGGGCCTTGGTGTCGTCGATGTCGTCGATCATGGCAGCGGCCGTTCAAGCGGCGGGCGCGGATCGTCGTCCGGGCGGCGGGCGCCTCCAGCGGAAGGGTTGGCTCGTCCTCGAAGGCCTCGGCCGGCGGGGTCGGCATGACGCTGGGCAGCATTACCGACGCCGGGTCGGCGGGGACCGCCTCAGGCTCCGGATAGTGGCCGTCGGCGGGATATTGGGCGAGGATCCGCTCATTCTGCTCGCGCCACTTGCGGTCCATTTCCTCAAGTTCCGCCTCGCGCATCACATTCTCGATTCCGGCGGTGAAGTGTCGCGCATAACCGCGGGCCCGCCCGACCCAGCGGCCGACCGACAGCATCACACGCGGCAATTCCTTCGGGCCGATGAACAGCAGCGCCACGATGGCGACGACGATGAATTCCGACGTGTCGACGCCGAACATGGCGGCGCTCCCGCTGGGCGCTTAGCGCGCGCTGTCGTCGCTCGGCGGCGGCGCAGGCGGTGGCGGAGCGGAACCGACCGGATCGGACGGACGCGGCTGGGCCTGCAAATCGATTGGCGGCTGCTGGTATTGCTGCGCGGGCGGAAGCTGGCGCGGGTCCTGCTGGCGCGGCTTGTCGTCGTCGTCGGCCATGCCCTGCTTGAAGCTCTTCAGGCCCTTGGCGACGTCGCCCATCATCGCCGAGAAGCGATTCCCGCCGAACAGCAGCAGGATGATGACGGCCAGGATGATCCAGTGAATGAGGCTGAACGAGCCCATGATGCTTCTCCGAGAGCGGTGTTGACGCCTACCTAGTCCTCATCCTCGCCACTTTCCAGTTGAAGCTGCAACGCTTCTTCGTCGAGCGGGTCGAGCAGTCCGGCGGCCTTGAGGTCGTCGATCCCCGGCAGGTCGCGGCGCGATCCGAGGTTGAAATGGGTGAGGAAGTCGGCGGTGGTGGCGTAGGTCAGCGGCCGGCCCGGGCTTTCGCGGCGGCCCGCGGTCCGAACCCAGCCTGCCTCCATCAGCACGTCCAGCGTGCCCCTGGATATCTGGACTCCGCGAATGGCCTCGATTTCCGCGCGGCTGACCGGTTCATGATAGGCGATGATCGCCAGCGTTTCGGTCGCGGCGCGCGACAGCCGGCGTGGCTCCTCCCGTTCACGGCGCAGCAGGTGGGCAAGATCCGGCGCGGTCTGGAAATGCCAGCGCCCTCCCCGCTCGACCAGCTCGATCCCTCGACCGGCATAATGATCGGCGAGGCTCGCCAGCGCCGCCGCGACATCGCCCTCCCCCGCGTAAAGCGCGATGTCGTCGAGGCTGAGCGGGCCATTGGCGGCGAACAGCGCGGCTTCGACTGAACGCACATAGTCGTCCATTACGCCGCCCGCGCCCGAAGCCGAAGGTCTTCGAACGGCGCGTCTTGCGACAGGTCAAGCTTGCCCTGCCGCGCCAGCTCCAGCGCGGCGACAAAGCTCGAGGCCAGCGCCGACCTGCGGTAGGCCGGGTCGGCGTCGGCCGGCAGGAACGCCTCCAGCGTCGTCCAGTCCAGCGCCTGCCCGAGCAGCGCCGACACCCGCGCGATCGCATCCTCCAGCGTCATCACTGCGCGGTGGGCGACGACGTGCATGGCCGGCTGGGTTCGGGCGCGAACCCGGCCGTAGGCGGCATAGAGATCGAAGGCGTTGGCCTGCCACGCCGACTTGCGAACCAGCCGCAGGCCTTCCGGCGCACCGCGAGCGAACACGTCGCGGCCCAGACGGTCGCGGCCGAGCAGGCGGGCACCGGCCTCGCGCATGGCGTCGAGCCGTTGCAGCCGCAGCTGCAGTCGAAGCGCCAGTTCCTCCGGGCTCGGATCGATTTCCGGGTCCTTGGGAAGCAGCAACGCACTCTTGAGGTAGGCCAGCCACGCGGCCATGACGAGATAGTCGGCGGCGACCTCCAGCTTCAGGGCACGGGCGCTTTCGATGTAGGCGATGTATTGCTCGGTCAGCGCCAGGATCGAAATCTGGTGGAGGTCGACCTTCTGCTGCCGCGCCAACGTTAGGAGCAGGTCGAGCGGCCCTTCCCAGCCGTCGAGGCTCAGCGTCAGCGCATCGTCGCCGCTGCCGCCGCCCACCTCTTCGAACTGGCCCTCGTCTTCCCCCATGGCCGCCACGCTATCGCAGCGCTCAGGCGAGCGCCAGCAGCGTGTCGCGCTTGGTAATCGCCTCGGCGAAGTTGATGTCGTCGGCCGGGGCGAAGCGCGTGGCCATGGCCCGTGCGAGCCGCGCCGATCCTTCGTCGCTGAGCGCCGGGACGGCATTGGCGACCAACAGCATGTTCTCCATCTTGCCGTCGCAATGCAGCGCGACGTCGCACCCGGCGGCTACGCAGGCGGCGGCGCGCTGCCCATGATCGCCGTAGAGCGCTTCCATGCCGATGTCGTCGGACATCAGGAATCCGTCGAAGCCGATCCGCTGGCGGATGATGTCGTGGATGATGATCGGCGATTGCGAGGCTGGGCGCTCAGGGTCCCACTGCGTGTAGAGCAGGTGGCTGGTCATCCCCATCACCGCGTCGCGCAAGCGTTCGAACGGCTCGAGGTCCTGCGCCAAATCGTCCTCGCCCTCGTTGACGACGGGCAACTCGTGATGGCTGTCGACCAGCGCACGTCCGTGACCGGGGATATGCTTGATCACGCCGACCACGCCGGCAGAGGCCAGGCCGTCAAGGACGGCGCGGCCCAGCGCCGACACCTGCATCGGGTTCGACCCCATCGCGCGGTCGCCGACGATATCGGTCGCACCCGGCTGGCGGACGTCGAGCATCGGCAGGCAATCGACGGTAACGCCGACCTCGTCGAGCATCAGCCCGAGGGCGCGCGCATTGACCCGGGCCGCCTCGATCGCACTCGACGGGGCCAGCTGGTAGAGCCTGTCGAACGTTTCGCCCGATGGGAAGGCCGGCCATTCGGGCGGCCGCATCCGCGCCACCCGGCCGCCTTCCTGGTCGATCAGGATCGCGACATTGTCGTCGCCTTCCAGTTCGCGGAGGGAGTCTGTCAGCCGCCGCATCTGGTCGCGAGTCTCGCAATTGCGGCGGAACAGGATGTAGCCGGCCGGTTTGGCGTCGCGGAAGAAAGCCACTTCGTCTGCCGTCATCTCGAACCCGGCAAGGCCGTAAATCGCCGCCTGCATCAGTTCACCGGGAGGCAGCTTTCCCCTGCCGATTTGAGGGCCGAGCATGCGGCGCGGGTAGCGTCGGCCGATCCGGCGGCGCGGAGGCGATAGATAGTCTTCCCGCCGACGGTTGCGGGGATTATCTGCTTGTCGAGCGCGGCGACGCTGCTGAACCGGCCGGACAACAGCTTCCATGCCGTTTCCGCCTTGATCGTCGAGGCGTAGGCGCCGAGCTGGATCGACGGCCCGCCCGCGACCGGAGAGGCGGGCTCGGGCTTGGGCTCGGCGGGCTTCTTCACCTCGCTTGGCGGGGTCTTCACCGGATCAGGCTCGGCAACCGGCGTTGCCGGCTGTCCGGCCAGCGCCGCGTCCGAATCCTCGCCTGCGCTAGTGGCAAAGGCGGTGCCGCTGTCGCCGGCGACGTCGAGGCCACCGGGGTCATCCGGTTTGACCTTATAGGGTCCCGGCTCGGCCTTGATCAGCTCGGGCGCCCCACCGACTGCCGGGTCGTTTCGGCCCATCAGGAAAAAGGTGCCGGCGACGATCGCCGCCGCGACGAGAACGATGACTACCGCGGCCAGCATCTTGCCGGCGGAAACGACGCGCTGGCCGTCCTCGTCATCGACCGCTTCCAGCCAGGGCAGCCCCTGATCGTCATACGCCCGGCCGTCGTTCATCGTCATTCCAATTCCCACCCGCGAAGGGTCAAATCCCTATCGCAATTCGGGGCGCGAGGAAGCCCCGAAATTCGCTCAGACCACCGCGCAGGGATAACCGATCGACACCAGGTTGCGGCACAGAGTCCGCGCATGGCTGCGCGATCCGGTGCCGAGCCTGAGGGCGTAAACCGGACGCCGACCGGCCGTCGCGGTCGGCGTCACCACCTTGCTGAGACGGCCGAGGTAGGGATAGCGCCACACCGCCCGGCGATACATCGCGTCGGCGATGCGCGGATTGGTGTAGCGGCCGATCTCGATAACCTGCCCCGGTCTTCCGGCGGCCGGCGCCGGTGAATAGCGCATCACGAAGCGCGGCCGCTGGACCGGCGCCGGGGGCGGCGTGGCGACGGGTGCGCTGACCGGCGGCTGGCGCGTGGCTTTGGGTGTCCTGGACCGGGAGACCGCCTTCTTTGGTGCCGCCTTTTTCACCACGGGCGCAGGTGCTTTCGCGACCGGCGCGGCAACGGTCGCCGCGGGCGGATCGGCCTCGTCCACCACGGGCGGTGGCGGTGGAGCCTGCTCGTTGGCAAGCTCGTCTAGCGAATGATAGGGCAAGGTCGCCTGCGGCAATTCGGTGGTCACCGACTGGCCCGACTGCGGGTTGGCGCTCCGGCCGATGAAATAGCCGGCCACGCCGAGCACCACTGCGCCGAGTGCGAGCAACAGCCACATCGGGACCCGGACGTAATGGCCCGCCGAGGCTGCCTTCGAATCGCGCGCCACCGCCACCGGCACGGGCGCGGCCCGCTCTCGCGGCCTGTCGCGATAGGGCTCGAGCCACGGCAGGCGGTCCGTGTCGCCCATCTGGCGAACGTCACTCACCTCAGCGCATCTCCTCGGCAGCGTCCACGCCCATCAACGCCAGGCCGGAGCGAAGGATGCGTTGGACGCCCCGCGCCAGCTCGATCCGGGCGCGGGTCAGCGCGTGATCGTCCTCGACCAGGAAGCGCCTCGACGGATCGTCGTTCCCGCGATTCCACAACGCGTGGAACGCGGCGGCGAGGTCGTAGAGATAGAAGGCAATTCGGTGCGGCTCATGCGCCAGTGCCGCGCCCTCCAGCACGCGCGGGTAGGTCGCCAGCAGTTTGACCAGCCCGAGTTCCTCGGCGTCGAGCCGCTCGAGATCGGCCGGTCCATCGAGCGCGATCCCCGCTTCCGCCGCCTTGCGCTGGAGCGAGGCGATGCGGGCGTGGGCGTACTGGACGTAGAACACCGGGTTGTCCTTCGACGCCTCGACCACCTTGGCGAAATCGAATTCCAGCGGCGCGTCGGCGCGGCGCGTCAGCATCATGAAGCGGACGACATCCTTGCCGACTTCGCGCACAACATCGGCCAGCGTGACGAAGTTGCCGGAGCGCTTCGACATCTTGATCGGCTCGCCGGCGCGAAGCAGCTTGACCATCTGGACGATTTTGACGTCGAGATCGACGCGGCCGTCGGTCAGCGCCTTGACCGCCGCCTGGACGCGCTTGACCGTCCCGGCGTGGTCGGCGCCCCAGATGTTGACCAGATGGTCGGCCTTGGCCGCCTTTTGCAGATGATAGGCTGCGTCGGCGCCGAAATAGGTCCAGCTGCCGTCCGACTTCTTCATCGGCCGGTCCTGGTCGTCGCCGAACTGCGTCGATCGGAACAGGGTCAGCTCGACCGGCTCCCAGTCGTCGGGCACCTCGCCCTTGGGCGCTTCGAGCACGCCTTCATAGACCAAGCCCTTGTCGCGCAGGGTCCGCTCGGCCGCCTCGACCCCGCCCGACGCCTGCAGTTCGGCCTCCGACGCGAACAGGTCGTGATGGATGCCCAACAGGCCAAGGTCGTGCTTGATGAGTTCGATCATCGCCGCAACGGTGCGTTGCTTGAACAGGCCGAGCCATTCCGCTTCGGGCTTGCCGACATAGGTGTCGCTGAATTCTGCGGCGAGCAGGTCGCCGACCGGCTTCAGATAGTCGCCGGGATAGAGGCCTTCGGGGATCTCGCCGATATTCTCCCCCAGCGCCTCGCGGTAGCGGAGGTGTGCGGACCGGGCGAGCGTGTCGACCTGGCTGCCCGCGTCGTTGACATAATATTCGCGCAGTACGTCGAAGCCCGCAGCTTCCAGCACATTGGCGAGCGCGTCGCCGACCACCGCGCCGCGGCAATGGCCCATGTGCATCGGCCCGGTCGGGTTGGCCGAGACATATTCCACGTTGACCCGTTCGCCGCTGCCGACGTTCGACCGGCCATAGGCCTCCTCGGCGATGATCGCGGCCAACTCGTCGCGCCACGCGTCGTCGGCAAGGCGAAGGTTGATGAAACCGGGACCGGCGATCTCGACCGAGGTCACGCCGGGCAGTGCCTCGAGCCGCGGCTTCAACTGCTCGGCAAGCGCGCGCGGGTTGGTGCCGGCGGCCTTCGACAGGACCATCGCGGCATTGGTGGCAAGGTCGCCATGCGCCGGATCGCGCGGCGGCTCGACCGCCACCGGCTTGCGGTTGGCGTCGGCAGGCAGCGTGCCGGCCGCGACCAGGTCATCGAGAGTGCCGTCCAGCAGGGCGGAATAGCGGGCGTAGAGTGACAAGTATCGTTCCTATTCAGCAGGTTTGCCGCGCCTCTAGCGCAGCCGCGCCGCCTCGTCACGACTCGGATGTTCAGGCGCGCACCAGTGCCCCGTCCGGTTCCGCCTCCCCCTCGTCCAGCAAGCCTTCCTCCTTCGCCACGAGATAGGGCACCAGCGCCTGCCCGGCGACGTTCACCGCGGTCCGGCCCATGTCGATGATCGGGTCGATCGCCAACAATAGGCCGGCGCCTTCCAGCGGCAGGCCGAGCGTCGATAACGTCAGGGTCAGCATGACCGTCGCCCCCGTCACCCCCGCGGTGGCCGCCGAGCCGAGCACCGACACCAGTCCGATCAGCAGATACTGCGCGGGGCCGAGGTCGAGGCCGTAATATTGCGCCACGAACAGCGCCGCGACTGCCGGGTAGATCGACGCGCACCCGTCCATTTTGGTGGTCGCGCCTAACGGCACGGCGAACGCGGCATAGCTGCGGGGCACGCCAAGGCTGATCGTGCGCTCTTCGGTGACGGGCAAGGTGCCGATCGACGACCGTGACACGAACCCGACCTGGATCGCCGGCCAGACTTCGGCAAAGAACCGCCGAGGCGACAGGCCCTTGGCCAGGAGCAGGAGCGGGTAAAGCCCGAACAGTACGAGCCCGAGACCGATGTAGACCGCCGCTGCGAACGTGCCGAGCGAAGCCAGCGTGTCCCAGCCATATTTGGCGACGGCATTGCCGAACAGGCCGACGGTGCCGAGCGGAACGAGCCGGAGCACCCACCCGAGCACGACGCGGACGATCGCCAGGCCCGAGCGAACGAAGTCGGTGAATGCCCGCCCCGCCTCGCCCGCGCGCACAGCGGCGATGCCGACGGCAATGGAGATGACGACCAGTTGCAGCACGTTGAACGACAGGCTGGTCTTCGCTGCACCATCGGTCGTGGTGGTCGACGCGGACAGGCCGAGGAAATTGGACGGGATCAGGCCCTTGAGAAAATCGAACCAGCCGCCCGTGGTGGTAGGCGCTGCGGCCGCCGCGGCAACGCTGCTGTGATGGCCGGGTTGAATGATTGTCGCCACGACAAGGCCGATCGTCACCGATGCCGCGGCGGTGATCGCGAACCACATCAGGGTCCGGGCCGCCAGCCGCGCGCCATTCCGGACCTGTCCAAGGTCGGCGATACTGGCGATGATCGCAGTGACGACCAGCGGCGGCACCAGCGCCTTCAACAACTGGATGAAGCTCGACCCTATCGTCTCCAGCGACGGCTGGAGCCACGGCACCGCGTCACCCCACGACCGTGCGGCGAGGCCAAGGGCCAGCCCCAACGCCATGGCCACCATCACCTGCATACCAAGCGAAGGGAGCCGATAACGATGCATTTTCAACGGACTGGCAGACACGCGCACGGCTCCCGGGAAAAAGGAGCACTCAATTAAGGGCAGGCGTCGACGGTTCAAACCATGCGCGTCAGAAAGCAGGAGCCGTGCCGCACGGCCGGAACCAACGCATTTTCCTGCCCCTCGCAACGCTTCGATTGAAAGATTTTGTCGAGGCCATCGACGGGGAGTTGTCACGCCGTAGCTGTGCCGGGGGTGGCGGAGGCTGGTAAACCTCGCTAATGTTGATTAATCTACATTGCAAAACGGCGATTGGTGGGGGTCATGCGCCAGCCAGGCGAAATCAAGCGCGAGCCGCGCGTCGACACGCAGTTTCAGGCGAGGCTGCTCGATTCTTCGGGCAACGAGCACGCCGTGACGATCCTCGACCTGTCGAAGAGCGGGTTCAGGCTCCGGTGTGACGAGATGCTTCGCATCGGCGAAAAGATCCGGCTTCAGACCGACCGCCATGGCGACTTTCCGGCCCAGATCCGGTGGGCGCTGGGCGAAGAGGCCGGCGGACTCTTCCTGTCGCCGGTCAAGGTTCCGGACTGAGACTAGAACCGGTCGGGCAGGTGGACCGGCCCGATCAGCCGCTCGTGCTGGGCGATCGCGTATCGGTCGGTCATGCCGGCGATATAGTCGGCGATCCCACGAAGCCGGTCCTGCTCCGTTTCGCCGCGTTGCCAGCCCTCGGGCAGGAGCCTTCGATCGGCACGGAAGGCCTTGGCAAGGTCCGCGACGATCCGTTGGGCCTCGACCCGGATCGGCGTCAGCGCGGCGCTGTCGTACAGGTGCGTGTAAAGGTGGCGCTTCAACCCGCGTTCCTCGGCCGCGAGGCCCTCGGAAAAGCCGACCAGCGGCCTGCCCGCCGCGCGGACGTCGTCAATAGTTTCGACCCCCGAGGCGGCGATGCGCCGGCGCGTTTCATCAAGCACGTCGCCGACCATGGACCCGATGCCGTCGCGTACCAGCGCCTTGGCCTTCCGCGCCGGGTCGAGGCCGGGGTGGCGCTGCTCGATCGCTGCCCAGTGGCGCGCGACGAACGGCTGTTCGAGCAATTCCTCGAGGTCGAGGATTCCCGACCGCAGGCCGTCGTCGATATCGTGATTGTCGTAGGCGATGTCGTCGGCGATCGCCGCCACCTGCGCTTCCAGGCTGGCGTAGCTGGTCAGATCAAGCGGGAACTGCGCATCCGCCTCTTCGAGCGCCCAGCGCGGGTTTGCCACCGGCCCATTGTGCTTGGCCAGCCCCTCCAGAGTCTCCCATGTCAGGTTGAGGCCTTCGAACCCTGGATAGGGGTTTTCCAGCAAGGTGAGCAGGCGGAGCGTATGGCCGTTGTGGTCGAACCCGCCGGCGTCGGCCAGACTGCGTTCCAGCGCATCTTCGCCGCCATGCCCGAACGGCGGATGGCCAAGGTCGTGCGCCAGGCACAATGCCTCGGTCAGGTCTTCGTTGAGGCCCAGGGCCCGAGCCATCGTCCGGCCGATCTGCGCCACTTCGAGGCTATGGGTCAGCCGGACCCGGAAATGGTCGCCGTCGGGCGCAACGAATACCTGGGTCTTGTGACGCAGGCGTCGAAAGGCGACCGAATGGACGATGCGGTCACGGTCCCGCTGGAAAGGGTCGCGTGGACCGCGGGGCCCGCGATCGTCTTCCCGGTGGGCCCGGCCGCGCGTGTCCGACGGGTGCGCGGCAAGGGCCGGAGGAAGCGTCATTTGCTGGGCAGTTTCTCGATCTTGATCTGGGCCGGCGTGCGCGACCAGCTAAAGCCATCGACGTCCGCCTTGGCAAGCTTGTTGACGAAGGCTCGCGCCTCCGCGGCGTCGTCGAACGGGCCGACCAGCAGGCGGAAATAGTCCTTGCCCTGGCTGACATATCCGCTGCGACCCTTCAGCGGCGAGCCCTTCTTGGCCTGCAGCCGCTTAAATTCCGTGACCATGCGGTCTTCATTCTTGCCCCCGGCCAGCTGGACCCAATGGGTGCCGGCGACACCGATCTTGGCCGCCTCTTCCCTGGCTTTCTTGTCGGCAGCAGCCTTCTCCGCGGCCAGCTTCTTGTCCGCTGCCTTCTTATCCGCCGCCTTGCGTTCGGCGGCGGTCGGCTTGCGCGATGTCTCGACCTTGGGCTTCGAGGGTTCGGGCGCGGCCTGCGCGAGCAACCGGTCGATACCCGATAGCCGGTCGAGCGGGACCACCTTGGTATCGGCGACCGTTACCGGGGCGGGCGCGACCACGACAGGAGCCGGCGCCGCAGGCGTCGGCGTGACAGCGACCCGCTGGGGTGGAGACTGGACACTCGGGGTCGTGGCGACCAGCCTCGCGGGCGGAGTTGTCACCGGCGCCGCCACGGCAACCTGCTGCTGCGGCACGATCGGCGTCGATGCAACCACCGTACGCCGGCCGACAGCAACCTTTTGCGGCTTCGGCTTCTTGGTGCGCGCCTGCCTGGCCGGCCGCTGCACGGCCGCCGCCGCTGGGGCCTGCTGCACCGCCGCCAGTTGCATCTCGCCCGGATTGGGGAACACGCCGAGGTGAACCGCCGCCGCCTTCTGCGCGATGCTGAGACGGGGCAAGAGATTGAAGAAGGGTCCGATGCGTGCTGCGGAGCCGGGCATGGCCTGGTCGATCGCCCGCGACGCCAGTTGCTGCTGCCCGCCCAGCGCAAGCACGAACGCCCGCGTGCGCAGGGCCGCGGGATCACTGCGCACGATCAGCGGTGACAAGGTGCGCAAGGCGGCGTCCATCTCACCGCTCATCGCCTGGCTGAGCGCGAGCCGGCGGCGGGCCTCGTTCGCATTGGGGCCGGAGAGCGCAGCACGGTAATCGGCCTGCGCCTCCGGCAGCTCGCCCAGCAGGTCGTGGGCAAGACCGCGGTCGGCGCCCAGCAAGGCAGGCGACGCGCCAAGGCGCTGGGCCTGGTCGAACCAGCGCAAAGCGCCACGCGCGTCGCCCGTCTGGATGATTGCCGCACCCATGCCGACCTTCGGCGCAGGATCGTTGGGCCGGATCTCATCGGCGCGTCCGAAGAAACCCACCGCCTCGTCGAGGTCCCCCAGTTCAAGTTCGGCCCGCCCGGCGGCGATCAGCGCGTTGAAGTCACGCGGGTTGGCGGCCAGGATCCGAACAGCTCTCGACAAGGTAGCCGCCGGGCTCTCGATCGTCCCAGGCGCGGGAGCCGTGGGCAGCGGCGGGCCTTGCCACCGATATACTGCGCCGACGCAGGCACGGCGTTCAGGGTGCAGGCGGCAAGAAGAAGCGCCGCCGGAAGGAAACGAAACGAACGGGATTCGGACATGCTTTCGCCCATGGCAGATGCCAGCTTGACTAAAGCTTTCGATTTCTCGTGACGCGCCAAAGCGTTGCGGTCGAGCGCCGAACCGACCCGCAGCGGGCAGTCCGGCGCTGGACGCGATTACTGGTTGTTCTGGCGGTTGAGGAAGCGCGGGATGTCGAGCGGTTCGCGGCGGATGCTCGGCACCGGCTCGTCATCCACCTTCGCCTGGGCGGCACCGCGCGCGATGTTCGACATACGCTCGAACAGCGTGCCGGATTCGCGGGCGACCTTGGGCTCTTCAGCGACAGGCGTGATTTCGGCGATCTCGTCATCGGCCGGCGGCGCGATCGGGTTCGCCATCACCGGCGAGGTCAGGATATCGTCGTTCTCCAGGACGAGTTCATCGTCCGAGGCCTCGTCGTCACTGCCGAGTTCGAGCGCGTCCTCGGCCGGAGGCGCCGCGACCGGGGTCGGCTTGGCCATGACCGGCGCAGGTGCAGCGGCCGGTGCGGCGGAGCGGGTCGACGGGAAGGTGAACACCTTGCCCGGCTGCGCCACGGTCGATTCCTCGGCCTCGATGCCGGTCGCGACCACGCTGACGCGGATCTTGCCGTCGAGGTCATTGTTGAACGCCGAACCCCAGATGATGTTGGCGTCGGGGTCGACCAGTTCCTTGATGTGGCTGGCAGCCTCGTCGACCTCCATCAGGCGCATGTCCTCGCCGCCGGTGATCGAGATGATGACGCCCTTGGCACCCTTCATGCTGACGCCGTCAAGCAGCGGGTTGGAGATCGCCTTTTCGGCGGCCTCGATCGCGCGGTTGTCGCCCGACGCTTCGCCGGTGCCCATCATCGCCTTGCCCATCTCTCCCATCACCGAACGGACGTCGGCAAAGTCGAGGTTGATCAGGCCCGGCATGACCATCAGGTCGGTGATGCCGCGAACGCCCTGCTGCAGCACCTCGTCGGCCATCTGGAACGCTTCCTTGAAGGTAGTGTCCGAGTTGGCGAGCCGGAACAGGTTCTGGTTCGGGATGACGATCAGCGTATCGACGTGCTTCTGCAGCTCCTCGATACCGGCGTCGGCCGAGCGCATGCGCCGCGTGCCTTCGAACGCGAACGGCTTGGTGACGACGCCGACGGTCAGGATGCCGCGGTCCCGCGCCGCCTTGGCGATCACCGGCGCAGCGCCGGTGCCGGTGCCGCCGCCCATGCCGGCGGCGATGAAGCACATGTGCGCGCCGTCGAGGCTGCGCTCGATTTCCTCGATCGTCTCTTCCGCGGCGGCGCGGCCGATTTCCGGACGGCTGCCGGCGCCGAGACCCTGGGTGATCTTGAGGCCAAGCTGGATGCGCGCATCGGCGGTCGAGCTGTTGAGCGCCTGCGCGTCGGTATTGGCGACCAGGAACTGGACGCCCTGGACGTCGCGCGCGATCATGTTGGCGATGGCGTTGCCCCCCGCGCCGCCGACGCCGATAACACTGATCCTCGGGCGGAGTTCGTCGACTTCCGGCCGGATGAAATCAATGCTCATGGATGTATCCCCCTGACAGGCAAGCGATTGAACTTGGGATGAATCATTGCACGAACCGGATTCCTGACCCAAGCGAAAAATGGCCGCATCGCCAAAAAAGTGAAGAAATGATTCAGTATGGGACAAGGACTGGAATCAACAGTCGCCCGTAAGCCCTTGGCGCGACTCAATAAGACTGTTTCAGCACCGCCAGCATCCGTCCGAAGAACCCGTTGGCGACCTTCCCGGCGCGCTGGGCGGCGGGCAGATCGGTAAGGTCGCGCGCATCCTGCCCGGCCAGCATCGCCAGGCCGACGAGCGTCGAAAAGGCCGGGCCGCCGTGCGCCTCGGGAAGACCGGTAAGCGTGCGCGGCCGGCCCACCCGAACCGCACGTCCCAACACGCCCTGCATGTAGTCGGCGATATTCTTCAATTCGGCGCCGCCGCCCGTCAGGACCACCTGCCGTCCGACCGGGCCGGTGAAGCCGAGGCTTTTCAGCGCAACCTCGATCTGGTTGGTCAGTTCCTCGACCCGCTGGCGGACGACGGTCATTAGCTGGGCGCGGGTGATGCGGGTCGGCTCGCCGCCTTCGTCGCCACCGATCGGCGCGGCGTCGATCATCTCGTGATTGTCCCGCGGCGAAGTCATCGCCGAGCCGTAGAAGCACTTCAGCCGCTCTGCGTCGCGACGCTGCACGCCGAACGCGCAGGCGATGTCGTCGGTGATGTCCTTGGCACCCAGCGGGATCGAGCGAAGGCCGACCAGCATCCCTCCGGCGTGAAGCGAGACATTGGTCACCTCCGCGCCCATTTCCACCAGGGCGACGCCAAGGTCCCGTTCCTCCGCGGTCAGGCAGGCCAGCGCCGCCGCGACCGGCGAGGCAACGATCTTGCGCACGCCAAGGTGGGCGGAACGAATGACATAGTCGATGTTGCGCAGCGGCGCGGGGTCAGCGGCGATGACATGGATGTCGACACCCAGCCGGTCGGCATGGAGGCCGACGGGATGCTTCACCCCCTCGACCCCGTCGATGGTGTAGAGCGCGGGCTGGGCGTGGAGCACGACCTGCCCGTTCCGGTCGATGGCGCCCTTGCCGGCGTTCAGCAGTTCGTTGACGTCGTCCTCGACCACCTGGTGACCGCCAAGTTCGACCTCGACATTGGCGATATCGCTGACGAGGCCGCCGGCGCCGAAACTGGCCCAGACGTCGTCGATCGTGACCCCCGAGATTCGCTCGGCAATCTCGACCGCCTCGCGGACCGCCACCTCGCTCGATTCCATGTCGGTGACGAAACCGCGCTTGACCCCGCGGCTTTCGCGCTGGCCGGTGCCGAGCACGCGCAGCCGCCCGTCGTCATCCTTCGTGACGATCAACGCGCTGACCTTCGACGATCCGATGTCGAGGGCGGCGATAAGGGGTTTCTCGGATGGGGCTGGCATCAGGTTTTCGGGGAGGTCTCGTTACTGTCCGGCACCTTGCAACAGGCGGTCATCTTGCCGGGGATTCGCAGATCGTAACGGATCGTCCCGTTGCCCAGCAATCCCTGCGTCTTGTCGGCAGCGAGAAATTTCCCGAGGACCGATTTCGCGGTTTCCTGGCCTTCCGGAAGCATCAGCAACTGGTTGGTCTGGAGCACTAGGTCCCAGCGACGCTCGCCGACCCAGGTCGCCGAGACGAGTTGCGCGCGAAGCGCCGGATAGGGGTTGAGCAATGCGCTGAGCTCGGTGGCATGCGCGTTCGCTCCGCGGCCGATCAACAGCGGCAGGTCGGGCATCTGGCTGACCGGCACGCGATCGAGCACGACGCCTTCCGCATCGACGAGGTTGAGGCGCTGCTCGTCCTGCCACAGCGCGGCGGGCTTGCGTTCGACGATGTCGACCACCAGCGTGTCGGGATAGCGGCGCGTGACCCGCGCATCCTTGACCCAGCCGAACCCGAGAAGGCGCTGGCGAATGTCGGCCACGTCGACCAGCGGCAGCGCCGCCGCCTTTTGGTCAAGCGCGATGCGATAGACCGGCGCCGGGTTCATCCGCTTCGTGCCTTGGACCTCGACCGATCGGACGCGGAACCCCGCTTCCCCGACCGCCTCGCCAACGGCGGTACCGATCTTCGACGGCAGGCCGAGCGCGATGGCCGCGACCACCGCGATCGCCGCGACGAACAGGCCGAACATCCACCGCGCCAGCCGGTTGGCCTGCGCCTGTTCCATCGGCAGCCTCGACGCGATCTTGCGCGGCACGGCGACCCGCCCCGACGATTTGCGCGCCGCCGGACGTCCCCCTGACCCACGCCGGACGCGCGTCGCGCTCATTTCTTCGCACGCTCCTTGGCGTCGTCCAGCGCATCAGCCACAATCCGCTCGACCAGCTCACCGTAGCCGATGCCCCGCTGGCGGGCCTGTTCGGGAACGAGGCTGAGCGGCGTCATGCCCGGTTGGGTATTGACCTCCAGCAGGTAGATTCCCTCTTCGCCCTGGTCATCGTCCCAGCGGAAGTCGGATCGCGAAGCGCCCTTGCAGCCGAGCGCGCGGTGCGCCTTCAGTGCCATCGCCATCATCGCCTGCGCGACCCGGTCGGGCACTTCGGCGGGACAGACATGTTCGGTCAGGCCGTCGGTGTATTTGGCGTCGAAGTCGTAGAATCCGGCCTTGGGCTTCAATTCCGTCACGCACAGCGCCTCGTCGCCGAGCACCGCAACGGTCAATTCCCGTCCGCGGATGAACGGTTCGGCGAGCAGCCGGTCGAAGTGAAGCCACGGCCCTTCCGCCTTCTGGCTGATCGGATGACCGTGATTTCCGCTCTCGGTGACGATGGCGACCCCGACCGACGACCCCTCGTTGACCGGCTTCAGGACATAGGGTCGGGGCATCGGGTCGCCTTCGTACAGGCTGGCGCTGTCGACCATCTTGCCCTTTGGCATGCGCACCCCGGCCGGAACCAGAACGGCCTTGGTCAACTCCTTGTCGATGGCGATGGCGGAGGTCGTGCAGCCCGAGTGGGTGTAAGGAATTTCCATCAGGTCGAGCATGCCCTGGACGGTGCCATCCTCGCCGGGCGTGCCGTGGAGCGCGTTGAAGACGACGTCAGGGGCGAATTCGCGGAGCCGCGCCGCAACGTCATGGTCCATGTCCAGCCGGGTGACGCGGGTAAAGCCGCGTTCCTCCAGCGCATCGGCAACGCCATTGCCGCTCATCAGCGATACCGGCCGTTCCGAAGACCAGCCCCCATGAGGACGACGATGTGCATGTTCTTGTCGAGGGCGGTCACTGTTCTTCCACTCCGATCCGCTGGATTTCCCATTCGAGTTCGACGCCGCTATCGGCGCGGACCCGGCGGCGCACTTCCTCCCCCAGCGCCTCGATGTCCCTGCTCGACGCGTTACCGAGGTTGAGCAGGAAATTGCAATGCTTCTCCGACACTTGCGCGTCGCCGATGGTCAGACCGCGACACCCGGCCGCGTCGATCACCTGCCACGCTTTCAACGGCAGCGGGTTCTTGAAGGTCGACCCGCCGGTCTTGCTGCGAAGCGGCTGCGACGCCTCGCGGCTGGCGGCGATGCGGTCCATCTCCGCCTGGATCGCCGCGGGCTCGCCGGCGTGGCCCCTGAACACTGCCGAAACGACGATGGCGCCCTCGGGAAGTTCGCTGTGACGATAGCTGTAATGAAGGTCCGCGACCGGCAGCCTCACCCGCTCGCCGTTACGGAGCACGACGTCGCACTCGACCAGGATCTCGCAGGTTTCGCGGCCATAGGCGCCGCCGTTCATCCGGACGAAGCCACCGACCGTGCCCGGGATCGAGCGCAGGAATTCGAGGCCGGCGATGCCCGCGTCGCGCGCGGTCGACGACACCAGGATGCCGCTCGCCCCGCCGCCGCAGCGCAGGGTCAGGTCGTCGATCCGCTCGACCTTGGCAAAGGCCTTGCCGAGCCGGACGACGACACCGGGGACGCCGCCGTCGCGAACGATCATGTTGCTGCCCAGGCCCAACCCCATCACCGGGACCGACGGGTCGAGATTGCGAAGGAAATCGGCCAGGTCGTCGGCATCGGCCGGCTCGAACAGCCACTGCGCGGGCCCGCCCGACTTGAACCACACCAGCGGCGCCAGCGGCGCATTCTCGCGGAGCTTCCCGCGGACCGGCGGCAGCGCGGTGGCCACGCTCATTTCGCGGCGCGCGCGGCGCGGATGCCGTCGGCCAGCCCCGCCGCCCATTTGGTAATGTCGCCCGCCCCCATGCACACGACAAGGTCGCCCTCGGCCGCGACATCGCGCAGGCTTCCGGCAAGGTCGGTGGCGTCGGCGACGGTCTTGACCATTCGGTGTCCGTGGGCGCGCAAACCGTCCGCGAGCGCCTCGGCATCGACGCCTTCAATGGGCTGCTCGCCGGCCGCGTAGACCGGCGCGACGTAGACGATGTCGGCGTCGTTGAAGGCGTTCTGGAAGTCTTCCATCAAATCGCGCAGGCGAGTGAAGCGGTGCGGCTGGACGACCGCGATGACTCGCCCGTCCGCGCTTTCGCGGGCCGCCGACAGGACCGCGCGGATTTCGACCGGGTGATGGGCGTAATCGTCGATCACTGTGGCGCCATCGATCTCGCCGACTTGGGTAAAGCGCCGCTTGACCCCTCCGAACTTCTCGAAGCCGCGCGCGATCGTCGCGTCGTCCATCCCGAACTCCAGGCCGACTGCCACCGCGGCCAGCGCGTTCAGGACGTTGTGACGGCCGGGTATGGGCACGAAGATGTCGGGAATGACGCGGCGCGATCCGTCGCGCTGGACCAGGCTGGCGTCGAACCGGCTGCCGCCATTTTCAGCGCGGATATTGTCGGCGCGAAGGTCGGCCAGCGTCGAGGTGCCGTAGGTCACGATACGGCGGTCGCGGATCCGGCTCAGCACCCCCTGCACCTCGGGATGATCGACACACATCACGGCGAGGCCGTAGAAAGGGACGTTTTCGACGAATTCGACGAACGCGTCCTTGACCGCATCGAAGCTGCCGTAATGCTCCAGATGCTCGGGATCGATGTTGGTGACGACCGCGATCGTCCCGTCGAGGCGCAGGAAGCTGCCGTCGCTCTCGTCGGCCTCGACCACCATCCAGTCGGATTTGCCGAGCCGGGCGTTGGAGCCGTAGGCATTGATGACCCCGCCGTTGATGACCGTCGGATCGATCCCGCCGGCATCCAGCATCGCGGCGATCATCGATGTCGTCGTGGTCTTGCCGTGCGTGCCGGCGACCGCGACGGTCGACTGCATGCGCATCAGTTCGGCCAGCATCTCCGCCCGGCGGACGCGTGGCAAACGCCGTTCGGCCGCGGCCTGCACTTCGGGATTGTCATCGCGGATCGCGGTCGAGCAAACCAGCACGGTTGCATCGCCGAGGTTCTCGGCGCTTTGCCCGATCATCACCGGGATTCCCGCCTTGCGCAGGCCTTCGGTGACATAGCTTTCGGCACGGTCGCTGCCCTGCACCTTGTAGCCCAGGTGATGCATGACCTCGGCGATGCCCGACATGCCGATGCCGCCGATGCCGACGAAGTGGATCGTCCCGATTTCGGTGCCCATCGCCTTCATGCCGGCGATCCCACCGGCGCGAAATAGGGCGACTGCTTGTCCGGCTTGGCAGGCCCAACGACGACCGCCGCGGGTCCGCCGGCGACCTGCTCGACCAGGTCGGCGAGGTCGCGCGTCGCGTGCGGGCGTCCGACCGACAGGGCGCGCGCGGCGGCATTGGCCAGCGCCTGCGGCTCGCCGGCAATGGCGGCAACCTGCTCGCCCAGCACCTGCGGCGTGAAGTCCGATTGCGCGATCATCCGCGCGCCGCCCGCCTTGGCCATTTCCCGCGCGTTGACCGTCTGGTGATCGTCGGTCGCCGACGGCAGCGGCACCAGGATCGCGGGCCGTCCGGCGGCGGTCAGCTCGGCGATGGTCGAGGCACCGGCGCGGGCGATGACGAGGTGAGCGTCTGCGATGCGGTCGGGCATGTCCTCGATATAGGTCAGCAGCTCGGCGGGGATGTTGTAGCTGGCATAGCGTTCCCGCACTTCCTCGATGTCGTCCGGGCGGCATTGCTGGACGACCTGCAGGCGCAAGCGCAGGCCGGACGGCAGGCCGCCGAGGGCATCCGGCACGACCTGGCCCAGAATGGTCGCGCCCTGGCTGCCACCGGTGACGAGAATCTTGAGCGGCGCGGTATCGTCGAACGACGGGAACGGCATTTCGCCAAGCCGCGCGACGCTTTCGCGCACCGGATTGCCGACCAGCTTCGTCTTGACGTGATAGCCCGGCGCCAGCCGTTCGACGTCCGCGTAAGCCGTGGCGATCGCCTTGGCATCGCCGGCCAGCAGCCGGTTGACCCGGCCCAGCACCGCATTCTGCTCATGCAGGATGGTCGGGATGCGCAGCGAGCTTGCCGCCAGAAGCGCCGGAAATGCCGGGTAGCCGCCGAAGCCGACCACCGCGTCCGGGCGGAATTCCTTGTAGAGCGCCTTCGCCGCCCGCCGTCCGGCCATCACCGCGCGCGCCGCCTTCAGCCAGCCGATCGGCCCGCCGCCGAGCCGCCCGGCCGGCAGGATATGGACCGGCACCTTGTCGAACAGGCCGGGGATCTTGGCGCCGCGATCGTCCGTCACCAGCATCACGCCGTGCCCGCGCGAGCGAAGCTCCGCGGCGAGCGCGTGCGCCGGAACCATATGTCCGCCGGTCCCCCGGCGGCGAGGGTGATGTTCATGCCTTAAACGACTTCATGGGTAGACGCTCTCCCCGCCCCATTTCACGACGTAGGGCGAGCGCGTCAGATAGGGATTTCGCCGGGTGAAGGCGAGCAGCAATCCCATGCCGATCGACAGCGCCAGCATCGACGACCCGCCATAGCTGATGAACGGCAGGGTCATGCCCTTGGACGGCGCGATCTGGACGTTGACCGCCATGTTGATCATCGCCTGCAGCCCGAACTCGACCGCCAGGCCGGCGGCGGCGAGCAGCGCCACGCTCGATTCCTCGTCGAGCAGCTTCACCAGCACGCGGGCGACGATGCCGAGATAAAGGCAGGCGATGGCGATGCAGGCGATCAGCCCGAATTCCTCCCCAATGACCGAGAAGATGTAGTCGGTGTGCGGTTCCGGAAGGCCGAACTTGCGGGTCCCGCCGCCCGGACCCATTCCGAACAGGCCGCCCGCGGTCAGCGTGCGCATGGCGTTCTCTACCTGGAAATTGTCGCCCTCGCCGAACAGGAAGCCGTCGATGCGGACCGTCGCCACCGGATAGAAGAAATAGGCGAGGATGACACCGACGATCCCCGCCAGCGCCAGCCCGCCGAGGATGCGCAGGTCGAGCCCCGCGATCGCCAGCATCGCCACCCACACGGTGACAAAGATGATCGTCGACCCGAAGTCGGGCTGAAGCATCAGCAGCACCGCGACCATGCCGGTGATGACGCCCGACAGGATGAAGATCGGCACCTTGCGCTCGCCGACGCCGAGCGACAGCAGCCACGCCATGGCGATGACGAAGAAGGGCTTCAGGAATTCCGACGGCTGCACCTGCCCGACGCCGAACGCGATCCAGCGCCGCGCGCCATTCACTTCCGGCCCGACGATCGGGACGATGGCGAGCAGGCCGAAGAACAGCGCCGCGCCGATCAGCGACAGGCGCCGGGCGCGCTCGCGCGGCATCATCGAAATCAGGATCATCACCGGCATCGACAGCATGATCCAGCCGATCTGGCGGTAGAAATAATGGAGCTCGGCAAAGCGCACCGACCCGCCCGAATAGCGCTGGGCGGCGGCCGGGCTGGCGGCGGCGACGGCGATCAGGCCGATGCCGATCAGCATCGCCACCATCAGCAGCAGGACCCGGTCGATTTCCCAGAACCAGCGGCCGATCGCCGAACGGTCGGACCGACCATAGCGGTTGGGATCGACCAGCGCCGCCTTGGCCTTGATTTTGCCCGTCAATGTCGCCGCGTTCATAATGCCCCCACCAGTTCCCGGAACCGGTCCCCGCGCGCCTCGAAATCCCGGAACTGGTCAAACGACGCGCTCGCCGGTGAGAGTAGGACAGTCTCGCCCGGCTGTGAATCCCCTGCCGCTGCCGCGACCGCATTTTCCAATGTTTCACATTCGCTTACGGCGACGCCGTGGCCGCGAAGCAACCGCGCGAACATCGGCCCCGCCTCACCGATGGTGTAGGCGGTGACGACATGGCCGAGATGATCGACCATCGGGCCCAAATCTTCGCTCTTCGCCTGCCCGCCGACGATCCAGCGAATGCGCGGATAAGCGGCCAGTGCCGGCGCCGCCGCCTCGGCATTGGTCGCTTTGCTGTCGTTTACGTAGAGGACGCCCGAGAGTTCGCGGATGCGCTGCATACGATGGGGCAGGCCCGGATAGGTCTTGAGCCCTTCGACGATGGAGTCAGTCGTCACGCCGACCAGTCGCGCCGCTGTCGCTGCAACCGATGCGTTCCATGCGTTGTGCGGACCCTGAAGCGCGGGCCATTCTTTCTGCGACGATATGCGGACGCCATCGAACCATAACCCGCCGAAGGAGAAGGAGGTGCCGTGGTCCCAGGCGGTGTCCATCAAAATCCGATGCTCGTGTGGGCCGGCGTGCCTATCGTCGAAGAAATTGCCAATGACGTCATCCGGGGCGTCAACCCTAGTGTTCCCAAGGACGGCGTGGTTCCCGGCTGCCTGCATCGAAAACAGACGAAGTTTCGAACGCATGTAGGAATCGAAACCGTCGTATCGATCATGGTGATCAGGCGTCACGTTGAGCAGAACCGCCACGTCGCAGTCGAGGCTCTTCGTCAGGTCGATCTGGTAGCTCGATAGCTCCAACACATAGACGCCGTCTTCCGGCAGCGGATCCTGCGACAGGATCGGCAAGCCGATGTTGCCGCCCATCGTCGTCGGCACGCCGGCGGTCTTGAGGATATGGTGGACCAGCGCCGTGGTGGTCGACTTGCCGTTGGTGCCGGTGATGCCGACGACCTTGTGCGGCGGAAGCTCTGCGCGAGCGCGGGCGAACAGTTCGATGTCGCCGATGATCTCCATCCCCGCCGCCCGCGCTGCTGCGGCGATCGGGTGGCGGTTGAGGGGTAGGCCCGGCGTGACCACGATGCTGTCGAACCGCGTCAGGTCGCCGCCGACGAAGTCCTCGATTGTTGCGCCCTCGGGTGCCGCGGCCCGCGCACCCTCGCGGTCATCCCACGCGGTGACCCGAGCGTCGCTAGCCAGCAGCGCCTCGACCGTCGCCATCCCGCTGCGGGCGAGCCCGAGGACGGCATAATGTTTGTCGGCGAAGGCCCGTGCAGTGATCACCGCAGCTTGAGGGTGCTGAGCCCGGCCAGCGCCAGAATGAAGGCGATAATCCAGAAGCGGATGACGACGGTCGGCTCGCTCCATCCCATGTGTTCGAAATGATGATGGATCGGCGCCATCTTGAAGATGCGCTTGCCCGTGCGCTTGAACCAGAACACCTGGACGATGACGCTGACGGCTTCGAGGACGAACAAGCCGCCGACGATGACCAGCACGAACTCGTGGTGCGCCGCGACCGCGACCGCACCAAGCGCGCCGCCCAGCGCTAGGCTTCCGGTATCGCCCATGAACACCGCCGCAGGGGGCGCGTTGAACCACAGGAAGGCGAGGCCGGCGCCGATAATCGCCAGCAGCAGCACCGTGAGATCGCCGACGCCAAGGACGTGGGGGATGCCGAGGTAGCTCGCGAACTTCGCGTTGCCGACCAGATAGGCGATCAGGGTGAATGCGATACAGGCGATGATGACGGGCATCGTCGCCAGCCCGTCGAGCCCGTCGGTCAGGTTCACCGCATTGCCGAACGCGACGATCACGAACGCGCCGAAGAAAATGTAGCCGAGGTTCAGATCGACCACCGGCCCGCTGTAGAAGGGCAAATAGAGGTTGGTCCCGCCCCACCCGACCATCAGCCAGGTGGCGAAGCCGGCGATGGCGAATTCCAGCAGCAATCGCATCTTCGCCGACAGTCCGGCGTGGTGCGCCTTCCTGACCTTGTCGTAATCATCGAGGAAACCGATCAGCCCGAACCCGGCCAGCACCAGCAGGCACGCCCAGGTGTAGCGGTTGGTGAGGTCCATCCACAGCAGCACCGAAATGCCGACCGCGATCAGGATCAGCAGGCCGCCCATCGTCGGCGTGCCACGCTTGGCGAGGTGACTCTGCGGTCCGTCGGCGCGGATCGGCTGGCCCTTGCCCTGCTTGTTGCGCAGCCAGCGGATGAACATCGGCCCGAAGAACAGGCCGATCATCAACGCGGTCGCGCTCGCCGCACCGGCGCGAAAGCTGATGTAGCGGATGAGGTTGAGGAGGCCGGGAAAGCCCAGCTGCTCGGCGATTATGTAGAGCATGTTGTGGTCCTGAACCCCCTTCCAGCGAGGCCGTGACAGGTCATCGGCCGATGCTGCGCGAGGAGCGAGGCGAAGAGCGGGCGCGCTGCCCGGTCGAGGCTTGCGACGAAACGCAGCGCGGTCGAGGTCCTGCCCGGAGGGTGGGACGAGAAACTACTTTGGCACGCTTGCTCGTTCGCCAGATAGCGCTTGCTATCTGGCTTCACCCGCTCACTCCCAAAGTAGTTTCTCGTCTCCATCACGACCTCGCTGGAAGGGGGTCCAGGACCACTGTTCCCCCTGCCACCCGGTCGACCAGTTTCGCAAGGCCGATCGAGTTCGACGCCTTGACCAGTACGGCGTCGCCCGGACGGACGATCCTAACCAGCGCGTCGGCCGCCTCGTCGGCATTGGCGGCGCCCGTGACCGGCACCGAATCGCCGAGCGCGTCAACCAGCGGGATCATCTCGTCACCGACCAGGATCAGCTGGTCGATGCGCGCGTCGAGGATCGAGGGCGCAAGACCGGCGTGGGCCGCGTCGCTGTGCGCGCCAAGCTCCCGCATCGGGCCGAGCACCGCGATCCGGCGCGCGACGCTCCGCTCTTCGCCAAGCGACTTGAGCGTCGCCGCCATCGAGGCCGGATTGGCGTTGTAGCTTTCGTCGACCAGCAGGAATTTGCCGCCGTCGATCTCGACCTGGTGACGCTCGCCGCGCCCCTTGAGCCCGCCCATGTCGGCCAGCGCGAGTCCGGCCACGGCGAGATCGGCTTCGACCGCCTCGACGGCGGCGAGCACCGCCAGCGCGTTGGATACCCAATGCTCACCGCGCTGAGCGATGGTAAAGGTCAGTTCGCTTTCGAGCAGCCGGGCGGTGACCAGGCTTCCGCCATTGTCCGCGCGCACCGCGTGGATCGCGGCGACATCGGCCTCGCCCGACCCGAAGGTCAGCACGCGCCCGGCATGGCGGCGGGCCTTCTTGACCAAGCGGTCGCGATAGGGCGAATCCTCGGGCACGATGGCGATCCCGTCGGGCTCCAGCCCTTCGAAAATCTCGCCCTTGGCATCGGCGATTGCCTCCATCGACCCAAGGTTTTCGATATGGGCCGACGCGATCGCGTTGACGATGGCGACATGGGGCCGGACCAGCCGGGTCAGCGCGGCGATCTCGCCGGCATTGTTCATGCCCATTTCCAGCACCGCGTAATCGACGTCGCGCGGCATCCGCGCCAGGCTTAGCGGAACGCCGGTATGGTTGTTGTAGCTTTTGACCGATCGGTGGACCTTGACGCCGACGCCGCGCGACAGCGCCGCGGCCAGCGCCTCCTTGGTCGACGTCTTGCCGACCGACCCGGTCACCCCGATGACCTTGGCATCGACCCGCGCCCGCGATGCAATCGCCAGCGCGGTGAGGGCTTCGGCGACATCGGCGACCAGCACATGCGGGCCGTCCACCGGCTGGCTCACCAGCGCGCCCGCTGCGCCCGAGGCGAAGGCGCCGGCGACAAAGTGATGACCGTCGTGGACCGTCCCCGGCATGGCGACGAAGAGGTGCCCAGGCTCCACCTCGCGGCTGTCGAACGTCACGCCCGACACCTCGAACGGGGCGCCGACCAGCGTCCCGCCAGTCGCGGCGACGATCTCGTCGCTGGTCCACAGCGCGCTCACGCCGCGCATTCCCGGGCCACCGTGACATCGTCGAACGGCAGCACGCGATCGCCGATGATCTGGCCCTGTTCATGTCCCTTGCCGGCCAGGAGGACGATGTCGCCCGCCCGCGCCTCGGCGATGGCCGCGGCGATCGCCTCGCGCCGTCCGCCGACCTCGCGCGCACCGGGCGCGCCGGACATGACCGCCGCGCGGATCGCTGCGGGATCTTCGCTGCGGGGATTGTCGTCGGTGACGATGACGAGATCGCTAAGCTCGCTGGCGACCCGGCCCATTTCCGGCCGCTTGCCCACGTCGCGATCCCCGCCCGCGCCGACCACGGTGATCAACCGTCCCTCGACGTGCGGGCGAAGCGCGGCAATCGCCGCCTCGATCGCGTCGGGCGTGTGGGCGTAGTCGACATAGACCGGCGCACCGGCCCGGCTGATCACCGCACGCTCCAGCCGGCCGCGCACCGGCGCGACGCGGGCCATGCCGCTCAGCGTCGTCGCCCAGGTTCCGCCGGTCGCCAGCACCAGACCCGCCGACACCAGCACGTTGGCGGCCTGGTAGGCGCCGATCAGCGGCAGGGTCAGCCGGTATTCCTTGCCGTCATGCGCGAGATCGAGCTGCTGGCCGAGCGGTGTCGAGGTGCGGCGGACGAGGCGGATGTCGTCGCCCTTTTCACCGACCGTCATCAGCCGGAGCCCACGCTTGCGGACATGGCCGATGACCTCGTCTGACCGCGGATCGTCGGTCCATACGACGGCGGCTGCATCGTCGGCGGCGACCTCGTCGACCAGCCGCATCTTGGCCGCGAAATAGCTGTCCATCGTGCCGTGATAATCGAGGTGGTCACGGCTGAAGTTGGTGAAGGCAACGGCCTTCAGCGGTACGCCTTCGGCGCGATACTGGTCGAGGCCGTGGCTCGACGCCTCGTAGGCGACGTGGCTGATGCCCATCCGTTCCAGCCCGGCGACGTTCGACAGGAAAGTGACGATGTCGGGCGTGGTCAGCCCCGTCGACACCTGGTCGTCGGCGGTGGTCACGCCCAGCGTCCCGATCGATGCGGAGCGGTGACCCGCCATCCGCCATAGCTGTCGCGTCATCTCGACCGTCGAGGTCTTGCCGTTGGTGCCCGTCACCGCGACAACCGTCTCCGGATAGGGCGCGTAGAACTTCGCGGCGAGGCGGGCGAAGCGCCGGCGCGGTTCGTCGGCGGCAATATGCACGGCGCCTTCGACCGTCGCCTCCGGCCGAGCGATGACCGCCACCGCGCCCAGCCGCACGGCGTCGGCAATAAAGTCCTCGCCGTTGAAATGGCCGCCGCGAAAGGCGCCGAAGATATTCCCCGGCGCGACCTTGCGATGATCGAGCGCGAAGCCGGTCACGACGGCGGAAGAATCGGTGCCGGCGATTTCGCCCAGGCGCATGGACTTAGTGCTCCGCTTTTTCGTGAACGTACGGAAGCACTTCGGCCATGTTCGGCTCGCGCGTCTTGCTTGGCCGGACGCCCAGCATCGGCGCGATGCGGCTGACCGTCTTGCTGACCACCGGCGCCACGTTCCAGCCGGCGGTGTGGAAGCCATAGGTGTTGGCGGTGGCCTTGGGGTCGTCGAGCATGACGACGATCACATAGCGCGGTTCGTCCATCGGGAACACGCCGGCGAAGGTCGTGACCACCGCGCTCGAGGTATAATGGCCGTTGAGCAGCTTTTCCGCGGTGCCGGTCTTGCCGCCGATGCGATAGCCCGGCGCGTCGGCCTTCTTGCCGGTGCCCTGCGTCACGACCAGCCGGAGCAGCGAGCGCATCTTGTAGCTGGTCTGTTCGCTGAACACGCGATGCCCCTGCGCTGCCGGGTGGGTTCGGTCGACCTTCAGCAGGGTGGCCGGACGGTACACGCCGCCGTTGAACAGCGAGGCGTAGCCCGTGGCCAGGTGGAGCGGGGTCACCGCGATGCCATGCCCGTAACCGACCGTCAGCGTTTCGATCAGGTTCCAGTTCTTGCCCGGCGTCAGCGTGCGTCCGCGTTCCTTCAGCTCGATTTCGACCGGCGACAGGAAGCCCATCTTCTGGAGGAAAGCCTTTTGGTCCTTGGCCCGATCTGCTGGGCAATCTGCGCCGTGCCGATGTTGGAGCTTTCCTTCATGATCTCGGCGACCGAACAGGCGCGGCCATAGGGGTGCGTATCGTTGATGGTCCGGCCGGCGACGTGCAATTGCTGCGGGCAATTGTACATCTGGCCCATCGACTTGATGTGGCCAAGGTCCATCGCCATCGCCACGGTGAACGGCTTGAAGGTCGACCCCAGCTCGTAGACCCCAAGGGTCGCCCGGTTGAAGCGCGCTTCGTCGGCACCCTGTCCGGCAACGTTGGGGTTGAGCTGCGGCAACGACGTCATCGCCAGCAGTTCGCCGGTATGGATGTCCATGATGATTCCGGCCGCGCCGATCGCCGAGAATTCCTGCTTGGCGGCGAGCAATTCGTGCTCGAGAGCCTGCTGGATCCGCGACGAGATCGACAGCTGCAGCGGCGTCCCGCGCTGCGCCGGGTCGGCCAGGCGATCGTTGAAGGCCCGCTCGATCCCGGCGGTGCCATTCCCGTCGACGTCGGTCCAGCCGAGGACGTGGGCGGCGAGGCTGGTCTGCGGGTAGAGGCGGTCCGGTTCGCGTTCGAGCGCGAGGCCCGGCTCGCCAAGCGCATTGATGGCGGCGACCACCTTCGGCGAGGCGCGGCGGCGAAGGTAATAGAAGCTGCGCTTCGACACGAGCATCGCGTGATACTGCGCGGCGTCCTTTTCCGGCATCAGCTCGGCGAGCTTGCGGGCGAGGTCGAGCTTGTCGCCAATGACTTTCGACGGTTGCAGGCCGATCGTCCACGCATCGATGGTCCGGGCCAGCGCCTGCCCGTCGCGATCGACGATATCTCCGCGTTCGGGCGTCAGGCTGATCGCGCCGACCTTGCGCCCGGCGTGATCACCGAACGCCGCGAGGTAGACCAGGCGGATGACGATGACGCTGATGACGAAGCCATAGACGAGCAGCCCGAACATCAGGCGCTGATGCATCAGCGCGAGGACCTTGCGCTTCTGTCCGACAAGGCGAAGCCGCTCGGGCCGTGCGACGAGAGCGGGCGTCGGGGCGTTCATCAGGGCGTGCCGAGGTCCTTGGTGGTCTTGCGGGGCGAAGCGGCGCCTTTGGCCTTACCCGCCGCGGCGGGCAAGGGTGCCAGCGGATCGGCCGTCGCGGTTTTCGCGGGCTTCGTCGCAGGCTTGGGCGCCAGGGTCTTGCTGACCGTCGTCGCAACCGTCCTGGCAGGCTTGGTCGACGGCTCGGGCCGCGCCACCGGGGTTACCGGCCGTGTGTAGGACGCGACGTGCATCATGTCGGAGGGCGCTTTCGGCGCGATCGACGGGACGGGCGCATCGCTGTCGTCGCTGACGATCCGCGGGCGGGCGGGCGCCGCGTCACGCGGCGCCGCGGCTAGCACCACCGGCGCGGCAATCGCGGGCTTGGCTTGGGGCTTCACCAGGGTCGCCAGCTGGAACCCATTGTCGACGAACTGGTCGGCCGTCGGCGCGCTCAGCTGGATGGCGCGAACGTTCCACCGCTCCAGCTGTGCCAGCCGCCCGCGAGTCCCGATCTCCGTCTCGAGCAGGCGAATGTCGCGCTGCGCCAGCACGATCTTGGTTTCGACCGACTCCAGTGCGGCGCGTTCCGACGCGACGCGCAGGCTGACGAGGTAGCAGCCAAGCGCCGCGCTTGCGACCGCGCCGACCATCAACACCGACTTGAATCCTCGAACGCTCATGCGGCCTTCTCCTGGTCCCACGCGGGCGCCGGCGTCCGGACGGCGGTTCGCAGTCGCGCCGAGCGCGCGCGCGGGTTACGGGCCAATTCGGCGTCCGAAGGGGACACCGGCTTGGCGACTTGTTCGAAGCTGGCCGCAGGGCCGCTGGGACCAAGCGGGCGATGGCGCGACCCGCCCGGCGCAGCGCCGCTGCGGACGCGCAGGAAGCGCTTCACGATGCGATCTTCCAGGCTGTGAAAGGTGACGACGGCCAGGCGGCCACCGGGCTTCAGGCTGCGTTCGGCGGCGCGAAGGCCGGCTTCCAGCTCGTCGAGCTCGGCATTCAGGTGAATGCGGATCGCCTGGAAGGTGCGGGTCGCCGGGTCGGTCTTCATGCCCGCGTGGTGGCCAAGCGCCTTGCGGACGACGGCGGCCAGTTCGGCGGTGCGGGTCAGCGGGCGCGCGGCGACGATGGCGCGGGCAACGCTGCGGGCGCGCGGCTCCTCGCCATAATCCCTGATGACCCGGGCGATCTCCGCCTCGTCGGCGTTGTTTAGGAAATCGGCGGCCGTCTCGCCTTCGCTAGACATGCGCATGTCTAGCGGACCATCGTTGCCGAACGAAAAGCCGCGGTCGGCCTGGTCGAGCTGCATCGACGACACGCCGATGTCGAGCGTAACACCGTCGACCGGCAGCAGGTCACGGGCGGCGAGCGCCTCGTGCATATTGCCAAAGCGGTCCTGGATCAGGGTCAGCCGCGCGTCCGGGACGAGTGCCGGACCGTTCGCGATCGCTTGCGGATCGCGGTCGAAGCCGATCACTCGTCCCGCCCCGCTTCGAGCAAGGCGCGCGTGTAGCCGCCCGCTCCGAAAGTGCCGTCGACGATGATGTCCCCGGGCGCCACGGCGAGGCCGGCGATGACCTCGTCGAGCAGGACCGGGACGTGCGGAGCCTTGCCGGTCACAGCCCGCGCTCCTCTAGTCGGTAGCGGGCGATGTCCTTGAGGTCCTCGGGGATGTTGGCGTCGGCGAGGAACAGCTTCGGGTTCCACACCTGGAAGGTCTCGCCGGCGCCGATGAATAGCGCGAGTTCCTCGATCTGGCCCTTGCGACGCATCATCGGGGGCAGGACGATGCGGCCGGAGCTGTCGTAGGGCACTTCTTCCGATGCGCCGAAGGCCATCAGGGTGCGGCGCTGATAGGCGAGTTCGGCGTCGGGGCTGGTCTCTTCCTTCTCCAGAAGGCGCTCCAGCTTCAGGTGCTTCTGCGCGGCGTAGGCGGGATCGTACGCGGAGAGGGCCTGGAACTGTTCGTGCTTGGCAAGGACGATGGTGCGGGCGTCACCGCGACGCTCGATCACCTGGCGCAGGAAGGCCGGCACGGAAACACGCCCCTTGGCGTCCACCGCGTTCAAAGCACTGCCCTGAAACAGATGCTCTAGTGCCACTGTCCACTCCGCCCCGCGCGGACATGGCTTCGCCGGTGACGGGTGCGCGGCATTGCCGAGCGCCCGACGCAATTGCGTATCTCACCGGATTGCCCCGCGCTTCACTGATGTTGGTAACTCACCCCAGTGCGGGATACAATGGGTTTTCATGCCACACCATGCCAATTCATGCCCTAGCATTGGAAAACTACGGCTTTTTGTGGCGAGCGCATGCCGCTGTTCTTCACCTGTTCTTGGGCTGCCACCCTGTGGATAAGTCTGTTGGCATCGAATCCCCACGAGAATCGCGGGGCGGAATCAGCGACCCTGATTGAGTCGCGAAAGCTCGTCCTCGATGAGGTCGAGACCCGCCTCGTCACCTGCTTCGAGGAAGTCGGCGTCGGCGATGATGGTCGCCTTGCCCTTGCCGATCGCACAGCGGGCGATCAGGCCACCGTCGGCCACGGCGCAGCCTCCCCCGCCCGCCTGCCGCAGGATCCCGACGCTGTTCCCCGGAGCGAGCGTAAGCGCCAGTCCCCAATGGGCGAGCAGGCCGGTATCGGCGAACGAGGGCGGCGGCCGGGTCAGGTCGCCGAGCGGCTTCTCGCTGTGCCAGTCCACCTTGGGATCGGCGAGCAGCAGGACATGGCCGCCCGCCGAACCCAGCCGTCCAGCGCGACCAGGGCCTCGGCCGGTTGCGCGCGGGGATGCGCCATTAACAACAGATCGTGACCCTCCAGAGAAGTGCCGTCGGCGACGTCGATCGGCTGCACGCGATACTCATTCTCCAAACGGGCCAGTACGGGCGTCGGCGCCTGATCCAGCGTGAACCCCTCGCCGAACAGGATCGGCAGGCTGGTGAGCAGCAGCAGCGTCGGCTTTTCAGTCGGCGACGAACGAAGCGCGATGCCGGTGCCGGCGAGAACCGCGACGGCGATGCCGATCCAGGCCGCGGGCTTCACTTCGGCGCGGCGGCGTTGGCGTCGCGTTCGGCCTCGACATCCCCCGCCGATTGCCCCGGCGCCGCGCCGATTTCGGCCAACGGCTCGTTGGGCTCGACGTCCGCGTTGGCGACCGTGTTGGCCGGCGGCGTCACGCCATCCTCGCCCGACCGGCTGATCGCCGTGCCGAGGAGGACAAGCAAGAATACGAATGCAAGACCGGTCAGGCCAATGCGTATCCGCCGCTGCGGCTCGTACCGTTCGTCAACTGACATCGCGCCCAATCTATGCCCCAGTCCGGCCCGATGCAATTCTCCCCCTACTTGACGAGGCATGCTGCACTGGCGAAGAGCGAAAACCATGAAGAAAGAGATTCTTATCTGCACCTTGTTCGCAACCGCCGCACTCGGCGCTTGCGACAACAGCGATCACACCATCGTCGCCGGCGAGCGGAAGGACGAGAACCCGGTCGCGAAGATCGACCCCGCGACGCTTCCGCCCGCGATCGTCGCCAGCAAGATTTATCGCTGCAAGGACAACAGCGTGGTCTACATCGACTGGCTGGCCGACAATTCGGCGAACTTCCGCGCCGACAAGGCCGCGACGCCAACCAAGCTCGCCGCCCCGGCCGAAGCCGGCAAGGCGCTGTCTGCCGAAGGCTATTCGCTGACGGGCAGCGCTTCCGCGTCGAGCATCACGCTGGAACGTCCGGGCAAGGGTTCGCAGAGCTGCAAGGCCTGACGCCTCGTTCCTGAACTTTCGAAGGGGTCGGTTGCGCCACGCAACCGGCCCCTTTTTCATGCGTCTTGACCGGATATCGACCGGGCGACACTGTCCGCCGAACGAAAAGGCCTGTCTTGCTTCACGTTTCACGTCGCCATCTTCTCGGCGGGATCACCGCCGCCACGACGCTGCACCCGTCGCTCACGCGGGCCGCGACCGCGGCGCCGCCACCGGCCCTCGCTGCCGCGATCGCCGCGATCCGCGCCCATGCCGAGGCGCACCGCCGCTACCTCGGCGTACCCGGTCTCGCCGTCGCGCTGACCGCGCCGGGGCTTCCGGCGTACGAGATACTCGTCGGTTCGACCGACTTGAGCGGCCGGCGGCCGGTCGATGGCCGCACCCTGTTCCAGGTCGGATCGATCACCAAGCTGATGGTCGGAGCCGTGGTCCACCAGCTGGCGAGCGAAGGAAAGCTGTCGCTTGCTTCCGACGCGCGTTCCCTGCTCCCCGGGGTGCCCTGGCCGTCGGGCGCGCCGATCACCATCCAGCAGCTGCTCGACCACACCAGCGGGCTTCCCGGCAACGCCCCGACCTTTCCCGGCGATGGGCCGCTGTGGCGCGGGTCGGCGCCCGGCAGCCACTGGCTCTATTCCAATACCGGCTATGGCCTGATCGGCTCCATCATCGAGCGGATCGAGAAAGCGCCGATGGCCAGCGTCCTTCGCCGCCGCATCTTCGCGCCGCTGGGCATGAGCGGCGCGCGGGGCGCGATCCTGTGGGCCGACCGCCGCGACTACATCCAGGGTTACCAGCCGCTCGACCTCGACCAGGTCTATGTTCCCGGCGATCCGCTGGGCCCCGCGCCGTGGGTCGACGTCACCTTCGCGGCCGGGTCGGTTGCGGCGCCGACCGCCGACATGGCCCTGCTGATGCGTTCGATCGCGGCCGCCGCCAACGGCCGCGGCGGGCTGGGCCTGTCGCCGGCCGCGGGCAAGGCATTCGTAGCCCACGCCGTCCCGTCGGAGGAGAAACGGACCTACGGCAACGGCCTGATGCACGTCGCCGACGGCACTCGCCAACTTCTCCACCATACCGGCGGCATGCCGAGCTTCTCGTCCTCGTTCCATCTCGACGTCCCGAGCGAGATCGGCGCCTACGCATCTGTGCCGATCGGCTATCCCGCCGGGTACCGCCCCCGCCTGCTGACTCTGTACGCGGTGCAGGCCTTGCGCGCGGCGGTGACCCGGACGCCGGTCCCCAAGGCCCCGACGCTGCAGCGGCCGACGATCGATTCGACCGATTTCGTGGGGACCTACACCTTTCCCGGCAGCGGCGAGACATTGCGCATCACCGCCGGTTCGCGCGGCCCGCTGTTCCAGTCGGGTCAGGCGCGCGGTGAACTCATTTCACTTGGCAAGGACATGTTCGCGACCCAGGCGCCGGGCTGGTCGCGCTGGGCGATGACCATGGTCCGCAAGGGCGATCAGGTGGTCGCGATCGAGCATGGGTCGCGCACCTTCGTCCGCGACGGCGCGGTCCACCCCGTCGCGCCGTCCGATCCCGCGCTGGCCCGGTTCGCCGGCCGCTTCGTGTTCGATTCGCCTTGGGGCGGCACGATCGAGATCGTTGAGCGCGGCGGCAAGCTGTGGCTCGGCGGGTATGACGCGATGACCCGCATCGGCGACAATCTCTACCGCCTCGGCGAACAGTCGTGGTCTCCCGAACGCATCCGCTTCACCCATTTCGCGGAGGGCCGCCCGGCGACGATCTACGTTTCCGGCGAACGATACGATCGCCGCGACATCTAGGCTTTCGCGGGCCAGCCCGCTAAGGGCGCGCCATGGCCACTGCCCTTCAGGAAATTTCGCCCGAGACCGTCGCCGAGCACGGCCTCTCTCCCGAAGAATATCAGCGCATCCTGAACGCGCTCGGCCGGGAGCCGAACCTGGTCGAGCTGGGGATCTTCTCGGTCATGTGGTCGGAGCATTGCAGCTATAAGAGCTCGCGCCTCCACCTTAAGAAATTGCCGACCACCGCGCCGTGGGTGATCTGCGGTCCCGGCGAGAACGCCGGCGTCATCGACATCGGCGACGGCCAGGCCGCCATCTTCAAGATGGAGAGCCACAACCACCCGAGCTACATCGAGCCCTACCAGGGCGCCGCGACCGGCGTCGGCGGCATCTTGCGCGACGTCTTCACCATGGGCGCGCGTCCGGTCGCCAACCTCAATGCGCTCCGCTTTGGCCGTCCCGACCATCCCAAGATGCGCCACCTGATCGCGGGCGTCGTCGCGGGCATCGGCGGCTATGGCAATTGCGTCGGCGTGCCCACGGTGGGCGGCGAGGTCAATTTCGACACTGCCTACGACGGCAATATCCTGGTCAACGCGATGACCGTCGGCGTGGCATCCACCGACAAGATTTTCTATTCGGCCGCGACCGGCATCGGCAATCCGATCGTCTACGTCGGCAGCAAGACCGGCCGCGACGGCATCCACGGCGCGACCATGGCCTCGGCCGATTTCGACGAGAACAGCGACGAGAAGCGCCCGACCGTGCAGGTCGGCGACCCCTTCACCGAAAAGCTGCTGATCGAAGCCTGCCTGGAGTTGATGGCGACCGACGCCATCGTCGCCATCCAGGACATGGGCGCCGCCGGCCTCACCTCTTCGTCGGTCGAGATGGCGTCGAAGGGCGGCGCCGGCATTCGCCTCAACATGAACGCGGTGCCGCAGCGCGAAGAGGGCATGACCCCCTACGAGATGATGCTGTCGGAATCGCAGGAGCGGATGCTGATGGTGCTGAAGCCCGGCCGCGAGGCCGAGGCCGAGGCGATTTTCCGAAAGTGGGAACTCGACTTCGCCGTCATCGGCGAAGTCACCGACACCGGCCACATGGTGCTGGAGCACAACGGCGAGGTCGTGTGCGACATCCCGCTCGGCCCGCTGGCCGACGACGCCCCCTCTACGACCGCCCGCACCTCAGCCAAGACGAGTACAAGGCGTGGGCCAAGGTCGCGCCGCTCGGCGACATCCCGGAATCGACCGACATCGCCGCCGACCTGTTGAAGCTGATGGGCAGCCCCAACATCGCCAGCCGCCGCTGGATCTGGGAGCAGTATGACAGCCAAGTCGGCGCCGACACCGTCCAGCGCCCCGGCGGCGACGCCGCGGTGGTGCGCGTCCATGGTACGAACAAGGCGCTGGCGATCACCACCGACTGCACGCCGCGCTATTGCTACGCCGACCCGGTCGAGGGCGGGAAGCAGGCTATCGCGGAGGCCTACCGCAATCTGTGCGCGGTCGGCGCGACGCCGCTGGCGGTGACCAACTGCCTCAACTTCGGCAACCCGCAGCGGCCCGAAATCATGGCCCAGATCGTCGGCTGCCTTCAGGGCATGAGCGAGGCCTGTATCGCGCTCGACATGCCGATCGTCAGCGGCAACGTCAGCCTCTACAATGAGAGCAAGGCCACCGGCGGAGGCAGCGCGATCCTTCCCACCCCCGCCATCGGCGCGGTGGGGCTGATGCAGGACTGGTCGAAGAGCGCCACGATCGCGTTCAAGGCTGAGGGCGAAAGAATCTATTCGCTGAACAATTCAGATCGACGGGAGTGGGGACATTTGGGTCAATCTGTCTGGCTCAATGAAGTCCACGGCCGTCGCGACGGCACACCTCCACCTGTGAATTTAGAATATGAATCTGCAAATGGGGCGTTCATCCGCGAAGCAGTCCGCCTAGGTATTGCAAGCGCAGTTCACGACGTATCCGACGGCGGTATCGCGGTGGCGCTCGCCGAGATGGCGTTGAGTGGGGGCGTAGGCGCGACCATTTCGGTCAACGAAATCAATTCACGCTGGGCCTTCGGGGAAGATCAGGGCGAATATCTGCTGACGGTATCCTCGGCAAAAGCCGCAGAGTTCGAAGAATTGCGACTGAATCATCCGGTGTTTGTTGAGCAGTTTGGCGTGACTGGTGGCAACGAACTCGTCCTCACGCAGTACCTCTCGGACGATGACGACCAAGTAGACGTAATCGCAAATATCCCCCTTGCCGACCTCCGCGCTGCGCATGAGGGCTTCTTCCCCGCGCTGATGCAGGGCGAACTCTAGGCTACTTGCGAACGCCTCGCATTATCGAGTATGACGATCACCATGATCGTTTGTTCGTGCAATGCGATTCGCGAGGCTGACGTCCGCAAGGCCGCTCGCTGCGGCGCGCCCTGCGTCGACAGCGCCTACCGCTCGCTCGGTTGCGAAGTGAATTGCGGAAGCTGCGTCGACTTCGCGGCGATGATCATCGAGGACGAGCGCGCCAGGCTGCTCGCGGTCGACGCCAAGGCCGCCTGAGCCGCGATTGCGAGTGACTTTCACTCGCATGTTTTTCCCGGTTTTTCGCCAATATTTCGCTTTGACGGACGCTGCGCGCGGCGTAAGGCGAAGTGAAGGGAGAGTGGCATGAAGGGCGACGCGCGGGTCATCGAACTGCTCAACGAGACGCTCAAGAATGAGCTGACCGCGGTCAACCAGTACTGGCTCCATTATCGGCTACTCGACCATTGGGGCATACAGCGCCTCGCCGATTTCGAACGGCACGAATCCATCGACGAGATGAAGCATGCCGACGAACTGTCGGAGCGCATCCTGTTCCTCGATGGCCTGCCCAACTTCCAGGCGCTTGGCCGCCTTCGCGTCGGCGAGAATGTCGAGGAAGTGCTCCGCTCCGACCTCGAGCTGGAGCTCGAAGCGGTCACCCAGCTGAAGGGCGCGATCGCTCATTGCGAGAGCGTTGGCGATTATGTCAGCCGCGACCTGTTCGCGAAAATCCTCAGCAACGAGGAAGACCATGTCGACACGCTGGAGAAGCAGTTCGACATGATCGCGGCGATGGGGCTTCAGAACTACATCCAGCTGAATTCCAAGCCCGCCGAGGAGGCGCACTGACGGTTCGTCGAAACCCGCTGTCGCGAATTTCGTTTCGGCCCTAGACCCGACCCCAACAGGGGGGAGGGCCAGGCATGGCGACATCGACGGCGGGCGGGAACCGCATCCGCTCACTCGACATCACGCGCGGCGTCGCGGTGATGGGCATCCTTGCGATGAATATCTACGCCTTCGCGCTTCCGGGCGCCGCCTATTTCAACCCAACGGCTTATGGAGGGGCGAACGGGTTCGACTGGCTGACCTGGGCCTTCAACTTCGTCTTCATCGACAGCAAGATGCGCGGCCTGTTTTCGGTCCTTTTCGGCGCGTCGACGCTGCTCGTGATGGAGCGCGCGCTGGCGACGTCGCGCCGGCCTGGAGTTGCGCATTTCGCGCGGATGGCGTGGCTCCTCGTCTTCGGCCTGATCCACTTCTACTTCATCTGGTGGGGCGATGTGCTGGTGCTGTACGCAATGTGCGGCGTCATTCTGTTCCTGTTTCGGAAGCTGTCGTCTCGGGCGCTGTGGCGTTGGGCGATCGGCGTGCTCACGGTCGCTTTCCTCTTCACCAGCCTGCAGGCGATCGGCCTGCAGATGGCGCGGTCGGGGAACGTTCCCGCGGCCGAACAGAAAAAGATGGAGCGTGCGTTCGAGCAGATTGAGGGGTTCTTTGGACCCGACGCCGGAAAAAGCGCGCGCGACCTCAAGCTCTACAAGTCGGATTACCGGACGATCATGCTCGACCGGTTGCAGGGCAAGACTGCCAAGCCGTTCAAGTCGTTCATCCAGATGGGATTGGAAACGCTCGGTCTGATGTTGCTCGGCATGGCGCTGTTCAAATCGGGCATGCTGACCGGTGAGTGGCAACCGGACCGCTACCGGCGCTGGGCCGTGCGCTGCTTCGCCATCGCCGTCCCCCCGCTGATTGCGCTGGTCGCCTACCAGTCCGCGACGGGGCACGACGCCTTTGCCACATTCAACGCGTCGATCGCCTTTTCCATGCCGTTCGACGTGATCATGACGGTCGGCTGGGCGGCCCTGATCCTCGTCCTGGTCAAACGCCATGCGAACGGCCCGTGGCTGCCCGGATCGGGGCCGCCGGTCGAATGGCTTTCAGCAACTATTTGCTGACGTCGATGGTCATGACGACGATCTTCTACGGCTACGGTCTCGACCTTTTTGGGGAGGTTGGGCGCGCGGCCTTGTACCTGTTCGTCGTCGGGATGTGGGGGGCGATGCTGCTGTGGTCGAAGCCCTGGCTCGACCGCTTCCATTACGGCCCGCTCGAATGGGTATGGCGCAGCCTGTCGCGCGGCCGGGCCCAACCGATGCGGCGAGGGTCCAACGCGGTGGCTCTGGCGGCCGGCTAATAATCGAAGGGGGAATGACATGACTCAAGGGGCAGGCGCCAGCACGGGCGATCGGATCCGCTCACTCGACATCACGCGCGGCGTCGCGGTGATGGGCATCTTTTCGGTCAACGTCATTGGCATGGCGATGATCAAGATCGCCTACTTCTATCCGCCCGCGTTCGGCTTCGATGCGCTCGGCGACAAGCTCACCTGGCTGGCCAATTTCTTCTTCATCGACGGCAAGCTGCGCAGCCTGTTCTCGATCATGTTCGGCGCGTCGCTGATGCTGGTCATCGACCGGGCGATCCGCGCCGGCCGCTCACCCTTCCGGGCCCACTACGCGCGGATGCTGGTGCTGATGATGTTTGGGCTCGCCCACTTCTTCATCCTGTGGTGGGGCGACATCCTGACCCACTACGCCGCGGTCGGCATGGTGGTGTATTGGTTTAAGCGGCTGAGCGCCCGGAAACTGTTCATCATCGCCGCGATCGGTTTCCTCGTGAACGCGGGGATGAGCGCCTATTTTTCATACCAGGGCCTTCAGAAATATGAGCTGGTCCAGTCGGGCAACGGCACGGCGGAGGACGTCAAGAAGTTCAAGGAGGGCCGCGCCCGGCTGTTTCCCGATGCCAAGACGATCGCCAAGGACAAGGCCGACCACGCCTCCATCCCCGCCCACTTCACCTCCAGCGTGAAGGACGAGGGCCTGCTGTCACCGTTCGATTTTGGCCCGCTGTGGCTGGAAACGATGGCGCTGATGATCCTCGGCATGGCGGGGTACAAGTCGGGCTTCCTTACCGGCGAGTGGGACGACCGCCGCTACCGCAAGGTCGCCGCGACCACGCTCGGCATCGGCGCGCTGGTCTACGGCTTTTTTGCCTGGTGGGCGTGGAGCCACAATTTCGAGCCGCCCTACGCGTTCGGCGCCTACGGCGGCTACACGCCGCTGTTCCGGCCGGTGGTCGCGATGGGCTATGCCGCGCTGGCGATCCTGCTGACCCGCCGCGCCGGGCCGTTCAGTGAGCGGCTGGCCGCGGTCGGCCGGACCGCGTTCAGCAACTACATCGGCTGCACGATCATCGGCACCTTCCTGTTCTTCGGTTTTGCCGGGGCCTCTACGCCGAGCTATCACGCGGGCAGGCGTGGCTGTTCGTGCCGTTTGTCTGGGCGCTGATGCTGCTGTGGTCGAAATGGTGGCTCGACCGCTACCACTACGGACCGCTCGAATGGGCATGGCGCAGCCTGGCGCGCGGTTCGGTCCAGCCGATGCGCAAAGGACAGCCGACGCTTGGCGCGCCAACCGGAGATTAGATCCGGCCGAAGCCCTGGTTGGCCACCTTGCGGCCGAACCCGCCGCTGACGGCCCGGGTCTGCAACGGGTTGGTCGCAAGCTCGAACAGTTCCAGCGTCGCGTTGAACAAGCGGCGGAGTTCGACCACGTCGGGCACCAGCTCGTCCGGAAAGCGCCGGGTCTCGATCGACATGCGCGCGACCGTCTCGATCTTCTCCGCGACGGCGGCGAGCGGCTCGGCCCGAATTGGCGCGATTCGCCCTTGAGGGTGTGGGCCGGAATGACCAGCGCGACCGTGTTCTGCTCGTGCATCGCCGCTTCGATCGCCGCGACGCTCTTGGCGCCATCTTCACGGTAATAGCCGAGGATGCGGATGAACCCCGGACCAAGCTCGGCCCGCGACTTCTCGAAATGCACCCAGTCGACGTAATCGCGCGGATCGTCCAAGTTTCGCTCCATGCCCCCGGGGTTGAGGGTGTCGTTCCCGCCCCGCTTAAGCCCCAAAGGGTAAAGAGCCGGTTATGATCGCTTGTCGTCGAACGGATTTTTCGGCGCGCGCATGGTAAGGCGAAGCGGCACCGGACCCAGCTTCAGATCGCGCCGCATCGAATTGAGCAGGTAGCGCTCATAGCTCTTCGGAAGCTGGTCCACCCGCGTGCCGAACACCACGAAGCTCGGCGGGCGCGACTTCACCTGTGTGATGTAGCGCAGCTTGATTCGCTTGCCGCCGGGCGCGGGCGGCGGATTGGTTTCGACCGCGCGCTCGAACCAGCGGTTCAGCTCGCCCGTGCTGACCCGCCGCGACCAGCCCTCGCGAAGCTCCAGCGCGGCGCCGATCAGCGTGTCGATGCCCTTGCCGGTCTGGGCCGACACGGTCAGCACCGGGACCCCCTTCAGCTGGCTGAGGCCTTCTTCAAGCGCTGCCTTGATCCCGTTGAACAGCGACGAGGCGTTCTCGGCCACGTCCCACTTGTTGACCGCAATCATCAGCGCTCGGCCCTCCTCGATCACCTGGGAGGCGATCTTGAGGTCCTGCACCTCCAGCCCGCGCGTGGCGTCGAGCAGCAGCACCACGACTTCCGCATGGTCGATCGACCGCTTGGTATCGAGCACCGACAGCCGTTCCAGCTTGTCGTCGACCTTGGCGCGCTTGCGCAGCCCCGCCGTGTCGACCAGCCGGACGGCGTGGGTCTCGCCCTTGGGGTCGGTCCATTGCCAGTCGAGCGAGATGGAATCGCGCGTAATACCGGCTTCGGGGCCGGTGATCATCCGCTCTTCGCCAAGGATCTTGTTGACCAGCGTCGACTTGCCGGCGTTGGGCCGGCCGACGATGGCGAGCTTCAGCGGCCCGCCCTCCTCGTCCTCGGCCGCTTCGTCCTCGTCGTCCTCGCGTTCGACGAACGGACGCAGCGCTTCAAACAGGTCGACCAGCCCCTCGCCATGTTCCGCCGACAGCGCGAACGGCTCGCCCAGGCCGAGCGCGAACGCCTCCAGCCGGCCCGTCTCGCCCGCCTGGCCTTCGGCCTTGTTGGCGGCAACCACCACCGGCGTGTCCTCGCCGCGCAGCCAGCGGCCGATCTCCTCGTCGAGCGGGGTCAGCCCCTCGCGCCCATCGATCAGGAACAGCGCGACGTCGGCATCGCGCACCGCGGCCTCGGTCTGCGCGCGCATCCGGCCCGGCAGGCTGTCGGGATCCTCGTCCTCGAAGCCGGCGGTGTCGATGACCTTGAATTCCAGGCCGAGCAGCTTGCCCTCGCCCTCGCGTCGGTCACGGGTCACGCCCGGACGGTCGTCGACCAGCGCGACCCGCTTACCGACAAGGCGGTTGAACAGGGTCGATTTGCCGACGTTGGGACGGCCGACGATGGCGACGGTGGGCTGGGGCATGGGGGATGCCCTGCCCCGCGCTCACTCTTCCGTCAACTCAAACGGCTGCGCTGGTGTCCTAGCGGAAGGCGACCAGCCGTCCGGCGTCGGTCAGCAGGAAGAGCGTTCCACCGGCCACGACCGGCTGGAAACGTACCCCGGCTTTAAGGTGGGTCTGGCTCTGGAAGCTGCCGTTGGTCGGGTCGACATTGACCACCGAGCCCTCGCTGCTGGCGAGGATCAGGCGGTTGCCCGCGAGGACGGGGCCGGCCCAATAGATCGGACCGTTTTTCTTCTTCTCGTTTTCCCAGCGCGGCAGCTGCGAAATCCAGCGAATCTTGCCGGTCATGCGCTGCACCGCGATCAGCTGTGCCTTGTCATTGACCGCGAACAGCCAATCGCCGGCCACCCACGGGGTGGAGATGCCGGCCATGTTGAGTTCCCACACCCGCTCGCCCGAGTTGATGTCGAGCGCGACCATGCGGCCGCCCTGGCCCAGCGCGTAGACGAAATTGCCGTCGATCACCGGGTCGGCGTCAATGTCGCTCAATGCCGCGACACCGGTCGAGATGGCGGTGCGCGACAGAGCGTCCTGCCACACCTGGCGCCCATTCTCGTAGCGGTAGGCGTTGAGTTCACCCGACGAGAAGCCGGCCACGATCGTGCCGCGTGCCGAGGCCGGCGAACCGGACCCGAACACGCCCGCAATTTCCAGGCTCGCCGCCTGCGACCAGTTGGTCGTCCCGTCCGACGCCTTCAGCGAGAAAATCTGGTTGTCCTGGCTCATGACATAGACGGCATCGCCATCGACCGTCGGCTGGCCGCGCAGCGGGCCGCCCGGCTGCTTCGTCCAGACGACCGCGCCGGTGTTCGCATCGAATGCCGCGACGTAGCCAAGGCCGTTGGTGGCGTAGACGCGCGTACCGTCGGTCGCGACGCCGCCGCCGAACAGCGAGGCACTGTTGCCCTTCTCGGTGCCGAACTGAGCCTCCCACACCGTGCTGCCGTTCGCCGCGGAGAAAGCGCGCACGGTCGACGTCGTGTCGATCGTGAAGACCTTGCCGCCGGCGACGACCGGACCACCGCCCAGCCGTTCCTTCTTGCCGCTGCCGCTGCCGATCTGCGTCGACCAGGCCAGCCCCAGCGACTGGCCGAGCGCGACATGGCCAACCGACTTCGACGCGTTGCCGCCCGACTGCATCCAGTCGGCATTGTCGACCGCACCGGGCAGCTCCATCGGCACCGCGGCCGTCGTCTCGTCGACGGCGATGTCGATTTCATTGACCAGCACCGAGACCCGGTCACCGATCGTCGGCGTGGCCTTTTTCTTGCCCTTGATGACGCCGCAGCCGGCCAACAGGCTGGCCGCGAGCAGCACGGCGGTCGCTTGGGTAAGGGTACGATTCATGGAATGTCCTATTGGCCTTGGGCCGCATCGCCGGCGGGGAGCGACGCGCTGGCGTCGACGCCCAGCGTGCCGGCCACCTGCACTGCGCGGGCACGGATGGTGTCTGGTGTTTCCTTGTCGGCGGCGATCTTGGCGAACAGCTGGCCGGCGGCGGCCTTTTGCCCCTTGGCCATCAGCGCCAGCGCCGTCATCTCACCGGCCGATCCGAAGAAGGGATTGCCGGGCTCGGCCAGGGGCTGCAGCCGGGCGATGACATCGTCGGGCTTCAGCGAATCATATTCCAGGGCGGTGCCGCGGATCAGCGCGACGTCACGGTACGCCTGGGTCAGGTCCTTGTCGGCGGCAACCGCCTTGTAGATCGACAGGGCGGTTGCGCGGTCATTCGATTCCAGCGCGATCGCGGCGCGAGCCAGGCGGGCGCTGGCCTCGACACCTTCGGAATCCGACTGGGCCAGCCGGTCCAGGGCAGCTTTGGTCGACGCGTCCTTGCTCTTGTCGCTGGCGCCCTGCAGCGCCTCGACCAGCTGCTCGGTCGACGCCTCGGCGGCCTTCGCCTGCCGGTCTTTCCAGAAAAGGAAACCGCCGACGGCGAGCAGGAACAACCCGGCCGCGACGATCGCCCAATTGCCGTATTTCTTGGCCGCATGGGCCATCTGGTCGCGGCGAAGATTCTCGTCGACTTCGCGAACGAAACTATCGCTGCTTTCGGGGGAAGCGCCAAGTCTATCCTCGTCAATCAATACCGGGGCATCGGTCCGACCGCTTCATTCCCCGCCCCGGATGAACAAATGCTGGCACGCTCTAGCGCGCAGGCGGAAAAAGGCAAAGGGTCCCTAAGCCTTCGGGCGGTATGTCTGGTCCGCGGTGGGGAAGCTGCGGCCGCGCACCTCGTCGCGATATTGTGCGGCCGCCTCCCCGATCCGCGTCGCGAGGTCGTCGTAACGTTTGACGAAACGCGGGGTACGCTCGAACAGGCCAAGCATGTCTTCGGTCACCAGCACCTGGCCGTCGCAGTTGGCCGATGCGCCGATGCCGATGGTCGGGACCGGGATGGCACGGGTGACCTCGTCGGCAATCGTTTCCATCACGCCTTCGACCACGACGCAGAACGCGCCGGAATCGGCGACCGCGCGCGCGTCGCCGACGATCTTCGCGGCTTCCGCCTCCGACTTGCCGCGGGCGCCATAGCCGCCGAGGATGTTGACCGCCTGCGGAGTCAGGCCGACATGGCCGATCACCGGGATCCCGCGCGCCGTCAGGAAGGCAATCGTCGGCGCCATCGCCTCCCCGCCTTCCAGCTTGACCGCCGCGCAGCCGCTTTCCTTCATGATCCTCGAGGCGCTGGCGAACGCCTGCTCGGGTGAGCCTTCATAGCTTCCGAACGGCATGTCGACCGCGACCAGGGCGTGCCAGCTGCCGCGCACCACCGCCGCGCCGTGGGCGCACATCATCTCCATCGTCACCGGCACGGTCGACGGAAGGCCGTAGATCACCTGCCCCAGGCTGTCTCCGACCAGCAGCATCTCGCAATGCGGGTCGAGCAGTTGCGCCGTGCGCATCGTGTAGGCGGTCAGCATCACCAAAGGCTCGGCGGTCGTCCCGTCCACCTTGCGGCCGCGGATGGCGGGGACGGTCATGCGCTTGCCCGGCATCGGGGAGGGAGTCGCGCGGCTGGTCGCGCTGTCGATGGTAAAGGTGGACATCGGTCCTGTTTAGGCGTGCCGCGGCGCTCCGTCGAGACAAGGCGAGCCATGGGCAGGACAGGCGGAAGTATGGCTTTCGGCCAACCCCAAGGTGGGCTCCACCCGCCGTGAACCGCTTCGGTTTAACGGCTCGAACCGCCAGACAGGGTCGACGGGCCCTTCTCCCCCTTGGGGCCCGACCAAAAGAAAAGGAACTGCCCTTTATGGCTTTCAAGCTTCTGATCGCCCTGACCGGCCTTGCCGCCGCCCCGGCGCTGTCGCAGGCAACGCCGGCGACTCCAGCGACTCCAGCGATCCCGGCAACCCCCGCCACGCCGCCGACCGCGGACAGCCCCGCGATCCCGGCAACCCCGGCGACGGCTGCGACGCCAGCCACGCCGGCCGTCCCGTCTTCGACGAGCAGCGATCCGCTGGCGCCGTCGACATCGACGACCGCCACCACCACGACCGATCAGGAAAAGATCACCATTGGCACCCGGACGAAGGTCAAGAAGCCGAAGTCCTAGGACTTTCAACGGTCTCCCATCACGGAAAAGGGCGCACCTCGCGGTGCGCCCTTTTTTGTGCGCTCAGCGAAGCCAGCCGCGCCGCGCGGCCATCCGCGCAAAATGCCACAGCCCGTACGAGAGCAGGAAGATGATGATCGGCCCGAGGAACTGGTCCGACGACATCGACTGCCGAAGCGCGGGAACGATCAGGATGCCGCCGAACTGGATGACCACCGCGACCAGCGAAATCAGCAGGGCCGTCACTGCAAAGCGGTGCCGCAGAAGCAGGCCGATCGCGCCGACCAGCCCGACGCCGACCGCCAGCCCATAGGCCGCCAGCATCCATCCGGGAGTGGCCTCGGCCAACGTCCGCTGGTCCAGCGTCATCGTCGCGGGATCGACCGAGACCTGCAGGTAGTAGGCGTAGCAGCCGGACAGTTCGAACAGCAGCGCCGCCACCGCGATGAACCAGTACCATGCCGGCACTGCGGATCGTGTCCCTGCGTCTTCCATCGGCCCCTCCCCGTTTGCCGGGCAAGTGTGCCGCGACGATCGTCGTCGGGCAAGCGCCTCAGGCCAGGCCGGCATCCTCATAGGTCGATTGCTTGAAGCCGACGATCAGTTCGCCGTCCTTGTCGAGCAGCGGGCGGCGGATCAGCGAGGGCTGCATCGCCATCAGCATGATCGCCTTGTCCTCGTCGAGGTTGGTCTTGTCGGCCTCGTCGAGTTTGCGAAACGTCGTCCCTGACCGGTTGAGCAGCGCTTCCCAGCCGAGTTCGTCCGCCCAGCCCTTCAACAGCGCCGGGTCGGCCCCCGCCTTCTTGTAGTCGTGGAACGCGTAGGCGACGCCGCGCGCCTCCAGCCAGGACCGCGCCTTCTTGACCGTGTCGCAGTTGGGAATGCCGTAGAGGGTGATCATGGCATCGCGCCGTAGGGCAGTTGGGCGCCCCGTCAAGCGGCCAATGCCGGTCGCCCCCACCCGCGCCGGAAGGATGGGGGCTCCTCCGGCTAGAAGCGCCGCCCCAGCGACAGCGTCGCGCGCAGCTTGTTGGCGGGGTGCGACAGGCCGACCTTCTGCCACAACGGCACGCCGACCGCTGCCCCGGCCGACCAGCCGCTGGCCCATTCGCGACGCGCGCCGGGCGACAGCCAGATCGCCTTCGATCCGCCATTCGCCTCGACCACGCCCGCAATCTCCTGCTTGCCCTCCGCTTCGTAGGTCGCTTCGACGAACAGCGCCGTCGCATCATGGCCGTGCGGCGCCTCGCCGCTGTCGTCATGGTGCGCCATCGCGCCGAGCGTGCGGGACAGCGACAGGCCGACCAGCGTGCGGTCGCCCAGCTCGGTCTCGCGCTCGCCGGTGGTGGTCCACTCGCGGCTCGCCGAGACGGCAATGTCGGCCCTTCCGATCTTGCCGCCGATCGCCGCTCCGGTGATCAGGTCCCAGCTACCGCTGCCCGGCTGGTGCTCGACTTCGAGCAGTTCGCCGTTGTCGCCGGCTTGCGACGTGTGGCCGGTCGGCGCCTTGAGGCCCGCGACCAGCGATAGCCCGCCGCCGTGCCAGTCGATGACCCGCGCTTGCGCCGTCACCCGCACGTCGCCGAGGCCACTGACCGTGCCGAGCGCCTCCGCACGGTTCACAACCGTCGAATGATGGTCGTGCACCCCGGCCCGCAGCCCGTCGCGGCGGACGTAAGGCACCGAGGCCGACAGGCTGATCCGGTCCGTGAGGCCATAGGCGAGGCCGAGCACGCCGGTCAGCGTATAGTCGCCGGCATGGGCGTGGATATGGTCGGCGGTCAGCGCGGCCAGTTCGGCGTCTGTTCGCTTTTCCGGCACGGCGAGGCCAAGGCCGAAGCTGAAGGCGAAAGCGCCCTTGGGCAGCGTCGAGGGCGACAGTACATTGCCCGCGCTGCCGCCTTGGCCGGCGAGGCCGTGGTCAGCGTGGGCCGGCGCACCAAGCGCCAGCAGGCCGAGCGCGAGGCCCGGCAGGATCGTCAATTTCTTCATCATTCAAACTCCGTCGCGCGCACGCCATCGGGCGCACGCGGATCCAATCTTCAAGCGGCCTGCAAAGGTGGGATCAGTCGATCGGCGGCGCACGCGCTGGAGGCGGCGGCGCGGGTCGTGCGACGATGTTCGGGGCGGTTGGGACGGCCTCGGCGACGGGCAGCTTGGACCAATCGGGCGGGGCGATGGCCAGCAGCGGTGCGGGCAGCGGACCCGCCGCCGCCATGCCCGCAGCGAACGGGCAGACCGTCGAAGCGCTCGCGGTCTTCTTGCCATCCTCTCCACGGCCCGGCGCATGATGCATCCCGCCATGGTCGGCGGCGATGGCGGGTCTGAGGTGCGGATAGATGTCCGGGCATTCGACCAGCGCCAGCTGCCCGCCCGCCTCGCCCGGCATGAAGCCGAACGGCGTCGCCAACCGCACCGCCAAGAGCAGCGCGAACAGGGCCGAAAGAAGCGCCTGACGCGGCGGCGAGGCGGCCTTTCGGCTCATTCCCACTCGATGGTGCCCGGCGGCTTCGACGTGTAGTCGTAGACGACGCGGTTGATGCCCTTGACCTCGTTGATGATGCGGGTTGCGCAGCCCGACAGGAAGGCCGCGTCGAACGGGTAGATGTCAGCGGTCATCCCATCGACGCTGGTGACGGCGCGGAGGCCGCAGACGCTGTCGTAGGTGCGGTAATCGCCCATCACGCCGACCGTCCGCACCGGCAGCAGCACCGCGAACGCCTGCCAGATCGCATCGTACAGCCCGGCGTTGCGGATTTCCTCAAGGTAGATGGCGTCGGCCTTGCGAAGGATGTCGCAACGCTCCTTCGTCACCTCGCCGGGGATGCGGATGGCGAGGCCTGGACCGGGGAACGGGTGGCGGCCGACGAACTGGTCGTTGAGGCCAAGTTCCTTGCCCAGCACCCGGACCTCGTCCTTGAACAGTTCGCGCAGCGGCTCGACCAGCTTCATGTTCATCCGCTCGGGCAAGCCGCCGACATTGTGGTGGCTCTTGATCGTCACCGACGGCCCGCCGGTGAAGCTGACGCTTTCGATGACGTCCGGGTAGAGCGTGCCCTGCGCAAGGAAGTCCGCGCCGCCGAGCTTCTTCGCTTCCTCCTCGAACACGGCGATGAACTCGCCGCCGATGAACTTGCGCTTGGCCTCCGGGTCGGTGACACCCTCCAACCCGCGCATGAAGCGCTCCTCGGCGTCCACCACCACCAGCGGGATGTTGTAATGGTCGCGGAACAGGCTCTCGACCTGCTCCCGCTCGTTGAGGCGAAGCAGGCCGTGATCGACGAACACGCAAGTCAGCTGGCTGCCGATCGCCTCGTGGATGAGGATGGCGGCGACCGAGCTGTCGACCCCGCCCGACAGGCCGCAAATCACCCGGCCATCGCCGACCTGGTCGCGAATCTCCTGGATCTTGGCGTCACGATAAGCGCCCATCGACCAGTCACCTTCGATGCCGCACACCTTGTGGACGAAGTTGGCGAGCAATTTCGCGCCGTCGGGCGTGTGGTGGACCTCGGGATGGAACTGGGTGCCGTAGAATTGCCGTTGCTCGTCGGCGATGACCGCGAACGGCGCGCCGTCGCTGACCGCGACAATGCGGAAACCGGGCGCGAACTCGGTGACCTTGTCGCCGTGACTCATCCACACCTGGTGACGCTCGCCGACCGCCCACAGGCCGTCGAACAGCGGGCAATCCTCGGTAATGGTGATGAAAGCCCGGCCGAACTCGCCTTCCCACTCGCCATTGTTGCCGGCTTCGACCCGCCCGCCGAGCTGGTGGCTCATCACCTGCTGGCCGTAACAAATGCCGAGGATCGGGACGCCAAGGTCGAACACCGCCTGCGGTGCGCGCGGGCTGTTCGCCTCGGGAACGCCGGCGGGCGAACCGCTGAGGATCACGCCCTTCGGCCGCGACCGCTCGATCGCGCTTCCGGCATTCTGGAACGGGGCGATTTCGCAATAGACGCCTGCCTCGCGCACCCGCCGCGCGATCAGCTGGGTGACCTGGCTGCCGAAGTCGATGATCAGGATGGAATCGGCCAAATGGCTCTGCTGCGCCGTCATGGCTGGCCGATAGGCAGCCGCGCCGCGCCTGTAAACAAACGAAAGCGCGCGCCCCGTGGGGGACGCGCGCTTCCTCTTTGCTAGTGCTGCCGGGGCTTACCAGCCGCGATAGCCGTAGTTGCGGGTGTTGATCCGGTTGAGGTCGAGGTCGGTGATCCGGCCATTGAAGTCGACCTTACAGTTAAACCGGATGTCCGGATACTGCTGGTTGTAGCCATAGCTGCCGTAACCACCGCCGTAGCGGCCGCCCGACGTGGCGACACCCTTCACGCGAACGCCCGAATTCTTGCGCTCGACCGAGGTGATGCCCTGGACGCGGCCACCGCCGCCATAGTTGTTGTAGCCGTAGCCACCATAACCGCCGTAGCCATTGTTGTAGCCGTAGCCGCCACCAAGGCGGGCTTCGACGGCGCGGGCGCACTGGTCGACCAGCATGTTGTTGTTCATGTAGCCATAGCCCTGGTTGCCGTACGGATAACGGCCATAGCCCAGGATCTGGCCGATGACCTGGCCAACGCTGTTGTTGCCATAGCCATAGCCCGGATTCGGGTAATATTGCGCAGCGGCCGGGCTTGCGAAGCCAACCACCGCGGCGAGACCGGCAGCTCCGGTCAGGATCTTCGTCACAGCCTTCATGGCACTCTCCTTAATACGCACGTCACTGGGAGGTCCGCACGAGCGCGGCCTTAACCATGACAACGCTTTTGCGCGATTCGGGCTGCATTGGTCCTGAATGGGGATGAAGCCATTCGTTCAGGAACCTTAACGACTGCGGGCCGCCACCTGTCAGAAGCGTTCGCCGCGCTCCAGCGCGTAGGTCGCCATGCAGCGATTGCCATTCTCCCGGACACCCGAGGCGCAAATCCTGTGGAGCATCTGCGTGACGGGATGGTCGGGCCCGCAATAACGGTCGGCCTTGGCGATCGAATAGGCCGTATCGCCAAAGCGGTTGCGGTAGAAAATATTGTCGTTCGCGTCGATCAGCGTGCGTGCGGCCAGTAGCGCCTTTCGCCGATCGTGCTGGGGGTCCCATTCGCAGATGTTCAGCAAGTATTGGAGCGCATCGGGACCGCCGCGTTCGTAGAGTTCGTTCGGGTTCCAACCGGCAGCCAACATCGATTCCAGCGCGGGCACATCCAACTTCCGCATCGCCGCGATCTGTGCCCGCTGCTCGGCGGAATAGGGGCTCGGCGGCGACACCGCCCGGTCGCTGCTGACGAATTGGGAACCGCCCGCACCCACGAGCGCGGCGAGTCCGAGCGAAACGGTCGAAAGAAACAGCCGTTGCCGTTTCCCGGCACGCGCAGGGGTCTGCGCCTCGACGACCGGCGAGGAGACCGCCGCTTCCCGGACCGGAGCGGCAAAGCGGTAGCCGATCCCCGTTACCGTCTCGATCATCGGCAAATCCGGCCGGCAGTCACCGATCGCCAGGCGGAGCTTTCGGATCGCTGTCGGAAGCGATGCCTCGACCACCGTCACATCGGGCCAGATTCGGTCCAGCAACTCTGCCTTGGTGACTACCGAGCCGGCATTGAGCAGCAACTCCGACAGGATTTCCAAGGGTTTGCATTCGATCGCGACTCGTCGTCCGTCGACGGTCAGCGTCCAGCATTGTTCATCGAACACACACCGGCCGAAGCACCAGCGGTGACGTTCTTGCGGTTTCAACCGGTGATGACTCGTCATCGAGACGCCCCTCCCCCGATTCTTCAGAACATCTTCAGGACAACTTCATGACATCGCCGGCGGGGTTAACGCAAGTTTACCTCATTCGCTGCGTAGCGAAATTGAACAGGCGCTGTGGTTGGCCTGACTGAGTCCGCCCATGCGTTCATTTCAAGGGGGACCAATGGCAATCATCAACGGAACCGCGGGCAACGACACGCTCACCGGCACGAAGGACGCCGACAGCATCTTCGGATTGAGCGGGAGTGACACCATCAATGCGACCCAAGGCGCGGATACGGTCGACGGCGGAACGGGCAACGACCGGCTCACCATCGTCATGGGGGACGTGGCCCGGTTCGATTCCTTCGCCGGTCCGCGCACCTACACGGTGACAGCGACGCTGGTCACGGACGGCGCCGGTCTTCTTAACACGTCGATGACGTCGGTCGAGCGCATCACGCTCAACACGACTGGCACTGGCGATTACGATGACGTCATCAACGCCAGCGGTTTTACCTCTGCGGCCAGTTTCCCGTTGAACATCACGACCGGCAACGGCAGCGACACCATCACCGGTAGCGCGATTGCCGACTCCATCATTGCCGGCCGCGGCAATAACTGGGTCGATGCCGGCGGCGGCGCGGATACCGTTCGCTTCTATTTCGACAACAGCCTCGGCGGCACGATCATTGTCACCGGCTCCACCGGCAACATCACCGCCAGTGCCAATGGCATATCAAGCACCGCGCTGAATGCCGAAGACGTCTATATCATGGGGGACAACCTCACGACCGGGACCACCATCGATGCGTCTTCAGTGACCGGCGACGTCCGGCTGGCCTTTATCAATTCCATGAGCGGCTCGGACGTCTTCATCGGCCATAACGGCATCGACGTCTTCGGCACCAACTATCAGGCGACCGCCGGCGGCGATACTTATACCGGCAACGGCGGCGCCGACATCCTCGACTATGTCGCGTCCGTCCTTGCCATGAACGGCGACGTCATCACCGACTTCGACGGCGACGACATGATCGACCTCAGCTTCAACGATTCCGTCATCAATGGCGGAGGTGCGCTTGCCGACAAGTTCATCGGCGGGGCAGCCTTCAGTGGTACGGCCGGGGAATACCGGTTCCAGATTTCCGGCGCGACGACGCTGTTGCAGGTCGATACTAACGGCGACGGCCTGGCAGACCAGACCCTGACCATCGCCAACGGCACCTTCGCCCTCGCCGAGACCAGCGAAGGGTCCAACCAGCTGAAACTGGCAGCCAGCGTCATCGGGACCGATGACTCCGAGACTCTCTCTGGCACCAGTACCAGCGAGACGATCCGCGGCCTTGCCGGCAACGACGTCATCATCGGCAATGGGGGGGATGATGTGATCGACGGCGGCGACGGAACCGATACGGCGAGCTATGCCAATGCGAATGGCGGCGTGGATATCGACCTTGGCGCGGCTTACTTCGACGGCGCGGATGGTCGCGACACGCTCATCCGTATCGAAAATCTGATCGGATCAAGCTTTTCCGACGGCTTGGGCGGCGATGCCGGATCCAACGTTATCGATGGCGGTGGCGGGAATGACTTTATCGACGGCGGCAGCGGAGGCGACACGCTTTACGGCGGCGATGGCAACGACACGCTTCAGGGCGATTATGGCGACAATAATACGACTGCGACCGGCGACGATTTTATCTACGGCGGAAACGGAAGAGATCAGCTCAGGGGCGGGCTTGGTGCGGACCAGCTATTTGGTGGTGCGAACAATGATCTGATGCGCGGCAACGACGGCGTCGATTATTTTGACGGCGGTAGCGACGACGGCTTCGTGTCGAACGACCTTGGTGACCGAGTGAGTTTCTATGAAGCGCGTGCCACGCAAGGTGCGGTAGCTGACCTGCGGACCGGAACTATTTCGAACGACGGCTACGGAAACGTCGAGACAATGGTGGGGATTGAATCGCTCGGTGGTGACACGGCTTTCGTCGATACGTTTCACGGCAACGACGACCCTAATTTTCTCACGGGCAGTCGCGGTGATTTCCTCTACGGTCATGGCGGAAACGATTTTTTCCAGATGCTTTCCGCCGCAGCGGTGCTCGATGGAGGCGACGGAATCGACGTCCTGAACCTTTTCGTCGCTCCGAACGGCTGGCTCATTCCCGACACGAACGGCGACGGATTCGCTGAGCTTGCGGCGGCTGCCACCAGCGGGTGGTCCGTCGATCTTTCGAAGGGATCGACGGTCGATGGTTATGGCAACGTCGGAACGATAGCGGGCATCGAAAACGTCGGAAGTACGCACCTGGATGACATGCTGGTGGGCGATGCCAGCGCGAATGTGTTTGAGGGGCGCGCAGGCAACGACATCCTGGACGGCGGGCTTGGCAATGACGTCCTTGACGGGGGCGACGGAAAAGACACCGCTTCATACGCCTCGGCATCGGGCGCCGTACGAGTGACGCTCCAGAACGACGGGACCGGCGGATCGACCGGCGCTGCCGGCACCGACAGCCTTGTGAGCATCGAGGATGTGGTCGGGTCCGCCTTCAACGATGTGATTACTGGCAATTCGCTGGCCAACGCGCTCGACGGGTCGGACGGCGACGACATACTGCGGGGCGCGGGCGGCAACGACCAGCTGACGGGCGGCGCCGGCTATGACCGCATGTATGGCGGCACGGGCGACGACACCTACATCGTCAACGACGTCGACGATTATGCCTATGAGTTGGCAGGTGAAGGCCAAGACAGCGTCATCTCGTCCATTGATCATCAACTCCGCGCGGAGGTCGAGGACCTGACGCTGACCGGCGCCGCCGCCATCGGCAAGGGCAACGCCAGCGACAACGTCATTCTCGGCAACGGCGCTGCCAACAAGCTCTACGGATACGGGGGCGTGACGAACTGTCTGGCGGTGGCGGCGACGATTACCTGCTCGGCGGCGAGGGCGACGATACGATGAGCGGCGGTGGTGGCTATGACCGCATGTACGGTAGCGTCGGGGACGATACCTACATCGTCACCGACGCTACCGACTACGCCTACGAAAACGGCGGCGAAGGCTACGACACGGTCGTCGCGTCGATCAATCATCAGTTGCGCGCGAACATCGAACAGCTGGTGCTCGACGGGACCGCCGACCTGCGCGGTTACGGCAACGGGCTCGACAACATGATCGTCGGCAACAGCGGCGCCAACTTGCTCTACGGTCGCGACGGCAGCGACACGATCAACGGCAATTCCGGCAACGACATCATCTACGGCGAGGTCGGCGACGATACCCTGTTCGGAGGATCCGGCCTCGACCGCCTCTACGGCGGGTCGGGCGCGGACACCTTCGGGTTTGCCGACGGCGACTTTGCAGGGATGAGCAGCGGTACCGCTGACCGGATCCACGATTTCAGTCAGGCCGAAGGCGACCGTATTTCGCTGGAGCAGGTCGACGCCAACCCAATGCTCGATGCCGACCAGGCATTCACCTTCGTCGGCACGGCCGCATTCAGCGGGGTGGCGGGCGAACTGCGCTACCAGCAGATCGTCGGCAACACCTATGTCCAGGGCGATATGGATGGCGACGGCGTGGCCGATTTCTGGATCAGGGTCGATGGACTCCATGCGCTAAGCGCGAGCGACCTGCTGCTCTGAAACTATCGCGCCCGGCTCAGCGTCCAGTCTTCCATGGTCGCTCGCAATCCGGGGCGGACGCCGCGGTCCAGTGCCACGTGAATTCGCAGCGACCGTATTTCGTCGAGCGACAGCGGCTGGTCGAATTCGATGCCGAAGTGATCATTGGCGATCCATCGCACCGTCCCGAAGGTACGGACGCGATCGATGCTGATCATCAGCTCTTCGCCGATCGCCGGGATGACGCCGGCGCGAAGGCGACATCCGCTTCGTGACACATTGACGGCAATGGCCGGACAGGCCTGTTGTAGCGTGGTCAGCAGGGCCATCAGCGGCGCAGCCTCACGCGCCACGCTCCGGCGGCCGCCGCCTCCGCATTTCCCGAACGCACTCATACTCAAGGCCTCTCACCGGCCCCCGGAAAACTCGTTAAGCGGTTCTTCGCTAACCGGGGATTGCCGGAAATGGTGAGCGGTCGGTTAATAGATGATCGCGACACGCCCCGAGTCGGGCCGGGGACCGTGGCCCCCGGCTCGTTCCTCAAAGCAGGAAATCGCTCGCGGCGAGCGTGTGCAGGCCTTCGACGCGGATCCAGAAGTCTGCGACGCCATCGCCATTGATGTCACCCTGGACATAGGTGTTGCCGACGATCTGCTGATAACGAAGCTCGCCCGCGACGCCGCTGAACGCGGCGGTGCCGACGAAGGTGAATGCCTGGTCGGACGCCAGCGATGCGTTGGCATCGACGTCGGCCAAGGAGATGCGATCACCTTCCAGCTGGCTGAAGTCGTGGATGCGGTCGGCGGTGCCGCTGCTCATCCCCGCGAAGTCGCCGTCGTCGAAAGCGAAGATGTCGGCACCGGTCCCGCCGTAGAAGCGGTCCTGCCCGGTTCCGCCATTCAGCGTGTCATTGCCGTCGTCGCCGTACAGGATGTCGTTGCCGGCATTGCCAAGGATCGCGTCGCTACCCCGCGACCGTACAGCAGATTGTCACCGCTGTTGCCGACCAGGGAGTTGTCGATGTCCGTGCCGAACCCGCGCAGGTCCGCGGTGCCCGTCGCCAGCACCAGCTGCTCGATATTGGCGCGAAGCTGGTGATTGAGAGAGGCGATAACGGTGTCATAGCCCTCACCGGCATTCTCGTAGGCGTAATCGGTAAGGTCGGTGACGATGTAGGTGTCGTCGCCGGTGCCGCCGTAGTTGCGGTCATAACCCGCGCCGCCGGTCAACTGGTCGTTGCCCGCGCCGCCGAGCAGATAATCGTCGCCGCCGTTCCCGACCAGCACGTCATTGCCGTCATAGCCATAAAGCTTGTTGGCCAGGTCCGTGCCGACGATGACGTTGGCGGAAGCGTTGCCCTCGCCGATCGCGGCGGTGCCGGTCAGGGTTAGGTCCTCGACATCGCTACGAAGCTGGTGATCCACCGACGCGACCACCCGGTCGTTTCCTTCACCGGCCAGCTCGTAGGCGTAGTCGTCCGCATCGTTGACGATGTAAGTGTCGTCGCCGACCCCGCCGTACATCCGGTCGTATCCGGCGCCACCGTTCAGCGTGTCGTTGCCGAGATTGCCGAACAGGTAGTCGTCGCCCGCGCCGCCTTCGATCGTGTCGTCGCCACCGTTGCCGTAGAGCCGGTCCGCACCGTCGAGGCCGTACAGGGAATTGGCGGCGTCGGTGCCGCGAATGATGTTGTCGAGCGCATTGCCGGTTCCGCTGGTCGCGGCGCCCGACAGGCGCAGATTTTCGACATTGGCCGACAGGGTGAAGCTGATCGTCGAGCGAACCTCGTCGATCCCGCCGCCGGCGTTTTCGGAGACCACGTCGCCGGCGTTGTCGACATAATAGAGGTCGTCGCCCGTGCCGCCGACCATCAGGTCGGCGCCGGCGCCGCCGTCGATCGTGTCGTCGCCGGCATTGCCGGTCAGCGTGTTGGCAAGGCTGTTGCCCGTCAGCGCGTCGCCGTAGGACGACCCGATCAGGTTTTCGATGCCGATCAGCGTGTCGGTGCCCGCGCCGCCGGTCACCTGCGCGCCGGCCTTTGCCAGGCTGACCGTCACCCCGCTGACCGACCCGGTGTAGCTGGCCGTGTCGGTCCCGCTGCCGCCGTCGATCAGGTCGTCGCCCGCGCCGCCGGACAGGAAGTCGTCGCCGCCCGCAGCGTGGAGCGTGTCGGCGCCCTCCATCCCGAACAGGCTGTTGGCGCCCTCGTTACCGGTCAGCGCATCGGCGAAAATTGACCCGTTGATCGATTCAATGCCGCTCAGCGTGTCGGTGCCGGCGCCGCCGGTGGTCTGCGCCCCGGCTACCGTCAGGTTCACGGTAACGCCGGCCGAAGCCGTCGAATAATCGGCGATGTCGACCCCTTCGCCACCGGTCAGCACATCGTCGCCGATCCCCCGACCAGGATGTCATTCCCGGCGCCGGCGTCGATCCGGTCGTTGCCGTCGCCGCCGATGATCGCGTCATCGCCGCCGCCGGCGTAGAAGGTGCGAGTGAAATCCCAGGACACGCCCGGTGTTAGCTCCGCCTCGGCGAGGTCGGGCAGCGTGATGAAGTCGTTGCCGTCGAGAGCCTCGTAGATCTCGGCGATCGTCCCGTTCGCGGCGGCGGCGGCAATCGCCTCCTTCTGCTCGGCCGTCAGGATGCCGAAGTTCACATCGTCGTTACCGGTCGTGAATAGCGCTGCCATGATTTCCCCTCACGCGGCGATCTCGAGGGTGCGAGCGCCACCGTACACGTTCGCAGGATCGCGAACGCCATGTTCAACGCGCGGCGGCGAAATAGTTCAATTAAGGGAGAATATCTGTCGCGAATTGGGACGATCGGTGGCCGCGCCAAAAAGAAGGGGCCGCGGAAGTCCCCCTCCGCGGCCCCTCATGATTGCTCGATCAGCCGAAGCTTAGGCCTCGACTTCCTCGTCGACCTCGACCGGGCCCGAATCCTGGCCCTTGGCGTCGACGTCGCGGTCGACGAACTCGATAATCGAGATCGGCGCGGCGTCGGCCTTGCGGATGCCGGCCTTGATGATGCGGGTATAGCCGCCTTCACGATCGGCGTAGCGGGCCGCCAGCACGTCGAACAGCTTGGTCAGCTGCGTATCGTCCATCAGGCGGGCATGGGCCAGGCGGCGGTTCGACAGGCCACCCTTCTTGGCGAGCGTGATCAGCTTCTCGACATAGGGACGAAGCTCCTTCGCCTTGGCCGAGGTGGTCTTGATCTGCTCATGCTTGATGAGGGCCGCCGCCATATTGCGGAACAGGGCCGCGCGGTGGCTGGAGGTGCGCTGAAGCTTACGATGGCCAACACGATGGCGCATGGTTCTTTTCCTTCGTTCGTCGGGGGTCCGTATCAGGTAACCCGAGCCAGGCGGTGATGACGGGCACCGCCCAAACCCGTGATCGAAGCGGACCCGCCACGCGGGCGGGTCCGGTCCAGTTTAGCCGAGCAGCTCTTGTTCGAGCTTCTTGGCCATTTCCTCGATGTTTTCCGGCGGCCAGCCGGGGATGTCCATGCCGAGGCGCAGGCCCATCGAGGCAAGGACTTCCTTGATCTCGTTGAGGCTCTTGCGGCCGAAGTTCGGCGTGCGGAGCATCTCGGCCTCGGTCTTCTGGACCAGGTCGCCGATGTAGATGATGTTGTCGTTCTTCAGGCAGTTGGCCGAACGGACCGACAGTTCCAGCTCGTCGACCTTCTTGAGAAGGTAACGGTTGAGCTGGTTGGTGTCCGCCGCGCTCGGTTCGCCCGCCGCGCCGCCGATCGCTGGCGCGCCGCCGCCCATCGCCGCACCCGCCGGGGCACGAACCATGCTGTCGTCGAAGTGGACGAACAGCTGCAGCTGGTCCTGGAGGATGCGCGCGGAATAACCGAGCGCGTCTTCCGGGCTGACCGTGCCGTCGGTTTCGATGGTCAGCGTCAGCTTGTCATAGTCCAGTTCCTGGCCGACGCGGGTGTTTTCCACCTTGTAGGCGACTTGGCGGACCGGGCTGTACAGGCTGTCGACCGGGATCAGGCCGATCGGCGCGTCAACCGGACGGTTGGCGGCCGAGGGGACGTAGCCCTTGCCGATGTCGGCGGTCAGTTCCATGTTGAGCGTCGCGCCATCGTCGAGATGACAGATGACGAGGTCGGGGTTGGTGACCTCGATGTCGCCGCTGGTCGCGATCTGGCCCGCGGTGACTTCGCCCGGGCCGGTCGCCGACAGGTGCAGCCGCTTCGGGCCCTCGCCTTCCATCTTCAGCGCGATCTGCTTCACGTTGAGGATGATGTCGGTGACGTCCTCGCGGACACCCGCAAGCGACGAGAACTCGTGAAGCACGCCGTCGATCTTGATCGACGTCACCGCCGCGCCCTGCAGCGACGAGAGGAGCACGCGGCGCAGGCTGTTGCCCAGCGTCATGCCGAACCCGCGCTCCAGCGGCTCGGCGACGAACGAGGCCTTGCGGCGGACGTCGGTCCCGGGCTTGCGCTCCAGCGCGTTCGGCTTCTTGAGTTCCTGCCAGTTCTTCGCGTTGACGGCCATGTTTCTTCCTTGGCAGTGGGCTTGGGCGGCGTCCCGCAAAGCCCGGATTTTAAACTTCTTTTCGTCCTAGAGCCTCGGCCAAAGTCCCACTTTGGCCGAAATCATCAGACGCGGCGGCGCTTCGACGGGCGGACGCCGTTGTGCGGAATCGGCGTCACGTCGCGGATCGAGGTGATCTGGAAGCCGACGGCCTGGAGGGCGCGAAGCGCGCTCTCACGACCCGAACCCGGACCCTTCACTTCGACTTCGAGCGTGCGGACGCCATGTTCCGCGGCCTTGCGGCCGGCGTCTTCCGCCGCGACCTGCGCCGCGTACGGCGTCGACTTGCGGCTGCCCTTGAAGCCCATCATCCCCGCCGACGACCAGGCAATCGCATTGCCCTGCGCGTCGGTGATGGTGATCATGGTGTTGTTGAAGCTGGCGTTCACATGCGCGACGCCGGCGGTGATGTTCTTGCGCTCGCGACGGCGAAGGCGCTGAGGTGCTTGTGCCATATGGAAATCCTCGAAATGCTTTTAAAGTAGCGGGCCGCGGTCGAGCGGCGCGGCGCTTACTTCTTCTTACCGGCGATCGGCTTGGCCTTGCCCTTGCGGGTGCGCGCATTGGTGTGCGTGCGCTGGCCGCGGACCGGGAGGCCCTTGCGGTGACGAAGGCCGCGGTAGCAGGCGAGGTCCATCAAGCGCTTGATGTTCATCGCCGTCTCACGACGAAGGTCGCCTTCGACGGTGTAGCCGGCGTCGATCGCTTCACGGATGTGCAGCACTTCCTGGTCCGTCAGGTCCTGGACGCGGCGTTCCGGCGCAATCGACAGCTTTTCGGTGATTTCCTTGGCCTTGGCGTTGCCGATGCCGTGGATGTACGTCAGCGCGATCACCACGCGCTTGTTGGTGGGCAGGTTGACGCCCGCAATACGTGCCATGAACTAACTTCTCCTAGCTCCACGGGATCGAGGGCACCCGACGATCCCATCTCAAAGCGATGATCCACGTCGTAACGGAAAAACGGCGCGCGCACGGATGCGCCGCCGGTAACCGGTGAAACGGGATGCCGGCCAGATATGGATTCGCACCCACAGAGTCAAGCGTCTGGACTTGCGCCGCTTTGCCGTTCATCGAAGGCGCCAAGACGATGAAGCGCCTGACCCTCGACCAGCCCGTGCCGACCGAGTTTCGCGATGCCATCGTCGCCCTCGGCAATTTCGACGGATTCCACCTCGGCCACCAGGCGGTGGTCGGCCGTGCCGTGCAGCGTGGTGCGCACGAACGCAAGCCGGTGATTGTCGCCACCTTCGACCCCCACCCCGTCCGTCACTTCCGGCCCGACAGCCCACCGTTCCGCCTCAGCACTCTAGACCAGCGCGAGCGGATGTTCGCGCAGGCCGGCGCCGACGCCATGCTGGTGTTCGATTTCGGCGACGCGCTGGCAAACACGACCGCGGAGGATTTCGTCCGCGACCTGCTCGGTCGCCAGATTGGCGCCAGCGGGGTCGTCACCGGCGAGGACTTCACTTTCGGCAAGGGACGCGGCGGCAATCCCGAGGTGCTGCGCACGCTAGGCGCGGAGTGCGGGATCGTCGCCGAGGCGGTCGAGCCGGTGACGCTGGACGGCGAACCGGTCTCGTCGAGCCGTGTCCGCGAGGCGCTCCATGCCGGCGATCCCGGCACCGCGACGCGGCTCCTCACCCGCCCGTTCGCGATCGAGGGCGAGGTCGAGCATGGCGACAAGCGCGGCCGTGCACTTGGCTGGCCGACCGCCAACGTCGCGATGGGCCCCTACCTTCGCCCGAAATACGGCATCTACGCCGTCACCGTCCGCCTCGACGACGGCAGCGAGCACCGCGGCGTCGCCAGCCTTGGCGTCCGGCCGATGTTCGATCCGCCCAAGGAACTGCTGGAGGCGGTGTTGTTCGACTTCGACGGCGACCTTTACGGCCAGACGATCGAGGTTTCGCTTCATGCCTACCTGCGCCCCGAAGCGCGGTTCGATTCGATGGAGGCGTTGAAGGCGCAGATGGACGCCGACGCGGCGCAGGCGCGCGGGCTGCTTGCCGCCGCCGACCCCCTCGCCTAAGGCGCGCGCAATGTCCGAAAAACGCGATTATAGAGACACCGTCTTCCTGCCGAAGACGGACTTCCCGATGAAGGCCGGCTTGCCGCAGAAGGAGCCGACGATCCTCGCCAAATGGCAGGACGCAGACCAATATGCGCAGCTTCGCGCTGCCCGCGACGGCCGCGAGAAGTTCATCCTCCACGACGGCCCGCCCTACGCCAACGGCGACATGCACATCGGCCATGCGCTGAACCATATCCTGAAGGACATGGTCGTCCGCACCCAGACGCTGCTCGGCAAGGACGCGCCTTACGTTCCCGGCTGGGACTGCCACGGCCTGCCGATCGAGTGGAAGGTCGAGGAGCAATATCGCAAGAAGAAGCTGAACAAGGACGAGGTGCCGATCGCGGAGTTCCGCGCCGAATGCCGCGCCTATGCCCAGCATTGGGTCGATACGCAGCGCGAGCAGTTGAAGCGGCTGGGCATCGGCGGCGACTGGGCCAAGCCCTACCTCACCATGAACTTCAAGGCGGAAGGCACGATTGTCGCCGAGCTGATGAAGTTCGCGGAAACCGGCCAGCTCTATCGCGGCGCCAAGCCGGTGATGTGGAGCCCGGTCGAAAAGACCGCGCTCGCCGAGGCCGAGATCGAATATGAGGACATCACCTCGACCCAGATCGACGTGGCGTTCGAGATCGTCGAGAGTCCGATTCCGGAGCTGGTCGGCGCCCATGCGGTGATCTGGACGACCACCCCGTGGACGATCCCGGTCAACCAGGCGATCGCTTTTGGCAGGTCCGTGACCTATTACCTCTTCAAGGCAGACGACGATCGAGATTATCTAATCGCTTTCGATTTGGTCGACGATTTTCGTGCGCGAACTGGCCTTGGCTTTCGACATAATCCGGACACTCCGGACACGAATGATCTTTACGCCACGATTTCTCACGTGAGCAGCTTGTCTTACGTCGGCTCCGACCTCGCCGGGACCATCGCTCGCCATCCTATGCACAAGCTCGGCGGGTTCTTCGCCAAGCCGCGTCCGTTCCTGCCCGGCGACTTCGTCACCACCGACAGCGGCACCGGCCTGGTCCACATGGCACCCGACCATGGCGAAGACGATTTCGATCTGTGCAAGGGGAACGGCATCGATCCGGTCTTCGCGGTCGAGGGCGACGGCAAATATCGTGAGGATTGGGCGTGGCTCGGCGGGCAAGGGTCCGTCATCAATCCCAAGTTCAACGCGCCCGACGGCCCGATCTGCAGCGACCTGCGCGAGGCCGGGGCGCTGCTGGCGGCGTCTGCCGATTACCAGCACAGCTACCCGCACAGCTGGCGGTCAAAGGCCAAGGTCATCTACCGCTGCACGCCGCAATGGTTCATCGGCATGGACCATCCGCTGACGCATTTGTCGCCCAAGACCCGCGCCGAGCGCCGCTGGGAAGGCGAAGGCGGCGCGGTCAATCCGGCCGAGGAGCGCGACGATGCCGCGCCGACCCTCCGCGAGGCGGCGATGCGCGCCATCGGGTCGACCCGCTTCGTTCCTGAAAAGGGCCGTAACCGCATCGGGTCGATGGTCGAGGGCCGCCCCGACTGGGTAATCAGCCGCCAGCGCGCCTGGGGCGTGCCGATCGCGCTGTTCGTCGACCGCAAGAGCGGCAAGCCGCTGGTCGACGTCCACGTCAACCAGCGCATCGTCGCCGCGATCATGGAAGGCGGCGTCGACGCCTGGTCGGATGAGCGGGCGCAGGAATATCTCGGCAACGACTACAACCTCGCCGATTATGAGCGGGTCACCGACATTCTCGACGTGTGGTTCGACAGCGGCTGCACCCACGCCTTCGTGCTGGAGAGCGGCACCTGGCCGGAACTGCTGCGCGAAGACAGCGACCCGCGCCCGGCCGACCTGTACCTCGAAGGCAGCGACCAGCATCGCGGCTGGTTCCAGTCGTCACTGCTGGAAAGTTGCGGCACCCGCGGCCACGCGCCCTATCGCGCCGTCCTGACCCACGGCTTCACGATGGACGCCAAGGGCATGAAGATGTCCAAGTCGCTGGGCAACACCATCAACCCGCTCGACCTGATGCGCGATTATGGCGCTGACATCCTGCGGCTGTGGGCGCTGTCGGTGGACTTCACCGAGGACCACCGCATCGGCAAGGAAATCCTGAGCGGCGTCGCCGACCAGTATCGGAAGCTGCGCAACACCTTCCGCTACCTGCTCGGCGCGCTCGACGGGTTTAGCGATGAGGAGCGGCTGCCAGTCGACGAGATGGCGGAGCTGGAGCGCTACATGCTCTCCCGCCTCGCGGCGATGGACGAGGTCATGCGCCGGTCGGTGCAGGACTATGATTTCAACGCCTACGTCCGGACGCTGACCGACTTCTGCAACGAGGACCTCAGCGCCTTCTTCTTCGATATCCGCAAGGACAGCCTCTATTGCGACGCCGCCGCCGACCCCAAGCGGCGCGGCTATCGGACGGTGCTCGACATCCTGTTCCAGTCGCTGATCCGCTGGGCCGCGCCGGTGCTGGTGTTCACCAGCGAGGAAGTGTGGGGCACGCGCTACCCCGACGAGCGCAGCGTCCACTTCAGCGACTGGCCGGAAATCGGCAACTGGCGCGACGAAGCGCTGGAAGCGCGCTGGTCGAAGCTGCGCGAAGCTCGCGTCGCGGTGACCGAGGCGATCGAGCCGCTGCGCCGCGACAAGGTCGTCGGCTCCAGCCTCGAGGCGGTCGTCACCAGCCCGGCCGAGGGGGGCGCCGACCTGCTGGCCGAACTGTTCATCGTGTCGAATGTCACGCCGGGCGATACGATCGCGGTGACCAAGTCGGACAACCACAAATGCGGGCGCTGCTGGCGCCTGCTGCCGGAAGTCGTCGAGGACGGCGACCTCTGTAACCGCTGCGAAAGTGTCGTGAATGGCTAACCGCACCACCGCCTATGGCTTCGCGCTCGTCATCTTCCTGGTCGATCAACTGACCAAATGGATCGTGACGGGGCCGCTTGGGCTTGTCCGCGAAGGGCAACAGATCCTGCTGATGCCGATTCTCGATTTCACGCGGGTCCATAACGAGGGGATCAGCCTTGGCATCGCCCAGGCGCAGAACGACACGCACCGGTGGCTGCTCGTCGCCGGCACCGCCGCGATCGCTGCCGGGGTAGCATGGTGGATTCGCAAGGAAGAGGCGCGCGGCGACCAGTTGGCGCTGGCGATGGTGCTGGGCGGGGCGCTCGGCAACATCGTCGACCGGGTGCGCTTCGGCTATGTCGTCGACTTCCTCGACCTGCACCTCGGGACTGGCGTCCCTTTTATGTCTTTAATGTCGCCGACGCAGCGATTAGCATCGGTGTCGTCATCTTGCTTATCCGCGCCTTCTTCGCGTCGCGAAAGGCGAAATCGGAGTCACCAGAACATGCGTAAGGTCATCATCCTCACCCTCGCCGCCAGCGCCGTGACGCTGTCGGGCTGCGGCCTCGGCAAGCGCAAGTCGCTCGACGAGTTCGCGGTGGCGCGCAATGCGCCGCTGGTGATCCCGCCCGATTATTCGCTGACCCCGCCCGTCGCCGGCACCGTCACCCTGTCGCCCGAAGGCGCGCAGAGCCAGGCGATCGAAGCGCTGTTCGGCGGCCCGGCCCCGCGCAGCGCGATCGAATCGTCGATGCTGGACAGCGCCGGACGCGACCGCGCCGCGCTTGGCGCGCGGAGCATCGCCGGCGACAACGAAACACGCATTGTTGACAAGGGGGCCACGACGCAGGCCATTATCGCCGCGCCGCAGGGCGACGGCCAGGACGCGTCGGCACAAACGCCGCAATAAGCCCAACGGGGGGACGAACCGATGTCCGACACTCTTTCCGCACGGTTGGTGGAAATTGAATCGATGCTCGACCGGTCCCGCCGCCGGTTCGAGGAGGGAACACGTCTCGTCGAGGACGCGCACGCCGCCCTTGCCGAGGTGCAGCAGGCGCTGATCGGATCGCCGGTCCAGCTGTCGGCCGAGGAGAATGAGGAAGCGGCCTCGCGCCTGCTCGCCAGCCTGAAGGCGAGCGGCTCGACCCTTCCCGAATCGCTGTGCGGCGGCCGCCTGTCGGTCGACGCGGTACAGCGCCTGATCCGCATCGACGGTCATCCGATCGGCATCACCGAGATGGAATACCGCGTTCTCGAACTGCTGGCCTTCGCCCGCAACAATGTCGTCACGCGTTCGATGCTGCTGAAGCACCTCTATCGCCGCGCCGACGACCAGCCACAGCCCAAGATCATCGACGTCTTCATCTCAAAGCTGCGCAAGAAGCTGCGCTCGGCCAGCGGCGGGGCGGAGTTCATCGAGACGATTCCCCAGCGCGGCTGGATCCTGCGCGACGTGGAATCCGCTAACGCCGCGTAAACCGTAAGGCTTGATTCACCGTTTTTTTACCGCCGCGGGCCTACGCCCGTGGTGCCATGATCCATTTCATCCCCGAATCGCCCGAGAGCGCGACCGCCGTCCCCGGCCCGTACGCCGACGCCGTCGCACGCCTCGCCAGCATCCGTCACGCGCTGGCCTGTGTCGAGCAGGTCGCCGGTGAAATGCCGAGCGATCGGGACAGCGAGGCGCGCCTTGCGGTGCGCTGGCCGTCCGCGAGCCCGGCCGCGCGCCGCTGCTTCGAAGCTCGCTCGGCCCGCGCCGCCCAGGGTGCCGCTGCTGGCCTGGAGGCGATCGCCGCCCAGCACGACCGGGGATTCGAAGCGAACCCGAAGGCGACCGCGCGCCTGTTGAAGGACATCGAGGCCGGGCTCGACGACATCGACGTCCTGTTCAGCCTCTGAGGCTTAGCCCCGTCCGACCTGCTTCGGGGTTGCCGGGTCGGCACCCCATTCCGACCAGCTGCCATCGTAAAGCGCCGCATCGCGCCCGCCAAGCCTGCGCGCGGCCAGGATCAGGCTGGTCGCCGTCACGCCTGACCCGCACGTGGCGATGAACGGCGCTTCCGGATCGACTCCGGCGGCGGCGAAGGCGGTCGCAAGTTCCTCGTTCGACTTGAGCGTCCCGTCAGTGCGATAGAGTTCGCCGAGCGGCAGGTTGCGCGATCCCGGGATGTGTCCCGGGGTGACGTTCGGACGCGGGTCGGGCGCGCTCCCGTCGAAGCGATCCCGCCCCGCGCGTCGAGGATCGGCCGTCCTGCGCCGTTGATGATCATCTGCTTGGTGACGATTTCGCCGCGGACCTCGTCGGCGTCGAAGCGGGCGTTGCGCCGCGGCTCCTCGCGCCCCGACCTGACCTCGCGCCCCTCCGCGACCCACTTGCCGAGCCCGCCGTCGAGCACCGCCACCTGCGGCGCGCCGAAATGGCGAAGCATGAACCAGGCGCGGGTCGCGCTATGAAGCGGTGAGTTGTCGTAGACGACGATGCGCTGGTCGCGGCCAACGCCGAGCGCTTCCATCGCCTGCCCGAACTGGTCGGGAGTCGGCAGCATGTGCGGCGCGGGATCGCGGTGGTCGGAAACGTCGCTGATGTCGAAGAACTGGGCGCCGGGAATATGGCTGGCGCGATATTCGGCGATCGGATCGCGGCCGGTGCCGGGCAGGAACATGGTCGCATCCAGGATCGCGATGTCGGCCTGCCGCCGCTGGACGTCCAGCCATTCGGTCGAAACCAGTTCGTTCATGTCGCGCTGCCCCGTTGGTCGAGCAAGGATAGTCGCACCCCATGGCCAGTGCTAGGGAGCGCGCCGATGGATACGACTCCGCTGCACCTGGGGCAATCGAGCAGCCTTCCCGCATCGCCCGACGAAGCGACCCTGGACTATGTCCCCAACCCGCGCGGCGGTTCGCTCTACCTCGTCCGCTTCGCCGCGCCGGAATTCACCTCGCTGTGTCCGGTGACCGGCCAGCCCGACTTCGCGCACCTCGTCATCGACTATGCTCCCGGCGAGAAGATCGTCGAGTCCAAGTCGCTCAAGCTCTTCCTTGGCAGCTTCCGCAATCACTGCGGCTTCCATGAGGACGTCACCGTCGGCATCGGCCAGCGGCTGGCCGACGAAATGACGCCGCGATGGCTGCGCATCGGCGGCTACTGGTATCCGCGCGGCGGGATCCCCATCGACGTCTTCTGGCAAACCGCCGCTCCGCCCGAGGGACTCTGGGTTCCCGAGCAGGGCGTCGCTCCTTACCGCGGCCGCGGCTGATTTCGTTTCTTAATCGACTGAGAAAGGCATGTTGACGATGCGTCTTCCCGTCCGTCCGGCGCTGTTCGCCGCCACCGCGACTCTCGCCCTCGCCATTGGCGGCTGCACGACTGCGGGCACTCCGCTGGCCATCAATGGAGGGCCGGCACCGGAAGCCGTGGCCGCCGTCCCCGTCGACACCGTCGACACCACGGTCCCGACGCAGCTGCCGCGCGTCGCGGTGCCGCGTCATTACGCCCTGTCGGTCACTCCGAACGCTGCGGCGATGACGTTCGCCGGCGACGTCCGCATCGACATGGAGGTCATCCAGCCGACCAACTCCGTGACCCTGAATGCCGCTGACCTCGCTGTTGGCAGTGCTTCGATCAGCGGTTCGGACGGCAACCAGCCGGCGACGATCCGCGCCGACGCCAAGGCCCAGACGGTGACGCTTGGGTTTGCTCAACCGTTGCAGCCGGGCAAATATTCCCTGCAAGTGGGATATACCGGCAAAATCAACGAGCAGGCCAATGGCCTGTTCGCACTCGACTACAAGGACGTCGCCGGCGCAGACAAGCGCGCCATCTTCACCCAGTTCGAGCCGGCCGACGCGCGCCGCTTCGTGCCCAGCTTCGACGAGCCCGATTACAAGGCGACGTGGGACCTGACCGCGACCGTCCCGGCGGGCCAAATGGCGGTCAGCAACATGCCTGCCAGGTCGACCGAAAAGCTGGCCGACGGCCGCGAGCGGGTTACCTTCGCGACCAGCCCGCAGATGTCGACCTACCTGCTGTTCTTCGCCGCGGGCGAGTTCGGGCGGATCACCAAGATGGCCGGCAATACCGAGGTCGGCATCGTCATGAGCAAGGGCAACGAAGCCAAGGCGCAGACCGCGCTGGATGCGGAGGCCCAACTGCTGCCCTATTTCAACGACTATTTCGGCGTCCCCTACCCGCTGCCGAAGCTCGATAACGTCGCGGGTCCTGGCCAGTCGCAATTCTTCGGCGCGATGGAAAATTGGGGCGCGATCTTTACATTCGAGCGCATCCTGCTCGACGATCCGGCGGTCACGACCGAGGGTGAGCGCCAGGCGATCTTCGGGGTCGAGGCGCACGAAATGGCGCACCAGTGGTTCGGCGACCTCGTCACCATGGCGTGGTGGGACGACCTGTGGCTGAACGAAGGCTTCGCCAGCTGGATGGCGACCAAGGCGACCAAGCATTTCCACCCGGACTGGGGCGCCGAGTTCGCCACCATCGGTTCGCGCGAGGCAGCGATGAGCCAGGACGCGCTGGTCACCACCCACCCGATCGTCCAGACCGTCCGCACGGTGGAGCAGGCCAACCAGGCCTTCGACGGCATCACCTATTCCAAGGGCCAGTCGGTCATCACCATGCTGGAAGCCTTCGCCGGCGAGGACGTCTGGCAGCGCGGCATCCAGGCCTACATGCAGCAGCACAAGTACCGGAACACGCGCACCGACGACCTGTGGCGCGCAGTCGAGCAGGCGGGCGCGACCGGCCTGGTGCAGATCGCCCGCGATTATACGCTGCAGCCGGGAGTGCCGCTGATCCGCGTCGAAAACGCCACCTGCAATGGCGGCCAGACGATGTTGCAGCTGGCGCAGGACGAATTCTCGCTCGATCGCAAGCCGGGCAGCTACCAGCCGCTGTCGTGGCACATTCCTGTCCGCGCAACCGTGGTGGGCGGCCAGTCGGCGGCGATCGTCACCAGCGGCCGCACCGCCGCGATGACCGTGCCGGGCTGCGGTCCGGTCATCGTCAACGACGGCGGCGCCGGCTATTTCCGGACGCTCTACCGTCCCGCCGATATCGAAGCGCTGCGCGCCCGGTTCGCGACGCTCAGCCCGTTGAACCAGCATTCCTTGATCGAAGACCAGGGCACGCTGTCTTACGCCGGTTACCAAAACATGGGCGTTGCGCTGGACCTGGTCGATGCCATCCCCGCCAACGCGCACCCCGAAGTGCTTGGCGACGGATTGTCGACCCTGGGCGGGCTCTACACGCTGTTCGACGGCGACGCGAAGACGCAGTCCCGGATCGCCGACATCCTCCGTGCTCGCTATTCTCCGGTGCTAGACCAGATCGGGTTCGTCCCGGACAAGAGCGAGGCGCCGACGATCGCCACGCTGCGGCCGCAGCTGATCGGCGTACTCGGCAACGTCGGCGATCCCAAGGTCGCTGCGGAAGCCAGGCGCATGTTCGGCCTGATGCAGACCAACCCGTCAGCCGTGCCGGGATCGCTGAAGAGTGCCTGGTTGAGCCAGATTGCTCGGGACGCCGATGCCAGGACGTGGGACCAGATCCGCGCAATGGCCAAGACGGCGCGCAGTTCCGTCGAGCGGCAGAACCTCTATTCGCGCCTTGGGGCGGCGAAGGACAAGGCGCTCGCCAAGCGCGCGCTCGACCTCGCGCTGACCGACGAGCCGGGCAAGACCGTCAGCGCCGGCATCATCACCGCGGTCGCGGGCCGGCATCCGGAAATGACGCTGGATTATGTCATCGCCAATTGGGCCCGCGTTTCGCAACTGGTCGATTCCACGTCGCAGTCGCGGTTCATCGCCAGGCTCGCGGCCGCCAGCAAGAAGCAGGCGACGATCGACAAGCTGAACCGCTATGCCGCGGCCAATATCGCGGCGTCGGACCGCAAGCCGATCGACCAGACCATCAATGTCATCAAGGTCCGGTTGGCGACCGAACCGCGCCTGATGGCCGAAACCAAGGCATGGCTCGCCGCCCGCAAGAAGTGAGACGAACCCGCACCCAAAAAGAAGGGCGCCCCGGCCTGGCCGGAGCGCCCTTTTTCGTGGCCCCGGTTGTCCGCTAGGCGGCGGCGGCGGCGTCCTTCCGGGTCTTGGTATAGAGGAAGGTGATCGCCGCCGCGAAGGCGACGATGCCAAGCGGGGTCGCCAAGGGGAAGTCGTGGACGACCGCCAGCACCTCGCCACTGTCCTCGACGCCCGCACGCTCGGCGCCGGCGACGATGCCGGCGTAGAGCACGCCCATCAGGCTTTCGCCGACGATGAGGCCGGTCGCCATCAGCGTGCCGAGCCGTTCCGAGAAGGCCGGGTTCGACTGGCGCTCTGACCAGCGGTTGTAAAGGTAGCCGAGCAACGCGCCGATCGGGATCAGCAGGGTCAGGTCCATCGGCAGGTAAATGCCCATGCCGACCGCTAGCGCCGGAAGCGAATAGCGGCCCGCGCTGCCGCGGCGCAGCACCTCGTCGACGATGACGACGACCACGCCGATGATCGCGCCTAGCCCGATCAGGTTCCAGTCGAGGTTGCCGCCGAGCACGCCCTGCGCGATCGCCGAGATCAGCGCCGCCTGCGGTGCCGCCAGCGCATTCTCGCCGGCGCCGGGGGCGCCCTGGAACCCGAACGCGCTGTTGAGCAGGTCGAGGATGGGCGGGATGACCAGCGCGCCGAAGATGACGCCGAGGATCAGAGCCACCTGCTGCCGCCACGGCGTCGCACCGACCAGCTGGCCGGTCTTGAGGTCCTGCAGGTTGTCGTTGGAGATGGTGGCGATGCCGAAGATGATCGCCGTCACGAACAACGCAAAGGCAACCAGCGCCTTGGTCGAATCGGCGCTGCCGTCGCCGCTGCCAAACAGGGCGGCGAGGATCAGCGAGATGCCGAGCACGGAGAGGATGCCGACTCCCGAAATCGGGCTGTTCGACGCGCCGATCAGGCCGGCCATGTAGCCGCACACCGAGGCGATGATGATGCCCGCGCCGAGGATGTAGAGGATCGACAGGGTAAGCGTCGTTCCTTCTGCCGCGGCGATCGGTCCGCTTTGCGCGAAGGCGGCGAGCAGGAAGGCGATCGGGATCATTGCAAGCACGATGGTGCCGCCAACGATGGTGATCGGCAGGTCGCGTTCGGTGAGGGCCAGCGTCTCGCCCGCGCCGCGCGCACGATTGGCGACGATCGCGGCGCGGATGCCGTTGATGATCGGGCCGATGATCTTGAGCAGCGTCCAGATGGCGGCGACACCGATGGTGCCGGCGCCGATGAAGCGAACCTTGTTGCGGAACACGTCGGCGACGATCGCGTCAACCTCCGCTCCGGCCGGGATGCCGGTCTGCGCGGTGAGCCATGGCAGCAGCCAGGCGCGGGCGATCAGCAGGCCGACGATCATCGCGATACCGACGGCCATGCCGACCAGGTGTCCGACGCCAATCAGCGCCATCGACAGGCTGGCCGACGCGGTGGTCGCCCCGGCGCCGACGCGGAACGTCTTTTCGGCGGCTTCGGCGAAGATACGGGTCTTGGCGATCATGAAGAAAGCGGCAGAGATCAGCGAGCTGGCGATGATCGCGCGAAGCCCCTTCCGGTTCTCCTCCACGCCGCCGACGCCCGCGCCGACCTTCAGCACTTCGGCCGCGGCGACGCCTTCGGGATAAGGCAGGTCCGACCCGGTCACGAGCGCCCGGCGCAGCGGCACCGAATACATGACGCCGAGGATACCGCCGATGGCGATCACCGCGACGCTCAGCCAATAGGGGAAGCCGGTCCACCACCCGACCATGATCAGGCCAGGCAGCACGAAGATGATCGCGCTCAGCGTGCCGGCCGACGACGCGATTGTCTGGACGATATTGTTTTCCTGGATGGTGGCATCGTGGAACGCCTTCAGCACCGCCATCGAGATGACCGCAGCCGGAATCGATGTGGCGAAGGTGATCCCGATCTTGAGGCCGAGATAGACGTTGGCCGCGGTGAACAATAGCGTGAGGACGGCGCCGAGGATGACACCCCGGATCGTAAGCTCCCTCACGCCGGCGCCGGGCGCCGGGGTTGCGGACGTGGCCATCAACTTCTCCCCTGAAGATTTTTCGTTTCGCCTAGCCAACCACAGAAGCGGCGGCAGGTGAAGGCTTAATCAAAACCGCGTTCCAGAAAGCGGGTGGCGAAGGCACAGTGCATAGCCACCCCGCGTGCCAGTGAGTCCTCGTTGACCATCATCCGCGCGCTGTGGATCGGCGGCCGGTCGAACGGATTGCCGTCGGCCGGGGCGACCCGAGGATGGCCATGGCGCCGGGCACTTTTTCCAACACGAAGGCGAAGTCCTCACCGGTCATCACCGCATTGGGGATGGCATGATACCCTGATGCCCCGAACAGGTCGGTCGCGATCTGTTCGACCATGTCGGCGGCGCGCTGGTCGTTGATCGTCGCCGGATATCCTTCGCCGATCGACACGTCCGCGGTCGCGCCATGGGTTTCCGCGATGCCGTTGACGATCCGCTTGAACGCGGCGCGGCTGGCTTCGCGCTGGGCCGGGCTTTGGGTGCGCAGCGTGCCGAGCAACTCGACTTCGGCTGGGATGACATTGTGGGTCTCACCGCCCGCGATGCGCGTGATCGACAGCACGATCGGATCGCCGACCGATACGCGGCGGGCAACGTGGCTCTGCAGGGCAAGCACCGCCTCGCAGGCGATGGGCACGGGGTCGATGACATCGTGCGGCATGGCGGCGTGCCCGCCCTTGCCACGGATGGTGGCACGAAGGACGTCCGTCGATGCCATAAGCGCGCCGGGTCGACAGGCAACGAGGCCGCCCGGTACGTTCGGGAAAATGTGCATTGCGAAGGCGGCTTCCGGCGTCGGGTCGTCGAGCAGCCCTTCCTCGATCATCACATGGGCGCCGCGCTGTCCCTCCTCCCCCGGCTGGAACATGAAGAGGATGGTGCCGTCGAACGCCTCGCGCCGCGCGGCGAGGATCCGGGCCGCGCCGGCCAGCATCGCAGAGTGGGTGTCGTGGCCGCAGGCGTGCATGTGGCCAGTGTTCCTCGAGGCAAAGTCGAGGCCGGTTTCCTCATGGATCGGAAGCGCGTCCATGTCGCCGCGCAGCAGCACCGTCCGCCCGGGCCTGGCGCCGTCGAGCCGGGCGATGAAGCCCGAACTTCGCTGGCTGTCGCGAATGTCGAGCGGCAAGTCGGCGAGCGCGGCCTTCAGCTTCGCGGTGGTGCGCCGGCAATGGAGGCCAAGTTCAGGATCGGCGTGGATCGATCGGCGCAGCGCCAGTGTCGCGGGCTGTTCCGCCTGAGCGATACTCGTCCAGTCGAGCGGCTTCATGCGGTCACCCTAGGCAGGGTGTCCGCATTCAGCAATGGCAGCGCCCCTACTGGGGCGGCGGTGCCGATCCCCGATAGCGTTCGACCGACGTAATGCGGTAATCGTCGACGTCGCTGGCGGCATTGGCGACGGCGTTGGCGCGCTTTCCGCCCATGGCCATGTCGTAGGCGATAAGCGCCTTGGTCAGGGCCGCGGCTTCGGTCGAACAGGCCGCCTTGACGCCGCTCTCGTAGTCCGCGGCACTCATCTGCCCCTCACGGCTCTTGGTCTCGAACGCGCGGATGCAGGCGGCAAAATCTTGCCGGGGCTTGTTGATCGTCGCCGGGTTGGCGCCCATCACCAGCGCCATCATCGCGAACAGCATTCCACTTCTCCCTGGAACCTACTCGATGACGGAAGGATGACTCCTTTCGGGTAGATTGGGAAGTAGGTTCGGTCTCAGCCGTCGATGGACACGTTGGAGGGGATCGGCGAGCTATGCCGCCGGACGACCATCCAACGGCCGTCCTCGTTCACCCATACGTCGGTCAGCAGCACGCGTTCATCGATCAGCTGGCCAAGGTAGCGGACCTTCCACTTCGCGACGACCGTCGCGACCAGCGTATGTTGGAGCGCAACGCAATCGGTCACCTCCACCTCGAGGTTGGCGACGTCCATCCGGTCGAGCGCCACCAGCCACTGTTCGAAATCGACGGCGACCGCGCCCGTCGAGCGGATGCCGACCAGCTTGAATTTCGGATGGATGACCTGGCGGAGCGTCTCCTGATCCTTCTCGATCAGCGCGACACGCCAGCGCTCCTCCAATTCCCGGATGGCCTCGCAGACCATCTCAGCGCCCACGGAAAAGTCCGCCGAGGATGCCGCGAAGCAACTGGTTGCCGAGCTGGCGCCCGACCGAGCTCGATGCCGAGCGCACCGCGGACTGGAGGATTTTGTCGGTCATGGTCGGCTTGGCGGCCTCGCGCGCCTCGCGGGCTGCGACGCGGTCCGCCTCGCGCTGGCGCTGGGCGGCGAGCCGTTCCTCGGCCGCCTGCTGGCGAAGCGCTGCGGCCTTGGCCTGGGCCTCGGCCTTGGCAGCCTGGGCCTGCGTCTTGGCGTCCTCCGCCGCCTGCTTGGCGGCGGCGGTTTCGGCGGCGGCTGCAGCGGCGGCGGCGGCGGCCTCACCCGCCTTGGCCTGAAGGATCTCCTCGGCGGAATCGCGATCGACCAGTTGGTCGTACCTGTCGCCGACGGCGTCGGTCGTGACGATGACCTGCCGCTCCTGGGCGGACAGCGGACCGACCCTCGACGACGGCGGCCGGATCAGCGTGCGCTGAACCGGAGACGGCGAACCGTCGGGCTGCAGCAACGACACCAGCGCCTCGCCGATCTTGAGTTCGGTGATCGCGCTGGCGACGTCGATGTCGGGGTTGGACCGGAAGGTGTCCGCCGCCGCCTTGACTGCCGCCTGGTCACGCGGGGTGAAGGCGTTGAGCTTGTGCTGGACCCGATTGTTGAGCTGCGCCGCAATCTTGTCGGGAATGTCGATCGGGTTCTGCGTGATAAAATAGACGCCGACACCCTTGGAGCGGATCAGGCGCACGACCTGTTCGACCTTTTCCATCAGCGCCGGCGGCGCATCGTCGAACAACAGGTGGGCCTCGTCGAAGAAGAAGGCGAGCTTCGGCTTGTCCGGATCGCCGATTTCCGGAAGCATCTCGAACAGTTCGCTGAGCAGCCACAGCAGGAAGGTGGCGTAGAGCCGCGGCGAGGACATCAGCTTGTCGGCGGCGAGGATGTTGACGATGCCCCGCCCGCTGTCGTCGAGCGCGATGAAATCGTCGAGGTCGAGGGCGGGTTCGCCGAAGAAATGGTCGCCGCCCTGCGCCCGAAGCTGGAGCAGCGAACGCTGGATCGCGCCCACCGAAGGCTTCGACACGTTGCCGTACTCGAGCGTCAGCTCGTCGGCCTTCTCTCCGCAATGGACCAGCAGCGACTGGAGGTCGTCGAGGTCGAGCAGCAGCAGGCCGTCCTTGTCGGCGACGGTGAAGGCGATGGTCAAAACGCCTTCCTGCACCTCGTTGAGATTCATCAACCTGGCGAGCAGCAGCGGGCCCATCTCGCTGACGGTGGTGCGGATAGGGTGTCCCTGCTCGCCGAACAGGTCCCAGAACTGCACCGGGCAGGCCTCGAGCGTATAGTCGGCAAGGCCGATTTCGGCCGCGCGCTGGCGGAAGATTTCGCCGGTCTTGGCATTGGGGTCACCGGGCATGGCGAGGCCCGACAAGTCGCCCTTCACGTCGGCGACGAAGGTCGGGACGCCGACCTTGCTGAGGCTCTCGACGATACCTTGCAGGGTCACCGTCTTGCCGGTGCCCGTCGCCCCGGCGATCAGCCCATGGCGGTTGGCACGCTTGAGCTCTAGCTGCTGCGGATTGGTGCCGCCGGCACCCGCACCGATGAAGATGCCCGTCGTCGGGTTGGTCGCCATCTGTTCCCCTCTCCTCCTTCGGTTTCCGAAGGTTTCAACGAACCTTGGCCGAAGGAGGATGCAGGGGCAAGCCGCGACTAGCGGTTGGAGATATCAACTCCGACGAAGGCTTCCGGCGATGCTCCGCGCTTCAGCAACAGCAGGACGCTGGTGCGGTTCGCGCGGCGCGCGGCCTCGACCTGGGCGAGCACGGCGGCGGGTGTCGTCACTGGCTGCCGATTGACCGACAGGATGACATCGCCGCGGCGGATGCCCTTTTCGGCCGCGTCGCTCGACGCGTCGACCGCGGTGACGACCACGCCGCGCACCGTTGCCGGCACGTTGATGGCGCGGGCGATGTCGGGGTTGAGCGCCTGCAGCGACAGGCCGAGCGCGGTTCCCGGAGCAACCGGCCGTTCCTCGTTCATCTGTCCGCCTTCGCCGCCGCTACCGGCCTGGCGGGCGAGCACCTCCTCGCTCGGGCGCTGGCCGACCGTAACCGCCAGCGTGCGGCGACGGCCATCACGGATGATATCCACCGGCACCTTCGATCCGACCGTCGAGTTGGCGATGAGGTAGCTCACCGTCTGGTCCGGGGTGACGTCCTGCCCGCCAACGCGGACGATGACGTCGCCCTGCTGGATGCCGCTGCGCGCGGCGGCCTCGCCCGGGACAACCGAGCGGACGATTTCGCCGGTGTCCTTGGGCAACGACAAGCTGGCGGCGATATTCTCGTCGAGCGGCTGGAGGCCGACGCCGAGATAGCCGCGCTGCGGCGCCTGTCCGCGACGAAGCGCGTCGATGACCGGCTTGGCCGCTTCCGCGGGAATGGCGAGGCCGATGCCGACGCTGGCACCGGTCGGCGAGATCAGCGCCGAATTTACGCCGATGACGTTGCCCGACATGTCGAACATCGGACCGCCGGAGTTGCCCATGTTGATGCTGGCGTCGGTCTGGATGTAGCGGTCGTACGCGCCGACGCCGGTAATTCCGCGATGGAGCGCGGAAATGATCCCGGCCGTGACCGTGCCGCCAAGGCCATAGGGATTGCCGATGGCGACGACCCAGTCGCCGACCCGGGCGCGGGTACTGTCGCCCCAGTTGACGTACGGCAGGTTGGTCCCCTCGATCTTCAGGAGAGCAAGGTCCGAAGCGCTGTCGCGGCCGACGATCCGCGCCGGATATTCCTTGCGGTCGGTCAGGATGACCGTGACGCTGTCGACCGTCCCGGTGCCGTTCGCGCCCTGGATCAGGTGGTTATTGGTAACGACGTAGCCGTCCGGGGAAATGATGAAGCCCGAACCGAGCGACCCCGTTTCACGCGTCGGGGCCTGACCGCCTTGCTGCTGCTGACCCTGCGGAGCTCCCCCGCCGAAGCGGCGGAAGAATTCTTCGAACGGGTCGGATTGTCGACGAACAGCAACGCGCTGCTTGGTCGAGATGTTAACCACGGCCGGCTGCAGCCGTGCGGCAAGGTCGGCGAAGCTGAGCGGCGCACCGGCACGGGGCGCGATCTGCGCCGGTGCGTTCTGCGCAATCTGTCCACCGCCCACCTGGCCGGTCGCGACAGAGAAAGCGGTACCCCCCAGCAGCAAGGCGGCTGCAACTCCATAGGCGTAGCGCACGGGTCGAAACTCCTTCGAAAAGCCCATTCTAAAGTCCTTGTTGGCTGTAGCGGTTCGTTCAGGCACCGACGCTAGGCCGAAGGCATGAACGCGAATTGAACATCATCAACGCGCTACCGCCCGGAAAATTCCTTCAAATATTGGTTATTCGGCGAAAGGATGACGGTCGTCGGGCTTGCCGGTGAGCCGTCATCGCCGAGGAACGTGGTCTGGTACGACTGCATCGCGCGGTAGAAGTTGTAGAATTCCGGATCCTTGCCGAACGCTTCGGCATAGACCCGGGCAGCTTCGGCGTCGGCCTCGGCCCGGATGATCTGGGCGCTCTTGTTGCCTTCGGCGCGGATCGAGCGCGCCTCCTGCTGACGAGCGGTGATCATTCGGTTGTAGGCCGATTGCAGCGGCGTTCCGGTTGGAAGGTCGGCCTTCTTGATGCGGACATCGACGATCTCGACGCCATATTGGCGCGCGACGCGATTGAGGCCTTCGCGGATGTTGCCCATCACGCCCTCGCGCTCGGGGCTGAGGAGCGACGCGAACGGGCGCTTGCCGAGTTCGTTGCGAAGCTGCGAGCCGAGGATCGGCCGAAGCGCGCTCTCGACCCGGTCGACCGACCGCGCGGCGATGTACATGCGCAGCGGGTCGACAACGCGATAGCGGGCGAAGGCGTCGACCTCCAGCCGGCGCTGGTCGGTCGACAGCACCTGCTGCTTTTCCATGTCGACGTCGCGGACCCGCTTGTCGATCCAGACGAAGTTTTCCGCGAACGGGATTCGCCAGGTCAGGCCGGCGCCGTCATCGCCGAACTGCTCGCCCGGGGCGTAGCGGTTGACGATCCGGACCGGCTTGCCGAAGCGAACGACGATGCCCTGACGGGTCTCGGGGACGATGGCGAAGGTCGACAGCAGGGTGACCAGCAAAAGCAGACCCACGAACCCGGCCAGCATCGGGTGGCGGCGGACCAGCGCGATCATTGGCCCGGCTCCCGCACCGGCGCAGGCGTCCGCTTGTCGTTGAGCGGCAGATAGCTGTTGACACCGGGTGCCTCGACGATCGTCTTGTCGACCTTTCGCAACACCTGCTCCATCGTTTCATAGTACATGCGGCGCTTGGTCACCTGCGGCGCGAGCTTGTACTGCTCGTAGACCTTGTCGAACGCGGTCGCGTCACCCTGCGCCTTTTGGCGGAGCTGCAGCGCATAGGCGTTGGCGTTGTTGATATAGCTTTGCGCGTCCTGCTGCGCCGCCGTCACTTCCTTGAAGGCGTCGTTGACCGCGGCCGGCGGATCGGCCTGGCGGATCGAGACGCCCTGGATGGTGACGCCAGCCTTGTAGCTGTCGAGCGTCTGCTGCATTTCCTCGGCTACGCGGGACTCGATTTCGCCGCGCTGGTTGCCGATCGCGCCCTGAAGGGTGACGTTGGCGATGACCGCGCGCATCGAGCTTTCCGCGACTTGCTTGATGGTTTCGCCCGGCTCGACCAGCTCGAACAGATACTGCTCAGGATCGCGGATTTTCCAGCGGACGATGTAGGCGATGTCGATGATGTTCTGGTCGCCGGTCAGCATCAGCGTCTCTTCGGACGCGGAACCGAGCGGGATTTCTCGGTTCTCGTCGACGTCGATCTTGGTCACGCGGTCGATCGGCGACGGCAAGGTGAACCCGACGCCGGGACCTAGCGTATGGCTGTAACGGCCAAGGCGCGTGACGACACCGCGTTCGGCGGCGGCGATCGAATGGAAGGTCGTAAACAGCAGCCACATGGCGACGACGCCGAGTACGGCCCAGCCGACGAGCGAGCGGTCGGGCCGGATCGGCAGGCCGCTACCGCTTCCCCCACCGCCGCCACTTCCGCCGAACCGGCCGCGGCTGCGCTTCAGGAAATCGTCGAGCGATGTAACGGGACTGGACGATGCCGGTGTGCCGCGGCGCTTCCTCGGCTGATCGCCCCAAGGACCCTTGTTCTCGGGCGGTTCGTCACCGCCGCCATTGCCGGATGATCCGCCGCCGGTTCCACTGCTGGAACCCCACGGACCCTTGTTGTCGCTGAATAGGGCGCGGCCACGCGCTGCCCACCCCGTAAAAATCGTCATGAACCCCATAATAGGGTCGGTTTTGGCGAAAAACAGTGCCGCCGGTCGAAAAGGCGATTAAGCGCGCCGGCATGACGGAAATCCCCGACCCGCTGGCCCTGCTCGACGGGCATGCCGACGCCCCCCGGATCCGATCCCGCCGCCTCGTCAATGGCGTCGCAACACTCGTGGTCGAAGCTACTGGCCTCGATGCCGCGGGCCGCGCTGCGGTGGAGGAGCGGCTGCGTGGCGCATTGAACGCCGCCGGGATCGGCGAGGTGCGAATTGCGATGACCGCGTCGAAGCCGCAACGGCGGATCATCGCCGTCGGGTCGGGCAAGGGCGGGGTCGGCAAATCGACACTGACGGCTAATCTCGCGGTTGCCTTGGCGCGCGCCGGCAAGCGCGTCGGATTGATCGATGCGGATATCTACGGGCCGTCGCAGCCGACGCTGCTTAACGCCCATGGCAAGCCGCAGGCGGAGAAGGAGAAGCTGTTCCCGGTCGAGACGCCGTTCGGCGTTCGCCTTCTGTCGGTCGGCCAGCTCGTCTCGGCCGGCCAGGCCTTGGCGTGGCGCGGACCGATGGCGGCGGGCGCGCTGACCAAGTTGATCGAGGCCGACTGGGGCGATGCCGAGGTCATTCTGGTCGATCTGCCGCCCGGCACCGGGGACGTGCAGCTGTCGCTCATCCAGAAAGCGCGTCCCGACGGCGCCCTGATCGTGTCGACGCCGCAGGACCTGGCGCTGATCGATGCGGCTCGGGCCATCGACCTGTTCCGCAAGACCAGCGTCCCCGTGCTCGGCATTGTCGAGAATATGGCAGGCTACACCTGTCCGCATTGCGGCGAAGTCAGCGATCCGTTCGGATCCGGCGGCGCCGAGGCGAGCGCTGGGCGACTGAACGTGCCATTCCTGGGACGGTTGCCGCTGTCGGCCAGCCTGCGCGAATCTTCCGACGCCGGGACACCGCCTGCCGCCGGTGACGGCCCGGCGGCCGATGCCTTCCATGACCTTGCGCAGCGGATGATGGACGCGCTGGAGACTATTCGCCGCTGATGCATTCTAAGCGGCAAAGGAGACGAACGTCATGCCGCTGACCGCCGCCGAGGATATTGCCGACCTGCTCCAGACTGCCCGCACCATCGCGATGGTGGGAGCATCGGACCGGCCGGACCGCGCCAGCTATGGCGTGATGAAATTCCTTCAGGACCAGGGCTACCGCGTGATCCCGGTCAACCCGCGTATCACCGGCGAGCATGTCCACGGCGAATATATCTGGCGCGAGCTTGGCCAGATCGGTGAGCCCATCGACATCGTCGACATCTTCATGCGCAGAGAAACGGTCGGCCCGATCGTCGACGACGCGATCAAGGTCGGCGCGAAGGCGGTGTGGATGCAGCTGGGCGTCGTCAACCCCGAGGCTGCGGCAAGGGCGGAAGAGGCCGGCCTCAAGGTCGTCATGGACCATTGCCCGAAGATCGAGTTCGCCCGGCTCGGGTTGAAGCCGGTCGAGCAGGACGCCTAGGCCGACGCCACCGTCATTTCGGGGATCAGCACGGTCGGACTGTCGACCCCGCGGCGGAACTTGAGGTCGCTGCCAGGTTCAAGCGTCGCAAACATCGCCTTCAGGTTCGACGCGACGGTGATCTCCGCAACCGGCGGGCCGATCTCGCCATCGACGATCAGAAAGCCCGACGCTCCGCGCGAATAATCGCCGGTGACTCCGTTGACGCCCATGCCGATCAGCTCGGTGATAAGGACGCCGTGCTTGATCCCGGCAATCATCTCCTCGCGGCTGCGGCTACCGGCAGCGAGGTACAGGTTTGAGGGACCGGCCGACGGCGATCCCGACGCGCCGCGCACCGCATGGCCGGTGGGCTCGATGCCAAGTTGCCGTGCGGAAGCGCTGTCGGCCATCCAGGTCGTCAGCACCCCGTCGTCGATCAGGTCGAGCGGCCGTGTCGGCAGGCCTTCGCCGTCGAACCAGCGGCTGCGCAGGCCCCGAGGACGGAGCGGATCGTCGTGGATGCTGACACCCTTCGCGAAGACCTGCTGGCCGAGCGAATCCTGCAGGAAACTCGACTTTCGGGCGATCGACGCGCCGTTGATGGCACCGCCAAGATGGCCGAGCAGGCTGGTCGCAACGCGCGGGTCGAACAACACCGCCATCGTGCCCGGCTTCACCCGCGTCGGGTTGAGGCGGGCCACAGCCCGTTCGCCAGCGCGGCGTCCGATATCCTCCGGCGTCTCGAGATCGCTTTCGTGGCGGGCCGAGTGCCAGCCATAGTCGCGCTGCATGCCCGCGCCCTCGCCCGCGACGACGCTTGCACTGTTGCTGTAGCCGGTCGCCTTGCTCGATCCAGCGAACCCGTCGCTGGTCGCAATCGCCATGGTAGAGGCTGATGCCGAGGCGCTGCCGCCGTTGCTGTTGGTAACGCCCGCCACGCCGCGCGCGGCCGCTTCCGCCACGCGAGCCCGCTCGCGGAGCGCTTCGGACGAGGGGTCTTGCCCATCGTCGAGGTCGAGCGAGGGCGCGTCCCCGTTGGCCAGCAACTGCTTGGGCGCTAGGCCGGCATAAGGGTCTTCCGGCGCCTGAGCGGCCATCGCCAAAGCGCGTTCGACCATCGCCGAAAGCGCGTCGGCGGACATGTCGGACGAGCCGGTGCTGGCGCTCCGCTGCCCGACGAACAGGCGGAGTCCGATCTCCTCCCCTTCCGAGCGGTGTACGTCCTCCAGTTCGCCGAGGCGGACGCTGAGGCCGGTCGATCGTTCGCCGACATAGACCGCGTCGGCGGCGTCGGCACCGGCGCGGCGCGCCTGTTCGACCAGTTGGCAGACCTTGTCGCGGGCGGCGTCGGGCGAAAGCATCGGCGCGGCCTAGTCGGTCAAGCGGCGAGCGACAAGCCGACCGTCAGGAAACCGGCGAACAGCAGCAGCCCGGTGAAGCGGTTCGACCGGAACAGGCGAAGCGCCCCGGCACCGTCCGCCGGGTCAATCCGGACGACCTGCAACGCCAGATGAAGCGCGGCGGGGAGCAGCGCGATCAGCGCCAGCGCCTGCGGACGGACACTCCAGATCGCCGCCGCCCAGCCGGCGAGGGCTACGGCGTAGCAGATCGCCACGCCCAGTTTCGCCCGATCGCCGAGCGCACGGGCGCTCGACTTCACGCCAACCAGCGCGTCGTCCTCGATATCCTGGATGGCGTAGAGCGTGTCGTAGCCGATGACCCAGAAAATGCTGCCGGCCCACACTAGCGCTGGCGCCCAGTCCAGCGAACCGGTCACGGCGGGCCAGCCGACCAGCGCGCCCCACGAGAAGACGAGGCCAAGCCACGCCTGCGGCCACCAGGTGATGCGCTTCATGAAAGGATAGGCGGCGACCGGCGCAAGGCTGCCCAAGGCCACCAACTGCGCCGCCAGCGGCAATCGCAACAGGACCACCAGCCCGACCAGTGACAGCGCCACCGTCAGCGCCCACGCCGCACGTGTGGAAACTCGGCCCGACGCCAGCGGTCGCAACCGCGTGCGCTCGACCCGCTTGTCGAGATCGCGGTCGACGATGTCGTTGTAGACACATCCCGCCGACCGCATCGCGAAGGCGCCGAGCGCAAACCATGCGAACAGCGCCCAGCGGCCGTCCACCCCGGCGAGGGCGACGCTCCACGCGCAGGGCCAATACAGCAGCCATGTGCCGATCGGCCGGTCGAGCCGCATCAGCGAGGCATAGGGGCGCCAGCTGCGGGGAAGGATTCCGATCAGGCCTTGCCGCTCGCTATCGGGAACGATGTCGGTGGCAGCGCTCATCGCGGGCGGCCTAGCATCGCGGAGCGCCCTAGGCCATCGCCTCGGCGAGGATCGAATAGGATTTGAGCCGCGCTTCGCGGTCGAAGATCTGCGAGGTGATCATCAACTCGTCCGCGCCGGTGCGGGACACGAACGCATCGACCGCCGCACGAACCGAATCCCTCGTGCCGATCGCGGCCTGGCCCAGCACCGACTGGAGCATCGCCCGTTGTTCCATCGGCAGGCTGTCGAGGTAGCCAGCGACAGGCGGCTTGAGCTTGCCCGGCTGTCCGCTACGCAGCGCGACGAACGCCTGCGCCAGCGAGGTTGCCAGCAGTTCGCCTTCCTCGTCGCTGTCGGCCGCGAACACATTGTAGCCGAGCATGACGTAAGGTTCAGCCAGCCACCGCGAAGGCCGGAAGGTCGACCGGTAGACGTCCAGCGCCGGCATCAGCATCTGCGGCGCGAAGTGGGACGCGAAGGCATAAGGCAGCCCAAGCTGCGCGGCGAGTTCCGCGCCAAACGTGCTCGACCCCAGGATCCATACTGGAACGTCCAGCCCCGCCCCCGGTACCGCAATCACGCGCTGCCCGGGCCCGGCAGGCTGAAAGTAGTCGATCAGTTCGACGACATCACGCGGGAAGGCGTTGGGGTCGCTGTGAAGCGTTCGCCGCATCGCCATCGCGGCCGCCTGGTCCGTGCCCGGTGCCCGGCCGAGGCCAAGGTCGACCCGGCCGGGAAACAGCGATTCAAGCGTCCCGAACTGCTCTGCGACCTGCAGCGGCGAATGGTTGGGCAGCATGATGCCGCCCGCGCCGATGCGGATGGTCGAGGTGCCGGCCCCGACAAAGGCCAGCGCCACCGCCGTCGCCGCGCTGGCGATGCCGGGCATCGAATGATGCTCCGCCATCCAGAAGCGGCGATAGCCGAGCGCTTCCGCATGACGGGCCAGATCGAGCGAATGAAGCAGGGCATCGCGGGCTTCCGACCCTTCCGGAACGGGCGCGAGGTCGAGGACGGACAGGGCAACCATCGCCGGGATATGGGGCGCCATGGCGCGAATGCCAGCCGGTGGTTGCGCGCCGCGCCCTGCCGCGTAAAGCGTGGGCATGGCCATGTTGCTCGCCTTGGCGCTTGCCGCCCAACCCGCGCCTGCCCGGCCGCAGGAAGTGCTGTTCATCGGAAACAGCTTCACTTTCGGCGCGACCTCGGCGGTCCTCCGCTATCGCGCGAATACGGTCGATGATCGCAATGGCGATGGCATTGGCGGTGTGCCGGCCCTGTTCAAGCTGTTCGCCGACCAGCTGAACATACCGGTGATCGTCGCGCTGGAAACGTCGCCCGGGAAGTCGCTGCAGTGGCACTTCCAGAACAAACAGACCCAGATCGATGGCCTGTGGGACCAGGTCGTGCTCCAGGAATATTCGACGCTCGATCCGGAAAAGCCGGGCGACGTCGCGCGTTCGATCGACTTCGCCGGCCGGCTGGCGCGGCTGATTCGCGCACGAAGCCCCGACGCGAAAATCTCGATCACGTCGAACTGGACCCGGCCGGACCTCACCGTGCCCGCCGGACAGCCTTGGTCGGGCCAGCCGATGACGCGGATGGCGCTCGACCTCCGCAGGCAAATCGACCGGGTGGTGCGGTCCCATCCCCAGATCGGGAAGGTAAACCCCGTCGGCGAAGCCTTCAATTGCGCGATCGCCGCGGGGGTCGCCGATGCCAATCCGTACGACGGCATCGACGCCGGAAAGGTCGACCTGTGGGGGTATGACCATTACCACGCCGGGACGCCGGGCTATTACCTGTCCGCGCTCGTCATTTTCGCCGGAGTGACCGGCGCCGATCCGCGCCGGCTGGGCGATCGGGAGACGGCGGCCAACGACCTCGGCCTGAACCCGGCGGTTGCGACGAAGCTGCAGACCATCGCGTGGCAGATGGTCCACGGCGGCGGGTGCAAGCCGGAAGCGGTGCGATGATCGCAACCCCGGCGTGGCCGCCGCGAAGCCTGCAGCGGCTCTACCTATCGCCGCCGCTTGGCGAGGGCGTACTGGTCGCGCTCGACGGTGGGCAGGCCAATTATCTCGGCAATGTGCTGCGCATGAAAGAGGGTGACGAGCTGCTGCTGTTCGACGGCGTGTCGGGCGAATGGCTCGCGCGCGTCGCGGAGGCCGGAAAGAAGCGCATGGCGCTCGGCGTGGTTCGCCGAACCCGCCCTCAAGAGGCAACGCCGGACCTCACCCTCGCCTTTGCCCCGATCAAGAAAGGCCGCATTGAATATCTGATCGAAAAGGCGGTGGAGCTGGGCGTGTCGCGGCTCCAGCCGGTGGTCACCCGCCGCACGATCGTCGACAAGCTCAACCTCGACCGGATGCGCAGCCATATCGTCGAGGCGACGGAACAGTGCGGACGCACCGCGCTGGCCACCATCGCCGAGCCGGTGAAGCTGGACGCATTTCTGCGCACGCGCGATCCCGGGCAGGCGCTTTACTTCGCCGATGAAACCGGCGGCACGCCGGCCGTTGCCGCATTTCGTGCCGGCCCGGCGATCATCCTGGTCGGGCCCGAGGGCGGGTTCGCGCCGGAGGAGGCTGAAGCCATCCGCGCCGCGTCCGGCGCAACCGCGATCAGCCTTGGGCCGCGCATCCTGCGTGCGGAAACGGCGGCGCTGGCGGCCATCACGGCGTGGATGACGGCGGTCGGCGACTGGCGATAGTTTCGCTTTGCTACGAACCGCCGCCGGATTAGGGCGGCAGGGATGACGACGCGCACCGACCTTTCCGCCAGCCCGCCGATCGAAGGCCGCGATGACCTCCTGTCGGTCTTCTCGAAGGGCGAAAAGCCGCGCGAGAGTTGGCGCATCGGCACCGAACACGAAAAGTTCGTCTACCGCCTGAGCGATCATCGCTCCCCCTCTTACGAGGAGCCCGGCGGCATCCGCGACCTCCTGATGGGTCTGACCGAGTTCGGCTGGCGGCCGGTCGAAGAAAATGGCGTCGTCATTGCGCTTGCCGGGAACGACGGGACGATCAGCCTGGAGCCGGCGGGGCAACTCGAGCTGTCCGGCGCCCCGCTCCGCGATCTGCATCAGAGCTGCACCGAAAGCGGCCGGCACCTGGAACAGGTAAAGGCGATCGGCGATCGGCTCGGGCTGGGGTTCCTCGGCCTCGGCATGTGGCCCGACAAGGCCCGCAGCGACCTGCCGGTGATGCCGAAGGGGCGGTACGAGATCATGCGACGGCACATGCCGCGTGTCGGCAACCTGGGGCTCGACATGATGCTTCGGACCTGCACCATCCAGGTCAATCTCGACTATAGCTCGGAAGCCGACATGGTGAAGAAGTTCCGGGTCGGCCTGGCGCTCCAGCCCGTTGCGACCGCCTTGTTCGCCAATTCCCCGTTCACTGAAGGCAAGCCCAACGGTTTCAAGTCCTTCCGCAGCCACATCTGGGAAGACACCGACCCGCATCGCACGGGCATGCTGCCCTTCGTGTTCGAGGACGGCTTCGGCTACGAACGCTATTGCGACTATGCGCTCGACGTGCCGATGTATTTCGTCTTCCGCGACGGGAAATATATCGACGCCGCGGGCCTCAGCTTCCGCGATTTCCTCGACGGGAAGTTATCGGTGTTGCCCGGCGAAACGCCGACCATGGCCGACTGGACCGACCATCTGTCGACCGCCTTTCCCGAGGTGCGGCTGAAAAGCTTCCTCGAAATGCGCGGCGCCGACGGCGGCCGCTGGGGCCGGATCTGCGCGCTTCCGGCGTTGTGGGTCGGGCTGCTTTATTCCGGCACCGCGCTCGACGCGGCGTGGGACCTCGTCAGGCATTGGTCGATCGAGGAGCGCGAGGCGCTTCGCCATGCGGTTCCGCGCCAGGCGCTCGATTCCCCGGTTCCGGGAGGCGGGACAGTCCGCGACCTTGCTGCGCGCGTGCTGGACATTGCCGCGGCGGGCCTGACCGAACGCGCGGAACTCAACGCCGCGGGCGACAATGAGGGCGGCTTTCTCGATCCGCTGCGCGAAGTGGTGGCGAGCGGCAAGACCTTCGCCGACCGCATGCTCGACCGTTATCACGGCGACTGGAAGGGCGACGTCCGCCACATTTACGAGGAATATAGCTTCTGATCGAGGTCCGACGGGCGGGCAGCGGCGCCGCCCTGCCCGTCGGTTATCCAGCCTGTCGGTCGGTGGGAAGACGGACAGGTTGGACCTCGAACTCGGCCAAGTCCAAGAACTTAGCCGAAATGCGGTACCCAGCTTTCGCAAGCCACCGGTAGTCGACGACTCGGCACGCCGTTAACTCACGATTTAATTGACCCTATTTAACCATCTTTCGCAAGGTCAGTTTCGACGAGCGACTGGACGCCGCACCGTGTCGTTGACGCTTTCCCATGGGCGGGCATTTGTGCCAAGCAGCGCGGCCATGACCGAACGACGCACCCTTTATCCCGACTTCCAGCCATACGACACCGGCATGCTGGACGTCGGCGACGGCCACTCGCTCTACTGGGAGCGGAGCGGCACGCCGGGCGCCAAGCCTGTCGTCTTCCTGCACGGCGGCCCCGGCGGCGGATCGAGTCCGCAGCACCGCCGTCAGTTCGATCCGGCGCGCTACGACATTCTGGTGTTCGACCAGCGCGGCGCGGGTAGGTCGACTCCGCATGCCGACCTGAACGCCAACACGACCTGGCACCTGGTCGAGGACATCGAGAAGCTTCGCGCCATGTGCGGCGTCGACCGATGGATGGTGTTCGGCGGAAGTTGGGGATCGACCCTGTCGCTCGCTTATGCCGAGGCCTATCCGGAGCGCGTTACCGAACTGGTGCTTCGCGGCGTCTTCCTGTTCCGCCAGCGCGAGGTCGATTGGCTCTACAAGCACGGCGGCGCGTCCGAAATCTACCCCGAAGGTTGGGACGAATTCGCGTCGCTGATCCCGGCCGACGAGCAGGACGACATGGTCGAGGCTTACCGCCGCCGGCTGACCGGCGACGATGCCGCCGTCCGCCTTGCGGCCGCCAAGGCATGGAGCAAGTGGGAGGGGCTGACCGTCACGCTGCTACCGGATCCGGGCACCATCGAACATTTCACCAGCGACGACGTCGCCATCGCCATCGCGCGGATCGAGAATCATTACATGGCGACCAACGGCTGGCTTGAGGAAGGCCAGCTGCTGGCCAACGCCCACAAGCTGAAGGGCATCCCGTGCGTCATCGTCCAGGGCCGCCACGACAGCTGTACCCCGCCGTCGGCGGCGTGGGACCTCACGAAGGTCTATCCGGAGGCCGAGCTTCAGATCGTCGACGACGGCGGCCATCTGTTCAGCGAGCCGGGCATTCTCGACGGGCTGGTCCGCGCCACCGACCGCTTCGCGGACTCACGCGTCGGGCAGCGACTGGTCAGCGACGCACCAGCCGCTTAGCAGCTTCGATCCCGCCCGTTCGAGCAACTCGTCCGCGTCGCGGATGGAGTAGAGATTGGCGGCCTTAAGCTTTTCGAGTTCGCTCCAGTCGATCGGCGCCGCCACCGGCGCGCCTTCGCGGACACGCGCCGAATAGGGCATCACCGCCGTCGCCCCGCGCTGGTTGCGCAGCCAGTCGAGGAAGATCCGTCCCTTCCGCTGGGCCTTGCGGATGTTGGCGGTAAACATGTCCGGCTCGGCCTCGGCAATGGCGCGGCTGAACCTTTCGGCGAAGCTTTTGACCGCCGGCCATTCGGCCTTGCCATCAAGCGGGGCGATGACGTGGATACCCTTGCCGCCGGTCAGCATCGGGAAGGTGACGAGGCCGAGGTCGGCGAGCAGCGCGCGCAACCGAAGCGCGGCCACCTTCACCTTGTCGAAGCCAAGTCCCTCGTCGGGATCGAGATCGAACACCAGCCGGTCGGGACGCTCCAGCGGATCGACCCGGCTTCCCCAGCCGTGGAATTCGATCGTCCCCATCTGAACGCAGGCGAGGATTCCCTTGGCGTCCTTGACGTAGAGATAGTCCGCTACCTCGCCATCGCTCTCCTTGACCGGCACATGATGGACGTCGTCGCCCATCGACCCGCTGTCATGCTTCTGAAAGAAGCAGTGCTTGGCGCGGCCCTGCGGACAGCGGATCAGGCTGATCGGGCGGTTGGCGGTCGTGACCAGCATCGGCGCCTGCACCGCGGCATAATAGTCGGCGAGCTGGCCCTTGGTGAGGTCGTCGCCGGGGAAGATGACCCGGTCGGGATTGCTGATCCTGATGCCGACCGTTTCCGCCATTGCCGCCGCCTTCTTCGACGAGCGCCTTGCCCTGGGCAGGTGCTCGGCCTTTTCGCGGACCACATCCTTGGCCGGCTTGTCGTCGCGCAACGCGATGAAACTGGGATGACGGAGGACGCCCTCGTCCGTGAATTCGGTGAAGGCGACCTCACCCACCAGCCGAGGTTTTATCCAATGCGAGCAGCGACGGGCGGTTCGCGGCACGTCGAGAACCGGTTCGTCGACCGACAGCGGCCGCATTCGTTCGGACAAATCCTCGATCAACGCCGCATTGAACCCGGTGCCGACCTTCCCCGCGTAGGTCAGCTTCCGCCCTTCACGCACCGCGAGGTGCAGGGAACGGAAGCCGCGGCGCTTGTCGCTCGCCTGCCAACCGACGATCACGAATTCCTGTCGCTGGATGCATTTGACCTTCAGCCAATTCCGGGCGCGTTCGCCGCGGTAGGTCGCGCTCGCCTTCTTGGCGATGATCCCCTCCCCGCCCTCCTTGCAGATGGCGTCGAACAGCGCCTCGCCCTTCGTGAGGACATGGTCGCCGTAAAGGATCGGTGCCTTCGCGGTCTTCAGCAGCGCGGCCAGCCGTTCCTTGCGTTCCAGGTTGGACAGCTTGGTAATGTCCTCGCCCCGGTCGACCAACAGGTCGAAGGCGTAGAAGGCGAGATCGGCGTCGCCGCCCTTGAGAGTCGATTGCAGCAACTGGAAGTTCGGCTTGCCGTCCTTGCCGAGCGCGACCGCTTCGCCATCGATCAGGCACCCCGCGGGAAGGTCGGCAGCCGCCTTCGCGATCGACCGGAACTTGTCCGTCCAGTCCTTGCCGTTACGGGTCCACGCCGTCGCCGCGCCGTCGCCGGTCGCGATTAACAGCCGGTATCCGTCATACTTATATTCGAACAGCCAATCGGACCCTGTGGGAACCGCGTCCACAAGCGTTGCCAACTGGGGCTTCCGGAACGCCGGCGGCTTGGTCCCCGCCTTGCGCTTGGTGGCGCCGCCCTTCTTGCCCCCGCGGTTGCTTTTCCAGACATCGGCACCGGCGGCAATTTCCGCCATCGAGCGACCGGTGGTGACGCTGGTCACGCATTGTTCGACCAAGGCATCGCCTTCGTCCGGACGCGCGTCGTCGTCCGTCACCTTCTTCAGCATCCAAGCTTCGCCCTTTTCGCCGGGCTTGCCCTTCAGCCGGAACATGACCCAGTCGCCATGCATGCGCTCCCCTTCGAGCGCGAAGTGCAAATGGCCCTCCTCGATCGTTTTGCGCGGGTCTTTCCCGGGTTCCGGAATCCAGCGGCCACGGTCCCACAGCATGACCGTGCCGCCGCCATATTCGCCCTGCGGGATCGTTCCTTCGAACTCCGCATAGTCGAGCGGATGGTCCTCGGTCCGCATCGCCAGCCGGTTGGTGCCGGGGTCGAGGCTGGGACCCTTGGGTACGGCCCAGCTTTTCAGGACACCGTCCATCTCCAGCCGGAAGTCCCAGTGCAGCCGCGACGCGTCGTGCTTCTGGACGACGAAGCTGTCGCCCTTCCCCTTGATCTTTCGACCCTTGGGCTCGGCCGTCCGCTTGAAGTCGCGCTTCTTGTTGTAGGTTGCGATGTCGAGCGGGACCTTGCGCGCCATGTCAGGCCCGCTTGCGCGCCGGCGCTGCCTTCTTCGCCGGGGTCTTTCGAGTGGCCGGCTTCTTGACGGTGGCGGCCTTCTTGGCGGGAGGCTTCTTGTCGTCGCCGAGGCTTTTCTTGAGTGCCGCCATCAGGTCGATGACGTTGCTGCCCTTCGACGGCAGGTCAGGCTCGTCGTCCTGGATGACGCGCTTGCCCTTTTTCTTTTGCTTTTCCGCAATCAGCTTCCTGAGCGCATCGATGTAGCGGTTCTTGAACTCGTCGGCGTCGAAATCGCTGGCCTTCTTGTCGATCAGCGTCTGGGCAAGGTCGAGCAGGTCGGGATCGGGCTTGGTGTTGCCGATGTCGCGGAAATAAGACTGCGCCTTGTTGACCTCGTCGGAATAGCGCAGCGTCTCCAAGACCATGCCGCGCCCGCAAGGCTTCAGGCTGACGACATATTCCTGCCCCCGCATCGCGAGCTGGCCGATGCCGACCTTCTTCGTTTGGCGCAGCGCTTCTCGCAGCACGACGAACGCCTCTTCGGCGAGGTCGTCGGCCGGCACGACATAATAGGGCTTGTCGTAATAGATCGGGTCGATGTCGCCGAGGTCGACGAACTGGGTCAGTTCCAGCGTCTTGCGGCTTTCTAGCTTCACCTTCTCGATCTCTTCAGGCTCCAGCAGGACATATTCGCCCTTGCTGACTTCATAACCCTTGAGAATCTCGTCGCGGTCGACCGGTCCGATGCCGGGCACCACTTTTTCGTAGCGGACGCGCTGTCCCGACGGCTCGTGGACCTGGTGGAAAGCGATCGACTTGCCCGCCTTGGTCGCCGGATAGATTTCGACCGGAATGGCGACCAGCGCCAATCGTATCTGTCCCCGCCAGGATGGTCGCGCCGGCATCGTTCACCTTCCCAAAGTCGTCACGTGTCCGATTCAATCGACGAGGGGATGACTCGTTCCGTTGGCCAATTCCGGCCACCCGGCGCAGAACTTTTTATGGCGGAGACATCCAGTCGGCCCGGCGGCGTCGTCTGGCCATCGAACAGCGCACGGCTCCAGCAGAGGATCCTGATGAGGGCGTCGGGCTGGCCGAGGCCATCGCGACTTTCGCCCTTCTGTCACGCGCCGGTACCGCCATGGCCGGGCCCAGTGATACGCTGCCCCTGACCAGCGCGCCGATGCTGGGTGTGTTGACACAATTCCCTTGGGTTCTGGCGACGGTCCGACCGGCGACGGCGCGCTAGCGCAGCGTTGACGAATCGTATCCCCCGGTGGCAAAGGCGGCGCCGCGCTTGCGCCGCGGGTATAGCACAATGGTAGTGCAGCAGCCTTCCAAGCTGAATACACGGGTTCGATTCCCGTTACCCGCTCCACGAAAGTCCATGCCGGGGCGTGGGTTTTCGTGGAGCGCGCCGGCCCGGCCGGGCGGCGACCGTCGCTGGCCGGTTGACAGCAACGCGACGCGCCTCCTAACAGCGCGCCGCACCACACCTGGACAGGTGGCCGAGTGGTTAAAGGCAGCAGACTGTAAATCTGCCCGGGTTTCCCGTACGCTGGTTCGAATCCAGCCCTGTCCACCATACTCCCGAGCGTCTCGGGCAGTGTCATGGCTGCCACCAACAACCTTGCGACAATCAAACGGGCACCGGTGATTACGCCCGTGTTTTGGAAGTGCTTGCGCCATAGGAAAGTTTGTGGCCCCTTGAACCCGTCAGCATTTGGGATTGGCGAAAATTGTCAGGTTGACGTAAGGGAATGTCTGAATCTCGTAACGGCTTGCTCGGTCGTTTGATGCCGAAAGGAGATGCCGATGCCCTCGGCCGCGACCCGATTTTCGCCCGTCATGGATAGGGCGGAAGACGCCGCCCAGCGTGTCGCGCGGTTGTCACCGGGGCAGCGCGAATGCCTGGCCCTCGTGAACCAGCATCTGTCGTCGAAAGAGATTGCCGCACAGCTCGGCATCTCTCCGCACACCGTCGACCAACGTATCCGGCAAGCCCTGCAAGTCCTTCACGTCGAGCGCCGTGCAGAGGCTGCGCGCCTCCTCGCCGCGCACGACGGTGTGTCCGAGCCATATCAACGATTGATACATCAACCGCCGTACATCGACCCGGCGGCCGACAGCCCGCAAATCGATGGGGCGGTTGGTCATCAGATTCGGCACGCTGACCGCACAGGGGGAACGAACCCGGCCTAGTCATTACCGAGCAGACGACGCCGGTCATTCGTTCCTCCCTGTCTTTGCCGTTCACAACGAGGAGCCAGCCCCGGAACGAATTGAGCGTCGGACAACGGCTGCTCTGGATCGTGATCATCTCCATGGGAGCAACCTTTTCCGCCGGCATGTACCTGGCCGGACTGGAAAGCCTCTCCCGGATGCTCAACTCCTAGCCGGGACCTCGATTACTTTCCGCGAATGGCCAATGAACTGGGGGATGCGATTCCCCGGGGAAGGGATGATTCATGCGTAAACATCAGATCGAATCCGCTGCGTTCGACATCGCCACCCAAGTCCGCGCCGTCGAAGACATGATCGATGCCGCACTGGTCGAGATGGCCGAGCTGCAGGGTCGCATGGTCCGCGCCCGTGCCGTGATGGGCGTTGGTCCCGCCACCGGCCAGGCCGCCTTTGCCAAGCTCGCCGATACGCTGCAGGCGCTGATCGTCGCGCGGGGCGGCATGGCCGATTGCCATGGCGAGCTCGCCGCCGCGAAACAGTCCGTTCCGGGGCTCCGGACGACCAGCTACGGCGACACCGACGATTGCCCGCCGCCGAAGGGAATCGCCGACCTTCGCGTCGTCGCCTGATTTCGGACTTTTACGAGGGGGCGAGGCCGCAGCACGATGAGCACCAAATATCTCTACTGGACGATGTTGGTCCTGTGCTGCGGCTATGCCTTGTGGAGGGGCCGCCACGACGAGCGCGTGGTCGCCGCGACCGCGATCTGCGCCTCGCTGGCGACAACGGTCTTCATTCGCCTGACCAGCGGCAATTTCGCGACATTCGAAGCCGGCATCCTGCTGATCGACGTCGCCGTCATGGCGGCGTTCCTTTACGTCGCGCTTACCTCCAGCCGCTTCTGGCCGCTCTATGTCGCGGGCCTGCAGTTGACGACCCTGCTCGCCCACATCTTCCGGCTCATTTCCAGCGACCTGGTGCCGATGGCCTATGCGGCCGCCGAGCGGTTCTGGAGCTATCCCATCATGATCATCCTGGTGATCGGCGCCTATCGCCATCACCGGCGAATGCAGCTCGATCCGGGCGGGGCAGTCTCGGCCTAGCCACTTCCAGTAGAGGCGTTGACGCGCTAGCACGCAGGCCGTGTCGCTATCGCCCCTTGCCGCTGCGCTCATCGATGCGAACGACCAGCCGACGCTGCTGATCGAACGGGGGCGGGTGCTGGCCGCCAACGCCAGTGCCAAGGCCCTGCTGGGCGCTTCGATCGAAGGCCGCGACGTTCGTCTCGCCATCCGCCATCCCGAGGCGCTCGAAATGATCCTCGACCCCAAGCGCCGCGAGGGCGACTTGGAACTGACCGGGATCGGCGGTCCCGACCAGAGCTGGCGCGTGACCGTCCAGCCGGTGCGCGACCATCGCACTCTCTCGCTGGTGCGCCTGTCGAACCAATCCGACCTGCGCGCGGCCGAGAAGATGCGCGTCGATTTCGTCGCCAATGCCAGCCATGAGCTGCGAACACCGCTGGCGACGATCAGCGGCTATGCCGAGACACTGGCTGACGACCAACCGCTCGACGATACAACGCGCCGCCGGTTCGGCGAAACCATCCACGGTGAAGCGGCCCGGATGCTCCGCCTGATCGAACAGCTCATGGGCCTGTCGCGGATCGAAGCCGATCGATTCCGTCCCCCAGCCGAATCGGTCGACCTCGCCAGCGTGGTGCGGATGGTGATTGAGGAGTGCGGTGAATTCGTGCGCCGCCGCCGTGCCGACATCCGCCTGGTTGCGCCCGATGATCTGCCGCGGGTGCGGGGCGACACCGCCCAACTGCAGCAGGTCGTCAGCAATCTTCTAACCAACGCCCTTCGCTATGGCTGCACCGCGGACGGCTGCCCGATCGACATCACCCTCGCCGCGCACGGCGGCGAAGTTTCGATCACGATTCGCGATCGTGGCGAAGGCATCGCCGCCGAGCACCTCCCGCGCCTCACCGAGCGATTTTACCGGGTCGATCCGGCGCGGACGCGCGACCAGGGCGGCACGGGACTTGGCCTCGCCATCGTCAAGCACATCGTCGAGCGCCATCGCGGGCGGTTGGACATCCGTTCGGCGCCGGGCCGCGGGACGGAAGCGGTCGTCACCTTGCCGGCCGCCTGACGTCCCTTGTCATCAAACTGTCATGTTAGCGTCACAGAATTCCATCGAGTCATCGCCAAAGGGGCCGCTGAGCGGCCGACGGCCGTGCCATGGGAGGCCTTGACAATGAAGAAGTTGATGGTTGCGCTGCCGCTGGTAGCGCTTGTCGCCGCATGCGGTTCGGGCGGTAGCGGCGGGTCGGCCGCCGGCAGCCAGATCAAGGTCGTCGGATCGTCGACCGTCTATCCATTCACGACCGCGGTCGCCGAGGAATTCCAGCGCGCCAATCCCGGCAACAGCGTCATCGTCGAGTCGACTGGCACCGGGTCGGGCATCAAGCTGTTCTGTGCCGGCGTGGGCGACAAGTTCCCCGACATCGTCAATGCGTCGCGCCAGTTGAAGGCCAGCGAGTACGCGGACTGCGCCAAGAACGGCGCCAAGAACGTCATCGAACTCGCGATCGGTATCGACGGCCTGACGCTGATCGAGGGTAAGGACGGGCCGGGCCTCAACCTCACCGTCACCGACATCTACAAGGCGCTGGCCGCCAATCCGTTCGGCAAGCCGAACACCGCCCAGACCTGGAAGGACGTCAACCCGGCGCTTCCGGCGATGAAGATCCGTGTCCTCGGCCCGCCGCCGACGTCGGGCACCCGCGACAGCCTGGCCGACCTCATCCTCACCAAGGGCTGCGAAAGCGATCCCGCGATGAAGGAACTGAAGAAGACCGACGAGTCCAAGCAGAAGGACATCTGCACCAAGGTTCGCGAGGATGGCGTTTTCGTCGAGGCCGGCGAGAACGACAATCTGCTGGTGCAAAAGGTTGCGGCCGACCCGGGCACGCTGGGCGTCCTCGGCTTCAGCTTCCTCGAGGAAAATGCGGACAAGGTTAAGGCCGTTCAGCTCGCCGGCGTAACCCCGACGGTCGAGACCATCGCGAACCTCAGCTATCCGGGCAGCCGCAAGCTCTACCTCTACGTCAAGGGCGAGCACATGGCCGCCAAGCCGAAGATCAAGGACTTCATCGCGGCCTACGCCAAGCAGTGGGGTGCCGGCGGTGCGCTTCAGAAGCGCGGGCTGGTGCCGTTCGGCGGCGCGGATGCCGAGGCTGCGGCCGCCCAGGCGACGGCGCTCACGCCGATCGACCCGGCGAGCCTGAAGTAAGCGCGGGATAGGCGGCGAGCGCCATGAACCTGATGATCGCGCTCGTCGCCGTCCTCGTGATCGCCGCCGCGGCCGGGCTGTTTGCCCGGCGGCGTGCGGCCAGCCTCCGCACCAGCAGCGGCCGGCTCAATAGCCTGCCGAATTATCATGCTCTCTACATCGCGCTGTGGGCGGCGCTGCCGGCGCTCGCCTTTCTCGCCATCTGGACCCCGGTCCAAAACGGTCTTGTCGACCAGGCCGTGCTGGCATCGCCGCAGGGCCAGGCGCTGCCGGCATTCGAGATGCAGCGCGACACCATCCTGACCGAAGCGCGCGAGATCGCGGCGGGTACGCGCGAGGCGGGCTTCAACCCCGAATCCACGGGACTCGCCCCGCTCTACAAGGCCGCGTCGGCGCGCTACGCGACGATCGGCAGCGTGGTCGCCATCGTCATCGCCCTGGCGCTGGCTGCCCTGGCGATGGGCCGAATAAAGATCGACTTCCGCGCCCGCACCGGCGTCGAGCGCTGGGTGATGGGCCTGCTCGTCGCGGCATCGCTGATCGCGATTCTCACGACCCTGGGCATCGTCCTGTCCCTGCTGTTCGAATCGTTGCGGTTCTTCAACCTGGTGTCGCCGACCGAATTCCTGTTCGGCACGACATGGAGCCCGCAGACCGCGCTCCGCGCCGACCAGGCCGGTTCGTCGGGCGCGTTCGGATCGATTCCGCTGTTCTGGGGCACCGCCTTCATCGGCGCGATCATCGCCATGATCGTGGCCATCCCGCTGGGCCTGATGAGCGCCATCTACCTGACGCAATATGCGCCGGCGAAAGCGCGGGCCTGGCTGAAGCCGATCCTCGAAATCCTCGCCGGCGTCCCTACCGTCGTCTACGGCTATTTCGCCGCCCTGACCGTGGCGCCGATGATCCGCGATCTTGGCCTGTCGCTGGGCATCAGCTCTGCCTCCAGCGAAAGCGCCCTCGCCGCCGGCCTGGTCATGGGCATCATGATCATCCCGTTTGTCAGCTCCATGGCTGACGACAGCATCGCCGCCGTCCCGCAGGCGATGCGCGACGGCAGCCTGGCGCTGGGCGCGACCAAGTCGGAAACCATCAAGAAGGTCGTGCTTCCCGCCGCCCTTCCCGGCGTCGTCGGCGGCGTCCTGCTCGCCGTCAGCCGCGCCATCGGCGAGACGATGATCGTCGTCATGGCCGCAGGGCTTGCCGCCAACATGACCGCCAACCCGTTCGAAAGCGTGACGACGGTCACGACCCAGATCGTCCAGCTGCTGACAGGCGACCAGGAATTCGACAGCGCCAAGACGCTGGCCGCCTTCGCGCTCGGCCTCGCGCTCTTCCTGATCACGCTGGTCCTCAACCTCATCGCGCTCGTCGTGGTGCGCCGATATCGGGAAGCATATGAATAGCGCCGCCATTCCCAGCCGTTGGACCGACGGGTCGATGAATGCCCGCATCCGCAAGCGCTATGCCGCGGAACGGCGTTTCCGGCTGCTCGGCTTCCTCGCGGTGGCGATCTCTGTCGCCTTCCTCGCCTTCTTGCTGATCACCATGGGCACCAGGGGCTTTGGCGGATTCACGCGCACCGAAGCGAAGCTGGCGATCGACTTTCCGCGTTCCGACCTCCTCATCGATCCGGCTGCGCTGACCGGCCCCGATGCCGAGGCGACGGTTGCGGGGTCCGACCTCGAAGGCACCCTGAACCAGGCCGCCGTCCAGCAGTTCGGCAAGGGGGGCGAGGAATTGTTCGGTGGCGGCAGCGTCCGCGAGCTCGGCAAGGCCATCCTTGCCGATCCAAGCATCCTGCAAAAGCGAGTGGATCTGTGGCTGCCGGTGTCGTCGAGGGCCGACGTCGCCGCCAAGGGGGATGGCCAGCCGGAGTTCGAAAGGCTCGTTGCGAAGGCCGACACCCGACGGGCGTTCAACAGCACCTTCCTGACGGCGTCGGACGCGACGGACCCGAGCGCGGCCGGGGTCCTCGGCGCCCTGAAAGGGACCTTCCTCACCATCCTGGTGACGATGGCCCTGGCGTTCCCGATCGGCGTGCTGGCCGCGCTCTACCTGGAAGAATTCGCGCCGCGGAACCGCTGGACCGACCTGATCGAGGTCAGCATCAACAATCTCGCTGCGGTGCCGTCAATCATCTTCGGCCTGCTCGGCCTGGCCGTGTTCCTCAACTTCATGCACCTGCCGCGATCGGCGCCGCTGGTCGGCGGCCTGACGCTGGCGCTGATGACCATGCCGGTGATCGTCATTGCCGGCAGGAACGCGATCAAGTCGGTCCCGCCCTCGATTCGCGACGCGGCTCTGGGCGTCGGCGCATCGAAGATGCAGGTAGTATTCCACCACGTGCTGCCGCTGGCGCTTCCTGGCATCCTGACCGGCACCATCATCGGCATGGCCCGTGCCCTGGGCGAGACCGCGCCGCTGCTGATGATCGGCATGCGCGCCTTCATCGCCTCGCCGCCGCAGGGCATCACCGACCCGTCGTCGGTCCTTCCGGTCCAGATTTTCCTCTGGTCGGACGAAGTCGACCGCGCCTTCATCGAGAAGACGAGCGCCGCGATCATCGTGCTGCTTCTGTTCATGCTGCTGATGAACGGGCTCGCCATCTATCTCCGTAACCGCTTCGAGCGCCGCTGGTAGGCATCATGACCATGACCAAGAACAAAGAAACGATCGTCCCCAACCCGGTGCCATCAACGGCAATCGCCGCCGACGCCGGCGCCGAGCGGACGGAGACCGACGCGGCTGCCCTGTCGCCCGATCCGGTCGCGGACGTGACTCCGCGGGTATCGAACGAGGCGATCGACAGCCTCGCCCTCGACGCGGGAAAGACCGCGAAGATGCAGGCGCGCGGCGTCCGTGTCTTCTACGGCGAAAAGGAAGCCATCAAGGGCGTCGACATCGACATCCACGAGGACAAGGTCACCGCCTTCATCGGGCCGTCGGGTTGCGGCAAGTCGACCTTCCTGCGCTGCCTCAACCGCATGAACGACACGATCCCCTCGGCGCGGGTCACCGGCGACATCTTCCTCGACGGGCAGGATATCAATGACGCGTCGATGGACGTGGTGCAGCTTCGCGCCCGCGTCGGAATGGTGTTCCAGAAGCCCAACCCCTTCCCCAAGTCGATCTACGAGAACGTCGCCTACGGCCCCGCATCCACGGTCTCGCCGACGGCAAGACGGAGCTCGACGCGATCGTCGAAAAGTCGCTGAAGCGCGCCGGCCTGTGGGAAGAGGTCAAGGACCGGCTGCAGGAAAGCGGCACCGCCTTGTCGGGCGGCCAGCAGCAGCGCCTGTGCATCGCCCGCGCCATCGCCGTCGATCCGGAAGTCATCCTGATGGACGAGCCCTGCTCGGCCCTCGACCCGATCGCAACTGCCAAGATCGAGGAACTGATCCACGACCTGCGCGGGCGCTATGCGATCGCCATCGTCACCCATAACATGCAGCAGGCCGCGCGCGTGTCGCAGCGCACCGCCTTCTTCCACCTCGGCGAGATGGTCGAATACGGCAAAACCAGCGAGATCTTCACCAACCCGCGCGAGCAGCGGACCCAGGATTATATCACCGGCCGCTACGGCTGATCGGAGCACAGGACATGGCCACTACCGGGGCACACACCATCAAGGCGTTCGACGAGGATCTCGATCGGCTGCGCGCGCTCATCAGCCAGATGGGCGGACTGGCCGAACACGCCATCCGCGAATCCATGCGCTGCCTGGTCCAGCGTGACCTCGAAGGCGCGCAGAAGATCGTCGACAACGACAAGAAGCTCGACGCACTGGAAATCGAGACGGAACGCCGTGCCGTCCAGCTGATCGCGCTCCGGGCACCGATGGCGGGCGACCTTCGCGACGTCGTCGCGGCGATGAAAATCTCCAGCGTCGTCGAGCGTATCGGCGACTATGCCAAGAACATCGCCAAGCGCGTTCCGCTGCTCGACAGCGTCGGCAAGATCGAGCCGCTGTCGCTGATGCCGGAAATGGCGCGTATCGCCACCGAAATGGTCCACGACGTCCTCAATGCGTTCGTCGAGCGCGACGCGGAAGCGGCGGTCCGGGTGGTCGAGCGCGACCGCGCGGTCGACGACTTCTACAACAGCATCTTCCGCGCGCTGCTGACCTTCATGATGGAAAACCCGAACAACATCGGCCAGTCGACGCACCTGCTGTTCATTGCCAAGAACATCGAACGCGTCGGCGACCACGCCACCAACATTGCCGAGATGGTCTACTATGCCGCCACCGGTCAGCATATGGCGGACCGGCCGCGCGGAACGGACCCACTGGAGGCCTGATCGATGAGCGGGAAGCGTCTCTTGCTGGTCGAGGACGATCGGGCGCTGTCCGACCTCATCAGTTTTCACTTTGGCCGCGCTGACTGGTCTGTCACCCGCACCGGCGACGGTGAGGAAGCGTTGATCCTGGCCGAGGAAATCCGGCCCGACCTCGTCATTCTCGACTGGATGATCGAGGGTATCAGCGGCATCGAAGTGTGCCGCCGCCTTCGCCGGCGCGAATCCACCGCAAACCTGCCGATCATCATGCTGACCGCTCGAGGCGAGGAGGAGGACCGCATCCGCGGCCTCGATACCGGTGCCGACGACTATATGACCAAGCCGTTCTCACCGAAGGAATTGTTGGCCCGCGCCGGCGCCGTGCTTCGCCGCGTCCGTCCGGCGATCGCCGCCGGGGCGCTCAGCTACGCCGGGATCGACATGGACCTCGCGGCGCACAAGGTGAAACGCCAGGGCGCGCCGTTGCAGCTCGGCCCGACCGAATATCGCCTGCTGCGTCATTTCCTCGAAAACCCCGGCCGGGTCTTCTCCCGCCAGCAGCTGCTGGAATCGGTCTGGCCCCATAGCGAGGACATCGAACTACGCACGGTCGACGTTCACGTCCGCCGCCTCCGCCTGGCGCTGGGCGAACCGGACATGGTCAGGACGGTTCGCTCGGCCGGTTACTCGCTCGACGCCGAAGGGTTGCCTGACCGGCCGCCTAGCCGCATGAGCGCCAGCCATGGCGCGAAAGAACAAAGGCAAGGGCGGCGGCAATCCCAACCGGCCGCGTTTCTGGGGCAAGCATGCGGTCGCGGCCGCGCTCGATAATCCCGACCGGCGCGTCCACAAGGCGTGGGCGACGCGCGATGCCGCCACGTTCATGAACTTCCCGCCCGAGGTGACGCTGGTCATGGCCGAAGCGCCCGACCTGGGGCGGATGGTGCCGCACGACGCGCCCCACCAGGGTGTCGTGATCGAGGTCGAGCCGCTGGAGGACATCTGGCTCGCCGACCTCCTCGCCGACGCGCCGGAGCGCGCGGTGCTGCTCGTCCTCGACCAGGTCACCGATCCGCATAATGTCGGCGCCATCCTTCGCACCGCCGCGGCCTTCGGCGCGATCGGCATCGTCACCCAGGACCGGCACAGTCCGCCCGAGGGCGGAGCGCTGGCCAAGGCGGCATCCGGCGCGCTGGAGCGGGTGCCATGGGCGCGGGTCGTCAACCTGTCGCGCGCGCTGGAGGAAATTGCCGAGGCGGGCTTCTGGCGTATCGGCCTTGCCGGCGATGCCAAGACCGACCTCAAGGACGCGCTGGGACCGCAGCGGGTAGCGCTCGTGCTCGGCGCGGAAGGTACGGGCATGCGCCACAATACCAAGGAGCATGTCGACGCGCTGGCCAGGCTGCCCATCACGGACGCGGTCGAGAGCCTCAACGTCTCGAACGCCGCCGCCGTCGCCCTTTACGCCGCGAGCGTCGCCTGATGGTCCGGACGGCCGAGTCGCTTCGGGCCAGCCTCGATGCGCTGGCTGAGCGCGAGAAGGCCTTCGCCGAGGTGCTCGATATCCACGGGCGGCCGGAACCGCGCCTGAGCGAACCCGGGGTCGAGACCCTCCTGCGGACAATTGTCGGCCAGCAGGTCAGCGTCGCCGCCGCCCGGTCGATGTGGAACAAACTGGTCGCGAAATATGGGTCGCCGGTCGACCTTGAGTCCCTGCTTGCCGCGAGCGACGAGCAACTGCGCGAGGCGGGACTGTCGCGGCAGAAGGCAGGTTATGCCCGCAGCCTGGCGGGGCTGGTGCTGTCGGGCGAACTCGACCTCGTCAACCTTCCCACGGACGATGAGGAAGCGATCGAGCTCCTCACCCGCATCAAGGGCATCGGCCGCTGGTCGGCGGAAATCTACCTGTTGTTCGCGGAAGGCCGGCCCGATGCGTTTCCGGCCGGCGACCTCGCCGTCCAGGTCCAGCTCGGCAAGCTGCTCGGCCATCCCGAACGGCCAAGCGAGAAGCAGGTGCGCGAGTGGGGCGAAGCGTGGCGGCCGCATCGCGGGGCCGCCGCGGTGCTCGCCTGGCACGCCTATAACAGCACCGGTACGGCGCTCTGATCTAGTTGCGCAGGCCGGCGCTATGCGGACGGGCGTTGAGCGCGCTCCATGCCCTTGCGCCGCGATCGAGGCTGAACGGTCCCATCTTGCCGCCATCCTCGCCGCCGCGCCCGACGAGGAAGCTGGCCGATTGCTGACCGTCACCGCCGGTCCAGCGATAGAGGGCGTTGATCGCCACCAGCGGCACCAGCAGCTTGCGCCCCTCGATCTCGATCGGATTGAGCCGTTCCGGCACCAGCGGAATGCGGCTGCGGACAGCGACCTTCCCATGCGGTTCAAGCACCGGGATCCGATCGCCCATTCCGACCGGATTGCGGAAGAAGTGGGTGATGTCCTCGTCCTGCCGCGGTCCGGCGTTCAGCATTATCGCTTCGACCAGGAGATCGCGTGCCGGGGCGCTGCCGGTATTCCGGACGACGAGCTCGAACGACAGCCGCGCCGTTCCGGTCTCGTCCAGTTCGGCGCGGATCGGGGTGAAGTCGAATTCGATCTGCGGCTTCAGCGAACGCGAGACGATCGCGCCGTCCAGTTGCGGATGGACGCTGCGCGGCGTGCGGGCGGTAATCGTGCCATCGGCTGGTCGCGTGGAGGCCGGCGCCGCGGGCGCGGGCGCAGCCGGTCGTGGCATTCGGGCGTTGATCGTACCTTCCAACGGTCGCGCCGCTGGGGCGCCGGCGGCGCGGGACGCGGTTGCGGCACCGGCGCTGGCTCGGCGCCGGCATAGGCCAGGCGGTCATAGCCATTCTGCCCCGCCCCGGGCTGCAGCTTGCGCCATGCGAAAAAGGCCGCGGCCGCCACGAGCGCCAACCCGGCGAGGAGCCACGGCCACCAGCCAGGCGACCCGTCGTCCTGGACCGCGGCGACATCGGGCATGACCGGCGCGCCGGTTTCCACCGGAGCGGCGCTCGAAATCGGTGGCGAGATTTCGAGCGAGTCGATGATGTTGGGCGCGGGCGGCGTCGAAGTCTGGGTCGCGGTCGAGCGGGACGGGGCCGCATCGGCTTGCCGAGATGTCGGTGACGTTGTCGCCGGACGAGTCGGCACTGGCGCCGTTTGGCCCGCCGTCTGCTGCGCGGGAGCAGGCGCCGTCACCGCCGGCGGCGTCGGCTCGGCCTGGCGCGCCGGACGGCCGCCGAGGCTGAAATCCTGGAGCTCGCGCGGGCCGACGACGTTGCCGGACGCTGGCGGCGGCGGCGCGATCTCGACGCCGTTGGTAGTGGCCGGCGCGGTGGATTGGGCGCCAAGCGGGGCGGTGCCCGCGACAATCGCCACGAGCCCCACCAGCATTGCACTTGCAGCCCGGAATCGGATCATGTCCGGCCCCACCCTCGCTTTCCCTGTCGCTAGGCGCGCTGCCCTGCCCCGGGCCATGCGCGGGCGCGTCATGGCCCGATTGGGCGCGTCAGGCAAGTCTCGGACGCTCTAGCGTGCGTCGACCAGCACCAATTCCGCGTCGGAATCGGCCTCGATTTCAACGCGCTGCTCGCCACGGATCGCGACTCCGTCGCGGGCCTTGGCGGCGACGCCGTTGATCCGGACATCGGCCGACGGCACGAGGTAGAGGTGGCGTTCCGGATCGGCGGCATAGGCGACACTCGACCCCGCCTTCACCGTCGCCCCGAGCACACGGGCATCGGCATTGATGGTCAACGCGCCGTCCTCGGGATTACCGCTGGCGAGCAATTGGAAACTGCCTTCCCGGGCCTCCTTCGGGAAGGGCATCATGCCCCAAGCCGGCTCGGCGCCGGGGCGGTCGGTCTGGACCCAGATCTGGAACAGGGTCGTCGCCTCGTCCTCCAGATTATATTCGGCATGGGTAACGCCGGTTCCGGCGCTCATTACCTGAACGTCGCCGGCGCCGGTCCGTCCCTTGTTGCCCATCGAATCCTGGTGGGTGATCGCACCGGTACGGACGTAGGTGATGATTTCCATGTCGCGGTGCGGATGCGGCGGAAAGCCGGAGCGGGCGCCGATCGTGTCGTCGTTCCACACGCGGATCGCGCCCCAGCCCATGCGGGCCGGATCGTGATAGTTGGCGAAGCTGAAATGGTGGCGGGCATCGAGCCAGCCGTGGTCGGCGTGGCCCAGCGAAGCGAAGGGTCGGATGTCGATCATGGCGACAAGATGCGCCCCCTCGCCAACCATTCAAGTGTCAACGATGTAACCGCCTTCGCCACCCTTGGATGCATCGAAACGGCACGCTTTGCGAAAATTTTGGGGCGACAGGGAACAATGTCTCCCTGCATTGCGCTTCCACCGATGGTGGAGGGTGTGCGCGGGGATATTCCGGTGCCTCCCAGTAACGTCCGGGTGAGGGCCACAGAGTGAACAAGCAAGCCGCGCGCAATGAATTCGGCGTCAGCCGCCGGGACCTCATCAATGCGCTTCGCCGCCTTCGAAAGGGCGATTTTGCGGTCCGCCTGTCGGAAGACGGTTCGACCGAGGACAGCGAGATCGCGATCCTGTTCAACGAAGTCGTTTCGCTCAATCAGAACATCACCGAGGAATTCGAACGGCTGGCCAAAATCGTCGGCAAGGAAGGCAAGATCGGCCACCGCGCCAAGGTTCGCGGCGCAACCGGCGGGTGGGACACGAAGCTTCGCGCGGTCAACGAGCTGATCGACGACATGGTCCAGCCGACGACCGAGGTCGCGCGCGTCATCGGGTCGGTGGCCAAGGGCGACTTGTCGCAGATGATGGCGGTGGAGACCGACGGGCGCCCGCTCCGCGGCGAATTCCTGCGCATCGGCAAGGTCGTCAACACCATGGTTGCGCAGCTCGGGTCGTTCGCGTCGGAAGTGACCCGCGTGGCCCGCGAAGTCGGTACCGAAGGAAAGCTCGGCGGGCAGGCGAACGTGAAGGGCGTCGCCGGCACATGGAAGGACCTCACCGACAACGTGAACCTGATGGCCGCGAACCTGACCGGCCAGGTGCGCAACATCGCCGACGTGACGACCGCCGTGGCGCGCGGCGACTTGTCCAAGAAGATCACCGTGGACGTGAAGGGTGAAATCCTGGAGCTGAAGAACACCATCAACACGATGGTCGACCAGCTCAATTCGTTTGCGTCCGAAGTGACCCGCGTGGCCCGCGAAGTCGGCACCGAGGGACGCCTCGGCGGCCAGGCGCAGGTCGAGGGCGTCGGCGGCACGTGGAAAGACCTCACCGACAATGTGAACGCCATGGCCGGCAACCTTACCGGCCAGGTCCGCAATATCGCCGAAGTGACCACCGCGGTCGCCTCGGGCGACTTGTCGAAGAAAATCACCGTCGAGGTGAAGGGCGAAATCCTCGAGCTGAAGAACACCATCAACACCATGGTGGACCAGCTGAACTCGTTCGCGTCCGAAGTGACGCGCGTGGCTCGAGAAGTGGGCACCGAGGGCAAGCTCGGCGGCCAGGCGCAGGTGCGCGGCGTCGCCGGCACGTGGAAGGATTTGACCGACAATGTGAACCTGATGGCCGACAACCTGACCGGCCAGGTTCGCAACATCGCCGAGGTGACGACCGCGGTCGCCTCGGGCGATCTTTCGAAAAAGATCACCGTCGACGTGAAGGGCGAGATCCTCGAGCTGAAGAACACGATCAACGTCATGGTCGACCAGCTCAACGGCTTCGCGTCGGAAGTGACCCGCGTGGCGCGCGAGGTCGGTACCGAGGGGAAGCTCGGCGGCCAGGCGCAGGTCCCCGGGGTCGCCGGTACCTGGGCCGACCTGACCGACAATGTGAACCTGATGGCCGCCAACCTCACCGGACAGGTCCGCAACATCGCCGAGGTGACCACCGCCGTGGCGCGCGGCGACTTGTCCAAGAAGATCACCGTCGACGTGAAGGGCGAAATCCTTGAACTCAAGGACACGATCAACGTCATGGTCGACCAGCTCAACAGCTTCGCGTCCGAAGTCACCCGCGTGGCGCGCGAAGTCGGCACCGAGGGGCGCCTCGGCGGGCAGGCCCAGGTCGAGGGCGTCGGTGGCACGTGGAAGGACCTCACCGACAATGTGAACGCCATGGCCGCGAACCTGACCGGCCAGGTGCGCAATATCGCCGAGGTGACCACCGCCGTGGCGCGCGGCGACTTGTCCAAGAAGATTACCGTCGACGTGAAGGGCGAAATCCTCGAGCTGAAAAACACCATCAACGTCATGGTCGACCAGCTGAACTCGTTCGCGTCCGAAGTGACTCGCGTGGCGCGTGAAGTCGGCACCGAAGGCCGCCTCGGCGGACAGGCGCAGGTCGAAGGCGTCGGCGGGACGTGGAAAGACCTCACCGACAATGTGAACGCCATGGCCGGCAATCTCACCGGTCAGGTCCGCAACATCGCCGAGGTGACGACCGCCGTCGCGCTCGGCGACTTGTCCAAGAAGATCACCGTCGACGTTAAGGGCGAAATCCTCGAGCTCAAGAACACCATCAACACGATGGTGGACCAGTTGAACTCCTTCGCGTCGGAAGTGACCCGCGTGGCCCGCGAAGTGGGTACGGAAGGAAAGCTCGGCGGTCAGGCGCAAGTCCGCGGCGTCGCCGGCACCTGGGCCGACCTGACCGACAATGTGAACCTGATGGCCGACAACCTGACCGGCCAGGTGCGTAACATCGCCGACGTGACGACCGCAGTGGCGCGCGGCGACCTTTCGAAAAAGATCACCGTCGACGTGAAGGGCGAGATCCTCGAGCTCAAGAATACCATCAACACCATGGTCGACCAGCTCAACGGCTTCGCGTCCGAGGTGACCCGCGTGGCGCGCGAAGTGGGCACCGAGGGGAAGCTCGGCGGCCAGGCGCAGGTGCCGGGCGTCGGCGGCACGTGGAAGGACCTGACCGACAACGTCAACCTGATGGCGACCAACCTGACCAACCAGGTGCGCGGCATCGCCGACGTCGTCACCGCGGTGGCGCAGGGCAATCTGAAGCGCAAGCTGACGTTCGATGCGAAGGGCGAGATCGCGGCGCTGGCCGAAACCATCAACGGCATGATCGAAACGCTGTCGACCTTCGGTGACCAGGTTACCAACATGGCCCGCGAGGTCGGCGTCGAGGGCCGGCTGGGCGGACAGGCGCGCGTGCCCGGCGCGGCCGGCCTGTGGCGCGACCTGACCGACAACGTCAACCAGCTCGCCGCCAACCTGACCAACCAGGTCCGCTCGATCGCCGAAGTGGCGACCGCCGTGACCAAGGGTGACCTTACCCGATCGATCGCGGTGGAAGCGTCCGGCGAAATGGCCGCGCTCAAGGACAACATCAACGAGATGATCGGCAATCTGAAGGATCAGACGCTCAAGAATGCCGAGCAGGACTGGCTCAAGACCAACCTCGCCCGCTTCAGCCGGATGCTGCAGGGCGAACGCGACCTCACCACCATTTCCAACCTCATCATGTCGGAACTGGCGCCGCTGGTGAACGCGCAATACGGCGTCTTCTACGTCACCAACCGCGACGAGGACGAAGTCAAGCTCGACCTCGTCGCCAGTTACGGCGCCGACAGCCGGTCGCAATTGCAGCAGCAGTTCGAACTTCGCGAGGGCCTGATCGGGCAGGCGGCGGCGAACAAGCGGCCGATGCGCCTGTCGAGCGTGCCGGGGGATTTCATCAAGATCGGATCGGGCCTCGGCAAGGCGGCGCCCGCCAACATCAACATCCTCCCGGCCCTGTTCGAGGACGAGGTCAAGGCGGTCATCGAACTCGCCTCGTTCGAGGAATTCAACGAGACGCACCACAGCTTCCTCAACCAGCTGATGGAAACGGTCGGCATCGTGCTCAACACCATCGCCGCGACGATGCGGACGGAAGAACTGCTCAAGGAATCGCAGCTGCTGACGCAGGAGCTCCAGGCTCGCCAGACCGAGCTCACCACCAAGCAGGAAGAACTGCACAACACCAACGAGGAGTTGCAGGAAAAGGCCCAGCTACTGGAGAACGAGAAGCGTCAGGTCGAAGCCAAGAATTTCGAAATCGAAATGGCCCGCCGCGCGGTCGAGGAAAAGGCGGAGCAGCTCGCCCTCACCTCCAAGTACAAGTCCGAATTCCTCGCCAACATGAGCCACGAGTTGCGCACGCCGCTGAACTCGCTTCTGATCCTGTCGAAGCTGCTGGCCGACAACCAGCAGGGCAACCTCAACGAGAAGCAGACCGAGTTCGCGCGCACCATTCACGGCGCGGGCACCGACCTGCTCAATCTCATCAACGACATCCTCGACCTGTCGAAGATCGAATCCGGCACCGTGTCGATCGAGCTCGCCGAAATGCCGACCGCCGGACTCAAGCAGCACATGGAACGGACGTTCCGACAGCTCGCGTCTGAAAAGGGTCTTCAGTTCGAAGTCGACTTCGCCGACACGCTCCCGCCGACCATCCTCACCGACGAAAAGCGCCTGCAGCAGGTTGTGCTCAACCTGCTGTCCAATGCCTTCAAGTTCACCGCGCAGGGCGGCGTTACCCTCGCCGTCCGGCCGGCGCATTCCGGATGGAGCCCGGACCACCCGATTCTTCGCGAGGGCCAGGACGCGATCGAGATTTCGGTCAGCGACACCGGCATCGGCATTCCCGACGACAAGCAGAAGCTGATCTTCGAGGCCTTCCAACAAGCGGACGGCACCACCAGCCGCAAATATGGCGGTACCGGCCTCGGCCTGTCGATCAGCCGCGAGATCGCCCGCCTGCTCGGCGGCGAATTGCAGGTCCGGTCGGTCATCGGCGAAGGATCCACCTTCACCCTGTTCATCCCGACGCGCGCCACGGACGGGCGGATGGCCGCGCTGCCGGCCCCGGCCGTCATCAACAGCAGCGAACCGGTCGCTCAAGGAATCGCGCTGCCTGATGACCGCGATGCGCTGAATGGCGAGCCGTTCGTCCTGATCGTCGAGGACGACGCGACCTTCGCGTCTATCCTTATCGACCTGGCCCACGACGCCGGACTGAAGGCGGTGGTGTCGAGCAGCGGTTCGGGCACCGTCGCGATGGTGCGCAAGCTTCGGCCGAACGCGGTGACGCTCGACCTCGGCCTGTCCGACATCGACGGTTTCGTGCTTCTCGACCTGCTGAGCCACGACCCCGACACCGCCGGCATCCCGGTCCACGTCATTTCCGGCGCGGAGCAGGCGACGCACGCGCTGACCATCGGCGCGGCGGGCATCACGGAGAAACCCGCCAGCCACGAAGTGCTGAAGGACTTGTTCGCGAAGATTGCCAAAACCCCGCGCGCGGCCGGACGAAAAGCCAGGCCGAGACCGAAATCCGAGACCAGCGAACGCCGCGACCCCGTGCCCGAACTGGCCGGCACGCGGATCCTCATCGTCGACGACGACATCCGCAACATCTACTCGCTGACCAGCGTGCTCGAGGCGCACGACGTCAAGGTGCTGCACGCCGAACGCGGCGCGGAAGGGATCGAGATCCTGGAGACCGCGCCGATGATCGACGCGGCCCTGGTCGACATCATGATGCCGGACATGGACGGCTATGAGACGATGCGCCGGATCCGGTCGAAGCCAGCCATCGCCAACATTCCTCTGATCGCCGTCACTGCGAAGGCCATGAAAGGGGACCGCCAGAAGTGCCTCGACGCCGGCGCTTCCGACTATATTTCCAAGCCGGTCGACATCGACCTCCTGCTGGCCTTGCTGCGCGTTTGGATCGGCCGTTCGAAAAGCGACCGCAAACCGGTGAAGTCACGGTCCGCCCCCAGTAAGGTCGCCTGACCAGATGACGAATTCTCCCCGACCAATGGTTTCGCGCGCCCCACGCAAACGGGATGAGGTGAAGACCCGCATTCTCGTCGTTGACGACGACGAGCGGAACCTGCTGGCGATCACCGAAGTGCTCGGCGGAATTGCGGAAGTCGTCACCGCGACCTCGGGCCGCGAAGCGCTTCGCGCGCTTCTGAAGGGCGACTTCGCGGTCATCCTGCTCGATGTGTTCATGCCCGGCATGGACGGCTATGAAACCGCCAGCCTGATCCGGGCGCGCGAACAGACGGCGCGAATTCCGATCATCTTCCTGTCGGCGGTGAACAAGGAAACCGAGCATCTGATGCGCGGCTACGCGATGGGCGCGGTCGACTATGTCTTCAAGCCCGTCGACCCGCTGGTGCTGACGTCCAAGGTCGGCGTCTTCGTCGACCTTTACGAAATGCGCCGCCAGATCGAAGAGAAGAGCCGCGCGGAACAGGAGTTGCGGGACGCCAAATATCAGGCTGAGCTTGAAAGGCTCCGGATCGAGCAGGAGCTCGAAGCCAGCCGCAAGCGCCAGGCCGCGATCATCCAGTCACTGCCGATCCTGCTCTATATGGAGCCTCACGAATCCGACACTCGCCTGCCCGACTTCGTCTCCGGCGATTTCGAAGCGATGACCGGCTTCACCTACTCCGACATTACGGCCAATCCGGGCCTGTGGCAGGAGCGTCTGCACGAGGAGGACCGCGACCGGGTCCTGGCCGCACTACGCGATCGCCCGGTGCAAGGACGCTGGTCGATCGAGTATCGGTGGTGCTGCGCCAATGGCGAGTACAAGCACTTCCACGACCAGGCGGTGCTAATCCGCCATGACGACGAGCGGGCGGAATTCGCCGGGTCGCTGACCGACGTTTCCGAACGGCGGACCCTGGAAAGCAGGCTGGTCCAGGCGCAGAAGATGGAAGCGATCGGCCAGCTGACGGGCGGCATTGCTCACGATTTCAACAATCTCCTCGCCGCGGTGCTGGGCGGTCTTCACATCCTGCAGCGGCGGGTCGAATTCGGCGCGAACGAGCAGAAGATCGTCGACCAGATGCGTCGTGCCTCCGAACAAGGTGCCGAACTGGTACGCCGGATGATGGCCTTCGCCCGCAAGCAGGACCTCAGTCCCGCGAGCGTGGACCCGCAGCAGCTTTGCACGTCGGTCGCGGGCCTCGTCGAACATACGCTCGGCGGGACCATCGAGATCGACTGGCGCTGCGGAATGATGAACAGCAACCTGTTTGTCGACCAGTCGCAGCTGGAACTAGCGCTGCTCAACCTGATCCTCAATGCCCGCGATGCCATGCCCGGCGGCGGCCGCGTCACAATCGGAATCGACGAAGTGGCGAGCGAGGCCGACGGCAGCGATCCGCTGGTACGGATCCGCGTCAGCGATCATGGCCACGGCATCCCGGCCGACCATATCGACAAGATTGTCGAGCCGTTCTTTACCACCAAGGAAGCCGGCAAGGGCACCGGGCTCGGTCTGTCGATGGTCGCGGGATTCGTGCAGCAGTCCGGCGGACGCTTCACGATCGACAGCGTGATCGAGGAAGGAACGACGGTTGAGATTCTGCTTCCGGCCACGCCGCAGCCTGTCGCGGACCGGCCGGTGGAGCCGGACGCCACGGGCAAGGACATCAGCGTTCGGAGCGTCCTCTTGGTCGACGATGACGAAGCAGTCCGGACCGTGCTCGGTGAGCAATTGCGCGAGATGGGACTGTCGGTCGATTGTGCCGCCGACGGCGCCGAGGCGTTGCAGCACCTCAGTCTCGGCAAGCGCTTCGACCTCCTGCTGACCGATTTCGCGATGCCGGGCATGAACGGCATCGAGACCATCCGCCAGGCAAGCGAACAGCGACCGGACATGCGCGCTGCCTTGATGACCGGCTACGCCGACGAGGAATCGACCGCCGCGGCGCGCGCCTCGCTGACGATACTTCGCAAGCCGATCAGCCCCGCCGAGCTTCGCAAGGTGCTCGGCTAACGCCACACCAAAACGGCTGGTGCACTCAAGTGACCTGACCGGCGGGCGGTTGCGAAGCCGCCGCGACTGCGGCATCTGGCCGGGCGTGAGCGCGGACCGTTTGACCATCGATGACGTGGCCCGCGAGGCCGGAGTCGCCCGCGTGACCGTGTCTCGCGTTCTTAACGGCGACGCCGGGGTCCGCGACCAGACTCGCGCCAGGGTTCGCGAGGCCATCGCGAAGCTGGGATACTCGGTCAATCACCAGGCTCGGGCGCTGGCGAGCGGCGGCGCCCGGAGGATCATCCTGTTCCATGCCGGCAACCCCGACCGCGAACCCAACAGCTATTACGACTCGGGCCTCGAGCTAGGCGCGCTCCGGGCCTGCTCGGCACGGGGCCTGGACCTCGCGTCGCGCACGATCGATCCGGACGTACCCGACCTGCTGGATCGATTTTCGGCAATCGTCGCCAGCGAGCGTCCATCGGGCGTCATCCTTCCCCCACCGCTTTGCGATAATCCCGACCTGATCGCCCGCATCGAAGAGATGTCGGTCCCGGTTGCGGGCATTTCGTCCAGTGTCGCCGGGCGCCTGCCGAATGTCGGCATCGACGACTATGCCGCGGGGCGGGCGATTGCCCGGCACCTGCTCGACCTCGGCCATCGCCGCATCGGGTTCCTGTCGGGGCCGGCCAACCACCGGTCCGCGGCCACCCGTCTGGACGGGATGAAGGACGAACTTCGAGCCGACGGTCTCGACCTGACGTGGGCCGGTGAAGGCGATTTCACCTTCAAGGCCGGGATCGACAACGCCAACCAGCTGATTGCCGATGGCACATCGATCAGTGCGCTCGCCTGCGCCAACGACGATATGGCGGCCGGCGCCATGCTCACCTTCCACCGCGCGGGTTACGACCTTCCCGCCGACCTCAGCATCACCGGCTTTGACGACACGCCGGTGTCGCAGATCGTGTGGCCCCCGCTGACGACCATCCGCCAGCCGATCCAGTCTTACGGAGAGCTGGCCGTCGGGATGGTTACTGCGAACGGCGAGCTGAACGCCGGGACCAACCTGATCCCGTTCGAACTGATCGTCCGGGAATCGACCGCGACCGTTGCCTCGGTGCCGCAGAGCCGCGGCAACCCGGCCTGACGCACGTCGGCAAACTTGACAGTTTGGTTTCGCATCGGCCAAGGAATGGAAGCGCTTCCATTTTAGAGAAGCATGTCCGCCGGTTCAGTCACCCGGCGGAGGACGGGAGAGGGCATTGATGGCTACGACGGGGCTCGGCCGCGCGCGTTCGCGCGGAATTCTTGCAGGCAGCGGCATGACCGCCTTGTGGTTGATGATGGTTCCGGCGACAGCCTGGGCCCAGGACGCGGCGCCGCCCGCCGACCCGCCTGCGGATGCGCAGACCACGCCGACCCCCGCCCCGGGCCAGACCAACGAAGACGAAAGCGGCGAGGTTGTCGTCACCGGCATCCGCGCCAGCGTTCGCAACTCGATTAACCTGAAGCGGCGTGAAGACAGCATCGTCGAAGCGGTGTCCGCCGAAGATATCGGCAAGCTTCCCGACGTATCGGTCGCCGAATCGATTGCCCGCCTGCCCGGCCTCGCCGCGCAGCGTGTTGCCGGCCGCGCCCAGATCATCTCCGTTCGCGGCTTCTCGCCCGACTTCACCACCGTTCTCCTGAACGGCCGCCAGCAGGCTAGCTCCGGCTTCAACCGCGCGGTCGAATTCGACCAGTATCCGTCGGAACTGCTCGGCTCGGTCGTGGTCTACAAGTCGCCCGACGCGTCGATTTCGGGCATGGGCCTGGCCGGCACCGTCGACCTTCGCACCATCCGCCCGCTATCGCAGGCCAAGAGCACGGTCGCCGTGAACCTGCGCGGGACGTACGACCAGGGTGGCGGCCGCAACGCCGACATCTCCAAGTGGGGCTGGCGCGGCAGCGCGAGCTACATCGGTCACAATGCCGACAAGACGCTGGGCTGGGCGATCGGCTACGCGCACCTCGATTCCCCGGGCCACACCAACCACACCAAGAACTGGTATTACCAGAACTACGGGGGCCCGACCTACACGCTGTCCGGCCAGGAAATCTTCGCGCAGAACCGCCGCGACATCCGCGACGGGATCATGGGCACGCTCGAATGGCAGCCCGACGATCGCCTCCACTCGGTGATTGACGTCTACTGGTCGCGCTTCAAGCAGCATGAGGTAAACCGCGGCGCGCAGTGGTTCTCCACGCAGGACGTCGACGGCACCACCTTCTCCAACTTGGAAACCGAAACCCGCGACGGCAACCAGTTCGCCGTGTCGGGAACCGCCAGCAACGTCATCCCGATCCTGCGCTTCGACGACAACCGCCGCACCGACAAGCTGTTCGCGGTCGGCTTCAACAACGAATACAAGATCACGGACCGGACGACCTTTACCGCCGACCTGTCCTATTCGTCGAACAAGCGGGATGAAACCTACCTCGAAACCTACGGCGGCTACGGGCCGGGCCGTTTCAGACCCGGACGCCCGACAGCTACGACTTCGAAATTCCGGCCAATGGCCACCCGCAGTACACCAACTGGGGCCTCGATTATGCCGACGCGAGCCAGGTGTCGCTGGGCGACCGCGCGCCGTGGGGCGGCTGGGGTCATGACGGCCTGATGAAGTCGCCGCATATCAAGGAAACGCTCTACGGACTCGACGGGGCGCTGACCCATGAGTTCGACGGCAGCTTCCTCAAGAGCGTTGAGGCGGGACTGAATTACACCCACCGCAAGAAGACCAAGACCGTCGACGAGCTCGACCTGTTTCTCAAGAACGGCCGCGAGCAGGTGCTGGTCGACTCGCAATACCTGACCGATCCGACGTCGCTCGGCTTCGCCGGATTCGGCGATGTCCTCGGCTTCCAGGTGGCCGATGCGCTCGACGCCTACTACGACCTGCTCCCGCTTGAAGATGCGGCGCATTTCGACAAGGCCTGGTCGATCAAGGAAGACATCCTGACCTTCAAGGCCAAGGCCAACATCGAGGCCGGTGCGCTGCACGGCAATGTCGGCGTCCAGATCGTCCAGCAGAAGCAATCGTCGAGCGGCGTGCGCATCAACCAGACGGTCTCGCCGATCGCGCTCAGCGACGTGACGATCACCGACAAGTACACGGACGTCCTGCCCAGCCTGAACCTGTCGTATGACATCACCGGCCAGCACCGGCTGCGGCTGGCGGCGGCCAAGGTCATGGCGCGGCCGCGCATGGACGACCTTCGCGCCAATCTGACGCCCAGCTTCAACGGCGGCATCTGCGCCGGGGATCCGGGCTGTTCGCCTGGCCAGACGGTCAATCCCTGGTCGGCCAGCGGCGGCAACCCGGAACTGCAGCCGTGGCGCGCCAAGCTGCTCAACGTCGCCTACGAATGGTATGGCGGTAACGCGACCTACTTCAGCGTCAGCGCGTTCCAGATGTGGCTCGACAACTACATCTACACCCAACTGCGCACGGCGGACTTCTCCGACTTCCCGCTGCCGTCGACCGCGGAATCGATTCCGGATGACGTGATCATCAGCCCGATCGGACAAATCAGCCAGCCGGCCAACGGCGACGGCGGCAAAGTGCGCGGGATCGAAGTCAGCGGCGCACTGGAACTGGGCAAGCTAACCCCGATCCTGACCGGATTTGGCGTTCAGGGCAGCGCTTCCTACAGCAAGTTCGACCTCAAGCCGAACGCGGAAGGCAGCATCGGAATCCTGCCGGGCTTTTCGAAGTGGGTCTACAACCTGACCGGCTATTACGAGCGGAACGGTTTCCAGGCGCGCGCCAGCTATCGCTATCGCTCCGGGTTCAAGGGCGAGGTCGTGTCGCTGTTCGCCAACCTCGGCTATCCGATGATCCTGGCGGACAAGCAGCTCGACGCGCAGGTCGGTTACACCTTCCCCGAAGGCACCAACCTCGCCAACTTCGGCATCCAGTTGCAGGTCAACAACGTGCTCAATTCGCCGTACCGCACGACCTACGACGTCAATGGCACCCGCACGCTGGAAACCTACGACAAGTTCGGCCGCCAGTGGATGCTTGGCGTCAGCAAGCGGTTCTGACGACATGACCATGGCCTCTTCGACCCCCCTGGCTCTTCGCGCAGGAATCGTCGCTTTCTCGGCAGCCTTGCTGGCGAGTTGCGCGGTTCCCAGCGGAGGAGCCAACCCCCCTCCGCCGTCACCTCCCCCGGTGGCGGCGGACTTTGGGGTCGAAGCCCGCATCCGCGCGATCGTCGCGGGGATGACGCTGGAACAGAAGGTGGGCCAGATCACGCAGCCGGACATCCGGTCGATCAAGCCCGACGAGGTCCGCCAATATTATATCGGCTCGATCCTCAATGGCGGCGGCGCCTGGCCGGACAACAACAAGAAGGCCAGCGTCAACGACTGGCTGAAACTGTCGGATGCCTATTACCGTGCCTCCATGGCGACCGACATGGCCGTCAAGATCCCGGTGATTTGGGGAACCGACGCGGTTCACGGGCACAACAATGTCTTCGGGGCGACCCTGTTTCCGCACAACATCGGGTTCGGCGCGGCGCGCGACCCGGCCCTGCTCGAGCGGATCGGCCGCGCCACCGCGGCACAGGTCCGCGCGACCGGCATCACTTGGGCGTTCGCGCCGACGCTGGCGGTTGTGCAGAACCCGCGCTGGGGCCGCACCTACGAAAGCTACAGTGCCGATCCGGCCCTCGTTCGAAGCTATGGCGAGGCGATGACCCGCGGGCTGCAAGGCCGCCTCGGGTCGCCCGACAGCGTGCTCGCGACGGCCAAGCACTGGATTGGCGACGGTGGCACGTTCCACGGCGTCGACCAGGGCGAAACGCGCACGACCGAGGCCGACCTCTTCGCCCGCCACGGCCAGGGCTATTACGGGGCGCTCGCCGCCGGCGTGCAGACGGTCATGGTCAGCTATTCCAGCTTCACCGATACCGCGACCGGCAAGGTGTGGGGCAAGATGCACGGCAACCAGCATCTGATTTCCGGCGAATTGAAGCAGCGCCTGCGCTTCGACGGGCTGGTGGTCAGCGACTGGAACGGCATCGAACAGGTTCCCGGTTGTCGCAAGGACCACTGCCCCCAGGCGATCAACGCCGGCATCGACCTCGCCATGGTCCCGGACGATTGGAAAGCGTTCATCGCCAACACGGTCGCCGACGTCCGCGCCGGCCGGATCCCGATGCAGCGCATCGACGACGCCGTCACGCGCATCCTGCGCGTCAAATTCCGCTCCGGCTTGTTCGAGGCATCGCCGGCCACCGGTCCGCGGCCCGACCCGTCGGTGATGAACAGCGACGCCGTCCGCGAGCTGTCGCGCGAGGCTGTGCGCAAGTCGCTCGTGCTGCTCAAGAACGACCGCAACGTGCTCCCGCTCAAGCGAACCGGCCGGATCCTGGTCGTCGGCAAGGGCGCCGACAGCCTGCCGATGCAGGCCGGGGGCTGGTCGCTGACATGGCAGGGCGACAACACCGTCACCGCCGATTATCCCAACGCCGACACGCTATTGTCCGCGCTGCGCAAGGAATTGGGCCGCGCCAACGTCGACTACAGCGTCGACGGCCGGGGCGTGAACCCGCGCCGATATTCCGCGATCGTCATGGTCGCCGCCGAAAAGCCTTATGCGGAAATGAAGGGCGATATCGTCTTCCCCGCCCCGCTTCGTCACAGCGCGCGCCATCCCGCCGATCTTGCCGCGCTGAATCGCGTTTCGGGCAAGGGCGTTCCTGTCGTCACCATGCTGTTTTCCGGACGGCCCGTGCCGGCGAATGACCTGATCAACCGGTCGGACGCGTTCGTCGCGGCCTGGCTGCCGGGCACGGAAGGCCTTGGCCTTACCGACATGCTCCTTGCAGGCCGGGCCGGAGGTCCGCGTTTCGACTTCACCGGTCGCCTCCCGTTCGACTGGCCGGCCGCTGATTGCCTGGCGGCCAATGGGCCGTTCCAGTTCCGGCTCGGTTTCGGGCTGACCCTGGGGACCAAGACCAAGACCCCGCGGCTGCCCGTCGCGCGTCAGCCCGTAGCCTGTCCGGCCGACAGCCTGTAAGGCTGCGGTCCATGCGCAAGGTCCTGATTGTCGGCGGCGGATCGGCCGGTTGGATGACCGCCGCGCTGCTCGGCAAGCTGTTCCACGGCATCTACGAGATCGAACTGGTCGAAAGCGAAGCGATCGGCACGATCGGCGTCGGCGAAGCGACGATCCCCGCCATCAAGAAATACAACGAGCTGCTCGATCTCGACGAGAACTCGTTCATGCGGATGACGCAGGGCACGTTCAAGCTCGGCATCCAGTTCGTCGACTGGTGGAAGAAGGGCGAAAGCTACATCCACGGCTTCGGCGTGATCGGCCAGGATTGGGAATGGCTGCGTTGCCATCATTACTGGCTCCAGGCCAACGCCCGAGGCAGCGCTCGCGATCTCGCCGACTATTCGATCAACACCGCCGCGTCGTTGGCCAACAAATTCATGCGCGCCCGCGTCGATATGTCGGAAAGCCCGATCGGCCATATCGCCCACGCTTTTCACTTCGACGCCTCGCTCTACGCCCGCTTCCTGCGCGGCTTCGCGGAAGACCGGGGCGTCCGCCGCACCGAAGGCAAGGTAACGAGCGTCGAGATGGCCGATAACGGCAACATCGCTGCCATCCACCTTGAAGGCGACCGGCGGATCGAGGCGGACCTGTTCGTCGATTGCACCGGATTCCGCGGCCTGCTGATCGAAGGGGCGCTCCAGACCGGATATGAGGATTGGAGCCACTGGCTGCCGTGCGACCGAGCCATCGCGGTGCCCTGCGCCCGGACCGAGCCGCTGACGCCTTACACGCGCTCGACCGCGCGCGACGGCGGCTGGCAATGGCGCATCCCCCTCCAGCATCGCACCGGCAACGGCCACGTCTTCGCCAGCCGCTTCGTCGACGAGGCGGAGGCGGAGCGGCAGTTGCTCGACAGCCTCGACGGTGAGCAGCTCGCCGAGCCTAATCGCCTGCGCTTCCAAACCGGCAAGCGGCGCAAGATGTGGAACCGCAACTGCGTCGCCATCGGGCTGTCGGCGGGCTTCCTGGAACCGCTGGAATCGACCAGCCTTCACCTGATCCAGGCCGCGGCGATCCGGCTGGTCAAGCTGTTCCCCGACCTCCATTTCGACCAGGCGACGATCGACGAGTTCAACCGCCAATCCGACTTCGAATGGGAACGGACCCGCGACTTCATCATCCTCCACTATTGGGCGACCGAGCGCGAGGACAGCGAGCTGTGGCGCCATTGCCGGTCGATGGAGCTTCCGGCGACGCTGCAGCGCAAGATCGACCTGTGGCGCGCGCACGGCCGCATCTTCCGCGAGGACGACGAATTGTTCGCGGAGGAAAGCTGGATCCAGGTTCTGATCGGCCAGGGCATCATGCCGCGCGCATGGGATCCCCTCGTCGCGATCAAGAGCGATGCGGAAATTGACGAATTCCTCGGCAATATCGCGTCGACCATCGACCGGTGCGTCCAGGTGATGCCGGCGCACGGCGACTACATCCAGGCGGTTTGCAGGGCGGAGGCAGCATGAAGAGATTGACCTTGTTGGCAGCGTTGATGCTCGGCGCGTGCCAGACCGTGCCATCCGGCCCGCCCCCATCGGCAAGCCTGTGGATCACCACCGCCGACGGCACGCAGAAGCTTGCGCGGCAGGCTGACGTGGTCGCCCGCCCGCCGGTCGGCCCCGCCCCGGCAGTCACGATCGACCGCACCCAGCGTTACCAGCTGATCCAGGGCTTCGGCGCGTCGATCACCGACGCCTCGGCCGAGCTCATCGGCCGCCTATCCGCCGACCGGCGCCGGGCGCTGCTGCTGGAGCTGTTCGGCCGCCAGGGCGAGGGGCTCGGCCTGTCGTTCACCCGCTTGACGGTCGGGGCATCGGACTTTTCGCGAACCCATTACAGCTACGACGACACGCCGGGGAATGTCCCCGATCCCGCGATGCGCCACTTCTCGATCGCCCCGGCCCGGCAATATGTCCTGCCGGTGACTCGCGAGGCGCTGGCGATCAACCGCGACCTGATCGTGATGATCAGCCCGTGGAGCGCGCCGGCGTGGATGAAGACCAGCAAAAGCCTGATCAAGGGCCGCCTCAATCCCGCGCACTACGCCTCCTTCGCCGAATATTTCGCGCGGACAATCGAGGCGTTCGGTCGCGAGGGCGTCCCGGCGTCGCTGCTGTCGATCCAGAACGAGCCCGACTTCGAGCCCGAGAATTACCCCGGCATGCGCATGTCACCGGCCGAGCGCGCGGCGGTGGTCGGCAAGCACCTCGGCCCGCTGCTCGAACGGCGCGGCATCAAGACGCGCATCCTCGACTGGGACCACAATTGGGACAAGCCGGAACAGCCGCTCGGCGTCCTCGCCGACCCCGTCGCCCGCCGCTACATCGCGGGGTCGCCTGGCACTGCTACGCCGGCGATGTCCCCGCCCAGGAAAAGGTCCGCCTCGCCCATCCCGACAAGGAAGTGTGGTTCACCGAATGCTCCGGCGGCGAGTGGGCGCCGAAGTTTGGTGAAACGCTGGGCTGGATGATGAGCAAGCTGATCATCGGCTCTTCCAACACCGGATCGCGCGGGACCCTGCTGTGGAACCTCGCGCTCGACCCGAAATACGGTCCGCACAACGGCGGTTGCGGCGATTGCCGGGGCGTGGTCACCATCGACCCGGCCAGTGGCGCGATCACCCGCAACGTCGAATACTACGCCCTCGGCCACGCCAGCCGCTTTGTCCGGACCGGCGCGCGGCGGGTCGGTGTCGCGCTGACGGCGCGTGATGTGGAGGCGGCCGCCTTCGAAAATCCCGACGGCGGCCTGAGCCTGCTCCTCTATCGCTCCAAGGGCACCGGCCCGGTTCGAGTCGCGGCCGATGGGCAGGCGTATGACATCGCCTTGCCCACGGGCGCGGTAGCGACGCTCACCCTGCCTCCTCGCCGCCGTTAGAGAATTTTCGGCATAAGTCCGAGAGTCGACGGAACGTGAATCGCGGCGGCGCTTTATGCTGGCCGAGAGGAAGTCGCCGTGAGTGCCACCAACGAGAATTTCATGTTCGCGTCCCCCTGGACGTCGGAGGACTGCGCCGTCCTTCGCGGCCTCCATGCCCGCGAGACGCCAATGCCGGAGATTGCTCGCTACCTCGGCCGCTCGCAGGACGACGTCCGCAGCAAGGCTTACGAGCTGGGTCTTAGCGTCATCAGCTTCCGTCACTCGGTCGCGGCTTAGGAAAAGCATCGCCTTACCCGCCTCCGACCGATTTCTTCCGCTCCCGAAATGGAGTAAGGAAGGACTGACAGGCCGATCGTAAAGGAGATGGAGCGATGCGCTTTTCCCAGGTACTTCTCGCGGGAACTTTGCTGGCATTCGCCACCGGCGCCGCGGCCCAATCGCGGGGTCCGAAGAGCTATCTGGAGCGGCAGGGAACGATCTATCCCAGCCTCGAATCGTACGTTGGCTTCTCCGACCGCACCCTCGAGCGGGAGGCGGCCAGCCTTGCGAACAAGAATGCGCTGATCTCCTACGATTATCGCAATGCCCTGCGGTTCGCTTCCTGTGTCGACCATTTCGACCGCGCAGCGGCCGATCGCCTGCTCGCCGTCTCGATCGGCAGCACGGAAGACCAGAGGGTTCTGTCGCGTCTCGCGGAACGCAACGGGCCGTGCGTTGCCAAGGTGCAGCGAATGCACTCCCTCCTCATCCGCGCCGCGCTCGCCGAAGTGAAGCTGCGCGCATCGGGCCAGACGGCGACAGCACGCCTGGCGGGGGTCGGAGTTCCGGCCTCCGTAAACGGCTATCCGTTGAAGGCGATCACCCAGTGCCAGGCAGTCACTCGCCCGGACATGGTCAATTCCCTGTTGGCCAGTGAACCGGGAAGCGTCGCGGAACGCGAGGCCGTGGCCCGCATCTTCGCCCAATCGCCGCAATGCGGCCCGATCACCATGGGAAGGGTCACGCCGACGGTCGCCCGCCTCGCCCTCGTCGACGCCGCCTATCAGCAACGCAGCGCGCGATAATCTGATCGGGGAAATGGTGCCCAGGAGAGGACTCGCTGGCGAGCCCTATCCAACTGTGATAGCAGTGTTTTTGGCGCTTTGCTCTCCAAAAAGCCCCCAAATGGGCCCCCAGGCCGTGAATGCAGCAGCCATCGAACGAGAGGTCCATTTGACCCACGTCGGCGTTCGCGGATCAAACATTAGTTTCCAAGAGAGCGATTTCGCCCGGGTTCAGATCGAATAGCGAAAAGACTTGCGCGTTGATTGCCGCTTCCAGCCGAGCGATCTCAGCGGTCAGAGAGTGAATCTTGGCGCGGCTAGATGTAAACCAATTTTCCCAATCATTCCGTTCTTCCAGGGGAATCCTGCCCTGCATCGCCTTCTTGGCCTCGATCTGGAATGCGGCGAAATGAGGAAAGTCCCACCATGCCTTTAAACGCGAGTTCAATCTCGCCGTCGCTGGGTCAATCGCGAGGTCGGGAATGCGCCGGGTTAAAGCATTTTGAAGATCGTGACGCTCCTGCGCCGCCTTCTGTGTGCCAAGAACTAGTTCCTCGATGAAGTCCCGCTGAGCCTCATCAACCGCAGGGATCGCCAAGCTTTGAAGGTCCTCGGCGTCGGCCTGCGAGAATCCTCCACTGAGATTTGTGCTCTGCGATTTGAGATGAAACCAGCAAACCGGCGAGTTCAAGATAGCTAGTAGAACGGGGTCATTTGACGGCAGAGAAAATAGAGCATTGTTGATATAGCGCCCGTTTTCATCGAGCCAAAATGCCGGGTTCGCAAGGAAGCGGCTGTACGTAATCTTCGGCCGAGAAAATCGAGCAGCATAGGCCTCCTGCGCTTGCTGCAATTCAAACCACTCTTGCTTGGTGGCGCGTTTCTCCAACTTGTCCTTGTACGGTAGGAGCCAATCTCGAATGGCGGTGTAGTCCTCGATACAAACTCGGTTCTTAGGAATATATATGATCCAAAGACCACGCGATTCCGCGCGCCACCGCTTTACGTCCTTTCCCTCCAGAAACGGCTTCAGCAACTCCGCGGAACGTGGATCATCGCGGCAAAGCCGTTCCTTCGTTGGCGTATCAATCACGAACGCCTCATTCAGTCCGGTCTTTATCCCGTAGAGCGGAGAACCATAGGCTTCCTTCAACGTCGGCCTGCCCGCCGTAATCTTCGTCCGCAGCGCGCGCAGAGCGTCGCCCTCTAAATTCCAGGAACCCTGACTAAGCGCCTCCTGCGGGAAAGGCTCGGCCGCCACGGCAAAGGCATCAGCAAAGCTGTCGGCTGGCATCTCGCCAACCTTCCAGAATCGTAGGTGATGGCCCGACTGGGGCGGGCCTGCGCGCATGGTCAGAATCGCGGGATAAGTGGTGACACCTTCAAAAATTTGATGATCGCCAAAGTCCACCACGGTTTCCAGCGTGGCGTTGGTGCGCAGGAAGTCTCGAAGTGGCGCGCCCGATCCGGTTTTGAAGAATGTGTTGCTGCTGATGAAGCCCAGCCGCCCGCCAGGCTTCAAAAGCTTGACCCCACGTTCAAAAAAGTAAGCATAAAGATCTGCCCGGTCGGACACTACTTCGTAGCGCCTTTCGAGCCACGGCTTCATGGGCTTGATCAGTTCCATGCGAACATAGGGCGGATTGCCCAACACCACGTCGAACCCCCAGCCGCGAAAATTTCAGGGAAAGCGGTGTTCCATTCGAAACCGTGGCTACGATAGGCAAAGCTGGCGTCTTCGATCAGGCTGTCGCCGACGCGCAGATTGGCGTCCAGGCTATCCAGCACCTTTCCGCGCCGCGCGGTCTTGATCCACAGGCTCAGCTTGGCGATTTCCACGCTTTCGCTGTTGACGTCGACCCCGAATAGGTTGTGCGTAAGTATTTCACTATCAGGGTCCAGTAGATCACCCGCCATGCCTGTGCCGGACAATTCGGCAAGCTTGGTGTTCACCTGCTGCAATTCGGCCTTCAAATAATCGAAAGCCATGATCAGGAAGACACCCGATCCGCAGGCTGGGTCAACGATGCGCAGGGCGGTCAGGCGGTCGCGATATTCGGCCCATGCCTGTCGCTCCACCTTGGCCGATTTCCAAGCTATAACCTCGTCATCCGCCTTCGCATCCTTGGCGGCATAACGGCCAAGGATTTCGGCAAATATCTCTTCGCAATGTGCGCCCAGCGTCTGATCGACAATGAAGCGGGCAACATAATCGGGCGTATAAACGACGCCGTCGCGCTTGCGCCGCCCGCTGGTGCCGCTGGCCTTTTTCTCCACCGGCGCTTCGCCCAGCGCTTCGGCTTGAAGCTGTTCCACGTCGGCAATCGACTGCTCGAAAATGTGGCCCAGCACGGTGACGGAAATTTCGCTGGCAAAGTCATATTCGGCCAGCCGCTTGAAACCTTCGCAGATATGATCCGGCACGGCCAGCGCATCGATGGTCGCGTTTGGCTGGAACAAGCCGCCATTGTAGCGTGGGATTTTGAGCTGGTCGTTGCCCCGATCAATCGCGTGGAACAGGCCCAAGAACGTCTGCCAGATCGGCTTGGGGTTGTAGGGGTCGAGGTGCTGGAAAGCGTTCAATAGGCTGTCATCGGGCAACAGGCCGTTGTCTTCGGCAAAGGCAATGAACAACACTCGGTCCAGAATAGTCTGGCCCAGCCGGATTGCCTCCAGCGGGTCACCTTCCGGCAGGACAGTACGAACCGCGCCGATCAGATCGCTGCGCAAAGTGCGATAGTCGGCGTAGAGCCGCGCGGTTATGTCGCGGTCTTCCTTCCGGCTTTCCTCTAGAATAGCCAAGGTCCGGCCGGACAGCAGGTTTTCCGACGACAACAGCAGCATGAAGCGCTGATATTCGGCTGGATCATGGAGCTTCGTTAGATCGAAGCTGTCATGGAATTGCCGCCCGTCCGCATAGCTGTAGAGGCGGATTTCAAGATAGTTCGAAACCAGCACCCATTTGGTGCCGACATTATCGCTGGCGTACTCCCAAGCCTGCTGGACCGGGGTCTTGGCGCGCCCCGGCATAATCGCATCGAGGTTCTTGGTCTTTGCGCCCTTCAGTTCGAACGGGGCGATGATCCGCCGCTCGCCCTTGGTGAATTGTCCCAAGGCAAGATCAACCGATCCCGCGCCAATCTGCGCCTCAACGTCAACGGTCCAATGGCCGCTTTCGTTGAAATCACGATAGCCCAGCACTTGGCAAATAATCCGCTCCTTGAAATTGCCGTGAAGAGCAGTTTCTTTTTGCGTCTCGATTGAACGGTCGCGGATTGTCTCGCCCCACTGCCGCAGGATTTCTAACTTCGCCGGATCAGGCGCAGGGGCGTGCGAAATGTGGCGCTTGATTGTCTTCGCATTGAACAGTTGCACGCCTTTTCCCCCTGGACCGACGCGAGGTTAGCAGGCGGACTGGTCCAGCACCAAGAGGCTCAGCGGCCCACTTGGCTGGGTAACTTCTGCATTGCGGCTAGCACCTGTGCGACCAATGCTGGATCTACCGAAGCTGCGAAGGTTTCGGCGTTCGTCATCGGGCTCATCCTCCCGATCAGTTCCCCCTGCCGATGCACGGGAATTTGGCCGTAGCTAGTAAAGGTCGTCAGAACATCCGCGTGGCCAAGGTTCTGTGACCAGGCTTTCATTGCCTCCGCCGACAGATTTAGCGTCATAGCGTGCCGGACCAGCATGTCGCGGAAGCTGTGCGGGTTGAAATATGGCAGGCCCGCTCCCTTGAAGGCGCGCTTGAAGATTTCGCGGATGGGACCGCTTCCGCTCCAGCCGTTCCGCTCCAGTCCGGCCGGTGCAAACTCCCCGTTGCCATCCAAGGCCATTGCCGTCGCAGGAAAAAGTGGGCCGGATGGATCCCGCGCAGGGTCTCCCTTCAACTCCCCGTACCAATCTAGGAATATTTCTCGGGCGCTGATGCTCACCGGCATAAGATAGGTTCGGAAGGTCTTGGCGAATTTCGTTCGCACATGACGAGCGTCTTGATCGACGTAACCGCCTTCAGGGTCGACATCGCTCAAACGAAACGATGCCAACGCGCCCACGCGAGCAGCGGTCAGAAGCGCAAACGCGATGAGGGCTCGGTCGCGTCGCTGCACGATAGTCTCATCGGGCATCGCACCGAGCACAATCTCTACTTGCGCAATGGTCGGCACCCGCTTTTCGCGCCTCGCTCGTGCGACAGCCACATCTTTCTCGCTGAGACTGAAATAGTCTGCATCAGCGTAGGCAATGTGCGATTTGTAGCCAGGTTCGCGTGCGAGCCAGAGGAAGAAGTCGCGACACTGGCGAAGCGTTGAATGCGTCGTTGCCTTAGACAGTCGCTCGCCAGTCCGCGCGTTACTGGCTTCGGCCAGCTTACGTTTGAAGGCAATCGCTTGCTCGCGATGAAGGCGCTTGAAATCTTTTCGGCCAGTGGTCTCTTCGAACCGCGCCAGAGCCTTGGCGATGCCGTCAATCGTCGCCTCATCGCGCCCCTTGGCCTCTGCCAAGTATCGAAAGTATTCTCGTTTTATCCGCTCGTTTGCAGCGTTGTATTTCATCGCATTTGTCCCTCGCGTTCAAAGACACAATCCAAGCTAGGGGGATGACTCCTGATTAGGTGTCCCTGACCTTCCGCATGGTGGATCGTGCAATCCGGCATAACTACGTTGAGGCAGCTCAGAGAGGCTCGACGGTGCATCGTCGTGCGGCAAATGCCACAGAGCGCACGTAGGTTGCCTGACTTGGCGTTGATCGGAACGAAATCGACCCTGTCGAGCGCCGGCCTACGTGGCTCCCGACATCGGAAGCAGTAGATCGTGCCGGCCGGGCAGGGAGACTTTCGGCTCTTGTTCTTGGCGTCAAGGTACGCCCGAACAACCGAGCCGTGAAACAATGCCGGTCGACTGCCGTCCAGCGCCTTCAGGCCGTCCCGCCGCCAATGACGCACAGTGTTCTTATGCACCCGCAACTTTGCCGCCAATTCCGAGACGTCGTACGTGCGGTTGATTTTGACGGCACGCGGATTGACCCGTCGAGTAGCCATCCGCGCTACTCCTTCGCGGCGACTAGGCGGCGCACTGATTCCATCCGCACCAATGTTCGACGCCCCAGCTTAAAGGCATCCAGTCGACCGGCGCCAATCAAAGCATATACCGATGTGCGGCCGAGCCCGAGAACTCGAGCCGTTTCGTTTATTGATATCGCCAGCGCTTCCATTCTGATCCTCCGTGTCGCTGGCGTGCACCAGCAGAAGCCGGAGGGTATGTCCGAACACGCAATTGAAATCGGACGGTAAGGGTCGGAAAGGGTCGGAAACTAGGAGGCTTGTTCGTACTTACGCCAGAGTTGTCGGGCTCTAGCGCGAACGGCTGTCTCGCCTGGTTCAACACCCTGCTCACTGAGTGAAGCTAGCATCGCACGCTCAATGTCTGCCTGAGTTTTCGGCTGGAGGTCGCCCGTATAAATTTGCACGGCGACCGCTGCCCACATTTCATCCCAATGAGCTGCCAAAGGCTTGCCGCCCTTGTTTTTGCTCGAGGGAATTGTGGGTTCCGACTCTGGAAAACTCGGCGTCGAAACCTGTCGGGGAGGCGCTGGTTGGGTAAACGTGTAACGATGCAATTCGAGAAGTCGCAGTGTCCGCTTTTCAATTCCCTGGAAAAGACGCTCGGCTTCATTGGAGACGCTCAGATAGCGGTTTTCACGGTCTCCACCGGTCGCGAACTCAACCGCTTGATCAACCCCAACTCGGAAATGGCGCAATGTCACAACGACGTCCGTGGCGATCAGCGCGAATGCCTCTGTATCTTTAGCGACTTCCGCGACGGCGCTGACCAATGACTTCACGTATTCGGCCGCATTTTCCTCTACGATCCGCAACGCCGCTTTTACGGTCCCGCCCGACTGCAACACACGTTTCGCTGCTCGATTTGACTGCATCTCCCTCTGGAGATCATCTGCTTTCGAACGGTACTCCGAGCCAAGGTGCTCGAGTAATAGCTTGATTTGCGCCCGAGCTACCTGATCCACGATCAAAGGCTCTGCGAGTTTCCCTAGAATGTCCAGCAGGCAACATCTGAAGGGGCAAAGCGAAACAGAAAACCACTGTATCCGCCAGGTTCGCTAGCGTCCGATTTGGGTGGAAAGCGGACATTTTAAACGGGATCCAACGGACGCGAGTATTTCACGCGGCTCGGCTATCCTTCGCCGGACTCGTTATAGAGTGTGATGCCTGACTCGTCGGTATCGGAGCACCGTCGGTCGAAGATGATGTGCAGGAGTGCAGTGGCAGCAAAAATAACAAAGGCGGCAAATGCGGTAGCGCTCTTATTCTGGCCTGTCAGAACGCAATATACGATGGTTAGCCAAGCAGGTATCGCGACGAACAAGTAAACGAGCTTCAGCCATCGGGCATACCCCGCAACCATTCGCTGTTGGTCACACCCTCACCCGCGCTGTTTTTCTTCGCATGCAGGGCATTCTGCGCGTGGAGCGCATTCTCCGCAATGGGTCGATATCGGACATCGACGATCCCCATGCTAAACCTCTCGCATGACGTTGAACGGATACCAATGCTGGTTCTGCGGGAAGGATATCGATCCCGCAGATACGGGCGCCGTTATGGTGACCATCGAAAGCCTGTGGGCTTGGCACTCAGGGTTGAGGGGCCCCGACGATCCATTTCAAGCTGTCTACGCACACTCATCATGCGCGAAAGTCCGGATGAGAGGCGCGACTGACTCGCTTGAGGCGACCGTCTTCGGTGAAGACGAGTAACGTCCGCAATGGGTCGATATCGGACGCGGCAGGATTGAGTGCAAAGCGGACATTAGCGAGCTGGTACCAAGCCAAAAAAGTCGCTGCCCAATCCGGCGGCCATGCAAGGTCCGAGGCTTCGAGCGTCTTGCGAGCCGTTGTCTCGATAAACTGCCAGACAGTAGGCTTGGACCTGTCCGAAGGCGGAAGGATCAAGCTTGTGCGCGACGGCATAGGCGGATGTCGCCCGGCTCTCGGCTCGGTAAATGCGGACAAGGCGAAAGGCGTTTGCGTATCCGAAGAGGGACCGGTCCTGGTCGCTCAGGCAATTCTTTTCTGTCGAGTGTTCAGCCAAACAGAAACGGTACGCTCTATCTCGCATTTCCTGAATTTCTGCTGGGACGAGTGCCGGATCGAGATTCCATAGGTTAGTCGAACCGATCCAGGACTTGGCTTGCGCTTCTGCAATTCGCTTCGCGCTGGGCTGCTGGACACCACAGGCGCTGAGCGCGACGGTAATCGCAACGCAGGGCATTAGTCTCATCGTGACAATATTCCATTGGCTCCTAGCGTCCGCAATGGGTCGATATCGGACGCAGCGAGTTTGGGTCGAAAGCGGACTTCAAGCTGAACCTTCCGTCCAAATGCTGAACTTATCGACTTCCACGGTGTCCGCGCTCGCCAAATGCGTGATGGAACGAGGGTTCAGTCCGCTCATTGCCACCAAAAAAAGATGCAGCTTCGGCATCCCCGAGCAGTCGGGCTGAATGTCTGTAGATAGGTCATTTTCCGAACAGGCCACGAGCACGCCCGCACCTGTATTCACGATCAGTGTGAGACGCCTCGTTTTGCGTTCGTCGGTGAAGAAGCGCGGGAAGATTGCGAGCGTTTCCGGGGGAATGGGATTTGCACTGCGCAGTCCACTTGCGAGCTTGGGATCCATCAGAGTGCCATCAGCCATAAGCGGCTGCGTGAAAGCGGCACGGAACTTGACGGCGTCCCGATCCCACCATGCTTCGAAGAGTTTTCGAACCTGTTGGTTTTCCAGCCCCGAGGCACGGGGTGATTTGAGCGCAACGCTGCAAGCAGCGGCCGGCGCGGCGACCAATGCGGGGAATGAGGCGGCAAGTGCGAGAAGGGTTCGTCTGTCCATAGTGCAAACATCGCGCGTCCGCTTAACGTCCGCAATGGGTCGATATCGGACGCGGTTTGGAATGGTTCGAATGCGAAAATGCTCATGCGCTGTCGGCGCACCCGTTTAGCGCCGCAAGCTTCTCCTTGAGGAGCCTCAGCTCATTGTGAGCGTACCCACTTCGCTGCGATGTACAAAAATTCTCAATCCAAGTCGCGTCTTCCGCTTTGGCCATTGAGGCCATGGCTCGGATCGCAACTCCCCGCACCGCCCAGCCATATCTTCGCTGAAATGAACTGGTCAGGAAGCCCTTGACGGCATTGATGCTTTCTCGATCACCCCAACCGGCCAATACTTGCAGGGCGAGAGATTGCGACCCCTCCCACTTGCTTCGTAGCGCTCGTTCAACGACTTTTCTCCGCGCTGGAGTAGCTGGATGGCCAAGGATCGCCCTTACTTCAACCGCTTCCTTTTGGACGTCATCCATGCCTTCAAATTGGGCACAATAGTTAGCGTCCGCAATGGGTCGAAATCAGACGCGGCGAATGGGTGGTTTACGGACGTACGCTCACCCTGGTTCAAGAGGTGCGCCGCGTACTTTTTGGCTGAGCTTTGCCTTTAGGTGTTTATCAAGCCTGCGATCTTCATGGGGCTTCCGCAGAGCAGCCCAGAGCACCAACCCCATCCACAGGAGGGACATCGCCGCAGCCAACCACGCCCAGAAGTAGTAGCTGTCGGGATCATATTGATAGTGACCGCGCCTACCAGCCAGCAGGGGCAAAAGGAGGCGCAGGATCGGTTCGCATTGGGCACGAAAGACAAACAGGAGCGCGCTAAGGGTTGCGAAAGCCGCTCCTCCCGCCGCGCCGAAGAAAAGCATCCCTTTGTAAGTTGCGCCGAGTGGTCGCCGTATCTTCATGCTGCCCACCATAACGATGCTGCTGATGTCCGCTATGGGTCGATTTCGGACGCGGCGGTATTGGGTGGAAAACGGACTCAAGCTCGGCTTGCATTCAGCCATCTCGTCGTTGACCGGTTCCAAAGGAAGAACGCAGCTCCCGCATTGCAGCCGAGCGCTCCCAGCGAAAGGAATAGGTCAAGACTCGAAATGGAGATGCTCACGCCGCGCGTGGCCGCAACACCTAGGCCGATGAGCACAAGGAAAGCAGCGATCAGGAGAAATGCGGACCATATGAGGCGCCCCACCCGGCTTTGAAGTCTGGAAACCCACAGGACCAAAGCGACCTGAAGGCCAGCCATTACGAAAGGTCCGGGCGCAGCGCCCACAGGCCCCTTTAACGTTCCAAGGAGAGCTACGAAAACTGCAATACAGCCCAAGGTTTCAAAGTGGCGGACCTGAAGCGGTCGTTCGGCCGATGCTGAGTTGTCTTTCATAAGCTTCACCGGTGACAGGCTGCGCCAATGTCCGCAATGGGTCGAAAGCGGACGTTAGATGCCTTAGCGAAGTGACCCTGCGTCGACCTCGTCCGATCCCATATGTTTCACGAAAGCATTGCGGATGCTTCTCCGATAGCCTTGCGCAGTTACACCGCTAGGGTCCCATCCTTCGGCTCGTAACACCGCATCAACAAACTCTTCTGCGCGAACCGGTCCGTGTTGGGGAAGGTACACTTCTACCTTCGTGGGCTCGCCGTCGATGACAGACCCGCAGAACCCCAGGCCAACACAGACCTCCTGCATTAGCTTGTCGTATCCTTTGCTCATGCGGGCAGTCTAGCGTTAGCACTAATGTCCGCAATGGGTCGCTATTGGACGCGGCGGGGTTAGAGCGGAAGCAGTGTTGCGACCCCCAATTCAGTCAACTCCCACTTGAAGTCCGTCCAGGTAGTCGCTCCACCACTGCGCCATTTGAACGCGTTCTTCCCAGTGTGCCCCTCGATGGTACGCGCCCCGAATTGCATCACGGTCCTTGTGGGCCAAAGCTCGTTCAATCGCATCCGGTGACCACCGACCAGACTCATTGAGCAAGGTGCTCGCCATGGACCGAAATCCGTGCGCACTCATCTCCGAACTTTCAAATTTGAGACGCCTGAGTGCCCCATTAATTGTGTTCTCTGACAATGGTCGATCGCGTCGTGCAAATGCTCCAAAGACGTACCTTTGATTGCCAGTGAGAGCTTGCGCCTCCCGCAAGATCGCGACGGCTTGCTTGGAGAGCGGGACAGCATGATCTCGCCTCATCTTCATCTTCTCGGCTGGAATGCGCCAGACGGCCTTCTCGAAGTTGATCTCCGACCACTCGGCCCGTCGCAACTCGCCGGGCCGCAAGAAGACGTGCGGGCTCAGCTTCAATGCCAAAATCGTTGAGGGCTGTCCCGAGTATCCTTGAATTGCCCGCAGCAACTCGGCTGCGCGCCTTGGATCTAGGATTGCCGCCAAGTGCTTGGGCCTGGGGGAAGCGATGGCCTCTGCCAACAATGCAGCCGGGTCTGACTTCGCCCTTGCCGTAACAACAGCGAACCTAAAGACTCTGCTCGCAAAGGCTCGAACGCGCCGTGCTGTTTCCAGTTGGCCCTTCCGTTCCAGCGAACGCAGCACATCGAGAATTTCTTGGGGCTCGATCTGCTCAATCGGCCGATGTCCGATCGAAGGAAGGAGCCAGTCCCTTGCCCACTCTAATTTCGAGATCGTCGCGCTGGATTTTCCCGCGCGCTTCGCTTTGTCGATCGCTTCGTCCGCGATACCGGAGAAGGTCGTACCGGCCGCCGTTTTGCGAAGCGCTTTCTCTCTTCGCTTAACGGTAGACGGGTCGATCTTGACGGCGATCGATTGCCTCGCGCTATCACGAGCTTTCCTCGCATCGCCCAACGACACATCGGGGTAGCGTCCCAAGGCGAGCTTCCGCTCGATCCCATCGATCCGATACTTTAGCCGCCAGAGTCGACCGCCGGCCGTCGTGACAAGCAAGTAGAGACCGCCGCTGTCGGCAAGCTTGTACGCTCTGTCCCTTGGCTTTGCGTTCCGAACAGCGACATCCGTCAGCGCCATATCGAGCCTCTCGGTCACGAGGCCCCCACAAAGGCCCCCAGATTCAACTGACTGCTCGCGTGCGATTGCGAACGTCTGCGGTCAGCCCAAGGTGAGAATCTACAGGAATCAGGGGTTTCTGTCGACTGATGGCGAACGTCGATGAACAGAAAGATGGTGCCCAGGAGAGGACTCGAACCTCCACGGCCTTGCGACCGCCAGCACCTGAAGCTGGTGCGTCTACCAATTCCGCCACCTGGGCACAGGTGCATGATCTGCAGGTAGGCGGCGGCGCTTAGAGGGCGGCCCGTCCTCCTGTCAACGCCCCTGTTCCAAGAATCTTCGGACCCTTGCGCGCCGGTCGGGGTTGGGACAAGGACACCGCGTCCTTTCTTCCACGCAGGTCCTGTCCGATGAGCTTCCCGCGCGACACCAAGATCGTCACCGTCTTCGGCGGAGGAGGCTTCGTCGGCCGCTACGTCTGCGAAGCGCTGGTCAAGGCGGGCGTCCGAGTGCGCGTCGCCCAGCGCGACCCCCGCCAGGCCTTCTTCCTCCAACCGCTGGGATCGGTTGGGCAGATCGGCTTCGTCGCCGCCGACATGCGCAAGTCCACTTCGATCGAGCATGCGATCGATGGAGCCTCGGCCGTCATCAACCTGGTCGGGGCCTTTTCCGGTGACCTCGACAAGGTCCACGCCGCCGGACCGCGGCTCGCCGCCGCCACTGCCAGGGCCAATGGCGCTTCGGCCTTTGTCCACGTCTCGGCCATTGGCGCCGATCCGGGCTCGTCATCGGACTACGGCAGGACCAAGGGTGAGGGCGAAACGGCGGTGCGTTCGGAATTCCCCGGCGCGACGATTATCCGGCCGAGCCTTGTGTTCGGGGCCGAAGACCAGCTGACCAACCGCTTTGCGACGATGGCGCAGCTGCCGTTCATGCCGGTCGTCGCCGGGGCGCGGCGATTCCAGCCGGTCTATGTCCGTGACCTGGGCCAGGCCATCGCCATGGCGGCGCTCGATCCAGCCCGCTTCGGCGGCAAGACCTTCGACATCGCCGGTCCCGAGGTCATGACGATGCGCGAGATGCTGGAGCAAATCGCGCGGATCGCCGGCCAGTCGCCAAGCTTCGTCGACGTGCCGGACCCGATCGCGGCCCTGATCGCCAATTTCGGATTTCTGCCCGGTGCGCCACTTACCCGCGACCAGTGGCTGATGCTCCAACACGATAATGTCGCCGACGCGTCGCACCCGGGCCTCGACGCCTTCGGCATTGCGCCCACGGCCCTCGCCGCCGTTGCACCGGAATGGCTGAACCGGTTCCACAAGGGCGGGCGGTTCGCGCCGCGGCAAGCGGCCTGATGCCCGTCCTATTGCTGGTCATCATCCTCGGCATCGTCGAGGGTCTGACCGAATATCTGCCAGTTTCCTCGACCGGCCACCTGATCCTCGCGACCGAACTGCTGGGATATGACGCCGAACGGTGGGCGTTGTTCAACGTCGCGATCCAGCCGGGGGCCATCCTCGCCATCGTCGTGCTTTATTGGCGCACCTTTCGCGACGTGCTGGTCGGCATGTTCCAGCGCGAGCCAACCGCGTGGCGCTTCGTCCGCAATCTCTTGATTTCCTTCTTTCCGGCGGTGGTCCTAGGCCTGCTGCTCGGCGACCAGATCGATGCGCTGCTGGAAAATGCGACCGTCGTCGCGTGGGCGCTGATCGTCGGAGGCATTGCAATCATCGTCATCGAACGCCTGATCAAGGTCAGCCCGTCCCCCGCTGTCGAGCATCCGGCGGAAATGGTGGCCGCGGTCAGCTTGAAGCAGGCGGTGATGATCGGCCTGGTCCAGTGCCTGGCGATGATCCCGGGCGTCAGCCGTTCTGGCGCTACGATCATGGGCGCCGTCGCGCTCGGCATCGACCGCAAGACGGCCGCCGACTTCAGCTTCTTCCTGGCGGTGCCGACGCTGACCGGCGCGACGGTGCTGCAAATGGTCAAGCACCACGACCAGCTGGCGGAGGGGATGGGCACCAATATCCTGATCGGCGCGCTGGTGTCGTTCGTGGTCGCGATCGTCGTCGTAAAGCTGTTCGTGGCGTTCGTTCAGCGCCACGGCTTCACCCCTTCGGATGGTACCGGATCGTTGCCGGTGCGGCCGCGCTGGTGTGGCTTGGCCTTCGCTAGATTTGACGAAGACCGCTTGAGGCGCGATTCTGCGCAGCGAATCACGGAGTAGAAGTGATGCGCCTCTTTCTAGTCACTGGCGCGGCGCTGATGGCCGCCGCCCCGGCCCAGGCCGAACCATCCCGGGTTCCGCCGGCGCCGAAAATCCTCACCGATCCGGCGATGGCGGACCAGCTCGGCAAGATGATGGGGGCCCTGACGAAGGCGGTGATGGACATGCCGGTCGGCGAGCTTGAAGCCGCCATCGAGAACAGACCGGTGACCGGCGCGGACCGCAACCGCCGGGTGCGCGACGTCACGACCGGCGGCGATCCGGCCGTCGAGCGGCGCGTTGCCGAGGGCGCGGAGCGTTCCGGCCGCCAGGCGCAGGCGATGGGCCAGGCGATGATGAGCGCGCTGCCGTCGATCATCAAATCGCTGGATGAGGCCGAAGCGGCGGTCGAACGCGCCGTTTCCAACATGCCGGACCCGACCTACCCCAAGCGCTGAATTTCTTTTGCGCTGCCGGTGGACTGGCGGGGCACGGGCGCTAAAGCTGCCCGGCCATGTGGCAACTGTTTCAATTTCCCCTCTGCCCTTCTCCCGCAAGGTTCGCCTTGTCCTGGGAGAAAAGGGCGTCGCGCACGAACTGGTGCGCGAAAACCCGTGGGAACGCCGCGACGAGTTCCTCGACCTCAACCCGGCGGGCGAAACGCCGGTGCTGGTTGAAAAGGACGGCAGCATCGTCCTGATCGGCAGCCAGCCGATCGTCGAATATTTCGACGAGACGGTCGACAAGATGCCGATGATCCACGGCAACGCGCCGGCACGCGCCGAAATCCGCCGCCTGGTCGAATGGTTCGACGAGAAGATGTACCGCGAGGTGGTCGAGCCGTTGATGCACGAACGGATGCGCAAGCGCTTGGTCAGCCGCGAATCGCCCGACACGCGTGTGCTTCGCGAGGCGATGCGGATCGCCAACGGCCACCTCGACTATCTGGATTACCTCCTCGATAACCGCCGCTGGATGGCGGGCGCCGGCCTCAGCCTCGCCGACTTCACCGCCGCCGCCCATTTGAGCGTGATTGACTATCTCGGCGCGCTCGACTGGCGCGGGCACAAGCAGACCAAGGACTGGTACGCCGTGATGAAGAGCCGGCCGTGCTTCCGGCCCCTGCTGGGCGAGCGGATGGAGGTCATCGTCCCGCCGACCCACTACGACAAGGTGGATTTCTAAGCGGAGCGGCCGAGCGCAGCGGAGCGATTGCGCAGCAATCGGGAGGCAGCGCGGAGAGCCAGCGAACGCCGGCCGGCCTGCGCGCCAGCGACAGGACCGACGGCGCGGCTCCGCCGCGACGCCCACGCCTTAAGCTCGCAAGGGTCGTGGAAAGCGGCGCCTTTTTCGATCCGATCTGCGAACCTAAACAATCTGGACAAGCGGAAGGTGAGACGTCGCGACTTGTTCGACTTTCGAAAGGACCAGCGGGAGGGCCGCACTTCCTGCGCCTGTAGGACAGCGAATTCGCTAATGTCCGCTTTGGGTGGAAAGCGGACGCGAAGTGGACAAGCTAGCCGGTTTGGCGATGCGTGGGTTTGCTATCGTAGCAACGACACCGCTCGCATTCCGCACTCTAACTTCCGTCGGGTTCCAGCGCCCTGTTAACTGGGCGGCGACATACTGAGCAACCTCAAGCGCAGCTTGCTCGTCGCGGACCAATATTCCCTCGTGATCGTCGCTTCGATTGCCGCGTTGCGAAATGTCAAAAAAGTAGCGGGGCACGAACAATCTCCTTCACCCGCGCGGAATGTTTTGCGATGCGGCTCGTTCCCGACAGATTCAAAATCTGAGGGACTGTGCTTCAAAGTCCGCAGCCGGTGGAGCAGTCGCGGATGTGCCGCTCGCCAAGCTGGCGCGCACGAGGCGCGGTTGACGGAGCGCCTAAATGGGTTCGTTAAGCCTCAGGCTGATCCGGAACGGCGCTGATATCCTTAGGGGACAGCCGAAGCACGACTGCCTCGTAGCGCCGCGCCAGTTCCGTATGAATTTCGCGCACCCTGTCGTCTTCGGCGCCTAGCGCCCGTTCGCGTTCCGTGATTGCGCGCTGGCGACAATAGCTCGCATCATCCTCGGTCATTGCCCGCCCTAGCTTACAAGCGAGCGCGACGAATCGCGCACAAAACGCCGGGACAGTTATGACAGGTCAAACGAAAATGGCGAGACCTGGCCACTTGCACCGGTCTCGCCATTTTTACGCAACTAGGAGGAGGGCCCTCTGGGTTAAAACAGGCATAGGCCTAGATGTTTCCCCGGTTGCTCAGATGTCCCCAAACGAGACTCCATCGCTCGGTGCTCGATTGACTAGTGGGACTAGGCGAAGAGTGAGCAGTAATGTCCGATTTGGGTCGAAGTCGGACGCTAACCGCTCGTGTCTCGATCGTCGGCCTGAGGTTGGCTTCTCCCCCGGCGTTTGTAGCTACTGCCTATGGAAAAAGAGTTCACATGCTTGAGGTTCGATTGGGGAATCGTCAACGGGGAGATTGTGCGCTCTGTTGTTGGCGAGCCTGCTGACGGATGTCATTATTGGCGCGTCGCGATACCCACCGACAAAGGCACCGTCGTGATCGCGGTCGACGAAGATACGGACCAAGTGTGGGTGTCGCTGACTGACGAGGACCTCAAAACTGAAGCCTGGAAGCCCGTCCCGTTTCTGCAAGACTGGGTCAACGTCGAGTTGGGATGGTGCTGGGTCGGCATCAATTATCTAGGTTACAAGGACACTTTCTCTCTCTCCTGCGACGCCCCTTTGCCGCAATGGGCATTCGTAGGGGAAGGATCCTCGTTGACCTGCTACCAGATGAGAGGACCAAGAGAATCCGTGCGCGGGACTTAATACGAGCGTCCGCTTTGGGTCGATAGCGGACGGGACGAAGTACGGAATTGAGCCGCTATTTCGCTTCTTCGATGGCATCGGCAAATCCGGGAAGTGATCGAGCCTCTCGCTCGGCATCTTCCAACGTGGCGAAAAGCCCGGGAAGGGGATCGATGCCCTCGCCTTCATAAAGAGCCTCCCGGTCGTAATCATTATGAGTCCAGCGACGGTCTCGAACGGGCTCAACATGAAATGCAATCTGAGTTTTCAGATCCCAACGCCAATGTTCGTATAAGCAGTAGCGGCAATCATCTCGGCGAACGATGGCGATGCGCCCATACCCGTCCGGTGTAATAAGAACTTTCTGCTCGTCCACGCTGGCGAATATGCATCCTGCGCTAATGTCCTCATGGGTCGTTATCGGACATTAGCGCCCCACCCCTTCGCCCTGTTATCTCCGCCGTTGTCGCCCAACCGCCCGCGCCGTGCGCCCAGTCGAACTCGACGCTTCTTTGCGCGCCCGTTAACCCTCTTGATCGTCAGCGAAAAATCGATGCGTGACGGGTGCCGCGGGGGCTTCCGGTCGATCCTGACCATTGGGGTGGGCCATGGGTGTCAGTCTGTTCAATTTCTGGTCGCGCGACCTTGCGATCGACCTCGGGACGGCCAACACCGTCGTTTACGCCCGGGATCGCGGCATCGTCATCAATGAGCCGTCGGTGGTGGCGCTGGAATATGGCAATGGCCTGCCGCGCGTCCGCGCCGTCGGGGCCGACGCCAAGCTGATGCTGGGCAAGACCCCGGCCAACGTCCGCACCATTCGCCCTTGCGCAGCGGGGTCATCGCCGACCTCGAGGTCGCCGAGCAGATGATCAAGCATTTCATGCAGAAGGCGATCGGCGGCCGCACGCGCCTCAGCAGCCGCGCCCAGGTCGTCATCTGCGTGCCGTCGGGATCGACCAACGTCGAACGCCGCGCCATCCGTGATGCCGCGACCAACGCCGGCGCGACGCAGGTCAGCCTGATCGAAGAGCCGATGGCGGCGGCGATCGGCGCGGGACTCCCGGTGGTCGATCCCATCGGGTCGATGGTCTGCGACATCGGTGGCGGCACGACCGAGGTCGGCGTCATTTCTCTCCAAGGGCTGTCCTATAGCCGGTCCGTCCGTATCGGCGGTGACAAGATGGACGAGGCGATCATGTCCTACGTCCGCCGCACCCATAACCTCCAGATCGGCGAAGCGACGGCGGAGCGGGTCAAGAAGGACTATGGCTCCGCCCGGCCGCCAGTCAGCGGCGACGGCGACATTGCGGTGGTCAAGGGACTGGACGTCGAGAAGGGTGTCCCCAAAGAGATCAAGCTGACCCAGGCCGAGCTCGCCCATGCGCTGGCGGAGCCGGTTGCGCGGATCGTCCACGCCGTCCGCGAGGCGCTGGAGCACACCGCGCCGGAGATCGCCGCCGACATCATCGAGGAAGGCATCACCATGACCGGTGGCGGATCGCTTCTCAACGGCATCGACGCCGTCCTCGCCGACGAAACCGGCCTTCCCGTCCGGATCGCCGAAGACCCCATGCAATGCGTCGCCCTCGGCGCCGGCCAGACACTCGAAGACGAAGTCTTCAAGGGAGCGCTGCAGCCCGCCTAGGCGCGGGACATTTTGGTTCCTGTCGCGCTTCGACGTGCGCGCAGCTTCCCGGTTAGCCAGCGGCGGACGGGCTCGTCGTATAGCTTTAGCGCGATCCAAGATCCGAAGATCGTGGCGGCCGACGTCGTGACAATCAGGACAACCGGGTCATCGATGAATCTTCGGACAACGAAGCCGGTCGCGCGCGAAAGCGGGAGATGGAGCAAGTAAAGGGGATAGGACAACCGCCCTATCCAGTCGCAAACACGCCGCGTTGCGGAGGACATGCTCGCCTCTGCGCCAGCGCAGATAATCAGCGGAAACGCCACGAGGATAAAAGCCAGTTCCACCGTCGGAGATGTCGGCCGAGGGGTGAGCAGTAACAGGCTCAGGACCAGCGCGACGACCCAGAATGGTACCGGCGGAGAACGGCGATACACTGCCGTCCGGTAGAGCAGGACGCCGATGGTGAAGGGAACGAAGATCCTCAGGAAGCCGCCACAAAAGATGATGAGCCCCTGCACCCCGAGGCCGCCGATCGAGCCGTCCCAGTATGCTAAAGTCGTAATCCCGATGAGAGAGACGACAAACATCGGGACCAGCACAATCGGCTTGGCATTGCGGAGACGGGTGGCGAAAACGGCGCTCGCTACGATCTCGAAGAACAAAGACCAAACGGGGAAGTTAAACGCAAACGCATACGGCGTTCCGAACGGAAACTCGGGCTTGGCGAACAGGAGGCCGGTCGGCAGCAGTGCCAGCGCCGGAAGCAACATATAGGGCCGTTCGTCGGCGATGGGCACGCCTTCGATATACTGCTTGGTAAGAGACACCAGCGCCCCAAGCAGTATGCCGGCAAGAAGCAAGGGATAAAGGCGCACTAGGCGCATTTCCATGAATCGTCGCCAACTCAGGCCAGTGTCCAGCTTGTCAAAATAGGCGTAGGCGAGGACGAAACCGCTGAGCATGAAAAACATGTCGACAGCGAGGAAAGCAGGAATCGGCGGGTCGACATTCGGCAAGTAGAGCCCAACGAGATGCATGATCATAACCGCGATCGCCGCAACGCCGCGGAGTCCGTCGAGGCCCACGAAATGAACCTTGTCGTTCACCACCGCTCGCGTTTCACCGAGCGTCATGCGAACTGCCTCAACCCATTCAAGCGTTTGCTCCCCCTACTCAAACAAGACGTATCAGGCGGGGCGCGGCGGCAAGAGACCAGATAGTTGAGTCGGGTGTCTTCGCTGAGGTGGAGGCCGCGGGTCGGGGAGAAGGCGATGCCTTCAACGTCGATCACTTCCATGCCCGCCTTGGCGAGCAGGCCGCGCATCTGGTCCGGATCGATGAACTTGCCGTAATCATGTGTGCCGCGCGGGATCCGGCCGAGCCCCTCGGCGAGCGTGATCGTCAGCAGCTTCGACCATCCGGTGCGGTTGGGAGTCGAAAGCAGGAGCAGGCCGCCGGGCGCCAGCCGCGCGACCAGCGCTTCGACGAAGGCTTGCGGGTCGACGACATGTTCGATCACTTCCAGCGCGGTGACCAGGTCGAACTGCCCGTCCAGGTCCTCGACCCCGATCGAGCGGTAATCGATGTCGAGGTGGCCGCCGAACGCATGAGCCTTGGCGGCCTCGATCAATTCGGGCGCGGCGTCGATCGCGGTCACGCGCGCACCTAGCCGTGCCAGCGGCTCGGCCAGCAAACCAGCCCCGCAACCGACATCCAGCGCGGTCTTCCCCGCAAGCGGCCGAAGCGAATGTTCGTCCAGACCCCAAAGCTGGTCGACCTGGTCGCGGATGTAGCACAGCCGCACCGGATTGAGCTTGTGCAGCATCGCCGACGCGCCGTTCGGGTCCCACCAATCGCCGGCCATTGCACCGAAGTGCGCGGCCTCGCTTGCCACGATACTTGTCTTCGCCATGGCCCCCTCCTAACAGGGCGCCGCCCGTCAGCCCAAGAGGAAAGCGCGCTCGAATCCTATGCCCCGCATCGTGATGAAATTCGGCGGAACGTCGATGGCCGGGATCGAGCGAATCCGGGCCGTCGCCGCGCGGGTCAAGCGCGAGGCGGATTCCGGAAACCAGGTCGCAGTGGTGGTGTCGGCGATGGCCGGCGAGACCGACCGGCTGGTGCAGCTGTGCCGCGAGGCTGCCGCGCTCTACGACCCGCGCGAATATGACGTCGTCGTCGCCAGCGGTGAGCAGGTCACCAGCGGCCTGCTGGCGATCACCCTGCAGGGCATGGGCCTCAACGCCAAGAGCTATATGGGCTGGCAGCTGCCGATCCGCGCCAGCGGGCACACGGCCGCGCTGATCGAGGGGATCGACGTCGACGTGCTGGAACGCGTGTTCGACGATGGGGGATCGCGGTCATCCCGGGTTTCCAGGGCGTGACCAGCGAGGGTGCCGTGGCGACGCTCGGCCGTGGCGGGTCAGACACTTCGGCGGTGGCACTGGCGGCGGCGATGAAGGCCGACCGCTGCGACATCTACACCGACGTCGACGGCGTCTATACCACCGACCCGCGCATCGTCCCGGCGGCCAAGAAGCTCGACCTCGTCACCTATGAGGAAATGCTCGAGCTGGCGTCGGTCGGGGCCAAGGTCTTGCAGACCCGCTCGGTCGGGCTGGCCATGCGCTACAACATGCCGCTGACCGTGCTGTCGAGTTTCGAGGACAAGCCCGGCACGATGATCGTCGGCGACGAGGAAATTGAGGGAAGCACGATGGAACGCGACATCATCACGGGCATCGCCCACGACAAGAACGAGGCGATGATCACGCTGACCGGGCTGCCCAACGTGCCCGGCACGGTCGCCAAGATATTCGGCCCCCTCGCGGACGCCAACGTCAACGTCGACATGATTGTCCAGAGCGTGCCCCACGGTGGCGAGGCAAGCACCCTGACCTTCACCGTGCCCAAGGCGGCCCTGGCCCACACGACTGCGGTGCTCGACAAGTGCAAGGAAGTGGTCGGCTTCGACGAAATCCTGACCGGTACCAACATCGTCAAGGTCAGCGCCGTCGGCGTCGGCATGCGTTCCAACGCCGGCATCGCCGCGAAGATGTTCGAGACGCTCGCCGAGCGGGGCATCAACATCCTCGCCATCACCACCAGCGAGATCAAGGTCAGCGTCCTGATCGCCGAAGAATATACCGAGCTTGCGGTACGTGTTCTGCACACCGCCTACGGGCTCGATGCGCCGCGAGAGAGCGTAACGGAGGACTTGGCATGAGCGGCGAGGGAATGATTGCCGAGCCGCGCGCCGTCCACGGCGATGCCGGCCGGCTCCGCCTGAAGGAGTTGATGCACCGCGGCACCGATTTCCTCGGCACCGACCTTGCCATCCTCGGCGGCGCGATGAGTTGGGTCAGCGAGCGCAACCTGGTGTCGGCGATCAGCAACGCCGGCGGGTTCGGGGTGATCGCGTGCGGGGCGATGACGCCCGAACTGCTCGACCGCGAAATCGCCGAGACCAAGGCGCGGACGTCGAAACCGTTCGGCGTCAACCTGATTACGATGCATCCGCAACTGTCCGACCTGATCGGTGTCTGCGCCACGCATGGCGTCGGCCATGTCGTGCTGGCCGGCGGCCTGCCGCCGGGCGGCGCGATCGAGGCGATCAAGGGCAATGGCGCGAAGCTGATCGCCTTCGCCCCAGCCCTGGCGCTGGCCAAGAAGCTGATCCGCAGCGGCGCCGACGCGCTGGTGATCGAGGGGATGGAGGCCGGCGGCCACATCGGGCCGGTGTCGACCAGCGTGCTGGCCCAGGAGATCTTGCCGGAGGTCGCGCACGACGTTCCGGTATTCGTCGCCGGCGGTATCGGCCGAGGCGAGGCGATCGCGGCCTACCTCGAAATGGGCGCGGTCGGTGTCCAGCTGGGCACCCGCTTCGTCTGCGCGACCGAAAGCATCGCCCACCCCAACTTCAAGCGGGCCTTCATTCGCGCCTCGGCCCGCGATGCGATTCCCTCGGTGCAGATCGACCCGCGCCTGCCGGTGATCCCGGTGCGCGCGCTCAAGAACCGCGAGATGGAGAATTTCGCGGCCAAGCAGCGCGAGGTCGCCCAGAAGCTCGACGATGGTGCCATCGAAATGGCCGAGGCCCAGCTGCAGATCGAACATTATTGGGCGGGGGCGCTGCGCCGTGCGGTGATTGACGGCGACGTCGAAAGCGGCAGCGTCATGGCCGGCCAGTCGGTCGGCATGGTCAAGAAGGAAGAGCCGGTCGCCGACATCCTCGCCGAACTGGTGGACGAGGCAGCGGCGGCGCTCGGCAGCCGCGGCTGACGTGACCGAGCAGCGTGCCGGCCTTCCGATCCTCGCCTTCGAGGACATGGATCGCTGGCTCGATTGGATTGCCAGGCAGCCTGAGGGCACCAAGGGACTTTGGCTGAAAATTGCCAAGGCCGGCAATGCGCGGTCGCGGCTGACCAAGGCGCAGGCGATCGACGGGGCGCTGATCCACGGCTGGATCGACGGCCAGCTCAATCCGTATGACGGCGACTGGTACCTGATCCGCTTCACCCCACGCAAAGCGCGCAGCAAATGGTCACAGAAGAATCGCGAGCGAGTGACCGAATTGATCGGCCAAGGCCGGGTCACGGAGCGCGGGATGGCCGAGGTCGAAGCCGCGAAGGGCGACGGACGGTGGGACGCAGCTTATGCGCCCGCGTCCACGGCCACGGTTCCCGACGATCTCGCGGCGGCGTTGGAAGCCAACCCCGCCGCCCGTGCCTTCTTCGATGGCCTGAACGGTGCCAACCGCTACGCCATCCTCTATCGGATCGGTGACGCCGAGAAGCCGGAAACCCGCGCGGCCCGCATCGCGAAGTTCGTCGCCATGTGCGCCGAGGGAAAGACCGTCCACTGACGATCGCACGGTCCAGGCCTGGGCTGCTCTTCCCGTTGGCAAGCGCCGCGCGCTTCTGTTAGCTCAGCCTTCATGCCGACCAGCGCCGCCACCTCCGCCCGCGAAATCCTGACCGGGCTACACGAAGTCATGGCCAAGCGGGGGTCGGCGCAGGCCAAGCTGGATCGCGTCGTCGACCTGATCGCCGAGGCGATGAAGAGCGAAGTCTGCTCGATCTACCTGATGCGCGACAACATGCTGGAGCTGTTCGCGACACATGGTCTGCGCAAGGAAGCGGTTCACGTCACCCGCCTCGCGCTCGGCGAAGGACTGGTCGGCACGATCGCCGAGGAAGGGCGAATCCTCAACCTTGCCGAGGCCGCTAATCATCCAGGGTTCGTCTACCGGCCGGAAACGGGCGAAGAACGGTTTCACAGCTTCGCCGGTGTCCCGGTCATCCGCCGCGAGAGCCCGATCGGCGTCCTCGCCGTCCAGCACGCCGAGCCGCGCCGCTACGAGGATGTGGAGATTGAGGCGCTGCAGACCGTGGCGATGGTGCTGTCGGAACTGCTTGCCAGCGCGCGGCTGGTCGACGCCGCCCGCGGGCGGGGCGGGAAAGCGGTACGCAGCGCCTCGTCGGGTTGAAGCTCGTCGCCGGCATGGCCAAGGGCGTCGCCGTGTTCCACCAGCCGCGCGTCGTGGTCGAGCACACCGTCGCCGAGGACATCGAGGCCGAACGCGCCCGGGTCTATTCGGCCTTTCGCAAGATGCGCGAGCAAATCGACACGATGACTCGCGAGGCCGAATTCGGCACCGCCGGCGAGCATCAGGAGATCCTCGAGACGTACAAGATGTTCGCCTACGACGAAGGCTGGTCGCGGCGGATCAACGAGGCGATCGACAGTGGCCTGACGGCCGAAGCGGCAATCGAACGTGTCCAGCAGCGGACCCGGGCGCGGATGCGGGAAATCGACGATCCGCTGCTCCAGGAGCGGATGCACGACCTCGAGGACCTGTCCAACCGGCTGATGCGGATCGTCAGCGGCCGGTTCGGGACCGCAGCGCAAACCGGCCTTGCAAAGGACGCCATCCTGATCGCCCGCAACCTTGGGCCCGCCGAACTGCTTGAATATGACAAGCGCCGCCTGAAGGGCGTCGTCCTGGAGGAAGGATCGCTCACCGCGCACATGACGATCGTCGCGCGCGCCATGGGCGTGCCGGTCGTCGGGCGCGTGGAGGATATTCGCCACATCGTCAGCGAAGGCGAGCCGCTGTTGGTCGACGGCGACCTCGGGCTGGTGGTCGTCCGGCCGACCCGGACGATGACGCAAAGCTTCGACCAGCGCATGGCGGTGGGGCAGAAGCGCCGTGCCGAATATGCCGCGCTCAAGAGCAAGCCGGCAGAAACGCTCGACGGGCAACGCATCACCTTGATGGTCAATGCCGGACTTGCCGAAGACGCGGCAATGCTCGACGCCTCGGGCGCCGAGGGCATCGGCCTGTTCCGCACCGAATTCCAGTTCCTGATTTCCGCGTCCCTGCCGGGGCGCGAGAGCCAGCAGCGGCTGTACAAGTCGGTGCTCGATGCCGCCGCCGGAAAGCCGGTGGTTTTTCGCACGGTCGACATCGGCGGCGACAAGGCCCTGCCCTATCTGATGGACGAAAAGGACGAATCCGAAAATCCGGCCATGGGCTGGCGCGCGCTGCGCCTGTCGCTCAGCCGCTCGACGCTGATGAAGGCGCAGGCCCGGGCGCTGATCGAAGCGGCGGCCGGGCGTACGCTGTCGGTCATGTTCCCGATGGTCAGCGAACCTTGGGAATATGAGGAGGCCCGCGCCCTGTTCGACGAACAGCTGGCCTGGTGCCAGTCTTCGCGCCGGGCGGTGCCGTCGAAGATCGAGTATGGCGCGATGCTGGAGGTGCCGAGCCTCGCCGAGATGCTCGACGAACTGTTGCCGCGGATCGATTTCCTGTCGATCGGCACCAACGACCTTACCCAGTTCCTGTTCGCGGCCGACCGCGCCGATCCGCGGCTGGCCGACCGTTACGACTGGCTGAGCCCGGCTATCCTACGGTTCCTGAAACGGGTCGCCGACAAGGTCGAGGGCAGCGGCGTCACGCTTCGGCTGTGCGGTGAGATGGGTGGCCGCCCGTTGGAAGCGATGGCGCTGATCGGCATCGGCATCCGCAATTTTTCGATCACCCCCGCTGCGGTCGGCCCGATCAAGGCGATGGTCCGTTCGATCGACGCCGGTCAGGTGACCCACAAAATGACGGCGATGCTGGCCAGACCGCCGCGCGAGTTCCGCAAGGCGCTGGCCGATTGGGCGAGGCGGCATCGGGTTGCGTTGGGCTGAGCAAAGCTTGCGGCCAAGCGGTTGACAGCCCCGCCGACGACCCCGACAACGGCAGCAATCTGGTGGGGGCTCGTCGGGAAAAATCATGGACGAATTCGAGCAGCATTCGGTGCAGACTGTTGGCGAAAAGCTGCGCGCCGCGCGTGAGGCGCAAGGCCTGTCGGTCGAAGAAGTCGCGGCCGCAACACGCATTCCGACGCGGCACCTGGTCAGCCTTGAGACCAGCGACTGGGCTTCGCTTCCGGCGCCGACTTATTCGATGGGCTTTGCCAAGAATTACGCCGGTGTCGTCGGCCTCGACCGAAGCGAAATTGCCGACCAGCTGCGGGAGGAAATGGGCGGGCTTCGCCCAGCCTACATGCAGACGTCCGAAGTGTTCGAACCCGCCGATCCCAAGCGGGCCATGCCCAAGGGCCTAGTGCTTGGGACGCTCATTGCCCTTGCCATCGTCGCCCTTGGATTGAGCTGGCTCAGCAACCGGCAGCTTGCCGGCGATGACGCCGCGCCGGCCACCGCTAACGAACAGGCTCCCGTTGCGGCCGCGGCGCCGGTCGCGCCGGTGGCGGCCCCGGTCGTCATTACCGCCAATGAAGCGGCGTGGATCGACGTTCGCGACGGCGGAACCGTTCTTCGCCAGGGCGAGCTTGGCCCGGGCCAGAGCTTCGAGGTTCCGACTTCCGCCGTCGCGCCGACGCTGACCACCGCGAAGCCGGAAGCGCTGCGGATCTCGGTCGGCACCGCCGATGCGCCGTCCATCGGCCCGGCCGGCAAGCGCGTGTCGAACGTTTCGTTAAAAGCCGCCGACCTGATGCGGGCCCCAGCCGCGGTTTCCGCGCCTTCGCCGTCGCCAGCCCCCGTACCGGTCCGGCGCACGGCCCGCCCGGCGCCTCAGCCATCGACACCCGCCGCACGCACCCCCACGGCGAGCGAACCCGCGCCGACGGCTCCCGCCGCGCCTGCCCCCGCCACCAACACCACCCAATAACAGTTCAGCCGCGCGTCAGGCCGTTCGCGGCAGGATCGCGCCAGCCAAGGACCCACCCAAGGATTGACCATGCGATTCCGTCTTGCCCTCCCCCTCGCGCTGACCGGCGCGATCGTCCTCGCCACCACCCCGATCCAGGCCCAGCGCCAACAAACTCCCGAACAACGCATCGGCCGGCTGGAACGGCAGGTCCGCCAGGTCCAGCGTCAGGTTTTTCCCAAGGGCCAGCCTGCCGACACCGCCGGATTTTCCGATGACCCCGCCGCTACGCAGGCGTCGGTCGTCGCGCTCAGCGGGCGGCTCGATGCAATCGAGCGGCAGATGGCGGAGATCGTCCGGGCCAGCGAGGAGAACGGCAACCGCCTGTCGGTGATGGAAGCCGAAGTCGCCCGGCTTCGTGCCGAACAGGACCGTCGTTTCCGCGCTCTCGAGAACGGCGCGGTTGCCGCCGGCAGCGGGTCGGGGGAAGCCGCCGCGCCGGCCGATGAATTCGTGGCGCCGACCCCGCGCACGACGCCGCAGGACGGACCGCCGCCGGCGCCGCAGCCGCGTTACGAAAATGCGGCACCCGCGACACCACCCCCGGCGGCAATCCCTGCCGCCGCCGGCGACGAGGCCGCTTACGACGCCGGTTTCCGCCTGTGGGAGGCCAAGCGCTACGATGACGCGATCCGCTCGCTGAATGCGATGATCGCACAATACCCCAATTCGCGCCGGGTCAGCTGGGCCCAAAACCTCATCGGCCGCAGCCTGCTGGACAAGGGCCAGCCGCGCGCTGCCGCGGAGGCCCTGCTCGCCAATTATCGCCGCGATCCCAAGGGCGAGCGGGCGCAGGACAGCCTCTATTACCTCGGTCAGTCGCTGATGAGGCTCAACCAGGCCAGTCAGGCCTGCAAGGCCTACGCGGAACTCGAGGAGGTTTACGGATCGAACGTCCGGCCGCAGCTAAAGTCGCTGCTTCCCGCTGCCAAGTCACAGGCGAAGTGCAGCTAAACCCATGACTCCCGGCGCGGAGGAGGTCCGGCGCTTCGCCGACGACCTCGACGCGCTGCTCGCGCCCGACGCCCGGCTCGGCCTTGCCGTGTCGGGCGGTCCCGACAGTCTCGCGCTACTCCTGCTGGCCGCTGCCGCGCGACCCGGCCTCGTCGAGGCCGCGACCGTCGACCACGGCCTTCGGGCGGAGAGCGCAGCGGAAGCACAATCGGTCGCGGACCTCTGCCGTTCGATCGGCGTGCCCCATTCGATCCTGACCGCGCACTGGGACGAGAAGCCGGCGACCGCTATCCAGGCCCTTGCACGTGACGCCCGCTACTCCCTGCTGATCGACTGGGCGCGGGATCGAGGCCTCGCCGCGATCGCCACTGCGCATCACGCCGACGACCAGGCGGAAACGCTGCTGATGCGCCTCGCGCGAGCGGCGGGGGTCGGCGGCCTCGCCGGCATCCGGGCCCGCCGCGAGCAAAGCGGCATCGCCCTTTTCCGGCCGCTGCTCGACTGGCGCCGCGACGAGTTGCGCGCCGTGGTGGAGAGCGCGGGCGTGCAACCCGTCGACGACCCCGCCAACCGCGACCCGGCCCACGAACGCACCCGGGCGCGCCAGTTCCTCGCGGGAGGTGAATGGCCCAATCCCCGCCAGCTTGCCGCCAGCGCCCGCCACCTCGCCGACGCCGAAGACGCCCTCGCCTTCGTCGCCGAAGCCTTGTTCGAAGAGCGGGCTTCGCGCGCCGGCGATGGCTGGTCGATCGATGCCTCCCGCCTGCCTGTCGAGTTGCAGCGAAGATTATTGCTCCGCCTGTTTTTTGAGGCGGGAGACGTCGCGCCCCGCGGCCCCGACCTCGACCGCGCAATCGCCTCGCTGCGCGCCGGAAAGCGGTGCACGCTGGGCCGGCTAATGCTGACTGGCGGCGAGAGGTGGCGCGCCGAGCCTGTCCCGCCGCGGCGCACCTGACAAACGGATTGCCGCCGTTCCATTGTCATTAAGGCGATTGCGCCTATTTTAGGCAGCTAGAGATGGGCGCCTCTTCCCGCGCCCCGGATGAAAGACGCGATGGACGAGAAGAAGCCCGGCAATCCCTGGACCAAGTCGCTGCTGATTTGGGTGGCAGTACTGTTCGGCCTGGTATTGGTCATGCAGATGGTTGGCGGAGGCCGCAGCGCGGCTGGCGCGGCCATGCCCTATTCGCAATTCGTTCGTGAAGTCGACGAGGGCAATGTGAAGGCCGTCACCATGGCGGCCGCCTCTTCGGGCAATTCCGCGATCGCCGGGACGACCACCGACGGCAAGAGCTTCACCACCATCGCCCCGCCCGACACCAACGTCGCCGACCGCTTGATCGCGAAGGGCGTCGCGGTGCAGGTCAAGGCGGAAGAACAGTCCAGCTTCTGGATGATCATGCTCTACCAGTCGCTGCCGTTCCTGCTGATCCTGGGCATCAGCTTCTTCGTCATGCGCCAGATGCAGAAGAACGCCGGTTCGGGCGCGATGGGCTTCGGCAAGAGCCGCGCCCGCATGCTGACCGAAAAGCACGGCAAGGTGACCTTCGCCGACGTCGCCGGCATCGACGAGGCCCGCGAGGAGCTTCAGGAAATCGTCGAATTCCTGAAGGACCCGGGCAAGTTCGCGCGCCTGGGCGGCAAGATCCCCAAGGGCGCGCTGCTGGTCGGCAGCCCCGGCACCGGCAAGACGCTGCTCGCCCGCGCCATCGCGGGTGAGGCGGGCGTGCCCTTTTTCACCATCTCGGGTTCGGACTTCGTCGAGATGTTCGTCGGCGTCGGCGCCAGCCGTGTCCGCGACATGTTCGAGCAAGCCAAGAAGTCGGCGCCGTGCATCGTCTTCATCGACGAAATCGACGCCGTCGGCCGCCATCGCGGCGCGGGCCTCGGCAACGGCAACGACGAGCGAGAACAGACGCTCAACCAGCTGCTGGTCGAAATGGACGGTTTCGAGGCCAATGACGGCATCATCATCGTCGCGGCGACCAACCGCCCCGACGTGCTCGACCCCGCGCTGCTCCGTCCGGGCCGCTTCGACCGCCAGGTCGTCGTTCCGCGGCCCGACATCGACGGCCGCGAACAGATCCTTGGCGTTCACATGAAGAAGGTGCCGCTGGCGCCTGACGTCGACGCCCGCGTCATCGCCCGCGGCACGCCGGGCTTCTCCGGTGCCGACCTTGCCAACCTCGTCAACGAAGCCGCCCTGCTCGCCGCCCGCAAGGGCAAGCGGCTGGTCGCGATGCAGGAGTTCGAGGAAGCCAAGGACAAGGTGATGATGGGCACCGAGCGCCGCTCGATGGTCATGACCGAGGACGAGAAGCGGATGACCGCCTATCACGAGGCCGGTCACGCCATCGTCGCGCTTCACGAGGAAGCGTCCGATCCAATCCACAAGGCGACGATCATCCCGCGCGGCCGTGCGCTGGGCATGGTGATGCGCCTGCCGGAGCGGGACAACTACAGCTACCACCGCGACAAGATGTACGCGAACCTGGCCGTTTCGATGGGCGGCCGCGTCGCCGAGGAAGTCGTGTTCGGTTACGACAAGGTGTCGTCGGGCGCTTCGTCGGACATCAGCTATGCCACCGGCCTCGCCCGCGACATGGTCACTCGCTGGGGCATGTCGGACGAGCTTGGTCCACTGCAATATGCCGAAGCCGACGAGGAAGTGTTCCTGGGCTATTCCATGAACCGGCAGAAGAACATGTCGAACGAGACCGCACAGGCGATCGACAAGGAAATCCGCCGCATCGTCGAGACCGGCTACGATCGCGCCAAGCAACTGCTTACCGACCACCGCGACGAGCTGGAGACGTTGGCCAAGGCGCTGCTGGAGTATGAGACGCTGTCGGGCGACGAGATCAAGACAGTCCTTGCCGGCGGACCGATCGACCGCGGCGGCTCGCACAAGCCGTCGCTGCCCGCGGCGGGATCCTCGATCCCGAAAGCGCGCCGCCCGCAGGGTCTCGGCGGGCCCGCCACCGCCGGCGCCTAGCCACGATACGGCCATAATGCCCGCTCACCCACCGGTGGGCGGGCATCGTGCCCCGCGAGGAGGCACTGTTGCGATCGACCCCAATCCTTGCCGGGCTCGCCGCCCTGTCGCTGGCCGCGCCCGCGAGTGCCGCCATGAACGCTGATGTCTTCTACCGGCGCGCGCTGGCGTTGAAGGCGAAGGGGCCGATGGCCCTCTTCTCTGGCGACCTCAAGAAATTGAAAGCCGAGGGCGCAGCGGCGGGTGAGTCTGCCCGCGCCGAGCGGCTCGCGGCGGCGAGGACCGGCCGCAAGCCGCGTTACTGCCCTCCAGCCGATGTTCGCGGCATGCCAGCGACCGAATTCCTCGAACGGCTAGGCGAAATCCCCGCCGCCGACCGTCGCCGCATCGACATGAAAGAAGCGACCGCCCGCATCCTTGCCGGAAAATATCCCTGCAAGTCCTAGTCGAGGACGCCGAGTGCGACCATGCCCAAGATGAAGATGATCAGGACAATGAGCGACACGACCAGCAATGCCGACGTTCGCCAAATCGCGCCCCAGCGACCGAGCGCGTAAGCCCCGCGAAGCTGGCGGTACATGTGGATCGGGGGGATGAAGAGCAGTGGCGCCGCGATCGCGCTGAACCCGGCATAGGAAGTCGCGCTTCCGATCACGACCAGCAACGACATGAACGCGAGCGAATAGGTCACGAACACGACATGGTCGTAAAGGCGGAAACGGCGGCTGAAGGGGAATAGCAGCCATAGGAACGGGACCGACAGCGGGATCAGCGTCCAGCTCCATTTGTAGCTGTTGCTTTTCAGCTTGTAGATCAGCAGCTGCGGGTTTTCCTTGGCCTTCTTGTAGGCCTCGGCAAACGCCGGAACGTCGGTGTTGATGGTCGCGTCCGGACTGGTGAGCACTGCCGACGTGATGCCCTGGCTGCGCATGGTCCGGATTACCTGAAGCTCGGCGCGACTGTTCTTGATGTCGCTGTCAATTTCCGCCGTCGGCCGGTTCGCCGCGACCGCCGTTGCACGCTTCGCCTCAAGCTCCTTCAACTCGGCGGTCGCGTTCTGCTCCGCCTTGGCAAGGTCCTCCTTGGTGGAGAAGTTGGGATTGAGATTGCCCGTGGCACTGACGACCGCGAACATCAGGAAGACCGAAAAGAGGAACAGCGCCATCGGCGACACGAATTTTGCGCGCTCGCCGTCGATATAGCGTCGCGTCAACTCGCCCGGACGCCAGGCAAGCAACGGCAGGGTCCTCCAGATCTTCCCCTCGAAGTGCAGGACCCCGTGCGCGACATCGTGGAAAAAGGCGCTCAGCGTCCGGTGGACGTGCGCCCGCTGTCCGCAGCCGTGGCAGAACTCCCCCGTCAGCACGGTCTCGCAATTGAGACATTTGCGCTCGGTCGTGTGGCCATCGGCCCCGACTTCGCCCGCCTTGGGCTCGAGCGCACGCGCGATCATCGTCCCGCTGACCAGATCGCCGACCGCCCCGACTTCGCTCATCTTCGTCCCCCGAGACCCTTCTAATCGCCAGTGGTGGCTTCGGTCGAGGGGGGATGCTAGCCGTTCGCCGAAACATGCGGCGCATCGGTCTTCTCGGCGGAAGCTTCAACCCCGCCCATCGCGGCCACCGCCGCATGAGCCTCGCCGCGATCGACGCGCTGGGCCTCGACGAATTGTGGTGGCTGGTGTCGCCGGGCAATCCGCTGAAACCCAGGAAGGGCATGGCGCCCTTCCCTGCCCGAATGGCCTCCGCGCGGGCGATGGCCAGACGCAGCCGGATCCGGGTCAGCGATTTCGAAGCGCGGGCCGGCACGCGTTATACCGTCGACACCATCCGTGCGATCAAGGCGCGCTATCCAGCCGATCGCTTCGTGTGGCTGATGGGCGCCGATACTGTGGCCCAATTCCATCAGTGGCGGAAATGGCGACAATTGGCCGCAAGTGTCCCGATTGCGGTGCTTTCTCGCCCGGGCTATGATGGTCCGGCCCGAGCGGCACGCGCAATGGGCTGGCTTCGGCGGTTCGTCCGCCCCGTCGCCAGGGCAAGGCACTGGACGGACTGGAGTGCACCGGCGATCATCTTCCTTCGCCTGCCCCCCGACCCGACTTCCGCCACACGCCTGCGCGCGCTCGATCCCGATTGGCACCGCCGCTTCTCCGAACGGCGCGGCGCGCCCGTCACCCTTCACAAGGAATGAACTTGTCCGAACCGAATGCCACCCCTGCCGACACGCCCGCCGCCAAGACGCCGGCCGACGTGGAGGCGCTTCATGCCCTGGTGCTGAAATCGCTTGATGACGATCAGGCGGTAGAGATGGTCAGCATCCCGCTGGCAGGCAAGTCGTCGATTGCCGATCACATGGTGATCGCGTCGGGCCGTTCGTCGCGCCAGGTGGCGTCGATGGCGACCAAGCTGGCCGACAAGATCAAGAAGGAGCTGGGCCGGCTGGTCCGGATCGAGGGCCTGCCGACGGCCGACTGGGTGCTGATCGACGCGGATGACGTCATCATCCACCTGTTCCGCCCGGAGGTCCGCACCTTCTACAACCTGGAGCGGATGTGGGCGTTCGGCGACGACCAGGCGCCTTCCAAGACCGCCACCACGAACGCCTGATCCGGACCGGGCGGCGGTGCTGCTGCACATCATCGCCCGCGGCAAGATCGGACGCACCAGCGAGGCGGAGCTGGTCGACCGCTACCTGAAACGCATCAGCTGGCCGACCAGGGTCAGCGAACTGCCCGACCGCGGCGGATCCTTGCCCGAGGCCGCGTCCAACGCCGTGAGCGTCGTCCTCGACGAAAGGGGCCAGGCGCTGTCGTCGTCGGCTTTCGCCAGGAAGCTGGAGGGCTGGCGTGACACCGGCCGGCGGGAGGCGCGGTTCCTGATCGGCGCGGCCGACGGCCATGACGAGGGGCTGCGCGAAAAGGCGGACCTGCTTTACAGCTTCGGGCCCGCGACCTGGCCGCACATGCTGGCGCGGGCGATGCTGGCGGAACAGCTGTTCCGGGCGACATCGATCCTCGCCAACCACCCCTATCATCGCGAGGGGTGATGCGCGCCGTCATCATCCCCCTGATGGCGGCGCTGGCCCTCGCGACGACCGGAAGCGCGCAGGTTGCCGGTGCGCCGTCGCCGGAGAGCGCGCTCGCCCTCGCGCGGGCCGAGGCGGCGGCCGCCAACAAGCGGGTCCAAGCCCTCAACGCCGAAGTCGGCCGTGCCGAGGGCGAAGCGGCGCGGCTGCAGTCGGAGCAACTTGCCGCCGCTGCCGAGATCGAAGCCGCCGAGGCGCGGATCGCCGTGGCTGACGCGGCGCTCGCACATGCGCAGGCCGAATTGGCGCAGCGGCAGGAGGCCCTCGCCCGGAAGCGCGCGCCCACCGCGGCGCTGTTGGCCGGAGTCGCCACCATGGGGCGCCAGCCGCCCCTGCTGGCGATTGCCGACGGCACTTCGATCGACGAAATCGTCCGGGTCCGTGCCCTGCTCGACACGACCATGCCGGTGATCGCGCGGCGGAGCGCGGCGCTGGCCGCCGAGGTCCGGGACAGCGAGCGTCTCGCCAAGGCGGCAACCGAAGCTCGCGCCGACATCGCCGCCAGCAAGCGCGATCTCGCGCAACGCCAGCGACGCTTTGCCGCGCTGGAGCGGCAGGCGACGGAGCGCGCGGCGCAGCTATCGGGTAAGGCCTTCGGTGCCGAGGACCGGGTGCTCGCGGGCGGAGAGAATGTCGCCGACCTCGCCGGCGAAGCGAAGGCGGCCGCGTCTGCTCGCGCCAACGCCCGGCGCCTCGCCGTGCTCGGTTTCTCCCCGCCACGGCCTTTCGCCGGAGAAGGCCGTACCCCTCGGCCCCTCCCCTACTCCCTACCAGCCGAGGCTCCGCTGATCGAGGGCGTCGGTTCCGTCAGCCCGTTCGGCGTCGAAGCGCGCGGTATCCGGCTTGCCACCCGCCGCGGGATGCCAGTCATCGTCCCCGCCGACGGGAGGATCCTGTTCGCCGGCGCTTATCGCGACCATGACGGGGTGGTGATCATCGACCATGGCCGGGGGTGGACGACGCTGATGACTGGCGTCGTCACCTCTTTACCCAAGGGTGCCCGCGTCCGCCGCGGCGAGTCGCTTGGCCGGGCCTTGGATGAGGTGGCCGTCGAACTGCGCTCGAACGGCCGTCCCATTTCGGCAGCCCTCATCGCAGGTTCATCTGCGCCGCTGTCAAATCCCCCCGAGAATCGCTAGGATCAGCTCAATCCCTTATGCTCCAAGGACTGTCCGCATCATGAAGCGCCTCGCCAAACTCCTTCCGCCCCTCGCGCTGGTTGGCGCGCTGGCCCTGCTTCCGGTGACCACCAGCAGCGTCGCGGCGGCCGATGCCGACACCTATCGCGAACTCGAAACATTCATGTCGGTGTTCGAGCGGGTCCGCGCCAACTATGTCGACAAGGTCGACGACCATACGCTGATCAAGGGCGCGATCGACGGCATGCTGAATGCACTCGATCCGCATTCCAGCTATGCCGAAGCGTCGGACTTCACCCAGCTGAAGACCACCACCGACGGCAATTACGGGGGCCTGGGCCTCAGCGTCTCGACCGAGGACGGCACCGTCAAGGTGATCGCCCCGACCGAGGATACGCCGGCCGACCGCGCCGGGATCAAGGCCGGCGACTACATCACCCACATCGATGGCAAGTTCATCTACGGCTACACGCTGGACGAGGCGGTGGAGCAGATGCGCGGCGCGCCGGGCACGTCGGTCAAGCTGACCATCGTCCGCCCCGGCCGCGACGCCCCGTTCGACGTCGCGCTGGTGCGCGAGCGGATCGAGTTGAAGCCGGTCAAGTGGAAGGTCCAGGACCGCGTCGGCATCATCAACATCAACGGCTTCTCGGCGCAGACCGGCGCGATGACCCGCGAGGCGCTGCTCGGCATCGACAAGGCCGTCGGCGGCCGCCCGCTCGGCTACATCATCGATCTTCGTTCGAACCCCGGCGGCCTTCTTGACCAGGCGATCGAGGTCAGCGACGCGTTCCTGGAGCAGGGCGAGATCGTGTCGGAACGCGGCCGCGATCCGCGAGACATCGACCGTTTCTATGCCAAACCGGGTGACATGGCCCACGGCCTGCCGGTGATCGTGCTGGTCGACGCCGGTTCGGCTTCGGCGTCGGAAATCGTCGCCGGTGCGCTCCAGGATCACCGCCGTGCGCTGGTGATGGGCGAACGCTCGTTCGGCAAGGGTTCGGTCCAGACCGTTCTCCAGACCGGCCCACAGTCGGCGCTGCGCCTGACGACCGCGCGCTACTACACTCCGTCGGGCCGATCGGTGCAGGCAGGCGGGATCGACCCCGACATTCCCGTTCCGCAGTTGAGCGACGAAGACTACAAGAAGCGCCCGCGCTTGCGCGAAGCGGACCTTCGCCGCCACATCATCAGCCAGTCGGGCGTCAAGGACGACGTTCTGGAATCCGACAGCGCCACCGATCCGCGGTTCACGGCCACCGCCGCGCAGCTCGAGAAGCGGGGGATCAAGGACTTCCAGCTCGACTACGCAATCAAGACGCTGACCCGGCTTTCCGGGCCGGCACCGGCCAAGACCAGGGTCGCGGCGCGCTAGGCGTGCTGGCACCGGCCATGTCCGTAACCGCCCGAACCCAGGCCGCTCGTGCGCGCGCCGTCGCGCTTGCCGTTCCGCTAGCCCTCCTTGGAGGCGCGCTCCTGTCCGAACATGTCGGCGGGCTTTGGCCTTGCGAGATGTGCTGGTGGCAGCGGTACCCGCATGCAGTCGCGATCCTGCTTTCGGCGGCTGCGTTCACCGCGCCGGCCGAGACGACGCGGTCGCGCACCCTCACCCTACTGGCCGCGCTGGCGATCGCGATCTCCGGCGCGATCGGCGTGATGCACGTTGGCGTCGAGCAAGGCTGGTGGGAAGGGATCACCACCTGCACGACCAGCGGCGCGACCAGTCTTGAAGACATCATGCAGGTTCCGCTCGTTCGTTGCGACGAGGTGCAGTGGTCGTTGTTCGGGATTTCGCTGGCGGGCTTCAACGCCATTTTCTCGCTGGGCGGTGCGGCGCTGGTGGCGGTCCTGCTCGGCAAGGCGCGGAAGGCAGCACGATGAGCTGGAAGCCCGGCGACCGCCCTGCCGACACGGAATCGATGCTACGCGTGAACCAGGCCGGCGAATATGGCGCGGCCCGGATCTACGCGGGACAACTGGCCGTGCTCGGCAAGGGAACGGCGGCCGCTCACCAGGTCGCGCGGATGGCGCAGCAGGAGCAGCGCCATCTCGACCGCTTCAATGCGCTCATGGCGGAGCGGGGCGTTCGCCCGACCGTCCTGCAACCGTTGTGGGATGTCGCCGGCTTCGCGCTTGGCGCGGCGACGGCGCTGATCGGCGAAACGGCCGCGATGGCCTGCACCGACGCTGTCGAGACCGAGATCGACCGCCATTATGGCGAGCAGCTCGATGCTCTGGGCGATACCGATCCGGAACTGGCCGCCGACATCGCCGAATTTCGCGCCGAGGAGCTGGAACATCGCGATACGGCGCGCGCGCACGGCGCAGCGGACGCCCCGGCTTATCCCTTGCTGACCGGCGTTATCCGCGCCGGATGCCGGGTGGCGATCGAGTTATCGAAACGAATTTGACGGAACCCGGGCGGACGGCAAGCGCTGACCGGCCAAGGAAAGGATGAGTTGATGTCCAAGCTGTCCCTGATCGCCGCCGCCGGTGGAGCCGCAGTCATCTTGACCGCGCTGCTTCCAGCAGCACCCGCTTCCGCGCAGCGTCGCGAGATCAGCGAAATCGAGGTGTTCGGCAACGATCCCTGTCCGCGCTCGACCGATGACGAAGTCGTCGTCTGCGCGCGCAAGCCCGAGAGCGAGCGCTTCCGCATTCCCGAAAAGCTTCGCCAGGGCGGCACGCTCCAGCAGCGCCAGTCCTGGGCCAACCGCGCCACCGCGATCGAAACCTACGGCCGCACCGGCATCAACAGCTGTTCGCCGGTCGGACCGGGGGGCTGGACCGGCTGCACCGAGCAGCTGATCAACCAGGCGTTCCGCGAACGCCGCGAGCAGGATGAGGGCGACACCGCGCCCGAACAATAAGCGGGCGCGCAAGCGCAAGTCACTGAAAAATAAGCACTGGACGCGCCGCTTGCGGGAACATAGAGTGAACGCATGGCGCAACTCGACACTCGCGAAAAGCTGGCGATTCTCGCCGATGCAGCGAAGTATGACGCATCCTGCGCGTCGTCGGGAACGGTCAAGCGCGACAGCCGTGGCGGCAAGGGCGTCGGTTCGACCGAAGGCATGGGGATATGCCATGCCTATGCGCCCGACGGCCGATGCATTTCGCTGCTGAAAATCCTGCTGACCAACAGCTGCATTTTCGACTGTCACTATTGCATCAACCGCAAGAGCTCGAACGTGCGGCGCGCCCGCTTCACGGCGCAGGAGGTGGTCCACCTCACCCTCGCCTTCTACAAGCGCAACTATATCGAGGGGTTGTTCCTGTCGTCGGGGATCATCCGGTCGTCCAACTACACGATGGAACAACTGGTCGAGGTCGCGCGGGCGCTGCGCGAGGACCATGATTTTCGCGGCTACATCCACCTGAAGACCATTCCCGACGCCGATCCGGAATTGGTGCGTCAGGCCGCCCTTTATGCCGACCGGGTGTCGATCAACGTCGAGCTTCCGACCGTCAGCGGTCTCGAACGGCTCGCGCCGGAAAAGAGCGCGACGCGCATCGAAGGCGCGATGAAGGACATGAAGCTGGGCATCGAGGATGGGAAAGATGCCCGCAAGAAGTATCGCTCGGCGCCCAAATTCGCGCCGGCGGGCCAGTCAACCCAGATGATCGTCGGCGCGGACGCCGCCAATGACGGCGATATCGTCATGCGCGCCAGCCAGCTCTACGACCGCTTTGCGCTTCGACGCGTCTATTATTCCGCCTTTTCGCCGATCCCCAGCCCGAGCGCGGTGCTTCCGCTAAAGCGGCCTCCGCTGATGCGCGAACACCGGCTCTACCAGTCCGACTGGCTGATGCGTTTCTATGGGTTCAAACCCAGGGAAGTGGTCAGCGCGGCCGGTGACGATGGTATGCTGCCGCTCGACATCGATCCCAAGCTCGCCTGGGCGCTGAAGTTCCGCGACAGCTTTCCGGTCGACGTCAACAAGGCGCCGCGCGAACAATTGCTGCGGGTGCCAGGCCTCGGCACCAAGGCGGTCAAGCGCCTGCTCCAGTCGCGCCGTTGGCGGGCGATCACGCTAGACGATGTCGCGCGCCTCACCGTGTCGATCGCCAAGGTGCGGCCATTCATCACGACATCAGATTGGCGGCCCACTTTGCTCACCGATCGCGCCGACCTCAAGACGCTCGTCACCCCGCGCGAGACGCAACTGGACCTGTTCGCGGGCTGAACCGTTGCCTTTGCCGATGGCCGACCCCGCCGATATCGCCATGCTTCGCGACGGTCCCATGATCGGCGCCCACCATGTCACCTTGGCCTCCGAAGATGATTTCGACGGCTGGCGCGATGCCGCGCGTGGCCTGGCAGAAGCCGGCGTTCCGCCCAGTGCGATCGCCTGGCAGGTCGACGGCGGCGAACGCGACCTTTTCGGCGGGCCTGAAACCGAACCGCCACCGCCCGGACCGAGCTTTGCGGTCCCGCGCGCCTTCGTAGACCTTGCCCGTACCGTCATCTGCCATCGCGACCCGGAACGGTTCGCCTTGCTCTACGCCATGCTGCTCAAACTGCGGTCGAACAAGCAGGCGCTGGAGGATCGCGCCGATCCGCTGGTCGACCGGCTGGAAGGCATGGCCAAGGAAGTGCGCCGCGACGCGCACAAGATGCACGCTTTCGTCCGCTTCCGCGAGGTTGAGGATGACGAGGGGCCGCGCTTTGTCGCCTGGTTCGAACCTGACAACCATATCGTTCGCCGCGAGGCGGGCTTTTTCCAGCGCCGCTTCGCCAACATGCGCTGGTCGATCCTGACGCCAGAACTGACAATTCATTGGGACGGCCAAAATCTGACCGAAGGACCGGGCGCGACGCGGGCCGAAGCGCCTGACGGTGATCCGGTCGAGGAAACGTGGAAGACCTATTACGCGTCCATCTTCAATCCGGCGCGGGTCAAGGTGAAGGCCATGACCAAGGAAATGCCCAAGAAATATTGGCGCAATATGCCGGAGACCGCCCTGATCGGCGACCTGCTGGCGGGCGCGCAGGCGCGGGAGGCGGAGATGATCAAGCGCAGCACGACCGTCACGGCAACGACGCCCCGTCCGACCGGCAACCTCGACGCGTCCTGGGCAGCGCTGAAAGCGGAAGCGGCGCGCTGCACGCGCTGTGAGCTCCACCAATGTGCGACCCAGATAGTGTTCGGCGAAGGCCCGCTCGATGCCGCGATCGTGTTCGTGGGCGAGCAGCCCGGCGACCAGGAAGATCTGGCGGGCCGGCCGTTCGTCGGACCGGCCGGCCAGCTATTCAACGCCGCGCTGGAGGAGGCGGGGATCGACCGCACGCAGGCTTATGTCACCAACGCGGTCAAGCATTTCAAGTTCGTGCAGCGCGGCAAGAAGCGGATCCATTCCAAGCCGGATACCAGCGAGATCGAGGCCTGCCGCTGGTGGGTCGACCGCGAACGCGAGCTGATCCGTCCGCCTCTGACCGTGGCGCTGGGCGCCACCGCGGCGCGATCGCTGACCGGAAAGACGGTGACGATCAGCAAGTCGCGCGACGCGCCGCTGACCCTCGCCGACGGCGGCGAATGCTGGATTACCGTCCACCCCAGCTTCCTGCTGCGGCTTCCCGACGAGCAGGTGCGGCGGGAGGAACGTGCCAAATTTGTCGCCGACCTTCAGCGCATCCGTAAACGCGCCGAGGCGCTCGCCGCCTAGGCGTCGGCCCAGCGGCGAAGCAGGTTGTGATAGGTGCCGGTCAGCGACACCACCGCGCGATGGCCGTCTCCGACCTCGCTCGCCAGCGTCCGGATTGCGGCATCCATGTCGAGCAGCAGCGTGCGCTGCGAATCCTCGCGGACCATCGATTCGATCCAGAAAAAGCTGGCCAGCCGCGAACCGCGCGTGACCGGCTCGACCCGATGCAGCGAGGTCGAGGGGTAGAGGATCATGTCCCCGGCCTCGAGCTTGACGCTGTGCGAGCCATAGCTGTCCTCGATCACCAACTCCCCGCCGTCGTAATCGCCTGCACCGCTCAGAAAGACCGTCGCTGAAAGGTCGGTGCGTATCCGCCCGCCGCCGGGCAAGGGACGAAGCGCATTGTCGACATGCTCGCCGAAATGATGCTGCGACGAGGAGTCGTAGCGGTTGAACAAGGGCGGCACGATCCGCCGTGGCAGCGCCGCCGACTGGAACAGGGCATTGGCCGCCAGTGCCTCGAGGATGGTCCCGCCCGCCGTCAGAGCCGCGGCGGATCCATTGGCGAGCTGCAGGTTGTTCTTGGCGAGCGCCGACTGGACGCCCGCCGTCATCCGCCCATCGCGCCACTCCCCAGCTTCGACGACCGCGCGAAGGTCCGCGACCTGTGCGGGCGTGAGCAGCGCGGGAATGGCGAGAAGCATGACGGCCGCCTAGCGCCGGAACGAAATCGTCGCCAGCACCGACCGACCGGGTCCGGGAACGAAGTGGCCGCCGCCGACCTGGTCGATGTAGCGCTTGTCGGTCAGGTTGAAGCCGTTGAGGCGCAGCGTGACCTGCTTGCTGACATCGTAGGCGATCGTCGCGTCGCCGACCCAATAGCTGTCGATCCGGCGGATGTTGGCAACGTTGGTGTAGCGCATTCCGACGTAGCGGACACCGCTCCCGACCTCGACGCCAAACGGCAGCTTGTAGGTCGTCCACACGCTGCCGCTGTGGTTCGGAACGTTGGCCAGCCGGTTGCCGATCTCGCTCGGCGTGTTCGATTCGCGGACTTCGCTATCGAGATAGGTGTAGGCGGCGATGACGTTCCAGTCGCGGTTGAGCCTTCCGGTCAGGCCGAACTCGACGCCATCGACGCGCTGCTTGCCTTCCAGCACGGTCGCGGCCTCGCCCGCCAGCCCCGGCGTGCGGGCGTTGAACTTGTCGGTGCGGAACAGAGCGCCGGTCAGCAACAGCTTGCCGTCGAACCCGTCATATTTGGCACCGACCTCGAACGTCCGGCTGCGCTCGGGCTTCAGGGCCACCACCGCCGCGGTCGGCGTCGTCTGCGTCATGTTCTCGATCGACGGGTTCACCGACGTTCCCGCCCCGGCATAGAGGCTTAGGTGCCTGACCGGCTTGACGGTGACGCCCGCGCGCCAGGTCAGGTTCTTGTCAGTGCGCCCGAGCGGTTCGGCCGGCGGTGCGCCTTCGAACTCGCTCTTGTAATGCTCGTAACGAACCCCGCCGGAGAAGAGCAAGGCTTCGCTGAACTCGATCGTGTCGAACAGGTAGGCGGCCACCGTGTCGGCGCGGGCGCGGACGATCCCGCCCGGCGTGTCGGTGATGACGCCGTCGTACGGCCGCGTGGGGTCCGGATCGAACAGGTCCGTCACGGTTGGCGCGGTCGCGGTACGCAGCTGGTTGCGGCTCTTTTCCCGCGAAATCTCCAGACCGGCGATCAGGTCGTGTTCAAGCCCGCCCGTCCCAAATTTCGCGAACAGGTTCGACTGGTTGAGGAGGACGGTATCGACCGTGTCGCGCGACTGGAACTGCGCCGTGATATCGGTTGAGGTGGTGCTGGCGAAGCGCGGCGCCGAATAGATGCTGTCGCGCGTCGCATGGCCGTAGCGGGTGGTGTTGGCCACGCGGAGCGCGCTGCCGATGTCCTGTTCCAGGGCGAAGGTGACGATGTTCGACTTCAGCTTCTCGTAGTCGCGATCGAGCAGGCCGTAGTAATTGTCGTAATCGACCGGAGCCGGCTGGTTGGCATAATCCGCCAGCGGAACGTTGGTATCCGGCACGAACGGGATGCCGTAATCGGGGACGTTGTCCTGGCGAAGATAGGTGTAAGACAGGATGGCGCGGGTCGAGCTGCCAAGACCCACCGCGAGGGACGGTGCCAGGCCGAAGCGCTTGTTTTCGACATAGTCGCGGCCCGGCGTGTCGGACTTCTGGACCATGGTGTTGAAGCGGAAGGCCGTGCCGCCGCCGATCCCAAGGTCGCTTCCGGCAAGGTTGAGGTCGCCAGTGGCGCGGACGAAGGTGGGGGCGCCAATGCCGAGCGTTCCGGCGCTGAAGCTTCGGTTTTCCGGCTGCTTGGAGAAGAGATTGATATAGCCCCCGGTCGACCCGCGCCCGGTCTGGGCCGAAGCTGGGCCCTTGACCACCTCGACCTGCTCGACGTTGAACGTGTCTCGGGCGTAGCTGGCGAAATCGCGGATGCCGTCGACGAAGATGTCGTTGCGCGCGCCGAACCCGCGCAGGGTGAGGTTGTCGCCAGCCGGACCCCCGCCGCCCTCGCCCGCCGCCATGCTGATCCCCGACACGTTGCGGAGGACATCGCGAAGGGTCGAGGCCGATTGCTGCTCGATCACCTCCTTCGGGATGATGCTGATCGACTGCGGCGCGTCGCGGACGTCGGGAAGGCGGCTGTTCAGCGTGTTGATCCGATAGCGGCTGCCGTTGACGATGACGTCGCCCGGCGTCGAGGCCTCGCCTTCGGCCTTTGCCGCATTGTCCGGAGCGACCACCGGTTCGACGACCTCACCTGCCTGCGCCGTGCCGGCCATCGCCAACAGCGAGCCGGCCACCGACAAGCTGGCACGACGGCAAGCGGTGATGCCGGGATAACGGTCGACACGAGAAAACATGAAAGCCCCTATGCTAATGAGAGTCGTTCTTAGAAACTCAGCTCCTGATAATCGTTCGCAATAAGCTTGCAAGGGAAAGTTTCAGCGGTACAACGATGCCGGTCGGCAACGCGTAGGACGAATCAGGCATGGCGAAGACGGGAAAGAAGCGGCTGCGCGCCGCTTGGTTGCAGGTCCACAAATGGATCGGCCTCACGCTCGCCGTTTTGATCATTCCCATTTCGCTCACCGGTTCGGCGCTGGTCTGGCACGACGCGCTCGACGCGAAGCTGGAGCCGCAGCGTTATGCTGAGCTAGGCGCGGCGGCCCTTCCCGCTTCGGACTATGCGGCGGCGGCAACCCGGGCCCTGCAGCCTGGTGAGGCGCTCACCGCGCTACGCTTCGACAAGGGCGGTGGTCCCGTCGTCGCGACCGCGACCAGGGCGACCGAAGCCGGTGGCCGGCCGGTCCGCACAAGCCTGTGGCTCGATCCCCGCGATGCGTCGCTGATCGACCGGGCCAGCGGCAACAGCGGACTCGTTCAGGTCATGCATGTCCTCCACGGCAGCCTGATGGTGCCCGGCTGGGGCCGGACCATTGTTGGCTGGATCGGCGTGTTCATGCTGATCTCGTGCATCAGTGGACTCTGGCTGTGGTGGCCGTTGAGCGGCAGCGTAACCTCCGGCCTGAAGTGGAAGCGGCGCAACACGTTGAACGCCAATCTTCACTACATGACGGGCTTCTGGATCCTGTTCCCGCTGGCGATGCTGAGCTTTACCGGAGCGTGGATCAGCTTCCCCAAGGTGTTCGGCCAGTTCGAACCACGCCCCGCGCCCAGTGCCGCCGCCAGTCGCGAAGCCGCCGCGCGCGCCCGTCCGCTCGTGACACCGGCCAGCAGCGTCGACCAGGCGATTACCGCGGCCGAGCCCTTCGCGACCGGCGCCCTCACCGGCGTCACCTGGCCGACCGATCAGAAGGCGGAGTGGAAGGTCAGCTTCGAACGCAAGGGCGGACCGGCCGAGGTGGTCGTCGCCGACGGCTCGCTTACCGCGACCAAGCCCAAGCCGCCGCAGCCCGAAACGCTTGCCCGCACGATGCGCCGCTGGCACGACGGCACCGGCATGGGCATGACTTGGCAGGTCGTGATCTTCCTCGGCGGGATCATCCCGGCGCTGCTCTCGATCACCGGCATCATCATCTGGTGGCGCGCTCGCGGCCCGCGCCAGCGGGCGAAGGACGCGCGGCGGCTGGCGGTCTAGACTAGGCCCGCCGTTCCAGGCGGAGCGGCACGCCCGGCGCGGGGCGCAGCGTGACAAGGCCGCTCGTGCGGACCGGCGTGCCGATGGGCCGGAACCGCCACCGAGAAAGCCACGGCACCAGCAGGCCAAGCGCTTCGATCGTAGCAAATTGCGCGCCGACGCAAATCCGCGGCCCGGCGCCGAAGGGCAGGTATTGAAAGCGATGCCTTGTGCCGTGGAGGAACCGGTCGGCTACGAAGGCGTCGGGATCTTCCCACCATTTCTCGTGGCGGTGCATCAGCCACGGCCAGATCGAAACGATGTCCCCGGGTTCCACCGCGAGGCTGCCGATATTCACATGGGCGCGAGCCTGACGGTCAAGTCTCGGCACCGGCGGATAAAGCCGCATCGATTCTTGCAGGACCGCATAGATCTTCGGAACGCGGCGGACCAGACCGGGACTCAGCCAATCTACGGACGCCATCGCCGAGGCGGCCTCGACCGCCAATTCTTCTTGGAGATCGGACTGTTGGCCCAGCAGGTACATCGTCCACGCCAGCGCGTTGGCGGTCGTCTCATGCCCCGCCAGATAGAAAGTGGCGGCGTTGTCGATGGCCAGTCGCCGCCCCGTCTGCTCGCCGAATTTCTGGACCAGCTGTGCGACCAAGCCACTCAACCAATCGTCTGCCCGTCCAGCGATCCGTTCGTCGACGACTGCCGCCAGCGTTTCCCGCAGATAGCGCTGCCCCGCCGCACCGGCGCGCGCCTTGGCCCCGACCGGAAACAAAGGAAGCCCAAGCAGTGCCTGCATTCGCGGCTGCGAAAAACCTTCCAGTGCATTAGTGATGTGGCGCAACGACTGCGCGCTTGTCAGGCGGGCGTCTCCGCCGAACAGCGCGCGGGCAATGACGCTCATCGTTGCAAGCGTCGAGTCGCTGGCCAGGTCCCGGACCATGCCGTCCTGCCACCCTTGCATGATGTCGGCAGCAGCCGCATCAAACACGGGGCGCAGCGCCTCGACAGCGTTGGGGGCGAAGCTGGCGGCGACGATCTTGCGTTCGGACCTCCAGAGTTCGCCCTCGGCGGTCAGCAATCCCTCGCCGATCACGGGTGCCAGCAGGCGGCGGGCAATGTCCGGCTTCGTCAGATCGCCCTGATGGTCGAGGAGCACCTCGCCGATCCAGTCCGGGTGAGTGACGACATGGACTCGAAACCCGAAAATCTTGCGGCTGAAACCGTCGAGCTGAAACGCGCGCTCTGACCAGCCATAGACGGCCGTCCGCCCTCGTTCGCCGATAAATCCACGCCACGTCGCCACCGGGCCCGCGGGTCGCGGCGGGTGCGGCGGAACAAAGCGAGCCTTCATTCAGCAGCCAACAGTTCCTCGGCACCGCCGAGGTCGACCGACACCAGGCGGCTGACGCCCTTTTCGATCATTGTCACCCCGTAAAGCCGGTGCATGCGCGCCATCGTCACGGCGTTGTGCGTGACGATGAGGTAACGCGTATCGGTTTCGCCGACCATCCGCTCCAGCAGTTCGCAGAAGCGGTCGACGTTGGCGTCGTCGAGCGGCGCGTCGACTTCGTCGAGGACGCAGATCGGCGCCGGATTGGTCAGAAACAGCGCGAAGATCAGGGCCACCGCGGTCAGCGCCTGCTCGCCGCCGGAAAGCAGGGTCAGGGTCGACAACCGCTTGCCCGGTGGCTGTGCCATGATCTCCAGCCCCGCCTCGAGCGGATCGTCGCTCTCGACCAGTTCCAGATGCGCTTCCCCGCCCGCGAAAAGGGTGGTGAACAGGCTACGGAAATGGCCGTCGACCTTCTCGAACGCGTCGAGCAGGCGCACCCGCCCTTCGCGATTGAGGCTTCCGATCGATCCGCGCAGGCGGTTGATGGCCAGGCCCAGTTCCTCGCGTTCGGCGGTGGCCTCGGTGCGGCTCTGGTCGAGTTCGGCGAGCTCGGTTTCCGCGACCAGGTTGACCGGCCCGATCCGCTCACGCTCAGCGGTCAGCCGGTCGAGCGTCGCCTTCTCACCTTCCGGGTCGGCGCGCTCGGCGGCGTCGAAGCCGATTTTCTCGGGCAGCAACGGCGGCGGACATTCGAACAGTTCGCCGCACTGCGCCGCGAAATCGCGGCGGCGGCCGGCCTGGCCCTCGGCTCGGGCAATCGACCCGGCGCGAGCCTCGCGGGCCTGGGCGAACGCCTCGGCAGCCTCGGCCAGTGCGCGGCCCGCAATCTGGACGGCCTCCTGCGCATTGCGTTCCTCGAGCGCGGTCGCACCAATTCGCGCCTCGACCTCGGTCGTCTCTCGCTCCAGCCGCGCGATCGTCGAGGCGTGGCGCTCCGGCTCGTTGGCGAGTTCTTCCTGTTCTTCTTCCAGCGCCATTGCCCTCCCGGCGGTCTCCGCCAGCCGCTGGTCGGCGGCGAGGGAGCGGGATCGCCACTCGCCCTTCTCGCGCCCGGCGGCGGCGTGTCGTTCACGGTCGGCGGCAGTCTCGCGAGCCCGCGTCGCCGATCGGGCCCGGCAGTCTGCGACCGCCTCCCCGGCCTGACGTGCGGCAGCACGGGCGTCCTCGACCTCGCCGTGGAGCGTGGCCGGATCCGGCAATGCAGCCAGCGCGGCCGTCGCGGCGGCGACCGAGTCCTGCGCCGCACCCAGCAACGGATCGAGGTCGGCCCGGCGCTCCTGCAGGGCAGCACGCTGGCTGTCGAGCCGTTCGAGTGCAGCGCTCGCCTGGTCACCGGCGCGGGTTGCGTCACGGGCCTGACGCTCGGCAGCGGCGGCGGCGGCGCGAGCGCCCTCCGCAGCCTGGCGCTGAGCCTCGACCGCCTGGCCAGCGGTTTCGCGGGCGGCCTGCGCCCTAGCGACGGCTGACTCCAGCCCCGGCAGCAGCTTGTCGATTTCCGCCAGGCGATTGGCACGAAGCAGGCGTTCGGCGGCCGCCGCGCCGCCACCGACGCTGACGAACCCATCCCAGCGCCGCATCACGCCGTCGCGGGTCACCAGCCGCTGCCCGACAGCAAGGGGCTGCCCCGTATCGGAGTCCGCGACACCCACCTGCGCCAGGCGGCGGCGAAGCGCGGACGGCGCGTCGACATGGTCGAGCAGTCGATCGAGTCCGCCGGCGAGCGGCGGATCGCCGGCCTGCGGCTCGCTGCCCTGCCAGCGCCGGGGACCCTCGGCGCCGATCGTCGCCTCGATGTCTTCGCCGAGAGCCGCCGCGAGCGCACGTTCGAAACCCGGTGCGGCGCGAAGGTCGGCCAGCGCCGCGCCGCCGCCATGGTCCAGCGCGCGAGCAAGGGCATCGCGTTCTGCCCTCGCCGCGCTGACGGCGGCCCTAGCGCCGGCAAGCTCGCTTTCGGCCTCGTCACGGGCAATCGCCGCCGTGGCGCGACCCTCCTCCGCTTCGGACAATGCGCGCTCGGCCTCTGCAAGGGCACGTTCCGCCTTTGCAGCGTCCGATGCCGACCGATCGATCTGCTCGCGATAGTCCGCGCCGCCCCCCAGCGAGGCTAATTGCTGGTCTAGGCGGTCGCGCTCGGAAGCGACGCGCGCCAACTGGCTTCGCGCCGATTCCAGCGCGGCGTCGGCAACCCGCCGCTCGGCCCGCATCGCCGCCTCGCGGGCCAGCAGCGCGGCCAGGCTGGCCTCCGCATTGCGCGACGCGGTCTCGGCTTCGGTTAGCTCGCTGGCGATCCTCGCCGCGATGGTCTCCGCATCCGCCAGCCGCGCCTCGATCTCGTCGCGCTCGCGGTCGAGCGCGTCCATCGCCCCGGCGGCGTCCGCCTTCAGCGCTTTCTCGCGCGCGGTCTCGTTGGCCAGGTTGAGGGCCAGCCGTTCCAGCTCGGCCAACCGGCGCGAGACGGTTTCCTGCCGAGCCCGCGACGTCGCCAGGTCATGGGCCAGCGTACGCCCCGCATCGCGCGCCGCCATGGCCGCCTCGCGCCGTTCCGCCAGCGCGGCCGCCGCCTGCTCCTGTAACGCCTCTGCGGTACGGACCGCCTGTTGCAACCGTTCGACCGAGCCTTCCGCCGCCTTGGCTTCCTGCTCCGCCGCTTGCGCCGCACGATCAGCTTCGGCCCAGCGAGCAAAAAGCAGCTTGGCCTCGCTCAGACGGATCTTGTCGGTGAGCCCCCGATAGCGTTCGGCGGCGCGGGCCTGCCGCCGAAGTGCCGCGGCGCGAAGCTCCTGCTCCGCCATCAGTTCGTCGAGCTTCTCGAGGTTGGCCTCCGCGGCGCGCAGCTTCTGCTCGGCGTCCTTGCGACGGGCGTGAAGGCCGGAAATGCCGGCCGCCTCTTCCAGCATATGGCGCCGCTCGACCGGTTTGGCGGCGATCACCGCGCCGATCCGCCCCTGGCTGACCAAGGCCGGGGAATGGGCGCCGGTCGCGGCGTCGGCGAACAACAGCGCCACGTCCTTTTGCCGGACGTCGCGACCGTCCACGCGGTAGGCGGAGCCCGCACCGCGCTCGATCCGGCGGGTGACCTCGCTTTCGCCGGCGACATCATCGTCACCACCGTCGTCGCGCTCGATCAGCAGCGACACTTCGGCAAATTCGCGCGCCGGCCGGGTGGCGGTACCCGCGAAGATGACATCTTCCATCCCGCCGCCGCGAAGGCTCTTGGGGCTGCCCTCGCCCATCACCCAGCGGATGGCTTCCAGCAGGTTGGATTTTCCGCAACCGTTGGGGCCGACGATCCCCGTCAGGCCCGGCTCGATGCGCAGGTCCGCCGGCTCGACGAAGCTCTTGAAGCCGCTTAGTTTCAGCCGGCGAAAGCGCACCCCTTGCCTTCTCCTGCCCCCCGGGTCGGCCCTACTGGCCCAGGGCTTTCTTGATTTCGGGTTCCAGCGCTTCCCAGGTGCCGGGCACCTTCGACAGTTCCCCGTTGATCAGGAAGGACGGCGTGCCCGGAATTTCGGGATAGCTGGCGACCGCGTCGCTGTTCATCTGCACAAGCTTGGTCGCTGCGGCCTCGTCGGCCAGGCAGGCTTCAAGCTTCGCCTTCGGGATGCCGCGCTGGGCTGCGAAGGTCGGGAAGCCGGCGATGTCGGAAATCGCCTTGAACTGCTGCTGCGGCGGCATCGCCTGAAGCGCGGCCGCCTGCTGCGGATCGGTGGTCGCTGCCTGAAGCTTGGCGATCCAGTCGTTCTGGCTGGCGTAGAAGGAACGTGTCAGCCCGAAGAAGCTCGGCGCGCCGCCGCAGCGCGCAACGATCGACGCGGTGATGTCGTAGGGATCGCGGACGAAGTTGCGGAATTCCCAGCTGACCAGCCCCTTCTTGACGTAATTCTCGATCAGCTTCGGCGCGGCGGTCTCGTCGAACTCGCGGCAGTGCGGGCAGGTCATCGACCCGAACTCGACCAGCTTCACCTTCGCCACGGGATTGCCCATGATGAAGCCGCCCTGCGGGCTCTCGGTGGTGATTTCCGACCAGTCCCCGCTAGCCGGGGCCGGCACCGCCTTGGGTTCGGCGGCCGCGTTCCCGGTCGCCGTGCCGGTGCCCTTTTCGCCGTTGCAGGCGGTCAGCGCGAGCGCGCCCGACATCAGGATGAGAGAGATGGCTTTCATGAGACTGTCTTGCTCCGTGGAATGACGGGGATGATGGTGTCGGAAAGTTTCTGGACGGCCGGCGGACCGACCGATCCGGCGAGCTTGCCGGCGAGCGATTCGAGGCATTCGCGAAGTTCCGGGTCGGCAATGGCGCGAAGACCCTCGCCCAGTTCGCGGGGAATCGGCGCCGGGGTCGGCCGCTCGACCTTGGCGGGCTTAGGCGCGATCCGCCCTGGCGGAAAGCGATCTTGTCGACCGCCTCGTAGCCGAAGAAGCGATTGACCCGCTCGACGATCAGCGGGGTCAGGTGCTGCATCAGCGGTGCGTGCGCGCCCTCGACCACCAGGCTGAGCGTCCCGCCCGATTTGCGGCCAGCCGGGAATCGAATGGATTCAGGGGTCGACACGCGTGCGTAGCGCTCCCCGACGATTTCCGCCCAGCGGCTGACCACCGCGCCCTGGACGAAGCCGAAGCGCTTGAACGCAACACCGGAAATATCGGCGACGAGTTCCCCGCCGCGCGCGCATGACCGATGCGCGGCGCGTCCTTGTCAGCGCGGGAAGTGGAACGCGGGGACTTCGACATGGTCTTCGACCATGCCATAGCGCCCCTATGCCCGCCAGACCAGCAGACAAGCTCCTCTCGCATTACGACGCGAACGCCCGCGCCCTGCCGTGGCGGAACCCGCCGGGCTCGCCGCCGATGGACCCCTATCGCGTGTGGCTGAGCGAGGTGATGCTGCAGCAAACCACCGTGGCGACGGTCAAGCCTCGCTTCCGCCGATTCGTGGAGCGATGGCCGACGGTCGAGGCGCTCGCCGCCGCCCCGGCCGAAGATGTCATGCAGGAATGGGCAGGCCTCGGCTACTACGCTCGCGCCCGCAATCTTCACGCCTGCGCCAAATCGGTCGCCGCGACCGGCGGATTTCCGCGGACGGCGGACGGACTGCGCAAGCTTCCCGGCATTGGCGACTACACTGCCGCCGCCGTCGCCAGCATCGCGTTCGGCGAAGGCACCGCAGCGGTCGACACCAATGTCGAGCGCGTCATTGCACGTCTGCATGGCATCGATCGCCCGGTCGCCGAGGCCCGTCCCGACATCCGCCGGCTAGCGGCAGCGATGTGGCCTCGCGACCGTGCCGGCGACTTCGCGCAGGCGCTGATGGACCTGGGCGCGACGATCTGCCGGCCGAAAGCGCCGCTATGCGGGGAGTGTCCGCTGGCCGCCGACTGCGTGGCGTTTGCAAGCGGCACGCCGGAAGCTTTCCCCGGCCCGAAAGCCAAGGCAATTCGGCCACACCGTCATGGCGAAGCATGGTGGATCGAGCGCGACGGCGCGATCTGGCTGGTTCGCCGACCGGAAAAAGGCATTCTCGGCGGGATGGCGGCGCTGCCCGGGCCGGAGTGGGCGACAGCCGCGCCGACAGGGCGAGCCATCGCAATCGTCAGCCACGGCTTCACCCACTTCACACTCGACCTCCACGTCACGCACCGCGCCGCGCCGCCTGACAGCGAAGGCTGGTGGCAGGGCTTGGCGACGATCAGCGAGGCTGGCTTGCCGACGCTTTACGCTCGCGCCATCGAAGCCGCACTGGCGGCGCGGGAGGCGCGCGCCGATGCCGCCTGAGCCCTTTTTCGCCGGTCCCGGCATCGACCGCGCCGACGCCCTTCGCGCCAGGCCGGATGAAGTCGCCGCGCTGCTCGGCAACGAACGGGCCACGGCGGTCATGTGGAGCGACGGCGCGCCTGCGCTTGGCATTGATGGCCGGCTGCAATGGCAATCCGTAGCCGGGGACGAACCGTTGTTCCTCGGTCTGGACAACGGCGTACCGCGCTTTTCGACGCTGCCAGACGGCACCGTACCGACCGATTCGCGCGCTCACTTCGGCATGCTTGGCCAGCTCGCGCCGGACGATGCACCGCTGTTCGCCGCCGCGCTGAGCCTTGCCAACTGGCACCGGCGCCACGGCTTCTGCTCGGTCTGCGGCAGTCCGACGGATCCTAACCGCGGCGGCTGGTCGAGAGAGTGCCGATCCTGCAGCGCCGAGCATTACCCGCGCGTCGACCCGGTAGTGATCATGCTGGCCGAGCATAACGGCCGCATGCTGCTGGGCCGCCAACCGCAATATCCCCCGGGTCGCTATTCGGCGCTGGCCGGCTTCGTCGAGCCCGGCGAGACCATCGAAGCAGCGGTGGCCCGCGAATTGTTCGAGGAAGCCGGAATCCGGGTAACCAACGTCCGCTATCTCGCCAGCCAGCCCTGGCCCTTCCCGTCGTCGCTGATGATCGGGGCCATCGCCGATTCTACCGGCGCGGCGCTGGTCATCGACCGCACCGAACTCGACGATGCGCGCTGGTTCACACGGGACGAGGTCAAGGCGGCCCTCACCGGGGACGGGGGCGCTTCGTTCCTGCCACCGCCCCGCTTCGCCATCGCCCGCACCCTGTTGGAGCATTGGGTCGCGGGATCGGCCTCCTGACCGCTTGATGTGGGACCGCGCGCGCCCTAAAGGGCGTGGCGAAATCCACTCTTTCCTTCGGCTCGGCCGCACGGGGCATTATGATCGATCGCAACAATACCATCGCTGGCTGGGTCCTGTTCGCGGGCGTCATCGCGCTCGGCGCGTCGATCATCACCGGCGAGGTGTTCAAGAGCGAACGCCCCGAAAAGGGCGGCTTTGTCATCGAGGGCGTCGAGGTCGAGGGTGAAGGCGGCGAAGCGGCCAAGCCAATCGAATTCTACCTTGCCACCGCCGACGCGACGAAGGGCGAAGCGGTGTTCAAGAAGTGCACCGCCTGCCACAACGCCGATCAGGGCGGCGCCAACGCGCTTGGACCGAACCTGTACCATGTTTTCGGCGAACCGATCGGCAAGGGCCGCGGCTTCGCCTTCTCGCCGGCGCTGGCCGAAAAGGGCGGCACTTGGGACTGGAAGTCGATGGACGCGTGGCTCGCCAGCCCGAAGAAGTTCGCGCCGGGCACCAAGATGACCTTCGCCGGCCTCGGCAGCCCGGAAGACCGCGCCAACGTGATGGCGTTCCTCAACACCCGCAGCCCGTCGCCGCTGCCGCTGCCTGCCGCTCCGGCGGAAGGCGCGCCGGCCGACGCCGCCGCCGCTGGTGACAAGGCAGCCGCCGAAGCCAATGTCGATGGCGCGCAGAAGGCCCCGAACGAGCCGGTCGTGACCAACGAGGAAGCGGCCAAGGGCGGGCAGAAGAACACGGGCGGCGACGCCGCACCGGTCAGCCAGTAGGACGCCCCGGCGATGGTGAGCAGCAAGGCCGCCACCGTCGCCGACTATCTCGATGAACTGCCGCCCGAGCGGCGCGAGGTCATGAGCCGCGTCCGCGACGCGATGCTTCGCGCGATGCCGGACGGGTATCGCGAAGGCATGGGCTACGGGATGCTCGGCTGGGTCGTGCCGCTGGAAGATTATCCCGATACCTACAACAAACAGCCGCTGGCCTATGCCGGGCTTGCCGCGCAAAAGAACAGCTATTCGCTGTACCTGACCTGCGCCTATTCCGATCCGGCGCGAACCAAACGGCTCCACGATGCCGCTGCCGCGATGGGCAAGAAACTCGACATGGGCAAAAGCTGCATCCGCTTCAAACGGGTCGAGGATCTGCCGCTCGACGCGATTTGCGACGAGCTCGCATCCACCTCACCTGCTGAATTTATTCGCCTCTACGAGGAAGCGCGCAGCCGCAAGGGCGACTGCTAGCGCTGCGGGTTGTCGTAGTAATCGCAGACGGTGGCCCACGCCTCATCCGCGGTTTCGCACCAGGTGATGAGGTCGAGGTCGCCCGGCGAAATCACGCCTTCCTCCGCCAACCCTTCGAAATCGACCACGCGGTTCCAGAATTCCTTGCCAAACAACAGGATCGGCAGCGGCCGCACCTTGCCGGTCTGGATCAGGGTCAGCAGCTCGAACATTTCGTCGAACGTGCCGAACCCGCCCGGAAACACCGCGACCGCGCGGGCGCGGAGCAGGAAGTGCATCTTGCGAAGCGCGAAATAGTGGAACTGGAAGCTGAGGTCGGGGGTGACGTAGGTGTTGGGCAGCTGTTCGTGCGGAAGCACGATGTTCAGCCCGATCGTGTCCATGCCCTCGTCCTGGGCACCACGGTTGGCGGCTTCCATGAACGACGGTCCGCCGCCTGAACAGACGACGAAGTGGCGCTTGCCGTCCTCGTCGACCGGAAAGCGGCTGGCGGTGCGCGCCAGTTCGCGAGCGACGTCGTAGTAATGCGACTTGGCGACCAGCCGCTCGGCGACCTTCTTGTCCCAGTCGCTACGCGCGTGACCGAGTAGCGCCTCTGCCTTAGACGGCTCGGGCACGCGCGCCGACCCGTAGAAAACGAAGGTCGAGGCAATGTTTGCCTCGTTCATCAGCAGCTCGGGCTTCAGCAACTCCAGCTGGAAACGCACCGGACGCAGGTCTTCGCGCAGCAGGAAGTCGGTGTCCTGGAAGGCGAGCTTGTACGCCGCGCTTTCAGTCTGCGGCGAGGTCGGGACATGCTTGGCGGCGGCGGCATCGACCTTCGAGGTCGGAAAAATCCGCTTGGGAGGCTTGGGATCGGTCATAAGCGGGGCGGCTTAGCTGCCCCGCGCCCGTCCCGCCAGCCTCAATACACCCGCGCCTTCGGCTTGATGTAGTCGATCTCGTCGGTCAGCGTGTAGGCGTGCACCGGACGGTAGTCGATCTTCACGCCGCCGCCCTTGCCGCCCCAGCCGTCGAACCAGGCGATGGTGTGCTTCATCCAGTTCTTGTCGTCGCGGTTGGGGAAGTCCTCGTGCATGTGCGCGCCGCGGCTTTCCTTGCGGTTGGCGGCGCAATGCATCGTCACCGCCGCTTGCCCGAGCATGTTGTCGAGTTCCAGCGTTTCGACCAGGTCGCTGTTCCAGATGAGGCTGCGGTCCGACACGCGGACGTCGGCCATTTTCCGATAGACGGCGTCGATCTTCTCGACCCCTTCGGCCAGCGTCCGTTCGGTACGGAACACGGCGCAGTCGGCCTGCATCGTGCGCTGCATTTCCTCGCGGATCTGGGCGGTCGGCAGGCTTCCTTCGGCGTGGCGGAACTTGTCGAGGCGGGCGAGCGCCAGTTCGGCGGCGTCCTTGCCAAGCTGCGCCTGGTTGGCGCCAGGCTTGATCACTTCGGCAAGGCGCAGGCCCGCGGCGCGGCCGAACACGACCAGGTCGATCAGGCTGTTGGAACCGAGGCGGTTGGCGCCGTGGACGCTGACGCAGGCCGCTTCGCCGACCGCAAACAGGCCGGGGACGACGCTGTCAGGTTCGCCGTCCTTCAGCGTGACGACTTCGCCGTGATAGTTCGTCGGGATGCCGCCCATGTTGTAGTGGACGGTCGGCGTCACCGGGATCGGCTGGCGCGTCAGGTCGACGCCGGCGAAGATCTTGGCGGTCTCCGAAATGCCGGGCAGCCGTTCGTGCAGGATTTTCGGGTCGATATGGTCGAGGTGAAGGAAGATATGGTCCTTGTGCTCGCCGACGCCGCGGCCTTCGCGGATTTCCATCGCCATCGACCGTGACACGACGTCGCGGCTGGCGAGGTCCTTGGCCGACGGGGCGTAGCGTTCCATGAACCGCTCGCCCGAGGCATTGGTCAGGTAACCGCCCTCGCCGCGCGCGCCCTCGGTAATCAGTACGCCGGCGCCGTAGATACCGGTCGGGTGGAACTGGACGAACTCCATGTCCTGCAGCGGCAGGCCGGCGCGCAGCACCATGGCGTTGCCGTCGCCGGTGCAGGTGTGGGCGCTGGTCGCGGAGAAATAGCAACGGCCGTAGCCGCCGGTCGCAAGCACCACCGCCTGAGCGCGGTAGCGGTGGATCGAGCCGTCATCCATATTGAGCGCGACGAGGCCGCGGCACACGCCGTCCTCCATGATGAGGTCGAGCGCGAAATATTCGATGAAGAAGTCGGCGTCGTACTTCAGGCTCTGCTGGTAGAGCGTGTGAAGCATGGCGTGACCGGTACGGTCGGCGGCGGCGCAGGTGCGCTGCGCGGCCGGGCCCTCACCCATGTTCTGGGTCATGCCGCCGAACGCGCGCTGGTAGATCTTGCCCTCGTCGGTGCGCGAGAAAGGCAGGCCGGCGTGTTCCAGTTCGTAGACCGCGGCGGGCGCCTCGCGGCAGAGATATTCGATCGCGTCCTGGTCGCCGAGCCAGTCGGAGCCCTTGACGGTGTCGTACATGTGCCAGGTCCAGTGGTCCGGACCCATGTTGCCGAGCGACGCGGCGATGCCGCCCTGCGCCGCGACGGTGTGGCTGCGGGTCGGGAAGACCTTGGTGACGCAGGCGGTCTTCAGACCCTTTTCGGCCGCGCCCATCGTCGCACGCAGGCCCGATCCGCCGGCGCCGACGACGACGACGTCATACACATGGTCGATAACCTTGTAGGCGCTCATGCAGCGGCTCCGAAGACGATCTTGCCCAGCGCGAACAGGGCGATCGACACGCCGGCAATCCCGGCCATGTTGAGGAAGTAGTGGATGCCGATCCGCGTGCCTTCCTCATGGACATAATCGTCGACCGCGACCTTCAGGCCGTCGACGCCGTGCCGGAAGGCGAAGACGATCAGCAAGGCCATCGGGATGCCGCCGCTCGGCGCGCGGAGCCACTGGGTGAAGGTCATCTGGTCGAACACCGGCAGCATCGCCAGAGAGAAAATCAGCCACAGCGACAGGAAGACCAGCATCACGCTGGTGAAGCGTTCTTCCAGCCAGTGGCCGCCGCCATGACCCGATGCGCCAAGGCCCTTGACCCGGCCAAGCGGCGTCGCGCTGTCACCAAGGCTCATCGGCCAACTCCCATGATCACGAACCAGGTAAGGGCGGTCGCGAAGATCGCCCCGACGATCACCAGCACCGAAAACAGCCGGTTGATCTTCAATTCATAGCCCGCACCCGTGTCGAGCACGAGGTGGCGAAGACCCGAAAAGAAATGCTGCCAGAAGGCCCAGGTCAGGCCGACCAGGACAATCGTCCCCGGAACGCTCTGCGCCAGTTCGACGAACTTGGCGTAGCCATCGCCGTCGCCGGCCAGCGCGCTCATCCACCAGGCCAGGACCGCGAGACCGGCCACGGTCAGCGCACCGCCGGTGATGCGGTGAAGGATCGAAACCATCATGTGCGGCCCCCAGCGCCAGATCGTCAGGTGGGGCGACAAGGGTCGCTGGGCGGTGCGGTTCATGGGACCTCGTAAAGGCAAGGAAAAGCAGGCGTGGGTTCCCCTAAGCGGCGGTGCGGGCGGTGGCAAGATTCCCGTGCCTGACTAACCCGGTCTTAACCAATCGCATCCCATATCCGACGCGGAAACCAACAATGACGTGCACATGGGGACAATGATGGCGACGGTGATGCGGCGGACTTCGACGGGCGAATATGACCTGAAGCGCGGGCTCCACATCTATGACTCTGCCGGCGACCTGCCCGAACGTGCGCGCGCCCTGTGGGACCGCATTTCCGACAGCGAAGTGGAGATCGCCAGCGAATTCTGGCGCGCCTACGCACGCTCGCCGGAAGTTCAGGACCGGTTCGATGACAGCCGGATCGACGAGCTGGCGCACAAGATCGTTCCCTACATCCGCAACAAATTCACCGCGATCGGCCGTGACGAATGGGTGATCCAGGCCAAGAGCTATGTCGAAAAGGCGCTCGACGCCGGCCTCACCCTGTCGACCCTGCTGTCGGGCGTGTCGGCCGAGACCGAGGCCGCGTTCCGCGCGATTCGCGGTGCCGTGTCCGACAATGACGAGCAGGTCGCCTTTGCCCGCACCCTGTCCGAAGTGCAGATGCTGGAAATCGACGCCTTCATCCATCACGCGATCGTCTTCACCCGCGGCGAGAATGAGCAGTTCCAGCTTCGCCAGGCCAACGAGTTCAATTCGAAGGTGATGGGCGTGGTGCAAAGCTGCACCCGCGAAAGCGACCAGCTTCGCGCCCAGGCGTCGACCACCGCCACGTCCGCGCGCGGCATGCTGGGCAAGACGAGCGAAGTCGCCGCCGCCGCCGAACAGTCGGCGGTCGCCATGCGCGAAGCCGCCCAGACCGCCGCAGGCCTCATCCGCGCGATCGAAGACGCCCGCTCCGAGGTCGAGGTCGCCGCCGACGTCGCCGTGCGTGCCGGCGGCCAGGCCGAACAGGCGGTGAAGGTCAGCCAGGCGCTGTCGAGCCATGTCGAGGCGATCGAATCGATCCTCGGCCTGATCCGCGATATCGCCGGCCAGACCAACCTGCTCGCCCTCAACGCCACCATCGAAGCGGCGCGCGCGGGCGATGCCGGCCGCGGCTTCGCGGTCGTCGCTCAGGAAGTGAAGTCGCTCGCCAGCCAGACGGCTCGCGCCACCGACGACATTACCGCCAAGATTTCGGCGATCACCGCCGCGACCCGCCAGACGGTCGAAGCCAACAGCTCGATCCAGTCGACCGTCGAGGAAGTGCAGTCGAGCGCCGACCGTATCCGCCAGGCGATGGAACTCCAGGCGCAGACGGTGACGATGATCACCGCCGCCGTCGACGAAACCGCTCTGGCCGCCGATTCGATGTCGTCGACCATCTCGTCGATCCGCAGCGACACCGAAAATGTCGCCAAGGACATCGACAGCGTCGAACAGGGCTTCGGCCGCTTCACCCAGCAGATCGCCGACTTCCGTTCGACCACTAGCGAATTCGTGAGCAAGTTCGCTGCCTGAAGATGACCGGCGGGTGACGGGGATTGTTGCCGCCCTCGTCGCCATAGGCGGGCTGGCAATCCTGTCATCGACGCACCAGCAGCGGGCCGAGGCGGAGCGGCGCTGGGTTAGGATCGGACGCGTGCTCGGCGTGCTCACCGTGGCGATGGTCGCCTACTGGATCTATCTCGGCTGATTTCGACGGCTCGCCTTGGCGTCATGGACGCGCTAACCGGGCCTGATGAACATCCTCCTGACCGGCGCCAGCCGCGGCATCGGCGCCGCGACCCTCAAGCTTTTCCAGGAACGCGGCCACGCCGTCGTCGGCCATAGCAGCCGGGCGGCGACGGGCTGATCGCCGCCGACCTCGCCGACCCGGACGCGCCGCGCCGATTATGGGAGGAAGCGTTCGACCGCCTGGACGGACGCATCGACGTGCTGGTCAACAATGCCGGCATCTTCGAAGGCGTCGCCGACAACGCCGGTGACGACGAGTGGCACGCGGTGTGGGCCCGCACGATGGGCATCAATTTGCAGGCCAGCGCCGACCTGTGCCGTCTCGCCATCGCCCATTTCCGCTCGTCCGACCCGGGCGGCGGGCGAATCGTCAATGTCTCCAGCCGGGCCGCCTATCGCGGCGACAGCCCGCAGCACTGGCATTACGCGGCTTCGAAAGCGGGCATGATGGGCATGACCAAGTCGATCGCCCGGGCGTACGCCGTCGAGGGAATTTATGCGTTCGCGGTGTGTCCCGGCTTCGTCATGACCGGCATGGCCGACGATTATCTCGCCAGCCGCGGTGGCCAGCAGTTGCTTGCCGACATCCCCCTCGGCCGGGTCGCCACGCCGGACGAGATCGCCGAAACCATCCGCTGGCTGGCGATCGAAGCCCCGCCGAGCGCGACCGGCGCCGCGATCGACGTCAACGGAGCCAGCTATGTCCGTTAAGCTCACCCTCGCCGCCCTGCTGCTCGCCGGCCAGCAGATCGTCGTTCCGTTCGGCAAACCGCCACAGGTCGAACGCCCCAAGGCGCCGCTGAACGAAGCCGGCCCAGCCTGGGTTCGCTCCTGCCAGGGATCGGACGACTGGGACCGTCCCGCGCCGCCCGTCCGGATCCACGGCAACAGTTACATGGTCGGAACCTGCGGGATCACCGCTATCCTGATCGCAGGCAGCGACGGTCACGTCCTGATCGACGGCGGCACCGAGCGCGGCGGCGACCTGATCGCGGCCAACATCCGCGCGCTCGGGTTTCGGCTGACCGACGTGCGCATCATCCTGCACAGTCATGAACATCACGACCATGTCGGCGGAGTCGCCCGGCTGCAGCAACTGACCGGGGCGCAGCTTTACGCGTCCGAGGCGGCGGCCAAGGTGTTCGCGACCGGCACCGCCGGGGCCGACGATCCGCAAGCCGGAATCAACCCGCCCTTCCCCGCCGCGCGCGTCGACCGCGTCATCCGCGACGGGCAGCAGGTCCGGCTGGGCAACATCATGCTGACCGCGATGACGACACCCGGCCATACCGCGGGGGCGCTCAGCTGGCGCTGGATCAGCTGCGACGGCGCGGTCTGCCCGATGCTGGTCTATGCGGACAGCCTGTCGCCGGTCAGCAGCGACAAGTACCGCTTCTCCGATCATCCGGCCTTTCTCGCCGCCTACCGCGCCAGCATCGCCAAGGTCGCCGCCTCGCCGTGCGACATCGTCCTGACGCCGCACCCGTCGGCCAGCGCGATGGCGGAGCGGTTCGCGCTTAAGCAGCCAATGCGCAATGAAAAGGGCTGCCAGGCCTATGCCGCCAGCCTGACCAAGCGCCTTGATGACCGGCTCGCCAAGGAAGCCGGCAAGAAATGAGCTGGCGCGTCACGCTCGCCTGCACCCGCGCGGAGGCCGAGGCGCTGCCCGACGCCAACGACCTTTTCGCCGACAGCGAAACTCCGCCCGTCATCGTCGCCGACGAGCCCGACCCCGACAAACCCGACGAATGGCTGCTCCACGCCTATTTCGACGAGCAACCGAGCTGGGACGACCTCAAGATCCTCGAGAGCCTCGCCGCCGATTCCGATCCGCAGCTCGAGCGGCTGGAGGACGGGGTCGACTGGGTAACGATCAGTCAGGCCGGGCTGGAGCCGATCCGCGCCGGCCGCTTCTTCGTCCACACCCCGACCCACTTCAAGGACCGGCCAGCGGACGCGATCAGCTTCGAGATCGATGCCGGGCTCGCCTTCGGGACGGGCCAGCACGCGACCACCGCCGGCTGCCTCGCCGCGCTCGACCGGCTGGAGCAATCGGGCAAGCGATTCGCCAATGTCGCCGACATCGGCACCGGCACCGGGTTGCTCGCCTTTGCGGCGCTAGCGCTGTGGCCCGAAGCGCGGGCCATCGCCACCGACATCGACCCGATCAGCATCGACGTGACCGAGGACAACGCGCGGATCAACGGAATTGCCATCGGCCATGGCGAGGGGCAGCTCCTGCTCGCGGTCGCTGACGGCATGGACCATCCGATGCTGGCAACCCGTGCGCCATTCGATCTGCTGATCGCCAACATCCTCGCCGGACCGTTGATCGAACTGGCCCCCGGTTTCGCGGCATCGCTGGCGCCTGGCGCTACCGTGGTCCTCGCCGGTTTGCTCGATACGCAGGCCGACGCTGTCCTCGCCGCCTACGAGGCACAGGGCTGCTCCGTCGTGGAACGTGGCGCCGGCGAATGGTGTGTGCTGGTCCTTGAGGGTCGAACGTAAGCGCGGAACCAGCCGCCGCACCCTTTGTTGCAGAGGTGGAAGGATTTCATGGCCACTGATTCCCATTCCGCTGCCGACCACGCCGCCCGGGCGCGCGTCATTGCCTTCGCCGGCTGGTTCATCCTGTTGCTCGCCGCCGGCGCGGCCCTGCTGCCGGTAATCAGCAAGGCCCACGGCGCGCTCATCATCGGCGCGATGCTGGCGCTGTCGGGCGCGGCGGAAGTGATTGCCGGATCGCGCCGGCTCGAAACCAAAAAACTGGCGATGCTGGCCGGCGCGATCACGATGGCCGCGGGACTGTTCTTCGCGACCGAGGAAGCGACTGGCTTCCTTCCGGCACTGGTCATCATTGCCGGTTGGCTGTTCCTGCGAAGCATCGTCCTGCTCGCAGCCTTTTTCCTTGAACATGGCAGCGTCCGCCGGTGGACCGGCATCGCCGCCGCGACCGACTTCGCGCTGGCGTTGATCACCGCCGCCGGAATGTCGATCGCCACGCTCGTGGTGATGCTGTTCGCCACCCGCGAACCGTTCATCGCCAGCTTTGCCTGGCTCCTGGCGATCAGCTTCGTCGCGACCTCGATGCTGCTCCTCGAGGTCGCCAACTGCGCGCGCAGCGAAGACGTCTAGGGATCGATTTCCCCGACCCTCTGCAGGTAGCGGTGCACCGCCTCGACTTCCGCCTCGGTAAAATGGGCATAGCGGCCCCTTGCGACCTGGCTCATCAGGCTGACCTCGCGATCGCCGCTGGCCTTACCGGTCCGGAGCAGGCGGCGAAATGCGGGACCGTCGTAGCCGGCCACCATCCTGAGGTCGGGCCTGGTCTTGGCGTCCGGGGTCGGCTGCCCGCCCCGCAAGTCCATGCCGTGGCATTCGGCGCAGGTCGCGCGCACGATATAGCGGCCAAGCGCATGGTCGGCGCCGGCATCGGGCGGCCAAGCGTTTCCGGACCGGCGAACTCCCTCGGCCGATGACCACCACGAACCCTTGTCGATTTCCTTCTGCCCCGCCGGCCCGACCTCGGGCGGCGCGTGGACGGGACCCTTGGGCGGGTGCGTGCGGATGAACGCGATCACTGCCTGAACTTCATTGTCGCCAAGTTTGGTGAAGAGGTGCGAGGGCATGTCCCACAGATCGCGGTCGGGCCGGCGGCCGCCCTGGATCGCCTCCGTCAGCTCCGCATCCGATAGTCGCGCGGCGCTCTGGGTCAGGTTGGCGCTGTACATGGTGACGAAGCCGGGCGCCGACCAGTCGTTGCCCTGCAGGTCTCGGCCGTGGCAGCCGTTGCAGCCAAGGACCGTTGCCAACCGCTCGCCATGGGCGACGGGATCGGACGATGTACGCTCGAACTGGATGACAGCCTCGGCGGGGGATGGTGGCGCCTGACGCTCGCTGCATCCCGCGCTCGCCCATGCGAGTAGCAACGCGATCCCCATCCGCATGCCTGCCCCCTTTCCCGATTCCCGCTTACGCCTCCGCGACGATTCTCGCCCACTCCTCTTCGGTCGCGACCCGGACGCCCAGTTCCTCGGCCTTCTTCAACTTCGATCCCGCGCCCGGTCCGGCAACGACGAGGTCGGTCTTGGCGCTGACCGATCCCGCGGCCCGTGCCCCGAGGCGTTCGGCCTGGGCCTTCGCTTCGTCGCGGCTCATCGTTTCCAGCGTCCCGGTGAAGACGATGGTCTTGCCCGACCATTCGGTGGCGCGCGCGGTGGAAACGAACGCCGCCGGCCTTGCCAGCGCCAGCAACTCGGCAAGCTCGTCGCGGTTATGGGGTTCGTGGAAGAAGTCCGTCAGCGCTTCGGCGACGACGGCGCCGACGCCCTCCACGTTGGACAGTTCGGCCTGCGCGCCTTCGCCGGTCGCCGCGGCTTGCAGCGATTCGATAGTCCCGAACGCACGCATCAGGTCCTTGGCGGTGACGATGCCGACATGGCGTATGCCGAGGCCGAACAGGAACCGCGCCGGGTCGAACCCGACCCGAGCTTCGATCGCGGCCAGCAACTTGTCGACGCTGACCGCCTGCCAGCCTTCGCGCCCGATCAGTTCTTCGCGGTGATCCTTCAGGCGAAAAATGTCGGCCGGACCGTGAAGCCAGCCCAGCCCCGCGAACTCGACGATCGACTTTTCGCCCAGGCCGTCGATGTCCATCGCTCCGCGCGACACGAAATGCTTCAGCCGCTCGATCCGCTGGGCCGGACAGATCAGGCCGCCGGTGCAGCGGACATCGACTTCGCCTTCTTCAGCGACTGCTTCGGACTGGCATTCGGGGCAGTGGTCGGGGAAGACGTATACCTCCCGAGTGTCGTCGCGCGTCAAATTCTCGACCACTTGCGGGATGACGTCGCCGGCGCGCTGGATCCGGACGCGGTCGCCGACGCGGAGGCCCAGACGCGCGATCTCGTCACGGTTATGAAGCGTGACGTTGGACACGATCACGCCGCCGACCCCAACCGGACGAAGGCGACCGACGGGTGTCAGCTTGCCGGTGCGACCGACCTGTATGTCGATGGCCTCCAGCACCGTCTCCGCCTTCTCGGCCGGGAATTTGTGCGCCAGCCCCAGCGCGGGGCGCGCCCGACCTGGCCGAGACGATCCTGCCAGTCGATCCGGTCGACCTTATAAACGACGCCGTCGATGTCGTAGGGAAGGTCGGCGCGGCGCCGCTCAATCGTCGCATAATGGGCCAGCGCGTCCTCGACCCTCTCGCAACGGACCAGAAGGTCGCTGACCGGGAAGCCGAGTTCCCGGATCGCCTGCATCGCATCCTGCTGGGTCGGCGCGAGCGATGCGCTAAGATCGCCCCAGCCGTGGGCGAAGAAGCGTAAGGGGCGCGCGGCGGTCACCGCCGGGTCCTTCTGGCGGAGCGACCCCGCCGCGGCGTTGCGGGGGTTGGCGAAGACTTTCCCGCCGCTCGCCTCCTGCCGCTCGTTGAGGGCCGCGAAATCCTGTTTCGACATGTAGATTTCGCCCCGCACTTCGAATGTTTCGGGTGCGCCGCTGATCGTCTGCGGGATCTCGGCAATGGTCCGGACATTGGCGGTGACGTCCTCGCCAACGGTGCCGTCACCGCGCGTCGCCGCCATCACCAGGGCGCCGACCTCGTAGCGAAGCGAGCAGCTCAGCCCGTCGATCTTGGGCTCCGCGGTCATCGTCACCGGCTCGTCGGGCGGCAGCGACAGGAAGCGTCGCACGCGGCCGATGAAGTCGCGCACCTCCTGTTCGCTGAAGGCGTTTTCGAGGCTGAGCATCGGCCGCGCATGAGTGACCTTGGCGAGACTGGATGTCGGTACCGCGCCGAGCCGCTTCGACGGTGAATCCGCGCGGACGAGGTGCGGAAACTGCGCCTCCAGCTCGCGGTTCTCGCGGACCAGCGCGTCATATTCCGCGTCGCTGATCTGCGGCGCGTCCTGATCGTGATACAGCCTGTCGTGCCGCGCGATTTCCCGCGCCAGCCGCATCAGCCGGTTGGCAGCCTCGGCTTCGTTCATGCGAACAGTTCGCCCATGAAGCCGTCGAACGCGGCCCAGCTTCGGCGCGACGCGGCCTCATCGAACTGGATGCCCGGAATCGCGCCCTTGGCGCCTGGGTTGGTGAAGCCGTGGCCGACGTGGCCGTAGGCGTGGATCTGCCAGTCGCAGCCGGCCTCGGTCAGCTCCTGCCCCAAGGCGGTGACCGCATCGGGCGTGACCAGCGGATCGTCCCAACCATGGAAGGCGATCACCAGCGCCTTGCTCGGCTGTGGCGGCAGGCCCGGCGGATCGAACAGGCCGTGGAAGCTCGCCGCGCCCGCAATGTCCGCGCCGGACCGGGCCAGGTCGAGCGCGCACTGGCCCCCGAAGCAGAATCCGATGGCCACGACCGGCGCCCCCTTCGGCGTCTCGGCGAGAACCGCAGTGAGCAAGTCCCGCATGGCGGCCCGGTCGGAACGGATCGCCGCCATCGCGTCCGACGCCTGCGGGCGGTCTTCGGGTGTGAAGCGGGCACCGTACAAGTCGGCGATCATCACCGACCAGCCCTTCCCATTCAGCGTCGCCGCGAAACCGCGCTCCAGGTCGGTCACGCCCATCACGGTCGGAAAAAGCAGGATCGTCGCCCGCGCGCCTTCGGCCGCGAACCATTCGTGACGAAGGGTCTTGCCACCGTGCACCTGGTCGATCGTCGTCATGCCGCCTCCAGCAGCTTTGCCGCTTGGGCGCGGGCTTCGTCAGTGATCGCGGCGCCGGACAACATGCGCGCGATTTCTTCGCGGCGTTCGTCCTCGGTCAAGCGGCGGACGCTGGTGCGGGTGACGGTGCCGTCGCTGGCCTTTTCGATTCGGTAATGGTGGGCGGCGCGGGCCGCGACCTGCGGCGAATGGGTGACGACCAGCAGCTGCGACTTCTGCGCCAGGCGCGCCAGCCGCTCGCCGATCGCGCTGGCCACCGCCCCGCCAACGCCGCGGTCGATTTCGTCGAAGATCATCGTCGCCGCCGCGCCGGCTTCCGCCAGCGCGACCTTCAGCGCCAGGATAAAGCGCGACAATTCCCCGCCCGACGCGATTTTGCTGAGCGGCCCGAACGGGGCGCCGGGGTTGGTCGAAATCTCGAACTCGGCCCGGTCGATCCCCGCCGGCCCGGCGTCCGTTACAGTCACCGCCGTCCGGAACTGGGCAGCGTCGAGCTTGAGCGGCACCAGTTCGCCCGCAACCGCAGTGTCGAGCCGCGCCCCCGCCGCCCGCCGCTCGGCACTGATCGCTGACGCCACTTCGTCATAAGCGGCCCGCGCCGCGGTGAGGTCCTGCTCGATGCCCGCGATCCGCTCCTCGCCGCTGTCGATCGCTCCGCGCCGCTGACGAAGCTCGTCGAGCAAGCCGGGAAGCCGGTCCGGCTCGACGCGATGTTTGCGCGCCAGCCCGCGAATGTCGAACAGCCGCGCCTCGGCGTTCTCGAGCTCCGCCGGCGAATGGGCCAGTGCGCGCCGGGCTTCGGCCACCTTGTCCTCCGCCTCCGCTGTCTCGATCGTCGCCCGGTCCACCGACGCCAGCGCCTCCGCCAGCAACGGATGAGCCTCGGCGATCCGCTCCAGCCGCCGCGCCGCTTGACGAAGCTGGGCCAGCCCGCCGTCCGACCCTCCGAACAGGTCGTCGAGCGCGCCGAGATCGTCCTCGATTCGCGCCGCAGCCTTCATGTCCTGGCGAAGCGAGGCCAGCCGCTCTTCCTCGCCGACCTCGACACCCAGCGCGTCGATCTCGCCGATGGCATAGTCGAGCCATTCGCGGTCGCGGTTCGCCTCGTCGAGCTTGGCCCGCTCCGCCGCCAACTCCGCTTCCAGCACGGACAGGCGTGTCCATGCCGACCGCACCGGTGCGATATCGATTCCGGCGAACCGGTCTAGCAGGTCGCGGTGACCGCGCGGGTTCAGCAGGCCGCGATCGTCATGCTGACCGTGGATTTCGACGAGGTCGGCGGCGATGTCGCGAAGGCCGGCCGCGGCGACCGCGGCTCCGCCGGCGAACGCCCGGCTTCCGCCGTCGGACTTCAGGGTGCGTCGCAGGATAAGCGGTTCGCCCGGCTCGCGCTCGATACCCTGTTCGTCGAGCGCTGCCAGCGCGGGGTGACCGGAATCAAGTTCGAACGCGGCGCTGACGCTCGCTTGCGCCTGGCCCGAGCGGACCAGTCCGGTGTCGGCCCGCACGCCGAGCGCAAGGCCAAGCGCGTCGAGCAGGATCGATTTACCCGCACCCGTTTCACCGGTCAGCACGCCAAGGCCCGCCTCGAACTCGAGCTCGAGGGCCTCGATCAGGACGACGTCGCGGATGGAAAGCTGCCGCAACATGGGGCCGCGCTTCCCTTCCTACCCTAGCCTTGGGGGCGTGCTTCTGGATCAACTCGTAGCTGCGCTTGTACCACTTGGTGTCGGGGTAGTTGCGCCCCAGCACCGCCGCCGCCTTACGAGCCTCGCTCGGAATCCCGAGGTTGAGATAGGTCTCGACCAGGCGCTCCAGCGCCTCGGGCGTATGGCTGGTCGTCTGGTACTTGTCGATCACCTCGCGGAAGCGCGTCGCGGCGGCGAGCCATTTGCCCGACCGCTGGTAGAAGCGGCCGACTTCCATTTCCTTGCCGGCGAGGTGGTCGTTCAAGAGGTCCAGCTTCAACCGCGCGTCGGCCGCATAACGGCTCTGCGGATAGCGGCGGATCAACTCGTTGAACGAATCCGACGCCTGCTGCGTGATCTTCTGGTCGCGGGTGACGTCGGCGATCTGCTGGTAATAGCTCATGGCGACCAGGTAGCTGGCGTACGGCGCGTCCTCGTTGCCCGGATGGATCGTCAGGAAGCGTTGGGCCGAACTGATCGTCTCGGTATATTTGTTCGCCATATAGTAGCTGAAAGCGCTCATCAGCTGCGCGCGGCGAGCCCACACCGAATAGGGATGCTGCCGCTCGACCTCGTCGAACAGCTTGGCCGCCTCCTCATAATCGCCCTTGTCGAGCCGCTCCTTGGCAAGGCCGTAGAGGGTGTTCACATCGCGCGCGATGTAGGCGGTGTCGCCCTTCACCTTCTTGCCGGCGCAGGCGCCGAGCGGGAGGACGAGGGCACAGGCGGCGATGAGCATCGCTTTGCGGGAAATGGTCGACATATTCCTATCCTTATCCGCTGGTTGGGCGAACGCCAACCATGCGATCCGACTGTTTTCCCCGTTCAGGCCCGCGAGGGCTTGGCGACGGTTTCGTCCTGGTCGTCTTCTTGGCTGCGGACGAAACTGTCCGGCGTTACCCCCAACGCCACCAGCACCGGCGCCGAAATATAGATCGACGAATAGGTGCCGACAAAAATGCCCAGGAAAACCGCGATGGTCAGGCCGAAGATCACGTCCGGACCCAGCAGCAGCAGCGCACCGAGCGCGAAGAGGATCGACAAGGACGTGACCATGGTCCGGCTCAACGTCTCGTTGAGTGACAAGTTGAGCAGGGGCACGATGGCCATCTTGCGGAACTTGCGCAGGTTCTCGCGAATCCGGTCGTAGATGACGACCGTATCGTTGAGCGAATAGCCGACGATGGTCAGGATCGCGGCGACGACGTTCAGGTCGACCTGCAACTGGGTCAGCGAGAAGAAGCCAAGCGTCATCGACACGTCGTGGAACAGGGTGACGAGCGCGCCGACCCCGAATTGCCATTCAAAGCGAAGCCAGATGTAGATGGCGATGCCGATCATCGCGAACAGAATGGCGAGCGCGCCGTCGGTCGCGAGTTCTTCGGACACCTTGCCCGAAACGCTTTCCCCGGCACTGACCTGCGCCCCCGGATATTCGCGCTGGATCAGGCCGCGCAGCTGGGTGACGACCTGGTTGGCGGCCGCTTCGGGCCCCTCCGGCCTCGGCAGGCGGATCTGGTAGCTGCGGTTATTGCCGAATTCCTGGATGCTGGCATCGCCGACCTGCAGGGTGTCGACCTTGCCGCGCAGCTGTTCGATGTCGACCGGCTGGGCGAACTGGACGCGAACGACCTGGCCGCCGACAAAGTCGATGCCAAGGTTGAGGCCACGGACGCCGACCAGCACCAGGCTGGCGATCGTCGCGAGCGTCGACAGGATGAGCGCGAACTTGCGCCACTTCATGAAGTCGATGTTCGTATTGTCGGGAACGAGCTTGAGCAGTTTCATCGAATTCGTCCCGTCAGATTGTAAGCGCGCGGGGGCGCTTGGACTTGACCCACAGCGCGACCATCATCCGCGTGAGGTTCACGGCGGTGAACACCGAGGTGACGATGCCGATCAGCAGCACGACGGCGAACCCGCGGATCGGGCCCGAGCCAAAGTAGAACATCAGCGCGGCAGCGATGGTGTTGGTGATGTTGGCGTCGAAAATCGCGGTCGAGGCTTCCTTGTAGCCCGTTTCCAAGGCGTCGAGCACCCGACGCCCGCGCCGCAATTCTTCGCGGATGCGCTCGTTGATCAGGACGTTGGCGTCGACCGCGGCACCGATCGTCAGAACGAAGCCGGCGATGCCGGGCAGCGTCAGCGTGGCGTTGAACACCGCCATGATCCCGAGGATCAGGAGCGCGTTCACGATCAGCGCGATCGTCGCATAGACACCAAAGCGGCCGTAGGTGACGATCATGAAGATGACGACGACCAGCGTCGCGACGATGGCGGCAATGGCGCCTTTCTCGATCGAATCCTTGCCAAGGTCGGCGCTGACCGTGCGCTCCTCGACCGGGATCAGCTTGACCGGCAGCTTGCCCGACGCGAGCGAGATCGCCAGCGCATTGGCGCTTTCCACGGTGAAGTTACCCATGATCTGGGCCTGACCGCCCAAGATCGGCTCGTTGATGTTGGGCGCGGACAGCACCCGGTCGTCGAGGATGATCGCGAACGGCTTGTTGACGTTCTCCTGCGTCGCCCGTCCGAAACGCTTGGCGCCGGCGGAATTGAAGGTAATCGATACTACCGGCCGGCCGTCCTGGTCGAAACTCTGCTTGGCGTCGACCAGCTGGTCGCCCGACACCATCACGCGGCGCTTCACGGCAATGACGCCCCCGTCGACCATCGGCAGGATCTGGCTTCCCGGCGGGGCGCGGCCCTCCGCCATTTGCGCCGGGTCGGCAGTCTGGTCGACCAGCTTGAATTCCAGCCGCGCGGTCTGACCGATCAGCCGCTTGAGCGCTTCGGGATCTTCGACGCCCGGCACCTGGACCAGGATCCGGTTCGCACCCTGGTTGATGACGGTGATTTCCTTGGTGCCGCTGGGGTCGATGCGGCGGCGGACGACGTCGCGAGCGACGGTCATCGCCTCCTTCAGCGCGCGGGCGTTGCCATCGGCAGTCGGAGTCATGACGATCGTCGAGGAATCCGCGCGGCGAACGTCCCAGTCGCGGCTGCCCGTCAGGCCGACCGGCTGGGTCAGCGTCCGCATCCGTTCGAATGCAGCGTCGAACTGCGCCGGGCTACGGACCATGAAGCTTAATCGCCCGCCGGCGGTGGACACGTCGCCGATGTCGATTCGCGGCGTTTCACGGCGCAGGTTGGTGACGACCTGCTCTTCCATTGCCGCCAGCCGCTGCTTGTCGGCGTCGCGGGCGTCGGCTTCCAGCAGCAGGTGGCTGCCGCCGGCAAGATCGAGGCCAAGGCTGATCCGCGCGCTGGGGAAAAAGCCGGGCAACTTCTTCGCCTGGCTTTCGCTCATCAGGCTGGGAACGGCGAGGAGGATGCCGAACAGGATGAGGAGCGTGACCGCCCACACCTTCCAGCGGGGAAATTCGAACATCAGTCGTTGGCCGGCTTGGTCGCGGTCGGATTGATCACTTCGGCAAGCGTCGACTTGACGGCGGTGACCTTGAGGCCCTGGCCAAGTTCAACCTCGACCTCATTGTCCGCGACCTTGACGACCTTGCCGATGAGGCCGCCGCCGGTAACCACGCGGTCGCCCTTTTTGACCGCCGCGATCTGCGCCTGGTGAGCCTTCAGCCGGTTGCGCTGAGGACGAAGGATCAGCAGCCAGAAGATGGCGAAGACCAGCACCATCTGGACGATGAAGAACAGGCCGCCGCCACTGGCGGGGGAGGCTCCGGCCGCGGCGGCCAGGGTCGGGGCGAATAGTGTTGTTGAGGTCATCGAACCGGTCGGTCTCTTCTAGTCAGTGGCGCGGCGGAAGGCCTAGCGCCCACGATGTGGCGCGCCGCCTATCACGCTGAAGCCCGCCTTGCCAAGCGATGCGGGCAAGGATAGACGCCCGCACTCGCGCTGCCCCCTCCCTGGCGAGGCGGCAGTTCGGCACGGTCGGGGCGTAGCGCAGCCTGGTAGCGCATCACACTGGGGGTGTGGGGGTCGCAGGTTCGAATCCTGTCGCCCCGACCATTTTTCCTGAGGACAGCCTATTTCACCGCGGCCGGACAGGTCAGCGGCTCGCCGACGGGCTGGAGCTCGATCTTGCGCAGCGCGATCTCGAACGGACCGTCGCTGGTGATTCGCGTGGCGTTTCCGACGCTGGCGAAATTCACGCCCAGGTCGGCATAGCAGCGCAGTGGAACCTTCAGCGTGAGCGGGCCGGTCTTGGCAACCAGCCTGGTGATGTCGAGCTGGCGATCGCCAACCGCCAGTGTGACGCGGCCTTTCGGCGGCTGCCGGACCGCGCCGTCGACGACGATGGCGAACGCGCCGGTCAGCTGGCGGTCGAGGTTGACCGCCGGCCCGTCGATCGACATCGATCCGGCCTGCTTCCACGTCACGGCCAGCGCATTTTCCTGCGCGCCCATGTCGACGCCGCGGGTCGTGACCTTGCCGTTCGGACTGCTGATCGCACCCGCCGGCACCGGGCGGGCCCCGCCATCGTCGGAGATTGTCAGCGTCCACGGTGCCAATGCCCGGCCCCGATCGAAATAGCGTTCGACGTTGAGCGCCCGGGCGATGTCGACCCCCGGCGCTTCCGACAGGGTCCCAAGCTTGCCCGGGCGTGCATAGCTGAGGCCGTGGCCAAGCGCGAACAGCGGCTTGGCGACCGGCGCTCGCGCGTCGGCGGGCCAGGGAAACGACAGGCGGCCGGCGAAGTCGCGCTTCGCCTTGCCCGACCTGTCCGCCACCAGCACGTCGGCCACGCCGCCGCCTTCACTTCCCGGCAGCCAGGCGGCGACAAAGGCGTCGGAGGCGTTGATCTCCGGACTGGTGAACAGCGGCCGGCCCGACAGGAACACCGACACCACCGGGATCCCGGCCGAGCGCAGCTTCTTGAGCAGCGCCAGGTCGGTCGCGCCCTGCGGCTGATAGTCGAGCGTCGGGATATCGCCTTGAAACTCGGCGTAGGGTGCCTCGCCGTAGACGACGATGGCGACATCAGGCCGGGCGGAGAAGCTGCCGTCGGCCGACAGGGTCGCCGTCCCGCCGCTGGCGATGACCGCGTCGCGCAGGCCCTCGAAGATCGTCTGGCCGTTGGCGAAGTCCTTGCGGCTGGTGTCGGTCCCCTGCCAGGTTACCGTCCAGCCGCCGGCCTGCTTGGCCATGTTGTCGGCGCCGTCGCCCGCAACCAGCACCCGCGCGCCGGCCTTGATCGGCAGCACGGAGCCTTCGTTCTTCAAGAGGACGAGCGATTTGGCGACCGCTTCGCGGGCGATGGCGCGATGGGCGGCCGAACCCAGCTGGGTCGGATCGTCGCGCACCGGGCGACCATCCAGTAGCCCCATCTTGGCCTTGACGCGCAGGATCCTGCGGACGGCATCGTCGAGCCGCGCCATCGGCACCCGGCCCTGCTTCACATCGGCCACGGTGGCGTCGAACAGGCCCCGCCAGCTGTCGGGCGCCATGTACATGTCGAGGCCCGCATTGAGCGATTGCGGGCAGCGGGTGGTGGTGCATCCGTCGACCTGGCCGTGTGCGTTCCAGTCGCCGACGACCAGGCCCTTGAAGCCCATCCGGTCCTTCAACACGTCGGTCAGTAGCGAGCGGTTGCCGTGGTGCTTGACCCCGTTCCAGCTGGAGAAGGAGACCATCACGGTCAGTGCCCCGGCCTCGATCGCCGGCGGATATCCCGGTGCATGGACCGAGACGAGCCGTCCCTCGTCGAGGTCGAAGCTTCCCTGGTCCTTGCCGTCGGTAGTCCCGCCGTCCGCCAGGAAATGCTTTGCCGTCGCCGCGACCCGGTCGCTGGCGACTGGCTTACCCGCGACCAGTGTCCCCTGTAGACCACGGACCATCGCCCCGGCATAGCTGGCGACCAGCTTCGGATCGGACGAATAGCCTTCGTACGTCCGCCCCCAGCGCCAGTCCTGCGGCACCGCAAGGGTGGGCGCAAAGGTCCATTCGATCCCGCTGGCCGACACTTCGGCCGCGGTCGCCGCGCCGATCCGCTCGATCAGCGCCGGATCGTTCGCTGCACCAAGGCCGACATTATGCGGAAAGATGGTCGCGCCGGGGACGTTGCTGTGGCCGTGGACGGCATCGACGCCGAACAGGATCGCAACCTGCGTCCCGTCGGCAAGCCTCGGCGACTTGGCTCGGTATTGTTTGACAAGGTCGGCCCAGCGCGACGAACTGGCCCGCTCGTCACCGAACGGGCCGCTGTTCCCGCCCGCCAGGATCGATCCCAGCGGATATTTCTCGAGGTCGGCGGGCGTGATCGCCGAAATATCGCCCTGGATGGTCTGACCGACCTTCTGCTCAAGCGTCATCGACGCGATCATCCGGTCGATTCGCGCTTCCGTGGCCGGGTCGCTGATTGCCGCCGGGCTCGACGCCTTGGGCCAGCGATCGGGGTGCGCTTGCGCTTCGCCCTTGACCGGCGCGGCACCCTGTCGCGCTGGCTGCGCGATGGCGATGGCAGCGCTCCCGGCAAGCAAGGCGAACACGACGGACCGGCCCAACAACGCGCTCATGAATCTCTCCCCTGACCCTTATTGTTAACGTTCACACCATGTCGTTTGATGCGACCATTGGCAAGCGCGTGAGCACGAGCGTCAGGGAATGTCGGTGCGGAAGATGAGCCCCGCCGGGATGATCATGAATGCCGCAAGGCCGAGCAGTAGCGCCGAGTAACCGAACTGGGAGATGACGATTGCCGCCAGCAGGGGCGTGGTCAGCGAGGGAAGCGTATTGGTCAGGTTGAACAGGCCGAGGTCACGGCCGAAATTTCGCGGATCGCGCAATTCCTGCATGGAGAATGCCGAGTGCAGCGCAAGGAAGCTGTTCGACCCGATCAGGAACAGGCCGTAGGACAGGATTACCATGTTCCAGTCTTTCGCCACCCCCATGCCGGCCAGGCCCGCCATCAGGAAGCCGATCATCAGCAGCAGTGCAGAGCGGCGGCGACCGCTCTTGTCCGAGTAGCGTCCGACCATCAGCGCGATCGGGATCGAGAAGAGGTGAACCACGGCGTTAGTCACGGCGTAGCGGGTCAGGCTGAGGTCGCCGCCGGACACCTCGCGCAGGAAATAATAGAGGAACAGGAACAGCAGCCCTTCGGCAATCTGCACCGCAAGCCGGGCCACCCACAACTGGATCAGCACCCGCCGGTAGGCCTTGGACCGCGGCGGATGGGCGGCGCTGGCAATCGCGCCGATCGGCTTGGCGCGGCGCATCGCCATCAGCGGGAGTGCGAACAGCACGACCATCAGCACGATGACGCCCAGCTGGTCCGCCAGGTTAGGCGGCGCCAGCGAGATCGCGACGACGGACAGCGCCGCCGCGCCGGGGCCGAACGACAGCAGCCCGCCAAGAATCCCCTTTTGCTGGTTGGGAACGCTGTCCGCGGCATAGGCCGACAGCGGCGCGAGGAAGCAATTGAGCAGCAGCTGCCAGACCGCGATCAGCACGATCAGCGCCGCCGGCTCACCGACCAGCGGCACCGCCATCAGCGCCGCGCTGCTCCCGGCAAGGCCGGTCACGGCCCAGGCGCGCCGCCGGCCCCACCGGTCGCTGACCCAGCCCCAGAAGATGTGACCGACGCTGGCGAAGATCGCCCCGACCGTCGCCGACAGCCCGAGCCAGCCGACATCACTGCTGCCAGCGATCTCCGTGAAACGCAGCGGGAGCAATAAGGTCAGGAAGGCGGTGTAGGCGACGGCCCCGCCGGCCCAGGCGAGGGCGAAGGAGAACAGGAAGGCGTTGCTCTGCCGTTCGGCAGCGGCCGCGGTCACCGCGGCGCCGGGCCCGTCGATGCGCGCACGGTGAGCTCGAACGGGATGACATGCGGTTGTCCATTGGCGCCGCGGGCGACATCGCCATCGGGCTGGATCAGCACCTCGGCCGCACGCGCGGTCATCGCCGCCACGGGCTGGCTGATGGCCGTCAGGGCGGGCGTGGTCGTCCGAGCAATGGGCGTGTCGTCGAAACCGATGACGGAAAGCTGGTCGGGCATGGCGATGGCCTTATCGCGTGCAACCGCCATCACGGCCAGCGCCATCTGGTCACTGCTGGCAATGATCGCCGTCGGCGGCCTGTCCAGGGACAACAGCACCTCGGCCGCCTTGAGACCGCTGGCATAACCGAAGTCCCCTTCCGCGATCAGCGAGTCATCCGCCTCAAGCCCGGCGGCAGCGATCGCATCGCGATAGCCGGCGAGACGTTCGGTACTCAGCTGATATTCGGGGTCGCCCGCGACGAAACCGATCCGGCGATGACCGAGCGCGGCGAGATGCTCGACGCAGCGGCCCGCCGCGGCATGGTCGTCCATCCGGATGATAGTCCCGCTCGCCTGATCGAAACCGCCGATGCGGGCGCACGCCACCCCTTCGCGTTCGAGAATGTCCAGTACCTTGCGGTTGTCGCTGTGCGGCGGGGTGAGGATCACGCCATCGGGGCGAAGGGCCGCGAGGGCGTTGCCAAGCTCACCGGCGATGTTGTCACTGTGGGTGTCGACCAGTTCCAGGATCAGGCGATAGCCGTGCTCCGCACAGGTGGTGATCCCGCCAAGCAGCATTTGGTCGACCCAGTCGATGCCCTCGCGGGCGCGCCATTGTTCAATCGTACGGTCGCGGTCGTTGAGCGCGAGCAGCAGGAAGGACTTGGAGCCGCCCATCCGCCGCGCCGCGAGACTCGGCGAATAGCCGAGGCGCGCGACGGCTTCCTCGACCTTTTCGCGCGCCTTGGCGCTCACGTTCGGGCTCTTGTTGAGGACGCGACTGATGGTTTGCAGCGACACGCCGACATCGGCCGCAACGTCCTTGATCGTCACCTTTCGGCGCGGGCGGGCTCGCGTAGTCATGGGACGGGTTTAGCGCGCCGGCTGATACACGCGGACGTAGTCGACCTCCATCACGGCCGGGAACGCGGCCGGGTCGATGCCCTTCTGCCCGCCCCAGCCACCTCCGACCGCGACGTTGAGAATGATGTTCATCGGCTTGTCGAACGGCCAGCGCGCGCGGTCGTTCGGAACGCGGTCGAGGCGGAAGATCTTCTTGTCGTCGACGCCCATTTCGATCGCGTCCTTGGTCCACCACAACTGGTAGCGGTGCATCGCGGTGCAGACGTCGGGAATGGTGATCTGCTTGCCGATCTGGGTGCCGATGACGTGATTGTTCGCGGTGGTATGAATCGTCTGGTGAACCACGCCGGGGTCGAAGCCGACATGCTCCATGATGTCGATTTCACCGGCCCCGGCCAGTCGGCCTTCGGATCGCTCGGCAGCATCCACACCGCCGGCCAGGTACCGCGCCCACAAGGGATTCGCGCCCGGATCTCGTAATAGCCGTACGTCCAGGCATGGGGCGCCTTGGTGATCATCCGCGCCGACGTGTAATCCTGCCCGCCCCAGTCGCGGAAACGATCCTTCGCCAGCCGTTCGGCCCGCGCCTCGATGACCAGCTTGCCATTTTCGATCCGCGAGTTTTCGCGGCGATTGGCGGCGTAATATTGAAGCTCGTCGTTGTACCAGCCCTGGGCGTTGCGATGCGTGTCGAAGCGCCACTTGCGCGTGTCGATCTTCTTCCCGTCGAACTCGTCAGCGAAGACCAGCTTATATCCCGGCGGCGCACGGTGCGGTTCGTGAGCGTAGGCGGGTGTCATTGCCGCCGCACACAGCAGCGCCGCAGCCGGCGCCCACACGAATCGGCTTGCCATAGTAGAACCTCTTCCCCATCCGGCGGCGCGCTTTGAGGACGGCCGTCCTGCTCTCGCCCAAAACATAACAAAGCTGTGAGCGTTCACAATAGGGCGGTACGGCCGCACCCACTTCCGCTACGACCGCGCGTGTCTACAAGGCGGCATGCCCCGCCGGAAATCTCGTCGTCGCCGTCCAATCCGCTGGGGACGATTGGCTGCCCTGCTCATCGCCGGCCCGCCGCTGCTTTATCTGGTCGCCGCGCTGCTTGGTTCGCTTATGTCCGTGAACCGGCAGTGGAGCGAGCCCGACGAGGGCGTCACCATCTACCTGGCGTCGAATGGCGTTCACGCCGACCTCATCCTGCCGCGCAAGGCGCAGGGCCTCGACTGGACGCCGGTCGTCCCACCGTCCGATTTCCGCGGAGCACCTGCCGGGGCGCAGTGGGTCGCGTTCGGCGCGGGCGAGCGCGCCGTTTACCTCAACACGCCGACCTGGTCCGATCTTACCCCCAAGACCGCCTACCATGCACTCACCGGCGGCGAGCGGGTGATGCACGTCGAATGGGTCAAGGATCCTTCCTTTGCGATTCGCCAGATCCGGTTGCGTCCCGCGGAATACCGGCGCTTGTGGGCGTCGATCCGCGGCGATTTCGACCTTGATTCCAACAGCCGGCCGCAACGGCTGGACCACCCGGGCTACACCGCCGCCGACCGCTTCTATCGCGGGGTCGGCAAGACCAGCGCGGTGCAGACCTGCAACCAGTGGGTTGCCAGCCGCCTCCGTCTTGCCGGCGTGAAGGCGCCGCTCTGGACGCCATTCACCGGCGGGCTGACGGCGCGCTACCGCCCCTACAAGACGTAGCGGCTGAGGTCGGCGTTGCGGGCAATGCCCGACAGCTGACGGTCGACGAAAGCGGCATCGACCGTCACCGTCGTGCCCTTCTGCTCCTCAGCGGTGAAGCTGACATCCTCGAGCAGCTTTTCCATGACGGTCTGCAGCCGACGCGCGCCGATGTTCTCGATCGCTTCATTCACCTCGGCGGCAATGCGGGCGAGCGCGGCGATTCCGTCGTCGGCGAACTCGACCGTCACTTCCTCGGTCGCCAGCAGCGCGCGATATTGCTCGGTCAGGCTGGCGCGGGTCGCCGACAGGATTCGGACAAAATCCTCCTGGGTCAGCGCCGACAGTTCGACGCGGATCGGCAGTCGGCCCTGCAATTCCGGCAACAGGTCGGCGGGCTTGGCGACGTGGAACGCGCCGGACGCGATGAACAGGATATGGTCGGTCTTGATCGGCCCATATTTGGTCGCAACCGTCGTCCCTTCGATCAGCGGCAGCAGGTCGCGCTGGACGCCCTCGCGGCTGACCGATCCGCCGCGGACATCGCTGACCGCGATCTTGTCGATTTCATCGAGGAACACGATGCCATTGGCCTCCGCGTCAGCCAACGCAACGCGGGTGACGTCATCGCTGTCGACGCGGCGGTCGGCCTCTTCCTCGACCAGCTTGGCGAACGCCGCCGGCACCTTCAGCTTGCGCCGCTTCTTGGGCGGACCGCCCATCGCCTTCGACATCATTTCGCTGAGGTTGATCATGCCGATGCCGCCCTGTCCCGGCACGTCGAACGGCATCGACGGCGCCTCGGCGACCTCGATCTCTACCTCGGCTTCGTTGAGCGCGCCGTCGCGGAAGCGCTGGCGGAAGCTTTCACGGGTCGCCTCGCTCGATCCCTTGCCGGTCAGCGCATCGAGCAGCTTGTCCATCGCCGCGCCCTCGGCGGCATCGCGCACGCGGTCGCGGCGCCGTTCGCGCTCCAGACGCACGGCTTCCTCGACGAGGTCGCGAGCGATCTGCTCCACGTCGCGGCCAACGTAGCCGACCTCGGTGAACTTGGTTGCCTCGACCTTGACGAACGGCGCATCGGCCAGCTTCGCCAGCCGGCGGCTGATCTCGGTCTTGCCGCACCCGGTCGGGCCGATCATCAGGATGTTCTTCGGCGTCACTTCGTCGCGAAGTTCGGGCTTGAGCTTCTGCCGGCGCCAGCGGTTGCGAAGCGCCACCGCCACCGCCTTCTTGGCTTCGGTCTGGCCGACGATATGTTCGTCGAGCGCGGCGACGATCGCCTTCGGGGTCAAATTGTCGTTCATGGGTTTCCTCAGGCGCCGACGGTTTCGACGGTCAGCCGGTCGTTGGTGAACACGCACACCTCGGCGGCGATGGCCATCGCGCGGCGGGCGAGCGTTTCGGGATCAGGTTCGTAGTCGGACAAGGCGCGCGCCGCGGCGAGGGCATAGTTGCCGCCGCTGCCGATCGCGGCGATCCCGCCTTCGGGTTCCAGCACGTCGCCGTTGCCGGTCAGGATCAGCATCGTTTCCGCGTCGGCGACGATCATCATCGCCTCCAGGTTGCGGAGGTATTTGTCGGTGCGCCAATCCTTGGCCAGCTCGACCGCGGCGCGGAGCAGCTGCCCGCGGCTCGCCTCCAGCTTCTTTTCCAGCCGCTCGAACAGGGTGAAGGCATCGGCGGTGGCGCCGGCGAAACCGCCGATGACGCTGCCGTCCGCGCCAAGGCGGCGAACCTTCTTGGCATTGGGCTTGATGACGGTATTGCCCAGGCTGACCTGGCCATCCCCGGCAATGACGGTTCTGCCGTCCTTCTTCACGCCAAGGATGGTCGTTCCATGATATTGTTCCATGGCGCTGATGTGGGGAGCCGCGCCCGCAAGCTTCAAGCCCTGCCGACGAACATGAAGGCGACCGCGCCCGCCATGCAAGCGAACGCGCCGACGTAACGCCAGCCGATCGGCTCCTTCAGCACAAGCGCGGCGAAGGCGGCGAAAACGACCAGCGTGACCACTTCCTGGATGATCTTGAGCTGGCCACCAGTCAGCCCGGCCTGGAAGCCGATGCGGTTGGCCGGCACCGCCAGCGAATATTCGACCAGCGCGATTCCCCACGACGCGAAGATGACGGTTCCGAGTCGGGCCTCCGGAAATCGCAAATGTCCGTACCAGGCGATCGTCATGAAGACATTGGAGAGAATCAGGAGGCCGATCGTCGGCAGTGCGGTCACTCGGTTCCCCTTCCTCGCCGTCCGACCCAGCCGCGAAGGCCGGAAAACAGGCTTCTCCGGGTGAAGTTCTCGAACATCGCGTCCGGGCTCTTGGGGTCGAGCAATTCGGTGTCGGCGATGAATTTTTCCGGATCGCTCGGCTTCTCGAACTCCAGGAGCTTCAGGGTTCGTCCGTCACGCCTGAGGGCCTCGATTGTATCGAGCATCGAACCGGTCTGCTCGAACAGGGTTCGCACCTCCTCCGGCTCTGCGCCGAGATGCTCGGCCATCAGCCGGGTGCGCAGCGCGGCGATTTCCATTTCGATCCTGTCATCGCCCCCTGCCTCGATCGCCAGGTCGCATTCGCTGTCGAGGCCTAGCGACCGGTTGTTCATGTTCGACGAACCGACACGGAGGACATGGTCGTCGACGATCATCACCTTGGCGTGAACATAGATGTCGTCGCCGCCTTCGGTGACCGGCGTGAAAATGCGAAAGCGGTTGGCCGGATCCTGGAGGCCGATGACCTGTGCCAGCCGCACCCGCGCCGCATCCATCGCCACCTGCTCCAGCCAGCCGTCGGCGCGGATCGGGTTGACGAACACGATCTCCGGCGGCTGCAGCTCCTTCATCCGCCGGATGATCGCGTCGGCAATCCTCGGCGACGTGAAATACTGGTTCTCGGCGTAGATAAACCGCTTCGCCGACGCGATCATATCGAGGAACAGCGCCTCGACCTCCTTGATCGCGCTCAGTTCCTTGTATTCGGCACGGTTCCTGGCGACGGCAAAGTCGCGGTTCGTGAACTGCACCGGAAGGTCTTTTGGCCAGATCGGGTCGGCGCCAGTCACCGGGCCGAGCGTGCGGCCGGTGGCATTTTCCCAGCGATCGCGCGCCAGCTCGCCCAGCGCCGCCGCCAGCGGACCATCGACCGCCATCGTCGCATCGTGCCACGGGCCATAGGGTTTGCCATTGGGCCGCACCCTGCCCGGATCAAGGTCGGCGTGCGCCGGACGGTCCCAGCGGTCGCCGGTCATGTCGATTCCGCCGCACACCGCGAAGCAATCGTCGATCACCACGATCTTCTGGTGATGGCTGCACCCTGGTGGATGGGCCCCGTCCAGCTTGAACGTGATCGACCTGGTCGTCGCCAACCGCGCCACCCAGGCGATCGCGCTGCCGCGGAACAATGTCTTCAGCGCTCCGAAATTCCATTTCAATATGTCGATGGAGACTTCCGGCCTGCGGTGAGCGAGGTCGAGCAGGAAGCGGCCGAGCGAGTAGTCGGCCCCATCCTTCTCCTCATCCAGCCGGTCGAGCTTGATGCGCGGGTCGAAATCCCAGCCGATGATGAGGATCCGGTGCCGGGCCGCCTCCATCGCTTCACGGATGACATGGTAGTAATCGCACGCGTCGACGATGACGGAGGCGCGGTCGGCACGCTCGATGCGCCAGCAATTGCGGCCCGGTTCGAAAAGACTGTCACTCATCCGCCCGACGGTTTCGGGCAAGCCGGCGGGTTCGGCAAGGGGGAACGCCCCCACGGGCGATCCCCCGTCGCCGGCTAGCGCTCGACGCCCTTGGCCTTGCCCCAGGTCCGCGCCGCCGTGTAGCCGAGATAACCGGTACCGAAGAGCGCGTAGAGTTCCTCGGGGATGCCGCGAAGGTAGGCAGTCATGCCGCTGGCGATGCCGGTCGCCATCTTCGGATCCGCGGCGGCGATCAGCCCCATCGGGATCGACCACAAGATCAGCGTGTACATCATGTAGAGAAAGCTTGGCCGCGCCCGGCTGGTCCACGGGTCGGTCGATTGCGCCTCGACGACAATTGCCTGCATCTGCACCGCGATCGTCTGCATTTCCTGGTCGCCCTGCAACTTGAGCAGTTCCAGCTTGGCGCGGTCGCGCGCCGCGGGATCGGGAATGATCTTGTCGATCAGCTTCGCCACCGGGGCGATGATTGCTTCGAATAATGCCATCTTCAGTCTCCTTTGGAAGTTCGCAAAGTTCGCGCCATGTCAGCGCCACAGTCAGTCGGTAAATTCGCCAATCCGGTTCGCCAGCCAGCCGTAGAGGAACGCTTCGTTGGCCGGGCGGCGCTCGGCAAGCCGCAGGTACCGCTCGCCCTGAAGCGCTTCCAGCGCGCGGAGGAGGACGGTTTCGCCGCCACGCTTTCCGCGAGCCGCGAGAAACCCGTCGAGGGCCGCGAGCGTGCGCTGCCCGACGCGGCCATCGGGAACCAGATCGGCAAAGTCCTTGCCGTTGCGGTTGAGCGCGGTCAGTGCACGCTGAAGAAAGGTGGCCGCCACCGCCGGCCCCATGTTGACCCCGGTATCGAACAGTTCCGCGGCGATGCGCGGCGCGCGCAGGGCAACCGCGTCGAACCGCGGCCGCGACCAGTAAAGCCGGCGGTAGATCGCAGCGGCCTGCTCTCGCGGCAGGTCGCGCATGGCACCGGCATAGCCATGGGCGCGTGCCACGGCCTCGGTAATCCCGAAGCAGGTGGGCCCGCCGCGATCGGCCGGGTGGTTGCTGTAGCCGCCTTCGCGATCGATCAGCGCCTCCACCAGCATTTCCACGTCCACCGCATCATCCATCGTCGACTCCTGATCCAACCGAGCGACCATATTGGAACCATATCGGTTCGCTGTAGGACGGCATTTTGTGCCATCACGATACTGGCAATCTCAGCGGATCGGCTTAGGCTGGGCGGATGACGAAGTTTTTCCGGGCGCTGGCCATCGCCGCGCTGATCACGGCCACCCCTGCCCTGGCGGCACCCTTGACGAGGGCCGAGCAACGGATGTTGACCACCGTCGATGCGGAGCAGGCGCGTTCGCTCGCCCTGCTGGAGCGGATGGTCAACCAGAACAGTGGCACCAATAACCCCGCCGGGGTGGAGAAGGTCGCGGCCATGGTTCGCGCCGAGTTGGTGCCGCTGGGCTTCGCGGTCCGGTGGATCCCGATGAAACAGGTCGGCCGCGCCGGCCACCTTGTCGCTCACCACAAAGCGCGCGGTGGCGGGAAGCGCCTGCTGCTCATCGGTCATCTCGACACGGTGTTCGAACCGGACAGCCCGTTCCAGACGCTGATGCGGACCGGCGACAAGGCAAACGGTCCGGGGGCTGGTGACGACAAGGGCGGCATCACGGTGATGATCGCAGCGCTCCGCGCGATGAAGGCGGCGGGGACGCTCGACCGCTCCGACATCACCATCTTCCTGACCGGCGACGAAGAAGACGCCGGCGATCCCAAGACCGTCTCGCGTCGCGACCTCGTCGCTGCGGGGCGGGCCGCGGACGTTGCGCTCGATTTCGAAGGACTCAGCATCGACGCCGGCAGGGACATGGGCGTCGTGTCGCGGCGCGGATCTGTCGAATGGACGCTGACCGTCAAGGGCCGCTCGGCCCACAGCAGCGGCGTGTTTTCGGCCGCGTCCGGATACGGCGCCAATTACGAACTGGTGCGCATCCTCGACACGTTCCGGCGCGAACTGCCCGAGGACAAGCTGACCTTCAATGTGGGCCTGATCCTCGGCGGCACGACCGCGGCGCTGGACAAGGACCTCGTGCGCGGCGGCGCCACCGGGAAGACCAATGTCATCGCCGCCCAGGCCGTGGCGCGCGGTGACCTTCGCGCCCTCACCCCCGATCAGGTCCGGCGGACACAGGACCGGATGCGCGCGATCGTCGCGCAATCGCTGAACGGCGCGACCGCCAGCATCGCATTCGAGGAAGGATATCCGCCGATGGCGCCGACGCCCGGCAATCGCGCTCTGCTCGCCGTCCTCAACGGCGTCAACGCGTCGATGGGCCTTCCCGCGCAGGAGGAGCTCGACCCGATCAAGCGCGGCGCCGGCGACATTGGCTTCGTCGCCGCCGACATCGACGGGCTGGTCGGCCTCGGCCCGGCGAGCAGCGGCGACCACACGCCGGCCGAAACGGTCGACATCCCCTCGATCTGGCGCCAGGCCAAGCGGGCCGCGATCCTGATGAGCCGCCTCGCCGCCTCGCGTCGTTGACGCTACGGCAAGGCCGCTTGTGATTGAATCGATGATGAAAAATTGGCGCAGCTGTGGCTCCGCCGCACTAGAATCGCCGAAATTCGGCGCGCAATAGTCCGTGCATCGAGAGCCGCTGCGTCGAAGCGGCCAGGGGAGAGGATGCCTACCATGACGTCACGCCGCACCGCGCTTCGCGCGCTTGCCATCGCCACCGCGCTTACCGCCGTCGCCGCGCCCGCATCGGCGCAGCGCGTCGACCGCATCGTCGCGTTCGGCGACAGCTACGCTGACGACGACAATCTGCGCGGCTTCCTTGGCGGGACGTTCCCGGCGCCGCTGAGCACCTATTACCCGACCGGCCGCTTTTCGGGCGGCACCAATTACATCGATACGCTGTCGCAAATCCTCGACGCACCGGTCGACAATTTCGCCATCGGCGGCGCGCTGACCAACGGCACCAACACCTTCGGTCTGCCGCTGGGCTTCACCACCGAGGTCGGCAGCTTCCTGACCGGCGGCGCCGGCGCGACGCCCTTCCCGTCGGTGGCCGGAACGTTCGACGCGAACGACCTTTTGACCCTGTCGATCGGCGGCAATGACGGCCGCGTTTATCAGCAGAACGGGGGAACGCTCGCAGGTGCAGCCGCGGCCGGCAGCGCAGCCGCCGTCAGCGCGTCGGCCAACCTCGACCTGCTGGTCGATGCGGGCGCGCGCAACATCTCCTACCTCGCGGTCAACACCGCGACCGCGCCGGAAGTCGCGCTTGACCCCAACCCGGCCAACGCGGTTGCCGTTCGGGATGCCTTTTCGGACAGCTTCAACGCCGACTTCCGCCAAACGCTGGCCAGCTACGCCGCCGATGGAGTCATCGTCCACTACCTCGACGGCGAACTGCTCGCGACGCAGGTCAGCAACAACCTGTCGGATTATGGCTTCACTGGGCTGGTCTGCCCGGCCGACGCGACCTGCATCGCCGGGTCGGCGTCCGCCCGCAACTACCTCTTCTACCTCGACGGCCTGCACCTCACGAGCCACGGGTTCGAGATCGTCGCGCAATATGTCGCGGCGCAGCTTCGGGCGCCGCTGACACTCCAGGCGACCAGCGACAATGCGCTCGACACCGCCAACCAGTGGGGCCGCACCCTGACCACCCGCATGGACCTGTCGTCGCCGCGCGACGGCGACCTGCCCGAAGGCGTCAAGTTCTTCCTGGTCGGCGATTCGATGGTTCGCACCGTCCGCGCCGGCGAACGCAACGACCAGTTCCGCTCCTCGACCAAGGGCGTGACCGCGGGGGTCGAGTTCGGCTTCGGTTCGGGCGCGGCGGGCCTCGCCGTCAACTATTCCAAGCCCAAGGTGAACTTCGGCAACGACGCCGCGGCGGTGGACAGCCGTTCGCTGCAGGTAGGTGCCTACGCCGGGTTCGGCATGGCCGGCCTGTTCGGCCAGGCCTACCTTGGCGCCGGCCGCGACAAGCATGACATCGACCGCGTCGGCCCGTACGGCGACATGGGCGCCAAGCCCGACGGCAGCCACGTCGTCGGCGGCATCAAGGCCGGTTACCTGATGGGTGTCGGCGCGGTTCGCCTGGGGCCGGTGGTCGCGCTCGACTACGCCCGCGCCAAAGTCGACGGCTATACCGAGAACGGCGATCCCGTCCTGACCCTGAACGTCGACGACATCCGCTACAGCTCGATGCGCGGAAGCCTTGGCGCGGAAGTCCGTGGCGACTTTGGCGGCAATGGCGTCCAGCTTCGGCCCTATGCGGCGCTGACCGTCGAAAAGGACTTCAAGGGCGACAGCCGCGTCTTCGCCTTTTCGCAGACCACGGCGCCGGAAATCGTCAACAGCTACCGCGTCGATGACGCATCGAAGAAGGCCTATGGCCGCCTCACCGCCGGCGCCAGCGCCCAGCTGTCGAGCGCGGTCGCTCTCAACGTCTCGCTGTCGGGCACCGGCGGCAAGAAGCAGGGCAACGAAACCAGCGGTCACCTCGGCGTCGCCATCGGCTTCTGACGCTTCACCGGATAACAGGGGAGGAAGGGCGGTGCGGCTTCGGCCGTGCCGCCCTTTTTATTTGGCGCAGCGGGCGAACAGGTTGCGCAACTCCGGCGTCGAGGGGACGACCAGGCTCGGCGCGCCGCCCAGGCTGATTTCCACCGCGCCTGGCCGCTCGAACGTACGGCCGACGGCGATGGCGTCGTCGCCGGTCACGCTGCCGCTCCACAGCCGCGCGCCATTGCCGCCGTCCATGTCGTGCATCGGCAGCGACGCGATATGCCCGCCCCCGGTGAAGCTCATCGTTGCCATGCCGTTGCGCGGCGCGGGGCTTCCGCGGACGACGGCGATGGTCGTGCTGGAATCGCCCGGCTCGCACGCCAGCACCAGGGCCGATTGCCCACCGCCCGGCCCGTAGCTCAGCTTCAGCCGCCCGCCACTGCTCTGGTCGTGCCAGCGCTGCCCGTCGGTCGCCGGGGGCGTGTGGGCATCGACATGCGCCTCCGCGGCGGCCGCGTTGGCCGGCGCCGCCAGCCCGGTCGCCGACGCATCGCCGACCACGTCCTCGGGAATGACGATATTCTCGTCGGCGATCGGATCGTTGCCGCCGCACGATGACAGCGCCAAGACAACCAAGGGGAGCAGGCTTCTCACCCGGCATCAACGCTGGTTTGACAAAGTCGTTTCGCAGGCAGATTCTTCGCGGCAGCCCGCTGGAGACATGGCGGGACGATAGGGGAGACGTGCCATGGAAGACACCGCCGTTTCATCGGGCGACACCGCGCGCGGTCGCGCAACGCCCGTCCACCTGTGGGTCGTTGGATTGCTCGCGACGCTGTGGGACGCTTTTGGGGCGTACGACTACATCATGACCCGCACCGAGAATGTCGACTATCTGCGCAAGATGATGCCGAACGTCGATCCGGCCGTTACATTGGCCTGGGTCGACAGCATCTCCGTCATTCCGTCCGCCGGTTGGGCGCTGGGCGTGTGGGGCGGCCTGGTCGGCAGCCTGTTGCTGCTCCTGCGCAGCCGCCATTCGGTCGCCGCCTACCTGCTGTCGGCGGTCGGCGCGATCGTAAGCTTCGCCTTCCAGTTTTTCGGTCCGAACAGGCCGCCGGCGGAGCTCGCTGATCCGGTGATGCCGGTCGTCATCATCGCCGTGACAATTGGCCTGTTCCTCTATGCGCGGGCGATGCGCCAGAAGGGCGTGCTGGCTTAGTCGACCAACAGCGGCGGCGGCGCTTCGGGTGTCGCCGCCCCTGCAATCCCGGACACCAGCATCAACACCGCAAGGACAAACCCAAAAGCCTGCATCGACTCGATCCTTCTCGTGGCTGGAAGGATCACCCGGAGCTCACGAAAATTTGGTTAAGAGCCTGCCTGCCGCGAAATTGTGGGGCGAAGGGCCTTTGGCTTAGCGCCGGCCCCCACCCCACTTGCGCTGGGTCTTGCCGAACCCGGTACGGCGCGTGCCCGGTTTCCCTTGGGTCGAGTTGCCGGAGCGCGGCGCCGCGCGTTCGTGATCGGGGATGCCGAGCTCGTCTTCTTCCAGCCGGCGGATCTCGTCGCGCAGGCGGCCGGCTTCCTCGAACTCCAGGTCGGCGGCGGCCTTGCGCATCCGCTGTTCCAGATCGCCGATGTAGGCACGAAGGTTGTGACCGACGAGGTGTGGGCGGTCATCGTCACCAGTTTCCACAACGACCCCGTCGCGAGTGGAAACATGGGCAATAATGTCGGCGATGTCGCGCTTGATCGTCGCCGGCGTGATCCCGTGCTCGGCATTGTACGCCTGCTGCTTCTCGCGGCGACGGTTTGTTTCGTTAAGCGCGCGCTCCATCGATCCAGTAATCCGGTCGGCATAGAGAATGACCTTGCCATCGACATTGCGCGCGGCGCGGCCGATGTTCTGGATCAGCGAGGTCTCGCTGCGCAGGAAGCCTTCCTTGTCGGCGTCGAGGATCGCGACCAGCCCGCATTCGGGGATATCGAGCCCTTCGCGCAGCAGGTTGATGCCGACCAGCACGTCGTAGACGCCAAGGCGCAGGTCGCGGATCAACTCGATACGCTCCAGCGTCTCGACGTCGCTATGCATGTAGCGGACCCGGAGCCCCGCTTCGTGGAGATATTCGGTCAAATCCTCGGCCATGCGCTTGGTCAGCGTGGTGACCAGCGTGCGATAGCCCTTCTTGGCCGTCTCCTTCGCCTCGAAAACCAGATCGTCGACCTGATCCTCGACCGGCTTGATCTCGACCGGCGGGTCGATCAGCCCGGTCGGCCGGATGACCTGTTCGGAAAACACGCCGCCGGTCGCCTCCAGCTCCCACCCGCCCGGGGTCGCCGAGACGAACACCGACTGCGGCCGCATCGCGTCCCATTCGTTGAAACGCAGCGGTCGGTTGTCGATGCAGCTCGGCAGCCGGAAGCCGTATTCGGCCAGCGTGATCTTCCGCCGGTGGTCGCCGCGCGCCATCGCGCCGATCTGCGGCACGGTCTGGTGACTTTCGTCGACGAACAACAGCGCATTGTCGGGCAGATATTCGAACAGCGTCGGCGGGGGTTCGCCCGGCAGGCGGCCGGTCAGGAACCTGCTGTAATTCTCGATCCCCGCGCAGCTGCCGGTGGCGGCGATCATCTCCAGGTCGAAATTGGTGCGCTGCTCCAGCCGCTGCGCCTCCAGCAGCCGTCCTTCCGCGACCAGCTCCTTCAGCCGCTCGGCCAGTTCATGCTTGATCGCTTCCATCGCCTGTTTCAGCGTCGGGCCAGGCGTGACGTAGTGCGAGTTGGCGTAAACCTTGACGCTGTCGAGGCTGGCGACCTTCTTGCCGGTCAGCGGGTCGAACTCGACGATCTCCTCGATCTCGTCGCCGAAGAAGGACACGCGCCACGCGGTGTCCTCATAGTGCGACGGGAAGATTTCGAGATTGTCGCCCTTCACCCGGAAATTGCCGCGCGCGAAAGCCTGGTCGTTGCGCTTGTACTGCAGCGCGACGAGCTTGCGGATGATCTCGCGCTGGTCGGCGCTTTCGCCCTTCTTCATCGTGAAGATCATTGCCGAATAGGTCTCGACCGAGCCGATGCCATATAGGCACGACACCGAGGCAACGATGATCACGTCGTCGCGCTCCAGCAGCGACCGCGTCGCGGAGTGGCGCATGCGGTCGATCGCCTCGTTCACCGAGCTTTCCTTCTCGATGTAGGTGTCGGACCGCGGCACGTAGGCCTCGGGCTGGTAATAGTCGTAATAGCTGACGAAATATTCGACGGCGTTGTCGGGGAAGAAGCTCTTGAATTCGCCGTAGAGCTGCGCGGCGAGGATCTTGTTCGGTGCCAGGATCAGCGCCGGCCGCTGGGTCGCCTCGATGATCTTGGCCATGGTGAAGGTCTTGCCGCTGCCGGTCACGCCCAGCAGAACCTGGTTGACTTCGCCATTGTCGCGGATGCCCTCGACCAGCTCGGCGATCGCGGTCGGCTGGTCGCCGGCCGGTTCGTAATCGGACTTGATGACGAACTTCTTGCCCCCTTCCGCCTTGTCGGGCCGCGCCGGGCGATGCGGGACAAAGGCTTCGCCGGTTTCGGGCTCGGCGAGGGTGGTGCGGATCTGGATGGCCATGTTCCCTATATGGCCATCGGTTGCCATTGGTTCCAGCTTCCGCCAGCATTGCGCCCAATGCACCCCGCCGTCGCCAACCTGATGCTTCCGCTGGTTTCGGTCCTGGGCGTGATCTTCCTCATCGTCGTGGCCGCCCGCGACGTTCACGGCCGGCCCATTTCTCTGCCGGTGGCGATGTTGTGCGGTGCAATCATCGTCATCCTGGCGATGGGCATCCAGCCCGCACCGCCTTCCTCGGCATGGGGGTGGCCGGCCGGCCTCGCGCTGGCGGCGGGATTCCTGGCCTGTGGCTTGTGGGACCAGCGCGCCTTCCTGTTCGGGTCGGACGGGCCGGATCGCGGCCATGTCGCGGCCAGCGGCCTGTCACTGGCGGGGACGATGCTGGTCGGCGCGACCGAGGAATTGCTGTTTCGCGGGCTGATGCAGTCCAGCCTGCTGTCGGCCTTTTCCGGACCCGGAGGTGCGGTCACCGCGCTATTCCTTCTCAACCTGGCATTCGCAGCGTTGCATGGACGACACGGCCTGACCTTCGCCCTGTCCGCCGGCTTCTTCGGAATGATCATGTCGATGACCGTCATCTTCTCGGGTTCGCTGTGGCCGGCGGTGGTGACCCATGCGGCGTGGAACGCGATCGTCGTGACAGCCCGACGCCGCGCGGCGGCCATCTGACGCCCAGTTCCGGCATTGCGCAGCGGTCCGAAGCCCCTATCATCCGCGCAAAAGCGAACAGGGAGAAGATGATGCGGATCGCGTTGGCGATGATATTGGTGGCGGCGGTGGCCGGATGTTCAAAGCCTGCCTCGGTCGACGAGGAGAACGCCAGCGTCGAACAGGTCAGCAAGGCCATCGCGGACAGCGGCGCGGATAATCGCTTCACGCCCGGCCGCTGGGAATCGAAAGCCGAACTCACGGCGCTCTCCGGTGAGGGCGTTCCGGCCGGCGCGCTTCAGCAAGCGCAGGGCGCGCTGGCGAAGACGGGAACGGTGGCGACTTGCCTGACGCCCGAAAAGGCGTCCAAGCCGGGCAGCGATTTCTTCGCGCCTGAAGCATCGGACTGCACCTATCGTCACTTCAAAATGGCCAATGGCGTGCTCGACGCGCTGCTGGTGTGCGGTCCGGGGGCCAGACGACGTCCGAGCTGAAGGGCACCTTCGATCCGCATCAATACAGCCTTAACGTCATCAACAAGATGTCGGTCGGCGGTCGCAACATGACCATGTCGATGAAGGTGGATTCGCGTCACACGGGCGAATGCCGCGGCGATGAAAAGGCCACCTGAGCGCGGTGGCGCGAGGGCGGAAGAAAACAGGGGAGCAAGGCAATGGATGGTCCGGTTCGAGTGATGATTCTTGGCGCGGTGCTGGCGCTCGGAGCGTGCGGCGAGGCAAAAAAGCCGGAAGCACCAAAGCCGGAAACGCCGCGAACTCTTCCCGCCGGCGAATATGAACTCACGACCGAGGTGACCAAGCTCGTGTCGGCGGACCAGTCGACCCCGGCGACCAAGCTCAAGCAGGGCGACAAGGCGACCAAGCGCGGCTGCGTCGACGACAAGGGCGTCCCCGACATGGCGCTGTTCGTCGAAGCGGGCGACAAGTGCACCGTGATGGACAGCTTCACCCGCGCCGGGCGGCTGTCGATTCAGTATGAATGCCAGCGCGCGGGCCGGGGCAAGATCTATCCCAACCTCGACGGCAACACGACCGCCGACGGTTTCAAGGCGATGGTCAACGCGGCCAGCTCATTCCCCGGCGACGGCGATTACCAGCTTCGCATGGACATCGTCGGCAAGCGTGTCGGCAACTGCCCGGCGGCGGGCGCCGCCAACGGCTGAGCCCTTTCCCCGTCACCGCTCGTTGGCGGGCGATGAAGGCGATTACCCTGGTCAACCGTCGTGGCGGCCGTGCCGGCGCGGACGCGCGCGACCGCGTGTCCTTGGCGTTGACCGCGGCCGGGATCGAGGGGCCGGTCGAATTGATCGACGGCGATCAACTCGCGGCCCGCGCGCGCGCCGCGGTCGACCACGGCGCGGCGCTGGTGATTGCCGCCGGGGGAGACGGGAGCCAGAGCGCGGTTGCGGGCGCGCTTGCCGGCACCGGTTGCGCGTTGGGGATCCTCCCGCTCGGCACGCTCAACCACTTGGCCCGTGACCTTGCCATTCCGTCCGATCTCGACGAGGCCGCCGCCGTCATCGCATCGGGGCATCGCCGCCGGATCGACCTCGCCGAAATGAATGGAAAAATATTCGTCAACAACAGCGCGATCGGACTCTATCCGCTGATGGTGCTCGACCGGATTTCGCAGCAAGTGCGGCTCGGTCGTTCGAAACGGCTGGCAATGATGGTGGCCTCGGCCCGAACGCTGTGGCGGTTCCACGACCAGCGGTTGCGACTGACGGTCAACAACGGCGAACAGGAATTGCTCGACACGCCGCTGCTGTTCGTCGGCAACAATGATTACCGGCTCGCTCTTCCCGCCGCTGGTCGTCGCCAGACCCTCGACGATGGCCGGTTGTGCGTCATGGTGATGCGCAGGAAAGGCGTGCTCGGTTTGCTGGCGGCAATGGCCCGCGCGCTGGTCGGCCTCACCCGGCCTGACGACATGGTCCGGCTAGACAATGTTCGTGAATTGAGGGTCGAAAGCGTGCAATCTCGCGTGACGGTGTCGGTCGACGGCGAGACCTGCGCCCTCGATTGGCCGCTCACCTACAGAATTCTGCCCGGAGCCCTGACCGTTATCGCTCCGATACCGGGCGCCTAAGAAAAGGGAGCGGCAATCGCTTGCCGCTCCCCATCCCTTTCGCGAAAGCGCTGGGCTTAGGCGATTTGCATCGCCGAACCCATCGGGTGCCTGCGACGGCGCAAGCCGAAACCGATGGCGCCGAAGCCGAGCAGCATCATCGCCCAGGTGCCGGGTTCCGGAACAGCCGGAGCGGCGGTGGGCGAGAAGTTCAGGCGCTGCGCGACCGAACCATCCTGCGCCGTGAACGTGCCGCCAAGATTGTAATTGGTGGCGTTGGTGCGGAAGATGTAGGTTGCGCTGGTCTGGCCAGCGGCTTCGAGGCCATTCGAACCAAAGTCGGCGCGAATGATCGAACCGCTGCCGCTTCGCGAGGCGGTGGTCGTCGATCCGGCCGGACCATTCGGGTCGAGGTTCGGGTTGAATGCCGCTTCAAAACCGCCGGCGCCGTCGAAGTCGGTGGCGTCGAACAGGGCGTCGATGGTGTAGCCCATGAAGTTCGAACCGGTCAGGTTGAACACTTCATCCCCAACGTCGATCGAGCTGATCGCGATCTGGAAATAGAAGTCCAGCGTGCCGAGCGTGTTCTGATAGACGGCACTGCGCATGATACCCGAGTAGGTAAACGCAGGGCTGGTATCCGACTCGATGTAGCCGAGCAGCGTGCCGCGCGTGCTGCTATCGAATGCGCTGAACGAGACGCCCGACGCATTCTCGACAAGTTCGGTAGCAGAAGCTGGGGCCGCAAAGGTCGTTGCGGCTGCCAGTGCAATCGGAAGTAAAATCTTCTTCATCGGTAACCCCCTTATCACTGGCCCAGGGGGCCGGCAGGTTGGTACAAATTAACGGCCGGCAAGCGAGGTCCCCCTCGATTAAAGCACCGTTAACTGGCCTCTGAACGCCGAATAATTGAAATGGTTCACGAAAAGTTAGGATTTAAATCCAACACCTTGTCCCATCGCGGGACTTTCCCAAAAAGACACATGTTGGGCGATCGTTGTGGCGACCGACCAGCGCACCCATCCGCGCCCACCCCGAGGGTCATGAGCAGGCCCGAAACATTCCGTTGCGCGATCGCCACATCGCCCTCTGAGGGGCCGAATTTTTTCACGCATCGTTAATTTTGTGTCTTGCGTCGGAATCGCTTTCTGACACTATATGTCGTGTTCCGGCGGGGCCGCTCTCAATCTATTGTGGTTGGGGCTGAAGATCACTATCTTCGGCTAGGCACCTCTGCGCGCCCTGTGGATATCGGGGAAATGCGCCAGAAAGCCCACCGTCGGACGCGAAATTGGGTTAAGGCTTGGAGCCATGGCACCGAGTCGAACATTACAAGAACAGGCCGTCCTCGAGCGGCCCGAAGGACGGGGAATGACGATGGACTTTGCGAGCTCTGAGAACGTCTCGACCGACGATGTGGCGGTGGGTTCCAGCCCGCGTTCGAGCAAGTCGATCGACGCCCGCGCGTTCGACGTGAAGACCGATTCCAGCCGCGACGCGCTCTTGACCGACTTCGGCAAGGAAACGCTGAACGACCGCTACCTCCTGCCCGGCGAAAGCTACCAGGACCTGTTCGCCCGCGTCGCCTCGGCCTACGCCGACGATGCCGAGCACGCCCAGCGCGTTTACGACTATATCTCCCGCCTGTGGTTCATGCCGGCGACCCCGGTGCTCTCGAACGGCGGCACCGGCCGCGGCCTGCCGATCAGCTGCTATTTGAACTCGGTCAGCGACAGCCTCGACGGCATCGTCAACACCTGGAACGAGAATGTCTGGCTGGCCTCCAAGGGCGGCGGCATCGGCACCTACTGGGGCGCGGTGCGCGGCATCGGCGAGCCGGTCGGCCTTAACGGCAAGACCAGCGGCATCATCCCGTTCGTTCGCGTGATGGACAGCCTGACGCTGGCGATTTCGCAGGGCTCGCTTCGCCGCGGGTCGGCCGCGGTCTACCTCGACATCTCCCACCCGGAGATCGAGGAGTTCCTGGAAATCCGCAAACCGTCGGGCGACTTCAACCGCAAGGCGCTCAACCTGCACCACGGCGTGCTCATCACCGACGAGTTCATGGAAGCGGTCCGCGAAGGCAGCGAGTTCACGCTGCGCAGCCCCCGCGACGGCACCGAGCGCGGATCGGTCAACGCCCGCTCGCTGTTCCAGAAGCTGGTCGAAACCCGCCTGGCGACCGGAGAGCCCTACATCATCTTCGCCGACACGGTTAACCGGCAGATGCCGAAGCATCACCGCGACCTCGGCCTCAAGGTGTCGACGTCGAACCTCTGCTCGGAAATCACCCTGCCGACCGGCCGCGACCACCTTGGCGCGGACCGCACCGCGGTGTGCTGCCTGTCCAGCCTCAACCTTGAAACCTGGGACGAGTGGAAGGGCGACAAGCGCTTCATCGAGGACGTCATGCGTTTCCTCGACAACGTCCTCAGCGACTACATCGCCCGCGCGCCCGACGAAATGGCGCGCGCCAAATATAGCGCCGAGCGCGAACGTTCGGTCGGCCTCGGCGTGATGGGCTTCCACAGCTTCCTCCAGGCGCGCGGCCTGCCGTTCGAAGGCGCCATGGCCAAGTCGTGGAACCTCAAGATCTTCAAGCATGTCCGCGCCCAGGTCGACGAAGCGTCGATGATGCTCGCCCAGGAACGCGGCCCCTGCCCCGACGCCGCCGATATGGGCGTGATGGAACGCTTCAGCTGCAAGATGGCGATCGCGCCGACCGCGTCGATCTCGATCATCTGCGGCGGCACATCCGCCTGCATCGAGCCGATCCCGGCCAACATCTACACCCACAAGACCCTGTCGGGCTCCTTCTCGATCAAGAACCCCTACCTCGAAAAGCTGCTGGCTTCGAAGTCGAAGGACAGCGCCAACGTGTGGAACTCGATCCTGGAGCAGGGCGGCAGCGTCCAGCACCTCGACTTCCTGACGCAGGAGGAAAAGGACACCTACAAGACCAGCTTCGAGATCGACCAGCGCTGGCTGATCGAACTCGCCGCCGACCGCACGCCCTACATCGACCAGGCGCAGTCGCTGAACCTGTTCATCCCGGCCGACGTCGACAAGTGGGACCTGATGATGCTCCACTTCCGCGCGTGGGAGCTGGGCATCAAGTCGCTCTATTACCTGCGGTCGAAGTCGGTGCAGCGCGCCGGGTTCGCCGGCGGGGTCGAGGCCGACAACACCCCGAGCTCAAGGAAATCCAGCTCGCGTCGACCACCGACTATGACGAGTGTCTCGCCTGCCAATGACCGACCGCCTGCATAAGGCGGCCGCCGCGGCGGGCCAGTGGGCGCTCCCGTTCGAGCGTCCGCTCGACCTGCGCCCCCTGCACGACGAGCCGGCGCGGCGGAGCATCCCGTCGTGGGTGCGCTGGCACGACGACTGGACCAGCGAGGGCGCAAGTCGTGACCGACGCGTCGATGATCATGCTGGCGATCGGCACCGCCTTCGCCCTGATCGGCGCCAACGTCCTCGTCCGCCCCGCGGCGACCGACGCCGGCCGCTACGCCCGCCGCATCGCCGGGATCATGGCCGTCTCCCTCGGCCTGATCCTCGCCGTCTTCGCGTTCGGCCTGTCGGAGAAGCCGTCGTGAGCCGCCGCCGTCCCGTCCCTTCCCGCGGCCCGCGCCGCGCCCCATTTTCCGTGGAGTAAGTCCCATGCCCCTTCTCGAAGCCCGCAAGCAGTACAAGCCGTTCGAATACCCCTGGGCGTTCGACATGTGGAAGCGGCAGCAGCAGATCCACTGGATGCCCGAGGAAGTGCCGTTGGGCGAGGATTGCCGCGACTGGGCGCAGAAGCTGTCGGATCACGAACGCAACCTGCTGACGCAGATCTTCCGCTTCTTCACCCAGGCCGACGTCGAGGTGCAGGACTGCTACCACGAAAAATACGGCCGCGTGTTCAAGCCGACCGAGATCAAGATGATGCTCGCCGCCTTCTCCAACATGGAGACGGTGCACATCGCCGCTTACTCCCACCTCCTCGACACGATCGGCATGCCGGAAAGCGAGTATGGCATGTTCCTTCAGTACAAGGAGATGAAGGACAAGCATGATTACCTGTCGACCTTCGGCGTCGACACGGACGAGGACATCGCCAAGACGCTCGCCATGTTCGGCGGCTTCACCGAGGGGCTGCAGCTGTTCGCCAGCTTCGCCATGCTGATGAACTTCCCGCGCTTCAACAAGATGAAGGGCATGGGCCAGATCGTCAGCTGGAGCGTGCGCGACGAAAGCCTCCATTGCGAAGGCATCACCAAGCTGTTCCACGCCTTCGTCAAGGAACGCGATTGCCTGACCAAGGCGGTCAAGGACGACATCATGGACGTGTGCCAGAAGACGGTCCGGCTGGAGGACGCGTTCATCGACCTGGCGTTCGAACAGGGCCCGGTCGAGGGCATGACGCCCAAGGCGATCAAGAAATACATCCGCTACATCGCCGACTGGCGCCTGGGACAGCTCGGCTTCAAGCCGATCTACATGGTCGACGAACACCCCCTGCCGTGGCTCGCGCCGCTGCTCAACGGGGTCGAGCACGCCAACTTCTTCGAAACCCGCGCGACGGAATATTCCAAGGCCGCGACGCGTGGGAATTGGAACGAAGTGTGGGACAACTTCGACCGCCGCCAGAAAGCCAAGGGCGCCGCCAACGACGCGCCGGTGGCTGACGCTGAGGACGGCGGCGAGGACATGTTCTCGCGGGCTGGGGTTGCCGCGGAGTAAGCGCTTCTCCCTCTCCCGCTTACGGGAGAGGGTCGGGGTGAGGGCAAGTGGCCAAATTAGCCACGCCGGAATCGCTTAAGTTGCCCGAATGTTCGCGAAGATGGTGCGGGGGGCACAGTGGCTGACAGGTTTCGCATGGCAAGGCTGCGTATCGAGCGCGCGCTACTTTCCCTGCCCTCTGATATCCCGGGGCCGTCAGATCATCCTATCGATGTGGTCGTCTTAAGTCGTCTAATCATAGCCCTGAACACCGTTGCGAAGGCTTTGAACGAGGCCGACGGACAATGCGGCGCCGATGGCATTTTGCTTGAGACTGCTGACGTGCTCTGGAGCATCGGGGAGCAGGCCGCCGCAGTCGCTCCCGGATTAGAGATGCGCGAATGCAGTCGCCCCGGTTCCGCCACGGATTAAGGTCGATCGAATACAGGTGGATCGAATAGGAAGAGATGCGGGATGCGTCGTTGCCTACGAGAACCAATCCCCGAGATCTTCGAGGCGGCTTCATATTTGAAGAGCGCAATTGACGCGCATTTTGAGGGGGATCGTGTCCGGGCGTCTCAGCTCTTGCGGCGCGCAGATATACCCGCGATCGCGGCTTGGACTGACTCCGTTTGGGGCAAATACGATCCAAAAATTCACTGGAAGATTGAGCCAAAAACTGTCCTTCCGTTTTTAGCCAAAGCGGAGCGGCCGATGCCGCGAATGCCAACTGCGGCCACAAAGAGAGCCGTTATCGATCGAGATGGATATCACTGCCGCTTCTGCGGCATTCCCGTTATCACCTCCGAAGTTCGTCGACGCATTCGTGATCTTTATCCCGACGCGATCCGCTGGGGACGGCAGAACAAGGACCAGCACGCGGCTTTGCAATGTCTTTGGTTGCAGTACGATCACGTCATCCCGAATCAGCGAGGTGGCGCAAGCACTCTCGAAAACATCGTCATCACCTGCGGCCCCTGCAACTTTGGGCGGATGGAACGGTCAGTCGAGGAAATTGGATTGCTCGATCCGTCCGTCACTCGGTACTCCCCCAGGTGGGATGGACACGCGACTTGGGATGGGTTGATTCGATTGACCCAATCACTGTGACCTCATCACGGCCCTCACCCCACTCACCAACCAGCTTCGCGCCCTGTCGGGCCGGCTCGAAAAAGCGGAGGCGTTTGCCGCCTGGCGCGGGTCAGGTTCGGACGCGCTGCTGCCGCTGCGGTTGGCCCCCGACATGTTTCCGCTGACGACGCAGCCGCGCTTCGCCGCCAAACCAACGGTAGGCTCAACGCGCTAGAGCAAAAACCATCCGATCAAAGCGCCAACGGCGATCACAATCATCAGCGCGGCATACCATTGCATCGCCCGCCGTCGCGCCACCCGTGCCATGCGGCCTACAAAGTCGGGCTTCACAAATTCGTCCAGCCCGCGCAGCCGCTTGATCGGCACTGGCTCGGTCTCGCTCGGCCGCACCCAGCCCGGTCGCGTCCGACGTCGTAAGCTTTCACGCATCAGCTGACGTTATGGGCCGACTTGCGGCTCATGCGCCCAACACCTTGTTGATCTGACCGCGGATCGACGCGAGCCAGGCCTTGCGCCGCCGCTTCTCTCGCATTTCCACTTTCTTGACCAAGGATCGATTGGCGAGGCTCCGGTTGCAGGGCGGATGACACAGCGTCAGGTTCTCGAGCTTTTCCGGACCACCATGACATTTCGAAAGCAGATGCTCGATGCTCCACGCCTTCGCCGAATTCGGCTCAGCCTTGAAATCGATCGGTAACCCGCACAGCCAGCAATGGTCGCCGTCCCGGGCGCGGAGCCGTTCGAGCTTGGAGAGATTGTCGGGACCGGACATCCGGCTCACCTACATCAAGGCTCGTTTCGGAATGGTTAGTCGTCACGAAGCCCACGTCGTCACCCCGGACCTGATCCGGGGTTTCGCTTGGTAATGCCCCTCGTTCCCTGCCAAAGCACCCCCCATGACCCTCACCACCGCCCTCGTCACCCCGCTCATCAACCAGCTTCGCGCCCTGTCGGGCTGGCTCGACAAGGCGGAGGCGTTCGCCGCCGGGCGCGGGGAGAGTCCGGAGGCGCTGCTGCCACTGCGGTTGGCGCCGGACATGTTTCCGCTGACGACGCAGCTGCGCTTCGCCGCCTTCCAGGCGCAAGAGCCGCTGTACCGCCTCAGCGACACGCCGGTGCCCGAGGCGGTGCTCGACATCCGTCAGGAGGGCCGCGACGGGGAGGCGGCGCCCGGCAGCTGGGCCGACGCCCGCGCGCGCATCGCCGAGGCGATCGCCGCGCTCGACGCGGTCGCGACTGACGCCTTCGACGATGCCGCCGACCGGCCAATCGCCCACGACCTGCCGATGGGCATGATTTTCGACATGACCGGCGAGACCTATGTCCGCGACTGGGCGCTGCCGCAGGTCACGTTCCACGTGCTGATGGCCTACGCCCTCCTCCGCCACGCCGGCGTCCCGCTCGGCAAGACCGACTACGTCCCCCACATGTTCGCCTACCTCCGCCCCGGGACGATGCCGGGGGCTTGAGTTAGGCGAAGGGGCCGTCACGGAGTTAACCCTACGCCGCCCTTCCAACGATGCGTTGCATCGCTGGAACCTTTGGCGGCTCCGCCCTGACGTCGAAGCTGTCGGCTTCGCCGCAGCCCGGCCGGGCGATACCAAAGGCCACGGCAGCCATGCCGCCCGCCGCGCGAACGCCGCCGCCGCAAAGGAAGGCAAGTCGAACCCGCGCACCTCCAGCAAGGCGCAATCGATCCTCGGCAAGAAGGGCGCGCGGGCGAAGAAGAAGGACTAGGCGCCGCGGCCTACGCCGGCTGTGCCGCCGCCGCGCTCCGGATCGCCGGGCGCTTGCCCGCCTGCCATCCGGCCCAGCTGGTCAGCGCGCCGATGGCGATGCCAGTGCCGACCACGGCGCTGCTGGGCGCGTCGCCGATCAGGCGTAGCGCGGTCTCTAGCCAGGCGACATCGCCCATCACGCCCATCGTCATCAATTGCAGCGCGACGAACCCGCCCGTGACGAGGAACGGCGTCGCCCGCTCGCGAAGCCGCCACCAGGCCGCGATACAGAAGGCCAGCGCCAGCGCGTCGGACACCAGGATCGACTGGAGGATCCGGTCGAAGTCCTGCGGGCCGTTCACCGCGAACGCCGGGACCCATTCGCCGAGGATGCGGCTGAACGGGCTTTCGAACAGGATGATCGGCGTGCCGAGCATGTATCCGCTATGCAGCCACACCTGCCGCCGGTGCTTGAGCGCCCGGTAGTAGAGGACGACATAGGCCGCCATCGCGACCAGCAGGCCGACCAGGAATTCCGCGCCGAACATCGCCCGCACTGGCCCGTCCCCGGCGACGAACCCCTTGCCGGTGACGTCGATGATCGCGGCAAGCCCGCCGATCAGGAAGGGGAACAGCAGCAGGCTCGACTTGCCGACCGCGCGGTGCAGCGGCAGTTGCGGCTTGTGATGCGCGGTCCAGCTTTGCGCGAGGACCATCAGCACCCACAGGCTGGCCGCCATGCCATGCGCATGGAATTGCCAGGGCGAGACGCCGAAGACCGAGAAATAGCTCGTCCAGAACCCGGCGACGATCACCGCGATGACGAACAGCACATAATAATGAGCACGTGGATATGGCATGGCTGGCCCCCTCAACCGCTGCGCGATCCGGTTTACCATCCTTGATCCAGGTTAGCCAGCGCGGAGGATCTTCTCCATCGGCCGGCCTTTGGCCAGTTCGTCGATCAGCTTGTCGAGATAGCGGACCTCGCGCTTCAGCGGCTCTTCGATGTCCTGCACGCGGTCGCCGCAGATCGTGCCGGTGATCAGGCTTCGCGCCGGGTTGGGCCGCGGCGCGCGCTCGAAGAAGGTGCGCATGTCGGTGCCGTCCGCGATCGCCGACTCCAGGTCGGCTTGCGAGTATCCCAGCAGCCAGCGGATGATCTCGTCGACCTCCGCCTTCGTCCGGCCCTTCCGCTCCGCCTTGTTGACGTAGGCCGGATAGACGCGGGCGAAGGCCATGCCGTACAGCCGTTCCCAGGTCTCGCCGGCCAAGATGCTGCGGCCCCTACGGCGCGTTCTTGACCAGCTGGAACGCCACCCACACGATGGCCAGGATCGCTGCGATCAGGACCAGCGCGATGGTCATGTTGCGGGTGTCGCGGGTCATCAGCCGCCGATCCACCGTGCGATGTCGCTCGCAACGCGATTGGCGGCGGCGTTCAGCGCCGGGCCGACCGAACGGGCGGTACCGTCGGCAGGCACGCTAGCTTCGAAGCGGCGGGTCTCGACGCGGGTTCCCCCGACCGTCGACAGCGCGCCGTCGAAGCGCACGATCACCGTCCCGGTCTGCGCGTCATAGCCGAAGCGGTGCAGCGTCCCGCTGAGGTGAAGGCCGGGATCGAGGGTCGACTGGCGCGAATCCAGCACGACGCGGTTGGTGGTCCGGAGCACGGTCTCGCTGACCAGCCGGGCGAATTGCCGGTCGGGCGTTTCCACCCACATCAGGTCCTTGATATAGGCGACCGCCGTCGGACCGGCGTGTGCTGGCACGCGGGTCGTCGCGAGTTCCTTGGGCACCACCGGCACGTCGATCGTCACCGCATCGCCGGCATTGGCCGAGCGGACCGTGTTGGCGGGCGCGGGCGCAGACGAGCTCAGCGTGAGCAGCGTCGGCGGGACCTTCTTGCCACCGAAACAGGCGGTCAGGGACAGCGCACCGAGCGCGACGAACAACAGGCGATGGCGCATCATTTGGTTTTCCCTGGCTTATAGTCGGGCAGCTTGGGCGCGCCGAGCGAGCCGCCGATCCCGTCTTCGTTCAGGCGATCGGAAAAGCCCTTGAGGCTGGTCGACAGGTCGCGCAGGTCACGCACCAGCCGGTTCGCTTCGGGTAGCGTCGACTTGGAGAAATTCTGGATTCCCGGCCGGGCGTCGGCGATCACCGCGTCCAGGTTGTCGGCGGCATTCTGAACCGACGCGATCGCCTTGCGCAGGTCTTCCGCCGCCGGCTGGCCCTGTTCCTTGAGCAACTGGTTGGTGGTGCCGGCCACTTCGCCCCAGCGGCGTGCAGCGACCCCGGCCTCGCGCGCGGCGATCCGCGCATCGCCGACGGCGTCGGCAAGATCGGGAGCGCGCTCGGCGAGAACGCGGGTGGTCTCGTCGACATTTTCGAGGATGTCGGAGATCGCGTTCTGGTTCTTGTCGCTCAACAGTTCGGTCAACCGTTCCGTCAGGCGCTGAATTCGGTCGATCAGTTCCGGGCGCTGTTGAGCAGCGCGCCGAGTCCGCCAGAGCTGGACGGAACCACCGGGCAACCCTGCGGCCCCGGCTGGCTGATCGGACGTCCGCCCTTGACCGCGCCGTCGAGCTGGATTTCGGAAACGCCGGTGAAGCCGACGCCCTTGATCTGCGCCGTGGTGCCCTGGAGCACCGGCGTGTCCGCATCCACCTCGATCCGCACCCAGACGAATTCCGGGCGGTCGGGCAGCAGGCTGATTTCCTTGATCTCGCCAACCGGAACGCCGGAGAAGCTGACCGACGAGCCCTTGTTGAGGCCGCCAACCCCTGGCTGAAATAGATGTCGAAACATTTCGACGCCTTGTTCGACAGGCCCGCGAGCCACACCGTGAACAACAGAAGGCCGGCAAGAAGGGCAAGGACGACGGTCCCGACCAGCACATGGTTCGAACGCGTTTCCATTTATTGCCCCGGTGATCCTTCCTGGCCCCTTCGGCGGCCGCGCGGCCGCGAGGACCATTGAAATACTCTTGAATCCAAGGATGATCCAAAGCGAGCAGCTCTTCAATCGTTCCCACCGCCACGACCTTTCGATCGCTGAGGACCGCGACACGGTCGCAGATCGCCCACAACGTGTCGAGGTCGTGGGTGATGAGGAAGACGGTCAGTTCCAGCCGCCGCTTGAGGTTTTCGATGAGCTCGTCGAACGCCGCCGCGCCGATCGGGTCGAGCCCGGCGGTCGGCTCGTCGAGGAAAAGCAGTTCCGGATCGAGGGCGAGGGCGCGGGCCAGGCCGGCGCGCTTGCGCATGCCTCCCGACAGTTCGGAAGGATATTTGGGACCCGCATCGGACGGAAGTCCCGACATCGCGATCTTGTAACCGGCGATCTCGTCGAGCAGCGGCGGCTTGATGAACGGGAAGTACTCCCGGATCGGCACCTCGACGTTTTCGGCCACGGTCAGCGTAGAAAACAGCGCGCCGTTCTGGAACAGGATGCCCCAGCGGCGGCGAATGTTCTTCGCCTCGACATCGTCGCGGCCGATCATGTCCTCGCCCAGCACATGGATCTCGCCTTCGTCGGGCGTCTGCAGCCCGATGATCGAGCGCATCAGCACCGACTTGCCGGTGCCAGACCCGCCGACCACGCCGAGAATTTCCCCGCGGCGCACGTCGAGGTCGAGGCCTTCATGGACCACCTGGTCGCCGAAGCTGTTCTTGAGCCCGCGCACCGAAATGACGATGTCGTCATCGCGCTTCTCGGTGGACGCCGATGGGGCAACGGGATCGGTCATATCCACCCGACGCTGGAGAAGAACACAGCGAACACGGCATCGAGGACGATGACGAGGAAGATCGATTGGACAACGGCCGCGGTGGTCCGGAGGCCAACTTCCTCCGAATTGCCTTCGACCAGCATGCCCTGGAAACAGCCGGCGAGCGCAATGATGAAACCGAACACCGGTGCCTTGATCAGGCCGACCCACAGGTCGGTGATAGGAATGACTTCCTGCAGGCGCTGGATATAGGTCAGCGGCGGGATCCCGAGCGCGATCCAGCAGAAGATGCCACCGCCCAACAGCGACATGATCATCGCATAGAACGACAGCAGCGGCATCATGATGACAGCCGCCAACATGCGCGGCACGACCAGCGCCTCGATCGGCGAAACGCCGATGGTGCGCATGGCATCGACCTCTTCGGTGATCTTCATCGTGCCGATCTGGGCGGCGAAGGCGCTGCCCGACCGGCCGGCGACCATGATCGCCGTCATCAGCGTTGCAAGTTCGCGCACCGAAATGCGGCCAATCAGGTTGATGGTGTAGACCTCGGCGCCGAACTGCTGGAGCTGCACGGCGCCCTGCTGGCCGATGACGATGCCGATCAGGAAGGTCATCAGGCCAATGATGCCCAGCGCGCGGACGCCGACGACGTCGAAGCGCTGGACAACGGCGTTGAGGCGGAAGCGCTTCGGCCGGGCGATGACGGAGCCGAACGCCAGGATGGTCGCCCCGAAGAAGCCCACCAGTCCGACCAGCGTCCGTCCCGCCTCGATCGCCCAAGCGCCGAGTTCGCTCAGCGCGCGCATCGGCGCGTTCCGCTCCGTGGGCCGCACCTGCGCCGGATTATCGGCCTCCGCCACCTGGGCGAGCAATTGCTCGATATCCTCGGAGGCACCGACAACCTTCGCCTTGCGATCGCGCATCGCCCGGTGGACCAGGTAGGCCCCGACCGTATCCATCTTTTCAACGCCGCTGAGGTCGATGGTCAGCGGATCGGGCGCCGCTTCGAATTCCCGTTCAGTCGACGCCGCCCGCGTAATCGTGAGCGCCCCGCTGCAGCGAATGCTGCCGTCGGCCTCTTCATCTGGCGAATGTGAAGGTTTGTCCCCCATTGCCGTCACTTAAGAGCCGAAAAGCCCCACCTCGGCAAGCCACGTTCGCCGGACCCACTTTCGTGGGCGCGCGGCTGTGCTTATAGCCCCCCTTACACATGCCCGATCCGGCCGCCCCATCGACACGCCCCTGTTCGTGCCCGTTGGCAATAACGACGCGCGCGCCTTCGGCATGGAAGCCATCGATCGCGCCAATGCGCTGGCGGCACAGGCCGGGATGGAGCCCGCGTTGGTGGCACAGCCGGGCCGCGGCGTCGTATTGGCCGACATGGGGTGGGCATGGGACCCGTCCTGGGCGAAGCTGATCGCCGCGAGCCCGGGATGCGCACTGGTCAGGAACGGCCGGCCGATCCTTGCCCATCTTCCTGCCGGATCGCCGGTCGACCCCGCGATCGTCGCCATCCAGTCCGGTCTCGTTCCGCCGGCGATGGAGACGATCGACGCCGACACGGCCGAGCTCAGCAACACCCAGCTTCGCAAGCGCGAGCGGCCCTTCGCCATGCCATTGACGACCGAGACGGTCGATGCGGTGGAACGTGCCGCATACGACGGCAGCTACAAGGGCGTCACCGATGCGCTGACGTTGTATCTATGGCGCCGTCCGGCGTTTTACCTGACCCGCTGGGCCGCGCTGGCCGGGATCAAGCCGAACCAGGTGACGGCGGTGGGCGCGGCACTTTGCGTTGCCACCTTCTTCCTGTGGCTCGAAGGCTTTTTCTGGACCGGAATGGCGACCGGGTTCGCGTTCATGGTGCTCGACACCGTCGACGGGAAGCTGGCACGCTGCACCGGCCAGTCGTCGAAGTGGGGCAACGTTTTCGACCATGGCGTGGACCTGATCCACCCGCCCTTCTGGTGGTGGGCGTGGGCGGAAGGGTTGCGCGTCAGCGGACAGGGCTTCGAGCGGGTCTATGAATTGATGATCGTCGGGACGATCGTCATCGCATACATCCTGCAACGGATCATCGAAGGCATCTTCATCAAGCGTTTCGGAATGGACATCCATGTGTGGAAACGCGCGGATAGCCTGTTCCGGCTGGTGACCGCGCGGCGCAACCCCAACATGGCGATCCTGCTGGTCGCCCTCGCGCTCGGCTTGCCCGCGACGGGCCTGGAGCTGGTCGCGCTATGGACCGCGCTCAGCCTGTTGTTCCATGCGGTCCGCATCGCCCAGGCCAACGAACAGCGGCGCAGCGGCCGGCCGGTGGTCAGCTGGCTGGCATGAGCGGCTGGACGGCGATTGTCCTCGCCGGGTCGCGGCCCGGCATCGATCCATTCGCGGCGGCCAATGGCACCGACCTGAAGGCGCTGATCCCGGTGGGCGGCGTGCCGATGGTGGCCCGACCGGTGGCGGCGTTGCTGGAAGCGCCGGAGGTGGCGACGCTGCGGGTGCTGGCCCAGCAGCCCGAGCGGATCGCGGCGGCGCTGCCCAAGGATGAGCGCCTTTCGGTCGAAATCTCGGGCGCGACCATCGCATCGACCATCGCCGACCTGCTGACCGATCCTGAGACACGATTTCCATTGCTGGTGACGACCGCTGACCATGCCCTGCTGACCCCGGCGATGATCGCCGACTTCTGCGCCCGGGCGACGGGCAAGGACCTTGCGATCGGGGTCGTGGAGCGCGCCGCCTTGATGCGTCGGCTGCCGGACAGCCGGCGGACTTGGCTGAAGTTTCGTGGGGGCTCCTATTCCGGGGCCAACCTGTTTGCGTTCGGAAGCAAGCGGGCGGCAAGCGCGGTGGCGTTGTGGCGATCGGTCGAACAGGACCGCAAGAAGGGCTGGCGCGTGATCGCGGCTCTCGGGCCGGTGGTGCTGCTTGGCACGTTCCTCCGACTGCTCGGCCTGGACGCGGTGCTGTCGCGCGTAGGGCGGCGGTTGGGGATCAGCATCGCCAAGGTCGAATTGTCCGACCCGATCGCCGCGGTCGACGTCGACAAGCCGGCCGACCTCGACCTCGCCAATCGCCTGATCGCGGAGCGCCAGTGACCCAGGACCTTGCCATCTACGACATGGACCGGACGGTGACTCGCCACGCGACCTACACCCCGTTTCTGCTCCACTGCGCGGCGCGGCGGGCGCCGTGGCGACTGCTGTTGCTGCCCCTCGTCCTGCTGTCCATGCTGGCCTATGTCGCCAAGCTCATCGACCGCGGCCGGCTGAAGGAAATCAACCATCGCCTGCTGATCGGCCATCGCCGCCATGCGCACGAGTTGCAGCCGCTGGCCGACAGCTTCGCGTCGAAAACGGCCGCCGGCAACGTTCGGCCTGGCGCGCGCGATGCCATCGCCCGCGACCGCGCCGAGGGCCGCCGGATCGTCATGGCGACCGCCAGTTATCGCCTCTATGCTGAGGCGATCGCTCGCGAGCTCGGCTTCGACGACTGCATCGGAACGGCGTCGGTCATTGGCCTAGACGAGCGGGTCCATGCCAAGATCGACGGCGACAATTGCTACGGCCCGGCCAAGCTGGTGATGATCGAAGAATGGCTGAAGCGGCACGAATTGGCACGCGGCCAAGTGCGCTTCTATTCCGACCATGCCAGCGACGCGCCGGTGTTCGAGTGGGCCGACGAGGCGGTCGCGGTCAATCCGCACGAGCCGCTGCGCAAGCTTGCCCGCCGGCGCGGCTGGGACATCGTCGACTGGGGCTGACCCGTCCCCCGAAGCGGGCGAGTATGACGCCGCTCCGGAGGTTCGCGCTAAAGGATGACATCGGCCTGGCTGAACGCTTGGTACGGGTCGTTCAGCTTGATATAAACGTACAGGTCAGGCGCGGCGTCGCCAGCGATGTTGCCGTTGAGCACATAATGGCCGCTGCCGAGGTTGACGATCCACAGCTGCCCCAACGCGCCGGTCGGCGACGCGACCCAAGTGAACGCCTGGTCGTTCGCCAGGCTGAGATTGGCGTCGACATATTCGAGTTGCAGGATGTCGACACCCACTTCGAAATCAGCGATTATGTCGTACCCGTCGGGATTTGACGTCACCCAGCCTTCGACCATCGTATAGGTGAAGGTGTCGGCCCCGGTTCCGCCGCTGACGGTGTCGAAGCCAAACGACCCGGTAACACCGGCGGAATGGTAGAAGATGTCGTCGCCGGCGCCGCCGTTCATCACGTCATCGCCGGCGCCGTCGGTAAACGTATCGTTGCCGGCGCCGCCGTTCATGAGATCGTTACCGTCGTAGCCGTCCAGGTAATCCGCACCGCCATTGCCGAAGATCGTGTCGTTACCCGCGTCGGCCGAAAGGAAATCGTCGAAGTCCGAACCCGTCAGGATATTGTCCAGCTCGTTCCCGATCAGCTGACCACCGAACTTCAACAGCCCGTTTTCGACATTCGATGCCAGGTACAAAGACTGATAGTCGCTACTTGTCCCGACGATGGTGTCGGTGCCACTGCCGGGGTCTTCGACAATGAAGTCGCCGACTTCGACGTAGTAGGTGTCATCGCCCAGCCCACCGGCCATCTGGTCATTCCCGGCGCCGCCGCTCAGCGTGTCGTTACCGGCACCGCCGTTCAGCGTATCATTGCCCGCGCCACCGTTAAGGACATCGTCCCCGTCGAGACCGTTCAGCGTGTCGTCGCCCATGCTGCCGTTGAGGATGTTCGCCAGGCCGTTGCCGGTCAGCGTCGCGCCGGCATGGGTCGCAATCGTGCCGTTCTCGATGTTGGCGCCGAGGGTGTAGCTGCTTGCCTTCGACCGGACCAAGTCGATGCCACCATCGACCCCTTCACTGATCACGTCGAGAATGCTGTCGACATAGTAGGTGTCGTTGCCTGCACCGCCGTTCATGACGTCGTCACCGGTACCGCCGTCGAGGATGTCGTTGCCCTCGCCGCCGGACAGCATGTCATTGCCACCGCGGCCGTAGAGCTTGTCGTTGCCACCGGCGCCGTCGAAAACCTCGCCCGCGCTGCTTCCGGTCATCGAATTGTTCAGCGCGTTGCCGGTCATGGTCGCCCCGCTGCCGCTGCCGCTGGCCAGCACAATGAGGTTTTCGACATTGGCGCCGAGGGTGTAGCTCAACCCGCGGGCGACCTGGACGGTATCGGTGCCTTCCCCGGCCAGCTCGAGAATGGTCGGCGCTGCCAGCGACTGGACGCGATAGATGTCGTTACCGGTGCCACCGGCCAGCGTCACGCCGGCCAGGAACCGGTAGAAGCCGTCGTTGCCGGCACCACCGGCGATCGTCCCGTTGATCGCCCGTTCATAGCCGAAGAACCGGTCCGCGCCCTCACCGCCGTCGATGCTAACTCCGGTCGAGTCCGCGTAGAAGTTGACCCGGTCGTTGCCATTCCCGCCGGCAATGGTGAGCGAATTGCCACCACGGACCGTTACGAGATCGTCGTCATCACCGCCGTCGACGGTCGAGCCGGAGGTGAAGATGTGGAGTGAATCGTTGCCGACGCCGGCATAGATCGTCGAAGTGCCGCCACGCAGCAGGACCTGGTCGTCGCCCGAGCCCATGTAGGCGGTGACCGTGCCGCGCCACACGCGAAGAAGGTCGGCCCCGCCGAGGAAGTCCAGTTCGTACGTGCCCTCGGCGGTGACGTTATACTCGTCGTCAAACTCGGTGAAGCTGATCACGCTACTACTCCTCATCACTCGCCAAACGGCGGGCAAATTCCCCGGATTTCAGCAGAGCCCGTCCGACGGGACAACGCCACATCGCGACGGTCTAAGCACACTGCGTTAACAAAAATTGTATGCGCTTCAAGCGCGATTTGGTCAGACCGCGGCCAGCGCTGCGTCGAAGTCGGCGATCAGATCCTCCGCCTTTTCGACCCCGATCGAGATCCTGACGAGGTTGTCGCTGATGCCGAGCGCCGCCTTGCGCTCGGGCGGCACGCTTAGGTGCGTCATCGCCGCCGGCGCGCTGGCCAGGGTTTCGGTCCCGCCGAGGCTGACGGCCAGCTTGGCGATCTTCAACGCGTCGAGGAAGCGAAATGCCTCCGCTTCGCCGCCTTTCAGGTAAAGCGAGAAGGTCGAGCCCGCACCGGTGCAGTGACGGTCGAAGATGTCCTTCTGCCGCGATCCTTCCTTGAGGAAGCCGAGATAGCCGACCTTTTCGACCTTCGGGTGATTACGCAGGAAAGCGCAGACCTTTTCGGCGTTCTCGCCGGCGCGGCTCATCCGGAGTTCCAACGTCTCGAGGCTGCGCATCAGCATCCACGCGGTGTTGGGATCGCAGATGCCGCCCATCGGGTTGCGGATCAGCCGGACCTTGTCGAGCACCGCCTTGCTGCCGACCAGCGCCCCGGCGACGAGATCGGAGTGGCCACCGACATATTTGGTGAGGCTGTAAACGCTGACGTCTGCACCCTGCGCCAGCGGCTTGGCCCACAAGGGTCCAAGGAAGGTATTGTCGATCGCGATCGGCGGAAGCTCACCGTCGAAGGCGGCACCGCGAGCGGCATGGACCGCTTCGACGTCGACCAGCGCGTTGGTCGGGTTGGCCGGGCTTTCGAGGTAGATCATCGCCACCTTGCCGCCCTTTTCGGCCGCCATCGCCTTGGCCCGTGCCATCACTTCGTCGAGTTCCTCGCGCGATGCGCCGGCGGGGAAGTCGACATAGCCGACACCGTAGCGGGCCATGATCTTGTCGATCACCGATTCGGTCGCCGCGTAGAGCGGGCCGGAATGGACGACGACGTCATTCTGGTTGGTCAGCGCCAGCACCAACGTCGAAATGGCGGTCATGCCGCTCGAGAAGCTCAGTGCCGCTTCGGCATCTTCCCAAATGGCCAGCCGGTCTTCGAGGATTTCCTGGTTCGGCCCGTTGAAGCGCGAATAGACGAGGCCCGCTGCCTTGCCTGAACCGTCGCTCTTGCCGGTGATGCCCTCGAAGAAGCTCTTACCCTCGGCCGCGTTCTGGAAAACGAAGGTCGAGGTCAGGAAGATCGGCGGCTTGAGGGAACCTTCCGACAGCGCTGGATCAAAGCCGTGGCCCATCATCAGGGTCGACGGGTCGAGCTGGTGGTTGCCGATAAAACGGGCGGGGTTCTTCGGGGTACGGGTCATGCCAAGTCCTCATCGCCCCCAGGAAGGCGGGGGCCGATGGCGAGGAAGCCGGGGCGTTTCCGTCCTAACCTCCGCAGGACGCATCTCCGCCGGCTCGCCGGATGCGGGGCAACTACCGATTTTGCTGTGCGGTGGGAAGGCCGATGATGCTGACCTGCCGGCCGTAGTCAGCCTCGCCGCGATGGGTCGCCCGGCGGAAGCTGAAGAAGCGATCCTCGACGTGATAGGTGTCGAGGCCGAGCGCTTCGACCTGCCGGACGCCCGCGGCGGCGAGGCGGGCGACGACATAGGCCTCCAGGTCGAAATGCGGCCGGTCGCCCGGGCCACCGGCAAAGAAGCGGTCGTTGCCGGCATCGTCGTCGAGGAAGCGCTCCAGGAAGTCTTGGTCGACCTCATAGCTGCGCTGCGCGATGCACGGTCCGACCGCGGCGGCGATGTGGTCGATGCGAGCGCCAAGCCGGAGCATGGCCGCAATCGTCGCGTCGGTGACCCCGCCGATCGCGCCGCGCCATCCGGCGTGGGCGGCGCCGACGACGCCGGCCTCCGCGTCCGCCAACAGGACCGGCGCGCAATCGGCGGTCAGGATCGACAACAGGACGCCGGGCCGGTCGGTGACCAGCGCATCGGCGCGCGGGCGGTCGGCGTCGCCCCACGGCGCTTCGACCGCGACGCAGTCCGCGGAGTGGATTTGGTAGACGCCGACCAGCGGTGCTTCCGGCATGACCGCACCGGCGGCGCGGCGCCGGTTCTCGGCGACCAGCGCGGGATCATCGTTGCTGCCAAGCCCGCAGTTGAGATCGCCGCCCGCCGAAACGCCGCCGCGACGGCCCATGAAGCCGTGCGGCACCGGGAGTTGGCTTCGGACTGCCTCGACGCTCAAAGCGCGACCCGCATTACCCGATCGTCGTCGATGTGGTCCCCGACCTTGAACTGGTAATGCCCGACCTCAACGAAGCCGCGCTTTTCGTAAAACCTGCGGGCGCGGTGGTTGTCGACATAGACACTGAGCTGCATGTGCGAATTCCCGCGCCGCCGGGCTTCTTCGAACGCCCAGTCCATCAATCGTGGGGCGATGCCCTCGCCCTTCCATTCGGTCATGACGTAAAGCTGGCGAAGCTCGATCGTGTCGGGGGCGTTTCGACCGGAAGGTTCGGCGGGCCAAGCTTGATGAAACCGGCGAGTCGCCCGTCGTCCTCTTCGGCAAGGCGGAAGGCGTATCGTGGATCGGCGATCTCGCCGGCGAACGCTTCGGGTGACAATTCGTCGAGGAAAGCTTGCAGATCCTCCGGTGCATAGAGATGCCCGAAGGTGTCGGTGAAGCTGATCCCGAACAGTGCCGCGACCGACGCCGCGTCGTCTTCGGTTGCGTCGCGGTAGCGAATCTTGCTCATGCCAGCCCCGCGGGGAGCGGCCATTCGCCGCCGGCCAGGCCCATTACCTTGAACAAGCGCCCCATCTCCTCCTCGTCGCACAGCCGCCGCCGCGCGGCCGCGATTTCGCCGGCCTTGGCTGGGTTGGCAGCCCCAGCGCCATCGCGCGCGGACCTATACCAGCGTCTCCAGCCAGTTGCCCTGCGATACCGGACCGCCGACCCTGGCGCCACCGTCGCGCGCCGCCGCCGCCAAGACCGCGAAGTCGACATGGGCGGTGAGGTCGTGCTCGCCTGGCCGCTCCAGGACATAGGCGAACTGGTGTGCGTGCACGGCCTGGAGCGTGTCGCCGCTCGCGCCCTCGGTGTAGCCGTAATCGATGACCAGGGCCGCCCCGCCTTGCGCGTCGAGCCTCCGCGCCAGATCGGTCGCGACCTCGCTGCGCTGCGGCGACTGCTCGACAATCGCGCCGTCGCGATCGAAGGCCAACTGGCCGGCGGTGATCGTCACGCGCCGCTCCTGTCCGTCGACGAGCTGGCGGACCGGCAGCGCATCGAAGAATTCGTTGGCGACGAGCAGGATGGGACCATCGGTGCCGATGGTCGTCAGGTCGTCGTGGAACGTCGCGTCCGGATGCTGTTGCCGCTGCAGGTCACGCAGGACAGGGCTGGTTTCAACCAGGTCGACGGGACAGCCGAAGCCGGCCGACCGCAACACCCGCAGCGCATCGGCGGCCAATGTGCCGCGGCCCGGGCCCAACTCGACGTAACGCGTCCCGCCCGGCCGCCCAGCGCGATGCCAGCAATCCGCCAGCGCTGCGCCGACCATCTCGCCGAACATCTGGCTTATTTCAGGCGCTGTGGTGAAATCGCCCGCCGTGCCGAGCGGGTCACGGGTCGCGTAGTAGAAGCTGTTGCACGCCTCCATGTAGGCGTCGACGCCGATCGGCCCTCCCGTCCGAATCCGTTCCCGCAGCGCCTGTTCCAGCGGCGTCACGCCCACCCTCCCGCTTGCGGGAGGACCTCGTCACGCCACACTGGCGGTGCCGACCGTCGGTTCGACGCGAACACGCCGGCGCGCGGCGGTCAGCATCAGGTAAAGCCCGCCGATGATCATCGGAATGCACAACCATTGCCCCATGTGAAGCCCGGTCGCCTGCGCGAACTCGGTCAGTTGGGCATCCGGTTCGCGGATGAATTCCACCCCGAAGCGGAACAGGCCGTAAAACAGGATGAAGGCACCGACGAGCTTGCCCGGCTGGTACCGCGCATCGGTCCGCCAGAACATGAAGGCGAGGATGCCGAACAGGACGAGGCCTTCAAGCCCGGCCTCGTACAGCTGGCTCGGGTGGCGTGGCGGGCCGAGCGCCTGAACCCCGCCGATGTTTTCCGGGAAGCGCACCGCCCAGGGCGCGGTCGTCACCGCGCCCCATAGCTCACCGTTCACGAAATTGGCGAGGCGGCCGAAGAACAGGCCAAAGGGGACGCAGCAGGCGACATAATCGTGGATTCGCAGCCACTGCAGTTTCTGCTTCCAGGCGAGATAAAGGATCCCGAGCGAGGTGCCGATGACCCCGCCATGGAAGCTCATTCCGCCGTCCCACAGCTTGAAGATGCTGATCGGGTCGGCCAGATATTCGCCGAGGTTGTAGAACAGCACATAGCCGAGCCGGCCCCCGAGAATGATCCCGAGCGAGGCGTAGAAAACGAGGTCGTCGGCGTGGCGGCGGGCCATCGGCGATCCCGGCTGACGGATCAGCTTCAACAGATACCAGTAGCCGACGAAGATGCCCGCCAGGTAGGCGAGGCTGTACCAACGCAGCTCGAAAAAGCCGAGATCGAGGGCAACCGGCGACAGGCCGAGGTCGGTGTAGCTGATGGCATCGGCATTATTCGTCAGCTGCATGGATCGTGGGCTTTCCTCTTTGTCAGCCGCCTCATAGGGTGGCGGGCGGCAAAGGCAAAGGAGAGGATATGCCGGCCACGGAGCTTGATCGGAAATACGACCAGTCTTTCGCGGCACTGATCGGGCCGGGCGGCCGCATGGTCGTCGGGACGGACGATCGCGGGCGGCAACGCGTGACCAACTTTCCCGCCACCCTTCCGGCCTTCTTCAAGGCCTTCTGCATGCTCCACGGAGCGACCGAGGCGGTGGTGTGCGGTGCCGAACGGCTGACCTTCGCGGATCTCGATCGGGTGTCGGACCGGCTGGCCCACGCGCTGGTGGCGCGCGGCATTGCGAAGGGCGACCGCGTTGGCATCGCCATGCGCAACTGCACGGCGTGGATCGTCAGCTACATGGCGGCGCTGAAGGCCGGCGGGGTCGCGACGCTGCTCAACGGCTGGTGGCAAGTGCATGAACTGGAACATGCCCTCGAACTGACCGAGCCCAAGCTGGTGCTGGCCGATGCCCCGCGCGCCCACCGCATCGGCGCGACCAGCTTTGCCGGGGATGTCGTCGCGCTGGATATCGACCTGCCGATCGAGCAGGTCATCGCGCCGCTGCTCGGTGACGGCGACGAAGCGACGCCATTGCCGGAAGTCACCCCGGAGGACGACGCCACGATCCTGTTCACATCGGGATCGACCGGCGAATCCAAGGGCGCGGTGTCGACCCACGCCGCGGTCACCAGCGGGGTATACACCTACGCCGCGAGCATCCTCGTATTGCTCGGCATCCTGACCGGAGAAGGCCGGCCGCCGAAGAACCCGCCGCGCACCCTGGTCGCCGTGCCCTTCTTCCATGTCACCGGCGAAGTGCCGTTGCTGCTCAACAGCTTCGTCATCGGACGCGGCATGGTGCTGATGCCCAAGTGGGATGCAGGCGAGGCGCTGAAGCTGATCGAGCGGGAGAAGATCACCTATTTCGTCGGTGTCCCGACGATGAGCCTTGAACTGATGAACCACCCCGATCGCGACCAGTACGACTTGTCGACGATGACCGACATCGCCGCCGGTGGCGCTCCGCGTCCGGTCGCTCACGTCAAGCGGCTGCAGGATGATTTCCCCGAGGCGCAGCCGGCCCTCGGCTACGGTCTGACCGAAACCAACGCGGTCGGGTGCGGCAATTACTGGGGCAATTACGCCGCCAAGCCGGCATCGACCGGCCGCGCCCTGCCCTTCGTCGAGGTCGCCATCCTCGACGATGCCGGCAAGGCGCTGCCCAGCGGCGAGATCGGCGAGGTCGGCATTCGCGCGGCGGCCAACATCAAGGGGTATTGGCGCAACGACGCCGCGACCAGGGCCGCCTTCACCGACGACGGATATCTCCGCACCGGCGACATCGGCTACCAGGACGAGGACGGCTATCTGTTTATCGTCGACCGGAAGAAGGACATCATCATCCGCGGCGGTGAGAATATCTCCGCGGCGGAGGTCGAGGCAGCGCTCTATTCCTGTCCCGATGTGGCCGAGGCGGCCGTGTTCGGCATTCCGTCGGAGCGGCTGGGTGAAGTGCCGATCGCCGTGCTCCACCTGCGTGAGGGCAATGAGGCCGACGAGGCCGCGCTTCGCGCTCTGCTCGCCAGCAGGCTGGCGGCCTTCAAGATCCCGGAGACCTTCCATTTCTCGGAAAGCCCGCTGCCTCGCCTCGGCACCGGCAAAATCGACCGCGTCGCGCTGAAGCAGCGCTTTACCGCCTGACGATGGCATTGCCCGCCGTCGATCGACGCGGCCTGCTGGTCGGCGGCGGCGCCGTCGCGGGCCTCGTCATCGCCTTTGCGTTGTGGCCACGAAGCCCGGGCTCGCCGCTCCGTGCGGCGCGCGAGGGCGAGGAAGTGTTCGGCTCGTATCTTCGAATTGGTAACGATGGACGCGTTGTCCTGGCGGTGCCGCAAGCCGAAACCGGGCAGGGCATCTGGACCGGCCTAGCCCAGGTTGCCGCCGACGAACTGGGCGCCGACTGGGAGCTGGTGTCGGTCGAGCCCGCTCCGGTGACCCCCGGCTACGACAACGCGCTGGCGGAAGGGGAATGGGGCCGGGCGATGCGGCTGACCGCGGGATCGACCTCGATCCGCGCTTTCGAAGCCCCAATTCGCAAGGCGGCAGCGAGCGCACGTGCGCTGCTGTGCGCGGCCGCAGCGGAGACATGGGACGTTGCGGCCCACGAGTGCGACACTTTCCGAGGTGAGGTCCGTCATGGCGGACGCCGGCTTGGCTTCGGTGCGCTCGTCGAACGCGCGGCACGGATCGGGCCGATGACGGACACGCCGCTGCGACCGGTGCGCAGCGGCGGCCTGTCGGGACAGCCGCTACGGCGATTGGACCTCAACGCCAAGGCGAGCGGCAGCTGGCGTTTCGCCGGCGATGTCCGGCTGCCCAATATGGTGTTCGCGTCAATCCGCATGGCGCCGCCCCGCGGCCGTCTGCGCGCCTTCGACCGGGCGGCGGCGGAACGGCCTGACATCAAGCTCATCGTGAACGACCACTGGCTGGCGGCCATCGGGCCGACATGGTGGGCGGCCGAACAGGCCCTGAAGCGCGCCGGCCCCCAGTTCACCGGCCCGACCAACGCCGACACGCCGACGATCGAAGCCGCGCTTCACGCCACGCTGAAGCAGGGCAAGTTTAAAAGCTTCGCCGAACAGGGCGATTATGACTCGGCGACCGACGGCCTTCGTCCCATTGCCGCGACCTATATCTCCGCGCCGGCGGTGCATCTCTCGCTGGAACCGCCCGCGGCCGTTGCGCGGTTCATCAGCGGCGGGGTGGAAGTGTGGGCGCCGGGCCTTGCCCCGGTGTCGCCCGCGCTGCCGCGGCGCGCGCGGCCGGCATTGGAGAAGGATCGGTCAGCTTCTTCCCGATGGCGGCGGGTGATACGGGCGGCCGGGCGATCGAGGCCGAGGGGGTGGCGATCGTGGTCGCTCTTGCCAAGGCAGCCAACCGGCCGGTCGCGCTGACCTTTCCGGCGGCCGCCGCGCAGAACCAGGATCGCCCACGACCGCCGCTGCTGGCCCGGATGAGTGCGCTGCCCAATCCCGCCGGTGGCCTCGACAGTTGGCACGCCATCCTGGTCGGAGCCCCGGGAATCGACGCCGCGCTGGCCCGGGCGGATGGTTCGGCGATGCCGGACTTCGCGCCGCGGGGATCGGTTCCTCCCTACGCCGTCCGGCAATGCGCATCGAAAGCGCGACCGCGCGACTGCCGATCGATTGCGGATACTTGCGCGGCGATGTCGAGTCCCTGGCGACCTTCGCCACCGAGAGTTTCATCGACGAACTGGCCCGTTCGCGCGGGATCGAGCCGCTGGCCTACCGGATCAGCATGCTGGGCGGGCAGCCGCGCCTGGCTGGCGCCATGATGGCGGCCGGTGCGCTCGGCGGCTGGGACGGTGGCGGCCGCGGAAGCGCGATGGGGATCGCCTGCGCCTCGGCATATGGCAGCCATATCGGCCTGCTTGCCGAAGCGACCATCGGCCCCGACCAGCGGGTCAAGGTCGGCAAGTTGTCCGCGGCGGTCGATTGCGGCCGCGCGGTGAACCCGGAACTGGTGCGGCAACAGGTCGAGGGCGGACTACTGCACGCGCTGGTCAACGCCGCTGGCCCGGCGCCCGAAATCATTGCGGGCGTCGTTCGTGCCCGCCCCCTCGCCGCGCTCGGCCTGGATTCGCTGCGCGACGTTCCCAAGGTCGAGGTCCAGGTCATCGACAGCCGAGAGGCGCCGGGCGGGGTCAGCGGCCTCGGATCGCTGGTGTTGGCCGCTGCGGTCGGCAACGCCATTTACGCCGCAACGGGACAGCGCTTGCGCCGGCTGCCGTTCGACCCGATGAGCCCGGCATGATCGACAAGCCATCCGACCACCCCGCGATTCCAACGCCGCGCATTGGCGTCCTGCTGCTCAACCTCGGCACGCCCGACGCGCCGGAAGCGGGCGCCGTTCGCCGCTACCTGGCGCAATTCCTGTCCGACCCGCGCGTCGTCGAGATCCCGCCGATCGCGTGGAAGCCGATTCTTCACGGGATCATCCTCCGCACCCGGCCGGCCAAGAGCGCCCATGCCTACCAGCAGGTTTGGACGGAAGACGGCTCTCCGCTCGCCGCAATAACCGCGCGGCAGGCCAAGTCTCTCCAGCAGCGACTGGGTGAGGAGATCGTCGTCGATTGGGCGATGCGATACGGCAACCCGTCGGTCGCGGCCGCGCTGGACCGGCTGTTGGCGGCGGGCGCAACGCGAATTCTCGCGGCGCCGCTTTACCCGCAATATTGCGCGGCGACGACGGCGAGTGCCAACGACGCGTTGTTCGCGGCGGTTGCGGCGAAGCGATGGCAGCCTGCCCTTCGGACCCTCCCGCCATATTACGACGATCCCTCTACATCGGGGCGTTGAAGGAGGATCTCGAGCGGCAGATCGAGGCCCTCGATTTCAAGCCCGACCGGCTGCTGCTCAGCTTCCACGGCATGCCACAGCGGACGCTGACGCTTGGCGACCCCTACCATTGCAATTGCCAGAAGACCGCCCGCCTGCTCGGCGAAGCGATGGGACGGCCGGTGGACATCGCCTTCCAGTCGCGCTTCGGACGGGCGAAATGGCTGGAACCGGCCACTGACGTCGTGCTTCGCGGCTATCCGGCCGGGGGCGTCCGGACAGTCGCCATCGCCGCACCGGGCTTCTCGGCCGACTGTCTGGAAACGCTGGAAGAACTTGGCATCCGCGGACGCGAGGACTTCCTCGCTGCGGGCGGTACGCACTTCGCGCGGCTCGACTGCCTCAACGACGGCGACACCGGGATGCGGATGGTCGAAGCGCTCGTTCGGCGTGAACTTGCCGGTTGGATGGAGTCGACTTAATCCGGGATAAGAAAAGATAAGGAGAGGAATGATGGGACGAGTGGCGATCGTGACCGGCGGTACGCGCGGGATCGGCGAGGCGATCAGCATGGCGCTGAGGGACGAGGGAATGACGGTCGCCGCGAATTACGCCGGCAATGACGAGCGCGCCCGGGAATTCACCGAGCGGACCGGCATAAAGGCCTATAAGTGGGACGTCAGCGACTATGACGCCTGCCAGCAGGGCGTGAAGCAGATTGAGGCCGAGCTCGGCCCCGTCGACGTCCTCGTCAACAACGCCGGCATCACCCGCGATACGACGATGAAGCGGATGGATCATCAGAAGTGGCAGGAGGTTATCGACACCAACCTCGGCGGTTGCTTCAACATGGCCAAGGCGGTGTTCGAAGGGATGCAATCCCGCGGTTACGGCCGCATCGTCAACATCGGTTCGATCAACGGCCAGGCTGGCCAGTACGGCCAGGTGAATTACGCCGCCGCCAAGTCGGGCATTCACGGTTTCACCAAGGCCCTGGCGCAGGAAGGCGCGCGCAACGGCGTGACCGTCAATGCCATCGCGCCGGGCTACATCGACACCGACATGGTCGCCGCAGTGCCGGAAGAAGTGCTGGGCAAGATCATCGCCAAGATCCCGGTCAACCGGCTGGGCAAGGCCAGCGAGATCGCGCGCGGTGTGACGTTCCTGGTCGGCGAAGAGGCCGGTTTCGTCACCGGATCGACGCTTTCGATCAACGGTGGGCAGCATATGTATTGATGGTCCCGCCCATCGAAAATCGTTCGTCCGACGGCCCGGAGTTTTCCGGGCCGTCTTGCTTTAGGGTGGCGCAATGACCGAATACGGCAAGCCGACCAAGCGTTCCGTCACCATTGCCGGGCATGAAACGTCGATCAGTCTGGAGCCGATGTTCTGGACAGCGTTGGAAGAGGCGGCGCGGGCGGAGTCGCTTCCGCTCAATGCATTGATCGCCAGGATCGACGCGGAGCGACTGCACACGCCGGGCGGCCCCCCCAACCTGACGTCCACGCTGCGGCAGTGGTTATGGCTGCGCCGCGGCGTCCCGGACAGCTGAGGCGAAGGCGGCGCCGCGATCGGCGCTGTGGTGAAGGAACAGCGCCGGCTCGATCAGTTCCAGCTCCATGATTTTCAGGGCGCCATCGCCACTTCGGATGATGTCGACGCGCGCGTAGGTTGCCCGGGCCGGCGCCGCGGCAAGCGCCGCTCGGGCGAGCTCGACCGAGCCTGCCGGCGCTTCGCATGGCTCGTCGAAGCCGCCGAGATGTGGCTGCACCCGGAAGTCGCCGGGCTTTGGCCGCTTGATGATCGCGTGACTGAGCACGCCGTCGAACATTAGCAGCGACCATTCACCAGTGCCTTCGATCGAGCGCTCGAACGGCTGGACCAACATTCGCGTGCCCGCGACATCGTCCGGGACGACGTCATTCATTCCCAGCCGGTACGTGCCGTGCGCGCCGGCCGAGATTGGTGGTTTGACGATCAGTTCGTCCGTCGCGAACCGCGAGCGGGCGGCGGCAAGGTCGGGATCATCCAGGCGATCTACGGCAACGGTATCGACCGTCGGAATGCCTCGCTCACCCAGCTCGGCGAGGTATGTCTTGTCACTGTTCCAGCGGAGCAGCGGTGCCGGATTGACCAGCCGCCACTGCTCGCGCTCCGCCTGGTCGAGCAGCGCCATCCATCGCGTGAACTCGAGGTTGTAGCCCCAGGCGACCAACGGCAGGATCAGGTCGAAGGCAGACACATCGCCCGGTTCGGTCCAAGGTCGCGGCTCGACGACGAGGTCGACACGGCGCAGCGCCTCGGCCTGGTTGCCGTAGGCCCAATCCCAGCGTTCCGGATAGTCGGGCGCCGGAACCAGCAAGCAGACCCGCACCGTAGTTCCTAGCGCGCGAGCAGGATTCGTGCCTGGCCCGAAATCTGCGCGAGCATCGCCGCGCTGACGTTGCCCGACAGGCGTGCCCGGTCGATCAGCGCCCGGAATTGGGCGATGCGGCGCGGATTGCGCTCGACCCAGCGTTCGACGCTTTCGTCCGGATCGCCGCTACGCGTCCGGCCCAGGAATTCGATGCGGAGTTGCTCGAAGTCGCGGGTGAGTCCGGCGGTCAACAGCCGCTCCCACTGGTCGGTCGGGGTGAACCGCGCCGTCTGTTGCTGCGCCCAGTCGAGGCCGAGCACCTCGCCGAGACGCGTATAGGCACGTGTCAGGGTGAAAATGTCGAAATCCTTGGCCGCGCCGAGCGCGACCACGCCGAACGCACCGTCGAGCTCGTAAAGCCGCACCAGCGCATCCACCACCGGCTTGTCGGCCCCGAGCTTTTCATAGGCGTCGCGACGAGCGGCCGCTTCGCCGCGAACTTCGGCGCGGATCAGCGCGTCGGTCCGGTCGGAAATCCGGTCGAGACCCGGCGCCAGCACTTCGAGGATCTTCGAAACGCTCGTTTCGCCGGCGGCGGCGCGGATGATGTCGCCCAGATGCGCGCGCATCGACCGGGCGGCGGCGGCGAACAGTTCGATGCGCGCCGTTTCCGGAATGCTCGCCCGTTCGATCCGCTGCCACAGGATCGGCATGTCCAGCAGCCGTTCCGCGACGAGGAACGCCGCGACGACGCCGGGCAGGCCGACGCCCTCCTCCTCGGTCAGGTCGAGCGCGACGCTCGGCCCGAGGCGGTTGACGATGCGGTTGGCGACCTTCGTGGCGATGATCTGGTGGCGCAGCCGGTGGGCGCGGATCGCGTCGCCATGTGCCTTGACCATATCGTCGGGGAAAGCGGCGAGCAGTTCGGCTTCCATCACCGGTTCGTCGGCGAGCTTCAGTTCTTCTGCCGCGCCCTGCAGCGTCAGCTTGGCCATCGACAGGACGACGGCGAGCTCCGGCCGGGTCAGCCCGCGCTGGTCGACCGCGCGGCGAAGAAGCGCGTCGGACCCTTCCAGGCCCTCCACCTTCCGGTCGAGCCGGCCGCTGCCTTCCAGCATCTCGATGGTGCGCACGAAGCCCGGCAGGCCCTTGGCGCCCTGTGCCTCGGCGATCGAGAGGGCGAGGCTCTGCAGCCGGTTGTCTTCCAGCACCAGTTTCGCGACGTCGTCGGTCATCTTGGCGAGAAGGACGTTGCGCTTCGCCTCCGTCAGCCGCCCTTCGCGCATCTCGCGATTCAGCGGGATCTTGATGTTGACCTCGTTATCCGAGCAGTCGACGCCCGCCGAATTGTCGATGAAGTCGGTGTTGATCCGCCCACCCATCGCCGCGAATTCGATCCGGCCGGCCTGGGTAATGGCAAGGTTGGCGCCTTCGCCAATGACCTTGGCGGCCACGTCGCGACCGTCGATGCGCAGCGAGTCGTTGGCCGGATCGCCGACCTGCGCATGGCTTTGCGCCGACGACTTGATGTAGGTGCCGATGCCGCCGAACCACAGCAGGTCGACCGGCGCCTTCAGGATCGCGGTGATCAGCGACGTCGGGTCGGTTTCGGCGACGTCAAGGCCGAGCGCCTCCTGCGCCTGCGGCGTCAGCGTGATCGACTTCTGCGAGCGTGGGATGATCATCCCGCCCTTCGACAGCAGCTTGCGATCATAATCGTCCCAACTGGACCGCGGCAGTTCGAACATGCGCTTGCGCTCGGTCCAGCTTTTGGCCGGATCTGGATTGGGATCGATAAAGATGTGGCGATGGTCGAAGGCCGCGACCAGCTGGATCGCCTTGGACAACAGCATACCGTTGCCGAACACGTCACCCGACATGTCGCCGCAACCGGCAACGCGGACCGGGTCGACCTGGACGTTGACGCCCATTTCGAGGAAGTGCCGCTGGACCGAAATCCACGCGCCCTTCGCGGTGATGCCCATCGCCTTGTGGTCGTAGCCGTTCGACCCGCCCGAGGCGAAGGCATCGCCCAGCCAGAAGTTGCGGTCCAGCGCGATCGCGTTGGCAACGTCGCTGAACGACGCGGTACCCTTGTCGGCGGCGACCACGAAGTAGGGATCGTCGCCGTCGTGGATGACGACCTTTTCAGGGTGCACCACCTTGTCATCGACGATGTTGTCGGTGACCGACAGCAAAGAGCGGATGAAGATGCGGTAGCTCTCCGTGCCTTCGGCCAGCCAGGCGTCGCGATCGGTGACGGCGTTCGGCAACTGCTTCGGGTAAAATCCGCCCTTCGCGCCGGTCGGCACGATCACGGCGTTCTTGACCAGCTGCGCCTTCATCAGCCCGAGGATCTCGGTCCGGAAGTCGTCGCGCCGGTCGGACCAGCGGAGGCCACCGCGAGCGATCGGGCCCCCGCGCAAATGGATGCCCTCGACCCGCGGCGAATAGACCCAGATCTCGCGATAGGGGATCGGCGCCGGAAGGCCCGGGATCAGCTTGGAATCGAACTTGAACGCCAGCGCCTCGCGCGCCGCGGGCGAGAAGGCATTGGTGCGAAGCGTTGCATCGACGACCGAACGCATCAGGCGAAGGATGCGGTCGTCGTCGATGCCACGGACGTCGGACAGCGCCTCGTCGAAGGCGGCGGCACTGCGCGCAATCGCCGCGCCGCTGCCGCCATTGCGCGACGGGTCGTGGGCCGCACGGAACAGTTCGATGAGGGCAATCGTCGCCTTGGGCGCGCGCCGCAACGCATCGACCACCGTACCGAGGCCATAGGCCACGCCGGTCTGGCGAAGGTACCGGAACCATGCGCGGAGCAAGATCACGGCCTGCGCATCCAGCCCTGCGTACAGCAACAACTGATTGAACAGGTCGTCTTCGGCCTCGCGGCCAAGCACCGATGCGATGGCGTTTTCAACCACCTCGGCATTTTCGAGGATGCCCTCCTCGTCCGCGCCGGCGGGAAACTCGAGCTGGAAGTCGTGGATGAAGCCGAGGCCCTTGCCAAGCTGCGTCGGAAGCTCGTCAATCACCCGGAAACCGAAATTCTCGAGCACCGGCACCATTTCGCTGAGCGGGATCAGCGCCGCCTTGCGATAGGTATTCAAATGCAGCTGGCCAGCGACGTTGGTGCTGCCGCGGTAGAGACGGACCGTACGGCGATCGCCGGGCTCATTATCGAGACCTGCCAGGCGCAGGATATCCTCGGCTGCCTCGGCCGGCCGGATCGCTGACCGATAGGCGCTCGGTATCGCATCGAGGTAAGTGAACGCCAGTCGGGTCGCACGGCCGGTGCCGACGCGGTTCGCCAGTTCGGCTTCCACCGCCGGGGCCCAGCCCCGGACCATCTCGACCAGGCGCGCGTCGATCGCACCAACGTCGGGGGTCTTGAAGCCGGGGCCGCTGCGCATGGTGAACCGGATGAGCGCAAGATCGCCGTCGCCGAGTTCGACCGACCAGCTGGTGATCGGTGCGCCCGTGGCGTCACTGAGCAGGCTCGCGATTTCCAGGCGGCGGGAGGTCGTGAGCTCGTCGCGCGGCAGCCAGACGAACGCGTAAAGGTGCCGTTCGAGCGTCGAGGACAACAGCAGCAACGTCGGCCGCGGACGGTCGGCGAGCGACATCGCGGTGGTCGACGCCGCGCGCAAATCTTCGAAATCGACAGCGATCATCAGATCGTGCGGAAGCGTCGATACGGCGTGAGCCAGCGCCTTGGCGCCGTGGCTCGACGGTGAGAAGCCGAATTCGCGATCGAGCGCGGCGAGACGCTGGCGGAGGATGGGAACTTCTTCCGCAGGAGCGCGCATGGCGGCGCTGGTCCACAGGCCGACGTGAACGGACAGTTCGTCCACACCCCGGCGAACGACGACGACATCGAGCGGGACGCGGCGATGGACGGGCGAGACCCGGTCGGCCTTGAGCAGGAGAAGCGCACGGCGGGTGCGATCCATGTCGGCAATCGCACGTTCCGCCAGGGATTCGTCCCACAGCAAGGAATCGCGGCGAAGGATGCCCTGGCAGTCACGGAACTTGCCGTCCTTCCGGACGACGGCGTGACCAAGCAAGGTGAAATTGTCGTCGGCCAGCCAGTCGAGCAGTGCTGCACCTTCGGGGCTTTCCTCACCGATCGCGCGAGCGTCGGACGCCATGTCGGCGACCATCGCCTTCCAGTCGGCGACGGCGAAGCGGACGTCGGTCAGGACATCCTTCAGTTCGGCCACCAGTTCCTGGCGAGTGCGAGCGTCGGCCCGGTCGAGTTCGATGTAGATCATCGATTCGACGGTCTCTCCGTCGAGCGATTTCAGCGCACCGCCCTTCGACCGCTCGACCCGAACGATCGGGTGGAGCAGGCGGTGAATGGTCAGGCCGCGCGCGGCGATGGCGCCGGCAACGCTGTCGACCAGGAACGGCATATCGTCGTTGACGACCGCGAGCCGCATGCGGCGGTGGCCGGCTTCGCCGCCGGTCGACAGGAGCTTGAGAGCGATCTCGCCCGGGTCGCGATTCTCGGCGACTTCAGCGACGAAGCGGGCTGCCTCGTCCTGGTCCTGTGGAGAAAAATCGTCCAGTTCACCGGGTAGGGCGTTGCTCAACAGCGCTTTCTGCAAGGCGTCATGGAGTGACGCTGCCGCGCGCTTCTGGCCTGTCATGTATGCATGCTCCGCAAGGGTCTCGCGATGGCGCGGGGCCTAGTCCCGAACCCCTGGCAAGGCAACAGCCGTTGGTCGATCCGGTCGCGGGTCAGGCGGCGCGGCGCAGCAGTTTCTCGAGCGTCGCCGGATCGTTGACCAGCGCCACTGCCTCGTGAATCCCGTCGGCGTTGCGGCGGGTGATGACCAACGCGAATTCTTCGTTGGTCGCCAGGTTGGCCAGCGCGATCGGCGCTGCACCGCGCAACTTGTCGCGGCCCAAGTCGGCCTTGTCGACCACTGTTTCCTGGGGACGGCGCGCCTTGCGCTCGGCGGCCACGAGGCCCTTGAGACCACCATCGGCCCTTCAAGGAATTTCTCGAAACCGCCGAAGTCGACCTGGTTGCGTTCGGCATTCGACAGGGCGGCGGCGAACTCGGTCAGGCGCGCCTTGTCGTAATCGACGCCGAAGACGAGCTTGACGATAGGGGTCATCGGCGCGCGGGCTTGCGCTTTCACGCCGGCATCGTCGAGGATCTCGGCATAATCGTCCGGCACGCGGCGGGCGGCGACGGCAAAATCGTAGGCCATCGCCAGCGCGCGATAGAGCGCGACGCGGCTGCGTCCGTCCTGCGCCTTGCAAACCTCGGCACTTTCGCGAGCAGCGCTGAGGCGGTCGGCGAGGCCGGCATCGTCAGCGATTGGGCTCGTCACCGCCTCGTCGTCGTGGAGCGGCCCGTTCTCCCAAACCATGTGCGGCGTGGCGGGGACCTCGTCCACGAGGTGCTCCGGCTCGGCGGCTGGATCGCTTTCCTCGTCGACTTCTTCCTCGAGATCGAGCGGCGGCAGCGCCGGGCGGATCACCTCACTGACCTGGTCGGCCTCGCCCGAATCTTTCCAGTTGATGACGCCGTAGATGAAATCGATGGTGTCGCCGTCGCTGCTGAACGGCATCAGGATGCCGCGGTAGCAGATCGAGTGGCCGCGCTGATTCACGAATTCGGCTTCGAACCCGACCGGCGCGCGGTTGGCGATGATCTGCATATAATGATCGGTGAGGCGCGAGAGCAGCGATCGGCTGGGCACGTCGGCGATCGACTTGATACCCTGCTCGGCAAGCCCGCATTCCTCGCGGATCGCGGTGCCGATATAGGACGTCGCCGGATTGGCCTGGCCCGACGTGAAGTCGAGCAGCACCGAGTGCTGGCTGAAATCCTGGAGCCCGTTGGGATCGAGGTCCTCGATCGACGGATAGTCGCGGCCGTGGAGGAGCGAGCACCAGTAATTATAGGCGCGCACGTGCATCCGCCGCTCGTCGGAGCCGATCGCCACCGTCACTTCATCCGCCACCGCCGGTTCGGCAGTGGGCGCATCGAACGCGCCGGAATGATCACGATAACTGTCCATCAACCACTGGCCCCCGGAAAACTCCGATTTCGCCCCATTTTGCGTGGGAAGCCTTGCCAAACCGTTAACCCTATTTGTTGGCGCCGGACGGGCTTGTCGCGGAAACAGCGGACGTGTAGGGGCGTGCCCGCACCCGGCCCACGGCCGGCAGGGCCGCTTTAGCTCAGTTGGTAGAGCACCTCATTCGTAATGAGGGGGTCACAGGTTCGAGTCCTGTAAGCGGCACCACCCTCTTTGCAAATTCGCAGACTGGCACCGCGAGGTGCCTCAGGTGGCACAATCTATTGCGTGGTTTCCGCGACATGTGAGTCCGCGGTTCGGATCGTCTTCGCACAGAGACCATTCTGGCGCGGCGAATAGCCCGGGAACAGGTGCCATTCTCTAGTGGCCTCTTTTGCAGCCACCAGATGCAGTTCTGGTCCTAGCTGAAGCCGAGAATGCGGCGCTGACCTGGCCAATCCAGTGGTAGGTCGGTGACGCGTAGCAGTCGCCGACCTGTGAGTGACGGCGGCTGTCGTCCTTCGACAATGGCGGTGACAATGTCGGGAGCGAGGAAGCTGATACGGAGAAGCTGCCAAAGGTGCCGCTTGCTGTAGTGGGAGGTCATCTGATCTGTTTTGCTCGAGAAGAGCGACTTGCGTGCGCTCATGGCCAGCGCGACCAGCTTGAGAAGAACCGGGTCCGGGGCTCGCTGGCGATCGCCACTCTCCAGAACCACTTTCAGCTCGGTTCCTCGACGGACAGTCCGAACCGGCAGGCGGATCACGGTCTGAGCTTCGTCAGCGATACTGAGGCACAGCTCCATCTCTCCGAGTTGTACTTTCACTCCACGTTCAATCAGGACCTTGCGTTGCGTAGGAATTGAGAAGTCAGGGAGTTCGTCGGCAAGCTCGCGGTCAGACATCAGCTTCCCCGGTTGGCAGGGACGTTCATGCGACCTGAGCCAGTCACAGACTGCAGCCATCGCGGCACTGTCGAGCTCGTTTGCCGGCACTCGCCAGGCATGCTGCTTGTCCTCGCCTGGCCTCAATCTCGTAACATAGTAACGGTGTCGCCTGCTCCCTTTGTGGGTGGACACGGGTGTCATCGGCCGTCCCTCAGGGTCGCTGATCATTCCGGTTAGCAGACTGGGGTATCGCGTCTGCTTCCCAAGTTTTCGATCATGGCGATTGGAAGCAAGGATTTGCTGAACTTCGGCCCAGTCTCGCTCCGCGATGATGCCGTCATGCTCGCCATCGTACAGCTCGGCCCGGTAGGGCACCTTCCCTGCATAGATCGGGTTCTGCAGCAGCTGGGACAGTGAACCCCGCTGAAAGTGCACACCGCCGGCGATCCGTCCGTTACTGTACTGCCGAACCTTCGTCCTGACGTTCTGTTGCGCCAGCTCTTCGGCTAGCTTCGTCACTGACCGCAGCTCTGAGTAGCGCCGGAAGATCGAGCGGACGATCTCCGCCTCATCGTCGTCCATGAGCAGCTTGCGGTTGCCCAGCCGATATCCAAGCGGCACCGGGCCGCCCATCCAAATGCCCTTCTTCTTCGAAGCCGCGATCTTGTCGCGAATACGCTCGCTGGTGACCTCCCGCTCGAACTGCGCGAACGAAAGAAGCACGTTAAGCGTCAGCCTGCCCATGCTGTTGGTCGTATTGAACGCCTGCGTCACGCTCACGAAGGAGGCACCGGCCTTGTCGAGTGTGTCCACGATCCGGGCAAAATCGGCGAGGCTGCGCGTGAGCCTGTCTACCTTGTAGACGACAATCACATCGACCTTGTCGCGGGCCACGTCCGCGAGCAGTTGTTTCAGTCCCGGTCGGTCCATGTTGCCGCCCGACCAGCCGCCATCGTCATAGTGCTCGTGGATCTGTTCCCAGCCTTCATGAGCCTGACTAAGGATGTAGGCCGCACAGGCTTCCCGCTGCGCATCGAGACTGTTGAACGCCTGCTCCAGCCCTTCGTCGGTCGACTTGCGCGCGTAAATGGCACAGCGCTTCGTCGTCATCGCTTTCGCGGCGCTTTACGAGCCTTGAGATCGAAGAATCGCGGTCCCGACCAGTGGGCGCCCGTTATAGCCGAGGCCACCTGAGTAAGGCTGCTGTAGTAGCGACCTTGATGTTCGTACCCGTTTTCGAGGACCACTACCTGGTGCATCGTACCGTGCCATTCGCGGACCAGTCTGGTCCCGGGTCTGAGTGAGATGCGCTCGTTATCGACCGCAGACTTGCCGGCACTCAGGCGCTTGAGGACCGCCTCGATCTCCCGCCGCGCGTGCGGTGGGAGATCTCCATGGATGCGGGACTGTCTCTTCCACGCGATTCCTCGACGCAGGAGGTCTGGGCCGATCTCCGGCGCCGGTTTCCGCCAGCACTTTCTCCACTCTGCCCGGAGTTGTGCCGGAGTCATGCTCTCTAGTTCCCTCGGCTTTCGCTCGAAGCTACTCACTCGTCGGCTCCGGGGCGCTCTCCCGACCAATGCGGTAGCTGGTTGTTCCGTCGGGGCGCTCCTCCCGCAGCACGCGTTCTTTCTTGCGCATGGCGGTGAGGAAGGCGCGGCAGCTGTGCGGTTTCCACTGGGTCGCCTTGGCAATTTCGTGGAGAGTTGCGCCCTTCTTGCGTGAGAGGAGGCGTGCGACTGTTGCTGACTTTGTCCGAGGTTTTGTTGAGGTTGGCACGGTGGGTCTCCTTGCGACTGGTGCGGAACTGCACCTTTGCACTGACCCAAGCCGCTGAACCTCAGGTTCAAGCGGCGTTACGCGTTTAGGAGGACCAGCAATGCTCGGCGTGGCGCGGTAGTCCAGTAGAAAATGGAAGGCGCCGAATGTCCGCTTTGCGCCAGTTGCCGACGTTAGGCCTCTCCTACCCAATGCTCGCAAGCTGCCATTGCCACGCCGAACTCTTATTCAGCGGGTCCTAGGTTCGAGCCCTCTTGCGTCCGCCGTCTTTTTCCCAGAATCTAGCCGTTTATAATGGCCGATATAGCGGTCAGCCTGTGGCTTGGTCTCCATCTTGGTCTCCACAGTCACCATTTCGGTCACCACTTGCCCCCTTTGAAGCGACTGGAAGCTGCGCGATCACGAAAGCGGGGCCTTCTACGTAGATTCTAGCTTGTTAGATTTGCGAACAAATAGAGAACATACTTGTCATTCCTCTCAGAATGAGGCACCTTGGTCGAAAGGAGCCTGTATGGACTTGGACCCGCAAAAGGTACTGCTAGCGGCCTTTCCGCTGGATGATGTGATCGCCGCGCTAGATGACTGGTGGGCAAAGGAGAAAGAGGATGCAGCACTGCCTGACGATCCTCCGGCCCAGCCAGACATTATGAAACCAGAGGTAGAGATCGATTCGCACCGTGCTGTCCGGGCACTAATCACATTGCAGGAAGTCGTGAAAATCGAAATCCCGGAATCAGTCATCAAAGAAGGTGGTTATGATGATTTCGACGAGATGAAGGCCCACCTGGTTCCGCAGGTGAAGGCTCTCTTTGATAAAGAGCGGGATAAACAGGAAAAGCAGCATGCCTAGCAACCAGACAGATGGCAAGATTGCCGCACGCATCAGGGAAGCCCGAGAGTATCTCGAACTCAACCCAGAAGAGTTCTCCGAGATGCTGAGCCTCACTTCAGCGGAGCTACAGGCAATCGAAGATGCTCAGTCGCCGGTGAGTGCTGCGCTCCTAACGGAGATTGCGAAAGTAGTCGGCCGAAGCTTGGAATTCTTCACTGGAGATGTTTCAGCGAAGGAGGCATCGGAACGGACTGACTTCTTGGCGCGAGCAGCTGAAACCTTGTCTGAGCAGGACATCGGAGAACTCCAGCGCTTCGCAGCGTATCTTCGTTCGCGGTCGCAGAGCGCCGCAGCTTGAATCTGGAAGTCCGGCGTGCCCGGCTAAAGGGTACGAGAGAAGCTGAACGAATTCTTCAAATTCTTGATGCTCGCCCCCGTCTTTTTGAGACGCGTGAGCGGGTAGATGTTTTTGATGCCTTGGCATGGTTGGATGTTCGGGTGCTATTCAAGCCACTGCAAGGCTTGCTCGGCGCTTACATTCGCGGCGTTCAGCCGGGTGCGCTGATCAGCACACAGCGACCTCAATCCGTCCAAAGATTCACGGCCGCTCATGAATTGGGTCATGCGATACTGAATCACGAGCCGAGCCTGGATAGTCCGGAAGTCCTTCGACGCGCTGCATTTAATCTGTCAGCACCAAAGAGAGGCGGCTTCGCATCGTATCTTCAGGAGATCGAGGCAGATGCATTTGCCGGCGCGTTCTTGCTCCCGACGTGGCTGATTGCGCATCACGCACGTAAGCAGGAGTGGTCTCGGAGCGATCTCGGAAAGGCCGAAGTTGCATATCAGCTGGCCCTTCGGTGCGGCACAAGTTTCCAAGCAACGGTTTGGGCTTTGGAGCGCCATAAAATCATCGGGTCCGATGATCGCACGCGTTTGCTTAATGTGAAGCCGAAGAAACTCAAAGCCGACCTAAAGCACGAGCCGCCAGTTGCGGATACCCGTGCTGATGCCTGGAATCTGTCTCAGGCAGACGCTGCGTCTGATTTGGCGGTTACGATTGGCGACACCGTGACGATTAGCCTTGAACAGAAGGCAGGCGCCGGATTTTTGTGGGAGTTGGCCAAACAAGCGTCTCAACTAGCCCAAATCGAGGACGGTACGGCCTTGGAGATTGACCTAGTTGGTGGTCCCAGCGTGCGAAGCTTTCTATTCAAGGCATGCGAGTCAGGTACTGCTCAATTGGTATTCGACCATTTGCGCCCTTGGGAGAACGAGCCAATCGAGCGAGCGTCTTACTCGATTACCGTATTTGAGCCTGAACAGGGTTTGTCCCGTGCAAATCGGGCACGTTTGATTAAGCAAAGTCGAGGAATACGTGGCCTCGACGCCCATTGATCCCGAAATACTAATCGACCTGGGTTCTGCGCGCGATCAAGGCAGTCGACCAACATGCCTTTCGTTTGCGTTGAGCGATGTCCATCGTAGCAGACTTGCGATGGCTGACTTGCTTTCTCCAGAGTCACTGCATCGGGCGGCCGCTTATATTTCTGGGCTGCCTGTCAGCGAAGCGATGTCAGTTAACGGTTGTCTCGCCGCGCTCGACACAGAGGGTCAGACGACCGAGACCGATTGGCCCTACAATTCGCCAGCTAGTGTAAATACGACAGCCAAGTATTTTACTCGAAAAGGCTATTTCGAAAAATTCGACGCACCATTAATTGAAGCGCTTGTGCGAGCCGGCATGCCGATAGGCGTCGTTCTCAACATCGGCTTGGAATTTTTCCGTGTGACGAATGACATGCCATTAGAAGTAACTGATGCGCTTCCCGTTCAGGCTTGCCATGCGCTCATCATTTCTGGGTTTCGCACAACGAGCGGCAAGTGTTATTTTAGGCTGAAAAACTCGTGGGGGCCAGGTTGGGGAAGAGATGGTCACGCGTGGGCTTCTGCCAATTATCTTGCACTTCGGTCGCCGGGCATCATAAGACTTACGTAGAATTATGCGCAATTCCCTTGCCCTCGATGATCAGCCAACAGTCGCGCGTTCTTGGCTTCAGGCGGTAACCGCCTTGGAAAATAATGGAAATCGAGCTTATAACTTAGTCTATTCGGTTACAGAACCATTCAGTCTGCAGCCGGCAGACAAGACGGTTATCCGAGAGTTCAATTCGTTTGCACTTGCGCACGGACTGCACTCCACCGAGACGGTCGCTAACACCATCTTTCCGCTCGATACCTACCTGAGCCAAGGGCCAGCGGCGTTCTCCGACTACTACCTTGATGCAATCTACCCAAAGGTCAAAAAACAATGGGGAACCTACTTTGAAAGAATGGTGCGCCGCCACAATGACGATGGCTCGGCAATGCAAAAGGATGGCGGTCTTCTAAATCCGCTCGTTCGACTTGTTGAGAAAGTGAAGCGCCGTGTCGAGGGAAACGGCAAGACAACCACGCATTACGAGTTGTCCCTTGATGAGCCGTCGCTGGACTTGGCCACGTATGATCCTCATCACGATGGGGCCTATCAAATTGGAGGCCCGTGTTTGAGCCACGTGTCTTTCAAGATTGACGGATCGGGAGAGCTGCGCCTCACCGCCTTCTATCGATCGCACTGGTACATAGCACGTGCACTGGGCAACTTAATCGGACTGGCAAGGCTGCAAGCATATGTTGCCAAGGAATCCGGTGCGCCATCGGGACCGATGACAATTGTCGCCTCTGAAGCGGTATTGGACCTTTCGGGTACTGGGCGTTCAGCCGCACAAACCCGCGCGATGTTACAGACCTGCAAAGACGCCCTGGCCGCAGTTTAGAACAATGTCGTCCCAGCTTCGTTGGGTAATAGGCCGTGAAGCTTTTCCATAGACGAAATGAATTCGCGCTGCCCACCGTAACTCGGGTGCCGAACTGCCTCATGCTCAAATCCCAGATTACTGAGGGCTTGGGAGGCATCGTTTCCTACAGCAATTAGGCGCGGTCTCCCAAACCTCTCCACAAGTGCATGGATCGCCCAGGCCGTCGCTTCCCGCTCTTTCACGGTATGAGCGCGATTGGTGAACGGATTTTCTGGTTGGTGAGGATGAAATGGAAAGGCATTCCAAAGCAGCGGTGTGGTCTTAAGCCGCATAATGACCGACCAGATAACGGCGGCAGTTCGTTCCTTGACCGCCTCCCACGCGTTGCCCTCGCGATGGCAATTCCATCCTTTGGAGTTGGGACAGCGGCCAACATGGTAACTTCGTCCGTCAACGCTAGCCCGGTGCGACGTCCTCCCCGGTAGCCTAGGTCCCTTCCGAACCAAATGCTCTCGATCGTGTTTTCATGCCTCGCGTGCAAAACCGCGGCTAGATTACGCCTGCGGATTGCTGGTGCATTCTCTAGGTCGAACACCTCACATCGATCAGCGTAGGGATTGAAGACGTTGCTCAGCTGCGTCTCCGACAGGTGTACGACAAAGTCCGCTTCCCAGCTCACCGCTCACCCAAACCTTCAAAGAAAATGTCGCGCTGGACCAAGTCCATCGTGACGCGCCCACGCCGCTCAGTCGTCAATTGACGAAACACCTCGTAGCCCCGGAGAATCGCCCTTTCCCAAGCCCACAATGGCTGATCGTCGACCTCATAGCCACGGACAAATTCCTTGATCGTAGAAAGCAGCCGGTAATCGACACCCGTAGCGCCAGCAAATAAATGCGGCTTGGCGTGATTGAACACGAAGGTTGAGATCCCTTCTTCAATCAGGATCGCACGCGCTCCATCCTGATTCTCGTCTAAGATTGGGTGGCTCTTACGCTTTACCTTCAGCAAAGCGCGCAGCACCGGCGACCAGCCAAGGATCGCGGCGTAGGCAATGTGAAAGACGTCGTGAAATCGATAGTCATCCTGAACGTCGATGTTGTCCGTTAAGGGATCCCCGATTTTGATCGTGAATACTTTCTGGACGACGAATTTTTTAGCGCCAACCTCAACCTCGTCGAATTCAAACGGCAAGTGCTTCGGTATGCGCTCGTCGGCGCTAATGGTTCCTCCGTCCGGAGCGGGCCTGTCATCGTACAGGGGCAGCGGTTTGCGGCTAACCGGAAATCGAGACAGGCTCTTTGTAATGTTATGACCAATTGCCTGGTCCAGTCCAATTTCCGCCGACGCGAATGCAGCAAGAGTGGATCGCAGCGCAGCAGCAGCCAGATCGAAGAGGCGCGGATTATTGCCCACATTCGCAAGGTTGGAAGCAAGCGCGCCAGCGTGCTCGCCGGCATGAAGCCAAGGGTCACCAGATAGGGACTCGATTGACTGAGCGTATTTGGCAATCACAGTGAATGATGTACGCTCATCGACCCGCCGTCCAAGTGCTGCCGAAAACAATTCGCTCAATGGGCGTGCCAACGAGTGCGCGAGAGCTCCGAAGTACCAAAGAAGATCGCCCGCTTCTTCGACAAGCGTGTCGCGAAACGAAATGTAACTAGGTCCTTCCCTGACTTCCTTCTTAATTTCGCTCATCAATGAACCAAGCTCGCCAAACACCCCAAGACGGCGATCCGAAGCGCGTCGGAGGAAGGGCGGCGATCGGTCCGCGTGATTTGGAGCGTGAACTCCTCAATGGTGTGGGAGGCGGCCATTCTTAACCGCGTGAATATCCATTGCTTCGAAGCCTGTGAAGCGCACAATCACGGTTAAGGGGATTATTCTACGACGCCTGCCTCAATTCCCGGTCTGGTTTGACGCCGCGGCCTTCGGCGTGGCTATAGCAACCAGCTTGGGCGCTATTCCCTTCGCGCAACCAAAAGGCGTTCTGCAGCGTCACTAGCAATTGTCGGGCATTGAGAGGTCCAACACCGATCCCAATCGCTTGGTCGTATTGCCGCCCGGTTCTCGCTTTCGGTGTAGAAATAAAAGGCGACCAATCCCATTCCCACTAAGATTAGGTTCGTCGAGTTAGCGGGCGGCGCTCCCGGCTTGCGAGTGAGGACGTCTTCGGTAAGCAATACTCGGCGATAACCCCCAGCCATCGCGAGAGCGTAAGTGCGGCGCTGGCCCCCGGCAAGGCGGGAAAAAGCATCGCAGCCGCCGAACCCCCTGGACTTCGGCATAACAAGTCGCCATGGTCATGCCGAGTCACGAGCCCTAGGAAACAGTAACGATCATGAGTGATGCAGCAAGGTTGACGATGGTCGACCTATTCGCCGGATGCGGTGGACTGTCGTTGGGAATGGAGAACGCCGGCTTTACCCCGTACTTCGTGAATGAGCTCAACGAGCACGCGATGGCGACCTACCTTGCCAATCGGCACCACGTGCTTGGCGGCAAGCCGTTCGCCGACCAACCAAACCTTCGCTGCAACGATGCCCACGAACTTCAGGGCGAGCGCCTCGAACAAATGGTCGATGACCTAGTCGCGCTGGGGCTGGAGCTGCCCGACACGAAGGCCGCAGCGGCTGGAAACGGGCAGGGCACGCTCGACCTGCTCGCTGGCGGCCCGCCCTGCCAAGGTTATTCGGGAATTGGACACCGGCGATCGTATTCGGTGGATAAGAAGGATCTACCGTCGAACCAGCTTTACCAGCGCATGGCGGCAATCATCCGGAGGCTACGGCCGCGCATCTTCCTGTTTGAGAACGTCAGGGGCCTGTTGAACTCAAAGTGGACGCGCGATGGCGATGACAAGATTTGGCCTTACGTCCTGCGCGAATTTCGTTCGATCCCTGGTTACGAGGTGCGCTGGTCACTAGTCCGGGCCGGCGACTACGGCGTTCCACAAAACCGTCCCCGCGTTCTTCTCGTCGGCATTCGGAACGACATCCTCAAGAACAGCGAGACGCTGAAGCCAGACGTCGACGAGGAGGACGCGGTAAAGTGCGGGTTCTTGCCGGCTGGCGAACCATCGGAGTGCCCTGACCTCATTGACCTGTTGGGAGATCTCGTCGACCCGGCGATCGAGAAGGCATTGGAGGAGAGCGTCTACCCTGCAGGTAAATTCGCGACACTGAAGTATCCGCACCCCGCAAAGACCGAGGAGCAACGCGCCATGCGCGTACCGGCTCCAGCACATGAGCACAGGTCGAAAGGCGAGCTGACCGACCACGAGTATTCGAAACACGCTCCGCGCATCGTGCAAAAATTCAAGCATATGCTCGCGAACAATGGTGAGATCCCGGACGACGCTCAAACCAAGAAGTTCTCGCAGCGCGTATTGTTGAAGACCTGGGGCAATCGCCCACCCAACATTACGGCGACCTCGATGCCAGATGACTACGTGCATTTTTCTCAACCACGAACGCTGACGGTGCGCGAGTGGGCAAGATTGCAACTCTTTCCCGACTGGTACAGGTTTGAAGGTAAGCGCACCACCGGCGGCATTCGTCGCGCCGGGAATCCGAGGGAAGGAATCTTTGACCGTGAGGTCCCGAAATACACTCAAATCGGGAACGCCGTGCCGGTGGGGCTCGCGGAACGCGTCGGAAAGCATTTCAAGCGCATCCTCGGGGAAGCGCTAGGAGATGCTGGCAAAAAGTGATTTCCCAGTCGAGGACGCGCTTGAGCTCCTGACCCGGCATGACATTGACGCCACCCTTCTGGTGCCAACACCGACAGGGCTCGACAAGTCCATCATGGACGCGACCGAGGAAGCTCGGGACTACCTCTCGGACAAAGGTTTTCACGACTACGCCTCGCAAGATCAGGGGCCCGAGGCGAAGGTCGTGCGTGACGCGTTCTTCGTGACAGAGACGGGCCTCGAGCGCACTCGCGTTTCGCTTTATCGCCCGCAGACCAAGTCAGGTGATCCGCGGATCTGGCTAGGCGAGGCGACACGAAGAAACGCAAATCCGTTCAACCTTCTCGCGTTGGTCGTCCTCGGTGACGAGCTCTACGTTGCAAACCTCAGTAACCCGCGGGTTCGGGCAGCTATCGGGGACCCAGCATCGCCCTTTGGACGGCTCGTACACAAAGCAGAAGAGAGCGATACCGGGGCGGTTGAAGACCTCCTTGGGCTACTGCGTGAGGTCGCTAAGCGCGGCTACGTGAAAACGTTGCGGCCAGGCGACACGGGCGTTGGCATGACGCTAGAGACGCTTCTTGGGATTGCCGCGAACTCGAGCCAACTGCCCGATTTCCGGGGAATCGAGCTGAAGGCAAAGCGAGTTGGCCGAACCATCAACAGGTCGAGCCTGTTCTCACAGGTGCCGGACTGGAAGCTTAGCCCTGTCAGGTCAGCAATGGGCCTATTGGAGCGACGGGGCTACGAGCGGGAGGGGCGCCTACAGCTGTACCATGAGCTGGATGGCAAGCGGCCGAACTCGATGGGGCTAAAGCTCGACATCGAAGCTGAGGCGGACCTGTTGCGGCAGGTGCACGTCGATCCTGTGACCTCCGTAATCACGCACGATGTGAGCTGGAGAATGCAAGCTCTCCGCGACCGCCTGGCCTCTAAGCATGCCGAGACATTTTGGGTCCGTGCGCGGTGTCGCGGCAAGGGCGAGGACGAGGAGTTTTGCTATGTCGAGGTCGAGCACACCAAGCAGCCGAAGGTTCGCAACCTCGAGGCCCTAATCGAGGCAGGTGTCATTTCGATGGATTACACCCTCTCGAAAATCTCTCCGACGCGGGCTCGAGACCATGGATATTTGTTCAAGATCCATCCCGCAAATCTTGGCGCCCTGTTCCCCCCGTCGCGGACCTATGCCCTCGCCTGACGCGCTCACACGTGGCCAGAAGGTAAAGCTCAGTCGCCTCGCGAGGGATCTCCTTGATTGGGCCAGCGAGCATGGGCGCACCTTCCCTTGGCGAGACGATGGGGTATCAACGTATGAAAAGATCGCGGTCGAGGTTCTCCTGCAACGCACGACCGCTACGGCCGTGTCGCGGTTCTACGGGGCGTTTTTTGAAAAGTACTCTGGCTGGTCAGAGCTCGCGTCAGCAGAGGTCGAGGATCTTGAACAGTTTTTGAAGCCGCTAGGCTTGTGGCGGAGGCGGGCGGTCGCCCTTATCGGTCTTGCGAGGTACGCTCGGGACAGGAACGGGTCCTTTCCGGAACACCAAAGTGAACACTCCGAGATACCTGCGGTCGGCCAATATGTTTCGAATGCCATTCTGACATTCCAGCACGGGCAGTCATTGCCCCTCATCGACGTCAACATGGCACGCGTCATCGAGCGCTTTGTCCGGCCGCGACGCTTGGCCGACATCAGGTACGATCCGTGGCTACAAGACGCGGCCAAGTGGTTTGTCCGAGGTCGTGACTCCGCGTTCAGGAGTTGGGCGATACTCGATTTCGCAGCACTGACATGCAAGGCGCGAAAGCCCGAATGTCCCACCTGCCCAGTTAGGCGCAGATGCAGCTATTTCGCTGGCACGAAGCAGGCGGTAGCTGATCGCTAGACAGATTCCTCGAGGCTGCTGGCAGGCTCCTGCCAATCCTCGCTTCGAAGTTGTCGAACGCGCTTTTCGAACACCTTTCGAAAATCATTCACGTGCTTGGCAAGCCACGCGTGTTGCCTCTGCCAGTCAGAACGGTCCTCCGGATCCACGTTGCTCAAGGCAATCGAGATTCGCTTGTCGCGGGCGTCTGGAAGTTCGTCCCAGTGAAGCTCGTATCCTAGCTCGCGCTCGACGTCGGCTTGCTGGTTTCGAAGCTGATAGAAAAACGACTTCGCGTGTTCGTTTGAAATGTAGAGCTCTGCGCGCACCTGCTTTTTTGGGCGGATCATCACCGCACTCACCATGAAGCCGCTCCTGCCAACGGGATACGTCATCCAAGACTGCGGTTGCGCCTTCCGGTTGCCGGCAATCGGGCCTTTGTGCCGATCGAGCTCAAGGTGGAACTGCTCCCAGTATTCCCGTTGAAGGACGCGAGTTTCGGAAAGCTCTGACTCGTCAATTGCTCGGGCGGCCTGCGCTACGGATCGCGACCAATTGTTTGGCTTGGAAACGATGTTGAACTTTGGAGCGGCGGGTGAATCGCCGATGCGCCAGAGCTCCACCTCGAGGCCAAAAAAGCGAAACGTGTCATCCGTGATCTTGTTGAGCCAATCGAGCGTAGACCGATGCTCCTCGGTGAACCGGGCGGCAATCCACACGATGGTGACGGCCTCTAGGCCAGAGGCGTAAGTCAAGAGCTGGCCGAGATGACAGTGGTCCGTTCTCTCGAGCTGATTTTCTACCAGTACCCAGGAGTTGGTGCCGAGTTCCTTGCAAAGGATGTCTGCTCGGAACGGGCCTACCGCCTTTTCCTGCGCCTCTAGTTCCAGTTCTAGGCCTAGGGTCTCCGCGAGAACTGCCAGATTCTCTTCGCGCGCCAGCCAAGGCGTAAAAGAGGTGGCCTCAGACGCCCAGATATCGCGCAGCTCTACCTTCGCAAGCCGTCCTAAGCTGATTTCGACCATCAAACCTACGCCCCCGTTACTTCAACGCACGATGGCCATCTTTGCGAGGTCAACCTGAATTAGCAACCAGCTGACATCTGCTTGTCGACACCTCGGGATTTGAAAGTAGGCTGTTCCCATGTCCAGAGTCGTGCAGCCAACCGGGAGTCGGGGTAGTCTCAAGTGGATTCAGCTCTCGGTGAACGACCGATGGTCTTCGCTTGAGGACCCGATCGAAGCCAAGCTTGGCGGAAACGTCCAGTGGCGCTCGCCGCTCTCAGGCGATGACTACGCGGAGTATCGTGACGGCGAGTTTCTAGACATCGTTGATCTCGGGCACCTGAGATCCGACTTGGCCGACTTCTGGCCATCGCGCGGTCCGCAGTGGGACGCGCTTGGCGTCGGCCCGAAAGGGCAAGTCATCTTGGTCGAAGCCAAGGCGCACGTCGGGGAAATGTGCTCGCCTCCCACGGGCGCCAGCCAAGCTTCGCGGCGCCGCATCACCGACAACTTGAATGCCTGTGCGCAGTTGCTCGGCGCCCGCGAAGGCCATGCCGATTGGAGCCGTCATTTCTACCAGATCGCGAACCGGCTAGCCCATCTCCGTTTCCTACGAGAGCGAGGTGTGGACGCCTATCTTGTCCTCGTGAATTTCCTGAACGACCGCGAGATGGGTGGCCCGTCTACGCCGGAAGCATGGGAAGCGGCCTACCAGGTCGCGTTTCACGTCTTAGGGCTGTCCAAGCGTCATCCGTTGTCGCGCTACATCGTCGACGTTTATCCCGACGTTGCAACGATGAGAGGTCAGGAATGACGTGCCCAGAGATAGAGCAATTCTACTCGCAGTTCCTCCCCGAAGACGTTGTAGTGGAGAGCGTCCCCATCAAGGGCATGCGCTTCGTGACAAAGAGCCTGTCGCCACACCAATCTCCGAGATCTCCAACGGTTCGGAGCATCGCTGCGTTGGCAGCAGCAGCGGCGGCGTCGCACGTGAAGCTCGAAGTCGGCGAACTGGTCCCTCGGCACTTACCAATGCCGGCCGGCGTGATCGAGAACGGCGCCTCGAGCGATATCCTGCGTGCTGGCCTTGCCACGGTGGACCGAACGGCCCAGGGCAATGATGCCTTCCGTCTTACGCAGTTGGGCGTCGATGCAATCCGCTCGACTCTGACTTCGTCAACTTTGAACCGATTTTTCGGCGCCAGCTAATCGGAATCGGCGCTCAATTTCACTCGCGGTTACCTGCCATTTCTCGAAGAGCTCGACCGACGACCCGCGGGCACTTACCGGGTTCGAGTTGAGTGTCATGCCGAGCGGGTTGCCCTTGATGCAAAGGCGCCGGGCTTCGGCGAACGGCACGAGGAAGAAAACGAAGGGCGAGTCAGGATCGAGATAGAAGCTAGAAAATCGAGGATCCGTTTCTCCGACTAGCAGGAGGTGATCGTAGGCCTTCCCTCCGCGCTCGCCGTAGATTTTCTGCCATTGCCAGCGGAGCGTGGGCGCGGAGCGGTTCGGTCGTGACAATTTCGCGAACTTGACCTCTACGAGTTCTCCACGAACTTCGATGTCGTGCGGCGCGCCGTGGGACGTGAGGTGTCCCCCGACCAGATTCGCGACTAGCTGTTCTCCGGTTATGCCGGCGGCCAAGGTGCGGTGCTGCCCGAGAAAACGCACCTGCTCCTCGAGCGATCGAACACGGTCTCGCAGCTCTTGGTTTTCCGCCCGAAGGCTTTGAATGTCATCCCGCATTTTCGGTCACCGGCCAGTCCCATCCTGACTTCAGAGACGCCTCGTCCGTTTCCTCAAGCCATTCACGAATCTCTCGTGATGCTTCTCGTTCTCCTTCGGCACGGGGTCCACCACGTTTTCATGTTCGACCATCTCGATGAACTCGAAATGTTTCCGAAACTCGCTGGAGTGCGCCTCGATCGCCTTGCCATAGTGTTCGATGGCGCTGTCAGACTAAGTCGCACAATTCTCCGATTGGGCGCAGTTCGGTCTTTGAGGCGCGGGTTTAGCCGGCAAGCTGCCGCCACTCGTCCAAGGCGGCCGAGCGGAGTGCCTTGTAGGTTTGTCGATCGACGAGGTGACGTTCGGAGTTGAAGTGATTGTGGACGTTGGCGTGGACGGATGCGAACTTCTGCAAGGTCTTCATTCGTCGGAACCTGAGCATCGATCGCTCCCGTCTTCGGAAGCTGAGGTGACTGTTCTCGACGCGGTTGTTGGCCCAGCGTCCGACCTCCTGTTTGTCCCGGTTGCCGAGCTCGGTCATCGCTGCCTTGTAGGAGCGCAGGCCATCGGTGGTGATGGCTTCCGGTGAGCCGTAGCGCTTGAGCGCCTTCTTCATGAACTTCAGCGCTGCACCCTTGTCCCGCTCCCTGGTAACGAAGCTCTCGAGGATCTCGCCCTCATGATCGACGGCGCGCCACAGGTAGCGCATCTCGCCGTTCACCTTTACGTACATCTCGTCGAGGTGCCAGCGCCACTGGCGCATCCCGCGCATCGCGCTCACCCGCTGCCGGCGAATGTCCGCGGCGAACATCGGCCCGAACCTGTTCCACCAGTGGCGCACGGTCTCGTAGCTGACATCGATGCCGCGCTCGGCCAGCAGGTCCTCGACGTTGCGCAAGCTAAGCGGGTATTTGACGTACAGCATCACCGCCAGGCGGATGATCTCGGGCGAGCTGTTGAAATAGCGGAACGGGCTGGCAGGTTTGCGGGGGCGAGGCATGAAGCGCCCCTACCCTGCGATCCTTACTCAGAGGTGCATCTGGTCTGACAGGGCCCCTTTTACCGGTGAGTCTCAAATCGGCACATGCGGATGCGGACGAGTGCGACTTGCTTAATTTCCGTTAACCGATATTCAGCTAAGCTCGTTTGTGTCGCGTTGGGGGGTTTCAATGAAAAAATTCGCGAAGACGCTTTTGGCAGCCGTGTGTTTCGTCGCCGGCGCAGCGCCTGCCGCAGCCGGCGTTTTATACGTAACCGACGGCGATTCCTCGAGACTAGCAATCGTCAACACGGCCACCCAGGCCGTCACGGTAACCCCGACGCTGCCAGGCCAGTACCCAATCGCGGTCAGCTCGAGCGTGTGGGTCGGCAATTACTACGGTAGCAACTCGTCGCAATACAATTTGGATGGATCGCCCACGGGCGTAACCGCTCCGGCTGCCGATGTGAATGCCGTGGATGGAACGACGAACGGCGTTTACAACTTCGAGCTGGGTAATGCCTTCACGAATAGCGCGACCGTGTATCGCGCAAATCTAGACTGGACCAACCCGGTCGCCCTTTTCAACGTGCAGCACGGTTCGGACCTCGTCGGGATCACTTATGACACCTTGAGCGGAAACTTATGGGTTTCGAACAATACGACGCTCTTCCAGTATACCTTGGCGGGCGGACTCATCAGTCAATTCAATCATGCTGGTGGTCGCGGTTCACTTGCTTATGACACCGCGGACGGGACGCTCTGGTACGTTTCTAACGGGTCGAACGCGATCCGTCAGTACTCGACCTCGGGTTCATTACTGCAGACTTTGAACATTCCCGGTCTGGCTTCGAACAACTGGGGCGCTGAATTTGCTATCGGTGCAACTCCCGGTGCTGTCCCGAGCCGGGAACTTGGGCAATGATGCTGCTTGGATTCGGTGCCATTGGCTTCGGTATGCGTAAGCGCGCACGGGCCCACCCAATCGCGCAGTGTGCATAGACCATCGACCCCGGTGACTCAGGCGGTCCGGTCGCAAGGCCGGGCCGCTTTTCTTTTCAACCCGTGTCTAAACCAGTGGCAGGATCATCAACCGGGCCTCTTTGCTGCCGCACCTGGAGCATTTGAGACGAGGCCTAACGCCCTCAGGCTGCCCGCGCCGCATAGCTTCCCGACCTCGTAGCCACTGAACGTCCGCGCTGCCCCACATCCTCCGCACTCGATCCTCAGGCCTGCACCGAATCGCACGAGTTCGGCCGTCGTTCGGATGTGCTTGGTGGACATTGCCGCCCGCTAACGCGTTGAGAACGATTGAGAACATCAGGTCTCGGCCGCAGCGGCAAATTCTTTTTGGTAACTCGACCGGAGTGCCGCCGTCTCCCACAGCGCTAGCGTCCGATTTGGGTCGAAAGCGGACATCAGCCCAGAAAGGTCGCCCCATCGCCATGGGGCGGAGCCACTGTCGAAATTTCCGGCAGGCGCTACCTGCGTTGCCGGAATCGCCAGGCCACGACCCGGCGCCCAATCACAACAGGAAGTCCCCGAACTCAGAGCGTGAAGACCATCGAGGCGAACCCAGAAATCGGCTTTGCCGTCGCCGTCGGTGTCGCCCTGGATGTAGGTGTTGCCACTGATCTGTTGATACCGGAGTTCGCCCGTCACGCCGTTGAAGGCGGCACTCCCAATGAAGCTGAACGCCTGATCGCCATTCGTCTGGGCATTTGAATCAACTGCAGTGAAGTCAAGCCGATCCGCCTGCAGGCGGTTGAAATCATGAATGCGATCGGCAGTGCCGCTGCTCATTCCAGCGAAGTCGCCCGATGAGAAGGCGAACAGGTCGGCACCTCCGCCGCCATAGAAGCGATCAAGTCCCGAACCGCCGCTCAATGCATCCGCGCCACTCTCGCCGTAAAGGATGTCATTGCCTGCCTCCCCGCGCAGTTGGTCATCGCCACCTCTCCCATACAGAAGGTTGGCCCCGCTGTTTCCGAGGACCAGATTGGCGAGTTCGTTTCCAAACCCGCGAGTATTTCCCGATCCAGATAATTCCAGCTCTTCGATGTTGCCGCGAAGCTGATGGTTGATCGATGCGACGACGCGATCGGTGCCCTCGCCAGCATTCTCGTACGCGTAGTCGGCGAGATCGGAAACAATATACCGGTCGTCCCCGGTGCCGCCGTACATCCGGTCATATCCTGATCCACCCGTGAGAGTGTCGGCACCCTCGGCTCCCAGGAGGTAATCGTCTCCGGCGCCGCCATCCAGGGCATCGTCACCCTCGTAGCCATAGAGCCTGTTGCCGACGGCGTTTCCAACCAGAACGTTATACAGAGCGTTCCCCTTACCGATTACCGCGGTGCCTGTCAGAGTCAGATCCTCGACGTTGTCGCGCAATTGGTAATCCAGGCTGGCCAATGCGCGGTCGCGTCCTTCCCCCGCGTTTTCGTAGGCGTAGTCGTCCGCGTCGGCGACAACGTAGGTGTCGTCACCCAACCCACCATACATTCGATCGTATCCGGCGCCGCCGACAAGCTGATCGTTGCCGGCACCGGCAAGAAGGAGGTCATCACCCGCGCCGCCGATGAGGAGGTCGTCTCCGCCCAGCCCATCCAATCGATCGGCCCCACTCCCTCCATCAAGAGAGTTTCCGAGCGCATCTCCGCGAAGCACGTCGTCGAAAGCCGAGCCGATCAGATTTTCCACGTCTACGAGCCAGTCTGCTCCGGCCCCTACTGTATCCTGCGCAGTCTGAAGCCCAAGGTTCACGCGGACGCCGTAATCAGCGGTGATGTAGGAGGCACTGTCTGAGCCATCTCCGCCGTTTATCTGGTCGTCGCCACGTCCTCCTTCCAGGATATCGTCGCCCCCCTTACCAGTGAGCGTGTCATTCCCGGATAACCCGAAAAGATGATCTGAACCAAAGCCTCCGGCCAAGTTGTCATCACCATCAGTACCAAGGACATCACCAACGGGCGCCAAGATGAAATCCGACATCGTGAGATCGGTAACGCCAAGGGGTAAAGTGACCCGCAGCGTCATCGTCCCCGTCGAGGTAGCAATTGTCACGGTAACGTACGGCAACTCGAACGGAATGCGGACATGCGTCCAACTGATTGACCGAACGTCGAGAGCGCTGAGGTCAATCTTATCGACTCCAGTTTCAAGGGCGACGCGGTCCTGAGCTGCTTCAGTCGATTCCAAGACGTCATTATAGACGTATAAGTCAGCGCCCTGCGCACCCCCTAGATAGTCTGCTCCCAGACCGCCAATCAGAATGTCGTCGCCATCCATCCCGGTGAGGACATCGGTACCTGTGCTTCCAACCAAAACGTTATCGAGCTCATTTCCTCGCACCTGACCCGCAGTCATCAGGGTAGCGTTCTCGACGTTGGCCGCCATTTCGTAGTCGCCGTTCAGGCCGTTCAACAGGACCTGATCAACGCCTTCGCCCGGCCTTTCGACAACCACGTCGTCGGGAGTGTTTATGACGTAAGTGTCATTTCCTTTACCGCCGACCATGGTATCGGTCCCCGCTCCGCCATCGAGCCGGTCATTAGCCAAACCACCAACGAGCAAGTCGTCGCCGCCACCGCCATTGAGTCGTGTCACACCCACGGTCGCCAGCAGTGCGTCGTCGTTTGACGTCCCGATTATGGTCGAACCTTTGGGTGCAACGTCGATGTCTGAGGAATTTACCGACCCGGCTACTCTGATTACCGTCGTGCCAGACGCACTTTGAGCCGTGATAGTCGTTACGCCATTTGCCGTCGCCAGATTCACCGAAGTCGTCGCGAGTGCGCTCAGATCGATGCGATCGATGCCAGTCTCGAAGTCTTGGATTAGATCGCTTGCCGATCCAATCGAGTCGTTCGCGGACAGGAAGATGAATCGATCAGAACCGGCCCCGCCAAAAAGCTGATCGGCACCGTATCCTCCTGCGACAAGGTCGTTACCCTCGCCTCCTGTCAGCCCATCAGCGAAGGCACCGCCGATAAGCATATCCGCACCGAGTCCCCCCTCAACATCGATGAGTGCGGTCGCGTCTGTGCCTCGGTAAAGATCACTCCCGGCGCCCAAGGCGACGTTGCCCGAAATACTTCCCGAGTTGTAAATTGCGTCGGACAGCTGACCAAGCCGCACGCTTCCGGAAATGCTGCCGCTATTGATGATTTCGCTGCGCCCCGCCGTAGACTGGATCGCAACGACGCCGCTGACGATTCCCGAATTGACGAACGAGTTGACCGTTGCCCATGGGGATGTGGTCAGCAAGATCACAGCGACTGCGTCATTGGCCGCGCTCCCCTCACCGTGAGATGCGCTGATGCTGCCGCTATTTACAAACGTCCCGCCCGCGTTGAGCCGAACAGCGTAGGTTCCACTCCCGCCGATGGCCTCGATCGTTCCATGGTTTTCAGCGATCGGAGCGGTTGGGCGTTGCGGCCCCCCTCCAATATTTATCGCATGGGACATCCCGGTAACGGACTTGGCCGAAATCACGCCGGAGTTCTCAAAAACCTTGTCACCCCGGAGATAGGTGAGCGTTACTGCATATGCATCGCCACTGATTGCCTGGCAGATAATTTCGCCAGTGTTTGCAAGATTACCTCGGACCTCGATCGCATAAGCGAAGCCTCCGCCGCTTCCGATGGAGGAAACGCTTCCAGAATTGCTAATCGACTCAATAGTCCCGGTTATGGCACGGCTGGTAATGTAGGGGGTACTTGTCGAAAGTGCGACGACACCATTGTTAATGAGAGCGTCAATGCTGTGATTGGTCGCCGTCAATACGTTGGCATCGTCGGCGCGGAATACCTCTCCGTCGTCTATGAACAAGTCATGCTCCAGGGCGACCGTTCCCGTTCTGACTGGATCGGTCAGCGCAAGGCCCGTCGCGCCACCGGGCGCCAAAGCGGCCGCACCCGATGCGATCGAGCCGAGCCCCGAGTAGCCGGCCGGCGCTGCAGCTCCGACCGAAATACTTAATCCAAACGGGGCATACACCGTTTCGCTACCGAGCACGAAGACGCGAATGGTGGCCCCGTCGCGAGTGATGGAAGCAGCCTCGCTCCATGCGCCCACAAGCGCAATATGGCTTGAGCCTTGACCTTCAAAATTGAGCTTTCCGCCGCCGAGCGTCTGCGCGTCCCCGGCTCGAACCAGGACAGCCTGGTCCGCGTTCAGGAGAATATTTTCAAAACCCGTCAGCCGACCTGTGGCCAAGGCCGCCTTCAGGTCGAGTTTCATTGCGCCGACATTGAAGCTCAATGTGTCATAACCGCCGTCGCCAGCCAGCAGTGCGAACGACAGGTCTTCCGCTTCAACCAGGTCGTTCTGCTCGCCCGCACGCACGACGTCAGCGCCCCGGCTGATGATGTGGTCCGAACCACCTTCACCATACAAACCGTCATTACCCGATCCGCCGATGAGGAAGTCGGCGCCGGTGCCACCCAGGAGAAGGTCGTTACCGCCATTCCCGTTCAGGTGATCGTTGCCGCGATTGCCAGTTGCGCGATCAGAACCGGCGGAACCATTCAATTGATCGTCGTGCCAGCCAAGGTCGATCACACCGACGATCGAGCCGCCTGACGTATCCAGCACATCATTTTCGTCGCCCAAGGCGATGTCGCCTTGAATCGCGCCCTGATTGACCAGGGTGTCTTTCCCGCCACCTGTTTCGACTCGTCCAAAGATCTGACCGCTGCTCGTGTTGGTAATGCGGTCGCTTCCCCTGGGACCGTACATCGTGTCCGTGCTGAAACTCGACCAAGCGATGTCCGCTCGCAAAAGGCCGCTGTTGACGAAGTTCAGCGTCTCGACTTCCAAACCGCCCGCCAAGATTCCGTACGAAGGCGCCCCGCCGGTCGCCAGCGCTTCGATCCGACCGTGGTTCGCGATCAGGGTATCGCCAAGCAGCGATCCTCTTGAATAGATGACGGCGGTAGCGGAAATGCCCTCAGCCAAAATGCTCCCGCCGGCATCGTTCTGGAGGTCGCCTCCGTTGAACAACGCGACTGCGGTAGCGGCGCCGACGCCGCCGGCGTTGCCCGTGCTCGCCGCCGGCGCGTACGCAACGATGAGCCCCGAATTCTGAATACGAGCTGCGGGGTCCCAATGCTCGACCGCCTGGGCGTTCCCATTCGCGATGGCATAGATCGAGCCGCTGTTTGAAACCAGGTCTCCGCGACTGGCGACCGATACGCCGTAAGCATTCCCGTTAGTCGCCTCAGCCACCATCGTGCCGGTGTTCGTGACGGTCGGCAGGTTAAATCCGACGAGGATCGAGGTTACGTTTTCGGCTGATCTATTCCACAATGTACCATGATTGGTGAACGACGTGACGTTGTGATCCGCCCAGAACATTCGAGCAATCGCGGCATATGATGATGTCGTCGATGCGACGACGTAGTCCTCACCAGACGACAGGAAGTATTCCGCCAGGAAATTGTTCGCCGTCCCGGGAGGCCCAGGAAGTGTGAAAAGCTGGGGCATTTATCGCCCGATGACGACGATTGGTTGAACAGCACCATTCTCGCTAGACCGACCAGCCATCCCTTACGCTCCCTGACAATACTACCGCCATTAAGTGTGGTGCCTATCGCCTTCGCGACCGGCCAAGCAAGGGGAATCACCTGGGAAACGGAGCCGGACCGTCGGGTCGTTCATCAGCGTGGAGTCCGATTTTGGTCGAAGTCAGACGCGGCACGTTCGTGTGGGAAGCGGACATTGGCATCATTCGCCGACGCAGATAGCTTCTGACAATGGCGCGCACACAGCAGATGTTCGAGAATATTACCGACGGTCCAATCTACGTATCTGTTGAGCCGTGGCCGAAGTGATTCGAGTTGGAGCCGCAGGACAAGCTGACGCTTATCTGGAACGCCGCTGACGTTGGCGATGCTGTGCAGGTCAAGGTCATCGACGAGCGCGAAATTGTTGTCTGGCCAAACGGCAATCTAGAGGACCTCGTCATAATGTTTAATGGAGGCTCCTCCGCAGGTCGAAGCTGGGCGTTCAAGCATCGATGACGTCGAAAGCTTATGTCCGCACTGGGTGTCTGCGAGCTTATGACCGGGCTCAGTTCGTTGGTTAGGTCCAAGCCAGATTGAGTACCCTTGCCGCCATCCCTGCCTTTTCCTGAGGCAAGAACCGTCCGTAGTGCTTGGCAACCATGTCCGGCGTGTCATGGATTGCGTAGCTGGCTTGCTCGTACGAGCCGGTCTGCTTCAGAATGTGAGTGGCGAGAACGTCCCGGACATTGTGCGGCCCGTGAGGCAAGAGGCCTTTGATTGCACCGCGGCCGGTGTAGGGATTGAAGATCCCGTACCGTTGTATCGCAAGGCGCCACGCGTCGTAGAACCCGGTCTGCGTAAAAGCCGCGTCTCGGGTAGTCGCCTTAACCGTCTTCACGAAAAAGGTACGAGGGTCTGCTGCGCGGCCAAGAAGCACTTCGCGATGTATTGCGACATAATCTTCAATGAACCGATAGAGTCCTCCGAGATCGGGAAGTGCCAACCGAACCGAGTACCCGCCGAAGAACGAGGAGCCGCTGTTCTTGAACGCGGAAGTTGGTAACAGAACTTCCCAGACTGCAGCGTCATCTTTCCACCGAAGTTCGCCGACCTCCTGCGCATTGAGCAGACGCTCTTGAGTTGGCTGCCGGCCTCGGGGCATAACAGGAGCTCCCGGAGGTTCTTCTGCCTGAGGCCAAGGTGCAGGCCAAATCGCAGCATGAGGAACGACCGGACAGCCTCGGCCGCCGGCCGCGGGTGCTTTCTGCTGTCGGGCATGAGCCTCACTATTTCCTCGGTGATGCGCCGGTATTCTCCGACCGGGCTCGCGGCTTCGAGGATCGGCAAAATCGGTTCGAAGGGATCGCGATGGACGCGGGCCACTCGCTCGATTTCCTTCGACCGCGACTTGGCGAAAGCGAACATCCGGTCGCAGCAATTGTCCCAGTCGGAAGAAGCATCCGCGAGATCAGCTCGCGTGACCAGGCCCTCGATCGGATGCAATTGTGAGATGACCCCGGGATGCTGCCTTAGCCACCCGGTCCGCCGGCGCGTAAGTGCTTTGGCCAACTGGAGCATGTTGACCTCCCAGGACGTGTAGAAGCCGCGACGCTCCTCGCGCCACCTAGCATACCAGTCCCAGGTCGCCGGAAAGACGAGCAAGCCCAGGCCCAGCGATTGACTGGGTATGCCGAGTCCATTCACGGCACCGCCGGGTGGCGCCATCAAGGCGCCGAACAGGAGGCCGAGGTGCTCGACCTTCTGTTGTGCTGTCACCTCTTTCCATTTCCCGAGCCGCTCGAGGCCGACCTGCGTGAGTGTCGCAGTCTTGAACCTGACAAGCGCTTCCATCTCTAGTTGAAGTTCCACCGGAGCGTCGACGACACCAGCGGGCGCGCGACTGAGCGCCTTTTCTGTCTCCAGACTTGAATTCGCCACGACGGGCGAGCCGGAATGGCCTGCAAGGTTCGGGAAGCGAAGCGAGAAGCGATCGCGCAAGACCTTGCATTGGTAACGACGGTAATCCGTGCATCCCGAGATGATGACGCGTTGCACCCACTCGACGATCTCCGCGCGCTCTTTGAGCGGTCGCCGGTCGAAGTCATCCGGCAAGTGCCATGCGATGCGTCTCCGCTCCGATGGCGTAAAGGCGAGTGATCCGGCTTGACCGGTTGTCGCACGTCCCGGGTGGGCCAGTTTTGCCCGGAAGTAGCCCTCGGGAAGTCGATACCGATGCTCAATCCGCTCGAGCACGCGGAGACTAGTGGCCGAGCGGGGAGCCTTTCGGCCGGCGCACCACTCCCGGATCGTGGTCCTGTCGAAGGTTTCGCCCGCGCGGATCACGGCGCGGTGCAGGTGCCAGATGGTGTCGCCGTGTCGCGACATGTGCGCAGCTAGAGCCTCGCCAAAGCCAGGCGGGTCGGACCACTCGGCGAGCGGCTCAGGAAAATCGACGATCAGCCGAGGCTTCGGGCCACGGCGCTTTCCGGGTTGCTTCGCGGGCTTTTGCGAGTGTGGGGACGAGAACTGTTGTCATTCACGGCAAGGGTCCTTCGATGAAGGTTTTCCCCCTTGGCCTGATCAACGAACAAAATGCCTGATACGGTCGATTAATCTCCCTGTTCCGGGCGATTAAAGTCCCTGTTCCGACGAATTACAGGAGTGAGAGGTCTTCGCGCGAGAATCCGCAGAAATCTGCCGATGGTGCTCAATAGCCTCATCGAGATTGCGTCGCATCGGCCTGTTTTGGGCCGCGATTTGATGCGAATTCCCTGTTTTGCGGGAATATCAGGGAAGATACGGGTTATCGCCAGACTGCTTCGCGCACCACTCTCGCCTTTCCTTACTGCTGTTGTCAGACGGCTCGAGTGCCGCCTTTAGAAGACGTGTGCCTGACGAGGGCGCGCGGCGGTCCGACGACCCGTCCAACTCGCTCATCGACCCGTAGATTCACGTAATGGCGGGCCCTTCTCGCTCCCCTAGGTCGGGCCATCCCCACCAGTGGGATTTGCTTAGCGAGGAGCAGAGTCATGTACCACGAGCAGCTCAAAACGCGCGATGCCTTCAAGGTCGTCGAGATTTCGACCCTCGACGGCCCCGCCTCGGCGGCGCTTGCCGAACTGGAGCTTGGCCGCGGGCGGCTTGCGGAAGCGGCGGTTCCCGACGTGCCGCGCGCGATCGGAGTGATGATGGCGGCCACCTACGCGGCGATCGTAGCGCTGTTCGCGCTGACCATCGCCACTGCCGGCCAAAGCCTGTTCGTCATCGCGATTGACGTCGTCTTCCTGGTTGCCTTCTTCGCCGTGCCGACGATCATGTTGAAGCTGGAGCGCGACCCCGCCCGGAGGCCGAGCTTGAGCCGCTTCATGGCGCAGGGAATGCAGACCTATACCGGACATGTCTCCGGCGCCGGTGCGCTGGCCCAGATGTTTATTGTCCCGGTGCTGCTGGCGTTCGCGGTCCTCGCGATCGGCGTCATCGCCGTCCTGTCGTGACGCCTTTAGGTAATATCCACGATTATCAATGGGTTGGGCCCTCTCTAAACGGGCCCGATGACCGATTCCAAATGATTGAAAGAACCGAACATGTCCGCACCCTATGTTGATCTGAACGTCCACCATGCGCCCAAGGGGGTGTCGGATCGCGTCGCCTACGGCTTCACCAAGGCCCTGCGTTTCTGTGCCGACACGTTCTTCGCCAAGCGTTACGGCCACCGGGCGATCGTGCTGGAAACCGTCGCGGCCGTGCCAGGCATGGTCGGCGCGACCATCAACCACCTGAAGTGCCTTCGCCGCATGTGCGACGACAAGGGCTGGATTCGCACGCTGATGGACGAAGCGGAGAATGAGCGGATGCACCTGATGACGTTCATCGAGGTCGCCAAGCCGACGGTGTTCGAACGGCTCGTGATTCTCAGCGTCCAGTGGGTCTTCTATCTCGCATTCTTCGCGCTCTACCTGATCAGCCCCCGCACAGCGCACCGCGTGGTTGGCTATTTCGAGGAAGAGGCGGTGTTGAGCTACACGCTCTACCTGAAGGAGATCGACGAGGGCCGCAGTCCGAACGGCCCGGCGCCGGAGATCGCCAAGCGCTACTGGCAGCTGCCGGACAGCGCCACCTTGCGCGACGTGGTGCTAGTGGTCCGGGCCGACGAAGCTCACCACCGCGACGTCAACCATGGTTTTGCCGACGAGCTCGCCGGACAGCCGGTTGACGAAGCCCGGTTCGCCCCCTCGCCGCCGCATGTCGAAGGCATCCGGCTGGTTGCCTAAAGCGATCGAGGTCGGCGAGCAGCCGGCCTCGAACCCAGCAGTCTTGATCCATGCGGCAGCTGACGCTTCGGCGAAGGCTGCCGTTTTCCTTCTTCGACAATTGCTGTGTTGGTCTGCTCCCAAATGACAGGGGGCCTCCGCGTGTAGCGCCTGGTAACAAAAGCGCCCAGGCTGGAGCGCATCCGTGGCAGAAGCGTGCCGAACACGGCTCGGCCACGCCTTAAATCGTCACGCCACGAGAAATAGAACGCCAGGAGCGATTACCTGGACGAGCATCTGTATCGCGGGGGATTGGATGGGGAGTATCGGACGGGCGCTCACCGCGCTCCGGCGACGTTCGCCGGCTTGCTCAGGCGGCTTGCCGAAATTCCAGCTCCAGCCGGTCCCAGATTTCGACCAGCGCGCTGGTGAGTTCGTCCATCATCGCTTCGCTGTGGTTGGGGCCGGGCGTGAAGCGCAGCCGTTCGGTCCCGCGGGGGACGGTCGGGAAGTTGATCGGCTGGACGTAGAGGCCGTATTCGGCGAGCAGGATGTCGCTGATCGCCTTGGCCTTGACCGGGCAACCGACCAGCAGCGGCACGATGTGCGTGACGCTTTCCATCAGCGGCAGCCCCGCCGCGACGAACTTGGCCTTCAGCATCGCCGCGCCGGCCTGCTGCGCCTCGCGCTCTTCGGCTGAGGCCTTGAGGTGGCGGACGCTGGCCAGCGCGCCGGCGACCAGCACCGGCGACAGCGAGGTCGTGAAGATGAAGCCCGGCGCATAGCTGCGGATGCAGTCGACGATCGTCCGGTCGGCCGCGACATAGCCGCCCATCACTCCGAACGCCTTGCCCAGCGTGCCTTCGATGATCGTCACCCGGTCCGCGACCGCGTCGCGTTCCGAAATGCCGCCGCCGCGCGCGCCGTACATGCCGACCGCATGGACTTCGTCGAGATAGGTGATGGCGCCATAGCGGTCGGCGAGATCGCAGATCTCAGCGATCGGCGCGACGTCGCCGTCCATCGAATAGACGCTTTCGAACGCGATCAGCTTGGGCGTTTCCGGCGCCTCGTCGCGCAGCAGCTGCTCGAGATGATCGAGGTCGTTGTGGCGGAAGACGCGCTTCTCGCAGCCCGAATTCTTGATCCCCGCGATCATCGACGCGTGGTTCAATTCGTCGGAGAAGATCACGCAGCCGGGCAGCAGCTTGCCGAGCGTCGACAGCGCCGCCTCGTTCGAGACATAGCCCGAGGTGAACAGCAGGGCGCTTTCCTTGCCGTGCAAATCGGCAAGCTCGGCCTCCAGGTCGACGTGGTAATGGGTGTTGCCGCCGATGTTGCGGGTGCCGCCCGAACCGGCGCCGACATCGTGCAGCGCTTCTTCCATCGCGGTGACGACCGCCGGGTGCTGGCCCATGCCGAGATAGTCGTTCGAACACCACACGGTGATCGGCTTCGGACCGTTGTGCCCGGCAAAGCAGCGCGCGTTGGGGTAGTTGCCCTTGGTGCGCAGGATGTCGATGAAGACGCGGTAGCGCCCCTCGTCATGGAGGCGATCAATCGCCGACCGGAAAATGCTGTCGTAATCCATGACCAATTGCTAGCCCTGGACTGGACCGGACGGCATTAGGGGATTGTCCGGAGCCGCCGATGTTCGGCGCAGCCTGTCGTCGCATGGCATGCCGCGGGCGGTTCGGAATTCCTTTTCGGCGTGTCGCGCCCGCCATGGCACGCCGAGGGGTCGGCGGGGATCGCCATGCAGCAAGTGGAAGCCAGCACATTTAGGCAGGCGAGGATTCCTAGCGAGGCCGCAATGCTCGTCATATCGCGCTGCTGAACCGCCTGGCGGCCGGTTGGCGATAGCTGTCGAACAGCGATGCGATGACCCGGGCGTAGGGCCTTCCATAATCGGGAAGCCTCAACTTCCCGGCCTCGATCGTCGCAAGGCCATTGTCGAGAAACGGCCGCAGGCGCGCCAGCCTGTCCTGGTCGAGCAAACCCTGAACCTCGGCCTTGCCGTTGCAAAGCAATTGCTCGATCACGCGGCCACGCCGGCGATCCTCCTCGCTTCGGCGGATGCCGTGAGCAGCGGGCAGCAGGCCCGACGAGACCTTGATCCTGTAGCGTCCGGCATTCTTTTCGGTCTGGACCAAGAGGTTGGGGAAGTCGCTGATCGAGCTGGCCCCGAGGCCGACCAGCACGTCCGACGGATCATCGGTGAACCCCTGGAAATTACGGCGCAGCCGGCCTTGGCGGGCGGCGAGCGACAAAGCGTCATGCGGCAGCGCATAATGGTCGAACCCGATCGGGGCGTAGCCAGCGTGGGTAAGAATCTGATGGCCAAGCTCCGCCTGACGGAAGCGAAGCTCGGCGTCGGGCAAGGCGCTGCCGTCGATCTGCCTTTGGCGCGGAATCAGGTGCGGAACATGCGCGTAGCCAAACAGCGCGATCCGTTCCGGCCGCAGCGCAATGGCCGCGCGAAGAGTCTGCTCCAATTCCTCCAGGCCCTGGCGGGGAAGCCCATACATCAGGTCAAAATTGAGCGACCTGACGCCCGCCTTGCGCAACTCGCCGACGCACGTCTCAATCAAGCCCAATGGCTGCAGCCGGCCGATCGACCGCTGGACTTTCTCCTCGAAGGTTTGCACCCCCAGGCTCGCGCGCTCGACCCCGGCCGCCGCGATCGCTTCGACCCAGGGGCCGGTCAGAGACCGCGGATCGAGTTCAATCGACAGTAGCGCGTCATCGGCAGCGAACGACGAGCGCAGCCTGGCCAGCAGCGAGGCGAACTGGCCGGGCGAGATGGCATTCGGACTGCCCCCGCCGAAGGAAATGCGCCGCACGCTTCCGCGACCACCTATTCGCTTCGCGACCAGCTCGATTTCCGCGTCCAAGGTCTCGAGGTAGGAAGCGAGGCGTTGCGTCCGGTTGGCCGCACCGGTGTTGCAGCCGCAGTACCAGCAAATCTCGTGGCAGTAGGGGAGATGGACGTAGAGCGAGAGCGGCTGGCCGGCGTCGATCGTGTTGAACGCATCCTCCAGGTCGCTCCTGCCAACGGCGTCGCTAAACTCCGCGGCGGTCGGATAGCTGGTGTAGCGCGGGACCGGAGTCGCCAGCAGTTCGGGAAGATAGGTCCAGCTCGTCATTGATCTTCGTCCTCAATCAGGATGCGCATGCCGGCGCCGTCCATGTCGTCGAATTGCCCGTCGCGCGTTGCCCAAAAAAAGGCGGCGAGGCCGGCGAGGCCCAGAGACAGGGCGATGGGTATGAGGAGCACCAGGGCGCTCATCGAGCGGCGGTCCGCAGACGAAGCGCGTTGGCGACGACGATGATCGACGAGCCGGACATGGCGAGCGCGGCAACCAGCGGCGTAACCAGCCCCATGAACGCCAGCGGCACGGCGACGATGTTATAGCCGATCGCGATGACAAAATTCTGGCGAACGATCCGCATCGTCCGGCGGGCAGCGACAACGGCCCTCGCGACCGGCATCAGGCTGTCGCCCAGGAACACCGCGTCGGCCGCATTCTGACCGACATCGCTGGCCGAAGCCGGCGCCATCGAAACATGACCCGCCGCGAGCGCCGGTCCATCGTTCAGGCCATCGCCGACCATCAGCACCTTGCGGCCCTGGTTCTGCAGCCGGTCGATCAGGTCGAGCTTGTCCTGCGGTATCATGCTGGACTGGGCCCTAAGGCCGAGACCCCTAGTGACGGCCGCGACCGAAGCCGCCCGGTCGCCGGTGGCGATCGACGATTCGATGCCAAGTGCCCGCAATCGCTCGATGGCACCGGCTGCTTCGGGCCGAAGCTGGTCGTTGAAACACAGGATCACCGGTGCGTGGCCTTCCATGGTGAAGGCCGTGGCTAGGGAATCGATCTCCAGTCCGGGGATCTTGCCCAGGGAAACGGCGACCCCGCGATAGCTTGCAGAGACGCCGATGCCCGCCGTCTCCGAGACGCTGTCGAGTGACGCGGGGCACACGCCCTCGGCCTCCAGCGATCGCCGAACGGCCGAGGCCAGCGGATGGCGGCTGACCGACGCCAGCGCGAGGACGATCGGCTTTGCCGCGTCGGGGATCGCCTGCGGGTTGAACAGATCCGGGCGGCCGAGGGTCAGAGTCCCGGTCTTGTCGAACAGCGCCCGGTCGGCCTCGGCAAGGCGTTCCAGCGCGCTACCGTCCTTGACCAGGACCCCGGCGCGCATCAGCGATCCGGCGGCGACAATCTGCGCCGCCGGCACCGCCAGCCCAAGGGCACAGGGGCAGGTGATGATCAGGACGGCCGCCGCGATCAGCAATGCCTGGTGGGCACTCGCGCCGACCAGCAACCAAGTGACGAAGGACAGTGCGGCCAGCGTATGAACCGCAGGCGCGTAGAGCCGCGCGGCGCGATCGGCGATGCGGACATAGCGCGACCGCCCCTGCCCCGCCTCGCCCATCAGGCGGGCGATCTCGGCGAGGCTGCTGTCGCTCGCCGTCGCCGTCACCCGGATGGTCAGCGCGGCATCCAGATTGAGGGTGCCGGCATGAGCACGGTCGCCGGCAGCAAGCAGCCGCGGCGCGCTCTCGCCCGTCAGCAGTGACAGGTCGACGCCGCTTTTCCCCGTTTCGACGATTCCATCGGCTGCAACGCGTTCGCCGGCGGCGACGATCATGCGCATGCCCGGTGCAAGGTCTTCTGACCGGACCCATTCACTGCCGCCATCGTCACGGATCACCAGCGCACCGGCGGCCTGCTGCTTGAGGAGCGACGCCACCCCATCGCGCGCGCGGTCGCGCATCACGCTGTCGAGCGAGCGGCCGACGAGCAGGAAGAACAGCAGCATTACCGCGCCGTCGAAGTAGGCGTGCGGACCACCGGTAACGGCCTCGAACAGGCTGAGCGCCGTCACCAGCAGGACGCCGATGCTGATCGGGACGTCCATGTTGGTCCGCCCGCGCCGGACCGCGCTCCAGGCCGAGCGAAAGAAGGGCTGGCCGGAATAGGCGACCGTCGGAATGGCGATGAGTCCCGACAGCAGATGGAACAGGTCGCGGATCGCTCCCTCGGCGCCGGACCAGACCGACACCGACAGCAGCATGATGTTCATCGACGCAAAGCCGGCGACGCCGGTGGCACGAAGCAGCCTGCGAGTCTCCGGATTCTTCTCGCGCGACGCGGCGTCGCTCAACGGCTGCGCCTCGAAGCCAAGGCGGCCGACCGCCTCGACCAGTGCCGGAATGGTCAGTGACGAAGCATGGGTCACATTCAACTGCTTCGACGTGATGTTGAGCCGGGCGGAGACAAGGCCGGGCAGACCCCTTAATCCCTGCTCGATCTTCGCGATGCAACCGGCGCAGTGCGCACCGGGCACGGCCAGCACGGTTCGCAGCAGCGGTTCGCCGCCGTCGATTGCTGCCAGCGCCGTCACTGCAAGGTCTCGATCAGCCGGGCTTCGGATTCGCCGCGCCGGACCAGCAGGTGAATGTTCCATCGACCGGGCGGAAGCGCCTTGATCGAACGAACGCCGCCGCGCGCGGCCGCGAAGGTCAGCGGGACATCGACTTCGCGGCCCAGCGGGTGCCGGGCGAAGCCGCTGACCGTCGCTCCGTCGATGGACAGGGAGACAGCGACATGCCGCGCATCGTCGAGAAAAGGTTCGATCGTCCAGGCCAGCTTCCGCTGCCGCTCGGCGGCGGCCAGCCAGTCGTTGTATTTCTGGCTGGCGACGTAGCTGTTGTCGACCACCACTCCGCCGAACGTGCGCGTCGCGAAGGTCGCCATTGTCAGGTTGACCGCGATCACCACGCCGAAGAACGCGACCAGGATCGCGGTCATGTGACGGCCTGAAAAACGGCTGGTCATGCTCAATCCCCCGGCCGTTCGAACACGGCTTCAACGCGGTCGCTTTCCGCGCCGTCCGCGGCGCGGACGACGAAGCTGAACCCCTGCCGCCCTTGTCCCCACCGGGGGCGGCAACGAAAATAGGTAGTTTTGCGAGGGCGTCGGCGGGGACGGTGGTCTGCACCAGCCGGGTCGCCGCCTCGCGACTTCCGCCCTCGCCCCACATCACGGCGCCCGGCAACCCTTCAAGCCGGACCACCATCGCCCGCGGCCGAGACTGCATGTTCCTGAGCTTGAGGGTGAAGCCGTTGCGGACCGCGCCGTCGGCGAGCTGGACAAAGGCCGGGTTGCGCTGGTGCTGTGCGCTGATGTCTAGCCGCGCCCGGTCACCCAGCGCGAAGAGCATGCCGAGGCCGACCGACGACCAGATCAGCGCATAAGCAAGGGTGCGCGGTCGGAGCAGCGTCTTGAGCAACGGTTTCGGCGTTTCGCCGGCAGCTTCGGCCCTGCAATCGTCCAGCGTCGCATAATCGATGAGGCCGCGGGGCTTGCCAATCCTGGTCATGACCCGATCGCAGGCATCGATGCACAGCGCGCAGGTGATGCAGCCGACCTGCGGGCCTTCCCGGATGTCGATGCCGGTCGGACAGACGGCGACGCACTGGTTGCAGTCGATGCAGTCGCCGAGACCGAGGTCGGCCAGAGTCGCCTCGCGCCGTCCGCGCCCGCGCGGTTCGCCGCGCCAGTCCTTGTAGGTGACGATCAGCGACTTTTCGTCGGTCATCGCCGTCTGGATGCGCGGCCAGGGGCACATGTAGATGCACACCTGTTCGCGCATGAACCCGCCGAAGGTGAAGGTGGTGGCGGTAAGGATGGCGACGGTGGAATAGGCGATGGTGCTGGCTTCCCCCGTCACGAATTTCTGCGCCAGGGTCGGGGCGTCAGCGAAATAGAAGATCCATGCCCCGCCAGTGGCCAGGGAGAGGACCAGGTAAACTGCATATTTGAAGGTCCGGCGCGCGAGCTTCGACGCGTTCCACGGCGATTTGGCCAGCCGCATCTGGGCGTTGCGATCGCCGTCCACGAACCGGTCGATATGCTGGAACAGGTCGGTCCAGACCGTCTGCGGACAGGCATAACCGCACCAGGCGCGGCCGACGACCGATGTCAGCAGGAACAGGCCGACGCCGGCCATGATCAGCAGGCCCGCGACATAATAGAATTCGTGCGGCCAGATTTCGAGCGGACCGAAGTAGAAGCGGCGGTTGGCGACGTCCAGCAGCACCGCCTGGTCGGGCGCATATGCCCCGCGGTCCCAGCGCAGCCAGGGCGTGACGTAGTAGATGGTCAGCGTCACCGCCATGATCAGCCATTTCAGCCGACGAAAGCGCCCGTCGATCTTTTGCGGATAGACGGGCTCGCGCTTCGCGTAGAGGCTCTTGGCCGGTGGGGTCGATTGGTCGGTCATGTGCTTGTGCCGGTTGGGGCCGGCACACCCGCCAGCCCTATTTCGTCGCCGGTCTCTGCATCGTTTTGCGCTCGCCGCCACCTAGGGAATGCACGTAGGCCGCGAGCATCTTGGTGGTCACCGGATCGAGCTTTCCGCCCCAGGCCGGCATGACGCCGAAGCGGGCGTCGTGGATCGACTTGCGGATCGCGTCCTCGTCACCGCCATAGAGCCAGATGGCGTCGGTCAGGTTGGGCGCGCCGAATTCGCGCTTGCCCCGCGCGTCGTCGCCGTGACAGGCGGCGCAGTTGGTGGCGAACAGGGCGGCGCCACGTTGGGCAGAAGCGGTGGCGCGTTGCTGACCGCTGACTGTGCGGACATAGGCGGTGAGGTCGTCGATCTCGACCGGCTGGAGGAGGCCATCGCGGCCGAAGGCGGGCATCTGCGACATGCGGGTCTGGTCGTGCCCGGGATTTCGGATGCCATGTTCGACCGTGTAGTGAATCGCCTCCAGGTCGCCCCCCCACAACCAATCGTCATCGTTGAGGTTGGGATACCCTCGGGAGCCCGCGGCCCCGACCCATGGCACTGGACGCAATTGACCCGGAAGGCAGCACGGCCGCCTTCAACCGCGGCCTGCATGAGTTGGGGATTGTTCGGTAGCGCCTCGATCGACGTTTCCGCGACCGCCCGCATGATCGGCGCCCTGCGCGCACGCTCCGCGGCCAGTTCTTCCTCCAGCTGGCCGCGGCTCGACCAGCCGAGCACACCGGTGGTCGCCTCGCGGATCATCGGCCACGCAGGATAGGCGACGACATAGGCGACGCCCCAGATAATCGTCGCGTAGAGCGACCACAGCCACCAGCGCGGCAGCGGCGTGTTGAGTTCTTCGATGCCGTCCCACTCGTGACCGACGGTTTCGGTCCCCGTCGGCTGATCGATGCGCTTCTTGTCGTCAGCCATGGTCGGCGTCCTTGAAGATCATGTTGGCGGCGTCGCGGTTGCGATTCCTGTTGCGGGGGAGGAAAGCCCAGCCGACGAGGACGAGATAGACGAAGCCCATGAAGACGAGGCCCCAGCTGTCGGCGAAGTGGCGGAAGGCGTCGTAGCTCACCGGACCTGCTCCTGCGGAGCGCCAGCCTTGAAGTCGACGTGCGTGCCGAGCATCTGGAGGTACGCGACCAGCGCATCCATTTCCGTGGTCTTGCCCGGATTACCGTCATAGTCGCGTGCCTGCGCCTTCGGGTAACGCTTCTGCAGGTCGGTGGCATCGGCATTGGCATCGGCCTGGATGCGCAAGTCCGCGTCTGCCTTCTCGATCGATTCCTCGGTATAAGGAACGCCGGTCCGCTTCAGCGCCCGCAAGTTCGCGCTCATGTTTCCGGTCACGAGTTCCCGGTCCGCGAGGAATGCATATCCTGGCATGATCGATTCCGGCACCGTTGAGCGCGGATCCTTCAGGTGCTGCACATGCCACTCGTCCGAGTAGCGGCCGCCGACGCGGGCGAGGTCGGGGCCGGTGCGCTTCGATCCCCATTGGAACGGATGATCGTACATGCTTTCCGCCGCGAGGCTGTAGTGGCCATATCGCTCGGTCTCGTCCCGGAACGGACGGACCATCTGGCTGTGACAGCTGTAGCAGCCCTCGCGAACATAGATGTCGCGCCCGGCGAGCTCGAGCGGGGTGTAGGGCCGAACGCCCTCGACCTTCTCGACCGTGGATTCGATATAGAACAGGGGCGCAATCTCGACGATGCCGCCGACGGTCACCACCAGCAGCGACAGCACCGCGAGTAGCGTGACATTGCGCTCGATGGTGCCGTGACTGAATTTCCTGAAAGCCATGGGTCAATCCTATTCGGCGGCAACGATGGTGGCGGGTGACGGCGCGCCGAGCGGGCCGTTGGTCCGGCCAAGGGCCAAAGCCGGAAGCGGCCGGTCCTTGGCGGGGTCGAAGGCGGCATCGGTCAGCGGCTTTTCGTCGCGCAACCGTCCACGAACCGTCTGGACGATGTTCCACACCATGATCAGGAAGCCGGTGAGGTAGAACAGGCCGCCCGCTGCGCGGATCAGGTAGAGCGGGATCATCGCCTGGACGACCTCGGCGAACGAATAGACGAGGTAGCCGTCGGCCCCATATTCACGCCACATCAGCCCCTGCATGATGCCGGCGACCCACATCGACGCAGCGTAAAGGACGATGCCAAGCGTCGCGAGCCAGAAGTGCCAGTTGATCATCCGCAGCGAGTAGAGCCGGGTCCGGCCCCACAGGCGCGGCGCCAGGTAGTAGACGCAGGCGAAGGTGATCATGCCGTTCCAGCCGAGCGCGCCGGCATGGACATGGCCAACCGTCCAGTCGGTGTAGTGCGACAGCGAGTTGACCGCCTTGATCGACAGCATCGGCCCTTCGAAGGTGGCCATCCCATAGAAGGCGAGCGCCATCACCATCATCCGGATGATCGGGTCGGTGCGAACCTTGTCCCACGCGCCATTCAGGGTCATCAGCCCGTTGATCATCCCGCCCCAGCTCGGCATCCAGAGAATGACCGAGAAGACCATCCCCAGCGTCTGCGCCCAGTCCGGCAGCGCCGTGTAATGGAGGTGGTGCGGGCCTGCCCAGATGTAGAGGAAGATCAGCGACCAGAAGTGAATGATCGACAGGCGGTAGCTGTAGATCGGCCGCTCGGCCTGCTTGGGGACGAAGTAATACATCATCGCCAGGAAGCCGGCGGTGAGGAAGAAACCGACCGCGTTGTGGCCGTACCACCACTGCGTCAACGCATCCTGGACGCCGGCGAACAGCGAATAGCTTTTCGAACCGACCAGGCTGACCGGGATGCTGAGATTGTTCACCACATGCAGCATCGCGATGGTGATGATGAAGCTCAGGTAGAACCAGTTGGCGACATAGATATGCGGTTCGCGCCGTTTCACGATCGTGCCGACGAACACGGCCAGGTAGGCCACCCAGACGATGGTCAGCCAGATGTCGACGTACCATTCGGGCTCGGCATATTCGCGGCTTTCGGTGATGCCGAGCAGGTAGCCGGTCGCGGCCAGCACGATGAACAGCTGGTAGCCCCAGAACACGAAACGGGCGAGGTTCGGGAACGCGAGCCGAGCGCGGCAGGTGCGCTGCACGACGTAGAAGCTGGTGGCGATCAGGGCGTTGCCGCCGAACGCGAAGATGACCGCTGACGTATGGAGCGGACGGAGCCGCCCGAAACTGGTGTATTCAAGCCCGAGGTTGAGGACGGGGAAGGCCAGCTGGAGGGCGATGTACAGGCCCGCGGCGAGACCGGCGACGCCCCAGAAGATCGTGGCGATCACGCCCCAGCGGATCGGCTCGTCATCGTAACGCGACTGGTCGGGGCCGGTCACGGCCTGAACCGGATTATAGTCGGCGTTCCTCAGCGTCAGCATCATGACGAGGAAGGCGGCCGCGGCGACGATGGCCATGTGCACGGAGAAGCCGAAGTCCGCTGAAACGGCGACCGCAAAGACGGCCAGCACGGCCAACGCCAGCCACCCGCCGGTCCTCACTAGCAGATCATCCATCGTATGAGCCGTCCCGCTTCTTTGAAGTGGATCCGGCTTTGCCGCGCACCGCGGCGCGACGCGTTACGCAAACTTACGTAAGCCGCCCGCCCCTTTGAATTTGCCCGATCCCGGGTAAAGGTAGGCCATGGTCAATCCGCATCAGCAGACCGGGGAATCTACGCGCGCGAGGCGCACTTGCGCTCCATCCTGGAAACCGCGCCGGACGCGATCATCGTGATCGATGTGAAGGGTTACATGCTTTCGTTCAGCGCGTCCGCGGAACGGATGTTCGGCTATTCCGAGGCGGAGGTTGTGGGCGAGAACGTCAGCATGCTGATGCCGTCACCCGATCGCGAGCGTCACGACGGCTACCTCGAACGCTACATGCGGACCGGCGAACGGCGAATCATTGGCATCGGCCGCGTCCTGACGGCCAGGCATCGCGACGGCACTACGTTCCCGATCGAGCTGTCGGTCGGCGAGGCCCGGATCGGCGACGACCGCGTCTTCACCGGATTCATCCGCGACCTGACCGAACGGCAGCAGGCCGAGCTGAGGATTCATGACCTCCAGTCGGTGCTGGCTCATGTCCAGCGCGTGTCCGAAATGGGAACGCTGGCGACCAGCCTGGCGCACGAGTTGAACCAGCCGCTGACGGCCATTGCCAACTATGTCGAAACCGCCCGGGACCTGCTGCAGGAACGTCCCGACGAGGAAACATTGGAGATCGTCCGCGAGGCGTTGTCGGAATGCGCTTCGCAATCCGTTCGCGCCGGACAGATCGTCCGGCGCCTTCGCGACTTCATCTCGCGCGGCGAAACGGAGCAGCGCATCGAAAGCCTGCAGCGCCTGGTCACCGAAGCGAGCGCATTGGCGCTGGTCGGTGCCGGCGACCAGGATCTGGAGGTCGACGTCCAACTCGATCCGACCGCGGACAAGGTCCTCGTCGACCGGATCCAGATCCAGCAGGTGGTCTTGAACCTAATCCGCAATGCCATCGAGGCAATGGAGGAATCGGCCGTCAAGCGGCTGATGATCTATTCCGAAAGAGAGGCGGGCGGCTTTATCCGGCTGACGGTTGCCGATAGCGGGCCGGGTCTGTCCGAAGAGGTGGCGGAGCGGCTGTTCGAGCCGTTCAGGAGTACGAAAGCCACCGGGATGGGACTTGGCCTGTCCATTTCGGCCACCATCGTTTCGGCGCACGGCGGCCGCATCTGGGCCGATTCCTCGAAACTCGGCGGAACGGCATTTCATTTCACCATCGTCGACGCGGACAGTGAGGAGGCCCAAGCGTGAGCGAGAGAACCATCCATCTGGTCGACGACGATGAGGCGATCCGCCGGTCGGCAGGATTCATGCTCAAGACGTCAGGGTACAAGGTCAGCAGTTACCCGTCGGGCGTCAAGCTGCTCGAGGGCTCGAAGGACCTGGAACCGGGCTGCATCCTCCTCGACGTCAGGATGCCGGACATGGACGGCCTGCAAGTCCAGCAGGCCCTTCAGGACCGCGGCATCGGCTTTCCCGTCATCGTAATGACCGGGCACGGCGACGTCAATGTCGCGGTCCAGGCCATGAAGGCCGGAGCGGTCGATTTCATCGAAAAGCCATTCGAAAAGGCGACTCTCTTGACCGCTATCGAGGAAGGCTTCTCCCGGCTGGAGCAGACCGGCAAGGGCCGTGCCCGGGCAGAGGAAGCGAGGGTTCGCTTGCAGGCTTTGACACCGCGCGAACGGGATGTGCTCGAAGGCTTGGTCCGCGGCCACCCCAACAAGACGATCGCCTATGACCTCGACATCAGTCCGCGGACGGTCGAAATCCACCGCGCCAACCTGATGAGCAAGCTTGGCGTCGCGAGTCTTTCCGAAGCACTGAGAATCGCCTTCGCCGCCGGCCTCGACGAACAGCGAGCCGGATGATCAGTGAAGGCTAGCGATCCGGAAGCGTGACTCGAAGCCGTCCGGCTCGGTCAGGAAGATCTGTTCCCCAAGTTTGATGGCGTCGGCACCGAACTGGAATAGTTGCGCGTTGGAGTGCCCATTGCCGTCGGAGCCCCCGTTGGCCTTCGTCGACCCCTTGCCCTCATAACGGATGGCATAGCCCTGCGGCGTGGGCACGAGGTTTCCGATCATGTCCGCTTCGTTCGCCCAATAGCGGCGGACCGTCGCCCGCGCCGGTTGGGACGCAAGGGTGGCGGTATCGATTACGCCCTCCTCGGTCAGCGGCAGCCGGATAAGATAACTGCGGCCGGCCGAGCCCCGCGGGAACTCCCAGCTGGACGCAAGTTCGAGTCGAATTACCTTCCACGTCATGGCCGCTAATTGGCGCCCCCGCATCCAATCCTGAATACGCACATCTACGGACCTCCTGGATTTGCGCTGGATCAAAGCCTTCGACGCCGGGCCGGCCGATTTCTCTCGCAGCGAGGCGCGACCGTGCGACCTAGGAAAACTGCGTAAATCAAACGGGTCGTCGCCTCGCTACTCAGCGCAACCATGCCGGCATCGGGCCGGGGGATCATTCGAGATGGCGAACAACAAGAAACTCTGGGCCTGGCTTGCGGGGATTTTCCTCGCCTCTTTCGGCGTTCTCGGGCTGCTGGGCCGCGAAATCTACGTCCAGGCTCCCCCCGTGCCGGAACGCGTCGTCACCAGCAGCGGCCAACCCATCTTCACTCGCGAGGATATCCAGAGCGGCCGCGAGGCCTGGCAGACCCTTGGCGGCATGCAGCTCGGCTCCGTCTGGGGCCACGGCGGCTATGTCGCGCCGGACTGGGGCGCCGACTGGCTCCATCGTGAATCGACGACGCTGCTCGATATCTGGGCGAAGAAGGACGGCGCGGCGAACTTCGCTGCGCTCGACGCCGAAGACAAGGCGGCGCTGGAAGCTCGTTTGAAGAATGAGCTCCGGACCAACAGCTACGATCCCGTCACGGGCGCGATCACGGTATCCGCCGATCGTGCGCAGGCGATCCGGGCAACGGCGGGTCACTACGCCACCTTGTTCAGCAGCGACCCCAGACTGGCGGAGCTGCGCGAGCAATATGCCATTCCCAACACGTCGCTGACCAACGACCTCGACCGTGCGCGTCTTGGCGCATTCTTCTTCTGGACCAGCTGGACCAGCGTTACCCAGCGCCCGGGGCAGGAAATCAGCTATACGAACAACTGGCCTCACGACCCGCTGGTCGGCAACGAGCCGCAGGCTGCGCTCGGCATCTGGTCGATGGCCAGCTTCCTGTTCCTGATCGCCGGCATCGGCTGGCTGGTATGGTACCAGGCCCGGCGCGGCGAGGACGACCATGTCGTCGCACCGGACAAGGACCCGTTCCTGCAACTGACGCCAACGCCGTCGATGAAGGCGACGACGAAGTATTTCGTCACGGTCGTAGGCCTGTTCCTGGCGCAGATCTTCCTCGGCGCGGTGACCGCTCACTACGCGGTCGAAGGGCAACAATTCTACGGCTACAACATCTCCGAGGTCATTCCCTATGCACTGACCCGCACCTGGCACACCCAGCTCGGGATCTTCTGGATCGCGACGGCGTGGCTCGCGACCGGCCTCTACTTCGCGCCGATGCTGTCCAACCACGAGCCCAAATATCAGAAAATGGGCGTCAACATCCTGTGGATCGCTCTGCTGGTGGTGGTGATCGGATCATTCGCCGGCGAGTGGTTCGCGATCCAGCAGAAGCTTGGCCATGCCGAAAACTTCTGGTTCGGCCACATGGGCTACGAATTCGTCGACCTGGGACGCTTCTGGGCGATCCTGCTGTTCGCCGGACTGATGATCTGGCTGGCGCTCGTCGGGCGGGCGTTGTGGCCGGCGCTCAAGACGCCGGGCGAGACCCGCGGGCTGGTTGGCATGGTGTTCATCTCGACCATCTGCATCGGCTTGTTCTTCGGCGCCGCCCTGACCTGGGGACGCCACAGCCCCCTGTCGATGATCGAATATTTCCGCTGGTGGGTGGTGCACCTGTGGGTCGAGGGCTTCTTCGAGGTGTTCGCGACCGCGATCATCGCCCTGATCTTCGCCGGCCTCGGCCTGGTACGGGCCCGCGCCGCAAATTCGGCGGTGTTGTTCTCGACGGTCATCTTCCTGACCGGCGGCATTCTCGGCACCCTGCACCACCTGTACTTTTCCGGAACGACGACCCCGATCATTGCCTGGGGCGCAATGTTCTCGGCGCTCGAGGTAGTGCCGCTGGCCCTCCTCGGCATCGAGGCCCTGCACACCTATCGGGTGACCAAGGCGGCGCCGTGGGTGCAGACCTACAAATGGCCGATCCTGTTCTTCGTCGGCGTATCGTTCTGGAACCTGGTCGGCGCCGGCATCCTCGGCTTCGCCATCAACCCGCCGATCTCGCTCTATTATGTGCAGGGGCTCAACCTGACGCCGAGCCACGGGCATGCCGCGTTGTTCGGGGTCTATGGGCTGCTCGGTATCGGGTTGATGCTGTTCTGCCTGCGCACCGCCTACCGGACGACCGCCTGGTCGGATGCGCTCCTCAAGCAGGCCTTCTGGACGATGAACGTCGGGCTGGGCGGGATGGTGTTCGTCAGCCTCGTGCCGCAGGGCCTTTACCAGGCCTACCACAGCATCACGACCGGCTTCTGGTACGCGCGCTCCCCGGAAATCATCCACAGCCCGGTCATGGAGACGCTGGTGTGGATGCGGGTCCCGGGCGACATCGTGTTCAGCATCGGCGCCGTGTTGCTGGCCCTGTTCATGGCCAAGCTGCTGATCGGTCCGCGGGCCAAGCAGCCGGTCGGCGCGCCCGAGCCGCGGCCCGTGCCGGAACCGGCAATGGTACCGGCGGAGTAGTTGACGCGAGGGGGATGGCGTCCGGCGAACTGCGCCGGACGCCATCGCTGCTTCCGCGGTTCCAAGTTGGAGATTTCGATGACTGTCACGACCAGGGGAGAACAGATGCTTGCGCTTCGCCGGACACGCATGGAAGCGGCGCCGGCTTTTCTTCGCGGCGGCTTTCGTCCGTTCTTCTTCCTTGGTGCGGCCTGGGCGGTGACGGTCGTCACGTTGTGGGTGATGGCGATGGGGGGTCGATCACCATCCCAAGCGCCTTCGACCCCTTGTCATGGCACCGTCACGAAATGCTTTTCGGTTACCTGGGAGCGGTGATCGCGGGCTTCCTGCTGACCGCCGTTCCCAACTGGACCGGCAGGCTGCCGATTGCCGGCGGCCAGCTTGCATCACTGGCGCTGCTGTGGGTTACGGCGCGCGCCGCGATGTTCTTCTCGGCCTCGACGGGCGCCGCGATCGCAGCGCTGCTCGATGTGGGGTTCCTCCTCGTCCTGGCGCTGGTTTGCGCTCGGGAAGTCCTAATCGCCCGGAACCGCAACGTGCCGGTCGTCGGTGCCGTGCTGCTTCTCGCACTCGCCAGCGCCGCCGACCATGCCGAAGCGGCGCAACTTCTGGCTAGCGACGGCGCCGGTTGGCGTGCAGGCTTCGCGATCGTGCTATTGCTGATCGCATTGATTGGCGGTCGGATCATCCCCTCTTTCACTGCCAATTGGCTGATCAAGCAGGGTCAGGCGCGCCTTCCACGCCAGCCTTCCACATTCGACTTTGCGACAATCGGCGTCACCGCCGTCGGACTGGGCTGCTGGGTTTTCGGAGTGGCTGCAGGTTGGGGCGCCGCGCTCCTGATTGGCGCGGGATTACTGCAGATCGTGCGGCTCGCGCGCTGGCAGGGCCTTCGAACCACGGCCGACCCGCTCGTGTTTATCCTTCACCTTTCCTACGCTTGGCTTCCGCTCGGCCTCGTCCTTCTCGGCATGAGCCTGCTCGTTCCGACGCAGCCCACGTCATCGGCTCTTCACGCGATGGCTGCGGGAGCGATGGCGTCGATGACCCTGGCGGTAATGACCCGCGCAACGCTCGGCCACACTGGTCGGAAGCTTCACGCCGACTTCGGGACCACCTGCATCTACCTTCTCGTGACGCTTGGGGCGGCGACACGCGTTGCAGCCCCCTGGCTGCCGTTCGACTATATGCTGTCGATCCAGCTGTCAGGTGCGCTGTGGGCGGTTCGTTCCTGCTGTTCCTGGTCCTGTACGGTCCCAAGCTCCTTGGACCGAGACCCGACGGCAAGCCGTGACCGAGGCCGTGCGGCGCAAGGAGCCGCACGATGTCAGAGTTGTTTGACCAGCACGATGGAGTCCAGGTCGAGGCCTAGCGCAACCCAGCCCTTCGCCCTCGGTGCCGTCGGATCCGCAAGACCTTTCGCGCCGATCCGAAGCTCGAGCCCCGTGCAGCCGAGGTCGCGGCCCAGTTTCTCGGCAGCCTCGAGCAGTGCCGCGCGCCCGGGCGCGGCCTGGCTCAATTCGAAGGTGACGAAGTCGTCCAGCGCAAGCACAAGCCCATGGCGCATCCGCTCGCCCAGGCGATAGCTGAGTACGCCGACGATGCCGCCCCGATTATCCCACAGCCCCAGCAATCCACCGGACCGATAGCGGCGCTGCACATAGTCCTTCCAGCCTTCGAGCGTGACCTCGGGCGCGACGGCCCTGATCAACGGGTAGGCCGAGTCCGCCTGTGCCGGCGTGACCGCATCTACGTAGAATTGCGGCTTATGTGGCGCATGGGTTGCCATCTAATTCCCGTGTCATGATTGGCAGGCGCGATCCTTGATCTGCCTCATGAATCGAGGGGTCTTTCGATGAATATGATGGGCAAGATCGCACCGGCACTTCCGGACCTCGAGCCTGGGCACCCCTGCTTCGATTGCGCGGTGCGGGAACTGGCGGTCTGCGGCGTGCTGGAAGCCGCCGCCTTGAGAGCCTTCAAGTCCAGCGGCCCGACCGTTCATTACAAAGCCGGCGACACGGTGGTGTTCGAGGCCGACGAGGCAGCCAACGTCTACAGCCTGACCGCCGGCCTGCTGCGGTTGTCAAAACTGCTTCCGGACGGACGACGGCAGATCGCGGGCTTCCTGTTCCCGGGCGACTTCCTCGGCATCACCATGGAAGAGGAGCATGCCTTCACTGCCGAAGCGGTAGCGCCATCGACGCTGTGCAAGTTTCCGCGTTCCCGGTTCGACCAGATGGTCGCGTCCAATCCGCAACTGGAACGTCGCCTTTACGCCGTGGCGGCGCACGAACTTGCGGCGGCGCGGCAGCAGCTCGTTCTCCTTGGCCGCAAGACCGCGACCGAGCGGGTCGCCTCGTTCCTGCTGATGATCTCCGGCCGGTGCACCACCCGGCAAGGCGCAGAAATCGATCTGCCGATCTCGCGTATCGACATGGCCGACTACCTCGGCCTCAGGATCGAGACCGTCAGCCGCGAAATCAGCGCGCTGAAGGTGGCACGCGTCATCCAGCTCACTGGACGGCAAACCTTCCGGATCATCGACCGCAACCGGCTCGATCAGCTCGCCGACGGCGAATGATCCAGGTCAATTACCGCCCAATCCCAAGACCTATTGATGTCACGGTTCAAAGAAGGATGCAGGAATGAAACGCCGAGTAATGATTGGAGCGAGCTTCGCCGCCCTGTTCGTGGCGGCCCCGGCGATCGCCCAAGACCATAGCGCCCACGCCGCGTCGGCTGCTGCCGCCGGCAAGGTCGTGGACATTGTCCGCGATCCGGCCGACCTGCCGCCGCCAATCGGCGCGCGAGGCCCGAAGACCCACAAGATCCATTTCGACACCACTGAGGTGACCGGGCAGCTCGATGATGGCTCGACCTATCATTACTGGACCTTCAACAACAAGGTTCCGGGACCGTTTGTCCGGGTCCGCGTCGGCGACACCGTCGAGGTGACGCTGAAGAATTCCGACGACAGCGTGATGATGCACAACATCGACTTTCACGCGGTCACCGGACCGGGCGGCGGCGCGGCCGCGACCATGGCCGCGCCTGGGGAAACGAAGGGCTTCACCTTCAAGGCCCTCAATCCCGGCTTGTATGTCTACCACTGCGCGACGCCCACGGTTGCCCAGCATATCGCCAATGGCATGTACGGGCTGATCCTCGTCGAACCGGAGGGCGGCCTCAGCAAGGTCGACCGCGAGTTCTACGTGATGCAGGGCGAAATCTACACCGAGCAGGCGAACGGCACGAAGGGCCTGTTGACCGAAAGCCTCGACAAGTTGCTGGCCGAAGCGCCGGAATATCTCGTCTTCAACGGCGCGGCCGACGGCCTGTCGCGAAAGCCTTTGACTGCCAAGACCGGCGAGAACGTCCGCGTCTTCTTCGGCGTCGGCGGCCCCAACAAGACCTCCGCGTTCCACGTGATCGGGGAAATCTTCGACAAGGCCTATCCGCTGGCCTCGGTCACCTCCGAACCTTGGAAAGATGTGCAGACCATCACCGTTCCGCCGGGCGGTGCCGCGATCACCGACTTCAAGGTCGATGTCCCGGGCAACTACATCCTGGTCGATCACGCCCTGTCGCGGCTCGAGAAGGGATTGAAAGGCATATTGAAGGTCTCTGGCGAACAGCGGGCTGACATCTTCAAGCCTCACCAGGTCGAAGACCCGGCGAAGGTTGCGGCCTCGGGACACTGACCCGGTCGCTTGCCATGGACGGCGGCGGAGCCATCCGCCGCCGCTTTCCGTTTCACGTCAAGGAGGACATCACATGCTGGAAATGCTGGATAGCGGCGACGACGTCATCGCGGTTCGCATCTCGGACAAGGTCACCGGCGCCGATCTGGATGCGATCATGGACCGGCTCGACGACGTCATGGGAGCCGCTGAAAAGGTCCATGTTTTCGTCGAGACCCGCGGCATAGACGGCATCGAACTGTCCGGCCTCGCATCCTACATGAAGCGCGCGATGCCATTGTTCGGCAAGCTCGACCGGTTCGGGCGGGTGGCGGTGGTCGCCGATCAGGCGTGGGTCCGCATTGGCACCCGTGTCGAAAGCGCAATGCTGCCGTGGGTCCATTACCGGACGTATATGCCCGACGAACGGGAAGAAGCCCTTGCCTGGGTCGAAAGAGGCACCGGCACGCCCGACTAGCCAAGCCGGTTAAGGACGGCTTGCGCGGACACGCGAAGGCTAGCCGGTCTCGCCCACGGTAAGCGCCTCGGTGTGGCCGATTCCCTTGCTGTAATCGAGCATGGAAACATATTTGCAGTCCGCCCGCATCAACGCTTCGTCGGACATCCCTGGCGGGCCGAAGTCGGCCAGGTTGGGATGTCGTTCGGTAAGCAGCTGCCAGGCGAGTAGCCTCTCCTTCTCGTCCAGCACTTCCGCGGCATGAGCACCGGCATAGACCGCCTTGATCTCGCCGAGCGAATGCGGCTCGCTAGTCACCGCGATCGACACCCGGTCATCCCGTTGGATGTTGGCGAACTTCTGGCTGGACCGGAAGATGGCGAAGTAGATCCGCCAGCCCTCGTTGGCGTAGCCCACGATGGTCGTCTGCGGCCAACCGTCGGGCCGAACCGTCGAAATCGCCATCATCCGCTGGTTGTCCAGAATCTCGATTGCCGGTTGCAGCATCTTTGCCTCCGTTGAACATCAGCCAATATAACGGCCATGCGGCTGGTAATGCCCGGGCCGCAGCGCCCACTCACTAAGGAATGCTCCCTACCGGCAGTCAGCGGTCGGGAGGAGTCCATTCCGCCGGCCCTACATTCCGTCGCACCAGGCGTTGCCCCAATCCGACCGCGGTGCCGACCGCAATCGCTACCGTGAGGTCGCTCAACACCGTCAGCACCATGGTCAGTAGCAGCAGGAAACGGTCGGCTCGGCGAGCGCGGAGATGCTCGCGCCAGCGATGAGGCTCGCTCATCGACCAGGCGGTGACCATCAGCAGCGCTGCCATGGCAGGCATCGCCAGATGAGCCATCAGTTGTGCGGCCACGACGACAAACAACAGAATGGCGAGGGCATGGACGATACCGGCAACCGGGGTGCGCCCGCCGGCCCGCACATTGGCAGCAGTCCGGGCGATGGCGCCGGTCGCCGGGAGTCCGCCGAACAGTGGTGATGCGATATTGGCCGCGCCCTGTGCCAGCAGCTCGGCGTTCGATCGGTGCGCCCCGCCGACCATTCGGTCCGCGACCAGGGCCGATAACAACGACTCGACGCCGGCGAGGAACGCGATCACGAGCGCCGACGGGAAGAGTTCGATGACCCTGCCGACGCTCATCGGCGGAAGTGACGGGTAAGGCAGCCCGCTCGGCAAATCGCCAAAGCGGGCGTGGATCGTTTCGACCGGCAGCGACAGGAGCGCAACCGCAGCCGACGCCAAGGCGATGGCCACTATCGAACCGGCTCGCCGCCGGAGCAGGGCGATAGCGCCGATCGAGGCAAGGCCGACCGCCGTCGCAGCGGGGCTGATCGAACTTCGCGCGTTCCACAAGGCGGGAACCGCCTCGACCAGATCGGCGGGAAGCCGGGCGATGGACAGCCCCAGCAAGTCTTTCAACTGGCTAATCCCGATGATCAGCGCAATGCCGATGGTGAAGCCTTCGATGACCGCTTCGGGTATCAGCGCGATCAACCGTCCGGCGCGGACCAGGCCCGCGAACACCAGGATGAGTCCGGCCATCAGCGTGGCGAGCAGCAGCCCGTCGAAACCGAACTGCTCAATCACGCCGTAGACGACAACGATAAACGCGCCCGTCGGCCCGCCGATCTGGACGCGGCTGCCGCCCAGCAGGGAAATCAGCAATCCACCGACGGTCGCGGTGGCAAGACCGGCCGCCGGTGTCGCCCCCGAAGCGATGGCAATCGCGATGCTGAGCGGAAGCGCGACCATGGCCACGGTGACACCGGCCAGGGCGTCGGCGGCGAACTGCCGCGGGTTATAACCCTCGATGGTAGTCAGCAGTTTTGGTTTCATTTGAATGGACCGGGCACTGCTTCGCGTCGCAATGGCTCGCCTAGTGCCGATGGCTTGCCGATGCCGCTTCCAAGGTAATCATAGGCGCGGGATGTCTTAGTGAGCCCCAGCCTTGTCTGGATGCCGGGATCTCGCCCCACGTGACTGTCGCGTCTCCACAGGTCTAGCGAACCGGCAGGTAAAGCGGCCCGGATGCGCCATTGGGAAGCTTGAGCATCAGGCCGAAGCCGTCGAAATGGTCGGCGGGTAACTTGCCACGCCAGATGATCGCCGAAACGCGGTCGCGCTGCTCCCGCGCTGCAAAGGCGGCGGCGACGCCTGCGGTCATTGGGGTCAGCATCTACAAAGTCCTAATCCAGCACGCAGCCGTGGAATGATCAGTGGACGTTGCTAGGTCGTGCCAATCGCGCCGTAATCACGTAGTTCTCCCTAGCGAGACCGACGTGGCAGCCGGTAAGCCGCGCGAAAAAAGATGCGCCGGCCACGACTGTGGCCGGCGCCATCGCAGCCCGAGGGGGTTGGGCTGACCGCGATTATTTGATCAGGTTCGCCATCACCGACTTGGCCTTGCCCGGATGGCTCACCGCTTTCGCCTGGGCCGCGTTGGTCGCGCTACCGACGATTACCGCGCCGACCATGCCCATCCCGTAGTGCGGGAGGCATTTGTAACCGTAGACGCCGGGCTTGCTGAATTTGACCGTCAGGTTCTGGTTCATCTTGCCCTTGAACGGCGCGGCGCCCGCGGGGATCATGCCCGAGATGATCTCGGCGTTATGTCCCTTGTCGGTTGCGACGAAGGTCACGGTATCGCCCGGGGCCGCCCTGACCAGCGCCGGCTCGAACACCATCGCGCCGTTCGCGCCCTTGTTCAGCATCTTAACCTGGATGTCCTTCGCGGCCGCTGGTCCAGCCACGGCCATCGCCATCACCGCTCCGGCAACGAGAAGTCCAATACGCATTTCAGTCTCCATTCGGCTTCACCTGGCGTTCCTGCGCCCCGGTTGAGAATGGATTTAGGCCGGGTTCGCCCGCCCCGCCTTGCGCTGGATCAAATCGTCGCGAGCAGGCCGAGCGGGTCGTGCGCCCGCGCAACGGTGATTATGAAGCCGAAAACCGCCAGCGCGGCCGCCATGCTCCACAGGCGGGTCGATTTCTTCTCGGCCCGAAATGCCCAGGTGCCGAGCATGATGTAGAGAACCAGAAGGACGACCTTCATCGTCAGCCAGCCGTCGACGAACGGGTACTGCTGCACGATCGTCGTCAGCATCAGCGCAGCCGTCAGCAGCACCATGTCGACCGACCACACCAGGATTCTCAACGGCAGGGCCTTCGGCCATGTAGCGCCCAGGAAATTATGACCGATCGTGCGCACGAGGAACAGCGCACCGCTGAGGGCCACCGCGCCAATATGGACGTGGCGAATGGGGAGATAGAATTCGTCCATCGGCGCCGTGACTGCCACATCGGAATCGCTTTTGCGATGGATCAATTCTGACGGAGCCGCCCCGCGTTAGCCCTCCGTTTGAAAGTTCAACGGGGTAAAAAATGATGGCGTTCGCCAACCTGCTGGCCGCGGAAATCTGGACCGCCAAATATCGCTTCCAGCCGCCGCAGGGGGACGGCGACGACAGCTTCGCCGCGACCATCGCGCGCGTCGCGAACGCCGTTGCCGAAGCCGAACCGACCGAGCAGCGCAGTTATTGGCGCGAACGCTTTGCCGATGCGCTGGCGGGTTTCCGTTTCATTCCGGCTGGCCGCATTCTCGCCGGGGCCGGCACCGACCGTTCCGTGACCCTGTTCAACTGCTTCGTCATGGGCACGATTCCGGACAGCCTCGAGGGAATCTTCGCACATCTCCGCGAGGCCGCCATGACCATGCAGCAGGGCGGCGGGGTCGGCATGGACTTTTCGACGATCCGACCCTCGGGCAGCCCCGTGAAAGGCGTCGGTGCCGACGCTTCCGGCCCATTGACCTTCATGGACTGCTGGGATGCGATGTGCCGGACTGTCCTGTCCGCCGGCCAGCGTCGCGGCGCGATGATGGGCTGCATGAGGATCGATCACCCGGACATCGAGGCGTTCATCGAAGCCAAGCGCGACCCGGCGCGGTTCCGCAACTTCAACGTTTCCGTGCTGGTCACCGACAATTTCATGAAGGCCCTGTCGGCCGGTGCCGACTGGCCTCTGGTTTTCAACGGCGAAACGTACCGAAGCGTACCGGCCGCCGACCTGTGGCGTCGGCTGATGCAGGCTACCTACGACACCGCCGAGCCAGGCGTCATCTTCGTCGATCGCGTCAACGAGCAGAACAATCTCGCCTATTGCGAGGCGATCAGCGCGTCGAATCCGTGCGGTGAGCAGATGCTGCCGCCTTACGGCGCGTGCCTGCTTGGATCGATCAACCTCGCCGCACTGGTGAATCGGCCATTCGAGGCCGACGCCGGGATCGACGAGGCGGAGCTGGCGCAGCTGACGCAGACGGCGGTTCGAATGCTCGACAACGTCATCGACATTTCGCGCTACCCGCTGCCGCGGCAGGAAGCCGAGGCCAAGTCGAAACGCCGCATCGGGCTGGGCGTCACGGGGCTGGCGGACGCACTGCTGTTTTGCGGCACAGCGTATGGAAGCGGGCCTGCGGTCGAACTGACCCGTCGCTGGCTCGGAATCATCAAGCGCGAAGCCTACCGCGCTTCTGCCGAACTGGCTGCGGAGAAAGGCCCCTTCCCGCTTTACGATCCGTGCATCCTCGATCGCCCCAATCTCACCGGCCTTGACGAGGAGGTTCGCGTGCGGATCGCCGAGCATGGCCTCAGGAATGGCTGCATGACGTCGATCGCACCGACCGGCACCACTTCGCTTCTCGCGGGGAATGTGTCGTCGGGCGTCGAGCCGGTCTTCGCCTATTCCTACCATCGCAAGATACGCAACCCGGACGGCTCGACCCGCGAGGAAGCGGTCGAGGATTTTGCGTTACAGGCGTGGAAGCGGCTCAAGGGAGAGGATGCGCAGCCGCCGACCGAACTGTTCGTCAGCGCCCAGACGCTGACGCCATCCGACCATCTGACCATGCAGGCCGCCGCCCAGGCGCTAATCGACAGTTCGATCTCCAAGACGGTCAACTGCCCGGAGGATATCTCCTTCGACGCCTTCGCCGACATTTATGTCGAGGGATATCACCTCGGCTGCAAGGGCCTTACCACCTATCGCCCGAACGCGGTGACGGGTTCAGTGTTGAGCGCCTCGAAATCCACAGCGGAGCCGCAGCAGGAACCGGTTCTCGCCAGCCGCACGGACGCGCTGCAGGGTACGACCTACAAGCTCAAGTGGCCCGAAAGCGCGCACGCGGTCTACGTCACGATCAACGACATGATCGACGAAAGCGGCGCGCGCCGGCCGTTCGAGGTTTTCATCAATTCCAAGAACATGGAGCATTACGCCTGGACGCTTGGGCTGACCCGCATGGTGTCGGCGGTATTTCGCCGCGGCGGCGACGTTTCCTTCGTTGCCGAGGAATTGAAAGCCGTGTTCGACCCGCGCGGCGGGGCATGGGTGCAAGGTAAATATGTTCCCTCGCTTCTGGCTGCGATCGGCGGCGTGATCGAACGCCACCTCGGCGCCGAGCAAGGAGAGTTGTTCCAGACCGCAAAGGCCGACACCGCCGAAAGCGCCACCCACGCCGCTTGCCCGCAATGCGGCTCCGCGTCGCTGATCAAGGTCGAAGGCTGCAACAATTGCCTGTCGTGCGGTTATTCAAAATGCGGCTGACGGGCCGCGGGAGGTCATGAATGTCCAAGCACCCCTCAGCCCTTCAATATCTGTTGGCACGCTATCGGGCATCCCCCCAGCGGCCCGCGCCGACAAAACTATCGTCCCTATCCTTGGATGTTCCAGCCAAGCTTCTGGCGTTGGCATCCAGGGGCCTCGGGCTCGCAAGTGGCGACGTGGATGCCGCGACCGTGCATAGCGTGCGTCAACACAGGAGGTGACATGGGCATGGATTTGCCGCCGCCGGCTCCGGCGATCGAAATCAGCATCGCAAGCCGCGGCTATTCGAAGGGGGTGGCGCAAACCGACGGGGCGCAGCTGGTTGTGCGTCCTGAGGTGGCCTTCGGCAATTTCAGGATTTCCGCTTACGGCAAGAATGTCACCGCTGTCGGCTATGACATCGAAGCAGGCTTGTCGGCCGGATACAGGACGACGGTCGGCAAGGTCGAGTGGAGCGGTAGCGCGACGGTCAAGCGCAATGTCGACGCCGATCCCGGGATCGACAATACCGCGCTGGAGCTAAATGTCGGCGCAACGCGTAGCTTCGGCGCGCTGAAACCGCGGCTCAGTCTCACGTACAGTCCCGACGACCTGGGCTCTACCCGGCGCTCCTATTTCTGGGAAGCAGGCTCGGCCTATTCGATCGGCAAGGGGTTCGGGCTACAGGCCGGCGTCGGCCTTCGCCGCCGCGCCGGTGGCGCGGACTACACCAGCCGCACCGCCGCGGTGACCAAGGCTTTTGGCAAGCATCTGACCGGCGAGGTGCGATTGTACGACACCAGCCGCGGGGAATTGGGCGACAATTACGACCGTCGCGTCGTCGTGTCGCTTCGGTTGCGGAGCTAGTCGGCCATCGTCCGGTGACCCGTCCGCTAAGCGGCGGCGAGGACAAAGCTGCCGCGTGCTCCTTCGGCCTGGGCGGAGGGCGCGATCCACACGTCGAACGCGCCGGGCTCCGCGATCCAGCGATTGTTCACGCCGACGAATTCGAGGTCGCGGCGCGACAGGACGAAGCGCACGGTTTTTGACTCGCCCGGCGCTAGATCGACCTTCTGGAAGGCGCGCATTTCACGCACCGGCCGGGTGATGCTCGCGACCCTGTCGTGGATATAAAGCTGCGCAACTTCGGTCGCCGCGCGCTTGCCCCGGTTGGTAAGCGTGGTGGAGATCGTCAGCTTGTCGTCCCAGCCCATGCGCGGAGTCGACAGGGCGAGGCTGCCATAGACGACAACGCCGTAGGTCAGGCCGTGCCCGAACGGATAGAGCGCCTCGTTGAGCGTTTCGCGGAAATGGGTCTTGTATTCCTGCGGCGGTCCCGGCGGGTTGGCACGGCCGGTCGCCTTGTGGGCGTAATAATAGGGTTGCTGGCCGCTTTCGTGCGGGAAGCTGATCGGCAGTCGGCCGCTGGGCCCGACCTTGCCGAACAGGATGTCGGCGGTGGCGTGACCGCTTTCCGACCCCAGGAACCAGGTGACAAGGATCGCCGGCGCATTCTTGATAGCCCCTTTAAGGGCCAGCGCGCGACCATTGCGGAGGATTACGACGATCGGCTTGCCGGTTCTGGCGACGGCCTCGGCCAGTTCCTGCTGCGCGGGCGGAATGGTGATGTCGGTCCGCGATTGCGCCTCGCCGGACATGCGCTCGCTCTCGCCGACGGCCAGCAGGACGACGTCGGCCTTGCGCGCGGCCGCGACCGCCGCAGCGATCCCGCCATTCAGGGGCTGGTCGATCCCGCTCCCTTGGGTGACGGTCACACTGCCCTTGCCCTTCACCGCCTCGCGGATCCCCGCGGGCAGGTCGACCGCCTGCGCATTGTCGCCGTAAACGACCCATGGCCCGTTGATGTCCGCACCCGACCGCACCATCGGCCCGATCAAGGCAATTTTGGCGGATGGCGAAAGCGGCAGCAGGTTGCCTTCGTTCTTCACCATCACGATCGACTTCTGTGCGGATTCGCGGGCAAGTGCGATCGCATTGGGCAAGCGGGAACGCGCCTTTTCCCGCTGCAAGTCGATGCGGCGGAAGGGATCGTCGAACAGGCCAACAGCGGACTTCGCGGCGAGCACCCGGCGCACGGATTCGTCGACCTTGGCTTCGGGTACCAGACCGTCGCGGACGAGGCCGGGCAGGTGTTCGGCATAGACGCCGCTCTGCATGCTCATGTCGACACCGGCGAGGAAGGCGATACGCGCAGCGTCGCGGCGGTCGGCGGCGTAACCTGCGACGATCATTTCCTCGTCGCCGGTGTAGTCCGACACGATGAAGCCCTTGAAACCCCATTCCCCGCGCAGCACCTCGGTTTGCAGCCAATGGTTGCCGTTGGCCGGGATGCCGCTGATTTCGTTGAATGACGACATTACGGTCGCGGCGCCAGCGTCGATGCCGGCCTTGTAGGGACGAAGATAGACTTCACGCAGCGTGCGTTCCGACAGGTCGACCGGATTGTAATCCAGTCCCGATTCCGCGGCCCCATAGGCGGCGAAGTGCTTGATCGTCGCCAGCAGGCAGTCGTCGTCGGCCAGCGACCGACCTTGGAAGCCCTTCACGCGCGCGGCGGCGAAGATCATGCCGAGGATGACGTCCTCACCGGAGCCTTCCATCGTGCGGCCCCAGCGCTGGTCGCGCGAAATGTCGACCATCGGCGCGAAGGTCCAGTCGATGCCCGAACCGGCCGCTTCGAACGCGGCGACGCGCGCGGTGCGCTCAGCCAGCGACGGTTCGAAGCTCGCCGCCTCGCCGACGCCGACCGGGAAGATGGTGCGGTGCCCGTGGATGACGTCCGCCGCGAAGATCAGCGGAATCTTCATGCGCGACCGGCTCATGACCGCGCGCTGCATCTGCAACGCCATCGCCGCGCCATTGCCGTTGAAGACGCCCGTCAGCTTGCCCTGGACCGCGTCCTCGATCTGCTTCGGAAAGCCCTGGTTCTCAGTCGGCGGGTTCAGCGCGGTAGCGATCCCGCCGCCCCAGGCCGACGCCATCAGAGTTAGCTGGCCGGCCTTTTCCTCCAACGTCATGCGCTTGATGAGTTCGTCGATCGACGCGCGGGTCGCACGACCCATCGTTGCCGCTGCCTTCTGCAGAAAAGCACTCGCCGGGCTGGCCGACCATGCGAGAATCGCGCCACCGCCGAGCATGGCTGCACGCCGCGAAATTTTCTGAGAAAGCATGCCGACGGGTCCCCTCTTATTATTCTATGTAACCGGTTTCACTATTCGCCACTGCTGCTTAAAAGGCAATTGGGCGCGGTGAAATTCTCACGCTAAGAATGACGCCTGGAGAGGGAATGAGGCAAGCGACGATTCGCGATGTCGCGCGCGAGGCCAACGTGTCGGTCGCGTCGGTTTCGCGCACCATCAACGGGCATAGCAACGTCAACCCGGCGACGCGTGAACGCGTGCTCGCGGCTGTGCGTGCGCTAGGTTATGTTCCCAATGCCGCCGCGCGCAGCCTCTCCATGGCGTTGTCCCACACCATAGGCGTCGTCGTGCCCGACCTTCACGGTGAGTTTTTCTCCGAATTGATTCGCGGCATGGATACCGCCGCCAGCGCGACCGGCTACCACCTGCTGCTGTCGACGATGCACGCCGACCTGGAAGAAGCACGGCATGCCATTGCCGCGATGAACGGCCGGGTGGACGGCCTGATCGTCATGGCGACGCAGGCGCAGCCGGAAGAACTCGACGCCTTGCTGCCCGCGTCGATTCCGGCGGTGCTGCTGAATTGCGCCGACGGTGGCGGCCGACCGGTGTTCACAATCGACGACCGCGCCGGCGCCGCCGCGATTGCCGCGCATTTTGCTGCACTCGGCAAGCGCAACATTCTGCACATCATGGGCCCGGAATCGAACAACGACGCGCGTGACCGGCGGAAGGGCTTCGAGGAGGAATTGAAGCGTTTGGCGCCGTCGGCGAAACTGACCGTCGTGCCGGGGAACTATCAGGAAGAAGCCGGCCGTGCGGCGGTGCGCGACATGCTCAATTCCGGCAACAAGGTCGACGCCATCTTCGCGGCCAACGACATGATGGCGCTCGGCGCAATGCAGGAACTTCGCACCAACGCTCTCGATGTCCCGGGCGACGTCGTCGTCGCGGGTTTCGACGACATCCCCCTTGCCGGTTTCCTCGGCCTGACGACGATGCGCGTGCACATGGACCAGCTCGGGGCGCAAGCGGTCGAATGCCTGACCCGCCTGCTCGAGGGGAAAGGTGGGGAGGAACGGGTCCGCCTGGTGCCCGACCTGGTCATCCGCGCCAGCACCGAAAAGCCGCAGTGATGGCCGTCGCCCGCCGGGAGATGCTGGCGCTTACCGCTGCCGGGCTCGCGCTGCCGGGTTGCGCAACGACGATGGGTGGCGCCGGTGCGCAAACCCTTCCGCCCCTGTTCGACGACCTGGAGCGGCGCACGTTCGATTTCTTCTGGGAAACCGGGCGGTCCGACAATGGACTGGTTCCGGATCGCTGGCCGACGCCAAGTTTCTCGTCGATCGCCGCGGTTGGCTTCGCGCTGACCGCCTATCCGCTGGGGGTGGAACGGGGGTGGATCACCCGCCAGCAGGCGCGGGAGCGCACACTGGCCACCTTGCGCTTTTTCGACAAGGCGCCGCAGGGCGATGCCCGTAGCGGCACGGCCGGTCATCGCGGCTTCTTCTATCACTTCCTGCACATGGATTCGGGCACGCGCTTCCGCAACACCGAGCTATCCAGCGTCGATTCAACGCTCCTCTTTCTTGGCATGCTGTTCTGTGCGGAATGGTTCGACACCTCCGAGCCGGCCGAGAACGAAATCCGCCGGTTGGCGCGCGACATTGTCGAAAGGGCCGACTGGTCGTGGTTTCAGCGCGGGCGTTCCGACATCTCGATGGGTTGGCACCCGGAAAGCGGCTTCATCGAACGTGGCTGGACCGGCTACAACGAAGGCATGATGACGGTCCTGCTCGCGCTCGGCGCGACGCGCCATCCGCCGTCGGCCGGCGCGTGGCAGGCATGGACGTCGACCTACCCGGGCCATTGGCGGGGCGAAGGCTCGACCCGGCACCTGGCGTTCGCGCCCTTGTTCGGTCACCAGTACAGCCACGTGTGGATCGACTTTCGCGGGATCCGGGATCCGGTGATGCGCGAAGCCGGTTTCGACTATTTCGAGAACAGCAGGCGAGCGACCTTTGCCGCCCGCGCCTATTGCGCGGCAAACCCGATGGGCTGGACGGGCTATTCGGACCAGACCTGGGGCCTGACGGCCTGCGATGGCCCCGGCAACTTCACGATGATTCAAGGCGGCGTTGAACGGCAGATTCGCGGTTATTCGGCGCGCGGTCCACTCGGCCAACCCGACGCCTTCGACGACGGAACGATTGCGCCGACCGCGGCAATTTCATCCCTGCCTTTCGCGCCCGAAATCTGCGTGCCGGCGACGATGGCGTTGTACGACAAATACGGCGTCGACATCTATCGGCGATACGGTTTCGCCGACTCGTTCAACCCGAGCATCCGCGACCGGTCACTGAAACTGGAAACGGGAAGCATCCGGCCCGTCGCCGGCTGGGTCGCGACCGATCATCTCGGCATCGACCAGGGCCCGATCGTCGCGATGATCGCCAATTATCGCCGCGATGCGGTGTGGCGCCGGATGCGCCAATCGGCCACGGTTCGCCGGGGCCTCGAACGGGCCGGCTTCACGGGCGGCTGGCTGGAATAGGAGACAGCGGGATGACAGCAGCGGACCCCGTCAGGCGGGTCACGATTGTCGGCGGCGGCACTGCCGGCTGGATGAGCGCGGCGCTGATCTCGCGGCTCCTGTCCCAGGTCGACGTGCAGTTGATCGAGTCCGACGAGATCGGGATTGTCGGTGTCGGCGAAGCGACGATTCCGCATATCCGCAATTACTGCGAACTTGCCGGCATCGATCATCTTGAAATGATGCGGGCGACCCAGGCGACCTTCAAGCTTGGCATCCAGTTCACCGACTGGGGCGCACCCGGCGAAAGCTACATCCATGGCTTCGGCAAGATCGGCCAGGACATGCTCTGGCTCCACCCGCATCAGCTTTGGCTGGCGGCAAGGGAGCGCATCGCCGGTTTTGACCGGCCGCTCGATGATTATGCACTAAACTGCGTCGCGTCCGCCCGGAACCGGTTCGCATGGCCTGACCATTCCAATCCCGGATCGCCGCTGGCCCGCCTTGATTTCGCGTATCATTTCGACGCCTCGATGTTCGCACGATTCCTTCGGGCCGAGTCCGAAAAGCGCGGAGTCGAGCGCATCGAGGGAAAGATCGTCGACGTCGAGGTGGACGGCGAAAACGGTCATGTTCGCGAGCTCGTCCTGGCGGACGGCCGCCGCGTCGACGGCGACCTCTTCATCGATTGCTCCGGCATGCGTGCGCTGCTTATCGGCCAGGCGCTCGGTGTCGGTTACGAGGACTGGAACGAGTGGCTGCTCTGCAACCGCGCCCTCGCCGTCCCCTGCGAAAGCGTCTCTCCCCTGACGCCTTGCACGCGTTCCACCGCTCGACGTGCCGGTTGGCAGTGGCGCATTCCGCTGCAACACCGAACCGGCAACGGGTTGGTGTACGCGGCGGAGCTGCTGTCCGATGCCGACGCGAACGACACGCTGCTCTCGAACCTCGACGGGCAACCGCTGGCCGATCCCAGACCGGTCCAATTCAGGCCCGGCCGGCGATTGAAGGCATGGGACCGCAATGTCGTCGCCATCGGCCTATCTGCAGGGTTTCTCGAGCCGCTCGAATCGACGAGCATCCACCTCATCCAGACGAGCGCGATGCGGCTTCTCGCGCTGTTCCCCGAAACGGGCTTTTCAGCTCCGGACATCGCAGAATTCAACCTTCAGACGCGCACCGAATATGAAGACATCCGCGACTTCATCATCGCACACTACAAGGTCACGCGTCGTGGTGGCGATCCCTTCTGGGACCATGTCCGCACGATGGCGGTGCCGGATTCGCTCGCCCAGCGGTTGGAGCTGTTCACTGCCTCCGGCCGCTTCTTCAAGCACAGCGCGCTTGAACTCTTTTCGGAAGAAAGTTGGGTCCAGGTGCTGCTGGGCCAGGGCCTTGAGGCGAAACCGGACCCGGTGACGCGTTTCGTGCCGGATCAGGAAATCGCTGACTTCCTGGCCGACATCGCGTCGGTCAATGCCGCGGTGGCGTCCGACATGCCGGACCATGGAGGCTTCATCGACGCTCATTGTTCGGCGACGGGTCGCGGCAATATTGTTGCGGCTTGAACACGCCCGATGGATCGAATGCGGGCGGCCCAAGAAAATTGTTGGGGTATGCTGAACCTTGATGTAACCGGTTACGCAACCGTCTCGCAAAAAGGACGGATTAGCGCTGTTCACTGATCGAGTTGAAGATCGGGCACAGCCGAAGGGAAGAGGGGCTCGAACATGCGCACGACCAGGTCGAAACTCGCCACCAGTCTATCGGTAACCGCCATCGCCGTCGCCTTGTGCGTCGCTGAACCGGCGTTCGCTCAAACCACCTCGAGCGTGCAGGGTCGCGTCGAAGGCGCCGCCGCTGGCACCGTCGTGACGGTGACGGACGTCAACACCGGAAAGGTCGACCGCGCGACGGTCGATGCTGCCGGCAATTACAATATCGTCGGGCTGCCGCCGAGCACCTATCGGGTTGAATCGGGAAGCAATTCGCAGACCGTGGTGGTGCCGCTGGGCCAGTCCGTCGTCGTCGATCTCGGCGCGCCCGTTACCGCTGCTCCGGGCGAAGCTGCGGCCCCGACCGGCAACGAGGTCGTCGTCGTCGGGTCACGCACCAAGGACGTCAAGACGCCTACGGTCAGCACCAACGTCACGCGTTTTCAGATCGAGAACCTGCCGAACGGCGACCGCAACTTCCTGAATTTCGCGGCGCTTGCGCCGGGTGTCGTGGTCGCACCGCCGACACTGGCCGGCAAGGCGCGCCAGGTTCAGGCCGGCGCCGTCAGTTCGGACAACACGAACACCTTCATCGATGGCATTTCGATCAAGAATCTCGTCAATCACGGCGGGACGATCGGGCAGAATTATTCGTCGGGCAATCCGTTCCCCGCGTCCGCCGTCGACCAGTTCAATGTCGAAACCCAGAACTTCAAGGCGGAGTTCGAGCAATCGGGATCGGCGGTCATCACCTCGGTGACCAAGACCGGTGGCAAGGAATTCCACGGCGAACTGTTCGGGGAATATGCGCCGAAGGCGTTCATCAGCCGCAACTATGACGACCGATCGGGCAACCTCAACAATCCCGACGGCGCCAGGAAGAAGCCGAACTTCCACACCGTCTACTATGGCGGCAACATCGGCGGACCGATCATCCGCGATCGCCTGCATTTCTTCGTTGACTATGAAGCGACCAAGAAGCGGTTCGGCTCCAACGACGTCAATGTCTACAATGTGGGGTTGGCGCCGCTCAGTCCAGAAGCGCAGGCCTATGCGACCGCGGCCCGTTCCGAATTTAACGGCAGCTATCCTGCGACGTTCAAGGAAAAGCTGTTTTTCGGAAAGCTGACCTTCTACGCGACGGCCGCCGACACGATTAACGTCAGCGCCTTCATTCGCCGCGAGAACAACCTGGACGTCAGCGGCGGCTCTCGCACGCCCGAAGCGTCCAGCCGGAACCGCAACAACCAATGGCGCTATCAGGCGACCTGGAACCACCGCGGTGAGGATTGGCTGAACGAGTTCATCCTGGCCCGCGACGTCGCCGCCAACGGCTCCATCCCCAATAACGGCGGCTCGTCCTATGCGGTCGTGTACGACGGGGCCAACACGCCGAGCCCGTTCAACAACCAGGTCCTTCTTCTGGGCGGCAACAACTTCACCCAGGACGATCATCAGTACCAGACGCTGATCAAGAACAACGTCACCTTCTACGGCGGCACGCACACCATCAAGGCGGGCGTGAAGGTCAACTTCACGAAGTTGCAGCGCCTCGAAGGCAAGAACACGCAGGGCACCTATTATTACGACGCTCGGTCGTTCACCGGCGTCGACTCCTCGACCCCGTTTGCGGCTAGCATCAACACCGCGGAAGTGCGGCCGGTCACCGCTAGGAACAACACTGTCGGGCTGTTCATCCAGGACGACTGGCGGCCGGACGACCATTGGCAAATCAGCGCCGGCCTTCGCTGGGATTATGAATCCAATGCGCGGAACGAAAAATTCGTAACCCCGGCCGACGTCGCAGCCGGCCTTCGCTCTTACGCCGGATGGGCCGCGGCGGGGATCGATCCCGAGGACTATATTTCCGACGGCAACGACCGGAAGCCCTTCTGGGGCGCATTCCAGCCGCGTCTCGGCATTTCCTATGACGTCCGCGGCGATCGCGACCTCGTTTTCATCGCGGGCGCCGGCCGATATTACGACCGCTCGCTGTTCATCAATTCGGCGCTCGAGACGATCAAGGATTATTACGAGTCGGTCCCGATCGTCTACACCTGCGCCTACGCCCCGACGAACCCCGACTGCGTCACGACGCTGGGCAGCGATCCGGATTCCCTCCGTGCCCAAGCCTCGGCGATTGGCGGCGAAGTCTTCTTGATGAACAACAAGACCAAGACGCCCTATTCGGACCAGCTCACCTTCGGCGTCCGCAAGCGTCTGGGATCGATCAGCACGACCGCGACGGTGTCGCACATCCGGTCGCACAACATCTTCCACTATGTTGTCGGCAATCGCTTGCCGAGCGGCGATTACCTGCCGACCGGAAACGATGTGACGATCGACTATAATGGCGATCCGTTTGCGGCAGGCATCTTCGGTCCGGGCGCCGCGATCTTCGCCGCGCCGCTTCCGGGGCATGGCAACATCTTCATCGGCAACAGCGATGGCAAGGCGCGCTACACCGCGCTTTACCTGCAAGCCGAAAAGCCATTCACCGAAGCAACCGGCTGGGGTTTCACCACCACGCTGACGGTGTCAGACATCAAGGCGAACGATTCGCGTAACCGCGGCCAGATTGGCGACCCGTTCTACTTCGACGCCGTCAATGTCGGCGACATGGGTTGGGGAACGCCGATCGGGTACGAGCGCTGGCGCTTCGTCGGTTCGGGAACGGTGCGGATCCCCTACGTCGATGCCAAGCTGTCGACCGTCGTGACCCTGGCGTCGGGCGGGAAGTATGGCAGCGTCCTGTGCGACGTTCCTGCCAGCGCGCCCGGCGGCGGCGGCTGCTATCCGAATACCTTCGGCGTCTTCTGGCCGAAGGGCATCGGATACAAGAACGTCGACTTCAACCTGTCCAAGTCGTTCTACGCGCCCTGGAATCGCGATCAGCAGGTCACGATCTACCTGCAGGCGCTCAACGCCTTCGACTTCGTCAATCGCAACTATTCGGAATGGCAGGGCGGCTTCCAGACCTACAACAACCAGCCACCGAGCCAGAAGCGCGACATTACCGGCGTCGCCAGCCAGGGGCGGAACTTCAAGGCGGGCGTCCGCTTTTCCTTCTAGGCCGGCGAGCCTGATCAGTTCGGGGGCGGGGCGCGAGCCCTGCCCCTTTTTTCTAGGGGAATGCCGGTGGCGAAACCGCGCCTTGAACGCATCGGACGTGGCCAACATCCGCTGGTGACAATCGACGATTTCCTCGGCCGCACGGCCGATCTTGTCGCGATCGCCAAATCGATTGGCCCCTATCCGAAGGCGAACAAGACTTTTTATCCGGGCGTCAGGCGGATGATCAGTGAAGGCGATGGCGCCGCCGCCCGCTACGTCGAATGGGCGATGCAGACCGCTGCCCCGTATATATGGGGTGCCTTCGACGTCCGGAACTTCTCGCTGACCGCCGCCAGCTTCTCGATCGTCAGCACACAGCCTTCGGACCTTCTTCCGGTCCAGCGCGGCGCCCATTTCGATTCGCCCGATCCGGACAACATAGCGCTGCTCCATTATCTCTCGGTGCCTCCCGGTACCGGAACCGGGTTCTTCCGCCATCGCGCGACCGGGATCGAGCGGATCGACGAGCAGAATCTCGCCCGTTACGTTGCCCATGCCCAGGCGGAAGCGATGCGCTTGACTCCCGATTCCGGGTACATCCAGGGCAGTGACGAGCGGTTCGAGATGTACCATTCGGTCGAAGCCGTTCCCGACCGGATCATTTTCTACCAAGGCAGCCTGCTGCACTCCGGGCTGATCCCGCCTGGCATGCCGCTCGATTCCGATCCATCGGCCGGGCGCCTGACCGCCAATTTCTTCGTTCACCTCGATCGGTAGGAGTATCACCGGGATGATCCGTACCCACCCCCTTTGCGCACTTCCGCTGATCGCCCTTGCCGCGGGTGCCGCATCGCCGCAGGGAAAGCGCACCTACGCCAACCCGATCGACATCGACTACCGGTACAATTGGGAACAGATAAACGAAGGCATCAGCTATCGCACCGGGGCCGATCCGGCGATCGTCAATCACCAAGGCCGCTTCTTCCTGTTCCAGACGCTGGCCGACGGTTACTGGATGAGTGACAATTTGGTCGACTGGCGCTTCATCACGCCCAGCCGCTGGCCCGCCGACGGAATCATCGCACCGGCAGTGGCCTCGGACGGCGACAAGCTGATCGTGATGCCGTCGATCGCGTTCAACCGGCCCAACTCGATCTTCGTCACGACCGCCCCGGAGACCGGCAAGCTCGACCTCTACGTGCGCCGACTGCCGTCGCTTCCGGGCGGGGTCGACAAGCCGCCGGAGGAAATGAAGCCCGGCGAGGTCGCGCCCGGCCCCTGGGACCCGGGCCTGTTCAAGGACGATGACGGCCAATGGTACCTCTATTGGGGGTCGTCCAACGTCTTCCCGGTGTATGGACAGAAAATCGCGTTCCGCGACGGCAGGCTGTTTTACGAAAGCCCGGCGGACTCGCTGTTCGTCCTCCAGCCCGACAAGCATGGGTGGGAACGTTTCGGCCAGGATCACAGCGGCCTGCTCGCCAACGGCCAGCCGACCAAGCCCTATGTCGAAGGCGCCTGGATGACCAAGGTCGCAGGCAAATATTACCTGCAGTACGGCGCCCCCGGGACCGAGTTCAACGTCTACGCGAACGGCAGCTACGTTGCCGACAAGCCGCTCGGGCCGTTCACCTACGCACCGTGGAATCCGGTCGCCTACAAGCCTGGCGGATTCGTCGTCGGCGCCGGCCATGGATCAACCTTCGCCGACAATCACGGCAACTGGTGGAATAGCGGGACGCCCTGGGTCGGTTACAACTGGACGTTCGAGCGGCGCATCGCGATGTTCCCCACGCGGTTCTACGCCGATGGCCAGATGGCGAGCACCACGCGCTTCGGCGACTATCCGCAATATGTCCCGGACCGGAAGGTCGACGATCTCGACAGCCTGTTCACCGGTTGGATGCTGCTGTCCTACAAGCGGCCGGTGACGGCATCGTCGTCGCTGGCCGGCTTTACTCCCTCGACGGTCACCGACGAGAATTTCAAGACGCTGTGGGTCGCGGCACAGAATAAGCCGGGTGAGACGCTGACGGTCGACCTCGGCGCGGCGAAGACGCTGCGCGCCGCGCAGGTCAACTTCGGCGACTACAAGTCGGGCCGGTTCGAAGACGCTCCCGACATCTACACCGAGTTTCGGCTGGAGGCTTCTGCCGACGGATCGAGCTGGTCGCAAATTGCGCGGACCGAAGAACCACGGCGCGACCGCCCAAACGCCTATTTCGAGTTGGAGGCGCCGGTCCGCGCACGCTTTGTCCGATACGTCCATGGCCACGTCGGGGCCGCCCATCTGGCAATTGCCGAGCTTCGCGTCTTCGGCACGGCCGACGGGCGCGCGCCGTCCCGAGCGCGATCACGAGTGCGGTTCGCCAACCGGACCAGCGCGACGCCAAGGTGGCGTGGAAAGCAGTGCCCGGTGCACTGGGCTACAATGTGCGGTTCGGGATCCGGCCCGACCGGCTCCACCTGACATACCAGAAGTATGCCGACCAGCTTGTCGACCCGGCGAAACCCTCGATCGACCTACGCAGCCTGAACGTCGGCGTGCCTTATTATGTCGCGGTAGAGGCTTTTAACGAAAGCGGCGTCGCGACGTTGAGCAGGGTCCAGCGCATCCGCTGACCCTGCCCAGCCGTCAGATGGCGGTTTCGTTCAACGTGGTCAGTTCCGGTTTCGGCAGGCCCGACGACTTGTAACTGGCGACCAGCTCAGCCTTTCGCGCGGCCATCTGCTCGCCGAGTGCATCCATGTCGAGACCGGCCTTCCGGGCCTGCGCGAACAGGCCTTCCATGCGCTTTTCCTCTTCCTCGACGTGGTGCTCGATCTGCTCCGAGAGCACCTTGACCTTGGCGTCGTAATATTCGTCGTCGGGGCCGCCGGCTTCGATCTCGGCGATCAGGACCTTGGCGCCGTCATGCTCGACATAGGCTTCCTTGAGGAGGTCTTCCTCGACCTTGCCTTCGCACGCGGGGTAGAAGATTTTTTCTTCCAGTTCGGTGTGGACGGTCAGTTCCATGCAAATCTGCTCGGCAAGCGCCTTCTTGCGCCCGTCGCCGCTCGCCTTCTCGAACTTCTCGAACAGTTCCTCGACCGTGCGGTGATCGGCTTTCAGAAGCGCGACCGCGTCCATGCTCTTCGTGTCAGCCATTTTTCTCTCCCGTGATGTTGATGGACAAAGCGATGAGGCGGCAGGTCGTTCCGTCGGCCATCCGACAGGCCAAAGAAAAGGGCCGCGCGCATCGCTGCGCACGGCCCACCCCTGTTGTTCACGAAGCTTAGTTGACGTTCACTTCGATCTTGTCGGGAATGTTGACTTCGGTCTTGTTGCCGAAGCCAAGCTGGTCGCGGAAGAGGAACAGCAGCACCAGCACGACGATGATCAGCAGGACGACTGCAAGGACTCCGCCGCCCCCGCCGCCACCGGTTTCCACAATCGTGGTCCGCTCCACGGGTTCGTTGTCGTCGGCCATTTCACGCGCTCCCTATTGACATGATTATGCTGGCGAAACGAACGCTTGCAGCCCCGTCGAAGTTCCGACTCGATCCTGTCACCGGGCTCCAGGCATCTTTCGACGGGGGTGATGCGTTCGACAACCGACATCAATGGAGGACAGCATGGCTGGGTTCGAAGACATTCGCGAACATATGGAAGTGATCGGCGCTGACGGCGTGCACGTCGGTACCGTCGACAAGATCGAGGGCGACCGCATCAAGCTGACCAAGAAGGATAGCGGCCAGGGCAGTCACGAAGGTCATCATCACTTCATCTCGCGCGGCCTGGTGGCCGACATCGAAGGCGACCAGGTTCGCCTGTCGGCAACCGCCGCGAACGCCGTCCAGTTCGAGGAAGAAGAATAAGCCTGCGGGATGGCCGTCCATGACGGTCGGAATCTGCTGGGCCGTCGATCAGTGAAGCGCGCGCTGGCGCCTCACTGATCGCGGCATCGCCGACGACTTTCGCTTCTCGCGCAATCTGTGTGGGAAGCCTTAAGGCTGTTGCCCGCGCGGAGCATTTGGGATCCGGCGCGCTCGAAGCGGGGGGATTTCATGGCCAGGTGGAGAAGCAGGTCGCAGCGTGATGGTGCGGCCGCCCGCAATCGACGGAACCGCCGCTTGGTCAGTGGAGCCGGGGTGGCGCTGCTCGCCGTTGCAGGTGCCAGCCTGGATCCGGCGATCGTCGCGCCGTTCGGCCCGCTCGCCAGCCAGCCGGAGCGGGTCGAGGCGAACTTCACGCGCTGCGGCCGCGGTCGGGGCTTCGCCTGCGTCGTCGACGGCGACACCGTGCGTCTCGGCGGGCGACGGGTACGGATCGTGGGGATCGACGCGCCCGAAATCGTCCACCCCCAGTGCCCCGGCGAGGCGGCGCTGGGGCAGCGCGCCGCCGACCGGCTGGTCGTACTGCTCAACCGGGGCCCGTTCGACATGACCGCCCATCGCTTTAACCGCACCGATAAATATGGCCGTGACCTGATGCTGCTCACGCGAGGCGAGACGTCCATCGGTCAGTCTCTGATCGATGAAGGGCTGGCGCATCGCTATCTCGGGATGAAACGCGGCTGGTGCTGACATCCTACTTCGACCAACTGCGGTCGAGGCCTTCCCTTAACTGATTGAATTTTAGTCAAGTTCATCCACGCCGCGTCACGGCAAACCGCCATGTGCCGATTGGTCGATGGAATTCTGTCGTTCGGCGACGGGCCGTCGAACGGTCGTCGGTGGATCGCGGATCGTGGAATATGGATGGAGCGGCGCGGTCCTTAGGCACAGTCTCTCCCTGCCTCGATCCCCTGGAGGCAAGCAAAGGAGGGACCAATGTATCGCCTGACCTCTTCATTCCGTTCCGTCGCCGGTGCCGCCATCGGCGCTGTCCTTCTGTTCGGCTCCGCCGCCGCATCGGCTGCATCCGCCGAACCGCGGACCGTGACGGTCATCGCCGAGAAGGAGGTCTTCACGACGCGCGTGGCGCACGCCGACCTCAATCTCGCCGCCGCCGACGGTCGCCGTGACCTCTCCCGCCGCGTGACAAAGGCCGCGAACCAGGTTTGCAGCCCGGGTCTCTACGATGATGGCCTGTCGCCGCAGGAGCAGAACGGGTGCTTTGCAAACGCGATTGCCGGGGCCAAGCCGCAGGTCGCCCAGGCGATCCAGCGCGCCACCGAGCTGGCCCAGAACGGCAGCAGCGCCATCCCCGCGGTCGCCTTGTCGGTCAGCGCTGGCCGGTGACTGATCGACCGTGACCGCAGGCGGCGGCGGTTCGCTCCGTCCGCCGCCGCCTTAAGCGGTTGGTAAAACCCTGCGAGTAGCTTGCGCGCCATGGGCAATTCATTCGACATGCCGCGCTGGAAGATCGCCTTGCTGTTCGGCGCCGCCGCCTTGATCGGCGGGGCTTACGGGGCTGGGGTATTCGACCGCACGGTCAAGGGCCCGCTCAACGCCAAGATCGACTGGGACGGCGTTGCCGAACCGCGCTTCGCCAAACTTGATGAAGCGGAGAAGGCGTGGATGGATCGGTCGGAACAACTCGACAAGCCCGTCAAGCCGCCCAGTGCCGAACCGGCCAAACCAGATGAGCCGGCGCCAGTATCCGCTGCGCCTGCGCCGCCGCCCGAACAGGCCTCGAGCGAAGATCCACCCCCCGGACCCGGCGTTCCGGAGTGATCATCTTAAGAATTTGGTGACCATCGTCGACCTAGCGTCGGCGAATGGGAATTCACTGGTGCCCCGACGACTATTTGCCGACCACGGTCGAACCGCGCGTCGCTGCGCCGATGTCGTCGCTCGCCGCGAAATTTCCTGGCGTACCGCTCGAAACCTGGCCGTCCGAACGCCGGACCACGCTGGTCTTGGTCGCGGCCTTGCTGTGGAGCGCCGCCGGGTTGATCGGTGGCGCGCTCGGGATCGGTTTGCTTGATCCCTTGTTGGCGCCCCTGCGCTAATTCCGGTGCGCCGAGGCCTCGGCGCATTGGTTGAGGCCGATCAGGATCGCGCGGACCAGGGTTGAGCGCATGACCGCGACGATCATTCCGCACCCCGCAACTGCGACTGCAGCAAGCCATAACATCGAGTGTCTCCTGCCCCTTGGCGACGTCCCGCCGCTGCCGGCGGGATACGAAGCCATCGTGAGAATCACGTGACGAATCGATGAAATGGAGCGTGCGCCCGATCGCTTGACGAGCGGTTAAAGGGCGGCTCGGTCGGCCCTCCTACGCCAGGCTTTTGCTCACCTGTTCGAAGACATCCTTGCTGAGGCCCGGCGTTCCCGCAATCCGCTCCAGTTCCGCGCGCATCCGCCCGGCATAGGGTTCGACGAAGCGGCGCCAGCGGCCGAGCGGCGGCACCAAGCGCGCCGCAACCTGCGGATTGATCGCGTCGGCGGCAATCACGAAATCTGCCAGCATGCGGTAGCCGCGACCCTCGCCCGAATGGAATACCCACGGGTTCGCGGCGAAGGCGCCGGCGAGCGCGCGCAGACGGTTGGGATTTTTCATCGTGAAGTCGGGATGCCGACGCAGCGTCTCCACTTGGTCGAGCGTATCCGGCCGGCCCGCCATCGCCTGCAACGAAAACCATTTGTCGATGACCAGCGTGTCGCCCCGATGACGGCGGTAGAAATCGTCGAGCGCCTCCGCCCGCTCCGGTCCCTTGAGATTGGCAAGGGTCGCCAAGGCGGCCTGCCGGTCGGTCATGTTGTCGGCGCTGTCATATTGGGCCTTGGCCAGCGCGGCGCCACGCGAGGGATCGGCGGCGGCGATCAGGCCGAGGGCCACGGCGCGCAGGCGGCGGGTGCCCTTGGCTTCGGGAGACAGGTCGCCGCCGGACGCCGTGATCGCCTGAACTGCCGTCAGATCGTCTGCCAGCGATGCACCGACTGCCCCGCGAAGGGCGTCACGGGACTCGTGCACGGCCTGCGGATCGACCAGCGGCAATCGATCGCCGATCACGCTTTCTCCCGGGATGATCAGCGCCTCGCCCTTGAAGGCCGTGTCGAGCGCATTGGAGCGGAGCGTGGCGCCCATCGCGGCAACGACGGGATCATAGTCCACCGTTTCGCCGCGGGCGCCGGCCAACAGAGCGCGGTACATCAGATCCTGCAGGGCCTCGAACCGCGCGAACGGATCGGCGTCGGTCTGCGCCAGCCGCTCGAGTTCGCCGCTTTTCCGCGCCACGTCGATGACCGCGGGCGTCGAGAAGCCGCGATTGATCGATAGCAGCGGGGCTTCGTCGACATTCTCGAACACCACGCTCATCGACGGTTCGTTGAGGGTAATCACCCGCTCCGCCGCGAGTTCGCGGCCGCTGTCCGTTCCGATTAACGCCGTGCGCAGCGGCAGAACCATCGGCTGCTTGTCCGCCTGGCCCGGCGTCGCCGGCACTGCCTGGGCCAGGTGAAGCGTCGCCCGCGCCGCCCCGGTGTCATGTTCCAGCCGGGCGGTGACGTGGGGCGTGCCGGCCTGCGAATACCACAGGCGAAACTGCGACAGGTCGACCCCGCTTGCCTCCTCCATCGCGTCGACAAAATCGTCGCAGGTCACCGCCTGCCCGTCGAAACGTTCGAAATAGAGGTCGGTCCCGCGCCGGAAGGCCTCCGCGCCCATCAGGGTGTGCATCATGCGGATCACCTCCGCGCCCTTGTTGTAGATGGTCGCAGTGTAGAAATTGGCGATCTCGATGAAGCTTTCCGGACGCACCGGGTGCGCCAGTGGGCCGCTGTCCTCCGGAAACTGCACGGCACGGAGAAGGCGGACATCTTCGATCCGTTTGACCGCCGCCGAACCCATGTCGGCCGAGAAACTCTGGTCGCGGAAAACGGTGAAGCCTTCCTTGAGGCTGAGCTGGAACCAGTCGCGGCAAGTGACTCGGTCGCCGGACCAGTTATGGAAATATTCATGAGCGACGACCCCGGCGATTGCGTCGAAATCGGCGTCGGTGGCGCTGTCCTGGTCGGCCAGGACGTAGCGCGAGTTGAAGATGTTGAGGCCTTTGTTTTCCATCGCACCGAAGTTGAAATCGTCGACGGCGACGATGTTGAACAGGTCGAGGTCGTATTCGCGGCCGTAGACCTTCTCGTCCCACTTCATGGCCGCCTTCAGGCTTTCCATCGCATGGCCGGTCCGCGGCAGGTCGCGTTCCCGTACCCAGATGGCGAGATCGACCTTCCGGCCGCTCATCGTCGTGAAGCTATCGCGGTTCGCCGCAAGGTCACCGGCGACAAGCGCGAACAGATAGGACGGCTTGGGGAAGGGATCGTGCCATTCGGCCCAGTGCGTCCCATCGTCGCCTTCGCCCTTGGCGATCTCGTTGCCGTTGGCGAGGAGGATCGGGAAGCGCGCCTTGTTCGCGCTCATCCGCACGCGATAGACGGACAGGACATCGGGCCGGTCGGGGTGGAAGGTGATCCGGCGAAAGCCTTCGCTTTCGCACTGAGTGCAAAGAATCCCGCCCGAGGCGTACAGGCCCATCAGCTTGCTGTTGTCCTGCGGCACGATCTCGACCTCGGTTTCGACCACGGCATGCTCGGCACCGCCAAGGTCGATAACAAGCGTATCGCCGTCCAGCGTCCAACGCGCCTCGGCGCCGTCCACCGTCACGGTCAGTGGGCGGATTTCATCGCCGGCCAGCCGCAGCGGGCGGTCGTGCGCTCCGTTGCGCTCAACCTTCAGGCTCGATCTTACCCGCGTTGACGCAGGGTCGAGCGCGATATCCAGCGACACTTCGGGCACGAGCCAGTCGGGCGGGCGATAATCCTTGCGCCAGATGGTGACATGCTCCGGCGAGGGCGGAGCTTCGGGGTTGATGCGTGCGTCGGCCATGGCGCTGAACTAGGGACGCCGGGCGGCGGCTGCAACGTCCGTCGGTCGAAGCGCGCCTAGCCCGCGTCGGGCGCGGCCGCGGGCAGCGGGCGACGGCGAAGGCCGATCGCGATCAGGATCCCGCCCAGTGACAGCGCCGCGCCCAGCACCGCCAGTGTCGTCCAGTGATAGTCTTCCAGCACGGTCGACAGGGCCATCGCGATGACCGGCACCATTACGCTGCTGTAGGCCGCCTTGCCCGGCCCGATCTTGCGGATCACCGGGAAATAGAGACTGAAACACAGGACCGAAGCGGCAAGGGCGAGATAAAGCAGGCCCAGCCAGTAGCCCGGCCGAGGGTCCCACACCGGCGGGCCGGAAATGACCGAGGCAAGCAACACGTCGACCATCGCACCGATCGCCATGCCCCACGCCAATAGCACCGGTAGGGGGTAACGTTTGGCGCCCTCCGTCGCCTGGAACACATTGGCACACGATGCTCCGAGCAGACCGACAAGGGTCCAGCCCAGGCCGATCGCCACTTCACGCGGAGGAATGGACGAGACGCGAAGCTCGTTGACGAACAGCAATAGCGCCCCCGCAACCGCCACCGCCGCACCCGCAAGGAAAGCGCCCGAGGGTTTCTGGCCGAGCAGCGCCCACGCCAGGAGGCTGTTGGGGATGATCAGTAGCGCGAACATCGTCGCGACGACGCCCGAGGTAATGTAATGTTCGGCCTGGTAGACCGCGCTGAAGTTGATGCTAAATTGGGTCAGCGCAATTACCGAGGCCGCCAACAGCAGGCCCTCGAGGGCGCCAGTCGGTGGCCTTGCCAGCGGGCGACCAGCGCCATGGCCGCCGCCGCGATCAGGAAGCGGTAGGCCACCGACCATTGACTCGGGACCACCCCCAGCTGGTCGCGGATGACGATCCATGTGGATCCCCAGATCAGGGTGAAGATGATGAATGGCACGACGATCGACGCGTCGATGGCCGCGCCGCGCCCGCTCCCCGAGCTTGTCACAGGCTACGGATCGCGGCGGCGAGGCGATCGACCGCGGCCATGTCCTGGTCCCAGCTGGTGACCAGTCGCACTTCGCCCGGGGCCCAGTCATAAAAGTCGAAGCCCTGTTCGCGGATCGATGCGGCCTCATCGGCGGTCATCCGCACGAACAATTCGTTGGCTTCGACCGGATAGACCAGCCGCTCATGCCCCGCCGCTTCGGCCAGTGCCGCAGCCGCAGCATTCGCGGCGCGCGCATTGTCGAGCCACACGTCGTTTTCGAGCATCGCCAGCAACTGCGCGGCGAGATAGCGGCCTTTGGACAGCAAGTGGCCCGCCCGCTTGCGCTGGCGCCGAACCGTGTCGCCCAGAGCCGGGTCGAACAGGATCAGCGCTTCTGCGTTCATCGCCCCGTTCTTGACGAAACCGAAGGACAGCGCGTCGACTCCCGCCCGCCAGGTGACGTCGGCGACGCGTTCCCCGGTAAAGGCGATGGCATTGCCGAACCGTGCGCCATCCATGTGAACGCGCAGCCCGCGCCGCTTCCCCTCGGCGCCGAGCGCGGCAACCTCGGCTGCGCGATAGGACAAGCCGTACTCGGTGGCGTTGGTGATGCTGAGGGCCGCCGGCGGGACCTGGTGGACGTCAGGCCGGATCCGGTCGCACGCGGCGCCGAGCGCCGACGGAGTGACCTTGGCGCCTGCGCCATCGACCAGCATCAGCTTGGCGCCATGGGTGAAGAAGCCCGGCGCGCCGGCCTCGTCGTTCTCGATATGCGCGTCGCGATGGCAGACGACCGCGCCCGTCGGCGGGCATATCGCAGCAAGCGCGAGGCAGTTGGCGGCGGTGCCGGTCGACACCCACAGCGCAGTGACCTCGGTCTCGAACAGCGACGAGAAGGCCTCGTCGAGCCGCGCACTCCATTCGTCGCCGTCATAGGCGGTCGCCAGCCGGTTGGCCTCCTCCAGAGCGCGCATGGCGGCGGGACAGGCAGCGGCGGCATTGTCGGAGAAGAAGCGCATCGCGGCCCGCCATGCGGCGCATCGCCCCCGCGCGTCAATTAGCCCAACGCAAGAAGGGCGCCGCTCGTTCGAGCGACGCCCCTCCGATGTGCGTTACAGCGTCTTAGCCGAGCTGGCTGGAAACGTTGTTGAACGTGGTGCCGAGCTTCGAACCAACGCTCTGCATCGCGGCAATGGCGGCGACGGCGATGAGCGCTGCGATCAGGCCATATTCAATGGCCGTCGCGCCCTTCGAATCACGGACGAATTTGATAAAGTTGGTCATGTTCATTCCCCTAGTTCGAGGGGGTCAGAATCGGCCAACAAGCCTAAAAAATGGTAAATCCGAATGGCCCGTTACGGGACGGAAATAATCTGGCGATGTCAGCGTCCAGGCATGTCGCGCAAGCACTTGCGCGCCCTTCGCTTCGCTTCGGAATCCCTGCCTCGGCTGTCCCCCGGACAGCCTGTGGGCAGGTGCCCTCCGCTTCGCTTCGGGATCCCCATGCTCGCCAGTCCCCCGGACTGGCTGTGCGTGGGGATGGTGCTGCCGGTGAGGATTGAACTCACGACCTCAGCCTTACCAAGGATGCGCTCTACCACTGAGCTACGGCAGCATGTCGGAAGACGGGCGGGCCTATGGCTGCTGGGCGGCGCGGCGTCAACCCGGCTTGCGGTCGGGCGGCGCGAATATTAGCGCTGGCCACGATGAGCGATCAGCAGAAGGACAAGGAACGGCGGCTGGCGGAGGCCCTTCGCGCCAACCTGCGCCGGCGCAAGGCGCAGGCTCGAAAAGCCGATCCGCCGCCCCAGTCGAAGTCCGACGCCTAGAGCGGGCGGCAGGCCGCGACGAGCCAGCTGCGATGTTCGTCATCGAGTTGCGGCCCGATCTTCTCGACCACCTCGGCGTGATAAGAATCGACCCAGGCGATTTCCTCGGCGCTCAGCATGTCCTTCTTGATCAGCCGTCGTTCGATCGGAGCGAAGGTCAGCGTCTGGAAGCCAAGCACTTCCTTTTCCGCGCCCGGGACATCGACCGGCACGACCAGCACGAGATTCTCGATACGGATGCCGTATTCGCCTGCCTTATAGTAACCGGGCTCGTTGCTGAGGATCATGCCCGCCTGCAGCGGCTCGTCGCCGCCGGCCTGCGAGCTTCCCGCCGGCGAAATGCGCTGCGGCCCTTCGTGGACCGAAAGGAAGGCGCCGACGCCGTGGCCGGTGCCATGGGCATAGTCGAGACCCGCTTCCCACAGCGGTCGGCGGGCGAAACTGTCGAGCTGCGTCCCGCGCGTGCCCTTCGGAAACAGCGCGGTGGCGATCGCGACATGACCCTGGAGCACGCGGGTGAAGCGATCGCGCATCTCGCCGGTCGGCTCGCCGATCAGCAGCGTGCGGGTGATGTCGGTCGTGCCATCGGCGTACTGCCCGCCCGAATCGACCAGGTAGAGCGAGTTCATCTCGATCGGACGGTTGGTCTCCGCGCTTGCCTTGTAATGGACGATCGCGCCGTTGGGGCCGCTGCCGCTGATGGTGTCGAACGACAGGTCCTTCAGCATCCCGCCCTCGCGCCGGAACGCTTCCAGCCGGTCGGACGCCTTCAGTTCATCGAGCCCGCCTTTCGGCGCCTCCGCCTCGACCCATTTCAGGAACCGAACGATCGACGCACCGTCACGGGCCTGCGCCGCCTTCTGTCCGGCAATCTCCACCTTGTTCTTGATCGCCTTGGGAAGAACCGCCGGATCGCGGCGCTGCAGGATGCGCGCTCCGGCGCGGGTCAGCGCCTCGGCGATCGCCGCCACCGACCGCTCCGGATCGACCGCGACCAGCTTGCCGTTCATGCCTTCCAGGAAACCTTCGAACTCGTCCCGACCGTGAAGGCGAACCCCATTGCCAAGGTGGGCCTTCACATCGGCATCGACCTTTTCCGGTGCGACGAACAGGTCGGCGGTGCCGTCGTTGTGGACCACCGCGAAGGCCAAAGCGACCGGTGTATGGCTGACGTCCGCGCCGCGCAGGTTGAAGGTCCAGGCGATCGAATCGAGCGCCGCCAGCACCGCCGCGTCGGCGCCCTCGCCCTTCAACCAATCGGCCATGGCGTGGCGCTTATCGGCAGACGATTGGCCGGTCAGTTCTTCCGGCTGGACCACCAGCCGCGCCTTCGACGGCTCGGGCCGGTCGGCCCACACCGCGTCGATCGGGTTGCGGTCGACGGCGACCAGCTCGGCGCCCTTCGCCGCGAGTTGCTCCTTCGCCATCTTCGCCCACTGCGCGGTGTGCAGCCACGGATCGTAGCCGATCCTCGCCCCCGCCGGCGCATGGTCCTTCAGCCACGCCGCGACGCTAGTTTCCGGGACCGACTGATAGCTCCACTGGTCGGCGGATACTTGGCTACGAACCTGCAGCGTGTAGCGCCCGTCGGTGAAGATCGCAGCTTCCTCCGGCAGCACCACCGCTGAACCCGCCGATCCCTTGAAACCGGTCAGCCATTCCAGCCGCTGCGCGTAGCTGCCGACATATTCGCTCATATGCTCGTCGGTCAGCGGCACCACGAACCCGTCGAGGCTGTCCTTGGACAGCTGGACTCGAAGGGCGGCAAGACGGTCGGCGTAGGACGACATGGCAATCTCTTTCACTCTTTGTATGAGGGGACAGATAGTCGCATCCCCGCCCTTCAGGAAGAGCCATGACCCTGCCCAATCCGCCCGTTGCCGCGCGCAAGCCCCATACGAACGAGCGTCACGGGGTCGAGTGGACCGACGATTACGCCTGGTTGCGCGATCCCGGCTATCCCGAGGTCACCGACGAAGAGGTGCTCGGCTATCTGAAGGCGGAGAACGCCTATTTCGAAGCGGCGATGAAGCCGCACCAGGGGCTGATCGACGAGCTGTTCGAGGAGATGAAGGGCCGCATCAAGGAAGACGACAGCACCGTCCCGGTCCGCGATGGCGACTATCTCTACTGGTCGGCGTTCAAGCCCGGCACGCAATACCGCGACTGGTTCCGCAAGGCCGTGAATGGCGGCGAGGATCAGCTGATCTACAGCGAGAATGCGGAAGCCGAGGGCAAGGAATATTTCCGGCTGGGCGCGTTCGCGGTCAGCCCGGACGGGACGAAGCTGGCGACGCTGGCCGACGATGACGGGTCGGAGCGGTTCAAGCTGGTCGTGCGCGACCTCGCCAGCGGCAAGGATTTCGATACCGTCACCGCGGTCGGCATCGGCCAGCCGGTGTGGACGGCGGATTCTGCCGGCCTGGTCTTCACCGAGGTGAACGATCAGTGGCGCAGCTACCGCGCCCGCTACCACCGGCTCGGCGACGCGCCCGACACGGCGGTGACGCTATACGAAGAAACCGATGACATCGCCTTCTCGGTCCAGGTCGGCAAGACCACCGACCGGTCGACCATCGTCATCGCGACCGGCCACAATTCGTCGGGCGAAACCCGCATCGTCCCAGCTGACGATCCGACCGCGCCGCAAGTGCTGGTCCGCCTGCGCGAGGCCGACGTGCAATATGAAGTCGACGCCGCCCACGGGAAGCTGTGGATCCTCAGCAACCGCGACCACGTCAACTTCTCGCTCTTCTCGGCCGACCTCGCCTCGCCAGGCGACTGGACCACCGAGATCGAGGGCAGCGACCGCACCTATCTGCGCGGCATCACCACCCACCGGGACCATCTGCTGATCACCAGCCGGGTCGACGGCCTCGACCAGCTCGTGCTGCGAGACTACGCCAGCGGCGACGAGCAAAGGGTGCCGTTCGAGGAAGCGAGCTACAGCGCCGGTTTCGGGGGCAATCCGGAATACGCCCCGGCCGCTTACCGCATCGGCTATTCGTCGATGGTCACGCCGGGGACGGTCTACGACTACCACCCGGCCGATCGGCGGCTGGAAGTGCTCAAGGTGCAGGAGATTCCGTCGGGCTACGACCCGTCGCGCTACGTCACCGAACGGCTGATGATCGAAGCACGCGACGGCGCCCGGGTGCCCGTGTCGGTCGTCCGGTTGAAAGACAGCGCGAAGGACGGCAGCGGCAAGCTGTTCGTCTACGGCTACGGCGCCTACGGCCATGCCATTCCTCCCAGCTTTTCGGTCACCCGGTTGAGCCTGGTCGACCGCGGCTTCGCCTATGCCGTCGCCCACATCCGTGGCGGCGACGACCTTGGTTACCAATGGTTCCTCGACGGCAAGCTGACCAAGCGCGAGAACAGCTTCAACGATTTCGTGGACGTCACGCGCGGCCTGATCGCGGAAGGCTACGCCAGGCCTGGCCGCGTCGCCGCGCAGGGCGGATCGGCCGGCGGCGAATTGATGGGCGCGGTCGTCAATCAGGCAGGCGATCTTTACGGCGCGGTCGTCGCCGACGTGCCGTTCGTCGACGTGCTGAACACCATGCTCGACGACACGCTGCCGCTGACCCCCGGTGAGTGGACCGAATGGGGCAACCCTATCGAGGACAAGGCCGCGTTCGACCTGATCAAGGGCTACAGCCCCTACGATAATGTGAAAGCGCAGCCCTATCCGGCGATGCTGATCACCGGCGGCCTGACCGACCCGCGCGTCACCTATTGGGAGCCGGCCAAGTGGGCGGCGCGGCTCCGCGCGACCAAAACCGACGACAATCTGTTGTGCCTGAAGATCAACATGGGCGCGGGGCATGGCGGCAAGTCCGGCCGCTGGAACGCGATCTACGAGATTGCCGAGGCCTACGCCTTCGTCCTGACGCAGGTCGGCGAATGAGCGAACGGCCCGTCTTCACCCGCACTATCGTCGCGCCGGCTTCGGCGATCGACGAACTGGGCCACGTCAACAATGCCGTCTGGGTGCAGTGGATCCAGGACGTCGCGGTCGAACATTGGCGGACGGTCGCCTCGCCCGAGCATGACGAGGCCTATTTCTGGGTCATCATTCGCCACGAGATCGATTACCTCCGCCCGCGTTCGAGGGCGACACCATCACTGCCCGCACCTGGGTCGGCGAGGCTCCCAAGGGCGCGCGCTTCGACCGCCACATGGAATTCATCGGCGAGGACGGCAAGGTGCGGGTCCGCGCCGTCACCCAATGGGCGATCGTCGACAAGGCCGCCGGCCGTCCGATCCGCGTCCCCGCGGAAGTGATCGCGCCATTCATGGGCGACGATTGACGAATCCCCGCCGTCGGGCGCAGCATGGCCGGATGCCGCGCGCGATCCTCTACGATTATTTTCGCTCCTCCGCCGCCTATCGCGTGAGGATCGCGCTCAACCTCAAGGGCGTCGATTACGAACAACGGCCGGTCAACCTGGCCGAGGGCGCCCAGAAATCCCCGGAATACCATGCGCTCAATCCGCAGAATTTCGTGCCGATGCTGGAAATTGACGGTCACCGCCTGACCCAGAGCCTGGCGATCTGCGACTATCTCGATGCCAACTTCGACCCGAACCCGTTCGTGCCGCGCGATCCCGCCGACCGGTCCCATGTGCTGGCGCTGGCGCTGGCCGTCGCTTGCGACATCCATCCGCTCAACAATCTTCGCGTCCTCAAATATCTGACCGGCACCTTTGATGTGGGTGAGGACGGCAAGGACCAGTGGTATCGCCACTGGGTGACGGAAGGCCTGACCGCGCTTGAGGAACTCGCCAAGCCACGCGCCGGCGCTTTCCTGTTCGGCGACACGCCGACGCTCGCCGACATCTGCCTGGTACCGCAGCTCTACAATGCACGCCGCTTTTCGGTGCCGATCGTCCAGTTCCCGACCCTGCGCCGCGCCGACGAGACGGCCTCAGCGCACGAAGCCTTTGCCGCCGCCCATCCCGACCGGCAGGTCGCGGCCCGCCAGGAGACTGTTTGAATGAACCGCGTCGACAACATCAACCGCGGGATGGACGATCTTCATGCCCTGTCGGAAGTCGACATCCCGTCGATGAGGGGCAAGGTCAGCGAGGACGAGTGGAAGATCCGCGTCGACCTCGCTGCCGCCTACCGGCTGGTCGCCCACTATGGCTGGGACGACCTGATCTTCACGCATTTGTCGGCGCGCATCCCGGGGCCGGAACACCATTTCCTCCTGAACCCCTATCAGTTGATGTTCGAAGAGGTGACCGCCTCGTCGCTGGTCAAGGTCGACGTCCACGGCAATCCGGTCGAGCCGACGCCTTTCATCACCAATCCCGCCGGTTTCACCATACACAGCGCCGTGCACATGGCGCGCGAGGATGCGCAGGCGGTGATGCATCTCCATACCCCCGCGGGCCAGGCGGTCAGCGCCCACGAAGAGGGCCTGTTGCCGCTGACCCAGACTGCGATGCTGGTGCGCGGCGATCTTGCCTTTCACGACTATGAAGGGGTCGCCACCGACCTCGAGGAACGCGAGCGGATCGTCGCCGACTTGGGTGACAAGGGCGGCATGATCCTGCGCAATCACGGAACGCTGGCGGTCGGCGAAAGCGTTGGCGAATGCTTCGTGAAGCTCTACTTCATCGAGCGCGCCTGCGAGGCCCAGATCATGGCCTTGTCCGCCGGCGACAAACTCAACAACCCGCCGCAGGGGACGCCCGAGTTGGCGGCCGAGCAGGGTGCGGCCGGCCTCAAGGTCGGCGCCAGGCTGCTGGCTTGGCCGGCCCTGCTGCGCAAGGCCTATCGCCTCGATCCCAGCTTCGCGACGTGATTCAACGCCGACAGACTGACGTTCCTTGACGCCTCCGCAAATCGTCACCCTGGCGGTGCTGACTCTCGTCATCGCCGCGCTGATCTGGGACAAGGTTCGCGCCGACATCGTGGCGATGGCGGGCGCCGCCGTGCTGCTGGTGAGCGGGGCGATCCGTCCAGCCGATGCGCAGGGAGCCTTCGGCAGTCCGGCGGTCATCACTCTCGCCGCGCTGTTCATCATCGTCTACGCGATTGAACTGTCGGGCCTCCTCGACAGAATGATCCAAATTGCCGTGTGGCTGTGCCGCCGCATCGGCGCTGCCGGCCTGTGGCTGTTGATCGTGATTGCCGGGGCGGGGTCGGCGTTCCTCAACAACACCCCGATCGTGGTCCTGACCGCGCCCGCCGTCCGCGACATCTCCGAGAAGATCGGCCTGTCGCCGAAGCGATTCCTCATCCCGCTGTCCTATATGGCGGTGCTGGGTGGCACCTGCACGCTTGTGGGTACTTCCACGAACCTTTTGGTCAACGACATGGCGCAGGTCGGGGGCAGCCCGGGTTCGGAATCTTCGAGATCACGCCGGTCGGCCTGATCATTTCAGCGGTGGGGGTGGTCTACCTCATCCTGTTCAGCCGCCGGCTGGATCGCGGCGACGGCAATGGCGCCGACTTGACCACCGACGGCCGCCATGCCCGGCTGGCGGAGGGTGAGCCCGGCGTTGCCAAGGTGTTCGAACCCGCGCGCCCCCTTCGACCCTGGCGGGCACTTGCCGCCGTCGCGGTATTCGGCGGGGTCCTTGCCGCGGCCGCACTGGATGTTGCCCCGATCGCGGCCGCGGCGCTCGCCGGCGCGGTCATCCTGATCATCATCCGGGTGATCGAGCCCGACGAGGCGTACCAGGGACTTCGTCCCGAGGTACTCCTGCTGGTCGTCGGCATGCTGGTAATCGGCATCGCGCTCGAGAAGACGGGCCTCGCCGAGGTGCTTACCAGCGCGGTGTCCGCGATGCTCCAGCCGTTCGGCCCGTTCGTCGCCCTCGCGCTTCTCTATGGCGTTATCCTGTTGGCGACCGAGTTGCTGTCGAACGCCACCGTCGCCGTGCTCTTCACGCCCATCGCGGTGGCCCTGGCCGACACGCTGGCGGTCAGCCCCCGACCTTTCCTGGTCGCGGTGATGATGGCGGGAAGCGCGGCCTTTGCGACGCCGTTCGGCTATCAGACGAACGTTCTTGTCTACCAGCTCGGGCGCTACAACTACCTCGATTTCGTGCGCATCGGGCTTCCGCTCAACCTGCTGACCTGGGTCGCGGCGGTTCCCACCATCGCTTACTTTTTCCCCTTCTAACGACCCGCTTCAGCCCGCGCGACTTTCCAGAATGGAAAATTGTCGCTTGCCAAATTGGAAAGTTGCCTCTAGCTACTTTCCATATTGGAAAGTAAGGGGTTCGGAAGATGGATACTCGTGAAGCAATGCTGGCCCTCGACGCAAAGCAGTCGGCGGAGCGCGACCTGGCGGCGGCCGCGCACTGCCCGGCGTGGCGGCACGGCGTGTTCGGAATCATGATGGGGGCAATGGTGGCCAGTCCCGCCGTTGCCCTTCCCTGGCGGTACTTCGTGCTCGCCTTCGCGCTCGCGGCGATTCCGCTTATCGTCCGGTCGGACCGCAAGCGGACGGGAATGTTCATCAACGGCTATCGCCGCGGCAAGACCCGGCTGGTGACCTTCGCCATCCTCGCCGCCTTGCTCGTCCTCTACACCTTGAGCGTACGCGCCGCGCTTTCGAACGGCGACCACCTCACGCCACTGTTGCTCGGGATTGCCGCGGCCGTGCTGGCCACACTCGGAAGCATCCAGTGGCAGCGCGTATTCGTCCGCGAGATGGGCGCCTGACATGGCCCTGTCGTCCATCGACCCGGTGCTGACGCCGCCTGCCCGGTTGCAGATCGCCGCCGTCCTGGCCAACGCTCAGGATGCCGACTTCGCCCGCTTGAAAGCGATCATCGGCGCCAGCGATTCGGTGACCTCGAAACATCTCTCAGCGCTGACCGACGCCGGCTACGCCGTGTTGCACAAGGCCAGCATCGACGGCCGCCAGCGCACCTCGGCCTCGCTGACCCGCGCGGGGCGCAAGGCCTTCGACCGCCACGTCGCGGCGCTTCGGGCGATCGTCGACGGCAGCACGACGCAAGCTGCCGAATAGGATCAGCTCCACTCTGGAGGAAAGCGCAAGGTCGCGGCCATCCTGATGCGGGGAGGGTGGGGGCATGTCCCCCGCCCTCTTCTTCGCCGCCGCTGCTGCGGTTCCCGGCCAGGCCGTCGTCCGGATCCACAGCCCGGCCATCGTCATTGCGCAAGGCTGGTACCCGGCCGCCAACCCGCGCCAGCACGAGAAGATCGTCCGCGAGAACGGCCAGGCCGTCCTGCTGCGGATCACGCATTACGAATGAGGAAAAATGGTCGGGGAGAGAGGATTCGAACCTCCGGCCCCTGCCTCCCGAAGACAGTGCTCTACCAGGCTGAGCTACTCCCCGACCGAACCGCGGTGGTGACACCGGCGGTTCAAGGCGCGGGCTTCCTAGCGGCGCCCCTCCGCAAGCGCAAGCGCACCGGCGCGATTTAATGGCCTAGCAGTTTCAACCAGTCGTCGTGGCGGACGAATTTCTCGCGCGGGGCATCCGGACGGGCGGCGGCGACCTCGGCCTGCTCGATGGTTCGCCAGTCGTCGAAGCTGGTCGGCTTGAGGCCGCGCTCAGCGATCAGCCCGTCGAGCCCCGGGCCGCCGATCTTCCCGCCATCGCTGCCCACCGGCATCATCCCGGTGATCTGCTCCGCCACCTCGTAGCCGTCCGGCCGGTTCGTGCCGATCGTCCCCGACGGACCGCGCCGCGCCCAGCCGACGGCGTAGAGGCCATCGGCGATCTTGCCGCCGTCGTTGGCGAATTTGCCGCCGCGCTCGTCGTACGGAACGCCAGCGATTCGCGGCGTGGCGTAGCCGATGCAGCTCACGACGAGGCTGGCCGGAATTGAATATTCCTCGCCGGTGCCGACGCTCTGGCCATTTGCGTCCAAAGCGGTGCGTTCTACGACCAGCCGTTCGGCCCGCCCGTCGCCTTCGATCCGCACCGGCCTTGCGAAGAAATCGAAGACGATATGCTTGGGCTTATGTTCGTCCTCGTGCGCCGCGAACTCGCGCAGATGGGCGACCGACTTGCGCTGGCCGGGCTCCAGCGTGCCGTCGCTGTCGGCGGGCGGCAGGTCCTCGCTGGCAACCTCGGGCTCCGCCTCGGCGAGGTGACCCAGTTCGCCCAACTCCTTCGGCGTCATCGCAATCTGGTGCGGGCCGCGGCGACCGACGATGGTGATCGTCCGGATTGCCGATCGTTCAAGCGCGTCGAGGGCGTGAGCGACGATGTCGCTGCCGGCGAATTCGGCGCGGGTCTTCGACAGGATGCGCGCAACGTCGAGCGCGACGTTGCCGTTGCCGATGATCGCCGCCGCTTCGCCATCCAGCGGCGGGTCAAGGTCGGCGAAATCCGGATGGCCGTTGTACCACCCGACGAACGCCGCCGAACCCACCACGCCGGCCAGATCCTCGCCCGGGATTCCGAGCTTGCGGTCGTGCGGTGCACCGATCGCCAAAACCACCGCGTCGTAGAGCGTGAAAAGATCGTCCACCGATACGTCGCGGCCGACGCGCAGGTTGCCGACGAAGCGAACCGTGCCGCCCTCCGCAACCTGGTCGTAGCGGCGCGACACAGCCTTGATCGATTGATGGTCGGGGGCGACGCCGAAACGGATCAGGCCGTACGGCACCGGCAGGGCGTCGATCAGGTCGATGCGGGCGTCGTCGCCATAGGCTTTGACCAGCGCTTCGGCGGTGTAGAACCCCGCCGGCCCCGATCCGATCACCGCGAAATGACGCATGCCCGACTCTCCCGCTTTTGTGGCGGGAGCCTAGTCGCGCTTGTCCTCCAGCAGCAAGTCGCTGCCCTTCTGCTTCAGCATCGCCTCGATCGGCGCGGCGAACAGGCCGAGCATGCCGGGCAGCAGGATGCGGCAATGCACCTTGGCTTCCTCGACATCGATCTGAGCCTCGATCGCCTGGCCCATCGCTTCAACGGTCATGTTGAGCCGATCGCCTTGCCAGTCGTGGCGGACGGCGGCGCCGCCGGGGATGTGGGACGACAGCTTGTGGATGTTGGTGGCAAGGCGGCGTCGCGCCTCGTCCTTGCCAAGCTTGTGCGGTAAATCGACGTCGATGGGGCGTTGCATCACACCAAGATGCGAGGACGGGCGGTGGTTTTCAACCGGCGCTCTGCTAAGCTCCCGAGAATGCGTTGGTTGTTTGCCTTCATTGCCCTGCTCGCCGCCGTGCCCGCCGTTGCGCAGGCCCCCGCAAGGTTCGATCCGGCGGCCGACTATATCACGCCCGGCCAGGACGAGCCCGGTTACCAGCGGTGGGCGCTGGCTGCTCCCGAACGCGCGACGCAGGCACGGACCCTCTACGGCTACCTCTTGGCCCACAAAGTTGCCGGCGTGGTTCCAACGTGGCAGCTCACGCGCACCGCCAGCTCCTGGCAACGATGCGGCGCTCAGCCGTTCGAGGTCCCGCCGGAAAGCGAATGGCCGAACCTGGTCGAGACCCTGAAATATGTCCGCGACCATGTCGTTCCGGTTGTCGGACCGGTCGAGCCGGTGTCGGTGTACCGCAACGAACTGCTCAATGTCTGCGCCGGCGGCGCCGCCGACAGCGCTCACCGCCACTTTTTCGCGCTCGACCTGGTCCCCTTGCGCCCGACGACCCGTGAGGCGTTGATGCGCGGCGTCTGCGCGATCCATAGCTGGCAGGGCGGCGGCTACGCCGTCGGCCTCGGCTTCTACAAGGGTCTTCGCTTTCACGTCGACAGCAAGAAGTATCGCAAGTGGGGCGCGGCGATGGGCGATGAACGCACCATCGGCTGCCCCCACCTGATGGCGCAGCTGGCCGCGCAGGCGGCGGCATCCAAGGCCGCGCTTCAGGCAAAGGCGGTGCCGGCGGCAGACGTCACGCCCATGCCGAGCGGGCCACTCGCCACCGCTTCGGCACCGCCGGTCGAAACAGCGCCGCCGCCGGTAGAAACACCCGCTGCCGCGACGCAGCCCTGACCTTGCCCTCCGCGGCCGATTGCCGCCAAGATAGCTGCCTGTCTTTCTTTCAGGGGGTTTTCATGAAGCTCGTTCGTCGTGCCGCCATTGCGGCGCTGTTGCTGTCCAGCGCGCCGGCCATGGCCCAGACCTTTTCGCAAGAACGCATCCGGTCCGACATTGCCTTCCTCGCCGACGACCTGCTCGAAGGCCGCAACACCGGCGAACGCGGCTACGACCTTGCCGCCCGCTATGTCGCGGCGCGGTACGAGGCACTCGGCCTCTCGCCGGGCGGGACCGAGGGCTATTACCAGAATGTCCCATTCTCGATGACGCGGGTCGACCCGGCCAAGCCGTCGGCGCTGACCATCGGCGGCAAGCGGCTGGTGACCGGCAAGGACATCATCATCGGCCCGAGCGCGCTAACCAGCAGTGTCGATGAAAGCGCGGAGGTGGTGTTCGTCGGCTATGGCCTTGAAAATCCGTCGCTGAAGCTCGACGACTATCGCGGCCTCGACGTCAAGGGGAAGGTGATCGCGTATCTCTACGGCACGCCGTCCGACCTGCCGAGCGACGTGGCTGCCACCCTGAACGATAAGAAGCTCGAGGTCGCCGCGTCCAAGGGCGCGATCGGTGCGATCATGATCGCCACGCCGGCCATCCTCGATCGCTTCCCGTGGGAACGCATCCTGGAGAACGTCAACACGCCGCGCCTGCGCTGGGTTGAAACCAACGGACGCCCGCACATCGACAATCCGTCGATCCGCCTCGGCGCGACGGTCAGCCCCAGCGGTGCCGCCATGTTGTTCCAGGGAGCCCAGCGCAGTTGGGATGCCGTGGCCGCCGAGATCAAGGACAAGGCCGCCCGTCCCAAGGGCTTCGTCATTCCCGGGAAGGTGCGCTTCGAGCGCTATGGCCTGACGGCCCGGACCAAGTCTCCCAACGTGATCGGGGTCATTCCCGGCAGCGATCCCAGGCTCGCGAACGAAGTCGTCATGCTGACCGGTCACCTCGACCACGACGGAATCGTTCCCGCCAAGAACGGCGACACGATCATGAACGGCGCGATGGACAATGCCGCCGGCATTTCCACCATGCTCGAAGCTGCGCGTGCCTTCGTCGACAGTGGCCAGCGGCCCAAGCGGACCGTCATGTTCGTCGCGCTGACCGCCGAGGAAGACGGCCTGCTCGGCTCGCAGTATCTGGCCGAATATCCGACTCTGAAGGGCAAGAAGGTCGTCGCCAACGTCAACCTCGACATGCCGATCCTGACTTACGACTTCCAGGACGTCATCGCGTTCGGCGCCGAACATTCGACGCTTGGCCAAGCCGTCAACAACGCGGTGTCGAAGATCGGCGTGAAGCTGTCGCCCGACCCCATTCCGGAGGAGGGCCTCTTCACCCGCTCCGACCACTACAGCTTTGTGAAGAAAGGCATCCCCGCCGTCTTCCTGGTCACCGGCTATGGCGGCCCGGGCAAGGCCGCATCGGAGAATTTCCAGAAGAACCACTACCACCAGGTCAGCGACGACATGAAGGCGCCGTTCAACTGGAAGGCGGCCGCCAAGTTCGCGCAGGTCAACTATCTGATCGCCCGCGAGATCGCCGACGCTCCCGTCGCGCCGCGCTGGTACCAGGGCAGTTTCTTCGGCGACCGCTTCGCCGCCGGACAACCCAAGGCACCGAAGCCCTGACGAGGCCTCTTGTGTTGCCCTTGAACACACCACATGAAGGTGAAGTTGAGGGGTAACGCATGGACCTGGAAAAGCTGACCGACCGCGCCCGCGGTTTCCTGCAGGCGGCACAGACGATCGCGGTGCGCGAACATCACCAGCGCATCACGCCGGCGCACTATGTGAAGGCGCTGCTCGATGACGAGCAGGGAATGGCCGTTGGCCTGATCAACGCCGCCGGCGGCGACGGCATGGCCGCCCGCCGGGCGATCGACGCGGCCGTTGCCAAGCAACCGTCGGTCACCGGCAGCGGCGCGACCTCCGCCCCCGGCATCGACGGCGACCTCATTCGCCTGCTCGACCAGGCGCAGGAGATCGCGAACAAGGCCGGTGACAGCTACGTCACGGTCGAACGGATCCTGCTCGCTGCCGCGCTCGCCAAGGGCAGCGACGTCGCCACCGCCCTCGCCAGTGCCGGCCTGACCCCGCAGAACCTTAACGCCGCCATCGACAAGCTTCGCCAGGGTCGCACCGCCGACACCCAGGGCGCCGAGGACCGCTACGACGCGCTGAAGAAATTTGCCCGCGACCTCACCCAGGCGGCGCGCGACGGCAAGCTCGATCCCGTCATCGGCCGCGACGAGGAAATCCGCCGCACCATCCAGGTGCTTGCCCGCCGCACCAAGAACAATCCGGTGCTGATCGGCGAACCGGGCGTCGGCAAGACCGCCATCGCCGAAGGTCTGGCGCTGCGTATCGCCAACGGTGACGTTCCCGACGGCCTCAAGGACCGCAAGCTGCTCAGCCTCGACATGGGCGCGTTGATCGCTGGCGCGAAATATCGCGGCGAGTTCGAAGAGCGGCTGAAGGGCGTGATCGACGAGGTCAAGCAGTCGCAGGGCGACATCATCTTGTTCATCGACGAGATGCATCAGCTGGTCGGCGCCGGAAAAAGCGAAGGCGCGATGGACGCCGGCAACCTGCTTAAGCCCGCCCTGTCGCGCGGCGAACTGCACGTCGTCGGCGCCACCACGCTCGACGAATATCGCAAGCATGTCGAGAAAGACGCCGCGCTCGAACGCCGCTTCCAGCCGGTCTTCGTCGGTGAGCCGACCGTGCCCGACACCATCTCGATCCTGCGCGGGCTCAAGGAGAAGTATGAGCTTCACCACGGCGTGCGCATCACCGACGCCGCGCTGGTCGCCGCGGCGACGCTGAGCAACCGCTACATCTCCGACCGCTTTCTGCCCGACAAGGCGATCGACCTCATGGACGAGGCCGCCTCGCGCCTGCGCATGGAGGTCGAGTCCAAGCCCGAGGAAATTGAGAACCTCGACCGCCGCATCATCCAGCTCAAGATCGAGCGCGAGGCGCTGAAGAAAGAAAGCGACGCCGCTTCCAAGGACCGGCTGGCAACACTGGAAGGCGAACTCGCCAACCTCGAGCAGCAGTCGGCCGAGCTCACTACCCGCTGGCAGGCGGACAAGGACAAGATCGCCGGCGAAGCCTCGGTCAAGGCCGAGCTCGACGCCGCCCGCATCGAGCTGGAGCAGGCGCAGCGCAACGGCGACCTCGCCAAGGCGGGCGAGCTCCAATACGGCCGCATCCCGGAGCTGGAGAAGAAGCTGGCCGAGGCCGCGACTGCCAGCGCCGGCGCGATGCTTCGCGAGGAAGTAACCGACCAGGACATCGCCTCGGTCGTCAGCCGCTGGACCGGCGTTCCGGTCGAAAGGATGATGGAGGGCGAGCGCGAAAAGCTGCTCAACATGGAGCAGATGATCGGATCGCGAGTCATCGGCCAGGAAGACGCGGTCAAGGCCGTGTCTGCCGCCGTCCGCCGCGCCCGCGCCGGCCTGCAGGACCCCAACCGTCCGCTTGGCAGCTTCCTGTTCCTCGGCCCGACCGGCGTCGGCAAGACCGAGCTGACCAAGGCGCTCGCCGGCTTCCTGTTCGACGACGACACGGCGATGGTCCGCATCGACATGTCCGAATATATGGAGAAGCACGCGGTCGCCCGGCTGATCGGCGCCCCTCCGGGCTATGTCGGCTACGACGAGGGCGGCGTTCTGACCGAGGCGGTGCGTCGACGCCCCTACCAGGTCGTACTATTCGACGAGGTCGAAAAGGCGCACTCCGACGTCTTCAACATCCTGCTGCAGGTGCTCGACGATGGCCGCCTGACCGACGGCCAGGGCCGCACGGTCGACTTCACCAACACGCTGATCATCCTGACGTCCAACCTTGGCAGCCAGTACCTCGCCTCACTCGGCGAGAACGAGAACCCGACCAATGTCGAGGCGCAGGTGATGGAGGTCGTGCGCGGCCATTTCCGTCCCGAGTTCCTCAACCGGCTGGACGAGATCATCCTGTTCCACCGCTTGTCGGCCAATCACATGGGCCCGATCGTCGATATCCAGGTCAAGCGGCTGCAGAGCCTGCTCGCCGACCGCAAGATCAAGTTGGAGCTGTCCGATGCCGCCCGCGCCTGGCTTGGCCGTGTCGGTTACGATCCGGTCTACGGTGCGCGGCCGTTGAAACGCGCGGTGCAGAAATATCTGCAGGATCCGCTCGCCGACGAAATCCTTGCCGGCCGGGTGCATGACGGGTCGTTGGTGAAAATCGACGAGGGCGACGGCAAGCTGGTGCTTCAGCCGGCCTGACGCGGCGTTACTTGCCGCCCTTCGACTTCGGCGCTTCCGCGCGGACGATCGATCCGACCTGGCAATTGCCATATTCGGACTTGATCGAGCTGAAGCGGTCGAACGTCCCGGATGGATCGGTCTCGAACACCAGCGTATTGCTGTAACCGACCCGCGGGCACCGGCCGACGAAGGTCGCGCGATACCAGCGATTGGTGCGGTCGCGCAGCAGGATCGACTTGTCGCCTTCCGCTTCCCAGTCGCGAATGCCGCCGTTGGCAGCGAACGGAATGGACACTTCGCGCGGAGCGTCCGGCTGGGCCATCGCCGGGAGGCTGACCGCCAGGCCCGTGAGCGCGAGGACAAGATGCTTGGTCATCCGGAAATTAAGCGCCTGCCAAGGTGAATGGCGGCTGACCGCACCATCACCCGGCCTGTCCTCCATACCCGTCGAAGAAGGGCTGCATCTTGTCTCGGTAGGGCGCACTGCTGTCGATGCCCTTGCGGTTGATCGGCTCGCGGACCTGGCTGACGCTGGCCGTCGACACCACGCGTTCCTCGAGGTGGGGCGTCAACTGCCGCTCTTCCATCTCCAGGCCGGCGTGCCGGCTGATCCGCGGGACCCATTCCTCTGGTTGTGACGCCAATCCTTCGTAAGGCACCACGAGGACGCGGTCCTTCAGCACCTCCGTCCAATGGGCGAACAGCCGATCTTCGATCGTGAAGAAATGCGCGATGTCGCCCAGCGACCAGGCCCAGTTCATGCCGCGCAGGAAATAGGTACTGAAGATCGACCAGGCGCAATCGGCCGGATCACGGCGAAGCCAGACGATCGGCGCATCGGGGAACACCGCTGCCAGCAGGCCAATCGATGATCCCAGCGCCAGAGTCTTGTCGACCACCAATGCGTCGCCGGGCGCCCGTTCGTCGAGCAGGTGCCGATAGAGATCGCGCAGGCCATCGATGCTGCCGCCGCCGGTGAGGTACCGGTCCAGATCGGCGCTGGTCAGGCCCCCGACGTCCTGATGCAACAACCGCAGCAGGCTGAGTTCGGCGCCGCCCTGCACCCGGCTGTTGGCCGCCAAGATCTGTTCCGTCAGCGTCGTCCCCGACCGGGGCAGCCCGGTAACGAAGATCTGCCGCCCGGCTGCGTTCGACGCCTGGCCATTGAAACGGCGAATGCTGTCCGACGACCATCCGGAAATGGCTCGGCTGGCCGTCGCTTCCTGCGCAGCGCGGTCGTATGGGCGCAACGCCGCAACGATCGCCGCACCGCGTTCGAACGTCCGGAAGGCGTCGTCGTAACGCTCATGCCGGTGCATGAGGCGCGCGACCGCGTAATAGTAAGTGGCGGCTTCCTCGCCACCACGCTGGGTGGCCGCCTCTTCGGCATCCATCATTCGATCGGCAAACGCGTCGTCGATGCCGTTGACCATCGACAATGCCAGCCAGGAGTGGCCGGACGCCGGGTTCAGGGTGACGGCTTCCCGCAGACTCTCCACGGCATCGTCCATCCGGCCGGCGTTGGTGGCGATCGTCCCGCGAAGATAGGCCAGTCCGGCCGGGTCGAAGCGATCCTTGGGGATACGCTGGAGCAGTCGTTCGGATTCGTCATGACGGCCGGCGCGCGCGTGAAAGCCGGCTTGCTCGTACAACACTGCGGGAGCGCCGCCCGATTCCGCGGCCCAGTTGGCGAGCGCGCGAAAGCTCTGGCCATGCTCGCCGTTGCGTTCCAGCACGGTGGCGATCGAACGCCAGGACGTACCCAGGCGCGGCGCCAGGTCGATGAGTTCGACCGCCGCCTTGTTGACGCTTGCGCGATCGCGGCTTTCCAGCGCCGACTTGAAATTGGCCAGGGCACGATTGGCCGCGTCGATGGTCACATTGCTCTCCAGGATTCAATCGGACCGAGCAGTGGGCCAACTCGGGCACAAAAAAAAGGGGGCAGCCGAAGCTGCCCCCAAGTCGTCAGACGGTCCGAAGACCGACGTCTTACTTTTCGCCGAAGCGCATCGCCAGCGTGAAGCGGACGGAGCGCGGGGCCTGGTAACCGGTGACCTTGTAGAAGTCCGGGTTCGGACCACCGAAGGCGATGTCACCGAATTCGTTGCGGTCAAGAATGGCCGCCCAGTTGAACACGTTGAACACGTCGACGCGGAAGCTGCTGCCCGGAAGCGACAGCGGAGCCAGGTCGAAGCCGACGCCGAGATCGACGCGCTTGTTCCACTCGGTCTTGAAGGCGGTACCACGGGTGTAGAGGTAGCTGGTGCTGCCGGCCGGGACATAGTTGTCGCCCGACGAAGGCAGTTCAGCAACCGCGTTGCCCAGGTCCTGCTGGCACCAGTACGACGCCGCGCCATATTCGGCAGCGAAGTTGTAGGCGGTGCCGTCCTGCAGCGAGCCGTTCTCCGGCGTGCCTTCGAAGTTGCCGATGCAGCTGAACTTACGCGGCGATTCCAGGATCGCGTTGATGCCGATGTCGATACCCTTGATCGGCTCAATGTGACCATAGAACTTGAACGCATGTTCGCGGCCGTTGGCGAGGTTGCCGTAAGCACCCTCGACGAGGCCCGGCTGGTCGAAGTCCTGGGTCAGACCGGTGTCGGTCTGGTTGTTGTCGGACTTCACGCCGCCTTCGAAGTTACCACGCAGCTTGGTGTAGGTGTAGCTGGCGTTGAAGCCGTAAAGGCCGTTGAACGCCTTATCCACCGTCAGCTGAACCGCGTCGTACTTACGAACGGCCTTCGGATAGCCGAGGTCTTCCGCCTTCAGCGTCACGACTTCGCACTGACCAGCGATCGTGCAGTCGCCGTCCAGGCGGACGGTGACGTCCGAACCCGGGTTCGAAAGCACGTACTGGTGGAAGCCGGAGAACACCGAGGTGCAGCCCGCGATGCCGTTGTCGTTGCAGTACGCAATGACGCCGGCGTCGATCGCCATATCCTCGAGGGTCTCGAGCAGGCGACGACGGACGAAGTCCACACCGACCGTCCAGCCGCCGCCGAAGCGGTGCGAGGCGCCGAGGATGATTTCGCTCGTTTCCGACGGCTTCAGGTTCTGCGACACCAGCGTATCGGTCGGGCCGGCCGTGCCGTCCGAATAAACCGAGGCGCAGGCTTCACCAGCATCCGGACCCGCATCCGGGCACGTCAGAGCGCCGGCGTTCGGGGTGAAGTTGGTGATGTCGCCGTCCGGACCCAGGACGTAGAAGTCCGGGATGCCGTTGCCGTCCGCGTCGGTGTACGAACCGTTCGCGTAGGTCTGAACCTGGCGGTAGTAGAGTTCCTGACCGCCCAGACGGATGTTCGTGTTGGTGGCGATCGGCAGGAAGTAACGGCCGTAGAAGGCAGTGATCTTCGTGCGCTTGTCACCGAACACGTCGAACGTCGCACCGAGGCGCGGCGCCCAGTTGTAGCCCGAGTCATAGAACTTCTCGCCAAGAACCGAGTAGTTCCGGAACTTGTCGCCACGAACACCGAGGTTGAGCGTCAGGCGGTCGTTGAGAAGCGACCAGCTGTCCTGCAGGTAAACGGCCTGCATCTTGCTCTTAAAGCCACCGAAGTTCTCGTAGTACCGACGCTGGGTCTGGTTGTTGCGGATGTCGTAGTAGTAGCCACCACCGTTGTAGGTGGTCGCTTCTTCCGAAGCCAGCTTTTCATAGTCCATGCCGGCGCGGAAGTGGTGCGTGCCGAGCAGGTTGACGTAGACGTCCGCGTCGAAGCGGAACACCTTGCGCTCGTCACGATCCTGGTTCGCGCCAGCCACCGTGCCGTTCGCCGTGTAGGTCGAACCGTTGGTGAACGCGCCCGGGGTCGTGGTGCTCGGGTAGATACGCGAGAAGATGTAGGTCTGGTCCGGCGAAGCCTGGACGATACCCACGTTCTTGTTCTTGCCGTACGAAGCCGAGAGCGTCAGCCAGTCGGTGAACTTGCCGGTGTAGGTGCCGATGTAGTTCAGGCCACCGAACTTGCTCACCAGCGTGCCCTGGGTGGTGCCATAGGCGTCAGCGACCGGGTCATAGTTGACGTAGGTCGTGCGCTGCGTCTGCTTGTCGCTGTAGAGCATGAACTCGAGGCGGTGACCATCGGTGATGATCGCGTCGAGCTTGCCGCCCCAGAACGGCGAGTCGGTCGTCGTCGACAGGCGAGCCTTCGACGAAAGGCTGGTGTCGCCGGTCTTCAGCCACCGCGGATTGTACAGCGCGTAGAAGAACAGGCGATCCTTGATGATCGGACCCGACAGGTAGAAGTTCGCGTCGAGCGACGTGCGGAAATCTTCGTCGTTCTTGGCGAGGTAGGTGTTCGGCGAGTCGTTGCGGCCCCAGTTCGGAGCCCAGTTGATGACCGCGCCGCCCTTCAGGTCGTTCGAACCCGCCTTGACGACCGCCGAGGTCACGCCGCCGAGGGCACGGCCGTATTCGGCCTGGTAGCCGCCGGTCTTGACGTCGATCGAGCGATAGAACTCGAACGGGATGATCGACGAACCGAGGAAGCCACGGAAGTCGGTGATGTTCAGGCCGTTCACGTAGTAGGCGTTCTCGGCGACGGTCGCACCGGCGATCGAGGCGAGGTTGCCGAAGCCGGCGTCACCCGCGGTCGTGCCCGGAGCGAGCAGGATCAGCGAGGTCTGGTCGCGCTGGACCGGAACGGTCGAGGCGAGCTCGGCGACGTCGATCAGCGAGCCGGTCTGCGTGCTGGCAAAGTCGTCAACGCGGACGCGGGTGCCGGTGACGACGACTTCGCCGCCTTCGGTGCCGGGCTCAGCAGCGTCGGCCGCAGGAGCGGTGCCGGCGGTGTAGGCGAACTGGTTGTTCTGACCCGCCTGGACGACGACGCCGCGATCTTCAACGACCGTCTGGCCGTTGGCGACGACGGTCACCGTGTAGGTGCCGGTGTTCAGCGCGGTGGCGCGGAACACGCCGTTGGCGTCCGTGGTCGTCGTCGTGGTGAAGCCCTGGTCGTTGTTGCGGACCGTGACCTGCGCGCCGGCAACGGGAGCGCCCTGCGCATCCGTGACGGTGCCGACGATGTTACCGCGGGTATAGTCCTGCGCCGCAGCCGGGGTGGCAGCGACGAAAGCCGCGGGGGCGCCGGCACCGAGAAGCGCAAGCGCTTGCCAGGCCGCGGTCACGCGGAGGTTCGACTTCTTCATCATGGTCTCCCAATTATGGCGGCCATCAACTCCGCCAAAAACTCTCGCAGGCGCAATTCACCCCCACGTGAACCGGTCTTTAACGTGGAGGGACGGGCTGCTGTAAAGCGCGCTGGCGATGACTGGGACTCTTTGTCCCTAAGGTGTGTCGATGACGACACAGTTACTATTATCGCCAAAATTGGGTGAAGTTGATGCGGGTTAACGCGCGCCGCGCTGCTCTGCTTCCAGGCTGGCGGCGGCGTCGACATAGGCTTCCTGGCGAACGACGCTCCAGTAGCGGAGCTCCTCCAGCGGGATGATCGCTGCGGTCACCGCGCAACGCACGAAATCGCCGTCGCTGATCAGGCGAAAGGTGCCGTCCTGGTAATGAATGCGGGCCTCGCGGCCGCCGGGCTTCAGCATGCTCACTCCTGCGGGGGCTCGTCGAACAGCCCCGGCTGACCGGGCAGATAGGGTTTGCGCGAGCCGCGCTCAACCCGCGCCGGCCGAAAGCTGGTTGGACCGGCGTTCGCGGGGTCCCCGGTCGTCGCCGCGACGACCCCGTCGGCGAAGTGCAGGTCCACGGCGCGCGCATCGCGCGCTGCGGCGGCGTGGATGAGCGTTCGCCCCTTGCGATCGGTGACCCGCACGAATCCGCGCTTCAACGGCCGTTCCGGATGGGCAAGGTCGGCGAGGCGCCACAGGCCGGCAAGCTTCTCGGCGCCCCGCTCGATCCGCGCCTCGACCAGGCGCGGCTGGAGGCGCGGCGCCACGGCGGCCAGGTCGGCCCTCGCGTGCGCGGTTCGCTGGACGAGAGCGCGGGGCAGCCGTTCCGCCGAATCGTCGATTCGCTGCACCCACGGCGCCAGCAGCCCCGCAGGCGCCGGCCAGCGCGCGGTGCTCGCTTCCAGCCGTTCCGCCGCTCGCGACGCGCCCCGGGTCATGCAGGCAGTCTGGCGATGACCGAGCTGGGCCAGCATCGCCGCGAGTTCGGCACGCACGGGGACGGCCATCTCCGCCGCCGCGGTCGGGGTCGGCGCGCGCCGGTCGGACGCAAAGTCGATCAGGGTGGTGTCGGTCTCATGGCCGACCGCGGAAATGAGCGGGATCGGCGATTCGGCCGCGGCGCGCACTACCTCCTCCTCGTTGAACGCCCACAAATCCTCGATCGACCCGCCGCCGCGCGCGACGATCAGCAGGTCCGGGCGCGGAGTCAGGTTCGCGAAACCGCGAATCGCCGCCGATACCTGTGCTGCCGCGCCTTCGCCCTGAACTGGCACCGGCCAGACGATGACGTGGGTCGGGCAGCGGTCCTCCAACCGATGGAGGATGTCGCGAATGACCGCACCGGTCGGTGAGGTGACGACGCCGATGACGTGAGGCAGGAACGGCAGGCGCCGCTTGCGCGCCTCGTCGAACAGTCCTTCCGCCGCCAGCGCCCGCCGGCGCTTGTCCAGAAGCGCCATCAGCGCGCCCTCGCCCGCCAGTTCCATCCGGTTGACGACAATCTGGTACTTCGACCGGCCGGCGTAGGTGGTGAGCTTGCCGGTGGCGACGACTTCCGCCCCGTCCTCCGGCCGAAAGGCGAGCGAACCCGCCTGCCCCTTCCAGATGACGGCGTCGATGCACGCGCCTTCGTCCTTCAGGGTGAAATAGCAATGGCCAGAGGCGTGCCGCTTCCACCCCGAAATCTCGCCGCGCACCCGGACATGCCCGAACGCCGCCTCGACCGTGCGCTTCAGTGCGCCCGAAAGCTCGCTGACGGTCTGCGCCGGTGAATTGTCGCCGCCCCTGGCCTCGGCTAACAGGCCGGATGCGTCGAGATCGTCGGGAAGTGGCATGAATATCCTGCTGTTGGGTTCGGGTGGGCGCGAAGATGCGCTGGCGTGGCGGCTTAGGCAATCGCCGAGCTGTTCGCGACTGATCGCCGCGCCCGGCAATCCGGGCATCGCCCGCTGGGCGGAATGCATCGCCATCGATCCGTGCGACCCGGACGCTGTGGTCGACCTCGCGACGCGCGAGAACGTCGACCTCGTCGTCGTCGGCCCCGAAGCGCCGTTGGTCGCGGGGTTGCGGACGCCCTTCGCGGTGCGGGAATCGCGACCTTCGGGCCAAGCGCCGCGGCCGCCCAGCTGGAGGGATCGAAGGGATTCACCAAGGACCTGTGCGCGCGGCACGGCATTCCCACCGCCGGCTATGTTCGCGTCGAGACCGAGGCGGATGCCCGCGCCGCGCTGGAGCGCTTCGCCATCCCGGTAGTCATCAAGGCCGACGGCCTCGCCGCTGGCAAGGGTGTCACGGTCGCCATGACCCGCGCCGAAGCCGAGGCGGCCATCAAAGCCGCCGGCGACGGGCCGATGGTGATCGAGGAATTCATGGAGGGGGAGGAAGCCAGCCTGTTCGCGCTGGTCGACGGCGCACGCTGCGTCGCGCTCGCCTCGGCCCAGGACCACAAGCGCGTCGGCGAAGGGGACACCGGCCCCAACACAGGTGGCATGGGTGCATATTCGCCTGCCCCGGTGCTGACCCCGGAATTGGAAGCACGCGCAATGCGGGAAATCGTCGAACCGACCGCGCGGGCGATGGCCGACGCAGGAACGCCCTTCTCCGGCGTTCTGTTTGCCGGGCTGATGCTGACCGCCGACGGGCCCAAGCTGATCGAATACAACGCCCGCTTCGGCGATCCCGAATGCGAGGCGATCATGCCGCGCATCGAGGGAGACTTCGCCGAATTGCTCCTCGCCGTCGCGACCGGGCGGCCGTTCGAGGCGCCGACGCTCAGCGACCAGTCGACGATGACGGTCATCGTCGCTGCGGAAGGTTACCCGGCCACGCCCAAGCGCGGTGGCGCAATCAGCGGGATCGAGGCCGCCGAACGAATCGACGGCGTCACCGTCTTCCAGGCGGGAACGAGTGTGGGCGCGGGCGGCTTGGAGGCCAGCGGCGGCCGAGTCCTCGCCGTCACCGGCAAGGCGGACACCTTCGCCAATGCCCGCGCCCGCGCCTATCGCGGCGTCGACGCCATCGACTTTGCCGACGGCTTTCACCGCCGCGACATCGGCTGGCGGGAACTGGAGCGGCAGGGCGCCGCGGCGGAGGCGTAATCGATGGAATTGTTGTGGACCGTCTTCTGGCCAATGGCTGTCGGCGCCGCGGCGATCGGCGCCGTTGCCGGTGTGCTGTTCTTCGGCCGGCACGGCGTCGCCCCCACCCGCAAGCGCAAGCAGGCGATCATCGCCGGCGGGTTCGTGGCGACGCTGGCCATCGCCTTGCTGTCATCGGGACCGTTCGGCGGGGCGGACCGCTTTACCGGATCCGACGAACGGCGCGCCCGCGACACGATGGTCCATTACGAGGTTGGTCAGGTACGGGCCCGATACCAGCGCTCGCCCCTTCGCCGCCGGTTCATCCTCGCCGGTCCCGCCGACGAGTTCCAGCGCACCGAATTGGTGCGAATCATGGAGGAGTTGCCCGGTGTTTCCGAAGCGCGCTGGAACCGCAAGCCCGCCTTCTTCCCGCTGCCGCTGGTGGTTGAGGTCTGCCTGCTGGCGATCGTGGGATATCTCGTCGGACTGATCCTTGCGTACATTGTGGAACTTCGCCGCCGGTCCCATCGCTACGACCGTATCTGATCAAGAACAGGAGATCGCATGCCCGCCAACCTGACCGACCAATGGCCGCTGATCCTGATCGGGGTGATAGTCATCGTGGCCATCCTGTGGCTGCTGCTTCGCCCGAAGCAGAAAGTGACCCTGAGCAGCGACACGCCGGTGCGGCCGCACATGCAACCGGCGGGTGAAGGAAAGAACATTGCCCGTGAGGCGGCTGCCGCGACCAGTGACGTCGCCGGGCAGTTCCTCAACGCCCATGTTCATGAAGAATTGCCTGGTGCGACCGGCGCGCCCGACGCGCTGCAGCAACTGAAAGGTGTCGGCCCGAAGATGGCCAGCCTTCTAAACGAGCGAGGCATCACCCGCTTCGATCAGATCGCCGCTCTGTCGAACGATCAGGTCGAAGCGCTGGACGAGAGCCTTGGTGCGTTCAAGGGCCGCTTCACCCGCGACCGAATCGTCGAGCAGGCGCACTACCTCGCTCGCGGCGATACCGACGGTTACGAGCAGAAATTCGGGAAGCTTTAGCGGCTGGTCAGGCCGCCGGCTTTTCGTCCTCGCTGACCGCGGCGGCGGCTTCCTTCGGCTTCTTCCGCTTGACCTTGGCGGCCAGCAATTTGTCGATCTTGCGTCCGTCCATGTCGACCACTTCGAACGACCATCCGTCGTGGACGAACTTCTCGCCTTCGGACGGGATTCGCTTCAGCACCGACAAGGCGAAGCCGGCCACGGTCGAATAGTCGCGCTCGTTGGGCAGCGAAATGCCAATCCGGTCGGTCAGCAGGTCCGCGCTCGCCGCACCGGACACCAGCCAGCTGCCGTCCTCGCGCTCGATCGCCGGCGGGCCGTCACCTTCGTCGATGTCGTTAGCAAACGCTCCGGCGAGCGCGGCGAGGATCGATCCCGGCGTGACGATGCCGTCCAGGTGTCCGTATTCGTCGTGGACCAGCGCCAGCGGCACTTCGGCGGAGCGAAGCACAGCGAGCGCGTCCATGGCGTCCATCAGGTCGGGGATGACCGGCGCGGACTTGGTCAGCGCGTTGAGGTCGATGTCCTGCCCGTCGAGCAGTGCCGTCAGCATGTCGCGCGTCGAGACGACGCCAACGATTTCATCGACCGATCCCCGGGCAACCGGGAGACGGCTGTGCGGCGTCGCGGCCAGCGCGGAACGCACCTCCTCAGGCCCGCAATTGATGTCGATCCAGTCGATGTCCGTGCGCGGAGTCATCACTTCTCGCACCGGCCGGTCGGCAAGCCGGACGATCCCGGAAATGATCGCGCGCTCGTTCTCTTCGAGCACGCCGGACGTGTGTGCTTCGGCCACCACCAGGTGCAATTCTTCGGCGGTGACCAGGTTCTTGCTCTCGCGGTTCAGGCCAAGCGCCTTGAAGATCATCGCGCTGGTGCGGTCGAGAAGCCAGACGAAGGGCGCGGTCGCCTTCGACAACCAGCGCATCGGTCGGGACATGATCGCGGCGATCGGCTCCGGACTGCGCAGTGCGAACTGCTTGGGAACCAGCTCGCCAATGACCAGGCTCGCGAAGGTCGTCAGGACAATCACCAACCCAAAGCCGATTTGCTCCGCCGCATCGTGACTGAGTCCCAGCAACTCAAGGCGCTGCGCTGTCGGCGTTCCCAGGCGCGAGCCTGAAAAGGCGCCGGCGAGCACGCCGATCAGCGTGATCCCGGTCTGGACCGTCGACAGGAATTTGCCCGGGTCGGCCGCAAGGTCGATGGCGCATTGCGCGCCCTTGCTGCCACTCTTGGCCATCGCCTTAAGGCGCGCCTCGCGCGACGACACGATCGCCAATTCGCTCATCGACAGGACGCCGTTCAGGGCGACCAGCGCGAGGATCAGGACAATGTCTAGCCAGGGAAAGGGGGCAAGCGGTCCGCTCATGGTTCGGGATCGTCATGCCGACAAACGCCGCTCGCAGCAAGCGCGCGGCGCTGTGGCGGTCCCATTAGCCCCGCCGTTCCGCGAAAAAGCGGCGAAGCTGGTCGGCGGCCTCCGCCTCTCCAAGGCCACCGCTTACCAGCGGCCGATGATGGCAGGTCGGCTGGCTGAAGACGCGGGCGCCATGGACCACGCCGCCGCCCTTGGGATCGTCGGCGGCGAAGTAGAGGTGCTCGATCCGCGCCAGCGCGATCGCCCCGGCGCACATCGCGCACGGCTCCAGGCTGACCCATAGCTGGCACCCGTCGAGGCGCGGGCTGCCGAGCCGTTCCGCCGCCATTCGGATCGCCACCATTTCCGCATGAGCGGTTGGATCCAGTGAGCCTCGCATCGAGTTTGCCGCTTCAGCGACGACCTCGCCGTTTCTGGTGACGACCGCCCCGACCGGCACTTCGCCGGCTTCTGCTGCGGCGGACGCCAGGTCCAGCGCTCGGCGCATGGGTGCCGGAAGTGGAAAGGCAGACATGGCGCTGCCCTAGCTTACGGCAGCGCCTTCGTCATGACTGCTATTGCGCGTTGGTTGTCGCGTTGGCGGGCTGGGCGGGACGGACTTCAAGGGCCGGCACCGCGACCGTCTTGTCGCTGCGCTCGACCTTGACGGTCGGAACCGCGACTGTCGCATTCTGCGTGCCGACGCCGACCGACCCGGTCTGAACCTCGAACGAGGGAGCATTTCCGCCGGTTGCACGGATTTTCCCGTCCTCGGCTGCGACGCTGGGCAATTGCGCGGGACTGGTCTGGAAAATGCTCACCATCCCGGTGCTGACCGCGACGATCGCCGCAACCGCGACCAGGATGAGGATGAACAGAACTGCCCGCATCGAAAACTCCCCCAGAAATTGTGTCGTCTGCTTCCCAACGCAAAAAGGCGTGTCGAGTTTCCGACATTGGGGGCGGGCTTCCTTCGCGGTTGACGAAGCGCACCCCCGTCTGTATCGGGCGGCGCTTCCGGGCGCTTCACGCGCCTGCCATCAGATTAAGGTGACTTATGTCGCGCGTTTGCGAACTGACCGGCAAGGGCCGGCAGGTGGGCAACAATGTTTCCCACGCCAACAACAAGACCAAGCGGACGTTCCTGCCAAACCTGCAGAACGTGACGCTGATGTCCGAATCGCTTGAAAAGAGCATCAAGCTCAAGGTTTCGACCCATGGGCTTCGCTCGGTCGAGCATGTCGGCGGTCTCGACAACTGGCTGACCAAGACCAGCGAAGACAAGCTGAGCCCGCGCGTCGCCAAGCTGAAGCGCGAACTCGCCAAGAAGGCGAAGGCCGCGAACGCCTAAACCGGCTTGCCGCCCCGTGGCGGCAGGTCGAGTGCGACGAGCAGGGTTCGCCCGCTCGCCCGGAAATCGTCATCACTGACCAACCACAGCCGCGTTCTTCCGTCGGGGAGGAGCGCGGCTGTCGCACCTTCGAAATTGGCCAGGCTGCGGGTCGACAGCGTGGCGATCGGCGCCGCTGTCCATTGCGTGCCGGTCCAGCGAACTTCATCGATGCGGGCCGAAACGCCGTCGAGACCGAACAGGCGGCGAAGCACGACCAAGCGCCCGTCGGGCAACAGGGTCGCGTCCGAAACCTGGCCACCGGACCCGCCAATCCTGCGCCGCTCGATTCGCCTCGTGTCGATGGCGACCAGAACGATGCTCGCCCCATCCTCGGGAAACGCCGCAAGCCGCCCGTCGGGAAGCCGGGCGAGGGCCTCCACCCCGCCATTGGTGGGGAAGTCCTGATCCTCCAGATTCACTGCCCAAAAGCCGACGCCGAAGTCCTGGCGATAAAACCACAGCCAGTGGTGAACTTCGAACGCCACCCACCAACCGTCCTTGCCGTCGGCAACGATCGCCTCCGAATCGCGCGCCGACTTCAGCGTCGATGGCCCCGGCCCGGCGGGCAAGTCGGCGACCGTGCCGCTCATCATCTGGGCCGCCTTCGCCGGTCGCGGAAAACGGACGATGCTGCCCGAATCGGTAATCGCCAGCATGTTGCCGCGGTCCAGCGCCAGCCCCGACAGTCCCCGAAGCGATGGTCGCCGGAGGCTAGCTGCCAGGCACCGGCCAATTCCGCGCCCTCGACCGTCCAATTGCCGGTCGCGGGGCGGTCGCGACGACGACCAGCTTGCGCGCAGGGCCGGGCGTCCGGTTGGGCTGGCTACGCAGCCAGACCGCGAATCCCGCGATCAGGACCGCCAGAGCCAAGCAATTGAAAAGACTGGATTTGATGAATGATGGCTGCAAACGCCATTCAGCTTCGTTCAACCGCGAATCACGCATAAGCCACTGCATCAGCGGGGTTTTCCCCCTTTTGCCCCGCTGCGTGACCGGCAACGGTCGAAAAGTATCCCTCGCGTCGCGTAACGAGGGGGCCCGGAGTGCGTAATCGCTCCGGGCCCAATTTTTATCAGCGCGCATCGAATAGCGCGGCAAGTTGCTCGATCAGAGCGCCGCCCAATTGCTCCGCATCCATGATCGTCACCGCACGGCGGTAATAGCGGGTCACGTCGTGACCGATGCCGATCGCCGCCAGTTCGACGCTCGACCGGCTCTCGATCCACCCGATCACCTGCCGCAAATGCCGTTCCAGATAAGCGCCGCTGTTGGCCGACGCGGTCGAATCGTCGACCGGCGCGCCGTCGGAAATGACGATCAGGATCCGCCGCTCTTCCGGGCGCGCCAGCAGGCGGCCGTGCGCCCACAGCAATGCCTCGCCATCGATGTTCTCCTTGAGCAGCCCCTCGCGCATCATCAGCCCGAGGCTCCGGCGCGAGTGGCGATAGGGTTCGTCGGCGCGCTTGTAGAGAATATGCCGAAGGTCGTTGAGGCGGCCCGGATGCGGCGGCCGCCCCTCGGACAGCCATGCCTCGCGGCTCTGCCCGCCCTTCCATGCCCGCGTCGTGAAGCCAAGGATCTCGGTCGCCACGCCGCACCGCTCCAGCGTCCGCGCCAGGATGTCGGCGCAGGTCGCGGCGATGGAGATCGGCCGCCCGCGCATCGACCCCGAATTGTCGATCAGCAGGCTGACCACCGTGTCCTTGAACTCGGTATCGCGCTCGACCTTGTAGCTCAGCGAGTGGCCGGGCGAGACGATCACCCGCGCGATCCGCGCCGAATCGAGCAGCCCCTCTTCCTGGTCGAAATCCCAACTGCGTGCCTGCTGCGCCATCAATCGCCGCTGCAGGCGATTGGCGAGGCGGGTGACGACGCCGCCGAGGCTCGCCATCTGCTGGTCGAGATAGGCGCGCAGCCGCCCCAGTTCTTCCTCGTCACACAGTTCCGATGCGGGAACGACCTCGTCGAAGCGCGTCGTGAACGGGCGGTAATCGGTCTCCGGGACTTCCGGCCAGTTGCGGCGATTGGGATTGGCGCGAGCCTGTTCGGCGCCATCGTCGCCCTGGCTGGCATCGCCGTCATCCATCTCGGCTTCACTGTCGGTGGAATCGTCCTCGCCACCGTCGTCGGGCCGCTCCTCGGCGCGCATCTCCATCTCGCCGCCCTGCGCGCCTCCGTCGGCGTCGACATCGTCAGCCTCGTCCGGCCCCTCGTCCTCTCCCTGGTCCTCGTCGCCGCCCTCGTCAGGCTCCTGCTCGGCCGTATCCTCGGGAGTCGCAAGGTCGAGATCTTCGAGCAACCGCCGTGACAGGGTGGCGAACGCCGCCTGGTCGTCGATGGTCAGCGCCAGCGCGTCGAGTTCGGCGGCGGCCTTTTCCTCGATCCACGGCGACACCAGCGCCAGGCCGGTGCGCGCCGCCTCGGGTGGTTCGGCCCCGGTCATCCGCTGGCGGGCCAGCAACGCCACCGCCGTCGCCAACGGCACTTCCTCGGCAGACCGGGCGCGGGTGATGGCATCGCCGCGCACCCGCGCTTCGGTCAGTTGAACCAGATTGTCCCGGATCCCGGCGAACCGGCGCGATCCCAGCGCCTCGACCCGCGCCGTTTCTAGCGCATCGAAGACCGCCCTCGCCTCGCCCTCGGCGGGCGCGCGAGCGGCGAACATCGCCGGGTCGCTGTGGCGGACCCGAAGCGCTACGCTGTCCGCCCCGCCCCGCGCCTCGGCGACCAGCCGCTGGTCGAACGAAGGCCCGGGCGATGCGACCTTGGCCAGTTTGCCGGCCGCGGTCAGCGTATCCGACGCAAAGGCGACGTCCACGTCCGGGTCTCGCGCGATCGCCCGCGCGGCACTGGCCAGCGCGCTCCGGAACTGGTCGAGCTTGTCGGCCATCGCTCAGGCGCGCTGCGCGATGCTTTCGGGAAGGTCCTTGCCGAACACGCGCTGGTAATATTCCGCGATCAGGCCGCGCTCGCTCTCGTCGCACTTGTTGAGGAACGACATGCGGAAGGCGAAGCCGACGTCGCCGAAGATGAGCGCGTTCTGCGCCCAGCTGATCACCGTGCGCGGGCTCATGACGGTCGAGATATCACCGTTGATGAAGCCCTGCCGCGACAATTCGGCGACCTTGACCATCTTTTCGACGGTGTCCTTGCCATCCTTGTTGTCATACTCGCCCGACTTGGCGAGGACGATCCGTGCCTCGGTGTCGGCGGGCAGGTAATTGAGGGTGGCGACGATGTTCCAGCGGTCGAGCTGCCCCTGGTTGAGCGCCTGCGTGCCGTGATACAGCCCGCTGGTGTCGCCCAGGCCGATGGTGTTGGTCGTCGCGAACAGGCGGAACCAGGGATTGGGCCGGATCACCCGGTTCTGGTCGAGCAGCGTCAGCTTGCCGTCGGTCTCCAGGACGCGCTGGATGACGAACATCACGTCGGGGCGGCCCGCATCATATTCGTCGAACACCAGCGCCACCGGGTGCTGAAGCGCCCAGGGTAACAGGCCTTCGCGAAATTCGGTGACCTGCTGCCCGTCCTTCAGCACGATCGCGTCGCGCCCGATGAGGTCGATACGGCTGATGTGTGCATCGAGGTTGATGCGGATGCACGGCCAGTTGAGGCGGGCCGCGACTTGTTCGATGTGGGTCGACTTGCCAGTGCCGTGATAGCCCTGGATCATCACCCGGCGATTGCGCGCGAAGCCGGCGCAGATCGCCATTGTCGTGTCGGGGTCGAAGACATAGGCCGGGTCGAGGTCGGGAACCCGCTCATCGGCTTCGCTAAACGCCGGCACTTCGAGGTCACTGTCGACACCGAAGGCATCGCGCACTTTCACCATCTTGTCGGGCGACGCCAGGATCGTGTCGCCGCGGCTGTCGAGGGTGATGTTGGGAATCTCGGTCATGACGGCGGCCTTAAGCCCTTGCGCCGACCGCCTCAAGCAGGCTCGGCACCGACCTTGGGGGCAGGGGAACAGGGTCGTGAACTTTTCCGCCAGATCCCGGTCACCGGTGACGCCGATCGAATCCAGCGGCGCGCCGCCATAGACGACCGCAGCCAGGGCCGAAGGCGATCCTTCGAAGATCAAGTCGCAGGCGCCGACCGGACCTTTCTCGACCCCGAACGTCCCCTTGCGCAACCGGCCGACATAGGTGTCTCGGCCGAACACGAAACCGATCCGGGCATTGATGCCCTTGGCCCGCTTCTCGTCGAGCATCGTGCGGAACGAAAGCAGGATCGACACGCCGCTGATCGGCAGGGTCGGGTCATGGCGCGGACTTCGCGCCGCCCATCGGCCGAGCACTTGGACGATCGGCTCCGCTTCCAGTCCCCACGCCGTCGCTTCATAAACCTGGACGTTGGCCGGGGCGGCAACTTGCGACGGACCGCCAGGCCGCGCTCCTCCAATTCAGTCAGGCGCTGGGTGAGCACATTGGCGCTGATTCCGGGCAGGTCGGCGCGCAACTCGGAAAATCGGCGCGGTCCGAGCATCAGTTCGCGCAGGACCAGTAGCGCCCAGCGTTCCCCGATCAGCTCCAGCCCATGGGCGGTCCCGCAGGCATCGTCATACTGGCGTTTTTCGGTTCTGGTTAGTTTTTCTAACTGCACGGTTGTTTAATATTACTTTCGTGAGTAAGTTTCAAGGCGAATCGAGTCGCAGGGAGAGAAAATATGGCTCAGGAACGCATGATCTTCGTCAACCTGCCGGTCACCGACCTCAATCGGTCGATCGCCTTCTACGAGGCCGTCGGCGGCACCAAGGAGCCGAAGTTCTCCAACGACGCGGCGGCGATGATCCGCTTCACCGACGCCATCAACGTCATGCTGCTGACGCACGACTTCTATAAGACCTTCACCACCAAGCCGATCGCCGACACCCACGCCACGAGCGCGGCCCTGCTGTGCCTGTCGGCCGACAGCACCGGCGCGGTCGACGCAATGGTCGAACAGGCGGCTGGCGCTGGCGGGAAGGCCGATCCCGGCCCGAAGCAGGACATGGGCGGGATGATGTACGGCCGCAGCTTCGAGGATCCGGACGGTCACCACTGGGAAGTGATGTGGATGGACGCCGCTGCCGCCGAAGCGGGCGCGGGTGCATTGGAAGGCCAACCGGCCTAAAGCGCGACTCGACGGAGGGAATGGCATGAGCAAGCCCACCATCACCGCTTACGATTGGGTGCCGGACTTCGCGCGCGGCCTGGTCCGCGACCAGCGCGTTCGCTGGGCGCTGGAGGAGGTCGGGCAGGATTATGACGTCCGCTATTTGCAGCAGGGCTCGCAGAAGCTTCTGCCCCATCGCGCGCTCCAGCCATTCGGGCAGGTGCCAACGTACGAGGAGGGCGACCTGACCCTATTCGAATCCGGCGCAATCGTGCTCCACATTGCCCGCGAACATGATGGCCTGATGCCAGCCGACGAGCGCGGCCGCTCCCGCGCCACCGAATGGGCGTTCGCGGCGCTGAACACGATCGAACCGCCGATCAGCGACCTCGCCATCGCCACCATGTTCGAAGCCGACAAGCCTTGGTCGAAGCCGCGCCTGCCCGCGGTGCGCCAGCGCATCGACGAACGGCTCGGAGAACTGTCCGACCGGCTTGGCGCCAGCGACTGGCTCGACGGCGCGTTCTCCGCCGGAGACCTGCTCATGGTTTGCGTCCTTCGCCAGCTCGGCAAGTCGGACATCCTCGACAGCTATCCCAACCTCGCGGGCTACGTCGCCCGTGGCGAGGCGCGCCCCGCCTTCCAGCGCGCCTTGGCCGGCCAATTGGCCGGCTTCACCGGCTGCCCGCCACCGCAATTCGCCGAGTGGCTGCGCCAGCAGGAGGAGGCGAAGGCCCAATCGGAAAGGAACGACCAATGACATACGTCGACGGGTTCGTGACCGCGGTTCCCACCGCGAAGAAGGACGAATATCTGAAGCACGCTTCGGATGCCGCGGAGCTGTTCAAGGAATATGGCATGACCCGAATGGTCGAAAGCTGGGGCGACGACGTGCCGAAGGGCAAGGTCACCGATTTCCAGGGCGCGGTCCAGGCGAGGGACGACGAGACGGTGGTCTTTTCCTGGTTCGAATATCCCGACAAGGCGACGCGCGACGAGGCCAGCCGTCGGATGATGGACGATCCGCGCATGGAGGCGATGGCCAAGGACATGCCGTTCGACGGCAAGCGCATGATCTACGCCGGTTTCGACAGCATCGTCGACGAGCGGGCCGACGGCTCCACCGGCTATACCGACGGCTTTGTCCTGCCCGTCCCCAACGCCAACAAGGACGCCTATCTGAAGATGGCGGCCGACATGGCCGGCAAGTTCAAGCAGCAGGGCGCGCTGCGCGTGGTCGAGGCGTGGGGCGACGATGTCCCCGACGGCAAGGTCACCGATTACAAGCGCGCGGTGAAGGCCAGGGACGACGAGAACATCGTCTATTCCTTCATCGAATGGCCGGACAAGGCGACCCGCGACAAGGCGTGGGCCGACATGATGAACAGCGAACAGCCCCCGTCGGAGATGCCGTTCGATGGCCAGCGGATGTTCTGGGGCGGCTTCCAGCCGATCCTCGACCAGTCGTTCGAGACCGCCGATGCCTAGCCCCAAGGGAGCCTTCATCTGGTACGAACTGATGACGCCGGACCCGGCGGCGGCGAAGCGTTTCTACGACGCCGTCGTCGGGTGGGACATTGCCACCGATTCGGTCGCACCCGGCATTGAGTATCGCATGATCGTCCGGTCGGATGGCGGCAACGCCGGCGGCGTGCTGACGCTGACCGACGACATGATCGCCGGCGGCGCCCGGCCGATCTGGCTGGGCTATCTCCATACCCCCGACGTCGATGATACGGTCGAGGCGATCAAGGCCGATGGCGGCGGGGTGATGATGGAGCCGTGGGACCAGCCCGGCGTCGGCCGGCTGGCGATGATCACCGGGCCGGAAGGCGCGCCCATCTATTTGATGGACCCGCTCCCGCCCGAAGGTCAGCCTGACGCCGTCAGCGACGTCTTCTCGGTCGACCGGCCGCAGCACATCCGCTGGAACGAGCTGCTCAGCAGCGACGACGACCGGTCGATCGCCTTCTACCAGCGTCACTTCGGCTGGGGCCAGGAGGGCGCGATGGATATGGGCGAGATGGGCCAGTACCGTTTCGTCCAGGTCGACGGCGTCGGCGTGGGCGCAATCATGCCGCTGATGCCGCAGACACCGCACAGCATCTGGAACCTCTACATCGGCGTCGACGACATCGATCGCGCCGCAGAGGCGGTGAAGGCCGGTGGCGGCCAGATCATCAATGGTCCGATGGAAGTTCCCGGCGGCGAATATGCGATGAACGTCATCGACCCGCAGGGCGCGTCGACGGCCTTCGTCGGCCCGCGCAAATAATCGACAAGATACAGGAGAGCGAGGATGCCCGAGAAGCTGACCACCGTGCTGTGGTTCGACCATGGCGAGGCGCGCAAGGCGGCCGAGTTCTATGCGGCGACGTTTCCCGACAGCAGTGTCGGCGAGGCGATGACCGCGCCCGGCGACTATCCCTCCGGCCAGAAAGGCGACGAGCTGACGGTCGACTTCACCGTTCTCGGCCGCGCCTTTTCCGGCCTCAATGGCGGCCCCAATTTCAAGGCCAATGAATCGGTCAGCTTCATGGTCATGACCGAGGATCAGGCCGAGACCGACAAATATTGGAACGCGATCGTCGGCAATGGCGGCCAGGAAAGCGAATGCGGTTGGTGCAAGGACCGCTGGGGCTTTTCGTGGCAGATCACGCCGCGCGTCCTGCTCGATGCCACCAAGCACCGGGACCCCGCCGCCGCCAAGCGCGCTTTCGACGCCATGATGACGATGAAGAAGATCGACGTCGCGCGGATCGAGGCGGCCATCGCGGGGGAAACGGCTGATGCGTAAGATCGTCGCCGCCGCCTTCGTCAGCCTCGATGGCGTGATGCAGGCCCCCGGTGGGCCAACCGAAGATCCCACCGGCGGGTTCGACGAAGGCGGCTGGATGTTCAAGGTGTGGGACGACGGGATCGGGGACACGCTCGGATCGCTCTTCACCGGCGACTACGACCTGCTGCTCGGCCGACGCACCTACGACATCTTCGCCGCCTACTGGCCCTATGCCGAAGGCGACAACAAGCCGATGAGCGAGGCCTTCGACCGGGCCAACAAATATGTCCTGACCCGCGGCAACCAGCCGCTCGAATGGCAGAACAGCCACCGGCTCGGCTCAATCGACGAGGTCAGGGCACTGAAGCAGGGCGAGGGCAACAAGATCATCATCCAGGGGTCGTCGACCATCTATCCCGGCCTGCTCGCCGCGAGCCTGATCGACGAGCTGACGCTGATGACGTTCCCGGTCGTGCTCGGCCATGGCAAGCGGCTGTTGGGCGAAGGCTCGCCGGTCGAGCGGCTGGAGATGACCGGGCACAAGGTCACGGACAAGGGTACGGTCATCGCGACCTACAAGCCTGGCGGCGACCTGCCGCCTTATCCCCCGGAAGGTCCGATTCCGATCACCAGCGACCGCGAACTCGAACGGCGCGCGAAGATCGAGGAGGGAAGCTGGTGAGCCTTACGCTCTACGTCCATCCGTTCAGCAGCTTCAGCTGGAAGGCGCTGATCCCGCTGTGGGCCGACGGAACGCCGTTCACCTACAAAAACGTCGACCCGTCGAACCCCGGCGTGATGGACGAATTGAAGTCGCATTGGCCGCTGGGCAAGTTCCCGACGCTGGTCGACGATGGCGAGGTCATTCCCGAGGCGACCTGCATCGTCGAACATCTCCAGGCCAAGCGTCCCGGCCCGAATGTGTGGATTCCCGATGGCGATGAAGGCCGCCGCGTGCGCCTGCTCGATCGCTTCTTCGACCTTCACATTCAGGGCAACATGCAGCCGTCGGTCAATCACGCCATCTGGCCCGACGGCGAAGGCCTCGCCGCCGCCCGCGGCCGTGATGCGCTGCAGGTCGCCTACGACTGGCTCGAAGCGAACCTGCCCGATGCGGAGTGGGCGGCGGGCGACCGCTTCACGCTTGCCGACTGCGCGGCCGCGCCGGCTCTGTTCTACGCCGACTGGGTTGTTCCCATTGGCGACGCGCGTCCCCGGCTCGCGGCCTACCGCGCCCGGCTGCTCGCCCATCCGGCAGTATCGCGCGCGGTCGAGGAGGCCCGCCCCTACCGCCATTACTTCCCGCTGGGGGCGCCCGACCGCGATTGACGCGAGAATGTAACTTTGTAACATCGGGGGTGTTGAAGGAGACCGTCGATGCGTCCTGTTGCTTTCGCCCTTCCGCTGATCCTCGCCGCCTGCCAGCCCGCCGCGCCCGACCCGCGCGGCGTCGATCGTGACGAGACACTGCTGACGGTCTCCGCCACCGGCCGGTCGGAGGCGCGACCCGACGAGGCGACGTTCATTGCAGGCGTGGAATCGCTTGCCGGCAGCGCGGCGGAGGCCACGCGCCTCAACAATGAAAAGATGGCACGGGTTAGCGTCGCGCTTGCGAAGTTCGGTGTCGGTCAGGACGATCTGCAGACCCAGAACCTATCGCTCGGCCGCGTCGACTACGGGCCCGACCGCGGCAAGTACAAGGCCAGCAACAACCTCACCGTCCGGATGCGCCAGATGGAGCGCGTCGGCGAGGCGGTCGCCGCGACCACCGACGCCGGGGCCAACCTGATTTCCGGGCCCAGCTTGCGCGTTTCCGACCGCGAGGCCGCCAGCCGCTCGGCCTACGCCATGGCCTACAAGGCCGCGCGCGCCCGGGCCGAAGCCTATGCCGGCGCCGCAGGTCTCAAGATCGACCGCATCCTCGCCATCCGCGACGGCGGCGCCAGCCAGGGCGAGCCGATCCCGCTCGCCGAACAGGCCATGTCGGTGCAGATGGCCGCGCCGGTCGTTGCCCCTGCGCCGCCGCCGCCGCCGTTCAATCCCGGCGTCAACGTCAGCCACGTCAGCGTCCGCGTCGATTTCGCGCTGAAACGCTAGGCGAAGGCGCGGCTGCCCTTCAGCAGTTGGTAGGCCTCGATCGCGGCGCCCAGCTTCTTCTCGAAGCTGCGGTCGCCGCCATTGCGGTCCGGGTGATATTTGCGAACCAGTTCCGAATAGCGCTTGCGTAGGCCCGTCCGGTCGACGTCCTCCTTCAGTCCGAGCGTGTCGAGCGCCGCCCGCTCGGCCCCGCTGAACCGCTCCACCCGCCCTCGCTGCCCGGAGCGGAAGCGAGCGGCGATGGCGTCGAGGGGGTCGGCAAAATCGCTCCACGCCGGCGCAGGGTCGGCGCCGAGGTGGGCGAACGTCCGCGCCTGCCGCTGCCAACCGGCGATCGGCGACTGCGCCTCCTCGATCTCGTCCGGACTCATCCCTTCGAAGAAATTGTAGCGCGCGTTGAACGCACGGACGTGGTCGAGGCAGAGATATTGATACTGCCCCGGACCGTCGAAATTCCCGGGCGTCAGCGGCGCACGGAATTCGCCCGGCTCTCCGCATGACGGGACCGCGCACGCCTCGCGCGCGTCCTCCACCCTGCCGTGCCATTTGTGCTGCCGCCCTGCCAACGCCCTTCCTCGCTTTCCAAGCCCCTCTATATAAGGGCCATGAACGACACATTCACCGGCCCGGTTGCGCGGGAAATCGAGCGCCGCCTTCGCCTTGCCTTGTCACCGACCCGCCTCGACCTCGATAACCAGAGCGCTCGCCACCGCGGCCATGCCGGCGACAACGGTACCGGCGAAAGCCACTTCGCCCTGACCATCGAAAGCGCCGCCTTCGCCGGCCTCAATCGCGTCCAGCGGCAGCGCGCGATCTACGCCGCGCTCGGCGACCTGATGGTCGAGCGAGTCCATGCCCTGTCGATCAAGGCCATCGCCCCCGGCGAATAAACCGTCAGCGGTTCGACGTAGGGGCCGGGCTTGCGCCAGACGGCAGGGTCTCGCCCGTCGCTCGCAGATGTATATCAATCGTCGCCACCGCCTCCGCGGGGGCGCCCGGCCTCGGCACGTTCGAGGTCGCGGCAAAGGTCAGCGCCGTGACGATCGCCGCCGCACCCAGCACGATGGCCTTGGGCCAGGTCGGCTTCCACGCCGGCACCTTGGGCGGGAAGACCATGGCCATCGCCGCTTCTCGCGGACGCATTGGCGGTCCCTCGCTGAAGGCGTGGTGAGGCACATTCATCCGTGCCGAGGCCGACCGCTGCCAGTCGTAGTGCGACCGCCGGGCCGAATCGCGCAGGCAGGCATAGGCTTCGTTGATCGCCTTCGCGCGGACGTCGGATTCGCGCTCGCCGCTCACGTCCGGGTGATGGCGCCGCATGAGCGCGCGATAGGCGCGGCGGATCGTCGCACTGTCCGCCCGCGGCGACACGCCCAACGTGCCGTAATGATCGCCAGGTTCCACTACGGCCACGATACGCCCGATCGGGGCGACTTCAAATCCCGCCGTCCTGGTCTTCGAGAAGCTGCCTCAGCTGCGCCGGCGTCAGCGGCGGCGCCAGTTGCTCCATCGTGCATTGGCGCGGCGCCTTGTCCGGCCGCCGCCGGAGCAGCTTGGTGCCATGCCGGAACCGGCCGGCCGTGACCTGGTCATAGAGCACCTCGACCACCAATTCCGTTTTCAGCGGCTGCCACTCCGCCGATCGCTCGGTCGCCCAGCGGCTCGGCCCGCCGGGCGCGTCGCCGGTGAAGCCCGGCGCTCCCTTCAGCGCCTCCAATTCCTTCGTCCACGCCGGCTTGTCGCCCGATGCGATCGACGAGGTGTAGCCGACATGGTTGAGGAGCCCCGCTTCGTCGTACAGCCCGAGCAACAACGATCCGACCACGCCGCCCTTCGCCGCATAGCGGAAGCCGCCGACCACGCAGTCCGCGGTGCGCCGCTGCTTGACCTTGACCATCGCCCGTTCCCCGCGCGATAGGTTTCGTCGGTTCGCTTGGCGATCACCCCGTCCAGCGCCCGCCCCCGCGATCCAGCCAGCGCAGCGCCTTGCCGCGATCCTCGGTGACCGGCGACAGCACCAGTGCGCTGTCCCTTTCGCCCCCCAGCAATTCCTCAAGCGCTGCCCGCCTCTCGTTCAGCGGCGCAGCGCCCAGCATCCGGTCGCCGACCGCCAGGCAATCGAACGCGACGAGCATCGCCGGCGTCTCCGCCGACAGCTTCCGGATCCGGCTTTCCGCCGGATGCAGCCGCATCTGCAGCGCGTCGAACGACACCCGGCCGCCGCTGCTGATCAGCAATTCCCCGTCGACAACGAAACGCCTGGCGCCGAGCCGCCCGAGCATCGCCACGACCTCGGGAAAATAGCGGCCGAGCGGCTTGCCCGACTTCGACCAAAGCTCGACCGAGGCCCCCTCGCGCGCGGCGATGCAGCGGAACCCATCCCACTTGGGCTCATATTGCCAATCGTCGCCCGACGGCAGTTCGTCGGCCAGCAGCGCTTCCATCGGTTCGATCGGGGTCATGCCAGGGCGAACGCTTCGCCCGGCGGACTCGCTCCCGCTATCGCGCTTCGTCCGCGCTCATTGCGATGGCGACCACTTCCAGCGGTTCGTCCGATCCCGCGAACTCGACCTCCTCGCCGACCTCTGCGCCCATCAGGGCCCGGGCCAGCGGCGCGGTAAAGGCAATGCGATCGGCGCCCGGATCGGCCTCGTCATGGCCGACCAGCTCGACCGTCCGTTCCGCGCCATCGCGGATGAACGTCACGCGCGTACCGAACGCCACGCGCTTTCCGTCCGCCGCCGGCGCCACCTGCGCGGATGCCAGCCGCTGCCGCCAGTAGCGCGCGTCGCGAAGCACCTTCTTGCGCTCCTCCTCGCTCAGCTCGCCCGCCAGCACCGCCTCGATCGCGTCGTGCCGCTCCTGGATCTGCGCCAGCCCGCGCGCCGTCACCAGGTTCGGCCCGGGCGGGATCGGCAGTTCGAACGTCGGCTCGAGATGCTCGTCGTCGCTCTCGCGGCGGAAGGCGACGCTCATCGGATGCTGGTCTTCATCGGCATGACATTGATCTAGCACGCCGCCCGCGGAAGAGTGCAACGATGCCGCGCAAATATCTGCTCACCGCGACCATGCCCGACGGTTATGTCAAGACGATTGGCCCGACCGCCACGCCCTTCACCCATTACTGGCGGATCGTCGCGGAGCTCGAGAACGGCAGGACCGAGGTCTTCTGGGGCCATACCAAGTCCCTCGCCGAAGCATCCCGCAAACGCGCCGCCACCAAGGACGCCGCCCGCCAGCGGGGATGGAAAAGCTATCGCTTCGAAGTGGTGGAGGTGGAGCGAAGTGAGCCTTAACGCGGGAAACGCTAATGTCCGCTTTCGACCCATTGCGGACATTAGCCAGACTGATAACGCATCACACATGGCGAGAAACGAAATTGGTCTGACTTTGCTGCAGTTGGAAGCGATCCTCAACCCGGTTCGCAAGATTGCGGAAGACGCAAAGCAGGGCCAGGGCGTCGATGTTGCCTTTGACGAAGGGCATCTGTTTGGGATCGGCTCGATAGTGCTCCTGCTGAAGCAGCGACTAAAAGATTTCGGGATTGATCCAGAGGAGACAGCATTAGCTGGTTTGGACGAAGCGTGGTTCAGCGCGATCAGTGAAAAGATCGGCCCGCTCCCGCTCGCCTAGCGTCCGCTTTCCACCCAAAGCGGACACTAGCGAAAGTCCTGTCCTACAGGGTGATTGTTCGCCATTGATGCCGCTGTCCCAGCGTCCTGCGTTGGTGTTGCGCGCTGCGACCGCTTACGGGGGCGCTTCTGATATCGCCATGGCGCGAACTTTGCGAACTTCCGCGACGCGGGCGCCCGGGTTTCGGGATCGAATCGGGCCGGCCGCCCCCGAATTCCGCCTCACGCGACATTGGCGTGGAATCTGCTAGGGGTCGTCCATGATCGAAATCGCGCCCGTCACCCATGACCTTGGCGACTTCAAGGTTCGCCGCACCCTTCCGGCCCGGTCCCGCACCATGGTCGGCCCGTTCATCTTCGTCGACCAGTTCGGTCCGGCCAAGCTTCCCGCCGGGCACGGCATGGACGTCCGCCCGCACCCGCACATCAACCTCGCCACCGTCACCTATCTGTTCGAAGGCGCGATCGAGCATCGCGACAGCCTGGGCACGCGCCAGGTGATCCATCCCGGCGCGGTCAACTTGATGACCGCTGGCAAGGGGATCGTCCATTCGGAACGCTCGCCGGCGGAGACCCGCCCCGTTGGCCCGGTTTTTTACGGCATGCAGACCTGGCTGGCCCTGCCCGACGGCAAGGAAGAGCTTGACCCCGCCTTCGAACATGCCGGCGGCGACGCGCTGCCGCTGGTCGAGGGCGAGGGCGTGTCGGCCCGCGTGCTGATGGGCAGCCTGTGGGGCAAGACCGCCGGCGTCACGCAGCACAGCCAGACGATCTACGCCGACGTCATGCTCGACAAGGGCGCAACACTGCCGATCGACCCCGACGCCGACGAGCGGGCGGTGCTGCTGACCGAGGGCGCGGCCAGCCTTGGCGGCCACCCGCTCGAGCTCTTCACTCTTTACCTCCTCGCCCCGGCGAGCGCATGGCGCTGACCGCCGACGCGCCGTCGCGGCTGATGCTGTTGGGCGGCGAGGCTTTCCCGACCAAGCGCCACGTGTGGTGGAACTTCGTCAGCTCCAGCCGCGAGCGCATCAGCCAAGCCAAGGAAGACTGGCGGGCGATGCGCTTCCCGCTCGTCCCCGGCGACGATGAAGAGTTCATCCCCATTCCCGAAGTCCCCAAGACGGTCAGCTATCCGTGAGCGGTCCTTGGCTTCGCCTGATCCGGCAGCCGCTGCCGACCGGGGTGATCCTCAATGTCGCGCTGGCCGGGCCGGAGGATGCGCCCCCGGCGATCTTCCTCCACGGCTTCCCGGAATCGCACCGCACCTGGCTGAAGGTCGCGGAACGGTTGAAGGACCGGGTGCGGATGATCATCCCCGACCTTCGCGGGTTCGGGCAGAGCGACAGGCCGCAGGATGTCGCCGCCTATTCGACCGATACGCTGGTCGCCGACATCTTCGCGCTGGCCGAGGCACGGCGGCTCGATCGCTTCGCGCTGGTCGGGCACGACTGGGGCGGGGCCGTCGCCTGGACCGCGGCGATCCGCGGCGACCCGCGGCTGTCGCGCCTCGCGATCGTCAATTCGCCCCATCCGGCGATATTCCAGCGGTCGCTGATCGAGGACTTGGCCCAGCGCGAGGCGTCGCAATACATCAACGCCTTTCGCGATCCTCAGATGGAGCGGCGCATCGCCGCGATGGGCTTTCCCGCCTTTTTCGAAAAGAGCTTCGCCCGCCACGTCGACACGACCAAGCTGACCGGCGAGGACCGCGCGCAATACCTCGCCGACTGGCGCCGCCCGGGCGCGCTCACCGCCATGTTCAACTGGTACCGGGCAAGCCAGATGGTCGTGCCGGCGATGGACGAGGACGCCGCCCTTCCCGCCTGGGTCGAACGCGGCGTGCCGCGGATCAAGGTGCCGGTGCGGGTCGTCTGGGGGCTGGAAGACAAGGCGCTGCTGCCGGTCCAGCTGCAGGGCATCGGCGAGGTCGGCGACGACGTCGAGGTCTATCCGCTGGGCGGCGTCGGTCATTTCGCCCCGTGGGAGGCCCCCGATGCCGTCGCCGACGCGCTCGGCCCCTTCCTAGAACAGCGTTAGGCGGCTAGAGGCCCGCGCCATGGCCCAACGTTCGCAATCGCGCTCCGCCGCCCGGCTCGCCGCCGTGCAGGCGCTTTACCAGCAGGACATGGAAGGCACGCCGACCGCGCGCCTGATCCATGAATTCCACGATCATCGCCTTGGCGCGACGATCGAGGACGTGACCTATGCCGACGCTGAGGAGAGCTTCTTTGACGACCTCGTGTCCGGCGCGTCGGCGCGGCGCGCGGAGATCGACGCGCTGATCGCCGGCAAGCTCGCCGAGGGCTGGTCGCTCGAGCGATTGGACAAGCCGATGAAGGCGATCCTTCGCGTCGGCACCTACGAGCTGATCGCCCGCAAGGACGTGCCCACCGCGACCACGATCAACGAATATCTCGACGTCGCCGAGGCCTTTTACGACAAGCGCGAGAAGGGCTTCGTCAACGGCCTGCTCGACGCCATAGCCAAGGACGCCCGGAGCTAGGGATCGCGCCTGTCGAGGAAGGCCAGCGGGATGTCGACCCGCTGTCGCCACGCGGTTTCGTTATGCTCGGTTCCGGCGTAGGTGCGGAACTCGAAGCTTGGCCCATCCTTCCATCCGGCCGCGCGGAGCATCGGCACGACCGCGTCCGAATAAGGCCCGTAGCTGCCGTCGAGGGTGCCCGACCCGTGATCGATGTAGAGGTGATTGACGCCGGGCCGCATCCGCGACGTCTTGAGATATTGCCGGAACGCCGCCGCCGCCGCCTTGGCCGCGACCTTGTGATCGATCGATTTGCTGGTCGGATCCGCCAGCGCCAAATGCATCGACACGCACGCCGCCTGACCGAACACCTCGGGATATTCGGCCATTGCGTAGAATGACATCAGCCCACCCATCGAGCTGCCCATCACGGCAGTGTTGGCCTGGCCACGCAGCGTCCGGAAGTTGCGATCGACCCGCGCCTTGACGGTGTTGACCAGGAAATCGAGATAGGCTGCGCTGGTGAAGGGCAGCCGTTCCTTCCCCTCCAGCGTCTCGACCCGCTCGCGGAAGTCGGCGGGGAGCAGCGGCAGCATCTTGGCCGGGAACAGGCCATGGTAACGCGCCTTGGGGCTTTGCACCCCGACTACGATCCACGAGCGAAGGTCGCCGCGCCGGACCATGCGCGGGATCGCCTCGTCCATCCCCCATTCCTGGTCGTATCCAGTGAGCGCCCGGTCGAACAAATTCTGTCCGTCGTGCATATAAAGAACTGGATAGCGGACGGCCTTGTTGGTGTCATAACCAGGGGGCAGCCAAACCCACACGGTCATCTTGCCCGCCGCGCCGCCGTCGAGTGCGGGCCAGGCGACGATCCGTCCCTCGCTGATCTTCGGGATCATGTGGGTCGGGTTATCGGTGGTCGCCAGCGCAGGTGCGGCGAACGTCAATGCAAGGGCGGCGAGCAGGACTTTCATTCGGCGGTCTTCCCGGGTCTATAAGCTGCCCCATGTTGTGCCGTCCCCGGTCCGAATTGCAATGAGCAGCGAGTTGGCCTTCATCGAGCGGCTTCGCGCCATCGCCACCGATCCCGCGGCACGCGGCCTCGACGACGACGCGGCGCTGCTCGACGGCATGGTCATCACCCACGACATGATCGCGGAAGGCGTCCATTTCCTGCCCACCGACCCCCCGGCGTCGGTGGGGTGGAAGCTTCTTGCGGTCAATCTGAGCGACCTCGCCGCCAAGGGCGCGAGGCCTCGCGCCGCCCTGATGGGCGCTTCGCTGTCGGGCGACGACCAGTGGGACGACGCCTTCCTGTCCGGCGTCGCCGCCGCCTGCGAAAGCTATGGCGTGGCGCTGATTGGTGGCGACACCATCGCCATGCCCGAGGGTTCCCGCGGGTCTTCGGGCTGACTGCGATCGGCTCCGCGGCCGCCCGCACGCCAGCCCGGTCGGGCGGGAGAGTTGGCGACATGCTGTGGATCGGCGGGTCGTTGGGCGATGCCGCCGCCGGCCTTGCCCAGCTACAGGCCGACGAGAAGGCGGAAGGGCCGCTGGTCGAGGCCTATCGCCGCCCAGTGCCGCTGCTCGCCGCGGGACAAGTTCTGGCCGAGCAGGCCACCGCGATGATGGACGTATCGGACGGGCTATTGATCGACCTTGCCCGCCTGTGCGCCGCCAGCGGCTGCGGCGCGGCGGTCAACCTCGACGCGCTGCCTTTGTCGGACGCCTTCGTCGCGGCGCGCGGCGGCGGGCGGGAGGCGCGCCTGTTCGCGGCCACCGGCGGCGATGATTACGCGTTGCTGCTGTCCCTGCCGGACGGCATCGATCCGTCGTCAAGACTTCGTTTACCGGATGGCTTCATCCTGCGCCCGATTGGAACGCTGACCGGCGAACCGGGCATGACCCTGTCCGACCACGCCGGGATCGTGCCGTTGCCGGAGCGCTTAGGGTATGAACATCATCGTCGCACTTAGCCCGCGCCAATGGCTGATCGCGATGCTCGGCCTCGCGTCCGGAATGGCGACCGCGCTCCTGATTCACTAGGCTTTTCCAAGGCGCTTGCCTCGCGCCGAAACCCCGTTACACCTTCGCCCCTGCTTCCAGCGGCGGCCAGTCTTGGCCATAGAAGCCGCAGAACCAAACGGGGGAAATGCTTCAATGAACCTGGTCCTTATCGCCATCGCGTGCGGCGTCGTCGCGCTGCTCTATGGCATCCTTACCAGCCAGCAGGTGCTTCGCGCGTCGGCCGGCAACGCGCGCATGATGGAGGTCGCCTCGGCCATCCAGGAAGGCGCCTCGGCCTACCTGCGCCGTCAGTACACCACGATCACGATTGTCGGCGTGATCGTCGCGGCAATCGTCTTCCTGTTCCTAGGCGCCCTGTCCGCCGGCGGATTCGTGCTCGGCGCGGTCCTGTCGGGCGCGACCGGCTTCGTCGGCATGAACATCTCGGTCCGCGCCAACGTGCGCACAGCGCAAGCCGCCAGTGAGGGGCTGCAACAGGGCCTGACCATGGCGTTCCGCGCCGGCGCCATCACCGGCATGCTGGTCGCCGGCCTGGCGCTGCTCGCGATCGCGGTGTTCTTCTGGTATTTGATCGGCCCGGCCGGACATGCCCCCAACGACCGCATCGTCATCGACGCGCTGGTCGCGCTAGCGTTCGGCGCTTCGCTGATCTCCATCTTCGCCCGTCTTGGCGGCGGCATCTTCACCAAGGCCGCCGACGTCGGCGCCGACCTGGTCGGCAAGGTCGAGGCCGGGATCCCCGAAGACGACCCCCGCAACCCCGCCGTCATCGCCGACAACGTCGGTGACAATGTCGGCGACTGCGCGGGCATGGCCGCCGACCTGTTCGAAACCTATGTCGTCACCGTCGGTGCGACGATGGTCCTCACCGCGCTGCTGGTGAAAGGCGCCGGCGACGGCCTGCTCGCGCTGATGGCGCTTCCGCTGCTGATCGGCGGCGTATGCGTCCTGACCTCGATCCTGGGCACCTACTTCGTCCGCCTGGGCAAGGGAACCAGCATCATGGGCGCGATGTACAAGGGCTTCGGCGTCACCGCGGTGGCCTCTGCGGTCCTGATCTTCTTCGCCACCCAATACGCCCTTGGCGATCTCAACGCGTCGATCACCGCCGGCGGGGCGACCTTCACCGGCATGAGCCTGTACTGGTGCATGCTGATCGGTCTGGTCATCACCGGGCTGATCATCTGGATCACCGAATATTACACCGGCACCAACTACCGCCCGGTCCGCTCCATCGCCAAGGCGTCGGAAACCGGTCATGGCACCAACGTCATCCAGGGCCTGGCGATCAGCCTGGAATCGACCGCGATGCCGACGCTCGTCATCTGCGCCGGCATCATCGTCACCTACATGCTCGCCGGCCTGATGGGCATCGCCTTCGCGGCGACGTCGATGCTGGCGCTGGCCGGCATGGTCGTCGCGCTCGACGCCTACGGCCCGGTTACCGACAACGCCGGCGGCATCGCCGAAATGTCGGGGTTGGACGACAGCGTCCGTGAAAAGACCGATGCGCTCGACGCGGTGGGCAACACCACCAAGGCGGTGACCAAGGGCTATGCGATCGGTTCGGCCGGCCTTGCCGCGCTCGTCCTGTTCGCCGCCTTCACCACCGACCTCGAGGAGTTCTTCCCGAACCTCGACGTCGATTTCAGCCTGAAGAGCCCGTATGTCATCGTCGGCCTGCTGCTCGGCGCCCTGCTGCCGTACCTGTTCGGTGCGCTCGGCATGACGGCCGTCGGCCGCGCGGCCGGCGACGTCGTCAAGGACGTCCGCGAACAGTTCGCGACCAACAAGGGGATCATGGACGGTTCTTCGAAGCCGAACTACGCCCGCACGGTCGACCTGGTCACCCGCGCCGCGATCAAGGAAATGATCATCCCGTCGCTGCTGCCGGTGCTGGCGCCGATCCTGGTCTACTTCGTGATCAATGCGGTGGCCGGCCAGGCCGAAGCGTTCGCGGCGCTTGGCGCTCTGCTCCTCGGCGTCATCGTCGGCGGCCTGTTCGTCGCCATCTCGATGACTTCGGGCGGCGGCGCGTGGGACAATGCCAAGAAGTACATCGAAGACGGGAACCATGGCGGCAAGGGCAGCGAAGCCCACAAGGCCGCGGTGACCGGTGACACGGTCGGCGATCCGTACAAGGACACCGCCGGTCCGGCCGTCAACCCGATGATCAAGATCACGAACATCGTGGCCTTGCTGCTGTTGGCGGCGCTGGCGCACAGCGCGGTCTAACGATCGATACAATCGTCCTGTGAGGGGGCGAGGCCGCGTGCCTCGCCCCCTTTTCTTTTGTGGAAGCAATGCTAAGCTGCTGATTGCTCGGGAGTATTCGAGGGTATTGGGGGATACATGAAATTTCGCTTCTTGACGCGCGCCGTCGCTGCTTCGCTGGCCTGCGCGTCCTTCGGCCTTGGCGACAATGGCATCGCCGCGACGCCCGCTGCCGCACCGCTGACGGCGGAGGCGTTTGCGCAGCTGGCGGCCTTGAGCTCGCCGAAACTGTCCCCAGACGGCACCAAGCTGGCCGCCAAAGTCGCGCGTAACGGCGAATATTACCTGATGATCGTCCCGTTGACGGGCGGGACCCCGGCACTGGTGCCGACCAGCGGAAACGACCTTGTCAGCTGGAATTGGGTCAACAACGACTGGCTGCTGGTCAAGGTCGGCGCGGAAGTGCCGTTCGGGATCGGACAGGAAGCCTATGCGCGGCGCGCGCTCGGCGTCAGCGCCGACGGGCAGAAAATCCTGCCGCTGCTCAAGAACATGAAGGACATCGGCCAGGAAGGCGCCGACATTGTCTGGATCGCGCGCGACGGCACGCCGCGCGTACGGCTGGGCGTCCAGCGGTCGATCTACATCAGCGAGCCCAAATTCTACCCGGAGGTTTACGAAGTCGACGTGTCGACCGGGCGGAGCAAGCTGGTCCTGGGCAGCCGCGAAGGCATCTTCACATGGTATGGCGACGCGGACGGCAACGTCCGCATGGGTACCGGGCGCATGGGCATCCGGACCGGCGGCCCCCGCGCCATCTATCGCGAACGGGATTCGGAACAGTTCCGTGACCTTGCGGTCACCGACGGAAAGGACAGCGCGCCGACCCCCGTCCTGTTCCTGCCCGACGGCAAGACCCTGACCATCGAACAGGATGAGAAGGGCTTCGATTCGGTCTTCGAATATGATCCGCGAGCCCAGAAGCTTGGACGAAAACTCTATTCGTCCGCCGGCTACGACGTCGGCGGAATCATCCCGACGCCAGATGGGCGCGGGGTTGCCGGATATTATGTCGGCGACAGCGAGGACGGCGTGAAGTGGGTCGATCCGACGATGCTGGCGCTCACCAAAGAAGTGAATTCGATGGTCAAGGGGGCGACCGGGACAATCCTTTCGACGAGCAAGGACCTGTCAAAGGCGGTCGTCGACTTTTCGGCGGCCGACACACCTGGCGCGGTCTTCCTGTACGACCGGACCGACAAGTCGATGCGGCGCCTCGGCCTCGGCAACAGTGCGATCGGGATGGCCAAGCTCAATCCCGTGCGGACCATCCGTTATGCGGCGCGCGACGGCCTGTCGATCGAGGCGGTGCTGACCCTGCCCAAGGGCAAGTCGACCAACCTGCCGCTGATCGTCCTTCCGCACGGCGGCCCCTATTCCCACGACACGGTATCGTGGGACTGGATCACGCAGTTCCTCGCGCAGAAGGGCTATGCGGTGGTCCAGCCGAATTATCGCGGCTCATCGGGCTATGGCGAAGCCTTCACCGACAAGGGCAAGGGCGAGTGGGGCCTGAAGATGCAGGACGACTTGAACGATGCCATCACCCATCTTGCCAAGACGGGCGTGGCGGATCCCAAGCGGGTGTGCATGGTCGGCGGCTCCTACGGCGGTTACGCCGCGATGCGCGCCGCCGAGCGCGACGGAAATCTCTATCGCTGCGCCGTCAGCTATGCCGGTGTCAGCAACCTGACGTCGATGGCGCGCCGCGCCGACCGCTCGTTGTGGGGTCCGCGCACGGCGGCCTGGTTGAAGGAACAGGCGCCGGACCTGGCGGCCGTGTCGCCGATCAACCGGCCCGAGAAATTCTCGATCCCCATCCTCATCATGCACGGCGCGAAGGATCAGCGGGTGCCCGTCGACCAAAGCCGGTCGATGGCCTCCAAGCTGAAGGCGTCGGGACGAAGCGTGATCTATATCGAGCAGCCGCTCGCCGACCATTTCTTCTCCCGCTCGGAGGATCGCCTCCAATTCCTGAAGGCGATGGAGAGCTTTCTGGCGCAGCATAATCCGGCCTGACCGCACGGCGGGGGCGGCCGCGTGGCCGCCCCTCCTTCCCTTTCCGGCGTTGCGCCGCTAAAGGAGCGCGGCTTTGCTTCAGCGGAACAGGATTTGAATGGCCAAGGAAGAACTTCTCGAGATGCGCGGACGGGTGGTCGAACTGCTGCCCAATGCCATGTTCCGCGTCGAACTGGAGAATGGCCACGAAGTGCTGGGCCACACTGCCGGCAAGATGCGGAAGAACCGCATCCGCGTCCTGACCGGCGACGAAGTGCTGGTCGAATTGACGCCCTACGACCTGACCAAGGGGCGCATCACCTATCGCTTCATGCCCGGACGCGGGGTCCCCCGGGCGCGGCTTGACCGTGCCCGGCAACAGTGACCGCGCCCCCGGCTTGAGCGCTTGGCCGCGACTGATACCGTGCGGCTGATCCTCGCCTCCGCAAGCCCGCGTCGTCTCGACCTGCTGGAACGCATCGGTGTCATTCCCGACGCCGTCGACCCCGCCGACCTGAACGAGGACGTCCTTCCCGGCGAGCTGCCGAGGGTCCACGCCGTGCGCCTAGCTGAGGAAAAAGCGGCGCTGGTCGCTGCACGACACCCCGACGAGCTGGTCCTTGCAGCCGACACGGTCGTCGCCGTCGGCCGGCGGATCCTTCCCAAGGTTGAGGACGAAGCGACGCTTCGCACCTGCATGAAGCTGCTCTCCGGTCGCCGCCATCGCGTCTTGACCGGTGTCGCGCTGGCCGCGGATGGGGCGCCCGTCCGAACGCGCCTGGTAGAGACGATGATTGCGATGAAGCGGCTGAGCGCGGAGGAGATCGACTTCTACGCCGGTCATGGCGAATGGCGCGGCAAGGCGGGCGGCTACGCGCTGCAGGGCTATGGCGAAGTTTTCGTCCGCCACATTGCCGGCAGCTATTCCAACGTCGTCGGCCTGCCGCTCGCGGAAACCCGCCTGATGTTGAAGGCGGCCGGCTACGACATTGCCTGACTGGCGGCGGGAACATGGCATCGGCGAGGATCGCCTGGTGCGCGTCGTCGACGGGGAGATCGTCGAAGCCCGGATCGAAATAGAAGGCGCCCCGCGCGCCGGCGCGGTTGTTCCGGCAAGACTGAAGCAGGTCCGCCCTCAGGCCCTCGCCGAGACTGATGACTGGACGTTCCTACTGCCGGCGGGCGCGGCCGGAAAAAGCGAGGGCGCCGCAATCTTCATCGAGGTTACGCGCGAACCGATCCCCGGCGCCGAACCGTGGAAGCGGCCGCTTGGCCGAATCGTCGACGGCCCCGCCGCGGCGCCCTTGGAGGACGCTGGCACGATAGCGTTCCCCTCCCCGACGACCCGCTTGAGTCGGCCGGCTGGTCCGACCTGATCGAGGAAGCGAGAAGTGGGGTGGTCGAATTCGTCGGCGGGCAATTGCGGGTATCGGTGACACCGGCGATGACACTGATCGACGTCGATGGGACCCTGCCGCCCGACCGGCTGGCCCGGGCAGCCGCGACGGCCGCGGCGCGCACAATCCGTCGGCACGCGATCGGCGGTTCGATCGGCATCGATTTCCCGACGGTGGAGGGCAGGGCGCTGCGCACCGCGATCGGAGAATCGATCGATGCCGGCTTGGCAAAGCCGTTCGAGCGCACCGCGATCAACGGGTTCGGCTTCATGCAGATCGTCAGGCCGCGGCGGCACGCAAGCCTGTTCGAGCTGGCAGCCGATCGCGGCGCCTTCGAAGCCCGCGCCCTGGTCCGCCGCGCCGCGCGCTGCGTCGGCGATGTGACGATCACGGCGCATCCGGCGGTGATTGCGGCCATCAAGCCCGGATGGCGCGACGCCCTGTCCGCGCAGGTCGGCGGCGCGGTCGACTTGCGGGCAGACCCGGCGCTTCCCATGTCCGCCGGCCATGCCCAGTAGAACGAAACCCTGTCCCCTGTGCGGCAAGCCGCCGGCCACGGAACATGCGCCGTTCTGCGGTCGCGGCTGCAAGGACCGGGACCTGCTGAAATGGCTCGACGAAGGCTATCGCGTTCCCGGGCCGGCGATCGAGTCAGACGGGCTGGACAGCGGAGAGACCGACCGCTAGAGCGCGCTTCGCTTCCGCCGGGCGTCCGTCCCGCGCTGTGGGCCTAGGTAGCTCAGTTGGTAGAGCATGCGACTGAAAATCGCAGTGTCGGCGGTTCGATCCCGTCCCTAGGCACCATTCTTCGGTCATCGACACCGCGCCCGCTCAATCTTTAGGCCAACCGTCAATTTCGGCGGGTTGACCCTTTTGTTGCAGCGCGGCATGTTTGGTGTCCCATGTGCAACGATGAGAACCTGCAATCCGCGTTCCTGACCGCCCGTCTCGGCGGCGGCTCGACCATGGGCATGTTCATGACCATGATGACAACCACGGCATCCCCGGGGACGGTGGCTGATAACGGTCTGACAAACCAGGTTTCACCAACCCGCTCTCCGGCCAGGCGAGCGGGTTTTTTTGTGCCCGACGATTTCACACCTCAACCAAAGACAGGCGCGCGATGAACCATTCCTCCCCAAGTCCCGATGCGAAATCCGCCACGCCGCCGCTCTGCGTCCTGAAGTTTGGAAGCTCCGTGCTCGAGGACGACAGCGGTTATCCGGCGGTGGCCCTCGAGATCTATCGCCACGTTCGCGGGGGGAGAAGGTTGTCGCCGTGGTCTCGGCGCTGGCCGGACAGACGGACGCCCTGCTGGCGCAGGCCAGCCGGGTCGGCGGGAACAGTGCGCCCGCGGCACTTATTGCCCGCGTCGCCCGGGTTGGCGAGCTCCGTTCCGCCGCCTTGCTCGCCCTTGCGCTCCACCGCATCGGGCTTCGCGCCTGCAGCCTCGATCCTCACGAAATGGGTCTGGTGGCTGAGGGAGACCCGCTCGATTCCGATCTGGTCGACGTCAACGCTCCGGAAATCTGGAAACATCTTGCCGCGCATGATGTGGTTGTCGTTCCGGGGTTCATCGCCACCCATGCCGATCATGGTGTCGTGACGCTCGGCCGCGGCGGTACCGATCTGAGCGCCGTGTTCTTCGCCGCCAGCCTTCAGGCGCACCGCGTTCGGCTGATCAAGGATGTCGACGGCGTCTATGCCGAGGACCCGGCGAGCAATCCCAAGGCCCCGCGCTACGCCGAACTGTCATACGCCGGCGCAGAAAAGGCGAGTAGCGGGTTGATCCAGGTCAAGGCGATCCACGCTGCCGAGGCCGACAATGTGGAGATCGAGGTAGCAAGCCTCGGCTCGTCCGGAGCGACCCGGATCGCACGGACGGAACCGCGCTTCGCGCCGTCCGCCGTGTCCCGGCCGCTTCGCGTCTCGCTGCTCGGCCATGGTTGCGTCGGGGCAGGCGTCCTGGAATATCTGCTTGCGAATCCGGGCCGGTTCGAGGTCGGACCGGTGCTGGTTCGCGATCCTGCCGCTCACTGCGCCAATGCGATGTTTTCCAGCGACGTCGACGAGGTGCTGGCCTTCGATGCCGACATCCTGGTCGAAACGATTGGTGGCGCCGACGCCCCGGTCGAGGCGATGCGCGCGGCGCTTCTCGGCGGAGCGGAGGTCGTGACCGCCAACAAGGCGGCGCTGGCCCGGCACTGGGATTCGCTCCGCGCCTCGGCGCGTCGCGGTGGCGGCGGCTTGCGGTTCTCCGCCGCGGTCGGAGGAAGCGTCCCGGTGATCGAGGCGCTCCGCCGGATCGGCGGGATCGGCGCGATCGAAGGTGTCACGAACGGCACCTGCAACTTCGTCCTGTGCCGCATGGCGGAGGGTTGGACCTTCGCGGACGCGCTCGCGGAGGCGCAAGCCCAGGGTTTCGCCGAGGCCGACCCTTCCGCCGATCTCGACGGACACGATGCGGCCGACAAGCTGTCGATTCTGATGCGCGAAGCCTTCGGAACGGCGGTGCCGCCGTCGGCGATCGCGAAGCAGTCGCTGCGCGACCTCGCGCTTGACGCCGCGACCGAGGCTTCGGCCGCCGGCCGGGTTCTTCGCCAGGTGGCGCGATGTGACCGCCGCCCGATGGCAGCGTCGTGGCCGATGTTCGCGTGGTCGCGCTGCCGCTCGACCATCCGCTGGCCGCGGTTCGCGATGAAGAAAACCGGTTCCTTGTGACCGACGAAGCAGGCAGGGTGCACGACCTGTACGGCAAGGGAGCGGGCCGGTGGCCAACCGCAGCGGCGGTGTTCGCGGATGTGATGGACGCGCAGCGGGCGCTGCTGGCGCGGAGCCCGCGGGCGCCGCAGGAGCAGCGAATGCGGCTGATCGCATGATTCCGCTTCGCGCCGCAGCCCGTGCCCCGGCCAGCATCGGCAACATCGGCGTCGGTTTCGACATTCTTGGCCAGGCTTTTGCCGCCGCCCACGATGTCGTCATCGCCGAGCGGCAGGAGGCTCCCGGCGTCCGCCTGGGATCGGTCAGCGGCCTGGTCGACTCACTGCCCGGGGCCGTCGAAGCCAATACCGCGCTCGCCGCCGCCCACGCCTTGCTTCAAGCGACAATGAATCCCTTCGGCGTCCGCCTGTCGATCGAAAAGGGCGTGCCCCTGTCGGCCGGCCTGGGCGGGTCGGCGGCCTCCGCGGTGGCCGCCGTTGCAGCGGTCAACGCCCTGCTGCCCGTCCCCTACGCCACAGCTGAGCTGCTACCGTTCGCGCTGGAGGGCGAACGTGTCGCGTCCGATCCGCCCCCCTGGGACAATGTCATCGCCAGCCTGCTCGGCGGTATCGTTCTGTGCGCGCGTGAAGCACCCCCGCTGGTCCAGCGGCTGCCCGCCCCGGCAGGGGTGGTCGCGGTCCTGTTCCATCCCGACCGGAAGACCGAGACCCGAATGGCCCGCTCGATTCTGTCGGCGGAGGTGCCGATGGCGACGGCGGTCGAACACGGCCGCCGGGTGGCTGCGTTCGTGGCCGGCTGCTCCACCGGCGACGTCGCCCTGCTTCGCGCCGGGCTCCAGGACGTGCTGGTGGAGCCGCAGCGCGAGCATCTCCTTCCTGCGTTGCGGTCGGTGAAGGCTGCGGCGTCGACCGCGGGTGCCCTCGGTTGCTCCTTCTCGGGCTCCGGCCCGTCGGTGTTCGCCTGGGCGCTCGCCCAGGACGCCGATGAAGTCGAGCGGGCAATGGCGAGGGCGTTTCGCGACGCAGGTGTCGACGCCCACGCCTATCGCGCACCGGTCCCGTCCGACGGAGTATCTCTGATCCCGGTCGAGGAAGCGCTGTCGTCATGAACTTCGTTAGCACTCGCGGCGGCGCGAATCCGGTCAGCCTGAGCGACGCGATCCGCCGCGGGGCCGCACCCGATGGCGGGCTGTATTGTCCAACGGCCATCCCGCGGTGCGATGTCGCCAGCGCGGCGGGGCTAGCCCTGCCGGATTTTGCGGCGCGGTTCCTGGCACCCTACTTTGCCGGCGACCGGCTGGAACCGTTGCTCGGCGAAATCTGCGCGGAATCGCTCGCGATCGATACGCCCCTCGCGTCGCCGGATCCGCACCAGGCCGGGCTGTTCGCGCTCGAACTGTTCCATGGCCCGACCGGGGCCTTCAAGGATTTCGGCGCGCGTTTCCTAATGGCCTGTTACGACCGGCGCGCCGATGGCGATGAGCCGCTGAGCGTGCTGGCGGCAACCTCTGGCGATACCGGTGGGGCGGTCGGTTGCGCGGCAGAGGGACGGGGCGGCCTGTCGACCGTCATCCTTTATCCCGAGGGTCGCGTTTCCCCCTTCCAGGAGCGGCAACTGACCTGCTGGAGCGCGCCGGTGCGGGCGCTTCGGGTCGCTGGGGATTTCGACGACTGCCAGCGTCTGGTCAAGGCGGCCTTCGCCAACGAAGCGCTGACGGCGAAGCATGGACTGACGTCGGCCAACTCGATCAACCTCGGCCGTTTGCTTCCGCAGGCGGCCTACCTCGCCCACGCCGTGCACCGACTTCATGCCCGGACCGGGGTCGAGCCCGGGCTCGTCATCCCCACCGGCAATCTGGGCCACGGCTTCGCCGCGCTGCTCGCCAGGGCCAGCGGAGCGCCTTTAGGCCCGCTGGTCCTCGCCACCAACGCCAATCGGACGCTGACGGAGTGGGACCGGACGGGAGAATATCGCCCGCGCCCTTCGCTCGCGACGATTGCCAACGCCATGGATGTCGGCGCGCCGAGCAATTTCGAGCGGCTGATCGACCTGCCCGCCGACCTTCGCGCCCTTCGCGTCGACCACGTCGAAGACGAGACCATTCGCGCCCGCATCGTCGGTGATTTCGAGCGCAGCGGCTATCTCTGGTGTCCGCACTCGGCGGTCGCCGCGGAAACTTACGCCCGATTGAGCGATGCGGAGCGCGCCGGACGGCCATGGATTATCGCCGCCACCGCCCACCCCTACAAATTTTCCGACGTGATCGAACCGTTGATTGGTCAATCGATCGCCCCGCCGCCGGCTTTGGCGGCCATCCTTGAGCGCCCGACGGAATCCCGTCGCATCGACGCGAGCCTTCAATCGCTGTCGGCGGCGCTATGACTTGTGACCGTTCGGCACCAGTTAGGATCCCCCAATCTTGCCGCGCCGCACAATTATCTTGCCAAGCCGTTCGAATCCCATAGTTTGGACGACGATGAACGCGACCTACCTTCGTCGATTTAGCCTCTTTACGGGCCGGTACGCCTATCAGGCGTGCCGGACATGGACCGTTTCCTCCCGTTAAGATAGCGCTCTGCCCGACCGCGGATGAGCGCGCCGAGGCAGAAAAAATGAACAAGCAGACCCCCATTCCCATCATCGGCACCGACGCCGACGAACTGTCCGCGCTTCGTCAGGACATCGATCGCATCGACGACCTGATCCTCGAATTGCTCGGCGAACGCGCCGCCGTCGCCGCGCGGATCGGCGCCGTGAAGCGCCAAGGCCCGTCGTCCCTTCCGGTGCGCCCGCAACGCGAGGCCGACATTCTCCGGCGCCTGTCGTCGCGGCATATCCTTCCCTCGCTCGACATCGGCCACATCTGGCGCGCCATCCTCAACAGCAGTGCACAGATCCAGCGGCCGCACAGCCTGGTGCTGTGGGCGCCGCCGGAGGCGCGGCTCGCCCTGCTCGACCTGGCGACCCGCGTCTACGGGGTCGGGATCACCCGCCACTGGGCGGAAAGCCGCGCCCAGGCGGTCGCCGAAGCGCGCGCCGGACAGGCCATCGCCCTGGTGGCGTGGACCGGCGAACTCGACACGCCCATCGACGGCCTCGACCTCATCGGCCAGCATGAACTTGGCGATCCGGCGTCGCCTTGGGCCGCCGCGCTGGGCATCGTCGTCGAGCGCGACCAGCTGCCGAGCCCGCAGGACAATTGGGCGCCGATAAGCTGGCAATCGCGGCCGCATTGCCAAATCCCCGCCTATCACTCGCCGGCGCTGATGGCCGAAGTCGAAGCGCGCCTGTCCGCCGCCGACCCAGTGGTCAACGTCGAATCGATCGTCGCCCTCAAACGGTCGGTCGCCGAGGCGCAGCGTGGCGAGCGGCTGATCCTCCAAGCCGGCGACTGCGCCGAACCGATCGATGCCAGCCTGGACGACGTGCAGGCGATGGCCAACCTGATCCTTCGCTGTGCCGACCACCTTCAAGAGGCGACCGGCAAGCCGGTCATCCGCATCGGCCGCATGGCCGGCCAGTACGCCAAGCCGCGGTCGACCATGGTCGAGGAAATCGACGGCCTGCTGCTCCCCGCCTATCGCGGCGACGCCGTCAATGGCCACACCGCCAGTTGGGGCCAGCGCAAGCCGGACCCGCGCCGGCTGGAAGTTGCCCTCAAGCAATCACGCCGGGTCGCCGGCTGGGTCGCCGAACAGGCCGCTCCGCTCCATGTCAGCCATGAGGCCCTGCTGCTTCCCTACGAAACCGCGCTGACCCGCCATGACCCCGCGACGGGCCGCTGGTGGAACCGGTCAGCGCACACGGTATGGCTGGGCGAGCGCACTCGCCAGATCGGCGGCGCGCATGTCGAATATCTGCGCGGGATCGCGAACCCGATCGGCATCAAGTGCGGCCCGTCGATGAACGGTGACCACCTGATTGCCCTGCTCGACGCGCTGAACCCGCAGCGCGAAGAGGGCCGCATCATGCTCGTCGTCCGTTCGGGTGCCGGCAAGTCCGCTACCGCGATGCCGCCCCTGGTCGAGGCGGTGGCCTCATCCGGCCATCCGGTTGCATGGCTGGTTGACCCGATGCACGGCAATGGCCGCACCGTCGATGCCGCCAAGGTCCGCCTGATGGACGACATGCTCGCCGAGATTGCGGCCGCCGCGGGCGTTCTCCGCGCCGCCGGCGCGCACCTCGCGGGCATCCATCTCGAGGTGACCCCGCAGGACGTCGAGGAATGCGTCGACACGCTGGCCGACGCCAGCGGGCCACGCCGCTTCACCAGCATGTGCGATCCGCGCCTCAACCCGGCCCAGATGTACCGCGCGGTGGATGCCATGGCGCGGGAGATCGTCCGATGACCCCGGTGGGCTCCTACCGCGCGGCCGGGCGGCTCGCGGCCCGCAATGCCGGCCCGCTTCAGGGTGATATCAGCGTCCCGGGCGACAAGTCGATTTCGCATCGCGCGCTCATCCTCGGCGCGCTGGCCGAAGGCCGGACGACCGTGTCGGGCCTGCTCGAAAGCGCCGACGTACTCCGCACCGTCGCCGCGCTCCGCCAGTTCGGCATTGATGTGCGCCGCGAATGCGCCGACCGCTGGTCGATCGAAGGCCGCGCCTGGCGCACCCCGTCGCAAGCGATCGACTGCGGCAACAGCGGCACCACCGCGCGCCTGCTCATGGGCGCCGCCGCCGGCCAGGGTGTCGGAGTCACGCTGGTCGGCGACTCCTCGCTTCAATCGCGACCGATGCGGCGGGTGCTCGACCCGCTGTCGTCGATGGGCCTCGACGCCGACGGCTCATCCAGCCTGCCAGTCACCCTTCGTCCGTCCCAGCTTGGTGGCACCGCGCACCGGCTCGCCACCCCATCGGCGCAGGTCAAGTCGGCGATCCTCCTTGCCGGGCTGGGCACTTCCGATCGTGTCGAGGTCGAAGAACCGATGTCCTGCCGTGACCATACCGAGATCATGCTGGCCGAAATGGGCTGCGAGGTCCGCCGCGAAGGCTCCACCCTTTCGCTGGGCGATCGCCGCCGTCTGTCGGGCACCAGCATCGACGTTCCCGCCGATCCGTCATCGGCCGCATTCCCGCTGATTGCGGCATGCGTCGTCCCGGGATCGAAGGTTCGCGCCGCCGGTATATCGGTCAATCCCACCCGGACCGGATGGATCGAAACGATGGTGGAGATGGGCGCGCGGATCAGCATCACCAACCGGCGCACCGTTAACGGCGAGCCGCGGGGCGACCTCATCGCCGAACATGGTCCGCTGCGCGGCGTCACGGTTCCAGCCGAACGCATCCCGTCGATGGTCGATGAAGTCCCGATCCTGGCGATCGCCGCTGCCTGCGCCGCCGGGCGAACCATCTTCGAAGGTGTCGGCGAATTGCGCGTCAAGGAGAGCAACCGGCTCGACCGCATGGTCACGGGGCTGCGCGCCAACGGTGTCGACGCCCATGTCGACGGCGACTGCCTGATCGTCGAGGGCCGCGACCGCATTCCCGGCGGCGGCCGCATCGACACGCACGGAGACCACCGCATTGCGATGAGCTTCCTGGTCCTCGGCGCGGTCGCCGAAGCACCGGTGGAGGTCGATGAGGTCGAGATGATCGAGACCAGCTTCCCCGACTTCCTCGACCTGATGGCGGCCCTGGGAGCGCGTTTTGACCGGCCCCGCTGAAGTCGCCGCTTTCCTGGGCGGACCTGGTTCCTTTTCGGAGGAGGCTCGCGAACGCTTCGTGCCCGACGCCACACCTCTGCCCTGCCACAATTTCGCGGAGGTTCGCCAGGCGGTGATCGACGGCCGGGCGGCGGTCGGCCTGCTGCCGGTGCGTAACAGCGCCATCGGCACCATCGCCGAAAATGCCGACCTGGCCGACGATCCGCGGGTCGCGATCGAACGGCAGGAGGCATTGCCGATCGAGCTGCACCTGTGGACCCGGGAGGGCATCGGACGGAAGGAATTGAAGGCCGTCAGCAGCCACCCGGCCGCACTGGCCCAGTGCAGCACCTATCTCGGCCTGCTTCGGCTCCCGACGATCTGGGCCGAAAGCACGGGCGAAGCCGCCGCCGAGGTCGCCCGCTCTGCCGATCCCATCGCGGCCATCGCCGGTGAGCGGGCGGGGCGGGCCACCGGCCTCATCATGCTCGACAGTTCCGTCCAGGACGGCATTGGCAACGAGACGATCTTCGCGATCTTCCGCCGCGCCTGACCGCTAATGATTGAGGCGCCAGACCAGTGCGCCTAAGCAGCCACCCATGTCTGCCGCCCACGATCCGAGCGCGGAGGAGCGCAACGCCGGACTGCTGCTGATCGCTGCTTCCGCGATCGCGCTGGTTCTCGCCAACTCTCCGCTGGCCGATGCCTGGCACCATTTGCTCGAGGCACCGCTCGGGATCGAGCTGCCCAGGATCGGCTTGCTGACCCCCCATCTGGTGGTTGCCGACGGCTTGATGGCGATCTTTTTCCTGCTCGTCGGGCTGGAGGTGAAGCGGGAATGGCTGGAAGGACGGCTGTCCACGCCGGCCCAGCGACGCCTGCCGATCCTCGCGGCGGCCGGCGGAATGGCGCTTCCTGCGCTGGTCTACCTGATCGCGGTCGACTTTGACTTTCCTGCGGCCCGCGGCTGGGCCATCCCGGCGGCAACCGACATTGCATTCGCGATCGGCGTCCTCGCTTTGCTTGGCAACCGGGCCCCACCGGCGATCAAGCTGTTGCTGGTGACGATCGCCATCGCGGACGATGTCGGCGCGGTCGCGATTATCGCGCTCGCCTACACGAACGACCTCAACGTCCTTGCCCTGGCCGTTGCCGCCGGCCTGACGGTTGCCATGATGGCCATGTCGCGCGCAGGGGTCCGGTCGCTTGCGCCCTACCTCGTCGGGTTCGGGCTTCTATGGCTGGCGGTGATGGCCAGCGGAATCCATGCCACCATCGCTGGTGTCGTTGCCGCAATCACGGTTCCGATCGGCACGGGTGAACAGCGCTCGCCGTTGAAGCATCTCGAACATGCCATCCACCCGTGGGTAATGTTCGGGATCGTGCCTCTATTCGGGTTGGTAAGCGCCGGCGTGACCTTCCCGCATGGCGCCGCGGCCTTGCTGTCCCCGATCACCCTTGGCGTTGCGGCGGGGCTGTTCCTGGGCAAGCAGGTGGGTGTGTTCGGGGCGCTGTGGCTGGCGGTACGCGCCGGCTTCGCGGTCAAGCCCGAGGGGCTAGCTGGCCCCAGCTTTACGGCGCGGCGGTCCTGTGCGGCATCGGCTTCACCATGAGCCTGTTCATCGGCGCGCTCGCCTTTCCCGGCGCGGCCGACCAGATCGATGCCGCCAAGATCGGGACCTTGGCCGGGTCGTTAATGTCGGCCGTGGTCGGCTTCTTGCTGCTTCGAACGGCGAGCCCGGTCGCCGGCAGTCCGGAGGACATCGAGGATGCCTCCGAAATCTTCGGCGGTGACACGCCGGACGACTAGCGCCACCCGTTCTCCTGGGCGGCGCGCTCCGCCGCCGCGTCGAACGGTTCCCCGGCGATGCTTTCCTCGATCAGCGCGGCAAGCCGCGGATCTTCGCCCGCCGCCATGCGATAGTCGCCGCCCTGTCCGGCCTGGCCGCCGAACAGCCCCTTGACCTGCCACTGGCCGCCCGCCCGGCACGCCAGCCCGCTCGACCCGGCAACGCCGGAAAAGCTTCGGCACAGGGCGCCTTCGCCATTGCGGAAGGTGAGGCCAATGCGCGGTCCGGCACCGCCCTGCTGCGCCGAGGCCAGCTGAGTGTCGAGCGCCCTCTCCAGCCCGGCGGCCGCGACCATCTGCCCCTGCACCGCCGCGACCGGCGAGTCCGATCCGCGGCCCGGGCCGACGATCGCACCGATGCCGAGGCCGAGAACCAGCGTCGCCGCCATCGCCGCCCACTGGGGCAGGCGGACCGGCACTTCGCGCCGTTCGTCACGCTTTGCCTTTGCCGCCGCGAAATCAACCGGCGCTTCCCCGATGCGGTCGGGCACCGGCGCATCCAGCAGGCCATTGAAGGCAAGGCGGAGCTTATCCTGCATCGCCCGATGCTCATGGGCGCGCCGCGCAAGGACAGGATCGGCAGCGACGGCGTCGGCGACCTGTCGGGCGGCGGAAGCCTCGAGCTCCCCGTCAAGCCATGCGAAAAAAGTCTCTTCGTCGATGGTCATGTCATTCACCCAACAATTCGAGGAGCGCGGTGCGCCCGCGCGCGAGACGGCTGGAAATAGTACCGATGGGCAGGTCGAGTACCTCCGACGCCTCGCGATAGCCGAGCCCGTCGATGAGGATCAGCGCAATCACTTCCCGCTGTTCGTCCGGCAATTTCTGCATCGCCTTCATCGCTGTCGACAGGTCGAGGGAGGCCTCGATCCCCGGCGTCGGATCCTGACCGACCAGTTCGCCCGCTTCGGCCGGGGCATGATGTTTGTCCCGCCGACCGCGTGATCGGACCGTGTCGATCCACAGGTTGCGGGTGATCCGGAAGATCCAGGAATCGAACCGCGATCCGACTTGCCACTGGTCGCAACTGGCCATCGCCCGCATCGCGACGTCCTGCACCAGGTCGTCGGCATCGGCGGCGTCGCGGCTCAGCGAATAGGCGAAGCGGCGCAGCCGCGGCCAGTGCTCGCGGAGCTGCGCTTCGAGTTCGGATCGAGATGCCATTTACCCTCATGACGGATGAAACGTGGCCCACTGGTCGTTTCTTCCCAAACACTGCTAATTAAAAAGGAATGTCGATGTCCACGCGCTTTCGAAGCACCCTGTTCGCCGTTGCCGCCCTGGTTGTGGCGCCGCCGGCTGTCAGCCAGGTCCTTGGAGGCGTGGGCAACGCGGTCGGAAACACGGTTGGCGGACCGGTTGGCGGGATCGGCAACATGGTCGGCCTGCCTTCGGTGTTGGGCCCGACCGGCAACGATGTTCGCGGCATCGGTCGTGCTGGCACTTCGACCCTGGAATCGGTCGGCGGCGTGGCCGGAAACGTTGCCCCCGAATCGCTCGACCTTCTTCGCCGCCAGCGGCTGGCGGCCCTGATTTCGGCCAATCGCGGGACACTCGATCGAGACGAGCGCGGACAGCCCGTCCGCAAGGGCGCCTTGCTGGCTATCGATCCGACTGGCGCCGACCTTGCCGTTGCCGCCCGCCTCGGATTCCGGGTCACCGCTGACCGCGCCGATCCCGAGCTTGGCCTTCGCACCGTGACCCTGGCGATCCCCCAACGCAGCAATGTTCGCAAGGCCCTCGACCAGTTGCGCCGCGCCGCGCCGGGAATGGCGATCGATTACGACCATGTCTTCGAGCCCGCTGGCGGACCGCTCGCCCCCGCGATGGCTGCTGGCCTCGCAGGGGTCGCGCCGGCCGCGCGTAGCGGTGGCACGCGGATTGCGATGATCGACGGCGGCGCTGCCAACCATCCCGCGCTGGCGCGGGCGTCGGTGTCGCAGAAGGGGTTCGCCGGCGCCCCCGCCGCGACGGGGCACGGCACCGCGGTCGCTTCCCTTCTGGTCGGCGAGCAGGGGCCGTTTCGTGGCGCGGCGCGCGGCGCATCCCTGTTCGTCGCCGACGTCTACGGTGGCAACCCCGCGGCAGGCTCGGCCAGCGCCATCGTCCAGGCACTCGCCTGGTCCGTGTCAAAGCGCCCGTCGGCGATCACGATGAGCATCGTCGGGCCCGACAACCGTGCCCTTGCCGCGGCAGTTCGGGCCGTCCAGCGACGTGGGATCCCGATCGTCGCCGCGGTCGGCAACGATGGGCCCGCGGCGCCCGCCGCCTATCCGGCAAGCTACGCCGGCGTGGTGGCGGTGACCGGTGTAGACGCCAGGGGCCGAGCCCTGATGGAGGCCGGCAAGGCGCTTCACCTTGATTATGCGGCGCCGGGCGCGGACATGGCGGCCGCCGTCCCCGGCCGGGGGTTCGCCCGAGTGCGCGGAACCAGCTTCGCCGCCCCGCTGGCAGCCGCGCGGATTGCCGCGGTGGGTCATTCGCGCCTGGCCGGCGAAGCGCGCCCGGGAAAGGGCCGCGTCGGCCGCGGTATCGTCTGCGGCACCTGCGCGACGCCCCCAAGTTGGTTGGCGCAAAATAATTTCACGGATTTTGGGAAGAAGTCGCCAAGCGCTGCCGTTCTCCTTTCAGCGGGTCTCGCGAAAGCGGTCCCCGAAATGAAGGAGATTTTCGATGATGAAGCTTATCCCCCTGACCATCGCCGTTGCCGTTGCTGGCGCGGTTCCGGCTCAGGCCCAGCTGCTCGGCGGCGTGACCGGTGCGGTGAACGGCGCTGTCGGCGGGTCGATCGGCGGCAACATCGGTGGCAGCCTCGGCGGATCGCTCGGCGGCATGACCGGCAACCTCGATCGCTCGGTCGCCGGTTCGGTGACGAGCAGCGTGACGGGTTCGCATTCGGTCGACGCCCGCTCGGGTTCGGTCAGCGGCAACGCCGGCCTGGCCGGCACGGTCGACGGCGCGACCAACGGCCTGGCCGGTTCGGTATCTGGTGACGCCAATGCCGGCGGCAGCGCGCAGTTGATCGGCACTGATGCTGTCCGTTCGACCGTCGGTCAGGTTCGCGACCGTGCCACTGACGTGAAGCGCCGTGCGACCGATCGCGCCCGCGCCACCGCGTCGAACGCCCGCAGCCGCGCCGCCGGTGCGGTCAACCAGGCCGGCAATCTTGCCGGATCGGTCGACGGGTCGGCCAGCGGTAGCCTCAGCGGCTCGGTGAGCGGCAACGGTTCGGCTGCTGCCAACAACTAGGACTAGAATTACCCAGTCCCCAGCAGGCCCGCCTCCACCCCCCGGAGGCGGGCCATTTTTGTTGGTCGAAGAGCGGTTGCCCTTGCCGGCCGGCGCTGCGACCAGTCATCCGATCGTCGCGACGACAAGGAATTTTGATGACAATGCGCGCGCTTCTTCCGGCTATTTTTCTTCTTTCCGCATGCGGGACGGCCGCGACTGCGCCGAAGGCAAGTCTCGACCCGATTGCCACCGACTTCGTCAAGATGACGCTGGAACTTGGCGAGCGCGAGGAAGGATATGTCGACGCCTATTACGGCCCGGCCGAGTGGGCTGCCGCCGCCAAGGCCAAGCCGCGCACCGTGCCCGAACTTCGCGCCGAGGCGGACCGGCTGACGAAGCAGCTCGACGCCGTCGGCAAGCTCGACGAGCTATCGGAACGGCGCCGGGCCTTCCTGAGGGCCAGCTTCGCGCCGCCACCACGCGGATGCGGATGATGCAGGGCGAAAAGCTGGGCTTCGCGGACGAGGCCGAAGGCCTGTTCGGCATCCGGCCCGAGCTCAAGCCCCTGTCCAGCTATGACCCCATCCTTGCGCGGATCGAGCAGCTCGTCCCCGGCGAGGGCGCGCTGGGCGACCGCGTCGACCGCTTCCAGCAGCGTTTCGACATCCCCAAGGACCGGATGAAGCCGGTGTTCGACGCCGCCATCGCCGAGTGCAAGCGTCGCACGCTGGAACACATCAAGCTGCCTGCCAACGAGAGCTTCACGCTGGAATTCGTCACCGGCAAGAGCTGGGGTGGCTACAATTATTACAAGGGCAATGCGCACAGCCTGATTCAGGTGAACACCGACCTGCCGGTGCGGATCAGCCGGGCGATCGACCTTGGTTGCCACGAGGGATATCCGGGACACCACGTCTACAACGCGCTGCTCGAAGAGAAGCTGACCAAGGGCCAGAAGTGGGTCGAGTTCAGCATATACCCGCTCTACTCCCCGCAGTCGTTCCTGGCAGAAGGGTCGGCCAATTACGGAATCGAACTGGCCTTTCCGGGCAATGACCAGCTGACCTACGAACGCGCGAAGCTGTATCCGCTGGCACGGCTGAATCCGGTTGATGCGGGACGCTACCTTGAGGTCGCGAAGCTGGCCAAGGATTTGGCCGGAGCGCGTTTCACCATCGCTGCCGACTATCTGGAAGGCCGGATCACCCGCGACCAGGCGGTTGCGCTGACGCAGAAATACCAGCTGACGTCGAAGGAGCGTGCCGAGAAGTCGCTAGACTTCACCGACCAGTACCGCAGCTACATCATCAATTACGGCCTCGGCCTCGACATGGTCCGCGCCTACGTCGAAGCGGCCGGTCCGGACCAGAAGGCGCGCTGGGCGCGGATGGAGAAGATCCTCAGCGAACCGACGATGCCGGGAGACCTGGCAGCCCGCTGAGCGCTCAGAAGCGCGCGTCGGGCGGGTAGTTCGAATAGAAATCGTTGGGCGCGTCGAAGCTGGTGAAGCTGACCGAGATCGACGGGTCGAGGGCCTCGACATGATGCCACCAGCCGACGGGCAGGAACAGCGCGTCGCTCGGGCCGATCTCGCAATCGATCTTCGGCGGAAGCGATGGATCGGCCAAATTCCATTCGGCGGGAGACCGCTCGCTGAAGCAATGGATGGCGTTGCGCATCCGGCCGACTTCCCACGACGGCACCATCTGCACGCGCTTCCGGCCGACGACCTGCACCAGCAGGTTGTTCGTGAGGTCGTGGTGGAACGGCGTCAGCGTGCCTTGCGGTCCGATCCAGATATAGCCTTCACGCTCGCCACCAGGCCGAAGGATCGGCAGCGGCCCGAGGTCGTCGTACAGCGGCGCCAGCGCCCTTTTGTTCACCGTGTCGTTGTAGGCGGTGAGGTAGAAATCGTTCGATGGCCCGGCGCAGATGGCCGCCGTCACCTCGCGCAATTTCGCCACGCGCTTGTGTCGATCCTTCGCCAGCTCATAGTCCGGTGCCGACCGCCGCTGTCCCTGCAGCTCGACCGTGGCGTCGCCGACCTTGTCGTCGAGATAGTCGAGCGACCAGCGCGACCGGGCCGGCCATTCCTCGATAAGTCCCGTCAGGATCACCGGCTGGTTGGCGGCGTAGTAATCCCTGAAGAATGCTTCGGGCTGAATGCGGTCGACCTTCGGCACAGCATCCGTGTTCCCCGCCAGTCGGGCGTGGATCTGCAGCGCCCAATCACGCTTCGCCAGCCGCCGTACGGCCGTCGCCAACGCTGCCGCATAGGGATCCTTGTCCAGGCGCCGCAACTCATAGTCCGCGCTGGATGGCGGCAGGCCGGCATCGATCAGCCGCTGGCGCACATCGGCGCCATCGAGCAGTGCCTCGGCGATAATCGCGCGCTTGTCGCTCATGGCGCCTGTTCTAGCGCCATCGCGACCGCGGTTACAGCTTCTCGGTCAGTTCCGGGACGATCTTGAACAGGTCGCCGACCAGGCCGACGTCCGCGACCTGGAAAATCGGCGCTTCCTCGTCCTTGTTGATGGCGATGATGGTCTTGCTGTCCTTCATGCCGGCGAGGTGCTGGATCGCGCCAGAGATACCGATCGCCAGATAGACTTCCGGCGCGACGATCTTGCCGGTCTGCCCGACTTGGTAGTCGTTGGGCGCATAGCCCGCGTCGACCGCCGCGCGGCTGGCACCGACGCCGGCGCCGAGCTTGTCGGCGAGCGGATCGATCAGGGCGTGGAACTGTTCCGACGAGCCGAGCGCGCGGCCGCCCGAGACGATCACCTTGGCGCTGGTCAATTCGGGCCGTTCCGACTTGGACACCTCCGCACCGACGAAGCTCGACTTGCCAGAAGAGGCGCCGGCGTCGGCCTCGCTAACCGACCCGCTTCCGCCCTCGCGCGACGCCTTGTCGAAGGCGGTACCGCGGACGGTGATGACCTTCTTGGCGTCCTTCGAGCGGACGGTGGCGATCGCGTTGCCGGCGTAGATCGGGCGGGTGAACGTGTCCTCGCCCTCGACCGACAGGATGTCCGAAATCTGCATGACGTCGAGCAGCGCGGCGACGCGCGGCGCGACATTCTTGCCGGTGGTGGTGGCCGACGCGAGAAACGCGTCGTGGTCGCCCATCAGCGCCACGATGATCGGCGCGACATCCTCGGCCAGCTGGTGCTCGAGATGCGCGCCGTCGGCGACATGGACGGTGCCCGCGCCGGCGATCTTCGCGGCCGCGTCGGCAACACTGCCGATTCCCGATCCAGCGACCAGCAGGTCGACATCGCCAAGCTGCGACGCGGCGGTGACGGTGGCCAGCGTCGCGTCCTTGATCGCGCCGCCTTCATGTTCGACCAGAACCAGCGTCTTCATTTCGCGACTCCCAGCGCCTTCAGTTTCGCCACCAGCTCATCGACCGAGCCGACTTTGACCCCCGCCTGGCGCTTGGGCGGTTCCAGTACCTTCAGAGTCTCCAGCCGCGGCGCGACATCGACGCCGAAATCGCCGGGTGACTTGGTCGCCAACGGCTTCGACTTGGCCTTCATGATGTTGGGCAGCGAGGCATAGCGCGGCTCGTTGAGGCGAAGGTCGGTGGTGACGATCGCGGGGCCATTCAGCTTGACCGTCTCCAGCCCGCCATCGACTTCTCGGGTGACGGTGACGTCGCTTCCGGCGACCTCGACCTTCGATGCGAATGTGCCTTGCGGCCAGCCGAGCAGCGCCGCCAGCATCTGACCGGTCTGGTTCGAATCGTCGTCGATCGCCTGCTTGCCAAGGATGACCAGCCCGGGCTGCTCCTCGTCGACGATGCCCTTCAGGATCTTGGCGACCGCCAGCGGCTCGACCTCTTCCTCGGTCTGGACCAGGATCGCGCGGTCGGCACCCATCGCCAGCGCGGTGCGCAGCGTTTCCTGCGCCTTGGCCGGACCGATCGACACGGCGACGATCTCCGTCGCGGCGCCCTTTTCCTTGAGGCGGATCGCCTCTTCGACCGCGATCTCGTCGAACGGGTTCATCGACATCTTCACATTGGCGAGGTCGACGCCGCTGCCGTCCATCTTGACGCGCGGCTTGACGTTGTAATCGATCACCCGCTTCACCGCGACCAGCAGCTTCATGGTCATGCTCTCCCGAATCTACTCAGACGTTTTGCCCAGCGAACGCGCCAACGGTCAAATTGGCGCACCGCCGTAGCGGCAGGTCAGGCGGCCGCTTTCACCTCGGCGACGATCTTGCGCGCCGCGTCGCCCAAATCGTTGGCGGCGACGATCGGCAGGCCGGAATTGGCGAGGATGTCCTTGCCCTGCTGGACGTTGGTGCCTTCGAGGCGGACGACCAGGGGGACGTTCAGGTTCACTTCCTTCGCCGCCGCGACGATGCCGTCGGCAATGATGTCGCACTTCATGATGCCGCCGAAGATGTTGACGAGGATGCCCTTCACCGCCGGGTCGCTGAGAATGATCTTGAACGCCGCGGTGACCTTCTCCTTCGAAGCGCCGCCGCCGACGTCGAGGAAGTTCGCCGGAAGGCGCCGTTCAGCTTGATGATGTCCATCGTCGCCATGGCAAGGCCGGCGCCGTTGACCATGCAGCCGATATCGCCGTCGAGCTTGATGTAGGCGAGGTCGTACTTCGACGCCTCGATCTCCATCGGGTCCTCCTCGGTCAGGTCGCGAAGCTCGGCCAGGTCCTTGTGGCGGAACATGGCGTTCGAATCGAAGCCGACCTTGGCGTCGAGCACCATCAGCTTGTTGTCGGCGGTGATCGCCAGCGGGTTGATCTCGATCTGGCTGGCGTCGGTACCGAGGAATGCTTCGTAGAGCCGCGCGGTGACATTCGCCGCCTGCTTGGCGAGGTCGCCGGACAGGCCGAGCGCCTCGGCGACGGCGCGGCCGTGGTGCGGCATCAGGCCGGTTGCCGGATCGACGGTGATGGTATGGATCTTTTCCGGCGTGTCGTGGGCCACCGTTTCGATGTCCATGCCGCCTTCGGTCGACGCGACGATGGCGATGCGGCCGGTCGAACGGTCGACCAGCAGCGCCAAGTAGAATTCCTTGGCGATGTCGACGCCGTCGGTGATGTAAAGGCGCTGGACCTGCTTGCCGGCGTCGCCGGTCTGGATGGTGACCAGCGTCTTGCCGAGCATTTCCTCGGCGTGGGCGCGCACCTCGTCGATCGACTTGGCGAGGCGGACGCCACCCTTGGCGTCGGGGCCGAGTTCCTTGAACTTGCCCTTGCCGCGGCCACCGGCGTGAATCTGCGCCTTGACCACCCACAGCGGCCCGGGAAGCTTCTTCGCCGCCTCGACCGCCTCGTCGACGCTCATCGCCGCGAAGCCGGCCGGGACAGGCACCTGAAACTTCGCCAGCAATTCCTTGGCCTGATATTCGTGGATGTTCATGAAAGAGTCGCCCGCCAGAATGGGAAGGAAAGTTGCGCGCCCTTAAGCATGACTCGACGCGCATGCCAAGGTAAGGAACGGGTCGTGAACGACGCGCCCGTCCGCAAGATCATCCATGTCGACATGGACGCCTTCTACGCGTCGGTCGAACAGCGCGATAACCCGGAACTTCGCGGGCTGCCGGTGGCGGTCGGCGGCGGCCATCGCGGCGTGGTCGCGGCGGCCAGCTACGAGGCGCGGAAGTTCGGCGTCCGATCGGCGATGCCGTCGGTGACTGCCAAGCGGCGCTGCCCCGACCTCATCTTCGTCAAGCCGCGTTTCGACGTCTATCGCTCGGTCAGCCGGCAAATCCGCGACATCTTCGCCGACTATACCGACCTGATCGAGCCGCTGAGCCTGGACGAGGCCTATCTCGATGTCAGCGAGGACCGCCACCAGCTGGGCAGCGCCCGGGCCATCGCCGAGCAAATCCGCGCCCGGATCAAGGCCGAGACCAACCTGACCGCGTCCGCCGGGGTCAGCTACTGCAAGTTCATCGCCAAGCTAGCGAGCGACCAGAACAAGCCCGACGGACTGTGCGTCATTCCGCCCCATCGCGGTGCGGAGTTCGTCGCCACCTTGCCGGTCAAGCGCTTTCACGGCGTCGGCCCGGTCACCGCCGCCAAGATGGAGCGGTTGGGAATCAACACCGGGCGGACCTCGCCGCCCGGTCGCTGACCGAGTTGGAGGCGCATTTCGGATCATCCGGACGTTGGTATTGGCGGGTCGCGCGCGGCATCGACGAGCGCGAGGTGAAGTCCGAGCGCGGCCACAAGTCCGTCAGCGCCGAGCGCACGTTCGACAGCGACCTCAGCGATCCCGCCGACCTGTCGCGCGAACTGACCCGTGTCGCCGGCTTCGCGTGGGAGCGGATCGCGCGCGCCGGGGTCAGCGGGCGCACGGTGACGCTCAAGGTAAAATATGGCGACTTCACCCAGATCACCCGGTCGAAGAGTTTTTCCGCACCGATTTCAGCCCGCGAGGACTTCGAGTCCGCGGGCCATGCGCTGCTGTCCGCGCTTCACCCGGTGCCGAAGGGAGTAAGGTTGCTCGGGCTCGGCCTGCACTCGATCGTCGAAGAGGACGTGGAGGCACCCCGGCAACTGGGACTCGCGATCTAGACATTTTTCTGTTATATAATCGCGCATCGCCCGTCGCCTTCTGCGTCGGGCGTTTCAAAAGCAGGATCAAATCCACAAAGGGCTGGGACTGTGACCGGGGGGTCGCCGTTGGGGGCGATACGGTGTCTGTCGATTCCAGCCGGTGTGGATGATGAGAAAGGTGCAAGAATGGCTGCCAAGCCCTTGAGCTTCGATGTTGGCGATTACGTTGTTTACCCCAAGCATGGTGTCGGCCGGGTGGTCGAACTTCAAAGCACCGAAATCGCCGGTACGCGTCTGGATCTGTATGTGCTGCGGTTCGAAAAGGAGCGGATGACGCTCCGCGTTCCCGTCATGAAGGCGGATTCGGTCGGCATGCGCAAGCTGTCGAGCGACAAGACCATGAAGGACGCGCTGGAAACCCTGAAGGGCAAGCCCAAGGTGAAGCGCACCATGTGGTCGCGCCGCGCCCAGGAATATGAAGCGAAGATCAATTCGGGCGACCTGACGTCGATCGCCGAAGTGACCCGCGACCTGTTCCGCGCCGATGACCAGCCGGAACAAAGCTATTCCGAGCGCCAGATTTTCGAAGCGGCGTCGTCGCGCCTGGCGCGCGAGCTCGGCGCGATGGAACAGACGGACGAGAAGGCCGCCCTGGTCAAGATCCTCGAGATCCTGAACAAGGCCGCGGCGATCCACAACAAGGCCAAGGAAGAAGTGGCGTAAGCCATTCTTTCCTATTTGAAACAAAGAGGGCGTCCCGTGCGGGGCGCCCTTTTTGTCACGAGTTCGCCTCGGCAAGCTGGCGCCGGGCGAGGATCAGGGCGCCGACAATGCCGACGGCGAATACAGCGCCCTCAAGGACACAGGTCACCATCTGACTGATCGGGCCGAAGCCGCTTTCACCGAACAGGGCCCCGAGTTGGCCGACCTGAAGCCGGGAAGCGGGAAAGCGCGTGGCGAGAAGGTCCAGGCTGCCCGCCATCATCCGGCCGCCGAGCAGCGCAATCGCCAGCCCGCGAGCGCGCCGGCCATCGCCGCGACGGCCATTCCCTGGCGCGCCGACGAGCGCAGGGACCACCAGCCGGCGAGGCCAACCGCCCCGCCGACGAGCATGCCTTCCATGCCGCCGGTGATCTGGCCGGGGGACTGACCGAACAGTAGGGTGAAGGCGTCCAGCCCGAGCAATTTGACGAGCGCGCCGACGAACAGGCCGCCCAGTGCACCGCCGCCGGCCATCGCGAGGGCGCTTCGTCCGGCCAACGCCGACGCGGCGGCAATGCCGACGCTGACCCCGGCCGCGCCGACGATCGCAACCAGCGTCGTCAGGCTGAGCAGGACGAGCAGCACGGAGATGGCGCCCGCGCCCGGCTGCGGGGGCTGGACCACGCCGGCGAAACCATAGGCGACGCCGCCTGCAAGCCCGGCGAGCCCGCCGCCAACAATCCCCGCCAGTGACAGCAACAGGTCTTTCGACAGGCCAGGCCCGCTCACGCCGGCAGCGGGCGGCGCATGGTCGATGGTGGCGATGAAACGATAACCGTGTTTCGGCACCGTTTCGATGAATCGCGGCTGCGCGGCGTCGTCCCCAAGCGTGCGGCGCAGCGTCTTGATGCCTTGGGTCAGCGCCTCATCGGTGACCGGCACCCCGCGCCATACCTCTTCGAGAAAACGGTCCTTCGTGACCAGGGCGCCGGATTCGCGGACCAGCAGAACAAGGGCGTCAAAATAACGGGCATTGAGTTCGACCGCCTCGCCGTCGCGGCGAAGGCGGCGGTCGGCCAGATCGAGCGTGAACCGGTCGAAGCGCACTTCCTCCCGCTTCCTCATGCCCGGATCCGTTGCCTGTTGTCCCCACCCATCGCGCCCAGATGAAGCCGCTTTCGTCGACCCGCGCAAGCACCGGCGCTACCTCGGATGTTCCGGCAGCGATTCCAGTCGTGAATGCGCGCCGGCGATTTCCTTGGCCATCCGGCGGTAATGGTCGGCCATGGCAAGGTGGATGCACCGCGCCTCCCGGCAATCGGTCGCTTCGGCCGCGGCGGCTTCTTCGGATGCGCGGCGCTCCAGGTAATCGACCTCGTCCATAGGTCCCCCAAAAGGCAACGCAGACTCGACCCGGCGGATATAACATAAATTAAACATTGGCGGAGATTTTTCACTTGTGCTTGCGACGAATCCCGTCTTGCTGTATTAGTTATGCAATACACAGGAGGACGTTCATGAAATTCACCCGCATCGTTTCCGTCGCCGCGTTGGCCGTGGCCATTGCCGCCTGCAAATTCGGGGACGGCGAGTCGCGCGATCCCGGGCCTGAGGTCGATCGCAGCTACACGGTCGGCGCGTTCCAGAAGATCACCGTTGCCGGACCCTACGAGGTCAAGGTCACGAGCGGCGGCGCAGCGGGAATCAAGGCGCACGGCGGCCAGGCCGTTCTCGACGAGACCGATGTCGTCGTCGATGACGGCGTCCTGAAGATCGTTCCCAAGAAGAAGAATGGCATCCGCTGGAACTGGGGCGATCGCAAGGGCAAGGTCACGTTCGAGGTGACTGGCGCCGGCGCGCTACAGGGCGCGACGATCGCCGGATCGGGCGGCATCGCCATCGACCAGTCGAACGCCGCCAGCTTCAAGGGCGAAGTGGCCGGATCGGGCGACCTGTCCATCGGGAAACTGGAAACCGGCGACAGCGAATTCAGCATCGCCGGTTCGGGCAGCGTGCAAGGCGCGGGCAAGGCGCAGCGGGTCAAGATCAACATCGCCGGTTCGGGCGACGTCGACCTGCCCGGCCTGATCGCCACCGACGCCGACGTGTCGATTGCGGGGTCGGGCAACGTTGCCGCGCACGCCACCGGGACCGCCAAGGTCAGCATCATGGGATCGGGCGATGTCGCCATCACCGGCGGCGCAAAGTGCAACGTCACCAAGAATGGGTCGGGCAACGTTACCTGCTCGTAATGGCCCGTCGCATAGCCGTCCGAGGGAGGGCGCCCCGTCACCGGGGCGCCCCTATTCTTGCCAAAAATTCTCCGCTTGCAATCGCGCTACAATTGTAGCACGCTACAAATGTAGCGCACTTTGGAGGCTCTGATGTTTCTCGCCCGATTCGCCATCGTCACGGCTTTGCTGGGCGCATCCGCCGCCGCCGTCGCCGACATCCATGCCCTCCAAAGCGAGGCCCGCGCTACGCCGTCCACAATTACGGCGGCATTCTGGCGCTGTCGTCATTCTGATCCGAGGATGCATAGTCGAGCGACGCGAGCGAACTTCAACGATTTGGTAACCATGATGGCGGAGGGTGCGATCATGCGCATCCTGTTCTTCATCGCCATCCTGGCGCCTGTCGCCGTTCCCTTCTCGGTGAAAGCGGCCAACCGCAATTACAGCGTCACCAGCTTCGAGCGGATCCGGGTCGAAGGTCCCTATGCGGTGACCGTTGCGACCAACAGTGCGCCATTCGCCCGTGCAAGCGGGTCGACCCAAGCACTGGACGCAGTCGCGATCCGTGTCGAAGGACCGACCTTGATCATCCAGGCCAATCGCAACGCGTGGCGCGGCAGCTATGATTCGCCCGGCCCGGTGCTGATCGCCGTGGGGACGCCCAACCTTCGCGCCGCCTCGATTGGCGGCAGCGGAAGCCTGGCCATCGACAGGGTCCGCGGCCTCGAGTTCCAGCTCAGCGTCGGCGGCGCCGCCGAGGCCCGCGTCAGCCAGGCCGACGTCGATCGTTTCAAGCTTGCCGTGAACGGAAGCGGGCGGGTCTCTGTCGCAGGCAGGGCGCCTGCCCTCAGCGCCACCATCCTCGGGCCGGCCGCGGTCGACCTTGCACCACTCACCGCCCGGGACGCGGCCGTCGCCACCCAGGGCGCATCGACTGTCGCCTTTACCGCCACCAACAGCGCAAAGGTCACCGCCGCCGGTACCGCCGCCGTCACCGTCTCCGGCCGTCCGGCCTGCACGGTCAAGGCGAGCGGGTCGGCGACCGTCACCGGCTGCCAATAGCAATTCAGACCAGCGCCAGCGCCGCCAGCTTGCCGTAAAGCCGTGGCGGAAGCTCGCCCATGCCGCTGCCGTCGTCTTCACCCGGCGCATCGTCCTCGGTAAGGTAGCGCCAGCCCTGGTGTGCGCGCTTCGGCTTGGGCGGGACACCGACCAAGCTCGCGCTGCAGACGATGTCGATCCGGCCATCGCTGCGGTCGTCGAAGCGCAGGATTTCCTGCCGGGCGACGATCCGGTGCTTGACGATCCAGTGGAGCGAGCCGCCGACCAGCTCCGCCATCCGCTTCGGCCGCATCCGGGTCGGCACGCGCACCTCGCCGTCCTGGGTCACTCGGCGGGCGATGCGGTTCTCCAGCGCCTCGACGCTGACGCAGCCGACCGCGACCTTGGTGAGATGGAGATGGGGCACGGCCGCCGACATAAGCGAAAATCGAACCCGATCAAGGCGTTGCCCTAGCCAGCCAACCCCGTCACCGCGGCGAGGCCAAGGAAGCTGAAAAAGCCCATGACGTCGGTTGCCATGGTCACGAAGACCGCCGACGACACTGCAGGGTCGATCCGCGCCCGGTCGAGCGTCACGGGGACGAGAATTCCGGCCAGGCCGGCGATCAAATTGTTGATGACCATCGCCGCGCCGATCACCGCGCCAAGCAACGGGTTGTCGAACAGGATTGCGGTGCCGATCCCGATCAGCAGGCCGAGCGCCACCCCGTTCGAAAGCGCGATCGTGAGTTCACGCGCGATCATCCGCATGGTGTTGGAGTCTGTCAGCTGGTTGGTCGCCAACGCCCGCACCACCACCGCCAGGGTCTGGGTCCCGGCGTTGCCGCCCATGCCCGACACGATCGGCATCAGCACGGCGAGCAGCGCGAACTTGGCGATCTCGCCCTGGAAAAGGCCGACCACGCTGGCCGCCAGCATCGCGGTGCCCAAGTTGATGACCAGCCAGGTCAGCCGGGTGCGGACGGTGGTGGCGATCGGCTCGTTGATGTCGCCGTCACCCGCGCCGGACAGCAGCAGCACGTCTTCGCCGGCTTCTTCTTGGATGATGTGCACGATGTCGTCGACGGTGATCATGCCGACCAGCCGTCCCGACCCGTCGACCACTGCGGCGGAGATCAGCGCGTATTTCTGGAACTTGAGCGCCACTTCTTCCTGGTCGAGGTCGACCGGGATCAGCGTCTGCTTGCGCGCCATGATCTCGCTGACCGGTTTCGATCGTGCGCTGCGCAGGATAGTCGACAGCTTGCAGGTGCCGACCGGATGGTGGTTCGGCGAGACGACGAACACTTCCCAGAAATCGTCGGCCAGGTCGTCGCCGGAGCGGAGGTAATCGATGACCTGCCCGACCTTCCAATGTTCCGGCACCGCGATCAGATCGCGCTGCATCAGGCGGCCGGCGGTTTCTTCCGGATAGGTCAGCGCTTCTTCGACCGCGGCGCGGTCGTCGGGCTCCATCGCCCGGAGCACCTCGAGCTGGTCCTCGGCGTCGAGGTCTTCGATGATCGCGACGGCGTCGTCGGTGTCGAGCTGGGCGGCGAGGTCGGCGACCTGCTGCGGCTCCATCTCGTCGATCATGTCCTCGCGGACGTGCTCGTTGAGTTCGGCGTAGACATCGGCATCAACGATGCCGGCCAGCGCGGTGATGAGGTCGGCGCGCTCGTCGGCGGGCGCAAGTTCGATCAGGTCGGCGATGTCGGCGGGGTGCAGCTCGGCGACCAGGCCCCGCGCCGCCTCGTCGTCACCGTCGGCAACCGCGTCGAGCACTTCGCGGACGAATCGCGGCCGCAGCCGATCGTCATCGTCCATGACGTCGTCGTCAACCGACACGGGAAGTTCGGGTTCGTGGAGCGTGCTGGCGAAGTCGTCGCGTTCGCTCATGCCTGTTCCCCTTGGACCCTCGATACGCCGCCCTCCTATGCCGAGGCATAGACTGGCGCAACCGGCAAGGCCGCCTTACAGGACCGCCAACCCTTCCCAATCGGAGACACGATCATGGCCGATGCCAACACCCTGACCTTCACCCTTTCGAGCGGCGGCGACGTCGTCATCAAGCTCCGCCCCGACCTGGCGCCTGGCCATGTCGAGCGCATCGCCGGCCTCGCCCGCGACGGGTTCTACGACGGAGTCGTGTTCCATCGCGTCATTCCGGGTTTCATGGCCCAGGGTGGAGACCCGACCGGCACCGGCACCGGCGGGTCGAAGCTTCCCGATCTGAAGGCCGAGTTCAACGCCGAGCCGCACGTGCGCGGAACCTGTTCGATGGCCCGCACCGCCGCCCCGAACAGCGCCAACAGCCAGTTCTTCATCTGCTTCGACGATGCCCGTTTCCTCGACCGCCAGTACACGGTGTGGGGCAATGTCGAGAGTGGCATGGAATATGTCGACGCGCTTCCGGTCGGCGAACCGCCGCGCGAGCCGGGCAAGATCATTAAGGCGACCGTCGCTTAAGCCGGCGTCAGGCCGGTGCGGCTGTATCCAGTCGCATCGGCTGCGCCCGGCCGTAGGTCAGCGAGCGCCATAGCCACTCCACCGGTCCGAAGCGAAAATGGGCCAGCCACCAACGGCTGTAGGCGATCTGCACCGCGAATATCACCAGCGTGAAAGGGATGGTGAAAATCAGTCCGAACTTCCCGATCAGCCCGAACCCCCAGCCATAGAACAACACGCTCTGGATGACGGTTTGCATCAGGTAATTGGTGAGGGCCATCTGGCCCGCCGGCGCCGCCCATTCGAGCAGCCCTCCGCGGCCCCTGGCCCACAGCAAGGCAAACCCGGCGGCATAGCCGATAGCCAACGTCGGCGTGCTGAGAACGTAGAAGACCTCGGTGACGAATTGCAGTCCTTCGTCGCGGCCGCTGGTCATGGTGAAATAAGCCTTGGCCGCCGCCAGCGGCAGGCCAAGGCCGAGGCCGATGGTCGCCACCTTCTTCAACAGCGGGCGATAGCGGTCGAGGTTTGAATAGACTGCGTGACGACCGACCCACAGGCCGATCAGGAACATGCCCAGCACCTTGGTGAAACGCATCTGGTAGAAGAGGTCGCCAAGGCGGAAGAACGCCTCGGCCCGGTGGACGCGGAGATGGTCGGTCAACGGCGCTTCCGCGAAGAAGGGCATCGGACCTTTGGAGATGTCGAAGCCCATCGACACGATCATCGATTCGCCTTGGGCGTAGATCGGGTCGGCCGGCTTGAACCCGCCGAAATGCATCGCCGCCGACCAGGCGATCGGGATCAGCCACATGATGACGGCCCAGCGAAGCAGCCAGCGGTCGCCGACCTTGCGGAACAGCAGCAGTACCGTTCCCATCAGCGCGTAAAGGGCGACAATGTCCCCCAGCCACAGCAGGAAAATATGTGCCAATCCGATGAGGAACAGGACGGCGAGACGGCGAAGATAGCGCGGCACGCCTTCCCCGCGTTGTTCCAGCCTATTGAGCTGGATGGCGAAGCCGATCCCGAACAACAGCGAGAAGATCGAATAGAATTTGCCAACGATCAGCCATTCGATGACGAATTCGGCCAGATCGTTGAGCGCCCCCCAAGCGACGCATCGCGCTGCGCATCCGTCATGAACGGGAAGCCGATAAACGCGAACATGTTGGCGATAAGAATCCCGGCGAGCGCATAACCGCGCATCGCGTCGAGTAGCGTCGATCGTTCCCCTGCGACCACTGGTGCCGAACGGATTGCTTGTGCCATGTTCGATTCCCCCTCGCCCTGGCCCGGTTGGAACGGTAGCGGAATTGCCCGATTAACGCCACTTCCACGGAGCCGCCGGCATGACCCCCATCACCCTCATCACTGGCGCTTCGGCCGGCCTTGGCGTTGACTTCGCACGGCAGCTGGCCGGGAAGGGCCGGCGGATCGTCCTGGTGGCCCGGCGGAAGGATCGGCTGCAGGCGCTGGCCAAGGAAATCGGCGATGCGCGTGCGGTCGTAATCGACCTCAGCCAACTTGGCGCTGCAGGACGGCTCATGGCCGACATCGCCAAACACGGCGAACAGGTCGAGACGCTGATCAACAATGCCGGTTTCGGACTTTGGGGCCGGTTCGAGAAGCTCGACGCCGCTCGCCAGCGCGAGATGATCGACCTCAACATCGGCGCGCTGACCGAACTTTGCGCGGCGGTGGTGCCGGGGATGATCAGTCGCCGGTCGGGCGAGATCCTCAACGTCGCGTCGACCGCGGCCTTCCAGCCGGGGCCGGGCATGGCGGTCTATTTCGCGACCAAGGCTTTCGTCCTGTCGTTTACCGAGGCACTCCACGAAGAAATGGCGCGGCATGGGATCAAGGTCTCGGCCCTGTGCCCCGGTCCGACAGCGACGGAGTTCGGCGAGGTGGCCGGTTTCAAGAGCAACGGCGCGGTGTCGACGATGACCGCCGGTTCTGCCGCGGTGGTCGCCGCCGGGCTGAGTGGCCTTGAGCGCAATCGGGCGGTCGTCATTCCCGGAATTGCGAACAAGTTTGGCGCCCAGGGCCACCGCTTTCTGCCCCGCGCCTGGCTGCGCAGGGTCACGGCGCTCATCAAAGAATGATCCGTCACCACCCCGCCGACCGGCGTTCCCCAAAACTTTTGGAACCGGTTACATTTTGCACTTGCGAAGGAAATGGTGCGGTGCAATAAGATGCGTGCCTTTCGAGGCATCCTCTCCTGAAAACTTAAGGCCGGGTGGCAACGCCCGGCCTTTTTTTCCGCCCACTTGCTCCCCAGATTGAACCGCAGCAGGGTTGCGCCGTTCGTTTCTGCGGAGGCGGCGTGGGGCGTCTTTTTCGCGTTTTTCAGGAGAATTTGTCGCAATGGCCGATGTCGAAACGATGACCCGGCGCTTGCAGGTCGCGAACCTGCCGCCCGCCGACAGCGGCCGCGGAGTCGCCCGACTGCCGTTGAAGCTGATGAATGAACTCGGCCTCCAGGAGGGCGACGTTATCGAAATCGTCGGCAAGAGGACGACCGCCGCCCGGGCGATTCGTCCCTACGGCGATGACGAAGGCCTCAATATTGTTCGCCTGGACGGTCTGCAGCGGGTCAACGCCGGAGTAGGATCGGGCGATTTCGTCGAGATTAACAAGGTCAACTCAAAGCCGGCAACGAAGGTTGTCTTCGCACCTGCTTCGAACAACGTCCGCCTGCAGGGCTCCTCCGAGGCGCTCCGCCGCAGCTTCGAGGGGCGGCCTTTCACAGAGGGCGACATCGTGGCCATCGCCGGTCACCAGCGCGTCAACGCCGACATGCCCGAACATATCCGCCAGATGCTGAATGCGCCGGCCTTCGCCCTGCAGGAAGTGAGGCTGACCGTCGTCTCGACGACCCCGAAGGGCATCGTCCATCTCGATGCGGGGACCAGCGTTGAACTGCTTCCCGAGTTCACCAAGCGGGATGGCGAGCGCCGGGCCGACGTCACTTATGACGACCTTGGCGGGATGGGCTCGACGATCGACGCCCTGCGCGAAATGGTCGAGCTGCCGCTGCGCCATCCCGAGCTTTTCCAGCGCCTGGGCGTAGACCCGCCCAAGGGGGTCCTGCTCCACGGCCCGCCCGGGACCGGCAAAACCCGCCTGGCGCGCGCGGTCGCCAACGAGAGCGAAGCCAACTTCTTCCACATCGCCGGCCCCGAAGTGATGGGCAGTGCATATGGCGAGTCGGAAAAGAAGCTACGCGAACTGTTCGAGAAAGCAGCCGCCGCGGCGCCGTCGATCATCTTCATCGACGAAATCGATTCGATCGCCCCGAAGCGTGACCAGGTTTCCGGTGAGGCGGAAAAGCGGCTCGTCGCACAACTGCTGACGCTGATGGACGGGCTCGAGCCCCGGCAGAACCTCGTCGTCATTGCGGCCACCAATCGGCCCGAGGCGTTGGACGAGGCGCTTCGTCGGCCGGGACGCTTCGACCGCGAGATCATCATCGGTGTTCCCGACGAGGCCGGCCGGCGTGAGATCTTCGGGATCCACACGCGCGGGATGCCGTTGGCGCCGAACGTCGATCTCGACGCGCTGGCCCGCCGGACCTACGGCTTCGTCGGGGCCGATATTGCCGCCCTTACCCGCGAAGCTGCGCTTGAGGCGGTCCGCCGCATCATGCCGAAGATCGACCTTCAGGAGGTTTCCATCCCGCCCGAGGTCCTCGACGCCCTGTCCGTCGAGTCTTCCGATTTCGACGATGCGCTGAAGCGGGTGCAGCCGTCGGCCATGCGAGAGGTCATGGTCCAGATGCCCAACATCGGCTGGGACGATATTGGGGGCCTCGACGAAGCCCGCGACCGGCTTCGCGAGGGTGTGGAGCTTCCCCTCAAGCACCCCGGCTCGTTCAAGCGGCTGGGCATCCGTCCGGCCAAGGGGTTCCTTCTCTACGGTCCGCCGGGGACTGGGAAAACGCTGCTGGCAAAGGCCGCGGCGCGGGAAAGCCAGGCTAACTTCATCGCCACGAAATCGAGCGACCTGCTGAGCAAATGGTATGGCGAGAGCGAACAGCAGATCGCCCGCCTGTTCGCCCGCGCCCGCCAGGTCGCGCCGACCGTCATCTTCATCGACGAGTTGGACAGCCTTGTCCCGGCGCGCGGCGGAGGCCTCGGCGAGCCGCAGGTGACCGAGAGGGTGGTCAACACCATCCTTGCCGAAATGGACGGGCTGGAGGAATTGCAGAACGTCGTCGTGATCGGCGCCACCAACCGGCCCAACCTGATCGATCCCGCCTTGCTCCGCCCCGGCCGGTTCGACGAACTAATTTACGTCGGCCCGCCCGACACCGCCGGTCGCCGCCGGATCCTCGCGATCCACACGGAAGGCATGCCGCTCGCCAAGGATGTCGACCTGCAGCTAATGGCTCGAAACACCGAGCGCTTCACCGGTGCGGACCTTGAGGATCTGGTGCGTCGTGCCGGCCTGACGGCGCTCCGCCGTGGCCTGGACGAGGCCCAGGTGACCATGTCCGACTTCCAGACGGCGCTTGAGGAAACCCGCGCGTCGGTCACGGAGGAGATGCTCGACGACTACGCGAAGATACGCGACACGCTAAAATCGGACGCCGTTCGCCCGGTCGGCGGGATCGGGTTTGTCCTGCCGGGCACGCTTCGACCGCGCGGCGGGAACGAGGGCAAGGGCAGCTAGGCGAGCGCCCTGCGTCCCCACAGGACGAGCAGCAGCAACAGGGCGGCGCTGATCGCGAACGGCCAATTCGGGTCGATCGCGTAAAGCGCCATGCCGATGGTCGGCGCCGCGACGAAGGCGATACCGTTCGCGGAGGTAATCACGCCGGCGACGCCGCCCTGCTCCGCCAATGGGACCGCCAGGCTGGCGCCTGCCGTAAAGCCCGGGCGGATGAAGCCGAAGCCGAGACTGGCAATGCCGAAACCGAGGACCATCGTGTAAAGGTCCGAACTGACCATCGTGGCGGTCAGGCCGATCGCGGCAACCAGCGACCCCCAAAGGATTAAGGGTCGCGGTTTGAGCAACAGGCGGGGGATGATGCCCCATTGGGCCGCGAGAGTCGCCGCCGCGCCGGCCATCATCACGATCGCGATCGACTGCTCGGACCCGTGCGGGTCAAGGTGCAGCCGGTCGATGACGAAGAAGCCGAGGCAGGTCAGCGTCGCCGCCTGGGCATGGCCCGCAACCACCCCGGCGACGATCCACTCCCGGATCCGGCCGTCGCGCCACGACAGGGCGCGGACCTTGGGGGCCGTCGCCGCGAGCACGCTGGCGCCCGTCGGCGGACTGGCGATTGACGGGTAACTCATCGCCGCACCATGTCCCGCCCGGCGGCCATGGCGTGGCCGGGTGTCGTCGGGCAGCCAGCGCAGGATGGCGACAAAAACGACGATCCCGATTAGCGCGAACATGAACAGCGGCCCGGTGAGGCCAAGCACCGGCAGCACGAACAGTGGCGCCAGCGCCGGACCGACAATCGTGCCAAGGCCGAAGCTGGAGGACAGCGCGGACAAGGCGCTCACCCGTGCCGATCGCCGAGTTTTCGAGGCGAGGTAGGCCTGCGTTGCGCTGGGCGTGGCGCATCCCAGCGAGCCATAGATGGCCCGTGCTGCCCCGAACAGCGCGAAGGTCACGCCGCCCGCGACCCATCCTTCGAGGCCGGCATGGAGCACCGAGCCACACAGCAACATCGAGACGATGAACCCACCGACGCCGAGCAAGGTCAGGGCTTTCCGTCCATGACGATCGCTCTGCCGTGCCCAGAACGGCGCCAGCCCGACCCACAACACCGCCGACCAGGTGTAGGCGACCGCCACCCACACATCGGCGATCCCGATGGCGCGGCCGATCGCCGGCATGACCGATTGCAGCGCGGTGTTGCCGGCGGCGGCGACCAGCATTGCCGCGAACAGCAGCAGGAATTGCGCGGTGGTCAGCGCGCTGCCTGCAATGCGCGGCGGTGAGGGACGAAGGCGCATTATCAGCCCCTTAAGGGAGCCGAGCCGTGCGCGGAAGCCGACGGAGGCGCTTGCCAAGCGCCGCGCCATTTGCGAACGCGTGGGGCTTGTCTGCCCGGGAGCCAAAGTTGAACGCCACGTCCGCCCGTCATGTGAAGGGCCGAATTCAGCGCCGTCACGACCGCCGCACTGCCAGCCCCCGCTGGCAGTTCCTGCGCGGTTTCTTCAAGAACCCGGTGATGGTCGGCTCCGTCATCCCCTCCAGCCGGGTGCTGATCGACAAGATGCTGAAGCCCGTCGACTGGAAGAACACGAAGCTGTTCGTCGAATATGGACCGGGTGTCGGCACCTTCACCCGTCCGATCCTCGACAAGCTGGGCCCCGACGCGATGCTGATCGCGATCGACACTAATCCCGACTTCATCGACTTTCTCAGTCACGACATCGATGACCCGCGCTTCGTTGCGGTCCACGGCTCGGCCGCCGACGTCGAAAAGATTGTCGCCGAGCATGGGTTCGAACACGCCGACTACGTGCTGTCCGGACTGCCCTTCTCCACACTGCCGCCGGGCGTCGGTGAGGCGATCGGGTCGGCGACTTCCCGGGTGATCCGTACCGGCGGCGCCTTCCTGGTCTATCAGTTCAGCCCCAAGGTGCGCGATTTCATCGCGCCCTTTTTCGAACGCATCGACCGCGGCTTCGAGTGGATCAACGTTCCGCCGGCGACCCTGTTCTGGGCGTGGCGCGAGGCGCCCGCAGCCTAGCCGCTGCCGAAGTTCAGCCGCCGAGTGACGGTGTAATCGCCGGTGGTTACCAGGAAAAAGCTTGCCGCCCATTTGATTCGGCTGGCGAGGGTTCCGCGCTTGCGATGAAGGTCGGGCGTGATGCGCAGGCTGTCCTGGACCTCGCCTTCGAAATAGTGCCGCATCATCGTCGCGAACTCGGGATCGTCGACCCGGAGCATCATCTCCAGGTTGAGATAGAGGCTGCGGATGTCGAAGTTTGACGAGCCGATGTGGACGACATCGTCGAGCACGACGAGCTTGGTGTGCAGCTTCGTCGGTCGGTATTCGTAGATTTCCACTCCCCGCTTCAGCAGGCGGCCGTAAGTGAACCGGGCAGCCGCGATTGTCGCGGTATTGTCGGACTTGGCGGCGGTAATCACCCGCGCACGCCCGCGCCCGCCAATCCGCGCAATCCGGCGCAGCATGCCGTAGGTCGGCGCGAAATAGGCCGCGATCATCTGGACATCGTTGCTCGACGCAAGATCGCGGCAGGTGGCGTTCGCCCATGGCGACAGCCGCCGCATCGGCCCGCCGTAGGACCATTGCAGCACGCCTTCGTTCTCGCTGAACTTGTGAATGATGCGGCGGAGGTCGCGGATCCGAGCGCCCTTCCTGAGCGCCCAGCCCATCAGATCGTCGAAATAGGGTGCCAGCCGCCCGGCCGCCGGTCCATCGACGATCAGGCCAAGGTCGCGCCACCCGCCCTCTTCCGCTTCCTGGAAATAGTCGTCGGCGATGTTGAAGCCACCGATCAACGCGACAGCTTCATCCGCCAACGCCAGCTTCTGGTGATTGCGGATCAGATAGCGACGGCCAAGGCTCGGCAGGAAGCGGCAGAAGGTGGCGCCGGCGTCGCCCAACCGCGTGAAATAGTCGTCCGGCGTCTTGGAGCTGCCGAAGCCGTCGACTAGCAGCGAAACACGCACCCCGCGCTCGATCGCGCGCAACAGCGCCGCCACGACCGCTTCGCCGGACTCGTCGTCAAGGAAGGTGTAGTAGAGCAGGCGAAGATCGCGCTTCGCGCCGTCGATCAGGGAGAGCAGCGCTTCGAACCGCTCGCGACCGCCGGTCAGCAGGGTCAATGCGTTGCCATCAACGGTGACGCTCCGCGCGCGGTCGCTGGGAGGCTTCAGCGGGGGCGCGGCGTCGTCATTCATCCGGCCCTGTGTGGGGGCGCGGCGCTGCACTGGCAAGGCGGCAGCGTGATTTCATTGACTCTCAGAGCCCCTGCACCTATCTCGCCCGCTCGCATTAAGCCCTAATAGTTTTCGGAGCGACCCAATGGCGCGCGTGACGGTCGAAGATTGTGTCGACAAGATTCCCAACCGGTTCGACCTCGTCCTGATGGCGGCGCAGCGTGCCCGCCAGATTTCGGGCGGCGCCGACCTGACCATCGATCGTGACCGCGACAAGAACCCGGTCGTGGCGCTTCGCGAGATCGCGGAGACGACGGTGAAGCCGAAGCACCTCGAAGAGGCGATCGTTTCGAACCTGCAGCGCGTTCGTGTCGACGAAGAGGACGAAACGGACGAATTGGCGTCGCTGAGCGATTCGGCCGAAGCGCTTCGCCTGACGGCGGCGGCTCCGCCGCGCCCGAGCCCGAGCGGTGGCGATTACGAATAATCCCGGTCAGCGATGACCAGCGAGAGGGCGGTCCTTCGGGGCCGCCCTTTTCGTTTCTAGCGCTGTTGCGGGCGGCGGAGCTTTACGCCCTGGCGGTCGACCCACATGAGGTCATGCAGGCTGAGTTCGCGCCCGTCCGCGGCCAGCACGCCGATCTTACGGACCGGCAAGCCGTCACGCTGGTCGGCGAGGACGATATCGTGGCTGCCACAGCCCCACTCCTCACCCCACTGGCGGAGAGCCAGGACGACCGGAAGCAGGCCCTCGCCCTTCTTCGAAAGCGAATAGACCACCTTGCGGCGGTCCTCCGGATCCGGCGACCGCTCCAGGATTCCGCCCTCGACCATTCGCGCGAGTCGATTGGACAGGATGTTGCGGGCAATGCCGAGACCGGCCTGGAACTCCTCGAAATGCTGGAGGCCGTTGAGGGCCCCGCGCAGGATTAGGAAGGCCCATTTCTCACCAATAAGCTCAATCGCCTGAGGCAGTGGGCAGCGAAGCGCGGCGGCGCGGAAAGCGTCAATGTCGGGGGATGATGAACTCACGGACTCGAACTCGGCTCCTCTCTCCGGGCAAGACCATCACACAATCGAAACAAAAATAACAGTTGCGTCTTGCAACTGGCTTTAGCTACTAAGTTTCATCGTAAAACGCAATTTCGGAGCCATCCGCATGACTCGCAATTTCGCAGTTGCCGCCGTCCTGTTCGCCGCAATGGCGCCGGTGGGCGCCAACGCCGCCACCTATTCCGCCAAGCTGGCCACGCCGGTCGCCGCGGGCAAGCTGATCGCCAACGACATCCGCTGGTCGTGCGGTCCCGATGCCTGCCGGGGCAGCACCGCCGACGCACCGGCGATGGCGCTGTGCCAGGGCCTCGCCAAGAAGGCCGGCCGCGTCGACAGCTTCGTGGTCAACGGGCGCGCCTTTGCCGCTGCCGAACTCGACAAATGCAACACCCACGCGCGGGCTTCTGCCGGCGCGCAGGCGGTCGCCAGCGCCAACTGAGCCACCTCGCTCCCTTTGCAAACCGGAAGGGTCGCACGCCCTTTCCCCGACTGGACCGGACGGCCGACAGCCTTCCGGTCCTTTTTGCGCTTGCGAACGACATAGAACATTCCCCACATTAGGCCGGTGCTGAGGCAGTATGAACTGATCGAGCGGGTTCGCGCTTATGACCCCGATGCGGACGAGGGACTGATCAACCGCGCCTACGTCTTCTCGATGAAAGCCCATGGCGCGCAGGTTCGCGCTTCGGGCGACCCCTATTTCAGCCACCCGATCGAGGTCGCGGGAATCCTCACCGATCTCAAGCTCGACGACGAAACGATCGTCACCGCGATCCTCCACGACACGATCGAGGACACCGTCGCGACGCCGGAGCAGATCGAGAAGATGTTCGGTCCGAATGTCGCCCGGCTGGTCGACGGCGTCACCAAGCTGTCGAAAATCGAGGCCCAGTCGGAAAATGAGCGCGCCGCGGAAAACCTCCGCAAGTTCCTGCTCGCGCTCAGCGATGACATTCGCGTGCTGCTCGTGAAACTGGCCGACCGGCTGCACAACATGCGCACGCTGCATCACATCAAGAATCCGGAGAAGCGCCGCCGCATCGCCAAGGAGACGATGGACATCTACGCCCCGCTCGCCGAGCGGATCGGGATGTACGAGATCATGCAGGAGATGCAGCAGCTCTCGTTCAAGGAACTGGAGCCGGACGCCTTCGCTTCGGTCACGCGCCGCCTGACGCAGCTCCACGATGCCGGCGGCGACCTGGTCAATCGCATCGGCCTTGGCCTGCAGCTCCACCTTTCCGACCACGGCCTGACCGCGGAAGTCACCGGCCGCGAAAAGCACCCCTATTCCATCTGGAAGAAGATGGCCGAACGGCACATCAGCTTCGAACAATTATCCGACGTGATGGCGTTCCGCGTGATCGTCGATAGCGCCGACGACTGCTATCGCGCGCTTGGCCTCATTCACCAGCGCTGGCCGATGGTCCCCGGCCGCTACAAGGACTATATCTCGACGCCCAAGCGCAATGGCTATCGGTCGCTGCACACCTCGGTCATTCACGATTCCAAGATGCGGATCGAAATACAGATTCGCGACCGGGCGATGCACGCCCAAGCCGAGCGCGGACTCGCCGCGCACTGGGCCTACAAGGAAGGCAAGCCGGTCGACGACATCAAGGTTCCGTGGATCAGCGACCTCGTCGAGATCCTGGACCATGCCGCGAGCCCGGAAGAACTTCTCGAGCATACGCGGATGGCGATGTACCAGGATCGTATTTTCGCCTTCACGCCGAAGGGCGAGCTGATCCAGCTGCCCAAGGGCGCGACCCCGGTCGACTTCGCCTACGCCGTCCATACCGACCTTGGCGACCAGACCGTCGGCGCCAAGGTCAACGGCCGGGTCGTCCCGCTGCGCACCATTCTCGACAATGGCGACCAGGTCGAAATCCTCGCTTCGGAGGCGCAGCACCCGCAACCGTCCTGGTTGCGTTTTGTGACCACCGGCAAGGCGCGGGCCGGAATCCGCCGCTTCGTCCGTCACAAGGAACGCGATGAGACCGTCCTGCTCGGCCGCAAGATCTACGACGAGATCGTGTCGCGCCTGCCCGCGCCACTCGCCGACGACGCGCTGAAGCGGGCGGTCAAGAAGCTGAAGGCCGAGGACGTCGACACGCTGATGATCCGCATCGCCCGACGGTCGGTCAGCGATGTCGAGCTGATGGAAGCACTGATGCCGGGCTCGGCCGGCGGCGACGTTGCTCCGCGCCCGCTCGGCCAGCGCACGGCCATCTCGATTCGCGGACTGACGCCGGGCGTCGCCTATGACCTCGCCACCTGCTGCCATCCGATTCCGGGCGACCGCATCGTCGGGCTTCGCCGCGAGGATGAATCGATCGAGGTCCACGTCATCGGCTGCGACAAGCTGGCGACCGGGATCGATGCCGACTGGCTCGACCTTGCCTGGGGCGACGGGTCGGACGGGGGCACCGCGCGGCTGTCGGTGATCCTGCGCGATGTCGCCGGCGCGCTCGGCGAGATGGCCGGGATCATGGGCGCCAAGGGCGCGAACATCGTCAACCTGCACCTCGCCCACCGCGACGGCAGCTTCCACACCTTCCACGTCAACGTGGAGGTGCACGACCTCCAGCATCTGCATAGCCTGATCGCCGCGCTGCGCGCCGCCAACGGCGTCAGCCAGGTTGAGCGGATCTAGGCTTGGCCTATCGCGTCGGCGCCGCCGCCGGCGAGGACTGCCAGCGTCACCAGGTCGCTCGCCGTTGCCGTCATCGGCGCGATCTGCACCGGTAGCGCCATCCCCATCAGGAACGGACCGATCAGGCTTTCGCCACCGATCGCTTTAAGCAACTTCGACGAGATGTTGGCCGACTGCAGGCCGGGCATGATCAGGATGTTGGCGTCGCCGGTCAGGCGGGAGAATGGATAATAGCGCCGCTGCATCTCGTTGTTGAGCGCGACGTCGGGGCCCATTTCGCCTTCATATTCGAAGTCGGTCTGAAGCGTATCCAGGATCTTCACCGCGTCGCGGAGTTCCTCGATATGCCGGCCCGGCGGGTTGCCGAAGGTGGTGTAGCTGACGAAGGCGACGCGCGGCTCCTGACCCATCCGCCGCGCGAAGGCGGCGGTGCGGATCGCCATCGTCGCCAGCTGCTCCGCAGTCGGCCTCTCGGTCACCGAGGTATCGGCGATGAGGACCGTCTTCGAACGCGCCGCGACGATGCTGACGCCGAAGGGAACGCTGCTGCCCGGTTCGTCGATGATGAAGCGGACCTGGCTAAGCGACTGGCTGAACGGGCGCGTGGTGCCGGTGATCATCGCGTCCGCCTCGCCCAGCGCCAGCATGGCGGCGGCGAAGGCGTTGCGGTCCTGGTTGACCATCCGCTCGGCAGCGCGGCGCAGCATGCCGTTGCGCTGGTGCTTGGTGTAGAGATAGTCGACCGCGCGCCCGACCAGCGGCGAATTGCGGCTGTTGAGCACTTCGTAGCTCTCGGGATCGTCGACGCCCATATCGGCGAGCAGGCGGTGAACATTGTCGCGTCCGACCAGCACCGGCGTACCATAGCCGCCCTCCTTGAAGGCGATGGCGGCGCGCAGGACATTCTCTTCCTCGCCTTCCGCGAACAGAACACGCTTTGGATTGGATCGCGCCCCTTCGTAGGCGAGGCTCAGCACCGACGCGGTAGGATTGAGCCGCGCCTTCAACTGCTGCCGGTAGATGCGCATGTCGCGGATCGGCATCTGGGCGACGCCGGTGTCCATTGCTGCCTGCGCGACGGCGGCGGGGATAATCTCGATCAGGCGCGGGTCGAACGGCGCGGGGATGATGTAGTCGGGCCCGAAGTGGTGGCTGAGCCCGCCATAGGCCGCGGCAACCTCCTCGGGTACCGCCTCGCGCGCCAGTTCGGCGAGCGCGTTGGCGGCGGCGATCTTCATCTCCTCGTTGATGCGCACCGCCCGAACGTCGAGCGCTCCGCGAAAGATGAAGGGGAAGCCGAGGACGTTGTTGACCTGGTTGGGATAGTCCGACCGGCCGGTCGCGACGATCGCGTCGGGCCGTGCCGCCTTGGCTTCGGGCGGGGTGATTTCGGGATCCGGATTGGCCATGGCGAAGATGATCGGGCTGGGCGCCATGTCCTTGACCATTTCCGGTTTCAGCGCCCCGGCGGCGCTGAGGCCCAGGAAGACGTCGGCGCCGACCAGCGCCTCGGCCAGGCTGCGGGCGTCCGTCGGGACGGCGTGGGCCGATTTGAACTGGTCCATATTGTCGCGGCCCGGGTAGAGAGGGCCGGACCGGTCGCACATGATGACATGCTGGTGAAGTACGCCCATGGCCTTGATCAGTTCGGTGCAGGCAATCGCCGCGGCTCCCGCGCCGTTGACGACGACCTTGATGTCCTTGAAGTCGCGGCCGGTGAGGTGGCACGCGTTGATCAGGCCAGCGGCCGTGATGATCGCGGTGCCGTGCTGGTCGTCATGAAAGACCGGAATGTTCATCCGTTCTTTCAGCGCCTGCTCGATGATGAAGCATTCGGGCGCGGCGATGTCTTCAAGGTTGATCCCACCAAAGCTGGGGCCGAGCAGCGCCACCGCGTCGATGAATTTCTGCGCGTCCTCGGTGTCGACCTCGAGATCGATCGAATCGACGTCAGCGAAGCGCTTGAACAGCACCGCCTTGCCTTCCATCACCGGCTTCGATGCCAGCGCGCCGAGGTTGCCCAGGCCGAGAATGGCAGTGCCGTTGGAAATGACGGCGACGAGGTTGCCCTTGGCTGTCAGCTCGTAGGCCTTGCCCGGATCGGCGGCGATTTCCTCGACCGGGACGGCGACGCCGGGGGAGTAGGCGAGGCTGAGGTCGCGCTGCGTCGCCATCGGCTTGGAAGCGATGATCTCGATCTTCCCGGGACGGCCGCGTGAATGAAATTCCAGCGCCTCGTTGCGGGTGAACTTGACGTTGCTCTCGCTCATTTTCTCTCCTGTCGCGGCCCGCCTTTGCCAAGGAAAGAGGCAAGAGTCACCCTCGCTTGGGGCGCGCTTTGCGGCTACCGATAGGCCATGGCCCGCGCCGATGCCCCGACCCAGACGCCTATGATGGCGCAATACCATCGCCTCAAGGCGGAGGCGGGGGACGCGCTGCTGTTCTACCGGATGGGCGACTTCTTCGAACTGTTCTTCGACGACGCCAAGGTGGCGGCCGCCTGCCTCGACATCGCCCTCACCAAGCGCGGGGCCGACGCCGGCGAGGCGGTGCCGATGTGCGGCGTTCCGGTCCACGCCGCCGAATCCTATCTCGCCCGGCTGATCAAGGCCGGCCACCGCGTCGCCATCGCTCAGCAGACCGAGAGCCCGGCGGAAGCGCGCAAGGCGCGTGGGTCGAAGGCGCTGGTCGAACGCGCCATCATCCGCCTCGTCACGCCCGGCACGCTGACCGAGGAGACGCTGCTCGACAGCGGCACGGCCAACTGGCTGGCGGCGATCGGGCGCGCCGGGGACGATTATGCGATTGCCGCCGCCGACATCTCGACCGGCCGCTTTGAGCTGATCGCGTGCGCGCCGGGCGACCTGGTCGCCGAACTGGCGCGGCTCGATGCCGCCGAAGTCATCGCCGACGGCAAGGTGCCGGGAGTCGCGACCACCGCCAGCAAAGGCGGCTTCGACAGCCTGACTGGCGAGCGGGCGCTGATGGCACGGTTCGGGGTGACGAGCCTCGACGGGTTCGGCGCGCCGGGGCGCGCGGAACTGGCCGCGGCGGGCGGTTTGCTGGCCTACCTCGACGCCACCCAAAAGGAGGCGGTGGCCTTCCTCGCCGCGCCGCGAAGGGTCGCCCGCTCGTCGCACATGGCGATCGACCCCGCGACCCGAGACAGCCTGGAGATCTGCCGGACGTCGACGGGTGCGATTGCCGGCAGCCTGCTGGCAACCATCGACCGCTGTGTCACCGCGCCTGGCCGGCGCCTCCTCGGCAGCGACCTCAGTGCGCCGCTGACCGCGCGTGGTGCGATCGAAGCGCGCCTGGCGCTGGTGCAGTGGCTCCATGACGAGCCGATCCGGCGCGAACGGGTGCGGCTGGCGTTACGCGCCATGCCCGACATCGGCCGCGCGCTCGGAAGATTGGTGGCGGCGCGGGGAAGCCCAAGAGACCTCGCAATGCTCCGCGATGGGCTGATTGCCGCCGCGGAGCTGAAGCGGGAACTTGAGGACGAAGGATCGCCGCCCGACCTTCTCGCGTCGCTGCTCCCCGACCTGGCCGGCCATGCCGCGCTGACCGACCGGCTGTCGGCAGCGATCGTCGCCGCGCCGCCGATCGACACGTCGAAAGGCAGCTACATTGCGGAAGGCTATGACGCCGCGCTCGATGCCCTGCGCGTGGCAGCAAGCGACGGCCGCCGTGCTATAGCCGCGCTGGAGGCGCGCTACCGCGACGCGACCGGGGTGAGCGCGCTCAAGATCCGCCACAACGCCGTCCTCGGCTATCATATCGAGGTCGCCGCCCGTCATGCCGACCGGCTGATGGCGCCCGACAGCGGCTTCACCCATCGCCAGACACTGGCCGGCGTGGTCCGGTTCAATTCCCCGACCTCCACGCCGAAGCGAGCCGGGTGGTCGAAGCCGGGGCCCACGCGCTGGCGGCCGAGGCGGCCCATTTCGAAGAACTGTCAGCGCTTGCCGTGGGCCAGTCGTTTCGGATCGCCGCCACAGCCGATGCCATCGCGCGGATCGACGTATCCGCCAGCCACGCCGAACGCGCGGCGGAAGGCGGCTGGTGCCTGCCCCACCTCGTCGACCAGCCCTGCCTTGAACTGGACGCCGCGCGCCATCCGGTGGTCGAGGCCGCGCTTGGTACGCGCGGCGAGCGTTTCGTCGCCAATGACGTCGCGCTGGGCCCCAACGACCGGCTGTGGCTGGTGACCGGCCCCAACATGGGCGGTAAGTCGACCTTCCTGCGGCAAGTCGCGCTGGCAGCCCTTCTTGCGCAGGCCGGCAGCTACGTGCCGGCATCGCGCGCCCGGATCGGGATTGTCGACCGACTGTTCAGCCGGGTGGGCGCCGCGGACAATTTGGCGCGCGGGCAATCGACCTTCATGGTCGAAATGGTCGAGACCGCCGCGATCCTGGCGCAGGCGACGCCCAACAGCCTGGTCATCCTCGACGAAATCGGACGCGGCACCTCGACCTACGACGGTCTCGCCATCGCCTGGGCGGTGGTCGAAGCGATGCACGACGAGGCGCGCTCGCGAACCCTGTTCGCGACCCATTACCATGAGCTGACCCGCCTCGCCGATCGGTTGGAGGCCCTTTCGCTCCATCACGTCCGCGCTCGCGAATGGAAGGGCGACCTCGTCCTACTCCACGAAGTCGCGGGCGGTCCCGCCGACCGAAGCTATGGCATCGCGGTTGCGAAGCTGGCCGGTGTTCCCCCCAAGGTGCTGGCTCGTGCCAAGGCGGTGCTGGCAAAGCTCGAGGCAGGCCGTGACGCCACCGGCGGAATCGCTGCGGGCCTCGACGACCTGCCGCTGTTCGCCGCCGCCCCTCCGATGGAGAGGGTCGAAGTCGATCCGCTCGCCGAGGCGGTGAATGCCCTGGAACCGGACGGCATGAGTCCGCGCGACGCGCTCGAGGCACTTTATGCCCTAAAGAAGTTGGCCCAGTCGTCGTGACGGTCCACACGCCATCGATCGGCGACCGGCGCAGTATCATCGACCGCCGGCAACTGGCGGACAGGCTGGCCGCGCTGGCGGGAAGCGATCTCCAGCCATCAGCGATGCGCCTGCTCCGCGAGGCACTCGATCATGGGCGGGCCGAGATAGCGCGGCGGCTGGCCGAGCATCCCGGTAACGGCCGTGCGGCCGCAGCGGCCTATGCATTCCTTGCCGAGCAGATCGCCCGGCTGGCGTTCGATTTTATCACCACGCGCCTTTATCCCAATCCCAACCCCACGGCCGCCGAACGGTTGGCGCTGGTCGGGCTGGGCGGCACCGGCCGCGGCGAGATGGCGCCGTTCAGTGACCTCGATCTGATGATACTGCTCGGCGACCGCCGCGCGCCGTGGTGCGAGCAAGTGGCCGAAGCGCTGCTGTATCTGTTGTGGGACCTTCAGATCAAAGTGGGCCAGTCGGTACGGACGATCGACGAGGTCGTGGCGATCGCGAAAACGGACATGACGGCGCGGACGGCGCTGCTCGAAGCCCGTTGGTTGTGGGGCGATCGGGAGCTGTCGGACGAGGCGGGACGGCGTTTTCGCCGCGAAGTCGTCAACGGCACGGTCCGCGAGTTCGTTACGGCCAAGCTGGCCGAGCGCGACCTTCGCCATCAGCGGATGGGTGACAGCCGCTACGTTGTCGAACCCAACGTCAAGGACGGCAAGGGCGGCCTGCGCGACCTCCACACGCTGTACTGGATCGGCCAATATGCGTTCGGGGTCGACCGGCCCGTCGACCTGGTCGAGAAGGGCCTGTTTACCCAGGCCGAGTACGCCCGCTTTTCGCGCGCGGAACGCTTCTTTTGGTCGGTGCGCTGCCATCTCCACCTCGCCGCGGGCCGCGCCGAAGAACGATTGGGCTTCGAGCACCAGCGGCAAATCGCTGCAGCGATGAATTACACCGACCGGCCGGGAAAATCGGCGGTCGAGCGTTTCATGCAGTTCTATTTCCTGCAGGCGAAGACGGTCGGCGACCTGACCGGGCTGTTCCTTGCCCAGTTCGACGAGCAGATGGCGGCCAAGGGACGGCGTTTCGCCCTGCCGACCCTTCGCCGCCGGCCCAAGCACCTCGCCGGATTCGTCGTCGACCGCGGCCGGCTCAATATTCCCAGCGATCATTTCCTGGCGGACGATCCGGTCCGCCTGGTCGGCATGTTCGCGCTGGCAGCCCGGGAAGGGCTGGAAATTCATCCCAACGCGATGCGCGCCGCGTCGCGCGATGCGCGATTGGTCGACCAGGTGCGCGACGATCCCCGCGCCAACGCTTTCTTCCTGGAGGTGCTGACTAACTTTGAACGGCCGGACACGGTCCTCCGGTGGATGAACGAGGCCGGAGTGTTCGGCCGCTTCGTGCCCGATTTTGGCCGGGTCGTCGCGCAGATGCAGTTCGACATGTACCACCACTATACGGTCGACGAACATTCGATCCGCGCGATCGGCCTTCTCGCCCAGATCGAGCGCGGCGAGCTCGCCGACGACCACCCGCTGTCGACGGCGCTGATCAAGCAGATCCAGTCCCGGCGGCTGCTTTATGTCGCGGTGCTGCTCCACGACATCGCCAAGGGGCGCGGCGGCGACCATAGCGAGCTCGGCGCCGAGGTCGCGCTGGAACTGGCGCCTCGCTTCGGACTGGACGAGGCGGAGACCGAGACCGTCGCCTGGCTGGTCCGCCATCACCTGCTTTTGTCCAACACCGCGATGCGCCGCGACCTTGCCGATCCGACGACGATCGACGATTTCGTCGCCAAGGTGCAAAGCTTCGAGCGGCTACGGCTTCTCCTCATCCTGACGGTGGTCGACATCCGTGCCGTGGGGCCGGGCGTCTGGAATGAATGGAAGCGGACCTTGCTCCGTACCTTGTTCGAAGCGGCCGAGGAACGGTTGCGTCTGGGCCACAAGCAGCGCGGTCGCGCCGAGGTCGTTGCCCGGCGCCACGATGCGCTCGCCGCCGGACTGGGATGGAAGGCCACCGCCCATCGGGCACACGTTAAGCGATTGCCCGACAGCTACTGGCTGGCCGAACCGGCGGAGCTCCAGCTCGACAACGCGCGCCAGGTGGCGGATGCGGAGGCGAGGATCGGGGAGTTGGCGCCAAGCGTCGTCGCGGCCGACGATCCGGCCAGCGGCGCGACGCGCATCAGCGTCTTCGCGCCCGACCAGCCCGGTTTGTTCTACCGGATCTGCTCGGCGCTGGCATCGGCCGGCGCGAACATCATCGACGCCCGCATCCATACGACGCGCGACGGGATGGCGCTCGACAATCTACTGGTCCACGACAGTCGTGGCGGCCCCTATCGCGATAAGCGACTTCTACGCCGCTTGGCCGATTCCGTTCGCAAGGCATTGGAGGGTGGCAGCCTGCCCGAGCCTCCCGCGCTCGCCCCGCTCGGGCCGCGGATCGAGGCCTTCAAGATTGCGCCGCGAGTCATGGTCACCGACCGCGCCTCGCGCCGGACGACGGTGGTGGAGGTGAATGCCCGCGACCGTCCCGGCCTTTTGGCGCGGCTGGCCCATGCGATCCACACCGAAGGGCTGACCCTGCACAGCGCGCACGTGGCCACTTATGGCGAACGGGCGGTCGACGTCTTCTATCTGACCGACAGCGCCGGGAAGAAGCTGGATCCGGCGAAGTCGGAGTCGCTCCGCGCCGCGCTGCTCGAGGTCGCGGCGGCGCGCTAGCGGCCAAAAGAAAAGGCCCCGCCGCGAACGGCGGGGCCCTCCCCTCCTGTTATTCGTAAACCTTACAGTCCGCGTTCGCCCGCAGGTGCCGGCGGCGGGGCGGCGGAGCCGGGCAGACCTCGGTCGCCAGGATCACGCTGCCATCCGCGCAGGTCTGGGCGGCGGGCGGAGGCGCGGCCGGCGGCGGCGCCGGCGGAGCGACATACACCGGCGGAGCAGCCCGGCCGCCAGCCCACTTGCCACGGATGGTCAGGCCGAACGTGCGCGGTTCGGCAAGGAACGATCCGTATAGCTGGGTCGCGCGATACTTGTTGTTCGGGTTAAGCGTCGACGACGGCAGGCAGTAGCCAGCGGCCGCACCCCGCGCCGTGCACGACCCTTGCGCGAAGGCGTCGAAGGATACCTGGCTATAGTCCTTGTCGAACAGGTTCTGCGCCCAAAGCTCGATACCCCACATGTCATCGGGTCCGCGCAGGCCGACACGGGCATTGAAGACCGTGTAGCCCTTCTGCAGCTTTTCGATGTCGAGGTCCGAACCGGTGTTGTACTGCGAGGTGTGGCGGCCGTCGATGTAGAACAGCGCCCGCATCCCGGAGCTGCCAACCGCCGGCGACCAGGACAGCGAGCTGGTCAGGACCAGCGACGAGCTGTTCGAAATCCGACGACCGGGAAGCTGGAACAGGGCGAACGGAAGCGCCCGGCCGTCCGAGCCGACCAAATCCTTGCGATAACGGGTGTCGGCATAGGTCGCGCCGAAGTTGAAGCTGACATCCGTCATCGGACGGGTGAACAGTTCGAACTCGACGCCGCGGCTCTTCACGCCCGACTTGGTCTTGCCGTCGCAAGCGCCGGTCAGCGTGTAGGGATCGTTGTCGGTGTCGGTGCCGCCAAGGTCGTTCTTGCAGCTGTTGATGTTCTCGACGATGAACTGGATGCCATTGAAGGTATTCAGCTGGAAGTCCTTGAACAGCTGCCGGAACAGCGCGACGTTCACGTCGAAGCCGCGACCGTTGTACTTGGCGCCCAATTCGAACGCGTTGTTGATCTCCGGCTTGAACTGCAGCGTGTCGAACGACGATCCGCCGATGACCGGACCCGGCGCCGGACCGGTCGACGACGGCACCACGGTGCGCGGCAGGGCGGAGCGGTCCAGGTTGAAACCGCCCGCCTTATAACCACGCGAATAGCTGAGGTAGGTCAGCAGCTGGTCGGTCGGCTTGTAGCTGAGCACCGCGGTGCCCGACAGCTTCTTTTCCGTCCGGCTGGAGCTGCCTTCGTAATACCCGCCCGGGACGCTTGGGATGACACAGGCCAGGTTCTGGAGGCCCGACGCCACCGCGGCGATAACCGTGCAGGTCGTGTTGTTGTCGCTGAGGATCGCGTCCAGCGTCTTCTTCTCACGCGTGTAGCGAAGCCCGAAAGTGAACTTCAGCTGGTCGGTGATCGAGAAGATGTTGTGGGTGAACAGCGACAGGTTGGTGCTGGTCTGGTTGTAGAGGTCGTCCAGACCCGCGCCATCGAGCCCGACCGACTGTCCGCCGAGTGCCAGTGCCACGTTCGAGAAACCGCTGTTGTTGAACGGCGGCAGATTGAAGTTGACCGGCGACAGCGGCGTAGTCGGAAGGCGGGCGAATGCGCTCAGTGCGAAGATCTGCTGTTGAAGTGCGGCCTGCGTCGCCGGACTGCCCGCCGCGGCGCCATAGGCGGTAATCAGCGAGTTCCGTGCGCCCGTCGCCAGCGGGGTCGAGAAGCAGGTCGGGTTGGTCGTGTCGACCAGCGGCGCCGGAAGTGCCGCACCGAAGCTCTGCTGGAAGTTCAGCGCGATCAGGCAGTTGGCATATTCCGAATAATCGTTGCCGTACGACAGATTGTCGCGGACCTGGAGCTTTTCCTTCGCGAAGTAGCCGCCGACCAGCCAGTCGAGACGATCGTCGAATGCCGAACCCTGCAGGCGCAGTTCCTGGCTGAAGGTCTTGAAGCGGTTGTACGAGCCGCCGTCATCGTCGCGATAGAGGATGTCGAGGCTGTTGAAGTCCGCATCCATCCCGCGAGTGTATTTATTGTAGCGATAGGCGGTGATCGACGTCAGTTCCGCCCCGCCAAGGTCGTAGACCACTTCGCCCGACAGGCCGTAGTCCTTGACGTCGGAGCGATAGCTGCGACCCGGCGTGATCGCCGCGTCGCGTGCGTAGGTATCGTCGGGGACGATGCCGCCAAGACCCTCGATGATCGGCTTGATGGTCGAAGGCTGCTCGGTGTAGCCGCCGCTGCCGTCGCCAACCGAGTCCCGCGCAGGCAGGAAGGTCGCGCCGCAGCATTCTTCGTCGCGCTTCGCATAGTCGGCGATCAGGCGGACCGACAGGTTCGAACTCGGCTTGTAGAGGAACTGGCCGCGCAGGAGGTAACGGTCGCGGTCGTTGAGGTCGCGGCCGCTGACCTGGTCTTCGAGGAAGCCGTCGCGCTTGACGTAAACGCCGTCGAACCGTGCCGCGAGCGTGTCGCTGAGCGGGCCGGTCAAGCTGACTTCACCGCGGCGAAGGTTGTAGTTGCCGATGGTCAATGCGCCGCTGACTTCGTTCTCGAACTTCGGCTTGGCGGTGATGACCGAGATGAGACCGGCCGAGGTGTTGCGGCCGAACAGCGTGCCCTGCGGGCCGCGCAGCACTTCGATCCGGTCGATCGCGCCAAGCTCCGTGAGGCCGGTGCCGGTACGCGACCGGTAAACGCCGTCGATGAACGTCCCCACCGAGCTTTCGAGGCCGGGGTTGTCGCCGACGGTGCCGATGCCGCGGATACGCGCGGTGGCGGCGCCGCCTTCCGATGTGGTCGACGACACCAGCAGCGAGGGGCTGACCTGGGTCAGCGCGCGAATGTCGGTCGCGCCCGAATTCTTGAGGGTCTCCGCGGTAACGGCCGACACGGCGAGCGGTACGTCGGACAATGCTTCGTTACGACGGGTCGCGGTGACGACGATTTCGCTCGTGTCTTCCTCGGTCGTCACCTGGGTCGCATCCTGCGAAACCGCGGCAGCCTCGGCGGTCGCGCCATCGGTCGGCTGTGCCGCCGCTGCGTCGGTATCCGTCTGCTGGGCGTATGCGGGCGCCGAAAGGGCGAACAGCCCGGCGGAAACGAGCCACACGGATTTGCGCATGATGATTTCTCCCCTGAAAACCTATTATCTTTGAGGAAAAGCTAATCGAAGCGCAGGGGACGGGGAAGCGGACGACGCCGTGTCCCAAGGCGAATCGCGCCGGATGCGGCAGTTTTGCAACATGGTGCGCCGCAACAGAAACGGGCGGCGCTTTCCGTAAGGGAAGTGCCGCCCGCCATGAACCAGATCGGTTCAGAGATTACTTGGGAGCGATGACCATCAGCATCTGCCGCCCTTCGAGGCGCGGGTGCGCCTCGATCTTGGCCACTTCCGCCGTGTCCTGCGCCACCCGCTGGAGCACGGCCATGCCGAGCTGGTTGTGCGCCATTTCACGGCCACGGAAGCGCAGGGTCATCTTGACCTTGTCGCCTTCCTCCAGAAACTCGAAGACCTTTTTCATCTTCGTCTGATAGTCGTGGTCGTCGATATTCGGACGCATCTTGATCTCCTTGATCTCCTGCGTCTTCTGGCGCTTGCGCTGCTCGTTGGCCTTTTTCTGCGCCTCATATTTGAAGCGGCCGATGTCGAGGAACTTGGCGACGGGCGGATCGGCGCCTGGGCTGATCTCGACCAGGTCGAGGCCCACTTCCTGCGCCTGTTCAAAGGCTTCGCGCGTAAACATCACGCCCAGATTTTCGCCATTTTCATCGATCACCCGGACCTTCTGGGACTGGATGAATTCGTTGTAGCGAGGGCCGGTGAACGCCGGAGGCGTCATCGAGCGACGATTGGGCGGGGGTATAGCGCAGTCTCCTTTGGAATCAGATTTGGTGAGTGCGAGGTAAGACGTCACGCGCCCAAAGTGAAGAGGACGACAGTGCGACATGCCATTTTCGGCGCCACATGTGGCGGCGTGGCGTCAGTCGCGGAGGTCGGGGGGGACCGCTTCCGAACGGATCATCGCGATTGCGTCGTCAAGGCTCAACACCTTTTGATGCTCGTCGCTGCCGAGGCGGCGAATGGCGACGGTGCCTTCTTCGGCCTCGCGCTTGCCGACCACCAGCAACAGCGGGACCTTCGCCAGCGAATGTTCACGCACCTTGTAGTTGATCTTTTCGTTCCGCGTGTCGGCCTCGGCGCGGATGCCGGCGGCCTGGAGCTTTTGGGTCACTTCGGCGGCATAGCCGTCGGCGTCGCTGACGATCGTCGCGACCACCGCCTGCACCGGCGACAGCCACAGCGGGAAGCGGCCAGCGTGATGTTCGATCAGGATGCCGATGAACCGTTCGAACGTGCCCAAGATGGCGCGATGGAGCATCACGGGGCGGTGCTTCTCGCCGTCCTCGCCGATGTAGCTGGCGTCGAGCCGGTCGGGCAGCACGCGGTCCGACTGGATCGTGCCGACCTGCCACGTCCGGCCGATGGCGTCGGTCAGGTGGAATTCCAGCTTGGGCGCATAGAAGGCGCCCTCACCCGGCAATTCTTCCCAGCCGAATTCTTCGGTGGCGCGGCCGGACGCCTTGACCGCCTGGCGCAGCTCCTCCTCGGACTTGTCCCAAAGCGCGTCGTCGCCGAAGCGCTTGTCCGGCCGAAGCGCCAGCTTGATCGCGTAACGGTCGAAACCAAGGTCCTTGTAGACGCTGTCGAGCAGGTCGCAGAACGCCTTCACTTCCTCGACCAGCTGGTCTTCACGGACGAAGATGTGGGCGTCATCCTGCGTAAACTGGCGCACCCGCATGATGCCGTGAAGAGCGCCGTGCGGCTCGTTGCGGTGGCAGCAGCCGAATTCGGCCATGCGGATCGGCAGGTCGCGGTAGCTGGTGATGCCCTGCTTGAAGATCAGGACGTGCGCCGGGCAGTTCATCGGCTTCAGGGCCATGAGGTCGGCATCGCCCGACAGCACCGGACCATCGTCCTCGCCCGACGGGATTTCGTCGGGAACGACGAACATATTCTCGCGATACTTGCCCCAGTGGCCGCTCTTTTCCCACTGCTTCGCGTCCATCAACTGCGGCGTCTTCACTTCGGCATAGCCGGCGGCGTCGAGACGTCGGCGCATATATGCTTCCAGGCAGCGCCACAGGATGAAGCCCTTGGGGTGCCAGAACACGCTGCCATGCGCCTCGGCCTGAAGGTGGAACAGGTCCATCTCCTGACCAATCTTGCGATGATCGCGCTTGGCCGCTTCCTCGAGGCGAACGAGGTGTTCGGCGAGCTGCTTCTTGTTGAGCCACGCCGTGCCGTAGATGCGCGACAGCATCGGGTTGTTCTGGTCGCCGCGCCAATAGGCGCCCGACACGCGCGTCAGCTTGAACGCCTGCGGGTCGAGCTTGCCGGTCGAGGCGAGATGCGGCCCGCGGCACAGGTCCATCCAGCTGTGCTCGGCGTTCCCCGAGCGGTACATGGTGATCGCCTCGCCCTCGGGGAGTTCCATCACCCACTCGGCCTTGAAGCTTTCGCCCGTCCGCTCGAAGAAATCGCGGACGTCGGCGCGGCTCCACTCCTCGCGGATGAGCGGTTCATCGGCGGCGATGATTCGGCGCATCTCCTCCTCGATCGCCGGCAGGTCCTCGTCGGTGAACATGCCGCGGCCGGGGCGGGGGCGAAATCATAGTAGAAGCCGTCGTCCGTGGCCGGGCCGAAGGTGATCTGTGTTCCCGGGAACAGCTTCTGCACCGCCTCCGCCAACACGTGCGCGAAGTCGTGGCGGACGAGCTCCAGCGCGTCCTTCTCATCGCGGCTGGTGACCAGCGCGAGTTGGCTATCGCCTTCGAACGGACGGTTGAGGTCGCGCAATTCGCCATCGACGCGCGCCGCCAGCGCGGCCTTGGCCAGCCCTGGCCCGATCGCCGCGGCGACATCGGCAGGCGTTGAGCCCTCCGGCACTTCGCGAACGGAACCGTCGGGAAGCGAAATCTTGAACATCTCGGACATGGAGATGCACCTAGTGCAGCGCAGCAACGCCTTCAAGCGAAAGCAAAATCAAGGGACATCGACAATATGGAAAGTATGCTTGACAAGCTACCAACTCTATTGTAAAGGTCACTTTACTGATTGCAAAGGACGCTTGAAATGACAGACGTTGCCAGTTCGAAATCCAGTGGGTGGTGGGTCGCCGCGTTCCTGATCGGCACGTTTGGGACAGGGGCCCTGAAGGCCGCGGACATCCTCACCGGACCGGTGTCGACCGTGCTGTTTCTCGCCTCGTTCCTGCTGATCATCCCCATGGTTCGCGCCAACCAGCGGGCGATGGCGGCTCGGGGCATCACCTCGTCCGCGATGACACGCTATTCCCGTCGATTCATGGTCGCCAGCCTGGCCTATGTCGCGCTGCTGTTCGCGTCCCTGTGGATTGCCCGGGCAACTGACCCCGGCCTTGCGCTGCGGGTGATCCTGGCGATGGTCGCAGCGCTTCCGGTCATGTTCATGATCCGTGCCATGGCCCTCCTGTTGAAGGAGGAGCAGGACGAATATCTCCGCAGCCGGCTGGTATCTCAGTCCCTGGTCGCGACTGGATTCCTGCTGACGGTCGCAACCCTCTACGGCTTCCTCAACACGTTCGATGTCGCGCCCCGCGTCGATGCGTGGGCGGCGTTTCCCCTGTGGGCGATCGGGCTGGGAATCGGCCGCCTGGTCCAAGGGGATCCGGCATGCTGAACAACCTCAAGGTGCTCCGCGCCATGCGTGATTGGAGCCAGCAGGACCTCGCCGAGCGGCTCGAAGTGTCCCGGCAGAGCGTGAACGCCATCGAGACCGGCAAATATGATCCCTCGCTGCCGCTGGCGTTTCGCATCGCCGAATTATTCGAGCTTCCGATCGAGCAGATTTTCACCTCCCCGTCCAAGAAGGACTAAAATCCATGACCAAGCTGCTTCTTGCCGCGGCGCTCGCCGCGATCGCTGCCCCCTTGCCTGCCGCCGCCGCGGAGCCTGCGCGTTTCAGCGTCGTCACCGTCGGCAAGGGCCCCGACGTCGTCCTGATCCCCGGCCTGTCGAGCACCCGCGACGTGTGGGCCGCGACCGCCGAGCGGCTGAAGGCGACTCACCGTGTCCACCTGGTCCAGTTGCGCGGCTTCGGCGAGCCCGCGGGCATCAACGCCAGCGGCCCGGTGCTTCGGCCGTTCGTCGAGGAGCTCGCGGCCTACATCCGCGACCGCCGTCTGAAGAATCCGGCGGTGGTCGGCCATTCCATGGGCGGCCTGGCCGCGCTCATGCTGGCGACCGACCATCCCGCCAGCGCGGGCAAGATCATGGTGGTCGACGCCTTCCCCTTCATCGGTCCGGTCTTCGGGGCCGAGACGGTCGAGGCGATCACCCCTCGCGCCGAACAGATGCGCGCCATGCTGGCTGGCAATGCCGGCAAGATGACGCCCGATTTCACGACCAGGGCGAACTGCCCGGCAACCCTTCCGGCCCGGTGACAATGCAGGGCAACATGACCAACAGCGGCGTCGGCGCCTGCCTGATGCGGCATGGCGCGCTGTCGTCGGACCTGCGCGTCGTCGCGCAAGCGATGTACGACGACATGCTGACCGACGTCCGTCCGAAACTGGCGTCGATCGACGTTCCGGTGACGATGCTCTACCCGCAGGACGATCGGCTGATCGCACGAACCGAAGCCGACGCGCTGTACGCCAGCGCCTATCGCGGGACGAAGCGGCTGACCCTCAAGCGGATCGAGGGCAGCTACCACTTCGTCATGCAGGACCAGCCGGCGCGCTTCGCCGAAGCGCTGGACGCCTTCCTCGACGACCCCTCGCGCTGATCAGCGCGAGGTTTCGTCGAAGCGGGACAGGTCGGTGGTCGGGGCCGACGCCGTGTACGGATTGCGGGCAACTTCGGATTCGGCTTCCCGCCGGCGCTCATTCGATTCCTTCGCCGCCCTGTCCATGCTCGCGCTGGCTTCCTGCATCATGCCGCCGATATTGGCATGGACCGCCGCCATCTCGAGCGATTTGCGCAGATCGGAGTTGAATTCGCGCTTCTCGAAATAGGCGCGGATGCCTTCCTCGATCAGCTGGCGCTGGCTGCCCTTGATCAGCCCGACTTCCATCCGGTTCTGATCGTCTCCGGAGGCGGTTCCGTCGACGTAATCGGTGCTGATGACGCTGGCCGATTCGCCGTCGGGATCGACCTTGGCGATGATCGCGCCAAGGTCGGCGCCGTCCTTGCTGAACGACCAGCGGACGGAACTGTCGGCCGGGATCTGTTCGACGTTGATTGACACATTGTGCAGGGGCGACAGCGGCCGCGCGCCATGCGGTACGCCAACCGAGGTCAGCGAGGCGTAGGCCTCGGCGGCGGGCAACGGGTATTTTTCACCACCGCAGGCGGCGACGCCCAGGGCGAGCGCCGCAATCAGGACGAACTTACGCATCTTCGGTCACTCCTCAGCTTCTCGGTAATGTGGTCATCGGTCGTGTCGCGGCGTCCATCGACTTCCGCGTTTCGAATTGCTGCTCGATGTGCGGCGGCAGGCGGTAATCGTCCCGCAACCCCTCGCTGTTCGCGCGGATGATTTCGGCATTGTCGAGCATCATCTGGCGGATGCCGTCGCCGAACGCCTCCAGCTCCCTGGGGTGAGTCTTGGCGCGGACGGCGAGCTGCGTCGCGAAGCGGCGCTGGTCGAAGCTGCGGTCTTCCAGTTCGGAGGACAGCTGTTCATTGAGCGCGAGGCCGGCGATGCTCCGGATGTAATCGGAGCCGAGCAGCTTCTTCGATTGCGGATCCAGCGCATCGCCCACATCGAAGTCTACCTTGACGCGGGTGTGCTGGTCGTCCTCCCGCGACAGGCTGGCGGTGAAGACGTAAAGATCTTCGTCCTTCTGCCGGAAATGCCATTCGATCGAGTCTGCATAACGACGGATGACAATGTCGCTGCTGCCCGCACCTTGCCGCGCCATCTCCGGGATCGGCATCGACGACAGTTCGGCGTAAGCCTGGTCGAACGGCTTGGGATAGACCTGACCGCTTTCGAGGACGCCGCCGGCGTACAGGCCCCCGACCGCCGCGCTCGCACCCGCAATCCCGTAGACAATCTTCACTGGGCGCCCCGCCGCCATTTCCAAACGCGTGTACGCCGCTCCCGCTTTCCAAAAAGTAAACCGGACGGGGCGCTGCCCGAATGAGACGAATGGAGCGAGCAGGGAGTGAACGGAGCCGTGGGCAGGGCGTTAATCAAACTCATTCAAGCGAAAGGTTTCCCGATGCCCTATGCCCTGGCCAATGACGGCGCCGAGCTGTTCTACAAGGATTGGGGGGAAGGGTCGCCCGTCGTCCTGCTCCACGGGTGGCCGCTGACCGGCGACACGTTCGACGACGCCGCCATCGCGCTGGCCGAGCGTGGCTTCCGTTGCATCGTCCCCGACCGTCGCGGTTTCGGCCGGTCCGAGCAGACCTGGACGGGCAATGATTATGACACCTACGCCGACGACGTCGCGGCGATCCTCGACGAGGCTGGAGTCGACGAGCCGGTGGCCCTGGTCGGCTTTTCGATGGGCGGCGGTGAGGTTGCGCGGTTCCAGACCAGATTCCCCGGCCGGACCAGTGCGGCGGTGCTGATCAGCTCGATCGTACCCTACATGTTGCAGACCGACGACAACCCGAACGGCGTGCCGCAGTCGGTGTTCGACGAGATGACCGCAGGCATGAAGAAGGACCGCGAGCATTTCTTCACCGGCTTCTTCAAGGACTTCTACGGCGTCGGCACCCTGAGCAGTCCGGTCAGCGACGAGGTGCTGATGAACAGCTGGCGGCAGACGATGCTGTCGGGCACGAAGAATATGCTCGACGCGGCCAAGGCCTTCGCCACGACGGATTTCCGCCCGGATCTCGACAGTTTCCAGTCGCCGACGCTGGTCATCCATGGCACCGCCGACAAGACGGTTCCGATCGATGCCACCGGCCGCGTCGTCGCGGCACAGGTGCCAGGGGCGCAGCTGATTGAATATGACGGCAGCGCCCACGGTGTGTTCGCGACCGACAAGCAACGGCTGATCGAGGACCTCGTCGGCTTCCTCGGCACCCGTGTCGGACAAGGCAGCGCGATCCCGCTTAACGCGGAAGCCTGACCGGTTGGCGCAGCGGCGGGGTTTGCCCTAGAGCCCCGCCGCATGACCGACAGCCCGCAGTCCGCACCCCAGGCGCAACCCGCGCCCGACCTCAGCTTTCTCGATCCCGGTGACGGCCGGAAGATCGCCATCCGCCTGCGCCCGCCCGCCACGGGCCAGCCGACGGTGATGTTCCTGCCCGGTTACGCGTCGGATATGGAGGGCGCCAAGGCCTGGTCGATCGACCAATATTGCGCCTCGCGCGGGCTTGGCTGCCTGCGCATGGACTATTCGGGGACGGGAAGCTCGGCCGGTGACTTCGCCGACGGGACGCTGGCGCGGTGGCTCGACGAAGTGCTGTTCGCCATCGACCTTGGCGTGCCCGACGGCCCGCTCGTCCTCGCCGGATCGTCGATGGGCGGCTGGATCGGGCTTCACGCCGCGCTTCGCCGCAAGGATCGGGTGCGAGGCATGTTGGGGATCGCAGCCGCGCCCGATTTCACGGACTGGGGCTATTCGACCAACGAGAAAATGACGCTGCTCCAGCATGGCAAGCTGGAACAGGCCAACCCCTATGGCGACCAGCCGCAGGTGACCCATCGCGGCTTCTGGCAATCTGGCGAGGCGCTGCGCCTTCTGGGGGCACCGATCGACCTTACCATCCCCGTCCGGCTGGTCCACGGCGACGCCGACACCGACGTCCCGATCGGCGTGGCGATCAAGCTGGTCGAACAGCTGCGTTCATCTGACGTCCAGTTGAAGATCGTCAAAGCCGGCGGACACCGGCTGAGCGAGCCGCACGAGATCCATGCGATCCTGCACGAACTTGGCCCCCTGGTGGAGCTTGCCCGTTGAAAAGATTGATTGCCGCATTCCTGGCGACCGTCGCGCTGGCATCGCCCGCAGCTGCCGCCCCCGCCTGTCCGGCCGACACGTCGAGTGCGGCATACCTGTGCCGGGCGGTCGATGCCGCCGATCACCAGCGCTTCGCCGAGGCCGCCGACAACTTCGACAAGGCCGCCGCCGAGGCCAAGGCCGGTGAGCCGCAGACGCAGCGCCTGCTCGCCGCCGCCGGCAACATGTGGATTGCCGCCGGGCAACCGGGCAAGGCGGCGCTGGCGCTCGACCGGGCACTGACCGGCACCGGCCTGCAGGCGGAACAGCGGGGCTTGGCCTTGCTCGACCGCGCACGTGCCGCCGAAGCGCAAAACGACATCAAGGGAGCGCGGCGCTTCTTCACCCAGGCGGCCCCGACCCTCGATCGCGATCCATTCGCCTGGTATTTCAGCGCGGCGCTTGCCGTCCGCGAGGGCGATCTTGCGACCGCCAGGACGTCGATCGGGCGAGCCCTCAGCCTCGCGCCGACCATGCCCGAGGCATTGTTCGAAGCCGGACACATCGCCAACGAGGAAGGCGACAGCGTCGGCGCCCGGGATTACTGGACGCGCGCCATCGCCGCCGATCCCGATGGCAAGATCGCGGCCTCGGCCAAGGCCGCGCTGACGGCACTCGGACCCGCGGTGTCGCTCGCCCCGGCCGCGCCCAGCAGGTAGCGTTCCCCGGTCGCTAGCCGCCCTGCCGACTTGAAGTTTGGAAGGCGCGGAACAACTCTAGGGCTTCGCCGTCTTTCGATGGCGGCGATGAGGCGTCATGCCCTGCAGATGAAAGTGGGCTCAGAATGGAATTTCTTCACGCAATGGTCCGGGTGCGCGATCCCGAAGCCACGGTTGCTTTCTTCAAGCTGCTCGGCCTGGAAGAGCGCCGCCGGATGGACAATGAGGGCGGGCGCTACACGCTCATCTTCATGGGCGTTCCGGGCGAGAAGGCCGAGGTTGAGCTGACCCACAATTGGGACGAGACCGAACCCTACCCCGGCGGCCGCAACTTCGGCCACCTGGCGTACCGTGTCGAGAATATCTACGACACCTGCCAGCGGCTGATGGATGCCGGCGTCACGATCAACCGCCCGCCGCGCGACGGCCATATGGCCTTCGTCCGCTCGCCGGACGGCATCTCGGTCGAAATCCTGCAGCGAGGCCACCTCGAACCCGCGGAACCCTGGGCGTCGATGCCGAACACCGGAAGCTGGTAATGGCGCTCGAGGTCGTCGCGGTCCCGGCGTTCACCGACAATTACCTATGGCTCGTTCACGACGACGCCAGCGGCGAGACGGCGGTCGTCGATCCCGGCGATGGTGAGGTGGTGCTGGCAGCGGCCGCCGAGCGCAGCTGGGCCATTGGGCAGGTGTGGAACACGCATTGGCATCCCGATCACACCGGCGGCAACGCGCGGGTTGTCGATGCCACCGGCGCGATCCTTTCTGCTCCGGAGGCTGAGGCGGCACGCATCGCAAACATCGAACGCCCTTGAAGGAGGGCGGCCACGTCCAAATCGGCGATCATGTCGCGGAAGTGTGGGAAGTGCCGGGCCACACGCTCGGCCATGTTGCACTGGTTTTTCGCGATGACCGAATCGCTTTCGTCGGCGATACCATGTTCGCGATGGGCTGCGGGCGCCTTTTCGAAGGGACGCCGGAACAGATGTTCGCCTCGCTGCAGCGGATCGCCGCGCTGCCGCCCGACACGAAGCTCTACCCGGCACACGAATATACCCTGTCCAACGCCCGCTTCGCGGCCGACGCCGAACCCGGGAATGAGGCGATTGCCGAGCGGCTCCGTCATGTCGAACGTGAACGCGCTGCCGACCGCATTACCTTGCCGACCAGCGTCGCCGACGAAACGGCCACCAATCCGTTCGTCCGCGCCGCCGATGTGGATGACTTCGCCCGGCTGCGCGCGTGGAAGGATCGTTACTGACGCAGCCGTAACGGCTGCTCATGCGTTGATTGCCCGACCCGTCCAGAAAGGACCCGCGCCATGCGTACCCAGCTTTTCCTTACCGCTTTGACCGCGGCGGCCGTCGTCGCCGGCTGCACCCGCGTCGACCCGACGGTTGAATTGGCGCGGCAGCAGCAGGAACTGGCGCGCGAGCTTGACGGACGGGTGGCTGGCAAGCCGCTGTCCTGCCTTCCCAGCTTCCGCAACAGCGGCGGCCGGGTGCTCGGCATCGGCGACAAGCTGTTGTTCGAGGATGGCGGCACCATCTACGTCAATCAGACCACCGGTGGCTGCCAGAATGCCGGACGCAGCGGCTATATCTACGTGTCCGAGCTTCGCGGGACGACCGAGCAATGCCGAGGCGACATCGGCAAGGTCATCACCTCGTCCGGGGCCTTCTATGCCGGCAGCTGCGGCCTGGGCGAGTTCGTCCCCTATTCGAAACCGCGCTGATCAGCGCTTGTAGAGCGCGTCGAGCCGCTCGCCGTAGCGCTTGCTGATGACGTGGCGCCGGATCTTGAGAGACGGCGTCATCTCCTCATTCTCGACCGTGAACGGTTCGTCGGCCAAGATGAAGCGTCGCACTTTTTCGATGACGCTGAGGTCGGCGTTGACCCGGTCGACCGCCTTGGCCAGCGCCCTCTGCAGACCGTCGGGGTCGTTCCGGAACGACTTCAATTCCTCCATGTCGGGTACCAGTAGCGCGACGAGATGGGGGCGGCGGTCGCCGTAGATCATCGCCTGCTGGATTTCGGGCTGAAGCGTCAACATCCCCTCGACCCGCTGCGGCGAGACATTATCGCCCTTGTCGTTGACAATCAGATCCTTCTTGCGATCGGTGATGACGATCCGGCCCTTCTCGTCGAGATGGCCGACATCGCCGGTCGCCAGCCAGCCGTCCTGCAATACCCGCGCCGTTTCTTCCGGATTGCGCCAGTATCCGTGCATGACATTTTCGCCCTGCACCATGATCTCGCCGTCGGCGGCGATGCGCACATGGGTATCGAGAAGCGGCGGACCGACCGTCTCCATGCGGATTCCGGCCTTGGGCCGGTTGCAGCTGATCACCGGTCCGGCCTCGGTCTGGCCGTAACCTTGCAGCATCGGCAGGCCCATCGCCTGGAAGAACAGGCCGACGTCGGCATTGAGTGGGGCGCCGCCCGATACCATCGCCTTCATCCGTCCGCCGAACTTGGCCTTCACTTTCTTGCGAAGGGTGAGCGACAGGAATCCGTCCATCGGAAGGTCGATGACGCGGCTTCGCCGTTCGTATCGGCGGGTCTCGATGTTCATCGCCCGTGACAGGAGGTAGGCCGGGATACCGCCTTCCTTTTCGATCGTCTTGATGATCTTGGCTCGCAGCATCTCGAACAGGCGCGGGACGACGACCATGATCGTCGGGCGCACTTCCTCGATGTTGGCGGCGAGCTTTTCCAGGCTCTCCGCGTAATAGATTTCGGCGCCCAGGCTGATTGGGAAGAATTGGCCGCCGGTATGTTCGTAGGCGTGGCTGGCCGGCAGGAACGACAGGAATTTCTCCTCGTCCCAGCCGAAATCGTTGGCGATGACGTCCACGCAGGCCGCGCAGTTGTGCAAGATCATGCCGTGATGCTGGATCACGCCGCGCGGCGCCCCCCGGTTCCGCTGGTGTAGATAAGGCAAGCGGTGTCGTCGCGGCCCACCTTTTCCATCCGCTTTTCCAGCGCGCCGATGTCGCTCGGCCGGTCGACCAGCTCAACCCAATGGTGAAAGTGGGCGATGTCCGGCGACTGGCCGGTGATGATGTCGTCGATCGAAATGATGTGCCGGCAATCCGACGCGAACAGCACCGCCGGTATCAGCGCCTTGGCCAGCTTCTGCGTCGAAACGATCACCGCCGCCGCGCCGCTGTTGTTCAGGATGTGCTGGTGGTCGCGCGTGGTGTTGGTCGTGTAGGTCGGCACGGTGATGCAGCCGGCGGCCATGATCGCGAGGTCGGCGATCAGCCATTCCGGCCGGTTCTCGCTGACCAGCATCACCCGGTCGCCCGGTTGCAGCCCAAGCGCTTTCAGGCTGTCGGCCAGCGCCGCGACCTGGCGCGCGGCCTCGTTGTAACTGATCGACTGCCAGCCTCCGTCGCGGCGCGCCCACAGGAACGGCCTGTCCCCGCGTTCCCGAACGCGCGTCAGGAACATCGTCACCAAGTTGGGGAAATGTTCGAGCGAAGTTTTCGCCACCTTCGTCCATCCTCTTCATCGCGCGTCTCTTCGTCGGACGCTGGATCAAACGCGTTACGGGGTCGCCGCCGCCCCTCGCTGCGCGGATCGGCGGCGCCGACCCAACGGCCGCCGACCCACTCGACGGCGTTGGCCTTGAAACTGGGATCGCGGGTGCGGACGTCGGCATGGCCCAGCGCTCTCAGCGCTGGGATCATCGCTTCGTGGGCGCTGCCCTTCTCTACGAACACGGTGTCGCCGGGCGCGAATAGCACCGGCATGGCAATCGCCTCGCGGGCCGAGAGGTTGAAATCGATCACGCCGATGATCGCCTTCGCGACCTGGGCGATGATAGTCGCGCCGCCCGCAGCGCCGACCGCCAGACGGACCTTGCCGTCGGGACTGAACACGATGGTCGGCGCCATCGAGCTTCGCGGCCGCTTGCCGCCCTCGACCCGGTTGGCGACCGGTCGTCCGTCCGCACCGGTCGGCGTCAGGCTGAAGTCGGTCAGTTCGTTGTTGAGGTAATAGCCGCCGACCCGGAGCCCCGACCCGAACGGACTTTCGATGGTCGAGGTCATGGAAGCGACATTGCCGTACCGGTCGACTGCAACGAAGTGGGTAGTGCCCTGCTCGACCGTTTCCAATCCGAGGGCGGTAGCTGGCGCACCACTGGGAACGCCGGCGGTGACGTTAGCCATCGTCCGGTCGGGTGAGATCAGCGCCGAGCGTGATGCGAGGTACGCCGTGTCGAGGAGGCCGGTCAGCGGCACACGCACATAATCGGCATCGGCGAGGTAGCGGTCGCGGTCGGCGTAGGCGAGACGCATCGATTCCGCGATAAGGTGCCACGCGACCGGATTGTCCTTGCCGAGCGCGCCAAGGTCGAACCGCTCGAGTTGCTTGAGCAGGGCGAACACCGTGGTTGCCCCCGATGACGGCGGACCCATTCCGCAGATGCGATAGCCGCGGTACAGGCCGCAGACGGGCGCGAGATGCTCCGCCTTGAACGTCGCGACGTCGCCCGTCGTCATCCGCGACGGATTGACCGGGCTGGCGTTGACCGACGCGACGATGGCCTGCGCGTTGGGACCGACGTAGAAGCTGTCCGGCCCCCGTTCGCCGATCTGGGTCAGCGTTGCGGCGAGGGCCGGTATGCGAACGATCGTGCCCACCGGGACCGGCGATCCGTCTGGCTGGTAGAACAGTGCGCGAGCATCCGCCGACAACGCGCCGGTCGCCGCATAGGTTTTGAGGCTGGCGTACAGCCGCGGGGTCACCGCGAAGCCATCCCGAGCAAGCGCAATGGCCGGCTGGAACAGTGACAGCCACGGCAGCTTGCCGTGGGCCTGGTGGGCGAGCGCCGCGTTGCGGATGTTGCCGGGCACGCCGACGCTCTTTCCGCCCGGGATCGCTTCGGCGACCGTCAGGGCCTTGCCGTCCTTGAAGAACCAGTCGCCACCGGCGGCGGCCGGGGCGGTTTCGCGGCCATTGTAGGTGTCGACCGTCGCCTTGGCGGCGTCGAAGGTGACGATGAAGCTGCCGCCGCCGATCCCGCTGGATTGCGGCTCGATGACGTTGAGCGCCAGCATCGTCGCGATGGCCGCGTCGACCGCGCTTCCGCCTTGCCGGATGATCGATGCGCCTGCCTCTGCCGCGCGTGGGTCGGCGGCGCTGACCGATCCGACTCCGTCGCTGGCGACGCCCGGCCGGGCGACCGGGGCCGCGGGTATCGTTGCGCAGCCACCGAGGGCCAGGAACGCGGCGGCGATGAACGGGGCGAAACGGCGCATTGCCGCGGGGCTACTCGGTTCCCACCGCCTCGGCAATGCTGGCGTGACCGGTCTCGCGAAGCCGACGCGCCAGCCCGTCCGCGATCCGTTTCGCAAGCCCCGGCCCCTCATAGACCAGCGCCGAATAGAGCTGGACCAGGCTGGCCCCTGCCCGGATACGTGCCCAGGCGTCACCGGCATTCTCGATCCCGCCCGCAGCAACCAACGGCAGTCCGCCACCCGATGCCGCGCGGAACCGGCGCAACTGGTCGAGCGCCAGCGCCTTCAATGGCCGTCCCGACAGCCCGCCTTGCTCACCCGCCGCCGCGGACAAAAGGGGCGGGCGCGACACGGTGGTGTTGGCGACGATCAACGCGTCGATCCCGCTTTCGATCGCGGCGCGGACGATACGCTGGTGATCGCCATCGTCGAGGTCGGGCGCGACCTTGAGGAAAACCGGCGGGCCATCCGGCGCGCGCGCGCCGGACACTGCCGCCAGCAGTTCGTCCAGCTCCCCGCCCGCCTGCAGGTTGCGAAGACCGGGCGTGTTCGGGGAACTAATGTTGACGGTCAGATAGTCGGCGACCGGCGCCATCGCCTTCACCCCCGCGACATAGTCGGCGATGCGGTCCGCACTATCCTTGTTGGCGCCGATGTTGACCCCAACGATGCCGCGACGCTGGCGCCTGCCAAGCCGTTCCAGCGCCGCGGCCTGTCCCTGGTTGTTGAAACCCATGCGGTTGATGACCGCCCGATCCTCGCTAAGCCGGAACAGCCGCGGTCGCGGATTCCCGGCCTGCGGCCGCGGCGTCAGCGTCCCCACCTCGACGAAGCCGAAGCCAAGGCCGAGCATCGCATCGGCCACCTCCGCATCCTTGTCGAAGCCCGCGGCAAGACCGACGGGCGAGGCAAAGCGGAGACCCGCGACCTCGACCGAAAGCGAAGGATCGAAGGAGGGCAACGGCAACGTCGGCGCAATCGACAGTGCGGACACCGTGGCACGGTGCGCGGTCTCGGCATCGAGGGCGTGGACGAGGGGGCGGATCAGCTTGAACAGGACCATCGGGTTGCGGCCTTAGCGCGGCCGCCTCCACCGTTCATCGAAAAAGATTGGAGCGAGCCGGAGGCCTCTCTACCCTCGCCGCCACGTTGTCATCTTCCCCGGAGATTCCGTGACCGCTATCCGACTGCTTCCGCTCGTCTCGCTCCTTGCCATCGCGGTCCCGACGTCCATCGTCGCGCAGCCGGCCACGACCGCGATGACGGCGCCGGCCAGTGCCGAGCTCGCCGCTTTCTTCGACGCCTATGACAAGGCGCAGCTCGACCGGACGCCGATGGGCAAATCCTATCGCGGCATTCGCGACGCCGACTACGGAAAGCTCGATGATCGCACCGATGCCAACGCGGTGGCCAATCGCGACTTCGACCAGAAGTGGACTAACGAAATGGTCCGCCGCTTCCCGCGCGCGTCGCTCTCCCCGGCGGACCAGTTGAGCTACGACCTATTCCTGGATCGCAACGCTCGCGCGGTCGAACGCTTCGGATATCGCCGCAACGGCTATGTTTTCGACCAGATGAACGGCGCGCAGTCGAGCATCCCCGCCTTCCTGATCAACATTCACAGCATCGCCAACGAGGACCAAGCCAGGGCCTACATCAGCCGCATTCGCGCCAGCCGCGCCTACCTCGACCAGTCGGTCGACGAGGCGATCGCCCGCGAAAAGCTGGGCGTGCTGCCGCCCAGGTGGGTGTTTGCGCAGGTGCTCGAACAGTCGCGCAACCTGATCAAGGGCGCGCCGTTCGACAGCGGCCCGGACAACGACGTCCTTGCCGATTTCAAGACCAAGGTCGGCAAGCTGGACATTCCCCAGGCCCGCAAGGACGCGCTCATCGCCGAGGCGCGGACGGCGATGCTGCAATCGATGAAGCCGGCCTATGAGCGGATCATCAAGGTGGTCGGGGATCAGGAGGCGCGCGCACCCACCGCCGACGGCGTGTGGCGGTTCAAGGACGGCGCTGCCTATTATCAGACGCTGCTCAAGGGCTACACGACCACCAATCTCACCGGCGACCAGGTCCATGCGCTCGGTCTGGCGCAGGTCGCGCGGATCCACGGCGAGATGGACGCCATCCGCCAGAAGGTCGGATTCAAGGGGACGCTCCGCCAATTCTTCGACGCGGTCCGCGACGATCCCAAGAACTACTACTCGAACGACGCCGCCGGGCGTGACGCCTACCTCAAGGCCAACGCCGAGGCGCTGGCCAAGGTTGAAGCAGCGCTTCCCCGCTATTTCGGGACGCTTCCCAAGGCGCCGCTCCTCATCAAGCCGGTCGAGCCGTTCCGTGAGAAGAGCGCCGGCAAGGCGTTCTACAACAGTCCGGCGCCCGACGGGTCGCGCCCCGGCATCTATTACGTCAACCTCTACGACATGAAGGAAATGCCAGCGATCGAGGCCGAGGCGCTGTTGTGCCACGAGGGATCGCCGGGACACCATTTGCAATTCGCGATCCTGTCGAACCTGCCCAAGGGATCGGTGCCCCCATTCCGGCAGTTCGGCGGCTACACCGCAAACTCCGAAGGCTGGGGCCTCTACGCCGAGAAGCTTTGCAAGGAGATGGGCCTGTACCAGTCGCCCATGTCCGATTTCGGCCGCCTCCAGCTGGAGCTTCATCGCGCCATGCGGCTGGTGGTCGACAGCGGCCTTCATCACAAGCGCTGGAGCCGCGAGCAGGCGATCACCTATATTCGCGAAAACAGTGCCGACAAGGGTATAGAAAAGGCGGTCGAACGATACATCGTCTATCCCGGCCAGGCGACCGCCTACATGGTCGGAAAGCTGAAGATCGAGGAACTTCGTGCCAGGTCGAAGGCGGCGCTCGGCGCCAGATATGACGACCGGCAGTTCCACGACACGCTGCTGCTCGCCGGGACGATGCCGCTCGACCTTCTGGAAAAGCGCATCGACGAGTGGATCGCGCGAACCAAGGGATAGCGCCGGCAACGGTTGTCAAACGAGACGCATCGGCCTAAATCGGAGCGGAAAGCTCCTATTAGCATGCGACTCACCCATCTTGCCGACTATGCGGTCGTGATCATGACCGCGGCCGCCCGCGGTCAGGCGTCCGCGCGGCTGTCGGCGACGGGGCTTGCCGAGGAAACCGGCGTGCCCCTGCCGACGGCCCAGAAGCTGATGCAGCGGCTGGCCGCGCATGGCCTGCTGGTCGGACAGCGCGGGGCGGGAGGCGGCTACGAGCTGGCGCGACCGGTGTCTGAAATCAGCCTGGCCGACATTATCGAAGCGGTCGAAGGACCAATTGCACTGACGCAATGCTCGGACGGTGAAAACCATGAGTGCGTGCTCGACGCCCACTGCCGGGTGCGTCCGCACATGGGGATCGTCGGTGCCAAAGTGCGCGGCGCGTTGAACGCCGTGTCGCTGAAGGAACTGGCCCAATGACCGACGACACGCTGACCAATCGCGAGGCATCAAACAGCGAGTTCAAGGCCGCGATCGCCAAGGATTATGAGTGGGGATTCAGCTCGGACATCGAGCAGGAGTTCGCGCCCAAGGGTCTCGACGAAAACACAGTCCGCTTCATTTCCGCCAAGAAGGGCGAGCCCGAATGGATGCTCGACTGGCGTCTGAAGGCGTATCGCGCCTGGCTGGAGATGGAGGAAGTCGACTGGGCCAAGCTGACCATTCCGCCGATTGATTACCAGGACGCCTATTACTACGCCGCGCCGAAGAAGGCGGAGCTGAAGAGCCTCGACGAGGTCGATCCGGAGATCCTGCGCGTCTACGAAAAACTCGGCATCCCGATCGAGGAGCAGAAGGTGCTCGCCGGGGTCGAGGGCGCGCGCAAGGTTGCGGTCGACGCAGTGTTCGACAGCGTGTCCGTCGCCACCACTTTCCGCGACGAGTTGAAGAAGGCCGGCGTCATCTTCCTGTCGATCAGCGAGGCGATCCGCGAATACCCCGACCTCATCCGGAAATATCTCGGCAGTGTCGTTCCGCAACGCGACAACTATTTCGCCTGCTTGAACAGCGCGGTCTTTTCCGACGGCACCTTCGTCTACATCCCCGAGGGCGTTCGCTGCCCGATGGAATTGTCGACCTATTTCCGCATCAATGCGGAGAACACCGGCCAATTTGAACGCACCCTGATCGTCGCCGACAAGGGCAGTTATGTGTCCTACCTAGAAGGCTGCACCGCGCCGATGCGCGACGAAAACCAGCTGCACGCGGCGGTGGTCGAAATCTACGCGCACGAGGACGCGGAGGTGAAATACTCCACCGTCCAGAACTGGTATCCGGGCGACGCGGAAGGGCGGGGCGGCATTTTCAACTTCGTCACCAAGCGCGCGCTGTGCGCCGGCGACCGAAGCAAGGTGTCGTGGACCCAGGTCGAAACCGGCAGCGCGATCACCTGGAAATATCCGTCGTGCATCCTGAAGGGCGCGGACAGCGTGGGCGAATTCTATTCGGTCGCGCTGACCAATAACCGCCAGCAGGCCGACACCGGCACCAAGATGGTCCACATCGGCGCGGGCTCGCGATCGACCATCGTCAGCAAGGGCATCAGCGCGGGCCGCAGCGACAACACCTATCGCGGGCTGGTGAAGGTGATGCCGGGCGCCGAAAACGTCCGCAATTTTACCCAGTGCGACAGCCTGCTGCTGGGCAGCGAATGCGGCGCGCACACCGTGCCCTACATCGAGGTGCGCAACCCGACCGCTACGATCGAGCATGAAGCGACCACGTCGAAGATCAGCGAGGACCAGCTGTTCTACGCGCAGGCTCGCGGTCTCGACGCCGAAAGCGCGGTGGCCCTGATCGTCAACGGCTTCGCCCGCGAGGTGTTGAAGCAACTGCCGATGGAATTCGCGGTCGAGGCGCAGAAGCTGCTTGGCATCAGTCTGGAAGGAAGCGTCGGTTGATCCTGTTTCTCGCCGCCATGTCATCGGCCGACTTCACTGCGCTCGATATCGCCCTGCAGCAGTGCAAGCGCGAGGTCATCAACCCGATGTTCGCCGCGGAGGCGGAGCGCCGCAGCGCGTTCATGACCGAGGCGTTCCGGGAGCAGGAAGCGATCGTCGCCGAACGGCTCGACATCGCCGCCAAGAAGCGCGCGATCCGCGCCGGCGATCCGCAGGCCAAAGGCGCGGAAACCGACGCGCAATTGAATGCGCGCGGTCTGAATGTCGAAGATCGCCAGCGCGCGCTAAACGACCGGCGCATGCTTGAAGGCATGCGCGTCGACACGATGGACGCCAAGCGTCGCTATTATCTCGCGCGCTGCGCGAACGGGAAAGACTGATGCTGACGATCGAAAATCTCCACGCCACCGTTGGCGGCAAGCCGATCCTCAACGGGCTGACACTGACTGTCCCGACCGGCGAAGTGCACGCGATCATGGGCCCGAACGGCGCGGGAAAGTCGACGCTGGCCTACGTTCTCGGTGGCCGGCCGGGCTACGAAGTCACCGACGGCAGCGCGACGTTTGACGGGGTCGACCTGTTCGCCCTCGAGCCGCACGAGCGCGCCGCGGCGGGTCTGTTTCTCGGGTTCCAGTATCCGGTCGAGATCCCCGGCGTCAGCTACCTCCAGTTCCTGCGCGAAAGCCTGAACGCGCAGCGGCGCGGGCGCGGCGAAGCCGAGCTTTCGGGCGCGGAGTTCATCAAGCTGGCGCGCGCCCAGGCGGCGACGTTGGGCATGGACGCGGAGATGCTCAAGCGGCCGGTCAACGTCGGCTTTTCGGGCGGCGAAAAGAAGCGCGCGGAAATGGTGCAGATGGGGATCATGGCGCCGAAGCTCGCCATCCTTGACGAGACCGACAGCGGCCTCGACATCGACGCGCTGAAGGCGGTCGGCGCGGGTATCAATTCGATCATGCGCTCGCCCGATAAATCGGTCCTTCTGATCACTCATTACCAGCGCCTGCTCGACTATGTCCGCCCCGATCGCGTGCACGTGCTGAGCGGCGGCCGAATCGTCCGGTCGGGCGGCGCGGAACTGGCGCAGGAGCTGGAGCGCGAAGGTTATGCGGAAGTTGCCGCCTGATGCGAGCGCTCGTCCTCCTGTCGGCGCTGACGCTCGCGGCATGCCAGCCACCGACGGACGGCAACGCGGCCGGGTCGGACATTCTGACGCCGAACGCGGATGACGCGGGCGGCGAGGCCCCGGCGAACGACGTCGCCGCGTCCACAAATGCCGCGATGCCGCCCTTTGCGGAGACCCCCAACGCTCATCCGACGGCGCCGGAGCCGGCGCCGATCCCGGCCAGGTTCCGCGGCACCTGGTCCGACAGCGCGGCATCGTGCGCCGACCTGGCGCATCATTCGCGCCTGACCATTTCGGGGCGCACCGTGCGCTTCGACGACTATGTCATCTTCGGGGACAGCGTCAGCCAGCCCAACCCCAACGAATTTGCGCTGAAAGGCAAGATCGAGGCGACCGGTGTTCCCGCCGAAGCGCATTACGCCATCAGCGCCGACGGCAAGACGCTGACCGATGGGGCGGGCGGCGGGACCGTTCGCGTGCGCTGCGCATGACCGTGCTTCCGACCCGTCGCGACGAGGCATTCCGCTACGCCGACATCGATGCGCTGGCGTCGGTGTGGAGCGACTTGTCGCCGCCTCAGACGATCGAAATTGCTGCGCAGCAAAGCCTGCAACAAATCTGGTTGCCGAGCGGTGAAGATGTGCAGGTTCGCCGCGTCGATCTCACCCTCCAAGCGGGAGCGTCGGCGCGCATTTTCGCGCTGAACGCCGCGGCGCGTTATGGCCGCATCGAACTCGACGTTACGTTGCACGACGCCGCCGACTTTACCTTCGACGCCGCCAACATCGGTGGCGGATCGGCGACGCTTGAGATCGTCACCACCGTCCGCCACGTCGAACCGTCGGCTACCTCGCGCCAGACGGTGCGCAGCGTGCTCGGCGGCAAGGCCACTGGCAGTTATCTCGGCAAGGTCGCGGTGTCGCGCGGGGCCGAGGGCACCGATAGCGAACAGTCGGTGAAGGCGATGCTGCTCGACCGCGGTGCGACCGCCAACGCCAAGCCCGAACTGGAGATCTACGCCGACGACGTGAAATGCGCGCACGGCGCGACGGTCGGTGAGCTCGATCGCAACCAGCTATTCTACGCCGCCGCACGCGGTCTCGATCCGGCCAGTGCCCGCGCGCTGCTGCTGGAAGGGTTTGTCGGCGGGCTGTGGGACGGAATTCTCGGCGACGATCAAGGCATCGCGGACGCCGCGCGCGCCGCATTGAAGGCGGTGGTGCGGTGAACGCGGAGGTGCCGGTCAACGCCGCGCTCGCGGTCCGTGAGCAGTTCCCGGCAATTCCCGCCGGCTGGCATTACCTCGACAGCGCTGCGACCGCGCAAAAGCCGCAGGCGGTGATCGACGCCGTCGTCCAGGCCTATGGCCGCGACTATGCCACCGTGCATCGCGGCGTCTACGAGCGATCGGCGTCGATGACGCAAAGTTTCGAGGCCGCGCGCGCTGCCACGGCCGCGCTGATCGGCGGCGCCGAACAGGAGATCGTCTTCACCCGCGGCGCGACGGAAGCCATCAACCTGGTCGCGCAATCGCATCCGCGCGAAAGCCGCAATCGGGTCCTCCTCTCGACGCTGGAACATCATTCCAACATCGTCCCGTGGCAGCTTGCCGGCTACCAGGTCGACGCGGTTCCGCTGACCGCCGACGGGCAGGTCGACCTCGACGCTGCCGAACGCATGGCGAGCGAGGAGCATGCGATCATCGCCCTCGCCCATGTTTCCAACGTGCTGGGATCGATCCTCGATACGAAGCGCGCCGCATCCATCGCGCAACATGTCGGCGCCGCCCTGCTGCTCGACGGGTGCCAGGCTTCGCCGCGCCTGCCGGTCGATGTCGCCGCGATCGGTTGCGACTACTACGTCTTCTCCGGCCACAAGCTCTATGGCCCGACCGGCATCGGCGCACTTTGGGGCAAGGCCGACCGCCTCGCTGCGCTGCCACCCTACCAGGGCGGCGGCGCGATGATCGACCGCGTGACCTTCGAGCAAACGACCTTCCTCCCGCCGCCGGCCCGGTTCGAAGCGGGAACGCCGCACATCGTCGGAGCGGTCGGCCTGCACGCCGCGATCGACTGGACTCGCGGCATCGGGCTCGACGCTTTGCATGCGCATGAAAGCGCGCTGGTCGCCGACTGCCGCGAGGCACTGCGCTCCATTCCCGGCATTACACTTTACGGCCCGGAAGACAGCGCCGGGATCGTCAGTTTCAATGTCGAGGGGGTGCACGCGCACGACACCGCCACCATATTGGATGACGAAGGCGTCGCGGTGCGCGCCGGGCATCATTGCGCGCAGCCGCTGATGGACCATCTCGGCGTTCCCGCGACGGCCCGGGCAAGCTTCGCCGCGCACAGCGACGTGTCGGACATCGAGGCGCTGGTGCGCGGATTGCACAAGGTGAAACGGATTTTCGGATGATGGGCGAGGAACAGAAAATCGAGATCGAGGAAGTCGACGGCGTCGATGCGCCGCCGCGCGCCCGACTGACGCCGGACGTCGAGCGCAAGCGCGATTACCTCGCCGGCTTCCTGGCCGAGACCAAGCCGCCGCTGGAGGCGCACGCGCCCGGTGGCGAATTGCAGGAAGCGGTGATCGAGGCGCTGAAGTCGATCTACGATCCCGAGATCCCGGTCGACATTTACGAGCTCGGCCTGATCTATGACGTCGCGATCAGCGAGGATGGCGACGCGGTCGTCACCATGACCCTGACCACGCCGCACTGCCCGGTGGCGGAATCGATGCCGGGCGAAGTCGAGCTTCGAGTCCTGTCGGTTCCCGGAATCCGCGATGCGGAGGTCAAGCTGGTGTGGGATCCGCCGTGGGACCCGTCGAAGATGAGCGACGAAGCGCGCCTTGAACTGGGGATGCTGTGATGAGCGATGTGAAGACCCGTCAGCGTCCCGCCGCGATCATCCTGACCCCGGCCGCCGAGGCGCGGATCGCCGACCTGATGGCCAAGGCGCCGGATGGCGCGATCGGCGTCAAGCTGTCGACGCCAAAGCGCGGCTGCTCAGGCCTGGCCTACTCGGTCGATTATGTCACCGAGGCTAATCCCTTCGACGAACGGATCGAAACGCCGGGCGGCATCTTCTTCGTCGACGGCGCCTCGCTGCTCTACCTGATCGGTTCGACGATGGACTGGCAGGAAGACGATTTCGCCGCCGGCTTCGTGTTCGACAACCCCAACGCCAAGGGCGCCTGCGGCTGCGGGGAAAGCTTCACCGTTTGACGAAAGCCGTTTGGCACTCCTGATCGACCGGCATAGGCTCATCGCGCTTGTCGAGAAAGGAAAGTGCCATGCGTTTCCCCTTGCTCTTCGCCGCAACGATCTGCAGCGCCGCGTTCGCCCAGCCCCCGAAATCGCCAAACGCGGCGGCGCCCGCCGCGGCGACCGTCTTGGAGCGGTGTCCGGACCTCAACTACCTCGCCAAAAAGGACCGGCAGAAGGCCAGGGTCCACAAGCTCACCGAGCTTCCGCCGGCTGATGCGGTCTACGCCATGCTGCCAATGAAGGACGGCTGCCCCGACCTCACCCCGGTCAAAATGCGCCGCTGACGCACGGAAGTTTTTCCGACCGGCCAGTCGTGATACAAGGGGCGGGTAAATCTGGGGGGGGTCGTTATGCAGCGTACTCTTGCCGTGGCTTATGGCCTTGTCGCTTACCTCATCTTCTTCGCCACCTTCCTATGGCTCGTCGCCTTTCTTGCCGGCCTGCCGTTCGTGCCGACCACGGTCGACGATGGCGTGAACGGACAGCCGCTGGCCCAGGCGATGGTCGTCGACCTCGCACTCATCGCGCTGTTCGGACTGCAGCACAGCGTCATGGCCCGGCCCCGGTTCAAGGCCGCGTGGACCAGGATTGTTCCTTCTTCGCTCGAACGATCGACCTATGTCCTCGCCGCCAGCCTGATGCTCGCCCTTCTCCTGTGGTTCTGGCACCCGATCGAGGGCACTGTCTGGGACGTCCGCGGGACTGCCGCAGAGCCTGTGCTTTGGACGGTCTTCGCCATCGGCTGGGCCGTGCTGTTCATCAGCACATGGCTAATCAATCATTTCGAGCTGTTCGGCCTGAAACAGTCGTGGAACCATGGCCGACCCGCCGATCCCGGCCCGGCAAAGCTTCGCGAACCGATGTTCTACCGGTACGTCCGTCATCCGCTCTATCTGGGATTCTCGATCGCGTTCTGGTCGGTGCCGTTCATGAGCATCGGCCACCTGCTGTTCGTCATCGGCATGCAGGTCTATATCCTCATCGGCATCGCCCATGAGGAACGCGACCTTCGGGCACACTTCGGGTCGGCCTACGACGACTATTCGGCAAGGGTCGGCAAGTTGCTTCCCGGCATCGGGCGGCGGGCACGGCCCACCGCCTGACCGGTCAGAAGTTCAGCGAATAGCGAACGGCGGCGCCAACGTCGGCGTCGGCCGCGGCGATGTGACCGGGCTGACGGCGGAAGAACAGGTTCGTTCCGATCCAGCCGTTGCCGAGTGTCGTCGAATAGCCAAGCTCGGCATCGATTTCGCGGCCGCTAGGCGACAGGGACAGGCGCGACAGACCGAAACTGGCTTCGCCCGTGCTATAGTCATAGCCGGTCGGGAGCATCAGCGCGAAGCCGCCGCTTTCGATCCGCAGTGGCTGGGAAACGCGCAGGCCGAGGCGATCGCCTTCCCCCAGCAGGCCTGACCGCGACAGGTCGAACGAATAGGCGCCGGTCGCGAACTTGCCGCCAGCGAAACTCGTCCAGCCGCGCCGGGCCGCCAACGTCGCCACGACGTCGCTGCCCAAGCGATGGCGATATTCGGCATCGGCGAACCAGGTTGCCGACCCGCCGCCACCGAAGGAAGTGCCCAATTCACCGCCAAGCAACGTGCGCCGCTCGTCGAGCCGGGTGACCCCGAATGACCCCCAGCCCCTGTCGCCAATCGTCCGGTCGAAGCTGACGGCACCGATGCGATAGGGTGAAGCATCGCCGGTCAAGGCGGTGGTCCGATCAACCTCGCCCTGCTCCATCGACAGTGTCATGCCGAGCTTTCCGGTCAGTTCGCGCCGAAGGGCGGCCGACTGCCCGCGGCGGGCGCTGAAGCCGGGCTCGCCGCTGGTATCGCGAGCGATCAGGAATGCGCCGGGACTGGCGCCGGACAGGCGCCGCTCGAGTGCCTTGGCGCTGTCCGCGATGCCAAGCGCCAGGCGCGTCTTCGAATCGATCCGCGCCACGACATTGCCCGCCACCAGCCGCGAGGCCGCCTGGTCGCGGGGGCCGATGTCCGTCGCGGCGAAACCAGCCGTCGGCATCCCGTCGCGATTGGCGACGCTCAACGTCACCGAAATCGGGCCGGCCGACACGCCGTTGGTGCGGACGTTCCCGCCAAGCGCGCGTTGCAAAGGCTGGCGACGCTCTGCGGCCTGCAGGCCGCTGGCAAGGTTGGTCGCATAAGCGCGCGAATAGCCATCGAGGATGACCGCGCCGAGGCCGGCACTGGACTGGACCGAATCGCCGGCGGCTTCCGGCAGCGACCCGCTCGTCGATTCTGCGGTCACTACGTTCCCGGTTCCGGCCATCTTGGTCGTACCCGACGGCTGGAAGGCGCGGGTAATGTTCAGTCGCCCCTGGCCATAAATCGAATCATCCCCGACCGCGCCCAGGTCGTCGGCCGTGTTGATCAGCAATTCGATGATTTGCTGGCCCGTGAGATTGGGGAACGCGTCCGCCATCAGCGCGACCGCACCGCTGATGATCGGCGCGGAGAAGCTGGTCCCGGAATAGTTGAAGGCCTGCCCGTCCTGGTTGATCGTCCGAACGCTCGACCCCAGCGCAGCCAGGTACCAGTCCTGTCCCGCCCCGGCGCGATTGGAAAAGTCGGCCAGGTCAGTCAGCGAACCGTTGAGCGCGCCGGCGATGATGACCTTCCCCGGATAAGTCGCGGCCGCGGTCAGCGCGAAGGGATCGGAGTTGTTGCCCTTGGCCGGATCGCGTCCGTCGTTGCCGGCCGAGATAACGACGACGATTCCCGCATTGACTGCCCGCCCGATCGCATTGAGCAGCTGCGTGCCCGGCGGATCGCCGCCCAGGGACATGTTGATTACCCGGGCACCGGCAACGCGGGCGGCATCGACACCACGCGCGATGGCGTCGTCGTAAAAGTTGCAGCCATCCGCGCTGACGCAGGTACCGGGTTCGTCGGCCCGAAGCGCGACGATGGTCGCGTCGAATGCGACACCCATGCTGTCGGCGCTGTTGCGCGCCGCGGCGATGGTCGCCGATACGGCGGTCCCGTGCCCGTCGAGGTCGCCAAGGCCACGCGTTCCGGCGACATCGGCGCTGGCAGGGTCGATCCGCCCGGCAAACTCGGCGAGGTCGGGGTTGATGCCCGTGTCGATGACCGCAACCTTGACGCCCTGGCCGGTCGCGCCGCCTTGCCACGCCGTGATCGCGCCTGACGACAGGGCGCCATTCGAGCGCTGATATTCCGCCGTGTTGTAATTGACCGTCGAGGGGGTCGGCGTCGGCGTCGGCGTCGGAGTCGGGGTCGGCGTAGGCGTAGGCGTAGGCGTCGGGGTGGGCGTTGACCGGATAGGAGCGCTTCCGCCGCCGCCACCGCATGCGGAGAGACCAAGCATCAGCCCGCAGGCCGTCGTCACCAGAAGCCGGTTCATTTCCCGATTACCCCGCTCAAATGCATGAAAACTCTAGGCTTTTCTATCAGTCGTATGGTTAACAAATGCTTTCAATTGGCGGCCATGTCAAAAAGGGCTAGGCGCGCGGACGATGGATCCGCGCCTCGCCCACGTCCGCCACTGGATTTTTGATCTCGATAACTGCCTCTACCCTGCCGAAACGCGGCTGTTCGACCTGATCGACGAGCGGATGACGGCGTACATCGCGCGCCTACTGTCGGTCGAAGCGGACGAGGCGCGGCGGGTCCAGAAGGCGCATTTCCACACGCATGGGACGACTCTTCGCGGATTGATGCACGAACATGATGTCGACCCGCATCACTTCCTCGACGACGTTCACGATATTCCGCTCGACCGGGTGTGTAACGACGAAAGGCTGGCACGGGGCCTGGCCCGGCTTCCCGGGCAGAAGCTGGTCTTCACCAACGGCGATGCGCCCTATGCCCGTCGCGTACTGGAGGCGATCGGCATCGGCGATGCGTTCGAAGCGCTCCACGACATCCACGCCGCCGAGCTACGTCCCAAGCCCGACGCCCATGGCTACCGCCTGCTGCTCGACAAATTCGCCATCGATCCGGCCCGCGCCCTGATGGTCGAGGACATGGCGCAGAACCTCAAGCCGGCGAAAGACCTGGGCCTGACCACCGTGTGGGTCGACAACGGCTCCGAACGCGGCAATCACGGCCACCACCCCGATTTCATCGACTTCACCATTCGCAACGTCGGCGAATGGCTCGAAACGATCACGAAGGAAGATCAATGACCGCCCAGATCCAATCGACCATCGATGCCGCGTGGGAAGACCGCGCCAACATCAGCCTCCTCACCGGCGGAGAGGTGCGCGTTGCGGTGGAGACTGCGTTGGCGTTGCTCGACGCGGGCGAAGCGCGGGTCGCCGAGCCGGGCGCGGACGGCTGGACGGTCAACCAGTGGCTGAAGAAGGCGGTGCTGCTGTCGTTCCGCCTGAACGACAATATGCTGGTGCCCGACGGCGCCGCCGGCGCCCCGGCGTTCGACAAGGTGCCGTCCAAGTTCCAGGGCTGGACCGAAGAGCGGTTCCGCGAGGGCGGCTTTCGGGTCGTGCCGGGCGCGGTCGTCCGCCGCGGGTCGTTCATTGCCCGCAATGCCGTGCTGATGCCCAGCTTCGTCAACGTCGGCGCCTATGTCGGTGAAGGGACCATGATCGACACCTGGGCGACGGTCGGCAGCTGCGCGCAGATCGGCCGCAACGTGCATATTTCCGGCGGGACCGGGATCGGCGGGGTGCTCGAGCCGCTTCAGGCCGGGCCGGTGGTGATCGAGGACGATTGCTTCATCGGCGCCCGGTCGGAGGTCGCGGAAGGGGTCATCGTCGAGCGGGGGGCCGTGATCTCAATGGGAGTCTTCATCGGCGCATCGACCAAGATCGTCGATCGGGCGACTGGTGAAGTTGTCTACGGACGAGTTCCGGCCTACTCGGTGGTCGTCCCGGGGACACTGCCGGGCAAGGACGGCGGGCCGGGCCTCGCCTGCGCCGTCATCGTCAAGCGGGTCGACGAACGCACCCGGTCCAAGACCTCGGTCAACGAGCTGCTGCGCGACTAACCGATAAGTACAGCTTATCGATTTCAATGCGCGTTTGATTGGCGTGCCGCCGCGCTTGCCCATAGTCAGGCCGGATGGCCCCTATCGACCGCCTGGCATCGATCGACGAATTCCGCGCTCCTGCGCCGGTCGTCAGCGGCGTGCCACTCATGGGCCGCACCGAATGGCTTATGCTGCTCGGGCTCGCCTTGGTGTGGGGCTCGGCGTTCATGTTCATCAAGGTCGCGGTCGCCCATTTCGAGCCGCTGACCTATGTCTGGCTTCGCGTTGTCATGGCGGCTGCGGCACTGGTCGTGATCCTGCGAGTCAGCGGCAAGCGCCTGTCGCTGCCGCTCGCCCTGTGGGGCTCGGTGGCGGTGCTGGCGTTGCTCAACAACATCATCCCGTTCATCCTGTTCGGCTGGGGCCAGCGCCACATCGCCAGTGGTCTTGCCGCCATCCTGCAGGCGACCACCCCGATCTGGGGCGTGCTCGCCGCCCACCTGCTGACCCGCGACGAGCGGCTGACGCCGGCCCGGCTGATCGGGGTGCTGGTCGGTTTCGCCGGCGTCGCGGTGATGATCGGGCCGCAGCTTGCGGCCGATGACGGCGACCACCTGCTTGCCCAGATCGCCTGCCTGTTCGCGTCGTTCCTTTATGCACTGGCCGGGATCCACGCGCGGCGGTTCAAGGCGCAAGGCGTCGGACCGATGGAGCTTGCCACGGCCCAGTTCGTCGCCGGCGCGGTGATGCTGGCGCCGATCGCGCTGTGGGTCGACCAGCCGTGGAACGGCCTGACCACCTCGCTTTATGCCTGGGGCTCGGTGGCGATCCTCGCCCTCGTCTGCTCGGCGATCGCCTACATCGTCTTCTTCCGGCTGATCGAGCGTGCCGGCGCGACCAACTCATTGCTCGTCACCTTGCTGGTGCCGCCCGTCGCCATCATCGTCGGCGGACTGGCCTTTGGCGAGCAGCTGGGGATCAACCAGCTTGGCGGCCTGCTGCTGATCTTCGCCGGCCTCGCGGTCATCGACGGCCGGCTGGCGAACCGCCTAGCGCGCCTCGGCCAGTAACGCCCGCGCCTCGGCGCCGGTCCAGTCGAGGTCGCCGATGTAACGCCACACTTCGCGGCCGTTCTTGTCGTACAAGACGCTGGTGGGCATGACCTGGACGTCGAGGGCGCTCGACAATTTCATCTCGGGATCGTGATAGGCGCCAAGGTCGGCGATCTTGTGGCTGTCGAGGAACGCGCGGACCGAGGCCTGCTCGCCAATGTCCTGGCTGACCGCGATCACGCCCAGCGCGCCGTCCTGGCGCTGGGATTTCGAAAGCGCGTCAAGGGTCGGCAGTTCCTTCACACATGGCGCGCACCAACTGGCCCAAAGGTTGACCAGCACCGGGGCTCCGGCAAATTCGGACAGGCTGATATCTCCCCGTCGGGGTCGCGGAAGACCGCGTCGGGCGCTTGCGTGCCCTTGTGGCTTCGGTCCACGCCCTTCATCGCCGAAGGCTCGCCGGTGGCCGAGCCTTGAGGCGCTTCGGCCTTTTGCCTATCGCAGGCCGTCGTCGTCAGCAGCATCGCCGCCAGGAGAAAGATCATCGGCCGCACGGGTAACTCCAACCAGATGTGGGGCGGTCGCTTCGCGGGCGGCCCATCCGCAGTGATGCGCGAGATAAATGCGTCGATCGGCGTCGACAAGCGGTTGTGGCGCGAAGACATCGCCGCCAGCCGCGCCCATGCCGACATGCTTCGCCGGCAAGGCATCCTCAGCGAAGCCGACGCCCGCGCGATCGACGAAGGGCTGAACGCGGTCGGGCTGGAGATCGGGGAGGGCAAGCTCCACGAGGACGCGGCACTGGAAGACATCCACATGCATGTCGAGCATCGCCTCGGCGAACTGATCGGCGAGCCCGCCGGGCGCCTGCACACGGCGCGATCGCGCAACGACCAGGTCGCGACCGACTTCCGCCTGTTCGTTCGCAATTGCATCGACGAAGCGGTCGAGGGCATCGACGCGCTTGAAGCGGTGCTGCTCGACCGCGCCGAGGAGCATGCCGACACCGTCATGCCCGGCTTCACCCATCTCCAGTCGGGCCAGCCGGTGACGCTCGGCCATCACCTGCTCGCCTATCGCGAGATGATGGTCCGCAACCGCAGTCGCTTCACCGATGCGCGGGCGCGGATGAACGAATCGCCGCTGGGCTCGGCGGCGCTGGCCGGGACCGGCTTCCCGCTCGACCGTGACGTCACGGCGTCGTCGCTCGATTTTGACCGCCCGACCGCCAACAGCATCGACGCCGTCAGCGACCGCGACTTCGTGGTCGATTATCTCCACGCCGCCGCGCTGACATCGGTCCATTTGTCGCGGCTCGCGGAAGAAATCGTGTTGTGGGCGTCGCAGCCGTTCGGCTTCGTCACACTCCCCGACGCCTGGTCGACCGGAAGCTCGATCATGCCCAACAAGCGCAATCCGGATGCCGCCGAACTGGTCCGCGGCCATGCCGGGCGGATCATCGGCGACCTCGTCGCCCTACTGGTCATCCTCAAGGGACTGCCGCTCGCCTATTCAAAGGATCTGCAGGACGACAAGCCGCCGCTGTTCGACGCTCACGACCTTCTGGCGCTCAGCCTGGCGGCGATGGCCGGAATGGTTGCCGACCTGACCTTCCTTCCGGAGCGGATGCGCGCGGTCGCCGCCGCCGGCCACGCCACCGCCACCGACCTTGCCGACTGGCTGGTCAGCGATGCCGGGGTGCCGTTTCGCGAGGCGCATCACATCGCCGGCCGCGCCGTGGCGGTGGCGGAAGCGGCGGGCAAGCCTCTGGACCAGCTGACGCTGGGCGAGCTTCAAGCGGTCGATCCCCGGATCGTCGACAGTGCGATCCCCCGCCTGTCGGTGGAAAGCTCCGTCGCGGCGCGAACCTCGGCTGGCGGCACCGCACCGGCCAAGGTAAGGGAGGCCATCGCCGCGGCCCGCGCGGCGATTGCGAAGCGAGGGTGAGGATGCGGCACAAGATCTTGCTGGCCGGCGCGATGTTGGCGCTGGCGGCGTGCGGCAAGGTTGGCCCGCTGGAGCCTGCCGCAGGGCAACGGCTTCCGATCAAGCCATTGATGGCGCGCGAAGCGCCGACGCCGGAGGATTTGCTGGCGTTCGACCCGCAGGCCCGGCCCGAACGGGTCGATGAACTGCTGAAGCGGTCGCAGCCGCGCAAGGCCGATCCGTTCGACCTGCCGCCACCCGACGCCAACCTGGCGCCAACGTCACCGACCGAAGTGACCGAGCCGGCCGCGGCCACCACCGGACCCGACAACGCAGAGGAACCGCGATGAGCGCCAAACCCATTCGCAAGGCGGTCTTCCCGGTCGCCGGGCTCGGCACTCGCCTGCTGCCCGCGACCAAGACCATGCCGAAGGAAATGCTGACGGTGGTCGACCGGCCGCTGATCCAGTACGCCGTTGACGAGGCGCGCGAGGCCGGCATCGAGCAAATGATCTTCGTCACCGGGCGCGGCAAATCGAGCCTGGTCGACTATTTCGACATGGGCTTCGAGCTTGAGGCGACGATGAGCAAGGCTGGGAAAAGCCTCGACCCCTTGTCCGGCAGCCGCTCCAATTTCGGCGAGATCGTCTCGGTCCGCCAGCAGCAACCGCTCGGCCTCGGCCATGCCGTGTGGTGCGCGCGCCATATCGTCGGCGACGAACCGTTCGCGGTGCTCCTTCCCGACGACCTGATGTTCGGAACGCCCGGCGCGCTTCGCCAGATGGTCGACGCCTACCAGCAGCATGGCGGCAATATCGTCTGTGCGCAGGAAGTGCCGGCCGACAAGACGGGCAGCTACGGAATCATCACGCCGGGCGACACCCGGGGCAATGCCACCGAGGTGCGGGGCCTGGTGGAAAAGCCGAAGCCCGAGGAGTCGCCGTCGCGGCTGGGGGTCGTCGGCCGTTACATCCTGCAGCCCGAGGTGATGACCATTCTCGACGCGAAGGAGCCGGGGGCGGGCGGAGAAATCCAGCTGACCGATGCCATGGCCAAGCTGATCGGGCGCCAGCCGTTCCATGCGGTGACGGTCGACGCGGTGCGCCACGATTGCGGCGACAAGGCCGGCTTCGTCCTCGCCAACCTGGCGATCGCGCTGGAGCGGCCCGAACTCAGGTCGCGGATCGAGGAATTCCTGGCGGCGCGCTAGCCGGCGGACCGCGCGACGATTTTCTGGAGACGGAGCAATCCGGCCTCGCTCGCCTGGAGCGCTGCGCGTGCTTCGCCCAGTTCGATCGCGCGAGTAATAACCCGCGCATCAAGGACCGCGTTGTCTTCGCGAAGCTCCCGGATCAATCGCGCACGCGCCAGCCGCCGGTCGACGCGGGCGAGCAACACGGAGAAGTCGAACGGCTTGGCAACGACGTCGTCGGCCCCGGCACCGAACCCGTCGATCGCCCCGCTGGCGTCCGACCGGCCAGTGATCAGGATAACCGGCGTTTCCTTGACCGTGCTGTCGTAGCGGATCATTCGCACCAGCTCCACGCCGCTCAGCCCCGGCATGCGCAATTCGGCAATGACCAGGTCGGCGGGCTGGCGATGAAGTTCGGCCATCGCCGAGGTGGGCTTGTCGCACGCCACCACGCGATAGCCCGCTTCGGCGACGCGCTTGGCCATGACGGTGAGGGCGCGCTCATTGGGTTCGACGATCAGGATTCGCGAGGGGAAGGGTTGGCCGGTCATGGCCGCAGGTGTGAAGCGAAATGGTTAACGCTCGGTTAGGCCGCGGGCCTCACGGATCGAGTTCGATGTCCCAATAGAGATAGTCGCGCCAGCTCTGGTGCAGGTAGTTGGGCGGGAAGGCGCGGCCATGGTCCTGCAACTGCCAGCTGGTCGGACGGTATGGCTCCTCATGAATATGCATCTGCGCCTGGCGCGGCGTTCGGCCGCCCTTTTTGAGATTGCACGGGGCGCAGGCGGTGGCGACGTTTTCCCAGGTCGTCCGGCCACCCTGGGCGCGTGGCACGACGTGGTCGAACGTCAGCTCCCGTGCCGACCCGCAATAGACGCAGCGAAAGCGGTCGCGAAGGAACAGGTTGAAGCGGGTGAAGGCGGGATGCTCATTCGGTCGAACGAACTGGCGAAGGGCGATAACCGACGGCAGCTTGAGGCTGGCCGACGGGCTGCGCACCTCCCGCTCGTAGTGCGACACGACGTCGACACGCTCCAGGAACATCGCCTTGACCGCCGTCTGCCACGGCCACAGCGACAATGGATAGTAGCTCAGCGGCGTATAGTCGGCGTTGAGGACGAGGGCGGGGCAGCTTTCGGGATGGCGGATGAGGTCGGGGTGATACACGGCGCAAGTCTCTCCAGCGTCAGTGGTCCGTTATGGCCCCGACGCCGTTCCCCCGGCCGGATCGCACCCATGGCGGGAAGACCGGCGGCCCAAGGCCCGTCTTTCCGTCTTAGTCTCGCCCCGGATGCCAACCCGGTTTGACGATGGCATGACAGCATGAGCCGCGAATCACCGTCAAGAGTCGTTTTTGCAACAGGTCACCACTCGCTTCGCCCCGTCGCCGTCTGGCCGCCTTCATCTTGGCCACGCCTATTCGTCGGCGATCGGTCATGCCCGCGCCAAAGCGGGCGGCGGTGACTTCCTGGTGCGGATCGAGGATCTCGACCCCGGTCGCTGCCGGCCCGAATTCATCGACGGGATTTTCGAAGACCTGGATTGGCTCGGCCTTTCGCCCGACCGGCCACCGCTGGTCCAGTCGCGGCGGACCGATGACTATGCCGCCGCGCTCGACCGGTTGAAGGCGCTCGGCCTCGCCTACCCCTGCTTCTGCACCCGCGCCGACATTGTCCAGTCGCTGACCGCGCCGCATGGCGATGCCGGAGGAGGCTATCCCGGCACCTGCCGCGGCCTTGCCGACGATTCGGCGCGTCGCGCGACGACGCCGCACAGCTGGCGGCTGGACAGCGCAAGGGCCCTCGCCCTCGCCGGCTTGCCGACGTGGCGCGAGGACGATGGGCGAAGCTTCACCGCGACCCCGCGGACATCGGCGACGCCATCCTTGCCCGCAAGGACGCGCCATCATCCTACCACCTCGCCTGCGTTGTCGACGATGCGGATTCCGGCGTGACGCTGGTCGTGCGCGGCATGGACCTCCGCCCGTCGACCCCGACCCAGCGCTTGTTGCAGATGCTGCTCGACCTGCCGGAGCCGACTTACCTGCACCATCGCCTTGTCACTCACGACAGCGGCCGCCGCCTCGCCAAGCGCGACCAGGCGCCGACGCTGGCAGCGATGCGAGATTCGGGCGTCGACGGCCGGGTCCTCGTCCAACGGCTGATAAAGGGTGACCTCCCCTAGGATTCCGACTGTCGGAAGCCTAGATAGCGACCATGTCCACGCTCCTCATCATCCTGCTCGTGGTGGCCATGGCCGCCGTTCTCTTCGTCCTCGCCCGTGGGGTCATGGCGATGGCATCCGGCAAGGACATCAGCGGACAGCAACAGCAGAATTACATGCAGAAGCGCGTGCTGTTCCAGGGCGTCGCGATTGTGCTGGTCATCGCCATCCTCGCGCTCGCCGGCGGCAAGGCCTAGGCGCCGGTCGCGGCCCGACGATGGTCAAGCTCAACAAGATCTATACCCGCACCGGCGACGGCGGCACCGCCGGGTTGGTGGATGGCAGCCGGGTCAGCAAGTCGAGCGCGCGATTGGCGGCGATCGGCGACGTCGACGAGGCCAACAGTGCCATCGGCCTGATTATCGCGGACGTGAAGGAAGCGCATCTCAAGTCCGAACTGCTGCTCGTCCAGAACGAGCTGTTCGACCTTGGCGCCGACCTCGCGACCCCGTTCGATACCGAGTTCGAGGAACATGCCCTGCGGATAATCGCCGCGCAGGTCGAGCGGATCGAGCATCGCATCGATCACGCCAATGCCGACCTGGAGCCGCTGACCAGCTTCATCCTGCCCAGCGGCTCGCGATTGGTCGCTTCCCTTCACCTCGCGCGCGCGGTGACGCGGCGGGCGGAGCGATCGGCGGTCGCGCTCCGGGACGGGGGCGAAGCGGTCAACCCGCACGCGCTCGCCTATCTTAATCGCCTGTCCGATTACCTCTTCGTCCTCGCACGTTTCGTGGCGGCGGGCGAAGGGGGTGACGTGTTGTGGCAGCCCGGGGCGACGCGCGGCGATTGAACGTTTCGTTTCGCCACCCGTTGAGCGGGGGAAGGGGAACATGGCGCGATCCGATCCTGACCGAACGCTGGCCGAACGGCTGCAGGTGACGCGCGCGCTGACGCTGGCGCTCGCCGAACCGTTGAGCGACGCCGACGCCACCATTCAACCGCACCCCGACGCGTCGCCGGCGAAATGGCACCTAGCGCACACGACCTGGTTCTTCGAGACCTTCGTGCTCCGCGATCATGTTCCCGGTTACCGCCTGCACGACGAGCGCTGGCCGTTCCTGTTCAACAGCTATTACAATGGCGAAGGCAACCGCCACGATCGCCCCCGGCGCGGCATGATCAGCCGTCCGAGCCTCGATGAGGTCCGCGACTATCGCCGCGCGGTCGACGAAGCGCTTCAGGCCGCGGTCCCCGGCCTTTCTGGCGACGCTTTGGCATTTGTTGCGCTGGGCATCGAACATGAACAGCAGCACCAGGAACTGTTCCTCACCGATATCCTCGCCACCCTCGCCGAAAATCCGCTCGAGCCGGCCTACGCGCCGATCGACGCCGCGCCTTGCTTCGCGACCGAGCCACTGACTTGGCTTCCGGGCCGCGAGGGATTGGTCGAGGTTGGCGCCTCTAGCGGCTTCGCCTTCGATTGCGAACGCCCCCGCCACCAGGCGCTGGTGCACCCGCACGCCATCGCCAATCGCGCGGTGACGAACGGCGAATGGCAGGAGTTCATCACCGACGGAGGATACACCACGCCGACGTTGTGGTTGAGCGACGGTTGGGACTGGGTGCAGCGCGACCGAGTGACCGCGCCGCTATACTGGCGCGACGGCGAGGCGTTCACGCTGGCCGGCCGCCGCCCGATCGACCGCGCCGCGCCGGTCGACCATGTCAGCTATTACGAAGCCGACGCTTACGCCCGCTGGGCCGGTGCGCGCCTGCCGACCGAATTCGAATGGGAAGCGATGCTCGACAGCGCCGACCCCAGTCTCGGCCACCAGCTAGACCATGCCGGCGCGGTCCTGCCCAAACCCGGCGGCGGGCCATTCGGCGACGTCTGGCAATGGACCCAGTCGGCCTACCTGCCATACCCCGGCTTCATGCCCGAGGCCGGAACCGTGGGCGAGTACAACGGAAAGTTCATGAGCGGGCAGATGGTGCTGAAGGGCGCTAGCTGCGCCACGCCACGTGGTCACTCACGCGCCTCCTATCGCAATTTCTTCCCACCGGCGGCACGCTGGCAGTTCACCGGAGTCCGTCTTGCTAAAGACCTTTGACGCGCCCAAGGCCGACCCCGTCGACCCCGCTTTTCGTCGCGACGTCCTTGCCGGCCTGGCCGAACCGATTCCGGCGATTCCCGCCCGTTGGCTCTACGACCGGCGCGGGTCGGAACTGTTCGACGACATAACCCGCCTGTCATCCTATTATCCGACGCGGACCGAGACGGCGTTGCTCGACGCCAAGATGCCGGAGATCGCCGCGCGCGTCGGCAAGGGCGGCGCGGTGGTCGAATTCGGCGCCGGGTCCGCCACCAAGATTCGCCTGCTGGTCGATGCCATCGCCGCCACCGCCTATGTGCCGATCGACATCAGCGGCGATTACCTGCGCGACAGCGCGGCGCAGCTTGACGCCGACCTGCCCGACCTTGCCGTCTATCCGGTCGAAGCGGACTTCACCAAGACCGTTGCCTTGCCCGCGGGAATCGAGGGCATGCCCCGCCTCGGCTTTTTTCCTGGATCGACGATCGGTAATTTCGTCCCGTCGAGCGCGACCGACCTGTTGTACAATTTCCGCGCGACGCTGGGCACCGGTGCGCGGCTCCTGATCGGCATGGACCGGGTCAAGCCGGTCGACCGCCTGATCGCCGCCTACGACGACCCGGAAGGGGTGACCGCCGAATTCAATCGCAACCTGCTGACGCGCATCAACCGCGAGCTGAACGGCGACATCCCGGTCGATGCCTTCGCGCACGAGGCGCGCTGGAACGACATGCTGGCGCGAATCGAGATGCACCTTGTGGCCACCCGCGATGTCAGCTTCACCGTGGAGGGCGAACGCTTCTCCTTTGCGAAGGGTCGGAGCATCCACACCGAGAACAGCCACAAATATGGACCGCGGGGCGGGAGATTGCTGCTGCTCGCCGGCGGCTGGACGCCCATCGCGGAATGGAATGCGCCCGAAGACGACTTCGCCCTGATCCTGGCCGAAGCGCAGCGCGAACGGTTCGCTCCCTGATGGACGGGGCCACGGCGCCCCGCTAGAGAGCGGCCATGGTTCTCGCCCTCTTCCAGATCATCGACATGATCCTGCAGCTCGCGACCTGGGTCATCATCGCCCAGGTCATCCTGAGCTGGCTGATCGCCTTCAACGTCATCAGCATGCAGTCGAACTTCGTCCGCACGCTGGCGATGACGATCGAGCGCATCACCGCCCCGCTGTACCGTCCGATCAAGCGCCTGCTTCCGGATTTCGGCGGGATCGATTTCTCGCCGCTGATCGTGCTGCTCGGCATCCAGGTGCTACGCAAGCTGCTCGGCGGTCTCTACCTTGAACTCGGCCCGACGATCACGTGACTGCCGCGCTGATCGACGGCAAGGCGGCGGCCGCCGCGCTTCGTGAAAAGGTCGCCGTCGAGGTCGCGCGCTTCCGCGAAGCGACCGGTCGCGCGCCGGGACTTGCCGTCGTGCTGGTCGGCGAGGACCCGGCCAGCGCCGTCTATGTCCGGTCGAAGGGCAAGGCGACCCGTGAGGCGGGCATGGAAAGCTTCGAACACAAGCTGCCCGCTACGACGTCGCAGGACGATCTTCTCACCCTCGTCGATCAGCTCAACGCCGATCCGTCGGTCGACGGCATCCTCGTCCAGCTGCCGCTACCGCCGCAGATCGACGAGCGGGTCGTCATCACGCGCATCGACCCGGACAAGGACGTCGACGGCTTTCATCCGGTCAATGCCGGGCGGCTCGCCACCGGCCTTCCCGGTTTCGTCCCGTGCACGCCGCTCGGCTGCCTCATGCTGCTCCGCCAGACGCTCGGCGAGCTGAGCGGCAAGAGTGCGGTCGTCATTGGTCGCTCAAACATCGTCGGCAAGCCGATGGCGCTGCTGTTGCTTGGCGACAGCTGCACCGTGACCATCGCCCACAGCCGCACACGTGACCTGCCCGACGTGGTGCGCCAGGCCGACATCGTCGTGGCCGCCGTCGGACGGCCGGAAATGGTCAAGGGCGATTGGCTGAAGCCGGGCGCCACCGTCATCGACGTCGGCATCAATCGCGTGGAAGGCAGCCTGGTCGGCGACGTCGACTTCGCTTCGGCCAGCGCGGTGGCCGGCGCGATTACCCCGGTTCCCGGCGGGGTCGGGCCGATGACCATCGCCTGCCTGATCCGCAACACCTTCGTCTCCGCTTGCCGCACCGAAGGCGTGACATTCGACTCGGCGCTATGATCGAGCTTGCCACCACCGCCTTCATCACCCTGCTGGTGATCATCGACCCGCCGGGCTGCGCGCCGATCTTTGCGTCGCTGACCCGCGGCACCGATGTCGCCCATCGTCGCCGAATGGCGATCCGGTCGAGCCTGGTGGCGTGGTGCATCCTCGTCTTCTTCGCGCTGCTCGGCGAACCGCTGCTCAAGCATATGGGCATCAGCCTCAGCGCCTTCCGGCTGGCGGGTGGCATCATGCTGTTCATCATCGCGCTGGAGATGGTGTTCGAGAAGCGAACCGAAAAACGCGAGGAGCGCGCGAAAGAAATCGAGGGCACGCCCGAGGCAGAGGACATCAGCGTCTTTCCGATGGCGATCCCGATGATCGCCGGTCCGGGCTCGATCGCGTCGGTCATGCTCTTGAATGCCCGTGCCGATGGGCTCGCGGAATCGTTGACGGTGCTCGGCGCGATGACCGCGGTCATCCTGCTGACGCTGATCGCAATGCTCGCCGCCGGTCCGCTGATGCGCGCCATCGGCGTCAAGGTCGAGGCGATGATCACCCGCATTCTCGGGGTTATCCTCGCCGCGCTGGCGGTGCAGTTCGTGCTCGACGGGCTCGAACGCAGCCTGCCCGGTCTGGCCGGCTAGGAGCGCTTCCAAGAGAAGTGGGAACCGGTTTTCCGGCCGGAAGCAAGACCGGAAAATATCACCCCACGACCTTCCACATCTTCCACGGGCTCTTCGGTCCGAGGTCGACCGGCTGCAACCAGCTGGGCACCTTCCCCGCGGCCAGCTGCACGTAAAAACCTTTCTTGGCCTCGGCCATGAAGATCGTCGCGCTCGACTGGTTGGGACACACCAGCACATAGTCGGCGCGGTAGGTATCGACGATGATCCGGCGAGCATTCCGGGCATCGCCGCGGAACGCCAGCATCGAATCGGCGATCGCCCGGTCGTTGCGGTGATAGGGGCCGGTGATCGCGTTGTGCTTCGTCATCGCGATGATGCGAGGACCGAAATCGACGAAGGTGAAGATCGTGCCCTTTGGCTGGACATTGACCGGGCGAAGCGCCGCCAGCGACGGGCAGCGGCGGTTGGCGGTGGCGACCAGCTTGCCCATCGCCTTGGGCAACTCTTTCGGAAAGGGGAGGTAGTTCGACAATAGCGGGACCGCCGCGCCCATGCCGATCAGCACGACGGTGACCGTGCCGAGCACGCGCACCAGGCTGTTCTCGCTGCGGAAGGCGCGCGGTGCGAGGAAGAATGCGATGGCGACGGAGCCCGGCACCGCCATCATCTGCGCGGCGGGTCCCGTCCGGGTCTGCCACATCAGCAGCGCCAGCGCGGTGAAGGCAGGCGCCGCGACCGCCAGCGTCCTCGCCAGCTTCATCGACGCGCGCCGCGCCCGCCACGCCAGCAAGAGATAACCGAGCAGGCCGCCGATCGGCAGCGCCAGCGTCAGCGTCGCGATCTCGGCGCTGTGGCGATAGATCGGCCGGGCTTCCTTGACGTGGCTCAGCCATAGCTCGGTCGCCAGCGGGCTGACCCCCTCGAGCCGCGACAGGCATTGCGGGAAGGCGAGTGCATGGAACGCCGCAACGATCGCGCCGGCGACGGCCGCCATCGCCAACCGCACCGCCCAGCTTGAGGTCAGCCGGCCCGGCAAGAAGGCAAGCCCCACCAGCAACGCGCCGCCGACCATCGCGTCGGACAACCACACCGGCGACAGTGCATCGCACACGGCCGCGCGGTTGGCGTAGGAAGCGAACAGCACGAAGCCTACCGCCGTCCCGGCCGCCAGACTTCCGGCATAGGCGATCAGCCGACGCCGCTCCGACGGGTCGACGATCCAGAAGAAGACCTGCGCCACCCCTGCCAACGCCAGGTAGATCATCATCTCAAGGCCGATGGTCAGCGACAGCGCGCTGGCGACGCCGGTGGTCAGACCGCCCCGTGCCCGCCTGGGATCCGCAAGTCCGGCCAGGACGATCGCCAGGAACGCCAGCTGCCAGCCGTGGTGGTCGATGCGCAGCGGATAATACATGCCCATGGTCGATCCAGCGAAGACCATCGCCGCCAGCGCCAGCACCGCCGCGCGCGGACTGACCAGACGGCGCGTCAGCACCGCAATCGCGCCCAGCATCGGAAGCATCGGTAACAGCGGTGCGATCGCGCAGGCCCACCGCTCGGCCTCGACCCCGCCGACGAACGGCCGAAGCGCCAGGATCAGGCCGGCGATCGGCAGGTCGACCAGCCGCGACCAGTGGATGTCGGCACCGCCGTGGACCGGGTCGAGCCGGTGCTGGCGAAGGTCGAACCACCCTTGCCCGTCGAGCAGTGCGCGGACCTGGGCCAGGCGCAAATTGTCGTCGGTATCGCCCAGCGCGAAACCGCGCACCTGCGCGTAGCGGCTGAACAGGTAGTAGGCGGCGTAAGCCAACCAGGCGAGGACGACGACGGTGCGCCAGTGCCGGACCAGCCATTCGTCGGCTCGGCCCCAGGCGCGGCCCAGTTTCTGCTCGAAATTCTCCACCCGCCCCAGCCTTTGCAAAACGACGCGCCCGCTCTAACGATTGCGGCAACAGGTGGAAATGGTTCAGTCAACGCTTCAGCGGCTCGATCCCGAGCACCGCGCAACCGTCGCGCAATTGCTCCGCTACGGCATTGCCGGCGGCGTGATCACGCTTGCCGTTGCCGCCAGCTATTGGGCACTCGCCGAATTCGCCGGGCTCGACCCGATGGTGTCGCTGGCGGTGGTGTTCCTGTTCTTCTCGGGCGTCAGCTACGTCACCCACGGCGCGTTCAGCTTTCGCGGGCACGAGGCCGATGACCCGCACCATGTCCGCGCCACCCGCTTCCTCGCGGTTAACATCCTCGGCTTTGCGTTGAACCAGTTCTTCGTCTGGCTACTGGTCAAGCACTTCAACGGGCCGACGTGGTGGCCGACCATTCCGATGGTGCTGGTGACGCCGTTCATCACCTTCGCCCTCCATCGCCGGTACGTCTATTCATGAGCGGCGCGGTCGAACTGACCATTATCGTTCCGGTCAAGGACGAGGAGGATGGCATCGCGCCGTTCGTCGCCACCGTCGTCCCGGTCCTGGAAGCGATCAAGGATCCTGTCGCCCGGTCATTCGAAATCCTGTTCATCGACGACGGCAGCACCGACCGGACGCTGGAGCGCGTCCGCGACGCCAATGCCGCCGACCCGCGCGTCCGGTGCGTCTCGTTCAGCCGCAATTTCGGCAAGGAATCGGCGCTGTCAGCCGGCCTAGACGAGGCGCGCGGGGCCGCCGTCATCCCGCTTGACGTCGACCTTCAGGATCCGCCGGAAGTGATCGGCGAAATGGTCAAGCGATGGCGCGAGGGCAATGACGTCGTCTACGGCGTGCGCGACAATCGAGAGAGCGACAGCCTGCCCAAGCGGATGACCGCCGACCTTTATTATCGCGCGCACAACTGGATGAGCAGCGACAAGATTCCCGAACATGCCGGCGATTTCCGCCTGCTCGACCGCAAGGTGATCGAGGTCATCCGGCGGATGCCGGAGCGCAACCGATTCATGAAGGGCCTGTTCGCCTGGGCCGGGTTCAAGCAGACCTCGGTCGGCTATCACCGCGTCGAACGCGCCGTGGGAACGACCAAGTTCAACTATTGGAAGCTGTGGACGCTGGCGATCGACGGCCTGACCAGCGCCTCGACCGCGCCGCTGCGCATCTGGAGCTACCTCGGCGGGTTCGTCGCGCTGTTCGCGCTGGCCTATGCCATCTTCATTATCATCCGCACGATCTTCTTCGGCATCGAGGTGCCGGGCTATGCGTCGATGATGACCGCGATCCTGTTTCTCGGCGGGCTGCAGCTCATCTCGCTCGGCGTGCTCGGCGAATATGTCGGCCGCATCTTAATCGAAACGAAGGGCCGACCGATCTACGTCGTCCGCGAACGCATCGGGGAGCCGTGATGGAACGCGCCGTCTACGACCGCATGGCCGAACTCGACGCCAGCCATTGGTGGTTCACCGCCCGTCGCCGGATTCTTGCCGAGGTCGTCCGTCGGATCGTCAAGCCGCCGAAGGGCGCGCGGATCCTGGAGATTGGCGCCGGCACCGGCCACAACCTCGACATGCTGGCCGAGTTCGGCACAGTCGAGGGCGTCGAATTCGACGAGCACGCCCGCGAGATCGCCAATGCCCGCACCAGCCACAAGGTCGAGTTCGCCGCGCTTCCGGAACTGGAAACGATCAAGTCCGGCCAATACGACCTCATCGCCCTGCTCGACGTGCTGGAACATGTCGTCGACGACCGGGCGTCGCTGGCGGCGATCTTCGACCGGCTGAAGCCGGGCGGCGCGCTGCTGCTCGCGGTCCCGGCGAACCCGTGGATGTGGAGCGCGCACGACGTCGCCCATCACCACCACCGCCGCTACCGCAAGGCCGAGATCGCCGCGCTGGCCAAGGACGCCGGGTTCGACATTGACTTGTTGAGCCCCTTCAACAGCCTGCTCTATCCGCTGATTGCCGCGGTCCGCGTCGCCAGCAAGGTGACCGGCAAGGAATCGAGCGACGATGCCATGCCGCCGGCGCCACTCAACAAGGCGCTCGACGGGATCTTCGGCTTCGAAAAGAACCTTATCGGGCGGTTGCCGCTTCCGTTCGGCGTGTCGTTGGTGGCGGTGCTTCGCCGACCAGGTCCGACCGCTTGAGCAGGAGCGAGCCCTCGCCGGCCCACACCGGTGTCCATCCCGTTGCCCACGCCCTTGGCACCGGCCGGAAATCGAGTAGCCAGAGGTAGTCGAACGCGTCACGCGGGATATGCGTCATCGCATGTTTGATCGACTGGCCTTCGCGCGGGCAGAAGTTCAGGCGCACCACCTGTGACGGGTCCATCGCGTACCGACCCGCTTCCCGGTAATGAACGGTGAGCAGGCTCGATCCGGCCAGCGGCCACTGGTCGTTGACGAACGCGTCGCGCCGGACCAGCGCCAGCGACGGCAGGTGGTCACTCCGACGCATCGACCAGCCGCGGCATTCGGCATTGACCAGCGCAACAACGCGCGATCCGCGCTCGATATGCGCCACGGCACCTAGCTGGGCCTGTTGATGATCCGACTGGATGGCGAAACCTGCCGTGGTGGTTGCAAGCCGCGCCACCAGGAACACCACGCCGGACACGGCAAGCCATTGGCCGAGCCGCAGGTCGGTGTCGCCTTTGAAACGGATGGCGAGGATCAGGATCGCGGCCATGTAGGGCACCAGCCGCATGTCGGCATAGGCCGATCCGAAGATCACGCGCGGCAGCAGCGCGAAACAGACGGCCATCACCAGCGCGGAGAAGAACAGGTTACGCGACAGGGTCAGCTTGCGATGGATGATCGCGAACAGCGGCACGGCATAGACCACCACCGCACAGACGACGTCCCAATCGCGCCAATGGTCGCGGAAAATGCGCAGAAGGTATTCGCCCTTGCGCGCCCAGTCGAAGTAATCGAGCGTCCGTCCGCCACTCGCCTCGCTGCGCCACAGCACCATGAAGATGACGGGCAGCGCCATGGCGCTGGCATGATAGGCCGCGCGGAAACCCGCCTTCCACCACGACAGGCCGCGATCGTGCTGGCGCACCGCTTCGGCCGAAAAGCACATCAGGCCGAGCGCGCCCCAGCCGAAGGCGTGGGTGAAGAACACGACGATGCTGATCGGCACGAACAGCGCCGCGCGCAGCTTCGACTTGCCCAGCCGCCCCAGCCGCAACCACAGTCCGAAGGCGAGCATGGCGAAGGCCATCGACAGCGCGAAGTTGACGAAGCCGAACAGGAACGGATGCCCGAACGCCAGCGGCAGCGCGAACGCCACTGTCGGCGGCAGACGGTTGTGCACTTCCCGCGCAACCCACAGCATGCCCGCGACAGTCATCGGCGGGATCAGCATCACCACCAGCTTCACCGCCGGCTCCAGCCCGATCAGGTAGGCGAGTGGATTGACCAGCAGGTCGACGCCAAGGTTGCCGATCGGGCGCCAGTGATAGTCGTACCATTGGGACAGGTAGGGGCTGCTGGCGAGGTCGAGCGCGACCTTGTAGCGGCCCATGTGCCCGCCGAGGTCCACCAGCGGCGGGATCGGCGGATAGAGCAGCGGCACGAACGCCAGCAGGATCATCGCCGCAACGAACGGACGTCCTTCCCACCACGGTCGCGGCGCGCCCTTCGGCGCCGGCGCCGGCGCGGCTTCGTGGGCAAGGATGTCGGCGGGCTGCATCAGCCGCGGTCGCGCCGTCCCAGGAGCCGCAGGCGCAGCGCGTTCAGCTTGATGAAGCCCTCGGCGTCGCGCTGGTCGTAAGCGCCGGCATCGTCCTCGAAGGTCACCACCTTTTCGCTGTAGAGCGAGTTGGGCGACTTTCGGCCGGTGACGTGGACACCGCCCTTGTAAAGCTTCATCCGCACCGTGCCGTCCACCTTGGCCTGGCTATGGTCGACCGCCGCCTGGAGCATCTCGCGTTCCGGCGAGAACCAGAAGCCGTTGTAGACCAGCTCCGCATAGCGCGGCATCAGCTCGTCCTTGAGGTGCGCGGCGCCGCGATCGAGCGTCAGCTGCTCGATCGCCCGGTGGGCAGCGTGGTAGATGGTGCCGCCCGGCGTCTCGTACATGCCGCGGCTCTTCATGCCGACGAACCTGTTCTCGACTAGATCGAGCCGGCCGATCCCATGGCGCTTGCCGAGTTCATTGAGCTTGGTCAGCAGCATCGCCGGCGACAGGGCGTCGCCGTTCACCGCGACCCCGTCACCGCCCTTGAACTCGATCGTGATCTCTTCCGGTGTGTCGGGCGCGGCGACGAGGTCGTCGGTGCGCGAGAAGACGTAGGGCGGCACTTCCTCCCACGGATCCTCCAGCACCTTCCCCTCGCTCGAGGTGTGCAGAAGATTGGCGTCGGTCGAGAAGGGGCTTTCACCGCGCTTGTCCTTGGGCACCGGAATCTGGTTCTTTTCGGCGAAGTCGATCAGCGCGGTTCGGCTGGTCAAATCCCACTCGCGCCATGGGGCGATGACCTTGATGTCGGGCGCCAGCGCGTAATAGCCGAGCTCGAAACGGACTTGGTCGTTGCCCTTGCCGGTCGCGCCGTGGCTGACCGCGTCGGCGCTGACCTGGCGCGCGATCTCGACCTGGCGCTTGGCGATCAGCGGGCGGGCGATCGACGTGCCGAGCAGGTAAAGTCCCTCGTACAGCGCGTTGGCGCGCATCATCGGGAAGACATAGTCGGCGACGAATTCCTCGCGCAGGTCGTCGATGAAGATATGTTCGGGCGTGACGCCCATCAGCTCGGCCTTGTGGCGCGCCGGTCCCAATTCCTCGCCTTGGCCAAGGTCGGCGGTGAAGGTCACCACCTCGCACTGGTACGTCTGTTGCAGCCATTTCAGGATGACGCTGGTGTCCAGTCCTCCGGAAAAGGCGAGCACCACGCGGCGGATCGAGTCGGCCATCACAAGTCCCATGCTTGAAATTGAGGAAATTCGGGGCTGGCGGCGCCTTGCCACCGCACACCCCGCCATTCAAGCACGATACAGGATCGTTGAATTATGGCGGGATCCGACGTCGTTCAATGGGGAGTAAACAGATGGTCGACAAGCTGTTGATTGGCGGATTGATCGCCGCTGTGTCCGTGCCGCTTCTGGCGCAGGCGACCGCGCCCGCTGCGCCGGCGCCGGTGGCCCGTGTCGCGCCGGTCACCCCGCCGCCGCCGATGATGACGATGAAGACAATGACCCGCGCCGAGGTCCAGGCTAAGGTTGCCGATCATTTCGCGCGCATGGACACCAACAAGGATGGCGCCGTGACCCTTGACGAGGCCCGGGCAGGCCACGGCGATCGGATGAAGCGCGTCGAAATCCGCAAGGAACGCGGCAATCCCAATGCGGCCTTCGACCGGCTCGATGCCGACCGCAACGGCGTGATCAGCCGTGACGAGTTCGCGAAAGGCCGCGAGATGCGGATGGAAAAGCGCATCGAGATGAAGGGCGCGAAGGCCGACATGCGTGGCATGCACATGCGCCATCATGGTGCCGGCATGGGCATGATGCGCGGTCCCATGATGCTGAAGATGGCCGATGCCAACAAGGACGGCCGCATCACGCTTCAGGAGGCGACCACCGCTACCTTGCAGCATTTCGACATGGCCGACACCAACCGCGACGGCCGGCTGACGCCGGACGAGATGCACGCGGCACACCAGAAGATGCGCGACATGCGGATGCCGAAGGCGAGCTGATCCCCCTCGTCCTTCAAGGCATCGCACCGAAGGGCCCGGAGCAGCGGTCATTCATGCCCCAGGCACGACTGGACCTTGCTTGCACCGGGCCCTTTTTCGTTGTTGAACGCGGCGGAGAATTTTCAGGAGTTGACCATGTCCCGACTGCCGCGTTCCGCCCTGTTCATCGCCGCCGCGACCTTGCCGCTGGCAACTGCGCGCGCCGACGAAGGAATGTGGACGTTCGACGCCTTTCCGACGGCGCAGTTCAAGGCCGCCTATGGCTGGGCGCCGGACCAGGCGTGGCTCGACAAGGTCCGCGCTGCCTCGGTCAAGGTGGGTGGCTGCTCGGCCAGCTACGTCTCTGGCAGCGGGCTGGTGCTGACCAACCATCACTGCGTGCAAAGCTGTCTCCAGGACGTGTCGACGAAGGACAAGGATTATCTGGAACACGGCTTCACCGCCGCCACCCGCGCCGATGAAAAAATGTGTCCCGGCCTCCAGGTCGAGCAAGTCACCGGAATCAAGGATGTCACGGCCCAGGTGAAGCAGGCGATCGGCAGCGCCAGCGGCGAGGCCGCCGTCAAGGCGCGCAACGCCGCCATTGCCGCAATCGAAAAGGCCGGTTGTCCCGACACGGCGACGACGCGCTGCCAAGTGGTGACGCTCTACGGCGGCGGCCAATACAAGCTTTATACCAACCGCAAATACAGCGACGTCCGGCTCGTCTGGGCGCCCGAGGGAGCCGCGGAAACGTTCGGCGGCGACCCCGACAATTACAATTTCCCTCGCTACGCGCTCGATGCCTCGTTCCTACGCGCCTACGAGAATGGCAAGCCGGTAGCGACGCCCAACCACCTGACCTGGACCGCGCGCGATCCCGTCGCGGGCGAACCGATCTTCGTCGTCGGCTATCCCGGATCGACCGAGCGCATGCTGACGCTCAGCCAGTTCGCCTATCAGCGGGAGGTCAACCTGCCGATCGAGCTTGCCACCAACAGCGAGCTTCGCGGACGCCTGATCGAGGCGATGCAGCAAAGCCCGGACAAGGCGCGCGAGGGCGAGGTCGCGCTCTATTCGGTCGAGAACAACCTCAAGCGGACGATTGGCCGCACCCGCGCGCTGGGCAACCCCGAGTTCAACGCCATGCTGGCGAAGAACGAGGCCAACCTCATCGCCAAGTCGAAGGGTAACGCCAAGATCGGCGACCCGTGGGGCGAGATCGAGCGCGCGACCACCGCGCTTCGCGCCATCGACCTCGAACGCCGCTACTCGCGGCCGTCGGGCGAACTCATGACCTATGCGCTTCGCCTGGTCCGCGCGGCGGCCGAGCGGGCCAAGCCCGACAGCGAACGCCTTCCGGGCTACACCGACAGCGCACTGCCGCTGTTGCAGAAGCAGACGCTCGACGCCCGCCCGATCTATCCGTGGCTGGAAGAGCTCCGCATGGAATGGTCGCTGCTGAAGGCGCGCGAGTATCTTGGCGCGGACCATCCGCAGACCAAGCTGCTGCTGGGCAAGGAGTCGCCCGATGGGCTCGCCCGCCGACTGGTGCAGGGCAGCAAGCTTGGCGACGCCGCAGTGCGCAAGGCATTGTGGGACGGCGGCGCGGCCGCGATCGCCGCGTCGAAGGACCCCTGATCCTCTACGCCCGCGCGATCGACGCCAACGACCGCCGCGTGCAGAAGATCTACGACGAACAGGTCGACGGCCCGCTGACCGCCGCCCGCGCCCGACTGGCCGATGCGCGCTTCGCCGCGTTCGGCGATTCGACCTATCCCGACGCGACAGGCACGCTTCGCATAACCTTCGGCAAGGTCGGCGGCTGGATGGAGAACGGCCGGCAGGTCCCGCATCGAACGACCTTCGCCGGCGCCTTTGACCGTGCCACCGGCGCGAAGCCGTTCGCACTGGCGCCGGCCTATCTAGCCCGCCGCAAGCAGATCAACGAGGCCGGAACGCTCGATTTCACTTATGCAGCGGACACCATCGGCGGGAATTCGGGATCACCGGTGATCGACCGCAACGGCAATGTGATCGGTGCCAACTTCGACCGCAACATCCACGGCCTGCGGAACGATTACGCCTATGACATCACCATGGCGCGATCGATTGCCGTGTCGACCGCGGCGATCGAGCAGGCGCTGAAGACGATCTACCCGGCGCCCGCGCTGCTGGCGGAGCTTCACGCCCGCTAGGCGTCCTGGCGGTAGCGGGCCTCGGCCTCTGCCATATAGTCGCGGGTGATCGGGACGGCCTCCCGGTCGCGCACGTATTGCGCCTGGAAATTGCACATCGACCCGCGCTCGAACCCGACGACCCCGCCGGCGAGGTAGAATTCCCACATGCGGAAGAAGCGTTCGTCGAACATGGCGACGATCTGCGCCCGGTTGGCGCGTGCGTTGGCCAGCCAGTGCCGAAGGGTAAAGGCGTAGTGCAGTCGCAGCACCTCGAAGTCGCTGGTGATCAGCCGCACCCGTTCGCTCGCCGCGCTCATCTGGCTGATCGAGGGCAGATGATAACCCGGGAATATCCACTTGTCGGTGAACGGGTCGGGCTTCCCGCGCCGCCGAGTTTGCCGATGGTGTGGAGCAGCATCACCCCGTCCTCGGCCAGCAGTTGCTTGCAGTGATAAAAGAACTCACCGTAGTGCGCCGCGCCGACATGTTCGAACATGCCGATCGACACGATCCGGTCGAACGTCCCGGTGAGCGCGCGATAGTCGATCAGTTCGAATTTGACGCGGTCGGCGACCCCCGCTTCCTCGGCCCGTTGCCGCGCGACCTTCAACTGTTCTTCCGACAGGGTGATGCCGAGCACGTCGACGTCGGCGACGCGGTTCAGATAGAGAGCCGTTCCGCCCCAGCCGCAGCCGATGTCGAGCACGCGAAGGCCGGGCCTGAGGTTCAGCTTGGCGGCGATGTGCGCCTTCTTGTCCGCCTGCGCCTGTTCCAGGCTGTTGTCGGGGTCGGTGAAATAGGCGCAGCTGTATTGCAGGTCGTCGTCGAGGAAGAGCCGGTAGAGATCGTTCCCGATGTCGTAGTGATGCGCGACATTCTTTCGCGACCGCTTCGCATCGTTGCGGCGAAACAGCGCCTTCAGGCCCGACATCCGTCCCTTTTGAAGGGCCTTGCGGCCCTTGCCGCCGGCCTCCCACCGGTTGGCGCCGACGATCATCTCGAGAAGCTCGAGGATGGTGCCGCCCTCGATTTCCAGCCGACCGTCCATATAGGCTTCACCAAAGCCAAGGCGCGGATTGCGAGCGATGTCGAACGCGACCCGCCGATCGAGCAGCCGCACCGTCAGTTCCTGCCCGCCGCCCGGTCCGTAGGTTTCGCGAGCGCCGCTCGGCTGAACCAGCGTCAGCCGTCCCTTCGACATCAAGGTGCCGAGCAATTTCCCGATCAGCGACACGGGTTCGTCCCTCCCCGTATGGAATTTTGACAGGAGTGCCGCGCCGGGGCCGGGCGCGCAAGGGTCAGGCGTAGGCGCGGAGGAAGAAGACCGCCGCCGTCGCGCCGGTCACCAGCAGCGTCCACGCCCGAACCACTCCATGCGGCAGGCGCTTGCCGACATGAGCGCCCGCCCACCCGCCGGCAATGCTTCCGACCAGCATCGGCACGCACGCCCACCAAACCACCATACCGGCGACAACGAAGACGATGGCCGCGGCGGCATTGGCCATCGCCAGCATCATCGTGCGCGGGGCGAACAGGTTGCGCGGATGAAGGCCCGCCAGCAGGCCGTAGGTCCCGGTCATCATCAGGCCGACGCCACCGCCGAAATAGCCGCCGTAGATGCCGAGCATTGCCTGCACGACGATCAGGGTCTTCGGCCCGATGCTGACCCGCCGCGCCAGCCAGTCGGACGCGCGTTTGCCGAACGCCAGCAGGACAAAGGCGTAGAGCACCAGCCATGGGACGATCACGTCGAACGTCCGCGCCGGAGTCGCGACCAGTAGCAGGCTACCCGCCAGGCCCGACACGAAAGTCACTGCAGCGATCAGCCGCCAGTCGAGCCCGGCGACCGGGCCCAGCTCGTCGCGAAAGCTGACCGCACTCGCCGCCGCTCCGGGCAGAAGCGCGACGTTGCTGGTGGCGTTGGCGATGTTGGCGGGAAGGCCCAACGCGAGAAGCGCGGGCAGGGTAGCGAAGGTGCCGCCCCCGCCAGGGCATTCATCGCGCCCCCGACGAAGCCGGCGCCGGCGGCCAGCGCCAGCAGCCCGGGATCAACCAAGCGCGGCCAGCTTCTCTTCGGCCTGGCGGTCCAGTTCGGCGCGGCTCTTCTTTTCGGCGGCCGTCTTAAGCTGCCCACAGGCGGCGTCGATGTCGCGGCCACGCGGGGTGCGCACCGGCGCGGAAATGCCCGCTTCGAAGACGATGTTGCTGAACGACCGGATCCGTTCCGGCGTCGAACATTCGTAGGGTGCGCCGTCCCACGGATTGAACGGGATCAAATTGACCTTGGCCGGCAGCTTGAACTGCTTGATCAGCCGGACCAGCTCGCGCGCGTCGGCGTCACTGTCGTTCTTGTCCTTGAGCATCACATATTCGAACGTGATTCGGCGCGCATTGTTGGCGCCGGGATAGTCGGCGCAGGCCTGGAGCAACTCTTCGATGCCATACTTGCGGTTCAAGGGCACGATCTCGTCGCGCACCTCCTTGGTCACCGCGTGCAGTGATACCGCCAGGTTGACGCCGATTTCCTCGCCCGCCCGCGCCATCATCGGCACCACCCCCGAGGTCGACAGGGTGATGCGACGCTTGGAAAGGCCGAGCCCGTCGCCGTCCATGACGATCTTCAACGCGTCGCGGACATGGTCGAAATTGTACAGCGGCTCGCCCATGCCCATCATGACGATGTTGGTCAGCATTCGGCCTTCGGGCTGGCTCGGCCATTCGCCGAGGGCATCGCGCGCCAGCATCACCTGTCCGACAATCTCGGCCGGTTCCAGGTTGCGCACCAGCCGCATTGTCCCGGTGTGGCAGAATCGGCAGTTGAGGGTGCAGCCGACCTGGCTCGACACGCACAGCGTCCCGCGGTCCGCGTCCGGGATGAACACCATCTCGAAGTCGTGGCCGTCGTGGGTGCGCAGCAGCCACTTGCGCGTGCCGTCGTTTGACACCTGCGCCTCGACCACTTCCGGACGGGTGATGACGAACCGCTCGGTCAGCCAGCCGTGCTGGGCCTTGGCGATATCGGTCATCGCCGCGAAGTCGCTGACCCCGCGGTTGTAGATCCAGTGCCAGATCTGCTTGGCGCGAAGCTTGGCCTGCTTGGGCTCAAGCCCCGCGGTTTCCAGCGCGGCACGGATTTGCTCACGCGGAAGCCCGACCAGCTCGACGCGGCCATCGGCGCGCGCCACGCCGGGGCGCGGAACGGGGACGGGGTCGATCGGGCCGGGAATCGGCATCAAGGCGGTGTCGGCACTCATGAGAGGGGCGCCATGTAGCGAGAACGTCAGCGTTTTTCCAGTGACACCGAACAGGCGGCGGCGGCGTCGATCGCCGTCGCCGCGCCGCTGAGGTCATAGCGGTCGACGATGCGGCGACCGGCCAAGTCCCGTGCCTCGGCCCGCATCCCGCCGCCTCGGCGCATCGCGACGATGATCGCCGCCTCCTGCGCCGGGCCCCGGCTCCACGCCATGTCGCCACGACCGGCGAGCAGGAACGGCTCCCTGCCCACCGTCAGCATCACGTTCGACCCCGCCCGCGCCGGCCGGTTGAGACGAACCGCGACCTCGCCCTTGCGCCCGCCCCGCCGCGTATCAAACGCCACCGTGATCCGCGCCTGAACCTTGTTCTTTCGCACAGGAAGCAGGGCCGCCGTCATCGCCTGGCAGCCGTCCTTGCCTGCAAAGGTCGCCCAGGTCCCCTCGGCTGCGACGGTGCGCAGCGGCTGGGCCGCTCCACTGGCGGCCAGGAACAGGAAGGGCATCGCGCCAAGGCGCGCCATGGTCGTCATGACTGCGGATTAAAGCGGACGGGCCGACAGCGAAAGGGTTAGCAGGTCGCCTGGCCGACCGGGCAGGTCTCGACAGGCGTAATCGCGTCGCTGACCGCCGAACCGAGGGCGAGTGAGGCAACCGCGAGAGTCGCGCCGGCAATGGCGAAAATGAGCCCATATTCGGCAATGGCAACGCCGCGGCGATCGCGCAGGAGCGAGGTCCGTCGTTTCACCGAATCATCCCCTTGAAACCCCGACGTTCGAGGTGCCGAGAAAATGCCGGATGGTTAACGCGAAGTCAACCCAATCTGTTAACCTATATCAGGGTCAGTCAACTCGGCAGACGATGCCGATAGGTCACGTTGGCCCGCGTGGAAAGCAGCAGGTATGGCATCCACAAGCCGACCGATGCCAAGACCTTGACGACATGGCCATCGAGCAGGCGGTGAAGCGCCGTTCCCACCGCTACCGGCACGTCGGCCTGGGCGGAGACGGCCTGAGCGACGCCCAACTGCATGGCGAGGTCGGCGGCCCAGATCATGGCCAACATTGGCGGAAAAATGGGTGCATTGCGCAGCGCCGCGACGAACGCCACCGCGTAGAGGCCGGTGAACAACACGACGTCGAGCGTCAGCACGAACTGCAGCACCGCCAGCCACGCCGGCACGTTGGCAGCCAGTGCCGGCAACGCCGCGAAATATTCGAAGGTGCGGAGCGCGATGGTGACGAGCAATCCGACCAGTAGCGACACCATCAGGCCTGAAGCGCCGTACAGGGGGTGCGCCTGCGCCTGCGCCAGCGGCAATGCGCGGTAGCGTCGGCGGTCGAGCGCCAAGGCCCCGGCGCCAATCCCCGCTCCATCACGGAACCAGTGCAGCGCCGCCAGCATGGACCCGATCGGCGCGGCCGCGACCAGCGCATAGCAGATCCACGTCGCCGCCGCAGGGGAGGCCGCCACCGGGCTGGTGGCGATCCGCAACCCGCAGGCCGCCGTCACCAGTACGCCCCAGGCGAGCATCATCCGCGACAAGCCACCCTCGATCGAAAGCAGCAACGCGCGCGAACGGGCGTCGAAATGATGGCGGGCGGCGGTCAGCATGCGCGGCGGTCGCGCTCCTTCGCGTAACGTTGACGCGCTTGTACCGGCCCCGCCTTACCATCGGGTAAAGCAACCTGGTCCCTCCGTTCCCGAGCAATGCTTGTCGACGCCGGAGGCGTATGCCATAGCTCCACTCGCTCGGATATTCGCGACAGGGGGGTCGCCAGTGCCGAGTCTATTCCCGACATCGTCGACCATTGGCGCTGCGCGATGAGTGTGGCCGAATTGATCGCCGTGCTGATCGGTGAGCTGGCGCTATTCGCCGCCGCCGGATACCTGCTGTTCGCGGTCGACGACCTAGCCGTCGACGTCGTTTATTTCGGCCGCAGCGCCTGGCGATCGCTGACCGTTTACCGCCGCTATCCTCGCGCCTTCGCCTCGGCTCTACCGGACGCCGAAAAGGCTGGACCCCTCGCCATCTTCATTCCCGCGTGGGACGAAAGTGCGGTGATCGGCGAGATGCTCAGGCATCTGCTTCGCGCCTTCGACCATCCCAATTTCCGGGTTTACGTCGGCCACTATCGCAACGATCCGGCGACCGGCAGCGCCATTGCCACCGTCCTCGATGACCGCATTCGACCGGTGTTGGTCGACATCGACGGCCCCACCACTAAGGCCGATTGCCTTAACCACCTCTATCGCGCGCTAGCCGCCGACGAAGCGGCGGGGCGGGCCCGCGCCCGGGCGGTCGTCCTCCACGATGCGGAGGACGTCGTCCATCCGCTCGAGCTACGATTGTTCGACCGGCTGATCGGCCGCGCTGCCGTCGTCCAGTTGCCGGTCGTGCCGCTAATCAACCCCCAATCGCGCTGGGTCGCCGGCCATTACGCCGACGAGTTTGCCGAAGCTCACATCAAGGAATTGGTAGTGCGCGAGGCGGTCGGCGCGGCCATCCCGTTGGCCGGGGTCGGCTGTGCCATCGACCGCGGCGCGCTCGACCGGCTGGCCATGGCCCACGATGGGCGTCCCTTCGCCAGCGCCAGCCTGACCGAGGATTATGAGCTCGGCCTTCGCCTCGGCGCGCTCGGCCTCAAGACCATGTTCGTCCGTATTCCCGCGGCGCCGGGCAGTCCGGCAGTCGTCGCCAGCCGCGGCCACTTCCCGGCCAGCTTCCGCGCTGCCGTTCGCCAGAAGGCGCGCTGGATCGGCGGGATCGCCATGAGCGGCTGGGATTCGCTCGGCTGGCACGGCGGCCTCGGCGAACGCTGGTTCCGCCTGCGCGACCGCCGCGGGCCACTGGCGTCGATCCTGCTCATTTGTGGCTATCTCGCGGCGCTGCTGTGGTCGCAATTGGCGTTCGCCCACCTGCTCGGCGCTCCCCTGATGTTTCGGTCAACGCCGGCGCTCGCCTTCCTGCTCAAGGTCAACGCCGCCTTGCTCGCGTGGCGGATCGCCATGCGCTTGCTGTTCACGACCATCGGCTATGGCTGGCGCGAGGGGCTGCGGTCGATCCCGCGCCTCGTCGTCGCCAACCTCATCGCCATCGCCGCCGCGCTTCGCGCCATCGCCATCCATCGTCGCGGCGGCTCCGTCCATTGGGACAAGACCGCCCATATCTTTCCGACCGAGGTACAAGCGTCATGAGCCATTCGTTGCGTTTCCTGGGGCTCGCCGTGACCGCCTGGGTCGGCGTTCGCGCCATTAGCCTGGGCATGGTGCCGGGCCTCGAATCGCTCGCCTTCGATCGCGCCGAAGCGGCAACCCGGCCGCCGACTCCCCGGATTGCCGCCGCATTGCCGCCGGTCGAACCCAGCGATCTCGCGCCGCCGCCGCCGATGCAGCAGGCGGCGATGCCCTATCCGCCTTACGGCTATGGCTATCCTCTGCCCTACGGCTACGCGCCCGCCGGATACCCGGCCCATTACGCGCCCCGGGTGATCGCTCCTGCGGGCTATGCCGCGGCTCGTCGTTCACCGGCCCCACGCTATGCAATGCTGGGCAATATTCCGGGCCTTCCGTATCGAGGCACGTTCGCCCGGGACGATGACGAGTGGCCGATGTCGCGGGCCGCCGCGACGGCTGGAGGCCGAAGCACTCCCGTGTCGACGGCTGCCGCGTCCGGACCGCCCCGCTTCGACCGCTGGCAGGTGTCGGCGTGGGCAATGCTTCGCGACCGGCCGGGCCCAAGCTCGCTCGCTGCCAACGGCACACTCGGCGGAAGCCAGGCCGGCAGCCGGATTCTCTACCGGTTCAACAACCGCCTCGCCGCCAGCATGCGCTTCACCGCGCCGGTCAACTCGGCGACGCGCGGCGGCGAGGCCGCTTTCGGCGTCCGCTACCAGCCATTCACCTCGATCCCTGTCGCCGTGACCGCGGAACGGCGCCAGGCGTTCTGCCGCGGCGCTGGCCAATCGACGTTCGCCCTGTTTGCCGAAGGTGGCGTATGGCAGCGGCCCATCGCGGCACGCTTCGCCCTCGACGCCTACTTGCAGGGCGGAATGGTCGGCCCGAAGAACCGCGCTGCCTTCGTCGATGGGTCGGCGACGCTCACGCGCCCGATCTACAAGAATATCTCCGCCGGCTTCGGAACCTGGGGCGGGATACAGCCCGGGCTCAAGCGGCTCGACGTCGGTCCGCGCGTCAGCATGAAGGTCGGCCGATCGATGCGCGCCCATCTCGACTACCGCTACCGCGCCTTTGGTAACGCAGAGCCTGGTTCGGGCGCCGTGGTCACCATCGCCGGCGATTTTTAAGCCGGTTGGGTTTGCCGCGGCTTGCCGCTAGCGTGGCGCCGGCAGCTCATGGACATTTATCTCCCCATCGCCGGACAGTCGGTCAATGCGCTGCTGATCGTCGCGCTCGGCGGCTTGGTCGGCATGCTGTCGGGGATGTTCGGGGTCGGCGGCGGCTTCCTCACCACCCCGCTGCTGATCTTCTATGGAATTCCGCCGACCGTCGCGGTCGCGTCCGCCACCACCCAGATCACCGGCGCGAGCGTTAGCGGCGTCTACGCCCACTGGCGGCGCGGCGGGGTCGACCTCAAGATGGGCGGGGTGATGGTCGCCGGCGGCGCGGTCGGAAGCCTGGTCGGCGCCTTCCTGTTCCGGCTGCTCCAGGCCTCGGGCCAGATCGATCTCGTCATCGGTTTCCTCTACGTTCTGCTGCTCGGGGGGATCGGCGGGTTGATGCTTAAGGACGCCTTGGTCGGCATCGGCGTCGTGCAGGCGCCGCTCGCGCCGGCGAAGCGGCCGCATCACAACCGCTGGATCGCCAGTCTGCCGCTGCGCTGGCGCTTCTATGCGTCCGGACTCTACGTCTCGCCGCTGGCCCCGCTTGCGCTCGGCTTCGGCGCCGGAATCCTCACCGTCCTGCTCGGCGTCGGCGGCGGCTTCATCCTGGTGCCCGCCATGATCTACCTGCTCGGCATGGCGGCGCGTGTCGTCATCGGCACCAGCCTGATCATGATCCTGGCGGTCAGCGCGGTGACGACCATGATCCACGCCATGACCACCGGCGCGGTCGATATCGTGCTGGCCTTCCTGCTGCTGATCGGCGGTGTGATTGGCGCCCAATATGGCGCCATCCTCGCCACCCGCATCAAGCCCGACCTGCTGCGGCTGGCGCTGGCGGTGATCATCCTGCTCGTCGCGCTGCGCATGGCCATCGGCCTCGCCTGGCGGCCCGACGAAATCTATTCGATTGAATATCTGTGAGGCGCGCGCTGATCCTCCTTGCCCTCGCGCCGCTGCTGATGGCCCAGGCCAAGCCGGTGCTGGTGCCCGACATCTCCGCCCGCTCGGTCGAGATCCGCTACAGCTTCACTGGGGCGCAATTGCTGCTGTTCGGCGCCATCCTCTATCCCGGCGGGCGCATTCCGACCGACAAGGCCGACATCGTCGTCGTCCTGAAAGGGCCGGTCGAACCGATCATCGTCCGCGAAAAGCAGAAGATCGCGGGCATCTGGATGAACGCCGATTCCAACCGCTTCCGCTCGGCGCCCAGCTTCTATGCGGTCGCCTCGTCGCGACCGGTGCGCGAACTGGTCGATGAGCGTACCGCCGCGATCTACGAACTGGGCCTGCAGGACCTGCAACTGTCGCCCGGCGGCGGCGCGCTTCCGGAAAAGGAACGGCGGTTCGAGGCTGGGCTGCTCGACCTTCGCCGCCGCTCGGGTCTCTACGCCGAACACCCCAATGGCGTGGAGATCAGCGAGGGCGTGCTGTACCGCGCCCGCATCACCATCCCCAGCCAGGTGCCGGTCGGTACCTACACCACCGAAACCTTCCTGATCGACGACGGCAAGGTCATCGCCGCCGCGACCCGCGACGTGCAGATCGGCAAGGCCGGGTTCGAGCGCACCGTCGCCCTCGCCGCGCGCCAGCACGGCTTTCTCTACGGCCTTGCCGCCGTCCTGATGTCGCTCAGCCTCGGCTGGTCGGCCGCCATGCTGTTCCGACGCCGGGTTTAGCAACGCGCCCCCGCCTAATCTCTTCTTAACCGCTTAACGCTACTCCTTCGCCCAACCGTAACGGCGAATGGATTCGTAAAAAGATGACCGACAATCTGAAGCAGTTCCTCGACGAGATGAGCAGCTACAGTGAAGAAGACCATGCGGCCGCCACCGGCTCGAAGGTCGTCACCTCGGGCCGCAAGCTGCCCGCCATCGGCCAGGTGGTCGAGATCGCCGGTTCGGGTTCGCGGGTCATCATGGACGCCGAGCGCCTCAACCATCTGTCGACTGACGCGGATCCGTCGGTCGCCATGTCGGGCCAGGTCGGCAGCCAGGTGAAGGTGCAGGTCGGCGGCAGCTGGCTGATCGCCAACGTCCGCACGCTGAAGTCGGGCGACGTCGGCGAAATCATCGCCAACGTCGACTTCCTCGGCGAAGGCAGCCAGACAGCGACCGGTTCGCTGTCGGGATTCCGCCGCGGTGTCACGCGCTATCCGATTCCGGGCGCGCCGATCCTTCCGGTCAGCACCGAGGACATGCGCGCCATCTTCGCCGCCGACGATTCCCCGCACGTCGAGATCGGCACCGTCTATCCCACCGACGACATCCGCGGCACGCTCTACGTCGACCCGATGCTGTCGAAGCACTTCGCCATCCTGGGATCCACCGGTACCGGTAAATCGACGTCGGTCGCACTCATCCTTCACCGCATCTCGCAGCTGTCGCCCGAAGGTCATATCGTGATGATCGACCCGCACGGCGAATATTCGGCGGCGTTCAAAAGCTGCGGGGAGATCTTCAACGCCGACAACCTCCAGCTGCCCTATTGGCTGCTGAACTTCGAAGAACATTGTGAGGTGCTGCTGACCACCGACGGCGCCGAGCGCCAGCGCGACGCCGACATCCTCGCCAAATGCCTGCTCGCCGCGCGCACCAAGGGCAAGGCGGCCGAGAGTCTCGGCAAGGTCACCGTCGATTCGCCGATTCCCTATCTGCTGTCCGACCTCAACGCGATCCTGGTCAACGAGATGGGCAAGCTCGACCGCGCTGGCGACACCTTGCCGTTCCAGCGGCTCAAGACCAAGCTCGACGAGTTGAAGGCCGACCCGCGCTACAGCTTCATGTTCTCCGGCATGCTGGTCAGCGACATGATGGGCAGCTTCATCGCCAAGATGTTCCGCCTGCCGTCGAACGGCCGCCCGATTTCGATCGTCGACGTGTCGGGCGTTCCGTCCGAAGTCACCAGCGTCGTGGTCTCGGTGCTGTCGCGCATGGTGTTCGACTACGCCATCTGGTCGCGGACCGAGGCGCAGCGCCCGATCCTGCTGGTGTGCGAAGAAGCCCACCGCTACGTTCCCAAGGACGAGAACGCCGCCGGCCAGGCCGTCCGCAAGATCCTGGAGCGAATCGCCAAGGAAGGCCGTAAGTACGGCGTGTCGCTGGGCCTCATTACGCAGCGCCCGTCCGACTTGGCCGAAGGCGTGCTGTCGCAGTGCGGCACCATCGTCTCGATGCGCCTGAACAACGACCGCGACCAGGCCTGCGTGCGCGCCGCCATGCCCGAAGGCGCGCGCGGCTTCCTCGATGCCATTCCTGCGCTCCGCAACCGCGAATGCATCGTCTGCGGCGAAGGTGTCGCCATCCCGATCCGAGTCCGCTTCGACGATCTGGAACCGGAAAAGCGCCCGGCATCGTCGGATCCGAGCTTCGCCGACCTGTGGCGCCAGACCGGCGACGAGGCCGGAATTATCGATCGCACGATCAAGCGCTGGCGCGGCCACGGCCGCTAAGCCGCCGACATCCACCCCCTGACCAGACGACGGCGGCGCCTCTCCTGGGGCGCCGCCGTCACTGTTTCATCATGACCGCGCGGCTACCTCGGCCTCGCCGATCATTCACGCCCTGAGACCTTTGCCTGGTTCGCGAGTTATCGGCACGAGGAGGCGTTCGCGATGGCACCGCCGACCAACCAAGGGGCTGATATTGTCGACGAACAGTTGCGATCCGCAATTGAGATTCATTCTCATTGCTGCTGAATAGGGCCATGCCCTCTATTCGTTTCCGCTGGGCGGCGCTGCTCGTCCTCGCACCCCTCGCGGCCGGCTGTTCCCAAGGGGATGCCCAAAGCCCCGGCGGCCCGGGCGGACAGCGCGGCCCGACCCAGGTCGGGTTCGTCGTGCTCCAGCCGACTTCCGCCCGCGACCGATCGAGCTTGGCGGCCGGGCCGTTGCCTTCGAAAGCTCCGAGGTGCGTCCTCAGGTCAACGGCCTCATCCGCCGGCGTTTCTTCACCGAGGGTGGCTACATCCGCCAGGGCCAGCCGCTATTCCAGATCGACCCCAGCCTTTACCAGGCCGCCGCCGCCCAAGCCTCGGCGAACCTCGCCAGCGCCCGCGCCGCCGCCGATGCGGCCCGCGTCCGCGCCGACCGCTATCGCCCGCTGGCGGAAATGGAGGCGATCTCCAAGCAGGACTATACTGACGCCGCCGCCCAGTCGCGCCAGGCGCAGGCCAGCGTCGCGCAGAACGCCGCCGCGCTCCGCACCGCGCAGATCAACCTGCGCTACACGACCATCCCCTCGCCGATCAGCGGCCGGATCGGACGGTCGCTGTTCACCGTCGGCGCGCTGGTCACTGCCAACCAGACGGACCCGCTGGCGGTCATCACCCGCACCGACCCGATCTACGTCGACCTGCAGCAATCCAGCGCGGACCTGACCGCGCTGCGCCAGGCGCTATCCGTTGGCACGTCTTCGCCCGGCAGCACGCAGGTCCGGCTGAAGATGGAGGACGGCACCGACTATGCTTACACCGGCACGGTCCAGTTCAGCGAGGCGATCGTCAATCCGGGTACCGGGACCGTGACGCTTCGCGCCCGATTCCCCAACCCGCAAGGGCTGCTGCTGCCCGGCATGTTCGTCAAGGCGACCTTCACCCAGGCGGTCGACAACAATATCTTCCTGGTGCCCCAGCAGGCGTTGAAGCGGGACATCGGCGGCGCGGCCTATGTGTTCGTCGTCGGACCCGGCAACAAGGCGGTCCGCAAGGACGTCGACGCCACCCGCGCCTACCAGGATTTCTGGGTTGTGCGCGGCGGGCTGAGCGGCGGCGACAAGGTCATCGTGCAAGGGACCAGCAATCTTCGCGCCAACGCGCCGATCAAGCCGGTCCCGGCCAATACGCCGCAGCGGGTGGCGCCGCGTCCGGCAGGGGAGAGCGGCGGCGGTAATGCCGGCGGTCGCCGCGCGGGCTAGGGCGTGTCGCGACTGTTCATCGACCGGCCGATTCTGGCCTGGGTCATCGCCATCGTCGTCATGCTGGCAGGCATCGGCGCGCTTCGGGCGCTGCCGGTCGAGCAATATCCCGACGTCGCCCCGCCACAGGTCAACATCCGCGCCAGCTATCCCGGCGCGTCGGCGGAAACGATCGAAAACAGCGTCACCCAGATCCTCGAGCAGCAACTGGTCGGCATCGACAATCTGCTCTACTTCTCCTCGACCAGCAGCTCCCGCGGATCGGTGTCGATTTCCGCCGTGTTCGCCAAGGGCACCGATCCCGACACGGCCCAGGTGCAGGTCCAGAACCAGGTCCAGCAGGCCGTCTCGCGCCTGCCGACACAAGTGCAGCAACAGGGTATCCGGGTCACCAAGTCCAACCCGGATTTCCTGCTGATCGTCGCCGTCTATGACGAGACCGACCGGCGCACCAACATGGACGTATCGGACTATCTGTCGTCCAACCTGCAGGATCCGCTGTCCCGCGTCGAAGGGGTCGGCGACGTCAACGTTTTCGGCGCGCCTCACGCGATGCGCATCTGGCTCAATCCGCAGCGCCTTGCCGCCTTCTCGCTGATGCCGAGCGACGTGATCGCCGCTGTCCAGGCCCAGAATACCGAAGTCGCGGCGGGGGAGGTCGGCGGCCTGCCCCAGCCGCAGGGGCAGATGCTCAACGCCACCGTCACCGCCCAGTCGAAGCTGCAGACCGCCGACCAGTTCAAGGCGGTGGTCCTGAAAACCGATCCGTCAGGCGCGGTCGTCACCATCGGCGACGTCGCCCGGGTCGAGCTTGGCGCCGACAATTACAGTTCGGTCGTCCGCGTCAATCGCCACCCCGGCGCTGGCATGGCCATCTCGCTCGCTCCCGGCGCCGACGCGCTGCGCACCGCTGAACTGGTCAAGGACAAGGTCGAGGAACTGTCGCGCTCGTTCCCCGACGGCATCAAGTTCGCCTACGCCAACGACACCACCAACTTCATCAAGCTGTCGGTGGAGGAAGTGCAGAAGACGCTGATCGAGGCGATCATCCTCGTCATCATCGTCATCTTCGTTTTCCTGCAGAACTGGCGGGCGCTGCTGGTCCCGGCGATCGCGATTCCGGTCGTGCTGCTCGGCACCTTCGCCGTCTTCTATCTCGCCGGCTTCACCCTCAACACCATGACCCTGTTCGGACTGACGCTGGCGGTCGGCCTGCTGGTCGACGACGCCATCGTCGTGGTCGAGAATGTCGAGCGATTGATGGAAGAAAATCCGGGGATGAGCGCGCGCGAGGCGACCATCCAGTCGATGCAGGAAATCCAGGTCGCACTGGTCGCCATCGCCATGGTTCTGTCGGCGGTGTTCCTGCCGATGGCTTTCTTCGGCGGGTCGACCGGCGTCATCTACAAGCAGTTTTCGCTGACCATCATCGCCGCGATGGTGCTGTCGGTGTTCGTCGCGCTGATCTTCTCCCCCGCGTTGACCGCCACCCTGCTCAGGCCCCCGCCCCGCGAGGGCGAGGTGCGCGAAAGCTGGATCGATCGCCGCTTCCCCGCTGTCGGCCGGGCGCTGAATCGCGGCCAGACCTGGTTCAACGACGGCTTCGAGCGGATGACGACCCGGTATCGCGCCTCGATCGTCGCGGTGATCGAGCGCAAGTGGCTGGCGCTGGGCATCTACGCGGTGATGTGCGTCGTCCTGGCCGCCCTGTTCCTGCGCCTCCCCACCGGGTTCCTGCCGACCGAGGACCAGGGAGCGGCCAGCATCCAGATCCGCCTTCCCGCCGGCGCGACTCAGGCGCGCACGCTGGAAGTCCGCGACCAGGTCGAGCGCTATTTCGCGGAGCATGAGGCCAAGAACATCGCGACCCTATTCACCGTCGCCGGCGGCGGTGGCGGCGGTGCGTCGGGCCAGAACACCGGGCAGGGCTTCATCAACCTCGCCCCTTGGGACGAGCGCACCGCCAAGGAAGACAGCGCCGACGCCATCGTCGAGCGCGCGTCGGGCGCCTTCCGCGGCCTTCGCGACGCGCAGGTGTTTGCCCTCGTCCCCGGTGCCATTCGCGGCCTCGGCCAGTCGAGCGGCTTCACCATGGAGCTCCAGAACAGCAGCGGCATGACCCGCGACCAGTTCGTCGCCGCGCGCGAGAAGCTGATCGAGCTTGCCTCGGCCAACCCCAAGCTCACCGGCGTCCGCTTGAGCGACCTGCCCGACCAGCCGACCCTGAAGATCGACGTCGACCAGCAGAAGCTGACCGCGCTCGGCCTCAGCCAGTCCGACGTCAACAACACGCTGTCGACGGCATGGGGCGGCCGCTACGTCAACGACTTCATCGACGCCGGCCGGGTCAAGCGGGTCTATGTCCAGGGCGACACCGAATATCGCGCGAACCCCGAAAGCCTCGGTCAGTGGTATGTGCGCAATTCCAGCGGTGAGATGGCGCCGTTCGACAGCTTCTCCCGCCAGAGCTGGGAAACCACGCCGAGCAGCCTGTCGCGATTCATGGGCCTGCCCGCGTTCGAGATCCAGGGTCAGCCCGCGCCCGGCGTCAGTTCCGGCGAAGCAATGGACGAGATGGAGCGGCTCGCGGCGCAGATACCGGGCACCACCACCGCCTGGGCCGGCCAGTCGTTCCAGGAGCGGCTGTCGTCGGGGCAGGCACCCCTTCTGTACGGGATTTCGCTGCTCGTCGTGTTCCTCTGCCTCGCTGCCCTGTACGAAAGCTGGTCGGTGCCGGTGGCGGTGCTGCTGATCGTCCCGCTCGGCCTTGTCGGGGCAGTGTTTGCCGTAACGCTTCGCGGGCTGGAGAATGACGTCTACCTGCAGATCGGATTGCTGACGACGATGGGCCTTGCGTCCAAGAACGCGATTTTGATGATCGAGTTCGCGGAACAGGCCGAGCGGAAGGGCGCGCGGGTCATCGACGCCGCGCTGGAAGCGGCCCGCATCCGGCTCCGCCCGATCCTGATGACCAGCGTCGCCTTCATCTTTGGCGTCCTGCCGCTGGCCATCGCCAGCGGCGCCGGCGCCAACAGCCGCATCGCCATCGGCACTGCCGTCATCGGCGGGATGCTGACCGCGACCGTCCTCGCCATCTTCTACATCCCGCTGTTCTTTGTCCTCGTCCGGCGCGGGGTGCGCGATGGGCTGAAGATGGTCCGCGAACGCTTCCGCCGCCCGCGGGAGGCGCAGGCATGAGGCGCGCCATCGCCCTGCTCGCCGCGGCGTCGCTGACCGCTTGCTCGATGGATCCGCCGCTCCAGACCATCCCGTCGCCGGTGCCGGCGTCGTGGCCGGCGGGCGACGCCTATCTTCGCCAGACCGAATCGACGCTGCCGTCGGTGACCTACGCCGACCTGTTCCAGGATACGCGGCTTCAGACCCTTATCGCGCAGGCGCTGGCCAACAACCGCGATCTTCGCGTGGCCGCCGCCAACATTGCCGCCGCCCGCGCCCAGGTCCGCATCACGCGCGCCAACCAGCTGCCGCAGGTCAACGCCAATGCCGATGCGTCGGTCAGCGGCAATGACGCCGGGCGCAGCGACAGCTATGCCGCCAACCTCGCCGTTCCGTCGTTCGAGCTCGACCTGTTCGGCCGCCTCGCCTCGCTGACCCGCGCCGACCAGCAGCGGCTGATCGCTACCGAGGCGGGGGCGCGGGCGGTGCGCCTCGCGCTCGTCGCCGACATCGCCCAGGCGTGGGCCAACCATGCCGCCGACGCCAGCCTGATGGGCATCGCCGAGCGCACCGCCGCCAGCGCCGAGAAAAGCGTCACCCTGACCCGCGCCCGGCTGGAGGGCGGCATCGCCCCGCGCACCGACCTGCTGCAGGCGCAGCAGGTACTGGAAACCGCGCGCTTCGACCTCGCGTCGCAGAAGACGGCGCTGGCGCAGGATGTCAACGCGCTGCGCCTGCTGGTCGGGGGCCGGTCGACCCGGCGCTGCTGCCGACCTCGATCAACCAGGCGCTGTCGACCTTCGTCGCGCTCCCGCCCGGCCTCGACAGCCGCGTGCTTCTGCGCCGCCCCGATGTGGTCCAGGCCGAATATCAGCTTCGCGCCGCCAATGCCGAGATCGGTGCGGCGCGGGCAGCGCTGTTCCCGACCATTTCGCTGACCGGCCTGCTCGGTGTCGCCAGCTCCGCCCTCACCGGGCTGTTCGACAGCGGCAATTTCGCCTGGTCGGCGGGCGCGGGCCTGACCTACCCGATTTTCCGCGCCGGTGCCGGCCGCGCCCGGGTCGCCCAGACCGAGGCGCAAAAGGCCGCCGCTCTCGCAACCTACGAAAAGACCATCCAGACCGCCTTTCGCGAGGTCGCCGATGCCCTCGCCGATCGCGGCACGATGGCGGAGCGCGTGCGCTCTTCCACTGCGAACGTGGATGCCACCGCCCAGACCTTGCGCCTGGTCGACGCGCGCTATCGCGGCGGGATCGACCCCTACCTCACTTCCCTCGACGCCCAGCGCAGCTATTACTCGGCGCAGCGTTCGTCGGTGGCGGCGCAACTCGCCGCGGTCAGCAACGCCGTTGAATTGTACCGGACGCTCGGCGCCGACCGTAGCCTGCAAGGACCGATCGTCAGCCCCTAGCCTTGGTCAGCAGCGATCGCAGACGCGCGCGGAACGCCGTCAGCGCGCCGGCATCGGCGACCGGCGCCGCGGCGAAGCGGACGCTGCGCGGATTGACCGGCAAGCCATCGCGATAGGTTTCGTAGTGAAGATGCGGCCCGGTCGACAGGCCAGTCGTCCCTACATAGCCCAGCAATTGCCCCTGGCGGACCATGCTGCCCGATTCGACCACCATCCGGCTCATGTGGCTGTAGCTGGTGGAGATGCCACCGGCGTGCGCCAGGCGCACCTGTTGCCCATAGCCGCCCGCCCAGCCGGCGCGGATCACCTGCCCGTCGGCCGACGCGACGATCGGCGTTCCCCAGTGCGCGCCGAAATCCATGCCCCGATGCATCCGCGAATAACGAAGGATCGGGTGATACCGCATGCCGAATTCGGACGTGATCCGGGCATTGACCGGCCACACGAAGCTCGATGACCCGATCGCCTGAAGACTGTTCGCCTCGTACCAGCCGGTCTGGCCATTGACGGTCCACTTGAGCAGCTGGATCGACCGGCCGGTAGTGCGATTGATGCCCGCATAGAGCAGCGGCCCGGCCTGATTCTCCCCGGTCGCGGCACGATTGTTGGCGACGATCAGGTCGAAGCGATCGTCCGGCGCAAGGTCCGACCCGACGTCGAGCTGGCTTGCCAGTGCCTTCAGATAATCGCTCGCCGTCCCCGGCTCGACCCCCGCCGCGCGCAGCGACCAGTAGAGCCCGTCGCCGACCCGTCCGCGCACGCGCCGCGGCGTCTGGTCGACCGCGATCGGCCGTGTCTCGGTCAGCATCACGCCGCTGGCATCGCGGGTGATGGTCAGCTCCAGCGCCATCCCGGCGCGAAGCGAGATGCGTTCGACCGGCCGCTGTCCGGCGGCGGTCTTGTGGCCCAGCCGGATGGCGATCTCGGTTCCGGGCGCAATGCCGTGCGGCGCATGGGCGGCGATGATGCTCGCGACCCGCGCGGCGTCGGCCGGCATCGCCCCAATCCGTCCCAGCAGCGCGCCGACCCGGTCACCCGGCCCGAAACGGACGCTCATGTCGATATTGGCGCGCTCCGGCGCCGCCAGCAGGGGATCGACCAGATTGCTCGCCGCCATCTGCCCGCCGCTGCGCCCGCCCAGCCGCGCCGGCGCCACGCCCAGCGCCCGCAATTGCTCGGCATGCTCCTGATCGATCCGAAGCGCATTGCCGCCGGGTAGCGGACCCGGCGCGGGGGTGATCACCGCCAGCAACGCCACCAGCCCGGCCAGGGTCGCCACCCCGCGCCACCACTCCTTGCCGTCGATGCAATGGGCGAGGTCCACGGCCAGCCGGAACGGCGGCTTTTCGGGCGCGAACGATACCGGCGCCCGGCCGAACCCGCGCGGCATCGCCGCCGCGTTGCCGCCCGCCACCTGCAAATCGCGCCACTGATACAAAGCCCGCTCCCTGTTCTGTCATCTTCCATCGGCCAACATGGTTAAGAAGGTTTGAACGGTTGCGCCGCTTGCGCTTCCCGCGCGGCGTGCCACATTGAGGTCATGTCCCGCCGCGACGACGGCCTTGTCCGGGCGATCCTCGGCCCACCAACACCGGCAAGACCCACTTGGCGATCGAGCGGATGTGCGCCCATTCCTCGGGCGTCATCGGCTTCCCGCTGCGTCTCCTCGCCCGCGAGGTTTACGACCGTGTCGTCGCCATCAAGGGCGAAAGCCAGGTCGCGCTAGTCACCGGCGAGGAACGCATCGTCCCCAAGGGCGCGCAGTATTTCCTGACCACCGCCGAATCGATGCCGATCGCCAACGAGGGCGAGGACGGCCGCGACTTCGCCTTCGCCGCGATCGACGAGGCGCAGCTCGGCATCGATCCGGAGCGCGGCCATGTCTTCACCGACCGGCTGCTCCGCGCGCGCGGCCGCGAGGAAACGCTGATCCTCGGATCGGATACGCTCAAGCCCCTGGTCCGCAAACTGCTTCCCAAAGCGGAAATCGTCAGCCGCCCGCGCTTTTCGACCCTGCGCTATGCCGGCTCATGCAAGCTCTCCCGCCTGCCACCGCGAAGCGCGGTCGTCGCGTTCAGTGCCGAGCAGGTCTATGCGCTCGCCGAAATGCTGCGCCGCTTCAAGGGCGGCGCGGCGGTGGTCATGGGCGCGCTGTCGCCCGCCACCCGCAACGCCCAGGTGGCGATGTTCCAGCGCGGGGAGGTCGATTACCTGATCGCCACCGACGCCATCGGCATGGGACTCAACATGGACGTGTCCCATGTCGCCTTCGCCGGCCTGGAAAAGTTCGACGGCCACCGCGACCGCCGGCTGACCATCCCCGAAATGGCCCAGATCGCCGGCCGCGCCGGGCGCCACCAGCGTGACGGCAGTTTCGGAACGCTGGCGTTGGGCGGCGAGTCCGGCCCCGCCTTCACCGACGAGGAGTTCGCCGCAATCGAGGAGCATCGCTTCCGCCCCCTCGACTTCCTCTACTGGCGCAGCGCCGACCTCGATTTCACCACGGTCGCCGACCTGATCCGCAGCCTCGAGCAGCGCAGCGACGACCCGCTGCTGCGCTCGGCGCCGGTGTCGATCGACCTCGCCGTCCTGAAGCTGATCGCCGAGGATCCGGCCATCGCCGCCACGACCGAAAAGCGCGCTCGCCGGCTGTGGGCGGTGTGCGGCCTGCCCGATTTCCGCAAGGTCGGGCCGATGCACCACGCGCGCATGGTCCGCCGCCTGTTTAGCTACATCGGCGAGGGCGGCCACATCCCGCACGAATGGTTCGCCGCCGAGGTGGCGCGGCTCGACAACGTCAATGGAGATATCGAGGCGCTGGCTGACCGCCTCGCCGGCATCCGCAGTTGGGCGTACATCGCCCAGCGCGCCGACTGGCTGGCCGACCCCGCCAAATGGGCGGAGCGAACCCGCCAGGTCGAGGGCAGGCTCAGTGACGCGCTTCACGAACGGCTGACCCAGCGCTTCGTCGACCGGCGCACCGCGGTGCTGGTCCGCGACATCGGCGCGCGCGGTGCCGACGCACTGCCGATCACGGTTGCCGACGACGGCGAGGTCAGCGTCGGGCCCGAACCGATCGGCCATCTGATCGGCTTCGACTTCAAGGTCGACCCGACCGCCCGCCACGCCGACAAGCGGCTGCTGCTCGCCGCCGCCGAACGCCGGCTTGGGGAGGAACTCGACCGTCGCGCCAGCGCGCTTACCGACGCGCCCGACCATGACTTCACCCTGATCGAGGAGGAGGGCGTCGGACTGGCGATCGGCTGGGACGGCCATGTCCTTGCCCGGCTCGCCCCTGGCCGGACATTGCTGGAGCCGGCGGTCCGCACCGCGCGCGCGCTCGACCGGCTGTCCGCCGACCGGCGCGGCAAGCTTCGCGAACGGCTCGAACGCTGGGTCGAATCCAGCGTTACCCGCCACGTGCCGACCTTGCGCAGGCTGGCCGCCGCCGCCACCGACAAGGCCGCCACCCCCGGCGTCCGCGCGCTCGCCGCCATGCTGGTCGATGCCGGCGGACATTTGCCGCGCCGCACGGTCGCCGCGCAACTTGCCCAGCTCGACAAATCCGATCGCCACGCGCTTCATCGCCTTGGCATCCGGCTCGGCGCGCTCGACGTGTTCGCGCCGGGCCTGCTCCGTCCCTCCGCCCAGCACTGGCGCGCCGCCCTGCTCGCCATCCGCGCCGGGCAAGCGATGCCGAAGCTGCCGGAACCCTCCGCGGCGCGCCTCGACGCCGCCGCCGACCCGCGCGGCGCCGGGCTGGCGTTCCGCCGGCTCGGCAGCGAATGGCTGCGCATCGACCTTGCCGACCGGCTCGCCACTCACGCCCACCAGGTCAAGGCGGCAAGCGGCGACGATCCGGTCGATCGCCCCCTGGTCACCAGCCTTGGTCTCGGAAACGAGGCGCTGATGCGGCTGATGGCGGAGATCGGCTTCGTTCCCGGTCAGGGCGATGCCTGGAAATGGCGTGGGACCCAGCGCAAGGCCCGCCGGTCGGAAACGGCTCCGCGCCCCGGCAACGCCTTCGCTGCGCTCGCCGGTCTCAAGCGCTGATCGTTGCGCGTCGACCGCTACCTCCACTGCATCCGGCTCGTGAAAAGCCGTACCCTCGCGCAGGCGCTGGTGGCCGAGGGGCGTGTCAGGATCGACGGCCGCCGCATCGAGAAATCCGCCGACGAGGTGCGGGTCGGCAGCGTGATCGCCTTGCCCCTGCGCGGTCAGGTGCGCGTCCTTCGCGTCCTGGCGCTTCCCCAGCGCCGTTGTCCGGCGCCGGAGGCGCGCGCCGCCTATGAGGAACTCGCCGAGCCGGCAAATGCGAACGTCTCGCAGGAAGCGTCCGGCGATTGACAGCGGCCGGTGCGCGGACCTAGCGAATCCCGAACAAGGGAGCATCACCGACCATGACATATGTCGTCACCGACGCCTGCATCCGCTGCAAATATATGGACTGCGTCGAAGTCTGTCCGGTCGATTGCTTCTACGAGGGCGAGAACATGCTCGTCATCAACCCGAACGAATGCATCGACTGCGGCGTGTGCGAACCGGAATGCCCGGCCGAGGCAATCCTGCCCGACACCGAATCCGGCCAGGAGAAATGGCTGGAACTGAACGCCAACTTCTCGGCGCAGTGGCCCAACGTCACCCGTAAGAACGACCAGACCCCCGCCGATGCGGACGAGCACAAGGGCGAAGAGGGCAAGTACGACAAATATTTCTCGCCCGAACCCGGCAAGGGCGACTGATCCGCGAGGCGTGCGCGCCATCGGCAACCGTTCGGCCTCGCCGGGCGTAGATCAGGCGATTCATCGCTGCCGCTGGAGGGAAGAGCCTGTGCGTATCGCTCGATTCACCCCATCGATTGCCGCCGCCGCGCTGTCGGCCTGCATGCCGCCGCATCCCGCGCCGGCCCCGGCACCGGCGGAAGTCATCCCGCAAAGCACCAATGTCGCCCTGTCGCGCCTGCCTGCCGCGGCCCTCGCCGCCTATGCCGGAACCTATCGCTCCGGCGCGGATACGCTGATCATTCGCCGCGCCGGCGACGCCCTCTTCGCGGACCGCAACGGCGTCCCGGCCGGCGCTCCGCTTACCCTCGTCGGACTGGGCACCTTTGTCGACGGCGTGGGCACGTCCTACCTGTTCGTGCCGGCTGACGGCAGTGCCGGAAAGCTACGCACGGTCGCCGCCAATGGAACTTCCCGCGACTGGGCGCGCTGACCGCGCAATTCGCGCCGATTGTCGGCCGACCAACAGGGGAAGTTCATTGATAAAGCGGTGGATCATCGCCGCGGCCGCGCTGGCCGCCTTCGCCTCGCCGGCCATGGCGCAGGACACGGCTGGCACGGGCACCGCGCCCCTCCCTGACCCGACTGATCAAAGCGACAGTTTCATGATCGGCCTGGGCGTCGGGCGGGTGGCCGACTATGAAGGGTCGGACGATTATCGAATCATCCCTGCGGGCGCGATCCGTGCCCGGGTCAACGGCATCAACATCCAGACTCGCTCGACTTACCTGTATGTCGATGTCGTCCAAAGCAGCGTGGGCAATTTCAATTTCGACCTTGGCCCGATCGTCGGCCTTCGAATGAACCGCAGCAGCAAGATCAAGGATGACGTCGTCGACCTGCTGCCGCGCCGCAAGAAGGCGATCGAGGTCGGAGGCTTCGCCGGCGTATCGCTTCGCGGCCTCACCAATCCCTACGACGCGCTCAGCTTCCGGCTCGACGTGGTCAAGGACATCGGCAAGGCGCACCAGTCGACCGTCATCACGCCCTCGGTCGATTTCGGAACGCCGATCTCGCGCAAGTTCTACGTGTCGGTGGGCGCAAGCGCCGACTTCGTCGCCGACGACTACGCCGACTATTATTTCTCGATCACCCCGGCCGATGCGCTGGCGTCCGGCCTTCCGGTCTACGACGCGGATGGTGGGTTCAAGAACTGGAAACTCAGCCTCCTCGCCAACACGGCAATCACCGGCGACTTGACGCACGGCCTGTCCGCCTTCGCTCTCGCCAGCTATGGCCGGCTCAAGAATGACTTCGCGGATTCGCCCATTGTCTCGCTTCGCGGCAGCCCCAAACAGTCCCTGCTCGCGCTCGGGCTCGCCTATACCTTCTGACCCGGCGCGGGGCGGGCATGATCGGGGGTGACGCCGGCCGTGCCGCGGTCGACGCGGCCTTGAAAGCCGGCCGCACCGGCGAGGCGATCCTGCTGCTTCGCCAGCGCGTCGCCGCCGCCGCCGACCCGGATCCTCACCGCCTGGCGCTCGCCAAGCTGTTGGCGCGGGAAGGCGAATTGGCCGAGGCGCTGGCGCAGGTCGAGGCGATGGCGCCAGTCGCGCGCCACGACAACCGCGCCTTCCATTCCGGGCTGCTGCTCAAGCTCGGCCGTCATGACGAGGCCCTGCCGATCTACCAGTCACTCGCCGCGACGCGGCCGCGCGACCCCGATTTCTGGCACAGCTACGGCGCGCTGCTGCGCGGGCTGGGCCGGCAGGACGAGGCGATTGCCGCCTATCGCCGCGCCACCGGCAAGCCCGGCGACGGCCCCGCCTGGTGGGGCCTCGCCAACCTGAAGACCTTCCACTTCGCACCCGCCGACCTCGCCGCCATGCGCCGCGCGCTTCGCCGTCCCGGGCTCGACCCGCACGACGCCGCCGCGCTCCATTTCGCGCTGGGCAAGGCGCAGGCCGACGCCGGACAGCACGACGCCGCCTTCGCCGACTATGCCGCCGGAAACCGATTGATCGCCGCCAGCTTCCCGCCCGGCGCGGCCAGCGTCACCACCCGCGTCGACCAGCTCATCTCCCACTTCGATGCCGCCGCGTTCGGCCGGCTCGGCGGCCGCGGCGATCCGTCGCCTGCGCCGATCTTCATCCTCGGCATGCATCGCGCCGGGTCGACCCTGGTCGAGCAGATCCTCTCCAGCCATCCGGCGATCGAGGGCACCGCCGAGCTTCCCATCCTCCCCCGCCTGTGGCGAAGCCTCGGCCCCGATCCGCTCGCCGCGCTCGACCGCGCCGACCTCGCCGCGCTTGGCGCCACCTACCTGACTCGCGCCGCCGCCTACCGCCGCGAGGGCAAGCCGCGCTTCATCGACAAGCTGCCCGACAACTGGCTCCACGCCGCCTTCATCCGCCTGATCCTGCCGAACGCCCACATCATCGACGTCCGCCGCCACCCGATGGCCAGCGGCTTCTCCAACTTCCGCCAGCGCTTCGCCGGCGGCGCGGCGTTCAGCTACGACCTCGCCACCATCGGCCGCTTCTACGCCGACTATGTCCGCTTCATGGACCATATCGCCCGCGTCCAGCCGGGCGCCGCCCACCGCCTGATCTACGAGCAGCTGGTCGACGATCCGGAGCGCGAGATCCGCCGCTTGCTCGACTTCCTCGGCCTGCCGTTCGACCCGGCCTGCCTCAGCTTTCACGCCAACACTCGCACCGTCGCCACCCCGTCGGCGCAGCAGGTCCGCCGCCCGATCAACCGCGACGGCATCGACGCCTGGCGCCCGTTCGAAGCCCATCTCGGCCCGCTCAAGGAAGCACTCGGCGACGTGCTCGACACCTGGGACAAACCCCAGCCGCACTGACTTCCCACGCGCCGCAATCGCGCCTATTGCAGCCTCATCCCCGGGGAGCCGCTTGGCTGAGAGGGAGGGCTCGCATCCTCCGACCCGTCGAACCTGATGCCGTTGATACGGCCGTAGGGAGGGAAGACGGGCCATCCCGCCATCCCTCCATATCTGGAGAGTGAACGCATGGCCGACATCCCCGCCCGCACCGAACTCAAGGTCACCACCGGCCCGATCCGCGGCAGCCGCAAGATCCACGTCGGCCCGCTCAAGGTCGCGATGCGCGCCATCGACCTCGAGGCCTCGTCCGGCGAACCGCCGCTCAACGTCTACGACACCTCCGGCCCCTACACCGACCCGGCGCAACGCATCGACATCATGGCCGGCCTGCCCGAGCTTCGCCGCGACTGGATCCGCGACCGCGGCGATGTCGAGGAAGTCACCCAGCGCGAGGTGAAGCCCGAAGATAACGGCCAGCTAGGCCCCGACCGCAGCGGCGGCGTGCAACCCTTCCCCAACGTCCGCCGCAAGGTGCTTCGCGCCCGCCCCGGCGCCAACGTCAGCCAGATGCACTACGCCCGCCGCGGCATCGTCACGCCCGAGATGGAATATGTCGCCATCCGCGAGAACATCGGCCGCGAGGCGCTGCGCGACCACCGCCGCGACGGCGAATCCTGGGGCGCCGCCATCCCCGACCATGTCACCCCGAATTCGTCCGCGACGAGGTTGCGCGCGGCCGCGCCATCATCCCCAACAACATCAACCACCCGGAATCCGAGCCGATGGCGATCGGCCGCAACTTCCTGGTCAAGATCAACGCCAACATCGGCAACAGCGCGGTCGCGTCCGACGTCGCGTCCGAAGTCGACAAGATGGTGTGGGCGATCCGCTGGGGCGCCGACACGGTCATGGACCTCAGCACCGGCCGCAACATCCACGACACGCGCGAATGGATCATCCGCAATTCGCCCGTCCCGATCGGCACCGTCCCCATCTACCAGGCGCTGGAGAAGGTGGGCGGCATCGCCGAGGACCTGACCTGGGAGATTTTCCGCGACACGCTGATCGAACAGGCGGAGCAGGGCGTCGACTATTTCACCATCCACGCCGGCGTCCGCCTGCCCTACGTCCCGCTGACCGCCAAGCGCGTCACCGGCATCGTCAGCCGCGGCGGATCGATCATGGCCAAGTGGTGCCTTGCCCACCACCGCGAAAGCTTCCTCTACGAACGCTTCGACGAGATCACCGAGATCATGAAGGCCTATGACATCGCCTATTCGTTGGGCGACGGCCTCCGCCCCGGCAGCATCGCCGATGCCAACGACGAGGCGCAGTTCGCCGAGCTCTACACGCTGGGCGAGCTGACCAAGCGCGCCTGGGACCAGGACGTGCAGGTGATGATCGAGGGCCCCGGACACGTGCCGATGCACAAGATCAAGGAGAATATGGACAAGCAGCTGGAAGCGTGCGGCGAGGCGCCCTTCTACACGCTGGGGCCGCTGACCACCGACATCGCGCCCGGATACGACCATATCACCAGCGGCATCGGCGCCGCGATGATCGGTTGGTACGGCACCGCGATGCTTTGCTACGTGACGCCGAAGGAACACCTTGGCCTGCCCGATCGCGACGATGTGAAGGTCGGCGTCGTCACCTACAAGCTCGCCGCCCACGCCGCCGACCTCGCCAAGGGCCACCCCGCCGCCAAGCTGCGCGACGACGCGCTGAGCCGCGCCCGCTTCGAATTCCGCTGGCGCGACCAGTTCAACCTGTCGCTCGATCCCGACACGGCGGAGCAATACCACGACCAGACGCTCCCGGCCGAAGGCGCCAAGACCGCCCATTTCTGCAGCATGTGCGGGCCGAAGTTTTGTTCGATGAAGATCACGGCTGAGGTGCGCGAATTCGCCCGACTTCAGCAAGAAGGCCTGATCAACTCGACCCCGTCAGCTGAAGCCGATGCCGGCATGGCCGAAATGAGCCGCGCCTATAACGAAGGCGGGCGCGAGCTCTACATCGGCGCGGGCGGGCGCGAGCACGACTAGCCGCGCCGGGGCCTGTCCGGGACGGGCGGCCCAGGCGGGCCCGCCGGTCCCGACGGGCCCTTAATTGTTGGTCATATTCTCCAGCCCGCGCACGACGCCGGGCTTGACCGAAGGGTTGGACGCGTTCTGCTTTTTCGGCCCTTCCTTCTTGGGTTTGCGGATTTCCTTATTCGACTTCTGGCCTTTGGCCATGATGCGTTCCGATCAACGGGCGTGATGCCCAAGGGAGCGTGTAGCATGGCGCAAGGGGTGGGGTGGCATGCATTCGGGTGGCCTCGAATTCCGCTGGCGCGACCCATTCAACCTGTCGCTCGACCCCGACACGGCAGAGCAATACCACGACCAGACGTTGCCAGCGGAGGGGGCGAAGACGGCGCATTTCTCCAGCATGTGCGGGCCGAAGTTCTGTTCGATGAAGATCACGCAGGAGGTTCGAGACTTTGCGGCGAAGCAGCAGGAAGGGCCGATCAACACCACCGTCTCCTCCCTGTCGCAAAGCGATGGGGAGGTGGCAGCGCGCAGCGCTGACGAAGGGTCCAGCACCCTATCCGAACAAGACGCCGAAGCCGGCATGGCGGAGATGAGCGAGCGCTATCGCGAGGGCGGGAACGAGCTTTACGTCCGAGCTGGTGGGCGGGAGCACAACTACACGCAACGGAAGTCAAAATCGATTCGCCTACCCACGTTGCCGAAATTAGAGTTAAAGGCTTGCCATTCGGCAAGGGACTACAATGGCGCGAACGATTTTCTTTTCTTGGCAGAGTGATCGTCCTGCGAATGTCACGCGTACGGTAATTAAAGACGCGATTGTCAGGGCAATCGAAGATTTAAACGCTGACGTGCTTGAAGCCGAGCGGCCGAGCGACGAGCGTGTCGAAATTGATCACGATACAAAGGGGCTACCTGGGACCCCAGATATCGCGTCAGCAATCCTTGAGAAGATCGAGGCTGCCGCAATATTTCTAGCCGACGTAACACCAATTGGCTTGAGCGATGAATACTCTGGCAAACGCCGCAAACACTTACCGAACCCGAACGTCTTGATCGAACTGGGTTTTGCTAAAAAGGCGTTAACCACAGGATGCATTGTTCAGGTGTGGAATACGTTCTTCACCGGATGCAGTCCTGACGACCTTCCTTTCGACATGCGCGGAAAGAGGGGCCCATCACATTTTCGCTCGCGCCAGACGCTTCTAAGAAGGATCGCGAAGCTGCGACGACGGCTTTAGCGAAGACCCTTACAACGGCGTTCGGTCAAATCCTGCAAAGCCAGCCAAAAGCCTCCAAGACCATGCCGGAATGGGCCGAGCCATCGAATGACGATCGCTCAATTTGGCCAACAAAAGACGGCGAAATCCTTGTCAACGAAGTTGACCACGGATCTGGGATTAAGCGCATTCAGCCTCCGCCTCGAAGCTACGTTCGCATTCTCCCGAGTTCGTGGAATGGCTCGGACGGAGACGATAGGCACGACATTTTGATTGACGGCTTAGGGTACAGTTGGGGGTCAACTAGGGGAGGAGTTGCGACCTATCCCGGCAGCGTTGTCTTTCCGGACACCACGGACGCGCACGCCTTCACCAAGAGATTTGCGGTCACAGGTGAGGTCTGGGCGACTCGGACGAATGTGACCACCGAGCGGGACGGCAGAGTGTATGTATTCGCCGACAGGATCGCTGAGGGCTGGGCCAAATTTCTCGGATATGCGATCCCCCATGTTGCCAGTGGGGGAGGAGGATTTCCCTTTTTAGTTCGGCTGGGCGTGGTTGGATTAGAACAGACTCATTGGCCCGGCGAAACGGGTTTTGCAGCGCAACCCCGCATTGCGCTCGAATCGAAACTTGAGATGGACTTTCGGCTTGAGAAGCTATCTGCAGATGACATTTGGGCTATCGTCGAAAGCGCGTGGATTCGATACCGACGTGTCTTCAGCATTCCTGAACCGACCTTGCAGTCCAAACAGCAAATGCGGTTCTTCATAAATAGCTGTATGCCTTCGGACGTGATTCCGCATTAATGGCGAGCGATGCGTCAATCTTTTGACGGCACCAACTTTTCCACCAATCCCCGCAAGTCCCCCGGCGTCGTATGCCCCGCCACCACCTCGTGATAACCGATGCCCGCTTTGCGCAGCGCTTCCTTCTTCACCGCGTCGCGCGCCGCTGCGTCGGTCAGGTGATGGCCAGTGCCCTGATATTCGATCGCCGCAACGGCGTTGCAGTCGGCGTCGACCACCAGCAGGTCGACCCGCTTGCTGTTGATGCAAGCATACGCGTCCTTGCTCTTCGAGCGCAGGATTTCGCCCAGGCTGACCTGCGCCATCACTTGCCAGCTAGGATGCCGCGCCAGCACCAACCGGTCGAGTTCCTTGAATAGCCGCGCTTCGCCGCGATTGAGTAGAGGCTGCACCGTAAAGTCCGCCGCCATCACTGTCCGCAACTGATCGGCGGAGTCCGGAATGGGGTCGGCCTTCGGCTGGAATGCCACTACCTTGCCGTCGCCGGGCTTGCCCTTTGACGAGCGGCCCGAATTGCGCTCCCGCCACGCCTTGCGCTTCTGCTTGACGGTAAACTGCTCAACCACAATGCCGAACATGGCACCGACGAACAGGACGGCGATCAAAGACAGGGGCTTGTCGATCAGGGCTAAGATTTCGGGCGGCATGACGAGTCAAGTATAGGTCGCTCCCAGTTAAGAATTCGCTGTCCTACTCTTGTTCAATCTGCTCCATCCTCATCGATGGACGACACATCATTGCCGGACACCGGCCTTCACCCCGCCGATCTTCCCACCCTTGAGCTGACCGATCCGCTGGCGCAATCGTTCGACGCGTTCGACAACGACGCGCCCGACGACGACGACGGTTTCGACGATGACGACGGCGACGACGCGGACGACTTCGTGCCCGTCGCGCTTCGCACCCGCCACGACGGCTGGACGCCGCAGAAGCAGCATGACTTCATCGCCGCGCTGGCCGAGTGCGGCTGTGTCACCGACGCCTGCGCCGCCGTCGGCATGACCGCCCGCAGCGCCTACAAGCTTCGCGCCCGGCCGACCGCCGGCATCTTCCGCCAGGCGTGGGACGTCGCGCTGGACCATGCCGTGTCGCGCCTGACCGACGCCGCGTTTTCGCGCGCGTTCCACGGCGTGTCCCACCCCATCTTCTACCAGGGCGAGCAGGTGGGGGAGCGGCGCATCTTCAACGACCGCCTGGCGATGTTCCTGATGCGCTATCGCGATCCCACCCGCTACGGCCACTGGATGGACGACATGGAGGCGCGCCGCCATCCCGACGGCGCCGGTATCGTCCTTGCCCATGCCCTCAATTCGGTGATGGACGCCGCCCATGGCGTCGAGCCGGAGGCCGACCCCGAAGATCCGTGGAAGCCGCTCAACCAGGGCCCCTACATCCCGCCGCCGCCGATCCCGGAGGGCGACCCCGACAATCCGATGACCCACATCATCGCCGTGTGCGAACACAACGACCGCGTCCGGCGCAAAGCCGCGCTGGAGGAACGCGCCTCGGCCGCCGGCGCCCGCTCGGTCTTCCCGGTCCACACCCCGCGCCACCGCCCCGGCTAGGGCATTTTTAAGTCCCCCATGCCGCGAACTTTGCGAACTTCCAGCCAAGCCGCCGAGCAGAAGGGCCCGATTGCAGCGCAATCGCTCCCTTCTGTCGAAGAGACGGCGTGGCCCGGCCGCCGGGTCGCCCAGCGAACCCGAGCGACGGCGCGGAATTACCTTCCGCGCCGCCACCCCGCCCCGCGAAATGCAGCCCGTCGCGGGACTAAATTCCGCGCCGTCGGTCCTGTCTGCTCACGCAGCAGGCCGTCCGGCTCGCGACGGCTCTTCGCGCTGCTCCGGCGACGCTTCGCGCCGGCGTCGCTGCGCTTGGCGTCGCTTCGCTTACAGCGCGACGCGGATCTTGCCGCAGGTGCAGGCTTCGCAGTTGCACGGGGCGCAGGTGCACGGGCTGCACTGGCAGGCGCGCTTGCTGTTGTCGGTCATGGTCAAAGAACTCCCTTTCATTTGGATGGATGTTTGCCTTTCGGCGAATCACTCTCTAACCTCCGGACCATGGTACGGAGTCAAGCGATGGACATGACGCCATGGCGATGACCATTGCCGCGCTCGGTCGCGCCGCCGGGGTCGGGGTCGAAACGGTCCGCTATTACCAGCGGCGCGGGCTGCTGCCGGTGCCCGACGGCGCCGGGTCGATCCGCCGCTACGACGACAGCGACCTTCGCAAGCTCCACTTCATCCGCCGTGCCGCCGCCGCCGGCTTCAGCCTGGCAGAGATCGGCGAATTGATCCGCCTCGACGCCACCAACGACCGCGCCCGCGCCGCGGAAATGGCCGGTGTCCGCCTTGCCGCGCTGGACGACAGGATCGCCGAGCTGGAGGCGGCGCGCGCGTCGCTCGGCAAGCTCCGCCGCGCCTGCACCGGCGGCAAGGCCGGGCCCTGCCCCATCCTCGAAGCGTTCGACCCGGATTAGGCGTCGGGGCTCGAACATAGCCTGGGTTAATAACTCACCTCTGACTCCTACCCGGGATCGGCCTATTCTCGTTGCGCACCCGACTCGAAGGAGATGAGCCATGACCGACGGCATTGCACCCACCGAACGATGGATCGACGGGTCGGGCGGCCGGCTGTTCACCCGCCACTGGGAACCGGCCGGACCGGCCCGCGCCAATCTCGTCATCTGCCACGGGGTCAATTCGCACAGCGGGCAATATCTTCGCGCCGGGCAGGACTTCGCCGCCCGCGGCTATGCGGTGACCGCTCTCGACCTGCGCGGCCGCGGCCAGTCGGACGGCGAGCGGTTCTATGCCGACAGCATCGCCGATTATGTCGATGACCTCAGCCGTGCGATCGAGCTTGGCCGATCCCACCATCCCGACCTGCCGCTCTACCTGTTGGGCCATAGCGCCGGCGGCGTGACGTCGGTCAGCTATGCGCTCGATTACCAGGCCCGGATCGACGGGCTGATCTGCGAAAGCTTCGCCTTCCGCGTCTTCGCGCCTGATATCGCGCTGAAGCTGGTCGAAGGCGCCAGCCACATCCTGCCCCACGCCCATGTGCTCAAGCTGAAGAATGCCGACTTCTCCCGCGATCCCGCCTGGGTCGCGGCGCTGGAGGCGGATCCGTACACGCAGGGCGAAACCCAGCCGGTCCAGACCGTCGCCGCCCTGGCCCGCGCCGGGGAGCGGTTCGAGCGCGAATTCCCGCGCATCACCGTGCCGGTGCTGATCCTCCACGGCACCGCCGACCATGCGACGCGGCCCGACGGCAGCCAGCAATTTTTCGACGAGGCGGGGTCGGCCGACAAGACGCTCAAGCTCTACGACGGCCATTATCACGACCTGCTCAACGACATCGGCCGCGAGGGCGTGATCGACGACATTGCCAACTGGATCGACGACCGCCTGCCGGGATCGCTGCTGCCGGAACGGATGGAGGCGCCGATGCCACCGGTCGGCGCCTAGGCGGTCCCCACTAAAGCTACAGCTTGATTTCGCCTTCCTCGCCGCTGTCCCAGTAATGGATGCGGTCCGCGTGGACCTTGACCAGGGTCAGGCCCGGCGAGTCGATGCCTTGCGGCCACCAGCGTTCCAGCTCGTCCTGCCAATGCTCGGCGAATTGCGCCTTGTCGCGGATCAGCTCGCCCTTGCCTTCGATGGCGATGAAGATGCCGGGCTTGCCGACCACGCCCAGCAGGCCGCCGCTTCCCTGGTAGGCGAGCGCCACGGCCGGGTTGCGTTCCAGGTCGTGGACCGTGCGGCTGTCGCCGTCGGTGAAAAAGAAGCTGTCCCCGCTATAGTCGACCTCGCGGTTGTTCGACATCGGCCGTCCGGCCAGCCCGCCGTCGCTGACCGTGGTCAGCATGCAAAAGTCGATGTCACACATCGCCTTGCTAAGGTCGGCGAGGGACTTGGTGGCGGGCTTGTCGATCGTGTCGGTCATGGCGGTGCTCCTGCTTCCCGCCACCAACGTCCCACCCGCTCAACCGCTCCGTCGCTGGCACCGTCAGCGCGGCCGCGATAGTGGGGAATGGGGAGGCTGCCATGAACGACCGGCTATCGATCGTCGAATACCGCGACGACCTCGCGTCCCGGTTCCGCGACATCAACGCGGCGTGGATCCGGTCCATGTACGTCCTGGAACCGCACGACATCGAGGTGCTGGAAAATCCGCGGGCGCACATCATCGATCCGGGCGGGCAGATTGTGTTCGTGGCGCTGGACGGCAGGATCGTCGGCGCGGGGCGCTGATGCCGGTCGGCGGCGGTGCGGTCGAACTGACCAAGATGGGCGTGCTGGACGAGGCGCGCGGGCAGAAGGCAGGGGAATATCTGCTCGCGGCGCTGATCGAACGCGGCCGGTCGATGCGACCGAGCCGGCTGTTCCTGCTGACCAACAGGAAATCGCAGGCGGCCATCCACCTCTATGAGAAGCTGGGCTTCGTCCACGATGACGACGTCATGGCTGCCTACGGCGCGAGCTACGATCGCTGCGACGTCGCGATGAATTATCCGCTCTAGCGGACGGTGACGCCCGCGCGGTCGAGTTCGGGACGGAGCCGTCCGCTGATCCACAGGCCGAACATCTTGAAATCCGAAGCCAGCGACCACAGCGGATAGGTGAAGGTCGCCGGGCGGTTCTTCTCGACCCCGAAATGGGCCAGCCACGCGAAGCCGTAACCGGCCAGCGGCATGGCCAGCAGCCACCACCAGCGGCCGCTCACGATCGCAAAGGCGGCGACGGCGATGACCAGCGCGGTTCCGATGTAATGGAGCGCCCGCGTTTGCGGCCGCGAATGTTCGCGCAGGTAATGGGGCCAGAATTCGGCGAAGGTCTCGTAGTCCCGGGCCACGGCCAGAAGCTGCCACGGGCGGGGCAGCTTGTCCACGGCCGCAAGGACCTAGTCGAACAGTTCTTCGAGGAAGCTCTTCCGCCGCTTGTACGGCTTGTGCCCGTAGCGCGCTTGCGGGTGGTAGCCCTGCTGGCCCCAGGGCTGCTGCGGCGGAGGCGGCGCTTGCGGCGCGGCCGGCGCTTCGGGGGCGGCGGCGGCATTGCGCTCGATGATCTTGTCGAGCTCTCCGCGATCCAGCCAGACGCCGCGGCACTGCGGGCAATAATCGATCTCGATTCCCGACCGTTCGCTCATCGTCAGCGGGGCTCCGTCGACCGGGCAGGCCATGGGGCCGGAAGAATGGGGCATGTGTCGCTCCTGAAGTTCGAATCCAGTTCCTAGATTGGTGATCCTGAACGCTTCCGCAATGCGGGGGAGCCGTCGTTCGTCGAAGGAACCTGCTGCCGGGCGATTGGTCGAGCACAAAAAGGTGGCGCCGCTGTCCCAAGGGGGAGAAAGACAGCGGCGCCGAGGGAAACGGACGTAAAGGTCGTGTTTAGGCCGGCTGATATCGCCGGTTGAATGAAAGTTCGCGTGGAGCGACCATCGGCCTGTTCACCGTGTCGCGAACATGGCGGGCGGCGCTGGCCATCCGCTCGGGCAGGCCGGCGGCGAGCGGGAGAGGCTTCGCCTTGCCCTGCGCCACCAGGCGATCGCGCTGTTCGAAGAAGGACGCGCGCTTCAGGCGCTTCTTCAGCGACAGGAACGGGTTTTCCGGCGTCGGACCGCGCTTGGCGGCGGCGATGTGACTGCCCGGTGCGCCCGGAGCAGGTTCGCGCACCGTCGTGGCGGAAGACTTGTCGCCCCAGTTGAAGGCAGAGGCCCCAGCCGCCGCCGCGGCGGCGGCCGGCATGGGCTCGCGGACCACGGCCGGCTCGGCACGCGCCATCCGCGGTTCGTCGTAGGTCGGGTTGGCGTCGTACTGACCGACGACGTCGCGCTTGCGGCGACGAAGCGCAAACGCGGCACCGCCGAGGGCGAGGAGGCCGAGACTGGCAGCACCGGCAATCGGCAGGATGTCGTCATTGACGACCACTTCCGACGTCGCCGGCGGGATCGGCGCAGGCTCGGCCGCGAGCGGCGGTTCGATTACGGGCGCGGCATCGACCGGATCGGCGACAGGGGCCGCCGCTACAGGCGACGTCGACGAAGTCGCAACCGGCGCGGCGGTGCTACGCGCGGCCACCGGCGCTGACGGGCGGGCCGTCCGACTGGTGCGCGTCGTCCGCGTCGTCGAACGCTCCGCCACCGGCGTGGCGGCAGCAGGCGCCAGCGGGTCGGCAGCCGTCGCCGTCTCGGCTGGCTCCACCGTTGTCGTGGTCGTCGTGACCGTCGTTTCCGGCGTACTGGTTACAGGTGCCGGAGCGGCCTGTTCCGTCGGCGCCGTTTCGGTGACCGACTGCGTCGCCGGTGCAGGCGTGACTTCCTGTGCGAACGCGGGGGTGGCGGAAAGGGCAAGGACGGCGGCCATCGCGGTCATGCCCGGGCGAAGCTTGTTCGAATAGGTCATGGGGGCATCAACCATGCCAATATGATTTTCGTCGCGTCGTTTCCGATGAATCGACCCGAAGAGAACGACAAAGCGTCGTAATGACGTTAAATTAAGCGAAAAGTTAGCCCGTATTCGCCGGGAACCTGTGTCTATTGAGTCACTTGCGCTTTAGTTCGCGCACGGCCGCCAATGTCTTTCCGACATGATCTTTCCAGTCCATTTCACTGTGGACCTCAGTGATCGTTCCATTGCGATCGATAACGTAGCTCGTCCGGTTGCTCATCGTCTTCACCATGCCGACGCCGGGCATCATCACATCATAGGCCTTGATCGTGTCCCGGCTGGCGGTGGCGACCGGGAAGGCGCTGCGACATGCCTCGACCGAGAATCGCTTCAGGTCGGGCAGGCTGTCGGCGCTCATGCCGATGACCTGGGCGCCGGCCTTGCGGAACTCCGGCATTGCCTCGCTGAACGCGCGCGCCTCCAGCGTGCAGCCCGAGGTAAACGCCTTGGGATAGAAATAGAGGACGACCGGTCCTTTCTTGAGCTGGTCGTAAAGATGCAGCTTGAACGCCTTGCCGCCGATCGCCCCGAGTGTTCGGAAGTCAGGCGCCTTGGCCCCTGGAGCCAGGGCAGCGCCAAGCGGCGCGGCGGCCGCAAGAGCGATGGCGGCGAAAGCGATGATGTGGCGCATGAGTCGGTCCCCTTCGAACTACGCAGGCTAGACCGCTTGTCCGGCCAGTGCCTAGCCCGGAATGGTGGCGCGTTCCGGGTGCTTGGGCTTCAGCGTGCGGAAGAAGGCGAAGGCCGGCGCCATGTCGGCATCATAGTCCCCGGTCGGATGGATGACGGGACCGATGCGGCCGAACTTCTCTTCATAGTCCGGCCCGGCGCAGACCATTGGCACGCCCGCGGCCAGCGCCACCCGGTAAAAGCCGGTCCGCCAGCGGTCCGCCTTGGAGCGTGTTCCCTCGGGCGCGATCACCAGCACGAAGTCGTCGCGCTTGGCGAATTCCTCCGTCATCTGGCGGACCAGGTCGGTCGAGGTGCTTCGGTCGACCGGCACGCCGCCGAGCGCCAGCATCAGGTTGCGCAACGGGCCGCGGAACAGGCTGTCCTTGCCCATGAAGCTGAGGTGCCGGTCGAAGTGCGCAGCGACCCCGGCGAACACCAGGAAGTCCCAGTTGGAGGTGTGCGGCGCCCCGACCAGGATGAACTTGCGGACCGGCGGCAATGACCCGTCGACCCGCCATCCACCGCGCCGGAACCATCGAATCATCGCCCAATGAAGAAAGCGCGACAGCAGCGTGGGCCGCGGGCCCGTCCGGTCGGTAGTCGAAAAGGTCAGAGGACGGAGCCGAGAATCCAGATCGCCGACATGGCAATCACCACCAGCAGCAGCGAAAAGCCGAGGACGTAGCGAACGATGTGCGGCTTTTCCGCGGCGCTCGCCTCCATTTCGTTGAGGTGCACTTCGTCGCCTTGTCGTTCCATGGCAGCGTCCTTCCAGACTGGGCCGAGAATGGATGGTATACCCTTCGAAGACTAACCGCCATGCCGGCTGATGCGGGAGACCGTCGTGACCAGGAAAGCCGTCGACCATCCGAGCAGCAGGATGCCGTTGATGCCTTCGACCGCCGCCACCAGCTGGTAGGTGCCGACCATGTCCTGGTCGTCATAGCCGATCGTGCCGTAGGTGATCATCGAGAAGTAGAGCGACTTCGCCGCCGTCGGCAGCGCACCGACGACGTAATAGAGCAGCGCGTAAAGCGAGATCTGGAGGAAGTGCAGCGCGAAGATCGCCAGCACGAGGCCAAGTTCGATCAACATCCCGCGCAGGGTGCTGAAGTCGACGCAAACGCGGGTCTCCAAGTTCCGCTCAATGCCAAGCGCGCGGCCCATCCCCAGCAGGCCGGCGCCATGGATCAGCGCGGTCAGCATGACCATCAGCAGGGCGACGATCAGCTGATTCGCCATGTTCCAATGAGTGATATCCGGTCCGTTCATGCGCGGACTCAACGCAAAGGCCCCGATACCGGTTCAATGCCCGGCCCGGGGCCGCCGACGGAAGGCGCCTTATGCGCGATCCGCGGCCAGCCAACCGGTGAGGACATAGAGCAGGATCGCCACCGGCCCGGCGACCAGCACGCTGACGATGAGGGCGAGGCGGACGATCAGCACGTCGATGCCGAGCCAATCGGCCAGACCGGCGCCGACACCCATCAGCTTGCGGTCGGTACGGTTGAGGAGGAAACGGCCGTTCATGGCATGACTTCCTTTTATCGAGTTCAGGCGATCGGCAGCGGGCCGACGGCGGCGCTGACGAACAGCAAGGCGGACAGGAACGCCGCGGCGAGGCTGGCGGCGGTATCGCGGGTCGAAACGAACGAGAGTTGCATGGTCTTTTTCCCTTTTGCCGGTCCGTGATTGGACCATGCCACCCTCATTGCAGAGAGCGTGCCAAACGAAAAAAGACCAATGAATTCAGTGACGCCCTAGAAAGTCGTTTGCTCAGGCTTCGCAGAATTTGCCAACAGATTGGGAAATTACGCCAGCTGTCAGCTGCGGCGGATCGGCGCAGTGCCGGACGAGCGCTGTTCCGGGGCGCTGGTCGAGGCCGGCGCCTTGGCGGGACGGCATTCGGCCATCAGCGTGGGGAAGTCGAAATCGCTGTTGGCGGTCAGCGCGGCTTCGGTCTGGGCGGCGCACTGCGCCTGGCTTTCGTAACGGGCGGGCAGCGTCGCGACCGGCGTGCAGGCGGCGGAGCCGTCGGCGCAGCCCATGATCGCAATGACGAAGGTAACGGGACCCATGACTGCCCTTCCGCTTGAAGTTCCATCGGTTAAACCTGCGAAGAATCGCTTTCGTTCCAAACGGTTCGTCGCATCCGTTGCCGTTGGCGCGCCGCCACCCTACCTGTGACGGCGATGCGCGACGCCGAGCCCACCGACGACAAGACCAAGGGAAGCTTCGCCGTCCTGTGGCGATTCCTGCCAATGCTGTGGCCGAAGAACGATGCGGAGCTTCGCTTGCGCGTCGTGGTCGCCCTCGTCCTCGTGCTGGCCGGCAAGGCGATCTCGCTGGCCATGCCCTTCGCCTACAAGGCAGTGGTCGACGCGATGAGTGGCGACCGCCAATTGTGGATGGCGGCGGTGATGCTGGTGGTCGCCTATTCCGCGGCCCGGCTGGGCGGGGTGCTGGCCGACAACCTGCGCAACGCGGTGTTCGAAAAGGTCGGGCAGACCGCGGCGCGGCGGTTGTCGGCGATGGTGTTCCGCCACGTCCATTCGCTGTCGCTTCGCTTCCACCTGGAACGGCGCACGGGCAGCCTGACCAAGGTCGTCGAGCGCGGCACGAAGAGCATCGACATGATGCTGTATTTCCTGCTGTTCAACATCGCCCCGACGGTGATCGAGCTGACCGCAATCTGCGTCATTTTCTTCATCAAGTTCGGCCCCGGGCTGGTCGCCGCAACGCTGGTGATGGTGGCCATCTACATCGCCTTTACCCGCGCCATCACCGAATGGCGGACCAAGCTGCAGCGGGAAATGAACGAGGTCGACAACAAGGCGATCGGCCGCGCGGTCGACAGCCTGCTCAATTACGAAACCGTCAAATATTTCGGCGCCGAGGAGCGCGAGGCCCGCCGCTACGACGAAGCCATCGCCGGCTTCACCCGCGCCGCGATCCGCAACGAAACGTCTCTGGCGTGGCTCAACATCGGCCAGAGCGTCATCACCAACCTGATGATGGCGGGCGCGATGGCGTTCACCGTGTGGGGGTGGAGCCAAGGCAAGTACACGGCGGGCGACGTAGTGCTGGTCAACAGCCTGTTGATGCAGCTGTTCCGGCCGCTCGACATGCTGGGCTGGGTCTATCGATCGATCCGCCAGGGCCTGATCGACATGGAGGCGATGTTCGACCTGACCGACACGCCGGCGGAGATCGTCGATGCGCCCAACGCCGCCGCGCTGACCGTCCCCAACGGCCATGTCCGGTTCGATAATGTCGCCTTCGGCTATGAGCCCGAGCGAATTATCCTGAAGGGCGTGAGCCTGGACGTGCCCGCCGGCACCAGCCTGGCGGTGGTCGGGCCGTCGGGTGCGGGCAAGTCGACGCTGGCCCGGCTGCTGTACCGGTTCTACGACCCGACCAGCGGTCATATCAGCATCGACGGACAGGATATCGCCACCGTCACCCAGGCCAGCCTTCGCGCCGCAATCGGGATCGTCCCCCAGGACACGGTGCTGTTCAACGACACCATCGGATACAACATCGGCTATGGCCGCGAGGGATCATCGCAGGAGGCGATCGAGGAGGCGGCGCGCGGCGCGGCGATCGACGGCTTCATCGCCGCCCTGCCCCATGGCTATGACTCGATGGTCGGCGAGCGCGGGCTGAAGCTGTCGGGCGGCGAGAAGCAGCGCGTCGCCATCGCGCGCACGCTGCTGAAGGACCCGCCGATCCTGATCCTCGACGAGGCGACGAGCGCGCTCGACAGCCGCACCGAGGAGGCGATCCAGTCGACCCTCAGCGCCGCGTCGCGAGGCCGAACTACAATCATCATCGCCCACCGCCTGTCGACCATCGTCGGCGCGGACCAGATTGCGGTCCTGGATGCGGGCGAGGTGGCCGAACGTGGCACCCACGCCGAGTTACTGGCGAAGAACGGACTCTACGCCGAACTGTGGGCGCGCCAGGCGGCGGAACGCGAACTCGAAGAGGTCGTCGGCGACCCGGCTTAGGTGCACGAAGGTCGTGGAGAACGACGCTAATCCGGGGCCGATTCGCAAACCTGCGCTAATGTCCGCTTTGGGTGGAAAGCGGACATACGTGCTTGGCGATCCCGAACCCCTTCCTTGGCCGCGATTAACGTGTTAACTTATAGTTAACAGAGGGGTCCTTTTTTCGTTCGTGACGGGGGAGGGGCAGATGTCGAGGTCATTGTCGCACGCTGTTTTGGCACTTTCGGGCTTGGCACTCAGCCTGATACCGACTCAATCATTTGCGCAGCAGTTCGGAGCGACGGCTGAAGCAGTAGCTAAAGCCAAGAACGCTGGACCGGTCTGGCCCTACGACTCGTTGGTCGTACATGACCGCCATGAGGGCACAGCTGCGGCGGCGGCCAGCGCGAAACTGACCTACCAGTATTCTTCCCCATGTGCCGAGACGCCTTGGATCTTCTGTCCGAATACGGCGACCACAGAAGCTCGCGCACATGCAAGTCTCGCTACAGGAACAGTCGGAGCGTATGCAAATGCTGGCGACATCGAGAACGCTGAGCCCACTGCTAACGCCAGTTGGTACGATGTAATAGTATTCGACTTCAATGGCGAATCTGCTTTCATCGAATTTTCTTACTGGATAACTGGCAGCTTCACTTACCCAGGCCCTGGAGCACAGGGAAGCTCGGCGTATTGGTCCCTCGGTTTCAGTGGTGATGGTGCATATGTCAGCGCTTTCGCCGACCTGCGCCCAGACCCGGATTTTAACGCCGGGTCAGTCACGATAAATGGCGATACGATCAATATTTCTGGGCCTGCTGCGTTAGCAGGTTTCTCTGCCGGAATTTTCGTCAAGCCAGGTACCCCTTATGGCATCAGTGCCGGTATCAGTGCTTTCCGTGACGCAGATTTCGGAGGCACAGGCACCTTCCGGTTTAGCGCCCTCCCCAAGGTGTAACTTATTCGTCGGCGTCGGGGGCTTTCTTAGCGGACGTTGCCGACTCAGCCGTCCCGGAGCCAAGTTCTTGGGCCATCATGCTGCTAGGATTTGGAGCTATTGGCGCGCGGCTTCGCAAGCGTCGCCTGCTCCAACCAGCTTTGACGTAATTCTTTGGATTGCCTCATATGGACTCTGGCGTCCCAATGGGTCGAAAGCGGGCATTGGGCCGAAGCAATACATCTCGAATTGGCCGCCGCAGATTTCTCGTACCTTCTTTTTGACGCGCCCAAGGATTGATGCCGCCTATTCCATTTGCGCGGTGTGCATCAGGCAAAATAGTTGACAAACATCAGTTAATTTTGCGTTAATGCCTCCGGCTCAAGACATGAGTCGCAGAACGGGGGTTCCAATGTTTCGTAAACCGTTGCTTCTCAGCGTTGCTACCGCTTTGCTTGGTCCTTCGGCCGCTTTGGCGAGCGATCTCACCAGCTTCACGACTGTCACTAATACCGACGTTGCATCGTTCGGTATCGGCTACATGCGCGATACCGGCACCGGCACGCTGAACGTCAGTGGCGTCAGCGGTGGCGTCACTGCTGCCTACTTGTTCTGGCACGGCCCGACTAATTCAACTTCGCCCACGGCGAATGCCAGTGTGACGTTCGCCGGGACTGACATCTTGGGGACAAATATCGGCTTTTCGTCCGACAATTTTTGGGGGTACAGCAACAGCCAGAGCTATCGTGCCGACGTCACGTCTCTCTTCACAGGGAATGGATCATACAGCCTGACGAACTTCACGGACGCCAGCGCGAACGTGAACGGAGCCTCACTGATCATCTTCTACAGCGATGGGAACGACGCCAACAACCAGGACGTCGTCCTTTTCAACGGCAACGATGCAAACTTCGAAAATTCTTACGACGCCTTGAACTGGAATGCCGTCCTTAACGGCATCAACTATTCGGGCGGAGCAGCCTCGATGACCTTACACGTCAGCGACGGACAGAATTTCAGCAGCTTCGACGACGGTACATTGTTGCTGAATGGTTCTCCCCTGGCGAGCGGCGGCCTTTTTCAAGGGACGGCGTGCAGGTGGGCACGGGTACGAATGTCGGGAACGGCGGACTGTGGGATATTGAGACATACGATATCACCAGCTTCCTTGTCCAAGGCAACAATAACCTGACCTTGTCGATGGGTGCTGTGAATGACGCGCTGAGCTTGAACGTCGTGCAGTTCAATCTGCCCGTCGGCGCCGCTCCCAGTGTCGGTGCTGTGCCAGAACCGGGGACTTGGGCAATGATGCTGATGGGCTTCGGCGCAATCGGATTCGGTATGAGGCGTAAGAACAACGCGAGCCTTCGCCTGCGCCAGCTCGCTTGATCACAGCGAATTGTCTGCCTGGTCATAAGCTTTTCAAGCAAATGGGTACTGGCCATGCGCGGACCAAGGCATTGAGGCCATTCATGCGAGGGCGCGGTTCCCGCGACAGCGCCGGAGCCTTCAACGTCGTGCGCACCCTAAGACCGGACTAAGCTGCAGAATGGCGAGCGATGTTGCGGCATCATTGCGACAACGAAGGCGACCGAATGTTCAGAGAAATTGGCGAGGAAGCACTAGTTGGCGGCTTAGTCGGTGGCTTTCACGGGCTGACAATTACAGCCGGCCTGGTGGGCGGCGGACACATTGTCCTATGGCAGCAAAGAGACGGTGACGTACTCACTGATGTCTGGTTCCGCGCTTACGATTTCGACGGTAAGCCAACCGGCGAGGCATTCATCCTGCTCAACGATTATCTCGGGCTACAATACCCGCGTGATCTCGATGTAGTAGCGCTACCGGACGGAGGATTTGCTGTCGCCGCTTTCCGGGCGCTGAGCCTGAACGAATACGGTCAAGCCGCTACCCACGATATCGCTCTTCAACTTTTTGACGGCAATGGCGTGGCTCGTAACGCGCCGGTTTCGGTGACAAATGGTCATGAGTCGTTTGCCAGTGCGCCTGACCTGACGATCAGTAGTAATCGCCTAATCGTCACTTACCAGCAAGGTGACATTTACGGTCGTACTTTCGACATGAGCGGCAATCCGGTAACTGAGATTTACACTTTAGGGTCGCGGGGCCGTACCGACAACGGCGACGGAACCTTCACTTACACTAGTTCAACGGATCCGGTTGTTGCAGGCTTGCCGGGTAGCCGATTCGTAGCTGCTTTCACCTACAACGCGCAGACAGCTCACGATCAATCACAAAGCAGCATCGTGGCACGCTTGTTCACGAAAGACGGAACGCCAATCACTGCTGCCTTTGGCGTTAACACGACGACGTTCGGTAATCAGCAACTTCCGCAAATCGTCGTCCTACAGAACGATGATTTCATCATCATGTGGACCGATTCGTCCACCGGCACTCACATGCTTCGGGGTCAGCGTTTTGACGCTTCGGGGCAGCCAGTGGGAGCAGAACTCGCCTTGGCAGAGACATTGTCGACATCCACGACTTATTCCGGTTGGTCCGCGACGTCGCTCGACAATGGAGGCTTCGCCCTTAGTTGGTATTACGGGCCAACGGTCTACGTTCGCGAATTTAATGAAGTCGGATTACCGGTGCGAGATCCGACACCGGTTTCGAATTCAAATGGCTACGATCCATGGATTTCATCGGTCCAGGGCGGCGGATACGTTATCGCTTGGGAAGGCTCCAAGATTCGCGCTCAGCTTTTCGTCGAAGACAAAACACTGTCAGGAACGGGTGAGAATGACTGGCTCTCAGGCGGATATGGGGCCGATATCCTCGATGGTCTTGCTGGTGACGATCAACTTTTTGGAAGCCGTGGCGACGACCGCTTGATCGGCCGGGCCGGTAATGACGCACTGACGGGCGGTGCCGGTTATGACCGAATGTACGGCGGCACCGGTGACGACACGTACTTCGTTAATGATGCCGACGACTATGCTTATGAGCTCGTCGGAGAAGGTCGGGATCACGTCGTTTCCTCGGTCGATCACCAGCTCCGCGTGAACGTCGAGGATCTGACGCTTACGGGCGCTGCCAGCATTGGCAAAGGCAATGTCAGCGACAATGTGATTGTCGGCAGTGCGGCCGCCAACAAGCTTTACGGCTATGCAGGCGATGACACGTTATCTGGCGCCGAAGGCGATGATGTTCTGCTCGGTGCGGAAGGCAATGATACGTTGACGGGCGGTGCTGGGTACGACCGGATGTACGGCGGCATCGGCAACGACACCTTCGTCGTCGGCGACCTGGCCGATTACGCCTACGAGAATCTCGGTGAGGGCTACGATACGGTCTTCACCTCGATCAACCACCAGCTTCGCCCGAATATCGAGCAATTGGTCCTCGATGGCTTCTCCGACCTTCGCGGCTACGGAAACGCCCTCGACAACATGATGATCGGCAACAGCGGCAACAATCTGTTGTACGGCAAGGATGGTGCGGACACGATCCGTGCCGGCCTCGGCAACGACATCCTCTACGGTGAAAACGGGACCGACTATCTTTATGGCGGATCGGGCCTCGACCGTTTCTATGGCGGCGCTGGCGCCGACCTGTTCGCGTTCGAGAATTTGGATTTCGCCGGGATGGGCAGTGGCACCGCCGATCGCATCCACGACTTTAGCCATGCGCAGGGCGACCGCATCTCGCTTGAGCTGGTCGATGCCAACAGCAACGTCGGCTTCGACCAGGCCTTCACCTTCGTCGGTAGCGCCGCCTTCAGCAATGTCGCGGGGCAACTCCGCTACCAGCAGATCAGCGGAAACACCTATGTCCAGGGCGATACCGACGGCGACGGCAAGGCCGACTTCTGGATCCGGATTGACGGGCTCCACGCCCTAGCCGCGACCGATTTCATTCTCTGATATGGTCAGTAGACGTCGTTGTTCTGCATGTTCGAAGGGCCTGTTGGCCAAGCTTCTAGCGTCCGCAACGGGTCGAAAGCGGACATTAGCAATTCCGTCCCACTGGGGGTTCCCACACGTGAGGGAGGCGTGAGCGCAAATGGCTGAATGGTTCCGAAACACGGACTGGAATGATGAGATCGAGATCGCCTTCGACGCTCGGCTCGGACGGGCCCGCGACAAAGCTCAGTACCTTAATATCCAGGCGCATACTTTACTTGCCAGCCATCCTCATGTCGCAGCGAATCTATGTCGTCGCGTCCTTGCGCTAGACGCGCCAGCTCAAACAGCCCGCGCCGGGCTCTATCTTGGGACGGCGCTGGCAGTGCAGGGGGATGTCGACGGCGCCATATCAGCCTTGGAAGGGGCGATAGGGGCCGAACAGCGGGAACCAATGCATCGGACCGCCGCCTACCTCGACCAGGCGCTGTTGATCACATTGGCGAGACGCGACGATTTGTACGACACCGCCTTGGAGCGGCTCGAAAGCGAGCGAGCGCTGCCCGTGAGGGAGCAATCGCCAACTGCTTTGTTCGCGCTGACGCTGATCGGCGGCGCGCGAGGCGAAAATGTAGCTGGCGCTGCAGCTCTCGCACTGAAAATGCTCGGGGATTCGGACCAAGAGGAATTCGCCCTCCCGCCCTACTTATCTATACGGGAGCTCAAGAGTCGATTGAGCGAGGTTGCAGGCCTTCAATGAACGCTTTCGGTCGAAAGCAGACAGAAGGGTCTAGGCGGCGGCCGTCGTCCAGCCCAATTGTGGGATGGCGATGCTTCGGCGGCCGCTCAAATCGGTGCGGCTGACGATGAGGTCGCGGCTTTCGATGTATTGGAGCAGGCGGCGGGCGCGGCCGAGGCTGGCGGTGCCGTAGCTGGCGGCGATGGCTTCGTCGGTCGGGCAGGGAGTGCCTTCGCGCGCTGCGCGGGCGATCAGCAGGAACGGCCCCAGCATGTCGTCGGGCAGCGACGCAGCCGCGTCGAGCGCCGGCGACCAGTCGTCGCCTTCGGTGAAGATGCCGGCGCGGGCCATCGACAGGCGGCGAGTGAAGGCAGGCAGGTCGAGCGGCGGGCGCGGCACGCCAGCCATCCGGCAGCGGACGGCGAAATCTTGGTAGAGCACCGAGGCCGCGCGGGCGGCGCCGTCGGGATCGGCGGTAATGGCTTCGAGCACGGTGGCGACGATCGCGGCGGTCTCGTCGTCGGACTTGGCGGGGGCGGTGTCGGCACGCGAGACCGACGACGCCATCGATTGCAGCAGCGCCTCGCTCGGGAGGGGTGCGGGCGCGCGTGGCGGTTCGGGCACGAACACCGGCGCATCGTCGCCCGGCGCGAACAGTAGTCCCTGTACGTCCTCCGCCGCCGCCTGCGGAAGCGGCACGAGCTTCGGGCTGACCGACCGGGCGCTGGTTTCCACGGGTCCAATCGCCACCGACACCGGGCGGCGGGCGATGGCCGGGCCGAGCGCGAGGAAGGTGCCGCAAGGCAGGTCGCGGATCTGTTCGGCCTGGCGCCGCTCCATGCCCAGCAGGTCGGCGGCGCGGGCCATGTCGATGTCGAGGAAGGTGCGGCCCATCAGGAAGTTGGACGCTTCCGCCGCGACATTCTTGGCTAGCTTGGCGAGACGCTGCGTGGCGATGATCCCGGCGAGCCCACGCTTGCGGCCGCGGCACATCAGGTTAGTCATGGCGCCGAGCGAGGCGCGGCGCACCTCCTCCGTCACTTCGCCGCCGCCCGACGGTGCGAACAGCTGCGCCTCGTCGACCACGACCAGCGCCGGATACCAATGGTCGCGCGGCGCATCGAACAGCGCCGACAGGAAGGCGGCAGCGCAGCGCATCTGGCCTTCCGCCTCCAGCCCCTCCAGGCTCAACACCACCGACACGCGGTGTTCGCGGATGCGGGCGGCGAGGCGGGCGATGTCACGCTCGCCATGATCGGCGGCCTCGACCGCGACATGGCCGTAGCGGTCGGCGAGCGTGACGAAATCGCCCTCCGGATCGATCACGATTTGCTGCACCTGGCCGGCGCTCTTTTCGAGCAGGCGACGCAGCAGGTGCGACTTGCCGCTGCCCGAATTGCCCTGGACGAGCAGCCGGGTGGCGAGCAGTTCCTCAAGGTCGATCGGGATCGTCTCGCCCGACGGCGCCACCCCCATGTCCACGCGCACGGTCACCCGACTGCTTTAGGGCACCGGCGGGTCGCTTCAAGCTTGCCATGGCGGCCAAGCCCATGAAAAGGCGGCGGCTGTGACCGACCCGCACCACCTGCTCCACCACATCTTCGGCTTTTCCGAGTTCCGCGGCATCCAGGAGGCGGTGGTCGAACGGACATTGTCCGGCCACAGCACGCTGGCGGTGATGCCGACCGGCGCGGGCAAGTCGCTGTGCTACCAGTTGCCGGCCAAGGCAGCGCGCGGCACTGGGATCGTTATTTCCCCGCTGATCGCGCTGATGCACGACCAGGTGCGGAGCGCCGACGCGCTGGGCATCCGCGCCGCGTCGCTGACCAGCGTCACCGAGGATCCGCGCGCCGTCCGCGATGCACTGCGCGACGGGCAGCTCGACCTGCTTTACGTGGCGCCGGAACGGGCAACGACCGAGGGCTTTTCGCGCCTGTTGCAGGAGGCGGCCATTGCCCTGTTCGCGATCGACGAAGCGCATTGCGTCAGCGAATGGGGGCATGATTTCCGGCCTGACTATCGCTTGCTGCGGCCGTTGCTCGACGAGCATCGGGAGGTGCCGCGGCTGGCGCTGACCGCGACCGCCGACAAGCGCACGCGCGAAGACATCCTCGTCCAGCTCGGTATTCCCGAGGACGGGCTGATGGTCGCCGGGTTCGACCGGCCCAACATCCGCTATCATGTCCGGCCGCGCGACGGCATCGGCAGCCAGGTCAAGGCGCTGATGCGCGCCGAGGAGGGGCCGGGCATCGTCTATGCCACCAGCCGCGCCGCGACCGAGAAGCTGGCCGAGCAGTTGACCAGTGCGACACGCCCGGTTCTGGCCTATCACGCCGGGCTGGAGCCGCCGGTTCGCGCCCGCAACCAGGCCGCGTTCGTCGACAGCGAAAGCATGGTGATGGCGGCGACGATCGCCTTCGGCATGGGCATCGACAAGCCCGACGTCCGATTCGTCGCCCATGCCGGCATCCCCAAGTCGATCGAGGCCTATTACCAGGAAACCGGCCGTGCCGGGCGCGACGGCGACCCGTCGGAAGCGTGGCTGTTCTGGGGCGCGGAGGATTTTGCGCGGGCACGGCGACGGATCGAGACCGAAGTCGAGCCCGACCGGCGCCACGGCGAGCGCGAGCGGCTGAACGCGTTGGCCGCATTCGTCGAAGCAGCGACGTGCCGCCGCGCGATCCTGCTGCGGCACTTCGGCGAGGAGCCGCCGGAGACGTGCGGCAACTGCGACAATTGCCTCAACCCGCCGGAGACGATCGACGTCACTGAGGTCGCTCGCAAATTGTTGAGCGCCGCTTTCCGGACGGAGATGAGGTTCGGGGTCGCGCACCTCGCCGCGGTGCTGGGCGGCGACGACAATGAGAAGGTGCGGCAATTCGGCCATCACAAGCTGTCGGTGTTCGGGATCATGACCGCGGAAGAACTGGCGCTGGTGAGGCCGGTGGCGCGGTCGCTGCTGGCACGCGATGCGCTTCGTGCCGACGACTATGGCGGGCTGTCGTTCGGTCCGGCCGCCAAGGCGATCCTCAAGGGTGAGGCGAGTGTCGTCATCGCGGTGCCGCCGAAGCGGGCGCGGAGCCGATCGCGCGGCGAAGGCGATCATCCCCATGACCCGCTGTTCGAGGCGCTGCGCGGGTGGCGGCGCGACCGGGCGAAGGAACAGGGCGTCCCGCCCTATGTCATCTTCCACGATCGGACCCTGCGCGAGGTGGCGGCGTTCAAGCCTTCCAGCCTGGCGGCGCTTTCCGAAATCGACGGAATCGGCGATACCAAGTTGGAACGGCACGGCGAGTCCCTGCTCGCGGCGCTTACTCGGGCGATGGAGGACGAAGGTGCATCGGCAGCTTGACGACAGGACGTTGGTCGACGGCCAGATCGAGCCCGGCGACATTGCCGAGCTCAAGACGCTGGGCGTGACGATGATCGTCAACAACCGGCCCGACGGCGAAGACGAAGACCAGCCGCTGAGCGAGGACATCGAGCGGGCGGCGGTCGAGGCCGGCCTGTCCTACCGCCACATCCCGATCGCGCGCGGCATGGGTCCGGCCGACGTCGAATCGATGCGCGCCGCGATCCACGAGGCCGGAGAGGGCAAGCTGTTCGCCTTCTGCCGAAGCGGCAACCGGTCGACGCTCGCCTGGGCGATTGCGCGCAGCGAGGACGGCGTTCCGCGCGAGGAACTGGAGCGTTGCGCTGAGGGCGCCGGCTTCAACCTCGGCCCGGTGACCCACCTGCTTCGCGACTGAGCAACTGCCGCGCGGCGTCGAGGTCCTCGTCGAGAACCATCAGGCGGACCCAGATGAGGCCGCCGGCTCCGAAGAAATTGTTGGTCTCGGCATCGAACAGCACCGCGTCGATGCCACGGGCCTGCAGCGCCAGCCGGTCGACGTCGGCATCGACATGGCTGGCGTACCGGCCAAGCTCGACCAGGCTCAAGCGGCAGTGCCGCCCACGGTCAGCCCGTCGATCAGTAGGGTTGGCTGACCCACGCCGGCGGGGACCGACTGCCCGCCCTTGCCGCAGACCCCCACGCCCTCGTCGAGAGCCATGTCGTTGGCGATGCCCTTGACCCGGGTCAGCACGGTCGGGCCGTCGCCAATCAAGGTCGCGCCCTTGACCGGCTCCGCCAGCTTGCCGCCGCGGATGCGATAGGCCTCGGTACATGAGAAAACGAACTTGCCGCTGGTAATGTCGACCTGTCCGCCGCCGAAGCTTTTGCAGAAGATGCCGTCCTTGACGCGGGTCACCAATTCCGCCGGATCGTCCGATCCGCCGAGCATGAAGGTGTTGGTCATGCGCGGCATCGGTGCGTGGGCGAAGCTTTCGCGGCGACCGTTGCCGGTCGGCTGCATGCCCATCAGGCGGGCGTTGAGGCGATCCTGGAGGTAACCTTTGAGTATTCCGTCCTCGATCAGCACGGTGCGCGACGTCGGTGTTCCTTCGTCGTCGATGCTGATGCTGCCGCGGCGGTTTTCGATTGCGCCCTCGTCGATGACGGTGACGCCGGGCGCGGCGACTCGTTCGCCGATGCGGCCGGAGAAGGCCGAGGTGCCCTTGCGGTTGAAATCGCCCTCGAGACCGTGGCCGACCGCTTCGTGGAGGAGCACGCCGCACCAGCCGGGACCGAGCACGACCGGCATTTCGCCCGCCGGTGCGGCGACGGATTCGAGGTTCACCAGCGCCTGGGCCAGCGCGATGTCGATTGCCCGGTTCCAAGTCGCCGGCTGGAACAGGTCATCGTAAAGGTAGCGGCCGCCTAGCCCGTGGCTGCCGGTTTCGCGGCGGTCACCCTGCTGAGCGACGATCGACACGCTGAGCCGGACAAGGGGGCGAATGTCGGTGGCGACGAACCCGTCGGCGCGGACGATCTCGACCACGCTCCAACTGCCCGACAGCATCACGCTGACCTGCGCAACCCGGGGATCGCGGGCCCGCGCCGCGGCATCGATGGCCTGGCACAGCTCGACCTTGCGGGCGAAGGGGATGGCCGACAGCGGATCGGTCGCGACATACATCGAACGATTGGTGCGCGGCGGGGACGCTGCAGGGGGAGCCTTGGCAGGGTCCAGCACCGCAAGCGTGTCGGCGGCGCGGGTGATGGCTGCCTCGCTAATCTCGTTGGCGTGGGCGAAGCCGGTGGTTTCCCCGCTCACTCCTCGCAGGCCGAAGCCCGAACCGGTGTGGAAATCGGCGCTCTTCAGCCGGCCATCGTCGAAGCCGAAGGATTCGGAAACGCGATACTGGAGGTAGAGTTCGCCGTCGTCATGGCGGGCAAGGTGACGGGCGGCGAGGCGCTGCGCCGCGTCGGGATCGAACCCGTCGCGGTAGAGGAAGCTGCGCGGATCCGAATTCACTTCGGGTCGGCGCCGGTGGCGTTGTCGGCGGGCCCGCCTTCGAGAAGAAAGCGGCGATCGCAATAGCCACAGTCGACGAAGCCGCTGTCATCGATGTGGAGATAGACGCGCGGATGGCCGAGGGCCGGGGCGACCTCGCCGCTACCGTCGCAAGCGACGCGCAAGGTCTTGACACGAATGGTTTCGGGCGGAGGCAGCATGGGGAGCGCCCTAACAAAGGCGCCCCCCCGCTTCAATCCACCATGGATGCGGCGACTTACGGGTAGGTCGCGGTGACGGTGTAGGTGTTCGAATAGGCGCCGTCCGGCGAGTTGGCCGGAATGTCGAGCGTGCCGCCGACATGAACCAGGAAGGATTGGTCGCTGGCAATGGTGTAGGTGTAGGTGTTCGGCGCGGTCGCGGTAGCGTCGAGGCCGAGCGACACCGGAAGCGCTGCAGCAGTCGTGTCACCACCGAGGTAAAGCGCGGTCGGGAAAACGGTCTGGACGGTGACGTCCATGCCGGCCGATCCCGCACCGACCATCAGGCCGCGGCTGGGCGCAGAGCTGGGAAGCGGCTGGACGCCGATGTTGCTGACGAACGACGGGACCGTCGGATCGGCGTCGATGCGGATCTGGCCGACGTTGCCCGACGGGAGGACGACGTCGCCGAAGTTGAGGTTGGTGTCGTTGATGAAGTTGAGCGGCGACAGGATCACCGTGCGGCCGGTGCCGCCGCTGTTGTCCTGGGTCACCGACTGGGCAAGCGCCGGCGTCGCGAAAGAAAGCGTCGCCGCGGCGGCTGCAAGGGTCTGAAGTCTGGTCACAAGTTCTCTCCGAATTGGGAAGCATCACTATCGATTTCGGACTTTGCGAAATTGCCCAACAAGGCCGGTGAGCAAGAATTTAACCCTGCGGATCAACGGACCCGCCCGAAGACGAGCGGAAAGGGAGGCGTCTGTTCCGGAGGGAAAGGCAGCCCAGATCGACATCCCTGGTTAATAGCGGGCTTACCGAGCCTGTGCACCATCCTGCTTGGCACGGCCCTGCGCTTTCCCAGCAGGCGAGGCCCCGCTATGCCCCGTCGCCATGACCGAAACCGGCGCCGCCATCCGAATCGACCAGCTCACCAAGACCTACGCAAGCAAGGGCAGCGCGCCCAAACTGGCGCTCGATTCGGTCAGCTTCGACGTGCCGCGGGGCCAGATCTTCGGATTGCTAGGCCCCAATGGCGCGGGCAAGTCGACACTGATCAACATCCTGGCCGGGCTGGTCGTCAAAAGCGGCGGCACCGCCGAGGTGTGGGGTTTCGACATCGACCAGCACCCGCGCAACGCCAAAAGGTCGATCGGCATCGTCCCGCAGGAAATCCTGTTCGATCCCTTCTTCACGCCGCGCGAGGCGCTGGAGATCCAGGCCGGCCTGTATGGAATACCCGCACATCAGCGGCGCACCGCCGAGCTATTGTCGGCGGTACGGCTGACCGACAAGGCCAACGCCTATGCCCGCACCCTGTCGGGCGGAATGAAGCGCCGCTTGCTGGTCGCGAAGGCGATGGTTCATTCGCCGCCGATCCTGGTGCTCGACGAGCCAACCGCGGGCGTCGACATCGAACTTCGCCAGCAGCTGTGGGATTATGTCCAGCAATTGAACCGCGACGGGGTGACGGTGGTGCTGACCACCCACTACCTCGAGGAAGCCGAGCAGCTGTGCGACCGGATCGCGATCATCAACCACGGCAAGCTGATCGCCAACGAACCGACCCGCGCGCTGATCGCCAAGGCCCAGGACAAGGTGGTGGTGGTCGAGGTCGATCGCGACATCGAGACGGTGCCCGACGCCGCCTGTTTCGACCGCGTCGAGCGCACCGGCGAGCGAACGCTGGAAATCCAGTACCGCAAGGACCGGGTCAATGCCGGCGACGTCCTGGCCGCGTTGCAGAAGGAAGGGCTCCAGATTATCGACGTGTCGACCAAGGATCCCGACCTTGAAGACGTCTTCCTGTCGCTGACCCGCGCCGCCGCCTAGCGCGAGAAACGCTGGAAGAAGGCCCACATCCAGTCGTTCACCGCCAGCCATTCGTGTCCGCGGCCCTTGGCGACATAGCTGACAACATCCACCCCATTGCGGCAGCCGGCGAAGCGGGTGCTGGTCCAGTGCGCGTCTTCGGTGCGCACTGGTTCGGAGGAGCAGGAATTGAGCGCCGCCCACCGCGACAGTGCGGCGTCGAGCGAATAGCGCCAATAGGCTGCACCGCCACCGCCGGGCGGGTTGGTGCTGTCCGCGTCGCCGTCGAAACTCATCACGGGGAGGGGATGCGACGGCTGGCACGTATCGGGGTCGGGTCGCGAGCGATCGGACACGAGCGGCCGGCCGGCGCGAAGGCCGACGTCCGGCGCGATCGCCGCGAAGCGGTCCGCGGCGACGCAGCCGAGCCAACTCGTCATCCGCCCGCCACCCGACAGGCCGGTCGCGTAGACCCGCGACCGGTCGATGCATCCGCGTTCTGCAAGCACGTCGATCATCCGGCCGATGAAGGCGACATCATCCGGGTCCGCCGCGGCGGGTATCTTCCCCGTTACCGTCGGCACGCCGGGAATATTCCAGGCGAACCCCTCCCCGGTCGGGATCCCTCCATCGGGCGCCGCAATGTTGAAGCCGCGCGAATCCGCCGTGGACGCCATGCCGGAATCCGTAAGGATGTTCGCACCCCGGCCGCCACTGCCGTGGAGGAGCACGACAAGGGGTAGCGGGGCTTCGGGCGACGCCGGGCGATGCAGCAAGACCGACCGACCGGTGCCGGGAATGAGGATCGACGTCGTGGCGCCGGGGCGTCCGAGGTCGCAGCCTGCAAACGCCGGCGATGCGCCGAGCACGGACAGGATAAGGAACAGGATGAGGCGCATCGTCCAAGGCTACGGCCCGCGCCCGTCCTTGCCAGCCGCGCCGACTTGCCGCAGCTAGGCCGCGATCATCGTCACAGGGGAATGTCGGCTTGGCTTCGCAGGATTACGACGTGCTGGTTATCGGGTCCGGCGCGGCGGGCCTGACGGCGGCACTGACACTGGCGCCGACGCTTCGGGTTGGCGTGGTCGCGAAGGGCAAGCTCGACGAGGGCGCGACCGGCTGGGCGCAGGGCGGAATTGCCGCCGTCCTGGAAGAGGGCGACAGTTTCGAGGCCCATGTGCGCGACACGATGATCGCTGGTGCGGGCCTCAACAACCTCGCCGTCGTAGAGCATGTGGTGAGCGAAGCGCCGGCGGCGATCGCCCGACTGGCCGAGCTTGGAGTGCCCTTCAACATCGATACGGACGGGGAAGGCTGGCACCTGACGCGCGAAGGCGGTCACAGCCATCGCCGGATCGTCCATGTCGCCGACGCGACAGGCTGGGCGATCCAGCAGGCGCTGGAGAAGGCGGCGCGGGCGCACCCGAACATCACGCTGGTTCCGGACATGGTGGCCATCGACCTGGTCACCGGGCGTCATGCGGAGGAATTCACGACGGCCGGCGCGGTGCACGGCCTCTATGCGTTCAATCGGGGCAGTGGCGAGGTCGAGACCATCACCGCGCGGGCAACGGTGCTGGCCACCGGCGGAGCAGGCCGCACCTACCTTTATTCGACGGCGCCGCGCGGGGCGACCGGTGACGGCATCGCCATGGCGTGGCGCGCCGGATGCCGCATATCCAACATGGAGTTCATGCAGTTCCACCCGACCTGCCTCTACAATCTCGAGGTCAAGAATTTCCTGATCACGGAGGCGGTGCGCGGCGAAGGCGGGATCCTGAAGCATCCTGAAACCGGCCACCGCTTCATGCCCGATTACGACGAGCGGGCCGAGCTGGCCCCGCGAGACGTTGTCGCCCGGGCGATCGACAGCGAGATCAAGCGCGACGGGCTGGATTACGTCCACCTCGACATCAGCCATCGCGAGCCCGAATTCGTGAAGGAGCATTTCCCGAACATCTACGAAAAGCTGCTCGGCCTGGGCATCGACATTACCAGGCAGCCGATCCCGGTCGTCCCGGCGCAGCATTACACCTGCGGCGGCGTGCTGACCGACATCGACGGGCGGACCGACGCGCCGGGGCTCTACGCGGCGGGCGAGGTAACCCAGTCCGGTCTTCACGGCGCCAACCGGCTGGCCTCGAACAGCCTGCTGGAGTGCCTGGTATTCGGCGAGGCGGCGGCCAGGCACATCATGGCCCACTGGGACTCGCTCGCCGAGCCGCCGAAGGTGCGGCCGTGGGACGAAAGCCGGGTGACCGACAGCGACGAGGAAGTCGTTATCCAGCAGTGCTGGGGCGAGATCCGCCGCTTCATGTGGAACTTCGTCGGCATCGTCCGCACCACCAAGCGGCTGGAGCGGGCCAAGCACCGGATCGACCTGCTTCGCCAGGAGGTGGCCGATTATTATCGCCACTTCCGGGTGACGCCCGACCTGATCGAACTCCGCAACCTGGTCGAGGTCGCCGACCTGATCATCCGCAGCGCCCTGTCCCGGCACGAAAGCCGCGGGCTGCACTACACGCTCGACTACCCCGGACTTGCGCCCGAGGCGGTCGATACCGTGCTCGTGCCCTAGCCGCCGAGCACAAGGCCAGCGGAGCAGGGCGAGCGGGCCATTGTCGAGAAACGGCAAGGCCGGCCGACCGGCTGCGAAGCCGGCCGGGGCGACGGCACGGATTTACTTCCCGATGTCCCCGGCGCTTCGGTAGAGCGCCGCTGCGAGCAGCCAGGGGAGTGCGAACAGCATGCTGAAAACTGCTCCGCGCGGGTCGACGGCGTAGCCGAAGGCGCCGACCGCCAGCTGGATGGCCGCCGCCACGACGGTCGTCCGCGCCATTCCCGATGACGAGAACCGCGTCAGGATCGCACCGATCAGCGCTACGAAGAGCACGCCGACGAACAGCAAGTTGTAGGGATTGTCCTCCGACCCGATCATCCCGACAGCGAGGTTGACCCAGATGGTCAGGAAGGCAGTGCCCAGCGTGATGGCCGCGGCCAGGCGATACGTGGTGTTCGACGCCTTCCGCAACAGGAACTCCAGGCCGAGGCCGATCGTGCCGATGAGCAGGCCCATGACCACGAAGTCGCTGGCGGTCCAGTTGACCTCGGTGGTGAATTGCATGGCGACGAAGGGCAGCGCGAGCAGCGCGGCCGCGCCGCCCCAGCCGACAAGGCGCCAGTTGATGCCCGAGGGGCGCGGATGAGTTTGAACGGTCATGACGATGCGATTCCTCCGATGAACGAGGAAGGATCCATCGAGCAATGACCGGTGAATGCCATGAGGTCCGGGTGAGCAATCGCTGAAAAGTGAGGCCGTCACGGAGTGAATCCGTGACGTCGATACTGTCCGCTTCGCGGCAGGCCGGCCGGCCCTCAGCGGCTGTTCGCGCTGCTTCGACGACGCGTCCCGCGTCGGCGGCGCTGCGCTCGGCGGATCGGGGCCTAGCGTAGCTTTGCGATCTTCAGGCCGATCTCCTTGGCCTTGTTCTGGGTCGATTCCTCGCTGCGGGTCAGCGCCTTGGCAATGGCCTTGAGGCCCATGCCCTTGATCGCCAGTCGCTTCAGCTTGTCGGTTTCATCCAGCGTCCACGGCTGCTTGTGACGTTCGAAACCCTTCTCCGATTTTCCGCCCATCGATCATCCTTCCGCGAGGCTGGCATCGCTCGCTCGCCACAGCTAATGCGGTGCGTTCATGGCCGAGGCAACCGACAAGCAACCGCATCTCTATCTGGTCGACGGGTCGAGCTACATCTTCCGCGCCTACCACCAGCTGCCGCCGCTGACCAATCGTCACGGCACGCCGGCCGGCGCCGTCTATGGCTACACCGCGATGCTGTGGAAACTGGCCGCAAGCCTCGAGCAGGAGGACGGGCCGAGCCACCTCGCAGTGATCCTCGACGCGTCGAGCAACACCCATCGCAACCAGATGTACGACCAGTACAAGGCCAACCGGCCGCCGCCGCCCGAGGACCTGGTTTCGCAATTCCCACTGATCCGCGTCGCCACCCGTGCCTTTTCAATTCCCTGCATCGAGGAAGAGGGGCTGGAAGCCGACGACATCATCGCCTGTTACGCCAAGGCCGCTAGCGCCAAGGGATGGCGGACGACGATCGTCAGCAGCGACAAGGACCTGATGCAGCTGATCGACGACCAGGTCGACATGCTCGACACGATGAAGGATCGCCGCATCGGCAGGCCGGAAGTGATCGAGAAGTTCGGCGTCGGGCCGGAGCGCGTCGGCGATGTGCTGGCCCTGATGGGCGACAAGGTCGATAACGTCCCGGGTATTCCGGGCATTGGTCCCAAGACCGCGTCGCAACTGATCAACGATTTCGGCGACCTGGAAACTGTGCTGGCCTCGACCGACCGGATCACCAAGCCGAAGCTGAAGCAGAGCCTGATCGACCATGCCGCAGACGCACGCCTGTCGCGGCAGTTGGTCGAGCTGGTCTGCGAACATCCGCTGCCCGAACCGCTCGACGACCTGCGGCTGAAGGGCATTCCGCCCGAACCACTTCGCGAATTCCTGGAGGACCAAGGGTTCAAGACGCTGTTGGCGCGGATGGTCGGAGGCACCAGTGCGACCAGAAACGTTCCGGTTCAATCCCTTAGGAATGACGTCAAGCCGTCATCCGCCGCTCCGGTGCCGAGCGGGACCGGCCGCGGCGAGGTCGAAAGGATTACCGTCGACCGGACCCTGTACCAGACGGTGACGACGCTCGACGCGCTCGACGCCTGGATTGCGGAGGCGCGGAACCAGGGCTTTGTCGCGCTCGACACCGAAACCGACTGCATCGATTGCATCGTCGCCAAGCTTGCCGGGATCAGCCTTGCCACGCAGCCGAACAAGGCCTGCTACATTCCGGTCGGTCATTCGGGCGCCGACATGTTCAGCGCCGCGCCCGACCAATTGGCGAAGGCCGACGTGCTGGCGCGGTTGAAGCCGCTGCTGGAAGATCCTGCGGTCCTCAAGATCGGCCACAACCTCAAGTACGACCTTGTCATGTTCGCCAAGGTGGGCATCGCCGTCGCCCCTTACGATGACACGATGCTATTGAGTTTCAATCTCGATGCCGGGCTTGGCAGTCATGGAATGGACGAACTCGCCAAGCTTCACTTCGAGCATGAGTGCATTGCCTTCAAGTCGGTGTGCGGCACCGGGCAAAAGCAGATTACCTTTGACAAGGTGCCGCTGGACGCCGCGACCGAATATGCCGCCGAGGACGCCGACATCACGCTGCGACTGTGGCAGCGGCTGAAGCCGCGCGTCGCCGCCGAACACGTCGCGCAGGTCTACGAGATGGTCGACCGGCCGCTGTCGGCCACCGTGGCGCGGATGGAGCAGCGCGGGGTCAAGGTCGACCGCGGTTACCTGAGCAAGCTGAGCGGCACCTTTGCCGACGAAATCGCCAAGCTGGAGGCACAGGTCCATGAGGCCGCCGGCGGGCCGTTCACAATCGGATCGCCGCAGCAGCTTGGCCAGGTGCTGTTCGAGCGGCTCGGCCTTAAAGGCGGGCGCAAGGGAAAGAGCGGGAGCTACTCCACCGACGTCAACGAACTGGAGCGCTTGGCGGGCGAGGGCGTCGACGTCGCGCGGTTGGTCCTCGACTGGCGCCAGCTGACCAAGCTCAAGACAACGTACACCGACGCGCTTCAGGCGCAGATCAATCCGGACACGGGCCGCGTCCACACCAGCTACGGCCTTGCCATGGCGCAAACCGGTCGACTGTCGTCGACCGACCCGAACCTGCAGAACATCCCGATCCGCACCGAGCTCGGCCGCCAGATTCGCGACGCCTTCGTTGCCGAGCCGGGCCATGTGCTGATGAGCGCCGATTATAGCCAGATCGAGCTTCGGCTGGCGGCGCACATGGCCGACGTGCCGCAGCTGAAGGAGGCGTTCCGCGCCAAGGAAGACATCCACTCGATGACTGCCGAGGAGCTGTTCGGAAGCGTCGACCGTGATACGCGCAACCGCGCCAAGACGGTCAACTTCGCCATCCTCTATGGCATTTCCAGTTGGGGCCTCGCCGGCCGCCTTGGAATCAGCCGAGAGGAGGGCAAGGCGATCATCGACCGCTATTTCGAGCGCTTCCCCGGCATCTCTAGCTATATCAACGACACGCTGGCGTTCGCGCGCGAACAGGGGTTCACGCGCACCCTGTTCGGCCGCAAGACGCATTTCCCGAATATCCGGTCGCCACAGATGAATTTGCGGCAAGGCAGTGAGCGGGCTGCGATCAACGCGCCGATCCAGGGGACCAGCGCCGACCTCATCAAGCGGGCGATGAATCGAATAGATGCTGCGCTGTCGAAGGCAGGCCTGCCCGATGTCCGCATGCTGCTGCAGGTCCACGACGAACTGGTGTTCGAGGTGCCCAAGGGCCAGGAAGAGCGAGCCGCTGAAGTCGTGCGCGCGGTGATGAGCGGAGCGGCCGAGCCGGCGATCACGCTCGACGTGCCGCTCGACGTCGAGGTCGGTTGGGGCGAGCATTGGGGCGCCGCGCATTGACGACCGCGGTCGATCCCGAGCCACCGGTGCCCGAGAAACCGTCAGCGGACCTGGCGGCGCTGGCGCGCGGGGGCGGCTCAATTTCTTCGGGTTCGTCCTGCGGCTGGCGGCGCGACTGCCTTTCCTGTTCATCGCCGGGCGAAGCTATGGTGCCGAGGCGCTCGGACGGTTCGCCTATGCGGTACTGATCGTCGAGCTGGCGGCCCAACTGTCGACGCTCGGGCTGAAGCGCGGGTTAGCGCAATTGCTGGCGCGCAACGACCGCGACCATGCCTGCGTCGTTGCCGATGCGATGCTGGTGTCGGCGATCGGCGCTGTGGTGGCGATGGTCATCCTCGGCAGCTTCCCGCAAGCCATGTTCCCCAACAGCCAGGTGCACGGGCTGGACTGGTTGCTGCCGATCACGGTGCTGGCGATCAGTTGGACCGACATTGCCCTGTCGGCGCTGGCCTATCGCCATGACGTCGGCGCCACGGTCCGCGCCCGGTCAGTGGTCGAACCGTGGACGATCAGCCTCGTCGCTTTCGTCTGGTCGTACATCTCCCTGCGCGACGGGCTGATTATCGCTTACGTCTTCTCGATGGTCGCCGCGATGATCGCGGCCCTGATCCCGCTGCTCAAGAGCTATGGCATTCCGCACGGCTGGAAGCCGGACCTCCCGCTGGCATGGCGGACGGCCCGGCGCAACATGCCGCTCGCGGCGGCTGACGCCGTCGAGTGGGGATCGCGGCGCGTCGATATCGCCGTGCTCGGCCTATTCCTGTCGCCAGCCTATGTCGGCATCTATTATGTCGCGCAGCAGGTCGCTTCGCTGCCGTCCAAGCTGAAGACCAGTTTCGAGCCGGTTCTTGGCCCGGTCATCGCCCGCAACATCGCCGCCAATGATTACCGGGCGGTCGCGCAGCAGGTTCGCCAGGTCGGCTTCTGGATCCTTGCCGCGCAGGCGGGGATCGCCATCTCGCTCGCGATCCCGGGACGCGGCGTCATGGGCCTGGTCGGGTCGAACTTCACCGGCGGCACCGCGACGCTCGCCTTCCTGCTGATCGCCGAGGTGGTTGCCGCCACCGCCGTGGTTAGCGAGGCGGCGCTGATCTACGTTGCGCGCCATCGCAACATGATGATCAGCCTTGCGATGCTGGCGATCGAGGCGGCCTTGAGCGTCGCCTTCATCTTCCTGTTCAAAGACCTGCACGAGTGGATCGGGGACGGCCTGGACGTTCGCCGCTGGCAGATGACCGGCCCGGCGGCGGCGCTGTGCGTGGCCCTCGGGCTGGCTTCGATCGTCAAGGCCCGCCTCCTTTCGCGGGTGCTGGGCCATCCTGTGTCGGGGTGGCGCTGGGACCTGTTGTGGGCCGCCGCCGCCGGGGTCGCGGTCGGCGTGCCGGTGCGCATATTCTTCCCGAATGGGCTGAACTCGCACTCGGCGTGCCGCTGATCCTCGGCGCCTTCTGCGCCGTCCTCTGGTACAAGGGGTTTGGCCCCGAAGACCGCGAATTATTCAAGCTGCGCAAGACCGAGATCGAAGATCTCGCGGCGGCGAGCGAGGCGGACAAGAGCCGCGTTTGAGCCACCGGGCGGGCTTGGCGCGCTGCTAGCGATTGCCAGGCGATCGCGTCGCTGCGCTCGGCGGCTTAGTGGCGAAAGTGGCGCATCCCCGTGAACACCATCGCCAGCCCGGCCGCGTCCGCCGCGTCGATAACTTCCTGGTCGCGCATCGATCCGCCGGGCTGGATCACCACGGTCGCGCCCGCCTCCGCCGCCGCCAGCAATCCATCGGCGAACGGGAAAAAGGCATCGGACGCGACCGCCGAGCCGGCCGTGCGCGGTTCGGCCCAGCCGTAGAGCTCGGCCGCTTCGCGTGCCTTGATCGCGGCGATGCGCGCCGAATCGCGACGGTTCATCTGCCCCGCCCCAATGCCGGCGGTGATGCCGTCCTTGGCATAGACGATCGCGTTCGACTTGACGTGCTTGGCCACCGTCCAGGCGAACAGGCAATCGTTCAATTCCTGCTCGGTCGGCGCCCGCTTGGTCACCAGCTTCAAATCCTCGCGGCTGATCATGCAGTTGTCGCGGGTCTGGACCAGCACGCCGCCGCAGATCGTGACGGCATATTGCCCGCCGCGCCGCGGGTCTGGCAGGTCGCCGGTCAGGAGCAGGCGCAGGTTCTTTTTCCTGGCAAAAATCGCCCGCGCCGCTTCGTCGGCATCCGGCGCAACCACCACTTCGGTGAAGATGGCGGTGATCGCCTCGGCGGTTGCCGCATCGAGCGGGCGATTGACGGCGACGATGCCGCCGAATGCCGACACACTGTCGCATTCCAGCGCGCCCTTCCAGGCCTCGGCCAGCGTATCGCCGGTGGCGACGCCGCACGGGTTCGCATGCTTGACGACGACGACCGTCGGCGGCCCGTCGCGAAACTCGGCGACCAGTTCGAGCGCTGCGTTGGCATCGTTGATGTTGTTGTAGCTGAGTTCCTTGCCCTGCAGCTGTTCGGCCTGGCCGATGCCTCGCGCCGCCGGGCCCGCCGAGGCGTAGAGCGCCGCCTGCTGATGCGGATTCTCGCCGTAGCGCAGCGTCATCAACAGCGGCGACGACATCGCCCGCCGCTCCGGCCACTGCTGGCCCTGGTCCACCCGTTGAAACCACATCGAGATCGCCGTGTCATAGGCCGACGTCAGCGCATAGGCCTTGGCAGCGAGCTTGCGCCGGAAGTCGAGCGTGGTGCCACCGCGGCCGATCTGCTCGATCAGCACGGGATAGTCCGCCGGATCGGTGACGATGGCGACATGGGCGTGGTTCTTGGCCGCCGAGCGCACCATCGAAGGCCCGCCGATGTCGATATTCTCGATGATTTCTTCCCGGGTGCCACCCCGCGCAACGGTCTGCTCGAACGGGTAGAGATTGACGACGACAAGGTCGATGGCGCCGATGTCGTGTGCCTCCATCGCCGCAAGATGCTCGGCATTGTCGCGCACCGCGAGCAGGCCGCCGTGCACCTTCGGATGCAGCGTCTTCACCCGTCCGTCCATCATCTCGGGAAAGCCGGTGAGGTCGCTGATGTCGCGCGGGTTCGCGCCCAGTTCGCGCAGCTTGGCGGCGGTACCACCGGTCGAGACGAGTTCCACGCCGGCCGCTGTCAGCGCCGCCGCCAATCGATCCAGCCCCGACTTGTCCGACAGCGAAATGAGGGCGCGGCGGACGTGCACGATATCGGTCATCAAACTTCCTTCAATTCTTGATTAGCTGGAGCGGCGGAATTGCCAGCCGATGTCACCGCCAACGCCGGACACTTCGCCGACGATGACCAGCTGTAGCGATCCGACCGGCTGGCCGTGCCCGTCGATGACCAAGCTTTCTTCCACCACCAGCATCGCGCCGCGACAGCGAAAATTCCATGGCGGCGCACCGGGCGAGCGGAGGATCGCCCCCATCCCGTCGGCCGTCACGGTCGCTTCGATCCCGGGAGCGAGGTGAAAGCGGATGGCGAACGGGGCAGCTTCCTTGATCTTGCGCCGGCCCTTGGGAATCAGCTTGTCCTCGCCGCGGATTTCCTTGCCGTCGTTGCCGAGACTGAGGCGGCGCTGGTGGATCAGCCCGAACGACCGGACATAGCCGTCGTGGCTGGCCTCGATGCGCGAACTGTCATTGTCCTCGCTACGGTCGAGGACCACGTCGGTGACCCCTCTCCCAAGGCTGCCGTCGGGCAGGATCGCGGTGGAATTGGTATCGTCGAGAATCAGGGTCGAATGGGCGGCCGTGGTGCGCAGTGCGTCGATCAGGTCGGCCGGCATGACGCTGGGTTCCGCGCCGGGCCCCCGCAATTGACCACCAGACGCTGCGCGCCGTCGCTGACCTCGATCGCCAGGGTCGAGGCGCACCCGCGCTCGGCCATTTTGGCGGGCGGCGGGGGCGCGGCGTCCAGCACTACGATCGTCCCAAGCGCACTGATCCGTTGGTAGCCCCAGCCGCGAGCGGCGCGCAGCGGGCGGGCGCGGAGGCCGCAACCTTCAACCAGCGCAGCGATCCGCGCCGGAAGGTCGGGATTGCCGCCCTGCCAGCTCGACAAGGCACCATCGCCCATGGTGACGCCATGAAGTGCGGCCAGCGCGGCCGCAGCGCTGCTTTCCAGAGTTTCCGGTTGGTTCTGCTTGGCGGCGTGATAAGCGGCGCGAACGAGCGCCAGCCGGTCGACGAGCAGCATCTGCTCGAACGGACTTCGGCTCATCAACCCGCCGTCCTCGAACTGGGCGGCGCTGAGCGCGCGCATCAGCCCGGATTCAGCGCGCGACAGGCGCGATTGCGCGCCGTGGACAGTGAGGGCCGCGACCACTGCACCGGCCCAGGCGGTAATCCGCTCGATGCCGGGGCGGCACGGTCGGCATTGGCGTCGAGATGGCGGGCGCCGCGCGCCAGCGTATTGAGGATTGCCGAACGATAACCGGTGTCCCGGCTCGACAGGATGTATGGGGCGTAGGCGGTCCAGTAGAGCAGCCGCTCACCCCATAGTTCGGGCGCCCAGGCGCCGTCGGGCTTGGTGCCGTGCGCGACCAGCCAGCGGCCGGCGATGGCTTCGGCGAGACGAGAGCCCTGTTCGCGGCTGGCCGCGGCGGCAAGGTCGCGCAACCACGAGAAGCCGTGAATGGCATGGGCCAGCGCCCCGTCGGTCCCGAGCGAGCCGAAGTCGATGTTCTTCAGCGCCACTTCTTGGTTGCCGAGCGGGAAGCGGCCGGCGAGCAGTGCATCGCCCCGGGCGCGATCACCGACGATATGGTCGCGGGGAACAGCGACGAGGCGCAACGGCGCCTTTCCAGCGCCGAACAGGCGAGAGAATAACGAGCCTTTGGCGAGCTTGCCGACGACGTCGCTGGCGGTCATTCGCCTCCCCGAAGCGCGGCAATGTTTGCGGCGTAATGGTCCGGCCCGCCCTTGAAGGCGGCCGTCCCGGCGACCAGCACGGTGGCGCCGGCATCAACCGCCTGGCGCGCGGTGATTGCATCGATGCCGCCGTCGACCTCGATATCGACGGACAGGCCCTTCTTGGACACTTGAGTCGCAATCGCCTCGATCTTGCGAAGTTGCGAGGCGATGAACTTCTGCCCGCCGAAACCCGGGTTAACGCTCATCACCAGGACGAGGTCGATGTCCTCGATGACATAGTCCAGCATCTTCGCCGGGGTCGCGGGGTTGAGCGACACGCCTGCCTTTTTGCCCAGGCCCTTGATCCGCTGGACCGTTCGATGGAGGTGCGGCCCCGCCTCGGGATGGACGGTGATGATGTCCGCCCCGGCCTCCGCGAACGCCTCGAGGAAATCGTCGACCGGCGAGATCATCAGGTGGACGTCGAAAGTCTTGGTCGAATGCGGACGGAGCGCTTTCACCACGCCCGGGCCGATGGTGATGTTGGGCACGAAATGGCCGTCCATGACGTCGACGTGGATCCAGTCGGCGCCCGCTTCGTCGATTGCGCGAACCTCCTCACCCAGACGCGCGAAATCGGCACTGAGGATGGAAGGCGAGATGAGGGGGTGGGCCATGCGCCCGAATAGCCGCGATCAGGCCCTTCGGACAAGGTGCGCGGTGAAGAAGCCGTCAAGGCCGCCAGCCTCTTCCAGCATCCCGGGCAGGACCCGCAGCCAACCCTCTGGGGAGGGCGCGATCCCGGGCACCACGTCGCCCGCATTCTCGACCTGGAAATCCGGACAGTCGGCCAAGAATTCGGTGACGATCCGTTCGCCTTCGACCGGTTCGAGCGAACAGACTGCATAGACCAGGCTGCCGCCGGGCCGAACCCAGTCGGCAGCGCGGCGGATCAGGCGCTTCTGCAGGTCGGCGCTCTGCGCGATGATCGCCGCATGGGCGCGGTACAGAACTTCAGGGTGCCGCCGGAAGGTGCCGGTCGCCGAGCAAGGGGCGTCGAGCATGACCGCGTCGAACGGCACAGGTGCTTCCCAATCCAACGCATCGGCCACGACCGTTTTTGCGCTCATCCCCGTGCGAGCGAGATTCTCCGCAAGTCGTCCGAGACGACTCTCCGACCGGTCTAGCGCGGTCACGTCATGGCCGGCAGCGGCGAGCTGCATGGTTTTCCCGCCCGGTGCAGCACAGGCGTCAAGCACCCGCTTGGCCGAGAAGGGAATGAGGCGCGCGGGCAGCGAGGATGCCAGGTCCTGGACCCACCAGCGCCCTCGTCGAAGCCGGGCAGCCCCGCGACCGAACTCGATTCCAGCCGCCGGTGGCGCGAGGCGAGACTGACCCCGGCTGGATAGGCTTCTGCCGCAGCCTCATCGGCGAAACTCAGGTCCAGCGGCGGCCGCCGGACAATCGCGCGCCGCGCCGCCGCCACGACGTCATCGCCCCAGGCTTCGCGCCAGCGCTGTTCGACCGCCGCGGGCAGCCCAGCCTCCTCAGGAAAGCGGTCGCCCTTACGGAGCAGTGTGCCAAGCACACCGTGGACCAGCCGCCGCGGCCCGCCTTCGACCAATGGCAGCGCGGTGGCGACAACCGCATGGTCGGGTGTCCCGAGGGCCAGCTTTTGCGCCAGCGCCAGCCGCAGCACCATCCGTGCCTTGGCATCGTCGGCCAGCCGCAATCGGGTCGCGCCATCGATCATCCGGTCGAGATCGGGAAGCCGCCGCAACGTTTCCCCGGCGATCGCGCTGGCCAGTGCGGCGTCGGCCGGCGGCAGGCCGCGAGCGGTCTGGGCAGCGTTGTCCATCGTCTGGCCGCGGCGAAGCACCGCATCGAGTATCTTGAGCGCGGCGAGGCGCGCGGGAAGTCCGTCGGGGGTTGGCATCGTCCCCCTTAGGCGTCATTCGACACGGAATGAAACGGCCATCGCACGTCAAGCCGCCCGCTCACCTGTCGCCCTCGCCGCCGGTCCCGGCCCCGGCAAGGGTCGAGCCCGGCCCACCGTTGGGGAGGAAGATAAGGCCGACCCCACCCGCTACGGCGATTGGGAGAAAAAGGGCGTCGCGGTCGACTTTTAATGCGATTCGGGGCGCGGCGGCCGGCTGAGGATCGCCTCGAGGACATGGTCGACGTCGAGGCTTCCGTCGAGCAGCGCCGCGACCGCACCGACGATCGGCATGTCGATCTCGCGCTCGGCCGCGATCTTTGCCAGCACCGGCGCGGTGTGCGCGCCTTCCGCGACCGTGCGGCGGTCGGCCATCAGGTCAGTCGCCCTGCGCCCTTCACCGAGTGCCTTGCCGAGCGAGAAGTTGCGGCTGCTGGTGGAAGAGCAGGTGAGAACGAGGTCGCCGAGGCCGCTCAGTCCCGCCAATGTCTCGCGCCGCGCGCCGACCGCGAGACCGAAGCGGGTCATTTCCGCGAAACCGCGCGCGATGAGGGCCGCTCGCGCATTCTGGCCGAGGCCACGCCCTTCGACCACGCCGCAGGCGATGGCGAGGACGTTCTTGACCGCCCGCCGACTTCGGCGCCCGCGACATCATCGGTCAAATAGGCGCGGAAGGACGGACGGGCGATCCGGGCGCGAAGCTGTTGCGCCAGATCCTGGTCCTCGCATGCCAGTGTTACCGCCGTTGGCAACCCGGCCGCCACTTCATGGGCGAAGGTGGGGCCGGACAGGACGGCGACCGGCAAGGAAGGACACACTTCGCGCGCGACCTGGTGGAGCATCTGGCCGCTGCCTTCCTCGATGCCCTTCGAACAGAGGACCAGCGGCTTGCCTGGACAAGGCGAGCGCGACAGGACCGCGCGCATGTGCTGGGCCGGCGTGACGACCAGCCACGCGTCGGCGCGCGTCAGGTCGGAGAAATTGGCCGTCGCGCGGATCGACGGAGAGAGCTTCAGCCCCTTCAGATAGACCGGGTTCTCGTGGATCGAATTGACCGCCGCCACGACGTCATCTTCAAGAGCCCACAGCAGGACGTCCCGACCGTCAGCCGCCGCGACCTGCGCCAGCGCAGTGCCCCACGCGCCCCCTCCGATGACCGCTAACCGCTCCACGCTCATGCCTTCACCCCCGCCCCGCGCACCTTGTCACCTTCGGGATCGAGCGGCCAGCGCGCACGCGCCGGCGTTTCCAACCCGTCGGTCAGTCCCAACGCAAACCGTTCGGCACCCGCCCAGCCGATCATGGCCGCATTGTCGGTGCACAGCCAACCGGGCGGCACCGCGAAGGCCCGACCGTGTTCCGCCGCCAGCGCCTCCAGGGCCGTGCGAACCGACCGGTTCGCCGCGACCCCGCCGGCGACGACAAGGCTGGGCGCGTCGCTGACTTCCAGCGCCCGCCGCGTGCGATCGACGAAACAATCGACCACCGCCTGCTGGAAAGAGGCGGCGATATCCTCCGGCCGATGATCGCCCGAGGCAACCACGCGCTGCACCGCGGCCTTGAGGCCGGCGAAGCTGAAGTGCGGCTCTTTCGACCCCAGCAATGGCCGGGGCAGCGGCACTGCCTTCGCGTCGCCTTCCGCCGCGAGCGCCTCGATCGCCGGGCCGCCGGGATAGCCGAGGCCGAGCAGCTTGGCCGCCTTGTCGAACGCTTCGCCCGCCGCATCGTCGATGGTCGTCGCCAGCCGCCGATACTCGCCGATGCCGCGCACCTCGAGCAACTGGCAGTGGCCGCCGCTGGCGAGCAGCAGGAGGTATGGAAAGTCGAGGTCGGCATCGACCAGCCGCGGGCTGAGGGCATGGCCTTCGAGGTGATTGACGGCCACCAGCGGCTTTCCGGTAGCGAGGCTCAAGCCCTTCCCGGCCATCAGCCCGACCATCACGCCACCGATCAGGCCCGGACCGGCGGTCGCGGCGATCGCGTCGATGTCCGACACCACGACGTCAGCGTCGGCCAGTACCTGGCGCACCAGGCCGGGAAGAATTTCGACATGGGCGCGCGCGGCGATTTCGGGGACGACACCGCCGAACGGGCGATGCGCCTCATTCTGGCCGACCACGGCTTGCGCCAGGATCTGCCGGTCACTGGTGACCAGCGCCGCCGCGCTGTCGTCGCACGAGGATTCAAGGGCGAGGATCAGGGCCATGTGCCGCGCCCTTTGCCTCAAGCGGCCGGTTTGCGCTAGCGCGGCGGACGATGAGCCAGACAACCCTCACTCTCGGCACGCGCGGATCGCCGCTTGCCCTTGCCCAGGCGCGGATGACGGCGGCAGCGCTGGAGCAAGCCCACGGCTGGCCGGCGGGATCGGTGGCGCTGGCGGTCGTCAAGACCAGCGGCGACCGGATCCAGGACCGGCCGCTGGCCGATATCGGCGGCAAGGCGCTGTGGACCAAGGAACTCGACCTCGCCCTTTTGGCAGGCGAGACCCATGCCTCGGTTCATTCGATGAAGGATGTCGAAAGTGACCGTCCTGACACCTTACGGATCGCCGCGATGCTGCCCCGTGCCGACGTCCGCGACCGGCTGATCGGCGCTGGATCGGTCGCCGACCTCCCGCAGGGCGCCGTCGTGGGCAGCAGCAGCCCGCGCCGGGCGGCGCAGCTTCGCCGGTTGCGACCCGACCTCAACGTAGTGCCGATCCGTGGCAACGTCGATACGCGTCTAGCCAAGCGGGAAACGGGCGACGTCGACGCGACGCTGTTGGCGGCGGCTGGCCTTGACCGCTTGGGACGTGGCGACGTCGGCAATGCCATCCCCCTCGATCAGATGCTCCCCGCCCCGGCGCAGGCGGCAATCGGGATCGAATGCCGCAGCGACGACGCCGCGACGGCGGCACTTCTGCAGCCCATCGACCACAGCGACACGCACGCCGCGGTGCTCGCCGAACGCGCGTTCACCTTGGCGCTGGGGGGCAGTTGTCATTCGCCGGTGGCCGCCTTGGCCGTAATCGACGCGGGGGCAGTCGACCTGCGGGTCGAACTGCTGAGCGAGGACGGGGCGGAGCATCTTACCCAGCGGGCGCGCTTTACGGTCGGCGATCTCGACGGACCGGCGGCGCTCGGGCGCCACATGCTGGCCGATGCGCCGCCGTCGATCCGCCGTCTGTTCGAGGGCGGTTGAGACCGCTCGTCCTCCTTCGCCCGGAGCCGGGGCTGTCGGCAAGCGCCGCGCGAGCGCGGGCGCTGGGTCTCGACGTCATCGAAGCGCCGCTTTTCGCGGTGGCGCCGGTCGCGTGGAACGTCAGCGACCCCGAGGGTTTCGACGGCCTCCTGCTGACAAGTGCCAATGCCATCCGCCACGGTGGGACGGGCCTGGAGATCCTGCACAACCTGCCGGTTCATGCGGTCGGGGACGCCACCGCTGACGCCGCTCGCGCCGCCGGGTTCACGGTCCAGTCGGTTGGATCAGGTGGCATCGAGGACCTGTTGAGAGAAATTCCGGGCGACCGCCGCCTCCTGCATCTGGCCGGCGAAGATCGGATGGAAATTGGGGACGTCCTCCGATCGATCACGAGCATCGTCGTTTATCGTTCGGTGGCGACGGACCCACCGGCACTGCCGACATCGGACGTCGTGATTGCCGTGCATAGCCCGCGTGCCGGGCAACGGCTGGCCGAACTGGTCGGTGAGCGGTCGAGCGTCCGGATCGCCGCGATCAGCAGGGCCGCGGCCGCGGCGTGCGGAGACGGGTGGGAATCGGTCGAGGCGGCGGATCAACCGGACGATTCGTCGCTTCTGGCCCTTGCCGCGCGGCTGTGCCAAACATCGCCTCAATGAACGCAAGTACCGCTCAACCGGCCCCGAGCTGGATCGCGTGCCTCGCCTGGGCCCTGCTGCTGCTCATCGCGGGCGCCGCGCTTGCCATTTGGGGATTATCGCGCTGGCAGGGGGGCGCGCGCTTCTTCGGTGTCGCACCCGAGGCCGCCGCGACGGCGCCGGCCACGCCGGTTCGCCTCGGCCCGCCCGCAGCTGCAGCGCCAGCAGCGCCGGCCGCGGTGCCCGCCGATGATGTCCGCCTGGCGACGCTCGAAAGTCGTCTCGACCTCGTCGAGAATGCCACCGAGCGCGCCGAGGGCACTGCCGGCCGGGCCAACGCATTGCTGGTCGCCTTCGCCGCGCGGCGGGCGATCGAACGCGGCGTTGCCCTTGGCTACCTCGAGCCTTTGTTGATCGATCGCTTCGGGCGCGGGCATGAGCGCGCGGTCGGCGTCGTGATCACCGCTGGCCGCACGCCACAAACGCTGGACTCGCTGGTCGACGAATTCGACAGGATCGGTCCGCTGTTACGCGGCCCAGCCCCCAACGAGAGCTGGTGGACGGGGTTCGAGCGGGAATTGGGGTCGCTGGTATCCATCCACCGGTCCGACCGCCCTAACCCTCTACCCGCGGCGCGTTACGAACGCGCCGCCGCGCTGCTCAAGTCGGGCAAGGTCGACGGCGCGCTGGCCGAAACCATGCGGCTACCGGGCGCAAGCCGGCCCGAGGCGGCGGCCTGGATCGCGCGCGCCCGGCGGCAGGTCCTCGTGATGCGCGCGCTGGACGAGATCGAAAGCGCAGCCCTGCTCGGCGGTCCGCCAACCTCGTAAAGGGTTGGCAGCGTGGCCCGACCATGCGAATCCTTGCCGTGCGCGGGCAAGCTTGAGTTCAGTCGAGCCGAGCTAACGCCTTGCCGGGATTGATGATTGGGTGGGGAAACTGGCTTCATGACGTCAGCGTTGGTGCGCCGTTTGATTTGGCTCCTAGCGAGTTCGGGGGGCCTGGTTGGCGCCGCCTCCGCAGCGCAGCAGGTCGACCCGCTGGCCCCGCTTGCGTCGCCTCCGACCGCGGTCCCGGGCCCGGAAGCGCTTCGCGCCCGGATCAGGGAGATTGGCCGATCGTTCGACGGCAAGGCCGGCATTGCCATCGTCAACCTTCGCGACGGCTGGGAGGCCTCCTGGAACGGCGACACCCTGTTCCCACAGCAAAGCTGTTCGAAACTGTGGGTCGCGATCACCGCGATGGACGCGGTCGACAAGGGCCGCATCAGTCTGGATGACAAGGTCACGCTTGGCCGGGACGACCTGACCCTGTTCCACCAGCCGTTGGCGGCCAAGGTTCTCGGCGGCGGCCACACGACGACGCTGAACGCCCTGTTGTTCACCGCGATCACCGAAAGCGACAATACCGCCAACGACAAGCTGATGCGCTCGATCGGCGGGCCGCAACGCGTGCGCGACATGATCCAGAACAAGGGTCTCGGCGCGATTCGCTTTTACGAGGGCGAGCGGGCTCTCCAGTCCAAGATCGCCGGACTGATCTGGAGCCAGAGCTATTCGATCGGCGATGCCTTCTACAAGGCTCGCAGCGCGCTGCCGATGTCGGTGCGGCAGGCATCGTTCAACCGTTACCTGTCCGACCCCTACGACGGCGCGTCTCCCCACGCGATCGCCAACGCGCTGGCCCGATTGAAGAAGGGCGAATTGCTGTCACCTTCGTCGACGTCGAAACTGCTCAACACGATGGGCCGTACGCGAACTGGCAAGGCCCGGGTTCGTGCCGCGCTGGCGCCCGGATGGCATTGGAATCACAAGACCGGCACCGGCCAGGTGCTGAACGGTCGGATCGGCGGTATCAACGACATCGGCCTGCTCACGGCGCCCGACGGAACGGTCTATGCGATGGCGCTAATGTCCATTCCCAACAAGTCGGACGGTGCGGCACAGGGCATGATGCAAACCGTGACAAGGGCCGTCATCGCCGCGCACCAGACCCGTGTCGCTAGCCGCTGACGCCACTGCCGTCGCGGCGCGGCTCGCTTGCCGCCCCGGGGCCCAGCGGGTGCCGAGCCGGGATCTTGAACTTTTCATCGTCCGCCGCTTTCTGGATGCGGACACTTGTGCGGCGTTGTGCGACCTGATCGATCGGCGGCGACGGCCCTCGGAAATTGCGGACGACCGCGGCGATCCGAAGTTCCGCACCAGCGAAACCTGCGACCTGGATTCGTCCGATCCGCTGGTTGGCGCGATCGACCGCCAACTCTGCGCCGCGCTGGGAATCGATCCGGCGTTCGGTGAGCCGATCCAGGGCCAGCGCTACGCTCTCGGGCAGGAGTTCAAGGCCCACACCGACACCTTCAACCCGGGAGGGGCGGATTTTTATCGGTTTTGCGCCGACCAAGGGCAACGGACATGGACCGCCATGCTCTATCTCAACCAGCCCGAGGACGGCGGCGCGACGCGTTTCAAAGTGATCGGCAAGTCGGTCCAGCCCGAAACCGGCAAGTTGCTGGCGTGGAATAACCTGCTGCCTGATGGCCTGCCCAACGAAGCCACGCTTCACCAGGGCATGAAGGTGCGCAAGGGCACCAAATACATCATCACCAAATGGTTTCGGCAGTTTCCAAGCGACAAGTCGTCTTAGACGTAAAGTTTCGGAAACAGCCGTCGCAGCGCGATGACCTTCGGCCGGTCGTTGACGACGATGTAAGGGTGGCGAGGATTCTTCGCCACGAAGTCCTGGTGATAGCTTTCGGCGGCGGTGAAACGGCGCAGCGGTTCGACTTTCGTCACGATTGGACGCCGAAAGACGCGCGCCTTGCCGAGCTGCGCGATATAGGCACGCGCCTGCCGAGCTTGCGCCTGCGTCGTCGGGAACAAGGCGCCGCGATATTGCGTGCCGGTGTCCGGCCCCTGGCGATCGAGTTGGGTCGGATCGGTCGCCACCGAGAAGTATATCTGCAGGAGCTGAGCGTAGCTCACCTGGCGAGGGTCGAACGTGACGCGGACGGTTTCGGCATGGCCAGTACGGCCGCTGGAGACCGATTCGTACGTCGGTCGCTGCCCGCCGCCCCCTGCGTAGCCGGACACGGCGCTTTTCACGCCGCGGACATGGTCGAACACGCCTTCCACACCCCAGAAGCAGCCGCCGGCAAAGTAGGCAACCTCGATCGGGCGGGGTTAGCGATGGTCGTCAAAGGCCTTGGCGCGACCCGGTTGAGCTCGGCGGCCGACACCGTGTCGCTCAAGGCCGCAACGCCGACAACGGCAAGGAAAGCGGACGGAAGGAGCATGCGCACCGGCTTATTACGCGCAAGCGCGCTGACCGGATGCTGAATAATGGAAGAAATGGAGCGGGCGAAGGGATTCGAACCCTCGACCCCAACCTTGGCAAGGTTGTGCTCTACCCCTGAGCTACGCCCGCTCGATCTGGCGGACCGGCACAATGTCCCGGTCGGGTGGAGCGGGCGCCTAGCATCGGCTTTCCCGCCCCGCAAGCCCCTTCGCCGCCGCTTGCCGCCGAGCCCCCGGCGCCCATATGCGCGGGTGACGGCGTCGAAGGAGTATTTGTGGCGACACTGGGCATGACCGAAGCCGAACGCGAAGCGATCGAGCGTTTCCGCCGCGACGTCATCGAACCGTCGATGACCAGCCTCGTCATCCTCGATTTCTGGGCGGAATGGTGCGGGCCGTGCAAGCAGCTTGGTCCGATCCTCGACAAGGTCGCCGCTGACTATGCCGATCGCGGCGTCGTCCTGGCCAAAATCGACGTCGACACCGACAAGCTGATCGCCGCACAGTTCCAGGTCCAGTCGATCCCGACCGTCTACGCCCTGTTTCAGGGACAGCCGGTCGCCGACCTCACCAATTACCGAACCGAGGGGCAGTTGACCCGAGCGCTCGACCAGTTGCTGGCGCAGCTGCCGGTAAAGGGCGAGGCGCAGAGCCTGGCGGCCCAGGTCGAGCCGCTGATCGCGATGGGCGAGGAAGTGCTGGCCGAAGGTGACGCAGCGCGGGCCGAATCGATCTTCGGCCAAATCCTCGACATGGATCCGGATCATCCCGAAGTGATCGGCGGCCTCGCCAGAGCGCAGATTCTTGGCGACAAGGTCGAAGAGGCGCGCGCCTTGCTCGATTCGCATACGGACATAGCGAATCATGCCGCAATCTCGCGTGCCCGCGCGGCGCTGGAGCTAGCCAGCACGCCAGCGGTCGACGTGTCGGACGAGGAAGCGCGAATCGCGGCCAACCCCGACGACCACGACGCACGCTTGGTCATCGCCAACGCCAGGGCTGCGGCGGGCGATCGCGACTCGGCGGCCGACCACCTGCTGGAAATCATCGCCCGGAACCGCGACTGGAACGACGGGGCGGCGCGGTCCCGCTTCCTGCAATTGCTGGAAGCATCGGGGCTCGGGGATCCCTGGGCTAGCGCACAGCGGCGGCGTTTGTCCGCGCTACTGTTCACATGATCGACCGGAAACCAGTCCGGGTCCCTCTCTTCCCGCTGGCCGGCGCAATCCTGTTCCCGCGCGCCCAGTTGCCTTTGCACATTTTCGAGGAGCGCTATCGCGACATGGTTCGGGACGCGATGGCCGACCAGGGAAGGATCGCGATGATCCAGCCGTCGGGCCCGGGCGAACCGGCGCCGCTGTTCCGCGCCGGCTGCATCGGCGAGATCGTCGGGGTCGAGGAACTGGACGACGGGCGCTACAATATTGTCTTGCAGGGATCGAACCGCTTCCGGTTGATTGCCGAGGCCGACGTCGGCACGCTTTATCGACAGGCCGATGTCGACCTAGAGGCCTTCGACGATCGGGAGCCCGAGCCGTTGCCGCTGGCGATGAGAAGCGCGGTCGAGCAGGAAGCGCGGCGGTTCGGCGATGCTCTTGGGCTGATCGTCGACTGGGACGCGGTCGGGCAGCTGGACGACGAATTGCTGGTCAACGCCATTGCCCAGGTCGCGCCGTTCGACCCGGGCGCCAAACAGGCGTTGCTGGAAGAACCGACCCTGGCCGGACGCGCGGACCTTGTCGTCCAATTGATGCAGTTCCAGCGGATGGCGCCCGGCGGCGCCGACATCGGCCAGACGATCCAGTAGCTAGATCGGCAGCCCGCGCAGGAGCAAGGGAAGGTCGCCGCTGGTGCCGCGCGCTTCCGCCATGAGCCGGTCCTTGACCGGGCCGATGCGGTCGATCAGCCCCATGCCGAATCGTCGCACCGCCGAAGCAGTCTTTCCCGGAACGCCATAAATTCGCGTCAGCCCGTCGGTCGCCAGTGCGACCATGAAGGTGTCCAGGCTACGCCAGCGTTGGTAACGCGCCATCAGCTGCGCATCACCGAGATCGAGACCGAGCCGCGCGCCTTCGACCAGAACCTGCGCCAGTGCGGCCGCATCGCGATAGCCGAGGTTCACGCCCTGTCCCGCGATCGGGTGGATGCCGTGCGCGGCGTCGCCGACCAGCGCCAGCCTGTGATCGGTGATCCGCGCCGCGTGGTGGAAACCGAGCGGATAGGTCGAGCGGGGGCTGATCAGGCCGATCTTGCCCAGGAATCCGCCCATCGCCGCTTCGGCCTCGGCGGCGAAATCGTCGGCGCTCAGCGCCAGCATTCCTGGTGCATCCTTGTCCGAGAACGACCAGACGATGGCCGAGCGATGACCATCGGTATCGTCGTTCATCGGCAGCAACGCGAAGGGCCCGGCCGGATAGAAGATTTCGTAGGCGACGTTGTCATGCGGACGCTCATGACGGAGCGTCCCGACGATCGCCGCGTGTTCGTATTTCCACCTTGCCAGCCGGATCCCCGCCGCCTCGCGGGTCGGCGAGTTACGTCCCTCGGCAGCGACCAGCAGCGGCGCGGCAAGTCTTGTTCCATCGTCCAACTCGGCCATGACGCCGTGATCCCCGCGATCGATGCTAACGGCGCGACGCTGCCAATGGAGCGCAATCCTCCTACCGGCAGCTGCCCGGGAAAGCAGGGCGGCGTGCAGATTGCGGTTCTCGTTCATCCAGCCAAGGGGCTCATCATCCTCGCCCGGATCGAAACGAAGCCCGCCGGGATCGAGCCCGTCGGCAACCTGGATGGCACGGATCGGGCAGCCCGGTTCCGGCAGGTGGTCGGTAATGCCGATGGTGTCGAACATCCGCTTCGAGGAGGACGACACCGCACTGGTCCGGCCGTCGAACGCCGCGTTCTTGCGCAGCGCGGGATCTGCCGGATCGATGACTGCGCAGCCCAGCCCGCTGGAATCCAGCGCCGCGGCCAGCGCCAGCCCGACCAGCCCGCCGCCCAGGATGATGACATCGGTGCGTTCCATGCCGTGGCTTCTAGGCGTCACTCGAGCGCTTGGCGAGAGCACCGGGCCGCATATCGCTTGACCGTCGAGTCCGCCGCGCGGCATTGTCGTTAAGCATTTTGGTGGGGGATAAGGATGGCCAGCGCCGCGCAGCGGGCACAGAAGCGGGATCTTGAGCCGCATTGGCGCGACAAGCTCGCCCAGTCGCTCAAGGGCTTTGCGCGCCGGTCGAGCGGGGTCGGGCTGGTCGGCCTGAGCGTTGCGCTGGGCATTGCACTCGCCACCCACTCACAGGTTGACCCGAGCCTCTCAACCGCCGCCGCCGGGCCGCCGACCAATTGGCTCGGCGCGTTCGGCGCCTATGCAAGCGACCTCCTGCTATTGCTGTTCGGACCGCCCGCCGCCCTGCTGCTTCCAGTGACGGCGCTCAGCGGCCTGCGGATGGTTCGGGGGGTCTCCTCCCCGCATCTTGGCCGTGCCCTCGGCATCGCCGCAATCGGCGTTGGCCTGGTGGGCGTCGCCGCCGCCATGCTCGCCGGGTCGGCGGTGTCCGGGCTTCCGGCGGGATGGGGCGGTATCGTGGGACTGTCGATTGCACATGGTCTCGACGCCCTGATTGCGCTGATCGGTAATCCCGGAATCGAAGGTCCGGTGCGGCTGTCCGTCATCGCCCTGCTGGTGATCGGGGGGTTGATCATCGGCTGGTTCGGCCTTGGCGTCAGCGACGACGAGAAAGCCTGGGCCTCGGACCGTCTGCGCCGCGATGCGGCGGCGCCGGTGCGGCCGCTGCGCCGGACCCAGCGCCGCGATGCCGATGACGAGGAGGAGGCAGTGGCTGCCCCGCCGCGCTCGCGTCCTTCCGTTGCAGTTTCCGAGCCTGCCGCCGGGGTCGCCCCGGCCAAGGCTGCGACCAAAAAGGGCAAGGCAGCCGCGGCAGCAGCGGGTCAGGCCAGCCTGGCGCTTGGCGACAGCTACGCCCTGCCGTCGATCGACCTGCTCGCGCCGCCACCCGCCGCCGGCAAGACCACCGTCGACCGTGCCGCGCTGGAACGAAACGCCCGCCTGTTAGAAAGCGTGCTCGAGGATTTCCACGTTCGCGGCGACATCGTCGAGGTTCGCCCCGGCCCGGTCGTGACCATGTACGAATTGGAGCCGGCCAGCGGCATCAAGGCCAGCCGCGTAATCCAGCTTGCCGACGATATCGCTCGCAACATGAGCGCACTCAGCGCGCGCGTCGCCACCATCCCTGGCCGCAGCGTGATCGGCATCGAACTGCCCAATGCCAACAGACAGGCGGTGGCGCTGAGCGAGCTTATCGGCAGCCAGGCGTACGCGGACCAGAACATGGCCCTGCCGCTGATCCTGGGGAAGAACATCAGCGGCGACCCGGTCATCGCCGACCTCGCGCCAATGCCCCACTTGCTCGTCGCCGGCACGACCGGGTCGGGCAAGTCGGTCGGTCTCAACTGCATGATCCTGTCGCTTCTCTACCGGATGGGACCGGACGAGTGCCGGATGATCATGATCGACCCGAAGATGCTGGAACTGAGCATCTACGACGATATCCCCCACCTCCTCGCCCCGGTCGTCACCGAACCAGGCAAGGCGATCCGCGCGCTCAAATGGACCGTCGAGCAGATGGAGGAGCGCTACCGGATGATGGCCAGCCTTGGCGTTCGCCAGCTTGCCAGCTTCAACCAGCGCGTGCGCGACGCCAAGGCCAAGGGGTCGAAGCTGGGCCGCAAGGTGCAGACCGGCTACGACGCCGACAGCGGCCAGCCGATCTACGAGACCGAAGAACTTGAGTATGACGTCCTGCCGCAGATCGTGGTGGTGGTCGACGAGCTCGCAGACCTGATGATGACCGCCGGCAAGGAGGTCGAGTTCCTGATCCAGCGGCTGGCCCAGAAGGCGCGCGCCGCCGGGATTCACCTGATCATGGCGACGCAGCGGCCGTCGGTCGACGTCATCACCGGCGTCATCAAGGCCAATCTTCCGACCCGGATCAGCTTCCAGGTCACCAGCAAGATCGATTCGCGCACCATTCTTGGCGAGCAGGGTGCCGAGCAGCTGCTGGGCAAGGGTGACATGCTCTACATGCCCGGCGGCAAGCAGATCCTGCGCGTCCACGGCCCGTTCGTCAGCGACGAGGAAGTACGATCGGTCGCCGACCATTGGCGCAAGCAAGGCGTTCCCGACTACATCCAGGCGGTCACCGAGGAGCCAGAGGACGGCGGCTACATCTTCGACGGTCAGCCGGTCGGCGAGGACGACGCCGAGACCCAGCTCTACCGGAAGGCGATCCAGATCGTCGCCGAAAGCCAGAAGGCCTCGACCAGCTATCTCCAGCGCCAACTCCGCGTCGGGTACAACAGTGCCGCGCGGCTGATCGAGCGGATGGAAAAGGACGGGCTGGTCGGCCAGCCGGACCATGTCGGGCGGCGCGAAGTGCTGCTCGATACCGACGGTCACCCGATTTGAGGCGATGAACAGTTCGGAACCGGAAGGTTCAGGGCGCATTCAATGCGGGAAGGCCAGTTTTCCGGCCAATTCATCCCAGGAGTCATGACATGAGTTTCGCATCGAGCGTCGCGCGCGCCCTGATCCCCGCCACCGCCCTGGTCGTCCTCTCGGCGCCGGCGACGGCGAATCCGGCAAGCGATCTCAAGCAGGTCCAGGCGCACCTGGCCGCGACTTCGTCGCTGGTCGCCAACTTCACCCAGACCGACGGCAAGGGCCGACAGCTTCCCGGAACGCTGCAGCTCAAGAAGCCGGGCAAGATCCGCTTCGAGTATGGCCGCGGCGCCAACATGCTGCTGGTCGGCAACGGCAAGACGCTGACCTTTATCGATTACGATGTCGGCCAGAAGAACAATTGGGCCGTCGCCAACTCGCCCCTGTCGGTGCTGATGTCGCCGCAGCCGAACCTCGGCCGGATCGCGCGGATCACCGATTCGGGCAATCCCAACGTCATCGTCGTCCGCGCCCGCGACGCGCGCCGTCCGGAGTTCGGGACGCTGATCCTGGCCTTCGTCAAGTCACCGAGCGCGCCCGCCGGCCTGCGTCTGGACGGATGGACCGCGATCGACGCACAGAACAAGAAGACCACCGTCCGGCTGTCGGGCCAGCGCTATAACGTCGCCGTCGCCGACAGTGCGTTCACCTATGCGGAGCCGAAAAAGCGGCGCTGATTGGTCCCGAATCAAAACGGTTCAGCTTCCCGACAGGTCCAATGCGGCATGGGAAGCAGTGATCAAGGAAAGTGCCCGGGGTTTCCCCCTGTTACCCGGGGTCGCCGAGATCGCCTTGCGTGACGAACGCTTGGTTGGCCCTTGCTCCATGCCCCCGGAGCAAGGGCCTTTTATTTGACCGTTGGGGGCGGTCGAATAAAAGGCCCTCCTTGTACCCGCATTTGCAGGCGCCACCTTTCGATCGTGACCAAGCTCAAACTCGCCAGCTGGAACATCAATTCGGTGCGCGCCCGCGCCGACATCGTCGGCCGCCTGCTCGACGAGGAACAGCCCGACATCCTCTGTTTGCAGGAAACGAAGGCGCACAACGATGTCTTTCCGGCTGCTCTCTTCGCCGACCGCGGCTATCGCTTCCACGAGCTCAACGGCCAGAAGATGCATCATGGCGTCGCCATTCTCAGCCGGGTGCCGCTGCACGATAGCGGCCGCCACGACTGGCAGGACAATGGCGAGGCGCGGCACGTCGGCGCCCGGCTCGACTGTGGCGTGCGGATCGAAAACGTCTACATTCCCGCCGGCGGTGACATCCCCGACCGTAACGTCAATCCGAAGTTCGGCCAGAAACTGGACTTCATCGAACGCATGACTCGCTGGTCGGAGGGCCTCGCCGAACCGACCTTGATCGTCGGCGACTTCAACGTCGCGCCGCTGGAATGCGACGTGTGGAATCACAAGGCGCTGCTCGACGTGGTCAGCCATACGCCCGTCGAGGTCGACGCGCTGGGCAAGCTTCAGGCGGCCCACGACTGGGTCGACCTTGGCCGCCACTTCATCCCCGCGCCCGAGCGCAATTTCACATGGTGGAGCTACCGCGCGACGGACTGGGCGGCGAGTGACCGCGGCCGCCGGCTCGACCATATGTGGGCCTCGCCCATGCTGGCGGCGCAGGTGACCGCTCATCGCGTCCTCGAACCGTGCCGCGGCTGGCAGCGCCCGTCCGATCACGTCCCGCTGATCGTCGAACTGGAGCTGTGAGCGTCGCCCCGCCCCTCGAACGGGCGATTGCCGCGCTTCGCGCCGGTCGGCCCGTCGAGGTCGGCGGTATTACCGTGTTGAGTGTCGAGACGGCGACCGCCGCAATGCTCGAACTCCTCGATCCTGACGCAGAGGCGCCGATTTTACTCAGTGGCCCCCGCGCGGCCGCATTGGGGCTCGGCAACCTCAAGGAGGCGGGCGACCTTGCCCATCCCGTCGAAATCCGGCGCGAAAACTGGCTAAGTCGCGACGCGGCGCTGGCGCTGGCCGACCCGGCGCAGGACTTCTCCCGAGGGCCGATCGGGCCGTTGGCGGCCATGCCCGTGTCCCGCCCTGCGGACGCCGCTGCCGCCCTTTCGCTGGCGCGCCGCGCCGGGGTGCTTCCGGCGTTGTGGCTGGTAGCCGGTGACGCCGCAGCAGCAATCACGGCCGATGACGTCGCCGCCCGCCGGCGGCGGACATTGTCGCCCGGGCGAGGCTTCCGCTTGACCATCTTCCCCCGTCGCAGATGGTATCCTTCCGCGATTTGGTGAGCGGCGAAGATCATGTCGCACTCGTCGTTGGTGCGTTCGGCGGGCGGCCGCCGCTCATTCGCCTGCACAGCGAGTGCTTGACCGGCGACGTCTTCGGCAGCCTGAAATGCGACTGCGGCCCGCAACTGCATGAGGCGTTGCGCCTGCTCGGCGCCGAGGGCGGTGGGGTGTTGCTCTACCTGCGCCAGGAAGGTCGCGGCATCGGCCTCGCCAACAAGCTCCGCGCCTACCAGCTCCAGGACCGTGGGCTGGATACGGTGGAGGCCAATGCCCGGCTCGGCTTCGCCGATGACGAGCGGGATTATGCGATGGCTGCGGCGATGCTTCGCGCGCTGGGCATCGACCGGGTCCGGGTCCTCACCAACAACCCCGCCAAGGTGGCCGGTCTTGAGGCGGCGGGGATCGAGGTGGCCGAACGGGTCGCTCATCACATGCCGGCGAACCCGCACAACGCGGATTATATCGCCACCAAGCGGGCCAAAAGCGGGCACCTGCCCTAGACGATCAGCCGCGCCACCTCGTCGAAGTCACGGGCAATGTGATGGGCGCCGAGCCCGCGCAGCCGGTCGGCATGGGCTTCGCCACAGTGGCGACCGGCAACCAGGCCGATGACCGTTGCTCCTGACGCCACCGCGCCGGTGATGCCGACAGGAGAATCCTCGATGATTGCGACTCTCTCGATCGGCACTCCGATCGCGTTCGCGGCGTGCCAGTAAAGGTCGGGCGCCGGCTTGCCGCGTTCGACATGGACCGCGCCGCTGAATACCCGGTCGCCGAACTCTTCGCGCAGCCCAAGGTGATCGAGATGAGCGTGCAACCATCGGAGGCCGGAGGACGACGCCACCGCCTTCGGGAACGCGGGATCGAGCGAACGGACGAACCGGACAGCGCCCTCGACCTCGGCGATCCCCTCTGCAATCATCTGTGCATCGACCCGCGCGCGTTCGTCGTTGAAGTCGTCGAATAGCGGTCGCCCGGTCCAGCGTTCGATCGCCGAACGGAAATCCGTTCCCGACAGGCCCATGAACTGATCCATCGACTGCTGGGTCGTCGTCGGATGACCGCGGGCGCTGAGATAGTCGGCAATGTGGGCGTTGCCCGCCCATTCGCTTTCGATCAGCACGCCGTCGAAGTCGAAAATCAGACCTTGGAAGCGCATCAGTCTTCGAACAGCGCGGTGCCGACGCGGACATGGGTCGCGCCCAGCATCACCGCCTCTGGATAATCGGCAGACATACCCATCGACAGGCCAGTGACGTCATGACGTCGCGCCAACTTCGCCAGCAACGCGAAAAAGGGTGACGCTTCAACGCCTTGCGGCGGGATCGCCATCAAGCCGGCGAGCGGCAAACTGGTTGCGCGGACCGAGTCGAGAAAGGTCGGCAACTCGGGAATGGCTACGCCGCCCTTCTGCTCCTCCCCGCCGATATTCACCTGGACGAACAGGCTCGGGCGCCCCTCGGCCGCGACCAATTCACCGAGGAGCGACGGGCGGTCGAGCGAATGGATCGAATCGAACAACGCCGCGGCCTCTGCGGCCTTGTTCGATTGAAGCTGGCCGATCATGTGGAGCCGGACGTCCGGATGCCGCTTCCGGATTTCGGGCCATTTGTCGACCGTTTCCTGCACCCGGCTTTCGCCGAAATCCCGTTGGCCAGCGGCGATGAGCGCTTCGATCTCTTCCGCGCTGCGCCGCTTGGACACCGCGATCAGCGTGACGTCCTCTGACTTGCGCCGCGCGGCCTTGCAGGCACGCGCGATGTGGGCGCGGACGGCATCGAGGCGGGTTGCGGCGTCGCTCATCGCGCGGGCTATAGGGTGCACGATGGCAAACGACCATATTCCACGTGCCTGGCTGATGACCGACGAGCGCTTGGGCGCAGAGCTCCTCCCCGTTCTCGAGCGGATGCCGGCTGGTGCCGGGGTCGTCTTTCGCCAGGATCGCGCTCCGGATCGAGCTGCGCTGGCGGCGCGGGTGGCTGAAATTGCCACGCGACGCGGTCTCGTTCTGTCGGTCGCGGGCGACGTCGAGCTTGCGCGGTCGGTCGGCGCGCGATTCATGCATCGGCCAACGGGCGATGGTGCCGGACTGCCCTTCTCACTTTCCGTCCACACACCGGAAGAAGCGGTCCTCGCGGCAAACCGGGGTGCCGCGTTCGCTTTCATTTCGCCCGTCGAGGCTACAGCCTCTCACCCGGCGACGCCGCCACTCGGGCCCGACAATGCGCGCGCGCTGGCTCGAAGCGCCGGTCTGCCCGCCATCGCGCTGGGCGGCATGGATGCGTGTCTATTCGACCGGATCTACCGGCACGACTTTCACGGATGGGCGGGAATCGACGCCTGGCTTAGAATTTGACGGCGGTGCCGACGTAAACGGCCTGGCTGTCGCGGCGCTGGTCGACGACCGGATTCAGACGATCCTGGTCAACACGGTAACGAACGCCACCGGTCACGGCGATCCGGCGGCTGAGATTGTAGGCAGCGCCGACATCGACAGAATATTGATCCGGCTGCGACAGGGCAGCAACGCGCCCCTCGTTGCGCTCGGCGCCGACCGCGACACGCCCGGTGAACTTCTTCAGGTTGTAGCTGACGCCGACGACAGCGCTTTCACGGGCGGTGAGCGCGAGGTTCGGGTTGGTCTGCTTTTCGACGTCGCCGGCCACCGCGAAACGCTTCCAGCCGACGGCGACGCCGAGGTTGTAGTTGGTCGGGTTGAGCGGGCTCAGCGCCGCGGCCGAGCTTTCCGAGGCCCTGATCTGCGGCGACGCAGCCGCGCGAACCGCGACTCGAAGCTGTGACGGGCGACCCTTGGCGGCTGCCGGGGTGAAGGTGAAATCGGAAATGCTGCGCGGCCGGGAGCCGAAGGTGGCGGCAAGCTTGGGATCCGCCCCCGCCGGCGTAAACGACGAAATCTTGTCGAAACTCACGGCGATAGCGGGGGGACGAGCCTTGCCGGTGGCGGCGATGGCGACAGCCGGCACAAGCGCAACGGCAGCAATCGCAAGCGCGATTCCTACCTCCTTGCCCCGACCATTCTTCCCATGCACCACGCGCACGACTCCCTTGTTCAAGACGGATATAGCGCGGCGAACCTGACGGTTCCATGACTGAGTCCGATTCCGTGCCGCCCTGTGACATTGAGTCCACAACATCGGTTGCCTCGCGACGGCGTCAATCGGTCGGATCGCGGCTTGCCCACGTCGCCAAGCCATTTATAACGCCAGTCGAAATCCCCCCTTGCCTGGAAGCGAATTCACGCATGTCCCGCCTCTTCAAAACGGTCGTTGTCCTTGGTCTTGCCGGCGTTGCCCTGGCCGCGTGCTCGCGCAATCGCGACGTGCCGGTCGCGCTTGCCCCGGCAACGATGACCCAGATCGGCGTCAACAGCTATCTGTGGAAGGCGGCAATCGACACGCTGTCGTTCGCGCCGCTCGTCACCGCCGATTCCAATGGCGGCGTGATCATCACCGATTGGTACGTCAGCCCGCGCAACCCCGGCGAGCGCGCCAAGCTGACGGTGTCGATCCTTGACCAGGAACTGCGGGCGGACGCGCTGCGCGTCGCCGCCAGCCGCCAGGTCAACCAGAACGGCGTCTGGGTCGATGCCCCGGTCGCTGCCGCGACGGTGCAGAAGCTTGAAGACATCATTCTGACCCGCGCCCGCGACCTGCGCCGTACAACCGTTACCGGATAAGCTTCGGACAGAAAGACTGGATGCCATGAGCGACCGTTTCGATCCGGCGCGCGCCGATACGATATGGCAGGCGCGCTGGGCCGAGGCGAACAGCTTCGCCGCTGACAGCGCTTCGCCCAAGCCGAAGGCCTACGTGCTGGAGATGTTCCCCTATCCGTCGGGGCGCATCCACATGGGCCATGTCCGCAATTATACCATGGGCGATGTCCTTGCCCGCTTTCGCCGGATGCAGGGCTTCGAAGTGCTGCATCCGATGGGATGGGATGCGTTCGGCATGCCGGCCGAGAATGCGGCGATGGAAAAGAAGGTCCATCCCGGCGCGTGGACCCGGGCCAACATCGCGGCGATGCGTGACCAGCTGAAGCGGATCGGCTTTGCGCTGGACTGGAGCCGCGAGCTCGCCACCTGCGAACCCGACTATTACGGGCACGAGCAGGCTCTGTTCCTCGACCTGATGGAAGCTGGCTTGGTGTTCCGCAAGGAGAGCGAGGTCAATTGGGACCCGGTCGACATGACCGTGCTCGCCAACGAACAGGTCATCGACGGCAAGGGCTGGCGGTCGGGAGCCGCGGTCGAGCGCAAGAAGCTCAGCCAGTGGTTCCTCAAGATCACCGACTTCGCCGAGGACCTGCTCGAGGGACTGGACACGCTCGATCAGTGGCCTGACAAGGTGCGGCTGATGCAGGAAAACTGGATCGGCAAGAGCCGCGGCCTGCAGTTCTGTTTCCGGCTTGCCGGAACCCCGCCGGGCGGCACGTCGTGCGACGTCGAGGTCTTCACTACCCGTCCCGACACCATTTTCGGCGCCAGCTTCGTCGCCATTTCGTCCGGCCACCCGATTGCCGAGGCGCTAGCCGCCGAACGGCCCGATGTCGCCGCCTTCATCGAGAAGGCGAGCAAGGGAGGCACCACCGCGGCCGAGATCGAGACGGCTGAGAAGCTCGGCTTCGACACGGGGATCGAAGTTGTCCACCCGCTCGACGCCAACCGCCGGCTGCCGGTGTGGATCGCGAACTTCGTGCTGATGGATTATGGCACCGGCGCATTGTTCGGGTGCCCGGCGCACGATGTCCGCGACTTCGAATTCGCCACGAAGTACCGCCTGCCGATCCGGCGGGTCGTCGCCGAGAACGTCCAGTCCGCAGACGCACCGGTCGTCGAGGCCGAGACCGGCGAGGGAGTCGCGGTCAATTCGGAGTTTCTCGACGGCCTGTCGTCGAAGGAAGCGTCCGCCGAAGTCATCCGCCGCGCCGAGGCCGCGGGCTGGGGCCAGGGCAAGACCCAATACCGCCTCCGCGACTGGGGCGTCAGCCGCCAGCGTTACTGGGGTACGCCGATCCCCGTCATTCACTGCGCCGATTGCGGTCCGGTTGGCGTCCCGCGCGACCAATTGCCCATCGTGCTGCCGGAAGACGTCAGCTTCGACATCCCAGGCAATCCGCTCGACCGTCACCCGACCTGGAACAAGGCTGATTGTCCCGTTGCGGCAAGCCGGCGCGGCGCGAGACCGACACGCTCGACACGTTTGTCGATTCCAGCTGGTATTTCATTCGCTTCGCCAGCCAGCCCGACGACAGGCCCTTCGACCGCGCCGAGGCCGAGCAGTGGCTGCCGGTCGGACAGTATATCGGCGGGGTCGAGCATGCGATTCTCCACCTCCTCTACGCGCGCTTCTGGACCCGCGCGCTGCAGCGCATGGGGAAGCTGGGCATTGCGGAGCCGTTCAAGGGCCTGTTCACCCAGGGCATGGTCACGCACGAAACCTATCAGAGCGCCGATGGCCGCTGGCTCTCGCCCGGCGAGATCGAGATTGGCGAAAGCGGGACGATCGTCGAACGCGAAACCGGCGGCGGTGTAACTCGCGGTCGCATCGAAAAGATGTCGAAGTCGAAGAAGAACACGGTCGATCCCGAGCCGATTCTCGACCGCTACGGCGCCGACGCGGTGCGGTGGTTCATGCTGTCGGATTCGCCGCCGGAGCGCGACCTGGAATGGTCGGAAAGCGGGATCGAAGGTGCTTCCCGCTTCGTCCAGCGCGTTTGGCGACTTGCTTCATCGCCCGCGTCGACCGACGGCGACGATCCTGCCCTCACCCGGAAGCTTCACCGCACCATCGCGGCGGTCGGCGAGGCGATCGAGGGCCTGCAATTCAACAAGGCCGTCGCCGCACTCTACGAACTGGTCAACGCCGTCGAGAAGGCCAAGCCATCCGCGGCACGAACGACGGCGATCGAAACCCTGATCCTGCTGATCGCACCGATGGCCCCGCACCTTGCTGAAGAAGCTTGGGCGCTTGGGAATCGTGATGGAATGATCGCTGACGCCGCCTGGCCGGCTTTCGAACCGGCACTGCTGATCGACGAAGAAGTCACGCTGGCGATCCAGGTCAACGGCAAGCTGCGGGACACAATCACTGCCCCGCGCGGCCTTGCCAAGGATGCCACCGAAGCACTCGCGCTCGCCTCCCCCGGATTCAGGCGCTGCTGGAGGGTGGTGCGCCCCGCAAGGTGATTGTGGTTCCCGACCGGTTGGTGAATATCGTCGCATGACGTTTCGCCTCGCCCTCGTTGCGATCGCTGCCTTGGCTGTCGGCGGCTGTGCGCTGCAGCCGATGTACGCCGGCGGCACGCGGGGCGCGGTGGCGAGTGGGCTTGCCACCATCGATGTAAGCCCCATCCCGGAACGCAACGGCTGGCTGGTTCGAAATGCATTGATCGACCGGCTCGGCCGCCGCGATTCGACTGCCGCCTATCGCCTGGAAGTCACCTTAGACGACGATATCACCGGTTTGGGGATCCGAGGCGATAGCGCGGTCACCCGGGAGCGGCGCACGATCCGCGCCCGTTACCGTCTCGTGTCCGCCGCGACCGGCGAGACGCTGCTCGACGCGACAGCCGGGGCGGATAGCGGCATCGACGTCGTCAGCAGCGAATACGCCACCGTCGCGGCGGAGCAAACCGCCGCCGAACGGCTTGCAACCGTTCTCGCCGACCAGATCGTCGCGCGCCTTGCCCTTTACGTCTCGCGCGGCGGTCAGCCGCCCGCTTCCGCCGCGCCGTGAAGGCCGCGAAGGGGCAAGTCGACCGCGCACTAGCCGCGCCCGACCCGTCCATCCGCTTCTACCTGTTTCATGGTGCGGACGAGTCGGGCAGCCGGGCGCTTGCGCTCAGGCTCCTCCGCGGGCTCGGCAATGCGGAAAAATTCATCGTGCTCAGCCAGTCGATCAAGGCCGACCCTGCAAGCCTCGGCGACGAAGCGGGCGCCATGGCCCTCTTCGGGGGTCCGCGCGCGCTATGGATCGAACCGGCTGGCGATGAAATTACCGAGGGCGTGACGAGCCTGCTCGAAGCGTCGGCAAGCGAAAGTGCGGTCATCGCCCTGTCCGGACCCTTGCGGAAGACTTCGAGCCTCCTCAAGCTTGCTGAATCCCATCCGCGCGCGCTGTCGCATGTCAGTTACGTGCCCGAAGGACGAGAGATGGAGCAGATCGTGGTCGACATCGGCCGTGGACTGGGCCTCAGGATCTCGCCCGACATTGCACAACGCGTGGCCGGCCTGTCCGCGAACAACCAAGCCATCGTTGGCAGCGAGCTGGAGAAGTTCGCGCTGTTCGTCGGGGCGGGCCCCGACAAAGTTTGCGAACTTGACCACGACACGATCGACCGCATCGGCGCTGACGGCTCGGAGAGCGACTGGCAGCGGCTGGGCGACCTCGCGCTGGCGGGCCGGATGGACGCCCTGGTGGATGAACTGGGACGGCTTCCCGGCGGCGCCGAGGCCATCCCTGCCGTCCGCGCACTTCAACGCCGCTTGACCATGCTTGCCCCGTTGCGGGCTCGTGTGGAGCAGGGGGAGCGGGTTGATGCCGTCATGACGTCAATGGGTAAGTCATTGTTCTGGAAGGATAAGCCGCTAATCGAGCGGCTGCTGTCCAACTGGTCGGCGGGACGCCTGGCGGAGGCGGCCGAACGAGTCGTGGCGTTGGAAAAGGAATTAATGCTCGGCGATTCCCCGTCCGAGGCGGCGCTTGGGGAGACTTTGGTCACTCTGGCGCGCGCGGGAAGCCGCCGCGGCTAGATCGGCTCGCCGCTGAGCCGCTGACAGATCATGTCGAGCTGGTCGAGGCTGCTGTAATGCAGGGTGACGTTGCCGCCCCCTCGGCCGTGCGCGACCTTCACCCGCAGGCCGAGCATGTCGCCCAACTGCCGCTCAAGCGCCGCCAGATCGGCATCCACGGGCCGTTTGTCGTCGGCCTCCCTACCGGAATTTCCGCGTGAATTCCGAGGCTTGGCAGCGCGGGCAAGGTCCTCGGCCTGACGGACCGACAAGCCGTCGGCGACGATCGCCTGGGCAAGGGCTTCACTATTCGGATGGGAAACGATCGCCCGCGCGTGCCCCATGCTGATATCGCCACGCAGCAGCATGCCGCGGACCGCCTCAGGCAGATCAAGCAGGCGAAGAAGATTGGTAACGTGGCTGCGCGACTTACCGACCAGCTTTCCGACCGCGTCTTGGGTATGGCTGAACCGTTCGATCAGCTGGCGGTAGCCCTCCGCCTCCTCGATCGCACTGAGATCTTCGCGCTGGACGTTCTCGATCAGCGCGATCTCGGCGGTCGATTCATCATCGAATTCGCGAACGATGGCCGGAATTCGGTGCAGCTGCGCCCGTTGCGCCGCTCGCCAACGGCGTTCCCCGGCGACGATCTCGAAGCCGTCGTCGATCGCGCGCAGCAGGATTGGCTGAAGCACGCCACGTTCCGCGATCGAGGCGGCAAGGTCGTCGATCGCTTCTTCATCGAACTGCTTGCGGGGTTGGAGCGGATTGGGCCGGATCCGCCCGACCTCGACCTCGCGGGTCGCCGACGCATCGGTCGGAGCGTCCGCGGCAGCCGGCTTAACCGCCTCGTCGATCAGCGCGCTCAGGCCGCGGCCAAGTCCCAGCGGCTTCTTCATGCAGCTTCAGCCCGCGCCAGCGACGGAAGGCGACCGACGATTTCCCGTGCCAATCGGATATAGGCTTCGGATCCAGGACACTTCAGGTCGTAAATCAGCGCCGGCAGCCCGTGGCTCGGCGCTTCGGAAAGCCGCACGTTGCGAGGAACGACAGTGTCGAACACCGCCCGGCCCAGGCAGGCGCGCACGTCTTCAGCGACCTGTTGCGAGAGGTTGTTGCGACGATCGAACATCGTCAGCGCGACACCAAGGATCGAAAGCTTGTCGTTGAACGCCTGGCGGATACGCTCGACGGTCTGGAGGAGCTGGCTGAGGCCCTCGAGCGCAAAAAACTCGCATTGCAGCGGGACCAACAAGTGCCGCGCTGCGACCAGCGCGTTGACGGTCAGCAGGCCAAGCGAAGGCGGGCAATCGAGCAGGCAAACATCCCAACGATTCGACGGCCCCTCGTCGAACGCCTGCTGAAGCCGGTGGGTCCGATCCGGCAGGCCGACCATTTCGACCTCCGCACCGGATAAGTCGACGGTTGCCGGCACGATATCGAGTCCGGGAACGCGCGTGGCGACTGCCGCTTCGGCAAGGCCGACTGAGCCTAACAGCAGGTCATAGCTCGAGTAGCGACGTTCGTTCTGCGCGACGCCAAGTCCGGTAGAGGCGTTTCCCTGCGGATCGAGGTCGACCAGCAACACGCGCCAACCGATGGCCGCGAGCGCGGTTGCAAGGTTGATCGCCGTAGTGGTTTTTCCCACTCCGCCCTTTTGATTGGCGACCGCAATGCAGATCATGAACGTCCCTCGGCTGAACCCCGGATGCGACTAGGATCGATGCGTCGGCGCTAGTGGCGCTCGGCTCGAGCCGGAAGTTACCCTGCCACGACTTGCACGTCTCATCCAGTTCGGATTGTGCGCTTCTTCCCTTGGGGAGGACGAAAACTGTGTCACGGTGACTCAATCGTCGCGCCATCGAGAACAATTTGTCCGTGGAAGCAACCGCTCGCGCTGTAATGGTATCGAACCCGCCGACGACCGAACTGCCTTTGCCATGAACGATCGCGACGTTCGCGAGACCTAGCTTCGCGACAACGTCGCGAAGAAATTGCACCCTCAGCGACCGCGGTTCGCAAAGCGTGACGGGGCTAGGAGCGAGAATCGCGATCACCAATCCCGGCAGCCCTGGGCCCGTCCCTATGTCGAGCCACCGCCCTTTGCCTAAGGGAAGGAGCTGCGCGGAATCGAGGATGTGTCGCTCCCAGACGGAACTAGCCGTTGAAGGTGCAATGAGATTTTGCCGCTCGTTTTCAATCAGCAGAAGTTCGACATATGTCGCGAGGCGAGCAAATGTTTCACGTGAAACTTCGACCTGAAGGAGGCTTTCGAGCCGCTCCCTCACGCGGCTTTCCGGGCAATAGCGAAGTGGATTGCGGCAAGTGCAGCGGGTGTCACCCCCGCTATGCGAGTAGCCTGATCGAGCGTCTCTGGACGCGACGCGGAGAGGCGTTCGATCATCTCGGTGGAAAGGCCGGGTACACTGTCAAATGCGAGATCGGGGGGAATCGGAAGGGATCCATCTCGCCGGCGAATTTCGATTTCTGTCCGTTGCCGCGCAACATAAGGAGCGTATTGAGCGTCATCAATCGCCTCGGACGCCGCCTCAGAGCTGTCTAACCGATCCTGAATAGCGTCCCTTAGGCCGTCCCGCGCAAGCCACTCAGCGAGCGTTCGGGTCTGATCTCCGAGCGCAGCGCCGAGTTCGCTGCCCTTCACGCGCTCCGAAAGTGCCGCATCCGCGGTCGCCTTGTGTTGTAGGTATTTGGAAGCAAGGTCCCGTTGCTCGGGATCAAGCAGTCCGAGGGTGATGGCAATCGGTGCCAGCCGAGTAATCGCGTTGTCGGCGCGCAGGGCCAGTCGGTGTTCAGCGCGTGCCGTCAACATTCGGTATGGTTCGCTGACGCCCTGCAACGTCAGGTCATCAATCATCACGCCGAGGTAGCTGTTGGACCGGTCGAGAACCAGCTTCTCCAGGTCCAACGCGAACGCCGCGGCATTGGCGCCCGCCACCAATCCCTGCGCGGCGGCCTCCTCGTATCCGGTCGTGCCGTTGATCTGGCCTGCGAGGAAAAGGCCTGGAACGTCGCGATGGCCCAAGTCGCCACTTAATTTCCGCGGGTCGGCATGCGCATACTCAACGGCATAGCCCGGCTGTGTGATCGTCGCCCTCTCCAGACCTGCTACGGCATTCAGGAAGGCCTGCTGCACATCAACCGGGAGAGAGGTGGAGATGCCGTTTGGGTATACGGTCGAATCGTCCAGTCCTTCAGGCTCCAGGAAAATCTGGTGGCTATCGCGATCTCCAAACCGCACGACCTTGTCCTCGATCGAGGGACAGTAGCGAGGCCCCCTTCCCTCTATTTCGCCGCTGAACAAGGGAGAGCGACACAAGCCGCTACGGATCGCTTCATGGGCTTCGGGGTTCGTGCGGGTAATGGCACAAGCCAACTGCGGAAGCGGTTGCGGGCCGGGCGAGAGCGCTAGGCGCCACTCTGTACGATCGGATGGTTGGGGGCTGAGCCGGGCCCAGTCGATCGTGCGCCCATCGAGCCGTGGCGGCGTCCCCGTCTTGAGCTTCCTGTCCGCCAGTCCTGCCTCGCGGACCTGTGCCGCTAGCCGATCCGACCGACGATCACCAATGCGGCCGCCAGCCCACCGCTCTGAGCCCCGAAAAAGGGTAGCGCCGAGGAAGGTGCCAGTGGCGAGAATCAGGGACCGTGCAGACACCGGCCCGGCCGACGCGAGCGCGACCCCGCTGATACGTCCGTTATCAATAAGAAGACTTATCGCCTCGTCGGCGAGAATCTCGACTCCAGTGCGAGCCACTTCGGCCCTGACGGCCTTGGCAAATAATCGTCGATCGGCCTGCACCCGTGGGCCGCGCACGGCCGCCCCCTTACTCGCATTGAGCATTCGGCGGTGGATCGCAGCGCGGTCGGCGGCGCGGGCCATGATCCCGCCGAGCGCGTCGACCTCTCGAACGAGATGACCCTTGCCAACGCCTCCAATCGAAGGATTGCATGACATTTGACCGATGTCGGTCGAGCGCATGGTGACGATCGCCACAGATGCCCCTCGCCTGGCAGCCGCGCAGGCTGCCTCAACGCCGGCATGTCCGCCACCGATGACGATAACATCGTACATCGGGGCGGCATAAGGCAGCGCCGCCTTCCGGTCAAATGTTCCACGTGGAACTTACTTGCCGAGGCAGAAGCGACTGAAGAGTTCGTCCAATACGTTCTCAACGCCTGCCCGGCCCGTGATCTGGTCAACCAATTCCCGAGCTTGACGCAGGAGTTCTGCGCGAATCTCCGGAGCGGCAATCTGAATGCACTGTAGCAAGATCGTATGGATCTCGCCCAGCAAGGAAGCCTCACGATTCGTGAGCATCACCGAAACGCCAGAAGGAAGCGTTGCACGGGCGCGATCCAATAGTCGCTGCCTGAGGTCGCTGAGCCCAAGGCCGGTCTTGCTGCTGACGGGCAATCCCGCTCCGCTGCTTCCCAGGTCTGCCTTGGGGCGAAGCAAGAGCGTTCGCGCGCTAGCTGGAATGTCGTGATCAGGCCCGAGCCACAAGATGATGTCGGCCGCCGCCATCTCATCTCGCGCACGGCCAACACCGATTGCCTCAACCTCGTCGTTCGCGTCGCGGAGTCCTGCGGTATCGACAAATACGAACGGCATACCGTCCATCGCGATCGGTATTTCGATCGTATCTCGCGTCGTCCCCGCAATCGGGGTCACGATCGCCCGCTCACTATAGGTCAAGGCGTTGATAAGGCTCGATTTTCCAGCGTTTGGCGGCCCGGCGAGAACCACGCGGATTCCGTCTCGGAGCTTCTCTGTCCGCGGAGCATCCAGTAAATCTCGAATTTCATTCAGGAGCTCGGTGGCCGCGGGCCGAAGGTCTGGCGCCATGACGCCATCCTCCTCGTCCGGGTAATCGATCGCCACCTCTGCATCCGCCGACAGACGTACCAATGCCTGGCGCCAGGAATCGAGCTTTGCCCGCAATCCGCCGCTGGCCCTTACCAGCGCCACCTTGCGCTGGAGTTCGGTTTCGGCGGCGAGCAAGTCGGCGAGCCCCTCCGCTTCGGTCAGGTCGATGAGGCCATTGGCCAGGGCCCGTCGGGTGAACTCCCCGGGCTCGGCCAAGCGAACGCCATCCAACGCGGTGAGGACTTCGATCACCCGATCGACGATTGCCCGGCTACCGTGACATTGGAATTCCACGATGTTCTCACCCGTGGCGCTTTTCGGTCCGGGAAAGAACAGGGTCAGCGCGTCATCGATCGCTTCGCCACTTCCGGGATCGCGCAGCGTTCGCAATGCGGCCTGCCGCGGATTCGGGAGTTTTCCTGCCAAGGCGATTGCCGACGCAGCGGCGGCCTCGCCGCTTATCCGAATGACGGCAATTGCTGCGGGTGGACGACCGCTCGACAGGGCGACGATCGTTTCGCCAGTCGCCGCCATCAGGCGATCAGCGGAGCCACGTCGTGCAAGCCTTCCCAAATCATCTTGCCCGCAACCCAAATGATGACCGCCAGGCCGATGTAGGCGATCCACCGGTAACGCTCGATATATTTGGCGATGAGGTTGGCGGCGACGCCCATCAGGGCGACCGCGAAGATCAGGCCGACGATCAGGATCCCAGGGTGTTCGCGCGCGGCTCCAGCGACAGCGAGGACATTGTCGAGGCTCATCGAGACATCGGCCACCGCGACTGCCCAGGCGGCCGAGGCAAAGCTCTTGGCAGGACGCAGGCCCGATTGCTCATCGCCCTCGATCTCCGGCGAACCGCCGCTCTCGCCCGCGTGATGCAATTCGCGCCACATCTTCCACGCCACCCACAGCAGGAGGATGCCGCCGGCCAGGATCAAGCCGACGATCTGAAGCAACTGGGTGACGATCAGCGCGAAGGCGACGCGGAGCACAAGCGCCGCGATGACGCCGATCAGGATGACCTTTTTGCGCTGTTCGGGCGGCAAGCCCGCGGCCAGGGCGCCGACGACGATCGCATTGTCGCCGGCGAGCACCAGGTCGATCATCAGTACCGACAGGAAGGCGGTGAACGCGGCGGGCGAGCCGATGTTGGAAAAGTCGCGGACGATAGCGTCCCACATGTCGCCCGGCCCGCCAAGAGAGCCCGTATGCGTTGCGGCGGCCGCGGCGAGGTCGGGCACAAAGGACATCAGGTCAATCACGTCTCGCTCCTGTCATCGCACCGACAGCGCATCGGGCGGGTTCGCGTTCCCACAACGCGAGCCGAACGGCATTCCACCAACCATCAAGCGCGGCGGTATGCCGCACTGGCTACTGATTCATGCTTGCGAAGAAGTCCTCATTCGACTTGGCGTCCTTCATCTTGTCGAGAAGGAACTGCATCGCATCGACGGTGCCCATTTGCATGAGGATTCGGCGAAGCACCCACATCTTCGAAAGCGTCGCCTGGTCGACCAGCAGTTCTTCCTTGCGGGTCCCAGACTTGCCCACATCCAGGGACGGGAAGATGCGCTTGTCGCTGACCTTGCGGTCAAGAACGATTTCGCTGTTACCCGTGCCCTTGAACTCTTCGAAGATGACCTCGTCCATCTTGGACCCGGTATCGATCAGCGCGGTGGCGATGATCGACAGCGATCCGCCCTCCTCGATGTTGCGCGCGGCGCCGAAAAAGCGCTTCGGGCGTTGCAGCGCATTGGCGTCGACACCGCCGGTCAGCACCTTGCCCGACGAGGGAACGACGGTGTTGTAGGCGCGGCCGAGGCGGGTGATGGAATCGAGCAGGATGACGACATCCTTTTTGTGCTCGACCAGCCGCTTGGCCTTCTCGATCACCATTTCGGCAACCTGGACGTGGCGCGACGCGGGCTCGTCGAAGGTCGAGGAGATGACCTCGCCCTGGACGCTGCGCTGCATGTCGGTGACTTCTTCCGGGCGCTCGTCGATCAGCAAGACGATCAGGAACACTTCCGGATTGTTGTCGGTGATCGCGCGGGCGATGTTCTGCAGCAGGACCGTTTTGCCGGTCCGCGGTGGCGCCACGATCAGCGCGCGCTGGCCCTTGCCGAGCGGGGCGACGATGTCGATCACCCGCGCGCTCTTGTCCTTGATGGTCGGGTCAAGCGTGTCGAGCTTGAGCTTCGAATCCGGATACAGCGGGGTCAGATTGTCGAAATTGACGCGATGGCGGACCGCCTCCGGGTCGTCGTAGTTGATCTGGGTGACGCGGGTCAGCGCGAAGTAACGCTCGCCATCCTTGGGGGCGCGGATCTCGCCTTCGACGGTGTCGCCGGTGCGCAGGCCGAAGCGGCGGACCAGGCTGGGCTGGACGTAGATGTCGTCCGGCCCGCGAGATAGTTGGCCTCGGGCGAGCGGAGGAATCCGAAGCCGTCGTTGAGCACTTCGATCGTTCCCATCCCATGATTTCCGCGCCGTTTTCGGCACGCAGCTTGAGGATGGAGAACATCAGGTCCTGCTTGCGCAGGGTCGAGGCGCCTTCGACGCCCATTTCCTCGGCCATCGCGACCAGCTCGACCGGGGTTTTTTTCTTGAGTTCCTTGAGATGCATAAATTGGTCTCGTTACGAGAGAAGGGGAGTTGATCACGCACGGCAGGACGCCGGGGACGGGACGGTCTTGGATGGAACGGCAATAATACTCGCCGCACAGCCGCCTTGGGTGGAGCGCTTACGTCCGCGCCGCGTCACAAGTCAACGGTGCGGGAGATTGATTCACCGGGCGATGTGGGCGCCGTGCCTCAGAAGGGTTTGACGATCACCAGCACGACAATGAGCGCGGTGAGGATTCCCGGCACCTCGTTCATCAGGCGAAGCTGCTTGTCCTCGATCGCGCGATGACCCTTGGCCAGCTTGCGTCCATAGGCGCCGACCCACCCCTGGTAACCGGTCAGCAGCACGACCAGCGCGAGCTTGGCGCTGAACCAGCCCTGTCCGAAGGCGCCCAGGTGCACGCCCAGCATCAATCCCAAGACCCAGACGATGATCATCGCCGGCGTCAGGATGATGGTCCGCGCCCGGTCCTCGCGCTGGAGCCAGGCGCGATCCTCTGCACTGCCCGGCGTCGTCGCCTGGTGATGGATGTAGTATCGGGGCACGATGAACAGGCCCGCGATCCAGAAGATGACGAAGGTGACGTGGGCCGCCTTGACCCAAAGGTAGGCAGCGCCAAGGAAGCCGACATAGCTGCTGAGGAAGCTCACTTGCGGCCCTTTACCAGCTCAACCAGCTGTTCGACGTTCGCGATCGGCGTCGTTTGCTGGATGCCATGCCCGAGATTGAAGATGTGGGGACGATCGGCGAGCGCGTCAAGAATGCGTTCGACGGCTTCCTTCAGTCGTTCACCCCCGGCGATCAGCGCCAGCGGGTCGAGGTTGCCCTGGACCGGAAGTCCGGGAGGCAATTCTCGATTGGCCCAGGCGGGGTCGACCGTCTCGTCCAAACCGACGGCCTGGACGCCGGTCTCGTCGGCGTAGGCGCGAAGCTTGCCGCCGGCGCCCTTCGGGAAACCAATGATCGGGGTGGCGGGGTGGCGGGCACGGAAGGCGCCGGCCAGCCGCGCGGTAGGGGCAATGACCCAACGCTCGAACTCGGCCGGGGCCAGGCTGCCCGCCCAGCTGTCGAACAGCTGGACCGCGTCGGCGCCGGATTCGACCTGCCCGGTCAGATACTCCAGCGTGACCGCCTCGATACGGCGGATGATCGCGTCGAACTTGCCTGGGTCCTGGTACGCAAGCGACCGGGCTTCGGCCTGTTCCCGGCTTCCCTGTCCGGCCACCATGTAGGTGGCAACTGTCCAGGGGCTTCCGGCGAAGCCCAGCAAAGTCGTCTCAGGCGACAGTGCGGCCTTGACCTTGCTCACCGTCCGCCAGATCGGCTCGAGGCGCTCCAGGGCCGGTTGCAGGCCCGCCAGATCGGCATTCGCAAGCGGGGGACCCAGCCGCGGACCCTCGCCGGCGACGAAGGTCAGGTCCATGCCGATCGCATGGGGCACGATCAGGATGTCGGAAAACAGGATTGCGCCATCCATCGGAAAGCGGCGCAACGGCTGCAGCGTGATCTCCGCGGCCGCCTCCGGATCATAGGCCATGTCGAGGAATCCGCCCTTCTCCGCCCGAAGTGCGCGATACTCGGGTAGATAGCGGCCGGCCTGGCGCATGAGCCACATCGGAACCGGATCGCGCCGTTCACCGCGAAGCACGGCGAGCAGGGGCTTGTCGGCGGCGGGCTGGTCATACGGGCGCGAAGCCACCCTCTTCTCCTTAAAATAGACTCTTAAAAGATAGAATCTTTGAAGAGATTGATGGCGCGTGGGTGATGGGATTTAAGCCGACCTCCCAGTTTTGCCAACAGGGCGTCACCCGTCACCTTCCCCTCTGAATCCGGCGAGTCGCGGAATGCGATTCACAGGACTCACACGCTGTGGACCGATTTTTTCCCCTGTGGATGCAATTGGGGGATCTGCTTGAATCCCGGCGACGGATCGCTCGACTTGGGCCCTCCCCGATTTGGCGCTAGGGACGCCCACGGACTTTTCCACAAGGTTTTCCTATCTTGCTGATCCTCGCCTCATCCAGCCCGATCCGCCGGCAGATGCTCAAGGAGGCGGGGGCCGATTTCCAGGTGGCGGCGCCGGGTTGCGACGAAGACCTCGTCAAGCAGCGTCATGTCGGAGACGGCGCTAGCCTTGCCCGTCGCCTCGCCGAACTCAAGGCAATCTCGGTCGCTGCGGGGCCTGACGATTGGGTGATCGGGTCCGACAGCACCGTGACTGTCGACGGAACCCGCTACTCGAAACCGCGCGACCGCGAGGAGGCAGCCCGGCACCTTCGCGAATTTTCCGGGCGTACGCTCGAACTCGCCAGCGCGGTTGCCCTAACCCGCGGCGGCACGATAGAGTGGAGCGAGGCGGACGTTGCGCGATTGTCGGTGCGGCCGCTATCCGACCGGTTCATCGACAACTATCTCGATGCCGAGTGGCCGGACGTTGGCTATTGTGTCGGCGTGTTCCGGATGGAGGGGCGCGGGGTGACCCTGTTCGACCGTATCGAGGGCAGTCATTTCACCATTCTCGGCATGCCTCTGCTGCCGCTGCTCGGCGCGCTCCGGCAGCGCGGCGTCTTGGCGTCATGACATCATGACGTCATCCGCAAGCCATTCATTTGCCGAAGTAATCGGCGATCCCATTGACCACAGCAAGTCGCCACTCATTCACAATTTCTGGTTGAAGACGCTGGAAATCGACGCCGAATACCGGCGCCGCCGGGTCGATCTCTCCGGCCTTGCCCAATATATCGCGGAAGTCCGCGCCGATCCGGCCTGGCGCGGGTCGAACGTCACCATGCCGCTCAAGCTCGATGCCTTGCACCTTGCTGACGAGGCCAGCGATCGGGCGATCGCCGCCGGCGCCGCGAACCTCCTGCGCTTTCGCGATGGCAAGCTGTGGGCCGGGAACACGGACGTCGGTGCAATTGCCATCCTGCTCGATCGCGCCGCGAAAAGTGGTGGAGATGCGGGAAGCGTCACCCTCTTGGGGAACGGTGGTGCGGCGCGCGGCGCGCTTGTCGCGCTAAGGCTTCTCAATATCACGAATGTGCGGATCCAGGCGCGCGACCTGGGCGCTGCCCGCAAGCTGGCGGTCGAGTTCGGCTTGAGGGAACCGCCGGTTCCACTGACCCATCGCATCGGCAGCGGTATCCTGATCAACGCAACGCCGCTGGGCATGGCGGGCCAGGACTGCCTCAATTGCGATCTCGGCGAGATGCCCGATCATGCTATTGTGTTCGACATGGTCACGCTTCCGGTCGAAACCGACCTGATCAGTGCCGCCCGCGCTCGGCACCTGCGCGTCATCACCGGCCTCGATATGCTCGTCGAACAGGCCGCCACAAGCTTCAAGCTGATCTTCGACCGCGATGCCCCGCGCGACCGCGACCCCGAGCTGATGAAGTTGCTGCGCGCATGATCACGCTCGCCCTTACCGGCTCGATCGGCATGGGCAAGTCGACCGTCGCGTCGATGTTCGCCGAAGCCGGCGTACCCGTCTTCGATGCCGACGCGGTGGTCCGCCGGCTGCAGGGCGCGGGCGGTGCACTGGTCACTCCGATCGAGGAGCGATTCCCCGGGACGACCCGCGATGGGGCGGTTGACCGTGACGCCTTGTCGTCGGCGGTTCTCGGCAAGCCCGACGAGCTCGCCGCGCTGGAAGCGATCGTGCATCCGGCAGTGCATCACGAACGCACCCGGTTCATTGTCGATCATGGGGACGCCAGGGCGCTTCTGTTCGACATACCCCTGCTGTTCGAAACCGGAGGCCACACGGCCTTCGACCATGTCATCGTCGTCTCCGCGCCGGCCGAGATCCAGCGCCGCCGCGTCCTCGAGCGGCCCGGAATGACAGCCGCCAAGCTAGACGCGATCCTTGCCCGCCAAATGCCGGACGCGGAGAAGCGCGCCCGCGCCGACTTCGTCATCCATACGGGCGGCGATCTTGCCGAAACCCGCGCTCAGGTCGGCGCGATCATCACTTGTCTTGAACTCGCGACGGGTGTTTAAGATTTCCCATGCGTGAAATTGTGTTCGACACCGAGACCACCGGCCTCAGCCCGGCGGGAGGCGACCGACTTGTCGAGATCGGTTGCATCGAGATCGTCAACCGGGTCGAAACCGGCCGCCATTTCCACGCCTATTTCAATCCCGAACGCTCGATGCCGAGCGAGGCGGAAGCAATCCACGGGCTCAGTGACATCTTCCTGTCGGACAAGCCGCTGTTCGCCGACAAGGTCGAGGAGTTGCTCGACTTCATCGGCGATTCTCCCCTGGTCGCGCACAACGCCAGCTTCGACTTCGGCTTCTTGAACCACGAGCTGGAACGCTGTGGCCGTACCACGGTCTGTTTCAGCCGGATGGTCGACACGCTGCCCTTGGCACGGTCCCGTCATCCGGGTGCCAAGCACAGTCTCGACGCGCTTTGCACGCGGTACGGCGTCGACCGGTCACAACGCATCAAGCATGGCGCGCTGCTCGACGCGCAATTGCTCGTCCAGGTCTATGTCGAGCTGACCGGGGGCCGCCAGATCGGACTCGGTCTTGCCAGCGACGACGCCGTGGAGGCGGCGGTGGGGTCGGCGCCGCTGATCCGCGCCGACCGGCCCTATTACGAGCCGCGCCACTTCGCTCCGACCGCCGCTGAATCCGAGCGGCACAGGCAGTTCCTTGCCCGGATCACGCGTCCGCTCTGGGCGAAATTTATTGGGACGGGTGAGAGCCGGGACGCCGCTTGAGGCGTTGGCTTGAGCGACGGCTGGATCGCCGACGCAGTTGAAGGAGGACATGATGGAAGTACGGGTCGCCGGTCACCAGGTCGAAACGGGCGAAGCGCTGCGCGCTCGAGTCACGGCGCGGATCGGTGCCCTCGCCGATCGCTACTTTTCTCGGGCGGTCGCCGCCAACGTGACCTTCGGCCGCGGCCCGTACGAAGATTTCACTTGCGACATCGTTGCCCCGGTGGCGCAGGGCATGGTGCTCAAGGCGACCAACCGCGCCGGCGACGCCCATGTCGCATTTGACGGCGCCGCCGACAAGATTGAACGGCAACTGAAGCGCTATGTCGACCGGCTGCGCGAACGGCGCGGCGCCACCGACGGCGGATCGGCGATGGTCGAGGAGAACGCCGCCTATACCGTCTTCGCGGAGCCCGATAACGAGGAGGCGCCGCTGCCGCCCGCGCCAGCGGTGATTGCGGAAACGCGAGTCGATATTCCCGATGCCAGCGTGTCCGACGCGGTCATGATGCTCGACCTTCGGAACACCAACGCGCTGATGTTCCGGAATAGTGCCAGCGGCGCCTTCAACATGGTCTATCGCCGGGGCGACGGAACCATCGGCTGGGTCGAACCGTCCGTAAAGTGACACGGCGGCAAAGCTGGGCTAACCGCCCGCGTCGAACCGGCCCGTCGCGTGAAGAAAATGCGTTCAATGCAGATTGCAGATTTCCTTGATTTCGATTCGATCCGCGTCGACCTGTCGGCGGGCAACAAGCGCAATGCGCTGAACCTGCTTGCCCAGGTCGCGGCGCAGCGTCTCGGCGTCGACCCGGCAACGATCGCCGATGCGATCGCGGAGCGCGAGCGGCTCGGTTCGACCGGCTTCGGCGGCGGGGTCGCCATCCCGCATGGCAAGCTGTCGGACATCGACCGGATCTACGGCATCGTCGCGCGCCTTGCGCAGCCGGTCGATTACAAGGCGATCGATGGTGAGAAGGTCGACCTGATTTTCCTTCTGCTTTCGCCGCCGGATGCCGGCGCGGAACATCTGAAGGCGCTTGCCGCCATCAGCCGGCTGGTGCGCAATGCAGCGACGGTCGAGAAGCTGCGCGGCGCCCGTTCGCGTGATGCGCTGGCGGCGGTGCTGATGGGGGCCGACGAACGCGATGCTGCCTGACGACGCGGCCTCGCCGCCGACCGGTCAGGAAGCGCATTTGCGCGCACTCGAAGCCCTCTACGAATCGGCGCCGGTCAACGGCCTGTTCGCTTCGGCACTCTCGCTTCCCGAAGCCGGTCAGTCGGTTATCGAGTTCGACGTCGTGCCGGACATGTTTCATGCCGCCGGCGCTGCCCATGGCACGGTCTATTTCAAGATGCTCGACGATGCCGCCTTCTATGCCGCGAACGGCCTGGTCAGCGACCGTTTCCTCCTCACCACCGCCTTCAACCTGCATTTTACCAAGCCGATGAAGACGGGCCAGGCGCGGGCGGAAGGACGCTGGGTCTCGGGTCGGCGCCGAGTCTTCGTAGCCGAGGCCAGGATCGTCGATTCGACCGGCGAGGAATGCGCTCGCGGCACCGGCACGTTTCTCCGCTCGCACATCGCGCTGTCGGGCCTGCCCGGCTACCGCGCCGCGGAATGAGCAGCGCTCGTCTTCCGGCAGGGCTGGAAGCGGCAGCGATCCGGCGTTCGGTCGAGGCGCTCGGCGGTCATGCGATGGTGCTGCACAAGGGCGATCCAGACCGCGGGCAGTTGATTCTGCTGGTTGGCGAGCGCGGGGCGCATCGCGCCATCCTGGAGAGGGCGCTTCAGCGGGGCGGCAATTATCATTGGACGCGGCGGGAATCGGCCCAAACACCGGACCCTGCCACGCTCGCGAAATTCATTGGCGAACGGACCCGCTTCGACCCCGACTTATGGTTAATTGAACTGGACGTCCCGGACGCTGAACGGTTCATCGCTGAAATGACTGCGTTCGGTTGACCCGGCGGAACGAAGTGTAAAAACGCGACCGTAACGACGAGCGGGGGGCACTTCCTGCGGCAATCCGGCCGCAACAGGGTGCCACGCAGACGGGGTATTTCTTCCGGCCGGAAGGTTCTTTCGACGAGCCTTCGACGCGTGCCGACGGGAAATACACTGCACGATCTTGGACTTTCATGACCTTTTCCATTCGCTCCACTTTGCTGGTGCTGACCGCATTGAGCGCGTCCGGTGTTGCTCCGGCCCAGGTTGCTCCTGGCTCAGAGCCGCTGTTGGCAAGTGAATCGAAGGAACTGCCGTCTTTGATCGTTCCCGCCATTCTCCCGCAGGCCGCCGAGCCGGCGATTGCTGTATTGCCGGTCGACCCGCTGAGTCCGAATGTTCCCGCCGCTGAAGACGAAACCGTCGAGGTGACTGCAACTGGCGACCTCCAGTCGATGGTCAGCCAGCTCCGGTCGAGCGACCCGGGTAACGCCGAGATGGAATGTCTGGCGGGTGCCATTTACTTCGAATCGAAGAGCGAATCGCTCAAAGGCCAATTGGCGGTCGGCCACGTCATCGCCAACCGCACCAAGTCGGGCCGATTCCCGTCCAGCTATTGCGGCGTGGTCTATCAGCGCAGCCAGTTCAGCTTCGTTCGTGGCCGTTCGATGCCGAACATCAACCGCTCCAGCATGCAGTGGAAGAACGCGGTCGCGGTCGCCAAGATCGTCGATCAGGAACTGCAGCCTGCGCCGATGCCCAAGGCGTTGTTTTTCCACGCCAAGCGCGTGTCGCCCGGCTGGCGCCTGGCGCGCGTCGGGACGCTCGGCAACCACGTCTTCTATCGTTAGGGCGCGCACCGCCGGCTTCTAGCGACGCTTCCTTTCGTCCACCTTTTGTTCTAACCGAGTCGGCATGGCTTCACTGCCCGTGCCCGACTGTTTCGCCGACCAGCCGCCGATCGCAGGGGAGGTCGCGCGCGGTGTCACCCGGCTGTTCTGCCGGCAGGACCTCTTCGCCATTTGCGAAGTGCCGCTGCCCAATGGCCGGCGCGCGGACATGATGGCGATCGATTCGAAGGGTCAATTGACCATCGTCGAAATCAAGGTCAGCCGGGCCGACCTGGTGGGCGACGGCAAGTGGACCGACTATCTCGAATATTGCGACCGCTTCTATTGGGCGGTGCCGCAGGCGCTGGCCTCAATCCTCGATGAGGATCGCTATTTGCCCGGTGAAGCGGGCCTGCTGGTGGCTGACCGCTATGATGCGGCCATCATCCGTGACGCCGCTCATCGGCCGTTGGCGCCCGCCCGGCGGAAAGCGGAATTGCTGCGCTTTGCCCGCCGTGCCGCGCGGCGGTTGTCGGCGCAGATCGACCCTACGCTCGGTTTCGGGAGTTAGCGCGCGGCCGGCTTGGCCGTTTCGATTAGGCGGAGCAATTCCCGCACACGATTGTCGCGCTTGGCATAGTCGCGGGCGCTGTATCCCGCCGCATGGTCGGCCTTGTCGGGGTTGGCGCCGGATTGCAGCAGACGCCGCACAAGCCTCGTGTTGCGATTCTGCACGGCGATGATCAGCGCCGTCTGGCCCTGGCGGTCGGTCCCATCAACCTTCGCGCCCACCCGAAGAAGCAGGTCGACGGCTTCCTCCCAGTTGAGATGGGTGGCGATGATCAGCGGCGTCTGGCCGTCGCGCGTCGCAAGGCTGGGGTCGGCCTTCTTGCTCAGCAGATAGCTTACGAACGGCATGTTGCGGTTCTTGACCGCCGCCGTCAGTGGCGTGGTCCCGTCAAAGCCACGGATGTTGATCATTCCAGCGGCTTCGCCTTCGGACAGCTGGACGACCTTGTTGGCGTCGCCTTCCTTGACCGCGGTCAACAGTGCTTCGCTGCTCGATCCCTGCTGGGCCGCCGTCGGCGTCGCTGCGACCAGCGCGACTGCCACCAATCCGATCATCCGCCGCATCTTGTCCCCCGGCTCCTTGCCGTTTGCGCTTGATTGCGCCGCCATGCCCGACCAAGGCTGGCGGTTCGATGAATAGCGCAAAACCCTTTTGGGAAAAGCCCTTGGCGTCGCTCGACACAGGCGAATGGGAAGCCTTGTGTGACGGCTGTGGACGATGCTGCCTCCACAAGCTGGAAGACGAGGACACCGGTCAGCTTCACCCGACCAATGTCGCCTGCAAGCTACTCGACCGTCGCATGGGGCAGTGCACCGACTACGCCAATCGAAAGAAGCTGGTGAGCGATTGCGTCAAGCTGGACCGTTCCAACCTCGACGGGCTGGAATGGCTGCCATCGACCTGTGCCTATCGTTTGCGATGGGAGGGCAAACCGCTGCCGGAATGGCATTACCTGGTTTCGGGCAGCCGCGAGACCGTGCACCAGGCGGGCCAGTCGACGCGCGGCTGGACGGTGAGCGAGGTCGATGCCGGTGATCTGGAATGGCACCTTGTCGATCGGCCGCTCTGAGCCGTTGCAGGTCGCCGGCCTTTCATGGCCGGTAGAACTCGTCGTCCATCCCCGCGCTCGCCGGCTTCGTCTCCGCCTCGATGAGCGACGCGGGACGCTGCGACTGACCTGTCCGCCGCGCACCAGCCGCCGACTCGCGCTCGACTGGGTGGCGAAACAATCCGGCTGGGTCGACCGCCAACTGGCCACATTGAGCCCAATGTCGACCTTGGAACCGGGGACAACAATCCCGCTCGACGGCGAGGCGGCTCGTCTGGAATGGCGCGAAGGGGCAACCCGAACTGTTCGACGCGAGCAGGGATTGCTGTGGTGCGGCGGGCCGCGTGATGGTTTCGAACGGCGCATCGCGCGGTGGCTTCACGCCGAGGCGCTTCGATTGCTATCTGCCGAGACCGCCGAGATTGCCCGGCGAGCTAACGTGACCGTATCGCGGGTCGCGATCGGCGACGCGAGCAGCCGCTGGGGCAGTTGTTCGTCCTCCGGGCAAATCCGCTACAACGTTCGCCTGCTGATGCTTCCGCCCGAAGTACGGCGCTTCATCGTCGCGCACGAGGTCGCTCACCGCCGACACATGGACCATGGCCGCGACTTCCACGCGCTGGAGGCGGAGTTGTTCGGCGGGCCGGTCGAGCCGGCGCGCTCAGCGCTCCGTCGGCTCGGGCCGGGGCTGAAGCGGATCCACCTGCCGCGGTAGGCGCGGATCGGGCTGTTGCTGGGGCTGCTGCTGAGGCTGCGGGGGTGGAGCAGGCGCCGGGACGGGTCGATTCAGGACGTCGTCGACCCATTGCTGGTCACGGCTCGGCGGCGGGCCATTCGGTGCGGGCTGGTACGGGTCGACGGGCGGCGGACCGGCACCGATCGGATTGCCGTTCTCGTCGACGAACATGGTCTCGTCAATCTCGTTGCCCCACACTTCCTCGTCCGGCTCCAGCTGCCAGTCGGGCATCGGCACGTCCGTCTGAAACTGTTCGACCGGGCGTCGGGCCACCGCGACGCGCATGAAATCGCGAAAGGCCCGTGCCGGTGCCGTGCCGCCCTGCAGGCCGCCAACCGGCCGGGCATCGTCACGGCCCATCCACACGCCGGTGGTAAGCCCGCTCGAAAAACCGATGAACCAGCCGTCCTTGTTCGAGGACGTGGTACCCGTCTTGCCCGCAACCGGTCGTCCGATCTGCGCGGCGCGGCCAGTGCCGGACAGGACAGCGGACTGCAGCAGATCAGTCATCCCGCAGCCACATAGGGCGCGACGAGGACTCGGCCTTCTTCGGGCTGATGGGTGTAGAGTAGTCGCCCGTCTGCGGTGACAACCTTGCGAATGGCATAAGGGGTGATGCTAACCCCGCCGTTGCTGACCGATGCGAACGCCTTCGTCATATCCAGAAGGCGAACCTCGCTGCTGCCGAGGACCATCGACGGGTAGGTCGAAATGGGGCTGGAAATGCCAAAGCGGCGCGCCATGTCGGCGATGGTGCCGAACCCGACTTGGGCGCCGATTTGCGCGCTGATGGTGTTGATCGAGCGGGAGAAGGCCTCACGCATCGACACCGGCCCGGCATAGGTTCTGGTCGAATTGCGTGGGGTCCAGCCGTCGACCGTGAACGGCTTGTCCTCCAGCATGTCGGTCGGCTTCATTCCCGATTCGAGCGCGGCGAGATAGACGAACAGCTTCCACGACGATCCCGGTTGTCGCTGCGCTTGGGTCGCGCGGTTGTAGATCGACGTGACATAGTCGCGCCCCCCGACCATTGCCCTGACAGCGCCATCGCGGTCGATCGACACCAGTGCGCCCTGCGCCATCCGCGGCGCATTGGCGTTGATGGCGCGGTCGGCCGCGGCCTGCATCCCGGGGTCGAGCGTCGTCCATACGTCGATCGGATCGCTGGTCTCGTCGATCAGCATGTCGAGTTGCGGAAGCGCCCAGTCGGTGAAGTAGCGGACGCTGTTCTGCTTGGCCGGGACCTGCACCCGGATGGTGGCCGCATCGACCGACGCGGCGGCGTCGCGACTGATGAAGCCATTGTCGGCCATCGATTTCAACACGACCCCAGCGCGGCCGCGCGCTGCCTCGACGTCGGCGGTCGGCGAATAGTTCGATGGCGCCTTGACCAGCCCGGCGATGATCGCTGCCTCGCCAAGGCTGAGGTGGTCCGCGCCATGCCCGAAGAAGGTGTTGCTGGCGGCATCGATGCCATAGGCGCCACCGCCGAAGTAAACGCGGTTGAGGTAGAGCTCGAGGATTTGGTTCTTCGAGAATTTGCGCTCGATCGCCAGGGCCAGAATCGCCTCGCGGATCTTGCGTCCGAAGGTGCGGCTGTTGGTGAGGAAGATGTTGCGCGCCAGCTGCTGCGTGATGGTCGATCCGCCCTGCCGCCAGCGGCCCTGTTCCAGGCGCACCTTGAACGAACGGGCCACGCCGATCGGATCGACGCCGATGTGGCTGCGGAAACGCTTGTCCTCGACGGAAATCATCGCGCTTCGCATCGTCGCGGGGATTTCTTCGTAGCGGAGCCAGCGGCCGAAGCTCGGGCCCAGTGCGACTAGGATGGTGCCGTCGGCGGCGCGAACCCGGATGCGCTGGCCAAGGTCGGTGCGCTTCTGGAGTTGCGAATATTCCGGCAACGAGGCCATCGCCACGGCAACGGAGATGCCAAGGACGATGAGGCCAAGCGCAGCGAGGGCGAGCCCCCAGCGAATGGCCTTGCCGAAGAAGCCGCGGCCGGCGGAGGGCGTGGGGGAACGAGCCATCAAGGCCTGAGGGTTATTCGTTCATCTGCCAGCCGACAAGGGGCGCGGCTCAACGCTGGTCGTTGTCCTTAGCCGCTTCGTCGTCCTGCCTGGCGTCGAACGCCAGCGAGGCGGAGTTGATGCAATAGCGGAGGCCGTCAGGTCCCGGGCCGTCCGGGAAGACGTGGCCCAAGTGTCCCTCGCACCTCGCGCAGCGCACTTCGGTGCGTTCCATGCCGTGGCTGTGGTCCTGCTTTTCCTCGACCGCGGCCTCGCTCGCCGGCGCGGTGAAGCTTGGCCAGCCCGAACCGCTGTCATATTTGGTGGCACTGTCGAACAGGTCCGCGCCGCATGCCGCGCAGCGATAGCGGCCCTTTTCCTTGTTGTGGAGCAGGGCGCCGCTGCCGGGCGGCTCGGTGCCGGCCTGCCGCAGGATTCGAAACTGTTCGGGGGTCAGCCGCGCCTGCCATTCGGCGTCGCTGCGCTTGTCGGCCATACGCTCCTCCTTCAAGACAATGCCAAGGGTGAAAACCGCGTTAACCCTGTTTTCACGCCTGCCCAATACCCCTTACGCCATGGTCGGCCGTCTTCGCGCCCTGATGCCGTTACTCGCGCTCTGCGCGAGCGGTCTGGTCGTGCCTGCCGCCGCAGCGGCGCAGTGCCGCCTGTGCTCGACGCCGACCACGACGCCGGATTCGGCGGGCTCCTCGGACAAGCCGATTCGGCTGGAAGTGGTGTCGACCATCGACTTCGATCGCCTGATCCTTACTGGTCCGGGCTTCGGAAGCGCCCTGCTCCGGCCGGACGGTACGACCGCAGCGACTGGCGCCGTCGCCCCGCTTGGCGCCCGGTCGGTCGCCGGGGAAATCTCGATTCGCGGCGAACCGGGACGGGCCATCCGCGTCGACCTCCCGCGGTCGATCGAACTCTACGGTCTCAGGGGCGGCACGATCCGGATCGAATCGATTCAGAGTGATCTGCCCGACTTCCCCGAACTCGATTCTGCCGGCACGCTGAAGATCCGAATCGGAGGGGAGCTTCGGGTCAGCGGCGAGTTCGACGGCGATTTTCGCGGCGATATTCCGGTGCTGGTCGACTACCTCTGAGGTCTTCCACGCGGCTCCACAGGGTCAACCGCGAAAGTGAATCATCCGGTAACCATAAGCCTGAGCAAAGCCGTAAGCCGTTGCGGTTAATGCCACGGTACGGATGACGGGCCGACCGGTTCGACAGCCGAATAGTTTTGGGAACCTGTGGGGAATTTTTTGACCATGACCAACTTTTTCAACAAGGCCGCACTGGCCGCGACCGTCGCCGCTTCGGCCCTGGCCGCGACGCCGGCGCTTGCTGCTCCGGTAAGCGCCGACGGCACCGCGACGGTGAAGATCTATTCGCCGCTGACGATCGAAGCGCCCACCGCCACTGACGCGGTCGTCGATTTCGGCATCCTCGTCGGCACGTTCGGCACCCGTGCCTCGCATGACTTCATCATCGATGCCTCGGCCGCACCGACCCCCGCCGACGTCTGCGGCGCGGCGACGACCTGGAACTGCAGCGGCACGCCGCACCGCGCCCGGTACGACATCACCGGTTCGGTCGATTCGAGCGTCAACGTCTCGTTCGCCGCCGACACGATCGACCTCGTCCGCGTCGGTGGCAGTGCGGGCGTCCCGGCCGACGTCGTCCCGCTCCAGCTGACTCTGTCGGACACCACCGATTCGAACGGTGACGGCACGGCCGACGTCCTTCTCGCCGGCGGCGCCGCGACGGTTTTTGTCGGCGGTACCCTGGGTGTCGACGCCGCGAACGTTGACGGTGTCTACAGCGGCACCTTCACGATCAGCGCCGACTACCAGTAAGTCGGACCCCACATAGCGCCGCCCTCAGCGGCGCGGTTCGAAGGGCGGGAAGCTTAATGTTTCCCGCCCTTTCTTTTTGCCCGCGTCGCAAAAGTTAAATGTCCGCTAACCATGTCTCCGAAGCGGATGGAAAGGATCTTAGGGTTAACAGCGCGGTGACCTTGTTCGCGAACCACGCGCGGACAGGACGGGAGATTGAACCGTGAAAAATTCCATCCGCCTGCTCGCCTCGATCGCCGCCGTTTCGGTCACGATGGCCTTGCCGGTTGCCGCCAAGGCCGCGACCGCCAACGCGACGGTCAATGCCAAGATCGTCAAGCCGCTGGTGCTGACCGGTGGCGGCACGATAGCCATCGGTACGCTGATCACGCCGAGCACCGCGACCTTCAGCAACACCTTCACCATCCAGCCCGCCGCGACTCAGACCGGCACCTACTGCCAGACGGGGTTCACCTGCTCGGGGACGCCGACGGCGGCCATGTTCAACCTCCAGGGCACGAACAACACGCCGCTCAACCTCACGATCCCGCTGACCGTGACACTGACAAATACCAGCTGGACCGGGGGCGGCGCGGCGCCGACGTTGACGATGACGACCAGCAATAGCCTAGCCGCCAACAACGCCAGCGGCGTTTATGTAACCCAGCTTCCAAACTCGGGTTTCCCGGGTACCAACTACTATGTGGGAGGTTCGTTGACGATCACTCAGGCGACGGAAGCAGGTAGCTATTCCGGCACCTTTACGGTGACCGCCGACTACCAATAAGCCCGGTCATTCAGCTCGACCGGCAAGGGGGCGGTTGGCATGTGCCGGCCGCCCCACTTTTTTGCTGATCTCGCGGCGATGGTTAGCCGGTTGATAACCATTTTGGACCAACATTCCTTCAAAGCCGCCCGGTCGGCGGCGCCCTGGAGAATGTCATGTCCTTTTCGCCTTTCGTTCGTGCCCTGGCGCTCGGCGCCGTCACCATTGCGACCGCGACGTCTCAACCGGCGCGCGCCGGTGTCGGCGACCTGCTGGTCGCGCCGACGCGCATCATCCTGAACGGCGGCCGAGGAACGGAAATCATCCTGAAGAACATCGGCGACGCTACCGCGACTTATCGCGTGTCCGCCGAACTTCGCCGGATGACTCCCGAAGGAGTGCTGGTCGAGGTCACGAATCCCAGCGCCGACGAAAAGGCGGCGCAGGACATGGTGGTGTTCGCGCCCCGCAAGGTCACCCTGCCACCCAACAGCCCGCAGGCCGTCCGGGTTTCGGCGCGCGCGCCGCAAGGCCTGCCCGACGGGGAGTACCGTATCCACTTGCTGTTCCGTGCCATTCCGGATCCGACGCCGGTGACGGCGCCGACCCAGGCGTCGGGCCTCGCCTTCAAGCTGATCCCGGTCTACGGCGTCACCATTCCCGTCATCGTTCGCCTCGGCAGCCTCGAGGCCAAGGCAGGAATCGCCGACGTCCAGTTCGAGCAGGACAAGGGCAGGAAGCTCGTCACGCTACAGTTGACCCGCAACGGTACCCGCTCGACCTATGGCGAAGTCCGGGTGATCAAGCCGGGCGTCAAGGATCCGGTTGCGGTTCTGAAGGGCGTCGCGGTCTATAAGGAATTGTCGACCCGCAAGGTCTCGGTCCCGGTGTCCGCCGACTACAAGGGGCCGATCGCCGGTCCGGTCACGGTGCAATATTATGAAGTGACCGACAACGGCGCGACTCTCGCCGCCGAAACCAGCGCGACGCTCCGCTAGGACGGACGCGCGGGGGCGATCCGATGCAGTTCTGGCGGCGCGCATGGGGCAAGGCCCTGGCCGTGCTGGCGTTGGCCAGCGTCGGGGCCGGCTTGCCTGCCTCCTCGCCGGTCAACGACGGCTGGACCGCCGATCCGGAAGAACAATATCTGCTCGACGTGTCGATCCGCCACCTGTCGCTGGGGGATGGCGTCCGCGCCTACGCGACCCCGCAGGGCACCTGCGTCGTGTTCGGCGACTTCCTCACCGCTCTCGACGTGCCGATGAAGATCGACCTCCAATCGCACAAAGCCAGCGGCTGGGCATTCCGCCAGGACAACAGCATCAGCATCGACACCGCGACGAGAACGGCCGAAATCAAAGGCAAACGCGAAGCATTTGCAACAACCGACGTTCGCGAGGTCCCGGAAGGGTGGTGCGTCTCGACCGAAGCGCTGGCACGCTGGTTCTCGATTGGAGTCCGACCGGACCGTTCGGTGTCGATGCTGGTTCTCGAAGCGAAGGACAAGCTGCCCGTCGAACTCGCGATGGAGCGCCGCAATCGCGCCGCAAGTCTGAAGCGGACGGCGGCGGTCGACCTTTCCGGCATACCCCATGTCCGGCTTCCCTATCGCATGTGGCGTGCCCCGGCGTTGGAGTTCATCGTCAATGCCGGCGTCACTTATCGCGCCCATGGCGGGGCCAAAGTCGACCGGTCCGCCTCGGTCTATGCCGCGGGCGAAGTCGCCGCGATGAGCTATACCGCCGCCATCCAGAGCGACTTGGCGGGCTTGCCCACGTCGGTCCGCGCCACCCTGTTCCGGTCTGACCCCGATGCAGGCCTGCTCGGCCCCTTGCAAGCGACCCATGCGGCAGTTGGCGATGTCGAGGGACTCGCCTCCGCTTTCGGCGGGGGCAGCGGGACCGGTCGCGGCGCGGTCCTCACCAACCGCCCGCTGACCCACCCGGGAACGTTCGACCGAACGGAATTCACCGGCGAGCTCCAGCCCGGTTGGGATGCTGAACTCTATCGCAACGGTGCATTGCTCGGCTTCGATGACGGATCGTCCAGCGACGGCCGCTATCATTTTCGCGATGTCGAGATGCTCTATGGCGACAACGAGTTCGAGATCGTCCTCTACGGCCCGCAAGGCCAGGTGCTTCGGCGGCACGAAGCGGTCAACGTCGGCCGCGACAATGTGCCGCCAGGCAAACTCTGGTACTGGGCCGGTGTTCGCCAGCCCGGACTCGACCTGATCGATTTCCAGAAAAAGGAAGATCCGCCGCCCGGCACGGCGGCGGCTGTTTCCAACAAGGCGCCGGAACTTAGCCTCGACGTCCAGTATGGCGTCGACGATCGCACGTCTGTCGGGGCGCTGATCCGCTCGTCCATGATTCAGGACGAGCGGGTGACTTTCCTTGAAGGCTCGGTTCGAAGGTCGCTGGGAAGCGCGCTGGTCGAAGTCGGCGGAGCGCTCGACACGAATGGCCGCCTCGCCGCTCGCGCTCAGGTCGCGACCAAGGTGGGCGCCGTGAACATCAACGCCGCATCCTTCTACACCAATGGCTTTGGCGCCGCTCGATTGGGGACGGGCACGGAGAAAGCCTTGCGAAGCGAGCACCGGCTCGGCGTGTCGGCCCCGGTCAAGCTTGGCGCCGTGGCGATCCCGATCGGCGCCGACGTCAGGCTACTCAACCGCATCGATGGCACCAGCGCGCTCGATGCCAGCACCCGTCTCGGCGCCCAGATCGGTCGATTCAACCTGTCGACCGAAACTCATTACCAGCGCGAGTTGAAAGCCGTGGCCGCAGATGGCGACATTGCACGCGAACGGCTGGACACGATGCTGATCGGAACCGCCCGGATCGGCCGGGTGCGCCTGCGCGGTACCTCGCGATGGGACATCAAGCCCGAAGCGCGCTTCCGCAACGCCGAGATCACCGCCAACTGGTCAGCCGGCGATCGCGCTGATTGGGAAGCGGGAGTCGCGTACGAGGCTGACCTCAGCAGGGTGCGCGGACGGGTAAGCCACGTCCGCCGGTTCGACCTGATGAACGTCGCGCTGACCGGCGAGGTCGCCAGCGACCGTTCGGTCGCCGCGGGGATCAGCCTCAGCTTCTCGATGGACCCGTTCCGCGGCAATTTCCGGCCAACCAGCGACAAGCTGGCCAGCACCGGGGCGGTACGCGCCCGCGTCTTCGAGGACCTCAATGAAAATGGCGTCCGTGACGACGGCGAGCCGGTCGCGGTCAAGGCGATGATAACCACCGGCACCCGCCCGATCGACCGATCGACCGATTCGAAGGGCGAACTCACGGTCGGTGGGCTGCCGCCCTTCGTTCCGGTCGCCATCGGCATTGACCAGACCAGCCTGGACAACCCTGCGCTGACACCGGCGAAACCCGCCCAACTGATCGTTCCGCGCCCGGGCGTTCCTGCGACGGTCGATATCGCGCTGGTCGGGGCGGATCGATCGAAGGCATCGCGGTTCACGAGGATCATCGCGAGTATGAGGGGCTGGACATCGAGCTGCTCGATGAAGCCGGCCAGGTGATCGCGATAACCCGCTCCGACCTCGACGGCTATTTCCTATTCGAACGCGTCAAATACGGCCGCTACACCCTGCGCCTTGCTGCTGCCACGGCCGAAGCGATCAATGCACCGCGCGACCTAGCCACCAGAGCAATCGTCGGGCGCGATCGCCCCGTCGTTAGGCTTGGCATGGTGAAGGTCATCCCGGCGCCACGCCTGGCATCGGCCCAGTAGCAAAAGTCGTCTCGCACGACGTTTCGGGTTTCGGGCCACGCCCGACTGGGCGCTTCGGCAAAAAGTGGTGCGGTCGAGAAGACTCGAACTTCCACGGCCTTTCGGCCACAACGACCTCAACGTTGCGCGTCTACCAGTTCCGCCACGACCGCACTCGTGAAATAGCCGCGGACAAGCTGCCCACGGCTCTGGCAAGGCGCGGCCTCTAGCAAAGCGATATCGCCTGCGCAACGGGCGAAAACCTGTCCATCCTCGGGACAGTGGTAAATGGGTCGTTTACCTTCTCGCCGCACCGTGCGTAGTCGGACGCATGGGCGCCCTTTCGCTCCTGCTGCTTTCAACTGCCGCGGCAACGTCGGCGCCGTCACCGCGCCCCGCGGTCACCGCACACGGCACTGCCGCTGTGACCATCGTCACGCCCGCCCTGATCGGGGCTGCCTACGGCCCGCCGGCCGCAATGATGACGGCGCGCGATGCAACGGTCGCGCTTCCCGGTGGTGGAAGCACGGTCATCCGCCTCTACGAATTCGAATGATCAGCTCTTCGCGCCGCCCAGCGTAACGGTCAGTTCGTCGCCGCCCTCGGGAATGTCGACTTCGGCGCTGTTGAAATTGGCGCTGCCCCGCGGCGGGAGCGACGCGGCCGGCGGGGCGATGGTCCACTCATAGACCAGCTTCCGGGTCGCCTTGTTGCGCAGCGAGGCGCGGATCGGCGGTACCGTCTGGGTTTCGTCGGTCGGATTGATGACCCGACCACTGATCGCCAGCAGTTCGTTGCCGCTCGCCAGCTTCTGGCGGTCGCTGGTCGTCAGCATCACCTCCAGCGGCGTCGTTCCGGCGCCCGCCATCCCGACACGAGATTTCAGCTCGGCCGGCGCCAGGAACCAGAAGGCAGCCACGGCAGCGGCGACCAGCAGCAGGACGACCACGGCCGTTCGCAATCCGCGGCCTGTCCGCTCTTCCTCGAACTGCGGGATGGCGAAGTCCTCGGCGTCCTCGCTCGTCGATAGCGGCTCGTAGGCGGGCTCGTAGGACTGTTCGACCGGAACGGCAGCGACCGGGTCGCTTTCGGTGTCGACCTGCTCATACAGACGCTGGTCCGGCTCCACGGCCGGTTCGCGATAATCAGCGACACCCTGGTCGCCAGCCACCTCCGCAGGGAGATCGGCGACCGGCGGCTCGTCCGGTAGGTCGGGATTGCTTTGCGGCGGGCCGCCCAACTCCTCGTCGACGGGCGGCGCATCGACATGGAATTGTCCGGCGTTCCCTTCAGGGGCCGGCGTCATGACGTCACGTTCCGCCGGCTGCGCCATTTCGTCGGGACCGGGCTCGTGCCAGCTGTGCTTGCACGATGCGCAACGGACCTGTCGCCCGCCCGGTGGGATCGCCCCGTCCTTGACCACATATTTGGTGTCACACTCGGGACAGGTCAGGATCATGGGCTTCGAATATCCTCCCGAGGGGCGTTAATGCGGGTAAACAGCAACGCGCCCGCCTTGGCAAGGCAGCGCACGCTGTGCGACAGCTTGGGCAGGACAAGCGGGAGCGTAGGCGCTGGAAACGATCGTCGAGTTCGACCGGGTGGGGTTGCGTTACGGTACGGGAGGGGAGGTGCTTCGCGACCTCGACTTCCGGCTGGCCAAGGGCGGATTCTATTTTCTGACCGGCGCGTCGGGTGCGGGCAAGACGTCCCTCCTGAAGCTGCTTTATCTGGCTCAGCGCCCGTCGAGAGGCCGCATCCGGCTATTCGGCGAGGAAATGTCCGACGCCCCGCGTGAGGAGATGCCCGCTCACCGCCGCCGCATCGGGGTGGTTTTCCAGGACTTCCGGCTGGTCAAGCATCTGTCGGCGTTCGACAACGTCGCGCTGCCCCTGCGCGTCGCGGGCCGAAGCGAGGCCGAACTCGAAGGGCCGGTTCGTGAAATGCTCGCGTGGGTCGGTCTCGCCGACCGCGCCAGCGCCCGTCCTCCGACCCTGTCGGGGGTGAGCAGCAGCGCGTGGCGATTGCCCGCGCGGTCATCGGCCAGCCCGACATTCTCGTCGCGGACGAGCCCACGGGCAACGTCGATGCGGCCATGGCGCAACGGATCCTCAGCCTCCTGACCGGTCTCAATCGCCTCGGAACGACCGTCATCGTCGCTACCCACGACCTCGGTCTCATCACCGCGACCCCGGGCGCGCAGCTTATCCGGCTAGAGAACGGCAACCTTGTCGATCCGACCGGGGCCTTGCGTAACCCGCCGGTCGCACGCCAATTCCGGGATGTCGCGTCATGATCGAGCGGTTGCTCGGTACGCCATACGAGCGGCGCCTGCTCGGCGGTGGTCGCTTCTCCGGGCCGACCGCCTGGCTGATTGCGATCATGATGTTCGTGATGCTCAGCGTCGCAGCCGCGGGCCTGGCCCTTGCCGGCAGTGCCCGGCTGGTCAGCGAGGGTGTCGCTCGTCGTCACATGGCGCAGATCACCGACGGCCGTTCGACCGGGGCTGCCGCGGTTGCGGCACTCCGCGCCGCCCCTGGCGTCGTCAGTGTGACGCCGGTGCCGGAAGCGGAGTTGCGCCGGACGCTGGAACGCTGGCTTGGCCCGTCCGCGCGCGATCCGGACGCCGCGCTGCCAATACCGGTCCTGATCGATGTCGAACTCGCGCCCGGTGCCGCGGTGCAGCCGGTCGCTGCCGCCTTGAAGCGCGCCGTGCCGCAGGCCGAACTCATCAGCAACAGCGGTCGGCTCGGCCCGATGCTTCGCGCCGTCAATTCACTGGCCTGGCTGTCGGCGGCGATCGTCGCGCTGGTCGCCCTGGCAACGGCCTCGGCGGTCGTGCTGGCGACGCGCAGCGCGCTCGCCGCGCATCGCGCCACGATCGAGGTCATGCACGGGATTGGCGCCACCGATGAACAGATCACGCGGCTGTTCCAGAGAAAGATCGCGGTTGACGCGCTCGCCGGCGGCCTTGCCGGCGCCCTTGCGGCGGGGATTGCCCTGCTGCTGATTTCGGCGGGCAGCCTTGCCAGCGCCGGGGAATGGACCGGCGGGCGGTTGCTCGGCACGCTCGACCTGACCCTGCTCGCGTTGCTGCCGTTTATCGGCGCGGCGCTGGCGACCGTGGTGGCGCGGCGAACCATTCTCCATTCGCTTCGGGCCAGCCTGTGATCGCCCGCGCCGCCGCCTTCCTGCTGCTGCTCTACGGACTCGGCTTCGCCTTGTTCAGCGTAACGCTCGCCGCGCCGGCGGAGGCGGACGCACCCAAGACGCAGGCGATTGTCGTTATTACCGGTGGGCCGGGCCGGATCGAGCGCGGCATAGAACTCATGGCCAAGGGAAAGGCAAAGCGCATGTTGATCGCCGGCGCCGACCCGTCGGTGACCAAGGACGACCTCGTCCGCCGCATCGGTGGCAAGCGCAAGCTGTTCCGCTGCTGCGTCGATCTTGGCTCGGAGTCAGTCGATACGCGGTCGAACGCGGAAGAGGCCCGCCGCTGGCTCACCAAGCACGGCTACACATCGCTTCGGCTGGTCACCAGCGACTGGCACATGCGCCGCGCCGAATATGAATTCCGGCATGCGCTGGACAAAAAAATCGTCATCGTCCCGGACGCCGTCCGGACGGAGCCCGGGCTGATGACCCTTTTCGCCGAGTATAACAAATACCTGCTTCGGCGGCTCAGCGTGGGTCTGGATATCTGATGGCGGTTCTTCGCTCGCTCCTGTTCGCATTGATCTTCTATCCGGGGACACTGCTGTTCGTGCTGGCGATCATGGCGGCCACCCCTTTCGGTGACGCCCCGGTCCGGCGCCTCGTTCACGGCTGGGCGCTGTTCCACTATTGGCTGGTTCGGAAAATCCTTGCGATCCGCTTTGAATGGGACGGAGAAATCCCGCCCGGCCCGTTCCTGATCGCCGCCAAGCACGAAGCGATGGTCGAAGCGGTCGACACGCTCCGCTTCGCCCGGCTGCCGGTCGTGGTGATGAAGCGCGAACTGTCGGAAATGCCGCTGTGGGGCCGCGCGGCGCGGCAGTATGGGGTGATTGGCGTCGATCGGGACGCCGGCGCCAAGGCGCTGCGGGAGATGATGGGACAGGCGCGGGCCGCCGCGGCGCAGGGCCGGCCGGTGATCATCTTCCCGGAAGGCACCCGCGTTCCCACCGGCACCGCGCCCCCGCTTCGCCCGGGGTTCGCCGGCCTCTACCGAGCGCTCGGGCTTCCGGTGGTGCCGGTCGCGCTGGACAGCGGCCGGGTCTGGCCCCGGGGATTCGTGAAGAAAAGTGGCGTCATCCGCTTCAAGGTGGGCGAACCGATACCGGCAGGCCTGAAGCGCGAAGACATCGAACGACGCGTCCACGCCGCGATCAACGCCCTGAACTAGGTTGCACAATGCAACCCGTGCCGTAGGATCGCGGCATGAACATCTACGACGACGTTAGCGGCATCGAACAATTGCGCGCGATGATGGCGGCGGGGGAAGGCCCCGGCATCGCTCATTCCCTCCACTTCGTCCTGACAGAAGTCGACGACGGCCGTGCGGTGTTCGAAAGCACACCCGGCGCGTTCGCTACCAACCCGATCGGCACGATCCACGGCGGCTATGCGGCAACCTTGCTCGACAGCGCCTGTGGCTGCGCGGTCCACACCAAGCTGGCGGCGGGGCAAGGCTACACGACGTTGGAGCTGAAGGTCGCCTATCACCGCGCGATGACGGTCGATTCCGGTCCGGTCCGCGCGGTAGGCGAAGTGGTAAGCTTCGGACGTCGCGCTGCTTTCTCCGAGGCGAAGCTGCTCGATGCTCGAGACCGCCTGATCGCCAGCGCCACCTCGACGCTGCTGGTCTTCGACCGTCCGCGCTAGGCGCGCAGCGTCGCGCCCAGTTTGGCGGCGGCGGCGATGATCCGCTGCCCGATCTCGGCGATCTCGGCCTCGGTGAAGCTCTTCTCGCCCGGTTGCAGCACGACCTCGACTGCCAGGCTGAGCCCGGCGTCGCCTTCGAACCGGTCGAAGATGCGCGCGCCGACGATGGCCTGCTTGTCTGCGCCGCGAACGGCCCGCACCAAGGCATCCGCCTGCAGGTCGGCGGGGACGATGAAGGCAAAGTCGCGAGTGACGGGCTGAAGCAGTGGCGGCGCATAGGGCGGGCGGCTGTGGCCCGAGCTGCGCGATGCCGGAATCGCGTCGAGATAGATTTCGGCTGCCACCGTTCCGGCCGGCAGGTCGAGCGCCTTGGCCACCCGCGGATGAAGTTCGCCGAAATCGGAAAGGATGGTCTTCGGGCCCAACCCGAACCGCGCCGACCGCCCCGGGTGCCACGCTTCGCCCGCACCCATCGTAAGCGTCAGGTTGGCGACCGGAGCCCCGGCAGCCTCCAGCAGCGCCAGCACCTCGGCCTTGGCATCGAACGCATCGAACCGCTCGGCTTTGCCCGACTGCCAGTTGCGCGGGTTGCGGTCGCCCGACAGCATCACGGCAAGGGTCGAATGCTCGCCGTCGGCCAGATAGCGGCGGCCAAGCTCGAATAGCCGCACGCTGCCCGCGCCGCGATCGGCATTGCGTCGCGCTGCGGCCGCCAGGCCGGGCAACAGCGACGGACGCATATGTTTCATGTCCTCGCTGATCGGGTTGGCGACGACCTTCGGAGCGCCCCGAACAACGCCGCCTGCGCCTCGGGGATGAAACTCCACGTAACCGCCTCGTCGAGGCCGCGCGCGGCGGCAGCGCGGCGAGCGCGACGCTCGGCCAGCTGGGACCGGGTAGCGGTCGGACGCGCCACTCCGTCTGCGCGAGGCAAGGCGGTCGACGGGACGGCATCGTATCCGACGATGCGGGTGACTTCCTCGACCAGGTCGGCAGGGCCGTCGATATCGCGGCGCCAGGTTGGCGCGACTGCGTCATCGCCTTCGAAGGTGAAACCAAGCCTTTCCAGGATGGCGCGTTGCTCCGCCTCGGGCACGTCGACACCACCCAGTCGCTTGGTTCGTGCCGGGTCGAAGCGCACATGCTTTCGCCCGAGCGGCGCCTCACCGGCGCGCGTCACGCGGCTCGCTTCACCGCCACAGATGTCGAGGATGAGACCGGTCAGGATCGCCAATCCATCGTCGAGGAAGGCCGGATCGACCCCGCGCTCGAAGCGGCTGCGCGCGTCACTGGTCAGGCCCAGTGCCTGTCCGGTGCGGGCGATATTGTCAGGGGTGAAATAGGCGATTTCCAGCAGCGTTTCGGTCGTGTCGGCGCCGACACCCGAATGTTCGCCGCCCATGATGCCGCCGATGTCGTGCACCGCCCGATCATCGGCGATCACGGTCATCGCCGGGGTCAGCGCGAATTCCTTCTCGTTCAATGCGACGACGGTCTCGCCCTCGCGAGCGCGGCGCGCCACGACCGTGCCCGACAGCGTCTTGACGTCATAGGCGTGCGCCGGCCGGCCGAGGTCGAGCATGACGTAATTGGTGATGTCGACCAGAGCCGAGATCGGTCGCTGTCCCGCCGACCGCAGCCGCTGCTGCATCCAGTCGGGGCTGGCGCCGTTGGTCAGCCCGCGAACGGTACGACCGTAAAAGGCCGGGCAACCGTCGGGATCCTCGATGCGGATCTCGATCGGGTTGTCGAAACTGCCGTCGATCGCGGGAACGTCCAGCGGCTTCAACGTGCCATGGCCGGCGGCGGCAAGGTCGCGGGCGATGCCGCGAACGCCCATGCAATCCTGCCGGTTGGGCGTGATCGCCACGTCGAATACCGCATCGTCCAGCCCGGCATAGTCGGCGAAGCTCGTACCGACCGGCGCGTCGACCGCCAGTTCGATGATCCCGTCATGGTCGTCGCCCAGCTGGAGCTCGCGCGTGGAGCACATCATGCCGTTGCTTTCGACGCCGCGGATCGCCGCCTTCTTCAGCGTGATGTCGCTTCCGGGCACATAGGTGCCCGGCCCGCCGAACACGCCGACCAGGCCGGCGCGGGCGTTGGGGGCGCCGCAAACGACCTGCAGCGGCTGGCCGTCCCCAGTGTCGACGGTCAGCACCTGCAGCTTTTCGGCCTGCGGATGACGCTCGGCAGTCAGCACCCGGGCGACGCGGAACGGCTTTAGCGCTTCGGCGGGATTGTCGACGCCCTCGACCTCCAGACCGATCTTGGTCATCGCTTCGGCGATCGCCTGGGCGTCGAGCGTAGTGTCGAGGTGCTGCTTCAGCCAGCTTAGCGAGAACTTCATGCGCCGACTCCCCCGACAGCGTGGGGACGTCGAGGAAGCGGAACCCGTAATGCTTCATCCAGCGCAGGTCGCCGTCGAAGAAGGCGCGCAGATCGTCCATGCCGTATTTCAACATCGCCAACCGGTCGACGCCGGTGCCGAAGGCGAAGCCCTGCCACTCGTCGGGGTCGAGCCCGCAATTGGCGATCACCTTGGGGTGGACCATGCCGCTGCCCAGCACCTCCAGCCAGCCGTCGGACCCGCCGACCACGCGGCGGCCTTTTTCGTAGCTCCAGCCGACATCGACTTCCGCCGACGGCTCAGTGAACGGGAAATAGGACGGGCGCAGGCGAAGGACGACGTCGTCGCGCTCGAAGAACGCCTTAAGGAATGTTTCGAGTGTCCACTTGAGGTGGCCAAGATGGATGCCCCGATCGATCACCAGCCCCTCGATCTGGTGGAACATCGGCGTGTGCGTCGCGTCGCTGTCGCTGCGATAGACGCGGCCCGGGGCGATGATGCGGATTGGCGGCGGCATGGTCTGCATCGTCCGGATCTGGACCGGCGAGGTGTGCGTGCGCAGGACCATCGGTCGCTCATGCTCACCCTCGATGTAGAACGTGTCCATCATCGCCCGCGCCGGGTGAGTCTCGGGAATGTTGAGCGCGGTGAAATTGTGCCAGTCGTCCTCGATCTCCGGCCCTTCGGCGACGGCAAAGCCCATGTCGGCGAAGATTTCGGCCAGCTCGTCCATCACCTGGCTGACCGGGTGGATCGACCCCTTCGGCGTCTCACGGGCCGGCAGCGACAGGTCGACCCGCTCGGTCGCCAGCCGCTGCTCCAGCTCGGCCGCTTCCAGGGCCGCCTTGCGGTCGGCCAGTGCGGTGCTGACCGCTTCACGCGCGCCGTGGATGGCGGGACCGCGCGTCGTGCGCTCTTCCGGCGACAGCGCCCCATTGTCTTCAGCAGCGCGCTGATCTCGCCCGACTTGCCAAGCGCGCCGACGCGCAGCGTTTCCAGCGCGCCGAGGTCGGGCGCTTCGGCGATCTTGCGGGTCCAGCTTTCGGCCAGGGCTTGGGGGTCGACACTCATGGGAATGGGCCTTTGCCAAGGCCGGCCGCCAAAAGCAAAGGCTTCAACCGGCGAAGAAGGGGTAGGGGCTGATCGTCTTGCGGTCGGCGCTGACGGTCAGCGCGCGTCCGGCCGGCGCGGTGGCGCGAAACGGGCATTGCACGCGCGGGCAGATCGAGCAGGCTGGTCCCACCGGCGTTACCGGCGGATCGGCAAGATTGAGGCCATCGGCGCACGACAGCCGGTGGGCATGGCGAATGTCGCAGCCCAGCCCGATCGCCAGTAATCCGCCCGACAGGCCGGTCGGGATTGGCCGGTCGATCGTTCGCGACACGGTGAAGTATCGCTGGCCGTCCGGCGTCTCGATGATCTGTGTCACCACCTGCCCTGCGGTCTGGAACGCGGCGTGGAGGTTCCAGCGCGGGCAAGTGCCGCCGTAGCGAGAGAAGGGGAAATTCTCGCCGGCATAGCGCTTGCTGATGTTCCCGGCCGGATCGACGCGCAGCATGAAAAAGGGGACTCCGCGCGCGTTCGGGCGGTTCATCGTCGTCAGCCGGTGGGCGACCTGCTCGACATTGGCGCCATATTCGCCGCACAGCTTGTCGATCGAATAGCGATACTCCTCGGTGCTGGCGAGGAAGCGGCCATAGGGCATGATGATCGCCCCGGCCGCATAGTTGGCCAGGCTGACCAGCAACAGGTTGCGCGATCCCTGGTCGGGCGGCGCGGCGTCGTCGACCATCCGTTTCAGGATCGGGCCGAATTCGATCAACGCCAACTGGTATGCAAGACCGAACGTCCGGTTCTCCGACCGCAACAGCGACGATAGCGACAACCGCTTGCGCTCGGTATCGAACACCTGGCTGGCCTCGCCGAGCTGTGACGACGGCACGATCGTGGCGGTGATGCCGAATGCGTCCTTGAGGCGGCGGCGGAGCGGCTCGGCCAGCGAAAGCCCGTCGTGCATCGCCCCACCGACGGTCTCCGCGCAATCCTCCAGTTCGGGGAAATGGTTGCGCTGGGCCTGGATATAGTCGCGCACCCAGGCTTCCGGCGTGACCATCGTCCGGGCGTCGCCATTGCCCTCGATGCCGGGCCGGCGGGTGTCGTTCAGCGCTTCGTAGAGCCGGGCGATGGCGTCGGCGACCGACGGCGCGTTGCTCGCGATCTCGACCAGTTCATAGCGGGGAATGTTGAGGTCGGCGAACAGGCTGTCGGCGAAGATTTCGCCCAGATGCTCGGGCCCGGTTCGCTCAGCACTCGGCGCTGCGAAGCTGTTGAGGTCGACGTCGAACGTCGCCGCCAACCGTACCAGAACGCCGGCGCTGACCGGCCGCTGGTTGCGCTCGAGATGGTTGAGATAGGACGGCGATACGCCCAGCGCCGATGCCATCGCGCTCTGGGTCATGCCCCGGTCGCGGCGGAGTCGACGTAACCGTGTCCCCAAGAAGAGTTTCTGCGCCCCCACCGCTACAATTTGTCATGACTTCACAAAAACGACAAGTCACATCGCGACAAGGCGTCTCTAATTGCCATTCTCGAGGTCTCTGGCGACAGGCAGCCTTGCGGTCACATTCTTCTGCCGGAGTCGATTCGATGACCGATTTTCAAACCCTGATCCCAGCGCCCCAGGACCGTTTCGAGGGCATCGAGCGCAACTACACCGCCGCCGAGGTGGAGGCGCTCCGCGGATCGGTCGCGATCGAACATACGCTGGCGCGCCGCGGTGCTGAAAAGCTGTGGCGGCTGCTTCATCGCGAAGAACCGGTCCGGGCGCTGGGTGCGCTGACCGGCAATCAGGCGATGCAGATGGTCCGTGCCGGGCTCGACGCCATCTACCTCTCCGGCTGGCAGGTCGCCGCCGACGCCAACACGGCCGGCGCGATGTATCCCGACCAGTCGCTCTATCCGGCCAATGCCGGCCCGGAATTGGCGCGGCGCATCAACCGCACGCTGCAGCGCGCCGACCAGATCGAACATAGCGAGGGCGGGGCGGAGCGTGACTGGTTCGTCCCGATCGTCGCCGACGCCGAAGCCGGCTTCGGCGGGCCCTTGAACTGCTTCGAGATCATGAAGGCCTATATCGAGGCGGGCGCCGCCGCGGTTCATTTTGAGGACCAGCTGGCGTCGGAAAAGAAGTGCGGCCACCTCGGCGGCAAGGTGCTGATCCCTACCCAGGCGCACATCCGCAACCTGCAGGCCGCGCGCCTCGCCGCCGACGTGTCGGGTGTCCCGACACTGATCGTCGCCCGCACTGACGCGGAAAGCGCCAAGCTCATCACCTCCGACGTCGACGGGCGCGACCATCAATTCCTGACCGGCGAGCGCACCCCCGAAGGCTTTTTCCGCCTCAAGGACGGCACCGGTCTCGACCATTGCATCGCCCGCGGCCTGGCCTTCGCGCCGCACGCCGACCTGCTGTGGTGGGAAACCAGCCACCCGGACCTCAACGACGCGCGCAAGTTCGCCGAAGCGGTCCACGCGCAATATCCGGGCAAGCTGCTCGCCTACAATTGCTCGCCCAGCTTTAACTGGGAGGCCAAGCTCGACAAGGACACCATCGCCAAGTTCCAGCGTGAGCTGGGCGCGATGGGCTACAAGTTCCAGTTCGTCACCCTGGCCGGCTTCCACAGCCTCAACCACGCCATGTTCGAACTGGCCAGCGGCTACCGCGATCATGGCATGGCCGCCTACTCGCGTCTCCAGCAGGCCGAGTTCGCATCGGAAGCCAACGGCTACACCGCGACCCGTCACCAGCGCGAAGTCGGCACCGGCTATTTCGACCGCGTCGCGATGGCGCTGTCGGGCGGGGACAGCTCGACCACCGCGCTCGCCGCTTCAACCGAAACCCAGCAATTCGAAGCGGCCTGATTCGCAGGAAAGGATAGCACCATGACTCAGCGTTATTGGGTAATCGGCGGCGAGTATCGCGACTGCGAATTCGCCCAGCTCGTGCCGGGCACGGAGCAGATTCACGGTCCGTTCGGCGACGAAGGCAAGGCGCGCCGCGAATGGACGCGCCTGACCTTTCGCGACCAGTGCCCGGCCACGCGCCGCTACGCCATCGCGTCGGAGCCGATGGCCCGATGAGCGACGCCCTCGACCGACCGCGGACGGAGGTCGCGCCGAGCGGCATCGCGCGAGCCAACGAGGTGCTGACCCCGGCAGCACTCGACCTGGTGGCGGACCTCCACCGCCATTTCGATGTCCGGCGCCGCGCGCTGCTCGACGATCGCGACAAGCGCCAGGCGCGCTACGCCGCCGGCCATCGCCCTGATTTCCGGGAAGATACGCGTGCCATCCGTGAGGGGGGCTGGCGCATCGGCCCGATCCCCGACGACCTCACCGATCGCCGGGTCGAGATCACCGGACCGACCAACGCCAAGATGGTCATCAATGCGCTCAACAGCGGCGCGCGGGTGTTCATGGCCGACTTTGAGGATGCCACCGCGCCGCGCTGGGATGAACTCCTCCAGGGCCAGGTCAATCTCAAGGACCGCTGGACCGGCCGCCTCGCCTTCACCGATCCCGATACCGGCAAGGACTATCGCCTTAATGGCACGCCCGCCGTCCTAATCGTCCGCCCGCGCGGCCTGCACCTGCCCGAAGCGCATGTCTCCGTCGACGGCGAAGCGGTCGCCGGCGCTTTCTTCGACGCCGCCATCTATTGCTGCCACTCGGCGCATGCCGCGCTTGCCAACGGCAGCGGCCCCTATTTCTACCTGCCCAAACTCGAAAGCATGGAAGAAGCCGCGCTGTGGAGCGACGTGCTCGGCTTTATCGAGGAACGGCTTCGGCTGCGCCACGGCACCATCAAGGTCACCGTGCTGATCGAAACCCTGCCGGCCGCCTTCGAGATGGACGAAATTCTCCATGCGCTGAAGGATCATATCGTCGGCCTCAACTGCGGCCGCTGGGACTACATCTTTTCGGCGATCAAGCGGATCGGCGATTCGCCCGACTGGCTGACGCCCGACCGCTCGGCGATGACGATGGATAAGGCCTTCCTCGCCGCCTACTCGATCCGACTCGTGGCGACCTGCCACCGCCGCGGTGCCTTCGCCATGGGCGGGATGGCGGCGTTCATCCCGGTCAAGGGCGACGAAGCGGCCAACGCCGCCGCCTTCGCCAAGGTCCGCGCCGACAAGGACCGCGAGGTACGCAATGGGCACGACGGCACCTGGGTCGCGCATCCGGCGCTGGTGCCGGTAGCGATGGAGGCCTTCGGCGGGCTAAGCGGCCCCAACCAGCTGGACGTCATGCCCGAAACGCTTCCTGATCGCGAGGCGATGCTCGAGCTGCATGACGGACCGCGCACCGAATCTGGCGTGCGCGAAAATATCCGGGTCGCGGCGCAATATATCGCGGCGTGGCTCGGTGGGCGCGGCGCGGTGCCGCTCTACAATTTGATGGAGGATGCCGCGACGGCGGAAATCTGCCGCGCCCAGCTTTGGCAGTGGCTGAAGTATGAAGCGCCGATCTGCGACGGCCGCCATCTGACCCGCGACCTGTTCGAACATTGGTTCCAGGAGGAAATCCAGGCGCTCGGGGACCTGCCGCACCTCGCAGAAGCCTCGAAGCTGCTTTACCAGCTCGTAACCTGGAAGCGTTTCGAAGAGTTCCTGACCCTTCCGGGCTACCGCCTGCTGCACTAGGCTGCCCGGCGAAGGAGTCGCCGATGCCCCAGCCGTGGCCTGCGTTCGACGTCGCGCGTGATCACCCGACGCTGCATCTACTTCACCTTGCCAGCCAGATGCTGGGCAAGATGCGGGTCGCCCACTCGACCTGGACCAACCACGGCTGGAATGTCACGCTGCATCCGGTCGCGGAAGGCCTGGCGATCGAACCGATCGTCATCAACGGCCTCGCCTTCACGCTCACGCTGGACCTGTGCCGTCACGCCATCGTGCTCAGCGCCGCTGACGGTGAGCGCGACATCCTGCCGCTCGACCTCGGCAGCGTCGCCGCACTGCATCGCAACTTGATCGCCATGCTGGACGCGCATGGCTTCCCGTCGACCTTCAACGGCCTCCCGAATGAAATCGAGGGCGCAGTGCCCTTCGCCGAGGACACCGCGCCGCGCGACTATCGACCGGACACTGCGGAACGGCTTCACGCCGCCTTGATGCTGATCGAACCGGTCTTTGAACGCTTTCGCGCCGGCTTCGCCGGCAAGTGCAGCCCGGTGCACTTCTTCTGGGGCAGCTTCGACCTCGCCGTCACCCGCTTCTCGGGCAACCGCGCTCCGACGCATCCCGGCGGCGTCCCCGGCCTGCCCGACCGCATCACTCACGAAGCTTATAGTCACGAGGTGTCCAGCGCGGGCTTCTGGCCCGGTGGTGCCATCGCGGCAGAGCCGATCTTCTACAGCTACGCCTACCCCGAACCGGACGGTTTCCGCGCCCGACCGGTCGCGCCGGATGCGGCGCTGTTCGACGGGCAGCTCGGCGAGTTCGTCCTGCCCTACGATGCGGTCAGGACGGCGAAACATCCGGAGGCGGCGCTGATGGCATTCCTCGAATCGACCTACGCGGCGGCGGCGGACCTCGCCGGCTGGGACCGCCCGTCGCTGGAACGCGACCCGGTCGCGCCATAGAAAAAGGGCGCCGCCGTTGCCGGCCGCGCCCTTGTTCGTGCGATCCAAGTCGGGGCGTTACGCCGCCTTCTTGTCTTCCTTCGGAAGCGCCGCCTTGGCCTGCGCGATGATCGCGCTGAACGCCTCGGCTTCGTGCATCGCGATGTCGGCCAGGACCTTCCGGTCGAGGTCTATGTTCGCCAGCTTCAGCGCGTGGATGAACTGACCATAGGTCAGGCCTTCGGCGCGGACGGCGGCGTTGATGCGCTGGATCCACAGGGCGCGGAAGCTCCGCTTCTTCACCTTGCGGTCGCGGTAGGCGTACTGGCCGGCCTTTTCGACGGCCTGACGGGCGATGCGGATGGTATTCTTGCGACGGCCGTAATAGCCCTTCGCGCTCTCCAAAATCCGCTTATGCTTGGCGCGAGTGGTCGTGCCGCGTTTGATGCGTGCCATGGTTCATTCGCTCCTTAGTTGAGGCCGTAGGGCGCCCAAAGCTTGACGCGCTGCGTATCAGCATCGGCAAGGACTTCGGTGCCGCGGTTCTGGCGAATGTACTTGGCGTTGTGGCTGATCAGACGGTGGCGCTTGCCAGCGACGCCGTGCTTGATCTTGCCGGTGGCCGTGAGCTTGAAGCGCTTCTTGACGCCGCTCTTGGTCTTCAGCTTGGGCATTTTCGTCTCCTTGTAGCGCCAACAGACGCGACGTTTTCGAACAGCCACGGCAGCCCTCACTGGCCGGGCGGTTCGTTCTTCCAAGAATCTGGAAAGCGGGGCGCCTATACGGGCGGGGCCGTCTTCTGGCAAGCCTCGTAGGTCACGTCACCGACGCCGGTCGGGCGGCATTGCCCTGGACCAGCCGCTCGATCCGTTTAACCCGCTCGGCGCTGGCCCGCGGCTGACGCTTGGGATCATAATCGCGCGGCGCCATGAGCATCCCGACCAGGCCAATATATTGCCGCTGGGTCAGGGCGAAGAAGCTGCGGTCGTAGTAGGTCCGCGCCGCGTCGGTGAACCCGGTCACCGGCCGGCCCTTCACCGTTCCGAAATAGGCGTGATTGAGGAAGGCGGTCAGCTGCTCGTCCTTGGTCAGCGCCTGTTGCAGCATGAAGCGCGCGATCAGCGTCTGCTCGATCTTGTCGAAGCCCGGCTTGAAGTCGTCAAAGTAAAGTTGCTTGGTAAGCGCCTGACCGATCGTCGTGGCGCCCTGGCCCGGGCTCGACCAGTCGACCCCGCTGTTGGTATCGAAGCTGGGGTCCTCCACCGCCAACAGGATGGCGCGGCGGTCCGCCGACAAGTCCGACGCCTTGAGTTCTCCTTGCCGGGCGATGGCGACGGCGTCGGGCGTGCGCTGGTAGGCGCGCCACATCGCGAAACATTCGTAGAGGATGAACAGGGTGAAGAGGCCGAACAGGACCCAGCCCGCCGCCTTCATCACATCCTGCCTGACATCGAGCCTCGTCATCGACCCGCTGTAGCAGCCGGCGACCAATAAAGTGTTAGCGGCCTAGTCGAACAACGAGCTGACGCTGCTTTCGTCGGCGATGCGGTGAATGGCCTCACCGAACAGCGGCGCGATCGCCAGTCGGCGGATCTTCGGCGTCTCGCCCATATTCGCGTGATAGATCGAATCGGTCACCACCAATTCGGCCAGTTCGCCATTGGCAACCCGCTCGACCGCCTTACCCGACAGGACGCCGTGGCTGCAGTAGGCCAGCACCTTGGTCGCGCCCTGCGCCTTCAACGCGGCGGCGGCGTTGCACAGCGTGCCGGCCGAATCGACGATGTCGTCGACCAGCACGCAGCAATGGCCCTCGACATCGCCGATGATGTTCATCACCTCGGACTCGCCTGCGCGCTCACGGCGCTTGTCGACGATCGCCAGTGGGGCGTTGTCGAGCCGCTTGGCCAGGCTCCGCGCCCGGACCACGCCGCCGACGTCGGGCGACACGACCATCAGCTTTTCGCTGGCGTAGCGTTCCTGGATGTCGGCGGCCATCACCGGCGCCGCCCACAGGTTGTCGGTCGGAATGTCGAAAAAGCCCTGAATCTGCCCTGCGTGCAGGTCCATCGTCAGCACGCGATTGGCGCCGGCGGTGGTAATCAGGTTGGCCACGAGCTTGGCCGAGATGGGGGTTCGGGGCCGGGTTTCCGGTCCTGCCGGGCATAGCCGAAATAGGGCAGGACGGCGGTAATCCGCTTGGCCGAGGCGCGGCGAAGCGCGTCGATGCAGATGAGCAGTTCCATCAGATTGTCGTTGGTCGGAAAACTGGTCGACTGGATGACGAACATGTCCTCGCCGCGGACATTCTCGTTGATCTCGACGAACACTTCCTCGTCGGCGAAGCGCCGGACGCTGGCGGCGGTCAGCGGCAGCTGGAGGTAATCGGCGATCGCCTGCGCCAGCGGCGCGTTGGAGTTTCCGGCGAGCAGTTTCATGTGGCTGGGATTCCCCATTCGGCAGGCGGTTGGTGCCCCTTAGTGCGGTGCGCGGCCCGAGCACAAGGTTGCGGTCGCGTGACAGGGCGCTTAACCCCGCGTCGGTGACCGATAAGCCGACCAATCGCCTCCGCATCGCCCTTGCCCAGATGAGCCAGCGTGTTGGCGATCTCGCCGGCAACGCGGCGGCAATTGTCGAAGTTCGTGCCAAGGCTGCCGCGGATGACGCCGACCTAGTGATGACGCCGGAGATGCAGCTCACCGGCTATCCGGTCGAGGATCTCGTCCTGAAAGCAGCGTTCCTGCGCGCAACGGCGGAGGAGACGGTACGGCTGGTCGAAGCGACGGGCGACGGCGGTCCGGCGCTGCTGTTCGGCACGATCCTGGTCGAAGGCGGCCTGACCTATAACGCCATGGTGCTCGCCGATGGCGGACGGATCATTGGCCGGACGCTCAAGCACGAGCTTCCGAACTACGGCACGTTCGACGAGAAGCGCATATTCGCCGCCGGGCCACTGCCCCAGCCGATCGAGTGGCGAGGGGTGAAGCTAGGCGTCCCGATCTGCGAGGACATCTGGTTCGAACCGGTGGTCGCCGCGCTGGCGAGAGCGGGGGCGGATTTGCTGCTGGTGCCCAACGGCAGTCCGTTCGAACTCGACAAGGACGACCTTCGGCACCGCCTCGTCCGCGACCGGGTCACGGAGACCGGCCTTGCCCTCGCCTATCTCAATCGCGTCGGCGGACAGGACGAACTTGCGTTCGACGGCTCCAGCTTCGTCCTCAACCGCGACGGGTCGCTGGCGGTGCAGATGCCGGACTGGACGGAAGCGCTGCTCGTCACCGACTGGCACGGCACCGACGATGGCTGGCGCTGCACGACCGAGCATCGCTCGGGGCTCGATCCCCATCCGCAGGACATCTACAACGCGATGGTCGTGGGCCTGCGCGATTATGTGACGGCCAACGGCTTCCCCGGCGTCCTCCTCGGCCTGTCCGGCGGCATCGACAGCGCTCTGTCGGCGGCGGTCGCGGTCGACGCCCTTGGCCCCGACAAGGTGTGGTGCGTGATGCTGCCGTCGAAATATACGTCGGACGAAAGCCTGGAGGACGCGGCCGGATGCGCGCGGATGCTCGGCGTGCGGCACGACGTCGTGCCGATCGTCGCCGCCGTCGGCGCGGTCGACGAGGTGCTTCCGGACCTGCCGGATCTTGCCGCCCAGAACGTCCAGGCGCGTCTCCGCATGGTCATGCTGATGGCGCTCAGCAACGCGCATGGCCACATGCTGCTGACCACCGGCAACAAGAGCGAGATGAGCGTCGGCTACGCCACGCTCTACGGCGATATGGCCGGCGGCTATTCGGTGCTGAAGGATGCCTACAAGACGACGGTGTTCGCCCTGTCGCGCTGGCGGAACGCCAATCGCCCGCCGCGCGCTTTGGGTCCGGACGGCCCGGTGATGCCCGACCGTGTAATCGACAAGCCGCCCTCGGCCGAACTGAAACCCAACCAGAAGGACGAGGACAGCCTGCCGCCGTACAGCCTCCTCGACCGGATCCTCGAATCGCTGGTTGAACAGGAACGCTCGGTGGCGGAAACCGCGCGGGCGACGGGTGTCGATCCTGCCGTGGTGGCGGATATCGAAAAGAAGCTGCTCCGCGCGGAATACAAGCGGCGCCAGGCACCGCCGGGGTAAAGATCGGCAGCCGCAACTTCGGCCGCGACCGCCGCTATCCGATCACGAACGCCTTCCGCACTGGCTAGCCGTCGCCTTTCCCCTAAACGCAGCGCCATCATGACCGTCGTCACCCGTTTCGCTCCTTCTCCGACCGGCCGGCTTCATGTCGGCAATATCCGCACCGCACTCCACAACGCGCTGTTCGCGATCAGGCATGGCGGTCGCTTCCTGCTCCGGATCGACGACACCGACGCGGCGCGGTCGACGGAAGAAAATGTCGGCTCGATCCGCGAGGATTTGGCGTGGCTGGGGCTGGAACCTACCGGCAGCGTTCGCCAATCGGAACGGTTCGACCTCTATGAGCGCGAATTCGAGCGACTGCGTGCCGCGGGCCGCGTCTACGCCTGCTACGAAACGCCTGAGGAACTCGACCTTCGCCGAAAGGTCCTGCTTGGTCGCGGCCTGCCGCCAGTCTACGAGCGCAAGCCCGCAGGCGTTCCGGCCCCGAGTGCGTCGCGCCGCATTGGCGTTTCAAGCTCGACCACGGCGCGCCGATCGAATGGGACGACCTCATCCGCGGTCACCAGCGGTTCGACCCGGCGCTGATCAGCGACCCGGTTATCCGCCGCGCGGACGGCAGTTGGCTTTATCTTCTTCCGTCAGTCATCGATGACATCGACCTTGGCATCACCCACATCGTGCGCGGCGAGGATCACGTGTCGAACAGCGCGGTGCAAATCCAGATGTTCGACGCGATGGGCGCCAGGGCGCCCGCATTCGCGCATGAAGCGCTGCTCGTCGCCGCCGAAGGCAAGCTGTCCAAGCGGCTGGGGTCCAGCGGCGTCGACGCGCTGCGCGCCGCGGGGATCGAGCCGATGGCGATCAACTCCCTCCTCGCCCGGCTGGGAACGTCGCAGCCGGTCGAGCCGAAGAAGAGCCTTGCCGAGCTTGCGGAAGGGTTTGACTTCGCCCACTTCGGGCGGGCCCCGGCGCATTTCGACCTGGCCGAAGTCGAGCAGGTCAACGCCAAGCTTCTCCACCACCTCGACTATGCCGACGTTGCCGATCGCTTGCCGGACGGTGCGACCGAGGCGGACTGGAATCTGCTGCGCGGTAACATCGACCACCTCGGCGAAGTCGCCGACTGGCTGCCGGTGCTTCATGGGGACATTGGGGTCGCCGCCGCGGAGGGTGACGATCGGGACTTCCTCGCCAATGCCGCCGATGCCGCGGCCCTTGTCGACTGGAGTGGCGATCCGTGGCCGTCGCTGACGAGTGCGCTCAAGGAGTCGACCGGCCGGAAAGGTCGAAGCTTGTTCCACCCCTTGCGCAAGGCGCTGACAGGCCGCGATTCCGGTCCGGAAATGGGACCGCTGCTTCGCGTGCTGGGCAAGGATCGCGCGATGGCGAGGCTCAGGGCCTCCTCCACCACCTAGGAAATCTGTCAGGCGAAGATAAGCCTTGCCAGCGTCGCTATGTTATGATGCAACATGATGGCGTTGGTAGGAGTTGCTTAATGCTCACTTACGCTGCCCATCGCCGCCCGCAGGGCGCCGCTGCTTCCCCAAGTCGCTGGTCCTGATCGTCGCCGGTCATGCTGTCGCCCTTGGTCTGCTGATTACCGCCAAGTCCGACTTCGCGCCGCCCGTCGCGCCGATCATCACCGACATTTTCAACGTGCCGATCGACCCGCCCAAGGCGCCGCCGCCGCCCACCGAGCCGACGCCGCGTCCCGTGACCAAGACAAGCGTGACGGTCGTCGATCCGGTGATCAAAACGGATGTCGCGACCCCAACGGAAGCGGAACCCAACATGAAGCCGGTCACCATCGATCCCTATCCGGGGAACGACCCGGTTACGCCGGTCAGATTCGACCCGCCGCCGCCCAGCATCGAACGGGTCGCGGCCCGGCTGGCGACACCGGCGGACCTGATGAAACCACCCTATCCGGCGTCGAAGCAGCGGCTGCAGGAAGAGGCCGCCTTACGCCTCGCGCTGACCATCGACGCACGCGGCCGGGTCATCGCGGTCGATCCCGTCGGAGCGGCCGATCCCGAGTTCCTGGCGGCGGCGCGACGGCACCTCCTCAAGTTCTGGCGCTACAAGCCGGCGACCGAAAATGGAGTCGCGGTGGCGTCGAGAACACAGCTGACATTGCGCTTCGTCCTGGACGAATGACTGGTCGCGGGCGGGAAGCCGTCCTATCTTGGTGCCCATGGCCGTCTTCCCGCCCGTTTCCAGCCCGCGCGCCGCGCTTCGCGACCTTGCCGCCTTTTGCCGCCAGCGCAGCCGCGAGCAGGTGATCGCCGCGGCGCTGTCGATCCTGATCACGACGATCATCCTGATCATTTTCTTCGTCGACGCGAAGATCAACACGGCCCCGCCGCCGACCGCCGTTTACGTCGAGAATTATAGCCCGGACCGAACCGACGCTGACATCATCGCCGATCAGAAGAAGGACCAGGCCGAACGCGATGCGTTCAAGCGCGCCAAAAAGCGCCAGTTCCAGGAGCTCCAGAAGCGGTTCGGCATTGAGTGACGCCGCGATGATGGCCGAGGCGATCGCCCTTGGCGACGCCGCTCGCGGGCGAACCGCGCCCAATCCCAATGTCGGCTGCGTCATCGTCACCAAAAATGGCGAGATCGTCGGCAAGGGCGCGACTCGGCCCGGCGGCCGGCCTCACGCCGAAGCGGTCGCGCTGGCCATGGCGGGCGACCGTGCGCGAGGCGCGACCCTCTTCACCACGCTGGAGCCGTGCGCCCATGTCTCCTTGCGCGGTCCGGCCTGTGCCGACCTCGTCCCGGCGGCCGGCGTCGCTCGGGCCGTGGTGGCGATCGTCGATCCGGACCCGAGGACATCGGGAGACGGCATTGCGCGGCTGCAGGCGGCGAGTATCAGCGTCGACATCGGCGAGGGCGCGGAAGACGCGCGGCGATCCCTCGCGGGCTACCTGACCCGCCTTGCGCTCGGGCGCCCGCGTATCACCCTGAAACTTGCGCTGTCGATCGACGGCAAGATCGCGCTGCCCAGCGGCGAATCGAAGTGGATCACCGGCGAAGACGCCCGCGCCCACGTCCATCTGGAGCGGGCGCACAGCGACATGATCCTCGTCGGCCGCGGCACCTACAACGCCGATGCGCCACGGCTGGACGTCCGGCTTCCGGGGCTGGAGGACTGGTCGCCGCGCCGGGCGCTGCTGACGCGTGGCAAGGCGGTGGAGGGGTGGGAGACGCTATCGTCCCCCACGATGTGTATGACCTTCATGACGTCAACGACTTGCTCGTCGAAGGCGGGTCGGCGACCGCGACGGCGTTCCTCGCCGCTGACCTGGTGGACCGGATCCTCATCTACCGCGCTCCCATCCTGGTCGGCGAAGGCAAGTCCTCGCTCGGCTACATCGGGCTCGACGCCATCGCCGATGCGCACGGTCGCTGGCGGGCGAGCGACGGGTCCCGGCTTGGCATCGACCGGCTCGAAGTTTACGAGCGCGTCCGCGACAGCGAGGCGTAGGCGGGACATGTTCACGGGCATCATTACCGATATCGGCAAGGTCCGCACCGCCGAGCAGCGCGGCGACCTGCGGCTGGTGATCGAAACTGGCTACGACCTTTCGACGGTCGACCTCGGCGCGTCGATTGCCTGCTCGGGCGCGTGCCTGACCGTCGTCGACAAGGGCGACGACTGGTTCGCGGTGGACATCAGCGCGGAAACTGTGGCGCGCACGGCCGCTGGCCGGTGGCAGGAAGGATCGCGCCTCAACTTGGAGCGCGCTTTGCGCATGGGCGACGAACTGGGCGGTCACCTCGTCACCGGTCATGTCGATGCAGTCGGCACGGTCATCTCGGCCCGGACCGACGGCGATTCCACGCGCCTCGAAATCGGCATTCCGGCGGAACTCGGGACGATGGTGGCCGGCAAGGGCTCGATCACGCTCGACGGCACATCGCTGACCGTCAACGAAGTCCGCGACGAGGGTGGCGAGACCCGCTTTACCGTCAACATCATCCCGCATACCACGCAACAGACGACGCTTGGCGCCCTGGCCGAGGGCGACCCGGTCAACGTCGAGGTCGACGTGCTGGCGCGCTACATCGCGCGCATGCGGCAATCCTAGGAACCATCGAATGGCCCATGTCCTGATCGCCGAAGCGCGATTCTATGCCCACCTCAACGACATGCTGCTGGCCGGCGCGCGCGCCGCGCTGGATGCGGCAGGCCACAGCCATGAGACGATTACCGTCCCGGGCGCGCTGGAGTTACCGGCGGCGATCAACCTGGCCGCCGACAGCGGACGGTTCGACGCGTACGTCGCGCTCGGCGTGGTGATCCGCGGTGAGACCTATCATTTCGAGATCGTCGCCGGCGAAAGCGCGCGTGGCCTGATGGCGCTGACCCTCGACGGGTTGGCGGTCGGCAACGGAATCCTGACCGTCGAGAACGAGGCACAGGCGATCGTCCGGGCCGACCCCGCGCAATCGGACAAGGGCGGCGATGCCGCACGTGCCGCGTTGGCGCTTTTCGACCTCAAGAACCTCTACTAGGCGGCGCCGCGCAGCGGATAGTCGACATAGCCTTCCGGCCCCTGGCTGTAGAAGGTGTCGACGTCCCAGTGATTAAGCGGATCGCCGTCGCGGAGCCGTTCGACGAGATCGGGATTGGCGATGAACGACCGACCGAAGCTGATCGCGTCGGCGATGCCCTCGTCCAGCTTCGCCTGCCCGCTTTCCAGCCGGTAATCGCTGTTGAGGATGATCTTGCCCGAATAGACCTGCCGCATCGCCGGACTGACCGGGGGTTCGTCGGTGGGGCGGAAGGTCGACTGGGGCCCGGGCTCGCGCATCTCGATCCATGGCAGGCCGATCCGCTCCATCTCCATCGCCGCGGCGGTGAACAGCGCCTGCCCGTCGCTGTCGCCGACACCGTTGACCGTGCCGTTGGGCGACAGTCGAAGGCCCGTCCGATCCATGCCGGCTTCGGCCGCGATCGCCTCGATCACCTCGCGCAGGAAGCGGACCCGGTTGGCGATCGGGCCGCCGTAACCGTCGTCGCGAACATTGCTGGAATCGCGCAGGAACTGGTCGATCAGATAGCCATTGGCGCCGTGCAGCTGCACGCCGTCGAATCCGGCGACCATCGCATGCCGAGCGGCCCGCGCATAATCGTCGATGATCCTCCGAAGGTCGTCGACGGTCGCGGCTCGTGGCTCGACGAAGTCCTTCTTGCCCTCGTAGGTGTGTGCCTGTCCCGGCGCGACCAGCGGCGAGGCGCTGACCGGTTGCCCGCCGCCCAGGTCGGGATGGACCACGCGTCCCATGTGCCACAGCTGCGCGACGATCCGGCCACCGGCTTCGTGGACGGCGGACGTGACCGGCTTCCAACCCTCGGTCTGCGCCTCGGCCCACAGGCCCGGCGCATAGGGCCAGCCGAGGCCCTCGCGGCTGATTCCGGTGGCTTCGCTGATGATCAGTCCGGCCCCTGCGCGCTGCCGGTAATAGTCCGCCATCATCGGGGTCGGCACCGCGTCGCGAGTGGCGCGGGCGCGGGTCAGCGGCGCCATGAAAATTCGGTTGGGTGCCTGGATCGCCCCGACCTCGACCGGATCAAACAGCGTCGGCATAAGGCAACTCCTCAAGTGGGCAGGAGCGGAAAGATAGTAGCGATTCGAAACCTGCCAAGGGGCTCCGGCCTCGCGTTCGGCGCGCTTTTGATCGGGAACCTAGCGCTGGCCATGGGACCATTCCTGGTCCGCCAGGGCGGCGTTGGACCCGTCGCCGCCGGTTTCTGGCGGCTGGCGCTGGCGCTGCCATTCCTTTTCCTGTTGGCCCATTTTGCGAAGCAGCCGATCCGCCCGGCAAACCGCCGCCTCTTCTGGATCATCGCCGCCGGCGCATTCTTTTTCGCGACGGACGTCGCCGCGTGGAATGCGGGCATCATGCTGACCAAGCTCGGCAACGCGACGCTGTTCGGCAACATCGGCAGCTTCCTGTTCGCCGCCTTCGGGCTGTGGCTGGCACGGCAATGGCCGTCGCCTGTCCAGTCGGCGGCGCTCGCCGCCGCCGCGCTGGGTTGTGGGCTGCTGATGTGGGGAAGCGCCGAATTGTCGCTCCGGCACCTCCACGGTGACTTGCTGTCGGTGCTCGCCGGCCTGCTCTACACCGGCTACCTTATCGCCATCGACCGCGCCCGCACCCAGGTGCCGCCACTCGGCCTGCTCGCCCTGTCGAGCCTGCTGGCGTCGTTCGTCATCCTGCCGATTGCCCTGGTTCGCGGCGAAACGATGATCCCGGCCGACTGGACCGGGGTGGTCGCACTGGCCCTGTGCAGCCAGGTGGTCGGCCAGGGATTGCTGGTCTACGCCATCGGCCATCTTTCTCCGTTGATCGTGGGCCTTGCCCTGCTGACCCAGCCCGCCTTGTCGGCACTGCTTGGCTGGATCTACTATGATGAGACGCTGACGGCACTCGACGGGGTGGGCGCGCTGCTGATCGCCATCGCGCTTGTGCTGGTGCGCTTGCGTCAGCCGGCGCATGCGACCACTTAGCCGCCATGACCGATCCCACCCCACTCGAGTCTGTTCGCCGCCAGATCGCCCTCGCGGTCGGTGAAAATGCGGTTTTCGACGGATGGACCGGCAAGGCCGTCGATAGCGCCGCGGCGCAACTTGGCATCGACCCAGCCGTGGCCAGGCTCGCTTTTCCAAAGGATCCGGCGGCGATGGTCGAGGCCTGGATCGACGGGGTCGATGCGGCGATGGTCAACGCATTCCCGCCGGAGCGGATCGCCGCCATGAAGGTGCGCGACCGGATCCGGTCGCTGATCTGGTTTCGCCTGGAGACGACGGGACCGGCGCGCGAGGCGGTGCGCAGCGCGCTCGCGATCCTCGCCATGCCGCAGAATGTGCCGCTCGGGCTGAAAACCGGCTGGCGTTCGGCGGACAGGATGTGGCGCCTCGCCGGCGACACCGCGACCGATTACAATCACTACACCAAGCGGCTGATCCTTTCGGGCGTCTATGGCGCGACGTTGCTCGCCTGGCTCGACGACCAGACCGAAGGATGGACGGCGACTGCCGCCTTTCTCGATCGGCGGCTGGGCGAGGTAATGCGCTTCGAAAAGGCCAAGGCGGAATGGACCGCCAACGCCATCCGCCGGCCAAGCCTGTCGCGCTTCCTGGGACGACTGCGCTACCCGCCGCACTAGGATCAGGGCTAGCCAACGCCTGTTGTTATTGATAATCGCTCGCAAATGAACGGCGCGAAGTCCCTCGACCAGCTTGGAGTCGGTGTTCGGGCACGCATTGCGGCCATCGACTGGGCCGCGCTGGACGACGGCGACGCGAGCCGCCTCCGCCACTTCGGTTTCGATGAAGGGGTCGCGGTCGAATCGCTTCATGCCGGCCCGTTCGGACGTGATCCGCTCGCCATCCGCGTCGGCCGGATGACCGTGGCGATCCGCCGCGCCCATGCCCGCGCCGTCCGCGTCACTACCGAGGCAGTATGACCCCTCCGCCTTTGATCGCGGTCGCCGGCAATCCCAATGCCGGCAAAAGTGCCCTGTTCAACGCCCTGACCGGCGCTCGCCAGAAGGTCGGGAACTACCCCGGCGTCACGGTGGAGCGGCACGTCGGCAAGACGATCCTGCCCGGCGGCCGGCCGGTGGAAGTGGTCGACCTGCCGGGTGCCTATGGTCTTGACCCGACCAGCCCGGACGAGGAGGTCACGCGCGACGTGCTGCTCGGCAAGCAGGCGGGCGAGCGCTTGCCCGATGCCCTGCTGATCGTCGTCGACGCATCGAACCTCGACAACCACCTTCGCTTCACGCTGCAACTGATCGACCTTGGCCTGCCCACCGTGGTCGCGCTCAACATGGTCGACCTCGCCAAGCGCGACGGGCTCGAGCTCGACGCCGCCAGGCTTCAGAAAGAGCTTGGCGTTCCGGTTATCGAGACCGTCGCCGTCCGGAAACGCGGACTCGACCCGCTGCTCGCGGCGCTCGACGAGCTTTTGCTGAGCCCGCGGCTGGTTCGCGCCGGGGAAGGCCCAAGTCACGATCCACTGCTGCTGCAGCTCCGCGCGCGGGATATCGCCATGGCGGCCATCGTCAGTGAAACGCCCGTGCGCCGGCTTACCCACCGCCTGGACGGCCTGTTCCTTCATCCGGTCGCCGGACCCGTCATCCTTGCCGCGATCCTGTTCGTCATGTTCCAGGCTGTCTTTGCGTGGAGCGCTCCGCCGGCCGACGCGCTGGAGGCGCTGGTCACGGGTCTCGGGACGTGGATCGGGGGGGCGCTGCCCGATGGAATCCTTCGCTCACTGATCATCGATGGCGTGTTCGCCGGGGTCGGCGCGGTGATCGTCTTCCTGCCGCAGATCCTGATCCTGTTCCTGTTCATCCTGTTGCTGGAAGGCACTGGCTACATGGTGCGGGCCGCGTTCCTGATGGACCGGTTGATGAGCCACGCCGGCCTGTCGGGCCGCGCCTTCATTCCGCTGTTGTCTAGCTTTGCCTGCGCCGTGCCGGGAATCATGGCGACGCGCACCATCGCCGACCCGAAGGACCGGCTGACCACGATCCTGGTCGCGCCGCTGATGACCTGTTCGGCCCGGCTGCCGGTCTACACGCTGATCATCGGCGCATTCATTCCCGCGCGCACGGTCGGGCCGGGCATCGGGCTACAGGGCCTGGTCATGTTCGCGCTCTATCTGGCCGGCATCATCGGTGCGCTCCTCGCCGCGCTCGTGCTGCGCCGGACCGTGGTGAAAGGCGGGGGCGGTGCCTTCATGATGGAATTACCGAAGTATCAGATGCCGCGTCTCGCCGACGTCGCGCTCGGCTTGTGGCAGCGGGCGATGATCTTTTTGAAGCGCGCCGGCGGCATCATCCTGACCACCACCGTCATCCTGTGGGCTCTGGCGAGTTTCCCGCAGGCGGGACCCGGACAGAAGCAGTCCGACGTTTCGATTGCCGGGCATATTGCCGACGGCATCCACACCGTCGTCGCGCCGATCGGCTTCAACAAGGACATCAGCCTCGCCCTGCTGCCGGCGATGGCGGCGCGCGAGGTCGCGGTCGCCGCGATCGGCACCGTCTATTCGCTCGACGCCGAGGACGAGGGCCAGCTGCAGACGCTCGAGCAGCGCATGGCGGGCCGCTGGAGCCTCGCCACCGCGCTTGCCTTCCTCGCCTGGTTCGTGTTCGCGCCCCAATGCATCTCGACGATCGCCGTCACCCGGCGCGAGACCAACGGCTGGAAGTGGCCGCTGTTCATGGTCGGATACCTGTTCACTCTCGCTTATATCGCCGCGGGTGCGACATATTGGACGGCGGTCGCGTTCGGCCTCGGATAGCGGTTGCCGAGGCGCTTCACGCGGCCTAACGATTTCCCCGAGATCCAGATCGGGAGAGCGGCATGGCCGGCGTGAACAAGGTGATTTTGGTCGGCAACCTCGGGCAGGACCCGGAAAGCCGCTCGTTCAGCAACGGAGGCGAGGTCGTCAACCTGCGCATCGCGACGTCGGAAAACTGGAAGGACCGCGACGGCAACCGGCAGGAAAAGACCGAATGGCATTCCGTTGCGATCTTCAACGAGAATCTTGGCCGCGTCGCCAAGAATTACCTGCGCAAGGGCAGCAAGGTCTACATCGAAGGCCAATTGCAGACCCGCAAGTGGCAGGACCAGTCGGGTAACGACCGCTACACCACCGAGATCGTGCTCCAGAAATTTCGCGGTGAACTCGTCCTGCTCGATGCCCGCGGCGAAGGTGGCGGGTCGGGTGGCGGCTATGGCGGAGGCGGCTACGATGACGGCGGCTTCGGCGGTTCGGCCCAAGGCGGTGGCGGATTGCGCCAGCAGTCGCGCCCACAGCCGGCGGCATTCGACACCGACCTGGACGACGACGTTCCGTTCTAAGCGGCGCTATTCGCCCGGCAATTTGCCCTTAAGGGCGGCCAGCGCCGCGAACGGGCTTGCCTCCTCCTCGCTCAATACGCCAGCCTCCCGTAGGGCGGCATCGGCCGCTGCACTGCGCGGATATGGATCGAGCGCCAGGGCCAGCGAATCCGTGACCGCGGCGGCAAGGTCGATGCTCTTCCCGTCATGAAACATGGTGTCGAGTTCGTCGTCGGACAACTCCACCTCTTCGTCAGGCGAAGTCCCGGTTGGTTCCGGGATGAAGCGCAGGTCGAACGCTTCGTCGACATGGGCCCGAACCGGGTCACCAGTGGCGACGCAGGCCTGGTCGAGCGCGGCCTTCACGCGACCCTTGGCCTCGATCGTGTCTCCGTCGCGCGACAGGGCGACATGTGCTTCCAACCGATCCAACGCCAGCAGGCCAAGCCGCTGCGCAATTTCGGCGCGCGCGCCCTCGTCGGCCACCAGTTCGATCCGGTCCCCGTCCCGGATCTCGCCGAGCGACAGCCGCTGCTGGAATCGGCTCAACGGAATTTCCCTGCGATGACCGCGGCATCACTCGCGCCGCCCAGCGATTCATGGAGCCGGCGAAGCGATTCGGCGGCGAAGGTCGAACTGGCCTCGGTGGCATGGTCGCCGCGCTCGATCGACGCGGCGACGCTTTCATCCCACGACCCGTCGGCGGCAATGGTCGTCCGCCAGCGGTCGACCTTGGTGGCCAGCGCGCCGACCATGTGGCGCACTTGCTTGCCCAGGGAGGTATCGGAAAACCCCTCCTCGCGCATTTGCACGTCCATGTCGGCGATAAAGGATTCGGTCAGCGAAACGCTGGACCGAACCGCCTCTTCCCCGCCGCTTTCCAGGCGAAGGATGGCAATCGCAACGACGGTCGACAGGACGGAGAACCGGCCGTCGAGCGTGTCGGGCACACCACCATCCAGGTACCAGCCGCGCTGCCGCGCCTCGGCGACCAGCGCGGCGTAAAGCGCGGCGCTGTCGTTCCGGCGGGGACGAACCATCGCCATGATCGATCGCATGTCACACCTCCGTTCCTGCGAGTCGCCTGTGCGCCAACGGGTTGCGCGCACAACCTTTTCCCGCATATTGGGCGCGGGGGTCGCGGGCAAGGCGCGCATGCCCTTTACCTTGGAGATCATTGAATGACGATGCGGGTGGCCAAATTGGCGGTTGCGTTCCTCGGGCTTGCCTCGCTGTCGGCTTGCGTCAGCATAAAGGAATCGCACGGCTTCGTTGCCGACGAACAGCTGACCCAGGCGATCCAGCCGGGGATCGACAACAAGGATTCGGTCAGCAAGTCGCTCGGCCGGCCTACCTTCGTCGGCCAGTTCAGCCCGAATGACTGGTACTATGTGACCCAGCAGACCCGCCGGTTCGCGTTCCGTAATCCGCGGACGGTCGATGCCACCATCCTGCACGTCAGTTTCGACCAGGCCGGCAACGTCGCCGCGGTCCAGACCACCGATGAATCGCAGATCGTCGCGGTCAACCCGATGGGCGGCAAGACCCCGACGCTTGGTCACAAGAAGGGCCTGCTCGAAGAGTTGTTCGGCAATATCAGCTCGATCTCGCAGCCGGGCCTGCCGGGCGCCGACACGCAGTAAAGCGAAGCATCCCGCCGCTTGTCGGAGAGGCGGCCGGGTTCTAAGCCCGCCCCATGACCGCAACGCCCACCGGCATGACCTATGCCGATTATCTGTCGCTGGACTCCATCCTGACGGCGCAGCATCCGCAATCGTCCCTGCACGACGAAATGCTGTTCATCGTCATCCACCAGACCAAGGAACTGTGGCTGAAGCAGATGCTTCACGAAGTCGCCCTCGCGACGGCGCTGGTCCGCGACGACAAATATTCCGAAGCCTACAAGGCGCTGTCCCGGGTCAGCCGGATCCAGTCGGTGATGACCCTGTCGTGGGACGTGCTCGCGACGCTGACACCGGTCGACTATAGCGCCTTCCGCCACGTGCTCGGTACCTCGTCGGGCTTCCAGTCGCCGCAGTTCCGCGAAGTTGAATATCGCCTTGGCCTGAAAGACCCGCGCTACCTCGAGCTTCACGAGGGCGGCAGTGAGGGCCGGGCGAGGCTGGAGCGGGCGATCACAGAGCCGTCCTTGTGGGACGAGGCCAATGCGGCCCTGACCCGCGGAGGCTATTCAGTCGGCTCGAGCGACGAAATCCGCGCCGCCTGGCTCGACGTCTATCGCCGTGCCGACGAGAAGTTCGAACTCTACCAGCTTGCCGAAAAGCTGGTCGATATCGACGACGCGCTTGCTTCGTGGCGGCACAAGCATGTCCTGACGGTCGAACGGATCATCGGCATGAAGCGCGGCACCGGCGGGTCCGAAGGTGTCGCCTATCTGGCGTCGACCTTGTCCAAGCGCGCTTTTCCCGAACTCTGGTCGCTGCGCACCGAATTGTGAGCTTCAAGCGGCTCTTCACGCGCTCGCTCGGCGCAGCGCCGGAACGGCTGCACCTCGCCGCCCACAGTCACCATCTGTGGCCCGACGCCAGCTTCGATGGCCAGGTCGAATGCTGGAACGACGCTGCGCGCCTCGCTGACCGCAAATGGGACCGGGTGATGGGCGAGGTCTGGCCCGCCGCGCAGGCTTCGGTGGCGGCGGAGCTTGGCGGTGCCACCGCCGATTCGATCGTGTTCGCCGCCAACACCCACGACTTCCTCGTCCGCCTGGTCGCTGCTTGCCCGCGGGCCCATGGGCGGCCGCTTCGCGTGCTGATGAGCGATGGCGAATTCCATTCCGCGCGCCGGCAATTCGCCCGATGGGAGGAAGAGGGACTGCTCAGGGTCGACCGCGTGCGAACCGAGCCGTTCGACGATTTCAGCGCGCGTTTTCTCGCGGCAGCGAATGGCGGGTCATACGACCTCATCCTGGTCAGCCAGGTCCTTTTCGGCAGCGGCCGCCTCTTCGACGCGGTGGATGAGCTTGCTCGACTGGCCGGACCTGAGGGTCCGTGGGTCGTGGTGGATGGCTATCACGCGTTCATGGCGATCGACGCACCGTTGTCGGCGGACGCCGCGCAGCGGGCCTTCTTCCTCGGGGCGGCTATAAATATGCCATGGCCGGCGAGGGGATGGGCTTCATGCATTGCCCGCCCCGATTCGGCCCGCGGCCGCCAATCACCGGCTGGTACGCGGAATTTGACGATCTCACCCTGCCGCCCGGAATGGTCGGCTACGCGCCCGACGCGATGCGTTTCATGGGCGCGACGTTCGACCCGACGGCATTGTATCGGTTCAACGCCATCCAGCGGATGTTGGCGAAGGAATGCATCGACACGAAGGCGGTTTCCGCGCACGTCGGCGCGCTCCAGTCGGCGTTGCTTGACGCGCTGCAGGGAACGCCGCTGGCCGACGCCGAGCTACTCAACCCGCTCGACGGAAAGCCGCATGCCCGCTTCCTCGCGTTTCGCCATCTCGGCGCCGCGCAATGGTGCAATGACCTCCTGGCCCGCGACTGCGTCACCGACGTGCGCGGCGATGTGCTGCGGATCGGACTGGGCCTCTATCATGACGAAAGCGATATCGCTGCCTTTGCGGCCGTCGCGCGGACCCTCCGCTAGGCCTTCAGCCCGTCGCGAAGCATCGTGTTGGCATGCTCGGCAACCGCGTCGGCATCTTCGCGGCCCCAAACGCCAAAGCGCAGTCCCAGGAAGACGTTAATGCCCATCATCGCCCAGGCGCGGACTTCGTTGGCAAGTTCGCCATCGTCGCGGATCTCGCCGTTCTGCGCGCCCTCGCGAAGTCGGCCGGCGATCCGGGCCGCCGCCGTTTCGTAGTGGGTTCGAAAACCTTCGGGGTCGACGAACTCCGCTTCGTCGATGATCCGGTAGACTTCCTTGCGATCGACTACGAACCGCAGATAGGCCGCCAGCGCCCGGCGTTCCCCGTCGAGCGCATCGGTCGCCTCGGCAAAGACTGGTGCGACATAGTCGCGGACCTGGCCCGACATGTCGCGGACGAGGGCAGCGAACACCGCCTCCTTGCTGTCGAAATAGGTATAGAAGGTGCCAAGCGCGACCTTGGCGCGGGTCGTGATCCCGACGATCGAACTTTCGCCGAAGCCGCGCTCGCCGAATTCCGCCAGCGCGGCGTCTAAAATTTTCCTCAGCGTCTTCTCGCCGCGCTTCGTCCGCGGGCCTTGCCCTTGCTGGCATAAGCCAGGGTGTCGCTATCGCCGCTGGTCATTCCTCAAGCCCCCGCCATCCGCTGACTTTAGCCAAGTTGAAAGTTGGTTCAACTATCATTATAGCCTCTTGGGAACGGCTGGATGCTCGAGACATCGGCCAAGGAGAGGGGACTAGATGATGAGTCGTATCGACAGCGCGCGTGCGCTTTTCCTGGCAGGCGCAGCGTTCGCGTTCGTGATTCCGACGGCCGCATCGGCGCAGACCGCCGAGCAGACGACCGCCGAAGCGCAAGACGCGCCGCCGGCGCCGGAAGCCACCGGTGCAGCCAATGACGAGGGTCAGGACAGCGCTGTTGGGGAAGTGGTCGTTACCGCGCGTCGCACCGAAGAATCGCTTCAGAAGGTACCGTCCGCGATCTCGACGTTCAACGAGCGCGCCCTCGACCGCATCCAGGCGAGCGATTCGACCGCGCTCCAGGGCGCCGTTCCCAATCTCAATATCGTCCAGGGACGTGGCTCCTCGAACGCGACCAATATCTTCCTTCGCGGCGTTGGCCAACCGGACGCGCTGCAAACATTCGACCCGGCGGTCGGCGTCTATATCGACGACGTCTACCTGTCGCGCATCCGTGGCAACCAGATGGACTTGCTCGACCTGGAGCGGGTCGAGGTGCTGCGCGGACCGCAGGGCACCCTGTACGGCAAGAACACCATCGGTGGCGCGCTGAAGTTCGTCACTCGCCGGCCCGGCAAGACGTTCCGTGCCAACGGCTCGCTGACGGTCGGCAATCATGACGCGCTGGAACTCAAGGCAGCAGTGTCCGGACCGATCTCGGAAACGGTGTCGGCCGGCGTTGCGGTGCTGCGCTCGAAGCGTGACGGCTTCGTCGAGGACGAAGTCCTCGATCGCGACTATAACGACAAGGACACGTTCGGCGTTCGCGGCGCTCTTGCCTTCACGCCCTATTCGAACCTTCGGATCGACCTGACGGCGGACTACAGCAAGGACGATGCTGCGCTCAATGTCGGGCGCCCGCTCAACAACCTCACGACGTTCTCGGGCGGCGTGCTGGTGGTCGACAATCCGGCGACGAAATATGACTGGAAGGGCCGCACGACGCCTGGTCTGCCCAACTCGACAAAGCTCAAGCACTACGGCTTCTCGAGCACCATCGCCACGGACATCACCGATGCCCTGACGCTGAAGGTCATCACGTCCTACCGCAACCTCAAGACCGACGATTACATCGATATCGACGCGACCCAGTATGAGATCGGTGACGTCTTCGTCGGCGTCAGCCAGAACCAGCTGAGCGAAGAGGTCCAGCTCAACTACACGACCGACCGGCTGAAGGCGGTCGCCGGGCTTTACTACCTCGACGAGCGGGTGAAGTCGCACCAGGAGGCCTACGCCGACGACCTGCTCGGGCCGCTGTTCCTGAACAGTGGGTTCCTGCGCACGATCGACGACGATCTCAAGACGAAGAGCTACGCCGGTTACGCCAACGCCAGCTTCGAGGTCGTGCCATCGGTACACGTCTCGGGTGGGATCCGCTTTACCCGCGAAACGAAGGATTATTTCCGGACGACCAGCACCTTCTATTCCCTGCTGCCGGGGTTCAACGGGACCTACCTGTTTAATCCGGCGAAGGCCGGATGGAACGACACGTCGCCGATGCTCAGCGTCGACTGGTCCCCGACCAAGGACTCGATGGTCTACGCGCGCTTTGCCAAGGGCTTCAAGTCGGGCGGGTTCAATGGCCGCGCGAACTCGGTCGCGGAATCGACCGAATATGATCCGGAGACGGTGAAGTCCTACGAAGCAGGGTTCAAGACGTCGTGGGGCAGTGCCCTTCGCATCAACGGCGCGGTCTTCCACAACGACTATAGCGATTTCCAGGCCCGTGTGTCGGGAGAGGATACCGATCCGATCACGGGCCTCCCGTCGCCCAAGCTTTCGGTCCTAAATGCCGGAAAGCTGCGCATTCGCGGGGCCGAGCTGGAGGCCGCATGGACGCCGTTGGACGGCCTGCTGTTCGATACGCAAGTCGGCTACCTCAAGGCGAAGTATCGCGAGTTCGACGATGCCCGCTTCACCCTGTTCGACGGCAGCCGCGCGTTCCAGACGCCAGCCTTCTCGCCGAAGTGGACGGCCCGCATCGGCGCACAGTACGCCTTCGACCTGGCCGGAGCCGGCGGCATCACGATCGGCGGCCAGAGCCGGTACAAGTCTCGAACCGCCCTGGCAGTCGACAATACGCCGGTGAACAGCGATGCCGAGATCGCAGGGCTGTTCCAGGGCAGCTACTGGGTGCACGATGCGCGGCTGGTGTACGAAACCGAAGGCAAGCGCTTCGCGATCGGGGTCTACGGCCAGAACCTGGCCAACCGCCGGTACAAGACCGACGGCCAGGAATTCTCGACCATCGGCTCGATCCGCACCGTCTATTACGGCAACCCGCGCACGGTCAGCCTGCGCCTGACCGCGCGCTACTAGGCTGTGGCCCGGGGCGTTCGGCAGGACCGAACGCCCCGCTACACGAATTGCCGATGAGCGCCGGATATTCCGAACGACGCTGGACGTCCCGAGACGGGCTGGAACTGTTCGCCCGCGACTATGCGCCGCCAGGCGATGAGACCGGATTGCCGGTCATCTGCCTGCATGGCTTCACCCGGAATTCGGCCGATTTCGAAGACCTGGCGCCGCTGATCGCCGGTTGGGGCCACCGTGTCATCGTTCCCGACGTTCGCGGTCGCGGGCGTTCCGGCTACGATCCCCATCCCGAAAACTACACCCCAAGGTCTATGCCCGCGACGTGGGTGAGATGATGCGCACGCTGGGCGTCGGGCGCGCCGCGTTCGTCGGGACGTCGATGGGCGGCCTGATAACGATGACCTTCGCTGCCGTCCGCCCCCGCGCTGTTGCGGCGGCGGCGCTCAACGACGTCGGCCCGGAAGTCGCGCCGGAAGGCATTGCGCGGATCCTGAGCTATGCCGGGCAGCCGGTGGAGATTCGTAGTTGGGATGATGCCACCGCCTACGTCGAGCGGATCAACGCAGTCGCGTTCCCCGATTACGGCGAGCAAGATTGGCGAAAAGTGGCCAAGCGAACCTTCCGCGACGCCGCTGATGGACCAGTCCTCGACTACGACCCGGCCATTGCCGTCGCGAGCAGCAAGCCCCCGCCGCCCTGGGCACCCTTGCTCGCCCGGTATCTGTTCCGGCGATTGACCCGTGGTCGGCCAGTGCTGCTGATTCGGGGGGCGCTTTCGGACATTCTGTCGACGACCATTGCGGAACGGATGCAGCGGATGGCGCCCAAGATGCATCGCGTCGACGTTTCCGGCGTCGGACACGCGCCATCTCTTTCCGAGCCGCAAGCGGTTGACGCGATCCGCGCCTTCCTGCGAACGGTGGCGTAGTCAAGGCGCGAAGACGCCGGTGTCAGGAGGACTGGACCATGAGTGAACGTCTTACCGGTCCAGCCGCGGTGGTGACGCGTTCGCCCGGACCGATCCTGGCGCTCCTGTTGCTCGCCTACATCTTCAATTTCCTCGACCGGCAGATCCTCGGCATCCTTGCCGGACCGATTATCAAGGACCTGCAGCTCACCGACGCCGAGTTCGGCGCGATCGGCGGAATCGCCTTCGCGCTGCTTTATTCGGTGCTGGGCGTACCCCTCGCCATGCTGGCCGACCGCACCAGCCGCAGCAAGGTCATCGCCGGGGCGCTCGCGGTGTGGAGCGGCTTCACCGCGCTGTGCGGGACGGCGACCGGGTTTACGCAGCTCTTCGTCTATCGGCTCGGCGTCGGCATCGGCGAGGCCGGCGGTGTCGCTCCGGCCTATGCACTGATCGCCGACTACTACCCGCCGAAGCGGCGCGCCCGCGCGCTCGCGATCTTCTCGCTGGGCATCCCGCTTGGTCTCGCGGCGGGCACGCTGATCGGCGCCTATCTGGCGTCGTGGATCAGCTGGCGCGCGGCTTTCTATGCCATGGGCATCGCCGGCCTCGTCCTGGCGCCGATCATGCTGATCTTCGTCCGGGACGTGCCACGGTCGGCCGCGGCCACCGCCACCGTTTCCCTGTCGCAGGCATTCCCGATCATCGCGCGCAAACCGGCCTTCTGGCTGATGGCGTTCGCCGCCTCGCTGAGCTCGCTGGCCGGCTATGGCCTTGCGCTGTGGACCCCGACAGTCCTCGAGCGCAGTTTCGGCTTCGGGCTAATCGAGCGCGGGCAGTTCCTCGCGTCCATCTTCCTGATCGGCGGAACCGCGGGGGTGTTTGCCGGCGGCTGGCTCGCCGACCGACTGGGTCAGGGCGACCGCCGCTGGTATGCGCGACTGCCGGCCATCGCCTGGCTGATTACCGCACCGATGTTTGCGATCGGCCTGCTATCGTCGGATCCCTGGGCGGCGTGGGGCCTGCTTTTGATTCCGAACGCGTTGAACATTCTCTGGCTGGGGCCGGTGACGACCGCGGTCCAGCACCTCGTCGCTCAGCCGATGCGCGCCACTGCGTCGGCCAGCTTCCTGCTGATCAACAATCTCATCGGTCTCGGGGTCGGCCCGACCCTGATCGGCGCCCTATCGGTGATGTTCAAGGAACGCTACGGAACCGAGGCGCTTCGCTATGCTTCGGTCAGCGTTGTCGGCTTCTATCTGATCGCTGCGCTGCTGATGCTGCTCGCCGTGCGCCGCCTTCGCGAAGACTGGGTCGAAGACTAGGCTTCGGGTCTGGACTGAGGGGTTCCCACCGAGTCGCCGGCGGAACGGAGCGGTTTCCGAGCCGTTTGTAGGCTCCGGAAGGAGTTCTTCGATGAACAAGATTTTGCTCGCAGCGGGCGCCGCGGCGCTCGCGATTAGCGGACCCGCGCTCGCTGGTGGACAGCAGGGCGGAGGCCATGGCGGCGGTCACGGCGGTGGCGGCCAAGGCAAGGCCAAGGTCGAACGCGGCGGTGGCGGCCCCAAGGCTGCCGTGCAGCGGCAGGGCGGAGGCAATGACCGCGCCCAGATGAAGGCCGAACGTGGAAATCGAGGCCAAGGCCAGGTCGCGAAGATCGACCGCGGGCCGCCTCGTGCCGACAAGGTCGATCGCGGCGGCGGGAAAGTCGATCGCGGAGACCGCAAGGTCGATGTCGTCGACCGCGCCGTCGTTCGCGTCCGTGACGGAGGCGCGCCGCGCGTCGCCGTTGCCAACTATTACGGTTTTGACGGCGGCGGTTGCCCGCCGGGCCTTGCCAAGAAGGGCAACGGCTGTCTGCCGCCCGGCCAGGCCAAGAAGCTGGTCGGTTCCGCGCTGGCGCCCGCCTACCTCGGGGCAATGCTCGATGGTCCATATCGTGACTGGTACCGCGACGATGACCGCTACTTCTACCGGATGGGCGACGGGTACATCTATCGCGTGGATCGCGGGTCGAACCTGATCAGCGCGCTGTTCCCCTACTATGACCGGGACTACAGCTATTACCCGGTCGGGATGATGTATCCGTCCGATTTCAATTACTACAACGTGCCGTATCAGTACCGCACCTATTACCCGGACGGCGGCGACTATCTCTATCGCTACGGCAATGGAGCGATCTACAGCCTCGACCCGCAGACGCAGGCGGTGCAGTCGATCGTTGCCTTGCTCGCGGGTGATCTCGGCGTCGGCCAGCGGCTGCCGGCCACTTACGGCGTGTACAACGTCCCGTTGCAGTACCGGGCGCAATATTATGACACGCCCGACAATTGGTATCGTTACAACGACGGCTACATCTATCGCGTTGACCCGACCACGCAGCTGATCACGGCCGTGATCAACGCGCTCGTCTGATCGCGCCTTCCTCCCACCTCCATTGGACAGGATGACAATCGTGAAGAAGCTCAAATTCATTGCCCTGGGCGCCGCGTCGCTGGCGCTGCTCTCGGCGTGCGACAAGAATGGCGACAATCCCGCGGCGCCGACCGCTGAATCGGCCAAGGCGGCCGGTGAGGATACTATCGCCAAGGGCCTGCCCGGCGGCAGCAAGTTCGCCGAAGCCGCCAAGTCGGTCGGCCTCGATGCGACGTTGGGCGGTCCGGGACCCTACACCGTACTGGTCCCGACGGATGCCGCTTTCGACAAGCTGCCTGCGGGTGCGCTCGATACGCTGATGAAGCCGGAATCGCGCGCCGACCTGACTGGCGTGCTGAGCTACCACATCCTCCCAGGCACGATGCTGGCCGAGGATATCGGCAAGGCGATCGACGCTGGCGGCGGAAAGACCGAGATCGCCACCATGGGCGGCGGGACGCTGACGGCGACCAAGGAAGGCGACAAGATCGTCCTGACCGACGCCGCCGGGACCAAGGCCATCGTCACCACCGCCGACTCCAAGCGGTCGAACGGCGTGGTTCATGAAATCGACTCGGTGCTGATGCCGAGCAAATAAGGTTGATGGCCCGCGGCAACACCCTGCCGCGGGCCTCATTCGCATCCAATTTACCGCTTCCGCCCTTCGCTTGCCTCGCTATAGTCGGGGCAATCACGCGCAAGGGGCATTATTGACATGAAGGCGACGATCGAGCGGGCGACCCTGTTGAAGAGCCTGGGCCATGTCCAGTCGGTGGTCGAACGCCGCAACACCATCCCGATCCTTTCGAACGTCATGATCGACGCGAAGGAAGACGGGTCGATCCGCCTGATGGCGACCGACCTCGACCTGCAGGTCGATGAAAGCGTTCCCGCGCAGGTTGGACAGCCCGGCGCAACGACCGTGTCGGCCCACACCTTCTTCGACATCGTCCGCAAGCTTCCGGAAGGCAGCCAGGTCGAACTGAGCGCCGCCGACGGCAAGATGCAGGTTGTCGCCGGGCGTGCCCGCTTCAACCTGTCGACCCTGCCGCGCGACGATTTCCCGGTGATCGCCGAGGGCGACCTGCCGACCCGCTTCGAGCTTCCGGCCGCCACGCTTCGCCAGATCATCGACAAGACGCGCTTCGCCATCTCCAGCGAGGAAACGCGCTATTACCTGATGGGCATCTTCCTCCACGTCGCCGACGACAAGATGAAGGCGGCGGCGACCGACGGCCACCGGCTTGCCCGCGTCACGGTCGACAAGCCGGAGGGCGCCGACGGCATGCCCGACGTCATTATCCCGAAGAAGTGCGTTGGCGAACTTCGCAAGCTGCTCGACGAGGTGGGGGGCACGGTCGAAGTGTCGCTGTCATCGACCAAGGCCCGCTTTGGCCTTGGCAATGCGGTGCTGACTTCGAAGCTTATCGACGGCACTTTCCCGGACTACAATCGGGTCATCCCGACGGCCAACGACAAGCTGCTCAAGCTCGATCCCAAGACATTCATGGCCGGCGTAGACCGCGTGTCGACCATCGCCAGCGAAAAGACCCGAGCGGTCAAGATGGCGCTGGACCGCGACAAGGTGACGCTGTCGGTGACGAGCCCGGAAAACGGCCTGGCGGTCGAGGAACTGCCCGCGGACTACGGCAATGACGGGCTCGAGATCGGGTTTAACGCCCGCTACCTGATGGACATTCTTGGCCAGATCGAGGGTGACAGCGTCGAGGTCCACCTCGCCGACGCCGCCGCGCCGACCCTGCTTCGAGAGAATGACAAGTCGAGCGCCCTCTACGTCCTCATGCCGATGCGCGTCTGACCGGCGCGGCAACTGAAATGACGGACCGGCCCAGGCGGGGCGCTCGGCGGCGTCTGGCGCAAGGCAGAGGCGTAGGGTGAACGACACCGTCGCCGATCAAGCCAAGCCCGGTCCGCGCATCTGGCTCTACAAACTGCCATTCAAGGTCGATGGACATGCTTGCCTCGTCAGGTTCGATGCCCGACTGTCCGGCCTGTATTCGACTTTGCTGATCGACGGCGACGCCGTCGCCGCCGACGAAACGCCGGCGACCGGTGCCGCCGCGACGCGCAACCACCGGTTGTCGACCACGCTGGCCGATGGATCGTACATCGAGATCGAAGCGGGCTACATCGACTATATCCGGGTCGGAATCGCCGTCCGTCGTGACGGCCAACTCGTCCACGAAAGCCATCCGGGGCGAACCATCGCCTATCCGGAGCGCATGGCGCGCATGCTGCGTGAACAGGATGCGAAGGGAAAGCCGACCTACGACGTCGCGAAGCTCAAGAAGAACAGGGTGCCCATCCTCGTCGACATCGCCGCTTCGTTGATTTTCTTCGCGGTCGCCAAGTTCACAGACCTTCGCACGGCCGCGCTGGTCGGCGCCGCCGTCGGAATCGCGCTGATGATCGCGCAGCGGTTCGTAAAGGTCGACCTGATCGGCGGCATGGCGCTATTCGGTATCGTCATGCTGCTCGTGTCCGCCGGCTTTGCAATCGCTTTCGAGGACGATGAACTGATCAAGCAACGATCGACCATCGTCGGCCTGATCGGCGCCACCTTCTTTCTGCTGGATGGATTGCTGCTGCGCGGGAAGCGATTGGGGCGGGGGATGTCGCGCTACATCGCCTATACCGACATCGACGAACGTCGATTGGCGATAGGAATGGGGTTGGTTGGCGTCGTCCTGGCCCTGTCGAATTATGTGGTGGTCAAGCTCGTCAGCACGAACGTCTGGCTGTTCTACACCACCTTCGGCGACGTACCCTTGTCGTTTGCCCTGGTCCTTATGGCGATCCGATGGTCGCGGCAGGCGCCAAAAAGGCCGGCATCATCGTCGTAACACGGAGCGTCAGCCCTTTTTGAGTCGCCGGCGGTTGGCTGTCGCAACGGCATGGATCGGCCGCAGGGCACGACGGCCACTTCGCGATGCGCGCCTCGACATGCGGCTCGACCGGGCAAGGATCGCTCCCGGCGACCCGGGGCCACTCAGGCCCGTCAATGCCATCCCGATCGCTTGCCCCTGCAGGATGGCATCGCTGTGAAGTGCGGTCAGGTCGCCCATCATATTCTGCTGGGCCTTGGCGAAAGCGGGGGCCTTCTCCTCCACCATCCGCATGATTTCTGCGTAGTCGCCGCCGAAAGGGTTCTGGAAAGCCCAGGCGATCTTACCGCCGCGACGCGCGACGACCTCGCTCGATGCGCTCAGTGTCTCGCCAATCAGGCGGCCGGTTTCGATCCAACCGGCCCAGAAAGTAAACAGGTCCGTCATCCGCCGTCTCCTCGAGGCCCGGACCCTATCATGTTGCAGCGCAACATAAAGGCAAATCGTCGCTCGCTTGAGCGGGGCGGTGGTTGCGCTACGAGGGACAAGTGACGATCAAACGCCTCTCGTTGACGAATTTCCGGAATCATCTGTCGACCCTGGTGGAGCCCGATCGCCATTTCATCCTGCTGACCGGACCGAACGGCGCGGGAAAAACCAACGTCCTCGAAGCCGTTTCGCTGCTGGCGCCCGGCCGGGGCCTCCGCCAGACCGCCAACGTAGAAATGGCCCGGCGAGACGGGCCGGGCGGTTTCGGGGTCGCGGCGCGGTTGGACGACGCCACGGAAATCGGGACCGGGACGGAACCGGCAAACCCGGACCGCCGCATCGTCCGGATCAACGGTGCTGCGGCGGCGGTGAATTCCCTGGGGGAGCGGCTGTCCGTCCTGTGGCTGACCCCGGCAATGGATCGGCTGTTTGCCGACAGTCCGGGCGGGCGCCGGCGATTCCTCGACCGGATGACGCTGGCGCTCGATCCGCGCCACGCCTTTCATGCGGCGCGCTACGAAGCGGCCATGCGGGCACGAAACAAGCTGCTCGCCGACCCGCCGCCGTGGGACGAGGAATGGCTCGGCGCGCTAGAAGCGCAAATGGCGGAACATGGCGCCGCGGTGACGGCCGCGCGGCTTGCGACCGTGTCCGGTCTGGAGGCCAGCCAGTCGGCCGGCGACTTTCCCGTCGCCCGTCTCAGTCTAGCGAACGCTACAGACGGTCTCGGCGAGCGGCTGTCGCGAGTGCGGTCGCTCGACGCGTCGGCTCGGCGGTCGACCATCGGCCCAACAACGAAGACCTGAACGTCATCTTCGACGGCAAGGACATCGTAGCGGCCCGCGCTTCGACTGGGGAGCAAAAGGCCCTGCTGCTGGGACTCATCCTGTCGCATTCCCGGCTGGTGCAGCAGCAGCGCGGCGCGGCGCCGGTCCTGCTTCTCGACGAGGTTGCAGCCCACCTCGATCCGGCACGGCGCGAAGCACTTTATGACCAATTGCGAGCCGGCGGGCAGGTGTGGATGACAGGGACTGAAAACGCCCTGTTCGACGCCATCGAGCCTGACGAGGCCACCCGTATCGAGGTCGCCGACGGTAGCACGTCCGAGCATTGACTGGACTTTTCGGCGAAACGCCCTATATTGCACCGCAACACGAGGCGCCTAGCAAGCGGCGTGATCGACCTCCGTCAGGAGGATCCGGCCCGCGCCTCGACCCAGCTTTCATGCTCTCCATATCACGCGGGGTGCTCAACCAACCCCTGGTCGAGCCGCGCCCCGACGCGCGGCCGATCGCTTTGAACATCGGATTTCATCTTGACCCAATTTACCGACCTTGGGCTCTCGCAGCCCCTCCTCGATGCGCTCGCCTCGAAGAATTACACTCAGCCGACGCCGATCCAGGCGCAGGCCATCCCGACCGTGCTGACCGGCCGCGACCTCTTGGGCATCGCCCAGACCGGCACCGGCAAGACGGCGGCGTTCATGCTGCCGTCGCTCGACCGGCTGGCGACCCCGCGTGTCCATCCTATCCCGAAGCGGGTGCGGATGCTGGTGCTTGCGCCGACCCGCGAGCTCGCCTCGCAGATCGCGGACAGCGCCCGCACCTATGCCAAGAACGTCCACCTCACGGTCGACGTCGTGTTCGGCGGCACCGCGCCGATGAAAAGTGTCCGCGCCGTGGCGCGTGGTCTCGACGTGCTCGTGGCAACGCCGGGCCGTCTGCTCGACCTGGTCGACCAGCGCGCGATCGACCTCAGCCGCCTCGAGATCCTCGTGCTCGACGAGGCGGACCAGATGCTCGACCTTGGGTTCATCCATGCGCTGAAGCGGATCGTCCAGATCGTCCCGAAGCAGCGCCAGACCCTGTTTTTCTCGGCGACCATGCCGCGCGCCATCAAGCAACTGGCGGACACCTATCTGACCAACCCCGCCGAAGTATCGGTGACCCCGGCCGCGACGACGGTCGAGCGGATCGATCAGACGGTCACGTTCGTCAACCAGGCCGAAAAAGCGGCGCTGCTGACGCTGTTCCTGCAGTCGACCGAGATCGAGCGTGCGCTGGTGTTCAGCCGCACCAAGCATGGCGCCGACAAGATCGTCCGCCAGCTCGCCGCGTCGGGCATCGCCAGCGCCGCCATCCACGGCAACAAGTCGCAGCCGCAGCGCGAACGGGCGATCGCCGCGTTCAAGTCGGGCGAGACGCCGGTGCTGATCGCGACCGACATCGCCGCGCGCGGGATCGACATTCCGGGCGTCAGCCACGTCGTCAATTTCGACCTTCCGGACGTTCCGGAGCAATATGTACACCGCATCGGCCGCACCGCGCGTGCCGGCGCCGATGGCACCGCGATCGCCTTCTGCTCGCCGGATGAGCGGGTCAATCTCAAGGACATCGAGAAGACCACCCGCCAGCGGATCGACCAGAAGCCGCTGCCGGAAGGCTTCGTTGCCGCCGCTGCTGCGCTCAAGGCGCTCAAGCTGCCGGCCAAGACCGAGGAAGCTGTTCGGGGTCGCACGTCGGGCAGCGGTCGCCGTGACCAGCCGCGCCGCCCCAAGGCAACGGCCGAATTGCGGCGCTTCGGCGAGCGCGGCGATCGCCAGCCGCGCCGCGACGAGGCGCGTCCGCCGCAGGCCCGTCGCGACGAAGCCCGTCCCCAACAGGTGCGTCGTGACGACAGCCCGCGTAGCTTCGACCAGTTTGGGAATCGGCAGGAGCAGCAGCGTTCCGGGCCTTCCGCACTGCGGCAGGACCGTGGTCCGCGCAGCGATGGGCAGCGCCATCCGCAGCGGGCCGGCGCTCATCCGGCGCATCGCCCGGAGGGCGGCAAGCGCCCATTCGGCGGTGGTCGTGGCCGTCCCGGTAGCCGGCGTCCCAACCGCGCCCAAGGCTGACGCATCCACTCGAACCCGCCTTCCGTATCGGCTAATGGTCGTTACGGGGGAGGGTTCGAATGGACGTTTCGCTTAGCCGGCGTCAGGCTTTGGCCGGACTGGCGGCGTCGGTCGTGCCGCTTCCGGCTTGGTCGGCCACGCCACGCACCGATCCAGAATGGGTGCGCGCGCTGCTGACGACGTTGCACCCCGGCCTTTACCGGTACCAAACCCCTGCCGAATTCGAAGGACGTTATGCCCGGTTCGCCCGGGCATGGCAGGCATCGCCGGCAATCGAGCAGCGCACCCTGGCGCTGGCGCGGCTGCTCGGCCCGATCCGCTGCGGCCATACCCACATCAATCCCTACAATCAGACCGACGCGACGATCGTCCGGCTGACCGGCGGCCGGGCGTTGCTGCCCTTTCGCTTCCGCTGGCTGCGCCAGCGCATGATCGTCACCGGCGACCTACTTGGGGCCGGCATCCAGCCCGGTACGGAAGTGCTGACGATCGACGGACGCCCGGTCGCGACCCTGCTCGCCGCGCTCCTTCCCCTGGCCCGCGCCGACGGCAGCAACGACGACAAGCGCCGCGCCCTGATGGGCATCGCGGGGCGCGACCAGTACGAGGAATTCGACCTGTACCAGCCGCTGCTCTGGCCGCTCCGCAGGTCGGTGCGGCTCAAGCTGCGTTACCCGGCCGGAAAAGTGGAGACGCGCACCGTCGCCACGATCGATCGCACCGCGCGCCTTGCGGCGCGGGTCAAGGCGCCCGAGCGCGACGGCACCGACCCGCAATGGGCGATCGAGCAGCGCGGGGCGACCGCGATCCTGACGATGGACAATTGGGCGCTCTACGACAGTCGCTGGAACTGGCGCGGCTGGCTCGACGCGCAGATGACGCGCATCGCCAGCAACGGCACGCGTGGCCTCGTCATCGACCTCCGTGCCAACGAGGGCGGGCAGGATTGCGGCGACGTCATTCTGTCACGCCTGGCGCGACTACCGCTTCCGGCCGAGCCGATGCAACGGCTGGTCCGGTTTCAGGAAGTGCCCGCCGACCTTCGGGGACCACTCGATACATGGGACAAGAGCTTCGTCTCGCTCGGCAAGGGTGCTCCCGCCGCGGCCGGCGGCTATTTCCGCCTCGCCCCCGCCGACAGCGGCGGGTCGGATGTCATTGCCCCGCTCGCGCCGCGATTCGACGGGAAGGTGGTGGTGCTCATCTCCTCGACCAACAGCTCGGCGACATTCCAGTTCGCGCAGCGGATCAAGGACGCGGGACTTGCGACCCTCGTCGGCGAACCGACGGGCGGTAACCGGCGCGGGATCAACGGCGGCGCCTACTTCTTCGTGCGCTTGCCGGACAGTGGGCTCGAGTTCGACTTGCCGCTGATCGGCTACTTCCCCGAAAAGCCGCAGCCGGACGCCGGCATCCGCCCGGACGTCATGGTCCCGGTGACCGCATCGGCCATCGCCGAAGGGCGCGACGAGGCGCTGGAAAAAGCACTGCGAATCGTCGCCTGAAGGACCTGAAACGCTTCCCTTTCCGCGCCCGTGCGCCTATGGTGGAAGCCATGATTCTCCGCGCTTTCCGGGCCACCTCTCGCCCGGCCCTGATCGACTAGTCCAGAACTCGTCCGCGCGTCCCTTTTTCTCCAGGAATTGATGGAACCCGATGGCCTCCGATCCCAACCAGAACAGCTATGGCGCCGAAAGCATCAAGGTGCTCAAGGGCCTCGACGCGGTGCGCAAGCGGCCGGGCATGTACATCGGCGACACCGACGACGGGTCGGGCCTGCACCACATGGTGTTCGAAGTCAGCGACAACGCCATCGACGAGGCGCTGGCCGGGCATTGCGACCGCATCCTGATCCAGCTCAATCCCGATGGCTCGGTCACGGTCGAGGACAACGGACGCGGCATTCCGACCGGCATCCACCCCGAGGAGGGGGTCTCCGCGGCCGAAGTCATCATGACCCAGCTCCACGCCGGCGGTAAGTTCGAAAACACCAGCGACGACAACGCCTACAAGGTTTCGGGCGGTCTCCACGGCGTCGGCGTCAGCGTCGTCAACGCGCTCAGCGAATTCCTGGACCTCACCATCTGGCGCGACGGCGAGGAGCATTTCATGCGATTCGCCCATGGCGACGCGGTCGCGCCCCTGAAACTTGTCGGCCCGGCGCCGGAGGGCAAGAAGGGCACGCGCGTCACTTTCCTGCCCAGCCCCGAGACGTTCAAGATCACCGAATTTGACTTCGAACGGCTGGAGCATCGTTACCGGGAGCTGGCGTTCCTCAACTCGGGCGTCCGCCTGATCCTGGCCGACGCGCGCCATGAGGAGCGGGTCGAGCATGAGTTGTATTACGAGGGCGGGATCGCCGCGTTCGTCAAATATCTCGACCGCGCCAAGACGCCGCTGTTCCCCGAACCGATCGCCATCTCGGCGGTGCGCGACGGGATCGGCATCGATGTCGCGCTGGAATGGAACGACAGCTATTACGAAAACGTCCTGCCGTTCACCAACAACATCCCGCAGCGCGATGGTGGCACGCACATGGCCGCATTCCGCGCGGCGCTGACCCGCACCATCAACAATTACGCGGAAAAGTCCGGCCTTCTGAAAAAGGAGAAAGTCGCGCTGACCGGCGACGACATGCGTGAAGGCCTGACCGCAATCGTATCGGTCAAGCTGCCCGATCCCAAGTTCAGCTCGCAGACCAAGGACAAGCTGGTCAGTTCCGAAGTTCGCCAGCCGCTCGAAAGCCTGATGAGCGACAAGATGAGCGAGTGGCTGGAAGAAAACCCCGCCAACGCCCGTGCCATCATCCAGAAGGTGATCGACGCCGCGGCGGCTCGCGAAGCGGCACGCAAGGCGCGTGATGCCAGCCGCAAGACGGTAATGGGGGTGACGGGACTTCCCGGCAAGCTTCACGATTGCCGTGAGCGCGACCCGGCCAAGTCAGAACTATTCATCGTCGAGGGCGATTCGGCCGGCGGCTCGGCCAAGTCGGGCCGCAACAGCGAATATCAGGCGATCCTTCCGATCCGCGGCAAGATCCTGAACGTCGAGCGCGCGCGAACCGATCGCATGCTCTCGTCGAAGGAGATCATCTCGCTGATCCAGGCGATGGGCACCGGTATCGGGCGGGAAGAATTCACGCTCGAGAAGCTGCGCTATCACAAGATCATCATCATGACCGACGCCGATGTCGACGGCGCCCACATTCGCACCCTGCTGCTGACCTTTTTCTACCGGCAAATGCCGGAACTGATCGAGGCGGGCCACCTGCTGATCGCCCAGCCGCCGCTGTACAAGGCGACGCGCGGCAAGGCGGCGGAATATCTCAAGGATGAAGCGGCGCTGGACGACTACCTTGTCCGCAATGGTGTGCAGCTGACCTCGCTCGACGGGATCGGTTCGGGCTCGCCGTTGCTGGCCTTGGTCGAACATGCTCGCCGCATGCGGGCGCTGATGGCCTACGCGCCGCGCCGCTACGATCCGGTGATCGTCGAAACGCTGGCGCTCGGTGGCGCGCTCGATCCCGCGATCGGCTCGGACGAACGCGCCGGCCGCCTCGCGGAAGTGACTCGGCGGCTCGACCAGGGGGATCCCGAGGCGCAGTGGACGGCGCGGCTGACGTCTGAAGGCGGCTTCCACTTCGAGCGGCTGTGGCGCGGGGTGACCGACCATCACATCATCGAAGCGGCGTTCATTGCCTCGACCGAAGCACGCAAGCTGCACGTCCTCGCCAAGGAGCAGGCCGAACTTTATGTCGGCGCGCGCAAGCTCGTGGCGCTCAAGGCGGCCGAGCGAAGCGATGCCGGCGAAGACGATACGGCGACGACCGACGACGGCGCCGAGGGTGACGAAGAGACGGAAACCGCGCTGGTCATCGGCAAGGGCGAAACGCTCGTTGCCCGCCCGTCGCAACTTCTAGACGCCATTCTCGCGGCGGGCCGCAAGGGCTTGTCGATCCAGCGCTACAAGGGGCTTGGCGAAATGAACGCCGAGCAGCTGTGGGAAACGACGCTCGATCCGCTCAACCGGTCGATGCTCCGCGTCGCGATCGACCAGGCCGACGTTGCGGACGAGATCTTCACCCGTCTGATGGGCGATGTGGTCGAGCCTCGCCGCGAGTTCATCCAGGACAACGCACTGAACGTCGCGAACCTCGACGTTTGAGGAACATCGGCGCGGCGATCGGGTTGGCGGTGGGATGAGCGTGCCCGCCACCGTCACCGTCGCGTCCTACAACATGCGCAAGGCCATCGGGACCGACCGCAAGCGGCGGCCGGACCGGGTGCTTCATGTCCTCCAGGAAATAGACGCCGACATCGTCGCGCTGCAGGAAGCCGACAAACGTTTCGGGACACGCGCTTCGGCGGTGCCGCATGAGCTGATCGACGGCCACGGGCTCTACAAGCCGGTGGAATTCGGGGTGAGCCATTCGCGGCTGGCGCACGCGATTCCCTTCGGTGAACGGATCGAGAGCAGGCTTGGCCTCGCCACCCGCAACCTCGGCTGGCACGGCAACGCCATCCTGGTGAAGCGCGACGTCGAGATCACCGGCACGGAGGCGCTCCACCTGCCGACCTTCGAGCCGCGCGGCGCGGTCGTCGCGGAATTGCGCATCGGCGGGCGCGACCTGCGCATCGTCGGAATGCACCTCGATCTGAGCGGCCTGTGGCGCAAGCGGCAGGTGCGTGCGATTCTGGACCATATCCGCCACTGCCACCGGCCGATGCCGACCGTGTTGATGGGCGACACCAACGAATGGCGGCCTCGCGCGCAAAGCCTGGCGGAATTGGACGGGCATTACCGGTTCGCGGCGACCGGCCCGAGTTTCCACAGCCGCAGGCCGGTGGCCGCGCTCGACCGGATCATCGTCGACAAGAAGCTGAAGATCGACGCCTGCGGCGTCCACAGCAGCAGCGAGGCGCGCAAGGCGAGCGACCATCTGCCGATCTGGGCGCGGTTGGTCCTTTAGCCGCCGGCCATCTTGCGTTGGCGCCGGCGCTGGATCGACGACCCGATGCCCATGGCCTCGCGATACTTGGCGACGGTCCGTCGAGCGAGGTCGAACCCTTCCTTCCTCAGCAACTCGACCAGCGTGTCGTCGCTCAGGATGTCGTCCTCGGCCGCGATCAGCTTGCCGATTCGGGCTTTGACGGCCTCTGCCGCAGCGCCCTCGCCGCTGTCGGAAGCGACGCCTGAACCGAAGAAGTAGCGAAGCTCGAACAGACCCAGGCCGCATTCCAAATATTTGTTGGCGGCAACCCGGCTGACGGTCGATTCATGCATCTCGATCGCCTCGGCGACCTTAGCCATGCTCAGCGGCTTCAGGGCCGCGACGCCGCCCCCCTCGAAGAACGCCTGTTGGGCGCGGACGATCTCGGTCGCGACCTTAACGATGGTCCGGGCGCGCTGGTCGAGTGCCTTCACCAGCCAGTTCGCGCTCGCCAGACAATCGTTGAGCCATGCCTTGGACTGCTTGTCCTGTGGCCCGCGCTTCAACTCCGCATGATACCGTCGATTGACGAGGACCCGCGGCAGCACGGCGTTGTTGAGCTCTACCGTCCAACCGCCGCGGGAAGGGCGGACGAAAAGGTCGGGAACGATGGCGTCCGGTTCACGATTGACGAAGCGGCAGCCCGGCTTGGGGTCGTAGTCCTTGAGTTCGCGGACCATGTCGACGAGGTCTTCGTCGTCGACTCCGCAGATGCGCTTCAAATCCTTCATTCGCCCCTTGGCGAGCAGGTCGAGGTTGGCAATCAACCGCGCCATGGCGGGGTCATAGCGGTCGGCGGCTTTCGCCTGGAGCGCGATACATTCTTCCAGGCTGCGCGCCGCGATACCCGGCGGATCGAGCGACTGGACCAGTGCCAACGCCTCCCGCACCTCGGCCAGGCCGGTGTCGGTTTCGTTGGCGATGACGTCCAGCGGCGTTTGAAGGTAGCCGGTTTCTTCCAGCTCATGGATGATAGCCTCGGCCGCGCGACCGACGGCGCCGCCGATGCCATGGAGTTGGGCCAGCAGGTGCTCACTCAGACCAGTCTCGCCGGCTTCGAGCCGATCGAAGTCGAATCCCTCGTCGTTTCCGGATGGAAGGTCGACGGCGCTGTCGACGTCGAGGGCAGATTCACGCCAGTCGACGTCGACCGGGCTGTCGTCGATTCCGCCAAGCTTGCCGATCAGCTCGTCGCTGCCAGTGGGGTCGGGCGCCTCATCACCCGTTTCGCGATCCTCGCGAACGATGACGCCGCCTTCGGCCGCGCCCTCGCCCGGCCGCGCCTCAAGCAGCGGGTTCTTGGCCAATTCCTCGGCGATGACCGCTTCGATTTCCAGGTTGGACAGCGCCAGCAGCTTGATGGCCGCCTGCAGCTGCTGGGTCATGACCAGCGACTGAGTTTGGCGAATGTCGAGACGTGGGCCGAGCCCCATGATGACCCTGCCCGCCGGCGCTACAGCGCGAAGCTCTCGCCGAGGTAGAGCCGGCGGACCTGCTCGTCGGCGACGAGCGCTTGGGGGGTGCCTTCGAACAGCACCTGGCCGTCGTAGATGATGCAGGCGCGGTCGACGATTTCCAGCGTTTCGCGCACGTTGTGGTCGGTGATCAGCACGCCGATGTCGCGCTGCTTCAGGTCCTTCACTAGGTCGCGGATGTCGCTGATCGAAATGGGGTCGATGCCGGCGAACGGTTCGTCGAGCAGCATGATCGAAGGATCGGCAGCCAGTGCGCGCGCGATTTCGCAGCGCCGACGCTCACCGCCTGAAAGCGCCATAGCCGGCGAGGTGCGCAAGCGGGTCAGGCCGAATTCGTCGAGCAATTGCTCCAGCCTCGCGGCACGGGCGGCACCGTCCGGCTCACTAACTTCGAGCACCGACAGGATATTCTGTTCGACGGTGAGGCCGCGAAAGATCGAAGTTTCCTGCGGCAAATAGCCAAGGCCCAGAATAGCGCGGCGGTACATCGGCAGGTGGGTGATGTCCTGCCCGTCGAGAATGATCCGCCCGGTGTCGGGACGAACGAGGCCCATAACCGAGTAGAAGCTGGTCGTCTTGCCGGCACCGTTGGGGCCGAGAAGGCCGACGACCTCGCCGCGCGATACGCTCATCGACACATCGTGAAGCACGGCGCGCTTGTCGTAGGATTTGGCGATCGACCGGACCTCAAGCCCGCGAAACGGCGCTCCGGCCATTTCGACCGCGGACCGTTCAAAGGCCTGGACGTCGTTCACGGGCGGCCTAACTGCGCTGCGGGACGGTAAAGCGTCCGGTCACCCGGCCGCCCGATGAACCGACGCCCGGCGAGCCGCCGTCGATCACGGCTCGTCCGGAGGTCAGGTCGATGACCAGCCGCGATCCCATGACGTGGCTGCCGCCGCGCTCCAGCCGGACGGCGCCGACCAGGGTGATCAGCTTTCGGTCGAGGTCGTAGATACCGAAATTGCCGCGCGCGGTTTCCGACGGGCTGCGAACCACCACGCCACCCGATGCGTCGAGGCGTTGGATCTGGATTCCTCCGCTTGACGAATAGGCCACGGTAAGTCGCGCCGCGTCGAGCGAGAGCTGCCCTTGGGTGACATGGACGTTGCCGGCGAAAATGGCGCGGTCGGCACGATCCTGCACTTCGATCCGGTCAGCTGCCACGTCGACGGGCTGGTTCGAATCATGCCCCTTCAGCGCCGACACCGGCTCTGCCGCATACGCGGTGGCCGCAATCAGGCCCAGCGAGCCCAGCGCCACCAACCATTTCGTTCGAACTTGCCCCATGACGTTCATCTGAGCGCCCCTTGCACGATTTTCAAGCGAGCACCTCCGGTCAGTGACACCGACCGCGATCCGAGGTCGGCATTGAGGTGGCCGGCGCTGAATTCACCAAGCCGCATCGACCCCTGTACGGGTCCGGCGCTGGAAAGCCGCCGAGTCTTGAGGTCGACCCCCACGTCGCTGGTTTCCAGCCGATAGCCGTCAGGACCGGCGACCCGCACCGCGCCGTCCACCAACACCTTCTGCGTTTCCAGGTTGTACCGTCCCTGGGGAGCCTGGATGGTCAGCGGTCCATTGGCTAGGTCGAGCCGCGCCGCCATGCCGTGGATCTGCACCACCGGTTGGCTGCTGCTCGGCTGGATCGCCTGGTTCGCCACGATCGCGAAATTGCGCCCTTCGTTGTCTTTCCCGCTGTAACGCGCCGCCTCGACCCGCATCCGTTCCTCGGCCTCGTCGACCTTATTCTTGTCGAGAATGAAGCTGACGTCGCCCTTGCGGCCGAACGGCGCGATGGCGAGCAACAGTAGCAATGCAAGCGCCAGCACTGGCAGGCCCAGCTTGGCCAGCCGCACGACGCGGTCATGGCGGCTACCGGGCTCGGCCCAGTGCTGCTTGACGGCGCGTTCGCGGTAAGCGGCTTCGGACACGCTTCACCCGTCAGCTATGCGCGAACAGGTCGACCTCGGCCCAACCGGCAAGGTCGAGCAGGGCGCGGGCAGGAAGGAAGTCGAAGCAGGCCTGGGCCAGCTCCACGCGGTTCTCGCGGGCCAGACGTTCATCGAGCTTGGCCTTGAGCGCGTGAAGGTAGCGGACGTCACTGGCGGCATATTCGCGCTGGGCGTCATTGATCTCGGCCGCGCCCCAGTCGCTGGTCTGCTGCTGCTTGCTGAGATCCTGACCGAGCAATTCCTTGACCAGTTCCTTCAGGCCATGACGATCGGTGTAGGTCCTGACCAGGCGCGAGGCTGTGCGCGTGCAATAAAGGGGCGCGGCGGTGATCCCGAGGTAGGCGCGCATGATGGCGACGTCAAAACGCGCGAAATGGTAAAGCTTCAGGCGATTGGGATCGCCCAGCAGGGCCTTGAGGTTCGGCGCGGCATAGTCGCTACCCGGACCAAAGCGGACGAGGTGCTCGTCGCCGCCGCCATCGCTCAGCTGGACCAGGCATAGCCGGTCGCGCCCGGGCATCAGGCCCATCGCCTCGGTGTCGACCGCAATGGCCGCGTCGGGCGCGAACAGGTCGGCCGAGGGAATGTCTTCTTCGTGAAAATGTATCGCCATAATCTCTTCGCCTGCGCATGGGGCAGCTACGCTGAACCGCCCCTGACGGCCGGTCTCGACCCCCTCTAGTCGCTAATGCAACCATGCCGCCAGTCCCGCGGGATGGAATCGCTAGGAGTCGTGCCATTTTTCCTGTAAGGCCCGTGCCGTGCGCGCGATCAGTTTCGCGCAGTGCGGCCGGTTGCGCCATGGCCCAGCGCGTTGGTTCTTCGATTTTTGGGGCTCAAGAGAGTTTGGACGGGCATGGGTTTCGATCGAGGGCGTAAGGGCGAGCGCGGTGGGCGCGGCCGGGACAAGCGCGACGGATTCGGCGAAGACAATTTCGGTGGTGATCGCGGCGGTTTTGGTGATCGTGGTGGCTTCGGTGGCGGTGGCGGCTTCGGCGGCCCCGGTGGCGGCTATGGCGATCGTGGCGGCGGCTTCGGCGGCGGCGGCGGCGGTGGCGGTGGCTATCGCGGCGGCGGCGGTGGCGGCGGCTACGGCGGCGGAGGCGGCGGCGGTCGCTTCGGCGGTGGTGGCGGCGGCGGCGGCTTCCGTGGCGGCGGCGGTGGCGGTGGCGGCATGCCCCCGCAGGTCGTTGGCGAAGGCAAGGGCATCGTCAAATTCTTCAACCCGCAAAAGGGCTTCGGCTTCATCGTTCGTGACGATGGCGGCGAGGACGTTTTCGTCCATATTTCCGCCGTGGAACAGGCCGGCCTGACCGACCTGGCCGATGGCCAGCCGTTGGACTTCACCCTCGTCGATCGCGGCGGCCGCATCTCGGCCACCAACCTCAAGATCGACGGTGAGCCGATGGAAGTCGTCCGCACGGGTGGCGGCGCTCCGCGTGAGGGCGGCATGGGCGGCGAACGTGGCCCGCAGCGTCAGCTGACCGGCGAGAAGGCCCAGGGCACCGTCAAGTTCTTCAACTCCATGAAGGGCTTTGGCTTCATCAGCCGTGACGACGGCCAGCCGGATGCGTTCGTTCACATCTCGGCGGTCGAGCGCGCCGGCCTGCCGACGATCAACGAAGGCGACCGCTTCGAATTCGACATCGAAGTCGATCGTCGCGGAAAATATGCGGCGGTGAACCTGCAGCCGATCCAGGCCTAGGGCTTCACGCGAAACGAATTGGCCCGCCTGGCCTGGTGCCAGGCGGGCTTTTTCGTGCCCGCGATCTGGGGCAAAAGCGCGTCATGCACTTGGAGCCCGCGACGACTGCCGACATTCCCGCGCTGCATGGCCTGATCGAATCTGCCTATCGCGGCGATAGCGCGCGGCAAGGCTGGACTCATGAGGCGGACCTCCTCGGCGGGCAGCGGACCGATGCCGAAGGCATTGAGGAGATGATCGTCGATCCGCGGCAGGCGCTGTTGATCTTCCGCGACGGCGACTCGATCCGGGCCTGCGTCGCGCTGACCGACCAGGGTGACAATCTTGCCTACCTTGGCCTGTTCACCGTCGAACCGGGCCGGCAGGGAACGGGCCTTGGCCGCCTCCTGCTTGCCGCGGCGGAGGACCAGGCGATCACGCGTTTCGGCGCCACCCGGATTGAAATGACCGTCATCGTCCAACGCAGGGAGTTGATCGAATGGTATAGGCGCCGCGGCTACGCCGTGACAGGCGAGCGGCGACCGTTCCCGCATGGCAATCCCCGCTTCGGGCTGCCCAATCGCGACGATCTGGAATTCCTCGTGATGGAAAAGCGGCTGATCTAGGTCGCCATCGCCAGCAACGTCTCGATCCGGTCGGCCTCATGCGCCGGCTTGTCGGTGCGGATGCGGCTGATCCGGGGAAAGCGCATCGCCAGGCCCGACTTGTGCCGCTTCGACGCGTGGATGGAATCGAACGCGACTTCGAGGACCAGCGACTTCTCGACCTCGCGGACCGGGCCGAAGCGGTTCAGCGTGTTATTGCGGACGAACTTGTCGAGCCACTTCAGTTCCTCGTCGGTGAACCCGAAATAGGCCTTGCCCACCGGCAGCAACTCGCCCGCTTCGCTCCAGCAGCCAAAGGTATAGTCGCTGTAGAAGCTGGATCGCTTTCCCGACCCGCGCTGTGCGTACATCATCACGCAGTCGGCAGTGAGCGGGTCGCGCTTCCACTTGTACCACAGGCCGACACGGCGACCCGCGACATAGGGACTGTCGCGGCGCTTCAGCATCATGCCCTCGACGCCATCGTCGCGTACGCCGGCGCGCACTTCCTCCAGCGCTTCGAAGCTGTCCGCCTCGATAAGGCGCGACAGGTCGAAGCGCTCGTCGTCGAGCCCGCCGACGACCTGCTCCAGCCGCTGACGCCGGGCGATCCAAGGCAGGGCGCGGAGGTCCTCGTCACCATCGAACAATATGTCGTAAAGGCGCACGAACGCCGGATATTGCGACTGGACTCTGTTGCTGACGTTCTTGCGGCCCAGCCGCTGCTGAAGCGCGTTGAAGCTGGCCGCCGCGCCGCCATGTGTTTCGGCCCCCTGGGATTCGCCACGCACCAGCAGCTCGCCATCGAGCACCGCGGTCGTCGCGAATGCCGAGGCGATGTCGGGGAAGCTTCCCGAAATGTCGTCGCCGGTGCGGCTGTAGAGCCGCGTGTCGCCGCCGGCGTGGACCAGCTGGATGCGAATGCCGTCCCATTTCCACTCGGCGGCATAATCCGCGAGGTCGACCCGTGTCTCTTCCAGCGGGTGGGCCAGCATGAACGGACGAAACACCGGAATGTCCTTGGCGGTCGGCTGCGGGCCTCGGCCTTCGCCCCAGTCGAACAGCTCGGCATAGGGGGGCGGAGGCCGTGCCAGACCTCTTCAACCTGTTCGACGTCGAGTTGGAAAGCATCGGCCAACGCCTGCTTCGCCAGCCTGGCGGAGATGCCAACACGCAATGCGCCCGTTGCCAGTTTCAGCAAGGCGAAGCGTCCTGACACATCGAGATGGTCGAGCATCGCAGCAAGGATCGCGGGCGCGTCCGATTTGCTGACACCGCGCAGCCGCTCGACCGCTTCGCTCAGGCGGATGGTGCCGTCATCGAGGTCCGCGGGCTCTCCCTCGGGCGGCGGCCACAGCAGCGAGACGGTTTCCGCCATGTCGCCGACATAGTCGCGGCTCATGCGCAGCAGCACCGGGTCGATCCGCTCTTCGGCCAGCGCCCGAACCACCGCCGGCTTGACCGCCGGTATGTCCAGCGTGCCCGTCAGCGCCGCCAGCGCCAGGCCTCGGTCGGGATCCGGCGTGGTCTTGAGGTAGTCGCCGATCAGCCGCAGTTTGGTCAGTCGCGACCGCGTGTAGACCAGATCGTCGAGCAACTGGCTGAAGGCGCGCACTCAGGCTGGCTCCAACGCACGGACGAAATCGGCCAGTTGGCGGCTGGCGATGTTCTTGGCCTTCGCCTCAACCTCGACGTCGCACCAGTCGAGATGGCCGGCGACCAGCGCGTTGACCGCCGCGTTCCACATGCCTTCGCTATGACCGCGAAGATGGGCCGCCTTGTGACCGGCTTCGCTCAACGCGGCGAAGTCGGGAAGCGTGTCCGGACAATGGTCGACGACGACATTTTCGCGGCTGACCGAGATGTGGGCGAGCGGCCGGACGCCGCGCCAACTGGCCTTGATTTGGTCGACGCGCCCGTCGTCGGGTTGGAGCCATTGGCCTCGGGTGAAGATCCAATGGTGGTGGAAGTCGACGACGATCGCGACACGGCGGCCGACCAAAAGCAAATCGTCGAGGCCGAAGCTGACCTCGTCGTTTTCGATCGTGAGAAGGTCGATCGCGGCCGCCGGGACGCGGTCCAACCCGGCGTTCAACCCTTCGATCCCCGCCGCGCGCGCACCGCCATGAATGTTGATGCTGGCGCCATGCGGGTGCCACCCATTGCCGTACCCCAGCATCTGGAAGATCTCGAGATGGTCGACGATGTCGCGAAGGGCGTTGTCGAGCGCCTCGGGGCGCAGCGTCGCAAGGATCGCGTGCTGCGCCGGATGCATCGATAAGCGGACATCGCCCGCCCGTGCCGCCTTGCCTGCATCGGCCAGTCGCCGTTCCACCTCGCCACGCAACGCGCTCGTCCAGGCATCCGCCAACGCCGGGTGCGACCAGCCGATGAGGAAGCCCGACTGGATCCGGAAAAGCCGTTCCAACGGCGGGAGAGCCGCGACCCGCGCGATCTGGCGATGGAGAATGTCGAGGTTCTCGACGATGGTGGATTCCAGTTTGGCCGCCGTCTCCAACCCGCCAGCCTTTGAAATGGAAGCGATGGTCGGGCCGCGCATGCATAGTTCCCGCGCCTCGGCGTCATCGCCGGTCGGCGAGACGTAAGTGCAGCAATAGCCGATGCGCGCGTCCATGCCCGCCCAATGCACGGGCGTGGCACTTGGTGCCCTTAGTGGAGGCGGACCGCCAGCGCGGCGAGGATCGATTCGCGGTCGTGCGCGGGATCGCTGCTGACGAGTGCTTCGCCCATATGCTCGAGGCAAGACCGGGTCGCCTGGGCGTAGCCCGGCATCATCGCGTGCCGCTTGCCGTAATCGGCAAGGCCCTCGAGCGCCGACAGGCCGTATTCGGCGGCCATCGCACGGATCGCGTCCATCTTCTGGGAGATCGCCTGGGGCGCGAGGCGCGGCATCCGCGATTCGATCTCGGCGATCCGCTCGCCGATCCGGGCGTGGACGATCTTGAGCGAATCAGTGGCCATGGCGTTCAATCTCCGTTGACGCTGGCAGATTCGCTTAAATGGGTTAACAGTGAGTCAAACGGGATTGGGGCAATCCATGGTCATCCGCCGCTTCCGGGAGCATGTCGTCGATCAGAACTGGTTCGCGGTGCTGATCGACGTCGGCATCGTCGTCCTCGGCGTCTTCCTTGGGACGCAGGCGAGCGTCTGGAACGAACAGCGAATCGAGGGGGAGCAGGCGCGGGAGTACCGGCAGCGACTGATCGATGAAGTGCGCTTCAACGGGCTGCAATTCGCCAGCCAGGAACATTACTACGAAACCGTTCGCACCTACGGCCAGCAGGCATTGGCGGCATTGAGCGGCGGGCCCGATACGTCCGACCGTGACTTCCTGATCGCCGCCTATCAATTGAGCCAGACCGACACGACCCAGGCGAAAACGCAGATCTACGACGAAATGATCGCCAACGGCATGTTCACCCGGATCGGCGATGCGCGGCTTCAGCAGCTGGTGAGCGATTATTACCTCGGACTCAGCGTCAGTAATCGCGTCGTTGCCGAAACCTACCCCTATCGGACGATGATCCGCGAAGTCATGCCCTACGCCCTTCAGAAGCGGATCCGCGATGCATGCGGGGACCGGTTCGCAATGGCAGACGGTCGCATCGTCGGCGTGCAGCTGGTCATTCCCTGCAAGGTCAGCATCGAGCCGGCGGAGGCGGCGGCGGCGGCCCGCGTCGTTCGCTCCGCTCCACGCCTCAAGAAGGAGATGACGCGCTACATCGCTTCGATTGACGAAAAGCTCGACCAACTCACGCCGGGCATCGGATTTTCAAGCATGATGCAGCAACAGCTGACAAAGGTGGGGGATGGGCAAACGGCTTGACTTTGACGGCTTCAGGCGGCAATGGCCCCGCGTTCGGGCGGCGTCATGCGCCGCCTTCATATTTTCTAGCGCATCAGGATATTCGCGATGGCCAAGCCGGCAACCGTCAAGATCAAGCTTGTCAGCACCGCTGACACCGGCTTTTTCTACGTGACCAAGAAGAACCCGCGCAACCAGACCGAAAAGATGTCGTTCCGCAAGTACGACCCGGTCGCGCGCAAGCACGTCGAATTCAAGGAAGCGAAGATCAAGTAAGCGGCTTGCCGCTTTCGTCTTCCGGTCCGTTCGACGGATCGATCGGGCGGCCTCGGAAACGGGGCCGCCCGATTCGTTTTCGGCCTCGGCCTTCTTGGCGGCGCCCTCGGCCAGCAAATTCTCGACGGTTTCCGCGAAGCGGATCACCGAAATCGGCTTCGACACATAGGCCGACGCGCCGGCAGCGCGGAACCGTTCATCGTCGCCCTGCGCGGCGTAGGCCGTGACGGCCATGATCGGAACGTCCTTCAGATGCTCGTCGGCGCGAAGCTGCTGCATCAGCTCCATTCCGGACACATGCGGCAACTGGATGTCGGTGATGACCAGGTCGGGATCGAACGAGCGCGCCATGTCGAGTGCCTCGCGGCTGTCGAGCACAGCTTCGGGCTCATGACCATGGGCGGCGAGCAGGTCGCAGAACAACTTGATGTTGAGGGCGTTGTCCTCGACAACCAGGATCTTGGCCAAACCGCTCATTCCTCCACACACCACCGGAACGATACTAGGCGATGTTCCCATCCACGACAAACGATGCGGAGGCGCTTGCCCTCTCCGCGCTGACCCAAACGCTGGCCGACGAGCGTCGGGCCCAGAGGTTCCTCGATCTGACCGGAATCGAGACGATTTCTTTGCGACAGCGGGTGGCTGACGGCGACCGCACCCTCTTTGCCGCCCTGTTCGATTTCCTCGAGGCGCATGAGCCCGACCTGATCGCCGTCGCCTCCGCTCTGGCGGTAAGGCCCGAAGCGCTGATCGCCGCGCGCGAGGTTCTGGAGCGATGAGCGGACGGCCGCTGCTGATCACCGACTGCGATGAAGTGCTGCTGCACATGGTGTCGCATTTCGACGCGTGGCTCGATGAAGCGCATGGCATCCGCTTCGCCTTCGAAACCGGGAGTTTCGGAGAGGCGATGACCGATCGTCGTTCGGGCGAACCGGTCCCCACGGAGCGGGTGTGGCCGTTGCTCGACCAGTTCTTCCGTAACGAGATGCACCGGCAGACGCTCGTTCCGGGCGCGGTCGAGGCGCTGGGCCGGATTGGCGAGATCGCCGATATCGTCGTGCTCACCAACCTGGGCGACGAGGCCCATCCGTGGCGGGTCGAGCAGCTTGCGAACCACGGCATCCGCCACGAGGTCGTGTGCAATCAGGGCGGGAAGGGCGTTCCGGCCCGCGCCATCGTCGAGCGTTTCGGTGCGACTAGCGCCGCTTTCGTCGATGACCTGCCGGTCCATCACGCGTCCGTCGCCAAGCATGCGCCCGACGTCTGGCGGCTGCACATGGTCGCGGAGCCGCGTCTGGCCCCGGCGGTTCCGGCCGCGCTGGAAGCCCATGCCCGGATTGACGATTGGGCGACCGCATCCGACTGGCTGATCGAACGATTGAAAGGCTGACATGACCCGGACCATTTTCATCACCGGCGCCACGGCGGGCATTGGCGAGGCGGCGGCGCGGCGCTTTGCCGGCGACGGTTGGAAAGTGATCGGCACGGGCCGGCGCGAGGACCGGCTGGAGCGATTGGCGGCGGACCTTGGCGGTGCCTTCCTGCCGCTGCTCCTCGACATGACGGAGCCGGAGCAGTTCGGCGCGGTGCTGGAATCGCTTCCCCCGGCTTCTCTGACGTCGACTTGCTGCTCAATAACGCTGGCCTCGCCCCGCCAATGAATCCGCTTCAACAGGCCGAGCAGGCGCCGCTGGATACGGTGATCGACACCAACATCGCCGGATTGGTGGCCCTCACCCGGGCGCTGCTTCCGCGGCTGATCGGACGGCGCGGGGCCGTCATCAACCTGTCGTCGGTGGCCGCGACCTACCCCTATTTCGGCGGGGCGGTATATGCAGGGTCGAAAGCGTTCGTTCGGCAATTCAGCCTCGGGCTTCGCTGCGACCTTGCCGGGACCGGCGTCCGAGTCACCTCGATTGAGCCGGGCATGGTGGAGACCGAGTTCACGCTGGTCCGCAATGGCGGCGACCAGGCGGCATCGGACGCGCTTTACGCCAACATGGATCCGATGACGGCCGACGATATCGCCGAAACCATTCACTGGGTCGCGACCTTGCCCCCGCACCTCAACATCAACGCGCTGGAATTGATGCCGGTCAACCAGAGTTGGGCCGGCTTCGCAGTCCACCGCGACGCTTGACCCGGCGGCGCTTCGGGTGTTGAGGGCGGCCCCATGAGCATCGACCAACGCCTCGCCGAACTCGGCATCGTCCTTCCGCAGCCGGCCGCGCCGGTCGCCTCCTATGTTCCTGCGGTAGAGGCCAACGGCCTGCTCCACATCTCGGGGCAGATTTCGTTCGCGGAGGACGGCAGCCTGATCAAGGGTAGGCTTGGCGAGGATGTCGATCTGGACGCCGGTGCCGCCGCCGCCCGCCGCTGCGGCATCATGCTGCTCGCGCAAATGAAGGCCGCGCTCGGGTCACTCGACCGCGTCGAGCGAATCGTGAAGCTCGGCGTGTTCGTGAACTCGGCGAGCGAGTTCACCGATCAGCCGAAGGTCGCCAATGGCGCCAGCGAACTCATGCAGGACGTGTTCGGCGAAGCCGGTCGCCATGCTCGAAGCGCTGTCGGCGTGCCGGTGCTTCCGCTCGGCGTCGCGGTCGAGGTGGATGCGGTCGTCGCTGTCCGGGCCTGACCCGCACTCGACTGACCCACTCTGGCCGGGTGCCGCCGGCTTTGCGCACCGTGGCTTGCACGGGCCTTCTCCGCTCGTCGAGAACAGCCTCGCCGCGTTCGAGGCTTGCCTGGAAGCGGGCGCGGGGGTCGAATGCGACGTCCGCCTGACGCGCGACGGTGAAATCGTCGTTTTTCATGATTCGAACGCCCTTCGCCTGACGGGCAGCGACTTGGTCATCGAGCAGGCGATGTTGGCGGAGGTCCGGCAACTTCCCTTTCCCGGGCGACCGGTTCCGACCTTGAGCGAACTGCTGCGGCTGGTCAGCGGGCGCGCACCGATGCTGATCGAGGCCAAGTGCCGGGGCGCCGGGCAGACTGGTGCCATGCCCTCGAAAAGACGCTCTGGGATTATCGCGGGCCTTACGGCGTGATGAGCTTCGATGCGCTGCTGATGCGCTCGATACGGACCCGGCTACCCACGATGCGACGTGGCTTGGTCATCAATGACCGCCTCGACCGGGTCAGCCGGCGGCTGGCCTTGTGGCAAGCGCGGCCCCAGTTCGCGGCGATCGAAACTCACGCGGTGGCGAAAGCCTGGGCGCAGCGGCTGAGGCGCGCCATGCCAATTTATAGCTGGACCGTGAAAAGCTCGGTTCAGCGCAGGGCGCTTGAACCATTCGCCGACGCCCTCATTTGGGAAGGTGATGGCCGAGGCTGACCTGGAAATGACCGCGCGGATCGCCGGAGCCTTCGCCGAGGTCGACGCGGCCGACTGGCTGCGATTGGCGGGAGAGGGCGATCCCTTCCTCGACCAGCGCTTTCTCGCCCTTCTCGAGTCGAGCGGCAGCGTCGGAGCCGGCACCGGCTGGCAGCCGCTCCCGCTGCTGGTCGACCGTGGCGACCGGGCGATCAGCGCGCTTCCGGCTTACCTGAAATTCCATAGCCAGGGCGAATATGTCTTCGATCATGGCTGGGCGGACGCATGGGAGCGTGCCGGCGGCCAATATTATCCCAAGCTGCAGGTTTCGGTGCCGTTCAGCCCCGTCGTCGGGCGTCGACTGCTAGGCGAGTTCGATCCTGCCCTGGCGGTGGCGGAGACTGTCGTGCAATCGAATGGCCTAAGCTCCGCCCACGTGACCTTCTGCACCGAGGCCGAGGCGGATGCCGGCGCCCGTCGCGGCTGGATTCCGCGGATTGGCCTGCAATTTCACTGGCACAACCGCGGTTACGGTTCGTTCGAGGATTTCCTCGCCGCGCTCTCCAGCCGAAAGCGCAAGGCCATCCGCAAGGAGCGGGAGCGCGCCTGTCAGGGATTGAAGATCGTCACCAAGCGCGGAGCGGAGATCCAGTCCGCCGACATGGACGCGATGTGGGGCTTCTATCAGGATACCGGCAGCCGGAAGTGGGGCCGTCCCTACCTGACCGAGGCATTCTTCGCCGGCCTGGTCGAGGCAATGGGCGACGCCGTTCTCCTATTCCTGGCCACCCGCGATGGTGCGCCAATCGCGGGCGCGCTCAATTTCGTCGGGAAGGACACGCTCTATGGGCGTTACTGGGGCTGCGTCGAAGACGTCCCCTTCCTCCATTTCGAGCTCAGCTACCACCGGGCGATCGAGTGGGCGATCGACCATGGCCTCTCGACCGTCCAGGCTGGGGCGCAGGGCGAGCACAAGCTGGCGCGCGGATACGAACCGGTCATCACCCATTCGCTGCATTACATCCCGGACAGAGGCTTTCGCGAGGCAGTGCGCGACGCGGTCAACCGGGAGATGGCTGCCGTTCACCAGGAGCTCGACTGGGCGCGGGCCGCGCTGCCGTTTCGTCAGTCCGGCTCGCCGTAGATCGCGACGCAGCGTTCGATGTCGCTGCCCGCGCGGCCGCGGTACATGTCTGGCGTTGTGAAGCCCCACGCCACTTCGCCGGAGGGCGCGACGGCAATCAGGCCACCTTTGCCGCCAAGCGAGCCAACCTCGCCTAGGACGGCGTCGAGCGCCTCCTGCAATCCTAGCCCGCCGAGGCGGATAAGGGCGCAAAGCTCATGCGCGGCGGCGGTTCGGATGAACAATTCGCCAAGCCCCGTAGCACTGACCGCGGCGGCGCGATCGTCGGCATAGGTGCCGGCGCCGATCAGCGGAGAATCGCCGATTCGGCCCCAGCGCTTTGCGGTGAGGCCGCCCGTCGAGGTCGCCGCGGCAACATGGCCCGACTGGTCGACCGCAACGGCGCCGATCGTCCCATATTTGATGTCGGCATCGAACTGGCCGCCCGCCGCCATCACCCGGTCGAGCTGCGCGGCCCGTTCGGGGATGACGAACCAGCCATTGTCGACCTGCTCCAGGCCCTGGTCGCGGGCGAAGCGGTCGCCGCCCTCGTAAGTCAGAAGGACATGCGGGCTGAGCTCCATCGCCGCGCGGGCCGCGGCAATCGGCGCGCGTGTCGTGCGAAGTCCGGCAACCGCCCCGGCCCGCCGCGTCGTTCCTTCCATGATCGCAGCATCCAGCTCGACATGTCCGTCGGCGGTCAGAACGCTGCCTCGCCCGGCGTTGAAGGAGGGGTCTTCCTCCAGTGCTCGCGCCGCCGCTTCGACCGCATCGAGAGACGATCCGCCCGAGGCGAGAATTGACGACCCGGCATCCAGCGCGGCGTTCAAGCCCGCCCGCGCGGCCTCGTCCTGCTCCTTCGACACCGTCCCGGGCCGCATCGCGCCGCACCCACCGTGGATCACCAGTTTCCAGCTCATGCCGACGCCCTAGCGGCAAGGTGTCGCCAGCGCCAGTTGACTCGGCCCCCAAACGATATAAATATGATATCAATTAAAGGGAGGCATCTACATGACCGATTCAAACGTCATCGCGCTCACGTCCAGCCGCGAACGGCCGGCGTCGACCGCCAGCGGCTACGCCATGCTGATCTTGCTCGTGCTGGCGATCGTCGTGCAGCTTTATGGCATCTGGAACCTTGCCAACGACAATGCGGGCCTCCTGCCGATCCTGTCGGTCATCGCCGGTCCGCTGCTGATCATCCTGATCGCGCCCGGCTTCTACATGCTGCAGCCCAACCAGGCGGCAGCCATCACCCTGTTCGGCGATTACAAGGGCACCGATCGCGTCACCGGCCTGCGCTGGGTGCTGCCGTGGCTGATGCGCAAGAAGGTATCGGTCCGCGCCAACAACTTCATTTCCGAACGCATCAAGGTCAACGACCTGCGCGGCAACCCGATCGAGATGGCGGCGCAGATCGTCTGGCGCGTGGTCGACACGGCCCAGGCGCTGTTCGACATCGACGACTACAAGCAGTTCGTGAAGGTGCAGGTCGAAGCCGCGGTGCGGACGATCGGATCGCGCTACCCCTATGACGACTTCGCCCACATGGAAGTGACGCTGCGCGGCAACCATGACGAGGTCGGCGCCGAGCTTCGCAAGGAATTGATCGAGCGGCTCGCCGTCGCCGGGATCACCGTCGACGAATGCGGCTTTACCCATCTTGCCTATGCGCAGGAAATCGCCGGGGCGATGCTTCGCCGCCAGCAGGCGCAGGCGGTCGTTGCGGCCCGCCAGACGCTGGTCGAGGGCGCGGTCGGCATGGTCGAGATGGCGCTGGAGCAGTTGAGCGCGAAGAATGTCGTCGAGCTGGACGATGAGCGGCGAGCGGCGATGGTCTCGAACCTGATGGTCGTCCTCTGCGGCGAGCGGGACACGCAGCCCGTCGTCAACGCCGGCAGCCTGTACCAGTAAAACGTGGCCGGCGAGCGCAAAGCCTACCCGTTACGGGTCGATCCCGCCCTGTGGGCGGCGATCGAACGGCTGGCGGCGACCGATCTCCGCTCGGTCAATGCCGAGGTCGAATGCCTGCTGCGCGAGGCGCTCAAAGGCCGCGGGGTGAAGCTTGGGGCGCCGGCGCCGGTGAGACGCGGCCGCCCGCCGAAGGAGAAAGAGTGATGTTCATCGCCGCCACTGCTGCCATGCTCGCCGCCTCGACGCCGATCCAGGCAGGCACGCTCGCCGGAACGGTGACGAAGCCCGACGGGCGGAGCGCCGCAACCGTTCTGGTCCTGCCCGGATCGGGTCCGACCGACCGTGACGGCAACAACCCGCTGGGGGTCAAGTCCGCGTCCTACCGGCTGCTGGCCGAAGACCTGGCGAAGCGTGGCGTCGCCACCGTGCGCATCGACAAGCGTGGACTGTTCGGAAGCGTCGGGGCGGGCGACCCCAACAAGGTAACCATCGCCGATTATGTTGCCGACACCGGTGCATGGATTGCCTCGGCCCGGAAGGCCACCGGCGCACGTTGCATCTGGCTGCTCGGTCATAGCGAAGGCGGACTGATCGCGCTGGCCTCGGCAAAACTGCCCGATGTCTGCGGATTGGTCCTGGTCGCGACCGCTGGCCGACCGCTCGGCACGGTGATCCGCGACCAGCTTCGGTCCAACCCTGCCAATGCTCCCATCCTGCCGCAGGCGGAGGCAGCGCTTGCCTCGCTGGAAGGCGGTAAGGCGGTGAGCGTCGACGGGATGCATCCCGCACTGGCGCAGGGCCTCTTCAATCCGAAGGTGCAGCCATACCTCATCGACGTGTTCCGCTACGATCCGGCCAGGCTTGCTGCCGCCTATCAGGGGCCGATGCTGATCGTGCAGGGCACGACCGATTTGCAGGTCGGCGTTGGCGATGCCGAGGCATTGGCCAAGGCGCAGCCGAAAGCAAAGCTGGTGAAAATCGACGGCATGTCCCACGTTCTGAAGGTCGCGCCGCTCGACCGCGCGGCCAACCTTGCGGTGATGCAGGATGAGGCCGCGCCGCTCGCCCCCGGCCTTGTTAACAGCATTGCCGATTTCGTGAGCGCGAAACGATGAGCGACCGGCCGGAATGGTTTGCCCCCAAGCGCTATGGCCTCGGCGCCGGTTGGCCCATCGCGTGGCAGGGATGGGCAGTGCTTGCCGCCTTCATGCTACTGGTCGGGATCGCGCTGTTGATCTTCGGGCCCGATGATCCGGCCGCCCTCGCCATTGTCATACCGGCCGTCATCGGGCTGGCGATCGTGACCGCGCTCACCACCCGCGGCGGTTGGCGGTGGCGCTGGGGCAACGAGGACTAGCGGCGTTTCTTCTGGCCGGGCGCCTTGTGCGCCGGTCCCAGGGCATCGTCCAACAGACGCGCCAGGCGGATGCCGCCCGCGGCGATATTTTCCCGAACGTCGGGGATCAACGCGCGAACGTCCGCCTCGTCCAGCGTGGGGCGGCCCGCCGGGACCGCCCCGCATGGGTCGCCGACCAGCGTTTGGTAGGCAAGATTTCGAGCCTTTCCCCACATCTCGCGGCTCCAGTCCTCGACCGTTCCGCCCGCGATCCGTGCCTTGCCCTCCGCGCTGATCGATGCTGTCAGCGCGATCGGGCCAGCGGGCGGCGTGGTCGCCGCGCGTTCCGCCAGCCATCCGTCCCAGATGCTGTGCAGGTTGGTACGCCCGCCGATGATGCCGTAATTGGCCGCGACCCTATTGCCGCCAAGGTCGGCGTGATCGCCGGCATGCATTGGCTGGTGAAGGTCGCCGACGAAATGGGTCAGGAAGGCCAACGCCATCAGCCGCTCGCGGGTCGGGACGCTGGTATCGGCCAGCAGGCGCGCGTTGCGCTCGATCTGTGCCGAAACGCAATTGCCGTCCTTGCACGCCGCCTTGAGATCGAACGGCTTGCACACGTCGACGTTCTGATAGTGCCAGCTGTAGGCATAGGCGAAGCGGTCACCCAGCGGCTTGACACAGTCCGCCCACACGCTCGCTTCCTCCAGCGTGTTGACGGGGCAGGTCGGTGTTTCCAGCAACGCGCCCTGGGCCAGCAGGCGATTCACGGCAGAGCGCGTCGATGGCCGCATTTCCTTCAGGGCGATGCCGGCCACGCTTTCATGACCATATTCCCAATAAGCGGCGGCTGGGGCTGCCAGGAACAGGGAGGCGGCGGCGATTAGGCGCAGGCGGCGGGGACTCGGCATGGCGCGCGCCTTAGAGAATTTCCTTTGTCATCCATAGCGCCTATATCGCGCCCATGTCCTCCATCCGTCCGTGGCGCACGATCGAGCGCCGCCAGTCCCGCCAGATCATGGTCGGCAATGTCGCCGTCGGCGGCGATGCGCCCGTCACCGTCCAGACGATGACCAACACTCCGACATCGGACGCGAAGGCGACGATCGACCAGATCCGCCGCTGCGAAGAGGCCGGGGTCGACATCATCCGCGTGTCCTGCCCCGATGTCGAAAGCACGACGGCGCTGAAGCAGATCGTCCGCGCGGCGCGTGTGCCGATCGTCGCGGACATCCATTTCCACTATAAGCGCGCGCTGGAAGCGGCGGACGCCGGTGCCGCCTGCCTGCGTATCAATCCGGGCAATATCGGCAGCGACGACCGCGTTCGCGAAGTCGTCGCCGCGGCCAAGGCCAACGGCTGCGCGATCCGCATTGGCGTCAATGCCGGCAGCCTGGAAAAGGATTTGCTGGAAAAGTACGGTGAGCCCTGCCCGGACGCGCTGGTCGAGAGCGCGCTTGACCATATCCGCATCCTCGAGGACCATGATTTCCGCAATTACAAGGTCGCGGTGAAGGCCAGCGACCTGTTCATGGCGGTCGCCGCCTACCAGCAGCTTGCCTACCAGGTCGATTGCCCGCTCCATCTCGGCATTACCGAGGCCGGCGGCTTCGTCGGCGGAACCGTGAAAAGCGCGATCGGCATCGGTTCGCTGCTGTGGGCGGGTATCGGCGACACCATCCGCGTTTCGCTTTCGGCCGAGCCCGAAGAGGAAGTGCGCGTTGGCTACGAGATCCTGAAGGCGCTTGGCATCCGCAACCGTGGCGTCCGCGTCGTGTCCTGCCCGTCGTGTGCCCGGCAGGGCTTCGATGTCATCCGCACGGTGGAAGCGCTCGAGGCGCGGCTACAGCATATTCGCACGCCCATGTCGCTGTCGGTGCTTGGCTGCGTCGTCAACGGACCGGGCGAGGCGCGCGAAACCGACATCGGCATCACCGGCGGCGGTAATGGCAAGCACATGGTCTATCTTTCGGGCGTCACCGACCACCATGTCCAGGACGCCGACATGATCGACCACATCGTCAAGCTGGTCGAGGCCAAGGCCGCCGAGATCGAGGCCCAGCGGGACGCCGCCGAGGCCGCGTAAGCCTTTACTAACCGCGGCGCGATACGCTTGGCCGCATGGGAAAGCTGATTGCCATCGTCGTTGCGTTTGGCGTCCTGATCGGGCTTGCGCTTCCGACCGGGAAACCGATCGCCGCGCCCGCCACAGCGACCGGGGCGGCGAAGGAAGTGGTCCTAACCCGCGGATCCACCGGCCATTTCTTCACCGACGCCACGATCAACGACCGGGGCAGTGTCGAATTTATGGTCGATACCGGTGCGTCGTTCGTCGCGCTGACGGTGGAGGACGCCCGGCGGCTCGGGGTTGACATCGATCCGGCCAATTTCGACGTCATTGCAGAAGGCGCCAGCGGTCCGGTGCGCGGGGAGATCGTCACGCTGAAATCGGTCGAAGTCGGCGGAATCCGCGCCGAGAACGTCCGGGCGATGGTACTCGAAGGATCGCGCCTGTCGTTGCTTGGCCAGTCATTCCTTGCCCGTGTCGATCAGGTCAACATGGCCGGCGACTACCTTTCGTTGCACGACGCCGGCTGACGCGTCGCCACTGGCGCGGCCGGCGCGCTGCGGTATGGTTGGCGGCATGACCCGCCCCGCGACCTCCCTGACCACGGCCTATGCCGTCGCGGTATCCGGGATCGCGTCCTTTTCCATCATGGACATGGTCATCAAGGGCCTCAGCCTGGCGATCGGCACCTTTCCGACATTGTGGTGGCGGTCGGTGGTCGGCGTGGGCATGGCCGGCGCGCTCTACGCCTGGTTTCGCACACCCGCGCCCGGCCGGGCTGCACTGAAGATCCACATCGTTCGCGGGGTGGCAACGACCGGCATGGCCGTCCTCTTTTTCTGGGGGCTAGCGCGCGTGCCGATGGCGCAGGCGGTGGCGCTGACCTTCATCGCTCCGCTCATCTCGCTGTTGTTGGCGGCACTCATCCTCAAGGAGCGGATCGGCGCGGCGACCGTCGGCGGCTCGGCACTCGCCTTCGTCGGTGTCGTCGTCATCCTGCTGGGGCAATCGAAGGCGGAGCTCGGGCCGGAAGCGCTGCAAGGATCACTGGCGATCCTCGCCTCCGCGCTGATCTATGCCTGGAACATCGTCCTGATGCGGCAACAGGCGCTGGCCGCGCGGCCCGTCGAGATCGCCTTCTTCCAGAATCTTGTGGTGTGCGTGACTTTTGCACTGTCCATGCCGCTGGTCGGCGTTCCGGCGCTTCCCGACGGCCAGTGGCCGGCGATTGTCGGGGCCGCGGTGCTGGCGATGGTGTCGCAGCTCGCGCTGGCCTGGGCCTATGCCCGGGCCGGGGCGGCCGCGCTCTCGTCGAGCGAATATTCCTCCTTCCTGTGGGCGATGTTGCTCGGCTGGCTGCGCTTCGGGGAACAGGTGTCCTGGTTCACGATCGGTGGAGCGGCGCTGATCGTTGCAGGCTGCCTGGTCGCGGCGCGGACCAAGCCGGTCGATCATCCGGTGCTGGAGGCGTCGGCCTAGCTGGTCCCCAGAACGTTGATCGTCAGCGCGAGCACGCCAAGGTTGAAGAAGAAGCCCGCCACGCAATGGGCGGTGACGACCTTGCGGATGTGGGGCGAGGTGACCTGCACGTCGCTGGTCTGCACCGCGACACCCAGCGTGTAGGCGAAATAGGCGAAGTCGCTCATCAGCGGCGCCTTGGTGCCGGGGAAGACGAGCCCCGCTGAATCCTTGCCGCCATCGTCGGTGGTGTAGAACAGGTGTGCATAGTGAAGCGTGTAGACGGCGTTTCCGAACGTCCACACCAGCACCAGGCTGACCGCGATCAGCGCCTTGTCCGCGCCTTGCAGTGATCCGCGCTGCCCCAGTTCGACCACCACCGCCGCCAGGATGACGACCGACAGCAGGAAACTCAGCACCAGCAGCATCACCCGGTTGGCATCGTTGCGCTCCGCCGCGTGCCGCAATTCCCGGGCGTCGTAGCGGTAGAGCGGGATGCACAGCACCAGGAACAGGATCGCCGCCGCGTCGAAGCCGACCAGCAACCCCTGCGACCAGCCGAGCGGTCCGACGGCGATTGCGGTGACCACAGCCAGCGCGACCAGGAACACCAGGAAACGCCAGGGCGCGATCAACTTGCCGACGGAGCTTACGCTTGCCATGGCGGCTCAACCGCTAGCGCGGGCGATAGTTGCGGAGGCGAAATATGGCGTGGTTCTGGCTCATTCTGGGCGGCTGCTTCGAAGTCGGATTCACCACGTCGCTGCGTTCCGTCGACGGGTTTCGGAACCTACCGTGGACGCTTGCCTTCCTCGCCTCGGTGGCGATCAGCATGGGGCTGCTGGAACTCGCCTCGCGCCAGATTCCGATGGGTACTGCCTATGCAGTCTGGGGCGGCATTGGCGCGGTCGGAACGGTGGTGGTCGGGATGGCCTTCTTCGACGAACCAACGACGACCATCCGCCTCCTCCTCATCCTCGCCATCGTTGCGGCCATCGCGGCATTGAAGCTTACCGCTTGAGCGGCTCCAGCAGAGGCGCCGTGTCGGGGGCGCTTTCGATCGAGCTCAGGAATTGGGGCGCCGGAAAGGCTCCGCGTGCCTGCTCATAGGCATAGCCAAGGTTGAGCAGAAGGCCTTCCGACCATTTCGGCCCGATGAAACTAAGGCCGACCGGGAGCCCGCGAACCAGACCCATCGGCACGGTCAGGTGCGGATAGCCGGCGACGGCGGCAAGGCTGCCCGCGCCGCCACCGCTGATCTGGTCGCCATGCACCGCGTCGATCTTCCATGCCGCCGGCATGGTCGGACCGACGAGCGCGATGACGCGATTGGCCTTCAGCAGCTTGTCGATGCCGCCGCCGCCTGCGGCCCACCGGCTGACCGCCCTTGCTTTCTTGTAGGCGGCGTCGTTCGGTCCCTTCGTGCTTTGCGCCAGTTCGAACAATTCCTGCTTGAACAGGCCCATCTCGCGGCCGGCGTTGGCCTGGTTGAAGGCGATCAGGTCCGCCAGCGTGCGCGCGCGTACGGTCGCCGGCGTTGTCGCGAGATAGGCATTCATGCCGGTCTTGAGTTCGTTCATTAGCACGGTGAATTCGTTGTCGCCGATCGCCTTGTCGTTGAACGACTTGATTTCGACCAATACCGCGCCCCTGGCCCGCAGCAGCGCGAGCGACGCGGTAAAGGCTGGGTCGGTCCCGAAACCGGAGGCGAAGCGCATCACGCCGATACGCTTGCCGCGAAGGCTCTCGGCATCGAGGCCGGCGGCATAATCGATCTTGCGCTTGTCGGCTTCCCGGGTCGCCTTGTCCGCCGGGTCGCTGCCGGCCATCGCCGTCAGCAACTCCGCCGCCTGCCGGACAGTGCGAGTCATCGGCCCCGCCGTGTCCTGGCTGACGCTGATCGGAACGATATGCGTGCGGCTGACAAGGCCGACGGTCGGTTTAAGCCCGACGATGCCGTTGATGGAGGCCGGGCAGGTGATCGACCCGTCGGTCTCCGTGCCGACGGCATATTCGACGATCCCCGCCGCGACGGCCGCGCCCGATCCCGACGAGCTGCCGCACGTGTTGCGGTCCAGCGCATAAGGATTGCGGGTCTGTCCGCCGATGGCGCTCCATCCGGAAATCGACTGTCCCGACCGGATATTGGCCCACTCGCTCAAATTGGCCTTGCCCAGCATGACCATTCCCGCAGCGCGCAGCCGGGCGACCAGCGGCGCGTCACGGCCGGTGACATTGTCCTTCAGGGCGAGGCTTCCGGCCGTGGTCGGCAATGGTCCCGCGGTCTCGATATTGTCCTTGATCAGTACGGGGATTCCGACCAGCGGCCCGGCCCGGCCCGATGCGTCGATCACGCGCGCCTGGGCAACGGCCGTGGGATCGAGCGCGATGATGGAATGGATCCGTGGCTCGACCTCGGCGGCGCGCGCTTGCGCCAGCTTGACCGCCGTTTCCGTGGGACCGGCCGGTGCCTGGGCTTCCGGCGCTGACCCGCCAATCCCGCTGGCGTCGGTCGTCGTGCAGCCACCGATTGCAAGTGCGCCCGCCATGACCAGCACCCGCCAACAGCCATTGGTCATGCCGGGACTCCCGTTTGCAGAATGGAACGGAGAAAAGTCATGACAGGTTCACTTCCCCACGGCCAGCCCGTGGCGAAATCTGACTTGGAGTGATTGATCGATGACGGCGAAGGCCCTCTACCTTGCCACTGCGGCCCTGCTGCTGCCCTTCCCGGCCGCTGCGCAGGACGCCCAGCGCGAGGAGCCGACCGCGACGGCCGCCGCCGCGACTTCTTCCCAGGCCGAACCGCCGCTAGGCGAGGACGAGGAGGAGGTCGTCGTTACCGGCCAGAAACCGCGAGGCTCGGTCGTCGGCGACATTCCGCCCGAGAATACGCTGACCTCGAGGGACATCCGCGCGACCGGCGCGACGACCATTTCCGAGCTCCTTGATTCGATCGCGTCGAAAACCGGAAGCGCGCGTGGCCGCGGCGGCGAGCGCCCGGTCCTGTTGCTCAACGGCCAGCGCATCAGCGGTTTCCGCGAGCTTCGCGACCTTCCGCCCGAGGCCATCGAGCGGATGGAAATCCTGCCCGAGGAAGTGGCGTTGAAGTACGGCTATTCGGCCGATCAGAAGGTGGTGAACATCGTCCTCCGCCGCCGGTTCAATTCCACCAGCGCGGAGGTCGGTGGCACCATCGCCACCGAGGGTGGCCATGCCGCGGGCAAGGCCGACGCGACCAAGCTGGTGATTGCGAACGGGACGCGGAGCTCGCTCAACGTCCGCCTCGAAGGCAACAACCCGCTCTACGAAAGCGAGCGCGACATCGCCTACGATCCGGCCGACGGCGCCGATCCCCGCGATTTCCGGACGCTCAACGGTGCGTCTCAATCGGCGCGGGTCACCGGCACGCTCAACCGCACCATCCTCGAGAATGTCGGAGCCACCGTCACCGCGGAAGTGGGGCGGACGAAGAACCGTAGCCGCTTCGGCATTTCCCCTTCGATCCGGACTCTCCGCTGACCCGCGACGGCACGACCGACAGCGCGGGGCTGGGAGTCGCGCTCAACACGCAGCGTGGCAAGTGGCGCCTGTCCAGCACGGCCAATGCACAGCTCACCAACACCGAGTCCGACGCAGACCGCAGCATCCTCGACGTCTTGGCCGACGACCGCAGCAAGAGCGAACGCACGTCGTTCGAGCTGGACGCCACGGCCAACGGACCGCTGTTCGCGCTTCCAGCGGGCGACGCCAATGTCACTTTCAAGGCCGGCGTGTCCCGCCTTGACCTCGATGCCAGCGCCCGGCGCCGTGACATCGTCACCAATACCGACCTTGGCCGGACCATCGGCGGTGGGTCGGCCAGTCTCGACCTACCCCTCGCCAAGCGCGCGTCGAGCATCGGCCGTCTGTCGGCCAACGTGAATGCAGGGGTTCAGCAGCTAAGCGATTTCGGCACGCTGACCAGCCTTGGCGCCGGGGTGACGTGGAGCCCAGCCGGCCGGCTCAACCTTCTCGGCAGCGTCACGCGCGAAGAAGGCGCGCCGACGCTTCAGCAGCTCGGCGATCCGCTTCAGGAAACCGACAATGTGCCCTTCTTCGACGCGGTCAATGGCGAGACCGTCAACCTCACCACCCTGACCGGCGGCAATCCCGCGCTCGACGCCGACCGCCGCACGGTGTGGAAGCTCGGCGCCAACTGGCAACCGAAGGAAGAGCTGGACCTGCGGTTGCGCGCGGATTTCGTTCACCAGGTCATCGACAATCCGCAGATCGGTTTCCCGGCGGCAACCCCCGCGCTGGAGGCGGCCTTCCCCGACCGTTTCACCCGCGACGGTAGCGGCCGGCTGATCGCGGTCGACCTCCGCCCGGTCAATGCGGAGCGATCGACCCGCGACACCATCCGGCTAGGCTTTGACTTTACCAAGCCGCTGAAATCCACGCCGCCGTCGGCCGAAGCCATCGCTGCCCTTCGTGCCCGGTTCGCCGGGGCTCGGCCGAACCAACGGCAGGGCGGCAACGCGCCTCCCCAGGGCGGCGGACAGGTTCAGGGGGCGGCTGCCGCCGGCGACCAACCCCGGGTGCGGTTCGGCGGCGGAGGACGGGGAGGCGGCCGCAACGGCGGGCGCCTGACCTTCTCGCTGACCGACACCATTACGCTGACCGACAAGCTGTCGATCGCCCCAGGTCTCGACGACCTCGACTACCTCGATGGTGAGGCATCAGGCTCGAGCGGCGGTCGCCCGCGCCACCAGGTCGAGGCGGAAACCGGCTATTACAACAACGGGCTCGGTGCCCGGCTGTCCGCCAACTGGCGCAGCGCCACCCGGGTGAACGGTGGGATTGCTGGTGAGGGCCTTCGCTTCGGCAGCTACGCCAGCTTCGACCTTCGCCTGTTTGCCAACCTCGGCGAACGGTTCGACCTGGTGGCGAAGAACCCCTTCTTCCTTGGCAGCTCGGTCCGCTTCGAGGTCAAGAACCTGTTCGATAACAAGCCGGACGTCCGCGGCGCCGACGGCGTCATCCCGATCGCTTATTATCCGGACCGGCTGGAGCCGATCGGTCGCACGGTGGGAATCACCTTCCGCAAGCTGTTCTTGCCGACGCGCTTCATGCGCTTCGGCGGTGGCGGTGGCGGGGGAGGCGGCGCAAGCGCAGGCGGTCCGCCGCCGCACTAGGCCTTGGCGTTTTTCGCCAGCTCCAGGGATTCCATGACGACCCGCTGAGCCGCCGCGGCGTCGCCCCACTTGCCGACCCGCACCCACTTCTGGGGCTCCAGATCCTTGTAGTGGGTGAAGAAGTGCTCGATCTGCTGAAGCACGATATGCGGCAGGTCGGTGCCTTCCATGACGTCGGCGTAATAGGGGCTCACTTTCGGCTCGGGCACGGCGAGCAGCTTTTCGTCGCCGCCGGCCTCGTCCTCCAGGAACAGCACCGCGACCGGCCGGGCGGCAATTACCGAACCGGGCATCAGCGGCCAGCGGGTCATCACCAGGCAGTCAAGTGGATCGCCGTCGCCGCACAAGGTCTGCGGGATAAAACCGTAATTGGCCGGATAGCGCATCGGCGTGTGCAGGATGCGATCGACGAAGATCGCGCCCGACGCCTTGTCGAACTCATATTTGACTGGCTCGCCGCCGATCGGGACTTCGATCAGCACGTTGACGCTATGCGGAGGATTGGACCCCGCCGGAATCAGGTCGATGTTCATGATGCCGCGCGCCTTAGGGCCAGAAGGGCGCGGGTGGAAGCGTTTCGATCCTCCATCCGCGTCTCATCGCGGCTCCGGCCGGCTCAGCGGGCCTTGAGAAGAAGGTCGAGCGCGCCATCGCCCTTGCGGATCTTCACGAAGCGCGGATAGCGCAGGCCGCCGTGATAATTGATCGTGTAGGGCCGCACCGTGTCGCCCCGCTTGATCGTCAGGCGCACCGGGACCGCCGTTCCCTTGGCCTCGGTGACCGCTTCCTTCAGTGTATCTTCGGAATAGGTCTTTTCGCCGACCGCGACGATCTCGTCGCCGTTGCGCAGCGCCGCGTCGAATGCGGGCGATCCCCACGCAATCCCGCTGATCTTGGCGTCCTTGCTCACGCTGAAGCCTAGCGAATAGGAAAACTCTGCCGCCTCGCGCAGCTTGGCACGTGCCTTGCCGGTGGCGGTCTGCTCCTCGGTGTATTGCAACTCGTAGCCAGAGCGGGTGAAGCCTCCCAGCGGCGCGCGCTCGCTGGTCTGGTCGACGCGTTCGCGAAGGAATCCCGCCCAGTCATATTGGTAGACCGAATTGAGCGTCGCGATGACGTCGTCGCGGGTGTAGGTGACCTGGCCCCAGTCGCCGGGACGGATGCCGAAGAAAGCCTTCGCGAAATCGTCCATCCCGCGCTTCATGCCCGTGCCCTGGCGAATGATGGCGTCGGCCTCGACCCAGATCAGCATGCCCTCGTTGTAATAGTCTTCGTTGCGCATGAAGCTGCCCCAAGGCTGGGGCGAGCGATTCTGTACGATCGGATCGTAGGTCGTGTCGACCAACGGGCGCCAGGTGCGGCCCTTCTGGTTGTCGAGATAGGCGGCGGCGTAGGCGACATTGTCGAGCACTTCCTGCTTCGTGCTCATGCCCGACCGGGCCTCGACGACCGTCCCCAGAATTGGGTCTGCCCCTCGTAGACCCACAGCAGGTCGTCACGCATCGGCGTATGGTAATCGGGCGTCCACATCTCGGCCGGACGTCGGAACTTGCCGTCCCAGCTGTGCGTGAATTCGTGCGGGAAGACGTTCCGGTCCAACTGGTGGTTAGCGTAATCGGTATAGTAGCCCGGGTCCGTGGAAATCTCGGTGCTGCGATGATGCTCCAGCCCGATACCGCCCAGCTTGTCGCTGATCGCATTCAGGAAGTCGTAGTGGTCGTAATGCTTGGCGCCGAACACCTTGATGTTCTGGTCGACCATCCGGCGGTGCTTGGCCAGGACGTCGGCCGGCATCTCCAGCTCTTTCGCGCTATCGGCGACCGTCACCATCGTCGCGCCCTGGCCCAGGTCGTGCTTCCTGAAATGGATGCCGGCGAACACGGGTGAATCGACCAGCGTTTCATAGTCGACCTGCCCGTACTGGATGGTGGAGCCGGAGGTGCTGGTCGGGCGAAGTGCCGTCCCGGCCTGCCAGCCCGCCGGCAGGGTGAGCGACGCGACGACCGGGATCTGCCGGACGTAATATCCGGCCGGATAGAGGGAGACCTTTTCCCACTGCACGTTGACGATTTCCGGGGTCATCACGACGCGGCCCTGGCTACCCGAGACCGGCGAGAGGAAATTGAAGCGTGCTTCCACACTGCTGACCCCGGCCGGCACGTCAACGTGGAAGGCATAGACCTCGACCGGATCGCGGCGCCACGGAAGCTTCCGGCCGTTGGCGGTAATCTCGAGCCCGGCCAGCTTGTCGATCGTGCCGTCCGGCCCGTGCGCACCCGGAAGCCATTTCGGCAGGAGCAAGGTCATCCGCCCCGGCTGCGCGACGGGAATCGTCTGCTTCACCTTCATGACCGAGCGGACGAGGTCGGTGGCGTCGACCTCCAGCCGCATCGTGCCGGGATATGGAATGTCACGGGACGCCGGGATGCTGTTGGTGACCGGCACCGCCTGCGGCGCGCTGTTCTGCGCCAGCGCGGGCTGGGCAAGGATGGCGAGGGGCGAAATGGCGAGAAGCGCAGCGGCGCGAAGATGGAAGCTCATGGCGGACGGCTAGCGCGCGGGGTTCTCCTTCGCTAGGGGCGACAGCCATTATCCGTCGAAGTTAACCGCACCTATGTCGAAGACCCCCAGCCCATCCGTGGCATGCAGAGCCTGCTCGGCGAGGATGCCGACCGGTTTGCGCACGTCGTCGAGACGTTCAATTATGTCCGCCGGCTCTATGGCTTCAAGCGGGTCGAGGTGCCGGTGCTGGAGCCGACCGCGGTGTTCGCCCGGACGATGGGCGAGACCACCGACGTGGTCTCCAAGGAGATGTACTCGTTCGAGGACCGCAGCGGCGATGCCGTCACCTTGCGCCCCGAATTCACCGCCGGGATCGCGCGCGCTTACCTGTCTGAAGGCTGGCAGCAGTTTGCGCCGCTGAAGGTCGCGACGCACGGTCCTGCCTTCCGTTACGAGCGCCCGCAGAAGGGCCGTTTCCGCCAGTTCCACCAGCTCGACGCGGAGATCATCGGCGCCGCTGAGCCGCTAGCGGATGTCGAGTTGCTGGCGTTCGGGTCGCAGCTGCTGGCCGAGCTTGGCATCGGCGGGGTGACGCTGAAGCTCAACACGCTGGGCGACGCCGCCAGCCGCGACGCGTGGCGGGCTAAGCTGGTCGACCATTTTGCCGCCCATCGCGCCGAACTCAGCGAGGACAGCGAGGAACGGCTCGACAAGAACCCGCTGCGCATCCTCGACAGCAAGGATCCGCGCGACCGGCCGTTTGCCGACAGTGCGCCGACCATGGAGTTGAGCCCGGAAGCGGAGGATTTCTTCGGCCAGGTCCGCGCCGGCCTCGACGCCGCGGGCGTTGCCTATGAACTCGCCCCACACCTCGTCCGTGGCCTCGACTATTACCGGCACACCGCGTTCGAATTCGTCACCGACCAGCTCGGTGCGCAGGGCACAGTCATCGCCGGCGGCCGCTACGACGGGCTGATCGAGCAGCTCGGCGGCCCGCACACACCGGCCGTTGGTTGGGCGGCCGGGATCGAACGGCTGGCGATGCTGGTCGAGGCACCGGCCCCCGACACGGTCGATGTGGCGGTCGTCGTTGAGGATGACACAGTGCTGGTGAGTGCGTGGAAGGCGTTGCGCGAGCTTCGCGCCGCGGGCTTGTCTGCCGAACTCGTCGCGACGGGCAGTCCGCGCAAGCGCTTTGATCGCGCGGTAAAGCGGGGTGCGTCCGAGATACTCGTGCTCGGCCAGCTTGACGGCGAGCCCACGCGGCGCATCAAGTCGTTCGGGAAAGCGCGCGCCGAAGCAGCGCTTGGGGCAAGGAACAGGCGTGACTTCCATTTCGCTGGACCGGATCGTCTCGATCGAGGCGAAGAAGCAGGAGCTTGCCGAGGCGATGGCGGCACCTGACTTGTCGCCCGACGAGTTCGTGCGATTGTCCAAGGAATACGCCCAGGTCGAACCGGTCGCCGCCGCCGCGCGCGAGGTGCGCCGCCTGCGCGCCGAGCGCGAAAGCCTGGTCACGATGACCCGCGATGCCGACGACGAGCTTCGCGAGATCGCGGCGGAGGAATTGCAGCTGATCGAGACGCAGCTTCCGGAGGCGGAGCGGGCGCTGGCCGTCCAGCTGCTGCCCAAGGACGCCGCCGACGAACGCGCGGCGATGCTGGAAGTGCGCGCCGGGACGGGCGGGGACGAGGCCGCGCTGTTCGCCGGCGATTTGCTGCGCATGTACCAGCGCTTCGCGGAGGAACAGGGCTGGAAGTTCGAGCTGATCAGCGCCTCCGCTTCCGACGTTGGCGGGTACAAGGAAGCCGTGGCGTCAATCAGCGGCGCCGGCGTTTTCGCAAGGCTCAAATTCGAGAGCGGCGTCCACCGCGTCCAGCGCGTGCCGGCGACCGAGAGCGGCGGGCGAATCCACACCAGCGCGGCGACCGTCGCGGTTTTGCCGGAAGCCGAGGACGTCGACGTCCAGATCGACGACAAGGATCTGCGGATCGACGTCTATCGCTCGTCCGGTCCGGGCGGCCAGTCGGTCAACACCACCGACAGCGCGGTCCGGATCACCCATATCCCGAGCGGCCTGGTCGTCATCCAGCAGGACGAAAAGTCGCAGCACAAGAACAAGGCCAAGGCGCTGAAGGTGCTGCGCACCCGCCTGTTCGAACTGGAACGCGAACGCCTCGCCAACGAACGCGCCGGCGCGCGCAAGTCGATGGTCGGCTCCGGCGACCGGTCGGAGCGCATCCGAACCTACAATTTCCCGCAGGGGCGGGTGACCGACCACCGAATCAACCTGACCCTGCACAAGCTCGACGCGATCCTTGAAGGACCCGGCCTTGCCGAACTGGTCGGAGCCCTGGTCGCCGAAGACGAAGCGGAGCGGCTCGCCAGCCTGGACGATGCTTGAGGCGTCGCCTCCCGCGGGCGGGTACGACGTGGCATGACCCGGATTGCGCGCGCCCTTAATCGCGCCACCCAGTCGCTTGCTGCCACCAGCGACACGGCCCGCCTCGACGCCGAACTCTTGATGGCCGCCGCGCTCGACATCGGTCGCGATCGGCTGCTGCTCGACCCGCCGTCCCGCGCGGTGCCGGAAAAATTCCAGGCGATGATCGATCGCAGGGCGAAGGGTGAGCCGGTCGCCTACATCACCGGCCAGCGGGCGTTCTGGACGATCGACCTGGAAGTAGGCCCGGGCGCGCTGATCCCGCGGCCGGACAGCGAGACGCTGATCGTCGCCGCGATCGATCACTTCGCGGGGACGGCTGGTCCTAGGAGAATCCTCGACCTCGGCACCGGCCCGGGAACCTTGCTGCTTGCCGCGCTCGACCAATGGCCGGAGGCGACCGGGCTCGGCGTCGATTCGTCCGAAAACGCCCTCGGCTATGCGCGCCGCAACGCCGCCAGGCTCGGGCTAGGCCAGCGCGCCGAGTTTCGCATCGGCGACTGGGCCGACGGGATCCGCGAGCGCTTTGACCTCATCCTGTGCAACCCGCCCTATGTCGCCATCGGCGCGGAAATGGGGCCGGGTGTCGCCGAGTTCGAGCCGTCGGAAGCCTTGTTCGCGGGCCGCGACGGCCTTGACGACTATCGCCGGCTGGCCCCGAACTTGCCCGGCTGATGGCGCCGCATGGGCTGGCGGCAATCGAAATTGGCTATGATCAGGGCGCCTCGGCGGCGGCGCTGTTCCTGGATGCCGGGTTGGCGAGCGAGCTTGCCCATGATCTTGGCGGCCGCCCGCGGGCGCTGTTGATCCGCGGTTAGTCGAAAAGGCTTGGAATTTTAACAATTCGCCATTACATCGGAGGACAGGGACGGGGCCGTGCTGAAAAGCTAGCATCCTCCGTCACCACCCCCGACGACGAATGGCCGTTTCGAGCGCTTAACGTGGCGCTGATCTTGCCAAGGAGGGGCGGCCACCGCCGTTGGCGGTCTGGTCGGCCTGTACGCCGGGGACCACGACTTCCATGTGAAGGACAGGAAGACGGCGGTCCCGAATGGGCCGCCAGTGCGACAGGGAAACACCTCTTGATCAACAATCGTCAGGGCGGCCGCCGTCGCGGTCGCGGTGGACAGCGTCCCCAAGGAATGCCCGGCAACAGCGGCGGAAACGCGCGCGACAATCGCCAGCGGGGCAATGCGGCGCAGCTGCTCGAAAAATACAAGAGCATGGCGCGCGATGCACAGCTGGCCGGCGACCGGGTCCAGACCGAATATTTTCTACAGTTCGCCGACCATTATTTCCGCGTTCTCGAAGAAAGCCGCTCCCGGTACGAAGAGCAGCAAGGTCAACGTCGCGGTCGCAATCGCGACGACGAGGATGAGGACGACGGCGAAGACTTGATGGTCGACGCCGAGGGTGACGACAGTGACGAGGGCGAGGAAGAAGTCCGCCAGCCGCGCCGCGATCGCAACCGGAACCAGGACCGTCAGCCGCGCGGTGAACGCGACGATCGTCCTGAGCGGGGAGAGCGCAGCGAACGTCCGCGCCGCCAGCGTCCGGTGGCCGACAATGAGGAAGGCGATGAACGGATCTCGCTCGGCGTCCTTCCCCCGGCAATCGCGGTCGACGACGGCAACGCCGATGTGGCCGAAGCTGCGCCGGCGCCGCGCCGCCGTGCCCGCAAGCCGCGTGACGAAAGCGGCGAGGACATGGCCCCGGCGGCTTGAACGAAAAGACGCGTGATCAATCGGGGCGGCGGAGAAATCTGCCGCCCTTTTTGTTAGCCCGGCCGCTGTCACGCGATTGAAACACGTCCGTCATGTTCGAGTCCCCTCGCCTTCCTATTGAGGTCGGGCCGGCGGGGAGAGCACCCCGCCCAAGGGGATTTGAACCATGACCGTGAAGACTTACGCCATCGCCGCGAGTGCGGCCGTGGCGCTTGCCATACCCGCAACCGCCGATGCCCGCTCGATGCGCGCTGTTGGCTCATCGACCGTCTATCCGTTCGCGAAGATGGTGGCCGAGCGCGTCGCGCGAGCCAATCCGCGTCTCGGCACGCCGATTATCGAATCGACCGGCACTGGCGGTGGACTGAAGCTCTTTTGTGCCGGCGTCGGCGAGCGATTCCCGGACATCGCGAATGCATCGCGCCGGATGAAGTCGTCGGAAGCCAAGCAATGTGCTGGCAACGGCGTGAAGCAGGTCACGGAAATCCAGGTCGGCCTCGATGGCGTCGCGCTCGGCACGGGCAAGGGGACACCGATCACCGGCATCACGCAGCGCGACCTCTATCTTGCCATTGCGAAGACGCCGTTCGGCAAGCCGAACAAGGCGCGCACCTGGAAGGACGTCAACGCCCGCCTGCCCGCGATTCCGATCCGCGTCTACGGTCCGCCGTCGACGTCGGGCACCCGTGACGCGCTCGGAGAGTTGCTGATGACCCCGCCGTGCGAAGCCAACCCGGCGATGGCCGCGATGAAGAAGGCCGACGAGGCCAAGTTCAAGGCGATCTGCACCGGCGTTCGCACCGACGGCGCCTACATCGAGACCGGCGAGAACGATAACCTCATCGTCCAGAAGCTCGAAGCCAACCGCGGCACGGTCGGGATTTTCGGCTACAGCTATCTCGAAGAGAACCTGAATCGGCTGAAGGGACTTCAGATCAACGGCGTCACGCCGTCGTACCAGACGATCAGCTCGTTCAAGTATCCGGGAGCGCGTCCGCTCTACATCTACGTCAAGAACGCCCATGTCGGCGCCATTCCGGCCATCCGCGCCTTCGTCGCCGAATTCACCAAGGAAAGCGCCTTCGGACCGCGCGGCTACTTGCTGTCGGGCGGCCTCGTCGCCGCGCCGAATAATGTCCGCGCGCGATCGCAGCAGAACGCGCGCACGCTCGCACCGCTGAATTTCGGCGCACTCAAATAAGCAAACGACCGGGGCCGGCCCGTTCGCGGGCCGGCGGGGAAAAGGAACGATGATGAATACCAAGACTCTGATGGCCGCCCTGCTCGCGGGGAGCGCCCTTGTGATGGCAACGCCGGCGATGGCGCAGGATGCAGCCACCGCTCAGGAAAGCGAAACGCCGGACGCGTCGGACGCGACTGCCGATGCCGCGATCGCTGCCGCCGCACCGGTGGATGATGCGCAGGCGAAGATCGAATTGCTCCAGGCGCAGGTTGAAGCGCTTCAGGAATCGATCGCGCAGATCCAGTCGGGCATGGTCAAGTCCACGCCGAGTTGGAAGGGCGCGCCGGAGTTCGCCGACAAGGATTCCGGCTTCACGTTCAAGCCGAAGGGCTTCATGCAGTTCGATGCCGGCGTCGTCGGTTATCCGAACGGCGACGAACTGCGCGGCACCGTGGGCGGCCTCAATTATAACAATCTCGGCTTCAACACGCGCGCCCGACGGATCGTATTCGGCGCCGAAGGCAGCCTTCCGGGCGGCTTCAAGTACAAGGCGGAGTTCAACTTCGCCCAAGGCGGCGTGGATTATGAGGACATCACCCTCAGCTACGACTTCAAGGAAAGCCCGCTGACCATCACGGTCGGTAACTTCTACCCGTACAGCAGCCTCGAGACGATGACCTCGTCGCGCCTCGGTTCGATGCTGGAACGCGCCAGCTTCACCGACGCGTTCAACTACAACCGCCGCCTGGGCGTCGGCCTCAGCCTGGCCGACAAGAAGGCCGACAAGTACACGCTGTCGCTCGGCCTGTTCAGCCAGCCGATCAACGACAGCAGCTTCACCCGCACGGGTTGGGAAGTGTCGGCGCGCGGCACCTATTCGCCGCAGTTCGCGGGCGGCATGCTTCACCTCGGGGCAAGCGCGCACAAGCGGCAGAACAACCGCGAATCGCAAGGCGCCCAGTATCGCAGCCGCCCGCTGACGCAGGTCACCGACCAGCGCTTCATCGATACCGGCACCATTGCGGCGAAGGGCGATACCAGCGTCGGCGTCGAGCTCGGCGGCATCTTCAAGTCGTTCCACTTCGCCGCCGAGGCGCAGAAGCTGTGGGTCGACAAGACCTATGACGCGACCGACTTTGTCCCGCTCGACCCGGAGAGCAACGCGACGCCAAACGGCACGCGCTACGATGGCGATCCCAGCTTCACCGGCGGCTATGCGGAAGTGGGCTTCTACCTGACCGGCGAATCCCGCGGCTACAAGGGCGGCAAATGGGACCGCACCAAGGTGCTGAAGCCGTTCGACAAGGGCGGCTGGGGCGCGATCCAAGTCAATGCCCGCCTCGATTATATGGACCTGACCGATCGCGTCGCCGACAGCGCGACCGTCGCGGCGCCATACTTCGTCAATGGCGGCAAGCAGCTCGGCTACCAGGCGAGCATCATCTGGAACCCGATGGACTATCTGCGTTTCATGGCCCAGGTCGGCCGCACCGACATCACCGGCGGTCCCCGCGCGGCGACGGTCGATCCGACCAGCACCGACCCGGTCAACGAACGTAAGTATCATTCGACTTCGGCCGCCGTCCGCGCCCAGCTCGAGTTCTAATTGTAGCGTCGTTGCGTAGGAAGGGGCTCCGCTTCGGCGGGGCCCTTTTCGTTATGCCGCCGTTCACTTGACAATGCGTAACAATGTATCATCGTACGCAAAGTTGTAGGGAGGGTTGCGATGCGTCTCGTTTGTGCCGGCCTGCTGGCCGCTGTTTCCTCGCCACTGTTCGCGCAAGGAATCATCCCGGTCCTTCCCACTGGCAAGAGCGCGCAGGGCGACGTCGCCGTCACCATCTACAACGAGGACCGCGCGTTGGTGCAGGACCGGCGGGAACTGACACTGTCGACCGGGCGGGTCCGTCAGGAATTCCCTGACGTCTCGGCGAGGATCCGGCCGGAAACGGTGACGCTGACGGGCAACGGCATCGGCATCGTCGAGCAGAATTTCGATTTCGACCTGCTGACGCCCTCGGCGTTAATGCAGAAGGCGGTCGGCGAGACCGTCACCCTGGTGCGGACCAATCCCGCCACCGGCGCGGAGACCCGGGAGCGAGCGCTGGTGCTCGCCGCCAATGGCGGTGTGGTGGTCAAGATCGGCGATCGCATCGAGGTCTTGCGTGACGACGGCCTGCCGACGCGCGTCGTCTTCGACCGCGTGCCCGACAATCTTCGCGCCCGCCCGACGCTCTCGGTGACCCTGGAGGCAAGCCGTGGCGGCCGCCAGCCGGTGACACTCAATTACCTGACGTCGGGTCTCGGCTGGTCGGCCGACTACGTCGCCCTGTTCGACGAGCCCAACAAGAAGATGGACATCCAAGGGTGGATCACGCTGACCAATAATAGCGGGACGACCTTCGAGAACGCCCGCACTTTGCTGGTTGCCGGGAACGAACCCAACCAGAGCCGCAGCTATTACAGGCCGCCACCGCCGCCGCCGGGCGGGATGGTTCGCGCCGGTACGGAGAGCGCCAATCGCGAGCGGTTGGGCGGTTTCTATCTCTATCCGCTGCCGGAACGGACGACGATCGCCAATCGCCAGACCAAGCAGGTCAGCTTCCTCGACGTCCACAACGCTGCCGCGGCGCGCGGCTATGAGTATCGCAACGCCTGGCTCGGCTCGACAGAAGAGCCGCAAAGCGTCAACTCGGTCTTGCGCTTCTCAAGCTCGCGGAACGCCGGACTCGGCGATGCGCTGCCGGCGGGGACGGTTCGGGTCTACCAGCGCGATGCACGCGGCAATCCGCAGTTCGTCGGCGAGCACCAGATTGGTCACACGCCGATGGGATCGGACTTGTCGCTGGCAACCGGCGAAGCCTTCGACGTCAAGGTGAAGCCGATTGTCGAGGAGCGCACCCGGCTCGGCAATCCCAACAATTATCGCTGGCGAACGCGGATGCGTTACACGCTCAGCAACGCCGGTCCGCAGCCGGTGACCGTCGACCTGGTCCAGTCGGGACTTTGGGGCGACGTCCGGATCACCAGCGAGAGCATCAAGAGCGAACGCATGACCGCCGACGATGCCCGCTGGCGGGTCATCGTCCCGGCCAATGGCGAGACGGTCGTCACCGCCACTTTCGATACGCGTTACTAAAGGCCCGGTAGCGATGCAGCGCGCCCGCGCTCTCACTGGATTGCTCGCACTTACCGTGGCGCAAACCGCGACGGCGCAGGCGATCGTGTCGTCACCGCGCCCCGACAAGGTGGCGATCACCGTCTATCGATCGGAAGGTTCGACCCTCAATCTCAACTGGCTGCAAGGCTTTGCCATGGTCAGCGAGTCGCGGCGGGTGTCGTTGCCGGCCGGTGAGGTCGATCTTCGCTTCGAAGGGGTTACCGCCGGGATCATCCCGCAAAGCGCCATCGTGACGGGCCTGGGCAATTCGCTGGTCGAAAAGAATCGCGACGCGATGCTGCTGTCGCCCGGAACCCTGATTGCGTCGCTGCTAGGGCAGCGGGTGCATCTCAAACGGACCAACAAGGCGACGGGCAAGGTCGTCGAGCAGGATGTGGTGCTGCGCTCGGGGCCGAATGGTGTCGTCCTGCAGACGGCGGAGGGGTTCGAAGCGCTGCGCTGCTCGGGGATGAACGAAACGATCCGTGCTGCCGAAGTTCCGCCGATCCTCTCGCCCCGTCCGACCCTGTCGAGCCGGCTGCGGTTGGCGCGTCCAATCGATGCGACGGTCACGTTGACCTACCTGACCAACAACTTCGACTGGCGAGCGCATTATGTCGGGACGCTGGCACCCGACGGCCGGAGCATGTCGCTGTTCGCCTGGCTGACCATGGCCAACGGTGACGACACCAGCCTGGCCGGTGCTGAGGCGATGGCGGTCGCCGGTCGGTTGAACCGGGAACGTGTCGATGTTCCCGATCCCGAGGTTCGGCCGATCACGCTCGATTGCTGGCCGAGCGGTACCACCAGCGACATCGACGAGGACGAGTCCTACGATTATCCGCCGCCGCCTGCGCCGCCACCCCCGCCGATGGCGCCTTCCCCGCGGTCGCGCGGATGGCGGAGAGTATCGTGGTGACCGGGTCACGGGTGATGGCGGTGCGTGAAGCGCTGGGCGACCTCAAGCTGTACCGGATTCCGATCCCGGTGACCGTCGCGGCGAACTCGCAGAAGCAGGTGGCGCTGCTCGAGCAACCCGCCGCCCGGTTCCGCGAGGTGGCCCGCTTCGACGTGGGCGTGGACAATTCGATAAAGACGCCCGGGACCGCGCTCCGCGTGCTTCTCTTCGAAAATCGGAAGGAGGCTGGTCTTGGTCTCCCGCTACCGGCCGGTCGTTTCACTCTATTCACCGAGCGCGCGGGGAAGCCGTTCCTGCTGGGCGAGGGAAACATGACCGACCGTGCCGTCGGGGAGCGGATCGAATTGCCGGTCGACCAACCGTCGACCGTGCGAATGACGCAGCGTCAGCTGGCGACCGAGGGAAAGATTCGGAATGCCGAGATCGTGCTGACTAACGATTCGCCGCTGGCCACGCCGGTAGAGGTCCGTTTCTATCCCGGGCAGAAGGTGCAGCCGAGGGGCGGCCGTGTGACCACGATCGATGGACGGCCGGTGTGGACAGTCACCCTGCCGGGCAACAGCAGTCGGACGCTCCGTTACCGCTGGCGCGAATTGGACTAGGCTTCGTCGACCGGACGGGGCCTTGCCTCGCCGTCGATCGCGACGAACGTGAAGACCCCCTCGGTCACCTTGACCTCGGTCTCGCCGCGATCGCGGCTCGCAATGACCTCGATCTTGATGCGCATCGACGTGCGGCCGACGTGGGCAACCTCGGCGTAGACCGAGATGATGTCGCGCAAGTGGATCGGGGCGATGAATTCCATTCCCTCGATCGCGACCGTCGCGACCGATCCGCGGGCGCGCCGCGACGCGACGATGCCGGCGGCGATGTCCATCTGGCTGAGCACCCAGCCGCCGAAGATATGGCCGTTGGCGTTGATGTCGGTCGGGCCGGGGACGA
>NZ_CP060717.1:2397500-2557483 GCF_014396585.1 Sphingomonas rhizophila
CAAGCAGGCCCAATCGCGCGCCAAGATGCTGGCCAAGATGCAGCCGATCGCGGCGATGGCCGAGGACCCAAGCCTGGCCTTCAACTTCCCCAGCCCGAGCGAACTGAAGCCGCCGCTGATCACGCTCGACGTGGCGAGCGTCGGTTACGCGGCCGGCCAGCCGGTCCTGCGCCAGCTGAACCTGCGCATTGATCCCGACGATCGCATCGCGCTGCTTGGCCGCAACGGCAACGGCAAGACCACGCTCGCCCGTCTGTTGGCGGCGCAACTCGCGCCGATGGACGGCGCGCTCAACGCCAGCGGGCGGATGAAGGTCGGCTATTTCACTCAATATCAGGTCGAGGAACTCGAAGGCGACGACACGCCTCTGCAGCATATGACCCGCATGATGGAGGGCAAGACACCCGCCGCGGTTCGTGCGCAGCTCGGCCAGTTCGGCTTCTCCGGTGATAAGGCGACGACCCGCGTCGACAAGCTGTCGGGCGGCGAACGCGCGCGTCTGGCGCTGGCACTGATCACCCGCGATGCGCCCCATCTGCTGATCCTGGACGAGCCGACCAACCACCTCGACGTCGACAGCCGCGAGGCGCTGGTCCAGGCGCTCAACGATTATGAAGGCGCGGTCATTCTCGTCAGTCACGACCGTCACATGGTCGAACTGACGGCCGACCGGTTGGTGCTCGTCGATCACGGCCGCGCGGTCGACTACGCGGGTAGCATCGACGACTATATCGACTTCGTGCTGGGCCGGAACCAGCCCAAGTCTGCCACCAAGTCGAAGGATGCACCGCGCAAATTCGGAAAGGCCGGCGATGCCCTGCGCAAGGCCGTGCGCCAGGCCGAAGCGGAAACCGGCCGACTGACCGACGAACTCGCCGCGATCGATCGCGCATTGGCCGAAGCAGGCGCCGACACTGCCGGGCTGCTCAAGCGCCGCGTCGACTGCGCCGCCGAGCTGGAGCGGGCCGAGCTGGACTGGCTCGACGCCAGTGAGCAGCTCGAACAGGCTGCCTAGACTAGCGGCGTTCGCCCGGGTGATAGATGGCGCGCGCGTGCGCCGCGACATCGGCCGTTTCGAAATGCACCGGCAGTAAGTGCCCGTCGGCATAGGCCTGGGCCTGGTCGGCGAAGTGTGGCGAGCGCGGGTCGCCGTTCACGCCCCGGCCGTCACCGCGAAGCCGCGTGGCCCGTTCTTGCCGAACTCGACCACCGCTACGAAGCTGTTGCCGCTCGTGCCGTAGCGCTTCTTCGTCCCCGGATAGGTGCGCGCGCCGAAGCTGGCGAGCGAGCCCCAGTCGGCCGACGGGAACGGCACCGCAATGCTCGGCTTCGCGTCGTCAAAGGTCTGGACGATCGCGCCGTCATTGCGCTGGAAGCGGTTGATGTCGCCCCACTTGACCCGCCAACTCCCAAAGTCGCCGCGCAACTTGTCGAGCGCTGACGTTAGCGCCTCCAGCTTCTGCGTGTCGTTCGCTGCCTGCATCGCCGCATAGACCTGCGCGGTTGCCCGGCCCTTGATGCCGGCCGACGCCCGCTTCCACATGGCCTCGCCCCAGTGGACGGCCAGCGTTTGCGCTTCGCTGTCCGCCGACCAGCGCCGGTCCCATCCTCGAAGCATTGCGATCGGCGCCGCGAACGAGGCGCGCCGAGCATCGTCCGTCGAGAGGCGGTCGAATGCTTCGATCAGGCCCGGCAACAACAGGTCGACCCCCGGCTGTTCGCGATCATAGGCTGCGGCGATCAGCTTGGCCGGCGTGAAGCGCTGCTCCCGTTCGAGCACGCGAAGCGCGTGGTCGGTGCGCGCGTTCCAGCCCCACTGATCCATGTAGCGCGGGAATTTCGCCGGATCGAAGGTGCCGCGGCCCGCTGCGGGCCATGGCGCATCGTTGGAGTTGAAGACGAAGCCCGACGCCGGATTGACAACGTTGGGCAGGTCGCGAACCTCGTGCAGTCCCCGCCAGTCGGTCGCCGGATCGCTGCCATCGACAGGCTTGGTGTAGTCGAAGCGATTGTCGCGCACCGGCACGAACTGCGGGTGAAGGTAAGCGATGGTGCCGCTGGAATCCGCGAACAATGTGTTGTTCGACGAGTTGGCCCGCCGCTCGGCAACCGCCATGAATTCGGCCAGGTTGCGCGCCTTGGTGCGGAGGAAGCTCTGCTCCAGTGCCGCGACCGGATTGTCGAGGATGGCGTAGGCGATCCACTTGCCGCCTTCCGACCGGACGATCGGGCCATGATGCGTGCGCAGGGTACGGAACGTGCGCGCCGCCAGCTGTCCGTTCGACTGCCGCACCTGGATGGTGATCGGAGTGACTGTCACCGCCCGCACCTTCCCGCCATACCGATAGCCAAGTTTACCACCTGGCAGCGCGGAACGCGTCTCCACGAATTCGTCGCGGTTATCGAGGCCGCTCGAGGTGTGCATCCACCCCGCGGTGCGGTTGAACCCCTGGTAAACGAAGAACTGGCCCCAGGTGACCGCGCCATAGACGTTGAGCCCTTCACCGCTGGTCACCTGCACGACATCGCGGAAGAAGAAGCTGGTGTGCGGATTGATCAGGAGCAGCGGCTTGCCATCGGCGGTCCGCTTCGGCGCGATGGCCATGCCGTTCGACCCCTGCGGCTCCTCGCGCGGCCGCTCGCCCGCGCTGACCTTGGACGGCGTCCCGTAGAAATCGCGCAGCGCGTCGAGATCGACGTACTCGATGTCGCCGCCGATGCTCCCTTCCGAGAAACTCAGCGCCATCCACGGCTCGAACCGAGTGAGCACCCGCGGCCTCGTGCCAGGGTGCGTCGCCAGATAGTAATTCAGCCCGTCGGCCCACCCGTCCATCAGCTTGCGCAACCATGCCGGGCTGGCGGCATATTGTGCGCGCAGTTTGGCCGGATCCGTCCACAGCCGCTGGCGCAGGTCCTTCCACAGCGACTTTTCGCCCTCGGCCTCGGACAAGCGGCCAAGGCTGGTGAGGTAATTGGTCTCGACCCGGTTGAAGTCGTCCTCGGCCTGCGCGAACGCCATGCCGAACACGGCGTCGGCGTCGGTCGGTGCCTTGACGTGCGCGATGCCCCATTCGTCGCGGGTAATGGTGACCAGCCTGGCGCGCGCCGCCAGCCGCGCCTGGTCGTCGGGCGCTGCCCACGCGGGCTGGGCGACAAGCAGCGCGGCGGCAAGCAGGATGATCTTCATCGCTATGTTGTGCGGTGCGCTCTCTTTCGGCGCAAGTCGGCGGCGAACCGTCTCCGGCAAGCATCCGCGCTCGCCAGCAGCCGGTCGATCAGCCGGTCGCCGCGCGGGGTCAGGATTGATTCCGGATGGAATTGCAGGCCGAATTGCCCGGCTTCCATGTCGCTGATGGCCATCGCCATGCCGTCCAACTCGGCCTCGACCCTGAACCGCTCGGGAAGATCAGATACGGGCGTGCACAACGAGTGATAGCGGCCAATGCCGAGTGGCGAGGGCAGGCCCTCGAATAGGTCGGTGCCATCATGGTCGATCGACGAGCATTTGCCGTGACAGGGGGCGTCCGCCCGGCAGACGGTGCCGCCCGCCTGCTGAACGATGGCCTGATGACCCAGGCAAATGCCGATCAGCGGCACCCGTCCGCGCGCCAGTTCGATCAGGTCCAGGCAGCAGCCCGCGTCCTCCGGCCGTCCTGGACCGGGCGACAGCATCAGTATGGCCGCGTCGTCGATCGCCCGCCGCAATGCCTCGTCCGCATCAATGCTGTTGCGCACCACCCGCACCGTCGCGCCTGCCGTCCGGCAGGCGTCGGCCAGGTTGAAGGTAAAGCTGTCGCGATTGTCGACCAGCAGGATGTTCACGCCGCGGCCCCGAGCGCGGCCAGCACCGCGCTTGCCTTGGCGCGGGTCTCGGCGGCTTCAGCAGCTGGCACGCTGTCGGCGACTACCCCGGCCCCGGCGCGCACCTCGGCCACGCCGTCGCGGACCAGTGCGGATCGGATCACCACCGCGCTGTCCATTTCGCCATTACCGGCGATCCAGCCGATCGCCCCGCCATAAGGCCCGCGCGCGCTGCGCTCGACCGACCGGATCAGCTCGATCGCGCGCAGCTTGGGCGCGCCGGATAGCGTTCCGACGTTGAGGCAGGCGCGCACCGCGTCGATCGCATCGGCGCCATCGGCCAGCCTTCCCTCCACCGTCGACACCAGATGCATCACCCGGGCAAACCGCTCGACCGCCAGCAGGCGCGATACGCGGCGCGTGCCCGGCACGGCGACCCGCGCGACGTCGTTGCGCGCCAGGTCGACCAGCATCAGATGCTCGGCCACCTCCTTGGCGTCGAGCCGCAAATCGGCTTCGAAACGGTCGTCCTCGTCGGGGGTCACGCCTCGCGGCCGCGTCCCGGCGATCGGGCTGACCGAGACGATCATGTCGTCACCGCGCCACGCCAGCTCGACCGCTGTCTCGGGCGAGGCGCCGAACAGCACGCCGTGCCCGCTGTCGAAACAATAATGATAAGCGCTCGGGTCGGCGGCGACGAGACGGCGGAAGGCCACATCTGGCGCGTCGCAAGGCGCACGGAAAACACGCGATGGCACGGCCTGGAAGATGTCGCCGGCGGTGATGTGCTCCTTCAGCCGAACGACGGTCGCCTCGAACGCGGCATCGTCCAGGTCGGGCGCTGCGCTCACTGGCTCGGCAAGCACCGGCGCAGGCGCCCGCGCATGCTCGCAGATCGCCGACAGGTTCGCCAGACGATCGGCGGCGAGGTGATGCTGTCGGTGTGCCGTCTTCTCGTCATCCGATCCGACGGCCATCGCCAGCACCCGCGCCGCGCCAGATGCTTCGACGACAATGGCTGTCTCGGCCAGCAGGAAGACGAGATCGGGAAAGTCGCCCGTGGGACGGGGCGGCAGGTCTTCGACCATGTCGACATGGTCGAATCCGATGATCCCTGCGGCGAGCGTCGCAAACGGCTCGTCGCCATCGATCGGCCCAGCCGCTGCGATCATGGCACGAAGGGCATCAAGCGCGGTGGGCGCCGCGGCGCGGGCCTCTTCGTCCGGGTCGTCGCAACGGGGGAAATGCAGGCTCAGGTCGCTGTCGGACCTGTCCGTCACATGGGCCGCCAACCGTTCGGCGACGGCTTCGAGCAGCAAGGCGCCGCCTTCGCTGACCGCGCAGATCCGCGCGTCCGGCCCCGTCGCTTCCAGCCGGAGTGCGGAATCGGCGACGATCAGCGCCCGCTGCCCGGTGCGGCGGAACAGGAACGGACGCCGGCCCTTCGCTACCAATGCCGCGTGCAGCGCCAATGGGTCGTGCGTCCCCGTCAACCGTCGCGACACCAGCCCCGCCTGTCCGGCGCGCGCGTGCCTCACAGGGTTCGGCCAAGGACACCCAGCACCGCGCCGAGCTGCTTGCCCAGCGCGATCATCTGGTCGGGATAGAGCGATTGCGGGCCATCGCTCAGCGCGGTCGGCGGGTCGACATGGACTTCGACCATCAGCCCATCCGCGCCAGCCGCCGCGGCCGCGAGCGCCATCGGCGCGACCAGGTCGCGCCTGCCGGTGCCGTGCGACGGGTCGACGATGACGGGCAGGTGGGTCTTGGCCTTGAGTACCGGCACCGCGGCCAGGTCGAGCGTGTTGCGAGTGGCGGTTTCGAACGTACGGATGCCGCGCTCGCACAGGATCAACTGGTCATTGCCCGCGGCCAGCACATATTCCGCCGCCAGCAGCAGGTCCTCGATGCGCGCCGACATGCCGCGCTTCAGGATGACGGGCTTCCCCGCGGCACCGACCGCCTTCAGCAGCGCAAAGTTCTGCATGTTGCGCGCGCCGACCTGCAGCGCGTCGGCGTGACGCGCGACCAGTTCGACGTCGCCGCTTTCGATGACCTCGGTGACGACGGGCAAGCCGACCGCACGCCCGACCTGGGCAAGAAGTTCGAGCGCTTCGGGTCCATGGCCCTGGAAGGCATAGGGGCTGGTACGCGGCTTGTACGCGCCGGCGCGAAGCACCCGCGCACCGGCCGCCTTGGCCGCCTGCGCACTGGCCAGCAACTGGTCCTCTGTTTCCACCGCGCAGGGACCCGCGATCAGGCCGAAGCGGTTCCCGCCGAAGCTGGCGCCGCCGACCGCCACCAGGCTGTCGTGCGGGTGAAGTTCGCGGCTCACCAGCTTGTAGGGCGCCAGGATCGGCTTCACGGATTCCACATAAGGATCGCCATCCAGCGCCAGTTCGGCCAGCACCCGCTCGTCGCCGAGTGCGCCAAGCACGACCCGCTCGCTGCCCGGCATATGCAGCGGCTTCAGGCCCTTGGCGGCAATGCGGTTCAGTACGCGGTCGACCTCCGCCTCGGTCGCCTCCGGCTTCATCACGATGATCATTCGTTCGGTCCTTGGAAAAGGGGCAATAAAAAAGCCCGCGGGTGGCGCGGGCTCCTGGAAGAAACGGGCCTCGATACGAGGCTATTTCAGCGGGGCGTGCGCCATCGTTCGGGCAAGCGCCACCACCAGCCAGCCGACAGCGCGGAAGCATTCAGAGCGGAATCGAGGCGTTGCGTTGCGTGCATCGACGCTAAAACAGCGCAGCGCGGATGGGCTGTCAAGCGCCGTGGCTCAATGTCCCGGGCGGACGATGCGCTCCTCCCTCGATGCCCCGGCCTGGCGCAACGGCACCAGCGGCTTGGCCCCATCGCCAAGGATGATGAAGGCCGCCCAGTAGACCGGATGCGATGTCCGCGGATCGTCCATCAGGCCGCGCTGCGCTTCGCCCAGTGCCATTGCCAGCGGCTCACCCGCCTTGGCGCTGAGCAGGCCCGAGATCAGCCGCTTGGTGGCGTCGAACGACTCCGGGACTGGCCAATGGCTGGCGACGACTGACCGCGCCCCGCGCCGACGAAGGCCCGGACCAGTCCGTCGAGGGCATAGTTGCCGCCAGTGGCGACGCCCGCTTCGCGGCTCGCGCCAATGCTTGCCGACCCCGCGGTGTCGCAGGCGGACAGGATGACGACGTCCGCATCGAGCTTCAGGTCGAAAATCTCGCGGAAGGTCAAAAGCCCATCCGATCCGTCCGCGAAGCTGGTGACGAGCGCTGGCCGCGCCGGGCATTCGGGCCGGGGCGCGGTGACCAGTCCGTGGGTCGCGAAGTGGACGACGCGATACTGATCGATGCTCCGGTCGGTCAGCAGCGCCGCGTCGGTGAACGCCTTGTCGGTGACGATCCGGCTTTGGGCCGGGCCGAATACCGACGCGCCGACGCGAAGTTCGTCGGCGGAAATCGGTTGCTGCCACACCTGGATCGGCCAGTCGCATTCGTCGGCGACCGCGACCGCGGGCCTCGCCACGGCGACCGCGTTGTTGCCAAGGCCGAGATAGGCTTGCCGCGCCCGGCTCGGGGCGATGGCGCGAACGTCGAGGAAGCTTCGCGGGCTGACCGAGATCGACACCTGACGGCCGCGCGCCAGCCAGTCGACGCCGGTAAAATCATATTCGTCGGCGCCCGGCCGGTTGAGCCGGACCGCATAGGCGTCGACTCCCGCCTGGGTCGCAGGAAGCAGGTAGGGCGGCAATTCCAGCATCGGCCCGTCGGGTTCGAACACCAGGTGCTTCAGCGACCGAACCTCGCCATCGACCGCGCCGAACAGCGACAGGTACAGCGTCCGCGCGCGAAGCAGGTCGAACGGTTCGCTGACCATTAGCCCGCCCGTTCCTCGATGATGCTCGATCGGACCTTGCTGACGTCGCCGCCCATCTCGGTCGCCGATTGCTGCAGCTTCATCGCCCGGGCGCCGCCGCGGGTCGCGAACAGCGCGTACACCGCGTCGTCGACGACCATCATCTTGTAATAGCCTTCGCCGTCCCGGAGCGCCGCCTGCAATTCGGTCAGGTCGACATTCGACGGCGACAGCGCCTTGTACCGCGGATAGTCGGCGAGCTTCGCCTGCAACTGCGTTTGCTGTGCACGAAGGTCGACCAGGCTCGCCTTGGCCGCGTCCAGCGCCGCCTGCTCGCCGCGGGTCGGCTTGACCAGCGCGCTCAGCCGCGCTGCTTCCGCCTCGGTCCGGACGATTTCGCGGGTGCGTGACACCGCCAGCCGGAAGGTCGCGCTGGCTTCGTCGTTGCCGGCCGACAACTGCCGCGCCAGGATGGCCTGCGTCTGCGCGACGCCAGGCCGCTGCAGCACTTGGCTGGCGCGGAACATGCTCGCCGCCGCCGCCGCCGATCCATCGCCCGCCAAGAGTTCGAAATAGGGGGCCAGCAGCCCGCGCAGCGCCGCGCCGGCGTCGTCGATATTGGCGCTTTCCTTGATGACCTCGTCGAACAGCGCTCGCGACGCCGCACCCTGTCCGGTCCGCATCAGATAGCCTGCCTTGCGCGCCTTGGCCGACAGCAGCGCCGGGCTTTCGGGAAGGAAGCGCCCATCGTTGCGATCGCGCTGTCGAACGAGGCCATCGCCGCGGCGGGGTTGCCCGCCGCCTCGTCGACCAGCGCCCGTTCGACCCCGATCTCGCTTTGCAGCCAGCTGGTCGACAGCACGCGCCCGTCGCGCACGCTGGCGAGGTCGCGCCGCGCGCGGTCCAGACGTGCCGCGGCATCGGACAATTTGCCTTGGAGGCGGAACGCTATCCCGGTCAGCGCCGTCGCCTGCGCGTCGAGCACCGCGGCCCGCTCCAGCTGCGTCAGTCCTGACCCAAGCTGCGCCACCTGCTGCGTGCTGTTGCTGGCGCGATTGATCAGCTGCGCCATCGGGATGCTGATCAGGCCGCGGCGAAGCTGGCTTTCGCCCTCCTCGGCCATGACGTCGGCGACCTTGCGATTCAGTTCTTCGAGCGCGCCGTCGGTGTCGCGCTGGTTGAGGGCGTTGATGGCGCGGTAGTTGCGGATCAGGCGCTGGCTGACGCCGTCGCCTTGCGGCGCGCTCGCCTCAGCCCGCGCCAACAGGCGCAGGGCGGCGGAAAAATTGCCGAGGTTCGACTGCTGCAGTCCTTGATTGGCATAGGCTTCCGCCAAGGTCGCCGCATCGTCGCCTTCGCGGTTGGCGATGTCTTCGAAAAACTGCGCGGATTCGGCGAAGCGGCTCCCGTTGCCGCGGGCATAGGCCTCCTGCCGCGCGCCGGCGGTATCGAGCGATCCGGCCTGAGTCCGCGCGAATGCTGCGGGATCGCTGACTTCGGTCGTGGCGACCTGGATGACGCCCGGTTGCGCCCGGTCCAGCACCACCGACGCCAATGCCAGCCGCAGCGCAGGATCATAACCCGCCAGCCCCTCGACCATGTAGCTGGTGTGCCTCTTGGTCAGCGAATAGCGCACGTAGTCGAGGCTGTTTGTCTTGTCGTGGCAGCGCGCGGCCTGAACTGCCCCTACGCCCTCGAGTGTCGCGGTCGACGGCTTGCAGTCCAGCGTCGCCATCGGCAGCGCGCTGGGTTCGGACAACAGGTTGATGCCGCGGCGCACCGCGATCAGACTGCCGACCGGCGACGCCGCGTCGCGGCACGTCAACAGATAGCCGCGGTCGAACATGCCGGTCAGGCGAGCATCGGTCGGCTTCGATTGCGCAGTGCATAGCACCCCGGCGTCGCCCAGGCGGAAGCTCGTCCGGGTCGAGATAGGCAGGGTCGACAGCGGCGCGGCCAGCGCAGGACCGGTTATCGCACAGGCGGTGATCGTCCCGCCAATGAGCCACCGGGCGAAGCGGGAAGTCTGGTGGGCCATCACTTGACCTTTCCATCACCGTCGTTGGTCTTGGCGCGTCCGGCGGCGGGCTTCTTCTTCTTTTTTTCCTCGTCTTCTTCATCGAGTTGGTCGAGCGTCACGGTTCCGCTGCCCGTCAACGCCGGGTTCCCGCCGCCGCTGATCGGCTCGTCGGTCTCTTCGCTGCCGACCAGCGGTCCGGTGTCGAACAGCGGCTGCGGCGCCAGGATCGGGCTCGACGCGCTGTCGACGCCGCCCTCTTCCTGGTTATCCTCGATCGTCTCCTCGTTGCCGAACGGCAGCTTGTCCGGCGCCGGGGTAGAGATCAGTACCAGCTGACCCTGCAACGGTGGATTGGGGTCGTAGCTCGGCGGCGGTGGCGGCGGCGGCGCGATCTTGGTGCAGGCACCGCCCGTGACGGGGCAGCCGTTGATCATGCTCCCGGCCTTGAACCTCGCCGGATCGTCGTCCTCCATCAGGGCATCGCGAACGTCCTTGCCGGTCAGGATGCCCTCGCCGGTGTCGATCTGGCCGTTGATGACCATATCGATGGCGCCCGGCGTGGACCCTTCGGGCGAGAAGAATTCCGCGTAGCGCGCCAAGAAGCCGGCGGGCGTCGCCGACGTACCGGTGTTCTGCACCAACAGCGTGAACGCGGTCGCGCCCGATCCATTGTCAGGATCGACGTAGATGGTGTCGGCACGCACCACGCCCTCGGGACGCGCCGTCTTCGTGGGGGTCTGCAGGTCGTAGTTGCGGTTGGTATAGTTGAGGTCGCTTTCCAACTTGTCGAGCACCGCCGCGCTGGCGACGTGCAGGTGCGGGGTGACGAATTCCAGCACGCCGGTCAGGCTGCCGTTGTTCTCCAGCGCGATGGTTGCAGTATCGGCGTCGACCTCGACCATGCCGGACACGAAGGCGGCATAGTCGGCCGGACCGACGACATCGCCGACGACGCGCATGACGCCTTCGACATGGCTGTTGTCGGCGGAGGTGGTGACGAAGCGATAGCTGCGACCGCCGAATGCCTGCTGCTCGCCGCCCTCGCTATTGCCGCCTTCGAGCACCAGGTCGCCGATAAGCATGTCGATCCGGCCGCTGGCCGCGCCATTACCGGCGATCGTCAGCTGGCTGGCATCGATCCGCCCGAACTCCGCGCCGTCCAGGAGATAACCGGCTGGCGTCTGCCCGGCCGGTACCAGCCCGTCGCCGACCAGCGTCTGGGCGCCGTTCGACGATACCAGCGTGACGTCGTACCCGCTGATCCCGCCGTTGTTGCCGATGGCGATGTCGTTCGACTTCAGCCAGGTCGAATCCCACACATTCCAGTGGCCGTTGATGGTGGCCGTGCCGCCGACGGTGGCGCTCAGCGACGCGGTGGTGATCGCTGCGGTGGTCAGGTGCTGGCCGACCCGGGCATTGACGCTCCCAGCATTGACCGCGCCGTTGATCGTGACCGATCCGCCGGTTGCGGTCGCGGTGCCGCCCTGCAGGGCCGCGAACACGACCTCCTTGTCGAAATCGTCCTTTCCGCCGCCGCCGGCCAGCATGCCGAAGCCGGCGATCCCCAGCCGTCCGCCGATGTCGAGCGTACCGAGAATGGTGTTGCCACCGGCCAGCGCCAGCAGGTCGCCCCCCGCCGTCACCGCCGCCGCGGAAATGTTGCCGCCAGCGGCGAGGCCGACGTCACCGGCGGCATGGACAGCACCGACGCTGATTGCACCGTTGCTGCCGATGCCGATATCGTGGCTGCCCTCGCCAACCGGTTCGACGATCCCCGCGTCAAGGTCGGTCAGCGTCACGCCGCCGGCGCCCCAAACGCCAATGCTGTCGCCGGCACTGATGGTCGTCCCGGTGACGATGCCGGCGGTGTCGACGTCGACCGACTGGCCGGATCGGATCGACTGGGTCGTGATCGGGCCAGTGGCCGACGCAAGAGTGATGTCACCGGCCGCGTAGGCGTTGCCGCCAATCGTCAGACCGCTGCCCGCCAGCATGTCGATGCTGCCGCCAGCATCGAGTGAGCCGGTGGAGATGGTGGTGCCCGCGCGAATGAACTGCGAACCCCAACTATCGATCGATCCCGCCGTGAAGTTGCTCCCGGCCGACGCCGCCAGCCAGTCCGCCGCGATATCGCCGACGCTGATCGAACCGCCGCTCGCCACCGGCGCGCTGGCCAGAGCGGGGCGGGGTCGAATTCCTCGCCGATCGTCCCGCCCAGTGCCATCATCGAGCGGTTCGCAAGGTAGACCGGGCCACCGGCGCTGATCGATCCGAGCGCCATGTTGGCGCCGCCCAGTGCCAGCACCGGGCCGCCGGCATGGATGTCGTCGGTGTCGATGTCGCCGACCGCAGCGATGGCGACGCTGTCGGTCGCGGTGATCGACCCGGTGCTGACGCTGCTGCCGCCGTTGATCGCGACGTCGGTTCCTTCGTAATCGAACGTTCCGAAGCCGAAGGTCTGGTTGAAGGCGCCTGCCGTGATGTCGCCGGTGCTGATCGCTCCCGGCGCGATCAGAGTGATATCCTCGCCCGCCGTCAGGTCCCCGCTGGTGATGGTGCCATTGGCGGTGAACGCGATCTCGCCCGTCGCGGTCACGTCGCCGGTCAGGATCGATCCGACGCTGTTCTGCACATAGTCGCCGGCGATCAGGTCGATCGTGTCATAGGTCTCGATGATGTTGGCGGTGATGTTGCCCTTGGCCTCGACCTGGGTCGGCCCGAAGCTCAGGATGTTCCCGCCGGTGAAATCGGTGCCGGCACTGGCGCGCAGCGAACCGACCGTGGTGTCGCCGCCGATGACGATCGCGGCGTTGGTTGCGGCCGGGGCGTGGGCCAGGACGGCGTCGACATCGAAGCCGCTTCCGATCGCGCCGCCCAGCGCCTGCATCGACTTGTTGGCCAGGAAGGCGGTGCCGCCGGCCTCGATCGACGCGAAGCTCATCGTCGCGCCGCCCAGCGACAGGAAGTGGTTGCCGGCATTGATCGCACCGGTGGTGATGTTGCCGTTGGCGGCCAGCACGATCGTCCCGCCCGCATCGATCGATCCGGTGGCCAGCGTCGTCCCGGCTGACAGGCCGACATCGTTGCCCGCGTCGATATTGCCGAGCGCCATCGCGCCGACGCTCCACGCATAGATATCGTCACCAGCGCTCAGGTGGCGCGCGGTCAGTGACGATTGCGAATCCAGCGCGATCGACCCCGCGGCGTCGATATCGTTGGCGGATAGCGCGCCGAGCGTGATCGCGTTCACCGATCCGCCGGCGGTCAGGTCGTGAGCGCTGAGCGTTCCGGCATTCAGCGCGATATTCCCACCCGCGCCAATGTCGTTGACCGACAACGTCCCGCCGACCAGCGCGGCGGCGGTGGTGCCGGCGGCGACGTCGTGCAGCGTCGTATTGCCGATGCTGGTCAGCGCGACTGATTGGTCTGCGGTCAGGTCGTTGGCGTGGATGGTCGAGGCGCTAACGCTGATCGCTCCGTCCGCCGTCAGGTTCCGAGCGACCAAATTGCCGCCGATGCTGGCCGCGATGGCGCCAGCGGCGATGTCACGAACCGTTGCGTTGCCGCCGATATCGAGCGCCGCATTGCCGCCCGCCGTGACGTCGTTGGCCGCCAGCGAAGCCGCACCGATCGCGGCCGATCCACCCGCGACGAGGTTATTGGCGGTCAGCTTTCCGCCGATGGCCGTCGTCAGGCTGGTGCCCGCATTGACGTTGTGAACAGTGGTGTCGCCGATGCTGGTCAGCATCATGGCGCCGGCGCTGGCCAGGTCGTTGGCCTGGGTCGATGTCGCCACGACAGTGGCAGTCCCGCCTGCCGTCAGATTGTTGGCCGAAAGCACCCCGCCAATGGCCGCGTTCAACGCGCCGCCCGCGACCACATTGCGCACGTTCGCACTGCCGCTCGTCGCCAGATTGATGTGAGCGCCAGCAGCCAGGTCATTGGCTTGGATCGTACCGGCATCGATCACCATCGCCGCGGCGGTCGTAAGGTTGCGCGCAGTGAGGGCCTTTCCGATGTCGAGGTCCATCGATCCGGCGCTACCGTCGTTCAACGCGAACGCACCGGCCGTATCGATCGTCATCGCGCTACCGGCCGACAAGTCGTGAACTGTACCCGATGCCAACGCGAGCGTCATCGCGCCGCCCGACGTCAGGTCGTTGGCCTGGATCAAACCGGCATCGATAACCATCGCTGCGACGGTCGTGAGGTTATGCGCGGTGAGGGTTGTCCCGATGTCGAGGTCCATCGATCCCGCGACGGCGTCGTTCAGCGTCGCTGCGCCGGACGTGGTGATGAACATCGGGCCGCCCGAGGAAAGGTTGTTGGCCTGTATCGTCACTGCCTCCAGAGCCATCGCGCCGGTCGCAGTCAGGTTGTGCGCGCTGAGGGTCGTTCCGATGTTGAAATCCATCGATCCGGCAGTGGCGTCGTTCAGGGTTAAGGCGCCGATCGTATCGATACTCAACGCGCCCCCGGCCGACAGGTCGTGGACAGTGCCCGAAGCCATCGCCAGGGTTATCGCGCCCGCCGCGTTCAGGTCGACGGCCGTCAGGTTCCCGCCAAAGGTCCCGCCGATCGAACCGCCCGAGGTGACATCAAGGAAGGTTGCGTTGCCGCCGCTGGCAAGGCTCATCGCCCCACCCGAGGACAGGTTCTTAGCGTTGATCGCGCCATCAGCGTTGATCGATAGCGTGCCGCCAGCGGTCACATCGCCCGTGATGCTCGCGGTGCCGCCGGCGTCAATCGACGCCAACCCATCGGTCACGATCGTATTTCCGGCAGTGAATCCCTTGCCTGCGGCCGCCTGCAGCGATCCCGCCGCGATGGGCCCGGCAACGTTGATCGATCCTCCGGTCCTGACCGGCGTTGCGGCGAGGATCGGGGCGGGATCAAACTCACCGTCGCCAAGCTCGCCCATCTCGATCATCGAGGCGTCCGCCAGATAGGCCGGGCCTGCCGCCATGATCGAAGAGATCGACATGTCGCCACCGGCGAGCGCCAGGAAGATTCCGCCGCTGTCGATCGCGCCGGCGACCAGCGATCCCGTTGCGCCGAGCCCGATGTGCGACGACGCCGAGGCGTCGAGGATGCTGAGGTTGCCGCCACTGACGACGCCGATGACATAATCGGCCCATTCGTCGCTGCTGGGTTCGACCAGCCCGGCCGACAGATTGCCGAGCCGGACATTGCCGCCGGCGGTGACATAGATACTGTCGGCCGCGGTCAGGTTGCCCGCAACGATCGTTCCACCGGCCTCGATGTCGATCGATTGGCCGTAGTAGCCGTCGCCTTCCTCGAATGTGCCGACGTCGCCGCCGTGATAGTCTCCACCGACGGATATGCTGCCGACCGTGATGTCCGACCCGGCGTAAAGCGACGTATCGAGCACACTGTCGATCGTCCCGAGCGCCAGGCTGCCCTCGTAGGCAGATATGTCGACAAAGCCGTATGCCAAAATGTCTCCGAGCGAGATGTCGCCGCTCGATGACCAGATCGCGACGTCGTGGCCCGTCAGGTCGCCGGCGTCCATCGATCCGCCAGCGTTCATCCAGATCGATCCACCCGCATCGACATCGCCCAGCGCAATGGTCGAGCCAGCGGTGACGCTGACCGTGGAGGACGCGGTAAGGTCGCCCAAATCGACCAGCCCGTTGGCGTAGAGGAACAGGTTGCTGCCGCTGACCAGTCGGGCATCCATGATGATGTCCTGACCGCTCAGTATATCGATCCAGCCGGCGAAGATCGTGCCCTGGTTGGCGGCCGGCGCGTACGGCGGGACATCGTACACGAAGTTGGCTGCGTCGAGCGTCAACGAGCCCGCGGTCAGCGTCGATCCATCGAGCAAGACCGAGAGGCGGTTGCCGGTGCTGATCGTCATCGCGTCGTCGACGGTGACGTTGGAATGGAGCAGGCGGACGCTGTCCGGCGCGCTGCCCATGGCCGCGCCACCGGCAGCGGACGTTGTCGCGGCGTAGTGACCGAAGCGGACATTGCTGTCCTCGACGTACAGCGACTGGTTGCCACCAATCTGCGCCGCGCCGCCGCTCGACGCGCTTGCCGAGGTCGCGCCGGTGTAGCTGTCGATCGAGACATTCGACCCGGTGCCGGGGTTGATCGTGCTGCCGGCGAAATTGAGCGAGAGGGCAGAGGTCAGCGCATTGCCGCCCGCCGCGCCGCTACCGCCCGAGCCGCTGGTCGATGCCCCGGTCAGCGCAAGCGACCCGATGTCGATGGCGCCTCCGCGCGCGGTCAGGCTGGCCGATCCGCCGTCGGCGTTGCCGCCGCGCCCGCCTGCGCCGGACCCTGTCGTTCCTGACCCGGCCGCGCCGCCGTTGCCGCCAAGCGCCGAGAGCAGGATGCTTGCGCTGTCCGCTTCGAACCGGCCGTCGTTGCGGAACGAGGGCGATCCTGTCGTGGTGCCCAGATAGGCATTCCCCGCCTGGCCGGCACCGCCTGCACCGCCAGTGCCTCCGGCACCGGCGCTGCCCGATCCGCCGGCCCCGCCGTTGCCGCCGCGGCCCAGCGTCGTTGCCGACAAGCTGCCAAGGTCGACGACCCCGCTCCCGACGCCCGCCTGGACGAAGATGTTGCCGCCCTTTCCCGCCCCGCCAGCGCCGCCGCTACCACCGCTCGTACCGTTGGCTCCCGCACCGCCGCTGCCGCCCTCGCCGCGCACATCGACGGTCAGCTGGTTCGCTTTGAACCGGTTGAGACCACTGTCGCTGTTGTCCGCGGTGACGAACGCGGTGCCGCCGGTGCCAACACCGCCTGCCGCGCCTGCGCCGCCCGCGCCGCCAAGACCGTTCGCCGTCAGGGCGAGCGTGCCCCCGTCGATTGAACCGCCATGGCCACTGCCGGTGGCCGTCACGGCGACCAGCCCGCCGCTCGCCGCGCCTCCGGCCCCACTGCTGCCCGCACCGCCGCTCGCGTTCGCGTTCAGCGCCGCGTTGGCAAAAGTCACCGTGCCGGTGCTCGCCGCGATCCTTGCCGTCCCACCGGACGCCGCGCCGCCAGTCGCGCCGCTGCCGCCACTACCGCGCGCATCGAGAATCGCCGTGCCGGTGATCTGGTGAGTGCCGCCGCCGACCGAAATTTCCGCCGCTCCGCCGGATCCGGTTCCACCAAGCACACCGCCCGCCCGCCGGCCGCGTTGGCCGAGAAGGACAGTCCGGCGATCGTCGCCGTTCCGCCATCCAGCGCGATCCGCGCCGTGCCGCCATGACCCGCGCCGCCCTTCCCGAAGATGCTCCGCCGACGCCACTGGCATCGGCGCTCAGCGTCCCGGTCGACAGCAATGTGCCGCCGCTGGAACCGATCGACACCGTGCCGCCCTGGCCGATGCCGCCTTGCACCGACCCGGCCCCACCAACGCCCCGCGCGGTGGCGGTCAACTGGCTGAAACTGACGGTGCCGCCCGTCGGCGCGATGGTGATCGTCCCGCCGGTGCCGTTGCCGCCCGTCCCGGTGCCCGTGGTCGCTGAACCGCCCGTACCGTCGGCGGACAGGACGGTGGCACCGGCGAAGTGGAGCGTCTTGCCGTTCGACGCGCCGATGCTGATGTCGCCCGCGGTCGCGTCGCCGCCCGGCGCGCCAATGCGGTCGGTGGTGGCGGTCAGCGTCCTCGCGAACGTCAGGTTGTTATTGGTCGCCGCGACATTGATCTGCCCTGACGCCGCCAGCGTCACGTCGCCGCCATAGGTCGACGCGCCGCCATCACTGTTCACATTGATCGTGCCGTGGGCAATCGCGGTGAGCCTGGAATCGGTCGATACGCCGTCCAGCGTGATGTTCGAATTGCCCGCACCGGCCGGATACGAGGCGACGCCGCCATTGAGCACGCTCGCGCCTGCGGACAGGACGACGCTGTTGCCCTCGATTCCAGCCGAGCCGGCAACGTCGAATCCCAGCTTCGATCCGCTGTTGAACAGCATTGTCACTGCATCGTTTTTGGCCACGCTGACCAGATAGGCGGTGTGGTTGCCACCCACCGCGGCGGTGTTGCGGGCGATCGCGCCGTTGAGGACGATGCCGTTGGGATCGGTCGTGCCGGTACCGACGATGATGTCCCACAGGCCATTGTCGCGAATGGTCAGCGTTGCCTGCTCGGCGGCGACCAAGGCGGCGACCCCGTCGGTCTTGATCGTGCCCTGCACGTCGACCTTCGGCGCAACCAGCGCAATGTAGTTGTCGCTGTTGCGTACCGCGAGCGTCGCACCGGGATTGACCCGGACGAAGGCGTTGGGATTGACCGCCGGACCGAAGCTGATCGTCTGCGCCGAGGTGCCGAAGCCGCTGATCCAGTTGCCATCGGCATCGCTTGCGACCGGCAGGGCGGTCAGCCCCAGGGAGCCGACATCGATCACCGCGTTCTGGCCGATGATGACGCCGTTCGGACTGGAGAAGAAGATCGTCCCGCCGCCGCCCGAACTGTTGGACTGGGTCTCGATGATCCCGTCGAGCAGGATCGAACTTCCGGCGACGCCGGGCGTGACGCGGTTAAGCACCGCGAACTGGCTGTTGCCGCGGAAGCTGGCGGTCGTCCCGGCCGGCTGGAAGGTGATCACGCCGTTGTTCGACGCGCCCGTCGCGGTCCAGTTGATGACGGCCTGGGTGTTCTGGACGTTGATGACGGTGATGCCGTTGCCCTGCAGGTGGACGTTGGCGCCAACCGATGAATTGACTGTGCCGATGAAGCTTTGGGCTAGCGCGGGACGGGGCGCCATCACCAGCGCGGTCGCGATCGCCAGCGATGAGCAAAGCGTCTTCCGGGACAAGCGGCGGGCCATCATCATCTCCACGGCAAAAGTCGGCTGGTCAGGGTCAGCAGCAGTCGCGTCGGCCCCTTTTCGTTGGTGATTCCGGCGCGCTCGAGCGGCTTGGCGACGGTGAGGTCGAGTCGCATCCGGTCGGCCCACGCAAAGCGGACGCCTCCGCCGGCCGATTTCAGGTGATCGGGATCTCCGGCCAGGTTCTTGTTCCACGCCCACGCCGCGTCGCCGAACAGGAAGGGCTGAAGCGACAGGGTGTCGAGCTTTGGCGGAATGAAGCGCGGGCCGCGAAGTTCGACGGTGGCCCCGACGCCGCTGTCACCGCTAAGCAGTGCGGGGTCGTAGCCGCGGCCGATCGTGTAGTTGCCGGCGGTAAACTCCTCGAACGCGAACAGCGGCTTGAAGGCGATCTGGGCACGTGGCGCGATCGCCAGCGCCAGCGAAGAACCGATGGTGACTTCGGCATCGGCGCTGGCGCGGACCAGCATCGCATCGGGTTCGCCATCGGCGCGGCTCGGCCCGATTATTCCGGTCGGGCAGCCGCCGGTCGGGCAGCTGTTCGTCGCGCCCCAGAGGTCGAAGCCCTTGCGCAACTCTAGGCTGCCGGCGACGCGCCATTTCGGACGGCGCGACGACAAGTCGATGCTGTCGGCGGTGACCCGCAGGAAGCCGACGCGCAACCGGTCACGCGACTGCGGCCCGAAGAAATCGACGTCCTGTTTCAGGAAATCGAACCCGCCGCCGATCCACAGATTGTGCGACTGGCGGCGGACCAGGGGATAGCGCACCGCCAGTTCGGCAAACAGCGTTCGCGCCTTCAACGGCGGCACGACCGACGTCGTGTTGAGATCGGGCCGAGTCCAGGCGTAAGTGAAGTTACCGTCGACGACCAATCCCTCGCTGCCGGGGCGAAAGCTGTGCGACAGTTGCAGGATCTTCTGTTCCTTGTGCTGCGCGGTCGAATAGAAAGAGGCGCTGGTAACGTCGCCCAGGCCGGTCAGGCCGAAGAACATGGCGCGCACCTGCCCGCCCAGCGGCCCGTTTCGGGCGCGGCGAGGTTCTGCACCATGATGTCGAGCGATGCGGGAAGACGGACGACCGACACTTCGCCGATCAACTCGCCCGGCCCGGTGCCGGCGGGGCGCAACGTTAGTTGCACGTTGTAGCCAGGCAGGTCGCGCGCCAGCAGCAGGTATCGCTCGGCGCGATAGCGATCGAAAATCTCGTCCTCGGTGAGTTTGCTGAGATAGCCGGCCAGCTTGGCTTCGGCGCCCCCGGTTTGACCGCGGGCGCGCACCGTGGTGACCCGGGCGAACAGCGTTTCCATCCGCACGATACCGTCGTCGATGCGCTGCGTCGGCACCTGGACCGCGGCGAGATAGCCCTTGTTGCGCAGGATTGTCGCGGCGGCATCGCGGATCTCGCATAGCACCGCCACGGGTTGGGCCGTTCCGGCATAAGGCGCCCAGGACGGCGCCAGCTCTGCCGTTGTCGCGCCCTTCAGATTGTCGAATATTACCTCGCGAATGGTGACCTTGACGTCGGCGTATTGCGGGGCGGCGAGGGGGCAGGGCGACCGCTCGATCCCGCCGACGACGTTCAGCGTGCTCCTGGGGGCGGGCGCTTCCTGGGGGCGCGTGAGCTCGTCACGAGTGGGGGCAACCGATTGGGCCACGGCGGATGCCGACGATAGCATCGCGACGCCGGCAAGCAGGCTGAAGAAACGCACGTGCCGTCGCCCCGTCCCCACCGGCATGCCATGGTCCCCTTGATGGTGCGCGCTCCACCCCCGCGGAGCAAAGCGAGTCGCATCCGTTAAATTTTGTGTAACCAAGATTAATAAGAGTCAATGTTTAACGCGGTTGGGAGCGGTCCCTAAAGTGGAACCGCGTCAGGCACTTGGCACGTTGAATTGACCGGCCGGCGATCCTTTGCCGGCGAACCGATTAGCGGCTTTCGAACCCCGCGAGGCACTCCGCCAGCCAGCGGGCCGCGGTCAGTGCGCTGAGATCGGTGGAATCGAGCGGCGGATCCCATTCGCTAAGGTCGATCACGGCGACTTTCGGGCAAGCCGCCAGCCGCCGCGCGGCGGAAAAGAAATCGACGACGGAAATTCCACCCGGCCGGGCTCCCGGCGCGCCAGGGAACTGGCTCCGGTTGACGACATCGATGTCGCAATCGACCAGGATCGCGTCGCAGTGCGCGACATGGCCGATGGCCCGCTTCACCGCCTCGTCTATCCCGCGTTGGCGAATGTCGCTCGTCGTCACGACAAGATGCCCGCCCTCGATCGCGTCGCGGTGCATCGCCGCGCTGTTGGCGAACGGCGCCAACCCGACCTGAGCGATGTTGCGTCCGGGTAGCCCGTCCTCACGTAGCGCTCGCACCGGGTTGCCGTTGCCCAGGCCTTCGGCGGTCGAGCGAAGGTCGAAATGCGCGTCGAGGGTGATCAGCCCGATGCGGCCAAGTGGCAGGCCGAGCGCATCGCCCAGCGCAAGGACACCCGGCCTGGTGACCGCGTTGTTGCCGCCGATCAGGAAGGTCAACGCGTGACGGTTCACGCTCGCGGCGCAGGCCTCGCGGATCAGGCCAGTCGCTTCTTCGATGCTCATCTCGCCGATCGGCGCATCCCCATGGTCGGCAATCCGGGCTGCGATCTCGCGCCCCGTTTCCAGGTCGTACCGGCCGATCCGACGAAGCGTTTTGCGCAGGTGTCCCGGTGCCAGGTCGCAGCGCCCGGGTGTCACCGATCCGCTGGCCAGCGGCGCCCCGACCAGTCCGACCGGCGCGTCGCGTTGCGCATCGACGATCAGGTCGGCAAGGTTGGGCCAGCTCATGCTTGACGACTAGCACCGCGCCCGCTCATTGCCACCCACCATGTGGGACCGGCTGCTTACCGATTGTCATCTCGCGACGATGGTCGCCTCGCCCGGCAACCCGCTCGGCATCATGACCAACGCCGCGATCGGGATCGCCGATGGCCGGATCGTCCGTGTCGGCAAGCGTACCGAGCTCGCGGGCTTTCGCGCGAAGGAAGTGGTGCCGCTGGGCGGCGCCTGGGTCACGCCCGGCCTGGTTGATTGCCATACCCACCTTGTGTTCGGCGGGACCCGCGCCAACGAACATGCCATGCGCCGCGCCGGCGCGACCTATGAGGAAATCGCTCGCGCCGGCGGCGGCATCGTTTCGACCGTCGCCGCGACCCGCGCCGCTTCCGCCGACGACCTCAAGGGCTCGGCCCGCCGCCGTCTCGACGCATTGATGCGCGGTGGGGTCACGACGATCGAGATCAAGTCGGGCTACGGCCTCGATACGGCGTCGGAAATCCGGATGCTCAATGCGGCGCGGTCGCTCGGCCGCGATTCGCCGGTGCGGATCGTGCCGACCCTGCTCGCGCTCCACGCCCTGCCGGCGGAGGCGAAGGACGACCGCGAATCCTTCGTCAAAATGGTCGCCGACGAGATGATCCCCGCCGTTGCCCGCGCCGGCCTCGCCGGCACGGTCGACGCCTATTGCGACACGATCGGGTTCACCCCGGCGGAGGTCGAGCGCGTGTTCACCGCGGCCCTCGCCAATGGCATGGCGGTCCGCCTCCATGCCGAGCAATTGTCGAACCAGCACGGCGCCGCGCTCGCCGCGAAATACAAGGCGCTGTCGGCCGATCATCTCGAACATCTCGATGCGGCCGGCGCGCGGGCGATGGCGGCGGCGGGGACCGTCGCGGTGCTGCTGCCCGGCGCCTATTATGCGCTGAACGAGAAAGTGAAGCCGCCGGTCCAGTTGCTTCGCGACGTCGGCGTGCCGATGGCGGTGGCGACCGACTGCAACCCCGGCACCTCGCCGCTGCTGTCGCCGACTCTGGCGATGAACATGGCCTGCACCCTGTTCGGCCTGACCCCGGAAGAAGCGATCGCGGGCATGACCATCCACGCCGCCCGAGCCCTCGGCCTGGCGCACGAAGTCGGCTCGATCGAGGCCGGCAAGGCCGCCGACCTCGCCGTCTGGCGGATCGGGGAGCTTGCCGAACTCGGCTACTGGATCGGCCTTCCGGGGCCGGAGCGGCGGCTATTCGCCGGACGTGATTCCTGATGGAGCCTCGCCGCGCGCCGCCGCGGCCTTCGCCTGCCGTCGCCTCGACCAGATGTTGAGGCCCTCGACCGCTGCCGAAAATGCCATCGCCGCGTAGATGTAGCCCTTGGGCACATGCACGCCGAAGCCGTCCGCAATCAGTACTGCGCCGATCATCAGCAGGAAGCCCAGGGCCAGCATCACCACCGTCGGGTTGTGATGGATGAAGTTGGCCAGGGGGTCGGCGGCGACGAACATCACCACCACCGCGACGATCACCGCAATGACCATCACCGGCAGGTGGTCGGTCATGCCGACCGCGGTCAGGATGGAATCGATCGAGAAGACGAGGTCCAGCATCAGGATCTGGACGATCGCCGCGCCGAACGTCAGCGTCTTCGACGGGCTGTCGAACAGGTCGTCGTTGGGATTGGGGTCCGCGTTGTGGTGGATTTCCTTGGTCGCCTTCCAAACCAGGAACAGGCCGCCCGCGATCAGGATGAGGTCGCGCCACGAAAACTCGGTCTCGAACGAGGGTTCGCCGTGCGCCCCCGGCGCGCCCTGGAAGCCAAGGTCGAAAACCGGCGCGGTCAACCCCACCAGCCAGGCGATCGTCGACAACAGTGCGAGACGCATGATCAGCGCCAGCGAAATCCCGACCCGCCGGGCCCTCTGGCGCTGCCCTTCCGGCAATTTGTTGGACAGGATCGAAATGAAGATGAGGTTGTCGATGCCCAGCACGACTTCCATCACGATCAGTGTCATCAGTGCCGCCCACACCGTGGGATCGGCGAACAGGGTCATCAGACCTTCCATGAAACAACCTCTCTGAGTCTCGCGTCGACGAACATCGAAAGGTTTAGCCGGGTGCGTCAGGCTTCACGAACGGCACCAGGGCAAACCCCGATGCGGTCCGACATCACGACCTTGTCAGCAAGGTCGCCAGAGGGGCCCGGCCCGCGCGGCCATGGCTAGGCGAGAAGCGATTGCGGTTCAAGCGCGAGGTTGGCATGTCCTCCTGACGTCAAGCCAGCGGGGAGGCAGGGACATGAGCATGGGTGTAGCTTCGAACGGAGCGCGCCTCGCCGCCGTGCTCGTCGCCGCCGTGGCATGGATCGGCATCGCCGTGCAGTTTCGGGCGACGTTGGGCCAAGGTTACGACATCGGCGCGACGCTCTGGATCCTGCTCCGCTATTTCACGATTCTCACCAACCTCGCTCTGGCGGTGATGATGACCATGGTGGCTCTCGGGCGCCGAGTGTCGCCGGCATGGCTCGGCGGCGTGACGCTGGCGATGGTGCTCGTCGGCGTGGTCTACATGACGCTGCTGCGCGGCCTGCTCGACCTCAGCGGCGGCGCCCTTCTGGCCGACACGCTGCTGCACAAGGTGACGCCGATCCTGTCCGCGCTATGGTGGCTGCTCCTCGCGCCAAAGGGGCGCCTTGGTCGGCGGGCACCATTGCTGTGGGCGCTCTATCCCTTGGTCTATTTCGGCTACGCCTTGTGGCGCGGGTCGATCGAAGGCGTCTTCGCCTATCCCTTCATCAACTACGCGAACATCGGCGTTCCCGCCGTGGCGCTCAACGCGGTCGTCATCGCCGGCTGCTTCCTGCTCGCCGGGCTCAGCATGGTGGCGATCGACCGCCGCCTTGGCGCATCGCGCGCGGCGGGCTAGGGCGCGGCCCAGCCCAATCGACAGGACCGCCCGATGACCGACCCCCGCCTCGACAACAGCCGCCGCATCCGCGCCCGCCGCGGGTCCGACATCAAGGCGAAAAGCTGGCTGACCGAAGCCGCGGTGCGGATGCTGATGAACAACCTCGATGACGAGGTCGCGGAAAATCCGCAGAGCCTGGTCGTCTACGGCGGCATCGGCCGCGCCGCGCGCAACTGGGCAGCCTATGACAAGATCGTCGAAACGCTGGAGCGGCTGGAGGGCGACGAGACGCTGCTGGTCCAGTCGGGCAAGCCGGTCGGCGTGTTCCGCACCCACGCCGACGCGCCGCGCGTGCTGATCGCCAACTCCAACCTCGTGCCCAAGTGGGCAACGTGGGAAAAGTTCAACGAACTCGATCGCGCTGGCCTCATGATGTACGGCCAGATGACCGCGGGCTCGTGGATCTACATCGGCACGCAGGGCATCGTTCAGGGCACCTACGAAACCTTCGCCGAAATGGGCCGCCAGCATTACGGCGGCGACCTTCGCGGCAAGTGGATCCTCACCGCCGGCCTCGGTGGCATGGGCGGCGCGCAGCCGCTGGCGGCGGTGATGGCGGGTGCGCACTGCATCGCCGTCGAATGCCAGGAAAGCTCGATCGAGAAGCGGCTGGCGACGCGCTACCTCGACCACCGCGCCACCTCGATCGACGAGGCGGTCGACATCATCGCCAAGGCCAGCGAACCGGTCAGCGTCGGCCTGCTCGGCAACGCTGCCGAAATATTGCCGGAAATGGTCGCGCGCGGCATCCGCCCCGACGCGGTCACCGACCAGACCTCCGCCCACGATCCCGCCAACGGTTACTGCCCTGCCGGGTGGAGCGTCGCCAAGTGGCTGGAGATGCGCGAGCGCGATCCGGCTGCTGTGGCGCAGGCCGCCCGCCACTCTATGGCCCGCCATGTCGAGGCGATGCTGGCGTTCAAGGCGATGGGCATCCCCACCTTCGACTACGGCAACAACATCCGCCAGGAAGCACTCGACGACGGCGTTGCACGCGCCTTCGACTTTCCTGGCTTCGTCCCCGCCTACGTCCGCCCGCTGTTCTGCCGCGGCATCGGCCCGTTCCGCTGGGCCGCGCTGTCGGGCGACCCGGAGGACATTTACCGCACCGACCAGCGGGTCAAGGAACTGATCCCCGACGATCCCCACCTTCACCGCTGGCTCGACATGGCGCGGGAGCGCATCGCGTTCCAGGGTCTGCCGGCGCGCATCTGCTGGGTCGGCCTTGGCCTCCGCCACAAGCTCGGCCTCGCCTTCAACGAGATGGTGCGGAATGGCGAAGTCAGCGCGCCTATCGTTATCGGCCGCGACCACCTCGACAGCGGCAGCGTCGCCTCGCCCAACCGCGAGACGGAGGCGATGATGGACGGCAGCGACGCGGTCAGCGACTGGCCGCTGCTCAATGCCCTGCTCAACACCGCCAGCGGCGCGACCTGGGTGTCGCTCCACCACGGCGGCGGGGTCGGCATGGGCTATTCGCAGCACAGCGGCATGGTGATCGTCGCCGACGGAACCGACGACGCGGCGCGCCGGCTGGAACGCGTACTGTGGAATGACCCCGGCACCGGTGTCATGCGCCATGCCGACGCCGGCTACGAGATCGCCATGGACTGTGCCCGCGAGCAGGGCCTCGATCTGCCGAGCATGAGCCGCCGAGCTTAAGCGAAGCGCAGCCCGGCGCCCTTGTGTGGAGCGGCGGCGAACGCCGGATGACGGGACGTTATTCGCGCCGATCGACCATCTGCCGGAAGGCGGGTGAAACGGTTCGCCGCTCTTCGCGGGCGCGTCACCCATAAACTTAACGGGGGCTAAACCACGGCCAATTCCGTTCATCTGGCAGCAAGGTTCGGCTGAACAGTCGGCGCGATGAAGTGACCGGAAAAGCGTGTCGCCAACGCGGCAGGCCGGTCACCGGAGGAACGAAATTGGTGCAGATTTTGAAGCGATTGACGGTTCCCATGCTGTTGGCTGCGGTGGCCTTGCCGGCCAGTTCGCTTTCGGCGCAGCAGGTTGACGGCGGGGATCCGATAACCGTGACCGGCCAGCTGCCGGCGACCCTCAAGGGCTTGCCCGAAGGACCCGAAATCAAGGGCATGATCACCGCGCGCAAGGGCGGCCAGATGCAGGTCACCGCCGACAACGGCGCCAGCACGGCGGTTCTCGTCGCCCCGACCACGGAGATCAAATCGAGCGGCGGTTTCCTTGGCCTCGACAAGGACAAGCTTTCTGCAGCCTCGCTGCTCAATGGGCTGCCGGTTACTGTGAAGACGGTGCAGTACGGCGGCGGACTCATCGCCACCCAGGTCAAGCTCAAGGACAAGAACCTGGCGACTGCCTCGATGATCCGCAACGGAACGGCGCAGCGCTTCGGGGAGCACGACACCGCGATTGCCCAGAATGCGGCGGCGACCGAGGCCCTTCGCGGCCGCGTGGGCGACATCGACCAGTATAACATCAAGGGCACGACCAACATCTACTTCGACACCGGCAAGTGGGCCTTGTCGCGGGACGAGGAAGCCCAGCTGTGCGCGGCGGCGACCCAGGCCAAGGCGATGGACAACGCCCTCCTGCTCGTCGTCGGCTATACCGACGCGGTCGGCGGCGAGGACTATAACCAGGCCCTCAGCGAGAAGCGCGCGGCCAAGGTCGTCAACTATCTTCAGCAGAAGTGCGGCTGGGCGCCGTACCGCATGCTGACCCCGACGGGCATGGCCGAGGCCGATCCGGCGGCGGACAACACCACTGCCGAAGGCAAGGCGCAGAACCGCCGCGTTGCGGTCAACATCCTGGTCAGCAAGGCCGTCGACGGCATCGGCGAAGGCGGCTAACCCGCGAGTTGTCTCCGGCGGCGCCCGCCCTGTACGGGCGTCGCCGGAGTCATGCCACCGTTTGGCCGCAAGCGGTCCACCTTCCCAGCGCGGACACCCGCCCCTGCTATCGCTGGCCGTAGCTGGACAAATCGGTCATCGGCCGGCCTGCCTGGTAATCGCCGCCGCCACCGGCACCGCCATCGTCGCTCATCCGCGAGGAAACCGGCGCAAAGTCCCTCTTGAAGCCGGTGTTGCAGCCGCGGGATTTCAATTCGCTTTCCACCGCGCCGAGCGTCATCGCGGTCCGCGCCACGCCGCCGAAGCCCGACTGCTGCTCGATCGGCGGCGCGTTGGCGGAGAGGAGCTTCTCGGCAAGCTCGCGGCATTCGTCTGCGCTCAGGCTGCCCGCCGGCCGAACCAAATCGTCCAGTTCGTCTTCCAGCACCATGCTGAACAGCCCGAGCGTCAGGCCTTTCGAACGAAACGCCGGGGCGACGAAATCGTCGGGCGCGTCCCCGCGCTCGACCTTGGCGGTGACTCGTGTCTGTCGGCCGCCCGCGACCGGCTCGAGGTGGGCGATCATTCGCACCGCGACCTTGTCGCCGCTCGTGACCGTCCACACCATGTCGTCGCCTTCCTGCGTCAGCTGGAACAGCGGCGCGACACCGCCCGACCGCGAGGGATCGCTTGCCGGGGCGCCGGGCGCGTTGCGGATGTCGAGGTCCATCAGGGCGCTTCGCACGTCGTCGGGCGATGCGCCGACCGTGCGGTCGATGCCGCCGCTGCCGCTCATCAGGTAGGCGGCCGGCGCCGCCACGCAGCATAATCCCGTAAAAGCCTTGCCGAACATCAACGCACCCGCTGCTGGATCTAGAAGCAGCGGGCACGGTGATGGAAAGGGGTGAAGAAGTGGTTGCCCGCCTTCTTCACCCGCGGCCCGTTACACCAGCGTGTAGGGGTCGGCCCAGGCGTCGATGTTCGACGTAATGGTATAGCCCAGGTCCTTGAACGACGCCGCGCTCATCGCGGAATAATAGTTCGGACCGTCGTTGAGGTAACCGGTCATCATCTCGTTATCGAACGTCTTTTCGTCCCAGTGCGCACCGGCGGTGCCGCCGCCGCCGTCCTGCTCCACCGGGACGCCCGAACCCGAACCGCCCAGTTCGAGATATTCGGCCAGCGCGTTCTGGCCGGTGAACAGGCCATCGGTAACAAGGCCGAGCCGCGACCAGATCGATCCGAAGCCCAGGCTGTGCGACATTTCGTGAAGCACGACCGCCTCGAAAGCTTCCAGGCCCATCGCGTTGACGTCGACGATGTCGAACTTCATCGTCGCGGTCACCGGCAGCGACCCGGCGGTGCGTACCGCGGTCGGGCCGGCTTGCCCAAGCACGTTGCCGGCGCCGTCGATATTGCCAAGCTCGGCAACGATCAGGATGTCGTCGACGCTCTTCGGTCCGCCCTTGCTGCCATAGACCGTGGCATTGGGAAGCTCGCCGATGATCAGTGCGGTCAGTTTGTCGGCGGAACTGACGAAGATGTTGTACAACTCCTGGGTCCAGGTGCCCTTGAACTCGATCGTGATATTGTAGCCGCTCGCCGTGTTTGCCGGGCCGCTCGTATAGGGCGCGAAGCTGGTCCCGCCGCCGCCGCCGCCGCCACCGCCGCCGGGGTTGCCGCCACCGCCACCCTTCGCGGCCGCGACATCGTTGGTATGGATGATGTGCGTCAGGTCGACGCCGACGATCTTGTCGGTCGTCATCGGCAGATCGACGCGAAGGTCGAGCCGCGACTGCCCGAACGCGGAATTGCCGGGCGTGGTGTCCTGCCCGTCTGTGGTTTTGCGCATGCGATACCCCTCGTTGGCGGCCGGACGTGCGCCGGCCGCGGATCGACCAGCCTAAGCGGCGATCTACGCCTTGCAAGTCATTATATTCGCGCGAAATTTCGAACCGGCGCACGCGCGGCGCGCTCCGCCGATGACGGCGTTCATTGCGCGCCCCCTGTGATTTGCCGGCGCTTTCTGCCAAGGGCGCGGCCATGCTGATCCTCGACCCGACCACGATCGACCTCGCCACCGTCCGCCGCCTTTGGGCAGGCGAGCCCGGTCGCCTTGACGACGAATCGCTGGCCCGGGTGGATGCGGCCGCTGCGGCGGTCGGACGCATCGTCGCGGGTGGCGCGACCGTTTACGGGGTCAACACCGGCTTCGGCCTGCTTGCCCAGACGCGCATCCCCGCCGATCGGCTCGCCGACCTTCAGCGCAACCTGATTCTCAGCCACAGTTGCGGCCTTGGCGACGCGCTCCCGCGCCACGTCGTCCGGCTGATGATCGCGCTCAAGTTGCTTGGTTTGGGGCGCGGCCATTCGGGCGTCCGGCGCGACGTAATCGACGCGCTACAGGCGCTGCTCGATGCCGATGCCATGCCGATCATTCCCGCGCAGGGCAGCGTCGGCGCGTCGGGCGATCTCGCCCCGCTGGCACACATGGTCGCCGCGCTGATGGGTGAGGGCCGCATCGACCTGGCCGGAGAAATTCTCGCTGCCCGCGATGCGCTCCAGCGCCTCGGCCGCGATCCGCTTTCGCTGGGCCCGAAGGAAGGTCTCGCACTTATCAACGGGACCCAGGCCTCGACCGCGATCGCGCTCGACGCACTGTTCATTGGCCAGCGCGTGTTCGACGCGGGGATCGCCGCCGGCGCGCTGTCGGTCGATGCGCTGATGGGCAGCATCGCCCCGTTCGACCCGCGCATCCACGCCGTCCGCGGCCAGCCGGGACAGATCGAGGTCGCCCGGCGCCTCCGCGCCCTGCTCGACGGCAGCGAGATCAATTGCAGCCACCACGACTGCGACCGGGTCCAGGACCCGTACAGTTTCCGCTGCCAGCCGCAGGTGATGGGGGCCTCGCTCGACCTGCTCGGCCACGCCGCGCGCACGCTGGAGATCGAAGCCGGAGCGGTGACCGATAACCCGATCCTTTTCCCCGACAGCGACGAGGTCATCTCGGGCGGCAATTTCCATGCCCAGCCGATCGCCTTCGCGGCCGACATGATTTCCATGGCGCTGTGCGAGGTTGGCTCCATCAGCGAGCGGCGGACGTCGGTGCTGGTCGATCCCAAGATGAGCCGCCTGCCGGCCTTCCTGACCGACGACGGCGGGGTCAATTCGGGCCTGATGATCCCGCAGGTCACCGCCGCCGCCTTGACATCCGAGAACAAGAGCCTCGCCTTCCCGGCCAGCGTCGATTCCATCCCGACGTCGGCGGGGCAGGAGGACCATGTGTCGATGGCGCCGATCGCGGCGCGGAAGGCAGTGCAGATTGCGAAGAACGCCGCGGGCATCGTCGCGATCGAACTCATCGCCGCCGCGCAGGGCGTCGACTACCGCGCCCCGCTCAAGACCAGCGCGCCGCTCGACAAGGTTCACGGCCTCGTCCGGTCACGCTCGCCGCACCTCGAATCCGACCGCTACTGGGCCGATGAAATCGCGGGTGTGCAGGCGCTGGTGCTGGACGGCGCGTTCGCGGGCTAGCGCACCCGGCGCCAGTTCTGTTCCTTGCACAGGACTCCGGCCACCGCGCAGCCCCTGACCGAGATGGTGTTGGCGCTCAGCACGCGGATGGTGCCGCCGGCGCTCATGTTGCGCTTGGGAAGGAACACCTTGCCCTTGTAGCCGCCGCGACCATCGGGGACGAAGCCGTGCATCAGGCGGGTGCCGATGAGGTTGGCGGTTCCGCCTTCGCGTGCGTCGGCCTTGGCCTTGGCGGAGGCGCTGACCACCGTGCCGCACCAGGAATTGCCGCAGCGGTCGACGTCCACCACGACGCTGCCCTTGGGATTGGACCAGCGGCCCTCGATCGAGCCCGCCGGCGCGGCCGCCGTCGCCGCCGAAGCGAGCGTCGCTGCCACCGTCATGCCAACCAGAAAGAGTTTCATCTGTCCATTTCCGCTGTTGTGGGGGATGTCGGGGTCCTAGCACAGGGCGATTAAGCTGTTGATGAACGAAACAAGGCGCAATTGGGGCGCTCCATCGCTTCGGGTCAGTGAAAATCGCGGCTTTTGGGGATGCAGCTCACGTTGCGCGGGTGAATGCCGGTCTTCGCCCGCCAGCTGCCGCCGCCATCGCCGTTCGACAGGGTGGACGGCATCGATTCCTCGCTCAGGGACCGCAACATATGGGTGTCGTCCTCCAGCTTCGCCGCGACGACATGGACTACCGCCTCGTCATGCTGGACCATGCCGTGGACGACCATCAGCCGCGCGCCCATCACCACCCCGCGCTGGGCGGCGAAGGCATCCGGCCACACCACCAGGTTGGCGATGCCGGTCTCGTCCTCCAGCGTGATGAAGCACACGCCTTTGGCGCTGCCCGGCCGCTGGCGGATCAGCACCAGCCCCGCCAGGCTGACGCGGCGACCATAACGCAGCGATCTGAGTTCGCCGGCGGTGACGAAACCGCGCCCGCCATAGTGGCGGCGCAGGAAATGCATCGGATGGGCTTTCAGGCTGAGGCGCGTCGTCTGGTAATCGATCACCACCTGCTCGCTCATCGGCATCGCCGGCAGGCGCACGACATCGGTTTCCCAGCCTTCGTCGCGCGCGTCGGCATGAGCGAACAGTGGCAGGTCGGGCGCCCCTTTCAGCGCCCGCGCGTCCCACAGCGCGCCGCGCCGGTCGAGCTTGATCGAACGGAAGGCGTCGGCTTCGGCCAGCCGTTCGATCGACGACACGCCGGCGCCCGAACGGCGGCGAACCTCCTCGACCGACGGATAGGGCGTGTCACCACGCGCCGCGACGATCCGCGTGGCCGCGTCCAGCCGCAGCCCCTCGACCTGGCGCAGCCCCAGCCGGAGCGCGACGCCGCCGTCCCCGGCCGGCTCCAGCGTGCAGTCCCACTGGCTGTGGTTGACGTCGATGCCGCGCACCTCGACACCATGTTCGCGCGCATCGCGGACGATCTGGGCGGGGGCGTAGAAGCCCATCGGCTGGCTGTTCAAAAGCGCGCAGGCGAACGCCGCCGGGTACTTCCATTTGATCCAGCTCGACACGTAGACCAGGTGGGCGAAGCTCGCCGCATGGCTTTCGGGGAAGCCATATTCGCCGAAGCCGCGGATCTGGTGGAAACAGCGCGCGGCGAAGTCGGGGTCGTAGCCCCGCTCGACCATCCGCCCCACCATCTTGTCCTGCAGCAGGTCGATCGTCCCGCGCGACCGGAACGTCGCCATTGCCTTGCGCAACTGGTTGGCCTCGGCGGACGTGAACTTGGCGGCGTCGAGCGCGATCTTCATCGCCTGTTCCTGGAAAATCGGCACGCCCAGCGTCCGGCCGAGGATCCGCTCCAGCTCGTCCGGCGGGCCGTGCTCCGGCGACGGGCAGGGGAAGGTCACCGGCTCCTTGCCCTGACGTCGCTTCAGGAAAGGGTGGACCATGTCGCCCTGGATCGGACCGGGGCGGACGATCGCGACCTCGATCACCAGGTCGTAGAATTCGCGGGGTTTGAGGCGCGGCAGCATGTTCATCTGCGCCCGGCTTTCGACCTGGAATACGCCCAGCGAGTCCCCCTTGCACAGCATGTCGTAGACCTGCGGCACCTCGCGCGGGACGGTCGCCAGTTCCAGCGGTTCGCCATGATGCTTGCCGATCAGGTCGAAGGCTTTCCGGCAACAGGTCAGCATGCCCAGCGCCAGCACGTCGATCTTGAGGATGCCCAGTTCCTCGATGTCGTCCTTGTCCCATTCGATGAAGGTCCGGTCGTCCATCGCGCCGTTGCCGACCGGGACGGTTTCGATCAGCGGCCGTTCGGTCAGGATGAAGCCGCCGACATGCTGCGACAAATGCCGCGGCATGCCGATCATCTGCTGCGCCAGCGCGATCGTGCGGCGAAGGTGCGGGTCGGCGAAATCGAGCCCCGCCTCGCCGACGCGTTCCTCGGCAATGTCGGCCTCCATGCTGCCCCAGTGGGTCGAGGCGATGGCGGATGTGACGTCTTCGCTAAGCCCCATCACCTTGCCGACCTCGCGGATCGCGCTTCGCGGGCGGTAATGGATGACGGTCGCGGCGATGCCGGCGCGTTCCCGGCCATATTTGCCGTAAATGTGCTGGATCACTTCCTCGCGCCGCTCATGCTCGAAATCGACGTCGATGTCGGGCGGCTCTTTCCGCTCCTCGGAAATGAAGCGTTCGAACAGCAGGTCGCTGGTCGACGGGTCGACCGCGGTAATGCCCAGGCAATAACAGACCGCGCTGTTCGCCGCGCTGCCGCGTCCCTGGCACAGGATCGGGGGTCGAGGCTTCGGGCGAAGGCGACAATGTCGTGGACCGTCAGGAAATAGCGCGCGAAGTCCAGCTTCTCGATCAGCGCCAGCTCATGCTTCAACTGTTTCAGGATGCGCGGCGGCACGCCTTCCTTCCACCGCTTCGAGGCGCCGATCCAGGTCAGGTGGGCCAGCTGCTGCTGCGGCGTGCGACCGCCCGGCACGCTTTCGCGCGGATATTCGTAGCGCAGCTCGTCGAGCGAAAAGTCGATCGCGTCGGCGAAGGCGCGGGTCGCGGCAATCGCGTGCGGCCAGCGTTCGAACAGGCGGACCATCTCCGCCGGCGACTTCAAATGGCGCTCGGCATTGGGGTTGAGCCGATAACCGGCGGTGGCCAGCGTCACCTTCTCGCGGATGCAGCTCATCACGTCCTGCAACGGCCGCCGGTCGGGCGTCGCATAATGGACGTCGTTGGTGGCCAGGATGGTGAGCCCGTGCGCCCGCGCCAGCCGGTCGAGCCGTTCGATCCGCGCCAGATCGTCGCCGCGATAGAGGTGGGCGGCGGCGATGTGTTTCATGCCCGGCAAGGCCGCGGCCATCGCTGGCAGCGCCGCCTCGAACGCGTCGAGATCGGCGGCCGGCATGGCGATGAAGGCGATACCCTCGCCATGCAGCGCGACCTCGCTCAGCGTAAGGTCGCACTCGCCCTTTTCGCAGCGCATCTTGCCCAGGCTCAGCATGCGCGACAGCCGGCCATAGCCTTCGCGGTCGATCGGGTAAGCGAGCAGGGACGGGGCATCGACCGGGTCTATCCGGCACCCGATCAGCGGCCGCATCCCCGCGCCCTTGGCGGCGCTGTGCAGCCGCACCACCCCGGCCAGCGTGTTGCGGTCGGCGATGCCGATCGAATCCATCCCCATCTCGAGCGCGGTCAGCACCAGCTCGATCGCGTCCGACGCGCCGCGCAGGAAGGAAAAGGGGCTCGACACGCCCAGCTCGACGAACGGTGCGGGAGGGATCGGCGGCAACGCCTCGCCATCGCCCAGCACCAGCTTCTTGCGCGAAAATCCGGTATATTCGGGCATCAGCCGAACGCCTTATCGAGGGTTCGGATCGTCATCCGAACAGGCCGTGAAGATACCAGACCGGATCGCCGCCACGCCCGTCGCCGTGCAGTCCTTCGCGGTAGATCCAGTACCGGCGGCCCTCGCGGTCCTCGACCCGGTAGTAATCGCGAAGGCGAGCGGTCGATCGTTCGCGCCACCATTCCGGCGCGATCCGCTCCGGTCCCTCGGCGCGGGTCACGTCGTGCACCGCCCGCCGCCACACGAAGCGGCGCGGCAGGCCCTCGGGCGTGGCATAGATCACCGCAATCGCCTCGGGCCGGTCGAGCATCCGCGGCGGGCGCGGTGCGGTCGGCGGCGGCGCCATGCACTCCGCCGCCGGTTCCAGCGCCGGGCGCCAGCCGCTGGCGCGCTCGGGGAGATGGCTGGCACGCGGTTGCGGCCGGCGCACCCGCTCCGGGCCCAGCTTGACCGACAGGCGATCGACCAGCCGCGCCACCTCCAGCGCCGGCGGCGGGCCGCCGATCAGCCCGTCCTGGCCTGCACCCAGCGGCTCGCACCACGCCGCTTCCAGCGCGAACCCGTCGAAGCCGAAGCCGGGATCGAGCGTTCCCGCCTTGTCGGCCAGCAGGCGGTGGAGGTGTTTGGCCTCGCGGGTCGCCAGCGCGGTCGCCGCCACCGCTACCGCCACCTCCCCGTCGACCCGGTACCCGGCCAGCAACAGCCGCCGCGCGCCCAGCTTGCGCGCTTCCAGCTGCTTGACGAGCCCGGGCACCAGAAGGTCGAGCGCCTGGGGCGCGGCGGCCGGATCGGACACCGGCTCGGCCAGGCGCAGCAGGGCGCGGGGCGGGGGATCGTCGGGGATGGCGGTCAGCGGCTCGGCCTTGCGTCCCAGCATCCGGTCGAGCGCGTCGAGCGGATTGTCGGCCTCGCGAAAGCGCCGCGCCAGCGGACGACGCTCGACCCCCGCCAGCGTGCCGATCCGCTTCAAGCCCAGCCGCTCCAGCGTGCGCGTGACCTCTGGCGGCAGGCGCAGCGCCGCGACCGGCAGCGGCGCCAGCCGCGCGGCGGTGGCATCGACGGGGCAGGATTGCGCGGCGGACGCGCCATGATGGGCCAGCGCCCATGCCGCACCGGGGGTGCAGGCGATCGCCACCCGGCTCGACAAGCCCAGGCTCGACAGCCGCCGCTGGATGTCGGCGATCAGGCCATTCTCGCCGCCGAACAGGTGCGCCGCGCCGCTGGCGTCGAGCCGTAGCCCATCCGCCCCGTCGATCTCGACCAGCGGCGACCAGCGCGACGCCCAGCGCGCCAGCCGCTCGAGCAGCGCCGCGTCGCCGGCCGGGTCGGCTACAACCACCTGCAATCCAGGGTCGAGCGCCCGCGCATCGGTCAGCCGCATCCCCGGCCGCGCGCCCAGCAATTGGGCGGCCTCGGTCGCGGCGGCGATGCGCTGGCCATGCGCTTCTTCGACGACCAGCGCCACCCGGGCGTCGTCAGGAGCGCCCGCCAGCCGCCGCCAGCGTTCGATCGCCAGCCGCGGCAGCCAGATCGCGACGATTCTCTGCTCCCTTGACCGTTTCTCCGCCTTGCGCCGGTTCATCGCCGACCCTCCATCGGCCAGGCGCGAAGCCCCGCGCACGGAACAGCTCCGCCTCCCACGCCGCCGGGCCGGGCGCGCGCGGGTTGAGCGGGTGGGGCAGGCTCGGCGCGCTGGCCACGCGCCAGCGCATCCGCGCCCCGCTGAGGTTGGCGTGACCGCCCAGCCGAATCAAAAAGGCGGCCACGCCATGCCGTTCGGCGGCCACCGCCAGCCGCCGGGTCGCGGTAAAGTCGAGCGCTTGTGGGTCGCCCCACAGCTCGCCGACGACGGCGCTCAGGGCCGAACATCGCAGCCCCTCCTCCATCGCCCACAGGGCATCGCGGGCATCGCGCACCTCGACATGAATAAGTTCGGACAAGCCAAGCCCCGGCGGGTAGATTCGGCCGCTTTCCAGGATCGCCATCCGGTCCTGCACCCACAGCAGCGGGCGTTCCGGCACCAGCTGGCCCAGCAACAGCCCGGCCCAGCCGCCATCGCGCGGGGACGCGGCGAACAGCTCGCTGAGCGTCGGCCCCGCCGGCGCTGGAAGCTCGCCGGGCAGGCGCCAGGGTGCCTCGGTCCCTTGCGGAACCGCCGCTTCTTGGCCCGACCGGGGACGCGCGCCACCGCCTCCGTCCAGGGGACGAAGCCGGGCCCGCTGCCCGCCGGCGGCCACCAGGGAAAGACCTGCCGCCACACGACTCGCAACGCTTATGTTCTTATTTTGTTCTTATCGTTCCGACTCCCTCGGGGAGTCAACGGGGAAGCGATCAGGATACGATCGGAAGCTTACCCATGACCGGCGGCGCGCCTTCCGCCTCTGTCAAAAACTGGCGGATTTCCTTCACAACCTGGCTCAGCGCCGGTCGATACAGCGCGAAGCCCATGTGGTGCGTGTCGACTTCCACCGCCTTGTCGACCTCATGCGCCTGGCCGCGCGCGGCGGCGGGGGCGACGATGCCGTCCTTGCGCGACCACAGCGCCAGCGTCGGCACCGGCGGTTTGGTCAGGTGCCGCTCGAACGGCGGCTTCTCCACGTCGTGGCCGGCGATCCGTTCATAATATTCGCGAACATTGGTGTTGGTCTTGAGGTCGCCGCTGAACGGGCTTCCCAGCGTCACCACCGCGCGCACCAGTTCGGGGCAGAAATGCGCCACCTCGCGGGCGAACATACCGCCCAGGCTCCAGCCCACCAGCAGCACCGGCTTGCCACCACCGACCGCCTTCAGCCGATTGCGGATCAGCCGGAGCGTATCCTTCTTGGCCCCGGTGTTGATACCGAGCAGCCAAGGATGCGCGCGCCAGCCCCCGCGTGCCAGTGCGCGGCGAAGTTCCATCGTCGTCCGGTCGGTGGCCAGAAAGCCCGGCAGGACCATCACCGGCGGCCCGTCTTCCGGTCCGCGTGGCCCCAACGGGCCAAGCCCCGACAGCATCCGCGGCAAATGCCAGAACACCTCGCGCGTGCGGTCCCATACCGACGGCGCCAGGCTGTCGGGATCGACCGGCCCGTCCGCCGGCGGCACGGGATCCAGCGCGCGTTCCCACTTCATGATTGGAAGATGGGACCTTTCCGATGGCCGGACAAGCCGTTCCGCTTCGTTAACGATGCTTTTGGAGGAAGCTGTCGATTTCCCGCACCACCGCGCGCGCGGTCGATCGCGACACGCCGAAGGCCATATGACTGCAGCGCATTTCGACCGTCGCGTCACTTTCCTCGGCCAGTCCGCGCGCCGCCGCCGGGGCAACGATTCCGTCCTGCGGAGACCAGATCGCCAGCGTCGGCACCGGCGGCTTGGCACTGACCCGCGGGATCGGCGGGGCGTCGACGGGATGCCCGGCAATCCATTCGTAAAGCTGCCAGACGTTGTTGGCGCGCGGATCGCCGCTGAAGGGGCTGCCCAGCGTCACCACGGCGCGGATCCCCTCGGGGTGCGACCGCGCAAATTCCCGCGCGAACACTCCGCCCAGGCTCCAGCCGACGACCAGCACCGGTTCGCGCGCGTCGAGTTCGTCGATCCGCCGCTTCAGCCGTTCGATCGTGTCACTGCGCGCACCGAGATTGAAGCCAAGGTCCCAGGGGTGAACGCGCCACCCGCCGTCGGCCAGGGCGCGGCGAAGCTCCAGGGTGGTGCGGTCGTTGGCGATGAATCCGGGGATGACCAAAGCCGGCGGCCCATCCTCGGGTCCGCGCGGGCCGAGATGCCCGAACCCGCGCCACATCCGCGCGCCCAGCCATGCCGCCTCACTGGCGCGGCGCCACTTCGGGGGCGGCTGATCGTCGCTCCGCCTAGAGATACTCGTCCCCGCCCATCAGGTCGCGGATCGCCGCGGGCAGGCGCACCCGGCCGTCGGCGGTCTGGTGATTTTCCAGCAGCGGCACCAGGATTCGCGGGGACGCCAGCGCGGTATTGTTCAGCGTGTGGGCGAAGCGCACCTTGCCGTCGGCATCGCGGTAACGGAGGTTGGCGCGTCGCGCCTGCCAGTCGTGCAGCGTCGAACAGCTGTGGGTCTCGCGAAACTTGCCCAGGCTCGGCACCCAGCTCTCGATATCGTTCATGCGATACTTGCCGAGCCCCATGTCGCCGGTCGACGTCTCGATCACCTGATAGGGGATTTCCATCGCCGTCAGCAGGCTTTCGGCCAGCGCCAGCAGCCTGGCGTGCCACTGTGCGCTCACCGCGGGGTCAGCCTCGCACATCACCCACTGTTCGACCTTCAGGAACTGGTGCACGCGGAGCAAGCCGCGTACGTCCTTGCCCGCGCTGCCCGCCTCGCGGCGGAAACAGGGGGAGTAGCCGGCGTAGAGGATCGGCAGCTTGGCGCCCTCGACGATCTCGCCCGAATGAAGGCTGGTCAGCGCGACTTCGGCTGTGCCGGCCAGATAGGCGTCGTCGTTGGGAAGCGCGTAGGTTTCCTCGACATGGCCGGGAAATTGGCCCTGGTTCAGGAAGGCCTGCTCGCGGGCGATGGCGGGGACCGTGATCGGGGTGAAGTCGGCCGCCGCGATGCGCTCGAGCGCCCAGCCCATCAGCTTGGTCTCCAGCAGCGCCAGCCGCCCCTTCAGGCAATAGGTGCGGCTGCCCGACACCTGGACGATCCGGCTGAGGTCGGCCCAGTCGTTCTTCTCGATCAGCGCAACATGGTCCAATGGCTCGAAATCGAACGCGGGCACGGCGCCCTCGGTGCGGATGACGACATTGCTGTCCTCGTTCGGCCCAACCGGCGCGCCTTCCCACGGGATCCCCGGAAGCTTCATCAGCAGGCCGCGAAGCTCATCTTCCTTGCCGGCCAGCGCACCTTCCAGCTCGCCCGCCCGCGCCCCGGCGGCCTTGGCTTCGGCACCCAGCGCGGCTCGTTCGTCCGGACTGGCGTCCTTGAACCGCGCGCTGATCGCGTTGCGGCTGGCCCGCAGCGCCTCGATCTCGCCCTTGGCGCCGCGAACCTCGGCATCCAGCGCCAGCAGCGCGTCGAGGTCGACGTCGACCCCCTTGTCGCGGATCGCGCGCTCGACATCGGCGCGGTTCGACTTGATGAAATCCATTCCCAGCATGGCGATGCCGCTTGGGCAAAAACATCGACACTGGCAAGGCCCCCGCCGGTCCGCTAGCACCGGCAGGCAGTTTCGAGATGGGGGATTTCATGCGTTGGACGTTACTGGCGATGGCCGTCCTCGTCGCCGGCGGCGAAGTGTCCGCGCACCCCGGCCACGCGCCGCTGGTGGCCTCGGCGAATGAAGTGATCACGCCCGAAAGGTTGGACTTGCCCGCCTCAAAGGGCCGCAAGCTCGCGATCACCGTGTGGCCCGCACTCGGAAACGACGGGCCGGTCGTCATCTTTGGCCACGGCCTCGGCGGCGAGCCGGAGGCCTACCGCGGCCTGTTCGAGCTTTGGGCGATGACCGGAACCACGGTCGTCGCGCCGATCGAACCCGACAGCCGCGCCAATTCGGACCACGACAAGGTCGACCTGCCCACCGGCTTCGGCCTCAGGACCGAGGACCTGATGATCGCTCGCGGCTATGTCGCTCAACGGTTCCCGAAGAGGCCGGTCTTCCTTGCCGGTCACAGTTACGGGTCATTGTTCGCGATGATGGGCGGCGGCGCGGTGACGGCGGCCGGTCCGCTGAATGGGCCGCCGGTCGCCGGGGTGGTCGCATTTTCCACGCCGGGGAAAATCCAGGGCGTGGTCAAACCGGACAGCTTCGCTTCATTGAAGGTGCCGTTGCTGCTGGTGACGGGAACCGAGGACACGGTTCCGGGCTTTGTCCCCGATGCAGCCGACCACCGCTTCCCGTTCGATAGCGCCGCGCCGGGCGATAAGATGCTGGTGACGTTCAAGGGCGGCGCCCACGATCTGGCCATTCGTCCCGGACTGCCCTCGTCGGTGTCGGCCGCATTGTCCGCGGCCTTCTTCGAAGCATATGGGCGCCCCGATCCGGACGCGCGCGCCGAATTCCGCAAGTTCAAGTCGACCGGAACCTACACCGTTGAAGTCCGCTAAGGAGTTTCCATGCCCTCCGGCCTGATCGCCCTGCTCGACGACGTCGCGATGATCGCCAAGCTGGCGTCGGCCAGCCTCGACGATGTCGCCGCCGCCGCAGGCAAGGCAGGCACCAAGGCGGCCGGGGTGGTGATCGACGATACCGCGGTCACGCCGCGCTACGTCAATGGCTTGACGCCGGATCGCGAGCTTCCGATTATCTGGAAGATCGCCAAGGGCAGCTTGCGAAACAAGATTTTCTTCCTGTTGCCGATCGCGATGTTGCTGGCGGCTTTTGCTCCATTCCTGATGACCCCGCTGCTGATGATCGGCGGCGCTTACTTGTCGTTCGAAGCGACCGAAAAGATCCTGGAGGTCATCACCGGCGACCATCATGACGAAGAAACGCTGCTCGAGGATGATACGCCTGCCGAGCTCGAGGCTCGTCAGGTCAAGGGCGCGATCCGAACCGACTTCATCCTGTCGGCCGAGATCATGGCGATCGCGCTGGCGGAACTGAAGGACCAGGCGCTGGCCATGCAGGCCCTGGCCCTGGCGCTGGTCGCCATCGCCATCACGGCCGGCGTGTACGGGGCCGTGGCGCTGATCGTGAAGCTGGACGATATTGGTCTGCACCTCGCCGAACGCCAGTCGAAACTGGCCCGCTCGTTCGGCATGTTCCTTGTCCACGCCGTTCCGAAGCTCCTTCGCGCCCTGTCGGCACTCGGCATCGCGGCGATGCTGTGGGTCGGCGGGCAGATCCTGCTGCATGGCCTGGAGGACATTGGGCTGCCCCTGCTGCCGCAGATCGTCCATCACTTCGCCGAGGACGTCGCACACGGTCTCGGCGGCATCGGGTCCGTCGTCGAATGGCTGATCGGTGCGCTTGGCGGCGCCCTGATGGGGATCATCATCGGCGGCGCAATCGTGCTGATCGTCAAGCAATTCACCGGGCATCCGGAAAAGCTGGTGGTCGACGCCTGATGGCGCCCGCGCTGCTGGTGTTCGCCGGTGGCGGGCTCGGGGCGCTGCTCCGTTACCTGACGGCGCTGCTGGTCGGCGGCCCCTTGTCGACCCTGACCGTCAACATCGCCGGCTGTTTTGCGATCGGGCTCATTGCCGGTTCGGTCCCGCTGGACGCCACCAACGTGCGACTGTTCTTCATGACCGGGATCCTCGGCGGCTTCACCACCTTCTCCGCTTTCTCCCTCGACGCCTTGTCGATGTGGCAGCGTGGGGAGGCGCTCGCGGCGTTGGCCTATGTCGCGGCCTCGGTCATCCTGGGACTGGCGGCCGCGGCCGTCGGCCTGGCGCTAGGCCGCGCGATGTAGCCCTTGTTCAGTTGCGATCCGCTACCCATCTGGCGGCGACGCGACGCGAAGGAGACCCCGCGATGACCGACCAGCCGACCCTTGCGAACCAGCCAGCCGATTACGTCCCGCCACGGGTGTGGACTTGGGCCAAGCCGAGCGGCGGCCAGTTCGCATCGATCAACCGTCCCGTCGCCGGCGCCACACACGACGCCGATCTTCCGGTCGGTGACCACCCGCTACAGCTCTACAGCCTCGGTACGCCCAACGGGCAGAAGGTTACGATCATGCTGGAAGAACTGCTCGCGGCTGGCCACGCGGGCGCGGAATATGACGCCTGGCTGATCGACATTGGCAAGGGCGACCAGTTCGGCTCCGGCTTCGTCGCCATCAACCCCAATTCGAAGATCCCGGCGCTCCTCGACCGCACCGACCCGAGCGCGCCGCAGCGCGTGTTCGAAAGCGGCGCCATCCTTCTCTATCTCGCGGAAAAATTCGGCGCGTTCCTCCCCACCGACCCCGCCGCCCGCACCGCGGCCTTGAGCTGGCTGATGTGGCAGATGGGCAGCGCCCCCTTCCTCGGCGGCGGCTTCGGCCATTTCTACGCCTACGCCCCGTTCAAGATCGAATATGCCATCGACCGCTACGCGATGGAGGCCAAGCGCCAGTACGACGTCCTCGATCGCCACCTCGCCGAGAACCGCTTCATGGCCGGTGAGGACTACAGCATCGCCGACATCGCCATCTGGCCCTGGTACGGCGGCGTCGCGCTCGGCGCGGCCTACGGCGACGCCAAGGACTTCCTCGACCTCGGGAGCTACAAGCATTTCCAGCGCTGGGTCAGCGAAGTCGGAGCGCGTCCCGGAGTCCAGCGCGGGCGCGTGATCAATCGCAACGCGGAAGGGTTCATCCCCGAGCGCCACAGCGCGGCGGATATCGACGCGCTGCTGCACCGAGCGTAGCGCCGCCGGCGCAAAGCGCCGCCGAAGCAGCGCGAAGAGCGCAGCAAGCCGGCCGGCCTGCCGCGTCAGCGGACAGGACCGACGTCACGGATTTACTCCGTGACGGCCCGCGTCACTCAAGCCTCAAAAAACCGCTGTCCTACACGAACCGATTTGGTTAACTGCCTAGCCGCATGCCTCCCCTGCTGCCCGACAATCTCCCGCCCGCCCCGCCGCCGTTCAATCCCGACGACCCGCTCGATTTCGAGCCGGTGCCGCGCCGCGTCAATCGCCCCGACGGCTGGACGGCGGAGCGCCAGCGCGAGTTCATCCGCCGCCTCGCCGTCCACGGCTCCCCGCAACAGGCGTGCCTCGAAATGGGCAAGAACGTCACCGGGATCGAGGCGGTCTACAAGGTGCCGACCGCGCACAGCTTCCGCGCCGCCTGGAACCATGCGGTCACCATCGGTCGCGCCGCGCAAGGACGTGGCGGCGGCCCGCTGCACCTCGGCGCCGTCCCCGGAATCCAGCGCCGCGGGCCGAACGGCCAGCCGCCGCCCGCGCCGCCCGCCGACCAGGAAGAGGACGAGATGACCGTCGAGCAAAAGGGCGCTCTGCTCGACAACCTGCTCGGCCGCTGGCTCGGCAAGGTGGAGGCGGAGCGCATCGCCCGCCTCGCCGGCCGAATCACGGAGGCGGATTTCTACCTGCGCCAGGTGACCTTCATCGAAATCGCCTTCGGCCTGATGTGCGGCGGCCCGCACGACGCCTGGATGGAACTGGGCAAGCGCCAGCATCACGGCGAATCCCTGTTCTTCATCGCCGAAACCCCGTTCAGCCAGGTGCTGGATCTCAAGCGGCGGGAACTGTGGGCGATCATGGAACAGCCCGACCGCCCCGAACATCCCCCCGCCCGCTTCCTCGTCGACCGCCGGGTGTTCAGCATCGAACCGTTCGAGGTGCTCCACGGCGGCGAGCAGGGCGACAAGGACCGCGAACACCACGCCGCCCAATACGCCGAGGACGCGAAGAGGCAGGTTGAATGGGAAGCGCAGGCGCGCCGAGACTATGAGCGCCGCCGCGACAGCGGCGCCGCATCATAGACGAAGAGCCGCGCCAAGCCGGCCGACGGGGACGGAGCGAAGCGACGACAGCCCGATCGACGTCACGCAGGAAGCGGCAACGGTGCGCCAGCATCGTGAAAGCGCCCGAAAGTGGCGGCCCCGTTCAAGAAGGAACCACCCCATGCCCACCGACCCGGACCCCGACAGCCCACCGCCGCCCCGCACCTTCACTCTCAACGACCCCTACGCGCTGGAAGCCCTCTGCCACCGCGAGCGCTCCATGCTGCCGAGGTTGCCGAGGCGGAGGGTTCGGGGAAGCTGGATGGCTTGGTGGTGGTGCCGGTCGATCGGTGATGGGGCTGAATGGCGGCCGTGAGGATGTTGTGATGACACCGACCAATTTTGTTCGCAATTGATCAAGACTCAAAGGAAGCCGCTTGGGCGAACTCCGTAGATTTGGCGAACATCTCGCAAGAATTCCGGCTGGCCTCCGTAACTTGGGTGGCGAACCCGAAGGACTTCAATTCCTGTGCCCAATGTTTCGACGGCCTTCGCAGCGTCATTACCGATGGCCAGCAGTTTCTTAGGGCGTACGAGACCAATGAGCTGTTCGAGCACCTCCAATCCAAGTTTCCGTTCGGCTGCGGTATGGAGGCGATTTGTAAATGGGTTCGTGATTTCATGAGGATGTAGGGGGAAAACGTTCCACAAAAATATGGGGAGGTCGATTGCTTCGAGCAGGCTCCAGATTACCGTAGCTGCACGCTCCGCCACGGCACTGCCCTTGGTTGGTCTGCTAACACTCAGACCCCAACGAGCCCCGTGGTCAGACAAATGCACATCATCGGTGAAAGGAAGGCCAGTTCTACGCCCACCGCGATAGCCGAGATCCCTTCCGATCCACAGGGTTTCTAGCTCGACGGATTGGGCAGCTACGAGTGTTTCCGTCAGCATCTTCGAACGGATTGCCGGGGCGTTATCCAGGTCGTAGACTTTGCAGCTATCCGAATAGGGATTGAACGCATTCACGGATCGTTGCGTGCTCAATTGAGAAACAAATTGCTGGGGTGTCATCGGAGCCTCTAGGAAAGCGGCCTATAGCTAATAGTCCGCAATTCGCGATCCCCAACGACCCACCCGCCATTGTTTGCCTTCACGTCTCGGAAGACTGCATACCCTTGCAGGATCGCTCTCTCCCACACGCTGAGGGGCATCTATCGACTTCATAACCGCTTACGAAATCGGCAATTGTCTTAAGCATATCGAACGAAACAGAGTTTTTGTTTTCAAAAAAATTCAGCTCCTTCGCTCGAGCAAATATCCAGGCAGTCAAACCCTCTTCGATCACGATTGCTCGACCGCCATCCTGCGCCTCATCAACTTCTCTGTCGCTTTTCCTTTTATGCTTGATCAATGCCCTAGTTACAGGTGACCAATGCAAAATTGCCGCGTGGGCGAGGTGAAAAACATCATGGAAGCGGTAACCATCCGGATCACGGATATTATCTGACAAAGGGTCGCCAAGAAAAACGCCCTGCCACCGGAGATAGCTTTTTCCGCTCCTTCGCTGCGTGATCTCAATTTCGAAGTGATCGGGGAGCCGTTCTTCCGGCTCAAATTGTGAGTCGAAAGTAGGGAGGAGTTCAAGGTCGGGTGGAACAAATCTTCCTATCGTTTTGGAAAGATTCGTTCTCGCGACTTCGCCAAAAGAAACGCCAGAGACCTGAAGGGCCTTCACGTAACTGTCAGCGAAGGCGACTAGCGCGTCTATCGTTATTTCTCCGTCGGCCACTTGCAAGAGCGCTGACGCCGCGGAGCCGAGGAGCTGAAGGGCGTCGTCAAGAGCGGCCACTTGTCGTGGCATTAGAATTTTTGAAACTGATCCGGACTCAATGTCGCTGGCGGCCAACACCGCAACGTAGTCATCGCCAGCAGTGGCCTTTTCGAAGACATCTTCCAACGAAATATTCAGGCGACGGCAAAGCGCAGAGAGATACCAGAGGCTATCTCCAAACTCCTCGACTAGAGACTTGCGGTAACCGACGAAAATCGCACCTTCTCGGTGGTGCTTTTTGGCTGCCGACATGATGCCGCCGACCTCACCGAAGAGGCCGAAGAGAACTGGCCTGATGTCAGGCTTCATATTGTCGGTTTGTGCTACGCGACTAACGTAGTCACCGATTGTGATTGTCGTCGGAAAATCCATTTCAGGCATCTTCAAGAATCCAGTCCAGTGGCCGGCCATAGAAGCCCGGCGATCCGAAGGTGCGGAGCCAAGCAACGAATTCTCCAATCCAATCGTCGTCATCGAGCCGTTTTCGCCGACGGATTTTGCGGCAAATATCGTAGCGGGTGGGGTCCCGAAAATGCACAGGAATCTCAGGCCCTTGGCCGCCGAAGTAATAGAAGTCCTGACTGATCAGGATTCTGTCGACGCCCGTGTCCCTTTTTACGTGTTCTGCCCTGGCAGTCCCGTCGTCGTTGCTATGGAAGGAATCTGACTGGATCCATCCAGTGTCGTCATCGTTGCGATGGTAAATGTTGTCACCACAACTTTGTTTACGACTTCCCCTTCTTAACGGGCGCTTGCGAGCGAAACGTGGATCGGCCCAATAGTCTCGCCAGGTGCACGCTTCTCCAACGCGCATGGCGTAAACAAGAGTTGTGCCGCGGTTCAGGCGCCTGTCCGCGCTCCCAGTGCCAACAACCCAGTCGCCGGGCTGTGCAGCATGGCGAATGTCGGGCTTGCACGTGGCAAGAGTGCAGTACCCGTAAAACGGGTTAGGAGCGAACCCGCTATCGTAGCGGACGACATACGAAAAAAGCACTTCTGCCAGCTAGCAACAATGCCGCTTGATGGGTCGGACCTCAGCAGGCGTTCCGTCCGGGCGCTCCCAAACGTCGCAATCTCCGTTGATGGCATCGACGACGGACGTCCCATTCCATCCGACTACTGCGTCCGCCAAGTCGTTCAGCGCCGGCGGCAGTTCGCAGTCGTGGCACCCATGGGCCCAGACTCCGACGATACGCTTATCTTTCTGATGTGCGTGTCGGATTTCCCAATCAACCCAATCGCTATCTTTGGTATCTGGCGTAACGTACACGACCATTGTCCCGGCCCAATCAATCTGAGGGGCTAGGATCTGCGATTTAATGTAATCCTCTGACTGCGCGTTATTAGGATTGGAGGAGTTGATTGAGGCATCCCGGATCGACATTCCTGACTTTGCGAGCAGATCCTTGAGTTTTCCAAGTCCCTCGTCGTCCTCGTGGATGTGGCTGATGAACACATTCTTTTTCTGGTCGGCCATATCGGGCTCCGGGAGTCATGCTATGTTCCCGGCAACATGATGCAATCGATTTAATCCTTCAATACCAATCGGTGCATTTCTCTCCGATAACTGATCAAGATGGCATTCACCCGCATCAAGTCTTCTACGAGCGCGTCGTACTGCGGGAATTTTTGCTGGATCATTTGGGGATCAAGCACCTCGTCCCCTTTGCCTTCGTCATAGCGTTTGAGTTCGCGATCATACCAATGCCGAAATCGAGCCTGCCATTTCGTAAGGTGAGGGCGCAGTCCCTGATTGAGGACTTCGATCGACAGCTTAATGATTTTTTGAGTGCTATCGCGGGCAACTTTTTGCACCGGGACAGCTTTCACAAGCTCCCTCGTGACCGTGAAAAACCCGTACCACGAATCATAAACCTCAGAAACTACATCGTTTTCGAGGTCGATGGATAGGCCAATCTTGCGAGTGCTCAACTCAACCCAAATCGCATAGGCGATTTGCTTATCGGTCACGTTCGGTTTCAGTTTAATCTTTTGCTCACCGAGTCCGAAGTTGGCCTCGTCGATTTCCATGCTTCGCAATGCGGACGTGCCGAGCGTTAGTCTCCACACGATGCCGGCCAACAGCAATAGAATAAGTCCGGCCGTGACCCAACCGTTCGCCACGAGCGCAACGGTCGACTTATTGCTATCCCACACAAGCGCGAGCAGAGGGATGGATGCTAAAAGGCTGCCAATCACCACCTTTTTCTACAGCTCAATTCGGAATTGTCACGAACCTAGGTCTATCTTACGCGCGCCACTGCACCTGGCATCGGACCAAGAAGGGGGCGCTAATTTTCGTCTCTACGCGGACAGCGAGAATCAGCCTTCATCCCCCATCCGCAGCGCCGCGATAAACGCCTCCTGCGGAATGCTCACGTTGCCGTATTCCCGCATGCGCGCCTTGCCCTTCTTCTGCTTTTCCAGAAGCTTGCGTTTGCGGGTCGCGTCGCCGCCGTAGCATTTGGCGGTGACGTCCTTGCGCAGCGCGGACAGGGTTTCGCGGGCGATCACCTTGCCGCCGATCGCCGCCTGGATCGGGATCTTGAACATATGCCGGGGGATCAGTTCCTTGAGGCGCTCGACCATGCCGCGGCCGCGGCTCTCGGCGGTGCCGCGGTGGACGATCATGCTCAGCGCGTCGACCGGCTCCTCGTTGACCAGGATGCTCATCTTGACCAGGTCGCCTTCACGGTACCCGATCTGCTGGTAATCGAAGCTGGCATAGCCCTTCGACAGGCTTTTCAGCCGGTCGTAGAAATCGAACACCACTTCGTTCAGCGGTAGTTCGTAGCGCACTTGCGCGCGGCCGCCGACGTAGGTCAGGTCCTTCTGGATTCCGCGTCGGTCTTGGCACAGCTTGAGGATGGGGCCGAGATATTCGTCGGGGGCGTAGATGGTCGCCTCGATCCACGGCTCCTCGATGCTCTCGATCCGGTTCGGGTCGGGCATGTCGGCCGGATTGTGCAGCTCCAGGCTGCGCGCGTCGTCGGTCTTCGATTTCGACAGTTGCAGGCGATAGACAACGCTCGGCGCGGTGGTGATGAGGTCGAGGTCATATTCGCGGGTCAGTCGCTCTTGGATGATTTCCAGGTGGAGCAGGCCGAGGAAACCGCAGCGGAAGCCGAAGCCGAGCGCGGCGCTGGTTTCCATTTCAAAGCTGAACGACGCGTCGTTGAGGCGGAGCTTGTAGAGGCTCTCGCGAAGCTTTTCGAAGTCCGCGGCATCGACCGGGAACAGTCCGCAGAACACCACCGGCTGGACTTCCTTGAAGCCGGGCAACGCTTCGGCGGCCGGCTTCCTGGCGTCGGTGATGGTATCGCCGACCGCGGTCTGGCTGACTTCCTTGATCTGCGCGGTGATGAAGCCGATCTCGCCCGGGCCGAGTTCGCTCAGCTGCTCGATCTTGGGGCGGAAGCAGCCGACGCGGTCGACCAGGTGGGTCGTGCCCGCGGCCATGAACTTGATCTGCTGGCCCTTCCTGATCGCGCCGTCCATCACGCGGACCAGGATGACGACGCCGAGGTAGGGGTCGTACCAGCTGTCGACCAGCATGGCCTTCAGCGGCGCGTTGGCGTCGCCCTTGGGCGGGGGATCTTGTCGACGATCGCCTGCAGCACTTCGTCGATGCCGATGCCGCTCTTGGCGCTGGCGAGCACCGCTTCCGACGCATCGATGCCGATGATGTCCTCGATTTCCGCGCGAACCTTTTCCGGCTCCGCCGCGGGCAAGTCGATCTTGTTGATCACCGGCACGATCTCATGGTCATGCTCGATGCTCTGGTAGACATTCGCCAGCGTCTGCGCCTCGACGCCCTGCGCCGCGTCGACCACCAGCAGCGCGCCTTCGCACGCGGCGAGGCTGCGCGACACTTCGTAGGCGAAGTCGACGTGACCGGGCGTGTCCATCAGGTTCAGCGTGTAGGTCTCGCCGTCCGCTGCCTTCCAGTTTAGACGGACGGTTTGCGCCTTGATGGTGATCCCGCGCTCCTGCTCGATCTCCATGTTGTCGAGCACCTGGCTCGACATTTCGCGGTCGGTAAGGCCGCCGGTGCGCTGGATCAGCCGGTCGGCCAGGGTCGACTTGCCATGGTCGATGTGCGCGATGATGCTGAAGTTTCTCAGCTTTTTGAGGTCGGTCGACACGGTTTCAACTTTGAATGTGAGGAGGTTTTGGCGCGCGAGTAGCAGAGCGAGGCTAGCCTGTCAGCATGGGCCGGGCGGACAGGCGCGCCGTGCCGCCTGTTCCCGCCGTTCATCGAAGCGCGTTGGCCGTTAATCGACGAGAATTGCGCGTGCGCGGCACCTCGCTACTGTGGCCGGCAATTCCTTTCCGGAGATGTTGAACATGACCCGAATTCGCCTGCCGCTTTTGCTCGCCGGAACGGCGCTGCTCGGCGCCTGCTCGACCGCGACCACGAACGCCCCGTCGTCACCGTGGCGCCCGTCGTGGCGGCGTCGCCGGACGAACCGGCTCCGCTCTCGGCCCTGGTCCAGCAGGTTTCGGTGCCGCACAGCAAGTTCACCCTCGACAACGGCCTGACCGTGCTGGTGAACGAGGACCGCAAGGCGCCGGTGGTGGCGTTCAACATCTATTACAACGTCGGTTCGAAGGACGAGCCGGCGGGCAAGACCGGTTTCGCCCACCTGTTCGAACATCTGATGTTCTACGGATCGGACAACGTCCGCGAAGGCATCATGCCTTACCTCGAAAAGCTGGGCGCGACCGACTGGAACGGGACAACCTGGTTCGACCGCACCAACTATTTCCAGACGGTCCCCAAGGGCGCGCTGGAAAAGGTGCTGTTCATGGAATCGGATCGCATGGGCTATCTGCTCGGGGCGGTCGACCAGAAGCGGCTCGATATGCAGCGCAGCGTGGTGCAGAACGAAAAGCGCCAGGGCGATAATGAACCTGGCGGCCTCGTTGAATATGAACTGCTGGAAGCGCTGTTCCCGGTTGGCCATCCCTATCGTCACAGCACGATCGGTTCGATGGCCGATCTCGACGCGGCCAGCCTGGCCGACGTGAAGCAATGGTTTATCGAACGCTACGGCCCCAACAACGCCGTCGTCGCGCTGTCGGGCGACATCACCGAAGCCGAAGCGCGCACGCTGATGCAGAAATATTTCGGCGCCATCCCGCGCGGCGCGGTCAATAACCCCGCGCAGGCGGCGGTCCCGACGCTCGCCGCGCCGAAGAACATCGTCATGAAGGACAAGGTCGCGACGGTCGAGTTGCAGCGCCACTGGGCAACGCCCGGCTTGCTCGCGCCCGAATTTCCGGCGCTCGATGTCGGGGCGGCGGTCCTCGGTGGCCTCAAGAGCTCGCGCCTCGACCGCATTCTCGTGCGCGAGGAGAAGCTGGCGGTCTCGGTGTCAGCCAATGCCCAGCCGTTCCACCGCGTCGGGATGATGGAAATCAACGTCAAGGTGAAGCCGGGCGTTGATCCGGCAGTGGTCGACAAGCGGCTCGACGAGATCGTGGCCGATTACCTTGCCAACGGCCCGACCGCGGACGAGGTGAAGCGCGCCGGAACCGAATTCGTCGGCAGCAAGATCCGCGGGCTCGAGAAGGTCGGCGATCGCGCCGGCAAGGCCCCGACGCTGGCCGAGGGTCAGCTCTACGCCGGCGATTCCGACTTCTACCGCAAGCAGCTGGCGGCCTATGCCGCGCTGACCCCGGACCAGGTGCGCTCGACCATGAGCCAGTGGCTGTCGCGGCCGGTCGTCAAGATCACGCTGGAGCCGGGCGAGCGCCCGCCTTACGTGGAATCGAAGCCGGTGAAGTCGACCGCAAAAGCCGACGTCGCGACACCGTCGGTGAAGCGCGCCGATCCGCCGTTCACCGCGTCTCCGCCGCTCGACTTCCCGACGGTGGAGCATGCCACCCTCGCGAACGGCCTCAAGGTCCGGTACGCGCAACGCGCCGGAACGCCTCTGACCTCGATGGTGCTAAGTTTCGACGCCGGTTTCTCCGCCGAAACTGCGGGGCAGCGCGGTCTCCAGAACATGGTCATGAGCCTGCTCGACGAGGGCGCGGCCGGAATGACCGCGCAGCAGATCGCCGAGAAGGCCGAGATCCTGGGTGCGGAAATCTCGACCTCGGGCACGCCCGATCGCAGCCGGGTCAGCCTGTCCGCCCTCACGCCGAACCTGGTGCCGTCGCTCAAGTTGATGAGCGACATCGCGACAAGACCCGACTTCGCGCCGGTCGAGGTGGAGCGTGTGCGCACTCAGATCGTGACGTCGATCGCGCAGGCCAAGACGTCGCCCAGCGGGATCGCGTCGCGCGCGCTTCCGGCGCTGATGTATGGCGAGGGCCACCCCTATGGCAGCACGGCGGCGGGCGACGACGCGGCGGTCGCCAGGTTTACCCGCGACGACCTGCTCAATTTCCAGCAGCGCTGGCTCCGTCCCGACAACGCGGAATTGTTCGTGGTGTCGGACCTGCCGTTCGCCGAGATGAAGCCGATCCTCGAAGCGCAGCTGGGCGGCTGGACCGCACCGGCCGTCGCCAAGGGCGCCAAGCAGTTCGGCGCCGTGGCGCCGCGTCGTTCGAAGCCGCGGATCGTCCTGATCGACCGCCCGAGTTCGCCGCAAACCTTTATCCTCGGCGGCGCGATCACCCCGGTCGATCCGCGTGGCGAGAACAGCGCGTTCACGGCCGGTGTCGACCTGCTCGGTGGCCGCGCCGGTGCGCGGATCAACCAGGACCTGCGCGAAACCAAGGGCTGGTCCTACGGTGCGTTCGGCTACAGCAGCCCGAACGAGCGCGCGGTGCCGTTCATGGTTCAGGCACCCGTCCAGGCCGACCGGTCGGCGGACTCGGTCCTTGCACTGATGAAGCAGGTCAAGGACATCGTCTCGACGAACCCTGCCAAGCCCGAAGAATTGTCGACGTCGGTCGCGTCGATCGTCGGCGAATTGCCGGGCTCGTTCGAAACGGGATCGTCCGTGCTTGGAGCCATGCAGTCGAACGCCCTGTTCGGCCGTCCCGACGATTACCAGGAACGGATGGCGAGCCTCTATGGTGGCTTACAGCTGGTGGGAGTGAACTCGGCGCTGCGCGCGTCGATCGATCCCAACAGCATCGTCTATGTCGTCGTGGGCGACGCGGCGAAGGTCCGCGCACAGCTGGCCAAGGCTGGTCTCAAGGCCGAAGAGATGGCGGTTCGTTGATGAAGACGGGCCGCGTTACGCGATGCGCGTGACGTGGCCCATCTTGCGGCCGGGGCGAGCTTCGCCCTTGCCGTAAAGATGCAGGTGCGCGCCAGTCTCGGCCAGGAACTCGGGCCAACGATCGGCATCGTCGCCAATCAAATTTTCCATCGACGCGCCGCGGCCGGCGAGCGACGGGTCGCCCAGCGGTTGTCCGGCGACGGCGCGGATGTGCTGTTCGAATTGCGACGTGACCGCGCCTTCGATCGTCCAATGACCGCTATTGTGCACGCGCGGCGCGATCTCGTTGACGATCGGGCCTTCCTCGCAGGCGAAGAACTCCACTGTCAGGACGCCGACGTGTTCAAGCCGGTGGGCGATGGCGGTGGCGATCCGGACTGCCTCGACCGCGTAAGGATCGACCAGCGGTCCTGCCGGCACTTCCGACCAGCGCAAGATGCCATCGGCGTGGGTATTGCGGGCAATGGGGAAGGGCGCGGTCCTGCCATCCTCGGTGCGGGCGATAATGACCGAGAATTCGGCGGAGAAGCGCATCGCCGATTCCGCTACCGCGGGTTCCTGTCCGATCGATTCCCACGCTTCCAGCGCGTCTTCGGGGCGGTGGACCCAGCATTGGCCCTTGCCGTCGTAACCGAGGCGGCGAGTCTTCAGCACCAGTGGAGCGCCCAGCGCCTCGACGGCGGTGGCGAGCGAGGCGATATCGTCGACCCGCGCCCATGGCGCGACCTGTGCGCCGGCCTGTTCGAGGAATTCCTTCTCGGTGGCGCGGTCCTGGGCGACCGCCAGGCTGCGCGTGCCGGGGCGGAGCTTGCCGTCCAACACCGCCAGCGGATCGACCGGCAAATTCTCGAACTCGTAGGTTATCACGTCGCAGTCCGCTGCGAAGCGGGCCAACGCGATGTCATCGCCATAGGCTGCACGGGTGAAGTCAGCCGCGACATCGGCGCCGCAAGGCGCATCGTCGGGCGCGAAGATATGGCAGCGATATCCGAGTTGAGCGGCGGCAATCGCCAGCATCCGGCCAAGCTGGCCCCCGCCGATAATCCCGATCGTCGATCCGGGCGCCAGTGCCACTACAGGCTCCTCATTCGGGCTGGTCGGGGACGGCGTCGGTCTGTCGCTTGCGCCAGTCGGCCAGCCTGCCGGCAAGGGCTTCGTCGGCGGTCGCCAGCATCGCAGCGGCCAACAGGGCGGCGTTGATCGCCCCAGGCTTGCCGATGGCCAGCGTTCCGACCGGGATTCCGGCGGGCATCTGCACGATCGAAAGCAGGCTATCCATACCCTTGAGGGCCGCGCTCTCGACCGGCACGCCAAGGACCGGCAGGTCCGTCATCGATGCGGCCATCCCCGGAAGGTGCGCGGCGCCGCCGGCCCCGGCGATGATCGCCTTCAGCCCGCGCGACCGGGCCGAGGTCGCGTAGTCGTACAGTCGTTGCGGTGTACGATGCGCGGAAACGACGCGGGTTTCATGGGCAATGCCGAGCGCGTCGAGCGTCTCGGCCGCGTGGCGCATCGTGTCCCAGTCGGACCGGCTACCCATGATGATCCCGACCAGCGCCATTCAAAATCGCCCCAACCCGCGCCAAAAGCCGCCTTTATCGGCCCGATTCCGCTGACGCAATCCGGGACAGCCGGCAGAAGTATATCCACAAGCGCAATAAAACTGGCTATGCCGGCGTTTCAGGTGGGACTGGATAATGCACGATATCTCCCTTGAAAGCCGCCCTCCGGGCGAGTTGCTTGAGGAAATCGCGCGCTTGCGCGGCGAGCTCGCTCGCCTCGAGGCCCGGATCGAGGACCTCGATCGTCTGGCGCACCTCGATACGCTGGTACCCCTGAGCAACCGCCGCGGCATGCTGCGCGACCTCGACCGGATGATCGCCCGCTTCAACCGCAACGGGACGCCGGCGGCGCTGCTGTTCGTCGACCTCGACGACCTGAAGACATTGAATGACTGCTTCGGGCACAGCGGCGGCGATGCGGCGCTGGTCCATGTCGCCGAACAATTGCTGGCCGGCACGCGCGCCAACGATTGCGTGGCCCGGCTGGGCGGGGACGAATTCTGCGTTCTGCTTGACGATGCCGACGAAGCTGGCGCCATCGAGATCGCCGAGAGGATGGTCGATGCGATCGCCGGCGACGATTTTCTGTTCGACGGAATGCCGATGCCGCTGTCGGTTGCGATCGGGGTGACGACCATCATGCCCGGTGACACGCCCCAGTCGCTGCTCGCCCGGGCCGACCAGGCGATGTATCGAGTCAAATCGGCCGACGCAGCCTAGGCGAAGTCTAGCGTTCGCTGACGTAGAAGCGGTCGAGCTTCTGCAGCTTGTCGTCCAACTCGTACACGATCGGCTGGCCGGTCGGAATTTCCAACCCGACGATCTCGTCATCGGCGATGTTGGACAGGTGCTTTTCCAGGGCCCGCAGCGAATTGCCGTGCGCGGCGACGATCACCCGCTCCCCGCGCTTCAAGGCCGGCGCAATCTCGGCCTCGAAATAGGGCAGGACGCGGGCGATGGTCGTCTTGAGGCTTTCGGTGTTCGGAATGTGGATCCCGGCATAGCGCCGGTCGCCGGCCAGCTGATAGGGGCTGTCATCGTCGAGCGGCGGGGGCGGCACGTCGAAGGATCGGCGCCAGATTTTGACCTGCTCGGCGCCAACCTTGTCGATCATTTCCTGCTTGTTGAGCCCGGTGAGGCCCCCATAGTGACGCTCGTTGAGCCGCCAGTCCTTTGTGACCGGCAACCACAGCCGCTGCATCTCCTCCAGCACCAGGTTGAGCGTCCGGATGGCGCGGGTTTGGACCGAGGTGAAGCAGCGGTCGAAATCATAACCCTTGTCACGCAGCAGGCGGCCCGCAGCGCGAGCTTCCTCAACGCCCAGCTCCGTCAGGTCGACGTCCCACCAGCCGGTAAAGCGGTTTTCCAGGTTCCACTGCGACTGGCCGTGGCGGAGCAGGACGAGGGTCGGCATCAGGCGGTCGCCTTCCCCGCCTTGCGCCTCTTCAGCTCGGGCAGGATGGCGTGCAGCGAATCGAGGCACGCGCTCGCGAGATACTTCGACCGCTCTGGGCTCCATCCGTAGACATCGTCGGGCAGGTCGAAATTGTCCTTGAACGGCATTTCCAGCGTCATCGAGACGCAGCCGTAGCGTTCCGCCAGCTGGGTGGTCGACATCGACAGGTTGGCCTGCCCCGGGGCGGGGATTTCATAGCCCTGGCGGGTCTGGAAATCGGGGGAGATGCGCTCCAGCGTCCGGCTGAACAGTGCAAACAGGTCGGTCTGCCCCTCGGTCAGCGACGGGATACCTTCGAAGCCGGCGAGGAAGTTCGCCGGGATCGCCTCGTCGCCATGGATGTCCATCGCGAAGTCGACGCCGGTGTCGTCCATGCGATTGCGCACGCACAGCACTTCGGGGCTCTTTTCGGCCGATGGCGCATGCCACTCGCGGTTGAGGTTCACGCCGACGGCGTTGGTGCGCAGGTGGCCGCGCCGCGACCCGTCCGGATTCATGTTCGGAACGATGTGAAAAGTGCAGTCGCGGCGAAGGATCCGGGCAACGGGATCGTCGGGATCGGTCAGCTTTTCCAGCGCACCTTCCATCCACCATTCGGCCATCGTCTCGCCCGGGTGTTGGCGGGCGTAGAGCCAGACCGTAACGTCGCCGTCGCCGAGCGTCAGGCAGTCGATGTCCTGCCCGTCGTGGCTCTTGCCAAGGCTCTCGTAATCGACGCCCGGCAGCGCCGCGACGGTCGAAATGAGGTCGTGGTGACGTTCCATCGAATAAGGCGCGAAATAGGCGATCCAGACGAGGTCGGTTTCTGGCGTCAGCTTGATGGTCAGGACGCCGTCGGCATAGCTGGTGCCGTCGATGCGCACCCAGTCCTCGCGGTCCAGGCTCATGACGGCGCGATAATCCGGCCAGCCGTCCGGGTAGGCGGCGTTGGCGCAATTGGTGATCTTCAGCGTGACTTCGCGGCCACCGCCTCCGGCCAGGCGGAAGTGAAACCACTGGTAAAAGTCGCTCATGTGATCCTTGACGATCTCAAGGTTCACCGTGTCGCCGTCCTGGCCGGTGACGCGAATGTTGCCGGCGTCGAACGCGCTCGAAATCGTGATGCTCATGAGGTCCTTCGAAAATGTCGGATCGGGAGGTTGGCGGCCCTATTAGCCATGTCCGGTCGATCGAGGAACCCCGCGCTTCGACGAAGGGCGGTCGCGGCTCTGGCGGGGCGGGCGTGATTGGGATAGCCACGCCCAACCCAGCTGCGCGCTCCGCTCGTGCCGCGCCATGCCTAGAGGCCTTCTTTCATGATTCATCGCCGCCTTGTCACCCTGCTGCTTCCGATCGCGCTGTGCGCCGCCATTCCGGCCGGCGCCGCGCCTACCAACAAGGCCTCCGACCCGGCGTCGGCGGCGCGGGTGCAGAGCCACGTCGAATTCCTTGCCGACGATCTGCTGGAAGGTCGCGATACGGGCAGCCGCGGGCATGAGCTTGCCGCGCTCTACGTCGCCAGCCAGTTTCGGGCGCTCGGCCTGAAGCCCGCCGGCGAAAACGGCGGCTGGTACCAACAGGTGCCGTTCCGTCGCGCCACGTCGGTCGGAGGTCCGGGCAAGATCACGATCAGCGTCAACGGCAAACCGCGCGTGCTCGCCGAGAATGAGGGACGCGTGTCGCCGAGCCTCACCGAAAAGTCGCGCAAGGTAAGCGCCGGGCTGGTCTTCGTTGGCTATGGCCTCGAAGATCCGGCCATGCGCATTAACGATTATGCCGGGTTGGATGTCCGCGGCAAAATCGTGGTCCTGTTCCGCGGTTCGCCCCGCGGCCTGCCGACCGATATTGCCTCGCACCTCGGGGTGCAGAAGGCGGCGATCGCCCGTCGCCACGGGGCCATCGGCATCATCGAAATCCCGGCAAAGCCGCCGTCGAAGACCGACGCTGCTGCTCCCCTCGGCCGGTGGGCGAACCGCCCGGTCATCAACTGGGTCGACAAGCAGGGTCGCCTCGGCGGCGAATCCGGTCCGCCGATTGCCAGGATCAGCGTATCGAACGCGGTTGCCGCCTCCCTTTTCGACGGCTCGAGGATGAGCCTCCAGAAGGTGCGAGCCGCAGCCGCCAAGTCGGCGCCGCGCGGCTTCGCGCTTCGTCCCGCGTTGTCGTTCGAATCCCAAAGCGATTGGACCGATTTCACCTCGCCCGAAGTGGTGGCGATGCTTCCCGGCGCCGATCCGAAGCTCAAGGACGAATTCATCGTCATGATGGGCCATCTAGATCACCTGGGGATCAAGGCCGACGCCAAGCCGGGTGAGGATCGCGTTTACAACGGCGCGCTCGACAACGCCGCCGGCGTGGCGACGCTGATCGAGGCCGCGCGCCAGTTCGTGGACTCGAAGCAGGCTCCGCGCCGCTCGGTGCTGTTCCTGATCAACACCGGTGAGGAGAAAGGCCTTCTCGGCGCCGATTACTTCGCCTCGCACCCGACCGTTCCGATCGGCAAGATCATCGGGGGTGTCGACCTCGACATGCCGGTCCCGCTCTATGAGTTCACCGATGTCGTCGCTTTCGGCGCCGATCATTCGACGCTGGTCAAATCGGTCGCCGCAGCCGGCAAGCAGATGGGAATCACCGTGTCGCCCGATCCCATGCCGCAGGAATCGATCTTCACCCGTTCCGACCACTACAGCTTCGTCGAAAGGGGTGTTCCGGCCATTCTCCTGTTCACCGGCTACGCAAACGGCGGCAAGCCCAAGTGGGATGAATTCTTCGAGAAGCGCTACCACTCGGTCCGCGACGACCTGAACCAGAATATCCTGTGGGAACAGGCTGCGCGCTATGCCGAGTTCAATTACCGCCTGACCCGGATCCTGACCGATTCGGACAGCCGGCCGATGTGGTACCAGGGCAATTACTTCGGCAATTTGTTCGCGCCGGCAGCCCACAAGGCGCCCGCCAGCCGCACCGCGCCTTGACTTTGGGTGCGCTGCCGCATAGGTGGCGCACCGGTTTTCCAGCCCTACAACCTGATTTGAAACGAAGGCACGTCCCGGCCATGAAGATTCGCAATTCCCTGAAGTCGCTGAAGTCGCGCCATCGCGATTGCCGGGTGATTCGCCGTCGTGGACGGACCTACGTCATCAACAAGACGAACCGCCGTTTCAAGGCGCGCCAAGGCTGATTCCGGCGAGCCCTTCCGGGCTCTCCCTAGCGCAAACCTCGTCTGCCCGCGTTTCGCGGGCAGTTCGTCGTTTGTCAGCACCGGTTCACCTCCACCGTCCTATATAGAAGCGATGTGGAGGACTGATTCGATGACTCGTGTGGTCAAAACCGTCTTGCTGGTGGGTGCCGTGGCTTTTGCGGCGACGGCGGCGACCGCTGCGTTCGCGTCGACCGGCGGCGACGGTGACAAGAAGACGCCTTCCGGCTTCAGCTACGATATCAAGGACGGCAAGCGCGTTCCCAAAGCGGGCAACCGCGTGAACAATGCCGACGGAAGCTGGCGCGAGGAGACCAAGAAGGGCGGCTGCACCGAGGTCAAGGAAATGTCGGCCGCGGGCGAACTGAAGATCACCCGCACCTGCAGCTAATCAGGACGCAGGCGCCGCCGGGGCGGGCGTCGCCTCGTCCAGCTTGCAGGCCGGAAGCCCGACCTTTTCCGTATCCTTGCAGAGCCGCACCTGGACGCTGTTGTCGGCGCCGATGAACAGCGCCCAGTCGCGCTTGTCGCTGCATCGGACGCCCCACATGTCCATATTCTTGTACTTGCCGATGAACCGGCTGGCATCGACCCGCTGGCAGGTTGATCCGGATGCGTAGATCGCGCGCTTAAGGCCGATCGCGCGGTTGAGTTCGTCCAATTCGAACAGGCGCTTCTGTTCGGCGCTTCGGACCGTAATTTCCGGCTTGGCCGGGGCTGGCGCGGGCTTGTCGCAAGCGGCCAGGGTCAGGACGGCGGCGGCGGTCATCAGGCGAAGCATCGGCGGACTCCTTCTCGCTCCTGAAACGCACGGCATCCCCTTGCGGGTCAAGCCCGATCGCGACGCGCGTTGAGGTCGGCGATGATGCGATCGCCGATCGTGCCCTCGGCAACGGCGACGAAGATCGTGTCGTCTCCAGCGATCGTCCCGGCAATGCCCGGCAGGGACGCGGCGTCGAGCGCGTTGGCGACAAGATTGGCCGAGCCGGGAGGCGTCCTGAGCACGACGATCGGTCCGGCCGAAACAATCGAGAGCACCCATTCGCCGAGCAGGCGGTCGAGCTTGGTGGCCGCATGGCCCGCCTCTACCTGTTCGGGAAGCAGGTAGCGGACCTCGCCATCGCGGCGCAGCTTGACCGCGCCAATTTCTTCCAGATCGCGGCTGACGGTCGCCTGCGTGGCAGGAATACCGGCGCTGGTCAGTCGCGCCGCCAGTTCTTCCTGGCTGCCCGCTTCCCCACTGCGCAACCAGTCGGCGATCAGTCGCTGCCGCTGGCCCTTGGCGCTCATCGCGGGGACTGGTCCTCGTTGCAGATCATCGTGCCGATGCCTTCGTCGGTAAACAGTTCGACCAGGATGGCATGTTCGGCGCGGCCGTCGATCATGTGCGCGCTCTTGACCCCGCCCTCCACGGCCTCGGCGCAGGCCAGCAGCTTGGGGATCATCCCGCCGGTCACCGACTCTTCTTCGATGCCTTGGCGTGCTTCGGCAGCGCTTAGTCGCTGGACCAAGGTCGACGGGTCGGCGGGATCCCTCAACAAGCCGGCCGTTCCGGTCAGGTAGATGATCTTCTCCGCGCCCATTGCCACGGCGATCGCCCGCGCCGCATCGTCGGCGTTGATGTTGTACGGTTGCGCGGAAGTGTCAGCCCCGACCGTCGATACGACCGGGATCAGCCCGTCGTCGTGGAAGTCGTGCAGCAATTCGCCGCGCACCTTGGTCACGCGCCCGACGAAGCCGAGGCGCTCGTCGACTGGCTCGACCTCCAGGAGCCGACCGTCCTCGCCGGCGACGCCGATGGCGACCGGCTCCAGTGCATTGATCGCCGCGACCAGGTCGCGGTTGGTCTTGCCGACCAGCACCATGCGGACGATTTCCAGCGACTGCGCGTCGGTGACCCGAAGGCCGTCGATCCGTTTCACCTCGATCCCGGCGCTGGCCATCATCTGGTCGATCTGCGGCCCGCCGCCGTGAACCAGCACCGGCCGGATGCCGACCGAGTGAAGCAGCAATATATCCTTGGCCAGGCTGCGCATCCGCTCCGGATCGGTCATCGGCAGGCCGCCGACCTTCACGACGATGGTCTTGCCGGTGAAGCGGCGGATGTAGGGCAGGGCCTGGATCAGGATGCCGGCGGTTTCATTCGGTGCCATCATGACGTCGCCGCATTTTCCTTGATATATCCGGGGCCCAAGTCGACCGACACGGCGCGGCCGATGCCGCCGCCAAGGCCCAGGTCGACGACGATGTCGATTTCCTTGCCGCGCATATGGTCCATCACCGCCGCCGCATCGTGCGGGATCTCGATGCCCGCGTCGGCGACCTTGATCCCGCCATAGCTGACCGATGCCAGATTGCTGTCGAACTCAACCCCGCACGATCCGGCTTCGGCGAGCAGGCGCCCCCAATAGGCGTCCGCGCCGTACCAGCTGCACTTGATCAGCTGGTTGGTGCCGATCGACCGGGCGACGTGGCGCGCCTCCGCATCGCTCGCCGCGCCAGTCACCCGGATGACGACCAGCTTGGTCATCCCTTCCGCGTCGCGCGCCATCTGCAGCATCAATTCCTCGCACGCCTGCCGCACCGAATCCTCGAATGCGGCGAGGTCCGCTGGCCGGCCCTTGCGGCCGCTGGCGAACAGCATGACGGTGTCGTTGGTCGACGTCGCGCCATCGGTCACCAGGCAATTAAAGGTGGCGTCAGCGGCGCGGAACAGGATCGGCTGCAGTTCCTCGGGAGACAGCGCGGCGTCGGTGGTCAGGAAGGCCAGCATCGTCGCCATGTTGGGCGCCAGCATGCCGCACCCCTTGGCCATGCCGCCAACGACATAACCGTTCCCCGCGACCAAGCTTTCCTTGGGGCGCGTGTCGGTCGTCAGGATTCCCTTCGCGGCGTCGCGTCCACCGTCGCGGCTCAACGTCTCGCCCAGCGTCGGTATGGCCTTCAAGATCTTGCCCATCGGCAGGCGGAAACCGATCAGTCCGGTCGAGCAGACCAGCATTTCGTCGCTGTCACAGCCGACCGCCGCTGCGGCGGCCTCGCACATCGCTTCCGAATCCGCGCGGCCTTCGGCGCCAGTCCCGGCGTTGGCGTTGCCGCTGTTGACGACGACGCCGCTCGCCATCCCGCCGGTGGCGGCCAGACGATCGACACAGGCATCGACCGGCGGCGCGCGGAACTTGTTCCTGGTGAAGACGGCGGCGGTCGGCACCGGCTTGCCGTCGTCGGTCGCCAGCAGGGCCATGTCGCGCCGGTCGGTCTTGATCCCGGCATGAAGGCCGGCGGCGACGAAGCCCTCGGCGGCGGTGACACTCACGGATAGACTCCCACTCTCGACAGGCCCGCGGTTTCGTCGAGCCCGAACATCAGGTTGGCGCACTGGATCATCTGGCCCGCCGCGCCCTTGCCGAGGTTGTCGATCGCCGCCAGCGCGACGACCGTGCCGGTTCGCTTGTCGAAGCGGGCGGACAGGAAGGCGGCGTTGCTGCCGGTCGCCCACTTGGTTTCGGGCAAGGCCTCGCCGACGTGGACGAAGGCTTCGTCGGCATAGGCGTCGCGAAGGATGGCTAGCGGGTCGTGCTTCCCCGTGGCGCGGGCGTAGCAGGTAGCAAGAATGCCGCGGCTGGTGGCCATCAGGTGCGGCGTAAACAGCACCTCGGCCCCGGTGTTCATTTCCATCTCCGCCGTGTGCCGGTGACGGGTCAGGCCGTAGGCGCGGAAGCTTCCCTCGACTCCGCAATAGTGGGTGCCGGCACTGGCGGCGCGGCCGGCGCCGCTGACTCCGGAGGCAGCGTCGACGATGACCCCCGTCGACTCGACGACTCCCGCGTCAATTAGCGGCTTGAGCGCCAGGCTGGCGGCGGTGGGATAGCAGCCCGGAGAAGCGACCCAACGCGCGTTCCGGATGCGGTCCCGATGAAGCTCGGGCAGGCCGTAGATGAACTGGCCGAGCAGGTCGGGCCGTTGGTGCGGTTCGCCATACCAGGCCTCGAAATCCTCGGCACTATTCAGCCGAAAGTCCGCGCCCAAGTCGACGATCCGGGCGCCGCTGCCGGTCAATGCGTCGGCCAGCCGCTGGGTCTCGCCGTGGGGCAGGGCGGCGAAAATGAGGTCGCTGCCTTGCAGCAACGAGATATCGAACGGAGCGAACGACTTGCCGGGATAGGCGAGCGACAAGTGCGGGTGGAGGTTGGCCATAGGCTGGCCGGCGTTACTATTGGCGAAGCACGGCCCCACGTCGAATGACGGATGCGCGGCCAGAAGCCGAAGCAACTCGCCGCCGACATATCCAGAGGCGCCGAGGATGGAGACCGTCGTCATTCGTGCAATATGCACAAAAGCGAATAATTATGCAAGCACGCGATGGCTCTCGCGGTTCATCCGCTCATACTCATTGGCCAGGTCTCGAAGCGCGCGCGCAATGATCGGGTCGTTGCTCGACCCGGCCATTTCGCGGAGCCGTTCGGGCTGGGGCGGCGGTAGGAGGCTGGCATTGCCAGAGATAATGGATCAACCGGCCGTTGGTTGCGGGCGCCGAACTACTCAGTTGGTCGGTTCGTCGTAAACCAGAACAATCTTGCCGGCGGCCTCGACGGCACGACCGACCGCTTCCTCGGCCGTCTCCGCACGCGCCAACGCCACGCCCATCCGTCGATTCTTCAATGTGCTCGGCTTTCCGAACAATCGCGCATCGATCGGCCTTCCCGCCTCCCCGAGCGCGAGTGCTGAATCGAGTCCGCGGATCGCGAAATGCCCGGATTCGCGGTCGGCGAGCACCACGGCTGACGCCGACGGACCGGCCAGTTCGATCGCGGGAATGGGTAGGCCGAGAATGGCGCGAAGATGGAGCTCGAACTCGTTCGGCGACTGGCTGATCAGCGTCACCATGCCGGTGTCATGCGGACGCGGGCTCAGTTCGGAAAAGATCGCGCGATCGCCGGCGATGAAGAACTCGACCCCGAAGATGCCGTGGCCGCCCAGGGCATTGACGACCTTCGCCGCCTGCTCCTGCGCAGAAGCCAGCACGTTCTCGCTCATCGCCGCCGGCTGCCAGCTTTCGCGATAGTCGCCGGCCTCCTGACGGTGCCCGATCGGCGGGCAGAACAGCACGCCGTCCTTGGTCGACAATGTCAGTAAGGTGATCTCGCTGTCGAAGGCGATGAACTCCTCGACGATCACCCGCGGCCGGTCGCCGCGCATGTTGGCGACGGCATGGTCCCAGGCGGTTCCCACCTCCTCAGCCGTCCGCGCCACGCTCTGGCCCTTGCCGCTCGACGACATCACCGGCTTGATGACGCACGGTAGGCCGGTCGTTTCCGCGCCGGCCATCGCTTCATCGCGGCTTTCGGCGAAGACGTAGCGCGAGGTCGTCAGGCCCAGCTCCTTCGCTGCGAAGTCGCGGATGCCGTCGCGGTTCATGGTCAGCTGCGCCGCCCGCGCGCTCGGCGCGACCCGCCATCCTTCACTTTCGAGCGCGAGCAGAGTGGCGGTATCGATCGCCTCGATTTCAGGGACGATTACGTCCGGCCGGTGCTTCTCCACCGCGGCCCGAAGCGCCGCGCCGTCGAGCATCGAAAATACCTCGCGGGTATCGGCGCACTGCATTGCCGGCGCATCATCGTAACGGTCGCAGGCAATGACCCGGCAGCCGAGGCGCTTCGCGGCGATGGTGAATTCCCGGCCCAGTTCGCCGGATCCCAGAAGAAGTAGAGTGGCTAGCGGCATCGCGCCGTCCTAGCCAAGCGCGCGTGCCTGCCCAAGGGGTCTTGTGCTTTCGCAGCCGCTGGCCATGGTGACGGCTGAACCGAGGGGGATGAATCCATGTCGCTGAAGCTTGTCACCGCCGCCGCTCTGCTGCTTGCGACCAGCACCACGGCTTTGGCCGCAGAGGTAAAGGTCAAGGCGCCGGGCGATGTGGTCAAGGCCTCGAGCCCGGCCGATTGGAAGGAAATCCACGCGGATGACCTGATGGTGATGAATCTCGCCACCGGCAAACGGGTGGTGATCCAGCTCGCCCCGCTCTTCGCCCCCGTACACGTGGCCAACGTGAAGATCATGGCGCGAAGCGGCTATTGGGCGAAGGCAACGATTTATCGCGTCGTCGATAATTGGGTGACCCAGTGGGGTCTCGGCGACGGGGAGTTCAAGCTGCCGCCGAAAGCGGTCGCCCGCCCGCCTGAAGAATATGAGCGTCCCTTGACGGGCCTTACGCTGACCCCGTCCGGCTCTCCCGATCCATATTCGCAGATGGGAGCGTTCACCGAAGGCTGGCCGACTGCCCTGCAACTCAACGGCAACGTCAATCCGGTCTATTGCTACGGCGCCGTCGGGGTGGCCCGCGACGCGGCACCCGATACCGGATCGGGTAGCGAACTGTTCACGGTCATCGGCACGCCCGCGCGCCGGCTTGACCGCAACTATGCGCTGGTCGGACGGGTGATAGAGGGGATGGAAAACCTGTCGGCCCTGCCGCGCGGCACCGGCGAGATGGGGGTCTACGCCAAGGACCAGACGCCGACGCCGATCCTCAGCGTCCGGATGGCCGCGGACATGCCGCCGGCGGATCGTCCGCGGTACGAGGTGATGAAATCGGGCAGCGCAGCTTTTGCCGAGTATGTCGACCTTGCCTCCCACCGCCGTGACTATGGCGTCGGGTCGCCGGGTGCCGCCTTGTGCGCCATCCCGGTCCCGATCCGCAAAGTACCGGTGGAGCGCCGCTAGGCGGCCCAGGCCGGGGCCGAATGGTCCTGGTTGCGGTGACGGATCACCGCCGGCGCGTTGTGCGAGCGCATGCTGGCCTCGGCCAGCGGAAGCGCGGTGGCGCAAAACGCGCATTCGGCAGACATGCGGCCAATGATCCAGTGGGTACGGCCGCAGCCCGGGCAGTGATTGACTTCACGCTCGCGATAGACCGCATGGTAGCCTCGGCCGGCCGGATCGTGCGTCTTGCGCAGTTCGCTTAGGGTCGGGACAGTCATCGTCATCGTTCCTTTCGGATTATTTCAACCGACGAGATGGCAAGATGTTTCCGCCACACCCTTTCCGGGGGCAAGCACGCAGCTGATTCAGTCCCGAGGCGGGACGCTGCCTGAGAGGGGAGCCAACGCTAACCCTGATCTTGGTTAGTGAAATATTAGGGGCCGGGTCGGGCGGAACGGGCCTAGTTCAAGCCGGATTCTCGGCCGCCGACGTCGATCGGCTGGCTGAACTCGGCGCCGATCTTGTTGCCAGCGGTCCATTTGACCAACGCGTTGGCGCGCTCGCGGTTAGGCAGCATCAGCCAGATGCGGGTGCCGACGTCGAAATTGCCTTCGGTCTCGGCCATGAAGCCCTCACACGAAATGTTCAGGACGCGGGCCTCGACACCTTCGTTACCGAGCTCACGCACCCGCGCGCCGATCTCCACGTCGGTCCGCGCGGACTGGCGGCGATCGAACGGTTCGGCATCGGCGATTCGGGCTTGGATTCTCACGAAGTTCATCTCCACGGCCGGGACTATTCCAGCCCCCGGGCAAAGTGAATACCAATCTGACCGTCGCGGACCCAGCGTACGAAGCCGGGCTGTTCGCCATGATCGAGCAACTGGAGCGACACTTCCTCACCGATGTGCGGCACCGCGTGGAACGACAGCATCGCACCGGATCGCGACAGGTTGATCAGGCGAACAACATGGTTGCGACCGCGAAGGCTCAGCACGGCGGTCTGTGACCCGGCGTCGATTCGCTCCTCCGACCGCTGGTCGAACATGCGTTTGACCGTGCGGGGTATCATTGCTCCGTCGAGACTGAACTTGGCTGCCAAATCCGATCGTCCTGTGCCGCTTCGTCACGACTGCTTCTAAAACCAATCATTTAAGAAGTGGTTGGCAAGCGAAAGCCGCTTGGCCGGATTCGTTCATGCTGTGTATGAAGGGGCCCGGCCATAAGGGCCCCGAAAACTGGCTCGAAAGGACAATGGCGTGGTGGGTTGGCGAAAGAGTGCGGGTCGTTGGAGTGTCGCGTCGGTCGGCTTTGGCCTTGCGCTTGCCGCGACGCAGGGCGCTTTTGCCCAGCAATCCGCCCCGCGCGATCCGATGGCGCCCCTGCCGGACAGCCGCGTCGCCAAGCCGGTGACCGGCCAGCCCGCGCCTGGCGTCCAACCGAAGGTCCAGCAGCCGGCCGGGACCGGCGTCGCCGGCCAGCCGGTCACCGTGCCCTATGTCGCGCCCGTCCTTCCGCCGCCGGTCTGGGCGCTGGGCGATGCTCAGGCGCTGCTTACCTATATCAACAGCGTGGGGACGGAGGGCTTGTCGCCGACCGACTATGACCCCGTCGGGCTGGCCGCCGCGATCGCATCGGGCGACCCGCTCGCCATGTCGAAGGCCGCGACCGATCGCTTCAACAAGCTGTCGTCGGACCTCGCGCTCGGCCACGTCCGGGGCGACAACCGCATCGACTGGCATATCGTCGACGACGACCTCGACGGCAATCGGCAGCGTCTCCTGCTCGAGGAGGCTCTGCTTCGCCACCGCATTCCCGAGGCGCTGAACGGCTTGCTGCCGACGCACCCACAATATGGGGCGCTTCGCACCGCGCTTGGATCGCAGGCCAATGCCGATCCGGCGATGCGTAACCGTATCCGGCTGAACATGGATCGCTGGCGCTGGCTGCCTCGTGAGCTGGGCCAGAAGTATATCATCGTCAACGTCCCGTCGTTCCACGCCACGCTGGTCGAAAACGGTGCCACGCGCTGGAAGCAACGGGCGATCGCCGGTGCGATCAAGACTCCAACGCCGCAGCTGAGCACGATGGCCACCGGCGTGGTGCTCAACCCGTGGTGGGAAGTGCCGACCAGCATCAGCCGGGAGGTCGCCGGCAAGGCGGGCTTCGTCGCGGTTAAGGGAAAGGACGGCAAGGTCCAGCGCTGGCGCCAGCCGCCTGGACCCGCCAATGCGCTCGGCCAGCTCAAGTTCGTGATGTACAACAAGTACAATATCTACCTTCACGACACGAACGCGCGCAGCCGTTTCAATAGCCAGGTCCGGGCGCTCAGCCACGGCTGCATCCGCACCCAGCACGTCCTCGACCTCGCGACGGAACTGTTGGGCGATGACGACGGCGATTGGACGAAGGACCGGATCGACCAGACGCTTGCGTCGAAGAAGACTGTCCAAGCCAACTTCGTAAAGCCGCTCCCGGTGTACATCGTCTATTTCAGCGCCGCGGCCCTGAATGACGGTACGGTCGTCAAGTATGACGACCTCTACAAGCGTGATTCCAAGGTGATCGCCGCCTTGCTCGACAAGGGCGGCACGGCACCGGCGGCAAAGGCCGCGGACACCGCCGCCAAGGGTCAGTAGGCAAAGAAAAGGCCGGCGCGCCGATCGGGCGCCCGGCCATTTCCTTCAAATGATGCGGGTGTTACGCCAGCTTGTCGGCGTAAATCATGCGACCACCGCCAAGGCGGTTCATGACCTGCCACTGGCTGGCGCGGCTGAACGCGAAGCAGCCTTCGCTGCGTCCCAGCTTGCCGTGTGCCGCGACCATGTCGGGTTCGGCGTACCAGGCATTGTGAATGACAATGGCGCGCGCCTCGGCGTTGTTGTTGGTGTAATCGAGGCCCTTCACCTTCATCGAAAGGCCGTACTTGCCGTGATAGGTGTCGCTGGTGATGTAGGTGCCGTTCGAACTGGCGAGCGACCCGAAGCCGTTCGAGAAGCGCTGGAGCAGGCCCGAATGGGCCGGATCCGAGCCGCGGCCGTGGGCCACGAGATGGCTTTCCGCCCGGCCCGAGACCAGGTCGACGATGTGGAAGCGCGCCTCGTGCGAAGCCTTGCCGAAATCGACGATGCCGATGACGTTCCGGTCCCGGACAAAGAAGCGGTGCGAATGAAGGGCCGCCTTGGCCCGCTCGAGAATCGCCGGATCGACGCCCATCGGTGCGATCGGGGTCGCCGCAACCTTCGGCGCGACAGGGGCCAACGGGTCGTTGGGTTTCAGGTTGAACAGCAGCGGCGTGTCGGCGGCGATGCCTGCGGACGACAGGAGCAAACCTCCCGCGCCGGCTGCGCCAAGCCTCAACATTTCCCTGCGATTCAACGACATCCAGTCCCTCCCGGTGAAGCGACCGTTGTAACACCGGAATCGTTAATCGCAGATAACCAAGGTCAAAAGTGTCCTCATATCGTCGCTGCGCGCAAACGTTTCATCGCGAATCCGAGAATTTGCCAATGTCTTGAATTGGCTGAGCGCCGCTGCTAAGGGGCCGCCTCCGCCGCGGGCATTGTCCGATGGCGAACAATTTCTTGCGCGGTGTTCTCAGCTTCCGACTCGCTCGGATGGACACCGGTTGAGACCGGGAAGCGTCCCGGGGTAATTTGAAGGGAGTTCGACGGCTTTTTATGCAGATCATCGTTCGCGACAATAATGTCGACCAGGCGCTGCGCGCGCTCAAGAAGAAGCTGCAGCGCGAGGGCGTCTATCGCGAGATGAAGCTGCGCCGTCATTACGAAAAGCCGTCGGAAAAGCGCGCTCGTGAGCGTGCCGCCGCGATTCGCCGCGCCCGCAAGCTGGAGCGCAAGCGGATGGAGCGCGAAGGCGCCCGTTAAGCTTCAGGCGTTCCGCCGCTTTTTCGTACCATCCAACACCGCGAGCGCCTGTCGATGACCGTTACTCAAGTTCCGCTTCGTCCGATCGCTCGTGGTTCGCTGGTCAAATTGTGGCTGGCGATCGCACTGCTCGTCATCGCCGCCTTCGCGCTGGCCCGTTTTGGCACCTCGTCCTTCCAGTTCGAGACGACGGCCAGCGGCATCCAGTTCCGCACGATCGCGCCGGGCACAGGTGACAGGATCAAGGCGGTCGACGGCGTGTACCTGGAATATGACGGTCGCCTGCCCGACGGGAAGGTGTTCGACTCGACCCAGGGCAAGCCGGTCCCGATGATCCCGCAGCAGGTGATCCCCGGCTTCTCCGAAGCGCTGCAGATGATGCAGAAGGGCGGTCAGTACACCGTCCGCATTCCCGCCGCGCTCGGCTATGGCGCCAATGTGCCGCCGGGCGGGCCGATCCCGCCGAACTCGGACCTCATCTTCGACGTGAAGATCATCGAGGTCATCCCGAACGCCGCGCTGATGCAGCAGCAGGGCCCGCCGCCGGGCGCGATGCCGCCGGGCCAGTAAGCCCTAGCCGGCGCCCTCGTCCGCTTCGGCGCCGCGCTTGCTCCATTCTTCCAGTGTGACCTTGACTGCGGCGACAATCGGATCGGCGAGCATCAGGCCGAGGATTCCGAACAGCGCGCCGAAAACGAGCTGCGCGGCCAGTACGACGGCCGGGGCCAGGTCGACCGTCCGGCGCGCGATGTAGGGCACGACCAGATAGCCATCGACGTTCTGGACGAAGAAATAGACGAAGATCGCCCACAGGCCCTCTCCGGTGCCGGCGGAAAAACCGACCGCGATCATCAGCACGCCCGAGATGATGGCGCCGATGTTCGGCAGGAAGGCGAGCAAGCCGGTGATAAGACCCAATAGCGCCGCAAACGGCACCCCGCCGACCAGCAGCATCAGGAAGGTGAAGACCCCTTCGAACGCCATGCCGGCGAGCCGGCCGGCAAGAAGGCGGCGCAAGGTGAAGCCGACGCGGTTGCTGACCGCGTAGAAACCGCTGCGGTAACGGACCGGGAACATCCACGCGACGCCGCGATCGTACAGGCGTGGCTCCATGGCGATGAAGATGCCGATAACGATCATCAGGAACATCGACGTCAGCGCGCCGAGCGCGGAGCCGACCGCGCTGGTCAGCCGTCCGACCCCGCCCAGCACTTGCGACTGGAGACCGGTGATCGACCCGCCTTCGGGCAGCAGGCCAAGGCTGGTCGCCACCGCCATCAGCCGCGCGGCCTGTTCCATCACCACCGCGCGCAAGGCTTCGGCCTGCGCGGCGAGAGTAGTCCCGGCGTAGTAGAACACCCACCCGATAAAGCCGAAACCGAGCAGCGCGACGATCGCCAGCCGCCACCCGCGCGGGATCGGCAGGACCCGGCCCAGCAGGCGCGTGCCGCCGTCGAGGATGACCGAGAATACCAGACCGCCGATGATCAGCATGATCGGCTGGGCCAGCACGATCACCCCGACAATGAGCAGCGCCATGCCGAGCCAGACGGCGGCGCGGCGGACCTCGATCGCCATCCGCGGGTCGCTGAACTCGGTCGGCCCCGGGACCTCGACATGCTCGACGATGGTGGTCACCGACTTTTCGGCCTTTGCTTTGCGCGGCGCGGTCGAAGCCTTGGCCATCTCTATCCCTTGTGTCCGCGGAGGCTCTCGCCGGCGCGTCCGCTGCGGAAGGCGCGGAACCAGCTGGCCGGATTGAAGAATTGCGTCGTCCCATCGAGCGAGAAGGTGACGAACTCGGCCCTGCCGCCGATGTTCTCGAACGGCACCGGTCCGCCAAGGCCGTTCTCGTCGCCGCCCAGCGCGAAGCGGCTGTCGGCGGAGCGGTCGCGGTTGTCACCCATCAGGAACAGATGGTCTGCGGGGACTTTCACCGCACTGAAGTCGTCACCCTTGCTGCGTTCCAGGTCGATGGTGTCATAGGTGACGCCGTTGGGCAGGGTCTCGCGGACGATCGGCAGGCGGCAGAAGTCGCCGCGCGGGGTCGACACCATGTTGCCGGGGAACTGGTAGGGCGTGCAGGGCGCGTTGGCGTCGACCGGAATCATCGCCGGCGGGCGGAGGACGGACTTTACCGGCTTGCCGTTGATGATGACCCGGCCGGCGCGAACCTCGATCGTGTCGCCCGGAAGTCCGATGACGCGCTTGATATAATCCTCGTTCTGGCCGGGCGGCGTGACGATGACGATGTCGCCGCGCTGGGGCAGCCTGCCGAGGACGCGTCCGTCAATGAACGGCAGGGTGATGCCCCACGGCTCGGCCGGCTGGCGCAACACCAGCGTCCGGAAAATGGCCGCCGGGTTGGGAATGGTCGGCGACACATAGGACCAGCCGAACGGATATTTGGTAACCACCAGCCGGTCGCCCTTCAGCAGGATCGGCATCATCGATTCGGACGGGATGAAGAACGGCTTGGCGATGAAGCTGTGGAAGGCGAGCACCGCCAGCAGAACGAGGCCCAGCCCCTTGATCTCGCGCCACAGCGCCGACGCGCTGCTTTCCGTGACCGGCGCAGCCTTGACCCCGGCGTCCGCCGCCTCGGCGGGAACGGCGTTCTGCTCGGCCGGCGGCGTTACGCTGTCGCTCACAAATCGTCTTTCTTGCGGAGTTCGAGGACGACGAAGGCCTGCGCCCAGGGATGGTCGTCGGTCATGGTCAAATGCACTTCGATGGCGTGGCCCGCCGGGGTCAGGGCGTCAAGCCGCGCCCGTGCGCCGCCGGTCAGGTGAAGCGTCGGCGCGCCCGAAGGCAGGTTGACGACGCCGATGTCCTTCATGAACACGCCGCGCTTGAACCCGGTGCCGACCGCCTTCGAATAGGCCTCCTTGGCGGCGAAGCGCTTGGCCAGTGTCCCGGCGATGGTGTGCGGTCGGCGCTCGGCCTTGAGCCGCTCGACGTCGGTGAAGACGCGGTTGAGGAAGCGGTCGCCGAAGCGGTCGATCGACGCCTGGATGCGATCGATGTTGCACAGGTCGCTCCCGAGGCCGACGATCACCGCGCCGCATCCATCAGCGCCCGCATCTGCCCGACGCTTGCCTCCAGCCCGGTGAAGATTGCCTCGCCGATTAGGAAATGGCCGATGTTGAGCTCGGCGATTTGCGGGATGGCGGCGACGGGGACGACATTGTCGAACGTGAGGCCGTGTCCGGCGTGGGGCTCGATTCCGTTCTTGCTCGCCAGCGCGGCGGCGTCGGCGATCCGCTTCAGTTCCACCGCGCGCTCCTCACCGTCGACATGGGCGTAGCGCCCGGTGTGGAACTCGACCACCGGCGCGCCAAGGCGCAAGGCGGCCTCGACCTGCCGCTCGCTCGGCTCGACGAACAGGCTCACGCGGATGCCGGCTTCGACCAGCCGTGCGACGAACGGCGACAGCGCCTCGAATTGTCCGGCGGCGTCGAGACCGCCCTCGGTCGTCCGCTCCTCGCGGCGTTCCGGGACGATGCAGGCGGCGTGCGGCCGGTGGGCCAGCGCGATCGCCAGCATCTCGTCGGTTGCCGCCATCTCCAGGTTCAGCGGCAAGTCGATCTCGGCCATCAGGCGGTCGATGTCATGATCGGTGATGTGGCGCCGGTCCTCTCGCAGGTGCGCGGTGATCCCGTCCGCACCGGCCGCGGCAGCCGCGATCGCCGCCCGTACCGGGTCGGGATGCGGCCCGCCGCGCGCGTTGCGGATGGTCGCGACATGGTCGATGTTGACCCCAAGGCGCAGCCGGGTCGCCATCAGGCGGCGGCACGGCTTCCCGGCTTGATCGCGGGAATCGCGGCCAGCGCATCGGGGAGGTCGTCGGCGGCGTAGGTCGGGACGTCGATGCGGATGAGCGGGACATAGGGAACGCCAAGATCGGCGGTGCCGCCCGACCGGTCGACCAGGCTGGCGGCGGCGACGACCTTGCCGCCGGCGTCCTCGATCGCGCGGATCGCTTCCTTCGACGACAGGCCGGTGGTGACGACGTCCTCGACCATCAGCACGCCCGTTCCCGGTTCGAGCGCGAAGCCGCGGCGCAAGTGAAACTCGCCGTCGGGCCGCTCGACGAACATCGCCGGCACGCCCAGCGCCCGGCCCATCTCGTGGCCGATAATGACGCCGCCCATCGCTGGCGACACCACCGCTCCAATCCGCCCGCGGAGTTCGGCGGGGATCCTCGCGGCGAGCGCGGTGGCCAGCCGTTCCGCCCGCGCACCGTCCATCAGGACCCGCGCGCACTGCAGGTAGCGGGGACTGCGAAGGCCCGACGACAGGATGAAATGGCCTTCCAGCAGCGCATCGGCGGCGCGGAATTCCTCGAGGATCTCGTCGTCGGTCATGATGCGCTCCGCCCCTTTGCCGGCCGACCGGCGTTGGCAGCGAGATAAGGGGCGTCGGCCCGGCCCGCAACCGGCCTGAAAAATGCGGCGATCCAGCGCTTGAGCAGTCTAGGGGTCGCGCCTATAAGGCCGCGAATTTCGGGGTCCCGGTCGTGGGACGCCTGGTGCCAAACCCACTATTTCCGGGGTGACGATGATTTCGATTCGACAGGGACTCGCGTTTGTGTCGGCGGCGATGGTTCCGGGGGCCGCGCTTGCCGCAGCCACCAACGCCGCTGCCCCGGCGGCTCCGGCCGCGGCTGCCGCGCCGGCCATCCAGCACGTCGCGCCGACGGCGGGTATCGGCGTTCCCGACGGCCGCCTCGGTATGCAGGACCAGGTGACCGCGCTCGGTCAGCGTGCGGCCGATTTCCACAACGGCCCGCTGCTCATCATGTGCGCGGTGATCAGCATCTTCGTGCTGGTTCTGCTTGCCTACACCATGTTCCGCTTCCGCCGCGGCGCCAATCCGACCCCGTCGAAGACCAGCCACAACACGCTGATCGAAGTGATCTGGACCGTCGTTCCGGTGCTGATCCTGGTGGCGATCGCGATCCCGTCGATCCGCCTCATCCGCGCACAGTACAGCCCGCCGCCGGCCGACGTGACGATCAAGGTCACCGGCAACCAGTGGTACTGGACCTATCAGTATCCGGACAACGGCGGGTTCGAAATCGTGTCGAACATGCTGAAGGAACAAAGCGAAGTTAAGGCCGGCGAACGCGCTCGCACCGACGCCGACGGCCCGCCCCTTTTGGCAGTCGACGAACGCATCGTGATCCCGCAGGGCAAGGTCGTGAAGTTCATCGTGACCTCCGCCGACGTCATCCACTCGTTCGCGATCCCCGCCTTCTACACCAAGATCGACGCCAATCCGGGCCGCCTCAACGAGACTTGGGTCAAGGCCGACCGTCCGGGCGTCTATTTCGGCCAGTGCAGCGAACTGTGCGGCGCGCGCCACGGCTACATGCCGATCGCGGTCGAAGTGGTTCCCCAGGCGCAATTCGACGCGTGGGTTGCCAGCAAGGGCGGCACGCCGAAGGGTGCCGCTGCCGCGGTGGTCCCGGCCGCCGCGCCGGCGCCGGCCTCGGCCCGAACAACCCGCCGGAAGCCGCGCCTTCGGCGGGCACCGAGCCCGTGGCGCAGCCTGCGCTCAACCAGGCCGCGACGGCCCAGAATTAATCAGCGGAAGACGAGACAGACATGAGCACCATCCCCGCCGACGCGCTTCCGCTTAAGGCCCACGAAGGGCACGACGCCCATCATGACGCGGACCACAAGCCGGGCTTCTTCGCCCGCTGGTTCATGTCGACCAACCACAAGGACATTGGCACGTTGTACCTGATCTTCGCGATCATCGCGGGGATCATCGGCGGCGCGATTTCGGGCGTGATGCGCGCCGAACTGATGCATCCGGGCATCCAGATTCTCAACCAGGCCTGGCCGCTCGGCGCGGGCAGTGCCAATTTCGACGAGGCGCTTCACCACTGGAACGTGCTGATTACCGCCCACGGCCTGATCATGGTGTTCTTCATGGTCATGCCGGCGATGATCGGCGGCTTCGGCAACTGGTTCGTGCCGATCATGATCGGCGCGCCGGACATGGCGTTCCCGCGCATGAACAATATCTCGTTCTGGCTGCTCGTCCCGGCCTTCCTGCTGCTGTTGGGCTCGGCCTTCGTCAGCGGCGGCACCGGCCTTGGCGCCGGCACCGGCTGGACGGTTTACGCACCGCTTTCGACGGCGGGGTCGCAAGGGCCCGCGGTCGACATGGCGATCTTCTCGCTGCACCTTGCCGGTGCCAGCTCGATCCTCGGCGCGATCAACTTCATCACCACCATCTTCAACATGCGCGCGCCGGGCATGACCCTGCACAAGATGCCGCTGTTCGTGTGGTCGGTGCTGGTCACCGCCTTCCTGCTGCTGCTCGCGCTTCCGGTCCTCGCCGGCGCGATCACCATGCTGTTGACCGACCGCAACTTCGGCACCAGCTTCTTCGATGCGTCGGGCGGCGGCGATCCGGTGCTGTACCAGCACCTGTTCTGGTTCTTCGGCCACCCCGAAGTGTACATCATGATCCTGCCGGGCTTCGGCATCGTCAGCCAGATAATCGCGACCTTCAGCCGCAAGCCGGTGTTCGGCTATCTCGGCATGGCATACGCCATGGTCGCGATCGGCGTCGTCGGCTTCGTCGTGTGGGCGCACCACATGTTCACGATCGGCATGGACGTGAATACCAAGATGTACTTCACCGCCGCGACGATGATCATCGCGGTCCCGACCGGCGTGAAGATCTTCTCGTGGATCGCCACCATGTGGGGCGGCTCGATCAGCTTCGAAACGCCGATGCTGTGGGCGATCGGCTTCATCTTCCTGTTCACGGTCGGCGGCGTCACCGGCGTCGTGCTCGCGAACGGCGGCGTCGATAACTACATGCACGACACCTATTACGTCGTGGCGCACTTCCACTACGTGCTGTCGCTGGGTGCGGTGTTCGCGCTGTTCGCCGGCTTCTACTACTGGTTCCCGAAGATGAGCGGGAAGATGTACAACGAGTTCCTGGGCAAGCTGCACTTCTTCGTCATGTTCATCGGCGTGAACCTGATCTTCTTCCCGCAGCACTTCCTCGGCCTCGACGGCATGCCGCGGCGTATTCCGGACTACACACCGGCGTTTGAGAAGTGGAACGAGATCTCGACCTATGGCTACATGGTCATGGCGTCGGGCATGGCGATCTTCTTCGTCAACCTGATCATCAGCTTCGCGGCCGGCCGCAAGGCTGGCGACAATCCGTGGGGCGAGGGCGCGACGACGCTGGAATGGACCCTGTCCAGCCCGCCGCCGTTCCACCAGTTCGAGACGCTGCCGAAGATCGACTAGAGGTCGAAGCAGCAAGCAAAGGGCCGGGAATCGCGACGCGGTTTCCGGCCCTTTGTCGTCGAGTGGAGAGGACCCGGCCGACGGATCGCGCGGCGAACCCGGTCGACGTCACGGATTGCTTCCGTGATGGTCCGTGTCAGAAGATGAAATCGCCCGCCACGAACGCGTGCAGGCCATCGACCCGGATCCAGAAATCCGCGGCCCCATCGCCGTTGGTGTCGCCCTGCAGGTAGCTGTTGCCGGCGATGACGGCGGTACGCAGCTCCCCCGCAACGCCGCTGAACGCAGCATCGCCAACGAAGTTGAAGGCCTGGTCGCCCGCGACCGAAGCGTTGGCGTCGACCGCCGACAGGTCGATCAGGTCCCCGTCCGTGGCGCTGAAATCGTGGATCCGGTCGGCGCTGCCCGTAGCCGTCCCGCCAAAATCGCTGGACGTGAAGAGGAAGCGATCGGCGCCGGAGCCGCCATACATCCGGTCGGACCCGGCGCCGCCGGTCAGCAAGTCATTGCCGTCCTCGCCGAACAGGATGTCGTTGCCGGCAGCGCCGCGAAGCGTGTCGACCCCGCCGCGGCCATAGAGCAGGTTTGCACCGCCATTGCCGATGATGAGGTTATCCAGTCCGTTGCCGTACCCGCGCAGGTCTGCGGTGCCCGACAGCTCCAACTCCTCGATATAATCGCGAAGCTGATGATTGACCGACGCGAGCACTCGATCCGTGCCCTCGCCTGCCAACTCGATGGCGTTGTCGGTGATGTCGGTGACGACATAGCGGTCGTTGCCGGTGCCTCCGATCATGCGGTCATAGCCCGTGCCGCCGGTCAGCGTGTCGTCGCCTGCGCCGCCGTAAAGATAGTCGTCACCGCCGCGCCCCCCAACACGTCAATGCCGTCGTGACCGTAAAGGCGGTCGTTCCCGGCGTCGGAGCCGGTCAGGCGGTTGGCGTCGGCGGTTCCCTCCACCCGAAGTCCGGCGCTAGTGTTATTCGTGACGTTTTCGACATGGTCGGGGAGGGTGAAGGATGATCCGGGCACGAAGCGAAGGTCGATCGTGTCGCTGCCGTTGCCGGCTGTCTCGACGACCAGGTCGCCGGCCGAATCCAGCACATAGGTGTCATCACCGAACAGCCCTTCCATCCGGTCGTCGCCGCTTCCGCCGTCCAGCGTGTCGTCCCAATATTCGGAACCCGTGAGGACGTCGTTGCCGCCGTATCCGAGAAGATATCCAGCGCCGAGAAGCGTGTCGTCCCCGGCGAAGATCACGTCTTCGAACAGCGCGCCGATCTGGTCATTGAGCAGGGCGTTGCTGAAGACGGCGGCGTCGACCGAAAAGCCGGAAACGGTGCGAAAATTGTCGTACATGCCGTCCTGGGCGATGCCGAAATCCCAAGAGGTTATAGTGCCGGTCGTCGGCAGATTGTTGACCGGCGTGCCGAGATCGGTTCCATGCAGGAAGAAGGCGGTGTGATTGCGGCCGTCGTACAGAGGCCCGTCGTTCAGGACCCATCTTGTCGATGACGAGTAAGCGACCTGGCTGCGAAGGACCAGGTTATGAAAATAGCTGCCCGACTGGCTGTAGAAGCGCATGTCGAAGCTGAGACTCATATTGTCGTCGTGAAAATAGGACGCCACGCAACACCTCCCGGCAAATTAGCCGTGGCCAGCGTGGACGGATTGGTATCTATGCTCAAGTCGAAAGGATCTCGATCAATGCTTACCCTTGGACAGATGTTCTTCCGCTCCCTCGCCCCGCTGGCGCTACTGTCCTGCGCGGCGAGTGCGACTGCGGCGACGGTCGCGGTGACCCGCTCGGCGACGTGCGGCTGCTGCAAGCATTGGGTCGAACATATGCGCAAAGCCGGTTTTACCGTGACCGAAACGGTCGCCGACGACGTCACGCCGACCGCACGCAAGCTTGGCGTGCCCGACGCGCTTCGCTCGTGCCATACCAGCCAGATCGGCGGCTATGTCATCGAAGGCCATGTGCCTGCTTCGGACGTGAAGCGCCTGCTGGCCGAAAAGCCCAGGGCCGTCGGCCTGTCGGTTCCCGGCATGGTGATGGGTTCGCCGGGCATGGAGCACGGCGACCACAAGATGCCCTACGACGTCGTCCTGTTCGACAAGGCCGGCAAGACCCGGGTGTTCGCCAGGCACTAGGGCCTTATTTGACCCGCACTGCCTTCACGATCCTGATGCGCGGTTCCAGCATCTGGCCCTTCATCGCGCCAAGGCCCTTGGTCGGTGAACGAGGCGCGGCGAGGATTTTGTTTACGACGTCCATGCCCTCGACCACCCGGCCAAAGGCGGCGAACCCGCTGTCGCCGTCGAAACCGGTGATGTCGGTGGTCATGATGAAGAAGTCGGCCTGGGCCTGACCCGGAGCCGCAGCGGCCATGGCGACGGTCCCTGCGACGTTGGACAGCCCGGTCTTGGTCGTCGATTCGAACGCCACCGGCTTGCGAAGCTTGCGTGCGTCGGTGACGATGCCGCCCTGCACCAGGCCGCCGTCGCCGTAGGGCATGGCGCGATAGAATGCCTCGCCGTCATATTTCTTCGAATCGACGTAGGCGAGGAAGTTGGCGACCGTCAGCGGCGCCCGTCCGCGGTCCAGCGCCAGCACGATCCGGCCCGCACTGGTATCGAGCGCGACCTTGACCAGGTCGTCGGCCGGTGCCGGGGCCGGGGCGGCCACTGGCGCGGTCTGCGCAAGGGCGGCGACGGGAAGGGCGGACAGGGCCAGCGCGGCCAGGGCGATTCGCGTGAACATGGCGCGCACCCTAGCGCCGCTTTGGTGAACCGCCGATGGCCCTTTTCGTGGGCGCTCCAACACCTTATAGGCCGCGCCCGTGACCAGCCTTCCCATCGAACGGCCGTCCGCGGTGACCGCGGAGTGGCGCGACCTGTTCGCGCTGACCAAGCCGCGCGTCATGACGCTGGTCGTCTTCACCGGCCTTTGCGGGCTGCTCGCCGCGCCGGTGCCGGTTCATCCGGTGCTCGGCTTCACCGCCGTTCTGTGCATCGCGCTCGGTGCGGGCGCGGCCGGGGCGCTCAACCAATGGTATGAAGCCGACCTCGACAAGAAGATGAAGCGCACCGCCGGCCGGCCGCTGCCCGCGGGCCGGATGGAGCCACGGTCGGCGCTCCACTTTGGCGTCGGTCTATCCGCATTTTCGGTCGTGCTGATGGACATCGCTACCAACCATCTCGCCGCGGCGATCCTGGCCGTCTCGATCCTGTTCTACGTCGTGATCTACACGGTGTGGCTGAAGCGGCGAACGGCGCAGAACATCGTCATCGGCGGCGCGGCGGGGGCGTTTCCCCCGCTGATCGGCTGGGCCGCCGCGACCGGCGACGTGACGCTTCTGCCCGTGCTCTTGTTCGCGATCATCTTCCTGTGGACGCCGCCGCACTTCTGGGCGCTGTCGCTGTTCGTGAAGTCGGACTATGCCGCCGCCGGGGTGCCGATGATGCCGGTCGTCGCCGGCCTGCAATCGACGCGGCGCCAGGCATTCCTCTACACCCTGCCGATGGTCGCCGCGGCGATTGCGCCGTGGCCGCTCGGCCTCACCGGCTGGATTTACGGCGCCGCGTCGATCGCGCTCAACGCGCTGTTCCTTCTGTTCGCCGCCGCCGTACTCGCCAACAAGGCGACCGACCCCGCGAAGATGAAGCCGGAAAAGCGGCTGTTCGGCTATTCCGTTCTCTACCTCTTCGCGCTGTTCGGCGCGCTCGTCATCGATGCAAGGCTGATCCCATGACCGACCCGCTTCCCGACGCAGAGGTTCGCCGCCGCCAGGCCGGCCGCGCCCGGGTCATGGCCCTGCTGCTCGGCCTGTTCGTCGTGCTGATGTTCGCCATCACCATCGCCAAGATGACCATCAACCAATGACGGATCTCGCCCAGCGCAACGGCAAGGTAGCCCTGCGCGCGGCGTTGTTCGCCGCGGCAATGCTGGCGCTCGCCTTCGCCAGCGTGCCTCTTTACCGGATTTTCTGCCAGGTCACGGGCTTTGGTGGCACTCCGATGCGGGTCGTCGCCGCGCCCGACAAGGTCATCGCGGGATCGGTCGGCGTCCGCTTCGACGCCAACATCCAACCGTCGCTGCCTTGGAAGTTCGTGCCGGTGCAGTCGACCGTCCGGGTGCAGCCCGGCGCGCGTACCACCGTCTTCTACGAGGCCACCAACTACAGCGCGCGGACAACGACGGGGCAGGCGACGTTCAACGTCACCCCGGAACAGGCCGGTCCCTATTTCAGCAAGATCGAGTGTTTCTGTTTTACCGAGCAGACGCTGAAACCGGGCGAGAGCGTCCGGATGCCGATCGTGTTCTTCGTCGATCCCAAGATACGCGACGATGAATCGACCAAGCACATCGACGAAATTACGCTGTCTTACACCTTCTACCCCACTGGAAACTGATCGCGGTGGCGGCTAGAGCCGCTGCCAACAACAGGAACGAGACACATGGCCGCGACCAAGAACCACGATTATCATATCCTTCCGCCCGATCCCTGGCCGATCATCGGCGCCTTCTCCTCGCTCGCCCTTTTCGGCGGCTTGGTGATGTGGATGCATGACAACCCCTACGGCGCGTTCGTCGGTTTCGCCGGCCTCGCCATGGTCTTGGTGACGATGGCCAGCTGGTGGTCGAACACGATCAAGGAAGCGCACGCGGGCGATCATACGCCGGTGGTCTCGCTCCACCTGCGCTATGGCATGATCCTGTTCATCGCCTCCGAGGTGATGTTCTTCGTCGCCTGGTTCTGGGCCTATTTTGCGGCCGCCCTTTTCCCATCGGGCGTTGACGCCGTCGGCGGGCAGTGGCCGCCCAAGGGCATGGAAGTGCTCGACCCGTTCGGCTTCCCGCTGCTCAACACGCTGATCCTGCTCTGTTCGGGCACGACCGTCACCTGGGCGCACCATGCGCTGATTCACGGCGATCGCGAGGGCCTCAAGAAGGGCCTGCTTGCCACCATCGCGCTCGGCATCGTGTTCAGCGCGGTCCAGGCCTACGAATATGCCCACGCGCCCTTCGCCTTTAAGCTGGCTAACGGCGGCAACATCTATTCGTCGACTTTCTTCATGGCGACCGGCTTCCACGGCTTCCACGTTCTGGTCGGCACGATCTTCCTCATCGTTTGCTACCTTCGCGCGGTGAAGGGTGATTTCACGCCCAAGCAACACTTTGGGTTCGAAGCCGCCGCTTGGTACTGGCACTTCGTCGACGTCGTTTGGCTGTTCCTCTTCGTGTCGATCTACGTCTGGGGCGGCTGGGGCGCGCCGACGCACGGGTGATGAACGGCGCCCCGCCGTCACTGCCGGCGGCGAGCCTGCTGGGCCTGTGCCCGCAGTGCGGTGAGCGAACGCTCTTCGCCGGCATTGCCCGCTTCGCGCCAAGGTGCCGCACCTGCGGACTCGACTTCGCGGCGTTCAATGTCGGGGATGGCCCGGCGCTGTTCCTGATCCTGATCATCGGGACGCTGCTGACGGTCGGGGCACTGGTCGTCGATGCGGCCTACAGCCCGTCCTATTGGGTCCATCTCGTCTGGCTGCCCATCGGGATCGGTCTGACGCTGGCCGGTCTGCGCATCGGGAAGGCGGCGCTGCTGTTCCAGGAGTATCGCCACCGCGCCCGCGAGGGGCGGATCGTCCCATGATCCGCCGCCTGCCACTTCTTCCAACGGTCCTCGTCGCCGCGGCGGTGGCGACGATGATCGGCCTCGGCATCTGGCAGTTGCAGCGCGCCGCATGGAAGGAAGGGTTGCTGGCGACCTACCGCACTGCCCAAGGCCAGCCGGGCATCGCCTTCCCCACTTTTCCGACGAAGAATGAGCCGCCCTATTTCCGCAAGGCGACCGGCCACTGCCTCGACATCGTCGGCTGGCGTTCCGTCGCCGGACAGAATCTGAAGGGCGAGTCCGGTTATGCACGCATCGCCGACTGCCGAACCGGCGCCGAAGGACCGGGCATGGTCGTCGTGGCCGGTTGGTCCAAGGACCCCAACGCTGCCTCAAGCTGGAAGGGCGGCATCGTCGAGGGCGTCATCGGTCCCGACCAGCTCAATCGCCTGCGTCTCGTGTCCACGACCGGTCTCGGCGGACTGGAAGCGAGCGCGCCGCCCTCGCTGGAATCGATCCCCAACAACCACCGGGCCTATGCCGTGCAATGGTTCCTGTTCGCCGCCATCGCGCTGGTGATCTACGTCCTCGCGCTACGCAAACAGTGGGCGAAGGAGCCGGCGCAATGACGGCCGAACTGACCCGCCTGTCCAACGGCGTGACGGTCGCCATCGACCGAATGGCCGATGCCCAGTCGGCGTCGATCGGGCTTTACGCCGCGGTAGGCTCCCGCTCGGAGCCGGAGCGGCTGGGCGGTCTCGCGCACCTCGTCGAACATATGGTGTTCAAGGGTGCCGGCGGCCGCGATGCGCGTGGGATCGCCGAGGCGATCGAGGACGTCGGCGGCTCGCTGAACGCCTGGACCGCGCGCGACCAGACGGTGTTTCACGCGCGGACCCTTGCACCCGACGTCGGGCTGGCGCTGGAGCTGATTGCAAGCCTGGTTCGCGATCCCCGCCTCGACGCGGACGAGCTGGAGCGCGAGAAGCTCGTCATTCTCTCGGAGCTCGGCGAATGCCTCGACGCGCCCGACGACCTGATTCACGACCGGCTGTTCGAAGCGGCGTTCGGTGCGCAGCCGATCGCCCGACCGGTGCTGGGCGTCGAGAAAACCATCCGCGCCGCGAAACGCGAGGATTGCGTAGCCTGGCTTGCGGATCAGTACCGTCCGGACCGGCTCGTCATCGCCGCCGCGGGCAAGGTCGACCCGGGGCATATCCTTCACCTGGCGGAAGCGTTGTTCGGCGACCTGTCGGGCGGTGAGGCACCGCCTATCCCGTCCGCCACCTTCGAAGGCGGTATGCGCCGCGACCGGCGCGCGTCGGAACAGACCCATCTCGCCTTCGCACTTCCCGGGCTGCCCGCGTCTGACGAACGCTCGCCCGCGCTGTCGCTGTTCGCCCAAGCGGTCGGCGGCGGCATGTCGTCGCGCCTGTTCCAGGACCTGCGCGAGGATCGCGGCCTTGCCTATTCGATATACGCGTGGACGCAGGGCTTCGCCGATACCGGCCTGTTCGCGGTGAACCTGTCGACCGACAAGACGCGCGCGGGGGAGGCGATCGCCCTGGCCAACGACACCATCGCCCGCGCCGCCGAGAACCTCAGCGAGGCCGAACTCAAACGAGCTCGGGCGCAGGTCGAGGCCGGGTTGCTGATGGCGCTCGAAACGCCGCAGGGGCGCGCGGACTCGATGGCACGATCGATCGAGATCTTCGGCCGGATCATGACCGCCGACGAAATGCTGGCCGAACTCCGCGGGGTCGATGTCAACGCCGCCCGCGCGGCGGGCCAGGCCGCGCTTGCCGGGCCGCGCGCCGACGCCTCGATCGGGGAAAGCCGGGCGATCGCCGCATGAGCCTTGGCGAGCTGAAGACGATCGTCGCCGAACCCTGGGCCGATTGGGGCCTGATCGACAGCGGCGACGGTCAGAAGTGGGAGCGATACGGCAAGGTCACCGTCGTTCGCCCGGAGCCGCAGGCGATGTGGGCGCCGGCGGTTGCCGACTGGTCGCCGGATGCGACCTTCGTCCCGGGATCCGATGAGGATGGCGGCGGCCGCTGGGTCCAGCACCGGCCTGTACCGGCAAGCTGGCCCCTGACGCGTGACGGCGTGCGATTCCACGCCAGCCTGACGCCATTCCGCCACCTCGGCTTTTTCCCGGACATGGCGCCGCAGTGGGACTGGATGCGCGACCGCGCTGCCGATGCCGACGTGCTCAACCTCTTCGGATACACCGGGGTTGGAACGCTTCTGCTCAGCGAGGCCGGGGCGCGGCTGGTCCATGTCGACGCGTCGAAGAAGTCAGTGGAGGGCGGCCGCGCCAATGCCAGCCTGTCCGGACTCGCCGACCGGCCGGTTCGCTGGATCGTCGACGACGCCGCCAAGTTCACCGCGCGCGAAGTGCGCCGTGAGCGCCGCTACGACGGCATCCTCCTCGACCCGCCCAAGTTCGGGCGCGGGCCGACGGGGGAAGTCTGGCGGCTCGAAGAACATCTCGCGCCGCTGCTCGCCGACTGCCGGCGCCTGCTCGACGGTGACAGCCGGTTCCTGGTGCTCACCGTCTATGCGGTGCGGATGTCGGCGTTGAGCATTGGCGAGTTGCTCCGGCAATTGACGGCCGACCTTGGCGGAACGGTCGAATGCGGCGAGATGGCGGTGCGCGAAGAAGCGCGCGGGCTATTGTTGCCGACCGCCATTTTCGCGCGCTGGTCGAAGGACTAGGTTCGCGCCGCGCGGATCGCCGCGCCCGTGACGAACGGCGCGCCGGCGACCAGCAGCATCGCCACCGCCGCCTCAAGCTTCAGCGCGCTGCCTGAATCAGCGCCCGTCGCCGCTGCGCCGAAGATCAACAGCGGCACTGCGAGCGGCAGCATGAGCAACCCTGCCAGCGCGCCGGCCCTTGGCAAGCCGGCTGTCAGCGCGGCGACCGCGACCGAAAGGGCGGCAAGTGCGGGCGTCCCGATCGCGAGCGCGACGAGGCAGCGCAGCAGCGAATCGCCGTCGATCGCGACCATGATCGACGCCGGGATGGCGGCAAGCAGCAGCAGCGGCCCAAAGGTCAGCCAGTGGGCGACAATCTTCGTGGCGCCGATGGTTTCCTCGGTCACTCCTGCAAGCGCGAGCTGGTCGAGGACACCGTCCGCACGGTCGGGCTCGACCAGCCGTTCTATCGGCAGCAAGGCGGCGGTCAACGCCGCGATCCACAGCGCGCCGCCACCGATGCGGCCGAGAAGCTGCGCATCGGGGCCGACCGCGAAGGGGACGATCGTTGCGACCAGCATGAAAAAGGCAACGGGCAGCCATGCGCCCCCGACAAGCCGCGGCGGACGTCGCGCACGATCATCCGACTGATCATCCGGACAGCACCATTTCCTGCCACGAATCGGCGAGCGGCTGGTGACTGGCGATGACGACCGCGCCCCCGGTCTTGCGGTGCCGGTCGATGGCGAGACGAAGCCGCTCACCGCTGCTGGCGTCGAGCCCGTTGAACGGCTCGTCGAGCAGCCACAGCGGCGCATCGCTGGCCAGCACCCGCGCCAGTCGTGCCCGGCGCGCCTGTCCCGACGACAGCAGGCGGACGGGGACGTCGGCCAGCCTGGACAGGTCGAGCGCGTCCAGTGCGCCGTTGAGCTTTGGCACGTTCCAGAACCCGAGCGCGCGGCGCAGCGACAATTCCCTGTCCAGCGACAGATGGTCGTCGGCCAGCGCGACCGCGGGCCTTTCGATCGCGCCCGCCGTCGGCCGCAACAGGCCGGCGATCACGCGGATCAGGCTGGATTTTCCCGCTCCGTTCGGACCGGTCAGGTGGAGCCCTCCGCCCCGATCCAGGCTGACGTCGAGACCTTCGAAAAGAAGCCGTCCGCCGCGCACCAGCGCCAGGCCCGTCCCGTTGAGCAGCATCATGCGTCGGCTTCCAACGCGTGCATTTCCTCGTCGCTGAATCCGAAATGGTGACCCGCCTCGTGAATCAGGATGTGCCTGACGAGATGTTCCAGGGATTCGCCCTCGCTGACCCATTCATCGAGGATCGCGGCGCGAAACAGGCGGATTCGGTCGGGCAGGGTCCCGCTGCTGGTGACGCTCTTGTCGCCGATCGGGATGCCTTCGTAGACGCCGGTCAATTCCAGCGGATGGTCGATAAGAAGGTCGGCGAGCAAATCTGCATCCGCCTCTTCCTCGATCAACAGCACAACGTCGCGCAAGTGCGAGGCGAAGGGCTCCGCCAATCCCTCGAGCGCAAGCCGGGCGATCGCCTCGATCTCCTCGGCAGTGGGGGATGATCGAAGCGCCGCGTCATGGTCAGATCGCATAGAGTGGGAGGCCGCGTCCCGGCAAGCTTGCCCGATCGTCGATCCCCGCCTAAACGCACGCGCTTCCAGGCCGATCTGGTTGGATTAATGCGGAGCGGTGGCCGAGTGGTCGAAGGCGCTCGCCTGGAAAGTGAGTATACGGCAAAACCGTATCGAGGGTTCGAATCCCTCCCGCTCCGCCACTCGATCGCCAGTCTGGTCCTTTGATGCTTCTCCTCATGCTTCTCGCCCAGGCCGAGCCAGACGAGGTCATCGTCACGGGCGGGGCTTGCCGTCGGGTGACGCTGCGGGGGCGGCGACGGTCGTGATCGACCAATCGCGGATCGGGCAATCGGCCAGTGGCCGGCTGGAGGACGTCCTGCGCGATGCTGCCGGCGCGCTGGGTTTTCGAAGGTCGGATTCGCGGTCGAGCCATGCCACGAATCAATCGATCACCCTGCGCGGGCTGGGCGGCAATGCCTCGTCACGGGCCCTGCTTCTGCTCGACGGGGTTCCGCAGGGCGATCCATTCGGAGGGTGGATCAGCTTCCCCGCCTACTCGACCGAACGGATCGGCTTGCTCCGCGTTACGCGCGGAGGCGGGAGCGCCTATTTCGGTCCCGGCGCACTGGCCGGCACGGTCGAACTTGAAAGCGCTGCGCCGGGGTCCGAGGCGAGGATCGCTGGCAGCCTCGCTGCCGGGAGCCGCGATAGCCTTGACGCGCGGGCCAGCCTGCTTCTTCCCTCGGCGGGCCGTTTCGTAACCCTGTCCGGGGCGGTGGCGCGTGGCGATGGATTCGTCCCTGTCCGTGCCGCGGATCGTGGCCCCATCGATCGACCGGCGCCCTACCGCCAATCGTCCGGCTCGGCACGGATCGTCCAGGATATCGGCACCACCGAAGCGCAATTGAGCCTCGGTGCGTTTGATGACCGGCGCGACCGCGGCGTGCCGTTCACAAGTAACCGCGGCAAGGGCTTCGATACGTCGCTACGGGTCGTCGGCAAGGGCGCTACCCGATGGTCCACGCTCGTTTACGCCCAGTTCCGCAATTTCGCGTCCAGCTTCAGCAGCATCGATGAAGGCCGGACGAGTTCAACCCAAACGCTCGATCAGTACAGCGTGCCGTCGCGCGGCCTTGGATTCCGCGCCGAGATCTCGCCAACCCACGGTCCGATTGGATTCCGCCTGGGCGCCGACGGGCGCTTCGTCAGCGGGACGACCAGGGAAAATTATCAGTTCGTGGCGGGCGAGCCGACGCGGAAGCGGGAAGCGGGCGGCCGCTCGCGAACCGTGGGGATGTTCGCCGCCGCGAGCGTTGCCAGGGGAGCAGCTACGCTGAACGCGAGCGGCCGCGTCGATCGATGGGCAATCGGCAACGGCACATTCGTTCAGCAGTCTCTGGACGGGCCGATACTGACCGACATGCAGTTCAATGATCGTGGCGGCTGGCAAGCAAGCGGCCGGCTGGCCGGAGAGGTGGCGGTCACGTCGCGACTGTCCTTGCGCGCCGCCGCTTATCGCGGCTGGCGACTGCCGACCCTGAACGAGCTCTATCGTCCGTTCCGCGCCGGCGCCGACGCGACCGCCCCCAATGCCGAACTGGACCCGGAGACCATGGTTGGCGCGGAGGTCGGCGGCGATGTCTATCTTGCGACCGACTGGAATGCGTCGGTGACGGGCTACACCGCCCGTCTCGATGGGGCGATCGCCAATGTGACGCTTGGCACCGGACCGGGCGTCTTCCCCATCGTCGGTTTCGTTGGGACGGGTGGGGCCTATCGCCAGCGCCAGAACCTCGATTCGATCCTCTCCCGGGGGTTCGAGGCGGACGTCGCCGGAAAACTCGGCACGTTCGATGCCCGTCTGTCCTATGCCTTCGTCGATGCGCGCGTGGAAGGCACCGGTGCGGCCGCCTCGCTCGACGGCAAACGCCCGGCCCAAACGCCGAGGCACCAGCTGTCGGCGACCATCGGTTGGTCAAGCGTACGCGATCTGGACGTTTCGGTGACTGGCCGGTTGCTGTCCGCACAGTTCGAGGACGACCTCAATTCACGGCGTCTCGACCCCGCCGTGACCTTTGACGGGTTTGCTTCACTCCCCTGAGCAGCCGCGTCGCCCTTGAGTTTCGTGGCGAGAACCTGTTCGACCAATCTGTCGAAGCAGCGGTGAGCGCCAGCGGCGTCATCGAGCGGGCCCTGCCGCGGACGCTATGGATAGGTGTCCGGTTGCGGTAAGCAGACGCGCTATCATTCATGCCTTACTTAGCCGGGCGTTTCGTTCCCGACTTCGTTGCGGACTGGATCGACCTCCGCGGGTGGTGACACGGGGGAAAGCTGGATGTCGCTGTTGGGCGTCACCGGTTTGGCGGCTTGGCGGGCACCATCTTCGTTCGCCACCGCTGGCGCGGTGCGATCGGCCCGTTCAGTGGCCGGGGTGCACCCAGCCAGGCTGACGAGCATCGCACCAATCGTCGTATTCCTCATGCCTTTGCCCTTCCTGGTTCGTGGCAAAATTGCCGGAAAATCGCGTTCGTTAACGTCCCGTTTCGAGAAAATGCCCAATCGGCTTAATAAGTTGTTGACTCTAATCAAGCTGCCCATAAGCTCCCCACTATTCGCAAAAGTAGCTGATTTTGCGAGAGAAATTCCGGGAGGGCGAATTTGGTTCAGTTGCGTGGTCCCGGAATCCATCAATCCAACATCGCTGACCTGAGCCGCCGATCGAGCTGATGGGCGTCCGCTCTTCGTTCGTCCTCCTTTGGGGACGGGTGCAGCCATATGTGACTTTGCTGAGGGGAAATTGAATGGCTAATTATGAAGTGGGCACGTTTCACGACGATCACGACGACGCGTCGCTCGATCCGCTCGCCGGCGGCACTGCCAACGGCAAGCAGATTTGGACTGCTGAACAGATCGCTGCCTATCTGAATCGCACCAGCGGCCAGTGGGGTACTGGCACCGGTGACCTCATCACGCGCAGTGGCGATCCGACCGTCATCACCTATGGCTTTCATGAAAACCAGCAGAGCCTGATCGACAACGGCTACATCTACACGCGGCCGAACGCGCAGGGTGTGACCACGCTCTATGCCTTCTCCGAATATTTCCAATTTGGTGCCTTCAACGAGGCGCAGCGTGCCGCGACGCGTGAAGCCATGCAGAATTGGGACGATGTCGTTGCGGTCACCTTCGTCGAAACCAGTGCCTATGAAGGCGACATCAACTTCGGCAACCTGACCAACTCGCCGAACACCCAGGCTTATTCGCGCATCCCGACGTCGGGCTACGCGAACAATTTCGACGGCTATTACGGCACCTACTCGATCGCGGGCCTCGCCGGTGACGTGTGGGTTTCGACGGCCCAGGCCTCAAACTTCCAGTTCGACGAAGGTCTTTATGGCCTCAACACGCTGGTTCACGAAATCGGCCACAGCCTCGGCCTGTCGCATCCGGGCGGATACAACTTCGGGCCCGGTTTCGCGGTCACCTACGGCAACGGCGCGGAATATGCGCAGGACGCACGTAACTACACCATCATGTCGTACTGGAACCCGCGCGATCTGGGTTCGACCTCGACCGGCGTCGTCACCCGCGACTTCGACTGGTCGCTGATGTCGATCGCCTACGGCTCGACCCCGATGATCCACGACATCCTCGCCGCCCAGGCGATGTACGGCGTGGACACGACGACGCGCACCGGCGACACGGTCTACGGCTTCAACTCGAACGCCGGTCGCGATCATTACGACTTCACCAAGACGCCGTGGCCGACGATGACGATCTGGGATGCCGGTGGCAACGACACGCTCGACGCGTCGGGCTACAATGTCGACCAGGTCATCGACCTGACCCCGGGCTCGCTCAGCAGCATTGGTGGCATCACCTATGCCGAAGCCCTGGCGACGCTCAGCTTTGAGCAGGTCAATGCCAACCGCGCGGCCGCGGGCTACGCCCCGATCGCCAAGTCGACCTACGATGCGAACATGGCGGCCCTCGCGGCGCAGCCGGACTTCCGCGGTCGCCTGACCGACAACGTGGGCATCGCCTATGGCGCCATCATCGAAAATGGTGTCGGCGGCGGCGGCAACGACAAGCTGATCGGCAACGACGTGTCGAACAAGCTGTGGGGCAATGCCGGCAATGACACGCTCGAGGGACGTGCCGGTGCCGACTATCTCTACGGCGGGGCGGGCAACGATCGCCTGATCGGCGGCACGGGTCGCGATTTCATGACGGGCGGTGCCGGCAACGACACGTTCGTCGGCGAAATCGACAGCGCGGGCAAGGTCTCGTCGAAGGTCGGCAACATCTCGATCGACGTCATCACCGACTTCCAGTCGGGCAGCGACAAGATCGACCTGTCGGCCATCGACGCCAACGCGCTGAAGCTGGGTGACCAGGCGTTTGACTGGAAAGGCCACGCTGCCAACAAGGCAATCGGCGACCTGAGCATCCGCACGTTCGGTAATATGACCGCGGCGGAAGCGGCGCTGGGCATTGACCTCGATGGTGTCGACGGCCCTGGTGCTGCCGGACATGTCACGGTCGTCCTTGGCAACACCAACGGCGGCACGCCGGACTTCGCGATCGTCCTGTTGGGCGTCAACTCGGTCCAGTCGTCGGACTTCATCTTCTGATCTGATCGGAAGATTTGAACGGGACGGGGCGCTTCCCATAACGGGAGCGCCCCTTCTTGTTCCGCCCTTGCTTTCGCCTTGCCCCGCGGGGCAATGTCCCGGCCTTGCCAGCGCAAGGCGCGGCGGCGCCCGAGGTATCCGAATTGTATTTGCCTTCTTCCTTACGCGACAGTGTCACGGTCAAGATCGCGCTCGACGCGTGCCGGCGCCATTTCAAATATGCGGCGCTGTTCAGCGCGGCGATGAACCTGCTTTTCATCGCACCGATGCTCTACATGTTGCAGGTCTACGACCGCGTCGTTCCGTCGCACGGAATCACGACGCTTCTGTTCCTGACGCTGGTGCTGGTTTTCGCGCTCGTCACTTTGTCGGCGCTCGACGCGATCCGCACCCGCCTGCTCGTGCGTGCCGGCGCGCGGCTCGACGAGACTCTGGCCGGCGCGATCATGCGCGCGACTTTGCAACAGCCCGACAGCGGCCAGCGGCTGGCGCGGCAGGCACTTCGCGAATTCGACACGCTGCGCCAGGCGCTGAACGGTCCGGGGCTGCTCGGCGTGCTCGATGCGCCGTGGGTTCCCGTCTATGTCGTCATGGCGTTCCTCATTCACCCCTGGGTCGGCGTGCTCACGCTCGGCGGTGCGGCGCTAATCGCCTATCTTGCCTGGCGTAACGAGCAAATCACGCGGCAACCGCTCCAAGAGGCCAACGCCGCCGCGGGGCGGTCCTATGCCGCCTATGACGCGTCGGTCGGGTCGGCCGATGTGGTTCGCGCGCTCGGCATGCGTGAAGCGCTGGTGCAGGGCCACATCGCCGACCGGCAGGCGATGCTCGCGCTTCAAACCGAAGCCGGCATGCGCTCGGCCCGGCTGACGGCGGAATCGAAGTTCGTCCGGCTCTTGCTTCAATCCCTTGCGCTCGGGGTCGGCGCCTTGCTCGCTATCAGCGCCAAGATCAGCCCCGGTGCGATCTTCGCCTCGATGTTCATCGTCGGCCGGGCGCTGGCGCCGATCGACCAGCTGCTGGGCGGCTGGCGCTCGATCATCCAGGCGCGGGGCGCGATCACTGTCCTCGACGAGCTGTTCGCCGCAACACCCCCGGACATCGCGCGCACGCGCCTTCCCGACCCCAAGGGACGACTGCAGGTTGAGGGGCTGGGCGTCGCTGCCGGACCCGGCCAGAAACCGATCCTCGCCAACGTCAGCTTCCAGGTGGCGCCCGGGGAGGTCATCGCCATCGTCGGCCCCAGCGGCGCCGGCAAGTCGACGCTGGTCCGCGCGATCGCCGGCGCCATCCGGCCGACGGTCGGCCACATCCGCTTCGACGGCGCGGAGCAGCAGGACTGGGACCCGGAGCAACTGGCCGACCATGTCGGGTTCATGCCGCAGGAAACGGTGCTGCTGGCCGGGACGATCAAGGACAATATCACCCGGTTCCATGCAGCGGCGGGGGAGGACGCCGGGACGCTCGACGACCAGGCCGTGGCGGCGGCGTTGCTGGCCGGCGCCCACGACATGATCCTGCAGTTGCCAGGCGGCTACGATCATCCGCTCTCGCTCGGCGGCCGCGGGCTTTCCGCGGGCCAAGCGCAGCGCATCGCGCTTGCCCGCGCGCTGTTTCGCTCGCCGCGCTACGTCATCCTCGACGAACCGAACGCCAGCCTCGACGCGGAGGGCGACGCGCAGCTTACCCATACCCTCGAGGCGCTTAAATCGCAGGGCAAGACCATCCTGATCGTTGCCCATCGGCTGAGCGTCCTTCCGGTGGTCGACAAGCTTCTGGTCGTCCGGGACGGGCAGTTGTCAATGTACGGTGCACGCGACGAGGTGTTGAGCAAGCTGGCGCCGCCCAAGAAGCGCGTGTCGGCGCAGGGATAATGAGCATGAACATGATCGAGCGCCGCGGCGGCGCGGGTTTTCCATCCCGGCACCGGCAGGTGTCGCTCTCGCCAGTGACCAATCTTCACGCGGCGACCGAGCCCGATGGTGACATCAAGATCGGCCTGATCATCGCAGGCCTCTTTTTCGTCCTGTTCCTTGGCTGGGCGGCGATCGCGCGTCTCGATGCCGTTGCGATGGCGCCGGGCAAGCTGGTGGTGGCGGGGGAACGCCAGTCCATCCAGCACCGCGAAGGCGGGGTTATCGCCCAGATCGCGGTCAAGGAGGGGCAGCGTGTCGAGAAGGGACAGGTCCTCATCCGGCTTGCCGGCGCCGATGTTCGCGCGCAGGAACGCGCCATTGCCGGCCAGGCGATCTCGCTCCTTGCCCAGCGTGCCCGGTTGCGCGCCGAACAGTCGGGCAGCGGCCGGATCGCGCCGCCGGCCGAATTCGCCGCGCTGACGGGCGAGGACCGGCTCGACGCGGATCGGGCGATGCGCCTGCAGCTGTCGCAGCTGCGCACGCGAAGCGCGGTGCTCAACGCCCAGCAGAGCGTGCTTGGCCAGCGCACTGCCCAGGCGTCGAGCCAGGGCCAGGGCTACAGCCGCCAGGTTGTCGCCATCGACGAACAGTTGAAGCTGATCGACGACGAACTGAACAGCCTGCGCTCGGTCGCCGAAAAGGGTTTCGTGTCGATCAACCGGGTGCGCGCACTCGAACGGGCCAAGGCCGACCTCCAGGGGCAACGCGGGCAATATCTGGCGACCGTCGCCTCGTCCGGCAGCCAGGCCGGTGAGAGCCGTCTCGAAATCCTCCAGGCCCGCAGCAGCTACTACGAACGCGTCGCCAGCGACCTGCGCGACGTCGAGGCGTCACTTGCGGACGCCATGCCGAAATGGGAGGCCGCCCGCGACCAGCTCAATCGGGTCGACATCCGTGCCCCGGTCAGCGGCACGGTGACCGGCCTGCTCGTCTTCACCCCGGGCGGCGTCATCACGCCAGGCCAGAAGCTGATGGATATCGTTCCGGACCGCGTCCCGCTGACCATCGAGGGGAAGGTGTCGCCCAACGACGCCGACGACATTGGGCCGGGACAACTCGCTTACGTCCGCTTCTTCACCCTGCACGAACGGTCGCTTCCTGCATTGAAGGGAAAGGTCACCCGCCTTTCGGCCGACGCGTTCACCGATGAACGGACCGGCGAGACCTTCTACACCGCGTCGGTCTCGGTGCCCTTGGACGAGATCAACAAGGTCCATGAGCTTCGCGGTCCGCACACGCTTCGTGCCGGCATTCCGGTCAGCATCGAGATTCCATTGCGCAAGCGGACGGCGTTGCAATATGCGTTCGAGCCGCTGAGCGGCGCGATCCGACGGTCTTTCACCGAGAACTAAAGGGCCTCGCCGGCCGCCACTCCGCTGGCCCAGGCCCATTGGAAGTTGTAGCCGCCGAGCCAGCCGGTTACGTCGACCGCCTCGCCGATGACGTACAGGCCAGGCACCCGGGTGGCGGCCATCGTGCGGCTATTGAGTTCGGCAGTCGAGACGCCGCCGACGGTCACCTCGGCCTTGGCGTAACCTTCGCTGCCGTTGGGTGTGAAGATCCAGCGCCGAAGCCGGGCTTCTGCGTCGTTGAGCGCACGGTCGCCAAGACCACCAAGCGCACCGCGGACGCCGATCTTGTCGCACAATGTTTCCGCCAGCCGCGTCGGCAGCGCCTGCTCAAGCTGGCGGAGGATCGATCGTCGCGGATCGTCACGCTTTGCGGCCGCCAGCCAGCCGGGTGGCGCATCGGGCAGGAAGTCCACCGCGATCGGCTCACCGTTTCGCCAATAGCTCGAAACCTGCAGGATCGACGGGCCCGACAGGCCGCGGTGGGTGAACAGCGCCGCCTCGCGAAACGGCGGTCCGTGCGCGGCGGTCGCGACGACTTCGGTAGCGACGCCCGACAAGGTTTTGAACAGCGCTTCATCCCCGACAGGGTGAGCGGCACCAGCGCCGGGCGCGGTTCAACCAGTTTCAGGCCTAATTGCTTGGCCGTCCGATAGGCAAAATCGCTGGCGCCAAGCTTCGGGATCGACGGTCCGCCGGTGGCGATGACAAGGGAGGGCGCCCCGGCGGATCGGGTCGGGGTCTCGACCCTGAAGCCATCGCCGTCCCGGCCCACCGACGCGCCCTCGCCAAGCCACAGCGTCACGCCGGCGGCGGCGCATTCGCCCCACAGCATGTCGACGATCTGCCGGGCCGAGCCGTCACAGAATAATTGGCCCAGCGTCTTTTCGTGCCAAGCAATGCCGTGGCGTTCGACCAGGTCGAGGAAGTCGCGCGGCGCATAGCGGGCGAGCGCCGACTTCATGAAATGCGGGTTGGCCGACAGGAAGCGGTCGGGTGCGGTATGGATGTTAGTGAAGTTGCACCGGCCGCCGCCGGAGATGAGGATCTTCTTTCCCGGCGCGTCGGCGTGGTCGACCAGCAGCACTCGCCGGCCGCGCTGGCCGGCGATTCGCGCGGCCATCAGGCCGGCGGCGCCCGCGCCGAGGATGATCGCATCGAACCGTTCCACCCGCGCGCTCAAGACGCCGGTTGCGCACGCGTCAAGCGCGACAATGGGGCGGACCCGTACTGCTTGACACTTTGCGGTACCGCCGCGATGCTTGGCCGATGATCAGCGCGACCCTTTCTTCGACCCTCGGCAATGCCGGCCTGTGGTGGTGGTCGTGCACGCTTTCGGCGGCGCGATGGCGCGGCTGGTGACCCTTTAGCGGACCGCCAACCGACGACCCGAAGCCCGCCCACCGGCGGGCTTTTTTATTGCCTGAATTCGCCGAAGCGAGAGATGATCATGATCCAGCAAGCCGCCACCGTCCTGACCCTGCAGCCCGATCCCGCCGCGTTCGAGGATCATGGTCCGGTCCCCAATCCCCTACCCAAGCTGCTGGCAGGGGAAGACCTCACCAGCGAGGAAAGCCAGCACCTGTTCGAACGGCTGGTCATCGGCAAGCTCGAACCGGCCGAAATCGCCGGCATGCTGATCGCGCTGCGCATGAAAGGCGAAACCAGCGAGGAGATGATCGGCGCAGCCCATGCTCTGTCGGCCGCTGCAACCCCGTTCGAACGACCCGACTATCTGTACGCAGACTGCTGCGGCACCGGCGGCGACGGCAGCGGGCTGATCAACGTGTCGACCGCGGCGGCCTTCGTCGCGGCCGCGGCCGGACTTCCCATCGCCAAGCATGGCAACCGCAGCGTCAGCTCGCGGTGCGGATCGGCCGATGTCCTGGAAGCCGTCGGTGTCAAGGTGGAGCTCAGTCCCGCCGCCGCGCGGGCTGCTTTGGACGACACGGGCTTCTGCTTCCTGTTTGCCCCCGCCTACCACCCCGGAATGAAGCACGCGGCGCTGGTCCGCCGACAATTATCGGTTCGAACGGTCATGAATTTGCTGGGACCGTGCATCAATCCGTCCCGTCCGCCCGTACAGTTGCTGGGCGTCGCCGATCCGCGCATGCTGCGGCGGATTGCGCAGACGCTCGATGCGGTCGGAGTGAAGGAGGCGCTGGTGGTGCATGGTTCGGGACTGGATGAACTGGCACTCCACGCCGAATCGCGGGCGATCCGCTTGTCGAACGGGCAGATGACGGAACTGGAACTGGCCCCGGAGGACGCCGGCCTGGTCCGCGCGCCGCTCAGCGTGGTCACCGGTGGTGACGCGGATGAGAACGGCGCCCGGCTACGCAGCCTGCTCGACGGCAAGGGCGAGCAGGCGGACAACGACATCGTCATCTTCAACACTGCCGCGCTGCTGCTGACCGCGGGCAAGGCGTCGAGCCTGAAGGATGCGGCGGGGCAGGCGCGGGAGGCACTGCTGACCGGCGCCGGCGGCCGGGTCCTCGATCGCTACGCGGAGGCCAGTCATGGCTGATGTGCTTGCCCGGATCGTCGCTCGCAAACGGGCCGAAGTCGCGGCACGGCTTGACGGTCCGGTTCCGTCCGACCCGACCCCGCGCAGCCTTCGCGCGGCCCTGTCTCGGCCGGGTGCCCGCTTCATCATGGAATATAAGCGCGCATCGCCTTCCGGCCATCGCAGCGCCGTCACCATTGCGGAGGCGGTGGCAGCCTACGCGCCGGTCACCGACGCCATCAGTGTATTGACGGACGGTGAGGATTTCGGCGGTTCGCTTGGTGACCTCAGGGCGGTTCGCCAGCGGTTCGGCGGGCCGATCCTAGCGAAGGATTTCATCGTCGATCCCGCGCAGGTCAGCGAAGCCCGGGCCGCTGGTGCTGACGCCGTGCTGGCGATGATGTCGGTGCTCGACGACCACGCGGCGGTCGCGGTCATGGCGGAAGCGGCGCGACTGGCGATGGAGGTGATCGTGGAGGTCCATGACGAAATTGAATTGCAGCGCGCCGTGGCGCTTGGGGCGTCGATCGTTGGGATCAACAATCGCGACCTCAAGACGCTGAGAACCGACTTGGCGGTGACCGAGCGACTGGCGCCGCTGATCCCTCGTGGCATCATCGCGATCGCCGAATCGGGCATCGCGACCCGCGGCGATGTCGAGCGGCTTTCCCCCCTGGTCGATGCGTTCCTGGTCGGCTCCTCGCTGATGGCGGCACCCGATATCGCGCAGGCGGCGCGGGCGATGGTGCATGGTCGCGTCAAGCTGTGTGGATTGACCCGGATCGAGGACGTCGCGCTGGCAGGCCGGGCGGGCGCCAGCCATGCCGGGCTGGTCATGGTGCCCGGCACGCCGCGCGCCGTGGGCGTCGGTGAAGCCCGCGCGCTGGCGATGACGGCGAGCGAAATGGGCATGAAGACGGTCGGCGTGTTTCGCGGCGCCGGCGCCGACGAGGTGGCCCGGGCGGTCGAGGCGCTGCGGCTCGACGCGGTACAGCTCCATGGCGAGGAGGATGAAGCGGCGCTCGCGGCGCTTCGAGCGCGCTTGCCCAAGAAAACGGAATTGTGGGCCGTATGCGGGGTCAGCGCGTCGCGAGTCCCACCCGGCCGGACCGGCGCCGACCGCACTTTGTTCGATACGGTCCGCGACGGGCAAAGCGGCGGCACCGGCACCGCTTTCGATTGGTCGCTGCTCGACGGGCGTGAGGACCTTAGGAACGCCGTCATCGCCGGCGGGATCGGGCCGGCCAATGCCCGTGCGGCGGCCAGCCTTGGCGCCCATGCGATCGACGTGAACTCGGGTGTCGAGGAAGCGCCCGGACGCAAGGACCGCGGCAAGGTCGAGGCCTTGTTCGCCGCGCTCCGTCCCAGGACGCGGGGTGACCATGAAGCTTGATGGACGATTCGGCCGCTTCGGCGGCGCCTATGTTCCCGAGATACTCGTCCCCGCGCTCGAGCAGCTCGAGGCGGCGTTTCTCGACGCCCAGGAAGACGATGCATTCCGCGTCGAGCTCGACGGGCTGCTGACCACCTATGCCGGAAGGCCGACGCCGCTGACCCGCTGCCGCAACCTGGGCGCGGGACGAGCGCGAATCTACCTGAAGCGCGAGGATTTGCTTCACGGCGGCGCGCACAAAACCAACCAGGTCCTAGCCCAGGGACTGCTCGCCAGGCGGATGGGCAAGACGCGGCTGATCGCCGAAACGGGCGCCGGGCAGCATGGCGTGGCGACGGCACTGGCCGGTGCCCTGTTCGGGCTTCGGACACGGATCTACATGGGCGCCGACGACGTCGAGCGGCAGCAGCTCAACGTCTTCCGGATGGAGCTGATGGGCGCGGAGGTGGTGCCCGTCACCTCCGGCGGGCGGACGTTGAAGGATGCGGTCAATGAGGCGCTGCGCGACTGGACCGCCAGCTTTGCCGACACGCACTATCTGCTCGGCACGGTCGCCGGACCTCACCCTTTTCCGCTGATGGTGCGCGAATACCAGCGCGTCATCGGCAAGGAAGCGCGCGAGCAAATCCTCGACGTCGAGGGGCGCTTGCCCGACGCCGTCATCGCCTGCGTCGGTGGTGGTTCCAACGCGATCGGCCTGTTCAGCGACTTCGTCGGCGATGGGGGAGTCGAGATCATCGGCGTCGAGGCGGCGGGCAAGGGCCTGTCGGGGCGTGATCATGGCGCGACGCTCCAGAAAGGGCGGCTCGGCATCCTCCACGGGTGCGAGACCCTCGTGCTCCAGGACGAGGACGGCCAGATCGAGGACACCTGGTCGGTCAGCGCGGGCCTCGATTATCCCGCGGTCGGGCCGGAACATGCGCATCTGCAGGACATCGGCCGGGCCCGCTACGTCGGCGTCGAGGATGATGACGCGCTGTCGGCGTTCCAGGCGCTGGCGCGATCGGAAGGGATCGTCGGTGCGTTCGAAAGCTGCCACGCACTCGCCCACGCGCTGAAGCTGGCGGAAGAACGTGACGACGATCCGATCCTGCTCGTCAACCTGTCCGGGCGCGGCGACAAGGACGTTGCCCAGGCGCAGCATCTGGTTGGCGGCAAGCGCCTGAAGGCCGTGGCATGACCCGCTACGCCGCCATGTTCGATCGCTGCCGGGAGGCCGGCGAAGGGGCATTCGGCGCGTTCCTGATGCTTGGCGACCCCGACCTCGATCGAAGCGCGCTGGCGCTCGAGGCGCTGGTCGCGGGCGGAGCTGACATGCTGGAACTTGGCATCCCGTTTAGTGATCCGGTTGCCGACGGACCGGTCATCCAAGCCGCTGCTGAACGCGCGCTTCGTGCCGGCGTGCGGGTTGCCGACTGCTTCGACCTCATCGCCGGATTGAGGGCCCGCCACCCGGATATTCCTATCGGCATCCTGACCTACGCCAACATCGCGGTGGCGCGCGGTCTTGATCAATTCACAGGCGATCTTGCCATTGCGGGGGTCGACAGCCTGCTGGTCGCCGATGTTCCCAGCCTTGAAGCACCGCGCTTTTCCGCGGCAGCACGGACCGCCGGGCTCGACCTCGTCATGATCGCCGCACCCAACACGCCGGCCTCGGCGCTGGCCCGCATCGCGGAGCTATCGTCAGGCTATACCTATTGCGTCGCCCGCGCCGGCGTCACCGGCGCGGACCAGCAACTCGCGCTCGATCATGGCTCGCTCTTCGAAGCGCTCGACCGGGCAGGTGCACCGCCGCCTGTGCTGGGGTTCGGCATTGCAACGCCAGCCCATGTTCATGAAGCCCTCGCCAGCGGCGCGGCGGGCGTCATTTCCGGTTCCGCCATCGTTAGCCGCTTGGCGAAGGGAGCGTCGCCGGCCGAGCTCGAAGCCTTCGTTTACGAGATGAAAAATGCGACGCGCGGGACCGTCGCTCACCCTATCCGAATGACTGGTCAGGCACTCGCCTGATCGGGCGCGGTTTGTGTTTTGCAGGCAAAGGGCGCACAAGGGCCACGCTATCAGTCGCTTTGGACGGTCTTTGGTGCTCAGCGGCTCCTCATTCCTCTCTCTCGCCTCTCCTAGCGTTGGCCGCCGATGATCGGCGGTCCAGAAGGAATGACATCATGATTACCGGAACCGTGAAATTCTTTAATGCCGACAAGGGCTACGGCTTTATCCAGCCGGAGGACGGCACTGGCGACGCCTTCGTTCACATCAGCGCCGTGGAGGCCGCCGGCCTTCGCACGCTCGATCGCGACCAGCGCGTCCAGTACGAAGTCCAGGACGACGGCCGCGGCCGTTCGAGCGCCGTCAACGTCCAGGTTGCGTAACGTCCGGACGCTCCCCGTCGTAAGGGCGGGGAGCTTTCGACCTATTTGATCAAATCGCCGGCCAGGACCCTCAGGTCCTTTTCCGGCCTCGCCCCATAGTGCTGGATGACCTCGGCGGCGGCGATGGCGCCAAGCCGAAGCGACGTTTCCAGATCGAGCCCGCGGGCAACGCCGGCAAGAAAGCCTGACGCGAACAGGTCGCCCGCGCCGGTCGTATCGACCAGCCGCTCGATCGGTTCGGCCGGAACGTCGACACGCTCCCCGCCGCGAATGGCGATCGCGCCTTTTTCACTTCGGGTCACGACCAGCGTCGGCACCTTCGCCGCGAAGGTCGCGACCGCCGCCTCGAAGTCGGACGTGCCGCCCATCTCGCCGATCTCGGCTTCGTTGGCGAACAGGATGTCGATCTTCCCCTCGTCGATCAGGCGGAGGAAATCGGCGCGATGGCGGCTGATGCAGAAGCTGTCGGACAGCGTGAAGGCAACCTTTCGGCCAGCGCCACGCGCGATCTCGATTGCCGCTTCCATGGCCGCCCGCGGAACTTCCGGATCCCACAGATAGCCTTCGAGGTAGACGATGGCGGCGTCGGCGACGGCCTCGATGTCGAACGCCTCGCGCGACAGTTTCTGGGCGGCGCCAAGGAAGGTGTTCATCGTCCGCTGCGCATCGGGCGTGACCAGGATCAGGCAGCGCGCCGTCGCACCGACGTCGCCGCGCGGAGTGACCAGAAAATCGATGCCCTGCGACTCGATGTCATGCTTGTAGATATCGCCCAGCTCGTCACTGGCGACCTGCCCGATGAACCCGGTGCGGATGCCGAGTGCGGCCAAGCCCGCGGCAGTGTTGCCGGCCGATCCGCCGCTGATCTCGCGGCCCGGTCCCATCAGGCCATAAAGCCGCACCGCCTCCGCCTCGTCGATCAGGCGCATTGATGCCTTGTCGAGGCCCTGTTCGGCCAGGAATGCGTCGTCGGCATTGGCGATCACATCGACGATGGCATTGCCGATCGTCAGCACCTCGAGGCGGGGGGCGGTCATGGGGTCATCCTGCAAATCATCGGGAAGGCGGCCCGCCTAGCCGCGCACTCGGTTTGCGGCAAGCTTGCCAGCCACGATCGGCGGCGGCACAGTCTGTCGATGCGTCGCCTGCTGATCACCCTGCCGCTGTTCGTAGCGGCCTGTACCGCTCCTCGTCCCGTCGTCGAGACGCCCAAGCCCGCTGAACAGGTACCGGCGCAGCGTGGGGACCTGATTGGGCTTTCCACCGAAGAAATCGGGGTCCGCTTCGGCCGCCCCGATCTGACCGTGGCGGAAGGCCCTGGAACGAAGGTCCAGTACCGGTCGCGGAGCTGCGTCCTCGACCTCTACCTTTACGTCGCGCCCAGCGGGCAGGGGGCGCCGCGCGTGACCCATGTCGATGCAAGGACGCCTGCGGGCGACGTCACCGACATCGCGGGCTGCGAAGCGGCGATCGACGCCCGCTAGGGGAGGCGTACCATCGCCCAGTGCGCGGCGTCGGCGACCACCGGATTCCCACTGCCAAGGTGCGCTTCGACCGCGGGCCGGAGGGCAGCATCGCCGCTGTTGCCAGCGGCAATCAGGCAGTTGCGGATCATCCGGTCGACCCCGATCCGCTTGATCGGCGAGCCCGAGAACATTTCCCGGAACGACGCATCGTCGAGCCGGAGGAGGTCGGCGAGCCGCGGTGCGGCCAATTCGGCGCGGGGCAGGAAGGCCTGATTGGCGCTGGCCGCGTCGGCGAAGCGGTTCCACGGGCACACCGCCAGGCAGTCGTCGCAGCCGTAGATACGGTTGCCGATCGCCTCGCGAAACTCGACCGGGATCGGGCCGGCATGCTCGATGGTAAGGTAGGAGATGCAGCGCCGGGCATCGAGCTGGCGCGGGGCGACGATGGCGGCAGTAGGACAGGCGTCGATGCATCGGGTGCAGCTGCCGCAGTGTTCGACGGCCGGGGCATCGGGAGCAAGGTCGAGCGTCGTGTAGATGATTCCGAGGAAGAACCAGTTCCCATGGTCGCGGCTCAGCAGGTTGGTATGCTTGCCCTGCCAGCCGATACCGGCCGCCGCGGCAAGCGGCTTTTCCATCACCGGAGCGGTGTCGACGAACACCTTGAGCTGGCAGCCTTCACTGTCGGCGAGCCAACGCCCGAGCACCTTCAGCCCCTTCTTGACCGTCTTGTGGTAGTCGCCGCCCTGGGCATAGACCGAGACGCGGCCACGCGACCGCTCTTCGGCCAGCGCGAGCGGATCGGTCGGGGGCGCATAGCTCATCGCCAGCGCGATCAGGCTTCGAGCCTCCGGCCACAGCCCTTGCGGCGAAGCGCGCTGCTCGGCGCGGTCCTCGATCCAGCCCATCTCGCCGTGATGGCCGGCCGCGATCCATGCGCGCAGGCCCTCGCCGGCATGGGGCGCGGCATCGGCGCGCGCGAAGCCGCAGGCGATAAAACCTAGTTCCGCCGCCTTGTCGCGGATGCGCTGTTCGAGCGAGACCGTCACGCCCGCGCCCCTAGCAGGCGCAGGCCGGCGCGGCATCAGTTGATCGCGGCGCGCGCGGCTTCTTCCAGCTGTTTCATCAGCGCCCGGTGCGGGAACGGCCCGTGGCTGATGCGCGCGATTCCGGCGGCAATCCATTCCGACTTCGGCGGCGCGCCGGGAAAGGCGATCGCGTTGAGCGGCAACGGCACCTCGCGCACGACGCGCTCGATGTGGCGCGGGTCCGCGATACGCGGGACGAAGAAGCCGCTGGCCCCGGCGTCGGCGAAGGCCTTGCCGCGCTCGATCACCTGGTCGAACAGCGCGTCGTCGTGGGTGTCGTTCTTGATCAGCAAGTCGGTGCGCGCGTTGATGAAGAACTGGTCGCCCACTGCCTCGCGAATGGCGCGGATACGCTCTACCTGCCGGTCCAGCGGATGGATGCCTTCGCCTCCGACGACCTGGTCCTCGAAGTTGCAGCCGACCGCACCGGTTTCGGCGAGCCTCGCGACATTGCCGGCGCCTTCGGCGGGACCGGTGGAGTAGGCACCCTCGAAATCGACGGAAAGCGGCAGGTCGACCGCCGCCATGATCCGCCGCGCATTGTCGAAGACGTGTTCGAGGGGGACGTTGTGCGCGTCGCCATAGCCGCTGGCGTCGCCGACCGGGTGGCTGCCGGTGGCCAGCGCCTTCGCCCCGGCCGCGGCCACGGCAACGGCGCTGCCCGGGTCCCAGATATTGTACAGGACGATCGGATCGCCCGGCACATGGAGCGCGGCGAATTCCTCGAACTTGCTCATTGCCGTGCGCTCCCGTGCCTTAGTGAACGAATCTCGCGACCACGTCGCGATAGCTGCGGCTGACCTTCACCTGCGCACCGCTGTCCAGCACCAGGAAACATTCGCCGTTGGTGTGCGGCTTGACCTGCTTGACCAGGTCGAGGTTGACGATGGTCGAGCGGTGAACGCGCTGGAAGCGGCGCGGGTCGAGCCGCTTTTCCAGGTCCTTCATCGTTTCGCGAAGGATCAGCGTGTTGTCGCCGGTCTGGATGCACATGTAATCGCCGGCGGCGTCGATCCGCTCGATCGTGTCGACATCGACGCGGAAAATCTGGCCCTGGTCGCGGATGTTGATCATCTTTTCGAAGCGGCTGGAGGCGGGTCCCTCGCCGGCGCTTTCACCAGCCAGCGTCTCGGCTGCCTCGGGCGCATGCTCGACCAGCGCTTCCTTCAGCCGCTCGGCCTCCTCGACGCCTCGCTTCTCGGCCAGGCGCTGGCGGACCCGGTCGAGCGTCCCCGCGAGCCGGTCCTCGTCGACCGGCTTCATGAGGTAATCGACCGCCTGCGCCTCGAACGCGCGAAGCGCATGGTCGCCGAAGGCGGTGACGAACACGAACAGGGGGGGCTCGACCTCCATCAGGCCCTGAACGACCGAGAATCCGTCGAAGCCCGGCATCTGGATGTCGAGGAACACGAGGTCCGGCTTGTGGGTCTTGATCGCGCGGATTGCCTCGCGGCCGTTGGCGGCGGTGGCGACCACCTCGACGTCCTCGTGGGCCTCCAGCCGAAGCATCAGGCCCTGGGTCGCCAGCGGCTCGTCGTCGACGAGGATGGTACGAATGGTCATCAATTATCCCTTGCTGTCCGCATCGAGCGGAATTTCGATAATAACGCTGAATCCCCCATGTTCGTTCGCCCGCGTCGAAAAGCCGTGTGCCGGGCCATAGGCCTGGTTCAGGCGATCCTGGATGTTGGGCAGCCCCACCCCTGTCGACTGGGCCGACACCAACCCGGCGCCCCCGCCCGGTCCGCTATCGGCGACTTCGATCCTCACCGCGCGTCCTTCCCGCGTGGCATTAATCCAGATATCCGCCCCCTGTTCCGACGGCGTCACCGCATATTTGATGGCATTTTCGACCAGCGGCTGAAGCAACAGCGAGGGCAGGCGGGCGCCGATCGTCTCTGCATCGATCCGGAAATGGGGCCTCAGGCGGTCCTCGAAACGCATCTTCTCGATCTCGAGGTACAGCTTCAGCGTCTCCACTTCCTGCGCGAGCGTGACCTGCGCGGTCGGTTCGTTGGCGAGCGTGTAGCGGAGGAACGAGGAAAGCCGCGCCAGCATCGCGTTGGCGCGCTCGGTCTGTTTCAGGAGGACGAGAGTGGAGATGCTGTTCAGCGTGTTGAACAGGAAGTGCGGATTGAGCTGGTAGCGGAGCATCGCCAATTGCGCGCTCGACGCTTGGCTCTCGAGGCGGGCGCGCTGGTCGATCTCTTCCTCGAGAAGCAGGTAATAGTTGATCCCATAATAGAGCGCCGACCATGCCGCGAGCAGCGAGAAATCGAGGATGATCGCGCCGAAGAATTCCACCCCGGCCGGTCGGGCGTCGGGCTTCAGGAACGTAGCGTAGCTCCACGTCTCGATGAACGAGAAAGCCGAGGAGGCAAGAGCGACTGTGCCGAGGCTGATGACCGCGGTCCACAGCGCCCGCATCACGATCAGGCGCCGGTAAAGCGAGGCCATCAGCAGCGTCAGCGAATAGCCGGTCGCCGTCAGCAGCAATGTGTGAACGATGAACATGACGCCCATCGAATTGGCCAGGCCGGACAGCGACCGCAGGAAGAAATAGCCCGCCCAGCCGAACGACTGGAGCACCCAGAAAGCGCGATTCTTGTCGTCGAAGAAGGGGCGGTCGAGGCCGACGCCTTCCAAGATCGGCTTGGCCGGTCCCTGCGGCTTCGACAGGATCGGGCGCTTGTCCGCCGCCGTCACCGCCGGCGCTTCGATCGGCGGCAGGGCGTCGTCGCCGGACAGGCGTGCGCCTTCAGTGGCCACGGTCGATGCTTCGGCTGGTCATTGCGGGTGAATATAGGGAGGTGGTCGCGCTAGGCCTAGTCCGATCGCCTCGCCCGCTTTGCGCATCGCTGTCGCCGGGGCTAGGACGGGCCCGAAGAGGAGTGTTTGATGGCAATTCGTTCGCTGATGGCCGCCGCGGCCCTGTTGCTTTCCGCCTGTCAGCAGGCCAGCGACACCGCTTCACCGCCGACGACTGCGTCGGCCGCCACCGTCGCGCCCATCCTCGATACGCCCGATGCGGCAGACGTTCATAGCTATGCAAAACCGCTGGAAGCGCGGGTAACCCACGTCGCGCTCGACCTGACGGTCGATTTCGCGGCCAAGCGCCTTGGCGGCACCGCGACGCTTGACGTTCTCGCCAAGCCGGGCGCGAAAAGCATCATCCTCGACGACAAGGGCTTCGAAATTGCCAAGGTCGCCGACCAGGACGGCAAGCCGCTGCCCTACAAGGTCGGCGCATCCGACGAAAATCTTGGCGCGCCTCTGGAAATTCAGCTGAACGGCGCAAAGAAAGTCGTCATTACCTATAAGTCGGCTCCCGACGCGGGCGCGCTGCAGTGGCTGTCGCCCGAACAGACCGCGGGAAGAAGCACCCCTATCTCTTCAGCCAGGGCCAGGCGATCGAGAATCGCAGCTGGATCCCGACGCAGGACTCCCCCGGCATTCGCCAAAGCTGGGAAGCCGTCATTCACGTTCCGAGTCCGCTGACCGCGGTGATGTCGGCGCCCAACGGCGGAATGCCGACGGCGGAAGGCAAGATGCGGGCCTTCAGCTTCCGGATGGACAATCCGGTCGCGCCCTACCTGATCGCCATCGCGGTGGGTGACCTCGCCTTCCGCCCGCTCGGACCGCGTACCGGCGTGTGGACCGAACCATCGATGCTCGATGCCGCCGCCAAGGAGCTCGAGGACACCGAAAAGATGGTGAGCGCCGCCGAGGCGCTCTACGGACCCTACCGCTGGGGCCGCTACGACATGATCGTTCTGCCGCCGTCCTTCCCGTTCGGCGGGATGGAAAATCCGACCCTGACCTTCCTGACACCGACCTTCATTGCCGGCGACAAGAGCCTGGTCAGCCTGATCGCTCACGAACTGGCGCACAGCTGGTCGGGCAACCTCGCAACCAATGCGACATGGAATGATTTCTGGCTCAACGAGGGAATGACGACCTACGCCGAGCGGCGGATCATCGAATCGATCTACGGCCCGAAGGTCGCCAAGCAACAAGTGGCGCTGGGCATCACCGCCATGAACGACGCGGTGACCGAAGCCGGCGGAGCGGCGTCGCTCGACAGCCGCCTGCACCTCGACCTCAAGGGCCGGCATCCCGACGATGGCCTGACCGACATTGCCTATGAAAAAGGAGCGGCGTTCCTGCGCATGCTCGAAGCGACCGCGGGGCGCGGAAAGTTCGATGCCTACCTCAAGGGTTGGTTCGAACGGCACAGCTTCCAGCCGGTCACCTCGGCGATGTTCCTGGCCGACCTTCGCCAGCATTTGATCAAGGGCGACAAGGCGCTCGAGGATCGCATGCAGCTCGACCAGTGGGTCTACCAGCCGGGCATCCCCGCCAATAGCGTCCCGGCCGATCCGCAAGCCTTCGCCGACGTCGACCAGGCAGTGAAGACGTTCACCGCGGGCGGAAGGGCGGACAGCGCGAAGTGGAACGGCTGGACCACCGACGAGCGGCTCCGCTTCCTCGATTCCATCTCGCCGAAGCAGCCGACCGAGCGCATGGCCGAACTCGACCGGGCCTTCGGCCTCAATGCCGTTCGCAACAACGAGGTGAAGTTCGCCTGGCTGACCATGGTCGTCGCCAATCGCTACGATCCGGGCATTCCGGCGCTCGAAGCGTTCCTCGGTTCGATCGGCCGCGGCAAGTTCGTCCGGCCGCTCTACACGTCGCTTTATTCCGATGCGTCATGGGGCAGGCCGATCGCGCAGCGTGTCTACGCCCGGTCGAAGTCGCTTTATCACCCGGTCGTGGGCCGCGACGTCGACAAGATCATGGCCGGGAAATAACCGCGATTAAGCGCAGGTAGCCGGTCAGCTTTAACTGCGCATAAACGCTCTTCGTCTATCCGGTCCGCTAGTTTCCAGCGAGTGGACCTGAATGTACGAAGCTCCGGATCGGTATAAGCGTATGATTTCCGCCCGCCTTCCGGGCGGGGAATCCCTGGGTCTCGTCCAGAATGGCGGGCGCGATGATGAGAGTGACTCGTCACTGCGCGACGTTCAGTTGATCGCCCGCGGTCATTTCGCGCCCTTCTTCGCTGGTGCCAACGTCTTTGCCGTCGTCCTCACCTCGCTCGCCCTGTGGGGTCATGTCCCGGCGATGTGGCTGTTGGGCTGGGCCGCGGCGATCGGCGGTGTCAATTTCGGTTCGTTGCAGTTGGCCCGTCACCAGGCAATCACCCATGTCGGGCGGTCTGGCCGGCGGGTGCCGCCGTGGCAGTTGATCGGCGATGTCCTGGTCCGCGCCGGGCTCTATCTCAGCCTGCCGGTCTTTTTCTTCTCCTCGCTTCCGGCCGATATCCAGATCATCACGGCCTCGTTGATGGCGGCGGTGGGTATCGCCGCGCTCGGCCTGGTCGTGATTCCGACCAGCGTATCGGTGTGGATGGCCTGCTTCGTCGGGGCGATCAGCTTCGTGCTGTTCAACGCGCGCGACGCTGTCCCCTATCAGCACATGCTGTCGATCGTCTTTACGATGGGCGTCGCTGTATTCGGTATCCACACCGTCGCGCGATGGGCCTTCCACCAGCTCCAGACCAACGCCGACGTGGGCTCGCAATCGGCCAGCGCCAGCCTGCTTCTGCAGGAATATGAGCAGCGCGGCGTGGGCTGGTTGTGGCAGGTCGATAGCGACAATCGGGTCACCTACATCTCCAGCCGCATGACCGCCCTGCTGGGCCGCCCGTCGTCGGCAATTCTCGGTCATTCGCTGCCCTCGCTTCTCGGCGGCCATGCTGAGCTTGGCCGCGTGCTGCTGGAAAAGCAGGCGTTCAACTCGCTCGAAATGGAATTGAAGACGGCGCGCGGACCGCGCTGGATTTCCATCGCGGGCGACCCGATCATCGATACCGCCGGCCGCTTCGAAGGCTTTCGCGGTGTCGGCAGTGACATCACCGAGGTTCGCCAAACCCAGGAGCGGCTGACCCATCTCGCCAACATGGATGTGCTTTCGGGTCTGCCCAATCGCGGCCGGGTCCGGCAGTTGCTCGGCGAATCGCTTCGTGTCGCGACCACGTCGAATGTGCCGTGCGCCATCATGTTTCTCGACCTCGACGGATTTAAACCGGTCAACGACACCTTCGGTCACCCGAAGGGCGACGCCGTGCTGCAAGCGGTGGCGAAGCGCCTGTGCGACGAAGTCAGCTCGGACGGGCATGTCGGCCGCATGGGTGGCGACGAGTTCGCGATCGTCATCACCGACGCCCAGTCCCGCCGCAAGGTCGAAGGCCTCGCCGACCGCATCATCAAGGCGATCGCCGAGCCGTACATGATCGACCAGACCGAAATCCGCATCGGGGTGTCGATCGGCTGCGCCTTCGGGCCGATCGACGGCGCGACGGTCGACGACCTGATCCTCAAGGCCGACCTGGCGCTCTACGAAGCCAAGGACGCAGGCCGCGGAGTCGCCAAATATTTCTCGGCCGAGCTCCAGAACGAGCAGGACGACCGCATCCGCCTGGAAACCGATTTGCGCAACGCCATCGCGGCGAAGCAATTCCACCTCGTCTTCCAGCCGCTGGTGTCGGCCAAGAACCAGAAGTTGATCGGTTTCGAGGCGCTGATCCGCTGGAACCACCCGCAGCGCGGGCTTGTCCCGCCGCCGGTGTTCATCCCGATCGCCGAAGAATGCGGCCTGATGATGCAGCTGGGCGAATGGGTCATCGAGGAGGCGATCCGTGCCACCGCGAGCTGGCCGGAGCCGATCACCGTCGCGCTCAACATCAGTCCGAAGCAGATCGTGCTTCCGTCGCTGCCCAACATGGTCAGCCAGGCGCTCGCCCGCCACAAGGTCGCCGGCAACCGGATCGAACTGGAAGTCACCGAAGGCGTCTTCCTCGGCGACGGCAGCCAGACGCTCGACGTCCTGAAGCGCCTGCGCGCCCTTGGCGTCGGGATCGCGCTCGACGATTTCGGCACCGGCTATTCGTCAATCGGCTATCTGAACAAGGCCGTCTTCCACAAGCTGAAGATCGACGGCAGCTTTGTCCGCGAAGCCGGTAGCCGACCGGAAAATATCGCCATCATCCAGTCGATCGTGCAGCTCGCCCGCTCGTTCCGGATGACCGTGACCGCCGAGGGGGTCGAGACTGCCGAAGATTTCGAGCGGATGCGCGACCTGGGTTGCGACACCATCCAGGGCTATCTGTTCGGCCGTCCCTTGAGCTACGAGCGCGCCAACCAGATGGTGCTCGGCCTCAGCGCGCAGCAGCGCAAGGCCGGCTGATTACCGGACGTTGTAGCGGGTCTGTAGAAAGCCGATCGCGGCTTTATATTCGTGCACCGTCACCCGCTGGTCACGGTCGGCATCCGCGATGTCGCGAAAGGCGGCAATCGCCGGCTGGGCCTCGAACATCGTCAGCCACCCGTCATGGTTGGAATCGAACTTGTCGAGCGCCCATGCCTTCAGGGCGGGATCTGACTCGACCAGTTCCGTTGCCTTGGGGTTGAGAGGGGCCGTGATCGGCGTGGCCTCTGCGGCAGCGTCCAGAGCGGTGAGCATCAACGCGATCATGCAAGGACAACGCGGGATCGCCCCGAAATGTCCGGCGCCCTAATCTTCCAGCAGGGCCTGGATCGCCCGGTCGAGCACAGCGGGCAGAAAGGGTTTCGTCAGGATCGCGGCATCCGGGGCGACGCGCCGGATGGCGTCCGTCTCGCTGTAGCCCGACACGAAAATGATCCGCTGCCCGGGACTGATGGCTCGGATTTGTTGCGCGACCTCGGCACCAGTCATGCCGGGCATGATGAAGTCGATCACCACGACTTCGGGCCTAAGCGTCTTGAACAATTCAAGGCCCTGCTGGCCATCGCCGGCCTCGGTGACGGCAAATCCGCTTTCCGTCAGGCTGGCGCACAGCATCCCCCGCACCAGTTCGTCGTCGTCGATGACCAGGATGGAATGGCCGGCGGGCGGCTTCTTTGCCGCAGCGACCAGACTTTCGTCCTGCTCGACCCCATCTTCCTCGCCGTCGGCCATCCGGAAGTACAGGCGGACTCGTGTTCCTTCGCCGACACGGCTTTCGATCCTTGCAGTGCCGCCCGATTGGCGGGCCATGCCATAAACCATGGACAGGCCCAGGCCGGTGCCTTTGCCGGCTTCCTTCGTTGTGAAGAATGGGTCGAAAGCTCGCGCGACCACCTCCTCGGGCATGCCGGTGCCGGTGTCGCGAATCTCGAGCTCAATATAGTCGCCGGGCGACAGCTCATTGTCTTCGCCGACAGTCACCGCCCGGGTAGAGATGCCAAGTTCGCCACCATCGGGCATGGCGTCACGGGCGTTGATCGCCAGGTTGAGCAGCGCGACCTCCACCTGGGTCGGGTCCGCCATGACGCGCCGCTGCTCGTCATGAAGCTCGATGCGCTTGGCGATTCCGGGACCGAGAACGTTGCGCAGCAGCGGTCGCATCTCCTCGATCAGGCTGGCGACGTGGATCGGCCGAACTTCCAGCCGCTGCACTCGGCTGAATGCCAGCAACTGCGCGGTCAGGCGGGCACCGCGCTCCGCGGCCGCCAGTGCGTTCTTGGCATAGCGTTGCGATTTCGGGTCCAAACCCTGCCGGAGGACCATGTCGAGGCCGCCCACCACGACCGTCAGCAGGTTGTTGAAATCGTGGGCGATCCCGCCGGTTAGCTGACCGAGCGCTTCCATCTTCTGACTTTGGCGAAGCTGTTCCTGGGCCAGCTTGAGCTCGGAGATATCACGAGCCTCAAGAACGAGGATTTCGACCTCGCCTTTCTCGTTGGTGACCGGCGTCAGCGAGAAATCGAGCGTGGTCACGACATGGCCGCGCCGCTCCAGGACGATTTCGCGCCGGACCGGATGGCCATCGGCCGCCTGCCGGATAAATTCGCGCAGGGGCATGATATTGTCCGGGTAGAGGCTGAGCGTCGGGGCGTCCCAGATTTTCTGCCCGACGGCACTTTCCGGGTTGGGCGCGCGCCAGGCCATGGGCGACCGGTTGAGGTCGAGGACAGTGCCATCGGGCGAAAGCAGCACGATGACCTCCAGCACCGTGTCGACGATCGCCCGGAATCGCTGCTCGCTGGTCGTCAGCGCCCTGGTCCGCGCCTCCACCTGGCGGCGAAGTTCAGACTCGGCCTCTTTCTCGAGCGTGATGTCGATCGCCGTGCCGATGAAGCCGGTGAGTTCCTTCTCGGGCCGAAACGTGGGCTCGACACCGACCGAAGCCACCGCCATTCCCCGTCTGCGCGCTTGTAGCGACCCTCCAGCGTGAACGTTTGCAGTGAAGCCTCGCCCGCAAGGCTTTCCCTGGTCAGCCGGTCAACGTCGTCGGGATGGATGAAGGCCAGCCAGTTGGCGTCCCGCGCCTCATCCTGAGTGCAGCCCATGAAGTCAGCGTAGGCTCGGTTGACGAATTCGCGCGTTCGGTCGGCACGGGTCACCCACATGATCACCGGCGCGAAGTCGGCGATCCGGCGGAAGCGCGTCTCGCTTTCCCGAGCTGCGGCGTCGGCGGCCCGTTGCTCGGTCAGATCCTGGACCAGCAGGGCGAAGCCAACAACCTTCCCGTCCTTCCCGACGTGCGGGACATATTCGGACTGGACCGTGCGCTGGCCGCGCGTCGGATGGTCGAAGATGGCGGCGAACCACTGCCGTTCGCCCTCCAACGCGGCTTCGATGGCGCCGCGACGGACCGCATAGGCCTGTTCGCCCATCACCTCACGGATGCTCCGGCCGAGGATCGAACTGCGCGGGCGGCCGAACCAGTTGGCGATGCCGCTGTTGCAGAAACGATAGACCTGGTTCGCGTCGCAATAGGCGACCATCACCGGCAGGGCGTCGGCAATGGCGATCAGTGAGTTGAAATCGAAGCCGACGGCGTCGGTTACCGGCGTTTGCCGTTGCTCCCCGGCCTCGCCCGCCGGCTGCGAGTCGTCACCCCCCGATCCTTCATCGCGCCAGCCTGACGCCGGTTCGGGGCGAAGTCACGGATTTCCGTCGAGCGGCCGACGCCAGTCTAGTCGAAATGGAGGCGACGATAGGAGCCGCGAAAATAAAGCAGGGGATCCAGTCCGGCCTCGAACGTCGCCTTCTTAACCTCGCCGACCAGGATCCAGTGGTCGCCGCCTTCGTGCACTGCGTTGCGCGCGCATTCAAAGATCGACAATGATCCGGCCAGTACCGGCGCGCCCATTTCGCCGGCGGACCAGGGGGTCTGGCCGAAGCGGTCCTCCACCCGGGTCGAAAAGGTGATCGACGCCGGCTGCTGGCCGGTCTGCAGGACGTTGACCGCGAAATGCCCGGCCTCGATCAACGGGACGGCGCAGGTGGCGTTCTTATGAATGCATACCAGCAGTAGCGGCGGATCGAGCGACACGCTGGTGAAACTATTGGCCGTGAGGCCGCACGGGTTCCCGTCGGCGTCGAGGCAGGTGACGACCGTAACGCCAGTCGCGAAGCAGCCCAGCGCATCGCGCAGGGTGCGCGGGTCGGAGCCGGTGCGATATTCGCGGCTGTCGGGAAGGGTGCTCATCCCGACCGCCTATAGGCGACCGCCTACTGCGCGGCCAGCCGTTCCAGCGTTTCGAGATTGGCCGAGCGGATCGCGGCCAACGCTCCGGGCAGGTCTTCGGCCACCAGGTAAAGCGGCTGGAAGGCGTCGTGGCGGTAGGGCGTTCGCACCGCCTCGCCCAGGCTGAACGGGCGGCGTTCAATCGACGATTCTTCCAGCGAGTAGTGCGATTCGCCGAAGCTGGAGGCAAGGCCGGCGCCGAGGATGCGCAACTCGCCATCCTCGCGCGCCAGGCCGAATTCGATGCTGTGCCAGTAAATCCGGGCGACGAGGTGACCCTCGCCGGCGGCGCAGGCCTCGACGCCCAGCCGGCCGACCTCGGTCATCAGATCGGCGACGGTAGGGTCGGCAAGCATCGGCACATGGCCGAAGATGTCGTGGAAACAGTCGGGTTCCTCCAGGTAATCGAGCTGCGCCCGCTTGCGGATGAAGTTGCCCACCGGGAAGACCCGTTCCGCCAGCATGGCAAAGAAATCCTCGTCGGGGATCAGGCCCGGCACGGCGACGCAGCGAAAGCCGGTCAGCGGCTCCAGCCGCGCGTTCAATTCGCCCAGCTCCGGAATGCCGGGATGGCCGAGGTTAAGAACATCCAGGCCGTTGCGAAAAGCGTCGACGAGCCGCGGACCGATCGATTCGACCTGCCGGGCAAACAGAAGGTCCCACACGGCATGGTCATCCTCTGTGAAATGCGACCAATTTTGCGGAACGACGTGGCGTTCCCAGCCAGATCGTTCGTCAGTCAGGGCGATTGCGGTGTTGGAAATCATCGGGCGTGAACCTTTCGGGCAATAAAAAACCCGCCGAAGCAGGGGCTTGGCGGGCGGTAGAGTGGGTTTGAGATACGAATATCCTCAGCCGGTCTCCACCGCGCAGGGATAATAATAGCTCGCCGTCGCCGCGGGGGCGGCGCCAACGGGGCGGGTGAGGGCAAACGAACTTTGCATTGCGGTGAGTGTATCGGCCTTCATGCATGAACGCCAGATGGATTGAATTTTTCATCGATCCAGTGCGCCATCGCCACATCGCGATCCGTCACGCCACCGGCGTCGTGGCTGGTCAGGCGGATATCGAGCCGGTTCCATACCGAGGTGAATTCGGGATGGTGGTCGACCGCCTCGGCATGGTCGGCGAGCTTGGTCAGGAACCCGAACGCGGCCTTGAAATCGGCGAAGGTCAGCGTCCGCTCGATCGCCGTGCCGTCAACGCTGCGCCGCCAGTTGCTGGGAATATCGTCGATCATGCTCGCGCCATGCACCCGAATGGCCTCGCCTTGCAAAGGTGGAACGCTCGGCGCAGGGAACGCGCCATGACTGACGCCTTCATCTGCGACGCCGTCCGCACACCCATCGGCCGCTATGGCGGTTCGCTAAGCGCGGTCCGGCCTGACGACCTGCTTGCCATCCCCTTGGCAGCGCTCAAGGCGCGCAATTCCGGTGTCGACTGGACGCATGTCGACGACGTCATTGCTGGCTGCGCCAACCAGGCGGGCGAGGATAACCGCAATGTCGCGCGCATGGCCGCGCTTCTGGCGGGACTGGGTGAAGCCGCGCCCGGGACGACCATCAACCGGCTGTGCGGGTCGGGGCTCGATGCGATCGCGATGGCGGCACGGGCAATCAAGGCCGGCGATGCCGACCTCATCGTCGCCGGGGGCGTTGAAAGCATGACCCGCGCACCGTTCGTCATGCCGAAGTCCGACACCGCCTTCGGTCGTGCCAATGCGGTGTATGACACCACGATCGGCTGGCGCTTCGTCAACCGCCTGATGAAAGACCGCTTCGGGATCGATTCGATGCCGGAGACCGCCGAGAATGTCGCGGCCGAATATGGCGTCAGCCGCGAGGATCAGGACCGCTTCGCCGCCGAGAGCCAGCGCCGAGCAGCGGCGGCGCAGGCCAGCGGCCGGCTGGCGGCCGAGATCGTTCCCGTCACCATCCCGCAGCGCAAGGGCGAACCGGTCACCGTCGAGCGGGACGAACATCCGCGCGAGACGACGGTCGAGAAGCTGGCGCAATTGAAGCCGATTGTCCGCCCTGACGGGACGGTAACGGCGGGCAACGCCAGCGGCGTGAACGACGGGGCGGCGGCGATGATCATCGCATCGGCAGCAGCGGTGGAACGTCATGGGCTGACCCCGCGGGCGCGGGTTCTTGGCGGCTCGGTCGCCGGCGTTCCCCCGCGAATCATGGGTATCGGTCCGGCGCCGGCCAGCGCCAAGCTGATGGATCGCCTCGGCCTTCATATTGGCGATTTCGGCGTCGTCGAACTGAACGAAGCATTCGCCGCCCAGGGCCTGGCGGTGATGCGTGAGCTTGGCCTGCCCGACGATGCGCCGCACGTGAACCCAAACGGCGGCGCGATCGCGCTCGGCCATCCGCTCGGCATGTCCGGCGCCCGGTTGGCAATGACCGCTACCGAAGAGTTGCAGCGGTCCGGAGCCAGGCGTGCGCTCGCCACCATGTGCATCGGGGTCGGCCAGGGAATCGCGCTGGCGATCGAGCGGGTTTAGTGGCCGATCCGGCCGCCTTGCGCGAGGTCTTGGCCGGGGTCGAGGATCCGGAAATCCCGGTGCTGAGCGTTCTCGACCTTGGCATCGTCCGGGCGATCGAGCCGGACCGCGTCGTGATCACGCCGACCTATTCGGGATGCCCGGCGACCCACGCCATTGAAATGGCGATCCGCGGCGCGCTTGATGCGGCGGGGTTTCGCTCGGTGGCGGTCGACACGGTGCTGACACCGCCCTGGTCGACCAACATGATCAGCGAGGGCGGCAAGGCCAAGCTCCAAGCCTATGGCATCGCACCGCCCAGCCTGTCGCCGACCGCGACCTGCCCGCAGTGCGGGTCGACCGACACGGTGGAGGTCAGCCGCTTCGGATCAACGCCGTGCAAGGCGCAATGGCGGTGCCGGTCGTGCCTCGAACCGTTCGACCGGTTCAAATGCCACTGACCTAGTCGGGCGCGCAAAGCGTCGGAAGGTCGGTGCGATCGGCGCAAAAGGCGATCCGGACCTGGCGACCGAGATCGACATCGCCAACGGATTGAAGCGTGGTGGCGATTACCCGTGGCATCGCTTCGTGCAGGTGCCGGGCCGCTGGCGATTCCGCCTGTGCGACCAAGGTCCGCAGATCCTCCACCGTCAGATGGGTGGCGAGCGCCCGGGCGTCCGCGGCGAACAGCCGTTCGCGTTCCTGCGCGTAGACCTTCGCGGCAACGGCGCGGAGCGCGGCCTTGTCCTTTTCCGCCATGGCGGGCTCGCGCTCGATCATTTCCTGCGTGTCTTTCTTCTCCGCGACGGACAGCAGCGTCGCAAGCGTTCCACGTTCCGCCAGCCGGCGGCCCAGCGCCAGCGCCTCCGCGCTCGGCTCGGCACCGGCAAGCATCAGGGCGATCACGATCATCGGACATCTCCACATTGAGCACGATGGAGGAGCTTGTGGTCAGCCAGCACCAGTGCGACCATCGCTTCGACCACCGGCGCTCCGCGAATGCCGACGCACGGGTCATGCCGGCCGCGCGTGATCGCTTCGGCGTTGCCGCCGCTCGGGTTTATGCTGGGGACGGGCAGACGGATCGAACTGGTCGGCTTGAAGGCGACGCGCACGATAACCGGCTGGCCGGTGGAGATGCCCCCGACGATGCCGCCCGCCATATTGCCGTCGAAGGTCGGACCGTCCGGGCCCTCGCGCATTGCGTCCTGGGACGTGCTGCCCTTCATTCGCGCCGTTTCGAAGCCCGCGCCGATCTCCACGCCCTTGACCGCGTTGATGCCCATGCAGGCGGCGGCGAGGTCTGCATCGAGCTTGCCATAGACGGGCGCGCCCCAGCCGACCGGCACGCCGTCCGCGACACATTCGACGATCGCGCCGACGCTGTCTCCGGCGCGGCGCGTGTCGTCGAGCAATGCTTCCCACCGCTCCGCGTCGCTCTCGCCACCGATCTCGGTCACCCGCGCTTCGATGCTCACATCGGGGATGATGAGCCGAGCGATCGCCCCGCCGGCCACCCGCACCGCCGTTTCCCGCGCCGACGCCCGGCCGCCACCGCGCGGATCGCGAAAGCCATATTTCCGGTCATAGACATAGTCGGCATGGCCCGGGCGATAGGGCGCATCGACGGGGTAATCCTTGCTGCGCGCATCGACATTGTCGATGACCATGCCGATTGAGGTGCCGGTCGTTCGGCCCTCGTATACCCCCGACAGTATGCGAATTCGGTCCGGCTCCTGCCGCGGCGTCACGTTCTTCGACGTTCCCGGTCGGCGCTGATCGAGGAAGCGCTGCATCCACGCCTCGTCGAGGTTGATGCCGGGCGGGCAGCCGTCGAGCACCCCGCCGATGGCTGGGCCGTGGCTTTCACCCCAGGTTGTCAGCGTCAGCAGCCGTCCGAACTGATTGATGCTCATGACCCCCTCGAGAATTTCGCGCGCTGCAGATGGCGTAGCGCATGAGCCTCAGCTTGCCAAAGTGCCGCCGCCGGTCTTTGCATTGGGAAAAAGGGGACGATGAACGATGGCCGTGATGCATCAGATACCGGCGCGGGTCGACGCCAACCGGCCGTGGTACGCCCACCTTTACGTTCAAGTCCTGCTCGCGATTGCCGCCGGCGTACTGGTCGGCCACTTCGCGCCGGCGACGGGCGAGGCGCTGAAGCCAATCGGCGACGCCTTCATCAAGCTGGTCAAGATGATCATCGCCCCGGTTATCTTCCTGACCATCGTCACCGGGATTGCCGGTCTTCGCGACCTCCGCGCCATGGGCCGCGTGGCGCTGAAGGCGTTCGTCTATTTCCTGTTCTTCTCGACCCTGGCGCTGCTCATCGGGCTGGTGGTCGCCAATGTCGTCCGTCCGGGCGCGGGGCTCAACATCGATCCCGCGACGCTCGACGCGACGAAAGTAGCCGATTTCGCGGACAAGGCGCACGCGACGACGCTGACCGGCTTCCTGCTCGACATCATTCCCGACACGTTCCTGTCGGCGCTCACCGCGGGCAACATCCTCCAGACGCTCCTTGCGGCGATCCTGTTCGGGATTGCCCTGACGCTGGTCGGCAATCGGGGCGACAAGCTGCTCGACGCGCTCGACCAGGTCTCGATCGTGATGTTCCGGCTGGTCGCGATCGTCATGCGGGTCGCGCCGATCGGTGCTTTCGGGGCAATGGCCTTCACCATCGGCAAATATGGCGTTGGCAGCCTTGCCAACCTCGCCGGGCTGGTGGCGACGTTCTACCTGACCTCGCTAATGTTCGTCATCCTCGTCCTCGGGACGGTCGCCCGCCTGGCCGGCTTCTCGATCTTCCGGTTGATCTCCTATCTCAAGGCGGAGCTCTTCCTGGTGCTCGGCACCTCCTCGAGCGAAAGCGCGCTGCCGTCGCTGATCGAAAAGATGGAGCGCGCCGGATGCCCCAAGTCGATCGTCGGGCTGGTGGTTCCGTCGGGCTACAGCTTCAACCTCGATGGGACCAACATCTACATGACGCTTGCGGCGCTGTTCATCGCCCAGGCGTGCAACGTCGAATTGACATTGGGCCAGCAACTGCTGCTGCTCGGCGTCGCGATGCTTTCGTCGAAGGGCGCCGCGGGGGTCACGGGCGCGGGGTTCATCACCCTGGCCGCGACCTTGTCGATCGTCCCGTCGGTGCCGGTCGCCGGAATGGCGCTGATCCTCGGCATCGACCGCTTCATGAGCGAGTGCCGAAGCCTGACCAACTTCATTGGCAACGCCGTCGCCTGTGTTGTCGTGACCCGCTGGGAAGGGCGGCTCGACCGCCCGCAATTCGACGCCGCGCTGGCCGGTGAACTTCCCAGCGTCGACCGGCTGCCCGAGGGAGAGGTCGAAGCCTGACCCGCAAAGAAAAAGGGGAGGCGGTGAGGCCTCCCCTTCGTCGTCAGGTCAACGCTCGATCAATGCTGGTGATTGGGATCGTCCACCCCCGGAAGATGGGGCGCCAGGTCGTGCGCTTCGTCTTCATGGACTTCGACCCGGCCCTGGCCGAGATGGCTCGAGCGACGGCTGTAGCCGAAGTAGACGAAGAAGCCGATGATCGTCCAGATCGGCAGGACCATCATCGCCTCGAACGGCAGGTTGAGGAACAGGAAGATGCAGCCGCCGATGGTCAGCGGGCCGACCAGCCACAGCGCCGGGGTGCGGAACTTGCGCTCCCGGTTGGGGTCGCGCCGGCGAAGCATCATGACCGCGATGGCGACCATCATGAACGCGTAGAGCGTGCCGGCGTTGGCGATGTCGGCAAGCTGGCCAACCGGCAGGAAGGCCGCAGCGACGGCGACGACGACTCCGGTCAGTGCGGTGACGACATAGGGCGTCTTCCACTTCGGGTGAACCTTGGACAGGCCTTCCGGGAGCAGGCCGTCACGCGCCATCACGAAGAAGATGCGGGTCTGACCGAACAGCAGGATCAGGATGACCGAGGGCAACGCCAGGAAGGCGGCGATGCCCAGGGCGTTGCCGATGGTGCTGAAGCCGATGTTGCGCAGGACGTGGGCCAGCGCCTCGTTCGAGCAGACCAGCGCTTCCTTGTATTGCGGCATGGCGCACTGACGAGCCAATTCTTCCGATCCCGCCGGGAACGGAACACCGTTCGGGCCCATGATCGGCTGGCCGCCCAGGGTGCCGATCGCGCCGGCGGCGACCAGGATATAGAAGATCGTGCAGATCAGCAGGCTGCCGACCAGGCCGATCGGGACGTTGCGCTGCGGGTTCTTGGTTTCCTCGGCCGCGGTGGAAACCGCGTCGAAGCCGACATAGGCGAAGAAGATCGTCGCTGCCGCGCCGACTGCGCCGACGCCGGTGCCGAACCCGCCGAAGATTCCGGCCGGCAGGAAGGGATTGAAGTTGGCCGCTTCCGCCTTCGGCAGCGTCAGGACGATGAAGGCGGTCAGGGCGGTGATCTTGATCGCGACCAGGATCGAATTGAAGACCGCGCTTTCCTTGGTGCCGATCATCAGCAGCCAGGTAATCAGCAGGGCGATGACCAGGGCCGGGAGGTTGATCAGGCCGCCTTCGACGCCGCCCAGTGCAAGCGGTCCGGCGGACAACCATGTGGGTAGTTGTATGCCCAGAAACTCGTTGAGGATGGTTCCGGTAAAGTAACCAGACCACCCGACCGACACGGCGGAAGCGGCGATGGCATATTCGAGCACCAGCGCCCAGCCGACCGTCCAGGCCAGGAACTCGCCCATCGTCGCATAGCTGTAGGTGTAGGCGGAACCCGCGACCGGGATCATCGCCGCAATCTCGGCGTAGCAGAGGGCGGCGACGATGCAGACCGCGCCGGCGATGATGAACGCCAGCATCAGGCCGGGGCCGGCCTTTTGGGCGCCGGCAGCGGTCAGGACGAAAATGCCGGTGCCGATGATGCAGCCGATGCCGAACAGCATCAACTGGATCGGACCCAGCGAGCGATGGAGCGATTTGCGCTCCGCCGTCGCCAGGATGGCGTCGAGCGGTTTCACGCGGTCGAGTAACATGCCGTTCCCCTTGAATTGCGCGCCCGTGCTTGCAGGCGGCGTCGTTCGTTTGAAATCGGACGGGAACCTAGCGGTCTTTTCCCCTCGTGCAACGCCTTATCGACCAGAGCGGCGTTCAGCGGGCCAGCATCGGTCCCAGCGGCTGGCCGCCGAAGATGTGGACGTGGAGGTGGGGAACCTCCTGCCCGCCGCGCTTGCCGACATTCGACAGCAAGCGGTAGCCCTGCGCATCGGCGCCGACTTGCCGGGCGACATCGCCCACCGCGCGGGTGAAGTCGGCGATTTCCGCGTCGCTCGCCCGGGCCGAGAAGTCGTCCCAGCTCACGTAGGCGCCCTTGGGGATCACCAGGATGTGGATCGGCGCCAGCGGATTGATGTCGTGGAACGCGAGGCTGTGATCGGTTTCCAGCACCGTCTTGCTGGGCAGCTCGCCGCGCAGGATGCGGGCGAAGATATTGCTGTCATCGTACGGCTGCTTGGCATCGATCGGCATCGGGAATCATACTCCGGCTTGACCCTTTGGCCTTGCCCGCTACCACGAAATGACATGACCGACGAAACCCCTGAGTCCCTGATTCCCTACGACGAGATCGTGCAGGAGGCGCTGCGCGACGTTGTGGGACGCGTGCTCAGCGAAGTCGAGCGATCGGGCGGACTTCCCGGCGGCCATCATTTCTACATCACCTTCAAGACGCGGATGCCGGGTGTTTCCATTCCCAAGCACCTGACCGACCGCTTCCCCGACGAGATGACGATCGTCATCCAGCACCGCTTCTGGGACCTGAAGGTCAGCGACGATGGCTTCTCGGTCGGTCTTTCGTTCGGCGGCGTGCCGTCGACGCTCAACGTCCCGTTTTCCGCTGTGACCGATTTCGTCGACCCTGCGGTCGACTTCAGCCTCAAGTTCCACGCCGAAGGCGCGCCTCAGGGCCATGAGGACCATGAGGCAGCCGAAAACGACGTGCCCGCGACCGAGCCGGTCGAGGACGGGTCGAACGTCGTCTCGGTCGATTTCACCAAGAAGAAGTAGGCCAGGGCGCAATCTCGACTCGCACGCGTCGCCTCGATAGGGGCGGCGGCACCATCCCCTTGCAACAGGATTGCCGCGCGCCATGACCCCGACCCGCACCGAAACCGACAGCTTTGGACCGATCGAAGTCCCGGCGGACAGCTATTGGGGTGCCCAGACCGAACGCTCGATCCTCAATTTCCCGTTCGGCCCGCGCGAACAGATGCCGATCGAGATCGTCCACGCGCTCGGGTTCGTGAAGCAGGCGGCGGCGCGGGTGAACGCCCGGCTTGGCAACCTCGATGCCGACCTGGCCGAGGCGATCCAGCAGGCCGCAGCCGAAGTCGCCCGAGGCGACCTCGACACGCAATTCCCGCTCGTCATCTGGCAAACCGGATCGGGCACCCAGTCGAACATGAACGCGAACGAGGTGATCGCCGGGCGCGCCAACGAGAAGTTGACCGGCAAGCGCGGCGGCAAGGAGCCGGTCCATCCCAACGACCATGTCAACAAGGGCCAGTCGTCGAACGACAGCTTCCCGACCGCGATGCACATCGCTGCCGGGATCGCGGTGTCGAAGAGACTTCTGCCGGCGCTGAAGACGATCCACGCGCGCCTTGCCGAGCAGGCGAAGCGCTGGGACTCGATCGTCAAGATCGGCCGCACCCATTTGCAGGACGCGACGCCGCTGACGCTCGGGCAGGAATTCTCCGGCTACGCCGCGATGATCGAGGACAATATCGACCGGGTCGAAGGCGTTCTGCCGCGTGTGCTTCGCCTCGCGCAGGGCGGCACGGCGGTCGGCACCGGCCTCAACGCGCCCAAGGGTTTTGCCGACGCCTTCGCCAAGGAAGTCGCCAACCTCACCCGGCTGCCGTTCACCTCGGCGCCCAACAAGTTCGCGGAGCTCGCGGCGCACGACACGCTGGTCGAGTTATCGGGCGTGCTCAACACGATCGCCGTGTCGCTGACCAAGATCGCCAACGACATCCGCCTGCTCGGCTCCGGCCCGCGCTGCGGCCTCGGCGAACTGAAGCTTCCGGAGAATGAGCCGGGCAGCTCGATCATGCCGGGCAAGGTCAACCCGACCCAGTGCGAAATGCTGACGATGGTCGCCGCCCAGGTGATGGGCAACCATGTCGCGACGACCGTCGGCGGACTTCAGGGCCACATGGAACTGAACGTGTTCAAACCGCTGATCGGCGCCAACGTGGTCCGCTCGATCAACCTGCTGTCGGTCGGCATGGAAAGCTTCACCGAGCGGACGCTCGACGGGTTGGAGGCGGATGAGGCGCGAATTTCGGCGCTGATGAACCAGTCACTGATGCTGGTCACCGCGCTGGCGCCGGAAATCGGCTATGACAACGCCGCGACGATCGCCAAGCATGCCCACAAGAAGGGCATGACCCTGAAGGAGGCGGGCCTCGACCTCGGCCTGGTCGACGAAGCGACCTTCGACCGAGTGGTGAAGCCGGAGGCGATGCTGGGCCGCTAGGCCCCGGCCTGCCAGTCGAGGATCGACTGGCTCGGATGGACCAGCATCCACACGTTCAGCGTCAGATTGTCGCGGATGGCGATCAGTGGGACGATCTCCATCGCCGCGACCAGCGCCACGCTGGCCCAAAGCGGCAGTCGCCGCGCGGCGAGGAAGCCGACGATCATCATCGCGATGTCGCTTGCCGAATTGAGGATGCTGTCGCCGCTGTAGCCGAGTGCGATCGTCGCTTCGCGGTAGCGGTCGATGATGATCGGGCTGTTCTCGGCGATTTCCCACGCTGCCTCGATTAGGATCGCGATCAGCAATCGGCCGCCGACGGGAACGCGGCGCATCGCCAGATGGAGCGCGGCGTAGAACAGGAAGCCGTGGATAATGTGACTGAAGCTATACCAGTCAAGCAGCATCTGGCTTTGCCTCGGACCGACCGGCCCCCACAGCGTAACCTCCCCGCAGGCGCAGATCGGTGGGCGCCCCATCGCGAACAGGGTGGCGACCGCGGCCGCGAACAGGGCAAAGGCGAGGAACGGCCAGCGCCGCCGGATCAGCTCGGTCATTCGCTATGGCTAGGCAGGATCGGCCCCCTTGCCAACCGCCAACGCAGAGGCCACCACCGCCGCCATGCTTCGCCTGTTCGGACCCGAATGCACGCCAGCGCCGATCGACCCGGCGCACTGCACCGCACTTCCGGAATCGACGGTGTGGATCGACTTGCTGGAACCCACCAAGGAAGAAGAGCGGCTGGCCGAGAAGCTGCTCGGTACCAATATCCCGACCCGCGAGGAATTGGCGGAAATCGAGCCGTCGAGCCGGCTTTACCAGAAGCGCGGGGCCGCGTTCATGACGATGTCGGTCCTGTTCGGCGTCGGTGACGGACAGCCCGACAGCGACGCGGTCGGCTTCATCCTCAACGACAAGCATGTCGTGACCGTCCGCTACATCGACCCCAAGCCGTTCGTGGTGTTCGCCGAGCACGTCTATGCCGAGCCGGAGATTGCGCGCGATCCGAAGGAGCTCTTGGTTCGCCTACTCGACGCGATCGTCGATCGGCTGGCCGACGAATTCGAAGTCGCCGGCAAGGACATCGAGACGATTTCCCGCCGTATCTTCCAACGCCACGCGCACAGGAGCAGCGACAACAAGGCGCCGGAAATGCGGCTGGAAGCGATCCTGATGCGGATCGGCAAGGTCGAGCAGTTGCTGGCCAAGCTTCGCGAGACGTCGGTCAGCACGCTCCGCTTGCTGACCTTCCTCCAGTCACTCGACATGCTGGAAGACGACGCGACGAACCGCCGCCACGTGAAGAGCCTGGTCGCCGACGCCGACGCGCTCAACGACCATAGCAATTTCCTGGGCGACAACCTGACGTTCCTGCTCGACGCGACGCTCGGCCTCATCAGCCTAGAGCAGAACAATGTGATGAAGGTTTTTTCCGTGTTCGCGGTCATCTTCATGCCGCCGACACTGATCGCCGGCGTCTACGGCATGAATTTCGAGCATATGCCGGAACTGAAGTGGATCTTCGGCTATCCCTTCGCTCTGGCGCTGATGCTGGCCAGCGCGATCATTCCCTTCATGGTGGCGAGACGGCGGGGCTGGCTTTAGTCCCTTTGTCAACATGACCGCTTCTTGCTAGGGGCGCGCCAACCGTGGCGTCCGCGAGCGGCGCCCATTCCATGTCGCCAAGCGAAGAAGTGAGGACCCCGCGATGATTCCGACCGGCCAGGACAGCCTGCAGACCCGCACGACGCTGGAGGCCGGCGGCAAGACCTACGCTTACTATTCGCTGGAAAAGGCGGCCGCCAAGCTGGGCGACGTCAGCCGCCTGCCTTTCTCGATGAAGGTCCTTCTCGAAAACCTGCTGCGCTTCGAGGATGGCGTGACCGTCACCCACGACGACCTCCAGGCGATGGTCGACTGGCAGAAGGAGCGGATGATCAGCCGCGAGATCCAGTATCGCCCGGCGCGCGTTCTGATGCAGGACTTCACCGGCGTCCCCGCGGTCGTCGACCTCGCGGCGATGCGCGACGCGATGAAACAGCTCGGCGGCGACCCGCAAAAGATCAACCCGCAGGTCCCCGTCCACCTGGTCATCGACCACAGCGTGATGGTCGACGAATTCGGCACGCCGCGCGCGTTCGAGGACAATGTCGCGCTGGAGTACAAGCGCAATGCGGAGCGCTACGAGTTCCTCAAGTGGGGCAGCTCGGCGTTCGACAATTTCAAGGTCGTGCCCCCGGGCACAGGGATTTGCCACCAGGTAAACCTGGAACATATCGCCCAGGCGGTGTGGACCTCCGCCGACCAGAATGGCGAGGAGATCGCCTATCCCGACACGCTGGTCGGCACCGACAGCCACACGACGATGGTCAATGGCCTTGGCGTGCTCGGCTGGGGCGTCGGCGGGATCGAGGCCGAAGCCGCGATGCTCGGCCAGCCGGTCAGCATGCTGATCCCCGAAGTGGTCGGGTTCCGGCTCGACGGTTCGCTGGGTGAGGGCATTACCGCCACCGACCTGGTGCTGACCGTCACCCAGATGCTCCGCGCCAAGGGCGTCGTCGGCCGGTTCGTCGAATTCTACGGTCCCGGCCTCGACGCGCTGACGCTCGCCGACCGCGCGACCATCGCCAACATGGCGCCGGAATATGGCGCGACCTGCGGCTTCTTCCCGATCGACGAGCGGACGATCGACTATCTGAAGCTCACCGGCCGCGACGAAGGCCGGATCGAACTCGTCCGGGCCTATGCGAAGGCCCAGGGCATGTGGCGCGACGCCTCGTCGCCGGAACCGCTGTTTACCGACACGCTGGAACTGGACATGTCGAGCGTCGCGCCATCGCTGGCCGGCCCGCGCCGCCCGCAGGACAAGGTCCTGCTGTCCGAAGTTGATGATCAGTTCAACGCGGAACTGGAAGCGACCTACAAGAAGCAGGACGATCCCCGCGTCGCGGTCGAGGGCGAGGATTTCGACGTCGGCAACGGCGACGTCATGATCGCCGCGATCACCAGCTGCACCAACACGTCCAACCCGTCGGTGCTGGTCGCCGCCGGACTCGTCGCCCGAAAGGCGCGTGCGCTTGGCCTGACCCGCAAGCCGTGGGTCAAGACGAGCCTCGCCCCGGGCAGCCAAGTGGTGACCGAATATCTCAACTCGTCCGGCCTGACCGAGGATTTGGACGCGATCGGCTTCAACCTCGTCGGCTATGGCTGCACCACCTGCATCGGCAATTCCGGCCCGCTCGCCGAGCCGATTTCCAAGGCGATCAACGAGAATGACCTGGTCGCGGCCTCGGTCCTGTCGGGCAACCGCAACTTCGAAGGCCGGGTGTCGCCCGATTGCCGGGCCAACTATCTCGCCTCGCCGCCGCTGGTCGTCGCCTACTCGCTGATGGGCACGGTGCGCGCCGACATGAACAACCAGCCGCTCGGCCAATCGAGCGACGGCAAGGATGTCTTCCTGAAGGACATCTGGCCCTCGAACGACGAGGTGCGGTCGCTGATGGACGCCCACGTCCATTCCGACATGTTCCGCGCCCGCTACGCCGACGTGTTCCGCGGCGACGATCGCTGGCGCGCGATCGAGGTCAAGGGCGGTGATACCTACAACTGGCCGGCCGGTTCGACTTACATCGCCAACCCGCCTTATTTCACCGGCATGACGATGACCCCGAAGCCGCTGACCGACATCAACGGTGCCCGCGCCCTGGCGGTGTTCGGCGATTCGATCACCACCGACCACATTTCGCCGGCGGGTTCGATCAAGCTCGACAGCCCGGCGGGACGCTTCCTCAGCGATCATCAGGTGACCCGCGCCGACTTCAACAGCTATGGCGCGCGCCGCGGCAATCATGACGTGATGATGCGCGGCACCTTTGCCAACATCCGTATCCGCAACAAGATGCTCCCGGGCGTCGAGGGCGGCTTCACCAAGGGACCGGACGGAGAGCAGGCGGCGATCTACGACGCCGCCATGGCCTACCAGCAGGCCGGCACGCCGCTCGTCTTGCTGGCCGGCAAGGAATATGGCACCGGCTCGTCGCGCGACTGGGCAGCCAAGGGAACGGTGCTGCTGGGCGTTCGCGCGGTCATCGCCGAGAGCTTCGAGCGGATCCACCGCTCCAACCTGGTCGGAATGGGCGTCCTGCCGCTGCAGTTCGCGGACGGCCAGGGCGCGACCACGCTCGGATTGGACGGCAGTGAAACCTTCACCATCGACGGCGTCGCCGACATCGAACCGCGGCAGGACGTGACGGTGAAGGTGACCAGGACCGACGGGTCTACCAGCAGCTTCACCGCGCGCTGTCGCATCGATACCTACAACGAACTGGAATATTTCCGCTCGGGCGGCATCCTGCAGTTCGTGCTGCGGAACCTGGCAGCGTGAGCGGGGCGGGCGGCAAAACGATTGTCGCCCGCTGCCACTGCGGCAAGGTCACGATCGAGCTTCCCCATGCGCCGTCGGAAGTGACGGAATGCAATTGCAGCCTGTGCCGCAAGACCGGCTTTCGCGGCATCTATTATTCGCCCGACGAAGTCAGGGTGTCCGGTGCAGTCGATCCCTATGTTCGCGCGGACCTGGACGAGGCCTGCCTGACCAACTGGCATTGCCCGACCTGCGGTTGCGCGACGCACTGGACCGGGATCGGCGTCCACGCGGCCGGACGGATGGGCGTCAATGCGCGCTTGCTTGATCCCGCCGTGGTTGATGGTCTGCCGGTGAAAAAGGTGGACGGCGCTAGCTGGTAGCAGGCGCCGTGGCCCGGGCCAGCCAGCCGGGGATGATCGCATCAGCAGGCACGTCTTCGACGCGCGCATGAACCACGCTGAGGCCCAGGTCGGGGTAGGCAATTCGCGTTCGCGGCCCCCCATCGCCCCGAACCACGAACAGGCGGCGATTGACCTTCTGCCGCCAATTCATCCGCGCCGTATTCTCCTGGCCGACGAAGCAGCCCTTGGAAAAGCTGACCCCGTTCAATTCGGCGGCATTGCATTCCAGCCACAGCAGGTCTGAAAGCTCAGCCGAACCTTCGCACACGCCGAGCGACAGGCGATGCGCCGCCCAGCCGTCGACCGGGTCGCCCGGCGGCGCGAGCCAGCGTCGGCCCAATTCATCAAGTCGCGGATCAGGCGCACCATCGTCGCCATCGATCGACCAGTGGACGGCCAGATCGTCGTCCCTGTCGATGGTGATCGCACGGCGCAGGCGATACATCGTCAGGCGCTTGGCCAGCGCTTCCGAGGTCCCAGCCTCGCAATCGATCAGCAGGTCATCGCCATCCGCCCAGACGATGAAATCGAACAGCACCTTGCCCTGGGGCGTGAGCAGGGCGGTCCACACGGGAAAAGCCCCGGCGACGTCGCTGGTGACCAGACCCTGCAGGAAACCGCGAACGTCGTCGCCCGACAATCGGAGGACGGCGCGGTCGGCCAGGGTCGTTGAAGCTGGGGTGGTCGCGGGCATGGCGCTTAGCTAAGGAGCCGGGGTGACCGATACAATCACCATCCCGCGCCCCGACGACTGGCACGTTCACTTGCGCGATGGCGACATGCTTCGGGCCGTCGGGCCGTTCACCGCGCGCCAGTTCGGCAGGGCCATCATCATGCCCAACCTCGTCCCGCCGGTGACGACGGTCGAGGCGGCATCGGCCTATCGCCAGCGAATCGTCGCGGCTGCGGGTCCGGACTTCACGCCGCTGATGACCGCCTACCTCACCAATGACATTGCGCCGTCCGAGATTGAGCGCGGTCATGCCGAGGGCGTGTGGGTCGCGGCCAAGCTCTATCCCGCAGGCGCCACCACCAACAGCGCCAGCGGCGTCACCGACGTGGCCAACATCCGCGCCGTGCTCGAGACAATGCAGCGCATCGGCATGCCGCTGTGCGTCCATGGCGAGGTCACCGATCCCGATGTTGACGTCTTCGACCGTGAGGCCGTGTTCATCGACCGCGTTCTGGCCAACGTGGTCCGCGACTTCCCGGCGCTGAAGATCGTGTTCGAACATGTGACGACCCGCGACGCGGTGCAGTTCGTCGACGCCGCGCCCGCAACCATTGCCGCCACCGTTACGCCTCAACATATGCTCCTCAATCGCAACGCGTTGTTCCAGGGCGGGCTGCGTCCGCATGCCTATTGCCTGCCGGTGGTGAAGAGGGAGGAGCATCGGCTGGCCGTACGAAACGCCGCGACCAGTGGCTCAAGCAAATTTTTCCTCGGGACCGACAGTGCGCCGCACAGCGTCGGGCCAAGGAAAACGCCTGCGGATGCGCCGGGATTTTCAACGCCCCCTTCGCGTTGGAGACCTATGCGGCCATGTTCGTTGAAGACGATGCGCTCCAGCATTTCGAGGCCTTTGCCAGCCGGAACGGCGCGTTATTTTACGGCCTTTCGGTCAGTGACGAGACGGTAACGCTCGTCCGCCGCGAAACCACCGTCCCCGATCGGGTTGCCGGCCTCGTCCCGTTCCTCGCGGCCAGACGCTGACCTGGTCGCTGGCCTAGTCGCAGCCGTCGCTCGCGCCGCTCCCGGTTTCGCCGATGATATCGTCGAAGAAATTCTCGACCGTCCGATAGCAGGCGCAGCTCCGACGCAGCAGTCCTTCGCGGCTCTCGATTTCGATCGCTCCGCGTCGGGTCGCGATCAAACCCTCTTCCTGGAGTTCGCGAGCCACGGCGTTGATCGTCGTGCGCTGCACGCCCAGCAGGCGCGCCATCTCCTCCTGGGTAAGGCGCAGCCGGTCGCCGGCTCGATCCTGTGCGGTGAGCAGCCACCGCGCCGCCCGCTCCTCGATCGAATGAAAGGCGTTGCAGGCGACCGTCTGCATGATCTGGGCGAGGAGATAGTCCGAATAGCGGCAGAAGATATTGCGAAGCAGGCCGGACGTCGCCTTGCTCTCTTCCAGGAACGACATCGGCAGCGACAGGAAGCGTCCGCCCATCAGCACCACCACCTTGGCGAAGGCGGGAGAATGCCCGCAACTGACGATCCCGCCGATAGCGCCCTCGCGGCCGATCGACGCGACTTCGATGCTTCGGCCATTGTCGATGTCCGCCAACATCGAAATCATTGCCGATCCCAGGGGGAAGAGCGAACGGCTGACCTCTTCGCCGACGTCATGGACGGCGTCGCCATCCTCGAGATGGATGATCGTCGCTTGCCCGATGAGCGACTCGCGGAGCGGCTCCGGAAAGGTCTTGAGCAACCGATTCTCGTCGAAATCGGCAAGCTGGGCGGGGGCCTGCCCCGGCCGGAATTCTATGGCCACGCTTACCTCCCGTCCCACCGGGGTTCCGTCAATCGGCCCCCCGGCATTCGCTATCGTTACGCACGCGGACGAATTGCGTTCCCGCATTTTACGATGTTGAACCGGGCGGGGGGCTTCGCTAAGGCGCTCGGCACGCCGCAGCCGGAGACGTGGGTGAGTGGCTGAAACCAACGCTTTGCTAAAGCGTCATACGGGAAACTGTATCGAGGGTTCGAATCCCTCCGTCTCCGCCAGGCCTGGCTTCAGTTCCGATCCCCTCTCACCGCCCGTCAGAACGACGATCGCGTAAGTCGCCGATGGAGATCGGTATCGGTCAGGCGATTGACGGCCACCTCCGCGTTCGGCGCAGCGAGGATTTCCGCGATTTGGCGGAGCAAGATGATCGATTGGTCGAAATAGGGCAGCTTCGTCGAATGCCTGGCAATGATCTGCGGTTCGCCGGCCACGCACTCCCGCAGGCTTTCGATCATGCGCCCGACATAATCGAGTTCGCCTGCCAGCCGCGCGGGAAGGTTCGGCGCCTCCGTTTGCGCCATCGCATTCGTCCCCGAAGACTTCAGATCGCGCCGGATTTCGGCGATCGCCCGGTCGACATCCTCCTGCGTTCTTGCCGTTTCACGGCCGGGTAACCAGACCATCAGGTCGATGGCGCGGTCGAAGCGGATGCCGAATCGGTTCCGGTCGCGCCAGACGACCTGGCCCGTGACGGTCAGCGCGCCGCGGCTCAAAACGACCGGTCGGCTGAGTGGCGGCGGTGGCGATGCCTCTACCCGCGCTCCCGCGCGAGACAGGTCACGGATCCGCGCCGAAGTTCGCAGTCCGTCGCAGTCGATGAAGGCTGCAAGACAAAGCTGCGTACGGTGAATGGCCCGCGTGTCGTCGGCAATCGTTTCCGCGACCTGCGTCGCCATTCGGTGATCCTTTCGATCGAACGGATAGCGGCTGTCTTTTAACCCGCACCTTCGGCTTCATCCGAAATGGATCAGTTGGTCAGACCTTGAGGTCGGCGGCTCTCATTTCCGCTTCCCGAGCGATCAGCCGGGCAAGCTGGGCCATGCCGTTCAGATACTGTGGTGGCACCCATTGGGCGCGATAGTCCTGCGCCGCGGCGGCGCGAAGGGTCCAGTGGGGATCGATCAGGTGCGGGCGCCCGAGCGCGACAAGGTCGGCGCGGCCGGCGGCGAGGATTCCGTTCGCCTGATCGTGATCGGTGATGTTGCCGACCGCCATCGTCGCGAGTCCCGCGACGTTGCGAATCCGATCGGAATAAGGCGTCTGGAACATCCGCCCGTAGACCGGTTTTGCGTCCGCCCAGGTCTGCCCGGCGCTGACGTCGATGAGGTCCGCGCCGGCGGCGGAAAAGGCGCGCGCGATCTCGACGGACTCCGCCCCATCGACGCCTCGGTCGGCCCAGTCTGTAGCGGAGATCCTCACCGACATCGGCCGGTCATCGGGCCAAGCTGCGCGCATCGCCGCGAAGATTTCGAGGGGATAGCGAAGGCGATTTTCGAGGGTGCCGCCGTAATCGTCGGTGCGGCGGTTGGTCAGCGGCGTGATGAAGCTCGACAGCAGATAGCCGTGCGCGGCGTGCAGCTCGATCATGTCGAATCCTGCCTCGACCGCCTTATGCGTTGCGTCGACGAACGCCTCGCGCACCCCGTCCATATCCGCTCGGGTCATCGCCCGAGGCACTTGGTTGGAGCTTGTCCATGGCACTGCACTTGCGGCCATCAGTGGCCAGTTATTGTCCGGCAGCGGGGCATCGATGGTCTCCCACCCCAGCTGGGTCGATCCTTTGCCGCCGCTGTGACCGAGTTGCAGGCAAATCCTGGCCGGTGAACGCTGGTGGACGAAGTCGACGATTCGCCGCCACGCCATCACATGGTCGGGGCTGTACATGCCGGTGCAGCCGGGACTGATCCGGCCCTCCGGCGTGACGCACGTCATCTCGGTGAAGACCAGGCCGGCCCCACCCAGTGCGCGTTCGCCATAGTGCATCAGGTGGAAATCGTTCGGGGTGCCGTCAGCCGCGGAATAGGTCGCCATCGGCGAAACGACGATCCGGTTGCGCAGCGTCATCCCGCGCAGGCGGAACGGCGCGAACATCGGCGGCGCGGCATTTCGCTTGCCCGTGGTCCGTTCCCAGAAACGTTGCTCGACCTCCCCAGCCACTCGGCGTCGCGAAGGCGCAGATTCTCGTGGCTGATCCGCTGCGACCGGGTCAGCAGGGAATACGCAAACTGCCACGGCTCGAAGGCCAGGTAGCGATCGACGGTCTCGAACCACTCGGTCGAATTGCGCGCGCTGTTCTGGAGCTTCAGCACCTCGAGTTCGCGCTCCGCCTGATATTCCTCGAGCGACGCGCCGCGTGCCAAGACGTCCGCCAGCTTGATCGCATCTTCCAGCGCCAGCTTGGTGCCAGACCCGATCGAGAAATGCGCGGTATGTGCCGCGTCGCCCAGCAGGATCAGCTTGCCGTCATGCCAGCGCTTGCAGTGGATTCGGCGGAAATTGAGCCACGCCGCCGAACCGATGAGGTGGGCCGCATTGGACAGCAGCGGCGAGCCGTCGAGATAGTTCGCGAAGATGCGCTCGCAGGCCGCAATCGTTTCCGACTGGTCCATCGTTGCAAAGCCGAGCTTGTCCCAGGTTTCCGGCGCGCATTCGACGATGAACGTCGAACAGTCCGGCGCGAAGCGATAGGCGTGTGCCCAGATCCAGCCTGCCCCGGTCTTTTCGAAGGCGAAGGTAAAGGCATCGAACGCCTTAGGCGTGCCCAGCCAGATGAACTTGTTGCTGCGCGTGTCGATATCGACCCCGAACGCCCCCGACCGGCTCTCACGGAAACGGCTGTTGATCCCGTCGGCGGCAACGACGAGGTCATAATCGTGCCAGTCGTCGAGGTCGGTCGATGCCTCGCGTTGAAAATGGAGCCGCACGCCCAGCGTCCGGGCCCGGTCGCCGAGAATCTGCAGCAATCGCTTGCGGCCGATGCCGATGAAGCCGTGGCCTGACGAGCGCGTGCATTCGCCGCCGAAATGCACTTCGATATCGTCCCAGTGCGCGAACTCGTCGGCGATGACCTGGCCGGAAACCGGGTCATTCGCCATCAACCGCTCGACCGTCTGGTCGGAAAAGACGACGCCCCAGCCGAAGGTCTCGCCTTCCGCGTTGCGTTCAAAGAGGTCAATCGTCGCTTCCGGCCGCCGCAGTTTCAACGAAATGGCGAAGTAGAGTCCGGCCGGCCCACCGCCGACAACCGCGATCTTCATGGGCGAGGCTCGTTCATCGCAAGGAACAGGTCGACAGCCATGTTGAATGCGGCCGGCTGTTCGATGTTGGCGAGATGCCCCGCGCCATCGACGCTGGCGAGGCGGGCGCCGGGGATCAGCCGGGCAAGTTCTGACGAGAGAGCGGGCGGCGTGATCGTGTCCTCGGTACCGAACAGGACCAGCGCCGGCGCGTTGACGGCGGCGGCACGATCGCGCTGGTCGGCCAGCCACACCGCCGCTGCGCCCAGCCGGTAGGCTTCGGGATCGATCGTCGCCATCGTGTCGATGACCTCGGCCTTCAGCGCCTCGCTCGCCGCGCTGCCGAGCAGCAGCGGCGCGCGCGCCTCGGCGAGGTCGCGCATCGCCATGGCCCGGCTCGCGGCAACCGACCGGTCATGGATCGCCTGCCCATCCGGATGAACGGCGAAGCTGTCGGCGAGTATCAGCGACGCGACGCGATCGGGCTCGAGATGTGCGATCGCAATGGCAATGACGCCTCCGAGGGACAGGCCGCAGATATGCGCCCGTTCGATACCCAGGGCATCCATCGCCTGAAGTATCGCGCGAGCGAACTCATCGCGATCGGCGCCATGGCGGGGCGCGCTCTCGCCATAGCCGGGATAGTCGAAGGCAATCGCCCGGCGCTTCTTGCCGAAGTGGACCAGTTGCGGCCGCCACACGGCCTTGGTCGATCCGACGCCGTGCAGGAAGATGATCGGGAGGGCGTCATGCTCGCGTCCGACCTCTTCGGCACCGATCGCCCCGCCGTCCAATTCGATCACTGCCATGGCGCGCATCATGGCGGCGGTGCGCGACTTTGCAACCTCGGGTCACGGCGATAGGGTCCGCGCCGATGACGAGCATGACGGTCAATGGCGAACCGGTCCGCTACCGGCTGGATCCGGACACCCCGCTGCTATGGGCGCTGCGCGACGCGTCCAACCTGACGGGCACTAAATATGGCTGCGACAGCGGCGATTGCGGCGCGTGCACGGTTCATGTCGATGGACGCGCCTTGCGCGCCTGTTCGGTCGCCATCGGCACGCTGGAAGGCGCGGCGGTCACCACCATCGAAGGCTTGTCGGCCCGCGGGATCACCCGCTGCAGCGCGCCTGGGCGGCCGAACAGGTCACGCAATGCGGGTCGTGCGATCCGGGGTTCATCATGGCGTTGTCGGCGCTGCTCCGCGCCAACCCGCGGCCGTCGACCGACGATCTCAACGCACTCCCCAACCTCTGCCGCTGCGGCGCCGGTCCGCGCATCTTAAAAGCGGTCGCCAAATCGAGCGCGAGCGCGCCGTCGTCACCCTCCAAGACCGCATCCCTGGCGACTAATCCGGGACAACAAAATGTTCAGCCACCGGTAAGGTGACGAATCGGAATATGACGGCAATGAAACATGTTTGCCGTTTGGAGTCGCCCATGCGTACCTTGATCGTCGCCTCGTTGCTCGCCTCGATCGCGCTTCCCGCCGCCGCGTCCGCCGACGCGGGTCCGTGGAGCCGCGTTCGCCAGCAGCAGTCTTCTGACACTTCTTCTTCCCGCAGTTCCGACGACCGCTCGGCGCAGCGCAGCTTCCCGCGTGCCCGTGAGGCTCGCGAAGAGCGTCAGCGCGAGGCGCCACAGGTGCGTCGCGATACGGCCCGGGACACCGAGGTTCAGCGCAGCGGAACGCCGCGCGGTTTCCTCGCGCGCCGTGATCGCCAGGATGCGGCGCCGACGGCGCCAGTCGTCGAACAGCAGCAGCAGTCGGTTCAGACGCAGCGTAGCTGGCGGGAACGCAACCGCACGCGGGACACCGCCACGACCGCGTCCACGGGCACGTTCGATCGTCGCTTGCGTGAAGCCCGCCGGGACACGCAGGCCACCCGTCCGACCAACAACAGTCCGGTGATGAGCCGCGTGTTCCGCGAGACTCGCCGCGACATGACGGTTCGGGACCGGTGGAACAGCGACTGGCGCAATGACCGCCGCTACGATTGGCGCCGCTATCGCGACTACAATCGGTCGCTGTTCTATCTTGGCAGCTACTACGATCCGTTCGGCTACGGCTACAACCGTTTCCAGATCGGCTGGTCGCTGTGGCCAAGCTATTACGGCCAGAACTACTGGATCAACGACCCGTGGCAGTATCGCCTTCCGCCCGCATACGGCCCCTACCGCTGGGTCCGTTACTGGGACGACGCCCTGCTGGTGAACGTCTACACCGGTGAAGTCGTGGACGTCCTCTACAGCTTCTTCTGGTAAAAAGGTTTAGCCCCGTTCGTCCAACCGGATGAACGGGGCGAACTTTATCTGCCGTTTGACGAAGCTGGTGACGTACCGGCGGACGATCGGTTCCTGGTCCAGCAGTCTTTCGGTCAGCTGGTTGAAGTCATCCATGTTGCGGCAATCGAACAGCGCGACGATGTCGGCGGCGCCCGTCACCTCATAGGCGAACTGGATCTCGTCGGCGGCGGTCAGCCGCTTGAGGAGACGTGCCTTTCCTTCCGGGTTGGCGTGTTCGGCCATCTCGATCGTAACCATTGCCCGAAGCCGGTCACTCGCGAGTCTTGCGTCGAGCAAGGCGATGGTCCGCGCGATCCAGCCGCCGCCGCGCAGCCGCCGCAGCCGCCGGGCAATGGCCGACGGCGACAGGGGGACCGCCTCGGCCAAACGCTCCGCCGTCTGCGAATCATCGCGCTGCACCAAGTTCAACAGCTGAAGGTCGAAACGATCGAGCATTCCGCCAGCGTGCCAAATTTTGGCACGGCGTCCACTAAAATTGCGCGCAAGTGGCAACGGCTTCTGTTACTGTATTGTTCACATAATACAGCTGAAGGATGCGAGGATGCTGAAAACGACCCTGATGATCGCCGTCGCCGCGCTCTCCGCGGTGCCGCTCGCCGCGGCGCCGAAATCCGCCCCGAAGGCCGCCGCGGAAGTGCCGCCCGAGCCGATGCCGTTCATCAAGGCAGATGCCGAAAAGGCCGTGTCGGACCTGGCGCAGGCGCTAGACGAGGGCTTCGTCTTCCCGGATGCCGGCACGAAATATGCCGCGATGCTTCGCGCCAATCTCGCCGCAGGCCGCTACGCCTCTTTCCCCTCGGCCGACGCCTTCGCCAAGCAGGTGACCGCCGACCTGCAGGCGGTGCACAAGGACGGCCACCTTCGCATCCACCCGTTCAAGGCCGGATCGGAAAAGGGAGGTCGGGGACCGGCGGGCGGAGACGCCAGGAAGAGCGCGGTACTGCGGTCCGGATGGCTTGGCGACGGCGTCGCCTACATCGACTTTGGCGGCTTCCCTGGCAACGAGGAGACGCTCTCCGATGTTCGCAAGTTCATCGCTGCCCATGGCAATGCGCGGACGCTGATCATCGACGCGCGGCACAACGGCGGCGGCGGTCTCGGGGAGATGAATCTCCTGTTCGCGCAGCTTTATGCCCAGCCGACGACGCTGGTGACCATGGACATGCGGCGGGCGGTCGAGGAAAAGCACGGCACGCCGTTCGGCGATAATGATCCGCTGCTCCGCAAGGTGGATGGACCGGCGACGATCGTCCGGCGCGAACATATCGTCATCCCCGCGGCCACCGCGACCGGACTGCGCACGGCCAAGGTCTACCTGCTGACCTCAAAGCGCACCTTCTCGGCGGCCGAGCACCTGTCGATGTCGCTCAAGCGGACAAAGCGCGCGACCCTTGTCGGCGAAGCCACGGGTGGCGGCGCCCATTTCGGCGGCATGGCCCCGATGGGCACCGGCTATGCCGCCTTTATCCCCGTGGGCCGGACGTTCGATCCCGACACCGGCCAGAGCTGGGAAGCGGTCGGCGTCGCGCCCGATGTCGCCGTCCCCGCCGACAAGGCCCTGGAAGAGGCGCTCAGGCTCGCCGGGGTGCCGGCCACGGGCGACAAGGCGCTGGCCGGCTTACACTAGGCTCGGCGACAGTCGACGGCTGCCCGGGCACATGCGGATCGTCACACACCGCACCGGCCGGGCAGCTTGAACTGTCATCGCACAGCATCGATCGCCGATGCCAGAATTTGGCACTACGCGCACGCAAATGGCGCGCAATCGTCGCGGTCAACGGGGTAGTGCATCCTCGCATTCTTGCTGGAGTAGGATCCAATGCGCGCTTCGACCTCCCTCTTTCTTGCCGCCATGACGATGGCATTGCACTCGCCCATCGGCGCACAGGCTGCGGCACCCGCGCCCGCGTTCTCGCCCGCGGCCGGCGCTTTCGACCAGGCGGTCGCCGGCAAGGTGTTGGCAGCGTTGGCCACTGCCCTCGAGGACAATTTCGTGCTTCCCTCGGTCGGGAAGAAATACGCGGAGGCAATCCGTGCGAAGGCTGCGGCTGGCGGCTATGCGCAACACTCGTCGCCGGAGGCGCTCGCGGAGGCCGTGACCGCCGATCTGCAGGCGATCCACAAGGACGGGCATCTTCGCCTGTTCCCGCCGGCAGTGCAGGGCAAGAAGCCGAAATATCGGACGGAACCGGATATTGATGGCGCGATCGGCCGTTCGGGATGGCTGTCCGATTGCGTCGCCTACATCGAGCTGACGGTCTTCCCCGGCGACCCCGCAACGCTCGCCAAGCTCCGGCACTTCCTGGAGAGCCATCGCACCGCGGCTTCATTGATCATCGATATTCGGGGCCATCACGGCGGCGAGATTGCCGAAATCGACCTGCTCTCTTCCTATCTATACGGCGCACCGGCGGTTCTGGCGCAAATGGACACGCGGGTCGCGGCCGAGGAGGCGGGGCTGGGGGCGTTCGGGGACGGCCCGACACTGCGCCGGGTCGCCGGACCGGCCGGCGTGGTGCGCCGCGAACATTTCGTCACACCGCGCGCGAACGCCGGTCCGCTGACCAAGGCCAAGGTCTTCCTCCTCACCTCGAAACGGAGCATTTCGGCGGCTGAACATCTGGCGATGTCTTTCAAGAAAACGGGCCGGGCGACGTTGGTCGGCGAAACCACTGCCGGCGCGGGCCACTATGGCGATCCCTACCCGTTGCCTGGCGGTTTCAAGGTTTTCATCCCGTCAGGCCGCTCGTTCGACCCGACCACCGGGGAGGGATGGGAAGGCGAGGGGATAGCCCCCGACGTGGCCGTTCCAGCCGACCAGGCTCTGGATAAAGCGCTGCGCTTGGCCGGGGTCGGAAAGCCGGGCGCGGCAGCGCTCGCCGAGCTTCGCTAGGACCGGGGCACCGGCTTAAGCGGCGGCGAGCGCTTCGGCGATCAGCCTTCGGCTGTTGTCGATGCCATAGAGCGCGATGAAGCTGCCCATGCGCGGGCCTTGGCTCGAGCCCAGCAGCGTTTCGTAGAGCGCCTGAAACCAGTGACGCAGGCTCTCGAACGGGTAGCGCTTGCCGATCTCGAACACCGCGTTCTGGATTTCGTCGGCGGGCGTGTCCGCGGCCATCTCCGCCAGCGCGGCGTCGAGATCGCGGAGCGCGTCGACCTCATGCCCGGCCGGCGCGCGGCGGTGGAGCGCCGGCGCGACGAAATCGCGGGCGTAGTTGACCGCTAGCCCGATGAGGGAGTCCAGTTCCGGATCACCCTGTGGCGACGTTCCCGGGGCGTAGCGCTGGACGAACCGCCATGCCGTCTCCTTGTCGCCGACACCCGGAAGCGACGCGAGGTTGAGCAGCAGGCCATAGGTCAGCGGCAGCGTTTCGGTCGGCACCTTGCCGCCGTGGATATGATGGACCGGATTGCCCAGCTTTTGCTCGATCGGCTGGTTCGGATAATTGCCGCGGAACTGGTAATATTCGTCGACCGCGCGCGGGATGACGCCGATGTGCAGGCTCTTGGCCTTCCGCGGCTCCCGGAAGGCGTAAAAGGCGATGCTCTCCTCGCTGCCGTAGGTCAGCCATTGCTCGAGGCTGAGGCCGTTGCCCTTCGACTTGGAGATCTTCTCGCCCTTTTCGTCGAGGAACATCTCGTAATTGAAGCCCTCCGGCGGGCGCCCGCCGAGGATGCGCGCGATCTTCCCCGACTGGATGGTCGAATCGATCAAGTCCTTGCCGGCCATTTCATAGTCGACGCCAAGCGCGACCCAACGCATCGCCCAGTCGACCTTCCACTGCAGCTTGCTAAGCCCGCCCAGCGCCGACTGCTCGACCCGGCGGCCATCCTCGTCGGTAAAGGCGATCGTGCCCTGCTCGGCATCGACCACCTCGACTGGCACCTGAAGCACCCGGCCTGTGCTTGGCGATACCGGGAGCACCGGCGAATAGGTCTGGCGCCGCTCCGCGCGAAGCGTCGGCAGCATCACGCCGAGGATCGCGTCCCACTGGCGAAGCACCTCGCGAAGCGTCTCGTCGAAACGGCCCGACGCATAATAATCGGTCGACGACGCGAATTCATATTCGAACCCGAACTGGTCCAGGAAGCGGCGCAGCATGGCATTGTTGTGATGGGCGAAGCTTTCATACTCGCCGAACGGGTCGGGCACCTGCGTCAGCGGCTTGCCGAGATGCTCGGCCAGCATCGCCTGATTCGGGACATTGTCCGGCACCTTGCGAAGGCCGTCCATGTCGTCGCTGAACGCCACCAGCCGTGTGGGTGCGCCGCCGGTCAACTCCTCATACGCATGGCGGACCATCGTCGTGCGAAGCACTTCGTTGAAGGTGCCGATGTGCGGCAGGCCCGACGGTCCGTATCCGGTTTCGAACAGTATCGGCTCCCCGTTGGGCTTGCCCTCCGGCCAGCGCTTGAGCAGCTTGCGAGCCTCCTCGTACGGCCAGGCCTTGGACGCGAGGGCGGCGGTGCGGAGTTCGTCGGTCATGGCGGGCGCGTTAGCGATTGCATCCGCCAAGGGGAAGGCGGCTGATTTTGCGACAGGGCGAGGGCGTGCCGTGTTGCCCTTTCGTTCCCGCATGGCCAATGCTTCCCGCCGTGCAAGCGCTTGCCCTTCCTGCCCTTCACGCCACCCACAGCGGCATCTGGATCGCCCTGCCCGGCGAGGCGCCGCGCGAGGTGTCGCGGAGCGAAGCGATCGGCCGGCTCGCCGAAACGCCGCACATCCTCCTCAACGCACCGTTGGTCGGGCAGCGCCTGGGTTATCCCGAAACGTCCGGCATCGACCTGCTCGAGCTGTTTGCCTTTCTGTTCCCGGCGCGCTTCGCGGTGCCGACCGTTGCGGGACTCGCGCGGGTTGCCGGCGTCGACCTTCCCGCGAGTGATGCCGCGGCCGCCGGAACGCTGGCCTCGATTGCCGACGCGCTGCTGGCGACGGTGGCGGACGGCGCGTGGCCGGAACGCGAAGGCGCCTGGACCGCCAACGCGACGCTCTATCGCCTCGGGTGGAGCTGGGCGCCGATTATCGGCCAGCGGCTGGCGCGGCCCGAGAAGGCGGAGCGGTTCCTGTTCTCGCGCCTGCCGCAATGGGAAGAAGCCGCCGAACGGCCAGCGCCTCGCGCTGTTTCGATCCCCGCCAACGACGCCCGGTCCAGGCTTGCCGAGCTGACCGGCCGCGGTTCGGAACCGCGCGAGGGCCAGCGCGACATGGCCGCCAGTGTCGCCGAAATTTTCGCGCCACGTCGCGCTACGGGCGCACCGAACATGCTGCTGGCGGAGGCCGGGACCGGGATCGGCAAGACCCTTGCCTATCTCGCGCCCGCCTCGCTGTGGGCGGAGCGGTCGGGCGGCACGGTGTGGGTATCGACCTTTACCAAGGCGCTGCAGCGGCAGCTCGATGCGGAGGGCAAGCGGCTGATCGCCGACGACGAGGAGCGCCGCCGCCGGATCGTCGTCCGCAAGGGTCGCGAAAATTACCTCTGCCTGCTCAACCTTGAGGACGCGATGCAAGGTGCCTTCGCGGGCCGGGCCGCGATCCTCGCGCAACTGGTCGGGCGATGGGCCGCCTACACCAAGGACGGCGACATGGTCGGGGGGACTTGCCGGGCTGGCTGCCCAGCCTGTTCCGCCGGGCCGGCGCGACCGCGCTGACCGACCGGCGCGGCGAATGCGTCTACGCCGGCTGCCCGCACTATCGGAAATGCTTCATCGAGCGCGCCGAGCGCGCCGGGCGGGAAGCGGACCTCGTCATTGCCAACCATGCGCTGGTGATGGTCAACGCCGCGCGCGGCCGGCCCGATGCACCCACGCGAATCCTGTTCGACGAGGGGCATCACCTGTTCGACGCCGCCGATTCGACCTTCGCCGCCGCGCTGACCGGGCAGGAAGCGATCGAGATGCGCCGCTGGATCGTCGGGCCGGAAGGCAAGTCGCGCGGGCGGCGAAGGGGCCTTGCGGCACGGCTGCTCGACGTCTGTTCGTATGACGACCAGGGGGCGGAGGCGCTTGACGCGGCGGTCGAGGCGGCGCGGGCCCTGCCGTCCGATGGCTGGCTCGGACGGCTGGCGGAGGGCGCCCCGTTCGGCCCGGTCGAAGCGCTGCTTCATGAGGTTCGCGGCACGGTCTACGCGCGGTCAAAGGCGCAGGAGGCCGGCTACGGCCTCGAAACCGAACTGGCCGAGCCCGATGCCGCGCTGATCGCCGCCGCGACCGCCGCGCTCGAATCGCTGGAAGCGCTGGCCAAGCCGCTGGCCGCCCTGGTCCGCCGGCTGGAGGCGATCCTCGAGAACGCGCCCGACTGGCTCGATTCGCAGGCGCGGGCGCGGGTCGAGGGCGCGATCACCGGGCTCACTTGGCGGCGCGAAACGCTCTCCGCCTGGATCGGGTTGCTCGGACGCGTCGGCGGCGTGGCCGATCCCGACTTCGTCGACTGGCTAGCGATCGACCGGGTCGAGGGCCGTGAATATGACATCGGCCTCCACCGCCACTGGCTCGATCCGACCCGGCCGCTGGCGCGGGCGGTGCTGGAGCCGGCGCACGGCGTGTTGGTCACCTCCGCGACCTTGCGCGGGCCGAAGGCTGGCCGCGCGCCGAGGCACGGACCGGGGCGTTGCACCTGCCGTCAACGGTCGGCCATTTCGAGGCGGCGAGCCCGTTCGACTATGGGGCGCAATCGGAAGTGCTCATCGTCACCGACATCCCGCGCGGCGACATCGCCGGGCTGGCGGGGGCCTATGCAAGGTTGATCGAGGCGGCGGGCGGCGGGACGCTCGGCCTGTTCACCGCCATCCAGCGGCTTCGCCAAGTTCATGCCCGGATTGCCGACCGCCTGGCGCGGGAGGGGTTAACCCTTCTTGCCCAGCACGTCGACCCGATCGACACCGGAACGCTGGTCGACATTTTCCGTGATGACCCCAAGGCCTCGCTGCTCGGCACCGACGCGCTTCGCGATGGCGTCGATGTCCCGGGGGATTCGCTCCGCCTGGTGGTGATGGAGCGGGTGCCGTGGCCGCGGCCGACCGTTCTCCACGCGGCGCGGCGGCTGGCGGGCGGTGGCAGCGCCTATGACGATCAAGTGGTCCGGGCAAAGCTGGCACAGGGCTTCGGGCGACTGATCCGGCGGCAGGGCGACCGCGGGCTGTTCGTCATCCTGTCGGCGGCGATGCCGTCGCGGTTGCTCACCGCCTTTCCGCCCGAAGTCGCGGTGTCCAGGCTTCCGCTGGACCAGGCGATCGGCCGCGTCCGCCAGCGCCTATTCGGCGAGGGCGTCCTGCAGCCGGTCGCGGATGCGGATCAGTTGGCCCAGGTCGAGCGCGGGCGCGACTGACGCTGGCGGGGGCGCCGACGGCAAGTCGGCGGGCGTGAACTGTGGCCGCACCAAGTCTTCGGCCGGTTGAGACGCCGGTACCGGCTCGGGCGATGCGTCACCATTCTTGAGGAGCTTCTGCACTCCTTTGACGGTGTAGCCTTCCTCGCTCAGCAGGCGATGGATCCGCCGCACCAGCTGCACGTCGGCGGGCCGGTAGTAGCGGCGGTTGCCGGCGCGCTGCAGGGGACGCAGCTGCGGAAACTTGGTTTCCCAATAGCGAAGGATGTGCTGCGCGACGCCGAGTTCGGCGCTCAACTCGCCGATCGTCCGGAAGGCATCCGGAGCCTTGTCGGCTGCGGCCATCGGTGGCGCTACTTCGCGATCCGGTCGCGCATGATCTGGCTGGCGCGGAAGGTCATGACGCGGCGCGGCGCGATCGGCACTTCGACGCCGGTCTTGGGATTGCGGCCGACCCGCTCACCCTTGTCGCGCAGGATGAAGCTGCCGAAGCCCGAGATCTTGACGTTCTGGCCGACAGCAAGCGCGTGGCACATGTGATAGAGGACGCGTTCGACCACGCTGGCGCTTTCGGCACGCGAAAGGCCCAGCCGGTTGTGGACGACGTCGGCGAGGTCCGCACGAGTGAGTGTGCTCGCTTGCATTGCCGCCGTCCGAGCGATCCCCGCGTCCGCCATGTCTTGTCTCCGCCCCAAACATCGGCGCCCTAACGCAGCGCCCGAAATTTTTGATACGCTAACGCAATCTTGCTGCGTCGGCAAATCGACTTTTGCCAGATTTCTGAACGGGTTCAATAGCGAACCGCCGCCGCTCCCCACGTAAATCCGCCGCCCATCGCTTCCAGGACGATGAGGTCGCCGCGCTGGATTCGCCCGTCGCGGACCGCGACATCGAGCGCCAGCGGCACCGACGCGGCCGAGGTGTTGGCATGCTGGTCAACCGTGACGACCACCTTTTCCGGCGGCAGGCCGAGCTTGCGCGCGGTCGCGTCGAGAATCCGCATGTTGGCCTGGTGCGGGACGACCCAGTCGACGTCCGAGGGTTCGTGGCCCGCCGCGTTGAGCACTTCGCCGAGCACGTCGGCCAGGTTGACGACGGCATGGCGGAATACCTCGCGTCCCTTCATGCGGAGCTTGCCGACGGTTCCAGTGGTCGACGGTCCGCCATCGACATAAAGCATGTCGTTGTGGCGGCCGTCGGCGTGCAGGCGGGTCGCCAAAATGCCGGCCTCGCCGTCCTCACCGACCAGCACCAGCGCGCCGGCGCCGTCGCCGAACAGGACGCAGGTCGTGCGGTCTTCCCAGTCGAGGATTCGGCTGAAGGTTTCGGCGCCGATCACCAGCGCGGCCTTGGCGCTGCCGCCGCGGACCATCGAATCGGCGACCGAGAGGGCGTAGAGGAATCCGGTGCAGACGGCGTGCACGTCGAATGCAATGCAGTCGTTGATGCCCAGCAGCGCCTGGACCTTGGTGGCGCTGGACGGGAAGGTGTGGTCGGGGGTGGCAGTGGCCAGCACGATCAGGCCGATGTCGGTCGGCTCGAGGCCGGCGGCGGCGATCGCCTTCACAGCCGCTTCGTGCGCCAGGCTGGCGGTCGTCTCGCCGTCGCCGGCGATGTAGCGGCTGCGGATCCCCGTACGCTCGACGATCCACTCGTCGGTGGTGTCGACCATTTGCGCCAGCTCGGCATTATCGACCCGCCGCTTGGGCAAGGCCGAACCGGTCCCGCGAATCACCGAACGAATCGTCACGCCTCGGCCTCGTCGGCAAAGGCGTGGGCGCGGAACTCGTCGAGATCCTGGCCGATCTTGTTGGTGATGTCGTTGCGGACCATGCGCGCGGCGACGCCGATGGCGTTGGCGACGCCCTTCGGATTGGCGCTGCCGTGGCTTTTCACTACCAGCCCGTTGAGGCCGAGGAAGACCGCGCCATTGTGGTTGTTGGGGTCGAGGTGGACCTTCAGCAGGTTTAGCGCCGGCTTCGACAGCGCGAACCCGGCCTTGGATCGCAACGACGAGGTGAAGGCGCGGCGCAGCAGGTCGGTGACGAAGCGCGCGGTGCCCTCGGCGGTCTTGAGCGCAATGTTACCTGAAAAACCGTCGGTGACGACCACATCGACATCGCCGCGAGACAGCTTGTCGCCTTCGGTGAAGCCATCGAACGCCATCGGCAAATAGGTCGCGTCGCGCAGCAGGGCGGCGGCCTCCTTCAGCTCGTCGGTGCCCTTCAGTTCCTCGGTGCCGATATTGAGCAGCTTCACCCGCGGCCGGTCGATCGACAGGACCGTGCGCGAATAGGCCGCGCCCATCACCGCGAACTGGACCAGGTTCTGGGCATCGCACTCGGTATTGGCGCCAAGGTCGAGCATGACGAGGTCATGGGTCATGGTCGGCAGCAGCGCGGCCAGTGCCGGCCGGTCGATGCCGGGCATGGTGCGAAGCGCCAGCTTGGCGATGGCCATCAGCGCGCCGGTGTTGCCGCCCGACAGCGCGGCGTGGGCGTGGCCCTCCTTCACCGCGTTGATTGCAAGGCCCATTGACGTGTTGCGGGCGCGGCGGATCGCCTGGCTCGGCTTTTCGTCCGATTCGATCTTTTCGGTGGTGTGATGGATGGTGATCGCACGGGCCAACGCCGGGTGACGCGCCACTTCGGGGGCGATCACCGCCTCGTCGCCGAACAGGTCGAACGACAGGCTCTTGTCCTTGCGAAGCGCGCGCGCCATTCCGCCGACAATGGCCGCCGGGCCAATGTCGCCTCCCATGGCGTCAATCGCGATGCGCGGGCTCACGTCCTGGCGAGCTGGCGCCACCTCGACTAGTCCGCTCAGGCCTCGGTCGAAACGATTTCGCGACCGTTGTAGTGGCCGCAAGCCGCGCACAGGTTGTGCGGCAGCTTGAGTTCACCGCAGTTCGGGCATTCCTGGAAGCTGGTCACCTTCAGCGCGTCATGGCTGCGGCGCATATTCCGCTTCGAGGGCGAAGTTTTTCTCTTAGGGACGGCCATTGCGGCTCTACCTCAACAAAGTACCAAAAAAATTGGCGACTCTCCACGCCTTGTCTCTCGGGGCAAACCCCTCGGCGGCGGATGGATCGTCGCGAACGAGTGCGCCCTATAGCGAAAAGCGGGACGAGCGCAAGCGGGGTGGTGGAGTTGCGTTTGCCGAAGGTGCGCGCGACAGGCGGCCGCTTAGGTTCACAAAGGTCGTGGAGAATGCCGCCTATTCGTGCCCGATGTCCGAACTTGAGGGAAAGCGTGCGCGGAGGCGCGGCGGTGTTGAATCTAGCGTTGTGAAAAGAGCCACCGCGGATGTTGGCGGGTGGCTGGTTTTTAGGACAGCTGTTTCGCTGGTGTCCGCTTTGGGTGGAAAGCGGACGCTTCGTTAGTGTCCCCAGACTGTGAACGGGGTGTATCTGATTTGGTTGTCTCGGACGGTTTACTGGGCAGCAGCCGTGACTTCCTCGTCGTGCTCCCATTCGTCAGGCTCGAAAGTGAGCACCTTGTCTATATCGACAATGTCGTATCCATCGGCTCGCAGGGCGCTCTCTCCGGCATCTATGGCAGCACGAATATCTTCAGCGGGGACAACAACTGCGACGAAGCCACCAGCATAGCCCTCGCCTCCGAAGCGTTCGCTCGCAGCACTCAACTCAGCAAAGACGAGGAACACTCTCACGCTGACCTGATCCCATTGAACGCTAATGACCGCAATGGGTCGCAAACGGACGCTAGCGAGCTAGTTACGCCACTTCCTAAGCCGAGCGAGGAAGAAGTCCGGCATTCGGCCGGCAGTGTTTAGGTTTTCTCGCCGCAACGTGAAATCGAAAGAGAGTCCGTCACGGTAAATGACAAAGTCGCAATCGTAGGTCTCGATACCATCAACGTCCTGAGATGCTTGGCATGAAGGTGGCATCCAGTTAGCGGGTAACATCGATATTCCGTCAAAAGGTACTAGGCTGAAGCGCAGGCCTGCTGCTCCGAATTTGCCGTCCGCGCCAAGAATGTTGGGTACCCTGATCCATCCAGTGGTTTTCTCAATTTGAGGACGGCCTTGCTGCGCAATTTCACGTTCGATCCCAGCGAGGGCTTCTTTCCGATCAATGGCGAACCTGCGGGCCGTTTTCCCCCGAGAATTTGAACGACGACGTCGGCTTCAACGTCGTCCGAATAGCCATGGAATTGCCGCTTGTAGCCAGGCACCTCACGAGCCATTTCGTGGGACGGAATAAGCAACCACACTGACTCATCGGGCTCTTTTTCCAGCCCTTCGGCGCTCTCTAGCCACGGCAACCGAAAATTGCGCGCGAACTCGTATTGGTGCGGAACGGAATAGGCGGCCCCGTTCAGCTTGTATCGAGTCGAACCGAAATGCGATTCCGCAACAACGGCAACGACCAAAGCGCCGAGCGCAAAAGCAACGATTTTCCTCCAACCCATGGCTTCATCTTTCCACCGGCACTTAGCGTCCGCAATGGGTCGAAAGCGGACACTAGGACGAGCGATCCGTCACGGAGCAAATCCGTGACGTCGATCCGGCCGCTTGAGCGCCGGTCGGCCGGCCTTCGCCGTCTCTTCGCGCTGCTTCGGCGACGCGCTTTGCGCGTCGGCGGCGCTGCGCTCGGCGGCTCAGGCGCGGCTCAGGGCGGCGTCACTGACAAACGGATTGGTCGCTCGCTCGTGGGCAAAAGTGCTCATCGGGCCGTGGCCGCAGATGAAGGCGGTGTCGCCGCCCATTGGCCACAGGCGCTGGGTGATCGAGTTGATCAGGTCCTGGTGGTTGCCGCGCGGGAAATCGCTTCGGCCGATCGACCCCTGGAACAGCACGTCGCCGACGATCGCCAGTTTCGATTCGGGGTGGTGGAGGACGATGTGGCCCGGCGTGTGGCCGGGGCAGTGGCGAATGTCGAAGGTCAGGTCGCCGACCGTCACCTTGTCCTGGTCGACCAGCCAGCGGTCGGGCTCGAACGGCTTGCCGGGGACGCCGTAATTCTTGCCGTCGTCCTCCAGCCGGGCGATCCAGAAACGGTCTTCCTCGTGCGGGCCCTCGATCGGGACGCCGAGTTCTTCGGCGAGGATGCCGGCCGACCCGCAATGGTCGATGTGGCCGTGGGTGACGATGATCTTTTCGATCGTCACGCCATGCTGGGCGACCGCGGCCTTCAGCCGGTCGAGGTCGCCGCCGGGATCGACGAAGGCGCCGCGCATGGTGTTGGTGCACCACAGCAGGGTGCAGTTCTGCTGCAGCGGCGTGACCGGGATGATCGCGGCGCGCATCGGTGGGGTGGTCGTCATGGGGTGGCGGCTACGGGAACGGAGGGCAGCTTGTCCATTGCCGGCGCGACGGTTCGCATCGCCCGGGCGGTGGCCTCCGCCCGCGAAGCGCGCGCAGAACATTGCCGCCAGCAAGCCTGGCGAGGTTGGAGTCGCTCCACCCGCGCCGGATCAGTTCGGCGAACAGCACCGGATAGGTCTCGACCCCCTCCAGCCCGGTCGGGGTATAGGGAATGCCGTCGTAATCGCCGCCGAGGCCGACATGGTCGTGGCCGGCGACGCGGGCGACATGGTCGATATGGTCGGCGACGATCCGGACGTCGGTGGCGGGGCGGGGGTGCGCGGCCGCCCACGCCTTCACACCCGCTTCGACCGCCGCCTTGCTGGCGCGGTGGATGGCCTTGAGGCGCGCTTCCTCTGCGGCCTGCGCGGCGGACCAGTCCCACACCTGCTGGCTGAGGAAGCCGGGGACGAAGTTGACCATCACCACGCCGCCATTGGCGGGCAGCAGCCGAAGCACGTCGTCGGGAACGTTACGCGGGTGCGGGGTCACGCCGCCAGCCGAGGAGTGCGAGAAGATGACCGGCGCACGGGTGATCCGAAGCGTGTCGCGCATCGTCGCCGGCGAGACATGGCTGAGGTCGACCAGCATGCCGAGCCGGTTCATCTCCATGACGACCCGCTCCCCGAACGGCGACAGGCCGTCGAATTTCGTCTCGTCGGTGGCGCTGTCGGCCCATTCGGTGGCCTGGTTGTGGGTCAGCGTCATGTAGCGGGCGCCGAGCCGGTAGAACTGGCGCAGGGCCGGAAGGCTTGCGCCGATCTGCCGGCCGCCTTCGACGCCGATCAGCGAGGCGATCTTCCCGGCGCGGTGGATCCGGACGATGTCGTCCGCGGTCAGCGCCCGTTCGAGGTCTTTCGGATAGGCGGCGATCATCCGGTCGACGATGTCAATCTGTTCGATGGTGCGGCGGATAGCCGCGTCGCCGGTGATCGTCCCGTCGATATAGACCGACCAGAATTGCCCGCCGACCCGGCCGGCGCGGAGCCGGGCCATGTCGGTCATCAGCGGGTGCTCGGCCCAGCGGTCGGTGCCGCTGGCGAGCCGCTCGACGCTGGAGCCGTGGTTTTCCTGGAGCGCCTCGGCGATGTCGTTGTGGCCGTCGATCAGCGGCGTCGCCTTGAGAATGCGGTCGATCCGCGATTGGGTCGCGCGGTCGATGGGCGGGACCGCCATCGCCCCGGCGGAGCAGCACAACAGGGCAAGCAGCAGGACCTTACGCATCGGCATCCCCCTCGGTTTCGATCGGGGTTTACGGACGCGTTCGCGGCGGGGCAATGCGGGCGCGATGGTTGGGGCGCCCTATCTGCTGTTCGACGACGCGCGCCCGGGCGGGACGTGCCGGCTGTACCGGCACCCGTGGCGGATCATCCAAGCGGATCGGCTCGATGAGGTGGGGCCGGCGCTGGAGCAGCTTCGCGAGTTGACGAAGCGGGGCGCCTATGCCGCCGGCTATCTGTCGTACGAAGCAGGGCAGGCGCTCGACCCCAAGCTGGTCGACGGCGCGCGGGCCGGCGACGGACCGCTGCTGTGGTTCGGGCTGTTCGACGGCTATGATTCGCCGCAGCCGGCGGACGTGCTTCCGTCGCCCGACGGTGCCTTTGTCGGCCGGCCGCGGCCGCGCATCGGGCAGGCCGCTTATGCCGAAGCGGGCGACCGCGTGCGCGAGCATCTGTTCGCGGGGGATTTCTATCAGGCCAATCTGACGTTCGGGAACGACCTCATCGTTCACGGCGATCCGCTCGCCCTCTACGCCAAGCTTCGCGCGGGATCGGCGGCGGGGTGGGGCGGGGTGGTCCACAACGGATCGCGCTGGCTGGTGTCGTGCAGCCCGGAGCAGTTCTTCACGATCTGCGACAGTTTGATCGAGGCGCGGCCGATGAAGGGCACCGCCCCGCGCCGCGCCGACCCCGCCGAGGACCGGGCGGAGGCCGAGACGTTGGCGGCGGACGAAAAGCAGCGCGCCGAGAACCTGATGATTGTCGACCTGATGCGAAACGACCTGGCGCGGGTGTCGGAGGTCGGATCGGTTGCCGTGCCGGAACTGTTCGTGGTCGAAACCTATCCGACCGTGCACCAGATGGTCAGCCGGATCACCGCGCGGCTCCGCTCCGGCATCGGTGCGGTCGATGTGCTGGAAACGATCTTCCCGTGCGGGTCGGTGACCGGCGCGCCCAAGGTCGCAGCGATCCGTGCACTCCGCGACCTCGAGCCGGAACCGCGCGGCGCCTACACCGGCTCGATGGGCTGGATCGACCCGGGTCCGGCCGGCGACGCCGCGTTCAACGTGCTGATCCGAACGCTCGAAGGGACGCCGGAATCGTCGATTTGCCGGCTGGGTCTCGGATCGGGTCTTGTCGTCGACAGCCGGATTGACGATGAGTGGGCCGAGTGCCGGCTTAAGGGGAATTCGTGGCGCAGGGGCAGCGGTCGTTCGACCTGATCGAAACGATGCGGTTCGATCCGCAAGAAGGAATCGTCGACCTTGACCGGCATCTCGACCGGCTCGGCAAGGCGTCCGCGGATCTCGAGTTCCGGTTCGACCGCCATGCCGCGCGCAACGAACTCCAGGCCGCGACCTTCGGCCGCAAGGAACGCGGCATGGTCCGGCTGCTGCTCAGTCCCAAGGGCAGCATGGCGATCCAGTTGAAGCCGCTCGACAGTCCGCCTCGGATGCCGGTCGCCGTCGCGCTGAAGCCGCTACCGGTGGCGTCCGACGATTTCCGGCTCCGCTACAAGACCACCGACCGCGCCTTCTACGACGATGCGCGCCGCGAGACGGGGACGTTCGAAACGGTGTTCCACGATGAGCAGGGCCGGATCACGGAAGGCAGCCGGACCAGCGTCTTTGTCGAGCGCGACGGTAAGTTGCTGACGCCGCCGAGTGCGCTGGGCCTGATGCCGAGCGTGCTTCGCGCCCGGCTGATCGACGAGGGACGCGCGGCGGAGCAGGTGCTGTTCCGCGAAGACCTGGCGAACGGCTTCCTGATCGGCAATTCCCCGCGCGGCCTGATGAAGGCGGTGCTTGCCTAGGCGGCGATCGGGAAGCGCAGAAGCCGATCACTGACCGGGACCAGCGCCGACGCGCCCGGGCCGACCTTGCCCATGATTTCGGGATGATGCGCGTCGAGCCCGCCGGTCAGCGAACCGAAGGCGGGCAGAATCAGCTTCGACTGGCTGGCGACGAAGCACCGCCGCGCCACGCGCCGGCCGCGCAGGTTGAGACGCAGCTTGGGATGGTAGTGGCCGCTCATTTCCGGACGCAGTTCCTCCCGCTCGGCCTCGTGGCGTAGGACGATGCCGTCGAGCACCGTTTCGTCGATGATCTCGCCGCCGCAATGGTCGATGAAGCCGGCGTCATGGTTGCCCACGATCCACAGCCAGTGGAGGCGGCCGGTGAGGCCGGTGAGGATGGCGCGGGCCTGTTCGGGCAGGCGGTCGCAGCCGAACTTGTCGTGAAAACTGTCACCCAGGCAGTAGACCGCGCTCGCGCCGGTGCGCTCGACCTCGCGTTCCAGCGCGGTGAGGGTCGCGATCGAATCATAGGGCGGCAGCATCTGGCCGAGCCGCGCGAACCAGCTTGCCTTTTCGAGGTGAAGGTCGGCGACCAGCAACGCGCCGCGCGCCGGCCAGAACAGCGCGCCCTCGCTGCTGGGAATGAAATCCTGACCGCCGAACGAAAAGGGAACCATTACCCGCCCATAGGCGAGCTTCGCCCGTTAAAACAACAGGTTCTGGAAATGGTCGCGAAGCGCGCGGGCGTCGTGAAGCGCATTGTGCGGGACGACGCTGTTGGCGGCGGTCGAAAAGCCATGGAGCGGGACGAGGCGCAGGGTCAGTTGCGGCACGGCGACCATCTGGCCCGGTCCGGTGATTAGTAGCATCGACAGCTGCGCCAGATCCTCGGGCCAGTCGGCAATGATCTCGACCGCCTCGTCCAGCTGGATCCATGCGGCGAGCGCTTCGGCCGCGGCGCGGCGAGAGAGGCGCGGACCCTTCAGGCCTTCGGGCACCATGTCGAGGAACGGCACGACGTGGCGCTGGACCCACGGGTCGGACGCCTCGCCATCAAGCACCACGTAGAATTCCTCGCCGCCGTCCTCCGGCACCAAAGCCAGGCTCAGCAGAGCCCCGCCGAAGCCGTCATATTCTGTGTCGAGGAAATAGCGCACGCTTCCGCGCTTAGCGCGGTTGCGGGTTTGCGGAAATGGTCAGGCCCGGCGGCGGTGGCGGACAGGCCTGCCCGCGCGCCTGCGCCTTGCGGCACTGCTCGAGCCACAGCCGCGCCTGCTTGCCGGCCTGCTCCTCCGCCTTGCGCAGTTCGCGGCCGCGCTTCTCGTCAGCCTCCGACTGGCTGGTGGTGGCAAGGTCGTAGCCCTTCGACGCCGCCTTGACCGGCAGGGTGGCGACATCGACCGCGGTGCTGGCAATCGTTCCGACAACGCAGCCGGACAACAGGATCGGAAGGGCGAGGGCAAGCATACGCATCGCCCGTTCCTTAAGCCGCAAGTTGTTGAAACACCATGAATCAATCGACGCGCATCGCCTCTTCGGCCAGCGCTTCGGCCTCCACCAGCAACGCTTCGTCGGCGGTGCCCGCGGGCGCCGCTTCACGGCCGATGACGACCATCAGCGGAACCGCCATCGGCGTCACCCGGCTGGCCTTCACATGGACCATCGTCGCCGCCGCCCGGTCGACGAGGCGCGCCAGTCGCCCGAGCTCGGTCATCCGCGCCCGGGCATCGTCCCAGGCGGCGCGCAGCAGCAGATGTTCGGGCTCATATTTGCGCAAGACGTCGTAGATGAGGTCGGTCGAGAAGCTGACCTGCTTGCCGGTCTTGCGCTTGCCGGGATGCTGCCGCTCGACCAGCCCGCCGATCACCGCTACTTCGCGGAAGGCGCGTTTCAACAGATGCGATTGCTCGACCCACTCGACGAATTCATGTTCGAGGATGTCGGGTGAAAATAGCGGGCGGGGATCCTCGACCGGCTCCAGGCTGGCGATGGCGAGGGCGTAGTCGTTGGCGACGAACGACAGCGGCTTGAAACCCGCGGTTTCCATCCGCTTGGTGATCAGCATGCCGAGCGACTGGTGCGCATTCCACCCTTCGAAGCTGTAGACGCACATGTAATGGCGGCCTTCGCGCGGGAAGGTCTCGACCAGCAGCTCGTCGGGCTGCGGCAGGATCGAGCGGCGCTGCTGGACCTCCAGCCATTCGCGGACATCGTCGGGAAAGCGGTGCCATTCACTATCGTTGGCCAGATAGGCGCGCACCCGGTCGGCGAGGTGGGTCGACATCGACATGCGCTGCCCGCCGTAGGTGACGAGCCGCGCCTGCTTCGACGAAGCGGCGACGACGATGTCGCTGTCCTTGAACCGCTTCACCTCCAGGCTGAGTCCGGCGAAGAAGATATGGTCGCCGATCGACAGGCTGGATGCGAAGCCCTCCTCGATCCGCCCGAGCATCCGGCCGTTGGCGAAGCGGATGTCCATCATCGGATTGTCGACGATGACCCCGGCGTTGAGGCGATGCTGGGCGGCGACCTGCGGCCTGGTGATCCGCCAGTGGCCGGGAGACTCCTCGACCAGCCGGCGGAACTTGTCGTAGGCCCGCAGCGAATAGCCGCCGGTGGCGATGAATTCGAGGACGCGCCGCCACACCTCGTCGGTGAGGCCCGCATAGGGGGCGGCGGAGCGGACTTCGGCGAGCAGTTCGGCCTCCACGAACGGGCCCGCGCAGGCGATGCCGAGGATATGCTGGGCGAGCACGTCGAGCGTTCCGGGGCGGAAGACGTCGGGGTCCAGTTCGCGCGCGTCGATCGCGTCGAGCGCGGCCTGCGCTTCCAGATATTCGAAGCGGTTGCCGGGGACGACGATGCCCTTGGACGGCTCGTCCAGCCGATGGTTGGCGCGGCCGATCCGCTGCAACAGGCGCGACGAGCCCTTGGGTGCGCCCATCTGGCAGACCAGGTCGACATTGCCCCAGTCAATGCCGAGGTCGAGGCTGGCGGTGGCGACCAGCGCGCGCAGCCGGCCGTCGCTCATCGCCGCCTCGACCTTGCGCCGAGCCTCCAGCGCCAGGCTGCCGTGGTGGACGCCGATCGGCAGAGACTGGTCGTTGGCCGCCCACAATTCCTGGAAGATCAGTTCGGCGAGGCTGCGGGTGTTGCAGAAGATCAGGCTGGTCTGGTGCTGCTCGATGAGGCGCATCACCTGCCGCGCGGCGTGGCGTCCGCTGTGCCCGCCCCACGGGATCCGGTTTTCGGGGATGAGGATGCTGAGGTCGGGATCGACGCCGGGTTCGCCCGCGACCAGGCGCACCGCGTCGATGTCGCCGTCGGGAGCGAGCCACGCGCGATAGGCGTCGGGATCGGCGATGGTCGCGCTGAGGCCAACACGGCGGACGCCCGGGGCCAGCGTCTGCAGCCGCGCCATCGCCAGCGCCAGGAGGTCGCCGCGCTTTTCCCGCGCGAAGGCGTGGATTTCGTCGACCACCACCGTCTTGAGGCCGGCAAACAATGTTGCACTGTCCGGATAGGACAGCAGCAGGCTGAGCGATTCCGGAGTCGTCAGCAGGATTTGCGGCGGCCGCGCGCGCTGCCGCGCCTTGCGGTCCGAGGGCGTATCACCGCTGCGCGTCTCGACCCGGATCGGCAGGTCCATCTCCGCGATCGGAGTGAGCAGGTTGCGCTGGACGTCGACCGCCAGCGCCTTGAGCGGCGAGATGTAGAGGGTGTGAAGGCCCTCGGTTGGTGCCTCGATCAGGTCGACCAGGGTCGGCAGGAAGCCCGACAGCGTCTTGCCTGCACCGGTCGCGGCGACGAGCAGGGCGTGGACGCCGTCATGCCCGGCCTGGAGCATGTCGAGCTGGTGCCGGCGCGGGGCCCAGCCGCGCTCATCGAACCATTGCCCAAGGACGTCGGGAAGCTTGGTCAGGCTTCCTCGTTCCGGTTGGCCCGGTCCTCTTTCTGGTAGAGTTCGCGCGTCGCGCGTTCGGTTGTCGGGTTGCTGCTGTCCTTGCCGGTGCTCTTGGTCCGCATCACGGCGTAGGCGATGACGAGCAACAGGACGGCCGCCCCGATGACCTCGATCAGCACGAGGTTGACGCCGCCAAGATCCATACCTTCCTCCATGAATGGGCGGAACAATGCGCCGCCGTCCCCCGTATAACCGCGCAATGGCCCGACTGGGTTCCTGGATCGAGCCTTTTCCGGAAGGCATCTACGTTAAGCCCGCCGACGCGTGGGTCGACCCGTCGCAGCCCAAGCAGCGCGCGCTTGTGACTCACGGCCACGCCGATCATGCCAGGGGCGGCCACAGCGAGGTGTGGGCGACCCCCGAAACACTGGCGATCATGGGCGTCCGCTACGGCGACCAGAACGGGCGGCCGGTCCAGTATGGCGAATCGACGCGGATCGGCGAGGTCGACATCAGCTTCGTTCCCGCCGGCCATGTGCTCGGATCCGCGCAGATCGTCATGGATTACAAGGGCGAGCGGGTGGTGGTGTCGGGCGACTACAAGCGCCGCCCCGATCCGACATGCGAGCGGTTCGTGGTGGTGCCGTGCGACATCTTCATCACCGAGGCGACGTTCGGCCTCCCGGTGTTCCATCACCCCGACACGGGTAGCGAGGTCGACCGGCTGCTCCACCGCCTGCGGGCCGAGCCGGAGCGGTGCGTGCTGGTCGGCGCCTATGCGCTGGGCAAGGCGCAGCGGGTCGTCGCCGAGCTTCGCGGTCGCGGCCACGACGACCCGATCTATTACCATGGCGCGATGGAGCGGCTGTGCCGCCTGTACGAGGAACTGGGCGTGCCCCTGGGCGACCTTCGTCCGGCAACCGGGGCCACGAAGGAAGAGATGAAAGGCCGCATCATCATCTCGCCGCCATCGGCGCTCAACGACCGCTGGTCGCGGCGCCTGCCCGACCCGATCACCGCCATGGCATCGGGGTGGATGCGCATCCGCCAGCGCGCCAGGCAGCGTAACGTGGAACTGCCGCTGGTGATCAGCGACCACAGCGATTGGGACGAATTGACGCAGACCATCAAGGACGTCGCGCCGCGTGAAGTCTGGATCACGCACGGTCGCGAGGATGCGCTGATGCACTGGTGCATGCTCCACCAGATCAAGGCGCGCGAACTGAATTTGGTCGGTTACGAGGACGAGGACGATTGAGCCGCCGCTTGATCGCTGACGCCGCGACCCCATAATCCAGCCATGGACCGGACACCCAATTACTATCCCGACCCGCGTGACCAGCTGACCGGCTTCGTCGAGCGCGGCATGCGGCTGGCGCGGCGTGCCGGGATTTCGTTCGCGCTAGCGGTGATCGGCGCGATCGTCGTCGGGGCGGCGGCGACCGACAATGGCTTCGTCCAGTTGCTGATCACTGCGTTCGCGGCGGTCGCGCTGTGGCTTCCGGCCTTTTTCCTGCTGGGAAGCATGGAGCGGCTGTTCACGCGCCGGCCGAGGGCAGCGGCGCCGGTGGTCGACGCGACCGCATCGGCCGTGCCAAGCGATGATGACAGTGACCGGGCGTGGCGCCGGCTTGCGCTCGCCGCGCCGGGCCATGCCGACCGGATCGCGGTTCTGCGCCGGTCAATCGACCGTTCGCGAGTGTCGCTAGGCGAGGCCAAGCTGGACGTCGACGCGCACGAGGTTTGTTCGCTGATCGACCGCCGCCTGCCGCAGCTCATCGACAAGGAACTGGACGACCTACCGCCAGACGACCGCGATCGCAGCCGCCAGATCGATGAACTGGTCAATCTCATCGAGCAGTTCGCGCGGGACTGCAGCCGGCGCAATTCGGACAACGCGCCGGTCGACCGCTATGGGGCCGAAGTGCTGCGCCGGAGGTTTGAAGCGCATCTGTCGAACTTCTGATCGGACGATGATGCGCTTCGTGTTGCCGACCATTTTGCTTCTTGGCGCCTGCCAGCAACAGCCGGCCGACGAGCCGATTGGCCAGCCCTCGGCGAATGAAGCGGCGCCGGTGGTCGCCCCACCGCAAACGCCAGCCAAGCCGGTCGATCGGAAGGTCAGCCGGTTCACTACCGGCGGCATTGAGAAGTGCCGGCTAGTCGATAAGAACGAGGAAGAGGGCGGATATTTCCGCCATCGCTGCCCGGGCGTCGGCGGTTATGACTACGAGGTTGTCGAAAGCGACCTTCGCCAGAACCTGGTCGTCATCCGGCCGGACGGGAAGCGCGACGATATCGCATTGAGCCCGGTTGCGGGCGGTGGCGGATTCAGCGTGCTTGGCCCGACCATCGAATGGCGTGGCGATGCGGGCCAGCCGCCGCGGACGATGACGGTGCGCTTCAACGTCAACGAGGATCCCGATCCCAATGTGCCGGACCGATCCTACCTGGTCGTCATCCGGCTCGCTACGCTTGCCTGTCCCGTCGCCGCAGTACCGCCCGGTCCGAGCCAGAGCGACAGGGCGCGGGCGGTCGCGGACGCGGCCACGCTTCCGACCTGTATCGGCGGCTAGTAACCGAGCAGGTCGTCGCTCCACGGGTCGAAATCGAGATCGACCCGAAGCGCCCGCGCCGCGGCGAACCCGAGACCGACCAGCAACGCGCCGCCGATCATCCATGCCGATCTGGAACGCAGAATATCCCGCATGACCCCCTCCCTGCTGGGAAAGGGGCATAGCGGCGAAGTGAGTCGGGATTGTGACTCGGTTAGTGCGCGGCCTCGACCGCCTCTAGCCCGATGCTTCGAGCTGGCCGTTGATCGTTGCGAGCAGCCGGTCGAGTCCGGCCTCGTCCTTCGCCTCGGCGCGGGCGACGAGCACGTCCTGCGTGTTCGAAGCGCGCAGCAGCCACCAGCCGTCGGCAGTCTTCACCCGGACGCCGTCGGTCGAATTGACCTCAGCGCCCTCGTCGGCCAGCCGCTTCGCGACCTCGTCGATCACCGCGAACTTGCGGGTCTCGTCGACCTGGAAGCGCATTTCCGGGGTCGCGATCGACACCGGCATTTCCGATCGCAAGTCGGTCAGGGACTTGCCGCTCTGCGACACCGCGCGGATCAGGCGCACCGCGGCGTAGATCGCGTCGTCGAAGCCGTACCACTGGTGCTTGAAGAAGATGTGGCCGCTCATTTCCCCGGCCAGCGGCGAATGGGTTTCCTTCATCTTCGACTTGATCAGGCTGTGCCCGGTCTTCCACATCAGCGGCGTGCCGCCCATTTCGGCGATCCGGTCGAACAGGGTCTGGCTGGCCTTCACGTCGGCGATGATCGTCGCGCCCGGCTCGTCCTTCAGCACCGGTCCGGCCAGGATCATCAACAACTGGTCGCCCCAGATAACGCGGCCCTGCCCATCGACCGCGCCGATGCGGTCTGCATCGCCGTCGAACGCGATACCGAAATCGAGACCCTTGTCGGCGACGAGCCGCTTCAGGTCTTCCAGGTTGGATTCGACCGTCGGGTCAGGGTGATGGTTGGGGAACGTCCCGTCGACGTCGGTGTAGATGGCGTGATGCTCACCCGGCAGGCGCTTCAACAGCTTTTCCAGCACCGGCCCGC